>CAWEQJ010000003.1:0-218884 GCA_963811205.1 uncultured Thermoleophilaceae bacterium
GTCGAATGGCACGAGGCGCTGCCCATCGGCAACTGCCGCCTGGGCGGAATGATGTTTGGCGGAGCACAACAAGAGCACATCCAGTTGAACGAAGACACGGTGTGGGTGGGCGTCCGCAGCGATCGTAACAACCAGCGCGCGCCTGCAAGCCTGCCTGAGATTCGGAAACTCCTTTTCGCCGGCCAACCGATTGAAGCGCAAAACCTGGCCGCCCAAACCCTGATGGGAAATCCCGTGCGGCTGCCGCCTTACCAGCCGCTGGGCGACCTATGGCTCGATTTTAGGGATGAAGCGATCCGTCCGACTACCGCCGTGAACTCAATCTCACTGAAGGTATCGTCACGGTCGATTTCAGTTCGGGAGGAGTGCGCTTCCACCGCGAAGTCTTTTCGTCGGCGCCGGACCAGGTGATGGCGGTCCGCCTGACCTGCGACAAACCGGGCGGTCTCTCATTCACCGTTCGCCTCTCACGCGAAGCCGATGCCAAAAGCGCCGCGGGCGGCTCCAATCAGATTCTGCTGGAAGGCCAGGCCATCGCGCACAGTGAACGCGAAAAGGCATGGGGAACCGAGGGCGTGCGTTTCGTCGCCGTGCTTCACTGCATGGCCGAAGGCGGAAGCATCGAGACCCGCGGCAGCACTCTGAAGGTTATGGGTGCAAACGCCGCCACGCTTTTGCTGGCTGCCGAAACCGAAATTCGCAGCCCTGCGCCACGCGCAGCGTGCGAAAAGCGGCTGCAGGTTGCCGCACTCAAATCGTACAACCAGCTTCGTTCGGGCCCACATGGAGGACCATGCGCGGCTCTTCAGGCGCGTGGCACTCGACCTGCCCGGCACTTCCGAGCTAACGGCGATGCCCACCGACGAGCGCCTCACGCAGCAGAAGAAAGGGGCGGACGACCCCGCGCTGGCCGCCTTGTATTTCCAGTACGGCCGCTACCTGCTGATGGCCAGCAGCCGACCGGGCAGCATGGCGGCCAACCTGCAGGGCATCTGGAACGCCAGCCTCGCGCCGCCGTGGGAGAGCAAGTACACCATCAACATCAATATACAAATGAACTACTGGCCGGCGGAAGTGTGCAGCCTTTCTGAACTCCACGGCCCGCTTTTTGACCTGCTGGAGGGCCTCAGGCCCACCGGCGGGCGCACGGCGCGCGAAATGTACGGCGCAGGGGGCATGGTGGCGCACCACAACACCGACCTGTGGCGGCACGCGGCGCCCGTGGATTCCGTAGGCCCAGGCATCTGGCCCATGGGGGCAGCCTGGCTGGCGCTGCATTTCTGGGACCATTACGACTTCACCCGCGACCTCGCGTTCCTCCGTGAGCGCGCTTATCCCGTGCTGCGGCTGGTCTCGCTTTTCCTGCTGGATTATCTTGTCCGCGACGGCCAGGGCCATTGGGTTACGGGCCCTTCAACTTCACCTGAAAACAGTTACCGGATGGCGGACGGAACCGTGGCCCGGCTGTGCATGGGCCCGACGATGGACCTGGAAATGACCCACGCCATTTTCCGCCACACGCTGCAAGCCGGCAGGCTGCTCGGGCGCGACGAGCTGCTGCGCGAAAAAATCCAGGCCAAACTGGATAGGCTTTTTCCCCTGCAGATCGGCCGCCACGGCCAGCTCCAGGAGTGGATGGAGGATCACGATGAGCCTGCGCCCGGCCATCGCCACTTCTCCCCGCTCTTCGCTTTCTACCCGGGCAATCAGATCACCCTGCGCGGAACGCCGCGCCTGGCGCGCGCCGTGCGGGTTTCCGTTGATCGTCGTCTCAGTAACGGCGGCGGGTCCACCGGCTGGAGTCGCGCCTGGGCCATTAGTCTGCTGGCGCGCCAGCTTGACGGCGAGGCCGCGCGGCAAAGCGTGGTGGAACTGCTCCGCGCCTACACGCTGGCCAACCTTTTCAATTCCGGCAGCCGCACGCATCCGCAGTTTCAGATTGACGGCAACCTGGGCGGCACGGCCGGCATTGCGGAAATGCTGCTCCAGAGCCACGCCGGCGAAATCGCCTTCCTGCCCGCGCTGCCCCGGGCCTGGGCCGAAGGCCGCTTCAAGGGATTTTGCGCGCGCGGCGGATTGCAGGTTGACCTTGCATGGGAAAACGGCCGCGCCACCTTCGCGCGTCTGCGAGCTACGGCCGCCGGCACCCACCGCCTCCGCGCACCGAAAGGCCAGAAGATTGTCGCCATCCGCTCCCGTGCCCGCGCCGTTCGCTTTTCAACCAACAATGACGGCTCTTTTTCTTTCAAGGCCGATCGTGGCCGCGCCTACACGGTAACGTTTGCTTAGACCGCAGCCCGGCAACTCAGCGCTCAGCTTTCTGTCTTCAGAGCCCTTGCAGCACGGCGGCCCGGGGTGTATAAATCTTGCACCCTGGCTTCCGGGTGACCGCACATCTTGCCGCGCGTCCACTGCCCGGCGAGCCTCAGCTATGCGGCGGGTGCCCGGGGAGAAAGGAACCGATTCCATGCACCACGGAAAAATCTCAAAAGAGATCGCCCGGGGGCTCATTGCCCTCCGCAAGCGAATCGACGCCGCCAAAATCCCGTCCTCCAAGCTCGACGAAACTCTGAACATTGCCACCTGGAACATCCGCGAGTTTGGCAAAGTGCGGCGCACCGAGGCGGCCGTCCACTACATTGCCGAAATCATGGGACAGTTTGACCTGATCGGCATCGTGGAGCTGCGCGACAATCTTGACGACCTCAGCCGCGTTCTCAAGATTCTGGGGCCTTACTGGCGGGCGGTTTATTCCGACATGATTCCCGATGCAGGTGGCAACCACGAACGCGTGGCCTACGTTTATGACCGGCGAGCCGCCACCTTCAACGGCCTGGCGGCGGAGGCCGACGCTCCACGCAAGAAAGTAGGGCTGGAGTACCTGCCGCAGTCATCCTTCTGGCGAAGCCCCTACCTGGCGTCCTTTAAGTCCGGCAATTTTGATTTCATTCTTCTTACCACCCACATCCGGTGGGGCAACAGCCTGGCGGCCCGTCTGGGAGAGATTGGAATGCTGGCCGACTGGGTGGAGGGCAAGCGCCGCGACAAATATTGCGAGGACCAGGACCTCATCGTGATGGGCGACTTCAACATTCCGTCGCGCCAGGATCCGCTTTTCAAAGCCATCACCCGGCACGGCCTGCAGATCCCCAGGGCGCTGCTGGGACTCGATCACGGCAGCAACCTGCAAAAAAACAAGCGTTACGACCAGATCCTTCAATACGCCAACTACCCTGAAAACTTCACCAACGCCGGCGGCGTGCTCGATTTCTATATCGACGCGGCGCACATTACAGAGCTCTTCCCGGCCGGCCTGAGCCTGACAAAATTCACCTTTCAGCTCTCCGACCATCTCCCGCTCTGGATGCAGATTTCGACCGATATCGATGGCGAAAAGCTCGAAGAGTTGATTCAGGATTAGGCGGCTCTTGAAATTATCCCGCGGAGAGAGCGTAGCGGCGGGTTTACCCCGCCACAAGGTCAATACTTTCAGTGTGGGTTGGCGGCGTAAAGCCGCCGCTACAGCCTTTTTCAACACGCTGTTCGCTGCCGGGTCCCGCAGACTTTGAAGCAATGGAACGATTGAAAGAGAGGTATGCAGCGCAGCGAGTTTTCAGCGCGCTACTTCCTTGAGATCGCAACTTTCTTTGGAGATGGCGCTCGAGGTGGCGTCCTCACTGCCGGCCGCCTGCCTTCGTTCTCCTCTCAGTCGAGTCCGGCCCCCGCCAGGCCTTTTCACCATCGAGCGCCATCATATCCCGGGCCAAACAACAGCGTCCCGCTTACGCTATGGCCCGGGCCCCGCAGACCGGTCTTCAACGGCTAATCCCCAGCAGCGCGCCAAAGGAAAAATGTCTCGCGGCCTTTCCATTGCAGACCGGGTGGTACTGTTCAATCAGCGAGTTCTTCATGGTGCGCCGTTGCGCTTCCGAAATAAAAGGCGTTGCGTAATAGGCCACGGAGAGGTCTTCCAGGCTGCCGGCAACCTCCAGCCAGTCCCGGTAAAGCTCGTGGGTCCTGGCCACCTGCCGCGAGAAGTCGTCGCATTCCCCAAAATAGATGACCGCATATTCCGGCGCCTCAGCCGAGCGGTCCCGCGCCAGAATCGCATAAATGCCCGGCGACACCGGCGACACCCTCAGGCGAAACGACGCCGGTTCCGTAAACGTGTGCTCAAGAAACTTGATTCCTTGCGGAATCGGATTGTGGACCCTGGGCCACTCCTGCAGACCGAGATTGTTCACGTCGTTTCCCCCGGATGCCATTCCAGCACAAAATATAGCGCTTGTCCAGAAAAATATCGCTAAATGTAGTATGTAATTTTTACCACTTTCCCGCCCTTCCGGGCCGGTCGCCAAATGCCAATTGAGGCGCCAGACCCTCCCGGCAATGCAAAGAAAGGGGAGTTTTCCACCCCATGGCTAGGTGTCGGCGAGGGCCCCGTCACCGGGGATCAGTTCTTCTCCGTTGTGGAGAAGCTTGACGATTTCATGGTTCAAGCCGTAGCGCGTGGCGGTTCGTTCGTCGGCGCGGGCAATATAACGAACGATGGCAATCACACCGTTGTCGGTGGGTTTGACGTTGACGGTGGGCTGGGCGGAGAAGGGCCTTGTGCCATAGCGGCTCGACACACGCTGCCATTCAAGTTCGGCCAGTTGGGAATTGCTCTCGGTGGCTTTGGCAACGATGGCCCGGATTTTTTCCATCTGCGGATAAGGATTTTCGGTGCCTGGAATGGCTACCTGCAATTCGTCCCAGAGCCACTGGCCGGAGGTGCTGAAATTGAAGTAATAGCCGCTCACGGCGTACATGTTCATGAAGGCGACCTGGCGGCCGGTCAGATGGCCCGGCTCATTCCAGTTGCCGGTTTCCAGCAGCACGGTACGGAACAGGGTGATCTCAATCACTTCGCCGCGTACACCCGTAAAAGCGTTGGGGTTGATCTCCACCCAATCGCCCACCCGGATACCATGCCGGCCCATCAGCACGAACCAGCCCAGGAATGAAAGAAGAAAATCCTGCAGAGCCACTGCCAGGCCGGCGCCGGTGAGGCCCACGACGGTTGATAAATTATCGGGCTTTCCAAAAATCAGAATCAGAATCACGATTGCAACCATCACCCGCACGCAGATGCGCAGGACGGCCTGAAGCGTGGTCTTCTGTTTCCGTTGCAGGGAAAGGCCGGCGAAGAAATGCTCGATCAGGCGGTTCAGAAAGAACGCGAAAGCCATGATCAGAACAATCCACAGACCGCCCGCAATCATGCTGTGCAATGCAGAGCGCTCGGCCGTTCCCGCCAGGACGCTCCAGCCGGCATAAGCCGAGTCCAAATCCTGCATGGACTGGATTCGTCGCTCAAGAATGCGAAGGCGGGTCTGGTCTGATGAAATGCGCCGGATTAAAGCGACGGCAGGACCGGGTGAATTCGACGCAGCCGGCGCCGCTGGGGAGCCTTGTGCCGAAGCTGCGCCGGGCAAAGGCGCCTTGCCCCTGCCGGCCGCAGACGGGCGGCCCCGGCGCGGAGCCACCAGCGCCGCGATCTGGCCGGGCGTAAGCTCGTGGCTCACCAGGGCCTTTTGTTGACCCTCTTCGGTGGCCCTACGCTTTTGAAGCGCCTCGTATTGCCGGGTCAGGCGGGCAGCGGCGGCGGCAGCCTCCCGCCGCGCCTGATCGATTTGGGATTGTTTGCGGCGGACCGTTTTCCAGCGCGACCATTTTGCCAGCAGGCTGCCCGAACGCGCCGACTGCGAATGCGGAGGAAATTTGAAGTTGTCGCGCTCCCTGGAGGCCGCCGCATGCTCCGCCTTGAGCTTCTCCAGAACGGTCTGCGGACTGCCTCCGGCTCGAACGAGTTCATCTTTCGCGTCGCCCAGAACCTCCTGGGAAAGATCCAGCTCGGCTTCGCTCACATCAAATTGTTCTTTGAGGGCCGCCCGCCGCGATCCCCCCACGCGATTCATGGCGTTCTTCAACTGATCGGCTTCCGCCTGGTGCTTTTGAATGGCCTTTTTGATTCTCGCGATTCGTTCCTGAATGGCCTGAGTCTGAGGCGTCTCCCGGACCGGCTCGCCGGCCTCAAGCTGCAGGTCGTAACCATAGGCCAGGTCCAGCTCTCGGTCGGCAGCGTCCAGGGCATTCGTGGCCACGTGTTGTTCCCCGGGCGTTTCGGCCGTCAGCGCCAGCCGCCGCGCGCTTTCCAGATAATCCGTCTGAATGGACAGAGTCCCACCCGTCGAGGAAGAGGTTTCCGGGCTGGAAGATTCAGGGTTTGTCACGCCGGAGGTCAGATACAACCCCACCATTGCCGCCGCCAACAGAACCAGCAGCGCGACTTCCGTCAATCTTTGGGTCATCTTCATATTTTCCTTGCCGGCCTTCACTCAGTTGAAGCCCCTGCAACCCTCGGCGTCCCTGAGCCCGCCGGCGCGCCCTCCGGAACTCAGGATGATTCTGCCCGACTTCCCGCGCTATGTAAATGCTTGCCCCATCCCGTCTCTACCCTGATGAGAAGGAACAAAGGAAGATTGCGCCATCCGGCAGTGAAAAGCTCATGGCGGCGTTTGCAGCCCCTGCCATCCTGCGAGGCGGGAAGTCTCTGCTTTCGCCCACGGTTCCTTTCGGGAAATCGCAGAGGTCTGGACGCAGGCCCGGCGCCGGGACGGAGGCTGTTTCATTCGGAAGGGTTAAAGGAGAGCGTTTCTCTCTGAAGTCCCGGCAGGCGCGATCCTCACAGCAATTTCACCTGCTGAAAGCCCAGTCCTTCCAGCAGCCGGGTCAAAGTAGCATGGGCGTTTTTATCGGCGATTTTCAAAATCCCTTCCTCCATGGCAGCTTCCCGCAGTTGCCGCTCCGCCGCCCGGCGAACTTCGGTTTCCAGGTTGGGATCGACGCGGCTGAACAACCCGGTCTCACGCGAATAGACGCGGGTTCTTTCATTGTCAATCCGCACGGTGAAGACTTCCGCCTTGGGAATTCTGACTGTGACACTTTGATCCCGCACGATGATGTCATCAGCCTTCACCTTGCCCAGGTCAATCCCGGCAATCACTTCCCCGTGGACGATCAGCAACAAACGGTCGCCCGCAAGAAATTCCGGCAGGTAGGCTGATTCATGCTCGCCCGACACGATCTTGTCCATATAAAAGCGGACCGTTTCCAGCCGTTCCAGTTGCTGGATCTTGTTCAGGATGGCGGGCTGCGAAACGTCAATCTTTCGAACTCCCGGGCCGCCGTACCGCATCCAGGAAATGAACCCGATGATGAGCGATGCCGCCGCCACCGCACCCAGCAGGAAGCCTGCGGCCATTCCCCAGCGGGCAAAACCTCGCGAGCTGTACCGGCCCTTTGCAGCCGTCAAAATCTCCTCCATCATCGGCGCCTGGCATCGCCGGGCCTTGTCCCGCCCGGCACTCGCCCGATGCCCCGATCATACGCTTTCATCTTAACAAATGCGATCTCTGTGGACGCGCGAGTCTCCGCTCCTGAGGCTGGCTGCAGTCACCGTGGCGGTCCGGGACGGGCCCACGGCACAGAACCGGCGCCTGCGACGGCCAGCGGAAAAAGGAAAGGCTGCGGGTAAGAATTACAAGCCCGATGGGCGCCGAATTCCCTCTGCAGGGTTCAATCCCCAAGCGTCCTGGCCTCAAGGGCCTGCCAGCGCTCATTTTTTCGTGCCGCCTTCGAGTGTGGAACGATACTTGCTCTACCTGCGATGGGGTTGAGAGGCAGGGGATGAAAGCACAAAGAGCAGGTGCGGTTGCTGTCAACAAAACGTGGGGGTTTGATATGGCAGAATTTTCCTTTCGTCGTGTTCATTCATCACAAGAGGACCTGCTGGCGCGCCTGGACCGGGCCGACAAAACCATCCGAACTCTGGAGCAGAGGGTGGCCCTGCAGGAAAGGATCTATAGGGTTGACATGCAGGAGAAGAACCGGAAAATCCGGGAGCTGCAAATGAGCCTGCAAAGCAGGCCGTGATCAATCGCGGAACGGGAACCCACACGCCGCCACAGCATCCCTTCCCAAGCCAGCGAGGTAGAACCCGTGTCCCCGTCTCTGGAACTAAAGACCCATTGTCGGGCCGGGGCGGCCGCGTTAAGTTGGCGGCAGGGTCCAGCATTCGGGGGGGATGCGATGATGGACACAATGGATCACAACTGCAACGAAACAGAATTCAGCACCTACGAGCAGATCTGCCCGCGGCACGGCGCAAGGGTGCACCAATTTCACGGTTGTCCGAAATGCGTGATGGAGGAAGTCCACCGCCATGAGAGCCGGATTCACGCGCCAATCGAGACCGAAGCGCCGATTCCAGACGATTCCATGGGCAGCGTCAGCCCGCTCAGCATAGAGATTGTCTGAATTAAAAGCCTGAGGGGCGCCGGATTTGCCGCCCGCGGTTCCATCCCGTGCCCTCCGGGCCGGAAAAGCCTGCCAGAGCTCCATGCGACTTTCGCGAGTGGAACGCTACGGGCTCCACCGTCAACGGCGTTCAGAGGTGTTGGATAAACACGACGGGCATGCGCGATTGCCGTCAACACTACTTCGGAGCTTGAAATGGGAGACTTCCAGTTGCAGCGTGCCTATTCGCCGCAGGATGACCTGCTGGATCGCCTGGACAGGGCCAACCAGACCATCAGAACTTTGGAGCAGAGAATTGCCATGCAGGAAAGGGCCTATATGGCCGCGATGCACGAGAAGAACCGGAAGATTCGGGAGCTGCAACTGAGCCTGCAAGGCAAGCAGTAATCAACCTGCGGCCGGGAAAAAAGCGGCTCGCGCATAGGTCGCTCCCTGTGCGATGCAGGCAGACAACAAATTTCGCGCACAAAAAGCCGAGGGCGCAAGTCCGGCGCTGATCTTACGGGCACGGCCGGCCGGGTTCGAGCAATGTTCAGGACCCGGGAGGACGCGAGTTATGCTCGCTCTCGTCGGAAGCGACTTCGTCCGGGGCTGATTTCTCAAACCGGTGAGTGGGCATATCACAGTGGCCGGTGAAGTAGGCGCCGGGATTGAGAACCAGCGAAGGGGTTTCCACATCGCCCAGGAGAATCCCGTTTTCCGTGATTTCGAGTTGTTCCGAGGCGTGGACGTTCCCTTTCACTTTGCCTGCAATGCTGATTTGCATCGCCTCAATATCGCCTTCGATGTCTGCCTGGCTGGAGACGATAATCGTCCCCGGCGAATAAATCGTGCCTTTGAACTGGCAGTCCAGGCGGACCATTCCAGCGGCCACCCTCATCTGCCCTTCAATCTCGATTCCGGGGTCAAGAAAGGCAACCATTTCCTCGTCAGGCATCGTTCTGAGACCTTCCCGATGTTTCCGTTTCAAAAAGTCAATGGGCATAGGAACCTCCAATAAAGCAATGACGTCGAACCCGATCGTTCAACTCTGGGGCCGGACAGTACCGAACGGGAGGGTCTCCCAAAGTAAAAAGCTTTCCTTCTACCGAGCCTGAACGTGGCACAGCACCACCTAGTTCGCCTTGGGCCTGCCCATCCGCGAAAGGGCGGCCCTGATCCTGGCAGCGGTGGATGAAAATAGAGCATCGAAACTGGAGATCAGGTGTTTTGGAAAGGCCTGGCGGCGCGCCAGCAGTTTGATTCGAAACAACTCCCGCGAGGTGACTTGACACGTGACGACCAGGACTCCTGCCACAAGACTGGCCTCAACGTTTCGAACCACCTGAGGCGGTCCGCTCAGCGGTCCTTCGATGGCGTCCAGATTCAGAATCAGCTTGCCGCAGCCCTCTTTCACGAATTCCTGAAGACTGGTGAGGGTGCGGAGAGCTTCTCCGCCCTGCGGCTGAACGTCCGCCGAGAGCGCATTCAGGGCCTCGACGATAACGGGGAGGTCTTCAATCGTCAGAACGTGCCTGTCACCAACCCACATCGGGCGCCTTTCACTTCCCCCCTCCATCTGACCCTTCAGCCAGCCAATAATAACTTTCTGGTTATTAACAGGCAATCGTACTAAAGTGCTAGTACCCTTGTCCATCTGAGCCCATCTCAGGGGCTCAGGCAGGGCCGCAAAACCTGCCCGAGAGGCGGTGCCTTTGACGTTGCAACCCTCTCCAAAGGCAGGAGTTACGAAGCTGGCAGGGCCGACCTCCGCGGCGACTACCAGACGGTGCTCGGCCTGGTGGCCGCCGGGGTGGGAGTGGCGCTGATCCCGGAGCTGGCGCTGGCCGGCGCGCGCGACGACGTGGAGGTGCGCGAGCTGGCCGGGCAAGGGCGTCACGCGGCGGGTGCTTGCCGCCACGCCGCGGAGCGGCGGGCGTGTCACCGGCTACGACGCCGATGATCGAGCTGCTGCAGGAGGTGGCCGGGCAGTTCCCGGCCTGGGCGGAGCGGGCCAGCGCCTAGTACGCGGCCGGCGAGAACCACGCTTGCCGCCTTACGCTACGTATTGCAAGCGGACCTGCCTCACGGCGTTCGGCGCCTGGCGGGCGGAGGTGCTAGTCCCCGCCAGGATCGTCGTGGCGTGCAGCCGGATCAGGCCGCAGTTGTTGCAGAACACCGGCACCACCTCCACGCCGTGGCCCGGCAGCGACTCCGCCGTCGGGCTGAAGCGCCTGAAGCAGCATCATGCACTGGCTGATCACCCACTTGTCCTTGCCGCAGGCCTCGCACTTGTGCACCGCGCCCTTGCGGTCGAGCGCGTGCTGGAACACCTCGCGCGAGAACGCGCGGTCGTCAGGCAGCCCCGGGAAGGCCGACGCTTCGTCGCTCATACGACGAGCCTAGAGCAGACCGGCGTGGCGGCAGCTCGCACGGACCCTGCGTGACACGGGGTTCTGGAGCCCCGGGTCCGCGTGCTCGGCGCAGGTCCTCTTGGCCTGCTCGCCACACGCGTCCACCGGCGTTGCTCCCATCACCCCGGGCACGATCGCGTAGATGCAGCCCGGCTTGGGGCCGGGCCGCGAGTCGCCCACGGTGGCGAGCACCAGCGCCAGCACGGTGACGATGGTGAGCACCGCGGTGACGACCGCCACGTTGCGCTCGCGCCGCGTGAGTCTGCGCAGGGGCGTGTTCACCCGCTTCCAATGTCCCTCGAGAGGCATCGAGGGCAACTTAGCGGCACCGCTGACGGCGCGGTATCGACACGAGGGCGAAGTTCGACCCCGGATCTTTGGCCCGCTGTACGTGGTGCCTCGACACGCGGGCCAGCAGTCTGCTCGCGGGAGTGGAACTCGAACAGAAAGGAAGACTCCGCGCATGGATTTGCACTGGTTGAGTCCAGGCGACACGTCTTGGCAGCTCACGGCGGCCACTCTGGTCGGCCTGATGAGCGTGCCGGGACTTGTGGTCCTCTACGGCGGCGTGATGCAGAAGCGCTGGTCGGTGAACTCGATGATGATGGCCTTCATCGCGTTCGCGCTCGTGCTCGTCGTCTGGGTCCTGTACGGCTTCAAGATGGGGTTCGGGGAGCCGATGCACATCTTCGGCGCGAAGCACGGGTTCTTTGCGAACCTGTGGGGTAAGCCAGGGTCGATCCTGAGCAGCGTCGGACTTCGCGAGCAGGGGAACATCCCGAACGTCGGGAAGGTCGTGTTCCCGCAGTCAACGCTCGCGTACTTCCAGATCGTGTTCGCGGCGATCACGCCGATCCTGATGCTCGGCTCCGTACTGGGCCGCATCAACTTCAAGGCGTGGATCCCGTTCGTGATCCTCTGGACGAGCCTCATCTACACCGTCAACGCGTTCCTGATCTGGGGCGGCGGCTTCTTCGCCCAGCACGGCGCGCTCGACTTCTCCGGTGGCTACGTGATTCACCTCGCGGCCGGCGTGTCGGGCTTCGTCGCCGCGGCTGTGGTGGGACCGCGTCTTCAGCGCGACCGCGAGGTCGACGCTCCGAACAACCTCGCGATGGTCGCCGTCGGCGCCGGATTGCTGTGGTTGGGCTGGAACGGCTTCAACGGCGGCGACCCGTACCTGGTGAACGACATCGCCTCGGCGGCGGTTCTGAACACGAACCTCTGCACGGCGGTCGCCTTCCTCGTGTGGGTCGGCTGGGACTACGCCACCGGCAACAAGCCGAGCCTGATCGGCAGCGTGAACGGCATGATCACCGGACTCGTGGCGATCACGCCGGCGGCCGGTTTCGTGAACGGCTGGGGAGCGATGATCATCGGCGTGGTTGCGGCCACGATCGTGTACTTCGCGCTCAACTACCTGAGCCGCACCGCTCCGTTCCGCAACGTGGACGACACCCTCGGCGTGGTCTACACGCACGGGTTCGCCGGCGTGGCAGGCGGGCTGCTCACCGGCATCTTCGCCAACTCGGCGATGGGCGCGCGCACCGGGCCTGATCTCGGGCGACGGCGGACACCTGCTCGGATGGCAGGCGCTCACGGCCTCGTGGGTGATCGTGTTCTGCGCGGTGGGCACGTTCATCCTTCTCAAGCTGGTCGGGCTGTTCGTCCCGCTGCGCATGACGAGAAGGACATGGAGACGGGCGACCTGGCGGTGCACGGTCACGAGGTCTACCCCTCGGACGTGCCCTCGCTGGCGTTCCCCTCCGGGGCCTGGAGCGGCCTCGGCACCGGCCATCGACGGCGGTGCCGGAACCGAGCTAGGACGCTCGCAGTCTGTGCTGGCCGCCCCCGTCCTGACCGACGGGGGCGGCCATGCGCACTGCCGCTTTCGGGGTATCGCCCCGCGGGACTACCGGGGCGCGAATTCTTGGACATCGGGACAAAGACCCCCTGCAGAGGGCGCCCCTACCGTCCACCTTGAGACCCGCACCGAAGGAAAGGAAAGACACACCGATGGCGACAATCGACGAGACACGCGACACCGCGGGCGAGGTTCTCGCGCGCGTCGAGGCCGAGGGGGTGGAGTTCGTCCGCTTCTGGTTCACGGACATACTCGGCCAGATCAAGTCGTTCGCGGTCGGCGCCGAGGAGCTGCCGGGCGCGCTCGAGGAGGGGATGGGCTTCGACGGCTCATCGATCACCGGCTTCAACCGGATCGAGGAGTCGGACATGGTGGCGATGCCCGACCCCTCCACGTTCAAGCTGCTGCCCTGGCGCAAGGAGAACCCCGTCGGGCGCATGTTCTGCGACGTGCTCACGCCCGAGCCGTGAGCCGTACGAGGGCGACCCGCGCTACGTGATGAAGCGCGCGCTCGACCGCGCGCGCAGGAAATGGGCTTCGACCACTACTACCTGGGCCCGGAGCTCGAGTTCTTCCTGTTCAAGGACGACGCAGGGCACGGAGGTGCTCGACAAGGGCGGCTACTTCGACCTCACCACGCTCGACGTGGCGTCCGACTTCCGCCGCGACACCGTGCGCACGCTGCGCGATCTCGGCATCCCGGTGGAGTACACGCACCACGAGGTCGGGCCCTCGCAGCACGAGATCGACATGCGCTACGCCGAGGGCCTGACGATGGCCGACGACGACGATGACCTACCGGATCGCGGTCAAGGAGGTGGCGATGCAGCACGGCTGCTACGCGACCTTCATGCCCAAGCCGCTGTTCGGCGAGAACGGCTCCGGCATGCACACGCACCAGTCGCTGTTCACGGGCGATCGCAACGCGTTCTTCGACGCCGGACGACCAGTACTTCCTGTCGGACGTCGGCGAAGTCGTTCATCGCGGGCCAGCTGCGCCACGCGCGCGAGCTGGCGGCGCTGTTCGCGCCGTCGGTGAACTCGTACAAGCGGCTCGTGCCGGGCTACGAGGCGCCGGTGTACATCGCGTGGTCGCGGCGCAACCGCTCCGCGCTCGTGCGGGTGCCGCTGTACCACCCCGGCAAGGAGGCGGCCACGCGGGCCGAGCTGCGCTGCCCGGACCCGTCGTGCAACCCGTACCTGACGTTCGCCGCGCTGCTGCAGGCCGGCCTCGAGGGGATCGAGAAGGGCTACGAGCTGCCGGATCCGATCGAGAGCAACCTGTACGACCTCAGTCGAGGCGGAGCGCGCGGCGACTCGGGCGTCGGGCAGCTGCCCGAGACGCTCGGCGAGGCGATCGAGGAGATGGCGCAGTCGGCGCTCGTGGAGCGCGCGCTCGGCGAGCACATCTTCTCCCGCTACATCGACCTGAAGAGAGCGGAGTGGTCGGACTACCGCGTGCAGGTGACGCCGTGGGAGATCGACCGCTATCTGGCGGTGACTTGACCCTGTCCGTGTCCAGTCCAGAGCCTCTGCCCTCGCCGCGCGGCGCCCACCTGCAGATGGTGGGCGCCGTGCTGGCGGGCGAAGGACTCGAGCGCATCGCGACGATCGCATCCGAGCACGTGGGCGCGCCGGTGGCGGTGGTGGTGCCGCGCGTGGGCGTGCCCGTGGAGGCGTGGTCGCGCTACGAGCGCTACGTGTCGGCCAAGCTCGGCGGCGGCCGGCCCGACACGCCCGAGGACGTGGTGGCCGAGGTGCCGATCAGCTCCGGCGGCAAGGACCTCGGCGCGGTGCTGATGCTCGCGCCCGGCGTGCCCGAACGCCGGCGAGTACCTGCACGTGGCGGCGGTGGCGGCGCTGACGGAGGTGGCCGTGGTGGAGGCGCGCGAGGAGACCGAGCAGCAGCTGCGCGGCTCGGTGATCGAGGAGCTGCTCCGCCGCGAGGACGATCGACGAGGACGATCTTCTCCGCAGGGCGCGACGGCTCGGCACGGATCTGACTGCGGGAGCTGTGGCGCTGTGCGCGGTACCCCGCAACCGCGCGCCGGGCCGGCTGCTGGCCGTGATCGCGGCCGAGCGCCCGGACGCGCCTGGCCGAGGCGGTGGGCGAGGAGCGCGTCTACGCGATCCTGCCCGGCTCGCTTCGAGGAGGCGCGCAAGCTGGCGGCGCGGCTGAGCACGCAGGCCACCGTGGGCCTGTCCTCTCGCTACGCGACGCGCGCGCGAGCTGCGGCTGGCGGTGGAGGAGGCGGAGCTCGTGCTGGACGTGCGGCTGGTCGGCGGCCATCCGGATCCCGAGGCGCTCGAGGGCGGCACCTACCGGCTGCTGTTCCGCGCCTTCGCCTCGGACCCCGAGGAGGTGCGCAGCTTCTACGAGGACACGGTGGCGCCGCTGGTGCGCTACGACGAGCAGTACTCGACGGATCTGCTGCACACGCTCGACGCCTACCTGTCCAACGACTGCAACATGAAGGCCACGGCCGGCGGCGATCCACGCCCACCGGCACACGGTGAGCTATCGCCTCGACCGCATCCGCGAGCTCACCGAGCTCGATCCCGCCCGCAGCGAGCACCGCGAGCGCCTGGGCGTGGGCATCAAGGCGTACCGCATCCTCGCGCCGGCGCTGCCGCGCTGATCGTCATTTCGCCGACAACCGCTCCGAATCGGGCGCTAGCCGTGTTTACATGGTGCTCTGGCCCCGCACCGTCCAATGACGCCTGCCTCTGCTCGCGCTCGTCGCGCTCGTGCTCGTGGTCGCCTCCGCGCCGGGCGCCATCGCAGATGTGCAGCCGAAGATCGTGCACGGGAGCGACGCCGCGATCGCCGACTTCCCGTTCCAGGTCGCGCTGATCGAGTCGGGACCGCCCCGGTCTCGGCCAGTTCTGTGGCGGCGTGATACTCGACGCTACGCACGTGATCACCGCGGCACACTGCGTGTTCGACGTCCCGGGCTTCGCTCAGGCGAGGTCTCCGATCCGGAGCGACATCGCGGTATTCGCGGGCAGCGGCTGATCTCACCGCGGAATCGGCAACCGCGCTCGAGCGTCGGCAAGACTCGTTCGACCCGCGCCTACGACCCCGAGACGAACGATTCATGACGTCGCTCGGCTCACCTTGTCTACGCCGTTGACCGTTCGGGCACCGCAGATCGCGCCGATCGGATTCGTCGACGACATGGACTCATGGCCACGCGATCCCGGGCCCGACCGACGCGATGGTGACCGGCTGGGGCGACCAGGCCCCCAGCCGCTCGGGTGGAGGCGGTGCGACCCAAACCAGCTCAAGCTGCGCAGGTCAGCTGGTGGCCGACACGGCTGTCAGGACGATTGCGCGGCGTTCTACGAGGGCAATGCCACGAACACCTCGCGCCTGTTCTGCGCCGGCGACCACGGCTACTCGGCGCCGATCACCGACTCCTGCCAGGGCGACAGCGGCGGGCCGATCGTGCTCGGCAAGCCGCGACGCCCGCGCAGACTACGTGCTCGCCGGGCTCGTGGACTCCGGACGAGGGCTGCGCCCAGCCGGGCTTCCCGGGCATCTACACCCGGCTCGCCGACACCGACCTCCAGACCTTCCTGCAGCTCACCCGACTTCAACCGCAGGCGCCGCAGCAGGCCACCGCACACCACCGTCTCCGCCGGCAACCCAGCCCGGCCAGACGCTCACCTGCGACGCCGGGCCACGTGGACGCCGGCCGAGCGCCGACGTTCGAGCTACCAGTTCGTCAACACCTCCGGCGCGGCAGCTCACGCCGCTGCGCGCCAGCGGCACCACCTACACGATCCAGGCGAGCGACTGCGGCACGAGCATCTTCTGTGAGCCAAAGGCGACGAACGACGGCGGCTATGGCTTACGGCCGCAGCACCCGCTCGCTTCGTGCCCACGCCGGCGCCGCCCGCCCCCACCGCCGGCACCCCGCCGTCCGGTCCGAGCGACGCGACGGCGCCGCGGCTCGAGCGTGCTCAAGAAGAGCTGCACCAAGACGCAGCTGCACCGTGACCGTGTCAGCGTGCGCGACGCCGCGCCCAGCTCCGGGCATCGCAAAGGTCAAGGCCACGCTGCGCTACACGCGCAAGGTCAAGTGCAAGAGCCACAAGTCGAGCGCCGCCAAGCGGAGGGTGCTGCAAGAGGCGCGTCCACCGCGGGCTGCGCACGAAGGCCGGCAAGAACGGCATGTTCACGATCGTGCGCCAGGCACCTCAGGCCGGGCACGGGCTACACGATCACGCTGCTGCCGTTCGACAAGGCGGGCAACCGGCCGCAGTTCTCCACGATCACCAGCGTGCGCACCAAGAAGCTGCACCCGTTCTTCCTGTTCTAGGAGGAGTCGAGCTGCTGCGCCTGCCGGCGCCGGCTTGCTGCGAGACTCTTCGGCGGGCGCGTCCGGAGCCGCCAGCGTCTCGAGCAGCGCCATCACCAGCGGTGCCGCGACGTCTGGCCCTCGTGGTCGGCCTTCTTCAGCCGGGCCAGGCTGGCCGCGTGGATCTTGTCGATCCTGTCGAGCATCGACGACAGCTCGGCGGCGATGTCCTTCCAGCCGCGGTCGTCGAGCGTCATGTCCGACGCGGCTGAGGTGCGCCTCGGCGCGGTCGAAGCCGCCCTGTGACGCGCTTGTGGTGCACCAGCTCGAGGATCTGCTCCACCGCGGCGCCGGTCATCGCCTGCTTGACGATCTCCGGCACCTGGCCCCATGCCTTGTCGCTGATCCGCGGGCGCGCGCCTGCAGCCGGTAGTGGTGCTCCACCGCGCCGCGGCGGGGCGTGGTCTTCACGAGCTTGATCAGATCGAAGCGAGCGAGCTGGCGCATGTGGTAGCTCACGCGGTTCACCGGCAGCCCGAGGGTGGTCGCGATCTCCACGGGACTCCCGTCCTTCTCCTCCAGCAGGCGCAGGATCTGAACGCGCAGCGGGTGGGAGAGTGCCTTGACGGTTTCGGTGTCGGTGATGTCAGTCAGCGGTTTCACTCGCGCTCCTTCGCGCTTGCACAGCGACTCGATTTACGGAACCCATGGTTTGACGCAGCGAAAGTTGACCGCCACGTCATCGCCCCTTCGGCGCCAGTGTATGCGGACTGACCGTTCCCCGCGAGCTGCTCGCTCGTTTGCGCTAGCGCGCTTCGGCCGCCCGGGCCACGAGGTCCACACAGGCGTCCAGCTCGATGGCCGTCGAGTCCACCACGAGGTGGAATAACGACATGTCGCGCGGGTCCGCGCCGTAGAAGTGGCGCACGTACAGGTCGCGGGCGCGGTCGGTCTGGCGCATGCGCTCCCTGGCGGTGTCGCGGTCCACTCCCTGGATGCGCATCGCCTGCTCGATGCGCGCCTCTTCCGGCCCGTCGAGCCGCACGCGTAGCACCTCCGGCCGGTCGCGCAGCACGAACGCGCACGCGCGCCCGAGGATCACGCCCTTGCCCGCTTCGGCGTGCTCGCAGATCACCCGCTCCGTGGCGTCGCGGTACACGTCGTTGCCCATCAGCGCCTCGCTCGCGGTGCCGCTGACGTAGGCGCCGGACAGGGGCGCGAAGTGCTTGAGCATGCGGTCGAGCAGGCTGCCCACGTTCTCGTCGTGGTCGAGCGCGTGCGACAGCGGCACGTCCAGGCTCTCCGCCACCTTGGTGGGGATGGCGCGGTCCACGAACGGAACGCCCAGGCGTTCCGCCAGCTGTGGCCCGACGACGCTGCCTCCGGCGCCGTATGAGGCCGAGATGGCGATGAGGGTCATGAGTTCCCGCTCCCCGCCCGCGATTCTATGGGCCCGGTGCGAGGGCGCACGGCTTTGGCGCCCATGCGCTCGAGCGCGGGGCGCAGGCGCTCCCAGCAGTCCTCGGTGCTGAGCGTGCCGACGATCGCGCCGCCCGAGCCCGCCGAGTTGGCCGACGCGCCGGCGGCGCGCGCGGTCTCCACCATCCGGGCTGTCAGCGGGTCCACGCTCATGATCTTCAGCCGCTCATCGAACGAGGCGTCCACGCAGCGGCCGAACGCGGCGTGGTCTTCTTCCAGCAGGGCGTCGCGGGCGCGGGTTGCGTGCTCCGCCAGGCGCTCCATGGCCGCCGTGATGTCCGGGTCGCCCTGCGCGTGGCGCCTTCTCAGCTCCCCGTGCACCGCGCCCGATGGCGCCGCCGCGTCCGGATGCCAGGCCACGAAGAGCGGCGGGAGCAGCCCCGGGTCGAGCTCCTCGTGCACCGCATCGAGGCCGAAGTCCATCACCACCAGCGTCTCGCGCGCCTGGACCTGGCGGTCCTGGAGCCCGGCGGCGATGCCGAGGTCCTCGGTCTCCACCGCCAGCGCAAGGCGAGCCAGCTCGTCGGGCGGCAGCTCGGCGCCGTGGAGGTCGCAGAGCGCCCGCGCGCAGGCGATCACGATCGCGCTCGAGCCGGCGAGGCCGACCTCGCGCGGCACGTTGGTGTGGCAGGCGAGCCGTACCGGCTGCGGCGCGCCCAGGCGCTTGCGGAAGCGCGTGAGGGTGGCGCCCATCAGCTCCTCTCCTCCCGGCCCCGGGGACCCGAGCGCGTCCTCCGCCGCGGGGGTGGCGGTGGCCTCCGCCATGAAGTCGCGCACGGTGACCGCAAGGGTGCGGCCGCCGTAGCCGTCGGAGGGGTTGCCCGCGAGCGCGACGCGCGCGTAGGCCGTGCCGGTGCCGGTGGGCTTCATCGGCGCTGAGCATGGCAGCCGAAAGATGGGGGTGGCTCCCCGATGTTCGCGCCCCAGCGCCCGCCTAGCGTGGCGCCATGCTCAGACTCGCCTCACTTCTCTTCGCCGTTCTCGCGCTCGCCCTGGCGGGGGCTGCGCAGGCACGCAAGCCGATCGTCGCCTACATCGACCAGACCACCCACAAGCTGGCGCTGTACGACGCGGAGACCGGCGCCAACCTCACCCCGCCGAGCATCACCATCACCTCCACGCCGGGCTTCCAGGACGCGATGGCGATGTCGTTCGACGGCCGCTACGTGTTCTACGCGGGCAGCGACGACAAGCTGCACCTGTTCGACCGCTCGGGTGCGGGCAGCGCAGTGCCGCTGCCGGGGATCGACATCTACGCCAAGCCGACCGGGCTGAGCGTGAGCAACACGGGGCTGGTCGCCTTCGACAACAACGTGAACGGTCCGGCGGTGGTCTACGACAGCGCCAGCGGCAGCTTCGTGGATAGCGGGCTCGACTCGAGCACCAATCACAGCCGCCAGAGCCATCTGAGCGGCGACGGCCACTTTCTCGCCACCACCTGCAACGACCTCGCGCCCGCCTGCCCGGTGGACAGCGGCGGCCACTCGCAGCTGTTCGTGCAGGACATCCCCGGCAAGGCGGACACCGCCAACCCGCCCTTCGACCTCGGCAACAGCCTCGACGGCGTCGACAAGGAACACCCGTGCATCAACAACGACGGCTCGCTCGTGGGCGCTGACGTGAACGAGGGCGGCACCGTGGGCAAGCAGGTGGAGATCTACAACCGCTCGCTCGGCAGCCTGGTGACGCCACCCGGCCTGAACAGCGCGGCAAACGTCGACGACGTGCACTGCGTGATGAGCCAGGGTGCCGCGTACATCGGGCTGATCAGCGACAACGAGTTCAAGGTGTACGAGATGTCGAGCGCCAGCTTCCTCATGCTCCCGGCGGACATCAAGGCCATCAGCAACCCGATCTCGTTCGTGATGCCGTTCCCGCCGCCGCCGCCGCCGCCGGCGGCCGGCCCGCCACCGCCGTCCGCGGGCGCGCCGGACACCGCGGCTCCGCGCGTGCTCAGCAAGCGCTTCCGGAAGAGCTACGGGCTGGCTGGCGCGCTGAAGCACGGGTTGCTGGGGCGGATCACGTCGAGCGAGGACGGCCGCGCCAGCGCCAGCGCCACCATCACCCGCGGAGCGGCCAGGCATCTGGGTCTGGCGGCGGCCAAGCGCAGGTCCAAGCGGCCGGTGAAGGTGGCCGCCGGCTCGGTGCGGCTGCACGCGGGCCACCCCGCCAAGCTACGGCTGAGGTTCACCCGCCGCGCCCGGCGCAAGCTGGCGCACACCCGGCGCGTGAAGCTGATCATTCGCCTGACCGTGAAGGACGCCGCCGGGAACGCCACGCACGCCAGCGTGAGGACCACGTTGAAGCGCTAGTGGTGGATCTTCCGTCCAGGGCGTGGCACGTGGGCTGGCGCCGGGCGCCCGCGCCGCCGATCAGTAACGCGTGTACACCTCGTCGGTGAGCGGAATGAACCTCGGTGGCCTGATCCACGCGGCCTCCACCGACAACATCGCCAACGTCGACAGCGAGGGCTACCAGCCCTGGCAGGTGAATCCGGCCACGGACGCCACCGGCGGCGTGAACGCGACGGTGAGCAAGTCGCAGAACACGGGTGTGGACCTGGCCAGCGACATGGTCGGTGTCATGACCGGCGCCGTCACCTACAAGGCCAACGCCCGCGCGTACGAGATGGAGAACGAGGCCGAGAAGAGCCTCGTCGACCAGCGCGTCTAGCCCGTCGTCACCGCGTCCGGCTTCGCGCGCTTGGCGAGCCGCTGGCGGGCGCCGGCGTCCAGCTCGAGCTTGCGCAGACGCACCGCCTCGGGCGTCACCTCCACGCACTCGTCCTCGCGGATGAAGTCGAGCGCCTGGTCGAGCGAGAGCTTGTGGTGCGGGGCGAGCCGCACGAGCTCGTCGGCGGTGGAGGAGCGCATGTTGGTGAGCTTCTTCTCGCGCACGGCGTTCACGTCGAGGTCCTCGGAGCGCGAGTTCTCGCCCACGATCATGCCCTCGTACACGTCCTCGCCCGGGCCGAGGAAGAGCTGCCCACGCTCGGAGAGCTTGAGCAGTGCGAACTGCGAGGTGGCGCCGCGGCGGTCCGCCACCAGCGAGCCCGTGGGCCGGGTCTTGATCTCGCCGTGCCACGGGCTCGTAGCACTCGAACACCGAGTGCAGGATGCCGGTGCCGCGCGTCTCGGTCATGAACTCGGTGCGGAAGCCGATCAGCCCGCGCGCGGGGATCAGGTACTCGAGCCGCACCCAGCCGGTGCCGTGATTGACCATCTGGTCCATCCGGCCCTTGCGCAGCGCGAGCAGCTGGGTGGTGACGCCGAGGAAGTCCTCCGGGATGTCGATCGCCAGGCGCTCCACCGGCTCGTGCAGGCGGCCGTCGATCTCGCGCGTGAGCACCTGCGGCTTGCCCACGGTCAGCTCGAAGCCCTCGCGCCGCAGCGTCTCCACGAGCACGGCCAGCTGCAGCTCGCCGCGTCCCTGCACCTCCCAGGTGTCGGGCCGGTCGGTGGGGTTCACCCGGATCGAGACGTTGCCCACCAGCTCCTGGTCGAGACGCGACTTGAGCAGCCGCGCGGTGAGCTTGTCGCCCGAGCGGCCGGCGAGCGGCGAGGTGTTGATCCCGATCGTCATGCCGAGCGCCGGCTCGTCGACGGTCACGGGCGGCAGCGGCTGCGGGTCCTCGCGGGTCGGCGATCGTGTCGCCGATCATCACGTCCGGCAGCCCCGCCAGGGCGATGATCTCACCGGGTCCCGCCTGCTCCGCGTCCACGCGCTCCATCCCGTCGGTGACGTACAGCTCGGTGACCCTCACCTGCTCCACCTCGCCGTCGCGGCGGCACCAGGCCACGGTCTGGCCGCGCCGGATCGTGCCCTCGTGCACGCGGCAGAGCGCCAGCCGGCCCACGTACGGCGACGCGTCCAGGTTGGTGACGAGCGCCTGCAGCCCCACGCCCTCGCTGTACACGGCGCGCGGCACGCGTGTCGAGGATCAGGTCGAACAGCGGTCGCAGGTCCTGGCCCTCGACGCCCTCCTCGGCTGTCGGCCCAGCCGGCCTTGGCGTTGGTGTAGATGATCGGGAAGTCGATCTGGTCCTCGTTGGCGTCGAGGTCGAGGAACAGCTCGTACACCTCGTCCACCACCTCGCGGATGCGCGCGTCCGGGCGGTCGACCTTGTTCACCACGAGGATCACCGGCAGCTGCTGCTCGAGCGCCTTGCGCAGCACGAAGCGCGTCTGCGGCAGCGGGCCCTCGGAGGCGTCCACCAGGAGCAGCACGCCGTCCACCATCGTCAGCCCGCGCTCCACCTCGCCGCCGAAGTCGGCGTGGCCGGGCGTGTCCACGAGGTTGATCTTCGTGTCGCCGTAGCGGCACCGCCGCGTTCTTGGCGAGGATCGTGATGCCGCGCTCGCGCTCCTGGTCCATCGTGTCCATCACCCGCTCGGACACCTTGGTGTGCTCGGCGAACACGCCGGACTGGCGCAGCATGGCGTCCACCAGCGTCGTCTTGCCGTGGTCGACGTGGGCGATGATGGCGATGTTTCTGAGGTCGGTTCGGATTGCCACGGCTAGAGACAGTAGAGGTCACACGGCTTCGACCAGCTGCGCCGCCAGGTCGCCACGCCGCGACCGCCACCGACTCCAGGCCCAGCCAGTCCGCCATCACGTGCAGCTCGGCGGCCAGCTCCGTCGCGGTCTCCTCGGGCGCGTCTCGCTCTCCGTGGGCCGCCTGCACGCGCAGCACGCCCGCCTTGCGGTCGGCCTTCAGGTCCACGCGCGCCACCAGCCGGTCGCCGAGCAGGAACGGCAGCACGTAGTAGCCGTGCACGCGCTTGGGCGCGGGCACGTAGATCTCGAGCCGGTAGCGGAAGCCGAACAGGTCCTCCGTGCGCGCAGCGCTCGAACACGAGCGAGTCGAACGGCGACAGCAGCGCGCGGCGCGCGCACGCGCCGCGGCCGCGCGCGTCGCGGTGCAGGTACGCCGCGCCGCTCCAGCCCTCGACCGCCACCGGGATCAGCTCGCCCTCCTCCACGAGCTCCGCGATCGCGGGCTGCGCCTCGTGCGGGCGCAGGCGGAAGTAGTCGCGCAGGCACTGCTCGCTGGCCACGCCGTGCGCGCGCGCGGCGATGCGGATCAGCTCGCGCCGCGCGTCGGCCGGATCGGGGTCCGGCGCGTTCGCGATCTCCGGCGGCAGCACGCGCTCGGGCAGGTCGTAGCGGCGCTCGAACTGCTGGGTCCGCCCGGCGGCGGTCACCTGGCCCGACCAGAACAGGTACTCCAGCGCGCGCTTGGTGTGCGGACCAGTTCCAGCCCCACTCCTCGCTGCTCGTGGCCGGCACGTCGTGCTGCAGCTCCTCCTCGAGCCGCGCCGCGGTGAGCGGGCCGCGGCTGCGGCCACCTCCTCGAGCACGGCCGCACCACGATCCGGGTGCTCGCGCGCGAGCGGCCGCATGCCGCCCCAGGCGTCGCTCGTCCGCGCTCTCCATGCGCCAGCGCAGCAGCCGGTGCGTGGCCGGCGGGATGAACGACGCCTCGTGCGCCCAGTACTCCACCAGGCGCCGCGGCTCGCGGCCCGCCGCACGGTCGAGCAGCGCGATGTCGTAGTTGCCGAGACGGCTGAACAGCGGCATGAGGTGGCTGCGCGCGAGCACGTTCACCGAGTCGATCTGGATCAGCCCGATGCGGTCGATCACGCGCTGGAGCTGGCGCATCGTCACGCGGCCGCGCTGGCCGCGGGTCGGCGAAGCCCTGCGCGCGCGAGCGCGATCCGCCGCGCCTGCGTGAGCGTCAGCGACGCGTGGGGTGCGGGTGGGGCGGCCTTTGCCACCCGCGCATGATGCCTGACCCCGCCGTCAGTGGCCCGTGGCCGAGAAGTGCACCCTGTCGGCCGGCAGGTCGTTGAAGATCCGCGGCGAGTACGGGCAGCGCTGCATCAGCCGACCGAACTCGTCGTAGTGAGTGACGTCGATTGCGCCGGCGGGCTTGACCCGGCCCACGTGGTTCGAGCTGCGCCCGGCACAGCGGCCCGGGCATTTCGGCGCGTGGCACATGCCCATGCAGAGGCTCTCCGAGTAGGCGGGATCGCGCCAGCCGCTCGACAGGGTTCCCTGCCAGCCCTGCTCGCGCGCCCAGTCGAGATACGGCTTCATCCAGGCGGCCACCGGCTTGCCGTCGAACGTGGCCACTCCCGCGCGCGGCGCCGCCACACGCTTGGCGTTCTTGTGCTGCTTGCGCCTGCGCGTACGCGCGCGGGCCAGCATCGCCGGGTTGGACAGGCGCGGCGAGCCCGGGCGGCGGATCCGCCGCACAAGCTCGGCGTCGACCCTCACGGAGCGGCCGTCCTTCTTGCCGTAGCCCAGGTAGTACTTCACGAGCTTGATCCGCTTCTTGGTCTCGGTGCCCTTCTTGCCGTCCACCACGAGCGGGGTCATCCCCCTGAGGTGCTGGGCAGTGAACTCGTTGAGCACCCGCTGGAGGTTGCGCACGCCGATCTTCACGGGCACGTCCCGGTGCTTGACCGGCTTCGGAACGGGCTGCGGGCGCGGCGCGGGCGTGGGGCCGCCGGGCCTCGCGGGCGCCGGCTTTCCGTGATGGGTGAGCCGCCCGATCTGCTTCTCGGCCAGCGCGTAGCGGGCGATCAGAACATCGCGCGAGCGGCCGATCGCACGGTCGAGCCGGTCGATGCGGTGCAGCAGCTCCTCGTCCGACAGGTCCTCGAGCGCGCGCGGTGTGCGCGTGGGCGGCGGGGGTGTGGCGGCGCCGTCGCCGTGGCCGGAAGCCACCGGCGGCGGGCGGTAGTAGGGCGCGGCCGAGGAGGGGCCTTGCGCTCCCCCGGCTGCTGCGGGAGGCGCCGCGGTGGCGGTGGCCTGGGGCGCGGCCGCCGGCGCGGCTTCCCCGCCGTTCGGCGCCGCCGCCGGCGGACTCGGGGCCGGCTCGGGCTGCGCCACGGGCGGTGGGGGAGCGGCTGCTCCGTGCTCCTCGTAGTCGATCAGGGTCTCGAGGTCGTGCTCGATCCGGGTGAGGATGCGCGCCAGGTCGGCCAGGTTCACGGCCTGCTCGCGCGCGCGGGTGAGCGCGTGCCTGCGCCGCTCGCCGTAGGCCGCCAGGGCCTGCCAGGCGCGGTCGGTCTGGGCGTCCAGCCGCTGCACGTCCTTGACGAGCGCGACGAGCCTCGCCGCCCCGCCGCCGGCGCCATTGCTGACCACGGGCGTGGGTGTGGGCGGGGCGGGCGTGCCCCCTCCGCCTCCGCCGCCGGCGCGGACGCGTGCGCGCCGGGCCTTCTCGAGCCGTACCGAGCGGGCGAGCGCTCGCGCGCTGTCCTTGCCATACACGCCGTCCTGGGTGAGGTGATGCTCCGCCTGGAACGCCTTGAGCGCCTTCACCGCCTCGGCGTCGAAGTGCTTGCGCTTGCCGTCCAGGTACGGCTTGCCGGTGGCGTGCGAGCGAACGAACGAGAGCCGGCGGGTCACGCGCACCACGGCGTCGCCGCGGTCGCCGCGGCGCACCACGCCGGACGCGGCGGCGCTTCCGTGGATCGGCGTGTGGCCGTGGTGGATGCCGGGCGGGTTGGCGAGGCACTCGAGGTCGGCCACGTTGATGTCCACATCGAGGCCCAGCACGCGGCAGGGGCTGTTGCCGTAGGCGCCCGCGTACTGCCAGGCGCGCTGACCCTGGGCCGCCCAGTGTGCGGCGGGCACGCCGGGGGCCGCCCGCGGGTCGTGGCGCACCACGCCGTGGCTGATCCAGCTGGCCACCCAGACGAACTCGGCGTCCACGTTGCCGTGCATCGCGCGCAGCGGCGCGGGGTTGGCGTACACGCCGGGCCGCACCCCGGCGGCACGGACGGCCGCGCACCACGCGCGCACGTACTCGACGGTGCCCGACGGGTGGGTGTCGTAGGTGTGCTGCTCCACATCGAGGCAGAGCGGGTAGTTGCCGCCATAGCCGAAGCGCGCCGCGAGCTGAAGCGCCTCGCGCGCGTCGATCTGGCCCTGGTCGTGCGTGAGCGGACCGCCCCACTGGCGCCCGGCGTAGGTGAGCATGAAGCGGTCGATCCCGTGGCTCACGTACTCGCCCACGAGCTGCGGCGTCCAGCCGCTGGCCCGCGAGGTGGGGCCGCCGATGTAGACGCACCACCAGCGCCCGTCGATTGCGTCGAGCATGCGCTTCGCCATCGCGGCGTCCGGCGCGGCTGCGCGGTCGAGGCCCTGCGCTGTGGGAGACATGATCAGCCCTGGATCGCGGCCGGCTCTCCGTCCTCGGAGAGCAGCTCGTCGTCGAATTCGTCGTCGAGGTCGTCATCGACGTCGCCCAGCGCGGTCAGCTCGTCCAGGCTGTCGAGATCGCTGAGGCTGCCGTCGGCGTCACCGAGCTCCTGATCCGGTGCGGCGGCGACGGTGGGCGCGTTCCCGCCCGTGGCCAGCGCAAGCTCGATCTGGTGCTCGGCGCCGGCCTGGCGGGCCTCGTACTTCTGCCAGCCGTGAAGCCACTGGGCCGCGGGGGCGAGGCCGATCAGAGCCCCCGCGATGAAGATCTCCTGGAGATCGCTCTGCTTGATGTCGACGCCGGGAGCGTGCTTGGCGAGCCAGCTTGCCGCGTAGCCGGCGGCGGGTGCGAAGACGATCGGCGTGAGCAGCGCGACGAAGCGGTTGAGCGTCATCGAGGCCTCCTCGAGTCCGGGGCGTGGGGCCTGTGGGCTAGTTGCATTCGACACTACGCCCGGCCCATTGGGCGGTCAAGGGGGGCTGGCACCACTCGTCTTCCTTGCGCAGGTTCGGCTAGCCCTCGGCGCCCGAAAGGCGTTTGCGCCAAGCGGCTTCGGGCATGCCAAACGCCATGGAAACCATCGTTCTTCCCCTATTCGGCCTGCTCGCGCTCGGCGCGGGAATCGCATTCGTCTGGGGCACGCCGCTCTTCGGCGTCCCGCTGCTGATCCTGGCGCTGATCGCCGGCGGCGCCTGGATGTTCGGTGTCCGCGCGAAGCGAGCCGGCGACATCCACAACGAGCTCGACGACGCGAAGGCCCGGAAGACGGACTTCACCGAGCGCGACCGGGAGACCCTGACGCAGAACTGAGGAGGACCGCTGTGACCAGTGACAGCCTGGCCGGCCAACTGGAGAAGTACCTGAGCGACGCCTACTCGATCGAGAAGCAGGCGCTCGTGCAGATGAAGATGGCGCCGGGTATCGCCGGCCACCCGGCGCTCGCCAAGCTCTTCGAGGACCACCTGCGCGAGACCGAGGGCCACCAGCACTCGATCGGCGAGCGGCTCGAGGCGCACGGCGGCAGCCCGTCCACCATCAAGGACGTTGTGATGGAGGCGGGCGGCATCGGCTTCGCGCTCTTCGCCAAGGCGCAACCGGACAGCCCGGGCAAGCTCGTGGCCCACGCGTACTCGTACGAGGCGCTCGAGCAGGCGAGCTACGAGCTGCTGGCCCACGTGGCCGAGCGCGCCGGAGACGCGGACACCGCTGAGGTGGCTCGGCGCATCGGCGCCGAGGAGCGCGCGATGAAGGAGCGGCTGGCGGGCGTGTTCGACGTCGCGGCCGAGGCCTCCCTGCGCGAGCTCGAGCCAGACGACATGGACGAGCAGCTCGTCAAGTACCTCGCCGACGCGCACGCCCTGGAGCAGCAGGCCATCAGCCTGCTCGAGCGCGGACCGTCGATCTCCGAGGACAGCGTCCTCGCGCAGCTGTTCGAGGAGCATCTCGCCGAGACGCGCGAGCACGAGCGCCTGGTCGAGGCCATGCTCACCGAGAAGGGCGGCCGCACCAGCGCTCTCAAGGACGCCGCGATGAGCCTCGGCGGCCTCAACTGGGGCGGCTTCTTCGCGGCCCAGCCCGACACACCGGGCAAGCTGGCCGCCTTCGCGTACGCGTTCGAGCACCTGGAGATCGCCGGCTACGAGCTGCTGCGGTGCGTGGCCACGCACGCCGCGGACGGTCACGCGATCCAGCTCGCGGAGCGCATCCTCGCCGAGGAGCGCTCGGCCGCGGACAAGATCGCCGCGCAGTTCGCGCATGCCGCGGACGCCTCGCTCGAGATGGTCGGCGCCGCGAGCTGAGCGCTGCCGAAGCGTTGTCTGACTAAGCACTTGCTCACGGTTATCGGCTACCGCCTCGGGTAGCCAATGAGCTAGTCGACACGGAAAGGAACGACATGAGTGAGAAGGTCTCCGAGTTCATGCTGCGCCGGTTGCAGGAGTGGGGCGTGGAGAGGATCTACGGCTACCCAGGTGACGGCATCAACGGCCTGCTCGGCGCCTTCCACAAGGTCGACCGGCCCGAGTTCATCCAGGTGCGCCACGAGGAGATCGCCTCCTTCGCCGCCACCGCCCACGCCAAGTACACGGGCGAGGTGGGCGTGTGCATGGCCACCTCCGGGCCGGGCGCGATCCATCTCCTCAACGGCCTCTACGACGCCAAGCTCGACCACGCCCCGGTCGTGGCGATCGTGGGCCAGCAGAACCGAACGTCGCTCGGCGCCAACTACCAGCAGGAGGTCGACCTCCAGACCCTCTTCAAGGACGTGGCCTCGGAGTTCGTGCAGTACTGCATGGCGCCATCGCAGGCGCGCCACCTGATCGACCGCGCGATGCGCGTGGCCAAGGCGTCGCGCACCGTCACCTGCGTGATCGTCCCCGACGACGTGCAGGAGTCGAAGTGGGAGGAGCCGCCGCGCGCCCACGGCTCGGTGTTCTCGTCCGTGGGCTTCAGCGAGCCCCGCGTGCTGCCGCACGACGACGAGCTGCGGGCCGCCGCCCAGATCCTCAACGAGGGCGAGAAGGTGGCGATGCTGATCGGCCAGGGCGCGATCGGCGCGGAGAAGGAGGTCATGCGCACAGCCGACCTGCTCGGCTGCGGCGTGGCCAAGGCGCTCAACGGCAAGGCGGCGCTGCCCGACGACCTGCCCTACGTGACCGGCTCGATCGGCCTGCTCGGCACCAAGCCGAGCGACGACATGATGCAGAACTGCGACACGCTGCTGATGGTCGGCACGAGCTTCCCCTACTCGGAGTGGCTGCCGGAGGAGGGTCAGGCGCGCTGCGTGCAGATCGACATCGACGGCCGCCTCGTGGGCATGCGCTACCCCGTGGACGTGCAGCTCGTGGGCGACGCCCAGGAGACGCTCAAGGCGCTGATCCCCCAGCTCGAGAACAAAGAAGACCGCTCCTGGCGCGAGGAGATCGAGCAGGGAGTGGAGCGCTGGTGGGACATCCTCGACGACCGCGCGCGCCAGCCGGCCGAGCCGCTCAACCCGGAGCTGCTGTTCCAGGAGCTCTCGCCCCGACTGCCGGACCAGTGCATCCTCAGCTCGGACTCGGGCTCGGCCACCAACTGGTGGGCGCGCCACCTGCGCATGCGCTCCGGCATGAAGGCGGCCCTATCGGGCACTCTGGCCACGATGTGCCCCGGCGTGCCCTATGCGCTGGCGGCCAAGATGGCGTTCCCGGACCGGCCGGTGATCGCCTGCCTAGGCGACGGCGCGATGCAGATGCTCGGCATCAACGCGCTGATCGACGTGGCCAAGTACCAGGACCGCTGGCAGAACAAGCAGCTCGTGATCCTGGTGCTGAACAACCAGGACCTCAACCAGGTGACGTGGGAGCAGCGCGTGCTCGCCGGCGATCCCAAGCTCGAGGTGTCGCAGGACCTGCCCGATTTCCCGTTCGCCCGCTACGCCGAGCTGCTCGGTCTCACCGGCATCAAGGTGGATGCTCCGGACCAGGTGGGTCCCGCCTGGGACCGGGCGCTGGCCGCGGGGGGACCCGTGGTGATCGAGGCGGTGACCGATCCCGAGGTGCCGCCGCTGCCGCCGCACATCCGCTTCGACCAGGCGCGCGAGATGGCGATCTCGATGGCCAAGGGCGACCCCAACCGCGGTCACATCATCCGCCAGACGCTCAGGGCCAAGCTGGCCGACTTCGCCAACCGGTAGGCCGCCGTGGCAGTGGCGAGCCAGGTAGCGGTGGAGCGGCTGGCCGTCTCCGCCTACGAGGTCCCCACCGACGAGCCCGAGTCCGACGGCACGCTCCAGTGGGGCTCCACGACGCTCGTGCTCGTGGAGGCCTCGGCCGGGGATGAGACCGGCCTCGGATTCACCTACGCTGATGCCTCCGCGGCCAAGCTGATCGAGGGCAAGCTCGCGGACGTTGTGCGGGGCGCCGACCCGATGTCGCCGCAGGCCGCGTGGGCCGAGATGCAGGCGGCGGTGCGCAACCTCGGGCAGCGCGGCATCGCCGCAATGGCGATCTCGGCGGTGGACGTGGCGCTGTGGGACCTCAAGGCGCGCCTGCTCGGCCTCGCGCTCGCCGACCTGCTGGGCCGCTTCCACGCGCGCGCGCCCGTGTATGGAAGCGGCGGCTTCACCTCCTACTCGAACGAGCGCCTGGCATCGCAGCTCGCGGGCTGGGCTCGCGACGGCGGGATCCCGCGCGTGAAGATGAAGGTGGGGCGCGATCCGTCGGCCGACCTCGAGCGCGTGCGCATGGCCCGGAATGCCGTCGGACCGGACGTTGAGCTGATGGTGGACGCCAACGGCGCCTGGCAGCGCAAGGAGGCGCTCTGGTGGATGGAGCGGCTGCGCGACGAGCTGGACGTGACCTACGTGGAGGAGCCCGTGAGCTCCGACGACCTCGAGGGCCTGCGCCTGCTGCGCGACCGCGGGCCCGCCGGCATGAGCGTGGCCGCGGGTGAGTACGGCTTCGACCTCTCCTACTTCGATCGCATGGCCGACTGCGTCGACATCCAGCAGGCGGACGTGACGCGCTGTGGCGGCATCACCGGGTTCCTGCGGGTGGACTCGCTCTGCCGCGCTCGCTCGATCCCTTTCTCCGCACACTGCGCGCCCGCGATCTCGACCCACGCCTGCTGCGCGATGGAGACCCTGGCGCACCTCGAGTACTTCCACGACCACGTGCGAATCGAGTCGCTGCTGTTCGACGGCGTGCTGTCCCCGGAGGGCGGCGCCCTCGAGCCCGACTCGTCGCGGCCGGGCCTCGGCCTCGAATTGCGCCGCCACACCGCCGAGGAGTACGCGCTGTGACGGCCAAGCTATTGAAGCGCGTGAGGCGCAACCTCCTGAGCGGCCGCTTCCAGAAGACGCTCTCGGCGATGACCGCGGTGAGCGCCGCGGGCCTCGGCTTCGAGATCTACCTCGAGCACTACAAGGGCTCGTTCGGCGACAAGTGGATGTGGACGCCCATCGCCCTCACGCCGCCGCTCACAGCCGCCGGGGTGGCCGGGGTTATCAGCGAGCGGCACGCACGCACCACGCTGCCGGCGGTGTCGGCGCTCTACGCGCTCGACGGCGCGATCGGGGTGATCACTCACATCCGCGGCGTCGCGCGCAAGCCCGGCGGTTTCGCCGAGCCCACCTACAACCTCGTGATGGGGCCGCCGCTGTTGGCTCCCGGCTCGCTCGCGCTGGTGGGTGGGATGGGACTCGTGGCCGCGCTCGCGAGGAGGGAGAAGTGAGGCCACCGGGGCTTCCACGCCAGCGGCGCGGCCATACGCCGCAGATGATCGGGCGCTACCCGGATTGGGACGTGCTCGAGCAGGCGGAGCATTGGGACGAGGTCACACGCAGGGTCGTGCTCGAACGCGTGGAGAACGTGCCGCCATTCCGCTTCTTCGGCGAGGAGGAGCGGCGGACGCTGAAGGCGTTCTGCGACACGCTCACCGCCCAGGACGGCGAGCCGCGCATTCCCGTGCTGAGCATGGTGGACGCCAAGCTCCACGCGGGTGAGCTCGACGGCTTCCAGTACGCCGGCATGCCCGACGACCGCGACGTGTGGCGCATCGTGGCGCGCGGGCTCGACGAGCTCGGCTTCGTCGCGGCCTCGCCGGAGGCGCAGCGGCAGATCGTGGAACGCTTCTCCAAGGGCGAGCTGGAGGGCGGCGCCTGGGACGAGCTCGACGTGTCCACGGCCTGGAAGGTGGTGACCCGCGCGGCGCTTGCGGCCTTCTACTCGCACCCGTGGGCCTGGAACGAGATCGGCTTCGGCGGGCCGGCCTACCCGCGCGGCTACGCGGCGCTGGGGGTGGGGACGAAGGAGCACTGGGAGCCCGCGCCTGCCTTCGACGTCGACCCGGTGGTGGACACCAAGGAGCGCGGGCTCGAGTGAGCGGGGCGCGCAGCTTTTTCAAGGGATCCCTCCGCCCGCCGGACAACGACTCGGCCTTCATCCTCCACCCGCACAGGCGCGGGGTGCCGAACGTCGGCCGCATGGCGCATTACCGCGACGACGACGAGGTGGACCTGCTGATCGTCGGCTGCGGCGCGGGCGGCGGCGTGCTGGCCCAGCGCCTCGCGCGGCGCGGCTGGCGCGTGGTGGTGCTCGAGCGGGGGCCGTTCTGGGACCCCGACCGCGACTGGGTGTCCGACGAGGCGGGGTCGCACAAGCTGTTCTGGACCGACAAGCGCATCATCGGCGGCAGCGACCCGGTGGAGATGGGCAAGAACAACTCGGGCCACGGCGTGGGCGGCTCGATGGTGCACTACGCCGGCTACACGCCGCGCTTCCACCCCTCGGACTTCGAGACATACACGCGCGACGGCGTGGGCGCCGACTGGCCGATCTCCTACTGGGACCTGAAGGAGCACTACGAGCGCTGCGAGGCGGAATTGCCCGTGGCAGGCCAGCACTGGCCCTGGGGCGACCCTCACGGCTACCCGATGGGACCGCACCCGATCGGCGGCGCGGCGGAGGTGGCCCGGCGCGGCGCGCGCGACTGCGGCATCGAGATGCGCGTGGGCCCGGTGGCGATCACCAACGGTGCGTTCGGTAACCGGCCGCACTGCATCTACCGCGGCTTCTGCCTCGAGGGCTGCAAGGTGAACGCCAAGGGCAGCCCGCTGATCACGCACGTGCCGGACGCCATCGAGCACGGCGCCGAGATCCGCGCGGACTGCATGGCCACGCGGGTGGAGCTGGACGACGCGTCCGGCCGCGTGACCGGCGTGACCTACCTGCACGACGGGCAGGAGCGCTTCCAGCGCGCCGCCGCGGTGGCGGTGGCCGGCTACTCGATCGAGACCCCGCGACTCTTGCTCAACTCGAAGAGCCGGCGCTTCCCGGACGGCCTGGCCAACGAGCACGACCAGGTGGGGCGCTACGTGATGGTGCAAGGGGCGTCGCAGACGGCGGCGCGCTTCCCCGAGCCGATGCACATGTACAAGGCGCCGCCGCCCGAGGTGTCGTCCGAGCAGTTCTACGAGACCGACGAATCGCGCGGCTTCGCGCGCGGCTTCAGCATCCAGACGGTCTCGCCGATGCCGATCGGCTGGTCGGAGCACGTGCTGGCCGACGGCCACTGGGGATATGCGCTGCGCGAGTACATGCGCGACTACATCCACTGGACGGTGCTCGGCGTGCTCAACGAGCTGCTGCCGCATCCCGACAACCGCGTCACCCTCACCGACGAGCCCGATCAGTTCGGGATGCCTATCCCGCGCTTCGACTACTCGCAGACGGACAACGACCGCGCCAACATCGCCTACTCGAAGCAGGTGATCGACGAGATCTGGGACCACGCGGGGGCTCAGGACACGCTCACGATCGACCGCCACGCGCACCTCGTGGGCGGCTGCCGGATGGGCACGGAGCCCGAGCACAGCGTCGTGGACTCGGACCACCGCGCATGGGGCGTGCCGAACCTGTTCGTGGCCGACGGCAGCGTGATGCCCACGCAGGGCTCGGCCAATCCGGCGCTGACGATCATGGCGCTGGCTTCGCGGCTGGCCGAGCGCCTGGCGGGGAAGCGAGCGGCGCGTGGTTTCAGCCGGACCCCACACGCCGCGTCAAGTAGGTAGCTCTCCGCGCTGCCTTGCGGATTCGTCAACAAAGTTGACGGGGGATCAACAAAGTTGACCGGGGGTCAAATTCGTTGTCAACGAGCTTGACGAGGGGGCAACGGAATTGACAGGGCGGCAAGGTATTTGTCGAATCCGCAAGCGGTGGGGGAAGGGCACCCGCGGACGCGCGCGCTCAGCGCTGAGCGGCCTGCAGCTTGCGGCGTAGGGCCGCGCCAAGCGGCAGCGACTCGATGGCCGGACCCTCGCCGCCGAGCCAGCTCTCCACGTCGGGGCGCTGCAGCCGCGCGCGGCCCAGCCGCCATATGGCCGCCACGAGCGCGATTCCACCCAGCGCGATGCCGAACGCCACCCAGGTGGCGGTGCGCAGCCCGATCTCCGGGGTGCCCCCGGTGGTCATGGCTATGTGCAGCAGGATCGGGCCGGTGAGGAACGCGGCGACGCCGCGAAGCAGCTCGATCATCGCGAACACCCGCGGCAGCAGCGCGGACTCCAGCGAGAAGCCCGCCATGAACAGCGCCGGCGACACCGACGCTCCGGCGCCCACCCCGATGCAGCCCGAGCCCACCACCACGAGCGCGTCCGAGCCGCTGCCCGCGCCGGTGAGCACGAGCGCGCCGCCGGCGAGGATCACGAGACCCGAGAATGCCAGCACCGGCACCCAGCGCGTGAAGAAGATTGCGCCGAAGATTGCTGCGGTGACCAGCGCTCCGGCGAACTCCGGCCAGAACAGCATCGCGGCGTGAGTGGGCGAGGCACCCTTGCCCTGAAGCGCCGCTTCGGCCAGCTCCACGAGCGCTACCGACACAGCGCCGCCGACCATTGCGGTGAGGATTCCCGCCACGGGGATCGAGTGCGCGAGCTTCTCCACCGGCATGAGCGGGTTGGGGATGCGGTACTCGTAGGCCACCGCCGCCACGACCAGGATGGTGCCCGCGGCCAGGGGAAAGAAGACGATAGAGCTGAGCAGCGCGTGAGACGCGAGCTCGGATGCACCGAAGAACGCGGCCGCGCAGCCGAGGCCGGCAAGGCCGAGCCCCACCAGGTCCACGGGCGCGTCGCGGCCCTGCGGCTCCTGATCCTCGAACGTGAGCAGCGCGAACACGATCGTGAGGACGCCCACGATCGCATCCCCCAGAACAGCCAGTGCCACTCTTTTGCGCCGGCGAACACACCTCCCACCACGGGCCCGATGGCCACCGCGCCGAAGATGCCGAGGTTCATCACCACAGCGGTCCTCGTCATCTTCTCCTTGGGCCAGCCGATCACGAGCGGCGGCACCGCCGCGATCAGCATCAGCCCGGTGGTGAGCCCCTGGGCAATCCGCCCGGCGATGAAGAAGCCCGGCGCCGGGGACCAAGCGGTGAGCACCGAGCCGACCAGAAAGAGCGACGCGAACAGCAGCAGCAGCCTCCGCACCGGGAGCCGCATGGTGAGCTGCACGGCCAGCACGGTGCCGAACGAGTAGGCGGCGTTGGCCATCCCGCCGGTGAGCTGAAGCGCGCCCGCGCTCAGGCCAAGGTCCTTCTGAAGCAACTGGTCGAGCGGCGTGATCGCCGTCGTCAGCACGAGGTAGGGCACGAGCGCGCACACGACGAGCACGACCGTGCTCCAGTAGCTGTCCGCCAGGGGTCCGCGAAAGCGCATCTGAGCCAGCTACCCGATGCGCGTGGGGATCACGCGCCCGGCGCCAGGGCGTTGGCGGCCTTGGCCTCGGCTTCGGCCACCTCGCGCGTACCCTCCACCCGCTCGATCGCCTGCAGCTCGCGGCACACCCGCCGGATGATGATGAACACGGCCACCGGCAGCACGAACACGAGCACGCGGTAGACCCAGATCTGCGTCGCGTAGCTCCAGCCGAGGAACAGGTAGATCCGGTCCGCCGAGCCGGCGACGAAGATCAGGAACACCCATGCTAGGAACGCCGCGCCGAACGCCGTGCGTCCGGGCGCGTCGCGCGGGCGGTCGAGCACGTTGTGGTACTCCCGGTCGCCGGTGATGCGGCGCTCGATCCAGGGCCAGCCCAGCAGCACGCCCAAGCACGATCAGCGGGAACAGCGCGCCGCCCCAGAACGGGTTCGGCACGACCGTGTAGCCGCCGATCGTCACGTCGAAGCCGGGCACCAGCCGCAGCGCGCCGATCAGCCAGCCGAGGTACCAGTCGGGCTGCGCGCCGTTGGTGCCCTGCCGCGAGGTGGTACGGGCCCCAGAGCCAGATCGGGTTGATCTGCACGAGCCCGCCGAGCAGGAACAGCAGCCCGGCCACGCCGAACATCAGCCCGAGCGAGCGCGGCGCCTGGCCGGGAACATCGGCACGCCCGAGCAGGCGCCGGTCGGTGGCGCGCCGCGAGCGGCGGAACTGCGTGTGGTGGCGCGAGGCCACGAGCGCGAGGTGCACCGCGATCAGCGTCGGCGATGATGCGCGGGGAAGAGGAACACGTGCGCGATGTACATGCGCGACTCGAACGCGGGGTCGCCCGGAAACGGCGCGCCCCAGAGCGAGCAGCCCGAGGTTGCCGCCGACGAACGGGATCGAGAGCGCCACGCCGTAGCCGATCGCGAGCCCCATGCCCGACAGCAGGTCGTCGACCATCGAGTAGCCGAGGTAGCCCTCGAGCAGCGGTGGTGAACAGCATCAGCAGGCCCACGACGTAGGTGAGCTCGCGCGGCTTGCGGAACGCGCCGGTGAAGAAGATGCGCATCAGGTGGAGCACGATCGCGGCCACGAACACGTCGGCCGCCCAGTGGTGGGTCTGGCGGATGAGCAGCCCGGCCTTCACGTCGGAACGAGATGTCCACCACGGACTTGTATGCCTCGCTCATCTTCTGCCCCTGCAGCGGGGCGTAGCTGCCGTGGTACACGGTGTCGGCCAGGCTCGGCTGGAAGAAGAGCGTGAGGTAGATGCCGGTGGCCGACCAGCACGATGAACGCGTAGAGCGCCACCTCGCCGAGCAGGAACGACCAGTGGTCGGGGAACAGGTAGCGCAGCGTGCCCCTGATGAACGGCGCGCCGCCGCTGCGCGAGTCGATGAAGCCGACGAGCCGGCGGATCACGAGGAGCTCCCCGGGTTCACCGCGGGCCGCTTGCGCACGCCCCACCACGACGGCCCAACGGGACCTGAGAAGTTGCCGGCCGCGCGCAGGTGGCCGTCGCCGTCGATCTCGAGCGGCAGCTGCGGCAGCGGCGCGGCCGGCCGGGCCGAACAGCACCGTCGCCGCCGTCGCGCCGGGTCGAAGGTGGAGTAGTGGCACGGGCACACCAGCGCCGGCTCGGGCTCGACCGGCGGGAACATCGGCTTGCGGTAGAGCGCGATCGCGCAGCCCGCGTGCGTGCAGATCTTCGAGTAGGCCACGATGCCGAGCGGCGCCCAGCCGCGCGCGCGCGCGCGGCAGCTTGAGCGCGCTCGGGTCGAGCCGCACGATCACCACCGGCGCCGCGATGTCGTTGCGCGATGGCGTGCTCGGGATAGGCCGTGTAGAAGGTCTCCTGCTCGATGTCGGCGGCCTTGATCGGCACGCCGTCCTCGCGTACGAGCCGCTTGCCGCGCCGCCACGGGGACCAGCGCAGCTCGTCGGTGTCGAGCGCCGGCCCGAGCGACAGCGCCGGCGCCAGCGCCGCCAGCCCCGAGCGCGCCGCGCGGCCGCGCCCGCCGCGGCCTGCACCAGGCGCTTGCGCGTGAAGCGGCTGCCGCTCTCGCGCACGATCTGGCGTCACCGCGGCCTGATCCTGCGGGTGCTCCTGCGCCGGGTAGTCCTCGCTGAGCTCCTCGGTCACCACGAGGCGCTTGCCCAGCAGGATCAGCGCGGCCGCCATGAACACCAGCGAGCCGCCGAGCGCGATCCCCTCGTACTGCGTCTGGTTGGGCCAGTGATCGGTGGCATAGACCACGATGAAGCCGACGGCGAACAGCGCCGACAGGAGCAGCAGCGCCACCAGCCACAGCTCAGCGGCGGGCTGCCTCGAACCCTCCCTGACGATCCTCCGGCGGTGGCCCTTGCCGAGCGCGCCACCCACGATCGCGCCGAGTGCGAACACGAACGACCGCAGCCGGCTCATGCGCGCAACCTCTCGCCGATCAGCACGCACAGGCCGATCAGCGCCACCGCTGCGATGAACCAGGTGAGCAGCCCCTCGGGCACCGGGCCGAGGTGCCCGATGCCCCAGCCGCCGCGGTCGGACGGCTGCTTGACGGACTGGATGTAGGCGATGATCGAGTTGAGCTGGCGGTCGCTGATGTGCCTATGTCGAGAACTTCGGCATCAGGTTGGGCCCGACGCGTACGGCCTCGGCGATCTGGGTGGGCGTGTCCTCCTTGATCGGCGGCACGCGCACGTTCGGTCACGTAGCCGCCCTCGGCCACCGCCTGGTGGCAGCCGGCGCAGTGCTCGGTGAACAGGTGGAAGCCCTCGGACACCTTGCCCGCGGCCGGATCGGGATGCGGGATCGGCGGGCCGGGCGCGAGCGACGCCACGTACTGCGTGATCGCGTCGATCTCCTTTGGCGTGAACTCCACGCGCCGCCGCCACGGCTGCTGATGCGGGTTCTGGAGTGGCATGAAGCCGGTGGTGAGGAAGAGGTCCGCGGCCTGGGCGCCCACGCCGGCGAGCGGCGGTCCCTGGCCCTTCACGTTGCCCGCGCCGCGCCGGGGCTCGGCTCCGGCACGCCGCGGCCGGCGATGCCGTGGCAGCTCGCGCAGTTGCCCGCGTAGAGCTGCGATCCCAGCTCCTGCTGCGAGAGGCCCTTCTCGTTGTCCGGCCGCGAGATGCCGCTCGGCAGCTCTGCATGCGCCACCGCGGCCAGCGCGAGCGCCGCGAGCGCGATTGCGATCAGGGTTCGCGCGCGCCTCATCCCTGGTGGCAGCTCGGCAGGATCTCGGTGGCGATCCCGCTCATCAGGATGATCACGAGGAAGAGCGGGCTGATCACCATCCCGCAGATGGACAGGAAGTAAATGCGGCCCTCCGGCGGCGCGCTGTCGCTGTCGGCGCCGCGCGTGGCGCGGAAGGTGAGGACCGAAGCCGCGAGCGCGGCCACGGCCAGCGCGCCCGCCAGCGCCGTCGCGATGGCGGTCCAGGTGTCGATCGGCACGCTCACCCCGCGGCTGCCGACGCTGCACGAGGCGTCGGACACGCCGATGCCGAACGCGTGCTGGCACGCCCACATCGCGGGCGCGCCGAGGATGCCGGCCCACATCAGCAGCTCCACTGAGCGCCGGGTCCTCACAGCGCCGGATACACCTGGGTGAACACCACGCCGATGCCCACCAGGCTGACGAAGTACCAATAGAGCGCCGCCACCCGCACGCCCACCAGGCGGTAGCTCGTGAGCCCGCCCGCCAGCTTGCCCGACGAGCCACAGCTCGATCAGCATCCCCACGGCCACGTGGGCGTGGTGGATACCGAGCAACGTGAAGTAGATCGACGCGTACGCGGAGCCGTGCGGGCTGAACTTGTCGAGGTCGCCGAGGAACTCGTGCAGCTGCACTCCGAGGTAGCCGCCCTGGATCACGAGCGCCGCGAGGAAGCACAGCCAGGCGAGCCCCGCGTTGCCCGCCCGCGCCGCGCGGCTGCCAAGAAACACCGGCACCGTGCTCGCCACCAGCACCCCGGTGAGCACGAGCGGCAGCGCCAGCTTGGGATCGGGCACGCCCGGCGGCGGCCACTGCGCGCTGTTGAAGCGCAGGTAGAAGTAGGTGGCGATCAGCGAGGCGAACAGCGTGGCCTCCGTGGCCACGAACAGGGCCGCGCCCCAGATCCCGTTCGGCAGGGCCCGCCGCTGGCTGTCCGCATTCACGCCGCTCACCTCATGCCTCCTGCGGCTCCACGCTGTGCCAGGCGCCCACCGCCAGCACGAGCAGCCCGAGGAACACGGACATCGCGATCAGGTGCCCCGTGAGCAGCATCGCGAAGACCCCGCTCATCATCAGCGCCACCACGATCGGCCACGGTGAGTCGGACGGCATGTCGAGCACCTCGTCGAGGTCCGCGTCGAGCACGGTCGTCGCCGGGGTCTCATGCCCCTGCTCGAGCACCATCTCGCCGCGCTCAAGCTTGCGCACGTCCTCGCGGCGATCGTCCTCGTCCCACATCGGATACGGGCTCGTGACGGTGGGGATGACCGCGAAGTTGTAGGCCGGCGGCGGCGAGGGAATCGACCATTCGAGCGTGGCGCCACCGAACGGGTCGTCCGGCGCGGGCGCCCCGCGGAAGTAGCTCACCACCAGGTTGGCCACCAGCAGCACGAGGCCGCAAGCGAGGATGTACGCGCCGATCGTCTCGGTCAGGTTGTAGCCGTCCCAGCCGAGTCCGGGCGCGTACGTGTAGACCCGCCGCGGCATGCCGAGGAGCCCGACGATGTGCATCGGGAAGAACGTGAGCGCCGAGCCGAGGAAGGTCAGCCAGAAGCTCGCCTGGCCCACGGGCTCGCTGTACATGCGCCCGGTGACCTTGGGGAACCAGTAGTAGAGGCCGCCGAGCAGCGGGAACACCGCCGCGCCGAAGATGATGAAGTGGAAGTGGGCGACCACGAAGTAGGTGTCCGTGAGCTGCTGGTCGAACGGGATCGCCGCGAACATGATCCCGCTGAGGCCGCCGACGATGAAGAAGACGATGAAGCCGATGATCCAGAGCAGCGGCGTCTTGAAGATGGGCCTGCCGGTGACGAGCGTCGTGAGCCACGCGAACAGCTGAATCGCGCTCGGGATCACGACGATCATCGACGCCGCCGCGAAGTAGACCGTGGTGATCGTCGACAGCCCCACAGAGAACATGTGGTGCGCCCACACGCCGAAGCCGATGAACGCCACCAGGATCTCCGCCAGCGCCACCATCGGGAACGCCACCATCCGCCGCCGCGTGAACGTGGGGATGATCGACGTGGCGATCCCGAAGGCGGGCAGGATGATGATGTAGACCTCGGGGTGGCCGAAGATCCAGAACAGGTGCTGCCACAGCAGCACGCTGCCGCCGTGAGCCGGGTCGAAGAAGCTGAAGCCGAGCCGCCGGTCGAGCTCAAGGAACACGCAGTCGATGCTCAGCGCGGGCAGCGCGAACACGAGCGCGAACGACACGGCCAGGAACGCGAAGCAGAACAGCGGCATGCGGTTGAGCGACATGCCGGGCGCGCGCAGCTTGAAGATCGTGACGATGAAGTTGATCGCCGCCGCGGTGGTTGAGATCGAGTTGAAGATCAGCCCGAGCGCGTAGAAGTCGATCGCCGAGCCGGGGTCGTAGGTGCGCGAGGCGAGCGGCACGTAGTCGAACCAGCCGGCGTTGGGCCCGTGGCCGGTGGCCAGGCCCACGTACATGAAGAGGCCGGACGCCGCGAAGATCCAGAACGACAGCGCGTTGAGCCGCGGGAAGGCCATGTCCCGCGCGCCGATCATCAGGGGCACGAGGTAGTTGCCGAAAGCCCCCGTGGAGATCGGGATGACGAACAGGAAGATCATCGTCACCCCGTGCATCGTCATCACCTCGTTGAAGGCGCCCGGCGACAGCGTCGTGCCGTTGGGCGTGAGCAGCTGCGTGCGCATCAGCAGCGCCTCCGCGCCGCCGGCGGCGAAGAACACGAGGGACGTGAACAGGTAGAGGAGCCCGATCCGCTTGTGGTCGGTGGTGGTGAGCCAGCCGAGTAGGCCCTGCCGCTCCAACCAGATCCGCTCGAGCCGCCGCACGCGGCGCGCGGCCTCGGGATGGGCGACCGTGGCCATTAGCGGAGCCCCTCCAGGAACGTCACTACCTGGCGCAACTGCTGCCTGCTCAGATTGAGCCCGGGCATCTTGTTGCCAGGCTTGATGCGCTGCGGGTTGGCCACCCAGTCCGTGAGGTGGGCGTGGTCATTGGGGATCGTCAGCGCGCCGAGGGTGTGTCTGCTGGCCAGGTGCGTGAGGTCGGGGCCGATCGTGCCGCGTGCGGCGGTGCCGCGGATCGTGTGGCAGCTCGCGCACTGCTCCGACATGAACACGCCCTCGCCCGCCTGCGCGTCGCCGGCGGCAGGGGGGGCGAGCGGCCGCGACTCGTTGGCCAGCCAGGCCCGGAACTTCGCGGGCGGGTCCGCGTACACCGCCATCGCCATGTGCGCGTGCTGGAGCCCGCAGAACTCGGCGCACTGCCCGCGGTAAACGCCCGGATGGTCCGCGTAGAGCTCGATCCGGTTGGGGTGGCCGGGCAGCATGTCCACCTTCTTGTTCAGCTCCGGCACCCAGAAGCTGTGGATCACGTCGGCGGACCGGAGCGTCACGTCCACCGGCGTGCGCGCCGGGATGTGGATCTCGTTGGCGGTCACCGCCCTCGTGCCCGGGTAGCGCACCTCCCAGAACCACTGGTGGCCCACCACGGTCATGTTGAGCTTCGACTGCCCCGCCTTGGGCGCGCTGGTGGCGTTCACCACGCCGATGTCCGCGATGAAGAAGAGCGCCACGAGGCACGTCACCGGGATGACGATCCCGAACGCCACCACCAGGCCCGTGGACACGCCCTCGTCCTTGCCCACCGCCGGCAGGCCCTCGCGGTTGCGGCGCTTCCAGGCGATCGCCAGCAGCAGCAGCGCGCCCGCCATCACCACCGCTGCGGCGGCCAGCATTCCCCACCAGAGGTGGAGGATCTTGCGCGTCTGGTCGCTCTCGGGGCGGAGGGTGGATTGGCCCCCCTTGGACTGTCCGCAGCCCGCTAACAGCAGCGTGACCGCAAGACCGCTGAACACGGCCGCGTATGCGCGAGCGCAGCGCGTGAGGTCTCGCCGGAACCTGGCCAATCCGCCGTTTGCCTACCCCGAAAGTCAGCACTCCAACCGGCGCCGAGTGATGTTGCGGAACCCGGGGTAACACCGATGACATGCCGGAGGTCGTCGTCATCACCGGAGCATCCGCGGGCCTGGGCCGAACGATCGCCCGGCGCTTCGCCCGCGAAGGCGCGCACGTGGGCCTGATCGCCCGCGGCGAGGCCGGGCTGCGTGCCGCCGCCGAGGACGTGGAGCGCCTCGGCGGGCGCGCGCTCCCGCTGCCCTGCGACGTGTCCGACGCCGCGGCGGTCGATGCCGCCGCCGAGCGCCTGGAGGCCGAGTTCGGCCCGATCGACATCTGGATCAACAACGCCATGACCGCCGTGCTTGGCGAGGTGGTGGACACGAGCGCGGACGAGTTCCGCCGCGTCATGGAGGTCACGTTCCTCGGCTCGGTGCACGGAGCGCAGGCGGCGCTCAAGCGGATGGAACCGCGCGGGCGCGGCACCATCATCCAGGTGGGCTCCGCGCTCGGCAGGCGTGGCATCCCGCTCCAGGCCACCTACTGCTCGGCCAAGCACGCCGTGCAGGGCTTCTTCGAATCGCTGCGCACGGAGCTGCGCCACCGCGACTCGCCGGTGCACCTCGGCATCGTGCAGCTGCCGGGGATGAACACCACACAGTTCTCGTGGGTGCGCCTGCACGTTCCCAACGAGCCGCAGCCGGTTCCGCCGATCTACCAGCCCGAGGTGGCGGCCGACGCCGTCTACTGGGCCGCTCACCACCGCCGGCGCGAGCTGTGGGTCGGCTTCCCCACCGTCTACACGATTCTCGGCAACCGCATGGCCTCGTGGCTGGCGGAGGCCTACCTCGCCAAGACCGGCTTCAACGGCCAGCAGACCGATCGGCCCGCGGCGCCCGACCGCCAGGACTACCTGGAGGAGACACTCGACGCCGACCGCGACCATGGGGCACACGGATCGTTCGACGATCAATCCCATTCACGCAGCCCGCAGACGTGGCTCGCCCAGCGCCGCGGGGCCGTGGGGGCCCTGGCCGGCGCCGCCGCGCTGGCGGCGTCTGCCTTGCTCGCCCGCCGCGCCCGATGAGCGAGGGCCGGGGCTCGCCACCTGTCTATCCGCTGCGCAACTATGCGCTGCTTGCGGACGGGGAGCGCGGGGCACTCGTGGATCCCGAGGGCAACATCGCGTGGATGTGTGCGCCCGGCTGGGACGATCCGGCGCTCTTCTGCGCACTGATGGGCGGTCGCGGGCTGTACATGGTCACGCCGTCCGAGCGCTTCGTCTGGGGCGGGCACTATGAGCGCCGCTCGCTGGTCTGGCGCAGCCGCTGGGTCACGGACAGGGGCACGGTGGAGTGCCGCGAGGCGCTCGCCCTGCCCGCCACACCTGACCGCATCGTCCTGCTGCGGCGGATCCTCGTGAAGGAAGGCGAGACGAAGATGCGCGTGCGCCTCGATCCGCGCGCCGAGTTCGACCGACGACCGCTGGCCGAGCATCGCCGCGACGACGAGGGAGTGTGGCACGCCCGCGCCGGTGAGCTGCCGCTTCACTGGCTGGGCGCCGCCGGTGCCGAGGTGCAGCCCGACGGCTCGCTGGCGATGGAGCTCGAGCTGAGCGCGGGCGACAGCCACGACCTGGTGCTCACCGTTGGAGGGCCGCCGGTGGAGGGCCATCCCGATGAGCTGTGGCAGCGCACCGAGGCCGAGTGGAGGGAGCGGGTGCCCGAGCTTGAGGACACCCTCGCCCCGCGCGACTCCGCGCAGGCGGTGGCGGTGATGAGCGGGCTCACCGCCGCGAGCGGCGGGATGGTGGCGGCCGCCACGATGGCGCTGCCGGAGCGCTCGCACGCGGGCACGAGCTACGACTATCGCTACGCGTGGATACGTGACTGCTGCTACACCGGCCGCGCCGCGGCCGTGGCCGGCGTCTGGCCGCTGCTGGATTCGACGCTGCGCTTCGTGTGCGAGCGCCTGCTCGAGCACGGCCCCGATCTCAAGCCGGCCTACACCGCGCATGGCGATCCGGTGCCGGAGGAGTCCCACGTGGGCCTGCCCGGCTACCCCGGCGGCACCGACCTGGTGGGCAACCAGGTGACGCACCAGTTCCAGCTCGATGCGTTCGGCGAGATCATGAATCTCGTGGCCGCCGCAGCCCGCCACGACCGGGCGGACGAGGATCACTGGCGCGCCGCCAAGCTCGCCGCGGATGTCGTGGCCGAGCACTGGCACGAGCCCGACGCCGGCGTCTGGGAGCTCGACGACAAGGAGTGGACGCACAGCCGCCTGTGCCTCGTCTCGGGGCTCGAGGCCCTGGCCGCGTGCGCGCCCGGCGGCGTGGGCCACCCGGACGGCTGGCGCTCGCTCGCGGACCGGATCCTCAGCGAGTGCTCCGCCCGCTCCATCCACCCGAGCGGGCGCTGGCAGCGTGCACCGGATGACGAGCGCGTGGACGCGGCGCTGCTCCTGGGCGCCCTGCGCGGAGCCGTGCCGCCGGAGGACCCGCGCACCAAGGCCACCATCGCTGCCGTGGCCGAAGAGCTCTCCGAGGAGCACTTCGTGTACCGCTTTCGCCATGACGACCGCCCGCTCGGGGAGGCCGAGGGCGCGTTTCTGCTGTGCGGCTTCTGGATGGCGCTGGCGTGCCACCAGCAGGGTGCCGAAGACGACGGCCTGCGCTTCTTCGAGCGCTCCCGCTCAGGCGCCGGCTCGCCCGGGCTCCTGGCCGAGGAGTTCGACGTGACCCAGCACCAGCTGCGCGGCAACCTGCCACAGGCCTTCGTGCACGCGCTGCTGCTCGAGTCCGCCGTCACCCTGGCCCCGGACAACTGAGCGCGCCCCCGCCTGCGCGGCTAAAGAAAAACGCCGCTCCTGCCGACGCGGGTCCCATGAAATCCTCCAGAAGCAACAGCCGGTTCTGGCAGTGGTGGTGGAAGGGATCCGCGCCCCGCACTCCGCTCGCCGCGAAGATGTCGGCGCACGTCGACGGCATCCTCGATCACGCTGCCGACATCCAGCGCGCCGCCGAGCTAGAGGCTCAGCGGATCCGCCACGATGCGGTGGAGGCCGCCACGCAGATGCTCATCCGCGTGGAGGCCGTCGAGGCCGAGCTCCAGCAGGCGCTCGACACCGTCAGTGCCGGCAAGCAGGCGCTCCTAGAGGGACTTGCCCAGGAGCGGGCCCGCATCCAGCAGGGTCCCGCCACGGTCACGCCCCTCGTGCGCGCCTCCTAGCGGACCGCCACAACTCACATCGCCTCCTTCAGACCACGCCTGATGAGCCAGGTGTTGATCGGATAGCTCGTCGCGAAGCCGATGAGCATTCCGATCTGCATCAGGAACCAGTAGGCGGGGCTGTCCGGATGCAGGTGCTCCGGCGCTGGGAAGAAGACGAAGAACATCAGCGCCATCCAGCCGAACAGCCCGATCTCGAAGAAGGTGAGTGACAGCGTGTCCGCCTTGAGCGCGGCCACGAGCCCGTCGCGCAGGCCGAGCCCACGCATCGGCGCGATCGAGAAGTATTGGAAGCCGATCCCGAGCGCGAAGGCGAGAGCGAAGTCGGCGACGAACTCGGGCCACAGCGCCGCGCCCGCGATCGAGATGCCGACGGCGAACACGATCCACTCGCCGATGATGTCCCCGAGCGTGCAGCCCGCTCCGCAGTGCGTGACGCCGATGGACGTGGATACGCCCTCGCCGTAGTCGGGCTCGCGGCCGCTGGCACGTTGATACGCCGGGCTGTTGAGCACGCCGTAGCGGCGGTACGCCCAGACCGCGAGCGGCCCCGCGTAGAGGCCGGTGACCGGCCACACCGCCTCCATGATCCACATCCGCTGCCGGTGCCCGCGAGCGAAGATGTCGTACAGGATCAAACCCGCCGACACGAAGGCCGCGGCGAGCGCGATCCAGGCGAGGACGGCAAGCCAGGTTGGTGCCACGAGTGGCGCACTATCCCGGCGGCGGGTGGGGCAAACGCAGGGGTAAGTGCACGAACATCGCCGCCACCGTGTCCCGCGGCGCGTTCCTAGAGCCAGCGCCTCGTGTGCGCGCGGTAGGCGCGGTACTCCTCGCCGAACCTGCGCTCGAGGTAGCGCTCCTCGCGCGCCACCACACCCCGGTCCACGAGCACCACCGCCACCGCCAGCGTTGCGAGCGCCCACGGCGCGCCCACCGTCAGCGCGATGCCGGCGCAGGTGAGCGTCAGGGCCAGGTAGAGCGGGTTGCGCGTGAGCCGGAACGGCCCACTCGTCATCAGACGGGCGGCGGGGCTGAACATGAACGGCGTCCGCGCGCGCCGGAACGCCGCGAACGACCAGGTGGCCAGCAGCCCGCCCGCCACGAGCAGCGCCACCCCGGCCCACTCCAGCGCAGCCGGCAGGCCGAAGCCGCGCAGCGCCGCCTCCAACCCCAGGCCCGCGCCCAGGGCCAGCGCGAAGATCGCCGGCGGGGGCGCGATCGGCCGGGGTGCGTCCCGCTGCTTCGCCACGGCGCTCACTCCGCCGCCCCGCCCGGCGGACGGACCATCAGCCAGAGCGGCGGGCTGCCGCCCGCCCGCAGCTCGAAGCCAAGGCGCTCGTAGAGGGCGGCGTTGCGCTCGCTCGTGGCCTCGAGGTAGGCCGGCAGCCGCTCCTCGTCGCAGCGGTCGAGGATCGGCCGCATCAGCGCGCTGCCCAGGCCGCGGCCCTGCGCCTCCGGCGCCACGCCGATGTAGGGGAGGTAGTGGTGCGGCTCCCAGCCGAACACCGGATCGTCCTCGAAGGCCGCCGCCAGCGCGGTCTTCAGCCTGCCGACATCGTCTGCGGTGGCCCTCCGCGCCAACACCGCCTCGTTCATCCCCGCTCCTCCCGCTTCCGTGAACGAGCGATTTATACTAGCGTCTTATACAGATGTATAGTGAGGTCAGGCAGACACATCGCGAGAAGCTCCTCGACGCAGCCAAGGTCCTGCTGCGCGAGCGCGGCTACGGCAACATCACGGCGCGCGATCTCGTTGCCGCATCGGGCACCAACCTCGGCTCGATCGGTTACCACTTCGGCTCCAAGGAGGCCCTGCTCAACGAGGCCACCGGCCAGGCGCTCGAGGAGTGGGCTGAGGCGGTCGCGCATGCCACCAGCGCCGATCCCGGCGCCACGCCCGTGGAGCGGCTGGCACTGTCCTGGCGGGCGGTGCTCGACAGCTTCGACGAGATCCGGCCCTACTACTTGGCGTTCATCGAGGCGCTGCCTCGAAGCGCGCGCTCGCCCGACCTGGCGGCCAAACTCGCCGCGCACTACGAGCGCCAGCGCGAGCGCGTGGCGGGCATGCTCACCGAAGCGCTGGGCGAGGCGCTCGATCCGGAGGACGCGCGCCACCACGCCACGCTCCTGATCGCCGTCACGGACGGTCTCATGCTCCAGTCGTTCGCCGATCCAGACCGTATGCCCACGAGCGCGGAACTCACGGCGGCCAGCGGCAAGGCCATCGCGGCGGCGTTCAACCGGCGCGCTAGCTGAGCGCGCTCAATCCTTCAGTAGCCAGGCGAGCCAGCCGGACACCGCAGCCGCCACCGGCTCCGTCTGCCGGAGCGCGTGGTCGCCAGGTACGTGCACCACCGTGCGCCCGGGGCCGTCGGGCGGCATCCCGAACGGGTCGCGCTCGCCCTGCACCACCAGCGTCGGCACGCCCGCCGCCTCGAGCTCGGGCAGCCGGCTCTTCGACGGATCGTCGCCCTTGCCGGGCGGGTGCACCGGGAACGCCAGGCACAGCACCGCGATCGCGCCTACTTCCTTCGCCGTCCGGCAGGCCACGCGCGCGCCGGCTGAGCGACCGCCGGCGATGACGCGCAGCCCCTTGAGCGCGTCCTCGCGCAGCTGGCTCATCACCGCGATCCAGGCAGCGTCGAGCTGCTTCGCCGGCGCCGGGCTGCGGCGCCCGGCCACCAGGTAGGGCTGCTCCACCAGCGCCACGCTGATGCCCAGCTCGTTCGCCGCCTCGGTGGCAGCCACGAGATCGCGCGCGCCCACGCCGCCGCCGGCGCCGTGCCCGAGCACGAGCGCCGCTTTCGGCCGGTCCACCGGATGCAGATGCACCCGCGCCGGTCCGTGCGGCGTGTCCAGCTCCAGCGTCACTCTAATTCCGAGACTACGCGGTCCCCGTGTGTGCCGCGCGGACTTTGACGCGGCCTGTCAGGCTCCCACGCCGTGAGCGATTCGGAGCGGTCGCAGGAGCGGCGCCTCGAGCGCCTTCGCCAGGCGGCTGTGCGCGCGGACAGCCACCCCGCCGCGCTGCGCGCCACGCGCTGGGTTCGATCGCGGCTGCCAGGCGACAGCCGCTTCGGCGACGCGCTATCCACCGCCGGGCCCGAGGGTCCTCAGGTGCTGGGCCGCAGGGTGTCGGAGCTCCAGCCCGGCCGGGCGAGCGCTGCCCACGAGCTGGGACTCGCCGCGCTGCAGCTCTGGCAGGAGCTGTCCGAGGCGTCCGGCCGCGGGCGGGGCAGCGAGCACGTCACGCTCCTGTTCGCCGACCTCGTGAGCTTCTCGTCCTGGGCGCTCGCGGCGGGCGACGAGGCCTGCCTCGAGCTGCTTCGGACCGTCGGCGCGGCCACCGAGTCGGCGATTCGCCAGGAGGACGGCGTGGTGGTGAAACGACTGGGGGATGGAGTGATGGCCACCTTCGCCGGACCCGAGCAGGCCCTCGCTGGCGTGTTCGGCCTCCGTCCGCGCCTGGAGGAGATCGAGGTGGATGGCTACCGCCCCCGGATGCGCTTCGGCATCCACCGCGGGCGGCCGCGCAGACTCGGCGGCGACTACTACGGCGTGGACGTGAACACCGCGGCCAGGATCATGGACGCCGCGAACCCCGACCAGGTGCTCCTCTCGCAGCCCGCCTGCGTCGAGCTTGACGAGGCGCGCTACCGCCTCGCCCGCCCCAAGCGGTTGAAGGCCGCCGGGGCGCCCGAGGACCTGCGCGTGGTGGCCGTCGAACCCGCCGTCTCTGGCTGAACGCAACGGCCTCTCCGTGACATTGATCACCTAGGGCTGGGGGTGGGCGAAGAAATCCGGCCGCAGTGCGTCCTTCCGGGAAACGGCCCCGCCCTACGGAAGGACTCGTCTTGCTCCGTCGACTGCTCATCCTCGCCGGCGTCTTCGCGGCTCTCGCGCCGGCGGCGCATGCCGCCACTCCCGGCACGCTCGTTCCCCTCCCGGGGCTCGACGCGTGCGTGAGCAACGACGGGAGCGACCCCGCGCGGGGTGCGGACCAGGTCTGCCGGACCGGCCCCGTCCTGGAGAACGCGACCGCGGTGGCGATCAGCCCGGATGGGCGCAACGCCTATGCGATCGGGCTCGACGACAGCCTCAGCATCATGGCTCGCGACCCGGTGAGCGGTGCCCTCACGCCCCTCGCCTGCGTGACCTCCGACGGCACCGACAGCCGCGGCGGGGCATGTGCCACCCGCGCGTCGATGCATGGTCCGGTCGACGTCGTGGTCAGCCCTGACGGGCAGAACGTGTACGTCGCTTCCGATGAGGAGATCACGGAATTCGACCGCGATCCCGCCACCGGGCTCTTGAGCGAGCCGCAGGGCACCGCTGCCTGCGTGAGCACGGACGGCTCGGGCGGCGCCTGCGTCGATGGGAAGAACGTGGGCGACGTTGGATCACTCGCGTTCAGTCCCGACGGTTCGACGCTCTACGCGGCCGCCAATCACGGAGGCATTGCGATCCTCCGGCGCGCGCCGGACGGCTCGCTTTCACAATCCACCGATCCGCGCTCCGGATGCATCACCGAGAACGGTGCAGACCAGGACAACCTGAACGACACGATGGCCTGCGTGGATGGCAAGGCCCTCGGCACCATCGCGGGGCTGGCGGTCGCGCCGGACGGCAAGACCGTGTACGCCTCGGACTTCGAGGGATCCGGCGTGGCGGTGCTCGACCGCGACCAAAATACCGGCGAGCTCGGCCAGTCGGCGGACCGGACCGGCTGCCTGTCCGAGAGCGGCGACGACGCCGGGGATACCGGGGTGTGCACTCAGGCGATCAGCTTGGACGGCCCGGGCTCGGTGCAGGTGAGCCCTGACGGCCGCAACGTCTACGTCGCCGCATTCCTGGCGAGCTCGGTGGCGGTGTTCGGCCGCGACCCGGCCAGCGGCCAGCTCAACCAGCTGCCGGGCCTGGCGGCGTGCCTTAGCGGGGACGGGAGCGAGCAGCCGGGTGGACCCACCGGAGCCTGCGGCGTCGCGCGCGGCCTGGAGCAGCCGTTGGGACTCGCGTTCACCGCCGATGGACGCAACCTCTACGTGGGTTCATTTGTGTTTGGCCTGCCCGCGGCCGCCCGCGCCATCCGGGGCGTAATCGAAACGGCAAACTCGAGCGGGGGAATCGCCGCATTCGTGCGCGACCCCGCCAGCGGTGCGCTCGCGCAGCTCCCCGGCATGGATGGCTGCGTGAACGAGGTGGGCGGGCCGATCCCGCCCGCGCTTGCGGACGGCTGCGCCCCAGGCCTGGGCATCCAGGGGACCGAGGACGTGACGCTGAGCCCGGACGACCACAACCTGTACACGGCCAGCGAGGCAAGCTCGGCTGTCGCGGAGTTCGCGCGCGCCACAGGCGAGCCCGGCGCGCCCGGGCCGGCAGCTGCGGACACCACGCCGCCCACCGTCGCCCGCTTCTCCATCACTCATCGCCGGTTCGCGGTGGGACGTGGCGCCACGCCGGTCTCCGCTGTCGCACGCGGCACCGCGTTCCGGTTCGCGCTCAGCGAGCCCGCGCGCGTCCGCATCTCGATCCAGCGCTCCCGGCCGGGCCGGCGTGTGGGCCGGCACTGCCGCAAGCCAACCAGGCGCCTGCGCCAACATCGCGCATGCAGGCGCTTCGTGGCCGCCGGCACGCTCCGCCGCACAGAGCAGGCCGGACGCGCGACCGTGAGGTTCAGCGGCCGCATCGGCCGCCGCGCACTGCGGGCCGGCCGCTACCGCGCAACCATCCGCGCCAGCGACCCCGCCGGCAACGTGTCGAAGCCGAAGAGCCTCGCTTTCACGATCCTGAAGCCGCAGCACCGCTGAACCTCTCCTGCGGGATGCGTTCGCCAGCTGGGCGCGTCAGCGGCTCGTGAGCGCCGGCTCCTGCGGGCGCCCGCGCGGGACCAGCCCGTCGGCCTCGAACATGCGGTGCAGGAGCTGGATCGCCACCGAGCCCTCGCCGACCGAGGACGCCACGCGCTTGACCGAGCCGTGGCGGACGTCGCCCGCCGCGAACACTCCCGGCATGCTCGTCTCGAGCAGGAAGGGGTCACGCTCGAGCGGCCAGCCGTTGTCGGCGCCGAGGTCGGCTCCGGTGAGGATGAACCCGCGCTCGTCCCTCTCGATCTCGGCGGGCAGCCACTCGGTGTGCGGGTTGGCTCCGATCATGAGGAAGAGCCCGCTCGCGTCGACCGTCTCCTCGCTCCCGTCCGCGCGATCGCGAAGCACGAGCTGCTCGAGCCAGCCATCGCCGCCACCGCCGACGATCTCCGTCCCGAGCCGGACCCGCAGCCCGGGCGTCGCCTCCACCTGCTGGACGAGGTAGTGCGACATGCCCGCGTGGAGGGAGCAGGACCGGACCACGAGCGTGACGCTCCGCGCGTAGCGCGCCAGGTGGAGCGCGGCCTGTCCGGCCGAGTTCGCGCCGCCGAGCACGTAGACATCCTGGCCGGCCATGGCGGGTGCCTCTGACGCGGCACTTCCGTAGAAGACGCCGGCGCCGTTCAGCGCCTCCAGCGACTCGACCCCGAGCCGGCGATAGCTCGCCCCGGTGGCCAGCAGCACCGCGCGCGTGCGCACGTGCCCGCTGTCCGAGAGGCTCAGGTAGAGCCCGTCGCGCTCACGCCGGACCTCCGTGACCCTCTGCATGAACGCGAAGTTCGCCCCGAACACCCACGCCTGCTCGTATGCCTGCTGGGCCAGACGGCGACCGCTGACGCCGCGAGGGAAGCCGAGGTAGTTGCGGATCAGCGAGCTGGAGGTGGCCTGCCCGCCGAGCCCGCCCTCGTCGACCACCAGGGTGCTGAACCCCTCAGACGCGCCGTAAACGGCCGCCGAAAGGCCGGCCGGCCCGGCGCCGACGATCACGAGGTCGAAGTCCACTCGCTCGGGGTCGACCGACGAGCCCGACGCCTTCGTCAGCTCCGCGTTGCTCGGGTCCGACAGGATGGTGCCGCCGGGGAAGACGACGAGCGGGAGCTTGGCGTCGTCGGGCGCCTCCGCCAGGAGCTCGCGTCCCTCGTCCGAGTCGGCCAGGCAGAACGAGTGCGCGATCGCGCAGCGGCCGAGCACGTCCCTCAGCTCGTAAGCCCTGCCGGACCACGACTCACCGACCACGTGGATCGTGTTCGGCAGCTCGCGCCGGGCCTCGGCCCATTCGAGCAGCAGGCCCGAGATCGCGTGCAGGAACGGCTCGTCCGGCGACGCCGCCGGCCTGACCACGAAGTGGTCGATGCGGCCGTGGGCGATCGAGTCGAAGATCTCCTCGCCTGTCACGCGGTTGCCCCAGTGGCCCCACTCGATCAGCAGCCCGCGGCGCGCGTGCGGATGCAGGTGACGCGCCTGATCCAGCAGCTCGCTACCGGTCATTCCAGACAGACACTGGCCCGCGAGGACGAGCGCGACCTCCTCGCCGGCGGCCGCGAGCTCCTCCAGGCGGTCACGCGCCTCCGGCGTCGAGCGCATGCAGATCACGCGGTAGTGGCGTCCGAAACGGTCGCTCAGCTCTCGTTCGACGGCACGTATCCCGTCCGGATCCTCGTCGACGGCAAGCAGGACCGGGCCAGACATGAGTCAACTCTAGTCAGGCGCCTGTAGCCGGGCGCGGAGCACCACGCTCCTCGAGTGACCGGCGGCCAAGCGGGCGAGGCTGCCCCCTCAGACGCCGACAGGCGCGCGCGGCTTGGGCTCGGCGGCGGGCTCGGGCGGCGCCATGGGCGCCTCGCGCTGGATCCTCGGCAGCCATTCGAGCCAGCGCGGCAGGTACCAGTTCCAGTCGCCCAGCAGCGTCATCGTGGCCGGGAGCAGCACCGCGCGCACGATCGTCGCGTCGAGAAGCACGGCGACGGCCAGCCCAACGCCCATCATCTTGAAGTCGATCATCCCGAGCGTCGCAAAGATGGCGAACACGCCGACCATCACGATTGCCGCGCTCGTGACGACGCTGGCCGTGGCACGGATGCCGTACGAGACGGCGCGCTCGGTGGACATGCCGGCGTCGTACGCCTCCCGCACCCGGCTGAGGATGAGCACGTGGTAGTCCATCGACAGGCCGAAGAGGACAACGAACAGGAACAGCGGCAGCCAGGACGTCACGCCGCCGATCGAGCGGAAGCCGAGCAGCGACTCGAGGCGCCCGTCCTGGAACACGAGCACGAGCACTCCGTATGACGCGCCCACGGACAGCATGTTCAGGACGATCGCCTTGAGCGGGATCACGATCGATCGGAACGTGAGCAAGAGCAGCACGAACGCCAGCCCGAGCACGAAGGCGAACACGATCGGGGCATGTGACTTCATCGAGTCGTTGAAGTCACGCGAGCCTGCGGTCAAGCCGGTCACGTGGGCCTCCGCCCCGTCCACGCGATCGATCGTGGAGGGGATCACCTCGCCACGCAGCCGGTCGAGGGCGCGGTTGGAGGCGTTGTCGGTGCCCTTGCCCGCCAGCGGGATTCGTACCTGGGCGGCTCGCTTCGACGCGCTGATGTCGACGGCTATTGGCTGCTGCATCTGACCGGTCGCGAGGGCGGCGCGTTTGAGCGCGTCGATGCCGGCCGTGACCTGCGGGGCGGTTACGTCCGGGGCGCTGACGGCGACGATCGCCGGCAGCGGCTGGCCGGGGAACGCCGCCTGGGCGCGGTCGTAGACCTTCATCACGGGCAGGTCGCGGGGGAGGCCCTGCACGCCTGAGTCCGCGGTGTGCAGGCGGAATGCCGGAATCGCGAGGAAGACGAGCAGCGCGGCGGCCAGGCCGCCCCACAACAGCGGCCGGCGCAGCACCCCACCGACGATGGTGGCCCAGAACCTCGACTCGCCGTCGCGGCTTGCCAGCCGCCGCAGGAAGGGGATGCGCCCGCGGTCGACGCGGTCGCCGAGCTTCGAGAGGATCGCCGGCAGCACCGTCAGCGAGCCGATCAGGGCGATTGCCACGACCAGCACGGTGCCCACGCCGAAGCCCTGGAAGGTGCGCGAGCCCATCAAGAACATGCCGGCCATCGCAGCCATGACGGTCAGGCCGGACACGAGCACCGCGCGGCCCGAGGTGGCCGCCGCAGTCTCGAGCGCGTCGGCGGGCGTGCGCCCGCGCCCCCGCTCCTCGCGATCGCGGCGCAGGTAGAAGAGGGAGTAGTCGATGCCGACGGCCAGGCCGATCAGCAGGATCACCGAGTTGATCGACTCGTCAACGTGCATCACATGGCTGAAGAGGGCGGTCAGCCCGAGCGCCGCCATCACGGCAGTCAGGCCGAGCAACAGGGGGATGCCGGCGGCCACGATCGCGCCGAACGCAATTACGAGGATCACGAGCGTCACCGGTATGGAGGTGAACTCGGCCCGCTTGAAGTCTGCGGCGATACGGTCGCTCACTGCCTTGTTGGCGCTGGCGTCGCCGACCTCGCCGACCAGCAGATCCGGGTGTGCGCGCTGCACCGCCGCCGTGGCGGCGAGCGCGGGAGCGACGCGATCCGCCGCGGTATCCGGATCGCCGGTGATCTGGAACGTCACGAGCGCCGAGCGGCCGTTTTTCGAAAGCTGGCCCGAATTGCCGGCGTCGAGTGGCGACTCGATCTGGTCGACCACCGGCACGCGCGAAAGACGGGCGGCGAGGTCGTTGGTCACAGCGCGTAGCTCGGCACGATTCAGGGTCCCATTGCGACTCTGGATGAGCACCTGCTCCGCCGCGCGCTCGGTCGGGAACTCCCGGGCCAGGATGCTCTCGGCCTTGTGTGAGTCGCCGATGCCGAATTCCTGGTCCTTCATGTTCACGACGCCTACCGCCTGTCCGATGGCGAACGCGATGAATACGAATGCGAACCAACCAAGGACAGCCGCCTTGCGGTGAGCCGCACTCCAACGAGCGGCTCGTGCGGTCAGATTGTTGGGCCTCATGTCCCTCGCGACCGTACGCCCGATGGAGGGGCCCGGCTTCGGTAGTCGCCCGCAGACGGATATCGGGTTAGTCGCCTATTAGGGCCGCGGGGGTCGTGGCGAAAGGCAAGGGCCGCCCGGAGGCGACCCTTCCAACCTTGGTCACGATTCGAGCAGTCGTGGCCGCTACATGAGCACCGACAACTACTAACCGCAGCCGGTGTTGTTGCCGCAGGAGGTGCACGTGTAGCACGAGCCCGTCCGCTGCATCATGCCGCCGCACTGCTCGCACGCCGGGCCGAGGTCGAGGCCGACCAGCTTCGCGGGGCGCACCGGCGGGTCGTCGGTCAGCGCCTCTGCCGCGGGCTTGGGCGGCGCCTCGGCGGTCGCGCCGCCTCCGCCGTTGCCACCGTTGCCGGAGTGGCCGTTGCCGCCGTTCGAGCCGTTGCCCTCGCCTGAGGGGGCGGGGCTGTCGCCGCGGAGCAGCGCCTCCTGGGCCGCCTTGCGTGCCCGCACCTCGGGGGTGAGGATGCCGAGCTCCTCCTGCACGTCGACGTCCAGGAAGCGCGAGGCGAGCCAGCGCATGATGTAGTCGGGCATCGACTTGGCGAAGGGGATCTCCGGGTTGGTGGTCATCCCCTCCGGGTCGAAGCGCATGTAGGAGAACTTGCGCACGTAGGTCTCGAGCGGCACGCCGTACTGGAGGCCGATCGAGATCGCGGTGGCGAACGAGTTCATCATGCCGCGCAGCGTCGAGCCTTCCTTGCCGATGTCGGTGAGGAAGATCTCGCCGAGCGTGCCGTCCTCGTACATGCCGGCGGTGATGTAGCCCTCGTGGCCCTGGCCGATCCCGAACTTGTGCGTGATCGACTGGCGCTCACGCGGCATCCGGCGGCGCATCGCCTCGGGCTCGAGCGGAGCCTCGGCCGCGGCGTCGGCCTTCTTGTCCTTCTTGGCGTCGGTGCGCAGCGCCTGCGCGGTCTTCGAGCCGTCGCGGTAGATCGCGAGCGCCTTGACGCCCAGCTTCCATGCCTGCAGGTACGCGTCGGCGATGTCGCCGACGGTGCTCGACTCGGGCATGTTCACCGTCTTCGAGATCGCGCCCGAGATGAACGGCTGCACCGCGCCCATCATCTTGATGTGGCCCATGTGCGAGATCGCGCGCTGGCCGACGGCGACGTCGAACACCTCGAGGTGCTCGTCCTTCAGCTCCGGCGCGCCGATGATCGTGGCGTGCTCGTCGATGAACGCCTCGATCTGCTGGACCTGAGCGTCGCTGTAGCCGAGCGTGCGCAGCGCCAGCGGCACCGTGCGGTTGACGATCGTCATCTGGCCGCCGCCCACCAGCTCCTTGAACTTGACCAGTGAGAAGTCGGGCTCGATGCCGGTGGTGTCGCAGTCCATCAGGAACGAGATCGTGCCCGTGGGCGCCAGCACCGTGGCCTGCGCGTTGCGGTAGCCGTGCACCTCGCCGAGCGTGACCGCCTCGTCCCAGGCGCGCCGCGCCGCCGACACCAGCTCCTCGTTCGAGAGCGAGTCGTCGATCGCATACGCCGCGTCGCGGTGCTTGCGCATCACGTGGTTGTGCGGATCGCGGTTCTCGTCGTAGCGCTCGTACGGGCCCATCGCCGAGGCCACCTCGGCCGACTTGCGGTACGCGCGGCCCGGTCATCAGCGCGGTGATCCCGGCGGCGGCAATGCGGCCACCGTCGGAGTCGTACGCCAGGCCGTTCGACATCAGCAGCGCGCCGAGGTTGGCGTAGCCGAGTCCGAGCTGGCGGAAAGCACGCGCGTTGCGGCCGATCTCCTCGGTGGGGTAGCTCGACGGGCCGACGACGATCTCCTGCGCGAGGATCATCACGTCGACCACGTGCGAGAAGGCGTCGACGTCGAACGTGCCGTCCGGGCGGCGGAACTTGAGCAGGTTGATCGACGCGAGGTTGCACGCCGAGTCGTCCACGTGCATGTACTCCGAGCACGGGTTGGACGCGTTGATCCGGCCCGAGTTCGGGCACGTGTGCCACTCGTTGATCGTGGTGTCGTACTGGACGCCCGGGTCGGCGCACTTCCACGCCGCCTCGGCGATCTGCCCGAGCAGCTCGCGCGCGTCATAGGTCTCGACGGGCTTGCCGGTCACACGCGCGATCGTCTCCCAGCTCTCGCCGCGCTCGGCGCGCTCCATGAACTCGTCCGTGACCCGGACCGAGTTGTTGGCGTTCTGGTACTGGATCGAGGCGAAGTGCTCGCTGTCGAGCCGCATGTCGAAGCCGGCGTCGCGCAGCGCGGCCGCCTTCTCCTCCTCGCGCGCCTTGCACCAGATGAAGTCGACGATGTCCGGGTGGTCGATGTCGAGCACGACCATCTTGGCCGCGCGCCGCGTCTTGCCGCCCGACTTGATCGTGCCGGCCCACGCGTCGGCGCCGCGCATGAACGAAACCGGGCCGCTGGCCAGCCCGCCCTTGGCGAGCGGCTCCATCGAGCCGCGGATGTTCGAGAGGTTGATCCCCGAGCCGGAGCCGCCGCGGAAGATCTTGCCCTCCTTGGTGTTCCAGTCGAGGATCGACTCGAGCTGGTCCTCGACCGACAGGATGAAGCAGGCGGAGCACTGCGGGCACTCCTCGAAGCCCACGTTGAACCAGACCGGCGAGTTGAACGCCGCGATCTGGTTGACGAGGATGTGGGTGAGCTCGGCCTCGAAGGCGTCGGCGTCCTCATCGGTGGAGAAGTAGCCAAGCTCGCGGCCCCAGCCCGAGATCGTGCCGGCCACGCGGCCGACCATCTGCTTGACCGACGACTCGCGCTCCGGCGAGCCGATCTGCCCGCGGAAGTACTTCTGGGCGACGATGTTGGTCGCGTTCTGCGACCAGCTCTTCGGGAACTCGACCTGCTCCTGCTTGAACTTGCCGACCTCCGCGTCGCGGAGCTCCCAGTCGATCGCGTCGAACGGATGGACACCGGGTTCGGTGTAGCGCCGTTCCACTCTGACGCCCTTCGTGGCGAAGGTGGTGGGGGTGTCGGGGGCGCTACGAGTGTCCGGCATGTCCTCTCCTAACGGATTCGAGTTCTCCTTCCTGCCCTTGGGGCGAGCCCGAGGGGGAAGTTCCGATCCTCTCGCGAGGGTCGGACGGAAGGACCAGTGGAAGTTGGTCGTCGCCGAGCACCGGCTCGGACTTGAGGCGCTCGAGCTCGGACTCGAAATCCGAGAGGTCCTCGAAGCTCCGGTAGATGCACGCGAACAGCAGCGCCGACACGCGGTCGAGCCGGACGAGGCCGCGCAGCACGCGCTCCCCGATCCACTCCGCGTCGACCTGCCCGCCGCGCCGCCGCGCCTCGCCGGCGATCCGGTCGGCGAGCTCCTCGAGGTCGCCCACCTCCACCGGCCGCTTGTTGGTGGCGCGCAGCATTCCGCGCATGAGCTTGTCGCGGTCGAACTGCTCGCGCTGCCCGTCCCGCTTGCGCACGACGATCATCGGGCCCTCGGCCCGCTCGTACGTCGTGTAGCGCTCGCCGCAGCGCGCGCACTCACGCCTGCGGCGGATGGAGTCGCCCGGATCGACCAGGCGGGAGTCCACTACACGCGTGGACTCGAAATGGCAGTAGGGACAGCGCATTCGGCCCCTAATTCTACTAGCCCTAGTGCCTAATTCCTCCCTGGACCACAACATATTGTGGTGGAGAATGCGGGAAGAATGGCGACCGGGCGATCATTTCACGCCTGAGCCCCGATTCCGCGCGGCCGGACGGGCTCTTCGCCCTGTTTGCGGGATCATCCGCTCATGACAGGCGACTACGACATCCACACCGACGACAAGTTCGGCTCGCTGACCCTGATCGACGTGGGCGCGGAGGCCGCCGCGCACGAGCCCTGGTTCAACCAGACGCTCACGACCGTCAACGACTCGGTGGTGCGGCTCGGCGTGATCGAGGGCGACTTCCACTGGCACAAGCACGAGACCGAGGACGAGTTCTTCCTCGTGCTCGAGGGCGAGCTGGTGATCGAGATCGAGAGCGCCGACACGGTCCGACTCAAGCCCAAGCAGGGCTACACGGTGCCGCGTGGCGTGATGCACAAGACGAGCGCGCCGGTGCGCACGTCGATCCTCATGGTCGAGCCAGCCGGCGTCGTGCCCACCGGCGACTGATCAGGCCCGCCAGATGAACATGTGGCCGAAGCGCTCGCCCTCGAGCCCGAGCTCGCGCACGGCCTCGGTCACGTCTGGGTAGGCCGGCTCGTCGTAATCGTGGAACACCACCACCGCCCCGGGCGCCAGGGCGCCGCGCCACGCGGCGAACTCGGCCAGCGTGGGCTCGCGGTCGTGCGAGCTGTCGATGAAGACGAGCTCGGCGGGCGGGCCGGTCGCCGCCGGTCCGTTCTCCCCGGGCTCCTGAACGAACGTGATGCGCTCGCGCGCGGCCCCGGCGAGCGCGAGGTACTCGTCGCGGCCGTCCCAGACCAGCGGGTCGTAGCTCACAACCTGGCGCGCACGGTCGGTCAGCGCGAGCGCGACCGCCGTCCAGGCCGTGCCGGTGCCGAGCTCCACCACATTCCGCCGCCCGCGCGCCAGCTCGATCAGCCTGCCCAGCTCGTCCGCGCGGGTGACCGAGCGCAGCGTGAACTGATCGTCCCTCTGTCTGGCCAGGCGCCGCGCCCGCATCCGGAACCACGCCACCGACGGCGGCAGTGCGCGCCACTCGTCGAGTAGCGCGGGGAGCCTCACTTGCCGAGCCGGAGCCAGTCCCAGAACTCGGCGGCTAGATCGGCGGCACGCTCGCGCCGCTCCGGGCCGCCGACGGCCAGGCCGAGCGCTCCCAAGACGACGATTCCAGCGAGAACGATCAGCACCAGGACACCGGCCGACATCAGCCCTGGATCGAGGCGAGCGTGCGCTCGAGCCCTTCCTCGAGCTGCACCTCCGGCTCCCAGCCGAGCTCCTCGCGGGCGCGGGCGGCGTCGAGCGCGATGTGCTGGATCTCGCCCTGGCGCTCGGGCGCGTGCTCGGCCTGGAAGTCGTCGCGGCCGCCGAGCTTGCCGAGCAGCTCGACGATGTCCATCACGGTGCTCTGCACGCCGAGCCCGATGTTGAAGGAGCCGCCGGCGTCCGAGTCGGCCGCTGCCAGGTTGGCGGAGACGACGTCGCCGACGTACACGTAGTCGCGCGTCTGCATGCCGTCGCCGAACACGGTGGGCTTGCCGCCGTCCGCGAGCTTGCCGCAGAAGATCGCGATCACGCCCGCCTCGCCGAGCGGGTCCTGGCGCGGGCCGTAGACGTTGCCGTAGCGCAGCGACACCGTGGAGAGGCCGTGCAGGCGACGGAATAGCCCGCAGTAGCCCTCCGCCGCGAGCTTCGACTGGCCGTAGCCGGCTTCCGGCTCCTCCGGATGGGTCTCGGGCGCGGGGATCACGCGGCCCTCGCCGTAGATCGCCCCGCCCGTCGAGCTGTTCACGAAGCGGCGCACGCCGTGCTCCTGCGCGGCGGCCAGCATGTTGATCGTGCCGATCACGTTGATGGTCGCGTCGTAGGCCGGGTCGGCCACGGAGCGGCGCACGTCGATCTGGGCCCCGAGGTGGAAGATCACCTCCGGCTTCGCGCCCGCGACGATCTCGCGCGCGGCGTCGCCGTCGCGGAAGTCAGCCTCGGCGAAGGTCGCTCCGTTCGCGAGCGCGGACTCGAGGTTCTCCCGCTTGCCGGTGGAGAGGTTGTCGAGCACGGTTATCTCGTCGCCGCGTTCGAGCAATGCGTCCACCACATTCGAGCCGATGAAACCGGCGCCGCCGGTGACTAGAGCTTTCATAGGGCGCGGATCGTAGCCATTAGTTCCAAGTTCTCGGTTCTCAGTTCTCAGTTGAGGGACGGAACTAAGAACTGAGAATTGAGAACTGACAACTTGAACGGCCACTATCGCTGGTAGCTTCGGCTACTGATGGTCGGCCTCTTCGTAACTTTTGAGGGCATCGATCGCTCCGGCAAGACCACGCAGGCTCGGATGCTGTGTGAGGCGCTTGGGGATGAGGCGCTGGCGGTGCGAGAGCCGGGCGGGACCGAGGTGGGGGAGCGGCTGCGCGACCTGCTCAAGGACCAGGCGCTGTCGATCGCGCCCGAGACCGAGGCGCTGATGTTTGCTGCGGCCCGGGCGGAGCTGGTCGCGCAGGTGATCCGTCCCGCGCTCGAGGAGGGCAGGGTGGTGGTGTCGGACCGCTTCCTCGACTCGTCGCTCGCCTACCAGGGCGTTGCGCGCGGGCTCGGCGTGGAAGACGTCGAGCAGATCAACCGCTTCGCCACCGGCGGCCTCTTGCCCGACCTCACCTTCCTGCTCGCGATCGACCCCGCGCGGGCGGCCGAGCGGGCCGGCCAGCTCGACCGCTTCGAGGACGAGGGCGACTCGCTGCAGAGGGCGGTGTTCGACGCCTACCGCGAGCTGGCGCGGCTCAGCCGGGGCGCTGGCGCATCATCGACGCGGACCGCCTCTCGGCCGAGGTCCACGCCGACGTGCTCGCCGCCGTGCAGGAGGCGCGCGCCGCCGCGGGCGCCCGCGCATGACCGCCGAGGCGCCCCAGCTAGCCGGCACGGAGGACCACCCGCACGCGCGGATGGTGCTCGGCTCGGCCCTCGCGTCGGGCAGCCCCTCGCACGCCTATCTCTTCCACGGCCCGCCGGGCACGGGCAAGCGCACCGCCGCGCTGGCGCTCGCGGCCGAGCTGCTCGCGGAGGGCGAGGACGATCCCGACGCCGCGCGCGCCCGTGCGATGCACGGCACGCACCCCGACCTCACCTGGGTGCGGCCCACCGGCGCCCACGTGATGCGAGTGAGCGACGTGGAGGGCCCGGTGGTGTCGGCGGCGGGGCGAACGCCGTTCGAGTCGAAGCGCCGCGTGTTCGTGCTCGAGCGCGTGGACACGATGAACGACGAGGTGGCCAACCGGCTGCTGAAGACTCTCGAGGAGCCGGCGTCGTTCGTGCACCTGATCCTGCTCACGGACCAGCTCGGGCGCGTGCTCGAGACCGTGGTGTCGCGCTGCCAGCTCGTGCGCTTCGACCCGCTGCCCGCCGACCGCATCGCGGCGAGGCTGGAGGAGGAGGGCATCGACCCCGAGCGCGCCGCCGCGTCGGGCCGTCTCGCGCTCGGCAACGCCGCGCGGGCGCGCTTCCTCGCCTCGGACGACGGCATGGCGCTGCGCGGGGAGGTGGAGCGGCTCGTGCTCGATGCGCTCGGTTCGATCCACATGGAGGAGCCGTGGCGCGGGCTGCTGCAGCGGGCGGAGGAGCGTCGCGAGGCCGCCGAGGCGAGCGTGGAGGAGCGCAAGCGCGAGCGCCTCGAGCAGGAGCCGCGCGGCCGCGAGCGGAGCGCGCTCGAGCGCGAGTTCGACGACACCGCCAAGCGCGACGGCCGGCGCGCGCGCACGGAGGTGCTGGAGCTAGGGCTAGAGCTGGCGGCGATCGCGTTCCGCGACCTCGTGGCGGCGGCCTCCGGCGCGGACGCCGCCGTGCTCGGCACCGACCGCATCGCCGATCTCGCATCCGCCGCCGAGGGGCGCGACCCCACACGCCTCCGTGAGGCGGCGGAGTGCTGCGAGGAGACCCGCAGCGCGTTCCAGCTCAACGTTACGGAGGAGCTGGCGCTGTCCGCGCTGACATTCCGTCTTCGAGAGCTCGCTGGATCCTGAGGCCATCCGCTAGCCGCCCGGCCTCGCCTGCGGCCACCTCGATCACCGAGCGCGCGAAGCGGCTGCGCAGCACGCGCCCGGGCCCGACGTCGTACTCGATGTAGATCGGCAGCCAGTCGCGGTCGACGAACACGACATCGAGGCGGAAGCGCATCCCGAACGTGTGCACCGACGTGCAGTGCGGAATCACGAGCGCCTCGTCCGGATCGAGGTCGGGCAGGAGGGCGAGCCCGAGCAGCCGCGCGCGCCAGGTATGGGCGAGGTGCATGCGGATGCCCGTTTCGAGCTCGAGGAATGGGTAGTGGCTGATGCGGCTCACACCCGTATAAGCCGACGCTCAAGACTTTTCGCCCCCCTTGAGGAACCGCGGTTAGGGTCGCGCTATGCGAGCCCCACACCGCTGTCCGAATTGCGGCGAGCCGGTGTCCCAGTTCGCCGCCGGCTGCGCCCTCTGCGGTGCCGAGCTCGACCCGCGCCGCGCGCAGGGTCCGCGCACCATCACCGAGCGCATTCGCACGGCCGCGTACCCGCTACGCCCTCGCGCGCGCGTGCGTGAAGAACAAGCTCAGCGGCCAGAGCGCTGACAGGCGCCGCCTTACCCGCGCATAAACGCTCAAGCAGTGCTGCGTTTGTGTCGATCAGTTTGACTATGGTGAATAACCCCAGTTCGATTTCGCGCGTCTGGACGCGCGCCTAGCGCCTGTGAGCGGCCATGCCGGGCCAAACTGGGAACAGTGCTGAGCGGCTTTCGCTCATAGTCGAGACTCAGCGCGAGATCGCCTCGGCGGGCAACGATCTGCAAGCGGTCATGCAGCTCGTGGCCGACCGCTGCGTGGGAATCATCGGCGCCGACGGCGCGATGGTGAACCTGATCGAGGAGGGCGACACGCTTCACACGCGCGCGGCCACCGGCATCGCCGCCACCGCCTTCGATGCTCGCCGGCCGCTCTCGGGCTCGGTTGCCAAGTACGCGATCGAGAGCGGCCAGCCGCTCCTGATCGAGGACACCGTGTCCGACTCGCGCATCAACCAGGAGCTGCGCGCGAAGGTGGGCGACAAGTCGCTGATCTGCGTGCCGCTGTTCCAGGGCTCGACCGTGATCGGCACCCTCAACGTGCTCAGCCGCTCCGACGACGAGCGCCTCAACGAGGACGACCGCGAGACCATGGAGATGCTCTCGGTCGTGCTCTCCGCCGCTGTGAGCCATGCGGCCGAGTACGAGGCGCGCCGCGGCCAGGCCGAGGCCTTCAACCGCTTCCGCACCCTCTTCGACGGCGCCTCGATAGGCATCCTCCGGCTGGGCCGCGACGGCCGCGCCGTGGAGGTGAACCCGGCCGTGGAGGAGATGCTCGGCTACACCGCCACGGAGCTCGGCGAGATGCACTTCCGCGACTACATGTATGGCGAGGATCTGGCGCGCGCGGACGTGCTCTTCCGTGACCTGATCCGCGGGCAGCGCGAGTCGTTCCAGCTCGAGGCGCGCTACTCGCGCAAGGACGGCGAGCTGGTGTGGGCGCACGTGCGCGCCGCTCTCGAGCGCGACCAGGACGGCGAGCCCGCCTACGCCGTGACGATGATCGAGAACATCACTCAGCGCAAGCGCGCGGAGGCGGAGCTGATCCGCCAGTCGGAGCTGAACCAGCACCAGGCCCTCCACGACCCGCTCACCGGCCTGCCCAACAGGCTGCTGTTCGGCGAGCGGGTCGAGCACGCGATCACCTACGCCGAGCGCCGCGAGACGCGCCTCGCGATCGTGATGATGGACCTCAACCGCTTCAAGGAAGTGAACGACTCGCTCGGCCACCAGGCGGGCGACGAGCTGCTCAAGGAGGTGGGCGAGCGCCTGCGCGGCGCGCTGCGCGCGTCCGACACTGTGGCGCGCCTCGGCGGCGACGAGTTCGGCCTGCTGCTCCCCGATCCGTCCGAGACGGAGGATGTGCTCGGCGTGATCGAGCGTATCGGCGAGGCACTCGAGCGCCCGATATGCGTGCAGGAGCTGCCGCTGGCGATCGAGGCGTCGATCGGCATCGCCGTGTTCCCCGATCACGGCCACGACGCCGACGTACTGATCCAGCGCGCCGACGTTGCCATGTACGCCGCCAAGCAGGAGAGCGCTCCGTTCTCCTTCTACGACGCCGACGCCGACGAGTACGACCCCGCGCGCCTGACGCTCGTGGCCGAGCTGCGCCGGGCGATGGAGGAGCGCGAGCTCGTCCTTCACTACCAGCCGAAGGCGGTGCTCGAGGACGGGTCGGTGCGGTCGGTGGAGGCGCTATTGCGCTGGCAGCATCCGCACCAGGGGCTGATCTACCCTGACGGATTCATCCCCGTCGCCCAGGAGACGGGCCTGATCCGGCCGCTCACCCTGTACGTCGTCGACGAGGCGCTGCGCCAGTGCCGCGCCTGGCGTGACGAGGGCCTCGGTCTGTCGGTGTCGGTGAACCTTTCGATGCGCAACCTGCTCGACCTCGAGTTCCCCCAGCAGGTGGAGGGGCTGCTCAGGCGCTGGGAGGTGGAGGCCGAGCTGCTCGAGCTCGAGATCACCGAGTCCACGATGCTCGCCAACCCCACCCGCACAAAGGCGGTCCTCGGTCAGTTGCACGGACTCGGAATCCGCCTGTCGATCGACGACTTCGGCACCGGCTACTCCTCGCTCGCCTACCTGCGCCGGCTGCCGATCGACGAGATCAAGATCGACCGCTCGTTCGTGATGAGCATGACCGAGGAGGCCGACGACGTGGCGATCGTGCGCTCCACGATCGACCTCGGCCGCAACCTCGGCCTCGAGGTGGTGGCCGAAGGCGTGGAGACCCAGGAGATCTGGGACAAGCTGCGCGAGCTGGGCTGCAACGTCGCGCAGGGCTACTTCCTCAGCCGCCCGGTGCCGGCGGACAAGCTGGCGGCGTGGCTCGAGGAGCGGCGGGGCGCGGAGCCGCCCGCCGCTGCCGGCGAAGCCGCCGCGTAGCCCGTAGTCTCACGGGCGTGCAGGTCACGAAGCTCGACCAGCTCGACTCGTTCACCACGCTCGACGGCTCGACCATCCGCGAGCTGATCGGTCCGTCGTGGACCGATGCTCGCAACCAGAGCCTCGCCGAGGCGCGGGTCCCCGCGGGCGGCGCCACGATCGAGCACTTTCATCGCGCGAGCGAGGAGATCTACTACTTCGTGTCCGGGCGCGGGCGGATGCGGATGGGCTCCGAGGAGACGGAGGTCGCCGCCGGCGACTGTGTCGTGATCCCGCCGGGGACGCGGCACAAGCTGTGGGCGGCGGATGACGCCGAGCTCGTGCTGCTCTGCTGCTGCGCGCCCGCCTACAGCGACGCCGACACGGAGATGACGGAGTAGCGCCCGTTGCTCGCGCTGTCCTGGAGCGGAGGGAAGGACTCGGCGCTGGCGCTGCGGGCGCTGCGGGACGAGCGCGGTCAGGAGCCCGTCGCACTGCTCACCACCTTCACCGAGGACTACGGTCGCGTGAGCATGCACGGCGTGCGGATCGAGCTGGTGCGGGCGCAGGCCGAGGCGGCGGGCGTGCCGCTCGTGGAGGTGGGCATCCCGGCGTCGTGCTCCAACGCGGTGTACGAGCGGCGGATGGCGGAGGCGCTGGCGGCGCCGCCGCTGGCGGAGGTCCGGACGATGGCCTTCGCCGACCTGTTCCTGGCGGATATCCGCGCCTACCGCGAGGAGAAGCTGGCCGGCGCGCGCTGGAGCGCGGAGTTCCCGCTGTGGGGTCGTGACACGGGCGCGCTGGCGAAGGAGTTTGTGGAGGCCGGCTTCGAGGCGGTGCTCGTGTGCGTGGATCCGGCGCAGCTGGATCCGTCGTTCGTGGGCCGTTCCTACGATCTGTCGCTGCTCGCCGACCTGCCCGCCGGGGTCGATCCCTGCGGCGAGAACGGCGAGTTCCACACCTTCGTGCACGCGGGCCCTGTGTTCTCTACGCCGATCGCCGTTGAGCGCGGGGAGGCCGTGATGCGAGACGGCTTCGCCTTCCAGGATCTCGTGCCGGCAGAGCAACCCTCTCGTATAGCGCGCTAGGTCCCGAGGTTCACCTTGAAGATCCGCCACGTGCAACCGCCGAAGTTGCACTTGCCCGCCGCGCGGACGCGGATCATCAGCCTGCCGGCCTGCAGCGCCTGGAATTCGTAGCCGACCGGGTGATCGTGCGAGGAACCCGTCTTGACACGGGCCTCGAGAAAAAGGGCCGTTCTGGGGAAATTGAGCCGCGAGGTGACCTGCCACTTCGGGCCGCGGAGGTAGCGCTGTCTGTCGATGCCCGGCTCGAGGTCCCGGAGCGCGGCCATGACGGTCTTGAAAGGCGTCGACGCGCTCGGGAGCCTGGAGCGAGCGATGCCGCGGAAGCGAAGCTCGAGCGGGCGAAGGTCCGTGTAGCGGCCGATCAGCGCCGTCAGCGCCCAGCCGGCGCTGTGGTACTTGCCGTGGAACTTGATGAGCTTCGGGCGCAGCGAGCGAGGCAGCTTGCGGAAGGTCAGCGGTGCTGGAGCTTGCAGCTGGAGCGTCGTGCTCGTGGAGGCGGTGCACTCGGTTCCATCGGACTGCAACTCGGTCCACGAGAGCGTGATGGGCAACGGGCCGGGTGTCTCGGAGATCAGCGTCGAGCCCTTCACGTGAACGCCCGCGGGCGCTGAGACCTGGACGTCGGGCCTGGAGCCGTCGGAGAAGTCCGTCTCGACGTCGATGTCGTGAGTGGCTGTGAGCGTGCCCCCCGCGCCGGCCTGCCTGTCCTCCGCGCTCACGGTCGGCGTTGTGAATCCCGGGGGGCACGGGGATCCGCCCTGAGCGCCGGCGTCCGGCGCCGCGGCCACCGCGGCAGCCACGAGCCCAGCGAGGAAAAGGCAGCGGCGCAAGATGGAAGATGGCGAGCGCACGACCCTCCTGGTACTGGGACGGAACAACGCTAACGGCGCGCGTTCTCCGCGGTCAAGCTTGCCTCAGCCCGTCTCGAGCGGCGCGGCGGGATCGGACACCCAGTCCAACAGCGAGCCGTCGTAGACCGCAACGTCGTCGCGCCCGAGCACGGCGAGCGCGAATGCGTCGAGGGAGGCGGCGATGCCGCCACCGCAGTAGGTCACGATCCGCCGCTTGTCGAGCGCGCCCGTCGATGCGAACAGCTCGCGCAGCTCATCCGGCGGCCGGAAGCGGTTGGTGGCCGGGTCGAGCAGGCCGCGCGACGGGACGTTGACGCTTCCGGGAATGCGTCCCGGGCGCCTCGCGACGATGGCAGCGTCGCCCCGGAACAGCGCTGGGTCGAGCGCGTTCACCAGGCACGCGGCTCCCTCTTCCATGATCGCCTCCACCTCATCGCGGTCGGCCACGAGATCCGGCCGCAGCGATGCCTCGAACGGCGCGGCTGGGTGCTCGGGCGGCTCGCTCGTCAGCGGAAGGCCCTGCGCCCTCCATGCCTGAAGGCCGCCGTCGAGCACACTCACCGCGTCGAAGCCGAAGGCGCGCAGCGTCCACCACAGGCGCGCGGCCCACATTCCCGTCTCCGCGTCATAGGCGACCACGTGCGTGCCCGGTCCCACGCCCAGACGGGACATGGCAGCGGCCAAGGACTCAGGCCGCGGGAGCATGAAGGGAAGAGGAGAGTCGGCGTCCGACAGGTCCCCGATCAGATCGGCGAACCCGGCGCCCGGGATGTGTGCCTCGCCCCACGACGCCCGGCCGCTCTCGATGTCGGGTGGTCCGCCCGCGGGATCGAGCGTCAGCCACACGGTGGCGTCGAGCACCCGCAGCGACGAATCGTCCCGATGCTCGTGCAACCACTCCGGAGTGACGAGGGGAGACGGGACGCCCACGAGCCGACCTTATCCGGTCGGCCGAGCCCACTCCGGTCATCAGCCGACCTCACGAATCGCCCGCGAAACGCCTAGCTAGACTGACCCGGTCGTTGCCGACGTAGCTCAGTTGGCCAGAGCACCGCTCTCGTAAAGCGGGGGTCGTGGGTTCGAATCCCACCGTCGGCTTGGCTCTGGGAAGCGGAATCCGGGGAGTTGCCGGGTTCCGCTCTTTCGTTTCGGACACATTTCGGACACATGGGGCGGAGCTGCAGTGTCCGGGCAGGGCCATCTCGGGGCGAGGTAGGCGTTGCTTGACCCGAGCCCACAATCGCGACCTATCCTGCTTCGCGTGGACGTTCGCTCGCCGGATGACGTAGACGACGCTCCCGACGACCTGGCGGCGTCGGTTCAAAGGCGAACGCTCCCCAGGTACATCACGGAGCGCAGGGAGCGGGCTGAGGCTCAGTACGCCAGACATGAGGCGCTCCTACGTCCCGCGGTGCAGGCCCATCTCGCCACGGATCGAACGGTGGTCGACGCCCTCGACGCCTGGCATCGGCAGATCGCGGACGAGTCAAACTTGACTCTAGATGGCGATAGCCGCCAGGCAGCGACGTGGCTTGTGGCTGGCAGGTGCATCGGCCTTGCACGGGCAGTGCTCGCGCTCCTTGAGGCCGGGTTCACGGCGGAGGCCGCTGCGGAGGTCAGAGTGCTCCACGAGGCGACGAGATTGTTGTGGGTGCTCGCCGACGAGGACGAGCCCGAGCTGTTGCGTCGGTGGCTCGCGGATGAGGACAACCGCTGGGTCCGACCGTGGGAGGCGCGCATCGCCGGGGATCGTCAGCGGGAGCGCGTGGCCGAGCGCCTACCAGATGCCTTGAAGGAGGCCGAGGCCCACGGCGATACGGAGAGCGCCGCGCAGCTGGCGGAAGCCATACGGACCGCCCGCCTCGATGAGGACGGTGTTTTGGCGGCGAACAGCCTCCAGATCTACGACGTCCTCTCGCGGATCGGTCATATCCGCCGGTCGAGCATGCGGGACTCGCTCTCGACGGCCCTCCGCCAGATGGCGACCGGTCCCCACCCCGATCCGCTCGTTCGCGCCGAGTACGTCGAGTGGGTGAGCCACATCATTGAAGAGGTGGTCCTCGCGGTCTGTGATGCGTTGGGCCCGTTCTTCCCTGGGGGCTCGGCGATCACGCTCATGCGAAAGCTGGTCGGTGCCCTGGACCTTGCGCGTGCTGAAGCGCCGCTCGACGCGGTGACGCGGGCTTCGATCGCGCGCCGCTGAGCGGGTTGACGAGCGGTTCGGGCTTGGAGAAGTCAGCCAGCCAGGGAGTAGGGGTCGAGCATCCCTAGGTTGATCAAGCGGTACTGCATTGCTGCGGGGCTGACTTGAAATCGCTGGGCCAGCGCCGACACCAAGTCCGGCGGTGTGAGGTTGTGGCGTTTCGCGACGATCTTGTCGATCTCCTCGGGGACGAGGCTTCGTGGCATCAGTAACTCGGCCGCGAACGCATTTGCCTGCCGCTCCTCCGAGGTGGACTGTCCATCGCGGAGGTTCACGCGAACAAAGCGATCGATGAAGACCGGCTGACCCTTGTGCATCTCGAGATGACCGATCTCGTGGGCGACGGTGAAACGCTGACGAGTCGGTGCGTGCCGGGAATTCACGCCAATGACAGCTGTGCCCTCACCTCGGAAGAGCATGCCGGAGATGTCCCCATCAAACGACTCGTAAGTGACTTGGACACCAAGACGGCGTGCGATCTGCTCGACCGGCACCGGAGAGTCCGAGATACCCATCCGGTCCAGCACGCCGATCGCCTTTTGCTCGGCCGATGAGGGCGCGGTCATTGCTCAGCCGCCGAGCGACGCACCGGCTGACCATGAGACTTTCGGAGCACGCGAGTAGCAAAGTCGAGGCCTTCGGCGTCTTGCTGCAGCGCTTTGAGGGCACGTTGGGGAAGCAACTCGTCGACACCTCCGTCGTGGTCGGGGAGAAGGTCGGCGGGCTGTCGTCCAACGGCAGCTGCGAGGAGGTAGAGCTGGTGCAGGCTGATGTGTTGACGTCCGCGTTCGATGTTTGTTACGGACGTACGCGTGAGCCCAACCCTCTCCGCGACATGCTCCTGAGTAAGCCCGACCTCTTTTCGGGCGTCCCGGAACTGGCGGCCAAACTGGCGGTACAGCCCATCCACCGTGCGGAGTATGGCGCGGATCAGGACATATGTCAATATCGCTGACAGTTTGCGAAGTTGACGTCGGCTACTGCACGCGACACAGTCATTGACATCACCCCCCAGCTTCGGTACGGTGGGGTTTGTCAGATCGCCATTGAGAAGGAGATGATGTCAATGTCGCAAACATCCGCAGAGCCGACGACCCATCCCTCCAACGGGGGCCGCCACGGGGTGACCGTGAAGGTGAACAACAAGCCGGTGGTTATTTCACGCCGCCGGGTGACCGGTCTGCAGATCAAGGAGGCGGCAATAGCGCAGGGCGTAGAGATCGAGCTCGACTTCATCCTCACGCTCGAGGCGCGCGGCGGCAAGCCAGCGGAGACGACGACGACGATCAGACGATCACCATCACGAAGCATTCAGAGTTCATCGCGAACGACGGAGACGACGACTCGTAAATGAAGGTCACCGTCGTCGCGGCGATCAAAGAGATCTCCGATGCACGGGTCGGCACTGACGTCCGGACGAAGGAGGACGCCGACGGCGGGGCTTACGTGATCGTGGACGGGATACGCGTCGGGGCGTCGTTCTCGCCCTCGACCGCCTGGATCGGCTTCCACATCGTCTGGGCCTACCCGGATGCAGACGTGTATCCCCACTTCGCCGACGCGAGCCTCAAGTACGTCGGCGCCAACTCGACGCCCAACCAGTACCCCGAAGGCAATCTGCCCAGCGCGATGACCCGCGGCGCGACGATGCCTGGCTTCGAGGTGCCGGCGATCCAGATCTCGCGCAAGTCGAATCGCCGCAACGCGGAAACCGACTCCGCGCTCCGGAAGCTATTGCGAATCATTGAGTTCTTGAGGACGCGCTAATGCAGCAGTGGACCCTGAGGTTCGAGGAACTCATGTACGAACGGCTATGCGCCCACCTCTTCCCCGGTGACAACGACGAACATGGGGCTGTAGTCGCTGCCGGAATCGTGTCCACCGAGCGCGGGACACGGTTGCTCGCGCGCGACCTCTTTCTCGCGGAGGACGGGGTTGACTTCGTGGCGGGCGTGCGGGGATACCGACGGCTGACCCCCCAATTCGTCCGCGAGCGAATCCGGTTCTGCCGCGACGAACGGCTCACTATCTCGCCATCCATAACCACGGCGGGGCCAACTCGGTCGCGTTCAGCGAGCCCGACATGCGCTCCCACGAGCGCGGCTACCCCGCACTCCTCGATATCTCCGATCAGCCGGTGGGAGCGCTTGTCTTGGCCAAGAACTCCCTGGCCGGTGACATCTGGACAGCGGACCGTCGACGTCGGTCGATCAGCGAGACGGTGGTGGTGGGCCGGAATCTGCACCGCGTCTATCCAGAACCGCCGGCGCCGCCGCCGAAGGCGGATCCGACCTATGACCGGCTGGTCCGGTGGTTCGGCGAGCGGGGCCGCGATTTGCTGGCGACGATGAAGATCGGCGTGGTCGGCGCTGGCGGGGTCGGCCTACCGGTCGTCACGATGCTGAGTCGGCTTGGGGTAGGGGAGTTAGTTGTGATCGATCCGGACCGGATCGATCCCACCAACCTTCCGCGCATGCCAGAAGCCCGTCGGCTCGATGCATTGATGCCGCTGCGGAGGATCCCGGGCGGGGCGCCGCTCGCTGATCGATTGTCAACCCGAAAAATTCGTCTCGCCCGCCGCGCAGCTCGACGGGCCAATCCGAAGATCCGCTTCAAGGGATTCCCAACCAACGTCGTCGAGCCCCGGGCGGCGTTCGAGCTCGTCGACTGCGACTACATATTCCTCGCCGCAGATGGGCACCTGGCTCGAATGCTGGTGAACGCCGTGGCGCACCAGTTCCTGATTCCCGCCGTGCAGCTCGGCACCCGGATCGACGTTGACCGGAACTCGGGGGCTGTCGGAGATATCCGCACGAACGTCCGGCCGATCCTTCCTGGCAGCGGCTGCCTTCGCTGCAACGGCCTGATCTCGGCCGCCAAACTCCAAGAGGAGGCGACCGCCCCTCGGGAGCGGGAGCGGAATCGGATACGTGGAGGAAATTCCCGCCCCGAGCGTGATCACGTTCAACACCTGGGCAGCCTCGCAGGCAGCGTCAGACTTCCTGCTCAGCGTCGGCGAATTCCTGGAACCAGCAGCGCCGATCGACTATCTGCGATCGCGGCCGCGACTGCGCAAGGTCGAGCCGGTCAGACCAGTCGCCAACAAGCCACGATGCCGCGACTGCGGATCCGAATCGAGTAGCCGCAGAGCGCGCGGACAAGGTGTCGAGCTGCCGCTCCCAGAGCGGCGGGCGGGTCAACGATGAGATCGACGAATGCGCAGGATAGGAGTGCCCATTCACCAGCACCCACGCCCGAGCGCTAAGGCTCGATGCCCAGTTCCCTTAAAGAGACGGCTGTCTGGACTAGGCCTGCGTGCTCGATGTTGTCCAGGTACTCCGTGATGGTCACGGGCGGATTGCGAAGCCGTGCGACCACCCTGCGGGCGGCGCTGATCACTAGGCCTGGGTGCAGGTCGACGGCGTGGTGGATGAAAACGTCGGCTCGTTGAGCTTCGATTCCGTACGGCTCGAGTTTGTCAGCGGGGAAGTCCTTGATGTTCTCGGTGACAATTACGTCCGCCTTGGCGACGATGGCAGCGGCGAGAACGTGCCGGTCGTCGGGGTCGGGAAGCTCGAGCGAGTCCACGAGGCTCATGTGGCCCTCGACCAGGACATCGGGAATGGCCTCTCTCATGAGCTGTTTGCTGCGCTCGAGTTGTTTCGGATCGAGGTCCTTCCGCGCGTCGAGGATGTTGCGGAAGACCTCGTCAAGGATCTCTTCGGTGTAGCGGGCGCGGAACTCGCCGGCGAGTCCCATCTCGAGTAGCAGGTCGCGGATGGTTGCCGGGTACAGGACACACGCGTCGTAGACGGCGGTGAACGCCACTCGCGCTTAGTAGCCGAGGCCGAGCTCTTGCGCCTCGTCAGCGAGCTGCTGCATGACCTCGGCGCGCTGAGCATCGTCGCGGCGCTTGTATTCGAGAAGATCGCTGAGGACGATCCGCCGGTGCGTGCCGACCTTGTGAGCCGGCAGCTTCTTGTCCTCGATCAGTTGGACCACGTAGGGTCGAGACACGTTCAACAGCTCGGCGGCCTGTTGGGTGCTGAGTTCCGCGTGTTTGGGCATCACGACGATCCCGTCGCCGTTGGCAAGATGCGCGAGGATGTCGATGAAAAGGCGGAACGCCGGAGCGGGGACCATGACCGCTTCGCCTTCAGGGGTGCACAGCTGGACCGTGGAAGCTTGCTCCTGAAGGAGACCGACGAGCGCCCGGGCAGCGTCGGCCGCCTCGGCGGTTTGTTCCTGCGGCAGTGCGGTGGGGTCAAGTGTCGCTGTCATACGTCCCTCCGGTTCTTCGTCCTGGCTCAGTATATCGACAAACGAAATAAATGCAATAGCCGAAATGGACGAAACTACGAGCTTCCGACCGTCTTCGCATCGCGCGAAAGCGCGTGTCGCATGCCCACTGTGGCGCTACGCGATGAATCGATCTGTGCCCTCGGCGTCGCGTGCGGCCTCAATTGCGGCCTCGGCTGGTGTCCGCTCGCCGGGGTTGAACTCTTCGAACACGTGGACGTAGGTACGTGCGCATTCCTCCACGGAGTGTCCAGCTTGCCTGGCGACTTCGGCGATCGTCAGGCCTTCGTGGATGAGGAGCGAGACGAAGCTGTGCCGGAGGTCGTACGGACGGACGTCCTTCAGGCCGACGGCTTTGGCGGCTGGCGCCCAGCTTCGCTTGCGCCAGTTGCGGAAGTCGTGGTCGGCCCACCGGTCCTTGCCTTCGGGCGCGGAGAACAGCTGACCGTCGTCGGCGCCGGAGGCGTCGACCCACTCGCGAAGGTCTTGGGCCAGCGGCGCCAGTAGTCGGACGGTTCGAGTCCGGCCCGTCTTAGTCGCATGGACGAGCAAGGTCCGTTCGCGCACGCCGCTGACCGGGAGGTTGAGTGCTTCTCCTGGGCGTAGGCCGCCGTAGGCCATGAGACTGATGAGGGTGGCGTCGCGGTGGTCGAGTTGGGCGCGGATCGCCTCGACGGTGGCGGGCGGTAGCGGTCGGACCTCGCGTGAGCGGTGGCGCGGCTTGCGCACGACCTGGACGGGGTTCATCGGGATCGCGCCGCGGACGAGGGCTCGGGCCATGACGGACTGCAGCAGGAACATCGCCTTGCGGATCGTTGCCGCGCCGACGCCGGCGGCTTCGAGTTCGGCGCGCAGCTCTTCTACTGGCGCGGGCGTGAGCTCGCGGAGTTCGTAGTTGCCGACGCGCTCGAGCAGGTGGAGGTCCCAGACCTCGGCGTAGCGGCGGCGGGTCGACTCGGCGAGGTTGGGCTGCGCGTAGGTTCGCCACCACTCGGCGACGAAGTCGTTGATCAGCTACCGTCCTTGGTCGAGGTCGGCGAGCGTGCCGAGCCGGCGGCGGCGCCTGACTTCGAGCTCGAAGGTCTCGGCGTCGTCCTTGCGGTCGAAGGTCTGCGAGCGGGCGCGTCCGCTGGCGTCGCGGTAGCGGACCTTCCAGCCATCCTTGCGGCCGGAGCGCTTGTAGCGCTCGATGCTCAACTGGCCTCCAGCGCGCGCAGGCCACCGGGCCGCGGGCTCGCGCCACGACGGCGAACAGGTGTCGTGTGGGTTGCACGTTGGGGCACGCTGCCGTCGAACCAGGCGTCGGCGTCTGTTTCGCGGATGCGCCAGGCGGAGCCGAACTTGGCTGCTCGCAGTTGGCCGCGTTCGAGTGCGCGGTAGATGGTCTTCGCTGATAGCTGGAAGCGCGCGGCGACCTGGTCGACGGTCAGCACTCCCGGCGGGCTGTGCTCGGTTGTGAGGTGTGTGGTCATACCGGTTTCTCGGACGGCGGTTGGGCTGTGTAGGACGGCTCCACCCTCGGGCGGAGCGATCGGTATCTGGTCGGTCTGCATGGGTCCGCAGGCGGCCGCCCGTTCGGCCGTGTCAAGCACCTTCAGGTGCGACCCCGTGAGGGGTTGACACGGCCGGCGGGCGGCCGAGAATCGCGGGCCGGCAGACCGGACCGATCGAGCCGGCGGGGGCTAGGCGGCTACGTCGTCGGCTTCCGATCCCTGGGCTGGCTCTGTGCCTGGGTCGAGCCAGCCGCCTTCGCGGATCTGGTCGAAGGTGAGCGGCTGGACGCGCCGCATCAGGCCTTCGCCGTAGTGCTCGCGGATCCATTGCGCGACGAGCATGCTGCGCGCGTCGTTTGGTGAGACGAACAGGATCGAGCGCGCGTCGGGGTGGTCGAGGAAGGCGTCGATCTTGCCGAGGATGCGCTGGCGCGAGTAGTGGCCGAGGTCGACCTCGAGGAACACGAGACGGCGGCCCATGCTGTCGGGCGCTGCGCAGCGGTAGACGCCGTCGGGGCGGTGGCGCTGTGCGTTCGGTTTGTGCGCGGGCAGCAGGTGCTCGGGCAGCAGCCGCGCGCCGAGCCAGTCACCGACGCGGTTGGTCGCGATCTGGTGCGGCATCGAGCTGTCCGGCAGGGTGGCGCTGAAGCGGCGGCCGAGCCAGGCCTCGGCGGCGTAGGGGCTGCGCAGGCGGAGGGCGGCGCGTGCCGCTGGGCCGAGTGTGTAGACGCTGCCGAGCCGGCCGGGGTGCTCGATCGTCTCGACGTGCTTGCGGGTCACGTAGCCGCCGAGCTCGAGCCGCCGCAGGCGGTTGCGGGCCGTCTTGCGGACGCCGCGGAAGTAGCGGGCCTCGAGATAGGAGAGGCTTTCGGCGCGCCGCTCGACGAGCTCTTGCAGCAGGGCCACGTCGCGGACGGTGAGGGCGGTCTTCCTAGGCATTGGGGATCCTGTCGCTGAGCAGAGAGATCTGGCGCAGCTTTTCGAGGCCTTGCCTGGTGAGCCGGTAGAACGAGGTCGGGCTCGGCTTGTCGAGCAGCGGCGCCTCCTGACGGTGTAGGTAGCCGGCGCGGACGAGTAGCCGCAGCCGGTTGAGCGCGGTCTTGCGTGTGCCGCGGAAGTGATGTGCGGCGAGATGCTCGAGCGGTGCGCCGTCGAGGACGAGGATGTGTTCGAGGATGGCCTGGTCCCGCGGGGTCAGGCAGACGCGCCGGGATATCGGTGCCGCTGCGGAACGTCCGCGAGGGGTCGATGTCCGGCGCTCACCAGGTATGCGCGGGAGTGACTTGGGGTCTGTCCAGGTCAGCTCATTGGGGAGATCCATCGGGTCGAAGCACGGGTGCAGCCTTGCCGGCGTGATCGGATTCATCGTTGGTTCCTTGCTTGGTTTTGGTTGTCGTTGGGGAAGAGCTGTGACTGCTTGAGAGGGCGCGGTGGGTGCTCGCGCGGCGCACTTTCGGCGGGTCGTTGAGCCTGTGGATCTGAGTCGCGTAGCGATGCGTCAGCGGCCGGTCGCGGAGCGACCCGACGACCTGGCCGCAGGCCATGTCCGCCGATCCGGCAGGCTCACCCCTCCGGGAGCTCGGGCGAGGCGACAGCCGAGAACTCGAGTCAGCGAGTGGTCCAAGATCCCGTGAGGGGCCGAGCGCAAAGGAACGAGCGCGAGGTGTCAGGCACTGACACCTCGCGCGAAAGCCCTGATTTGCAGGCGCTTCTCGCGGCGCGTCGGAGCTTGGGTGCCCAGCGCACTCCCGACGCGCGCCTGCGGGGTGCCTTGTCGGTGTCCCGAGGCGGTCCCGCGGGGCTGTTTGCTCGAAGAGCGCCGCGCCCGGCGGCGCGGCCGGCGTGTCGAGCTCGAAGCGGAGCGTCATACCCCTGTCTCGGACGCTTGTGGCGAAGAGTTGGACTGTGCGCCCGTGCTCAGGCTGCCATCGCTACCTAGCGCTGGCTGGCCGCTGCCGTCGCGACCATCGTGAGCGCGACGATGACGGCGGGGAAGTTGCCGAGGTTCTTGCCGCCTTGGGCGGCGCGCAGCCTGCGGTGGCGGATCGCCACCCAGGCGAAGCCGGCGCCGGGGGCGAGGAGCAGGGGCGGCCCGAGGTAGTAGGCGACGAACCGATCGAACGCGTCGCGGTCATGGGTCAGAGCGACCACTGCCATGCAGAGCGCCCACGCCGCGGCGAACAGCGCCGACGTGCGCAGGTCGCGCCAGCTGAGGTCGCGGTCTTGGTAGCCGGTGAGGTCGGGATGGTCGAGCTCGCAGGTGGCGATGGCGGCGATGGCCGCGGCGCCCCCGCTGAGCGCGCCGCCGGCAGCGAGCGGAAGGCCGAGCGCCACGTACAGGCTGCTGCACGTGAGCGCCGCGCCGATCGAGGGGAGGAAAAGCCGGGCGTATTCGCCTCGAGTTCGGGGGGTGCGTCGGTGTGGCATTGCCGCGTCCTCTCGTCGTTGGTCGCTGACGACGGGGCGGCGCGGTGCGAGGTGCGTGGGCTGGGTGCGAAGGACGAGCCCCGGTGGCGAGATGGTATCCGGGGTGTGTGCCTCCGGCCGCCGCTGCCGTCAACCCGCTCGCGGCGCTCGGGGTTGCCCTGCGGTGACAGCAGCGCCGGTCCGGAGGCTTGGGCTGGGTATGTCCGGCTGCGCCGGAGCGGCTGACGGGTCGGTGGGAAGGGGGTGCCGGGCTTGCCCGGCTTGATTGCCACACAGCGTCCGGCGGCGTCGCCGTCACCGCAGGCTTGAGCGCGGAGCGCTTGACGGCCGCGCCGACGGGCGCTACGCCCCGTCCGGGCGCGCGGCCGGGGCCAGTGGCAACCGCGACTAGGGACTCAGTCTTTCGACAGCCTCGTCTAAGCCGTCGATCGTGACCGCGCCGATCGGCAGCTCGGAGAGCAGCTCGTGCAGGCGCAGGAGGTGGTCGTAGAGGCAGCGGTGCCGGTGGTGCAACACCGGCAGCGCACGCGCGTCCGCCTCGCGCGTATCTAAGAGGGGCTCCCTGGACTTCGAGAGGAAGAGCTCGGTGACGAGCGTGTGCTCGGCCAGGGGGTGGCCGGTGTAGGTCGAGTGCAGCTCGATCCCATAGCGAGGGAGCACCGTGCTGAGCGTCAACACGTAGCCACCGGCGGCGACGACACGTGTGCAGGTTTCGATCGGCTCACCGGCGATCTCGACACGAGGGGATTGCTCGCCGAGTGCGATCTCCATCGAGCCAACCTAGACCGGTCGGCAGACAGCCCGAGCGAACAGACAAACCGCCCCCGACGCGGTGGCCGGGGCCGGCTTTCGGGGGCGAGTCCTTGGAGCCCTGCGAGCCCGGACTGCCTCGGGTTCTGGGGCGGGAGCTAGTTGCTCTCGCCGTCCTCCTCCGCAGTGGCGGTGCCGTTCTGCGGCGCGGCGAGGAACTCGATCTCGTCGGCGATCACCTCGTGCTTGGAATGATTGCCGCCATCGCTGTCGGTCCACTCGCTGTACTCGAGGCGGCCGGAGACGGCGATCCGGCGGCCCTTGGCGAGGTACTCGTGGCAATTCTCGGCGAGCTTGCCGAAGACCGTCACGTCGACGTAGACGGGGGCCTGCTGCTCGCCGTTCTTCGGACGGCGCGGAATCGCGAGGCGCATGCCGGCGATCTTGGTGTCGCCCTTGGTCTCGCGCAGCTCCGGGGCGCGGGTCAGGCGGCCGACGAGGTTGATGCTGTTCACGGTGCGTTCTCCTTACCCCCGCCATCTGGGCGGGCTGGGTGCGTTGACGCAGCCCAAGACCGGCGCCAACACAGCGGCGAAGCGCCAACCCCGCAGGGGACGCCCGAACGCAGTGAGCGGCTTGCGCGCAGCCGCAGGCGCCGAAACTGGGCGCAGACGAACGGCACCCGAGCCAAAGCTCGGGAGTGAAGGTGAACGCCGCTGAACGTCAACCGGCGACGGGTCCCGCTTCTGGAGAGGAGCGACCGAAGGGTTCCCGGGATCACGCCCCGCTTTAGTCGCGATGCGAGCATCGGATAGCTGCCGTGCTCGCCCGCCCCTACATACGGTGAGAAGTTGCCGAACGGCGCGGCGGACGCTGTGCATCTTCTTGAGCTTCGCAGGGTCCGCGACCAGGCGCCTGCAAAGAATCGGGAGGACGGGCTTAGGCGAGGCGCTCGCTGCGCCCGCCGTCAAGGTCGTCGCCTGAGTTGCGCACTCCCACCGTGCGGAATAACCACCATTGCTCTGCCCGAGGATGTACGAGCGCCGCGGGATCGTTTGGCATGTGCAGCAGGTCGTGGAACACCAGCTCGCACGGTGAGCCCTGCCACTCGGAGGCGTAACGGCGGAGGCTGCCCTGGCTGGTAGCTGCCGGAATTGCCCCTCGTCGTGACTCCCGTGGCGAGGCGGGTACGATCGCGGCGAGTAGCACCGGCGCCGGGGCTCGGCGAATCGTGGCCTCGCCGACGCCCGTAAGGCGGTGCAACTCGATATCGCGGAGATGCATCGCGGTGTCGTCGGCGGTCTCAGCCTGGAGTGTCCGGTAGTGCTCTGAGTTGAGCACCTCCGGACAGTCGAGGTCATAGACGCAGGCACTGCCTTGCATTCGGGTCTCGGACGCTTCCCGGTAGCGGCTCGCGCGCCTGAATCCAGGAACCTTCATGCGCCCGGGCAGGTGCTCGCGGTCGTACCAATCGTCCATCTCCGCCAGACGCGCGGCGTCCGCGACCATGCACGCGAACAGGATTCCCGGCACTACGCCTCGACGAATGTGCGCGTTCCCGTGCAGTTCAGGAGGAAGCGCTCAGGGAACGCGCGCGCGAGCTCCATCATCGCGCGCATTCCAGTGCAGTGCATCGGACAGAGCAGCTCCACGTTGATGTCGCGCAGCGCCTCGATCGTTTTCGTCGTCTTCTCCTCGGGCGTCCCGGGGAAGCCGAGGTGGAAGCCGCCGAAGACACCTCGGACGCGGTCGCGGCTGGTGAGCTTCATGGCGTGCCGGATCGTGTTAATGATTCCCGCGTGGCTGCAGCCCACTAGGACCACGATCCCGTCGTTGCCCACATTGATGACGAGCGCCTGGTCGTCCGGGACCTCGTCGGCGCACATGTGGCCGTCGCGCAGTTGGATGGCAGCGTTTGGCAGGTCAATGCTCGGCGGCGGCATCTCGAAGTCGACTTCACGCGGGATCTCCCCAGTCGCGAGCATGCCGGGACCGATCTCCAGGGCTCCGCGATGCAGCGCAGGGCGGCCGCCGGCCTCCGTCATCGACTGCTCACTAACGTCCAGGTTGAAGTACGGTGCCACCTGACCTGACTCGAGCCGCAGATAGCGAGTATCGAACGCCGCTGGATGAACGGACACCGGAAGCGCCGCCTCACGCGCGTTCAGCAGGCCGAGCAGGCCCCCATAGTGATCCGGATGGCCGTGGCTCAGCACAACGTGATCGAGCGCCTGGAGATCGATCTCGAGCGCCGCGGCGTTGTTCAGCAGCACATGGCCCGTCATTCCCGTGTCGAACATCGCTCGGTACGAGTAGCGACCCCATTCCGCCTCAACCACGAGTGAGATGCCATTTTCTCCCAATGGCCGCTTGCGCTTTGGGTCGAAGTGGTGGGCCAGGCCCGCGCGAGTAACGTTCGGCTCGTCCGGCAGCAGCATGTCGACGTAGTTCTCGGTGAGCGTTGTGATCGTAAGCCGTTCCAGGCCGAAGTCGCGCATGGATCCTCCTGTGTGATGGTCAATCAATCCGCAGATCGAACGGGTCCTCGCCCTCCTCGCCGGTGAGGTGGGCGACGATCGCGAGATAGCTGCGGCTGAGGTTGCCGCCGAACGTTTCGGCGATCAAGTCGAGGTCGGCCGCCGCCACGGCTTCGGCCATCGCCTGATGCTCTCCGACGGCCTGATCGCGGCGATTACCGAGCACGTGCAGGATGTCCCACGGATACGATCGCCAGAGCGAGTCGAGCAGGGCGGCCAGGGTGGGGATGCCGCACTTGCCGTAGAAGAGGAAGTGGAACTGGCGGTTGATCTCGGGCAGGTCCTCCGCCGGGTCGGCCATACGCTCGATCAGTTGCTGCGCATATCGCATGTCCTGGCGCGACACCCGGAGAGCCGCACGCTGAGCGGCGTAGGGTTCGAGCAGCCGCCGTGCCACGTAGACGCCTTTGATCTGCTCGAGGTCGGCGGACGACACTCGCACCCCCCTGTGCGGGTCCGTGACCAGCAGACCCTCTGCCTCCAGTCGCTTGATCGCCTCTCGCACCGGGGTGATGCTGGTCTGGAAGCGCTTCGCTAGGCGGTCCTGCTGAATCCGCTCGCCCCGGGCAATCTCACCGTTCGAGATCAGCGTGCGCAGCTCGGCCACGATCCGATCGGTCTTGGTGACGGCCTTCGGTTTAGCCACCCGGGTTCTCCTCCCCGTCTGTCGCGAGCTCTCGGAGGATCGCGCTGCGATGTTCGTCGAGTCCAGGAGGCCTGCGATTAGATCGATCTGTTCCGAACAGACGCTCAGCGATGCCAACAACAGTCTGCACCGATTCACCGTGCGCGGCTATCTCAGCGCTCAGCCCGCCGCGGTAGAGCACAGCGGGGTGCTCGTGTACGGCGGGCATGTCGTTCAGCACCGCGTAGGCGAGCTGCAGCTCGTCGCAGAGCTTGACGGACTGGTCGAGGGAGCGCGGTGCGAAGGCCTCTGCCATGAGCCGGTCGAGGTCTTCGCGGTGCTCGACGCGTCGCATATTCGTGACAAAGCGCGGGTCGTCGGCGAGCGACGTGTCGCCGAGCAGCCGCTCGCACACGAGCCGCCATTCGTCATCCTGCTCGACGGCGATCAGAATGGCTGCGCCATCAGAGCACTGGAAGACGCCGTACGGCGCGATCGCGTGGTGGCGCTGAGGGATGCGCTCGTAAACCAGGCCCGCATTCGCATAGCTCATGAGCATCGGCGCGACGAGCTCGAGCGCGGTGTCCATCATCGACACGTCAAGGCGTCGGCCGCGGCCGGTGGAGCGCTGCTCCAAGAGGGCGCCGAGCGTGAGAGCGGCGGCATAGATCCCGGTTCCAATGTCGCAGAGTGAAACTCCCACTCGTGTCGGCTCCTCGGGGCGGCCGGTCAGGCTCATGATGCCGCTCTCGGCCTGGACCAGCATGTCGTAGGCCTTCCGATCACGCAGCGGGCCAGAGTCGCCGTAGCCGGAGATCTGGCAGTGAACAAGGTGAGGGAAGGCCTGATCGAATGCCGTGTCGGCGAATCCGAGCCGCGCGGCAGCAGCCGGACTCAGGTTGTGCACCAGCACACTTGCGTCCCCTAGCAGCGCATCGAAGGTCCTTCGATCGTTTAGGTCCTTTAGATCGAGACCGATGCTGCGCTTGCCTCTATTGAGCCACCAGAATTGCGCGCTCTCGCCTCGAGCATTGTGGTCCCAGTGACGGGCGAAATCGCCGCTGCCAGGGCGCTCTACCTTCACAACGTCGGCGCCCATGTCCCCCAGGATTCGCGTGCAGAGCGGCCCGGCGACGGAGTGCTCAAGGCCGATCACTCGGATACCGGCCAAGGGCCCGCGAGCCGGGATCATGGACGGCCTGCGTGCGCCGGGCGCCCTGTTTGTATGGCCACGTCGCTGATGCATTTAAGTTGACATGATGCATCTGATGTGTCAATGATGCACTCTGACCTCGTCGGCCGATCGCCGGGGGCTTGGAGAGAGGGAAGCGAGAGGAGACGCTGTGAGCAAGCTCGTATTGGACACTCCCTTGCCGACGACGATGGTCGGCTCGTATCCGCGGCCCCGCTGGTTCGACTACCAGCTCCATGGGGCCGACTTCCTTCACGCGATCAAGCTCGAAGAACGCCGCGAGGCGTTCGAGGATGCCACCAACGCCGTGATCCTCGATCAGGAGCGCGCCGGCCTCGACGTAGTCACTGACGGGCAGATGTTCTATGACGACTACGGCGGAAGCATCGGCTCGCTCTGCTGGTACTGGTACGAGCGAATCCCGGGGTTCTCGCCCGTCAAGCACCGGAACCCGCTCGCGATGGGAGCGGCGGCCGCCGATCCGCGCGATACGGCGGTGTACGAGAACTGGGGCGGGACCGTGGCCCACGAGAAGATCCAGCGCGGAGAGCCCTCGCGTCTCGTCGACATGTTCGAGATAGCGCGCGCGCGTGCCAGCCGGCCCGTGAAGGTTTCGGTGGGAGCCGGCCCGATCAATCTCGGCTTCCACGTCGACTACGGCTCGCCCGACTCAGCCTACTCGTCCCAACGCGGGCTCGCGGAGGACCTCGTGCCGATCTTCAACGCGGAGCTGAAGGAACTCGTCGCTGCCGGTGTTGAATGCATCCAGGTCGAGGATCTGGGGGCCTGGCTCGTTCTCACCGAGGACGACCCCAGCTGGATCGTCGACGTGATGAACGGCTGGATCGACGGAGTCGACGCGCTGCTGTCCTGGCACTTCTGCCTGGGCGCTGGCTACGGCAACCCGAATGCCGCATTCGAGGGGCAGCTTATGCGAATCCTCGACCCGCTCTACGAGGTCGGCGTGGACCAGTATGTGCTCGACTTCGCCTGGGGAGACATGAATGACGTGAGGGCGCTGCGGGACCTTCCCGCCGACAAGGGCGTCGTGGCAGGCGTGGTTGACATCCGCTCGCTGCGGATCGAGTCGGACGAGGAGATCGCCGAGCGGATGCGCAAGGTGCTGGAGGTGGTTCCGCATGAGCGTGTGTGGTTCACCACGGACTGCGGCATGAAGGCGCTGCCTCGCTTCGTGGCATCGAACAAGCTCGCCGCCCTGGGGCGAGCGGCGCAGACGGTCCGCGCCGAGCTGCCCGCATCGGCCAAGCAAGGAGCGGTCGCGTGACCGCTGGATGGAGCGACCAGGCGGAGCCGTTTGCCGCCACTCAGACAGACCTCGTGGAGGAGCGAACATGCTGATGTCCCGTCGTACGGGCGTGACAGCCCTTGCCGTAGCTCTGACAGCCGGCGCCCTGACCACCGGATGCGGATCGAGCAGCAGCTCGTCGAGCAACTCGTCCAGCGCGTCGGGGTCAACCTCGCCGCAAGGCGCAAGCGCGTTCATGGCCAAGGCCAAGAAGGCAGCCACCGACGCAGCGGCCCCGATTACCCCAACGGTCCCTACATCGGGGCCGAAGGGCGTCACAGGCAAGAAGATGGTGATGATCCCCTGCTCGGCGGCCGCTCAGGGTTGCAAGGCTCTCGATGACTGGTTCGCCAAGGCCGCGAAGACGCTCAACTGGAGCGCGCTTCAGATCGACCCCGCTGCCGATCCCGGCAAGATGGCCGACGCGGTCCAGAAGGCCATCAACATCAAGGCCAACGGCATCTACACCTCGGCAATCGACGCATCCACCATCGCCGCGCCACTGGCAAAGGCCAAGGCGGCAGGGCTTGCGTCGGTCTGCGCGTCGTGCACCAACACCAAGAATCTCTACACGGAGTCGCTGCCCGCAGAGCCGAACTACGTCAAGGACGGCTACAACCTCGCCGCGCAGGCCTACGTCGACAACGGCGGCAAGCTGCGAATGATCATGCTGATCGACGACGAGTTCGGCAACACGCGGCTGCGCCAGCAGGGTGCCAAGCAGTTCGTGAACGATTGCCAGGCCGCGGGCGGAGACTGCAAGATCGTCGCCACCCAGAACGTCCTGATCTCGAACATCAGCACGTCGGTGCCAAACCAAGTTGCGTCGATCGCCCGCCAACACCCGGACTGGAACGCGCTCTGGGCGCCGTATGACGCAATCCTCACGTTCGTGATCCCCGCGCTCAAGCAGGCCGGCGTGGTGCAGAACGGCAAGGCCTACGGCTTCGACCCGATCGACCTCAACCTGAAGTGGATCAAGGAGGGCAATGTCGAAGCCGCGACCGTTGCCACCCCCTACCAGTGGCAGGGCTATGCGGCTGTAGACATCATCAACCGCGCGCTGCAGGGCAAGCCGACCACCGATGAGGGGGTGAAGGACAAGCTCCTGACCAAGAGCAACCTGCCCGCGAGCGGCACTTACCTCGGCGACCAGGACGTCAGCGCCGGATACAAGAAGCTCTGGGGGGTGGGATGACAGGCCCGGACTCCGAGCCTGTCGTGGAGGTCGCCGGGTTCTCCAAGACCTTTCCGGCGCAGCGGGCGCTCGTCGACCTCCATATGGATTTACGCGCCGGCGAGGTTCACGCCCTGGTGGGCGAGAACGGATCTGGCAAGTCGACGTTCATCAAGTGCCTCTCCGGCTACCAACCGCCTGACCCTGGGGCGCAGCTGACGGTTGCGGGTCGGTCAGTCCACCTGCCATACACATCCGCGCAGGCCGCAGCGCACGGGTTCGTGTTCGTCCATCAGGACTTCGGCATCGTCCCCACCCTTACCGTGATGGAAAACATCGCCCTGGGGCAGGGCTTCGCGGTGCGGCGGGGCCGGATCCGCTGGCGGCGCCAGGCCGAGATCGCCCGGCGCGTCCTCGAGCGGCTTGGTCGCGACGACATCGCGCCGCAGCTGCAAGCCGGGCGGCTGTCGCCCAGCTCGCAAGCCGTTGTGGCGATTGCCCGAGGTCTGGCACGCGCCGCGGAGGGCGCCCAGGTGCTCGTACTCGACGAGCCCACCGCGGCCCTTCCCGACGCCGAAGTGGCGATCCTCTTCGACGCCATCAGACGACTAGCGGCCGAGGGCCTGGCCGTTCTGTTCGTCTCGCACCGCCTCGGCGAGGTCTTCGAGATTGCGAACCGCGTGACCGTTCTGCGCGACGCACGCAAGGTCGGCACCTATGACACCGCTGCGCTCGACGACCGAACCCTTATCGGTTACATCGTGGGACGCGAGTTCTCGGCCCTCTACCCGGAGCAGGTTGCGCGGCCGCGGCGCGAAACCGTGCTCGGAGTCCGCGGCCTCTCCGGCCGCCGCATTCAGGACGTGTCGTTCAGCGCACACCGTGGCGAGATCGTGGGGCTCGCGGGTTTGCTCGGCTCGGGCCGGAGCGAGCTGCTGCGCCTCCTGTACGGGGGGCAGAATCGTACCGCCGGTGAGGTGACGATTGAGGGCCGAGCGAGCCGCCCTGCCAGCCCGGCCCAGGGAATCAGGGACGGCGTCGCGCTGGTGCCCGAGGATCGGCTGCGCCAGGCCGCGCTGGCTCATATGACCATCGCCGAGAACATGTCGCTGCCGACCATCGGCCGCTACTGGCGCGGCGGGCGCCTGCGCAGGGGCCAGGAGCGCGAACGCGTCGCAGCAATGATGCGCGAGTTCAACATCCAGCCGCCCGACCCCGACCGCCTGATGGGTCGCTTCTCGGGCGGCAACCAGCAGAAGGCAATCCTTGCCAAGTGGATCGAAACCCGGCCGAAGGTCCTTTTGCTCGACGAGCCCGTGCAGGGCGTCGATGTCGGCTCGAAGAGCGAGATCTACGACCTCATCGAGCGCCTCGCCCAGGATCGCGGAACGACGGTGATGCTGACCAGCTCCGACTTCGAGGATCTCCACGCAGTCTGCAACCGCGTGCTCGTGCTGCGGGCCGGGCAGCTCGTTGCCGAGCTTGCGGGAGCGGAGAAGACGGTCGACCGGATGCTCGAGCACGCATATCTGAGAGAGCAAGCCGCATGAATGCCACTACCGAGGCGGGCCGCGCCGAGACCGTCGGTGGCGAGCGCGCGCCGGCTGCTGGCCGCACACCCCCCAGTGTTGTCGCTGCGCGTTTCGCCCTGCCGTTCATCCTGGTCGCGTTCGTGGTGCTGTTCTCGCTGCTCCGGCCGGACACCTTCGCCACCACCTCGAACTTCAAGACGATCCTCAGCCAGAACTCGGTGCTGGCGGTACTCGCGATAGGCGCGATGCTCCCGCTGATTGCCGGGCAGTTCGATCTCTCCGTAGGTGCCGTCCTCGGGGTGTCGGAGATCCTCGTCACCGGGCTCACCAGCAAGTCCGGTCTGCCTATGGGGGCGGCGCTCGTGCTCGCTCTAACCGCCTGCGTCGCGATCGGCCTCGTCAACGGCATCCTCGTCGCCGCCGTGGGGATCAATGCGTTCGTGGCGACACTGGCCACCGGGACCCTGCTCGGCGGCTTGGTGCTCTGGTACACGAACGGCAACGTCATTGTCGAGGGCATACCGGATTCTCTGACGCACCTCGGGCAGAACGAGCTGGCGGGCATCCCACTGCCGGTCGTCTACGTCATCGTCATCGCGGTGATCGTGGGCTACGTGCTCCGCATGACACCGGTCGGGCGCTACCTCTACGCCGTCGGGGGCTCGCGAGAGGCCGCCCGGCTGTCCGGCCTCGACGTCAACCGCCTGACGCTCGGATCGTTCGTGGTTGCATCCCTGCTCGCAGGCGTCGCCGGAATCATGCTGGCGGCGAAGCTCGGCTCCGGCAACCCGACGGCCGGTCCCCCCTACCTGTTGCCTGCTTTTGCCGCCTGCTTCCTCGGCTCCACCGCCATCCGCCCAGGCACCTTCAACGTGACAGGCACCGTGTGCGCGGTTCTCACCATCGCCACCGGCACCACGGGGCTCGAATTGATGGGCGTGCCGTTCTACATCGAGCCGATCTTTTCCGGGGTGGTGCTCATCCTGGCCGCGCTGGCCACGAGATACCTGCAACGCGAACAGGCGTGACTGGCGACGCCCCACGGCGATCCTGCCTATCAGTGCCAGGGTCGTCCCAGCCTAAGATCGAAAAGGCGCTGGAGCTCGCCGCCGACGAGCTCGTGCTCGACCTCGAGGACGCCGTCGTGCCGTCGGCCAAGGACGAAGCGCGTGCGGCGGTGGTTGCCACGATGCGCTCGCACCCGGAGCAGGCCGGCCGCATCGCCGTGCGCGTGAATCCGCCGGGCAGTCCGTGGTGCCACCTCGACCTGATCGCCCTTGTCGAGAACGACGTGCCTCCAGCTTGGGTGGTCGTGCCCAAGGTCGAGGGACGCGAGGAGGTGGCCTTCGCCGAGTATCTGATCAGGGGGGTGGGCGCACGATTGGGAGTGAGGCCAGCCATTCGCCTCCAGGCGCTCATTGAGTCGGCGCGCGGTCTCGAACATGCTGCGGAGATCGCCACCGCTTCCGACAGACTCGACGCGATCATTCTCGGTTACGCCGATCTGGGGGCCTCTCTCGGGCGGCGGCCGGAAGGACGCGATAGCCACGGGCCGAGCTGGGACCCCGCACGACATACTCTGCTCGTGGCGGCACGCGCGGCAGGTGTGCGCGCGCTAGATGGACCGTACCTTGGCCTCGACGCGGGCGACGACTTCATCGCAGCCACGCGCCATGCGCGCGCCCTCGGCTTTGATGGCAAATGGGCCATCCATCCCGCCCAGATCCCGCACATCGAGGAAACATTCGCCCCCACGGAAGATGAGATCCAACGCGCACGGCAGATCATTCACGCGTTGGACGCATCCGAGCGGAACGGTGGTGCCGGCGCGGTCGCGCTGAATGGAGAGATGCTTGACGAAGCCGTACGTCGATGGGCGGTCGATATCCTCGCGGAGGCGCGGGCGCAGAAGCGATAGGCTCGATCCATCCGCCGTCCCAATCGCAGGGCGAACGGCTAACGCAGCGCCGGTGGGTATTGAGGTGCTTCCGATTGCGTCCTGCCGCGCGGAAGGCGGTCAATCCTCGTGGTTTCGCGAGACCACTGCCCTCGCTCCCATTTCCGCGGAATCCCCTACTGCTAGCTGGGCGCCGAGAGCTGCCGTGTTCCTTCGAAGGCCGCCGAGAAACGACTTGCCAGCCGGGTCGGGGCCAGCTCGCTTCGGACACATTTCGGACACATCAGATCCGAAAACGCCGTCTAAGCGGGAGAACGTCAGATCATCGGGTGTGGCTCAAGCTACGCGGTTTTCTGGGATTTACGGTCTGAGCTGCTCTCAGTTGGACGCGCGGAGACAGCCAAATTCTCCCTCGTAAAGCGGGGGTCGAGGGTTCAAATCCCTCCGTCGGCTTGGGGAAAGGTGCACATCGCGCGCTTCTCATTGCGGTTGACGCGCACTCACCTTCAAGCGGGGGTCATACCAGCTGTTCCGCTTTGGAAAGCGAAATCCGCCCGCTTCCCAGGCCGTGAGTTGAGCCCAACTAGAGCAGGGTCGAACCTCGAACTCCTTCCGCGCTGTCACGGGGAGAAGTCCGCTTGTATGGCTGCGGGACAGGAGTCTCGGAAACACTTCAGACACTGAGAAAAGCACGGTCATGACGGCCGCGTTGTGCTCGGCCATCCACCCGTTCAAACCATCAAGGATGCGCTCCCGAGCGCTCACCCATCCCGAAGTAGAGGATCACCGCTCAGGGTATGGGCACGGTGACGTGCGTAGCGCTGCCTGCAGAGTCTCCGATGCCGGGCGCCACGTCGTCGTCGGGGTGTCCCGGCAGTGAGGCCGGTCAGACCGAGACGGACACGGGGAAGGTTGCGAGCCAGATCAGCGTTCCAAAGAAGAGCAGGTAGCCCAGGGCGACGATCGTGACGCGGGAGCGAACGGCGTCGAGCTTGGTGCTGATACCGGCGAAGAACAGCGCGGACGCGAACAGGACGAGGGCCAGGACGTAGTTGTCCGAGCGTTGGTTGTCGACCTTCGCAATTGCCGTCGCGGTGTCGGCTGTTCGCGAGAGCGCCCGGGCCTTGTCCTGAGCGGCAAGGTGGTATTGCGCCATGGCGAAGGGGCTGAGCGGGGCGTCGGGGTTTTTCAGCGGCTTGGTGGCCACCCAGGCGTCGACGGCGGGTTTGAACTCAGCCCGGAACCGCTTGAAGTAGAAGTCGCTCAGCTTTGTGTCCTTGGCGGCGTAGGCGCCGGTCCAGGCGATAAACGTGGCGACATCGAGCTGGGTCTGCTGGCCGGCCCGGGTGGACTGCGCCGTCGACTCGACGCGCGCGGCGTTCGCCCGGCTGAAGTTGACCGTCTGCACGCCACTCCAGCGGGCCGATTGGTACGAGCTCCAGGCCGCGGCGACAGTTGCGATCGCGAGCAGAATGGTGACCAGCAGCTCGATCTGCCGATCGTGCCGGGCCGATCGGGCACCCGACGCGCCTGGGTCACGCGACTGGCCTTCATCCGGTGTCGTGGCTTCAGACATGGGCTATCGACCGCGAGCCGATCGAGGCCAGCGGCCGGCGGCCTCGTGCACAACCGGGACAGCCCGGCGCCCAGCCGCGACCCACGCCGTTGCCTTTCGCCTCGTCCAACTGCACTCCTGCTTCCCGCGGCATTCTGCCAACGGCATTACGATGATGACCACGCTCGACGAAGCCCCGGTGACCGGCGACGGAGTATTGCTCGAACGGCTCGTCGCCAACCTGCTCGACAACGCCGAGCGCTACAACATCGCGGGTGGCACCGTCCACATCTCGGCCTCCGTCGCGCGGGCGGCCCCTCAGGCCGCGGATGCCGCCGGCGCATCGACAAGCGAGTCGGGCCGCCCCGACCCGGGGCGGCCTCGGCCATCGCGCTCGCCGATCCTGATCCCGCACAAGGCGATGGTCAGAATCGACCCGACGGCGATGACGCTGAAAGCGATGTTCACGATCAGCACGGTCGTGAGGTTCATGGGTCAGTCACTCCTTTGGTCGCTAGAACTAGCACCCTGCCGGGCCCGTCCAGTGGGCGGCGCTGTCCCGATGACCTCGAAGTGTGCCCGAGCACTCTTGGCCCAAACCGAAACCCGCCTGAGAATTCCTTGAGCGAGCCCGAGACCGCCTTCCGCACAGTGATCGGGCCGTTCGGAGAGCGGCGTGAACGGAGCGCTCGCGGTCGGATGAGTCAGCAGGCGCTGTCGCCCACGTCCGCGGTGAGGCTTTCGCGATGGGTCACTACATCAGCGGGTCGATCGCCAGCGCGACGAACAAGAGCGCCAGGTAGAGAAGCGAGAAATGAAACAGCCGGGCCGCGCGCGCGGGCGTGACCTGACGACGCAGGCGAAGCGCCAGCGCGATCAGGCAGGCATCGAGCGCCAACGCCGTCGCGAGGTATACATGGCCCGCGCTATGCCATGCGAAGGGCAGCGCGGTCACGCCAACGAGCACGAGCGAGTATCGGAGAATCTGCCGCGCCGTCTCGCGATCGCCGCGAACCACGGGCAGCATCGGGATTCCCGCGGCGGCGTACTCGCGTTTGATGAGCAGCGCGAGTGCCCAGAAGTGCGGCGGCGTCCAGAAGAAGACGATCAGGAATAGGAATAGGGCCGGAAGCGTAAGGTCGCCCCGTGCCGCCGCCCAGCCGACGAGCGGGGGAATAGCGCCCGCCGCGCCGCCGATCACGATGTTCTGGGGGGTGGAGCGCTTCAGCCAGCGCGTGTAGACCAGCACGTACCCGAGGTTGCCGACTGCGGCCAGCAGGGCCGTGAGCACGTTGACGACGCTCGCCAGCAGCACGAACGAGAGGGCCGACAGCACGAGTCCGAACTCCAGCGCACGCGGCGGCGCGACGCGACCGGACACGATCGGTCGCTTGGCGGTTCGGCCGCCCATGAGCGCGTCGAGGTCGCGGTCGATGAGATGGTTGAGCGCGCTTGCGCCGCCTGACGCGAGCGCCCCACCCGCGAGCAGCGCGGCGAGCTTGCCGAGGTCGGGCACGCCGCGCGCGCCGGCGAACATTCCCGCCGCGGCCGTCAGGAGCAGCAGCGTCATGATGCGCGGCTTGGTGAGCGTCACGTAGTCTCGCCACGGTCCGGCGGGCAGTGCCTTGCCGCCGTAGCAGGCCGCGACTGCCACAAGTGTCGCCGCAAAGGCCAGGCCGGCGATCGTGAGGTGGAGGCCCTCCGCCCACGCTGGGTGGCCGCCGAGCGCCACCACGCCGCCCAGGGCGCTGTCGGCGACGACGAGCGCGAGCGCCAGCGCGGCAGGGCGCATAAGCCGCGGATAGGCGAGCCGACCGGCCAGCACGAGCGCGGCCAGCGGAGGAAGTGCGACGCCGACCAGCACGCGATGCGCGATGCCCAGGTGCAGGGCGCCACTGGCCACCGCGAGAGCCGTGCCGAACCCGCCGGCGAATGCCGCGAGCCGCAGCCACGCCCCGGGGCCCGGCTCCACCCGCGATGTCTGGGCCGCGGCGGCCATCGCGTCGACGCTCAGCGCGCCCGCTCGCGCCGGTAGAGCAGCCATCCCACCCACAGCAGCGTGAGCAGGAGGAGTCCGAGGGGAACGATCAACGTCACCTCCTCGGCCACCGTAAGGTTGGCCACTGGCAGCAGGTCAAGCATGGATCCTCCTAACGGTCTCGGCTATACGGGCTCGGCCGGCGCGGCGCGGTGAAGACGGAGGCTTCGGGGCCAACTGCTCGCTCTCGAGGACATGGGCCTGAGCGATGCCGGAACCGCGGTGGTGGGCGGCAGTCCGCGATACCGCCGGGCGGTGCACGATCACAGGCTCGGGGCGTGGCAGGATGGGAGGGGGAGAGGGGCGCGGGGCGACCAGTTCTGGCTCTTCGCCGGGTGGTATGTGATCGGCGTCCGGGAGCCACCGGTAGATCCAGATGAACACCGCAAGGGCCCAGGGCAGCGATGCCGGCACCCACATCACGCCGGCGCCGATGTGCTGATCCGCGATAGCCGACAGCCCGCCGGTGCGATGTGGGAGATCGGCGTAGGGCGCGTACCAGGGTCTCGATGCGAACGCCAGCATGACCGCGAGCCCCCAGCCCACGGTCATCGATCCGAGCGCGAAGGCGACCCGGCGCGGAGGATCGAGTGTGCTGTGGAATGGCGGCGAGTCGATCACCCGACCCCAGGCAATCAGCGCCAGCAGCAGGAAGCTCGCATGCTCGACGTTGTGCACCGCCTCGCTGCGAAGGGTGAGGTCGTACGCGGCGGGCAGGTGCCACGCCACCAGGTCGCCCGCCAGCATGAGCCAAGCGACAGCTGGCTGGCTAAGAGTGCGCGCCAGCGCACGCAGCGGCGCCGCGGTGGGCTCTCGGACCGCCCAGCGCGCAAGCCGGCGCCGCAGGCCGAGTGGCAGCCCGCGCCAGATCCGCATCCACGGCGCGGCCAGCACGAACAGCGGAGCGAGGACAACCAGCAGCAGCACGTGCTCGACCATGTGCGCCCAGAACAGCCGGTCCGCCAGGCCGTCGAGTGGCTCCTGGAGCGTGAACGGCAAGCCGACCACGGCGATGGCGAACGCCAGCGTCTTCCAGCGCTGTCGGAGCACGCGCGCAGGCGCGATCGCGCCGTGGCGGCGACCGGCGCGCCAGCTGCGCCCGCCCAGCCAGTACATCCCCGCCGCGACCGCAGCGACGAGCAGGGGCATGTTCCTTGCCGCTCCGGACTCGATGAGAAACGACCCGCTCGAAAGCGACATCATCGTCGGCCGCTCTCGATACGGCGCCTACGAGACGAGGTAGAGCAGAACGAAGGTGACAACCTGCACCGCCGTAAGGAAGTACCAGTAGAAGGCGAACGCGTGCGCCTCGGCGGTGAGGCGGGCCTTGACGGCGCCCTCGCCGCCGGCTGCGCCGGCTTCTGCCACCACGGGGCCGGGCTCGCGATGGCGGTGCCGGAGCGAGCTTGCGAGCGCCGTGTGCATCCAGTAGATCGCGCTCAACAGGCCGACGCCCGCGTAGAAGCCAGTCCACGCGATGAAGACGCTCGCGTAAGGGCCGCTGTTCGGCCCGAAGTCGAGGACCGCCCACTGGTAGCACTGGACACCGAGCGCGGCGAGCGCAAGCAGTTCGCTGAGTGCCATTGCTCGCCGCCACGCGCCCTCGCCGGCGCGGCGCAGCGCCGCTAAGGCGACCGCGGTGAACACGGCGCTCGCCAGCACGCAAGCCAGCACCGCGATTCCGGTCCCGTGCGGCACCTTCACCTTCGACGCGCGCCACACCGCGCCGGTGTCGCGCTCGCGCAGGTAGATGTAGGAGAACAGAAAGGCGCCGAAGAACGAGACGAGCGCCGCCGACGCTAGCCGCACGCCGACGCCGATGTTGCGCGCCATAACCTCCGGCGGCTCCACGTCGTAGCCCGCAGTTTGAAAGCCCATCTCATCCATCGAATCAGCCACCGGCCGCCACCACTTCGGTCGGCGTCGGGTTCAGATTTGCCACGACCGGGGCAGCGGGGTCGCCGTACCCGTAGGGAGCGGCGTTGATCACGGGCACGCGGTCGAAGTTGTGGACCGGTATTGGGGTCGGCAGCTGCCACTCGAGCGAGCGAGACTGCCACGGGTTCTGCTCGGCGCGGCGACGCTCGAAGAAGCACGAGTAGATCACGTTGATCGCGAACAGCAGGAATGAGGAGCCGAGCACGTACGCCGCTGCGCTCACCCAGTCATTGAGCCACTGCAGGCTTGGCGCATACGACGACACCCTCCGTGGCTGGCCGAGCATGCCGACGGCGAACAGCGGGAAGAACGTGAGGTTGAAGAAGATGAAGAACATCCAGAACTGGATCTTCCCGAGCCGCTCGTTGAGGTAGATGCCGAACATCTTGGGGAACCAGTAGTAGAGGCCGGCGAAGAACGCGAACACCAGGCCGCCCATGATCGTGTAGTGGAAGTGGGCCATCACGAAGAAGCTGCCGTGCGTCGACACATCGCTCGGGGTGTCGGACAGGAAGATCCCTGAGGCGCCGCCGATGAAGAAGTTGAAGAACAGCGCCAGCGCGAAGAGCATCGGCACCGTGAAGCGAATCCGCGCCTTCCACAGCGTGCCCATCGCGTTGAGGAACACGAACGCCGTCGGGATCGAGATCAGCTCGGTGGTGAGCATGTAGAACGGCCGCAGGTCGGCGTTGATGCCGCTCACGAAGAGGTGGTGCTGCCAGACGAAGAAGCTGAGCAAGGTGACCCCCATCAGGCCCGCGACCGCGAGCCGATAGCCCCACAGGGGTTTACGTGCGAAGACGGGGATGATTTCCAGCGCCACGCCGAACCCGGGCAGCGCGAGGATGTAGACCTCGGGGTGCCCGAAGAACCAGAACAGGTTCTCGTAGAGGTACGGCGTCCCGCCTTGGAACGGCATGAAGAACGTGGTGCCCGCCACGCGGTCCAGCAGCACCAGCCCCATTGCCGCGATCAGCACCGGGGCGGCGAGCAGCTGCAGAATCGCGGTGGCGATGGTGGCCCATACGAATATCGGCAGCCGCGCCCACCTCATGCCCGGCGCTCGCATCGTGAGCACGGTGGCGATCATGTTGAAGCCGACGAGCGCCATCGACAGACCGATCAGAGCGAACGAGAGGAGGTAGCAATCCATCCCGAGCTTCGCCTGGACGGAGAGGTCCCCATAGCCCGTCCAGCCCGTCGGGAAGCCCCTCACGCCGACGGCGGCCAGTAACACCACCTCAGCCGCCGGCAGCAGCCAGAAGCTCAGTGCCTCGATCCGCGGGAACGCCATCCGCCTGGCTCCGATCATGATCGGCAGGAAGTAGTTCGCGAATGGGCCGAGGATGAGCGAGGTGGTCATCATCATCATCATGGTTCCGTGGAGACCCACGAGAGAGAGGTAGCGGTCGGCCGAGAAGACCGTCTCGTTCGGCGTGAGCAGCTCCGTGCGGATGAACATCGCGTTCAGGCCGGCGATGAAGAAGAAGAGGAGCACGCCCCACAGGTACTGGATGCCGACCACCTTGTGATCGGTGCAGAGCGTGAAGTAGCGCCCGATGCCCTGCTGCTCCTTCTCGCGCAGGCTCGGTTCGACGCCTCTCAGGCGGGCAAGCGGGTAGTTGAGGAAGCCCAGGCCGATGAGGAAGCCGGCGACTCCGAACAGCATGCCGAGCACGAACTCCATGTCGTTCTGGTCGGTGCCGATCTGGGCGTCGATCCCCTTGCTGATCGCCGCGCCGACAACGAGCGCGCCGAAGAAGTAGCCGCCGATCCCGAGCGCGATCCCGGTGAACATGTTGAACGGCCCGAGCTCGCGCCACCACGGCTCCTTCAGGGCTCCGGCTTCAGCCACGTTCGCGGTCATCTCCACACTCCCGGTCAGGTTGAGGCTTGCTTTGGGGCCGGTGTTCGCATCATCCGGCTCTGTAGGTGGGTTGCGGTGCATAAGAAGGGGCGTAGCGCGGGAGGTAGCGCGAGACCGGCGCCCACTTGCGGCGCTGCCCGTTGATCCACGAGACAAACTCCGCCGGGCGCACCACGCGCAGCGAGGTGGTCATGTGCCCGTGCCAGAGGCCGCAGAGCTCGGCGCAGCGGATCGTTGACGATTGGATGCGCACAGGCTTGGCGAACGCGACGTTGCTGGTTCCGGGCACGGCGTCGGCCTTCACGGCGAGCTGGTTCGCCCAGAAGGAGTGCACGACGTCGATCGAGGTGACGGTGAAGCGGACCAGGCGGTTCACCGGCAGCACGAGCTCGCTCGTCTCGACGCCGCCGTAGCCGGGATAGCGGAAGGTCCACGCCCACTGCTGCCCGATCACCTGGACCCGCAGCGCCTTGCTCGCCCCGGCCGGCGTGGCCACCGCGAGCGGCTTTGGGCCCTGTCCACCGCCGGCGCCCGCCTCGCCCGGGAAGAGCTCGTATGCCCCCCAGGTGGCGAGGAACAGCACGATCACGAAGGTGACGGCGATCCAGGCCGCCATCACCGGCGGCTCGCCTCGCATCGGAGGGCCGTCGGTCGGCGTGTCGCCGCGGTCCCTGAACGCCACCAGGACATAACCGAAATAGAGGAGCAGCGCGATGATGATCGGGGTGACGATCCCCAGCATCACGGTGTTGTCCTGCTGCTGGCCGTGCGCCGCGTCGCTCGCCGCGCCCGGCGGCAGGGCCGGGCCGACGAAGATCACGATCAGCGGGGTGGCAATCGCGCTGAGCAGGAGCCAGACCCACAGTAGACGCCGCAACTCGGGCGGCGGGCGGAGCCTGGTCCACCAGCTCACACGACCACCAGCTCACCGTCCATGTAGCCGATGGTCTGCATCGGCCCGCCGAAGCCGAGAATGAAGCCGGCGGCGCAGGGCACGAAGCACTGCCACCGGAACTTGCCCGGAGCCCCCGTCCGGAAGGTGAAGGTGGTCGTGGTGTGCGCCTTGTCGAACCCGCAGGGGGCGTTGTCGCACTGGTTCGGCGCGTTGTCGCCGACGCCCTTGAGCGGCACGCTCACGCCAAGGTCGGGGATCGTGAAGGTGTGCGACGCCAGGTCGGGGTCGAGCACGTTCAGCGTCTTTCCGTCGACGTTGATCACGCCGCCAACCACGCCGCGCGGCTGACCCCAGAGCGGGTTGCGCAGCCCCGTCGCGGTGTCGAACTGGTAGACGGTCACGCGGACGAGCGAATGGGCCGGCACCCGCAGGATCGTGGAGTGCACCCAGCGCCCCGACGGGTCGCTGGCATAGTAGGAGACCCAGTCCTTCGTCTCGCCATGCCCGACTGCCGCCACCGTCTGCAGCGTTAACGACGCCTTGCCGGGGCCGGTCGTGGCTGCCTTTACGGAAGCAGGCGCCGCCTCGAGGAAGAGGGTGACATACAGCCCTATCACCACCCCGCCGACGACGACCAGCGCCCCAGCAAGAATGGCTCCAACACGCCTGGCCGACATTTAGCCTGCGCTTTCCGGTTCCCAGCGGAGGCTCTACTCCTGTTGGGCGCGTCCGTCAAGGTTTCTGAGAGAGCCCTAATAGTGTCGGTCAGCACAAAGACGTAGGTCGGCCTGCTGACGCTCTTTTCCGGCGCCTACAGCCGCCTGAACGGCCCGGGGGCGCCCGCCGGGCGTATCGTCTGGCCATGTCGCGCATGCGCCTAGCCGCGCTTGCAGCCTGCCTACTGCTGGCAGGCCTGGGAGCCGGCGCAGGCCTGGCGCTGATGCGCGGGAAGCCGGTCGGCGCCGGCGGCAACGTCAACCCCCCCGGCCCGCGCTCGACTGCTCAGAGCGGATGGCCGTTCCACCGCCTGGTGCCGGGGATGCGGCTGACAACCTCACACGGCGTCCGGCTGTCGCTGCGCGCGCTGCGAGGCCGGGTGGTCGTCCTCGCGCCTTCGCTGACTCTTTGCCACGAGATCTGCCCGCTGACCACGCAGGCGTTCATGACGATGCAGCGCACACTCGAACGCGACCGTCTCTCGAGACAGGTCGCCTTCGTCGAGGCCACGGCCGACCCCTGGCGCGACTCGCCTGCCCGACTGCGAGCGTATGCGCACATGACCGGCGCACGCTTCTTGCAGCTCACCGGCAGGGTGCCGGAGATGCGCCGCTTCTGGAATTTCTTCGGGATCGGGTTCAGGCGGGTGCCCCAGGGCAAGCCGGCGGATGTCGACTGGTGGACCCACCGCCCGGAGAGGTTCGACGTCGAGCACGTCGATGGCGTCTTCCTGATCGACCGCCGGGGATACGAGCGCGTCTTCTACCCAGGCATTGCGAACGTCGACGGGCGCCTGAAGCCAGCCCTGCGGCGACTGCTCAGTAGCGACGGGCTGGAGAACCTGCGCCACCCGCTCAACGCGTGGACCGAGCCCGAGCTGATGGCAGGCGTCGGCCGACTGCTCGGCGCCCACCTGCCGCGCTCGAGCTGAGCGGCGGCAACCTCTCGCCCCCGAACCCTCCGCCGATCGTCCCTCAGCGCAGCCAACGCGCATGTGGCCGCCCGCCAGACGTCACGTTCAGCACAACCCACATCCCCGCCGGCTGACGGGCCGGTGACCCAGCCGAAGGGTTCCTCGTCACAGCCTCAAGCCGGTAGAAGGCGGGACCCCTTGGCTTGAACGAGAATGTTGTGCCCGCGCCCGGGGCAAGGCCGTCTGCCGGGTAAAGGACTCCGACGCCTGCGGCCTTCTTGGTCGATTCAGGCGCGGGGGTCACCACACACGAGTAGCGCCGCGTGGCGTCACCGTTGATGCACCTGATGTGCAGCCGCCACCCAAGCGGGACGGCAAACAGCAGTGAGCCCTTGAAAGCCCCGTCGATGTTGAAACCCGAGGCTGTCCGGTCGTACGCGGCGACGAGCGTGATCGTCGCCCGCCGGGCGGAAGGATCGACGCTCAACCACCGCCCGGCGTCAGCATGCGGTAAGGCTCCGCCGGTGCTCCCACCACCGCCGCCGCAACCTGCGACGCCGAGCGCTAGCGCCAGGGCAATCCCGATTCCGCGCGATCCTGTCAGGCGTCGAAACGTACTCCGCGTGGTGCCGCGCCGCCAGCGGATACGGAGGCTTCTATGCCCGGCGCGGCCTGGCCCGAGTACTGCCGCCACCGTGAAGCAGGTCTCCGGGTCAACGAGCCCAGCGACCCTCTCTTCGCCTCAGTGAGAACCTGATTCCTCGGCGGCCGGTGTCGTCCGGCTTGTCGGTTGGGCTCCTGGGCGGCGGCGGGCTGACTCTCTTTTCGCGTGTCGACCCGGGTCCTGAACGACTACCGCGATCAGCTCGTCAACGAACGTGTCCGGCTCGCGCCGCCTGCGCTGGCACCTCGTGCAGATCGCCCCCGAGCTCGAGGCGCAGGTGCGCCACCAGAGGCTGTGATCGGCCCCCGGATCCGCGCCAAGGTCGCCCGAGGGCTCGCGCGAGTGCCGCGCAGCCCTCAGGTCCGGGTCGCGCGAGCGATCCTCAAACGGATTTGCGAGATCTATCGCGAGGAGGGCGAGCTGCTCGCCGAAGTCAAAGCGCTGATCGAAGCTCACTGCCCCAGCTGCTCGCCGAGCACGGCTGCGGCACGGTCACCGCAGCGATCATCATCGGCCGCACCGCCGGAACCCCAGCCCTACCGCCACCCAGAAGAACCACCAGCAACATCGTCGGCTCAGCGCCAGCCGTCATGCCATGCATTCGCGGAAAGCCCGCAAATAGCGCAACGCCCTTGACATAGGAGAGGCAAAAGCAGGTCTCACGGCGGGGTGTTGGACACGCCGTAACTCATTGTCTGGAGGACTCGGGACAGCCTGAGAACTCGTGCCAAGCCGATGCGGAGACGAAGCGGGCCGGACACTTTTTGGACACATCGGGAAGCTGAAGGGAGTCCAGCCGCGGGTGCGCGTGTCTACCGAGCACTTGAAGAAGTGCTCGACTTGCAGGGATTTGCGAGGCACAGATCACCTGGAATGGACTGCGCTCCGGGTGCCAGGCCCCTCTCGTAAAGCGGGGGTCGAGGGTTCGAATCCCTCCGTCGGCTTGAGAAAAGGCCTGCAAATCAGCCATCTCTCAGTGCGGCTGACGCACGCTCACCTTCAAGCGGGGGTCAGACTCGCCGTACCGCTGCGGAAAGCGAATTCGATCGCCCTGGCAGGCCGCGAGTTGAGCCCACCCAGAGCGGGGGTCGGCAGCTCGAGCTCTTCCGCGCTGTCACGCTGAACGGGTCGGGTTGCGGGCGGGTTGGACGTCGAGCTACCGCTTCTGGGCGGCAATACGGGGGAGCAGCGCTGCGATGTTCTTCGCCTCGAGCGCGGACCGCTCCTCATCATCGAGGAACGCCAGGCCGGGCGCTGGATCGCCGGGCTCGTCGGGCATTGCGAGGTACGGCCAGTCCGTGCCGAACAGGATGTGGTCGGCGGGCGCGAGCATCGTGGCGGCGCGATAGGGAAGCTCGTGGTTGGCGAGGCCGGTGTCGTAATAGAGGCGCGACAGGTACGCGAGCGCGCCCGCAGGCGCCGCCTCGGCCTTCTGCGGCTCGCGGGCCGCGAGCGATCCGATGCGATCGGCGAGGACCGTGGTCGCGCCGCCCAGGTGGGCGATCTGCCAACGGATGTTCGGATAGCGCTCGAACGTGCCCGTGTAGATGAGGTTGGCGAGCGCGCGCGTGGTGTCGAAGGGGAACTCGTAGAGCCAACCGGGGTGGGCCAGCACGACGCCGTTCGCCGGGACGGTGGGATGCAGGAAGACGTAGGCCGCGCGCCGGTCGAGCTCGGCGTACAGCGCGTCCCACGACGGATCGCCGAGGTATGTGCCCGCCACCTGGCTGAGCAGCAGGACGCCGTCGAGCTCCATCACGTCGAGCGCGTGCGCCAACTCGGCCAGCGCGGCGTCCGGGTCGGGCAGCGGAAGCATCGCGAGGCCGGCCAACCTGCCCGGGTTGTCGCGCACCGCCGCCGCGATCAGCTCGTTGGCCAGCCGGGCGATCTCATTGGCACGCGCCTGATCGCCGAAGAACGCCCCGGGCGGCCCAGTGGAGATCACCGCGGCGTCGATCGCGTAGCGGTCCATCATGCCGAGCAGGTTCCCGGCGCTCACCGCCGGCGGCTTGGGGAGGTTGCCGCCGGGCGCCGGGACGGCGTCCACGTACGCCTGGGGGATCACGTGGGCGTGGGCGTCCACTCGCATCAGGGCGCCACGCACTTGTTCCGCTGGATGCCGAGACCGGTGATCTCGCCCTCCATCACGTCGCCGGGAACGAGCCAGCGGCCACCGTGGTGCGCCGCGTTGCCGGCCGGCGAGCCGGTGAGCAGAAGGTCGCCGGCGCGCAGCTCGACCACGCGCGACGCATACGAAACGAGCTGCTCGACGCCGTAGATCATGTCGTCGATCCCCTCGTCCTGCATCGGCTCGCCGTTCACCTTCAGGGTGATGCGCAGCGCGCGGTAGTCGGACACGAACTCCGCTGGGACGATGCACGGGCCAGTGGGGAAGAACGTGGGCCTCATCTTGGTCATGAGGAAGTCGGTCATCGGGAAGCCCGGGCGGAACATCACGTCGCGGGTGCTCACGTCGTTGGACATCGTGTAGCCGGCGACGTGTGACATCGCGTCCTCCTCGCCGATGGCGCGACCGCCGCGCCCGAGCACCACGGCAAGCTCGAGCTCCCAGTCGTGCTCCTTGCCCGGTCCCCACAGAATCACGTCGTCGCGCGCGCCGCACAGCGCGCTGGGCAGGCCCGCGAAGATGAACGGGTCCTCCTCCCGGGACCGCCGCGCCGCCACCTCCACGGCCTCGGCGCGCAGCTCCTCGTCCGGACGCGTGTCGCCCTCGCGTTTGAGGTGGGCCACCACCATCTGGTGCAGGTGCTTGTAGTAATTGGCCCCGCCGCAGAGCACCTGGCCGGACGGGTGGACCGGCGGAAGGGGGCGGAGCGCGTCGAGCGGCGCACCGTCGCCTTGAGGCGACTCCGCCAGCTCGTGCAGGCGTACGAGCGACGCGTCCCAGTCCTCGAGCATCGAGAGCGTGTCCGCGAACTCCGGGCGGAGGTCGTACACGCGATCGTCGACCACGAGTCCTGGGAACGGCTCGCCGTCAGCTCCCGCGAAGGTGCCGAAAGCAAAGCGGGTCACGCGCGTGCGCGGCTCCGGGCGGGCGGCAGCGCCGGCAGGTCGGGCTGGAACTCGCCCACGGTGTTGGTGAGCGTGCCGATCCCCTCCACCTCCAGGCGCACCTCGTCGCCGGGCTTCAGCGGCGGCGGCTCCTGCGCCTGGTTGCGTCCCCACAACTCGAACAGGCAGCCACGGCCGCAGGTGCCGCTCGCGATCACGTCCCCCGGCGCGATCCACGCGCCGCGCGCTGAGAAGTGCACGAGCTCCGGGAAGCTCCAGGCCATGCTCACCAGCGTGTCGCCGCCGATCTCGCTGCCGTTCACGTAGGCGGTCATGCGCATGTTCAGGCGGTCGCCATCGAGGTACTGGTCGAGCTCGTCCGCCGTGACGATCCAGGGGCCGAACGTGTTGGCGAAGTCCTTGGTCTTGTGGAAGCCGAAGGGCAGGCGCGCCTCCTGCGCCGCGATCGCACGCTCGGACCAGTCGTTGAAGATCGTGTAGCCCGCGATGCACGCCTCGGCCTCCTTCACCGAGACGTTCTTCGCCCGCCGGCCGATCACCGCCGCAACCTCGAGCTCGAGGTCCAGTCCCGTGGAGGCCGCCGGCGGCTCGATCACGTCGCCGGGCCCGGTGGTGGCGTGCGGGTTTGAGAAGTAGAACGCCGGTCGCTCGTACCAGGCGTCCTGCACCTTGGCGTCCGGCCCGCCGAGCGCCATGCTCGCGCCCTCGCCGTGCTGCTCGAACACGGAGAAGTCGCGCACCGATGCGGGCTCGATCGGGGAGAGCAGACGGGCTTCGGCGAGCGGGATGGCCGGGCTGGCATCTGCCGCGTGCCGCTCGCGCTCATCCGGCGTGGCGGCGAGCAGGTCGAGCACGTCGACGCCCGGCAGCGGCCGGGCCGCGTCACCGTCGACGACCGCTGTGACCGGTGAGCCCTCGAGCTCGATTCTGGCGATGCGCATGACCGACTTCTCCTCTCCGAGTAGTGAAATGAAACACGAATTTGCGTTCGAAGTCCAGTTCTAGTTCAATGCGAGCAACGGGCGGCGTCGTCCCCTGAGGAGGAGCTGGAGTGAGGATCATCGACCTGTCGCACGCGATCGAGCCGTCGCCGGAGGGGACGCCGGACTTCCTGCGGACCGATGTCTCGTACGGCAGCCACGAGGAGGGCGCTGGGGAGTTTGAGCGACTGCTCGGCATCCCGCGGCGGCTGCTTCGCAACGAGGAGGGTCCGGCGGGCGAGCGCCTGTCGATCGGGACCCACGCCACCACACACCTGGACGCGCCCTGGCACTACAACTCGGAGATCGGGGGCTCGCGCGCCGAGACCATCGACGAGTTGCCGCTCGACTGGTTCTTCGGCCCGGGCGTGGTGGTGGCCGCAACCGAGAGAGAGGACGGCGACGCGCTCACGCCCGAGGACATGGAGCGCGGGATCGCCGACGCCGGCCACGAGCTCTCGCCGGGCGACATCGTGCTCGTCCACACGGGGCGCGACGCCTTCTACCACGAGCGCGACTTCATGTGGCGCGGCCCGGGCGTGACCGCAGAGGCCACGCACTGGCTGTTCGACCAGGGCGTGCGCGTGATGGGGATCGACGCGTGGGGCTGGGACGCGCCGCTCGACAGGCAGGCCAAGGAGGCGATGGAGCGCGACGAGAAGGGGATCCTCTGGGCCGCCCACCAGTGCGATCTGCCCTACTCGCAGATCGAACGCCTCACGAACCTGGGCGCGCTGCCGCCAACCGGCTTCACCGTCATCTGCTTCCCGCTCAAGATCAAGGGCGCGAGTGCTGCGCCGTCGCGCGTGGTGGCGCTCGTCGACGGGAGCTCCTGATGGCCGCCCACCACGCCGACGTCGTCGGCTCGCTCCTCGCTCCACCCGAGCTGGCCGAGGTGCAGTCCTACACGCCCGCGCGCGAGGTGAGCCCGCAGGAGATGAAGGAGCTGCAGGACCGCGCCGTCGACGACGCGCTGGCAATGCAGGAGCGCGCCGGGCTCGACGTGGCCACCGACGGCGAGCTCCGCCGCGTGCAGTTCTTCGACCAATTCGTGATGGGCATGGCGGGCCTCGCGCCCGGCGCGGGCGGCTCTGCCACCTTCCACTCGGACGACGGTGAGGAAGTGCACTTCCAGGTGCCGATGTGCGTGCAGGACAAGATCCGCGCCACGCGTTCCCTTGCGCTCGAGGAGTTCGGCTATCTGCACGGCAAGACGGACAAGACGATCAAGGTCACGCTGCCCAGCCCGCTGCTTCTCCTGACGGTCTGGAACAACGAGCTTTCGCGAGCGGCCTACAACGACCCGTTCGAGCTGTTCGCGAACGGCGTCGACATGATCCGCGGGCAGATCGAGGAGCTTCGCGACGCCGGATGCGAGTACGTGCAGCTGGACGCGCCGGAACTCATCCAGGGCTTCACCGACGAGCAGGTCCAGGCCGAGCGCGCGGAGCAGGGCCTCGATCCCGAGCGGTTCAAGGCCGAGGGGATCGACTACATCAACGCCGCGCTCGACGTTCCCGGCATCACGCGAGCGGTGCACCTCTGCCGCGGCAACTACGCCGGCATGTGGACCGCGCGCGGCGGATACGAGGAGCTGGCGCGCCGCTGCTTCGACCGCGCGCCCAACGTGGACGTGTGGATGATGGAGTACGACGACGACCGCTCCGGCGGCTTCGAGCCGCTGCGTGACCTGCCCGACGACAAGGTCGCGGTGCTTGGTCTCGTCACCACCAAGCGGCCTGCGCTCGAGGACCCGGAGCGGCTCCGCTCCCGCATCGAAGAGGCCGCGCAGTTCCATCCGCGCGAGCAGCTCGGCATCTCGACTCAATGCGGCTTCGAGTCCGGCACGAACGCGCCGCTCGACAGCGCGCAGCAGGAGGCAAAGCTAACGCTCGTGGCCGGCGTGGCACGCGAGGTCTGGGAGAAGGAGAGGGCATGACCGACGTTCAGAAGATCCTGGTGGTGGGAGGCGGCATCGGCGGCCTCTGCACCACCATCGCGCTGAGGCGCGCCGGCTTCGCGGTGGACATGGTGGAGAAGAACCCGGCGTGGGACGTTTACGGCGTCGGGATCATCCAGCCGGGCAACGCGCTGCGCGCACTGAACGAGCTGGGACTGGCGAAAGAGGCGGTGGCGCAGGGCCACCCGATCGTCGGCGATCGCACCTGGCTCGCCGACGGTCAGACCGAGCTGGCAGACAACGAATGGCCGCCGCTGGTGGACGGCCTGCCGCCGGGGAACGGCATCACGCGCCCGCGCCTTCACCAGATCCTCCAGTCGCACACGCTCGACTCCGGCGCGGACGTCCGTACGGGTGTGACGTTCACATCGCTCGACGATCACGGCGACGGCGTGACGGTTGAGTTCACGGACGGCGACACGCGCGAGTACGACCTCGTGGTGGGCGCCGACGGCCTGTATTCGCAGGTGCGCCAGACCGTGTTCGCGGACGCGCCGCACGCGAAGTACACCGGGCAGGTGTGCTGGCGCTACAACCTCCCGCGCATCGAGGGGCTCGACAAGATCTGGGTGTACATCGGCGCGACCGGCACCGCCGGGTTCGTGCCGTTGGCGGACGACCTGATGTACATGCTCACGATCGAGAAGCCGCCGGAGGGCCAGCCGCTCAAGCTTCCCACCAAGGGCATTGCGGAGGTGTACCGCGAGCGGCTGCAGCAGTTCGGCGGCCGCGTGGCGGAGCAGCGCGAGCTGGTGGTCGACGACGAGGCCGTGGTGTACCGGCCGGTGGAGAACGTGCTCGTGCCTCCGCCGTGGTACCGGGGCCGCGTCGTGCTGATCGGTGATTCGGCGCACGCCACCTCGCCGCACTGCGGCCAGGGCGCGGCGCAGGCGATCGAGGACGGCATCGTCCTGGCGGAGGAGCTCACGGGCGACCACTCGGTTGACGACGCGCTCGCGACTTACACGGCGCGCCGCTACGACCGCTGCAAGATGATCGTCGAGGGCTCCGAGATGATCGGATGCTGGGAGCTCGACCACTCGCTGCCGGTCAACCCCACGGAGCTTCGCACCGAGGTGACGATGGCCGCGATGGCGCCGATTTGAGCATGCCTCCGGTTCCCCGGCGCATCGTCACCGGGCACGGCGCCGATGGCCGCTCGGTGATCCTGTCGGACGGCCCGGTGCCGAAGAGCCACGCGATCCCCGACGCCGTGTTCCACGAGGTGTGGAGCACTGGGGAAACGCCGGCGCCGCTGCGCCCGGACGAAACGGCCGATCCCACCACGCGCCCGTTGCGCACGCCCCCTGATCCGGGCGGCACGGTGATCCGCATCGTCGATTTGCAGCCGCACGCGGCCTCGCCGATGCACCGCACCGAGTCGGTGGACTACGGGATCGTGCTCCAGGGCGAGCTGCATCTGGTGCTCGACGACGGCTCCGCGACGCGGCTTCAGCCCGGCGACGTGGTCGTGCAGCGCGGCACCGATCACGCCTGGGAGAACCGCACCGATTCCGTGGCGCGGATCGCGTTCATCCTGGTCGACGGCAGGTTCACGGACGAGCTGCGCAAGCTGCTTCCGCCCGAGGCGCTCGAGGGCCTCTTCTCCCAGGTGCTCGACTAGATCGGTTCCGCCAGCTTGGCCATGGCGGCGCCGATCAGCTCGGGCGCACGCGGGTTGGGCGGCCCCGGCTCCTGCTCCCAGCGCGAGAGCTGAAGCGAGCTCTCCACCACCAGGCGGCAGCGCTCGAAGCGGCGCGCGGCCAGGCGGTCGCCGAGCTCCGAGGGAGGCACTCCATCCCGCACGAGCTCGCCGAGCACCACGGCGTCCTCGATTGCGATCCCCGCTCCAAACGCCATGTGCGGCGTGGTGGTGTGCACGGCATCGCCGATCAGCACCACGCGACCGCTATGCCACGGCGGCGGCACGAGCAGCCAATAAAGCGCGCGGTAGTCGAGCTGCTCGGGTTGCGTTGCCTGCTCCGCGATGGCGGGAGCGAAGCCGCCATAGGACGCCATCCGCTCCTGGAAGAGGTCCAGCAGTTGCTCGCGCGCCGGGCGCTCCGGCGGCAGCGTGCTGTCCAGCATCCACAGGTAGAGGTCCTCGCCTGGGAGCGGGACCAGGCCGATCCGGTGCGGGCCCGCGATCATGATCGTGTAGCGGGTCAGTCCTTCGGGGCAGCGCGCAGCGAGGCGCCAGATCACCTGGCCCGCGTACTCGGGCTGGGGCGCGTCCGGCAATGCGAGCTGGCGTACGCGCGAGTGCAGGCCGTCGGTCCCGACGATCAGGTCGTACTCCTCCACCGTGCCGTCGCTGAGCGTCGCGCGGGCGCCGTCGAAAGCGTCGATGGTCATGCCCAGCCGCACCGGCACGCCGTGCCGCTCCGCCGCGCGGGCCAGCAGCTCGTGCAGCGCGATCCGGCTCATGTTCACGAACGGCGGGTCATCCGGGTCGTTCACGTTCACCTGCGGCATCGCGCCCAGCTGCTCGCCATCCGCTCGCGCGATGACGATCTCCGGCTGCGGGCGGCCGATCTCCACGATCTCGTCGAAGAGCCCGAGCGCCTTCGTGGCCCGCAGCGGCGGGCTCTGCAGGCCGATGCCCACTCCCGCCGGCCGCCAGTCGCTGGTCAGCTCGAGGATGTTGCACTCCACCCCGGCCTGCGAGAGCGCGATCGCGGCCGTGAGCCCGGCAGGGCCGCCGCCAACGATGAGCGCCCGGGTCACGCCGGGTTCCTTCCCGTCATGAACTCGCTGTCCGGATCCGACGTGACGGGCAGCCGGGACGCCTCAAGCCCAGCTCGCAGCGACTTCATGATCCGGTCGGGGACCCGCATCGCGGGCGCGCGCAGCGGGCCGCCGTTGTAGCCCGCCAGCCACTCCTGGTACTTCCAGTGCGTGCGGTTGAGGACGCCGGTTCCGCCCGCATAGCTCTGCGCGGCGGCGCCGGCTGCCAGTCGAGCGGGCTGCACCTGCCAGAAGCGCTCCATCGCCTCGTCCCACTGGCCGCCGCGGGCGAGCCCGAACGTCGTCGGATACCAGTCGCTCATCCAGTGGGTGTTGCTCGTGCCGGAGAACTGCAGGTCCATCACGCTCATCAGCGGGATGGCATCGGACTCGATCGGGCAGCCGATCACCACCTGGTCCCGGAAGTGGTGGTACATCTCGCTGAGCCCGGCGATTCCCGGGAAGCCCTGCTCGGGCTTGATCGCGACGATGTTCGGGATCGTGTCGAGCACGTGGCGCACGAACTCGACCGACATGCCGGCCGGGTGGACGCGCTCGAAGCCCCAGAGCGGGATCGGGAAGAGCATCACACCGAGGTTGGTCGCGTCGCAGATCGCCTTCGTCCAGTCGTAAATCTCCCGCTCCGACGTGGGCCAGAACTGCGGCGGGTAGGAGAGCAGGAGCAGATCCGCACCCTCGCGCTCGGCCAGCCGCACCGCTTCGATGTTGTCGGCGAGCGTGCCGAAGGCCGTGTGGGCGAACAAGCGCAGGCTCCCGTCCGCCACCTCGCGCGCGATCGCGGTGAAGCGAGCGGCCTCCTCGGGCGTGATCGCGGTCTCCACCATCAGCAGCGTGTAGGAGAAGCCGTGCTCGATGACACGTTGCACGTCATGCCGGATCGCGGCCTCGTTGAGCTGCCTCAGGTCCGCGGTGAACGTGGGGCTTGTGACCGCCGAGCAGCCGGTGAGATGCTCGCGCGCCCAGTCGCGCGCCTCGTCCCGTGTGTAGTCGGGCATGCTTGGCTCCTAGCGTTTCTTCTCGAACTCGATCGGCAACGGCGTGGCGAGCCCCGCGGCGAGGGCCTCGCGGAGCAGCAGCTCGGCCACCACCACGTCCTGAAGCCCGCCGCCGATGGACTTGTAGAGCGGCCGCCGCGCCGCGGCCACCCGCTCGTCGAGCTCGCCGGTGACGAGCTGGTGCAGCGAGAACGTCCTGTCACGGAAGTCGATGCCGGCGCTCGTCGCCGCGAGCATGTCGCCGGTCTGGTCGGCGACCTCATCGACGTCGTCGCAGACGATCAGGTCGCAGGCCGCCACCACGCTCGTGTCGAGCTCGCGCTGGGAGGGCACCGTCGACCCGATCGACGCTACGGTGGCGGCCGGCGCCAGCCAGTCGCCGAACAAGATCGGCTTCTCGCCGTAGGAGCGCGCCGCGGCCAGCACGACGGTCGCGGCAGCCACCGCCCGCCCGGCGTCGTCCGCCGGCTCGGCCTCGACACGGAGCTCGTCGCGGATGGCGGCGGCGAATGCCTCGCGCCGCTCGGGGGTGGGGCTGAACACCGCGATCCGCTCGAGTGGCCGAACCGCCGCGAGCGCGCGCACGTGCATCATCGCCTCGAGGCCGCTGCCGAGGATGGCGGGCCGCAGCGGGCCGCGCGGCGCAAGCCGGTCGAGCGCCGCCGCGGACGTTGCCGCGGTCCGGTAGGCCGTCACGCGGTTGCCGTCGACGAACGCGGCGATGCTGCTCGTCTCCCGGTCGTAGAGCACGATCACGTACTCCGCGCCGGAGTTCGCGCCAGCGCTGGCCATCCCCATCAGCTTCGCGCCGAAGTAGCGCCGCCCGGGTGGGAGCGCCGGAAGCGTGCGCAGCCACGCTCCGTCATCGGACGCGACGGTGCGGGGTGGGAGTGCCGCGCGTGTGGGTGCCGTCGCATACGCCTCGCTGATTGCCTCCACCGCCTCACGCCACGAGAACACCTCGTCGGCGGCCCAAGACGAGATGAAGACCGGCGCCGCGGAGGCCATACGTCAGCGGCCGGCGTCGTAGGTGCTCACATCGGCGATCGCCCTGACGGTTGCGGCAGGTGGGCAACCACCAGATCGCGCTGGATCTCGAGGATGCGCCGATGCGCCTCGCGCGGCTCGTTCTGCATGCCGCACTCTCCACTTGGCACTTCCCACGAGCATCGCCTCAGCCATGGCTCAGGCCCGCAGCGCGGCGGCGCAGTCCCGGTGAACGGCCAGGATATGCGGGAGCTCGCCTGGGTCTACGCGGCCGTACCCGCACACCGAGCCGATGCCGAAGCGCTCGCGGTAACGGCGTGCCATGTCCATCCGCTCGCTGAAGCCCTCGACGCCGTCGGTGTGATGGATGATCCCGAGGTACACGTCCACGTTCTCGCCGTCGAGCTCGGCGAGCGGCGCGAAGAAGTCCGCTTCCGGGTGCTTGAGCGCCGGCATGTGCACGTAGTCCACGCGCCGGTCCACCCTGGCGATCGCCTCCTGCGTCATGCGCACGCACAGCCCGAGGTCGGCCATGTCCTTCATCGGCCAGCCGCCCCAGGTGCCGTAGCACCAGTGGAAGCCGAGTCGCGCCTCGCCGGGCACGGCTCGCGTCATCTCGGGCAGCGTAGCCGCGTGGCGCTGGATCTTCTCCTCGAGCGTGGCCTCCGGCCAGTCGGCGATCCCCTTCGCGTCGCCTGATGCCATGTCCACGAACTCCTGCGCGAGGTCGAACTGGAACTGGAGGTCAGAGGCCGGCACGTGCTCGAGGATCAGCTCGATGTCGCGACGGATTGCGTCGTGGTAGGCGGCGTGGGCGGCCGGCCAGTCCTCCTCGCGGAAGAAGTACGAGATCGCGCTGCCGGTGCCGGGGAATGTGACCTGGAAGCGAACGCCGTCGGGGATGACGCCGTCGTTGCGCAGCCGCTTGAACACCTCGTAGGACTCGACGGCGATCGGGCCGTAGTTCGTGGTCTCGAAGCGCAGCTCCTCACCGGGCTTGATTCCGAACAGGAAGGCGGCCTCGTACACGTCCGAGTGGTGCGGCGTGGGAACTCCGCCCTCGGGAGCGCGCAGGGGCTCGAGCGCTGGATGCTTGGAGTAGATCGTCATCGGCAGGAAGCCGATCCAGATCTTGCGCAGGCCCACCTCACCGTCGCCCATCGCGGGCAGGTGGTCGCCCAGGTGCTCGGCCGCGGCGGTGATCGCCTCCTCGGCGGTTTCGAATGGCAGGCTGCCGACGAGGAGCACATCGCCGCGATGTGGCTCGATCATGGGCGCATTGAACTAGAACTGGACTTCGAACGCAAATTCGTGTTTCATTTCTTCAACCGGATCGGAGGAGAGGAACTTCCATGCCCAACCGCCTGCTGTCCCAGCTCGTCCACGTCGAACTGCTCACCCCCGAGCTGGGCGAGTCAGTGGAGTTCGCGGTGGACGTCCTCGGCCTCGATGTGGTGGAGGAGGCGAGCGACTCCGTCTACCTCCGCTGCTGGGGGGACTACTACGCCCACAGCGTGATCTTCACCGCCGCCGAGGAACCCGGGATCGGCCACGCCGCTTGGCGCACGGATGGTCCGGAGCAACTCGAGGAGGCGGTGCGCAAGGTCGAGGCGGCCGGCACCAAGGGCGAATGGGTCGACTCGTCGGTGGGGCACGGTCCCGCCTACCGCTTCGAAGGGCCCGGCGGTCACACGCTCGAGCTCGTCTGGGAGGTGGATCGCGCGGCCGCGCCCGCGGGCGAGGAGTCGCCCCTCCCCGACCGCCCGCAGCGCGGTGGCTCACACGGAATGGCCGTGCGGCTCATCGACCACCTCACCGTCACGACGCCGGACGTGCGGGAGCAGAGCGCTTGGTACCACGACGTGCTCGGCTTCAGGACGATGGCCTACATCGAACCTGGCCCGGGCGCGCCGTGGGTGTTCAGCGTCAACACCACCAACGAGAAGTCGCACGACCTCGGCCTGGTACTCGACTTCGATGGCATCCCAGGCAGGCACCACCACCTGGCGTTCTGGGTGGAGACCAACCACGACCTGACGAAGGGCGCCACCTTCCTCGTCGAACACGGCCACGACATCGACTTCGGTCCGGGCCAGCACGGCATCGGCGAGCAGAACTACCTCTACTTCCGCGACCCGGCCGGGCTGCGCTACGAGCTCAACTCGGGTGGCTACCGCAACTACGTCCCCGACTGGGAGCCGGTGCGCTGGGGGATCGAGGACGGCCCGAACAACACCTACCGGACCGAGATCCAGATGCCGGCCGTCCACATGGTCGCCATCCCGCCGGGCGTGCGCGGACGCACCGTCGCGGAGGTCGACTACACGGCGAACCCCGTGTCGCGGAGCTAGCGCTTCCGCTTGGCCGGCCTGCGCGGCTGCCGCGGCAGCTCAGGCGCAAGCAGGTAGTCCGCAGCGGCTTCGCCGAGCTCGCGGATCAGGTCCTCGTCGCTGAGCGGGCGCTGCGATTCGAACGTGTTGCCGTGCGTCACGCGCCGGACGAGCGTGTTGTAGACCATGCGGAAGGCCACGTCGATCGCCAGCTCGGGGTCCGGGTGGTTCAGCTCGTCCTTGTGCTCGAGCAGCGCCTCCTCAAACGCGCGGGACAGCTGTGTGGAGCGATCGGATCCGCGCTTCCAGATCTCCTCGTCCACGAGGGCGCGGTACATGAACACGCGCAGGATGTCCGCGTGCTCGAGCGTGCTGCGGGCCATCAGATCCACGAGGGCGATGATCAGGTCGCGACCCTTCAGCCCTTCGAGCTGCGCTGTCTCGCGCAGGCGCTCGTTGGCCGCCGACACCTTGGCCATCTCCTTGTCGTAGATGGCGAGAACCAGCGCCTCCTTGCTCGGGGCGCGCGCATAGATCGATCCGATCGAGACGCCCGAGCGCCTGCTCACCTCCTGGAGCGTGAAGCCCTCGTAGCCGACCTCGAGCAGGAGGTCGGCTCCCGCTTGAAGCACGCGCTCGAGTGACTCCTGGCTGCGGCGCTGAAGCGGCGGCCGGATGAGCTGCTCGGCGGCCGCCGTGGCTGTCGCGCGCTTGGCCATCAGGTCGAATTAGAACACATCTTCGGAATCCTGCCCATCGGCGCCGTGAATCCTAAAGCCTGTCTTGACAGCACTTTTGAGGCGGATTAGAATCCAGCTTCGCGTTCGTGTAGCGGCGAATCGGCCTTCGAGTTCTAACTAGGCCGGGGCAGCCGGCTCGGACCTTCGGAGGAGGAGAAGTTCTGTTGCTTCAGCCTTCGGCGGAGCGTTCCGCCGATAACGATCGGACGTCTGCACCGGCTTCGCAGGTAGCCCTCCGCGTCAGCGACGTCGCCAAGGCCTTCGGGGCCACGCAGGCGCTACGGTCCGCATCGATAGATGTCCGGGCGGGTGAGATCCACGCGATCGTCGGCGAGAACGGCTCGGGCAAGAGCACGCTGGTGAAGCTGCTCGCCGGCGTGCACCGCCCGGACGAGGGCCAGATCACTGTCGGGGATACGACGGTGGACCGACTGGCCAGCCCGAAGGAGTCGCTGCGCGCGGGTGTCGCGACGGTGTTCCAGGAGGTGCTGGTGGTGGAGCCGCGGTCGGTGCTCGAGAACGTGTGGGTGGGCACAGACGGCCTGTTCCGCGACCGGGCGCCGACCGCGACCAAGCGCGAGCGCGCCAGCGCGGCGCTGGGCGAGCTGCTCGACACGCCGCCACCGCTGGACCTTCCCGCCGAGGCGCTGTCGTTGTCCGACCGCCAGGCCTGTTGCATTGCCAGGGCGCTGGTGCGCGAGCCGCGCATCCTGATCCTCGACGAGGCCACCTCGGCGCTCGACGTCGCCACGCGCGACCGCCTGTTCGCAATCCTGCGGCGCCTCGCGGGCGAGGGCGTCGGCGTGATCTTCATCTCACATCGCATGGACGAGATCTCCGAGGTGGGCGACCGCTGCACGGTGATGCGCTCCGGCGAGACCGTGGCCACGCTCGAGCGCGGCCAGGCCACAAGCGGCGAGCTGGTGCGGCTGATGACGGGTGCGGACCATCTTGCTCCGGCGGTGGCGCGCGAGGAGGCGGCGCGGCGTGAGCCGGGCGAGACATTGCTCAGCCACGCGGGGCTGGAGGTGCGCGCCGGGGAGATGATCGGCCTGGCGGGGCTCGAGGGCCACGGCCAGGACGAGTTCCTCAAGGAGCTTTGGCCCGCCGGTGGCGAAGCTGGCGTGCGGGCCGCCTACGTGCCGCGCGAGCGACGCGCCGAGGGCATCTTCGAATCCAAGTCGGTGCGCGAGAACTTCGGCCTGCCGACGCTCTCGCCACGACACCCGGCGCGGCGTGGTGTCGCACGCGCGCACGCGCGCGCGGCTGGCCGGCTACGCCGAGCTGCTGCGAATCACGATGCGCGACCCGGAGGATCAGATCACGACGCTGTCGGGCGGCAACCAGCAGAAGATCGTCATGGCGCGCTGGCTTGCCACCGACCCGCAGCTGCTGCTGCTGAACGACCCCACCCGCGGCGTCGACCTCGGCGCCAAGCGCGACCTCTACGCCCTGCTCGCCGAGCTCACGGCCCAGGGCGTCGCGGTGGTGATGCTGTCGTCAGAGCTCGACGAGCACGTGGAGCTGATGGACCGAGTGATGGTCTTCCGTGAGGGCTCGATCTTCTGCGAGCTTCCGCGCGCGGGCCTGAGCCGTCAGGCGCTCGTCTCCGCCTTCTTCGGGGAGCGCCCGCGATGCGTGAGTTCCTCCGCAGCCGGCCGTTCGGCTTCGCGCTGCTGCTGTCGCTGGCGCTGCTGGTGGCCAACATCATCGCCGAGCCGAGCTTCGGCAAGCCGGGCAACTGGCCGCAGGAGCTGGCGTCGTTCGCGCCGCTCGCGATCGTGGCGATGGCGTCCACGCCGTCGATCCTCTCGGGCGGCGGCGGGCTCGACCTGTCGGTCGGGACCGCTCGTGATCTTCTGCAACGTCGTCCTGATCCACAAGTTCTTCCCGCACGGGCTCGAGCTCGGGCTGGGCGGCGGTGCCGCTGATCCTCCTGATCGGCGCGGCGATCGGCGCGGTCAACGGGCGTGCTCGTCACCACGCTTCGCTACCAGCCGGTGATCGCGACGCTCTGCACCTTCTTCATCCTGATCGGGCTGAACGTCAAGTTCGGGGCGAGCCCGCGGCCCGCGCCGCCCGGCAACTGGACCACCCACCTGGGCGACAAGGTGTGGTTCTTCCCCGGCGCGCTGATCACCATCCTCGTCCCGGCGGCGATCTGGCTCGTGCTCAGCCGCACCGCCTACCACCGCCAGCTCTACGCGGTGGGCGGCAATCAGAGCACCGCGTTCTCCGCCGGCGTGGACGTCACGAAAACCCGGATCGTGGCGTACGCGCTCGGCGGTCTCTTCGCCGCCGTCGGCGGCATCGCGCTCACCGCGCTCGTGCAGTCCAGCCAGGCGGCCAGCTCGGCGCAGTACACGCTGATCGCGCTCGCCGGCGTGGCGCTCGGCGGCACCGTGCTGGGCGGCGGCCGCGGCGGCCTGCTCGGCTCGGCGCTCGGGGCGTTCGCGATCTATCTGATGCAGACGCTGCTGTCGGCGGTCAACGTGCCGCCGACCTGGAACAGCGTGGTCTACGGCGGGATGCTCGTGGCCGGCGTGGTGGTGGGCGCACGGCTGATGACGCTCAGGCCGGCGCTGAGGAGGGCAGCCGCATGAGCGCGGCCGTGGCCACCATCGGCCGCGTGCAGCGCCGCGCGCCGCTGCTCCAGTTCGTCGCGCTCGTCGCGCTGTTCATCTACGGCGCCGCCACGATCAGCGGCTTCTCGGCCAGCACCAGCATCCGCTCGATGCTCGTGCTAGCGGCGCTGCTCGGACTCGCCGCGCTGGGCCAGACGATCGTGATGATCGTCGGCGGGCTCGACCTCTCGATCCCGGGCTTCATCGTGGCCGGCGCGATCCTCGTCAGCCAGCTCTGCGGCACCCACCATTGGGCCTTCGTGCCCGCGTTCGCGCTGATCATCGTGATCGCCGCGGCGCTGGGCGCGATCAGCGGCTGGATCTGTCACCGCTACCGGATCCAGCCGCTGATCGTCACGCTCGGCATGGGCGCGCTCGCCTCAGGCGGCTGCCTCGCCTGGACCGGCGGGAAGCTCACCGGCTCGGCGCCCGCCTTCCTCTCCAACCTCACCTCCGCCACCGGCACCACCTTCGGGATCGACATCAGCCCGGTGGTCGTCATCTGGGCGGTCGTCGCGATCGCGGTCGGCGTTGTGCCTGCACCGCACCATCGCCGGGCCGCCGCCTCTACGCCACCGGCGCCAACCCGCGCGCCGCGCAGCTCGCACTCGTGAACACGAGCCGCGTGTGGACGGTCGTGTTCGCGGCCAGCGCCGTCTGCTCGGCGATCGTGGGCGTGCTGCTCGCGGGCTTCGCGGGCGCCGACCAGTCGCTCGGCGACCCCTACCTGTTCCAGGGACTCACGGCCGTGATCGTCGGCGGCACCACGATCATGGGCGCCCGCGGCGACTACACCCACACCGTGCTCGGCGCGCTGATCCTCACCGAGCTCACCACCATCCTGGTCGGCCACGGCTACGACACCGCCGACCAGCAGATCATCTTCGGCGTGCTGATCCTCATCGTCGTCGCCGGCTACGGCCGCGACCGGCGTCTGAGGGACACGATCTGATGAAGCGGCCGCCGTGTCGAGACCCCAACAAACCGTGCGCACGCGCACACAACCTCACTGGAGGAGATCACGTGAGAGGGAAGACCCGCAGCTTCGTGCTGCTGCTCTGCGCGCTCTGTGCGCTGTCGGCAGTCGCGTTCGCAGCGACGGCAAATGCCGCCAGGAAGTCGCACAAGGTGAACATGCTCGGCAAGGGTGGCCAGGTCGGCGTCAAGCTGCACTCCACCTACAAGGGCACGCCGTTCGGCACGTGCAAGATGACCGGCACGCTCGTCATCCCGAACACCACCCAGCACTGGAAGTGCAAGGGCGGCAAGTTCACGCTCACCGGCTTCGGCAAGACCGGTGCCGCCAACGACGCCAAGGGCACCTGGAAGATCAAGAAGGGATCAGGCACCGGCAAGTACAAGGGCATCACCGGCCAGCGGCACGTTCGCCGGCAAGCTCTCCACCGGAACCTTCCGTTACAAGGGAACCGCCAAGTACTAGAGGAGCCAAGTGCGGGGGGCCGGGCCGTGGCGCCCGGCCCCTCTCGCTGCCAAGCCATGAACTTCACGCGCTCAAGGACAACCCAGCTCGCGACGGCGCTCGCAGTCGCCTCCACCACCATCGCCGTCGCGGCCTGCGGCGGCGGGAGCAGCTCCAGCTCGAGCGGCAGGCTCAGGCGGGGCCAAGATCCCCGCCTACGCACAGAACTTCAAGCCGCCCGCTTCCGGCTGCGGCAGCTACAGCGCGAAGACGCCCGCCGACCCGGACGGCGTGGTCGCCGGCCTCGACGCCGCGCACAAGCAGGCGCTCGGCGGCTACGCGGACTTCCCGCAGTCCACCGTCAAGGTCCTGAAGAGCGCGTGGGCGAACTGGAAGCCCACGCACCCCGGCCCGTACACGATCGCGGTCTCCTGGAACCAGCTCGTCAGCGACTTCCAGGTCCAGGTCGTGAACTCGATCAAGAAGTACTTCGGCCAGGACAAGAACGTCAAGCAGCTGATCATCAAGACCACGGGCAGCAACGCTCGACGTCGGCCAGCAGCTCCAGCAGTACAACCAGCTGGTGCAGGCCCATCCGGACCTGATCATCCTCGAGACGCCTTCTCAGGACTCCTTCGACGGGCCGGTGCAGCGTGCCAAGGCGGCCGGGATCCCGACCGTCACGCTGCTCAGCCCCGTGCCGGTGGACGGCGCGGTGAACGTCGACGGCAACAACTACCTCGACGCCGCGCGAGACGCATGTCGTACGTGACGAAGGTGATGGGCGGCAAGGGCAGCATCCTGCAGGTGCGCGCGCTGGCCGGCGCCGCGCGTGGACAACCAGACAAACGAGGGCTGGGACGAACGTCGTCCGCAACTGCCCCGGGATCAAGGTCGCGCGGCGAGATCTTCGGCGGCTTCTCCGAGAGCCTCGCCAAGTCCGAGACGCTCAAGTACCTGGCCACGCATCCGCAGAAGATCGACGGCTTCACCACGCTGGCCGGCGAGGCCGTGGGCACGCTGCAGGCCTTCAAGCAGACGGGCCGGCCTGATCCCGCCGGCTGCCGAGGTGGGCATGGACAAGGGCTTCCTCGGCTACTGGCAGACAGAACCAGTCGAACTACCACGCGTCGTCCACGAGCCTGCCGCCGGTCCCCGCCGCGCGCGCGCTGCACGACGTGGCCATGCGGATGCTGGCCGGGCAGGGCGTGAAGCTCAACACGCTCGTCGGCGGAGAACCCGGTGGTCACGGACGCCAACCTGGCCGACTGGTCGGAGCCGAGCTGGAACATCAACACGCCCGGCACCGTGCCCGGCGATCCGCAGAGCTTCATGCCGTCGAACTTCATCGACGACTTCTTCAACAAGCCAGCACCACTGGGGTGATCGATGACCACTGCCACTCGCAGAACAATCCCTCGCGCGGAACACGTCGGCAGCCTGCTGCGCCCGAGGCGCCTGCTCGACGCGATCTCGCAGGCGTCGTCGTTCTCCGTCGACGACGCGCGGCCGACGGACGCGAGCCTCGACTTCGCGAACGTCGACCAGGACGCCCTCCGCGCGATCGAGGACGAGTGCATCCGCGAAGCCGTGGCAAAGCAGGAGGCCGCGGGGCTCGACTGCGTCACCGACGGCGAGTTCCGCCGCGTGTTCTTCATGGGCTCATTCGACCAGGCAGTGCGCGGCTTCGCTCCCAACCACGAGCAGAAGATCACCTTCCGCAACGACAAGGGCGAGTCACTCGAGGTGGAGGGGCGGCCGATCGTGGCCGAGCGGCTCGAGAAGATCGCGAGCCCTGGCGCGACCGAGGCGGAGTTCGTCGCCGGCCTGACAGAGCGGCCGGTGAAGGTCACCTTCCCGGCGGCCTCGTCGATCGCGAACCCGATGATGTTCCGCCCGGGCGTGACGGACCAGCACTACTCGAGCTTCGAGGAGATGGCGGGCCACGCGCTCCAGATCCTGCGCGAGCTGATCGACGAGGCCGTCGCTGCCGGCGCTACCTACATCCAGCTCGACTACCCCGCCTACCCGCTCATCGCGGATCCGCAGTTCAGCGCGCATATGAAGGCGATGGGCGCGGACCTCGACCAGATGCTCGAGGGCGCCGTGATGGCGGACACGATGATCGTGCAGGGGCTCCCGGACCACGTCCGCACCGCGATCCACCTCTGCCGCGGCAACCTGCGCGGCATGTACATGGTCAGCGGCTCGCTCGACCCGGTGGCCGAGGCGTTCTTCTCGCTGCCGTACGACTCGTTCCTCGTGGAGTGGGACGACACCGTCGCGGATGGGCGACTACTCGGCGCTTGGCCACGTGCCGAAGGGACCGGTGGTGGGCATGGGGATCATCTCGACGAAGAACCCTGAGCTCGAGACTGAGGACGTGCTGCTCTCGCACCTCGAAGAGGCGGGGCGCTACCTCGACACCGAGCAGCTCGCCCTGTGCCCCCAGTGCGGCTTCGCCTCCGAGGCGGGCGGAAACGACGTGGACGAGGACACCCAGTGGCGCAAGCTCGAGCTGGTGGCCCGGGTGGCCGACCGCGTGTGGGGCCGCTGAGGTCCGGATGAACTCCGACGCGATGCAATGCGTCGCCGGCTACACGATCAGTAACGACATCAGCACGCGCGACGTGAAGAACAGACCCGACTTCCCGATGACGGACTTCATCATGACCAAGAGCCGGCCCACCTTTTTCCCCACCGGCCCGTACATCGTCCCGCGGGAATTCGTCCCCGATCCTCGCCGCCTGCAGCTTCGGCTAACCGTGAACGAGGAGGTCATGCAGGACGAGTCGGTCGACGACATCATCTATGGGGTCGAGGATCTCGTCAGCTACGCGTCGACGATCGCCCAACTCTGGCCTGGCGACGTCCTCCTGACCGGATCCCCCGCGGGCAATGCCGGGCACCACGGCAACCGCTGGCTACGGCCCGGCGACGTGATCGAGAGCGAGATCACAGGGCTCGGGCGCCAACGAAACGTCTGCGTGGCCCCACCCGCCACCGACGGCTGGCGCCCCACGGCGGACGGCCGAGAATCCAAAGAGCTTCGGGCCTGACCACCGGTGACCCGGTGAGCGGGGACGTCGAGGCTTGATCGGGGTCCTTGTCCGCCGAGAGCCGCACGGGCAAGACGATGACCAGACATTTTCTGGACACATCAGAACGCCAAGGGGAGGCCAGCTAAGGGCACGGGTGTCCATCGCGGAACCGAAGAAGTGCCTGCGCTGGAGGGAATTCGGGATCACGCTACGCCTGGGCTGGACTGAGCTCCGAACGCCAGGCCGCTCTCGCGCCTGAGTTCGACTCGCCCTCTGTGCACTCATCATTCGTAGTACCTTTGCCCAGTGGCGGGTGGACGATGACGCCGGCTCCTTCGCGGCACCTCATTCCCGGTCTCTGCGAGGTGGGTCCCGTTGGGCCGCGGCTCTTAGGCAGCTGCTGCACGCGCTGTCATGCATATGCATTCCCGCGTCGCACCATCTGCCCGCGCTGCAAGCTGCGGTCGATGGAACTGGCATACCTCGGCGAGCGCGGGGCCCTCTACAGCTTCACGGTCTGCCACGTGGCGCCGACCGGCTGGGAGGCCCCGTACCTGCAGGCGTACGTCGAGATCCCGGAGGGGATCCGCATCTTCAGCCTGGTGGCGAGCGACGTTCCCGCGCGAGCTGACTCGCTGCGCCCGGGAACGGGCATGGAGCTCGTGCTCGAGTCCGTGCAGCCCGGCGCCGAGGTCACCACCTACAAGTACCGGCCGGTCGAGTCGAATGCGTGAGGTGGCGATCATCGGCGTGGGGATGCACCCCTTCGGCAAGCACGTCGATCGCGTCACTGAAGGATCTCGGCCGTGAAGCCGTCTGGGCGGCGATCGACGACGCTGGGATCGATCCGCGACGGATCGGTTGCGCGTATGTAGGCAACTCCCTCGGCGGCCTGCTCACCGGTCAGGAGGGCATTCGCGGCCAGGTGATTCTTCACGACGCCGGTCTCGACGAGATACCGGTCGTCAACGTCGAGAACGCGTGCGCGAGCGGGACCACCGCTCTGCGCGGTGCTTGGCTTGAGGTGGCGGCGGGCACCTGTGACGTGGCGCTCGCGCTTGGCGTCGAGAAGATGTTCGTGGGGGACACGGCTCGTTCCCTCGCCGCACTCGCCTCGGACTCCGAGGTCGAGCTGGCGCAGATGGGCATGCAGTTCAGCGCCACCTACGCGTCGCACCCGAAGTACAACCTGCGGGGCCGGATGGACGAGTACGGGTGGACCGAGCGGGACTTCGCCGAGGTTGTGGTCAAGAACAGCCGTCACGGCTCGCTCAACCCCTATGCCCAGCACCAGCGCCCGCTGACCGCCGACGAGGTGCTCGCGGCTCCGATGATCGCGGAGCCGCTCACGCTCTACATGTGCTCGTCGATCGCGGACGGCGCAGCGGCGGCGATCGTCTGCAGCAAAGAGATGGCCGCCGGGCTCGGCGACGCCAAGCCGATCGTGATCGCCGCGGCCAAGCTCCGGTCCGGCCATTTCTTCACGAGCGCGGACAACGGCTACAGCAGCCTGCGCGAGATGGTGGGTGAGCTCTACGAGGAAACCGGCATCGGCCCGGAGGACATCGACGTGGCCGAGGTGCACGACGCGATGGCGCCGGTGGAGCTGCTCGTCTACGAGGGCCTTGGCCTCTGCGAGCCGGGGGAGGGGCCGAAGCTCATTCGCGACGGGACCACCGCCATCGGAGGCGAGCACGTGGTCAATCCGAGCGGAGGGCTCGTATCCCGAGGCCATCCGGTCGGAGCGACCGGCCTCGGTCAGGTCGCCGAGCTGGTCTGGCAGCTGCGCGGGCAGGCTGGACAGCGCCAGGCCAAGGAGGCTCCCGTGGTGGGATTGGCGCACAACCAGGGCGGTCTGCTCGCGAGCATGGACTCTGCGGCCTACGCACTGACCCTGCTCAGACGCTGAGCCCGTGACCGCCCAGGCCGACACTGGCGCCCTTGACTTCCCTGCCGAACTCCTCGACCCGGCGGCACTGGCGCGGCACCAGGTCGATCGCCTCAACCTAGTCCTTGCGCGCGCGACTGAGACGCCCTTCTACGCGTCGCGACACCGTGGCCTGCCCGAGAGGGTCGACGATCCGGGTGAGCTCGCCGCGTTTCCGACGACGACGAAGGCGGACGTGCTCGCCGACCTTGCTGCGAATCCGCCCTATGGATCGCGCCTGCGGGTCGCGCCCGAGGAGGTGCGTCAGATCGTGACCACGAGCGGCACGAGCGGGGCGGGCGAGGAGGTCTATCCACTCGACGCTGACGATGAGCAACTCGTGTATGCGATGGCAGCACGCGGCTTCGGGTGGGCGGGTGTCACTGCGGGGTCCGTGGTGCTCAACACGCTCCCGCTAACGACGGCCGCGGCCGGCCAGTGGTACTACCACGCGCTGCGCCTGCTCGGGGCGACCGTGCTCGAGGTCGGGACCTACTCGACCGAGCGCAAGCTCGAATACCTCAGCCGCTTCGGGGCCGAAACGCTCGTGGGCACGCCCTCGTACGTGCTCCGGCTGGCGCTCGACGCGCGGCGCGCCGGAGTCGACCCCGCGTCTCTGCCGGTCGAGCGCGTGGTGGTCGCGGGCGAGTCCTGGTCGGAGGACTGGATGCGGCGCCTCGAGCGCGAGTGGGGCGCGCGGGTGTTCGAGCAGTACGGCTCGACACAGCGGGCGATGGCGTGGGCCTGCCCGGCGGGAGCAGTAACCGCGCGCGGGCGCGGCGTGCTCCACGCGCTCTCCGATCATGGCGTCTACGAGGTGATCGACCCGGACACCGGCAAGACGGTGGCGGAGGGACCGGGTGAGCTCGTGGTCACGCCGTTCGCGTCGAGCGCGTCGCCGCTCGTGCGCTTCGCGACCGGCGACCGTGTGACCGTTGTCCCATCATGTCCGTGCGGCCGGCCGGGCCCGTTGCTGGCGGCAGGCACGGTCGACCGCTACGACTTCATGGTCAAGGTGAGGGGCGTGAACCTGTGGCCGGAGGCCCTCGATACGGCGGTCTTCGGCGTTGGCTCGGTGCGCGACTACGAGGCGCGTGTGGAAACCGATCCCGAGGGCCGCGAGCTCCTTCGGGTGGATCTGGAGCTCACGGGCGAGGACGCGGATGCGGCCGAGCGGGTGGCCCACGCGGTGAGACAGGTCACGGGTCTCGGCGCGACGGTGCAGACGGTCCCCGGAGACGCCCTGACTGCGGGCATCGAGGATCGCTTCCGCAAGAGGCGGCGGCTCTACGATCGGCGCAAGGAGGGCGGGACGTGCGTCTAGCCGTGAGCGTGGGGATCAGCCCGCGAGAATCGCTGCGCGACTGGGCGGAATTCAGCGCGAAGCTCGAGCAGCACGGCGTCGACCGCATCTGGCTGATCGATTCCCAGCTGGCGATGAAGGACGTGTACGCCGGGCTGTACGCCGCAGCGGCCGCGACGGACAGGATCGAACTTGGCACCGGGGTGACCAACCTGCTGACCCGCCATCCCTCGGTGACCTCGGGCGCGATCGCGGCGCTGGCCGAGCTGTCCGACGGGCGGGCGCTGCTCGGGCTCGGCGCGGGCGATTCTGCGGTAAGGGCAATCGGCGCCCGTCCGACCCGCATAGCCGAGATGGAGCGAGCGCTGCGCTTCTTCAGGGCGATGCTCACCGGCGAGCCCGCCGAATGGGACGGGCGTGAGTTGAGGTTGCCGCAGCCGTGTAAGCCGGTGCCGATTCACCTCGCGGTGAGCAGACCGCGCATGTGCTTCCTCGCGGGCAGCCTGGCGGACGGCGCGATCATAATGGGCCCGGCCGAGGCCGAGCTCGTGGCCCGGCAGGTGGGCTGGGTGAAGGACGGCGCGCGCGAGGCCGGCCGCGACCCGCGCGAGGTCGAGCTTGCGTTCGTCGCCACCACCTCGGCCGGGAACGATGCGGAGGCGCTCGACGACGTGCGCTCCTGGGCCAGCGCGCAGGCCCGGCTGCTGGCTGACGTGCAGGATCTGCCGGCAAGCCTCGAAGCCCACCGGGACGAGCTGGTACAGGCCAGGGAGAGCTACGACTACGGGCAGCACCTGTCCACGCGTGCCGGGCACCAGGCGTCGGTGAGCGACGAGCTCGTCCGGCTGCTGGCGGTGGTGGGCGAGCCGGGTGAGTGCGCAGCCCGCCTGCTCGCGCTGCTCGGCGCGGGGGTGGACGAGTTCATCTTCCCGCTGATGGGATCGGGCAGGCTGGAACGGCTGCGCCGGCTCCAGGAGGAGGTCCTCCCGGCGCTCACGCCTGTCTGAGGCGCAGCGTCAGACGCCGAGCGCCGCCTCGGCCACCCCGCCGAGCAGGAGATCGATCTCCTCCTGCTCGAACTGGACGCCGCCCGGCGCCTGCTCGGGGAGATCGCGGAGGACCTTCACCCAGACGTCGTGCCGGACGCGAGAGACACGCCGCAGCGCAGGCCAGTCGGTCCCGAAGATCACGCGCTCCTTGCCGGCGGTCGAGATCAGCTCGCGCAGCTCGCGGCAGAAGCCCTCAGGGCTGCGCAGGTACTTCGCTTGCCAGTAGGCGATGTCGACGTAGACGTTGGGGTGGTGCCACGCGATCTCCGCTGCCTCCTGCCACCAACCCATGCCGGCGTGCGCGAGGACGAAGGTGAGCTCAGGGAAGTCGTTGGCCGGCTGGTCGACGAAGATCGGGCGGGTGCACTCGCTGCGCAGCGGGCCGATCTCCTGTCCGGTGTGGACGACGACGGGGAGCGCCAGCTGCGCGCAGCGTTCGTAGACCCGGTAGCAGTAGGACTCGTTGGGGAGCGCGCCCGCAGGCGGCCAGATCTTCACGCCCTTGATGCCGAACTCGTTCACGGCGCGCTCCACGAACGCCGGCGCATCCGGCCGGCGCGGATCGATGCCGCCGTATAGGACGAGCCTGTCGCTGTGGCGGGCGACCGCCTTGGCGAACAGCTCGTAGCGACGCTCGAGCGATACGCCGTCGCCAACCCCGGCGTGAAGCCCGAAGTCGAGGACGAACACAACCGACTTCTCGATCCCGGCCGCGTCCATGTCCTCGACCAGCAGATCGCCCATGGGATCGAACCAGTCCTCGGTGATGCGCTGGCGTACGTACGCGCTCGTCCGGCCCGAGATGGTGCTGCCGTAGTCGGCCATCGCATCGATCCAGTAGTGCGGCGTCATCTCGTCGCTGTAGAGATGGGTGTGTGCGTCGATCACGCGTGAACTCATCGGCCTCGATCCTCCATGGAACTTGGAGCGGTCGCCTGGAGAGCCGGACTCAGCGCGACGGATCCCGCGCAGAGCCCCAAGACCGCCATCACGATAAGCGGGATTTCGAAGCCGCCGGTCAGATCGCGGCCGACGCCCACCAGCGCGGGCGCGGCCGCCGCGAGGATGTAGCCCAGCCCGAGCATCCAGCCGGTGAGCTCGTCGACCTCGGCCTGGGAGCTCCCCAGGTCGAGCGGCAGCGTGAGCATCAGCGAGAAGATCGAGCCCGTGCCGAGGCCGAAGGTGATGACCCACAGCCAGGGCAGCGTGCCTGGGACGATCGACATCCCGAGCACCGCCGACGCCATCACGACCGCGGTCCAGAACACCCAGATGCGCCGGTCGCGCCCCTCCGAGAGGCGCGGCAGCAGGAGTCCCGCCGGCGCGACGAGAAAGGAGACGGCCGCGGTGGTCAGCGCGGCATGGCTGGCGCTCCAGCCCTCGTGCCGGTAGAGCGCGGCCACCCAACTGATCACCGACGCGAAGCACATCGACTGGAGGCCGAACATCAGGCCGAGCCGGAAGCCACGCGGGCCGGGACGCCACCTGTCGTCCGGCCCCGGCGCAAGCGCCGCCGGGCGGCGGGTGTCCTCCCGCACGTCCCCGCGCACGCGAATCCACACCGGCAGGGCCAGGAACGCGGGAATCGACGTGAGCGCGAAGGCCTCGCGCCAGCCTCCGAGCGCATCGGCGAGCGGTACGACGAGCACCGCCGCCAGCCCGCCCCCGAGGGCGAGCGCGGCCACGTAGCTCCCCGTGGTCGCTCCCGACCGCCCCGGAAAGTTCTCCTTGACGACACCGGGCAGGGCGAGGCTCGTCAACGCGATCCCGACGCCGATCGGCACGGTGGCCAGCACCACGAGGGCGGCGGTCGGGGCGACCGCTCGTGCCACCGTTCCAAGAGCGAGCGTGGCCAGCGCGTAGCCGATCAGCTGGGCCGAGCCGAGGCGCGCGGCGAGCCACGGGCCGATCAGGGCAAAGATCCCCATGAAGAGGAAAGGCACCGCCCCCAGCAGGCCGGCCACGCCGCTGCTCATCTGGGTGCTCCCGCGGATGTCGTCGATTAGCGGGCCGACCGTGACGATCCCGATACGCAGGTTGAACGACACGGCAAGGATGCCGGCCATCACCGCGACGGACGCGGCAGCCGCCACCGGCACGCCGGCGCGTGGCTGGGCGAGGCTGGGTTCCGATGACGTGCGTGTGATTGCCACGCCTCCGCTCAGCCGACGGGTTGGCCGTATCGACCGGGGGATCTCAGCCTGGGGTTGGACGCCAGGCCGGCCGCCACCAAGCCGATCGCTGCGAGCAGCACCATCGGCAGCGTGAACGCCCCGGTGAGGTCGCGTAATGCGCCCACCACGGTGGGACTCGCCGCAGACCCGACGTAGCCGGCCCCGAGCATCCAGGCGGTAAGCCTCGCCGCCTCGTGCTGGCCTTCCACGAGGTCGAGCGGCAGTGCGAGGCAGAGGGGGAAGATGGCCCCCGTGCCGACGCCGAAGACCACCAGCCACAACCAGGAACCGCTAGTGGGGGCGACGGCGAGCCCGAACGTGCCCAGCGTGAGTGCGAGCGCGGAGGCGATCAGCCACGGCCGCCGATCAGCGCCATCCGAACGCCTCGGCACGACCAGGGCTGCGGGGATCGTGACCAGCGAGATTGTGGCGGTGGCGAGTCCAGCACGACCATCGCTCCAGCCATGGTCGCGGTAGAGCGTCGCCACCCAGCTGATGCCAGCCGTGAACACCACCGACTGGCAGGCGAACAGCGCCGCCAGCAGCACGCCAAAGGGCGGGGGCCGGAACGGAGATTCGCCCGACGCGCGCACGCCCGTCATCTGTTCCCGCGTGTAGTACGGCCGCGCCACCTTCAGCCAGATGGGCAGGGCCACGGCCGCCGGAGCGGCACCCGCGGCCAGTGCGAGGCGCCAGCTCCCGAGCGCGTGTGACAGCGGCACGGCGCTGAGCGCAGCGATCGCCGCTCCCAGGCTGAGCGCGGCGGTATAGCCGCCGATCACCGCTCCGCCGCGACTTGGAAAGTGGGCCTTCACGACGGCCGGCAGCCCCAGGCTGAGGGCGCCCGAGGCCAACCCGATCGGGATGGAGGCCGCGAGCAGCAGGGGGGCGGACGGCATTGCGCTGCGAATGGCCGTGCCGGCGCAGATCACAACAAGGGCGTAGCCCACCAGACGCTCCGCCCCGAGGTCCGCAACGAGCAGCGGGCCTCCCAATGCGATGCAGCCGATACAGAGGAACGGAATCGTCTGAACCAGTCCCGCCAGTGCGGCGCTCATGCCGGTATCCGAGCGGATCGCGTCGATCAGCGGCCCGACGGCGATGATCGCGAGCTGCAAGTTGAACCCCGCGACCAGAATCCCCGCCAGCAGTCCCGTATCGGCCGGTCGTGGCCAGCTCCGCATGAAGCGATCAGTGCCCGGCGGCTAGAGTCACTTGGTCATACTACATACATAATCTCTAGCCAAGCTGTTGGGGGCGGTCCGCTCTGGGACGCACACTCTAGGCGTACAATGTTTCTTTCTCCTTCGTAACACCAACGATCCCAAAACATGGACGGTCTATTCACAGAACTCGAAAACACCCCGCTTGCCGAGCGTGCGCGCGAGGCAATCCTCGAGGCGATACTCAGCGGTCGGTTCGACGACTACCGGCTCCCGTCCGAGGACGAGCTGGCGAAGATGCTGAACGTCAGCCGTACCACGATCCGCACTGCTCTCCACAGTCTCGAGCAGGACGGCATCATCACACGCCGCCGCGCGGTGGGGACGACGATCAACCGTCACGTCGGCCCGTCCACGCTTGCGCTCCAGCGCCTGATCGGTTTCGACTGGCTGCTGGAAGAGAAGGGACACAAGGTCAAGGTCGACCAGTCGTGGAAGCGCACGCCTGCGCCGGCGGACATGGTGGATCTGCTCAGCATCCCCGCGGACGGGGACTTCTTCCTCACCGAGAAGCTGTACTACGCCGACGACGCGCTCGCGATCTACGTGCGCGACCTCGTTCCCTGGGAGCACCTCGAGCGTGAGCCGCCAAAGAACCCCGCGGCGTCCCTGTTCGAGTTCAGCAAGCGCTATTGCGGGACTCCGATCGATCATGCGGTTGCCGAGATCGTCCCGATGGTCAAACGAGATCGCAACGCCACGAAGTTGGCCGTGAAGACGGGCGAGTCCTTCATCCGCCTTCACGAGTGCCACTACTCGCACACCGGTGAGGCGATCGCCTACTCGCTGATCGACGTCGACGACGAGTACATCCGCTTCGAGATCTTCCGCCGCCGCTGACCTCGACCGCCGAGATCGCCGAACGGCTGCGCGAGCGCCAGTACCTCGCGGATCGCGGCCTGGCGACGGTGATCAGCGTCGCGATCTCGCTGCGCAAGCCGCTGCTGCTCGAGGGTGATGCGGGGGTGGGGAAGACGGAGTGCGCGAAGGCGCTCGCCGAGGTGTTGAACACACGGCTGATCCGGCTCCAGTGCTACGAGGGGATCGACGTGGCCCACGCGCTGTATGACTGGAACTACGCGCGGCAGATGCTCTACATACGCACGCTCGAGGCCGCCGACGCGGCAGAGCCCGAGCGAGTCAACGACGTGTTCGGGCCTGACTTCCTGGTCCGGCGGCCGCTGCTCGACGCCATCGACCACGACGACGCTGATCCGCCTGTGCTGCTGATCGACGAGATCGATCGCGCGGACGACGAGTTCGAGGCATTCCTGCTCGAGCTGCTCTCGGACTTCCAGGTGACGATCCCGGAGATCGGAACCATCCGTGCAAAGGAGCGGCCGCTCGTCGTGCTCACCTCCAACCGCACGCGCGAGCTCCACGACGCCCTGCGCAGACGCTGCCTGTACCACTGGATCGGCTATCCGAGCGTCGAGCGGGAGGTGCAGATCGTGCAGGCCAGGCTGCCGGGCGTGCCGGAGCGGCTGGCGCGCCAGGTCGCCGAGGTGGTCGCCGAGCTGCGTGGGCTCGAGCTTGCGAAGGCCCCCGGGATAGCCGAGACGCTCGACTGGGTCGAGGCGCTCGACTCACTTCAGGACGAGGAACTCGACGAGGAGCTCGTGGAGGCCACGCTCGGTGCGGCGCTCAAGTACCAGGAGGACATCGAGCGCGTGCGCCGCCACGGGCTCGGCAACCTCGTGGCCGCCGCGCGCAGCGAGCCGCGACCCGCGCAGTGAACGAAGTCGCGGCGGAGCCGCTCGTCCGCAGGCTCACTGCCTTCGGGCGGGTGCTGCGCGGGGCGGGTGGCGAGGTGGGGCCGCGGCGGCTCCAGGACGCGCTGCTGGCGCTCGAGACCGTGGACCTTCGCTCGCGGGATGAGGCCTACTGGGCGCTGCGCTGCACGCTTGTTTCCCACCAGAGGCACATCGAGGCCTTCGACGCCGCCTTCGCCGCGTTCTGGGAGCGCGACCCGACATCGGCAGCCGGAGAGGATCAGCGCGGGCTGTTCGGGCAGCCGACCATGGCGGACGAGGGCGATCCGTTCGGCGTGCCTGGCGAGGCGCAAGCTCGCGAGCGCCTCGTTGCGGACGCGGTGGAGGAGGACGGCGAGGACGGCGACGGCGCGCCGAGCGGCAGCGCCTGGTCCGCGACGGAGCAGTTACGCGATCTCGACTTCGCCGAGTACAGCAGCGCCGAGCTGCGCGCCGCACGGCGCCTGATGGAGCGGGTGGCGCGTGCAGCCCCGATGCGGCGCTCCCGCCGTCTCGAGCCGGCCCACAACGGCCGGCTGCTCGACAAGCGGCGCACGCTCCGCGGAGCTATCCGGACCGAGGGCTACCCATTCGACCGTTACTGGCGGCGCAGCAGCCTCACCCCGCGCAAGCTGGTCTTCCTCGTCGACGTCTCGGGTTCGATGGAGCCCTACGCCCGCGCGATGATCATGTTCCTCCAGGCGGCGGTGCGGGGCGGCCGCCATGTCAAGGCATTCACCTTCGGTACACGCCTGACCAACGTCACGCGTGAGCTCGAGGGCCACGATCCCGACCGCGCGCTGCAGGGCGCGGCGCGGGCCGTGCCTGACTGGGCGGGCGGCACTCGCATCGGCGACACCCTCCGGCTGTTCAATAACCGCTACGGACCACGCGGGTTCACCCACGGCGCGGTGGTGGTGATCGCCTCGGATGGCTGGGAGCGCGGCGAGGTCCACCTGCTGGCGGCCGAGATGTCGCGGCTTCAACGGGCTGCATACGCCGTGGTGTGGGTCAACCCGCTCGCCGGCGATGCCGACTACAAGCCGCTTGCCGAGGGGATGGCGGCGGCGCTTCCCTACGTGGACCGGTTTCTGCCGGGCCAGAACCTGCGCTCGCTGGAGGGACTCGGTGAGGTGCTGGAGGAGCTAGGGCCGGGGCGCGCGGCCGCGCGCCTTCACGAGCGCAGGTAGGAGTCGATGTCCAGGTCGGTCGCCTCCACCTCGCGGTACATCTGATCCACAAGCGACTCCAGCACGGCCGCGTCCGCCGGCCGCTCGCCTGCCAGCGAATCCTCCGCGTAGGGTCCGGCCTGCTCGGCCAGGCGAGCCAGGTCGACCCCCACAGGCTTCCCGTCCGTGACCACGACCCGGCCGTCGACCACCACGGCGCGGATATCGGCGCTGGGCACGCCGTAGACGAGCTGCCGCACCGGATCGTGGAGTGGCGTGAGCGCCGGAGAGTCGAGCGGGAGGAGGATCACATCGCCGTGTGCGCCCGTCTCGATGCGCCCGAGCCGCTCCTCGTGCCCGGTGCACACGCTTGCGCCGGAGGTGCACATGGCCAGCGCCTCCGCCGCGGTTGGCCAGCGCCCGTAGTCGCCGCCGCGCGCCTTGTGCACGAGCGCGGTCATCTTCGCGAGCTCGAGCATGTCGAGTGTCTCGTCGCAACCGCGCCCGTCGGTGCCCAGAGCCACCCGCACGCCGGCATCCCGTAGGGCGGGGAGCCGGGCGACCCCGTCTCCGAGTCGCAGGTTGCTGAGCAGGCAGTGCACGGCGGTCGTGCGCGTGTTCGCCATCAGCTCGATATCGCGGTCGGTGAGCCAGACTGTGTGCACGAGCGTGGTCTCCGGTCCCAGCATGCCGCGGTCTGCGAGTACCTCGACGAACGACTGGCCGTGCCAGCGCCGCGACGTGTAGGCCTGGCTCTTGGTCTCGAGCACGTGCGTCTGCCAGACGAGGTTGCGCTTACGGGCGAAGGCAAGCGTCTGTTCGAGCAGATCGTGACTGCACCGCTGCGGGGCCGACGGGCCGAGACCGATGCCGATCAAGCCGTCGGGCTCGTGCCAGCGGTCGACGGCCGCGCAGGCGAGATGCATGATCGACTCGAGCGATGGCGGCGCCGCCTCCCGCGCGGAGGCGCCGGCGCCGTTCGCCAAGGGGAGCGACTCCACGAAGGGCTTGTCTGCGACCCCCAGCAGGATCGTGGCTCGCATCCCGACGTCACGGTAGGCCTGCACCACGGGCTCGAGCGTGTCGAGGGTGATCTCCGGAGCCTCGAACAGGAAGTCGACGCAGGCGGTGGTGCCGCTGCGCAGCATCAGCACCGCGCCCAGCATCGTGCGGGCATAGATCGCATCGGGACTGAGCGGTTCGACGCGGGTGACCTGATGCGAGTGCACGAACCAGAGGTCGAGCGGGAGGTTCTCGTACAGGCCGGGGTTGAAGTTCTCGCCCGAGTGCATGTGGGCGTTGATGAGGCCGGGGAAGACCAGCGTGCCGCCGGCGTCGAGCCGCTCGACCCCGCCGGGTGCCTCGAGGCCGGGGCCGACCTGGGTGATTACGCCGTCCTCGATCAGGACGTCGAGCTCGGCCATCTCCTCGAGTGGAAGCCGGCCGCCGTGGATCAACAGGTCGTGTCCCATTTACTCGACTCCTAGACGCTCGCGCACCCAAGCTGGGGTGGCCACCTCGCGGCCGGCAGCCTGCACGAGCTCCACGGCGCGCCCGACGAACTGGGCGTTCGACTCGGCGAGTTCTCGCTTGTGGAAGTACACGTTGTCCTCGAAGCCGACGCGCACGTTACCGCCGAGTGCCAGCGCGGCGAACGAGAGCGGCAGCTGGCTGCGGCCAATGCCGATCGCCTGCCAGATGGTGCCGGCGGGCAGCATCGCCATCAGCTGCGGCAACAGCGCCGGGTCGCCCGGCATGCCGCCCCTGACGCCCATCACGAAGCTGAACTGGAGGGGCTCGCTCACGAGGCCACGCCGCACGAGGTCGAGGCAGAGCCCCACGTGGCCGAAGTCGTACACCTCGAGTTCCGGCTGGATGCCGCGCTCCCGCATCAGCTCGGCAAGCCGCTCGACGAACCAGGGCGGGTTGTGGAACGTGCCGGTGCCGAACGTCATCGAGGCCGGGTTGAGCGTCGCCATCGACACGTCGACCTCCGGCGAGGCGACGATCTCCACCCGCTCCTCGGGAGTCACGTCGAGCCCGACGCCCGTCGACGCCTGCACCACGATCGAGCAGCGGGAGCGGATCTCGCCCACGATCTCGGCATAGACGGCGGGATCCGCGGTCGGGAGGCCTTCGGCGTCGCGCGCGTGTATATGAGCAACAGCAGCCCCGGCCTCCGCGGCTTCGGCGACTGCGGCGCCGATCTCCGCGGGGGTGAGGGGTAGCCCGGGGTGCTGCTCGCGAGTGGTCAGCGGCCCCGTCGGGGCCACCGTGATGACGACCGGATCATCGCCGGGCATCCGCTCAGGGCTCGTCGTGGACGATCGCGATCGCTTCGATCTCGATCATCAGCTCCGGGAAGATCAGCGAGCTGACCTCGACGGTGGTGCTCGCCGGAAACGGCTCCTTCAGGTACTCCGCCCGCACCGGCGCGATCTGCGGGAAGAGGCTGAAGTCGGTCAGGTAGCTGTTGATCTTCACGACGTCGTCGAAGGTCGCGCCCGCCGCCTCGAGCGAGAGCCGCAGGTTCTCGAGCGTCTGCCTGGTCTGGGCCACGATGTCGTCCTTGCCGACGACGTTGCCGTCGGCGTCGAGCGCCACGGCTCCCGAGCAGCACACAATGCGCCCGCCCGGCGGCGCGACCGTGACCTGCACATACGGCCCGACGGGTGCCGGCGCTCCCTCGGGGTTGATCGATTGCTTGGCCATTGCGCTAGGAGGCCTGACCCGGCAGCGGTCCGGTCGGCCCGTCGCTTGTACCGAGTTCCGCCGGGCGCTTGAAGAGCTGCTCGCCCAGCGGGTTGACCTCGAACGGCGCCGTGCCACGGGGGCGCTCGTCGCTCGCGGCAAGCTCCGCCCGCAGGCGCGCGGTCTCCTCCACGTCGATGCGGTACTCGAGGGCGTCCGCGTCGATGACCTCGACGGCCACGCCATACACATTGCGCGCCTTCTCGATCGAAAGGAGCTCGTCGATCACGTCATCGAGAACCTTCTCAGGCTTGCGCTCCCAGGGGAGGCCGTAGCCGCCGCCGCCGTTCGAGGCGAAGTGCACCTGGTCGCCCTTCTTGAGGACCACCTTGGACGTGAACATCCCGAGGCTCTCCTCATTTGGAGTCCCGGGATTACGGATCAGAATGTTCGGGCCGCCGTTCGTGCCGCCTGCCAGCCCCGGGGGGCCGACCGTCTCGCGGTCACCGAGCACCACCAGCTCGGTGTCGCCCCAGACGTCGAAGCCACGCGCGAGACCGAAGCCGCCGCGGAACTCGCCGTCGCCGCAGGAGTCGACCTCGGCCTCAGTGCTCGTGTAGTACATGGGGTACCAGCGCTCGAGCGTCTCGTTCGGCTGGTTCGACGCTCCGCCGATGAAGATCATCATGTAGAACGAGTTGCCGTCCGCGTAGGCTCGCGCGCCCTGGCCGCCCTCGAGCCACATGTAGGACACGAAGCCCTGGCCCGTCTTCGGGTGCACGCCGCCGGTGCAGAAGTTCTGGAGGTTCACCGTGGCCGCATGGACGCGGGTGGGATCGACCTGCTGGAGCGCCTGGCCCCAGCACGCCATCGTCACGCAGTCGACCTTCTCGTATGCGCCGGAGCAGTAGCCGGTGACCGGCGTCGGCTCCTCGACGTCCACGCAGGTCCCCTTCGTCGACACGATGTTGATGGCACGCACCACGCCGTGGTTGAGCGGCGCAAGCTCTGGGAAGCAGTGCATCGTGCCGTCGTAGGTGGCCGATTGCAGGGCTGGGCGGGCGAAGCCCCAGGACGCCACGGGCGCCGGGTCGCAGCCCGTCCAGTCGATCGTCACCTGGTCCCCGTCGATCGTGAGCTTGGCGTGGACCTTGATGGGTGGCTGGTCTTCCCGACCGATATCACGGTCGCCCCAGTCAGTGAACTCGTACGAACCGTCGGGAAGACGGCGCACCCATTCGCGGAAGAGTCGTTCGGAGTGGTCCATCGTGTCCTCGAACGCGTCCCGGATCGTCTGCTCGCCGAACTTCTCGACGTAGCCGAGCAGGCGGCGCTCGACGAGGCGTCCGGCCTGGTACTGGGCGAACCGCTCGGCCACCCGCTCGTTCGGAACGCGGATGTTCATGTCGATCAGATCCCAGATCGGCTTGTTCGGGATGTCGTTCTCGTACAGCTTGAGCGGCGGCATCCGCAGGCCCTCGGCGTAGCACTCCGTGGCGTGCGGGTTGAAGGTGCCGTGCATCGGGCCGCCCACGTCCGGCCAGTGGCAGAGGGCGATCGCGAATGCGAACACCTCGCCGCTGTGGAAGATCGGCCGGATGATCTTCACGTCGTTCTGGTGTGTGCCGCCGGTGTACGGGTCGTTGTAGATGAAGACGTCGCCCGGGTGGAACTCGGGGACCTCCTTGACGAGGTGCTGCACCGACGCCTCGAACGTGCCCATGTGCGGCGCCTGATCGCGCTGGCCGTGGGACACGAGCCGCCCGTCGGGGGTCAGGATCGACACCGAGTAGTCGTGGCCCTCGGTGATCGTCGGCGCGTACGAGACACGCTCGATGAGGGCGCTCGCCTCGTTGCAGATCGCCTTGAAGGCGTTCCGCAGGACCTCGAAGGTGATCGGGTCGTTGCGCAGCGCGGGCGCCGTAGCAGTGGCTGTGGCGGTGGTGGGCTCCATTGTCACGCTCCCTGGGTGGCGGGCTGGCCGGCCGCAGCACGAGTGTCCGCTCCGCCTGGGCTCCCGACGTCGATGAGGATGTTCAGGTTGTCGTCCACCTGCATGCTCGTCCCCGGGGGCACGAGCACCGTCGTGTCGTCCTGCTCGATCACGGCCGGGCCGTCGAGCCGCGTGTCCTTGGCAAGCTGCGAGCGGATGTAGATCGGAGTATCCACGTAGCCGGCCGACTCCTCGAAGTAGACGGACCTGACCTGACGCGGCTCCGACGGGCCGTCGGACTCGGCGCTGAGCTTGAACTCGGTGTCGGGAGTGACGCCGATCGCGGCGGCGCGCGCGTTCACAAGCTCGACAGTGGCGAGCTCGCGATCGAACTTGTAGCCGAACTCGCGCTCGTACTCGTCGCCGTAGCGCTCGACGATCGCATCGATCGCGGCCCGGTCGCTCGGCACCTCGTTGAGGATCATGTTGATGTACGGCGTCTGGCCGTAATAGCGCGCGTCGAGCGACAGCTCGACGTGGTGCTCGCCGCCGGCGCGCTCGTGCTCCAGCACCTGCCGCGCCTCCGCCTCGAGCTCGTCGAAGACGGCGACAAGCTCGTCTGGCTGGATCTGATCGGTCTGCTTCAACACCGACCGCAGCAGGTCGTGACGCAGGTCCACCTGGAGGATTCCGAGTGCGGAGGTCACTCCCGGCGTGGGCGGCACGATCACGGTGGGGATGCCGAGGTCCTGGGCGATCGCGACGGCGTGAAGCGGGCCGGCGCCGCCGCCCGCAACGAGCGCGAACTCCCGCGGATCCCAGCCGCGCTCCACCGAGATGAGGTGGGTGGCCGAGGTCATGCTGGCGTTGGCGATGCGCAGGATCCCGCTCGCCGTCTCCGGCTCCGACAGGCCGAGCTCCGCGGCCAGGCGCGAGATCGCCTGCTCGGCGAGCTCGGGGTAGATCTCGAGGTCGCCGCCGAGGTAGGTCTCGGGATCAAGGCGGCCCAGGTACAGGTGGGCGTCGGTGATCGTCGGCTGGTCGTTGCCCTTGTCCAGGCAGGCAGGACCCGGATCCGCCCCGGCGCTTTGGGGACCGACGCGGAGCGAGCCGCCCGCGTCCACCCAGGCGATGGTGCCGCCGCCCGCGCCGATCGCCACGAGGTCGACGGCGGGGAAGAGGATCGGGATGTTCCAGTCCACACGCCACTCGGACGCGATCGAGGGACGGCCCTCGTACACGAGCGACAGGTCCGCACTGGTACCGCCCATGTCGAAGGTGATGACACTGGGGATGCCCGCCGACTTCCCGATCAGTGCGCCGCCGACGACGCCCCCGGCGGGGCCCGAGTGGCAGATGCGCGCGGGCACCTTGCTCGCGGACCGCGCCGACATCACGCCGCCGCCCGAGTGCGTGACGAGCACGTCGCCCTCGTAGCCCCAATCGCGCAACGCACGCACCAGCTCATCCAGGTAGCGCTCGATGACGGGCATGAGGTAGGCGTTGGCCGCCGCCGTCGAGGTGCGCTCGAACTCGCGGATCTCCGGCAGGATCTCGGAGGACGTGCACACACGCACGTCGTCGCCGAGCGCCTCCTGGAGCAGCTCCTTGGTTCGGAGCTCATGGCGCGGGGCCATGAACGAGTTCAGATAAGCGACCGCGACGGACTCGATGCCGCGCTTCTTGAACTTGGCGGCCGCTTCTCGGACGCCATCCTCGTCGAGCTCGGTGAGGACGCTGCCCTCGTAGTCGACGCGCTCGTCCACCGTGAGCACGTTGCGACGCTGCACGAGCGGCGGTGATGGATCCCAGTTGGAGTTGAACAGGTCCGGGCGGTTGGCGCGCCCGGCACCGAGCACGTCGCGCATGCCCTTGGTGGTGACGAGCCCCGTTTTCGCCCCGCGCCGCTCGATGATCGCGTTGGTCGCAATCGTCGAGCCGTGCCTGAAGGTCGTCATCTCGCCCGGCTGCACGCCCGCCTTCGCGAGCGCGTTCATCACGCCGTCGATGAATTCCGGGGGCGTGGACGGCGTCTTCACGGTGGTGAGCTCTTGTGTGTCCTCGTCGTACGCGACGAGATCAGTGAACGTTCCACCGATGTCCACCGCCACCCTGAGTTGTCTCACGCCGGTCCACTCCTCCCGGCACAGGGCAGCGCACCCGATGTGCCGCATTCGATGACCCTGCCAGTATCAGAGCGACCCATGCCCTTCGTCATCGGGAAGATGCCGAAGCCGCTCGCGGGTTTTCCCTCTTTCCCCGTTGGCGCGTCCGGCGGGTTTGACAGCCGCGTTACCGTGCCCGCTTGGACTTGCGATGAGCAACGGCACCAACGGCATTCTGGACGGAAAGCGCGCGCTGATCACCGGTGCCGCCGGCGGAATCGGGAGCGCGGCGGCGAGGGTGTTCGCCCGGGAAGGCGCGCGGGTCGCGCTCGTGGACCTCGCCGAACCTGCGCTGCGGGACCTGAGCGAAGAGCTCGCCGGCGCCACAGGCCGGCCGGCGGAGGACTTCCCGGCGCTACCCGGTGACGTGACCGACGCGGCGGAGGTTGACCGCTACATGTCGGCGGCGGTCGAGCAGCTGGGCGGCCTCGATGCACTCTTCAACAACGCGGGCATCGAAGGGCTGGTGGCCGGTGTTCAAGACTACGACGACGAGGTCTTCGATCGCGTGATGCGCGTCAACGTACGCGGTGTCTGGCTCAACCTGAAACGAGCGGTGAACATCATGCTCGAGCGCGACGGCGGCAGTGTGGTGAACACCTCCTCGGGCGCCGGTCTCTTGGGGCTGCCGTTCATGTCGGCCTACGTCGCCAGCAAGCACGCGGTGCTCGGGATGAGCCGTAGCGCGGCCGTCGAGTTGGCGGAGTCCGGTATCCGCGTGAACGCCATCTGTCCGGGACCGGTGGCAACGAAGATGATGAGATCGCTCGAGCAGCAGCGCGCAAGCCTCGCCGGGCAGAGCGTCGATGAGGCACGCGCGGATTTCGCGGGCCCGATCCCGATGGGCCGCTACGGCATGCCGGACGAAGTCGCAGAGACTGTGGCGTTCCTCAGCTCAGATGCCGCCTCCTACATCACGGGGGCGGCAATCACCGTGGACGGCGGGCGCACCGCTCTCTGACCGCCACGGCGGGCGGGCGAAAGCGGGGGGAATCCCTCCGCAGTTGGAGGTTTCCCCCGATGCGGAGCGCCGGCCGGTCGAATCAGACTGTCCGGCACTCTCCGTGGCGACCTTCTACGACGAATTCCAAGAGCAGCTGCACCAGCACCGCTGGACCTGGGATGACATCCCCTTCTACGAGGGCAAGGGCGCAAAGCAGAGCATCGCCCCGCTGCACGAGCTCGACTACCTCGACGTGTACGAGCGGGTGTACGGGCGAAAGATGGGGTGCAACGGCATCGGGAAGCTGCGGGAAGTCGCACTGACGCGCATCACCGAGGTCGAGAACCAGGTCTATGACGAGCGCTACCCGTACGCGGCCGACAGCGCCTTCCTGGAAGCGCACGGACTCGGGCGCGTGCCCGACATCGACCTCTGCCGCCAGCAGCAGGAGCACTACGCCTCGGTGCTCGAGGGTGAGGGGGTCACCGTTCACTGGATCGACTGGGGTGACGCGCCCATGGGCGCCTACGGGCCGCTTCAGGCAACCTGGGCCGCGCAGGAACTGCTCGTGATCAACGGCGGCGCTGTGGTGCCGAAGCTCGGCTGGCATCCCTTCTCGTTCGGACGCACCGAGTTCCTGGCGCACTGGGCCTTCTGGAACCTCAACATCCCGACGCTCCTCACGATCAGCGGCAAGGGCGCCGTGGCCGAAGTGGGCGCAACGGTCTGGCTCGCGCAGGACGTCTTCGTCGCGGGTCTATCGGCCGCGTACAACCGTGCCGGGCTCGAGCAACTCCTGTCGATGGTCGCGCTCACGTCCGGGGTGGACGACCTCAAGGTGTTGACGATCCGCTGCCAGGGCGCGCTCTACTTCGACCGCCAGACCGGCGCGAGCGCCCATGTGACCAATCTGCTGGCGCCCCTCGACGTCGACAAGGTGCTGGCCTACAAGCCCGGCATCGACACCGCCACGCTCCTCTGGCTCGAGCGGAACGGCTACCAGGTCGTGGAGGCCGACTTCCAGGAGCACATCCAGAACGACGTCTGCAACCTGAAGATCCTCGAGCCCGGCCGTGTGGTGATGGCCGCCGAGGCCGAGCGCACGATCGCGAAGGTGCGCGCCGCCGGCATCGAAGTGATCGAGGTGCCCTATTCGGGCTTCCAGCACGCCGGCGGCGGCTTCCACTGCACGACAATGGAGATCTACCGCGAACCCGGCCCGCTGATGGCGGATCGCTAGGGGCTGGGATGGCAGTCGATCAGCGCGCGGCGACGGAGAGTCAGTACGAACGCCATCTTCAGGCGCTCCGCGAACGGGAATGGACGCTCGACGACATCCCGTTCTACGAGCCGGGGCGCGCGACGGACTTCGCCGACGTGGCCGCGATGGACTATCAGGACATCTACCCCGAGGTGTGGGGCCGCCGGTGCGGCGAGAACGGGATCGGTCGGCTGCGCGAGGTGGCGATCAGCCTCATCAGCGAGGCCGAGCTGGCGGCGTACGACGAGCGCTACCCGTTCCACGAGGACATCGACTGGCTCGAGTCGCATGGCCTGCAGCGCGCCGACATCGGCCGCATGCAGGAGGAGCAGGCGCAGTACGCCGAGGCGCTCGAGGGAGCGGGGGTGGCGGTTCACTGGATCGACTGGGGCGAGGCGCCGATGTCCGCCTTCGGCCCGATGCAGGCGATGTGGGCGCCCTCGGACCTCTGGGTGATCCGCGGCGGCTCGGTGATCCAGAAGACGGGCTGGCATCCATTCAGCTTCGGCCGCTCCGAGTTTCTCGCCCGCTGGGCCCAGCACCACCTCGGTGTGCCGATCCTCTACACGGTCGTCGGGAAGGGCGTCCAGGAGCCGGCCACGACGATGTGGTTTGCCGACGACGTGTGGGTCACGGGCATCTCGGCGGCCTACAACGCCGAGGGCAACCGCCAACTCGAGCCCGTTGTGCGGCGCTCGGCCGGGGACGTCGACCTCGAGGTGCACACCATCTACCTGTCGACGGACCGCTTCGTGGACCGCGACAGCGGCTGCTCGGCCCACCTCACGAACGCGATCTGCCCGCTGGACATCGACAAGGTCCTGCTCTACCCGTCGGCGCTGGATGCCGAGACCCACGAATGGCTTAAGCGCAAGGGCTACAAGCAGGTGCATGTGGACCGCGAGGAGCAGATCCGCTATACGCCCACGAACACCATCCCGCTCGAGCCGGGCGTCGTCTTCATGGTCAAGGAGGCGCAACGTGCGGTGGCGGCAGTGCGCAAGGCGGGCGTCGAGGTGATCGAGATACCCAACGAGGAGTTCAGCCGGATCGGCGGCGCCCTCCACTGCCGGACCCTGCGGGTGCTCCGGGACCCCGGCCCGCTGAAGAACACCTGAGACCCGAGGAGCGAACTTGAACCAGATCCACGAACACGTGATGGCGCCCAAGTCGGGTCACGCGATCGAGGTCAAGAAGGGCCAGCACCTCCGCATCACCGACATCGAGGGCAAGCAGGTTGTCGACGTGGCCGTGTTCAACGCCGACAACTACAGGGAGAAGCTCTCCACCTCGAACTCCCGCACCCGCTACGTGCCGCCGGCCGGCCAGGAGTACATCCCGCGCGATCACCTGACCGAGGGCGACCACCTGATGTCAACCCTCTGCCGGCCGATGATGACGATCGTCAAGGAGACGCCGGAACCGAAGGGAATCCACGACACGCACAACCGGATGTGCAACCGCTTCCTGTTCGAGTCGCACGGCGGCGTCTCGCAGGACGGATGCCACGAGATCATCAGCAAGGCGGTGGCCTCGTATGGCATCCCGCCGGAGGACATTCCGGACACGCTCGATGTGTTCATGAACTACCAGCACAGCTGCGAGAAGCACCGCTGGGAGATCCTCGAACCGGTGTCCAAGCCGGGCGACTACATCGAGTTCCGGGCCGAGATGGATTGCCTCGTGGGGCTGTCCAACTGCCCGGAGGATCAGTTCACGGATTGCAATGCTCGTAATTGCACTCCGATGAAGATCGAAGTCTTCGAGCCCTGAAAGACCGTGCAGGGGCCCTTCGCGTGGTGCCCCGGAGCACCGCGCGAAGTGGTGCCCTCATACGGCCGCGCGGACGGCCTCGCCGACGGCCTCCATCGCCGAGTCGGCCCGGCCGAGGACGCCGACCATGGTGAAGAAGCCGTGCATCACGTCGTCGTAGAGGAGCAGGCTCACGGGGACACCCGCCTCCTCCAGCCGTTCCGCGTAGGCCAGGCTGTGGTCGCGCGTGGGGTCGTGGCCGGCCACGATGATCAGCGCCGGGGGGAGACCTGACAGGTCGGCGGTGCGCAGCGGGCTGACGTCGGGCGAGTCGCGATCGACCGGCGGCGGCGCATAGCGATCCCAGCACCACTCCATATCCGCGCGCCCGAGGGGGAAAGCGTCGGCGTGCTCGGTGAAGGAGGACGTGTCCATGGTGTGGTCCGCGACCGGGTAGACGAGCACCTGGAGCGCCAGCGGCGGCCCGCCATTGTCGCGGGCATGAATCGCCGCAAGCGTGGCGAGCGTCGCGCCCGCGCTGTCGCCCATCACGATCAGCCGGCCGGCGTCGTCGTGGGTCTCCGCAGTGGCGCGCAGAGCGGCATCGGCGTCCTCCACTGCGGCCGGGAACGGATGCTCGGGCGCCAGCCGGTAGTCCACGCTCACCACATCGCAGCCGGTGGCGACGCTGAGCGCACGGGCCACACGGTCGAACTCCTCGAGGCCGCCGACCACCCAGCCGCCGCCGTGGAAATACACAATCGTCCCCGGGGAGGGTTCGGCGGCCGGGTGGTAGCGGCGGCCTGGGATCGGAGCACCGGGTCCGGCCAGCTCGAGCTCGGTCACACTCGCCACCTCGAGCGGCTCGCCCGGCAGCCCGCGCTGGCGCGCAAGCATGGAGGCGCGCGCCTCGTCGGGCGTCATCTCCGAAAAGCGCTTGACGCCCGCGAGCCGGAGCCGGCGTACGAGCGCGTCGGCTTCAGGGTGAAGCCGCATCCAGCTGGGCCGGGGCGTGCTGCTCGAGGAACTCCGTGACGAGGCGGATGGCCTCGTCGGGCTGCTCTAGGTGCAGCATGTGCCCCGCTCCGGCCACCGTCGCGCTGCTGCCGGCCGGGAGCCCGGCCATGAAGTCGTCGCCGTAACGCGGCGGCACGAACGCGTCCTCCTCGCCGAACACTACGAGCGTGGGGGCGACGATCCGATAGAGGCGCGTTTGCAGCCGCCGGTCCGGGATGGGCCAGAGGAACTTGGCAACGCTCGTGAGCGCCTGCGCCAGCGTGACGAGCTTCTCCACGTTCCCGTCGAGAGTCCTTGTGTCGGCCTCGCCGCTCGCCCTGCTGGGATCGACGTAGAGCAGCGCCGGCATGTCGGCGTAGGGCAGCGCGAACAGGTCGGTGACCGGGTACTCGTCGTTCCACAGGCCGAGCGGGGAGAGCAGGACGAGGCTCGCGACCGCGTCCTGGCGACGTGTGGCCAGCTCGGCACCGACCATCGCGCCGAACGAGTGGCCGACGACGGTCACGGAGGAGAGCTCGAGCGCGACCAAGATGTCGTCGTAGTGCTGCGCGAGGTCGTGCACATCCATCAGATCGACGAGTTCGCTCGTGTCGGCGAAGCCCGGCGAAACGGGCGCGATCACCTCATAGCTCTCCGCGAGCGCCTGCACCAGCGGGTCCGAGGCGTCGAACCCGAAGACGCCGTGGAGCCAGAGCAGCGGCGGACCGCCGCCGGCGCGGTTGATCACCTGCTCGCGCCCGCTCGCCAGGGTGATGGTCTCGGTGGTGAAGGCTGTATCGCTCACGACTCAGGCGAGGGCGCTCGGGGTCATGGGCGCGGGGTGGGCCGGATTCTCGATGGCCGTGTGCGGCCACCAGTGGTCGTCCCATTCGCTGAATCGGTCGCGCAGCTGCGGGATCACGTCCTCGGCGAAGCGCCGGGTGTTGTACATGACCGTCTCCTTGCGCATGTTCCCGTAGTGCATGAGCACCATCAGGTGGCCCACGTTCATCGCGTCCGCCATCTCGTTGATCTTCGCCGCGACGGTGTCGGGGCTGCCCGCCAGCACGTAGCCGCGGTCGATGATGTCCTTCCAGGTGAGGTTCGCGAACTCGCGCTGGGCCGCGGCGTGAGCGAGCGTGCTCTGGAGCCCGCGCCGGATGGTGGGGATCGTCGCGTAGCCGGGCGGCGTGGCGAAGCCCGGGTACATGTGCAGGCAGCGGTTGTAGAAGTAGAGCGCGGGCTCCGCGTACAGCTCCTCCGCCTCGGCGTCATTCTCGGCAACTCCGATGAACTGCAGGAAGCCCGCCCGGTAGGGGTTGCGGTCGAGCCCGTGGCGGTCGACCGTCTCCCAGTAGCCGTCGAAGTTCTTGCGGCCGCGCTCGAAGCCGAAATAGGACAGGTACGCGTACAGGAAGTTGTTCTCGGCGCACATATCCCAGGTCTCCACGCTTCCGGCTCCGGGGACCCACACCGGCGGATGCGGCTCCTGCACCGTCCGCGGCCAGATGTTGACGTAGCGGAGCTGGGTGTACTTGCCGTTGTACGCGAACGGCTGCTCCGACTTCCACGCCTTGAGGATCAGATCGATCGCCTCGCGGTAACGCTCCCGCAGCGTGGCCGGGTTCATCCCGTAGCAGTAGGTCGAGTCCATCGGTGTGCCGACGGGAAAGCCCGCGACGATGCGTCCACCCGAGATCGCGTCGAGCATCGCCATCTCCTCAGCGACGCGGATCGGCGGGTTGTAGAGCGCCACCGAGTTGCCCATGAGCACGATCTTCACGTTCCGGGTGCGGCGGGCCAGGGACCCGGCCATGATGTTCGGTGACGGCATCAGGCCGTAGGCGTTCTGGTGATGCTCGTTGACGCAGATGCCGTCGAAGCCCACCTCGGCCGCGTACTCGAGCTCGTCGAGGTACTCGTTGTAGATCTCGTTTCCCCGCTGCCGGTCGTACAGCTCGCTCGCCGGCGGGTCGACCCACACCCCCCGATAGCGCTGGCGGAAGTCATCCGGCAGGTCGGGGTACGGCATCAGATGGAACCAGTGGAACTTCACGGCAGATCCAAAACTCCCGTCCGGGGAAGCGGCTGCGCGCAGTCTACGTGTGGTCGATGGGGTCAAAACCCGCGTGTTGGCGGGGGAAATCCCGCCGCTGCCGCGCCAGCGTTGACCCTGCGACAGGCCGCTCCGTACCATCGCGGGCACGTGACAGTGGTCGATGCGCACACGCACTTCATCCCGCTCGAGTTCGTTGAGTTCCTGCGCTCCGGTGAGGGGCCGGCCGATGTCACGGTCGTCGACCGGGAGGGCCGCGATCCCCTGATCTCTCACTCGAACGGTCTCGCGTATCCGGTGTTCCCGCTGTTCCACGACGCCGGCGCAAAGCTCGAGCAGATGGACGGCGACGGCATCGACGTGTCGCTGTGCTCGATCGTGCCGTCGCTCTTCCTGTACGACGCCGACCCCGCCGAAACGAAGCGGGCACACAGGGTGATCAACGACGCCGGCGCGGCCTACGCGGAGGCGTCAGGAGGCCGGATCGCCGTGCTCGCCACTGTTCCGATGAACGATCCCCCCGCGGCGGCCGAGGAGGTCCGGCGAGCCTGCGGTGAGCTCGGCTTGTGCGGAGTCGAGATCGGCCCCAGCGTCGGCGACGCCATGATTGATGCGCCGGAGTTCGAGCCGTTTCTCGCCGCCGTCGAGGAACTCGAAGTGACCGTGATGGTGCACCCGTATCTGAACATGGTCGCCAAGCCCGGTCCCGACCTCGAGGGCTTCCACCTGTCGAACGTGATCGGCAACCCTTACGAGACCTTCGTTGCCGCCAGTCGACTGATCGTGGGCGGCGTGTTCGACCGCCACCCGGGCCTGCGCTTCCAGCTTGTGCACGCCGGCGGTGCGTTCCCCTACCAGGTGGGACGGCTCGAGCATGCGTACGGGGCGCGAGAGGAGACGAAGTCGGTGGCCAAGCGGAGCCCCCTCAGCTACCTGGACCGCTTCCTGTTCGACACGGTGATCTTCGATGAGCGACCGCTCCGCTTCCTGCTCGACCTGGCCGGGCCCGACGCCATCGTGTTCGGCACGGACCTTCCGTTCGACATGGCCGACGTCTCGGCAGTCGAGACGCTGCCGCGCATAGCGTCCGAAGAGGTGGTGGCGAAGGTGCTGGGCGGCAACGCCTTGGGGGCCTACGGAGTGCCCGACCCCGCGATCCGCGACTAGACGTTGAGCTCGGAGGGGTCCACCAGGTGGCGGGCAACGGCGATCGCGCCGGCGTGTGCGCGGTTGCGCGCTCCGAGCTTGCGGCTGATGGTCGCCACCTGGCGTTCCACCGTCTTCGTGGCCAGGAACAGCGTCGCGCCGATCTCGGCGTTGGTGCGGCCGGCGGTCATGAGAGCGAGGACGGCACGTTCCCGCGAGCTCAGCCCCGCTCCGCCCTGGTCGCCGCCTCCGCTTGGGAAGCTCGCGACCTTGGCTCCGCGCGCGACCGCGCGCACGGCCTCCGTGAGCTCGTCGGCGGTCACCGACTTGGGCACAACGCCGCTCGCCCCGCTCTCGATCGCCTCCGCCTCGCGGCCCGTCTCGTAGTCGGCCAAGATCAGCAGGGCGCACTCGGGGATCGCCGCCTTGAGCTCGGTGACCGTCCGTTCGAGCTCGCCCTCGGCGAGATGAGCATCGATCAAGAGCACGTTGGGATGTAGGCGGCGCACCTGACCACGAGTCTCTTCAACGGTGGCTGCCTCCCCGACGACTCGGATGCCATCGGCGCGCTCCAGCAGAGCCACCAGCCCCGCGCGAGTGAGGGCGTGCTGCTCGGTGACGAAGAGGCGCAGGTTCGACGAGGCGGAAGCGCTGCCGTCCACGGCTTCCTCGGTTGTGCGCCCCGGGTCCGGCGTGTCGCGGACCCCGACGAGCTGGAAGCTCACGGTCGTGCCTCGCCGCGGGGCGCTCTCGACCGTCAGCATGCCGCCCAGTGCCTGCGCCCGTTCGCGCATGAAGGAAATGCCGGTGCCCCCGGCGGCTTCGGCGTCGTCGAGGTCGAAGCCGTGGCCATCGTCGGTCACGCTCAGCTCGAGGTCGCGGTCCACCGTCAGGGAGACCTCGATGCGCTGGGCGCCCGAGTGGAGCCGGGCGTTGGCGAGCGCCTCCTGGAAGATGCGATAGCTGGCTCGGCGGATCGCTCCGGACAGGCCACTGGTGTCGCCCTCGATGACGACCGTGGGCTCGGGATCGAGCTCGCCGAACCCGGCGACGGTGGCCTCGATCGCCTCTGCAAGGGATTGGAAGTCGAGTCCGCGGGGCGCGAGGTCGGCCACCGCGCGTCGGACATCCGCGAGCTCGAGCCGCACCAGCTCGCGCACCTGGCGCGCCTCCTCGCTGGCCACCTCGTCGCTCGTGGCGAGGCGGCGCGCAAGACCCTCGGCGATCGCGTCGATAGCCGGGACCGTCTGGGCCACCGTGTGGTAGACGTCACGGGCCACTCGCGCGCGTTCGGACTCGACGGCCTCGTGGCGGATGAGAGTGCGCATGCGCTCTTGCGCGCGGAGGTTGCCGATGAAGGCAGCCACCTGGTCGGCAACCTGCTGAGCGATGGGGAGGTCGTGGTCGCCGTAGAAGCCGATCGCGCGGCTCACGAAGTTGAGCACGCCGAACGGGCGCCCGCCGAGCCGGAGGGGGACGCTGATCAAGCCGTGGAAGCCGGCCCGGGCGATCACCCGGTCCTCGCGCCCGACAATGCGCGGGTCGTTCGCGAGGTCAGCCGAGACGAGCGGGCGGTTGGTCATCACCACGTGCCTGAGGCCGACGTCTTCGAACGGGATGATCACCCCTTCGCCTGGAACGATCGGCGAGGTGGCGACCGCGAAGCGCTCGAACGCCCGCCCCTCGCACGTGAGCAGGTAGGCGCTGAGCCGGTCGTGATCGAGAAGCCGTTTGGCCTCGGACGCGAACGTGGCCATCAGCGAAGCGGTGTCGCTCGCTCCCTCGACGGCCACGGGGGACGGGAGCACGTCACCGACGCCCTGGCCGGCGAGCAGCCCCACGCCGCAGGCCACCACGGGTGCGGCGCTGGTAAGCAGCTCGAGATCGGTCGGTGCCTCGTCCACCTCGAGGACGCCGAGGCTGGTGCCCCCCGCGTGCAGCCCGACGAGTGTGCGTCCCTCGACCACGTCGACCGGCTCGGAGAGGACGGCCGCGCGCTGAAGCTCGCGCTGGGGGATGTGGGGCAGCTCCCTCCCTGGGGCGTAGCGCGCGAGCTCCTCGACGCCGTCGGATGTGATCGCCCACAACCGCACGGCCGGCGGCTCAGCGTCGTCCAGGGGTTCCTCCAGCGCGGCAGCGATGACCGCGCACAGCTGCCTGAAGTCGGCTGCGGCCGAGACCCCGCGAGCGAGCCGCGCGAGCTCTACGTAGCGCCGCTCGATCCGCTCGTCGAGGTCGGCTAAGCGCCGCACACCCATTGCATGATGGTACTCGTATGACATTGGACAGGTGACAGCGTTGATCCTCGAATGAGGCTCATTTCAGCTCCCTCATTGGTCCAATGTATTACGATTGCGCCGAGGAGGAGAGTCGTTCGTGAAGCCACCGCCTTTCGACTACAAGGACCCGCGCTCACTCGAGGAAGCCGTGTCGCTGCTGAGCGAACACGGGGAGGACGGGAAGGTGCTGGCCGGCGGCCAGAGCCTTGTTCCGCTGCTCAACTTCCGGCTCGCTCAGCCGTCCGTCATCGTGGACGTGAACCGTGTGGTGGAGCTGTCCTACCTTCGTCGCAGGGACGGGCGCCTGCAGATCGGCGCGCTCTGCCGGCAGGCACGGCTCGAGCAGTCGCCGGTCACCCGCGAGGGCTGGGGGTTGCTCGGCGACGCGCTGAAGCTTGTCGCCCACCCGCAGATCCGCAATCGCGGCACCGTCGGCGGGTCGGCCGCGCACGCCGACCCGGCCGCGGAGCTACCGGTCGCGCTCAGCTGCCTGAACGCGCGTTTCAAGGCGCGCTCGGCGCGAGGTGAGCGCTGGATCGAGGCGCCCGAATTCTTTGTCACGCACCTCACCACCTCGCTCGAGCCGGACGAGCTGCTCGTCGAGGTGGAGGTGCCTGCGCTGCCGGACCGCACGGGCCACGCGTTCGAGGAGTACTCCCGGCGCCATGGCGACTTCGCCCTCGGGGGGGCGGCCGTGCTCTTCACGAAGAACGGCGGCGACACCTGCAGCGAGGCTCGGATCGCGCTCCTCGGTGCGGCGGACACGCCGCTCCGGGCCACTGAGGCGGAGGCAGAGCTCAAAGGCAAACGGCTCGACGAAGAGCTCGCGGCGGAGGCCGCACGCATTGCGATCCGTGACATCGAGCCCACTGGCGACATCCACGGGTCCTCGCAGTACCGCAAGCGGCTGATCGAGGCGATGGTGCGGCGCGCGCTCATGAAGGCGGCGGCGTGAAACCGCGACGCATCTCGATCGAGATCAACGGCGAGACCTATGAGCGCGAGATCGAACCGCGGATGCTGCTCTCCGACTTCATTCGGCACGAGGCGGGCCTCACTGGCACCCACGTCGGCTGCGAGCACGGCGTATGCGGCGCCTGCACCGTGCAGATGGACCGCGAGCCGGTGCGCTCCTGTCTGATGCTCGCCGTCCAGGCCGAAGGGCATTCGCTTCGGACCGTCGAGAGCCTCGCGGATCCGGACGGGACGCTGCACCCGCTACAGCAGGCCTTCCACGAGGCGCACGCGCTGCAATGCGGCTTCTGCACCCCGGGCTTCCTGATGTCGATCGAGCCGCTGCTCGGTGAGGCGCGCGATTTCGACGAGACGGAGATCCGCGAGCTCTTGGCCGGCAACCTCTGTCGCTGCACGGGCTACCAGAACATCGTGACCGCCACCGAGATGGCCGCGCATCGCATGTCCGGGGCGGAGCCCGCCGAGTGAACAGCGACGTCCTCGCGAGTGTGGCCCGCCACATCGACGAGGACGAGCTCGTCGCACTCGCCCTGGCGCTCGGGAATCTGGACAGCCCGACAGGCGAGGAGGGCGCGGCGTCCGACCACGTGTTCGAGTGGTGCGCGGCGCAGGGATTCGAGCCACGGCGGCTCGGCCTGTTCCCCGACCGCGCCAACGTCGTGGCGCGCATCCCCGGTGCGGGCGGCGGCCAGAGCCTCCTGTTCAACAGCCACCTCGACACCACGATCGCCAAGGAGGAACTGCTCACCACGCCGCGTGCGGCGGCGCCGGAGCATCACACCGCCTGGCGGGAGGGGCGCCAGCTGATCGGGAACGGGATCGTGAACAACAAGGGCGTGATGTCGACCTGGATGATCGCCTGCAAAGCCCTGCAGTCGGCGGGCGTGCGGCTCCAGGGAGACCTCTTCATGACGATGGTGGTCGGCGAGATCGGCCTGGAGCCGGTCGACGAGTACCAGCCGCCGCAGTACATCGCCAAGGAGGCGGGTGCTCGCTACATCGTCAACCGCGGCGTAACTGCCGACTGGGCGGTGGTTGCCGAAGGCACGAGCTTCGCGCTCTGCTGGGTCGAGGCGGGCAAGGCGTTCTTCAAAGTCAGCGTCCACGGCGACGAGCCACCGCTGTACACGCCCTATCTGCCGCGGCCCACTGGCATCGCCGACTCGCCGAACGCCATCGTGCGCTCGACGGCGGTGATCCAGGCGATCGAGGAATGGGGCTACGACTACGAGCGGGAGCACACGTACACCTGCCCGGGTGGCACCGTCGTGCCGAAGGTGAGCGTGAACGCGGTACGCAGCGGGGTGCCGTACAAGATCACGAAGACCCCGTCGATCTGCCATCTGTATGTCGACGCACGCATCACCCCGCAACAGGACCCGCGCAGCGTCCAGCGCGAGCTCGAGGCAGCCATCGCCGCGACGGGCGTGCCGGCGACAGTGGAGCCGATCGCCTACCGGCGCGGCTACGAGGCAACCGGGGTCGAGCCGCTGGTGGAGCGCGTGGAGGCCGCGCACGAGCAGGTGATCGGGGGGAGCCCCGGCCGCCCGGTCGAGGCGATCACGAGCATGTGGCGCGACAGCAACGTCTTCATCGAGGCCGGCATCCCCACCGTGGTCTACGGACCGGGGGCAAGCGTGGGCGGCGGCAACTTCGCGATGGAGATCGACGCTCTCACCACCGCCGCGCGGGTGTACGCGGCGATCGCGATCGAGGTCTGCGGGCTCGCCTAGGACGACGCTCTACGCGTCGTCCATTCCCGTCACGCTCGTGCTCAGCGAGCGCGGGTCGCGGAGTCCCCAGGAGCCGCCCTCGACCGCGTCGAGGAAGTGCTCCACGGCGGAGTTGAAGACCTCCGGCTCCTCGAGGTTGCAGGTGTGTCCCGTGCGGGGGAGGAAGGCGAGGCCAGCACTTGGGATCGTCCGCTTGAGCATCAGATCAGCTTCGAGACAGCCCTCGTCCTCGTCGCCCGCCACGATCAGGAGGGGGACGGTCATAGCCGCCAGCTCCTCACGAAGGTCGTAGAGCGAAGGCCGCAGCCGCTGGACCCCCAGCATCGTGAGCGTCGCGCCACGGGCATCGTGCTCGGCGAGCTGATCCGCGAACAGCTGCCAACCCTCGGGGTTCTTGTTCTGGAACTGGACCCGGGCGGGGCCTACCGCGTAGCGCTCAGCCACGGCGGGGGTGCCCTCGCTCCGGAACGCGTCCGCGATTGCCTCGCACTCTTTGCGGAAGCGAGGAGCGGCCTCGGGCTGAGCCCCGTACCCCACGCCGGCGATCACGGTCGAAGCAACGCGCTCCGAATGACGCAGCGCCAGGTGCAGGGCGCAGAACCCACCCATCGACACGCCGACGACGTGAGCTCGCTCGGCGCCGGCGGCATCGAGCACGGCAAGCGCATCCTCGACCGCCCGCGCCTGTGAGTAAGCGGCCTCGTCCTCCGGAACATCTGAGGGCGGATAGCCCCTGGCGTCATAGACAATGCAGCGGTAACGGCTTCGGAAGTGCTCCACCTGCGGCTCGAAGCTCCGGTGGTCGCCGGCGAACTCGTGGATGAGGAGCAGCGGCGGGCCCGAACCGTCGTCCTGCCAGTGGATCTGAACGCCGTCGTCGGTCCGGGTCTTCGGCATTCGTATTACCGTACACGCGTGCCCGGGAGTTCGGATTCCGGCCTCGTGGTCGACCGCCGCGACGACGGCGTGGTGGGGCTGTGGCTCGATCGACCGGACATGCGCAACGCGCTGCATCGCCCGCTCGTGGCCGCGCTGACGGAGCACTTCGCCGAGCGTGACGTGCGCGCCTTCGTCCTCGGCAGCCACTCGCCCGGAGCGTTCTCGGCCGGCGCCGACCTCTCGCTGGACGACGCCGAGCGCGCGGAGGTGAGCGACCTCCTCTACGCGCTCTACGGCACGATGCTCGACAGCCCGGCTCCGATCGTCGCGACCATCGACGGGCCGGCCGTGGGCGGCGGGGCCCAGCTCGCGCTTGCGTCCGACATCCGCATCGGCGGTTACCGCGCGAGCCTGCGCTTCGTAGGCCCCGGCCACGGGCTGGCGGTCGGAGCCTGGGGACTGCCGTCGCTCGTCGGCCGCGGCCGCGCTGTGGACCTCTGTCTCAGCATGAGGACCGTGGCCGCCGATGAGGCGCTCGCCCTCGGCCTGCTCGACCGTGTCGAGGCGGATCCGTTTGCGGCCGCGCTCGCGCTGGTCGCGGAGATCGCGACGCTCGACGCCGCGGCCGTGGCGCGCGTGAAGTCGGTGGCACGCACCGCGAGCGGCGTACTGGCGGCGCTGGACGAGGAGCGCACGGGCAACCGGGCCTCGTGGTCGGGATCCGTAGGCGGGCTGTGAGCGCTCCGGATCAGCGCACGCTCGACGCCTGGCGCAGGCACCTCGGCCGCGAGCCCGACCCGGGGGCGCTCATCGCCGAGCTTGCGAGCGGCTCGCTCCCGGAGGCCTTCCACGCCACCGCGGCCGCGGGCGCGGATCGCCCGGCTCTCAGCATCGACGGCGTTGAGCGCACGCACGGGCAGCTGGACGAGGCGGCCGGGCGCTTTGCCGCCCACCTGCGCGCCCAGGGGGTTGGCCCCGGAGCCATCCTGCTGTTCGCGGCCCCCAGCTCGATGGCGATGATCGAGGCGTACCTCGGGATCCTCAGGGCCGGAGCCACCGTGCTGCTCGCCAATCCGTCCTACACCAAGGCGGAGCTGCGCCACATCGCGGAGGACAGCGGCGCAGCGGCCGCCGTGGCGGCCGAGCCCTCCCTCGCGACGCTCGGCGAGCTCGCGGAGGAGCTTCCCGACCTGGCGCTGGTGCTCGACGTGGAGGCGCCGGACGCGGCCAAGCTCGAGCCGCTACCGGTCGAGCCGCTCGCCCCTGACAGTGTGGCGCTGCTCGCCTACACCTCGGGCACCACCGGCCGCCCGAAGGCCGTCCCCCTCACGCACGCCAACGTCCTCTCCTCCATACGCGCCGTGATGCTGGCGTGGCGCTGGAGCGCGGACGACGTGCTCGTCCACTCGCTGCCGCTGTTCCACCAGCACGGGCTGAGCGGCATCAGCGCGACGCTGCTGGCCGGGTCGCGCGCGGCGATCGGGGTGAAGTTCGATCCGGAGGCGACGTGCGAGACGATCGAGCGCGAGCGGGGGACGGTGCTGCTCGCGGTGCCCGCGATGTACGAGCGCCTCGTCGGCTGCGAGGCGTTCCGAGCAGAACGGCTCGCGTCGCTGCGCCTGATGGTGTCCGGCTCGGCGCCGCTGTCCCCCGCCCTCGCGGAGCGGGTGGAGGAGCTGGCCGGACAGATCCCGCTCGAGCGCTACGGCACCACCGAGAGCGGGCTCGACGTCTCCAACCTGTACGAGGGTGCGCGCAAGCCCGGCAGCGTGGGCCTGCCGTTCCCCGGGATCGAGCTGGCGCTGCTCGACCGCGAGGGCCGCGCGGTGGCGGACGGGGAGGACGGCGAGATCGTGGTGCGCGGCCCGCAGGTCTTCTCCGGCTACCGCGACAACGAGCAGGCCACGTCCGAGTCGTTCCACCCTGGCGGCTGGTTCCGCACCGGGGACATCGGACGACTCGACCCGGCCGACGGCTTCCTGTCGATCACCGGACGGGCGAAGGAGCTGATCATCACCGGCGGGATGAATGTCTACCCGCGCGAGATAGAGCTCGCGCTGGAGGAGTCGGCGGCCGTTGCGCGCGCCGCCGTCGTGGGGGTGCCGTCGCCTCGTTGGGGAGAAGAGGTGGTGGCGGCGGTCGTCCGCGCGCCGGGCCAGGAGCTCGACGAGGCGCGCCTGATCGCGTTCGCGGGCGAGCGGCTCGCCCCATACAAGCGGCCGAAGCGGGTGGTCTTCCTCAACGAGCTGCCGGTGAACAACATGGGCAAGATCGTTCGCTCCGAGCTAACCCGACTGGTGTCCGAGTGAGCGAGCCGGAGCCCGACTCCACCGAGTTCGAGGACGCGCTGGCGGCCTACCGGCGGCTCGTTGAGCGCGCCTCGGCGGCCGTCGCGCAGGCGATCGCCGACGACGAGACAGGCGAGCCGCCGCTCGACCCCGACCCATGTCCCTGACGCGCCTGCTCGCCGCCCCGGCGCTTGCGCGCCGTGCGCTCGATCGCGGCGAGGTCGGCGTGGTGGAGCTCACGCGCGCTGCCCTCGACCGCGCCGCGACGCTGCAGGCAACGATCGGCGCCTTCACCGAAATCACCTACGAACTCGCGCTCGAGCAGGCCGAGCGCGTGCAGGAGTCGCTGCGTTCCGGCGCTGCCGCGGGCCCGCTGACCGGCCTATCGCTCGGCGTCAAGGACGTGATCGACGTCGCGGGGGTGCCGACCCGACTGGGCACCCCTCGCGCCGGCCACCGCGTCCCCTCCGCGAGCGCGCAGGTGTGCGCAGCGCTCACGGCGGCGGGTGCGGTGATCATCGGCAAGACCGCGACACACGAGCTGGCCTACGGCATGATCACCCCCGCCGCCCGCAACCCGCGCGACCCTTCCCGGATCACCGGCGGCTCGAGCGGCGGGTCAGCCGCCGCCGTCGGAGCGGGGATCGTCGGCCTGGCTCTTGGCACCGACACGAACGGCTCGGTGCGCTCCCCTGCTGCCCAGTGCGGGGTCGTCGGCTTGAAGCCCACCCGCACTTCGCTGTCGCGGGATGGTGTGGCGCAGCTCGCGTGGACGCAGGACACGGTGGGTGTGATCACCCCCGATGTCGCCACCGCCGCAAAGGTCTGGGACGTGCTCCGCCCCGCCTCGGCTTCCGCACGGGGAGGCTGGCGAGTGGGTGTGAATCCCGACGTGTGTGCGGAGGCCGCGCCCGGCGTGCGAGCCGCGCTCGCGGCCGCGCTCGACCAGCTTCGCAGCGCCGGCATAGAGATCGTCGACGTGGAACTACCCGACCTGCGATTGGCAGCCTCGGCCTCCGTGCTCGCGATTCTGGCTGAAGCGGCAGCCGCCTGGTCGGAGCACGCTGAGGCGGACGCAGACGGCTTCGGGCCGAGGGTGCGCGCCGCCTTGACCGCCGGAGCAGAGCTCGATCGCAGCACATACCTCGACGCAAAGCGCGCGCGTGTGCGCACGTGCGCGCGTGTAAGCGAGCTGTTCGAGCGCGACAAGCTCGATGCCGTCGCGCTACCCACCGTGCCGGTCACGGCTACCCCTGCCGGTCACGAGCGGGTGACGCTGAACGGGCGGGAGCGATCCGTGGAGTCACTCCAGTCCGAATTCACCGCGCTCGCCTCCCTCACGGGTCAGCCCGCGCTCTCGCTTCCCTGCGGAGCTGACGAGGACGGGCTTCCGGTGGGGCTACAGCTGCTCGGCCGGGCCCATGGTGAGCACGACCTGCTGGGGCTCGCGGCGGAGGCAGAGGCCGCGATTCCCGCACCGTTCGGTTTCGTATAACGTTGGACATATAACGGCTCGCGCCCATCTCGCGCGGGCTGGACGGCATCGAGCGAAGGAGGAGAGGGTGGATCTCGGCTTGCAGGGCTCGACCGTGCTGGTCACTGGCGCGAGCAAGGGCATCGGACGTGCCTCCGCCCTCGCTTTCGCCGAGGAGGGGTGCGACATAGCGATCAACGCCCGCACCCCGGCCGATCTCGAGATTGCCGCGCGAGAGCTCGCCGACGCAACGGGACGCAAGGTCGTGCCGATCGCCGGCGACATGAGTGACCCCGAGGACGTCGAGCGTGTCGTGCAGGAGGCGATCGACGCCCTCGGCCACATCGACATCCTCGTGACCTGCGCGGGCTCGTCTCCCGGCGGACTGATCGAGGAGCTCACAGAGGAGCACTGGCGGGTGAGCCTCGGGCTCAAGTTCATGGGCTACGTGCGTTCCTGCAAGGCCGTGCTGCCGCACATGCGAGAGCGCGGCAGCGGGAGCATCGTGCTCGTGGTCGGCAACGACGGCCTCAAACCGAGCTACTGGGAGGTCACCGCCGGGGCAGCCAACGCGGCTGACATCAACTTCGCGTCATCGGCGGCCGAGCAGTACGGCCGTTACGGCGTCAGGGTCAACACGGTCAACCCGGGTCCCGTGAACACCGATCGCTGGGACGGCCTCGAGAAGGCCTTTGCCCGGGACAAGGGAGTGGACCAGGACCGGGCCCACGAGCTTGCGGTCTCGAGCATCCCGCTCGGGCGCATCTGCGAGCCGGAAGAGGTGGCCAGCGTGGTGGCCTTCCTGGCCTCGCCGCGGGCGAGCTTCGTGAACGGCGCTCACATCCCGATCGACGGCGCGCAGCGCAAGGCGTTGATGGACCTCTAGGAGCGAGGGGCAGTTGGCCACGAGCGTCGAGCTCCACGACACGCAGGTTGGCTTTCTCGACCGGGTGGTGGGTGGCGGCCGGCACGGTGCCACCCGCGAGGAGGCGCTGCGCGCGATCCTGGTGGAGCACGTGAACGACCGCTTGGGCGGCGCCGACGGCTACGTCGGCGGGACCGCGCAGTACGACGTGCTCGAGACGGCCATGCCGGAGTACGGTGAGAAGCGCTGGGAGCTGACGCTCCAGCCGATCACCGGCAAGGCGGTCCCGGTGATGCGCGGGGAGGTGCTGCGCATCGAGCAGGCGGAGGGCGGCACCTGTGTGGACTTCAACGCCTTCAACCTGCACGACCACAAGGAGTTCCTCGACTGCGGGTTCACGAGGAGCTTCCAGTCGTTCGATCCGCGGAAGGGCGAGTTCATCTGGACGAACGCGCCGCGCGGGCGCCCGATGTTCTCGATCCTCGAGATCGCGGATACGTGCGAGCTCGACATCGTGGGACATCGCTGCAACCGCGTGTTCCAGGAACTCGGCTGGGGCCTCACGACACACGCCAACTGCCAGGACTCGCTGGCGGAGGCGATCCGCGAGTACCGGCTCACGCCCGATGATGTCCACGACTCCTTCAACCTGTGGATGGCCACCACGATCGACGACAGCGGCCGCCGCAAGTTCAAGTGGAACCCCGCGCAGAAGGGCGATCGCATCGATCTCCTGGCGATGTTCGACGTGCTGGCAGTAGCGGTGATCTGCGGCCTCGGCGACCTCGTGGGGATCAACAACTACACGGTTACCCCCATCAACCTCGAGGTCTATTCCGCGTCCCCCGAGACCGAGCGCCTCGTCGACGCCATCGAGGAGCGCTGGGGACGGATGGAGAGTCAGGTGGGGAGCGAGGACCTAGGCGACATGCCCGTGCTCTCGACTCGCGAGCTCACGCCGGACCCCGACTACGTCCCGAGCTATCGCCCGGCGCCGGGCGCGGTGGCGCTCGATCTCGAATTGAGCGAGCAGGAGCGCCAGCTCGTGGCGGGCCTGATCGCCACGGGTGTCTACGGCCGCACGGAGAGCGAAGCGGTGAGGGCGGCCTTCATGCGCTGGTGCAACTCGCACGTCACGCGCGTCCGCCGGCCGTTCGTCGATTTCGCTGGCGCGAGAGAAAGGCAGCAATGACCACCATCGATGTGCACACCCACTACCTGCCAGGCACGATGGTCGAGGCGCTCGAGCGCCGCACTGAGCTGCCCCGGATAACGGATGGCCCGAACGGCAAGCTGATCGAGTACGGCGAGGGCAACATCCACCCGATGCAAGACGACATGCGCGACCTCGGGCTGCGGTTTCGCGACATGGACGAGCAGGGCATCGACGTGGCGGTGCTCGGCGCCAACATCCCGGGCGTCGACTGGTTCCCGGTGGACGATGCGCCGGCGATCGCGCGTGATGTGAACGACGAGCTGGTCGACCTCGCGCGAAACAATCCCGAGCGCCTCTCGGTGCTCGCGGTCCTGCCGCTGCAGGCGCCTGCGGCGGCCGCGTCGGAGCTAGAGCGAGCGGTGGCGCGCGGGGCGGTGGGGGCGATGATCTTCTCGAACGCGGCGGGAACCCCGCTCGACGAGCCCGGCTTCGAAGTCGTGTTCGATGCGGCGGCGGCTCTCGACGTCCCGCTCTACATCCATCCGACCTATCCGCTGGTGGCGAAGACCCTCGACGCCTACGCGTTGATCCCGACACTCGGATTCCTCGTCGACACCACCACCGCGGTCATGAGGCTCGTGCTTGGCGGCCTGTACGAGCGGCACCCGGACTTCAAGCTTGTCCTCGCCCACTCGGCGAGCCTGGTACCCCAGCTCGTGGGGCGCATCGACTACGAGGCGAGTCGCGCGCCTGGCGGCACCGGCAAGCTCAGCGTCAGGCCGAGCGAAGCTCTCGCCCGCATCTACACCGATTCGGTGTGCGTATGGCCCCCAGCACTGCGATCAACGCTCGAGTTCCTCGGGCCCGACCGCATCATGTTCGGGTCTGACTATCCGTTCTGGGACCCGCAGCTGAGCTTCGACGCGCTCGCGGGTGCGGGCTTTCCCGACGCCGTCATGGACGCCGTCCGCAGCGGGAACGCGCGGCGCCTGTTCGGACTGGGCAATGGGCGGCTCTAGGACCGTGCGGAGCACAGAGGGAAAACCCTCCGCGCTAGCGGGTCAGCCCCGATGACACGGCATCAGGGCTCGGTGATACTCGCCGCCAAGCTGGCCGGCCGAGCCATTCGTCTTAGCAAGGCTTAACCGACTTCGCTTTGGCATTCGTAGGACTTTTGTGGTAGAGCTAGCCTGACGGCCGGGGGGGCCTTCCAGAGGGGCCTCAAAGCGCCGCGGACCGAAGAAGGAGAGGTCATGAGGAGGAATGCTCGGAGTCGTAGGAGTTCGCTGGTTGTGGCGCTCGGCGTCCTGGCCATCGCACTGACGGTGGCCGCTTGCGGCAGCAGCAGTAGCAGTACCAGCAGCTCGAGTTCGAGTGCCGCGAGCACGCCCGCGGCGTCGACGACCCCCGGCGGTAAGCCGATCAAGATCGGCGCCGCGCTCATCGGCCCCAAGAACGACGGCTCGTTCAACCAGGCCGCCTATGCAGGCATCCAGGCCGCTGAGAAGGCCAACCCCAACATGAAGCTCACGTCGACGCTGGAGAACAAGACGACCGACCAGCAGCGCACCGACGCGATCAACACGCTCGCGCCGATCAACGACCTCATTCTCGGCGTCAGCGCAAGCTTCGGCCCGATCTTCGACCAGCTCGCCGACAAGTACCCCACGAAGTACTTCGTGGACGTCGCCGGCTTCACCTCCAAGTACCACAAGAACGTGACCGGGTTCGCGAACGATTGGGGCGCTCCCGCATACGTCGCCGGAGTCGACGCTGCTCATCTGACCAAGTCGAAGGTCATTGGGTATGTGGGCGGTGCGGAGATCCCGCCGACCACGCAGGCGGCAGCCGGGTTCGCCGCCGGAGCCAAGAGCGTCGATCCCAGCATCAAGGTGCTGACCAACATCGTGGGCGACTTCAACGACGTTGCCAAGGCCAAGGCGGCCACCGCGGCGATGATCACCGACAAGGCCGACGTGATCTTCCCGTTCCTCGACGCCGGCATTGCGGGTTCGTACGCCGCCGGCAAGGAGTCCGGCAAGGATCCGGCGATGTTCAAGCTGACGATCCCCGACTGCACGTCCTACGACAACATCGTGGGCACCGAGGTCGTCAACAACGTGGCGGCAACCAACCTGATGCTGACTCGCTTCAACAATGGCTCGCTGAAGGCGGGTACCGTGTTCCTCGATCTCCAGGATCCGAACCTGCAGACCCTGTTGCTATGCCCGAAGTACAAGGGAATGCCCGACATCGCAAAGGCCAACGCTGACACCATCGCTGGGGTCAACGACGGCTCGATCAAGCTGCCTGCGAGCGCGATCAACGCCCGGCCGAAGTACCCGTACCAGGAGGGCTTCGACGGTCCGGTCCAGAACGCCGGCCAGACTGGCTAAAGATCCGGGCGATGACTCGGGCGCGGTGATTGCAGAGACGACATTGCGCATTCGGGAGGCTTCCGGGAGACGGTCCCGGAAGCCTCCCAGCGTCTTGGTGGACCTCGTCGAGGGGAGCTGAGCGTGGAATCCCCTCCGGTCCCGCCAGCTCCCGCCGCTCCGGGCGGCAAGCCGGCGGGCGGCGAGCCGGCGCTTCGCCTCGCCCGCATCACAAAGCGCTTCCCCGGCGTGCTCGCGAACGACCAGGTCTCGCTCGACGTACGGAAGGGCGAGATCCTCGGCCTGCTGGGGGAGAACGGGGCGGGCAAGTCGACGCTCATGAACATCGTCTACGGGCTGTACAAGCCCGACGGGGGCGAGATATATGTCGACGGCCGCGAGGTCGAGATCGGCAGCCCCCAGCATGCGCTCGAGCTCGGCCTCGGAATGGTGCATCAGCACTTCATGCTCGTCCCCGACATGACGGTGGCCGAGAACATCGCGCTGGCGCCGTCGCTGCTGCCAGGGCTGTCTCGCCTGAAGGACGTGGAGGACGAGATCACGGCGCTGTCGAATCGCTTCGGGCTGGCGGTCGATCCCCGCTCCGTGATCGAGGACCTGACGGTCGGCACCCGGCAGCGAGTCGAGATCATCAAGCTGCTCCACCGGGGCGCCCAGATCCTGATCCTGGACGAGCCCACGGCGGCGCTGACGCCTGGGGAGTGGCACGAGCTCTCGCTGTTCCTGCGGAACATGGCCGACGAAGGAAGCTCGGTCATCTTCATCACGCACAAGCTCGACGAGCTCTTCGGGCTGGTCGACCGGTGCACCGTGCTGCGCGACGGGCGGGTCGTCGACACCGTGAACGTCGAGGAGACGGACAAGCCGACGCTGGCGCGCATGATGGTGGGCCGCGAGGTCACTCTGCGCGTCGAGCGCCCGACGGTGCCGGCCGGCAAGCCGGTGCTCGAGGTGAAGGACCTCAACATGCAGGCCGAGGACGGCCACACCGTGCTCGGCGACATCAACTTCCAGGTGTGCGAAGGCGAGGTGTTCGGCATCGCGGGTGTCGCCGGCAACGGCCAGACCGAGCTCGTCGAGTCGCTGATCGGACTGCGCCATCCCGATTCGGGGGAGATCGAGCTCGACGGCAGGCGGCTGACGAGCGTCGATCCGGCCAGCTTCACCGCCGCCGGCGGCGCTCTCGTGCCCGAGGACCGCCATCGCGAGGGCGTCGCCCTCGAGCTGAGCGTGCTCGACAACCTCCTCATGAAGGAGTACCAGAGCCCCCGTTACTCGAAGCGAGGGGTGATCAACTTCGACGCGGCGCGGGAGCACTCCGAGGAGCTCATCCGCACCTACGACGTCAAGACCCCGAACCCCTCTGTGCCGGCGCGCATGCTCTCGGGCGGCAACCAGCAGAAGCTGGTCCTGGCGCGCGAACTGAGCCGCGACCCGCGCTTGGTGATCGCCCTTCAGCCCACCCGCGGGCTTGACGTCGGCGCGATCGAGTTCGTCTACGGGGAGCTCAACGAGAAGAAGAAGGAAGGCGTCGCCATCCTCCTGATCTCCTTCGAGCTCGACGAGATCTTCACGATGGCCGATCGCTTCGCGGTGATGGTGCGAGGCAGGTTCCAGCGGATCCTCGATGGCGGGCAGGCGGATCCTGAGACGGTCGGCATGCTCATGGGCGGTGCGGAGGTGAGCGCGTGATCGGGGCCGCTCGCGCGCGCCTCTCGGGCGGCGGCGTCGACTTCATCCTCTCCGTGGCGGTCGCGATACTCGCGCTGCTCGTGGCGATGATCTTCGTGGTCGCGGCCGGCGTGGGGTTCGGTCACGGCGCTTCGGCCTTCGTCAGCGGAGCGTTCGGCACCAAGCTGAACCTCGCCGGCACTCTCGCCAAGACGGTGCCGCTCACGATGGTGGCCCTCGGCTGGATCGTCGTCTTCAAGGCAGGTCGCTTCCACGTCGGCTTCCCCGGCCAGATGCTGATCGGCGGCATGTTCGTCTCGATCATCGCGCTGAAGATCCACCTGCCCGCCGCCATACACCTCCCGCTCGCGGTGATCGCCGGCATGGTGGGCGGCGCGGCGTTCGCAGGCATAGCCGCCTGGCTGTGGGCCAAGCGCGGGGTGAACGAGATCCTCTCGACGCTGCTGCTCAACCTGGTGGCGGTGCAGATCCTGGCCTGGTGGGTACGCCACCCGTTCCACGACAACACCACGCCCCTGCCGATCACGAAGTCCTTCCCGAACAGCTCCCGCTGGCCCGAGCTGCTGAAGAACACCGACCTCCACTGGGACATCGTGCTCGTGCCGGTCGTCGCGGTGGCGATCTCGTTCCTGCTCGCGCGCACTCTGTTCGGGTTCAGGACGCGGCTCGTCGGCTCCGGCGAGCAGGTGGCCAGGCACGCCGGCATCTCGCCCGAGAAGGTCGGGACGCGCGCGATCCTGCTCTCCGGCGGCCTGGCCGGATTGGCTGGTGCCTCGCTTGTAATTGCAGGCTCAACGCCGTCGATGGGCGAGGACTTCGGCTCCAACTACGGCTTCACCGGAATCGCCGTGGCGCTCCTGGCACGCAATTCACCGATCGCCTCGATCCCGGCCGCGCTGCTGTTCGCCGCGCTCGAACAGGGCGGCGGCGTGATGGAGGGGACGGTCGGAATCTCGTCCTCGCTCGTCGACTTCATCCAGGGCCTGATGATCGTGCTCGTGCTCGCCGCGACGACGCTGCTCTATCTCGTACGGCGAAAGCAGCAGAGCTCCCGCGGTGCACGACCGAGATCGCAGGCCACTCCCCAGGCTGAGCTGGAGCCCGCCCGATGAACGTGATCGCGACGATCGGAGTCGGGCCGTTCGACACCGCCTGGCTGGCCGCCGCGCTCGTGCTCAGCACGCCGATCCTGCTCGCGGCGATGGGCGAGCTGATCTCGGAGCGAGCGGGGGTCCTGAACGTGGGCCTCGAGGGGTTCATGCTCGCGGGAGCGTTCTTCTCGTACCTGGTCGCGTGGAAGGCGGACAACCTCGCCGCCGGGGTGGCCGCCGGGGTGGCCGCCGGCATGGTGTTCGCGGTGGTGATGGGGCTGCTCACCATCGAGGCCAAGGCGGATCAGATCGTGTCGGGCGTGGGCATCAACCTTGCAGCCGCCGGACTGACCAGCTACCTGTTCGACGAGATCTTCGGGAACCGCGCCCAGATCGTCGTGCCGACGATCGGCGACCTGCACATTCCCCTCCTCTACAAGATCCCGGACTTCGGCCCCGCGCTGTTCGGTCACGACTGGACGCTTTACTTCGCGTTCCTGCTTGTGCCCATCTCCTGGTTCCTCTTCTATCGGACCAAGTGGGGGTTGGCCATCCGCGGGGCGGGCGAGCTGCCCGCGGCGGTGGACACCGCCGGGATCAGCGTCCGGCGAGTCCGCTGGATGGGTGTCCTGACCGCGGGCGGGCTTGCTGGCCTGGGCGGTGCAAACCTGGCGATCGTGCAGGTCGGCATCTTCCACCAGGACATGACCGCCGGCCGAGGGTTCCTGGCGCTTGTGGCCGTGATCTTCGGCCGCTGGCGGCCGCTCGGCGTGCTCGGCGCGTGTCTCGCGCTCGGCGGCGCCGACGCGCTGCAGCTGAGGCTCGCCGACCAGAATCAGGTGCCCTCGCAGGTCTGGGGCGTCGTCGCCGCGCTGGCGGCAGGGCTCGCCGTCTACCAGCTCGTCCGCTGGCGCCAGGGACGCCCCCGGCGCGTCGCGCTGTCGATCGCGGGCCTGGTTGCGGCTTCCGGTGTGGTGCTGGCGGCGGCCGCGCCGCGCATCAACCTGCCCGACGAGCTCTGGCGCTCACTGCCGTTCCTAGTGGCGTTGTTCGTCCTCGCGGGCGCGTTCACCCGCGCGCACATGCCGAGCAAGCTCACCATTCCGTATAGCCGGGGCGACAGCTGATGCACGCCCAGCCCGGCACGGCGGCGCCGCGGGCGCTGGGCGCACGCGTGCTCCGGCGCGAGGACGCGCGGCTCGTGACGGGCCACGGCCGCTACGTCAGCGACGTCGCGCTGCCCGGCCTGCTCGAGGCCGCGTTCGTGAGGAGCACCCGAGCCCACGCGCTCATTCGCGGGATCGACATCGCCGCCGCAGCCTCGTCTCCGGGAGTGTTGGCAGTGATCGTGGCCGAGGACCTCGACGGCGTCGCTCAGCCGCTGCGGGCGAAGAACGGGTCCCCCGGCTACAGCGAGTGCGACATGCCGATCCTGGCTCGCGACAAGGTGCGGCTCGCCGGGGAGCCCATTGCCCTGGTCGTGGCGGACAGCCGCTACCGGGCGGAGGACGCGGTTCAGCTCGTCGACATCGACTACGACGACCTCCCGCCCGTCCTCACGATCGAGGAGGCGCTCGCCGACGGCGCTCCCGCGATCCACGACGAGGTGCCCGACAACCTCTTCAATCGCTTCGAGACGACCACCGGCGACCTCGACGCGGCATTCGACGAGGCCGACGAGGTGGTGGAGATCGAGATCCGCCAGCAGCGCTACTGCGCCGTGCCGATGGAAGCGCGGGTGGCGATCGCGAGCTACGACGCCGCCACGCGCGATCTCACCGCATGGCTTTCGACCCAGATCCCGCACATCGCGCGCACGGGCCTCGCCAAGCACCTGGGGATGGCCGAGAACAAGGTGCGCGTGATCGCGCCGGACATGGGCGGGGGCTTCGGCTGCAAGGTCGTGCTCTACCCGGAGGACGTGGCGGTGGCAGCCGCGGCAAAGCTCTTGAAGCAGCCCGTCAAGTGGGTGAGCGACCGCGCCGAGGACCTCCACGCCACAACGCACGGCCGCGAGCAGATGCACCGCTTGCGGGCGGCGGCGACGAGCGAGGGCCGCGTGCTCGCCGTGTCGAGCGAGCTCTACGCCGCTAATGGCGCCTACGCGCCCTGGCCGTACAGCGCCGCACTCGACTCGGGACAGGCATCCGAGAACGTCACTGGCCCCTACGACATTCCCTCCTACAGCCGCAAGGTCCGCGCCGTGGTCACGAACAAGGCGCCTATGGGCCCGTACCGCGGCGTGGGGCGGGTGATCGCGTGCCTCGGGATGGAGCGCGCCATGGACGACCTGGCGGATCGGCTCGGTCTCGATCCGCTGGAGGTCCGCCGGCGCAACCTGGTCCGCGAGTTCCCCCACACGACGGCCGTGGGCCTGCGCTTTGAGAGCGGGGACTACGTCGGCATGCTCGACCTGCTCGAGGACGCGATCGGCTGGAAGGAGTTGCGTGCCGAGAACACTGAGCTGCGCGCCGAGGGCGTCTACCGCGGGCTGGGGGTCGCACTGGCCGTCGAGCAGTCGGCCTACGGCCCGCAGGCACTCGCCTCACGCAAGCTCGAACTGACCTTGGGCTACGACTCGGCAGCGATCCGCGTGGAGCCGGACGGGCGCGTGCGGGTGGCGGTCGGACTTCACAACCACGGCCAGGGCCACGAGACCACGATCGCCCAGATCGCCGCCAGCGAGCTCGGGATCTCGCACATGGACGTCGAGGTGGTGTGGGGCGACACGGAGCTCGTGCCGTACGGCCTCGGCACCTGGGCCAGCCGCAGCACCGTCTGCTGCGGCGGCGCGACGATCCTCGCGTCCCGCGACATCAAGGCGAAGGTGCTGCGCCTCGCGTCCGAGATGCTCGAGGCGAACGTCGGCGACCTGGAGCTCGCGGACGGCGAGATCTTCGTGCGCGGCACGCCGTCGCGCGGGGTGAGCTTCCGCGAGGTCGCTCGCCGCGCCGCGTTCGAGCCCGACCTGCTGCCCGAGGGCGAGGAGCCGGGCCTCGAAGCCACTCGCCGCTTCGTGCCGCCCGACCCCGGAACCTTTGCCAGCTCAGCCCACGCCGCCAATGTGGAGCTCGATCCGGACACCGGAGCGGTTACGGTCTTGCGCTACGTGGTGGCCGAGGACTGCGGCACGGTGGTCAATCCGATGATCGTCGAGGGCCAGGTGCACGGTGGCGTGGCGCAGGGCATCGGCGGCGCGCTCTACGAGCACCTCGTCTACGACGAGGCCGGCAACCTGATCACAGGCAGCTTCATGGACTATCTGATTCCCACCGCCTGCGAGCTGCCAGATGTCGACATACGGCACCTCGAATCGCCCACCCCATTTGTGCCGGGCGGCTTCAAGGGGATGGGGGAGGGTGGCGCGGTCAACTCGCCGGCGGCGATCGTCTCCGCCGTGAACGACGCGCTGAGGCCATTCGGTGTGACCGCCAACCACACTCCGATCACGCCCGATTGGGTGGTCTCGACGCTACGAGGCTGAGCGCGCCCGGAGCACGAGCTCCGGGTGAATCGGAAGCTCGTTGATCTCCACGTCGAGCGCGTGTGACACCGCGTTGGCCAGCGCCCCGGGAGGCGCCAGGGTGCCCCCCTCGCCGACACCCTTGAAGCCGGCCCGCAGGTCCGGCGCGGGGGTCTCGAGATGCCGCACGCTGATCGCGGGCAGCTCGCAGGCGGTGGGCACCAGGTAGTCCATGAAGCTGCCGGTCACGGCCTGTCCGTCGTCCCCGTAGAGCAGCGACTCATACAACGTCCCGCCGATGCCCTGCGCCGTGGCGCCGTGCACCTGCCCCTCGACAACGATCGGGTTGATCTCCGGACCGCAGTCCTCGGCCACCACGTAGCGCAGGATGTCCACGTGGCCGGTTTCCTCGTCCACCTCGACGACGCAGGCGTGCGTCGCATAGGGATACGCGGTCTCCTCCGGGTCGTAGGGCTCGCCGATGTCGAGGTACCCGGGCTCGGCGGCTGCGGCCACCTCGGCGAGCGACAGCGACGCAGCGGGCGAGCCGCGCACTCCCACGCGTCCGTCCTCGATGACCATGTCCGCCGGGTTCGCCTCGAGCGTACGCGCCGCGGTCTCGAGTATCCGCTCGCGGACCTGCCCGGCGACGGAGATCAGCGCTCCACCGGCGCTGATGGCGCTGCGGCTGGCGAAGCTGCCGCTTCCCGGCGGTGAGTTGGCGGTATCCACGAGCTCGGTGCGCACGAGCTCGAACGGCACCCCGAGGTGCTCGGCGACGATCTGCGCGAAGGTCGTGGCCACGCCCTGCCCGATCGCCGGGCAGCTCGTCCACACCGACACGGAGCCGTCCTCGTTCACCGCCACGCGACCGGCGTCGTAGCCGCGGACGTTGCTCATGCCCCGCGCGATGTAGGTCTTCGAGTTCGTTCCGGTCCACTCGACGTACGAGGCGATCCCGAGCCCGAGCCGGCGCCCCTCACGGGCAGCGGCCTCGCGCTGCTCGTCGAAGCTCTCGTAGCCGATCCCCTCGAGCGCGGCGTCGAGCGCAGCTTCGTAGTTGCCGCTGTCGTAGCGCAGGCCGGTGACGGTGGCATAGGGGAACTGCTCGCTCCGCACGAAGTTCACCCGCCTGATCTCCCCGCGGTCGATATCGAGCTCAGCGGCCAGCAGATCCATCATCCGCTCATGGACGAAGGCCGCCACGGGCAGTCCCACGCCGCGGTAGGCGCCTTGCGGCGCCTTGTTGGTAGCGAGCGAGTGCGTGACATAGCGGTAGCTGCGCAGGTCGTAGGGGCCGGGCAGGATCGCCGGCGTGCCGAGCGACTCGAGTAGCTGGCCCCAGGGGAAGATGCCGTAGGCGCCCACGTCGCAGTACACCTCGGCGTCGACGGCCAGCAGACGGCCATTGCGGTCTGCGGCCGCGCGCGCCCGCACCGTCTGCTCACGCGCATGCGCGGAGCCGAGCAGGTTCTCCCTGCGGTCCTCCACCCACTTCACCGGCCGGCCGAGCTTCATCGCGGCCCAGCCCACGGCGATCTCCTCCGGGAACACGTGGGCTTTCTGGCCGAAGCCACCGCCGATGTCCGGGCATCTCACGCGAACCCTGCCCTCCAGCCCGAGCAGGTCCGCCAGCGTTTCCTCGAGGATGTGCGGGATCTGCGTGCCGGACCAGAGCAGCAGCCCGTCGCCGTCGGGCACCGCGAGCACGCCGCGGTTCTCCATCGGCGCCGCGCTGTAGCGGGGATTGCGGAACGTCCGCTCAACCACCACATCGGCGGAGGCGAAGGCCGAGGCGACGTCGCCCTGCTCGCGCTCCTCTCGAAAGATCACGTTGTGGCCGCCATGGAGCGCAGGGAGCTCGGGATTGAGTGCGTCTTCGATCGACGCGATCGCCGCCATCGGCTCGTAGTCGATCGCGACTGCCTCGGCCGCGTCCTCGGCGAGGTAGGGAGACTCGGCCACCACCGCCGCCACCGGCTCGCCGACGAAGCGGGCGCGCTCGCGCACCAGCACGGGGCGCTCCACGCGCACGGCACCGGGGCGCTTGAGCTCGGGCACGAGGGCGCCGACGCCGGAGAGCTCTTCGGCGCCAAACGCGAGACTGACGCCCGGCGCCTGGGCCGCGGCGGACAGGTCGACACCCCGGACGGTGGCATGCGCGTGCTCGCTGCGAACGAACGCAAGATGGAGGACGCCCTCGATCTGAAGGTCATCCACGAAGCGGGCGTCGCCCTCGAGCAGCGCCCCATCCTCTACCCGTGCTTGCCGGCGCCCGATCTGGCGTGGCAGGTCGCTCGCTGGGGACCGGCCCTCGTGATCTTGTGAGCGAGCTCTCGGAATTGGCCGGACCTTCTGTGCGGAAGAAGGTCCAACATTATACCTTTGCTAGATGGCGGTTCCGGTATCGCAGCAACCCGTGAAGGGCCCGATCGGGCGGCGCATGCTGCGGGTCGAGGATCGGCCCCTCGTCACCGGGGAGGCGGAGTTCGTCGATGACCTCGGGCTCGACGGCATGCTGCACGCCCGCTTCTTCCGCAGTCCGCTCGCACACGCCCTGATCGAATCGGTTGACGTTGCCGCCGCCCGCTCGACGCCTGGCGTTGTCGCCGCGTTCGCCGCGAGCGACCTCGACCTGCCGCCGCTGCACCCCCCGATGGAGAACCCGGACGCGTTTTCGCCGCCGCGACCGCTCCTCGCGCGGGAGCGCGTTCGCTTCGTCGGCGAGCCGCTCGCGCTGCTCGTCGCGGACTCGCCATACGTCGCCGAGGACGCGGCGGAGCTCGTGGAGGCGACACTCGAGCCGCTGACTCCGCTCGTCGACCCGCTCGAGGCGGGGGACGCCGAGCCGATGCACGACCACTCGAGCAACGTCCTGTTCGATTCCGTGCTCGAGGCCGGGGACGTGGACAGCGCGTTCGCGGCCGCGAAGACGATCGTCGAGCGGACCTTCCATTCGCCGCGCTACTCCGCGACACCGATGGAGTCGCGCGGTGTGGTCGCGGCACCCGATGCCGGCGGCGTCCGGGTCTGGGCCTCCACGCAGATTCCGCACCGGCTCGCGACCTGTGTGGCGGAGCTGCTCGGTCTGCGCGACGACCAGGTGCGGGTCTCCACGATGGATGTCGGCGGCGGCTTTGGGCAGAAGGCCCACGTCTATCCGGAGGAGGTCTTGACCGCCTGGCTCGCGCTCAAGCTCGGCCGGCCGGTCAAATGGCTGGAAGACCGGAGCGAGAACCTGCTCGCCTCGAGTCACGCCCGCAACCAGGTGGTCCGCGTGCGGGCCGGCGTCGACGAGCAGGGGCGTCTGCTGGCGATCGAGGCGGACGTGGTGTGCGACATCGGCGCCTATGGCGTCTACCCGCACGGCCACATCCTCGAGGCCCTCGGAACGCCCGCGATGATCCCCGGTCCCTACCGGCTGTCGAACTACCGCGCCCGGACCCGTTCGATCTGCACGAACAAGAGCCCGGAGGGCGCGTATCGGGGCGTCGGGCTCCCCGTGGCTACGTTCGTCCACGAGCGGCTGATGGACGTGCTGGCGGCCGAGCTTGGCCTGGATCGCGCCGAGATCCGCCGCCGCAATTACGTACCGGCCGACGAGCTTCCGTATACGAGCGTCAGCCATCAGCGCTACGACAGCGGCGACTACCCGCTCGCGCTCGAACGCGCCCTTGAGGCGATCGACTACGACTCGTTCTCGGCAACGCGGCAGGCCGCCCGCGAGGAGGGACGCCTGCTCGGCCTCGGCATCGCCTCCTACGTCGAGTACACGGGTATGGGCTCGCAGGTGTTCCACGGCCGCGGGATGGTGGGCATCGCGGGGCACGACAGTGCCTGGATGCGCGTGGGCGATGACGGCCGCGTGACGGTCTGGACCACTTTGCCCGCCATCGGACAGGGCGTGGCCACCACGTTCGCGCAACTCGCCGCGGCCACGCTGGGGCTGGACGTGGAGAACGTGTTCGTCGCGCGTGCGGACACCCAGGCGGGTGAGGGCGGCGGCACGGGGACGTTCGCGAGCCGCAGCGCCGTGAGCGGCGGCGGCGCCGTGAAGGCCGCCGCCGGCGAGCTGCGAGAGCGGCTGTTCGACGCGGCCGCGGAGCATCTGGAGGCCGCCGTCCAGGATCTGGAGCTCGTGGAGGGGCGCGTGAGCGTGCGCGGCTCTCCGAGCCGTGGCGTCGCGATCGTCGAGCTCGCCGCAGCAGACACCGACGAGCGGCTGCGGTCAGCCGCGGTCTTCGATCCGCAGCGGACCGTCTACCCGTACGCCACCCACATCTGCACGGTGGAGGTGCTGCCGGACACGGGCGAGATCCGCCTGCTGCGCTACGTGGTGGCAGAGGACTGCGGCACGATCATCAACCCTCAGATCGTCGAGGGCCAAGCGCATGGCGCCGTCGCCCAGGGAATAGGCGGGGCGCTCTACGAGTCGCTCGTGTACGACGCGCAGGGGCAGCTCCTGACGGCCTCGCTGATGGACTACCTCGTGCCGACGGCGATGGAATTGCCGAATGTGGAGCTGCACCATCTCGAGATCCCCTCGCCGGATTCGCCGAACGGCGCGAAGGGTGTCGGCGAGGGGGGCACGCTCGGGCCTGCGGCCGCGATCGCAAACGCCGTGGGCCACGCGCTGGGAGTGGAGATGAACGCACTCCCGCTCACCCCGGAGCTGGTTCGCGAGGCCGCAGGCGACGGGAATACCCTCGCCGGACGGCGGTCTTCCCCCGATGACGCGCCGGTGACGGGCGCCGATACTCCGGACGGGGTGAGGTCCACGTGAGGCTCCAGAGGAAGAGGTGCTGAGCCGGTGGGCACCGGTACGGATGCCTACGTGGGGCGTTCGATCCCACGGGTCGAAGATCACAGGCTGCTGACCGGAACCGGCTGTTACGCCGCGGATTTCGACCGCGAGGACCAGCTCCACGCCCACGTGGTGCGCAGCATCACGAGCCACGGGATAGTCCGGGAGATCGATACCTCGGCAGCGGAGCAGCGCCCCGGGGTGGTGCGGGTGATCACGGCGCGGGATCTGCCGGAGGTCAACGTGCCGATCCGGCTGTTCCCGACCGCGAACGCCGAGCGCGCGCTCCAGGCCCCGCTGGCGCGCGACAGGGTGCGCTACGTCGGGGACCCGGTAGCCGTCGTGGTCGCCACCAGCCCGTACCTGGCGGAGGACGCGGCCGACGACATCCGCGTGGAGATAGAGCCGCTGGCGCCCGTGCTCGACTCGCTGACGGCCGGCGCGAGCGACGCGGCTCTGCTCAACCCCGAGATCGGAACCAACGTCATCGATCGCGTCGAGGTAAGCCACGGTAGCGGCCTCGACGAGCTGTTCGCCGCCGCGCCTGTGGTCGTGAGCCAGCGCTTCAGCGTGCAGCGCCACGGGGCCGTGCCGATGGAGACGCGCTGCCTGCTCGCCGAATGGGACGAGGAGAGCGAGAGCATGACGGTGTGGGGCGCCGCCAAGGTGAAGCACTTCAACCGCCGGATCCTCTCCGACATGCTCGGCCTTCCCGAGGAGCGCATTCGCTGCATCGAGGGAGACGTGGGAGGCGGCTTCGGCGCGCGCGGTGAGTTCTATCCCGAGGACTATCTGATCCCGTGGCTCGCGATCGAACTCCGCCGTCCGGTGAAGTGGGTGGAGGACCGGCGCGAGAACCTGATCGCCCTCAACCACTCGCGCGAGCAGGTGTGGGACGTGGAGTACGCGGCCGCCGACGACGGCGAGCTGCTCGGCTTCCGCGCGCACGCCTGGTGGAACCAGGGCGCCTACGCACGCACACACGGCAGCGTGCTGTTGCCCATGCTGATGCTGAACCACATGCCGGGCCCGTATCGCTGGACAGCCTACGAGGCGGATGCCCTCACGGTGTTGAGCAACAAGACTCCGTCGGGCACCTACCGGGGGCCTGGCCAGTACGAACCGACCTTCGTGCGGGAGCGCATGGTCGACCTCGTGGCCCGCGAGATCGGCATGGATCCGGTGCAGTTCCGCCGCCGCAACATGGTCACCCCGAGCGACATGCCCTACAACAGCGGGCTCCCAGACGTGGACACGGGCAAGCCGGTGTTCTACGACGAGGGCGACTTCCCGCTCGTCTTCGAGGGCCTGCTCGAGCGTGTGGACTACCCGAAGCTGCGGGAGGACGTGAACGCCCGCCAGGCGCGGGGCGAGTGCGTCGGGCTCGGCGTGACGGCCTTCATCGAGATGGGCAATCCGGGCGTGTTCGAGCAGGCGCGGATCGTGGCCGAGGCGGACGGGACCTTCACGGCGCACGTGGGCGTGGCCTCGGTGGGACAGGGCGTCGAGACAGTGCTCTCGCAGGTGGCGGCCGACCTGCTCGGAGTGCCGATCGAGCGGGTGGCCGTGCGCTACCAGGACACCGCCACGGTGCCCGAGGGGCAGGGCGCCTTCTCGAGCCGAGCCACCGTCTGGGGCGGCTACGCGATCGCAGGCGCGGTGCGCGAGCTGTACGAGGCCGCGCGCGACGCGGCGGCAGAGCACTTCGAGGCGCCACCCGAGGTCGTGACGGTGGAGGCGGGGATCGCCCGGGCCGAGGAAGGGCGCCGCAAGCTCGAGGTGCCGCTCTCCGAGCTGGGACTCGAGGCGCACTACCGGTACGAGCCGGAGGGTGGGTCGCACGTCCTGATGGGCGCCAACGTCGGCGTGGTCGAGGTTGACCGCGAGTCGGGCGCCGTCAAGGTCCCGAGCTACGCGATCGCGTATGAGGTCGGCAAGGCGGTGAATCCAATGACCCTGGAGGGTCAGGTGCAGGGCGCCGCCGTGCAGGGCTTCGCGGGCGCGCTGTTCGAAGAGTTCACGTACGGGCCCGACGGACAGCCGCTGTCCACCAGCTTTCTCGACTACGCGATGCCCACAGCCGCGGAGATGCCGCCGATGGTGGTGCAGTTGGTTGAGCTCGGGCAAACGAGCAGCGCGGATCCGCTCGCGGGCGCGAAGGGTGGTGGCGAGGGCGGGATCATCGCCACTGCGGCGACGATTGCCAACGCGGTGGCGGACGCGCTCGGCGCTCCCGGACGGCACATCGCCTCGCTGCCGCTGATGCCGGAGACCATTCAGGAACTCGCGGCGGCCCCCCGATGACCTACGTCGGCCAGTCGGTGCTCCGGGTGGAGGACGGCCCGCTGCTCACCGGCCAGGGGCGCTTCCTCGACGACCTCGGCTGTGGCGGTCAGCTCAGCGCGCGGATCGTCCGCAGCGAGGCGGCGCACGGCCGGATCGTGGCTATAAGCACCGAGCGCGCGCGCCGCCGTCCCGGCGTGGTGCGCGTGATCACGGCGGAGGACATTCCCGACATCCGGATCCCGGTGCGGATGATGCCGTCGGAGGAGGCGGTTCCCGTCACCCAGCCGCCGCTCGCCCGCGGGGTCGTGCGCTACGTCGGCGAGCCGCTGGCGGTGGTGCTCGCCGACGATCCCTACACGGCCGAGGATGCGGTGGAGGATGTGGAGGTAGAGATAGAGCCCATCGAGCCGCTGGTCGACGGCCCGCGCGCGGGTAAGAGCGGTGCTCCGGCGCTGCACGAGGACGCCCTGACGGGCAACGTCGTGAACACGCTGCGCTCCCGCTGGGGGCGGGATGTCGACGAGCTGCTCACCGCGGCCGACGTCGTGGTGCGCGACCGGCTGCGGATACAGCGCCACGCCGCGATCCCGCTCGAGACTCGCGGCCTGATGGCCGAGTTCGACCCCGACACGGGGCGGCTGACCGTGTGGGGCCCGACGAAGGTCAAGCACTTCAATCGCACGCTGCTGGCCGGCTTCCTCGGCCTGCCAGAGGAGTCGGTCCGCTTTGTCGAGCCGGACGTCGGCGGCGGCTTCGGCGCGCGTGGCGAGTTCTACCCAGAGGATTTCCTGGTGCCGTGGCTCGCGATGCAGCTCGGCCGTCCGGTCAAGTGGGTGGAGGACCGTCACGAGCACTTCGTGGCCATCAACCACTCCCGCGAGACGTGGTGCGACTTTGAGATCGGTGCGACAACGGGCGGTCGGTTGTTGGGCTTCCGCGCGTCGTGCCTGGTGGACCAGGGGGCATATGCCCGCACCCACGGCACTCTCCTCCTCCCGTGGGTGCTGGTCCACCACCTGGCCGGTCCCTATGTCTGGGAGGGGCTCGAGATCGACGCGCGCAGCGTGTTGACCAACAAGACGCCGTCCGGCACCTACCGCGCCCCGTGCCAGTACGAGGCCGCGTTCTTCAGGGAGCGGATGATCGACCGCCTGGCGTCCGCCCTCGAGCAGGACCCGGCAGACGTGCGCTCGCGCAACCTCATACGCGCAGACGCGATGCCCTATCGCATGGAGCTGAGCGACATCCAGCCGCCGGTGGTCTACGACAATGGCGATTTCCCACAGGTCGTGTCGACCCTGCTCGCCCGCAGCTCCTACGAGCGGCTCCGCGCCGAGACCGCCGAGCGCCGGGCCTGCGGCGAGCTCGTCGGCATCGGCATGGCCGCCTACGTCGAGGAAACCGCCTTCGGCCGCCACGAGTACGCCTGGATCGTCCCGGGTGAGTCGGGTGGGTGGGTGGCGCACGTCGGCATCGCGTCACTCGGTCAGGGCGTTAGGACCGCGTTGGCGCAGGTGGTGGCCGATCACCTCCAGGTGAGCATCGAGGAGGTGGACATCAGCCACCGTGACACTGATCTCGTGCCACAGGGATTCGGCTCTTATGCGAGCCGGACGACGATCATCGGCGGCGGCGCGGTGGTGGGCGCCGTGGCGGACCTCAAACGCAAGGCGCTCACGGCGGCGGCGGAGCGGCTCGAGATTGCGGAGAGCGATCTCGAGTTCGGCACCGGCGCGATCGTCCACCCCCGCGGCAATCCCAGCCGCGGCGTCCCAATCGCGGAGCTCGGCTGCACGGGTCACCACCGCTTCGACAAGCCGCTCCCGAGCTTCGACATGGGCGCCTGCCTCGCGCAGGTGGCGGTGGACCCGGACACCGGTGCGGTGTCGGTGATCCGCATCCTCGTCTGCCAGGACATCGGCCAGGCGGTCAATCCGCAGCTCGTCGATGGACAGCTCGTCGGCGGGGCCGCGCAGGGAGTGGGGGGAGCGCTGTTCGAGGAGCTGGCCTACGACGCGCTGGGGCAGCCCCTGACGACCTCGTTCATGGACTACCTGATGCCGACCGCGGCCGAGGTGCCGCACGTCGACACCGTGCAGCTCGACCTGCCGCACTGGGACGAGTCCACGGCCAACCCGCTCGGGGCGAAGGCCGCGGGTGAGGGCGGAATCGTGGGCTCCGGCGCGGCGATCGCCAACGCCGTCGCGGATGCACTGGGCGACGACCGTGTCCTCAGCCGGCTGCCGCTCACCCCCGACGCGCTGCTCGAACTTGTGGGCGGCGGCCCGACGAACAAAGGAGTGACCGACTCTTGAAGCAGATCATCCGAAACGTGCGGCTGCGCGGCCGCGACGGCTCGTTCGACGTCGCCCTCGAGGACGACCGAATCGCCGCCGTCGAGGCGTCGATCGACGGCTCCGCGGACGCCGAGCACGACGGCGGCGGCGGCTTGCTCGTGCCCGGGCTCGTGAACGCCCACCAGCACCTCGACAAGTGCATGCTCGGCGACGTGATGCGCCAGAACGAGTCGCAGACGCTGCAAGAGGCGATCGAGATCACGTGGGATCACAAGCGCTCGTACACCGTCGAGGAGATCGCCGACCGGGCCTCGCCCGTGATCGAGGCGGCCATCGTGAACGGCACAACGGCAATGCGCGGCTTTGCGGACGTGGACACGATCGGCGGGCTCGTGCCCGTTCAGGGGCTGCTCGAGCTCAAGCGCCGTTTCGAGGGTCTGATCACGTTCGAGGTGGTCGCCTTCCCGCAGGAGGCGATCGTGCGCAACCCGGGTTGCGACAAGCTCATGGAGCAGGCGATGGACCTGGGCTGCGACGTGGTCGGCGGCCTCCCGTGGTACGAGCGGCTCGACCGCCACGTGCGCGAGCACATCGACTTCTGCTTCGAGCTGGCGAAGCGCACCAGCAAGGACATTCACATGCTCGCCGACGACACCGACGACCCCCTGTCGCGCAGTCTCGAGTACCTCGCCGTGCGGACGATCGAAGAGGGCTACCAGGGGCGCGTCACGGCGAGCCACTGCGGAGCGCTCGCGGCGTACGACGACAACCATGCGGCGAGGGTGATCGGCTACGTGAAGGAGGCGCAGCTCTCGATCGCCTCGAACACCCAGATCAGCCTGGTGCTGGACGGCCGAGCCGACCGCGGCCTCGTGCGCCGCGGCATCACGCGCGTGCGCGAGTTCCTCGACGCCGGCGTGAACGTGCTCTCGGCCCAAGACGACGTGAACGATCCGTACTACCCGTTCGGCAAGCCGGATCAGATCGAGGTCGGCCAGTACACCGCTCACGTGGCCCAGCTCACCTACCTGCCGGAGCTCGAGACGGTGTTCGACATGATCACCTACAACGCCGCCCGCGCGATGCGGCTCGAGGGCTACGGGGTCGAGCCAGGCGATCGCGCGGATCTCGTCGTGATAGACGCGCCCAGCGTGCGCGAGGCGCTGCGGCTCGTTCCGCCGCGCCGGCTCGTCTTCTACGGCGGCCGCCTGATGGCCGAGAGCCGCCTCGAGAGCAACCTGCACCACCGTCCGGAGGTGACCCATGCCTGACAGCGAACAGCGCACACAGATCGACCTGCTGATCGAGCACGGAGTCGTGCTGCCGATGACCGGCGAGCGCGACCTCCTGTGGGACGGCGCGGTGGCGATCGACGGTGGCCGGATCGTGGCCACCGGCTCGACCGCCGAGCTGCGGCGGGCCTACGACCCCCGCGAGACGATCGACGCGCGGGACCAGCTGGTGATGCCCGGCCTGGTCAACACGCACATGCACCTGTTCGGGGCCTTTGCGCGCGGCCTCGTGAACGATCTCTCGTTCACGCCCTGGATCCAGAAGAAGTTCTACGTCACCTCCAAGGGCCTGAACCCGGACAACTACTACCTCGGCACCCAGTTCACGAGCATCGAGATGCTGAAGACCGGCACCACGGCCTTCCTCGACTGCGGCACCTACCAGGAGCTCGAAGAGGCGGCGGTGGCGGGAGTCGAGACGGCCGGCATGCGGGCCGTGCTGGCCCGCGCGATGGCCGACGTCCAGGACGACCTCGCGGAGTTCCTCAGCCGCTCGGACAAGGTCACCAGGGAGAACCTCGAGCACGCCGAGAGCTTCATCGCCAAGTTCGACGGTGCGGCCGACGGGCGCGTCCGCGCGTGGCCCTGTCCGATCCAGGTGACGTCGTCGTCCGACGAGCTGTGCGAGGGAGCGATGGAGCTGGCGGAGCGCTTCAACGTCGGCGTGGTCACCCACTCCAATGTCGACCGGGAGGACATCGAGGCGCACGACCTCCGCTTCGGCACCCGCCCGATCGAGCGCTTCAACTCGCTCGGCATCCTCAACCGCCGCTTCGCCGGCACGCACATGGCGTGGCTCAGCGAAACTGAGGTGGACCTGCTGATGGAAACCCGGGCGGCGGCGATCCATTGCCCAAGCGCGAGCATGAAGGGCGCCTATGGAGCGTTCACGAAGGGCAGGTTCCCCGAGCTGATCGCGGGCGGCGCGACGGTGGGGCTCGGCACGGACGGCCCCGCGGCTGCCTGCTTCCTCGACATGTTCCGTGAGGTGCACCTGGCCGCCACCGGCCATAAGGAGGCACGCCTCGACTGGACCCTGATCTCGCCGTACCAGGCGCTCGAGCTGGCCACGATCGGCTCGGCGCGGGCGATGTTGCTCGAGGACGAGATCGGGACGCTCGAGCCCGGCAAGCGCGCCGACGTGATCGTGCTCGACCTCATGCGGCCGGAGATGGTCCCGTGGCACGAGGACAACATCCTCGCCAACCTCGTGTACTCCGGCAGCGGGAACCTCGTGCACACGGTGCTCGTGGACGGACGCGTCGTCGTGCGCGCGGGCGAGGTGCTGACGATGGACGAGCAGGCGATCCTCCGCGCGATGCAGAAGGAGGCGCCGCGCTTCGTCGAGCTGGCGCGCGAGTGGGACGACCGCTTCTGGCCCGCCGACCACACCAAGCCGCACGTGTTCAAGAAGGGGACCCCGGCATGATCGACGCGAAAGTCGCGGACGCCGTCCTCTCCCGCATCCAGGAGCGAGACCTCGTCGACCTTGCGCTCCACATCACGAGCGTCGAGGCGCCGCCTGGGGAGGAGGGGGAAGGCGCCGAGCTGATCTACCAGTGGCTCGCCGACAATGGCTTCTCGCCCCGTCGCGTGGGCATGTTCGAGGACCGCTTCAACGTGTTCGCCGAGTTGCCGGGCGCGGGGCGCGGGCCGGCACTGGCGTTCAACAGCCACATCGACACGTGGATGCGCCGCGACGACCACCTGATCTGGCGCGACCCCGGCAACGACGATTTCCACCTCGGGCGCGAGGACGGCGAGCTCCTGATCGGCAACCCGGTGGTGAACGACAAGGGACCGATGGCCGCATGGATGCTGGCCGCACTGGCGATCCGCGACGCGGGCGTGAGGCTCAAGGGGAGCATCTACCTCACGATGGTTCCCGGCGAGATCGGCCAGGAGCCAGTGGACGAGTTTCAGGGCAAGCGCTACCTCAGCAAGGAGGTGGGCGCCCGCTACCTCGTGAACCACACGCCGCGGGCCGGCTTCTGCGTCTGCGCGGAGGCCACAGGGTTCCGCAAGGGCTGGATCGAAGCGGGCAAGGCGTTCTACAAGATCACTGTGTACGGCGGCCCGGTCCTGTACACGCCGTACGTCGCGCGGCCCTATCCGCCCGGCGAGCACCCCAACGCGATCGTGCGGGCGCAGCCGCTAATCGCGCGTCTCGAGGAGTGGGCGCTCGAGTACGAGCAGCGGCACACCTACGAGTCGCCCGGCGGAACCGTCGTGCCCCGGGTGAACGTCTCGGCGATTCGCGGGGGGCAGCCCTGGCTCGTGCTCCAGAACCCCGAGGTGTGCATGCTCTACCTGGACATTCGCACCGTGCCTGGGCAGGACGGGGGCGTCATCCGCCACGAGCTTCGCGACCTGCTCGACGAACTCGGCCTCGAAGGGTCGGTCGAGCAGTTCGTCGACAGGCCGGGCTACGAGGCCCAGGGGATCGAGCCGCTCTCTGAAGCGATCGACGAGGCACACCGCTTCGAGTTCGACGCGGATTGCGAGACAGCGAGCCCGCCCGAGTGCAGCATGTGGCGCGACCACAACGTCTTCAACGAGGCGGGCATTCCGTCGCTCACCTACGGTCCCCCGGGGGTTGCCGGCGCCGGCACGTTCGCGGTGCGCAAGGAGGATCTGCTGCGCGCCTCACGCGTATACGCGCTCACAGCGCTTGCGATGTGCGCCGAGGGTTAGAGCCCAACCCCGAAACGGACACTCAGCCCGCGTCGCCGCCGCGAGCGGCTGAAGCCGACGACGGTGGCGATCAGCACGAGGCCCACGGCTGCCGGAGCTCCGTAGCGCACGATCGGCATCTGCGTGAGCACGGAGCCGAGGTCGAGCGCCTCGTCGGGCTCCGCCGTCGGCGGCGGGCCGTGGGAGGTGCCGCTCTCGGCTTCCGCTTCCGTCGGGGCGCCGCCGTCCGCGTTGAGGTACTCCTCGAAGCGGCGGGCGAAGTCGCCGAGCATCCGCCCGGCCACGTCCTGCATGATCCCGCGCCCGAACTGGGCCTGGCGACCGGTCACCTGAAGGTCGGTCACGGCCGCCACGCGGGTGCCCCCGCCTTCCTCGATCAGCTGGTTGCGGATCACCGCGGCTGCGGTGCCCTGGCCCTTGGCCTCCTTGGCGCTCACCTCGATGTCCGCGATGTGAGCCTGCTCGTCCACGGCGGCGAGTCGGGCGGTGCCTTGGTAGTTCACCGTCATCGGCCCCACCTTCACCTTCATGGACCCGCGGAAGACGCCGTCCTCGCCGGCCGGCTCGATCTTCGCGCCGGGCAGGAAGCCGGCCACGGTCTCGATGTCGAGCAGCGTCTCCCACGCACGCTCGATCGGGACGGCCACCGTGAATTCGTTCTGCAGCTTCATCGCTCTCCCAGAAGGTCGCCCGACGCTGTAAAGTCCAACATTATACTTTTGCGCAACGGGACTGGCCGGGCTCGCGCCCTGCGGGCGCCGTCTTGGAGCGGGAGGCGAGATGCGTCTGGAGACTGAATTCACCGTTAGCGCGCCGGCCGATCGAGTCTGGGCCGAGCTGCTCGACATCGAACAGCTCGGCGCGTGCCTGCCGGGTGCGGCAATGGCGCCCGTCAACGGGGACGAGACGCTCCAGGGCACGCTCACGCCGACCATCGGGGCCTCGCCGCTCGACCTCGTGGCCACGATGCGTCCTGTCGACGTGGACGAGGACGGGCACAGCACCTCCTGCAGCTTGCACGTGCGCGAGGCAGGCGGGCCGGGCTTTGCCAGCGGCCTCCTTCGGGCACGCGTCGACGGCTCGAACGGTGCGTCCCGTGTCTCGATGACGCTCGACGGCCGGCTGGCGGCAAGCGAGATCTCGGAGGACCGCGTACGTGGCGAGGCCGAGCGGCTGCTCGGGGAGCTCGCCGAGAATCTCAAGACGAGTCTCAGCGAGCGCGCGTCCCGGGCGGCGCCCGCGGCCGCCGCCGCGCCTGCCTCGCCCCGGACCCCGGCAGCGCGCGCGCCCGAAGCGCCGCCCAGTGCCCCGTCTGCACCGTCGCTACCCGCCCCCCTGGCCGGAGCCGGTGCGGCCGGCCTGCTCGCGCTGCTGCTTGCGCTGCTGTTCGGCAGGCGCGCTCGGCGCCGTGGCCTGTGGTTCGAGATCAGGTACCGGTGGTAGAAAGCCGCTCAGACGCGGACGCGAGCAACCGCGACGGTACATCCGAGCGGGTGATCGGGCTGTCGGTACTCCGGAAGGAGGATCTGCCGTTGCTCACCGGCCGCAGCTGCTTCATCGACGACCTCAACCGCCCGGATGCGCTGCACGCCGCGATCCTGCGAAGCCCGCACGCGGCCGCGCGGATCGCCTCGATCGATGCGACGGCTGCACTGGCGGAGCCGGGCGTGGTGGATGTCGTCACGAGCGCCGACCTTCCACAACCGGTCGCGCGCATCCCAATGCGGATGTACCCGCTGCCCGGGATGGAGCTGCTCCTGCAGCCACCGCTCGCCGACGGCGTGGTGCGCTACTCCGGCGAGCCGGTGGCCGTTGTGATCGCCGACTCGCGCTACGCGGCCGAGGACGTCTTCGACCTGATCGAGGTCGTGTACGAACCGCTCGACGCGCTTCTCGATCCCGATCTGGCGCTCGATCCGCGCAGCCCGGTGCTGCACCCGGAGGCGGGTTCGAACCTCGCCGGTGAGATCCACATCGCGTGGGGCGACGTGGATGCCGCCTTCGCCGAGGCCGACCTGACGGTTCGGGAGCGCCTCAGCTGCCAGCGGCACGGCGCCGTCCCGCTCGAGCCGCGCGGCCTGATGGCAGAGCTGGAGCCACGCAGCGGGCGGCTTACCGTGTGGGGCGCGGCCAAGGTCGTTCACACCAACCGGCGCATCCTCGCGCGGCTTCTCGGGCTGCCCGAGGAGCAGGTGCGCCTCGTGGAGCTTGACGTCGGCGGCGGCTTCGGCGGCCGCGGCGAGTTCTACCCCGAGGACTTCCTGATCCCCTTCTGCGCCGTGCGACAGGGCCGGCCGGTTGCCTGGACGGAGGACCGCGAGGAGAACCTGCGGGCGCTCAACCACTCGCGCGAGCAGACCCACGACGTCGAGCTGGCGCTGCGCTCCGACGGCACCCTGCTTGCGATGCGCGATCGCTTCGTCGATGAACACCGGCGCATACGTGCGCACGCACGGCTCTGTCGTGCCCGGGATGACGGCGGCGCTCCTGCCCGGGCCATACGCCTGGCGCGCCTACGAATGTGTGGCTCACCAGGTCGTGACCAACAAGACGCCCGCCGGCACATACCGGGCGCCGGGCCGCTACGAGGCCAACTTCGTCAGCGCGAGCGCTTGATCGACATCGCCGCTCGGCGGCTCGGCCGCGATCCGGCGCGACCTTCGCCGTCAGAACCTGATCGCGCCGGAGCTGATGCCCTACAGCGTCGGTACCCACACGCGATGGGCATCCGGTGGTCTTCGACAGCGGCGACTATCCGCTGCTGCTCGACAAGGGCCTGGCGTGCTTCGGCTACGAGGAGATGCTTCGCTGGCGCACGGAGAACCCGGGCCCGGGCCGCCGCCGCGGGGTGGGCGTCGGCTACTTCGTCGAGAAGAGCGGCATCGCGCGCTGGGAGTACGCGCGCGTCGGGGTGCGGAGCGACGGCGGCACGATCGTTCACGTCGGCTCGGCCTCGGTCGGGCAGGGTGTGGACACCGTGCTCGCGCAGGTCTGCGCCGAGACACTCGGGCGTTCCGTACGACACCGTGACGGTGCGCCATGGCGACACCGACTCCGTGCCCGAGGGCATGGGCGCCTTCGGCAGCCGCGCGTCGATGCTCGGCGGCAGCGCGATCGCCCGGGCCGCAGAGACGCTGCGCGCCCGCCTGCTCGAGCTCGCGGCGGAGCGGCTGGAGGCCTCGCCCGGGGACCTGACGATCGAGGGCGACCGCGTGATCGTGCGCGGCTCGCCGGCTGTCGGCGTGCCGTCGAGCGAGCTCGCCAGCTCGGCACAGGCCGGGGCGGCACTGAGCCGTGGAGATGACCCGGGCCTCGAGGAGGAGGCCTACTTCGACTCGCCCGACATGGCCTTCCCGTACGGCCTCCACTGCGTGGCCCTCGAAGCGGACGTGGACACGGGCGCGGTGGAGATCCACCGCTACGCCGTCACCTATGACGTCGGCCGGGCGATCAACCCGAAGCTGGTGGAGGGGCAGATCGTCGGCGGCGTGGCCCAGGGCCTTGGCGGTGCACTGCTCGAGGAGTTCGCCTACGACGAAACGGGTCAGCTGGTGACCGGGTCGTTCATGGACTACCTGATGCCGACTGCCGGCGAGATGCCCGAGGTGCGCGTGGAGATCACCGAGGACGCCCCGACCCCGCTCAATCCACTCGGAGTGAAGGGCGCCGGCGAAGGCGGAACCGCCGCGGCGGGAGCGGTGATCGCCAACGCGCTTTCCGACGCTCTCGGCAACGAGGCGAAGACGTTGCCGCTCACGCCCGAGCGCGTGGTGGAGCTCGCACGGGAGAGGCAGGCGGCGTGAACAACCGCAGGGTCTCCATCGAGATCAACGGCCGCACGTATGAGCGCGAGATCGAACCGCGCCTGCTGCTTTCTGACTTCATCCGCCACGAGGCAGGGCTGACCGGGACCCACGTGGGCTGCGAGCACGGCGTGTGCGGAGCCTGCACGGTCCAGCTCGATGGCCAGCCGGTGCGCTCGTGCCTGACCCTCGCCGTGCAGGCCGAGGGCCACAGCCTGAGGACAGTCGAGGACTTGGCGCAGGAGGACGGCACGTTGCACCCGCTCCAGCAGGCCTTCCATGAGTGCCATGGCCTTCAGTGCGGCTTCTGCACGCCGGGTTTCCTCATGTCGCTGGAGCCCCTGCTGGCGGAGGCTCGCGACTTCGATGAGCGCGAGATCCGCGAGGCGCTCGCCGGCAACCTCTGCCGCTGCACGGGCTACCAGAACATCGTCGCGTCGGTGCGCCTCGCGGCGGAGCGAATGGCGGGGTCGGGAGAAGACGAAACCGAGCCTGAGGAGGCTGAATGAAGCTAATTGACCTGACGCACAAGTTCTCCATCCACACCCCCGGGTGGGTGGGATACCCGTCACCAAAGCTGTCCTACTTCCAGCGCCATGCCACCAACGGGATCGTCTCCCAGCTGCTGGAACTGCCGCTGCACAGCGGCACGCACTTCGACAGCGAGATGCACATCATCTCCGGCGGGAACGACATCGCGTCGATCCCGATAGACCAACTCTGCCGGCCCGGCGTGATCGTCGACGTCTCGGACGACGTGGAGGACTGGTCCGTGATCAAGCCGCACCACATCACGGACAAGATGGACGTGCAGAAGGGCGACATCCTCATCTACCACACGGGCTACCACCACTACTACAACGGTGCAGACCAGGAAGACGAGCAGCGCTACTTCCTGCGTCATCCGGGCGGTGACCGAGAGTTCGCCGAGTGGGTTGCGGAGATGCAGTTCGCGTGGACCGGCTTCGACTGTGCCTCGGGCGACCACCCGATGAACACGAGCATTCGCTACAAGCGCGAGGATGCCGCGCGCCAGTACGAGAAGAAGATCGGCAAGTCGGTGGACGACGTGTTTCCCGCGGACGACATCTTCGTGATGCACCGCGTGCCGTTCGGCGCCGGGGTCTGCCACGTGGAGAACATGGGCGGAGACATGGAGAAGGTGCTGAACCGCCGCTGCCTGATCGGCGCTTTCCCGATCCCGATCGAGGGGGGCGAGGCCTCGCCGTGCCGCGTGGTGGCCTTCGTCGACGAGTGATCGGGCCGCCCCCGGTCGAGGGGAGCTTTGCCGATCTCCCGGTGGATGAGCCCTGGCCCGGAGTGCGGCGACGCACGTTCGACAGCGAAGGCGCGACCGTTACCGCCTATGACTTCGAGGGCGGGGCTCAGTTCCCGCTGCACAGCCATGCGCAGGAGCAGGTCACGCTCATCAACGAGGGCGAGGTCGAGCTCACGGTGGCCGGCGAGGTCAAGCGGCTCGTACCGGGCGACTGGTCGGTGATTCCTCCGAGGGTCGAGCACGGGGTGCGCGCGGGAGCCGCGGGCGCAAAGTTCGTAGCGATCATCGTGCCGCGCCGTGAGAGCCCCAATGCCTACACCGTCGCCGCGGAGGATCCGCGATGACGGGCGCCGAGGGTGTGCAGGTGCTGGGCCCGGACGGGCCGAGCATCGAGCTCGTCGAGGGTGCGGGGAGCGCGCGTGCGCTCGTCTGGCCGGAGGTGGGAGCGGCACTGCGCTCGATGCACCTCATCAAGCTAGAGAACGGAGCGCGCACCCGCCGGCAGCTCCACCCGGACGAGGCGGTCTACTACGTGCTCGGCGGGCGGCGGCCGAGTCGGCGCTCCCGGCACCGATGAGCGCGAGCAGCTCGAGGAGGGCTCGATGGTGCACATCGCGCCCGGCGCGGCCTACGTGTTCGAGGCGGGTGCTGGCGGGCTCGAGCTCATTGGGGGTCCGTCCCCGCCGGACACCAGCCTCTACGACGGCGCGGAGGCCGATGGGGAGGACTCTGCCGAGGCCGGCGCGATCAGGACGTTCCACCGCGACAACCCCGACGTCATGCTGCCGATGATCGCCTCGCGACGCCCGGCTGGTGGTGTGGCTCGGCAGCCGGTGCTCGCAGCGCGAACATGAACTACGTGAGCATGCAGCCCGGCGAGGAGAACGTGCCACACGCCCACGCCGAGTCGGAGGACACGATCTACATCGTGTCCGGCCGCGGAACCGTCGAGGACCTCACCCACGGTTTCGCGCTCGAGTTCGAGGCAGGCCAGGCGATCCAGGTGCCGCCCGGGATCCAGCATCGGGTCAAAGCCGACCGCGGGACCCCAGTGGTGAGCGTGGGCGGCCCCTGCCCCGCCGACGTCGGGATGCTGCAAGGCGGCCGGCGTGCTGCCTGCCGATCTGTCGTGAAGCGGCCGCTCGCCGTCGCGCTCGCTCAGATCACCGGGCAGCCGTATGCCGCCCGCGAGAACCGCGAACTGACGCTGTCGACGGTGCGCGCTGCCTTCGAGCGCGGGGCGCAGCTCGTGCTGCTGCCGGAGCTGATCGTCCCTGGGTACGTTTCCGATCGCGAGCGGCTGCTCGACGTGGCCGAACCGCTCGACGGACCCTCCACCGAGGCCTGGACCGCGCTCGCGGGCGACGCTGGCGGCTGGATCGCCGGCGGGTTCTGCGAGCGGGATGGCGACCGTCTCTACAACACGGCCGTCGTCGTGGGTGCCGGCGGCGTGCTCCTGCACTACCGCAAGCTGCATCCGTTCCGTGAGGAGAAGCACGCATTCGAGCCGGGCGACCTCGGGCTGCCGCTGGCCGATCTGCCCTTCGGCCGGGTGGGGCTCTGCGTCTGCTACGACCTGCGCTTCGTCGAGGTCGCGCGGCTGCTCGCCCTCGCCGGCGCGGAGCTGATCTGCGTCCCCACCGCGTGGGTCACCGGGTTCGACCAGGTGCGCTGGGACGCGAACGGCCTTGCGCCTCAGGCTCACGGAGCCCAGCTCCAGGCCAATCTGAACCAGGTGTTCATCGCCTGCGCCTCGCAGGTCGGCGCTGTCGGCGAGCTCGAGTTCCTCGGCTCGTCGCTCGTCGCTGACCCGTTCGGCAAGCTCACGGCGGGACCGCTGTCGGGCACCGACACCGACGTCGCGATCGCCGAGATCGACCTCGCCGAGGCCGAGCGCGCCCAGATCCGCGACCCGCTGATCCGGCCCCGCGCGGATCGCCGCACGGACGTCTACGACGTGGTCCTGCGCGACCGCTCTTCTTAACCGTTCGCTAACCGGGAACCGGCCTTTGTGACGGTTGACACGGGGAGGCATTTGTAATACGAATGACGCGCACTTGTCCCAACGGAGGAGGGGGCCGATATGAACTTGCGCCGCGGCTTGTCTGTTTCGCTGGCGGCCTGCCTGATCGCCGTGGCCGCTGGCTGCGGGAGCAGTGGCTCCGGCAGCTCGTCGTCAGGAAGCGCTGCTTCCACAAGCGGTAAGAAGGGTCTGAAGGTCGGCTTCGTGTACGTCTCGCCGCTCCCGGGCTCTGCATGGTCGAAGGCCTGGGACGAGACCCGCCAAGACCTGGCGCAGAAGTTCGGGGCCCAGACGACTGTCGTGCAGCCGATCCCGGAGAACACCGATGTGGTGGGCACGTTCCAGGACCTGATCCGGAAGGGCAACAAGCTGATCTTCGCGACCGCCTTCGGGTATCAGCCGTTCGTCGCGCAGGTGGCCAAGCAGAACCCGGACGTGGACTTCGTCGTCACGGGGCCATGGGCTCAGAAGGAGCCGCGGCCGAAGAACGTCTCGAGCGTGTACGCGAACCTGTGGGAGGTCCGCTACCTCACGGGCATCGTGGCGGCCTCGATGTCCAAGTCGAAGACGCTCGGGTTCGTTTCCGCCTTCTCCATCCCCTCAGTGGTGGCCGGCATCAACGGCTTCCAGGAGGGGGCGAAGTCGGTGGACCCGAACATCAAGACCAAGGTCGTGCTCACGAGCAACTGGTACAACCCCCCGCAGTCGACCCAGGCGGCCGAGACCCTGGCGAAGTCGGGCGCGGACGTGATCGCGAAGCACGAGGATTCGATCGGTCCGCTGCTCGGGGCGAAGGCGGCTGGCGTCTGGGGCATCGGCTCCGAGGCTGACACGAGCGCACAGACGCCGGACACCTACCTCACCGGGTCGGTCTACAACTGGAAGCCCTACTCGGAGGAGAAGTACAAGCAAGCTGAGGCGGGCACCTTCACCAACGAGGAGAAGAACGGCGACCTGAAGGACGGGACGGTCAAGCTCGGACCGCTCAACAGCAAGGTCCCGGACTCAGTGAAGGCGAAGGTCCAGCAAGCGCAAAAGCAGATCGAGTCGGGCAAGCTCATCGTGTTCAAGGGTCCCGATCTCGTCCAACACCGGCCAGGTCAAGCTGCCGGCGGGGAAGGAGTGGGCCAGCCCGGCCGACGTCTATACGAACATGACGTTCTTCGTCCAGGGCGTGATCGGGAAGGTGCAGAAGTAGGCGAGGAGCTCGGCTGTCATTGATGGCCTCGGCGCCTGAGCCGAGCGCCGAGGCGGCAGATCCGACGCGGCGGGTCGCCGTCTCGGCGCGCGGCATTACCAAGGCCTTCGACGGCAAGCTGGCGAACGACTCCGTGGACTTCGCGGCCCGCTTCGGGGAGATCCACGCCTTGCTTGGCGAGAACGGGGCCGGCAAGACGACGCTGATCTCGGTGCTCTGCGGCCAGTACCGGCCAGACGCCGGGCAGATCGAGGTGGACGGGACGATGCGCAGGTTCAGCTCGCCGCGCGACGCGCTTGCCGCCGGCGTCGGCGTCGTGCATCAGGACCTGCGACTGGTGGAGCGCTTCTCGGTGGTGGAGAACGTCGTCCTGGGCACCTCGGACCGGGTCGGGCCGCGCGGCCGAGGAGCGCGTGTCCTCGATCGCCGGGGAACTCGGCTTCGATCTCGATCCGCGCGCAATCGCGAGCTCGCTGAGCGTGGGCGAACGGCAGCAGCTCGAGATCGTGAAGCTGCTGTACCGGGGGATGGAGATCCTGATCCTGGACGAGCCCACCGCCGTGCTCGCCCCGCAGCAGAGCGCCGAGCTGTTCCGCGCGCTGCGACGACTGGCCGACGAGGGCAAGGCCGTGGTGTTCATCTCCCACCGCCTGCGTGAGGTGACCGCGGGGGCCGACGTGGTCACTGTGCTGCGGCACGGGAAGGTTGTGGCGAGCCGGCCGGTGGCTGGGGCGGAGCCGGCCGAGCTGGCTGCACTGATGGTCGGAGACGACGCCGTCGAGGCGTCGGCCGTTGCGCCGGGCAGCGCGGGGGAGCCCGTGCTCGAGCTCGAGGATGTGAGCTCCCAGCGCGGCCGGCGGCCGTTGCGCGACGTGGGCCTCAAGGTGTGCCGCGGCGAGATCGTCGGTGTGGCCGGCGTAAGCGGCAACGGGCAGGTCGAGCTGGCCGAGCTCGCCGGCGGCATGCTGGCGCCGGAGAAGGGCACCAGGCGCCTGCTCGGCACGAGCGCGTCGTTCATCCCCGAGGATCGGCTGGCCACGGGGCTGGTGGGCCCGATGTCGGTGGCCGAGAACCTCGCGCTGCGGCGCTTCAACCGCCCGCCGATGAGCACCCGCCTGTGGCTGAGACGCAGCTCGCTCCGCCGCTACGCGGAGGAGCTGATCCCCCGCTTTCGCATCCCCACCACCAACCCGGGGCTCACCGTGGCCAAGCTGTCGGGCGGCGGCCTGCAGCGGGTGATCGTGGCGCGCGAGATCACGGAGTCACCGGATCTGCTCGTGGCGGCGCAGCCCACGCGCGGCCTCGACGTCGTCTCGGCGCAGGCGGTGCGCGACCAGCTCGTCGCCGCGCGCGACGCAGGTGCGGGAGTGCTGCTCCTGAGCGAGGACCTGGAGGAGCTGCTGGACCTCTCCGACCGTCTCCTTGTGATGCTCGGCGGCCAGATCGTGGCAGAGGTGGCCCGTGGCGAGGCCACCCGCAACGAGATCGGGCGATACATGACCGGCGCCCACGAGGAGGCCTAATGGCAGGACGGGTCGAGAAGCGGACCGAGATCGGGCTCGGCGTCCGGATCGTGGTGCCGATCCTCGCGATCATGGGCGGCCTCGCCTTCGGCGCCGTGATACTTCTGATCGGCGGGCACAGCCCCTCGGATGCCTACAAGGCGATGTGGGACGCGTCGTTCGGCACGACGGACGGCTTCGAGCAGACGCTCATCCGCGCCACGCCGCTGATCCTCACCGGCCTCGCAGTGACGGTGGCGCTCCGAATGGGCGTCTGGAACATCGGCGCGGAGGGACAGATGGCGCTCGGCGCCATCGGCGCCACGTTTCGTCGCGTTCCATGCCGAGCACATGGCGAGCCTGCCGCTCCTTTTGCTCATGTTCCTCGGCGGTGCGGCGGCCGGTGGCGGCTGGGCGCTCATAGCCGCTGTGCCGCGCGCGCTCGTCGGTCTCAACGAGATCATCACCACGCTCTTCCTCAACTACATAGGCATCCTGCTGCTCAACGCGCTTGTGAACGGCCCCTGGAAGGACCCCACGGTGATCGGTTTCGCGTACTCGCGGGCGCTCCCCGCTCAGGCGGCACTTCCGGTGATCGGCACGACCGGGGTGACGGTGGGGATCTTCATCGCCCTCGGCGCGGCGCTCGTGGTGTGGTGGCTCGTCGACCGCACCCGCTTCGGCTTCTCCTTGAACATCGCGGGAGGGAACGTACGCGCCGCGCAGTACCTCGGCCTTGGCGTGCGGCGGCGGGTGATCCTGGTGCTGGGACTCTCTGGCGCCCTCGCCGGCATCGCCGGGGTGGTTCAGCTCACGGCCACGAGCGGCCGGCTGCAGGACGGCCTCACCGGAAACTACGGCTACACGGGAATCCTGGTGGCGTTCCTGGCTCGCCAGCGGGTCTTCCGCCACGGTGATCGTTGCCGTCCTGTTCGCCGGGTTGCTCGCCGGTGGCGCCGCGCTCCAGTCCACTGGGATTCCCAGCTCGATCGCGAACATCGTCCAGGCGATCATCATCATCTTCGTGCTGGGGGGCGACGCCCTCGCGGGGTACAGGCTGCGAGTGCGGAGGCCGGCACCGGGAGCTCCGGGCCGCTCCAGCCGGCGGCGGGGGAGTCCGCGTGAACTTCTGGGTCGACGCGCTCAGCACCGGGGTCGTGCTCGGCACGCCGCTGATCTATGCCGGACTCGGCGAGCTGATCGCGGAGCGCGCGGGCATCGTGAACCTCGGCGTCGAAGGCATGATGCTCATGGGCGCGGTCGTCGGCTTCGTCGTCAGCGTGCAGACGGGCAGCATCGCCCTGGCCTTCCTGGTCGGAGCCCTGGCGGGTGGGGCGCTGTCGCTCGTCCACGCGGTGATGACCATAAGCCTGCGCGTCAACCAGATCGTCATGGGGCTCACGCTCACGATCCTGGGGACGGGTTTGTCCTCCTACATAGGCGCGAGCTACGGCGATCGCCCGGAAAAGCACACGCTCGGCACGATCGACGTTCCCGTGCTGTCGCACATCGGCTGGATCGGCAAGATCTTCTTCCGGCACGACATCTTCGTGTACATCGCGGCGGTCCTCGTGGTGGTCGTCGCGCTCGTGATGAGCAGGACCCGCCAGGGTCTCTGGCTGAGAGCCGCCGGCGAATCGCCGGGCGCCGCGGACGCCGCCGGCGTGCCGATCTTCGCCGTGCGCTACGTCGCGGTCGTGCTCGGCGGCATCCTCGCCGGGATCGGCGGCGCCTACCTTTCGGTTGTCTACACGCGCAACTGGTCCGATCAGCTCACTGCAGGCCGCGGCTGGATCGCGATCGCGCTCGTGATCTTCGCCTCCTGGCGGCCGCTTCTGATCCTGCCCGGCGCGCTGCTCTTCGGCTTCATCGATGCACTCAACTTCCAGCTCCAGGCGAAGGGTGTCTCGGTGCCCAGCCAGTACCTGGCGATGATGCCGTACGTCTTTACCCTCGTAGTGCTGACCCTTGTCTGGACCCGTCAGCGAAGCCGCAACTGGGGCATGCCGCTCGCACTTGGCACGCCCTATGAGAGAGAGGCACGTCAATGAGCTCGCAGATCCGGCTGGGTATGGCCCAGCCACGCACGTACTGGGGCGCGGAGTCTCGCCGCAACCTGGACGAGGCGCTCGCCTACGTGGAGAGCGCGGCCGCGCAGGAGGTCGACCTGCTCGCGCTCCCCGAGAACTATCCGGGCCCGTACCAGTCCACCGACCGCTATCGAGGTGATCGAGCCGCTGCAGGAGGCGGCGGCATCACACGGTGTGGGGCTGGCGTTCGGCACCTCGATCGAGACCGAGCCGGGTCGGGCCGCTTCAACATCGCAACCGTCTTCGTCCGGGACGACGGCACGATTGCCGGCACGTACCCTGCGGACGCATCCGCGCGGCCCGTATATCTACCGCGGCGGCCTGCTGTGGGACTTCGAGTACGCCGAGTCAGACGATTTCCCGGTCTTCGACATGGGCTGGGGCAAGGTGGGCTGTCGTCACGTGCAGCGAGGTGTTCGTCCCCGAGGTGGCGCGGATTCTGGCGCTGCAAGGGCGCCGAGCTGTGCGTCTTCCCGGCCGGCCTGCTGATCGACGAGCTCGGCTACACGGAGAACTGGCGCACGCTCGTCCGGGCGCGGGCGATCGAGAACCTGATGTACGCCGCTTGCACGGTGCACCTGTTCCCGCCGTCGTTCGCGGATCGCTACAGGCAGGCGTCACTCGACGAGGCTCCGAGCGGCTCCGGTCTCACGCGAGGGATCGCGATGATCGCGTCGCCGGAACGTGTCCTGGCGCAGAGCGAGGCGCCGGGCATCCTTACCGCGGATCTGGACCTCGACAGGGTGCGAACGCTCCGCGCCACCGAGGAGGAGCTGATCGTGCCCGCTCCCTACGGCACGATCCCGGGCGTCCTGTCGTGGCGCAGGCCGGAGGTGCTGTCCGAGCTCACTCGAGTTCTCGAACCCGAGCACGATCCCGTCCGGTGACCGAGGCGCTGCTGTCCGAGGGCTCGCTCGGGCCGCTCACCACCCGCAACCGGCTGATTCGCGCGGGCACGTCCGAGACGATGGCCGAGCTGGATGGCGCCGTCACGAACCAGCTGGTCGGGCTGTACGAGACGCTTGCGGCGAACGGGGTGGGGGCGATCTTCACGGGACACCTCTACTGCCATCCCCGCGGCCAGTACGCGCGACGGCAGACCGGCGTCTACGACGACCGCCTCATCCCCGGGCTGCAGCGTGTCGCCGATGCCGTGCACGGCGCGGGCGGGCTCGTGCTCGGCCAGGTCGCGCACGCCGGCAGCCAGTCGCGCGTGGAGAGCGTGTCGACACTCGCGCCGTCCGCGGTGCCCAACGCCCTCACCGGACGCCCGGTCCCGGCCGGCAGCTCCGAGGAGATCGAGGAGGCAGTGTCGGCGTTCGCCGACGGCGCCCGCCGGGTGCTCGCCGCGGGCTTCGACGGCGTTCACATCCACGGGGCCAACGGCTACCTGATCAGCGAGTTCCTGTCACCGCTCACGAACCGCCGCGACGACGACTGGGGCGGCGATATGGTGCGGCGCGCCCGCTTCGCCCTCGAGGTGGTCAGGGCCGTGCGCGCGGTCGTGCCACCCGACAAGGCCCTCACGATGAAGCTCGGGATGGTGGACGCGCCACCCGGCGGGCTCGACGTCGAGGAGTCGGCCGGCGTGGCCGCCCTGCTCGTTGCGTCCGGGCTCGATGCGCTCGAGATCTCGTGCGGCGTGATGGTCGCGGCCAGCGACTCGGCGCGCCAGTACGTGGCGGTGAACCGCAAGCGTGCCACCGAGGACCTGCTCTTCCATCGGCTCCTGTCCGAGCCCGCGGATGAGGCCTACTTCATGCCCTGGCTGACCCGTGTGCGCCAGGAAGTCGACACGACGCTCGTGGCCGTGGGCGGCATGCGCCGGCCCGAGACGATGAACGCGCTCGTCGCGTCCGGCCAGGCGGACTTCATCGCGATGGCCCGCCCGTTCATCCGCGAGCCGGCGCTCGCCCGCACGATCGCGGACGGGCGCACCAGCCGCGTGGATTGCACCTCCTGCAATATCTGCCTCATGCACGAAGGACACCACTCGCTGCGCTGCTGGCGGGACCCGCGTCACCGACTTCTTCAGCATGCCGCCTATCGGCTCGCCGGAGGATTCCGCTGGGGGCCACGCTCGGATTGACCAGACGGCGCCGGGAAGGCTGTCGAGCTTCAGCAGGTTGTGTGTCGCGGTGATCAGTCGTCCTTCACGCGGTTGTCGCGCATGCACTCGGCGAACTTCACCGCCTTCTCATGCGTCGCGGCGGTGCTGTTGCCGCCGCTGCTGCCGGTGCCGTTCTCGGCAGATCCGTTCGAACAACCCGCGACGGTCAGGACGACCGCGGCAAGGGCGACCAGCCGCCGTCGCGTTCTACTCCTGCTTTCTCCCCGCGTGTGGTGATTGCGTTGACACCAGCTCTATGCCGGGCGTGCCGGTCACCGCTGCATCCTTGGATCGTGCGTAGGGTCGGCGTACATGGGAGGGCAACCGTGATCGGTGGCTTCGGGACGCCGTTCGTAGTGCCAGGGCTCGTTGCTGTAGATCCGGCAGAGCCCGTAGGCGGCGCCGTGTGCGGACAGCCACCGCGTGGCATCGGCGGGTCCGATGTCGACCGCGTCCCCAGACACGTGAGGGGACGTGGTGCCGGTGGCCACCCACCGGGCCGCCTCCGCTTCTGAGCCGTACTTGGCGATCGCCTCACGGCGTAGTTGGTCCTCGTACTCGGGCGAGCGCCAGCCGCTGTTGACCACGAACCTGACGCCGTCGTCTGCGGCATCAGTCGCAGCCTGGCGCAGGGCACCGAGGAGGGCTGGATCGAGGTTGGCCACACCCGGAACCTCGTCATCGAAGACCGTCGTGCCGCCGGGGACGGCACCGCCAGCCTCGCCAAGCGCACCACGGTGCTCACTGCGAAGGACGTGGAGGGGTGATGCGGCCGTCGAGGGCGAGGACGCCAGCGACTGGTAGCCGAGGGCCGCGACGATCGCCACGATGACGACTGGCAGGCCGGCGACAAGGATCCTGGGAATCCGACGCGTCGTTCTTCGTGCTGGTTTGCTGTGGGTCATGCCGCCAGTCAAGGCAGCGTGGTGTTGCCAGCACGTATGTGGTTTTCGATATGCCGACGATATGTGCCAGCTCGTAGCATCCGAGCGTGCGCGTCTTGATCGTTGAGGACGAGCCCTACATGGCGGAAGCCATCCGCGACGGCCTGCGACTGGAAGCGATCGCGGCGGACATCGCAGGCGACGGCGACACCGCTCTGGAGCTGCTTAGCGTCAACGCCTACGACATCGCCGTGCTCGACCGCGACATCCCCGGGCCCTCCGGCGACGAGATCGCCAAAAGCATCGTCGCCTCCGGCAGCGGCATGCCGATCCTGATGCTCACGGCCGCGGACCGCCTCGACGACAAGGCCTCCGGGTTCGGGCTCGGAGCCGACGACTACCTCACGAAGCCCTTCGAGCTCCAAGAGCTAGTGCTCCGACTCCGAGCGCTCGACCGCAGGCGCGCCCACAACAGGCCACCCGTGCGAGAGATCGCCGGCCTGCGACTGGATCCGTTCCGCCGCGAGGTCTACCGCGGCGGCCGCTACGTCGCGCTCACCCGCAAGCAGTTCGCCGTGCTCGAAGTCCTCGTCGCCGCCGAAGGCGGCGTCGTCAGCGCCGAAGAGCTACTGGAACGGGCGTGGGATCAGAACGCAGACCCGTTCACAAACGCCGTGCGCATCACGGTCTCGGCCCTGCGCAAACGCCTCGGCGAACCCTGGATCATCGCCACCGTGCCCGGCGCCGGGTACCGCATCGACACCCAACCAGACACCGGGCGCGAGGCAGGCGACTGTGGATAGACCCCCTGGTTTGAGCGTTCGCCTCAAGCTCACCCTCAGCTACGCCGGCTTCCTGATGCTCGCCGGCGTCTTGATGCTCGCGGCCGTTTGGGTGGTCGTTCTGCGCTACATACCCGACGGTGCGCTCGCCCACATGCATCCCTCGTTGCGGTTCGTAGTCGACCGCTCCGACCCCCTGCACGGCTTCGGGTCGGTCGCTGCCATCGTGCTGGCATTCCTGCTGGTCTTCGGTCTCGTGGGCGGCTGGTTTCTCGCCGGCCGGATGCTCGCCCCTATGGCCCGCATCACCGACGCCACACGCACGGCCGCGACCGGATCGCTCTCCCACCGCATCCGGCTACCGGGCCGCAACGATGAATTCCGCGAGCTCGCCGACAGCTTCGACGCCATGCTCGCGCGGCTCGAAGCACAGGTCGCCGAACAGCAGCGATTCGCAGCCAACGCCTCCCACGAACTGCGCACCCCGCTGGCGATCACGCAGACGCTTCTCGACGTGGCCCGCAAGGATCCGGACCGCGACAACGGCGAGCTTGTCGACCGCCTCCACTTCGTCAACACGCGAGCGATCGACCTCACCGAAGCATTGCTCCTTCTCAGCCGCGCCGACCAGCGGTCCTTCACCCGAGAACCCGTCGACCTGTCCCTCATCGCGGAAGAAGCCACCGAAACGCTCCTCCCCCTCGCAGAGGAACGCGGCGTCACCATCGAGACCTCCGGCGACGCGACCCCCACCACCGGCTCACCCGCGCTCCTGCTGCAGCTGGCTACGAACCTCGTGCACAACGCCATCGTCCACAACCTGCCCGACCAGGGCACCGTGTGGGTCACGACCAGCGTTCAGCGCAAGACTGTGGTGCTCACGGTCGAGAACACCGGCGAGAAGCTCACCCCAGAGCAGGTCGCCGCGCTTGCCGAGCCGTTTCAGCGCGGCTCCAAGCGCGTACGCACCGACCACGCAGGCGTCGGCCTCGGCCTGGCCATCGTCAAGAGCATCGCCCAAGCACACGACGGAACCCTCACCCTCGCCGCTCGCCCCGCTGGGGGGCTCTGCGTCACCGTCGAGGCCGCCCGGGTGGAGGCGATGGGCCACGGTTTGCGCGGCCGTCGAGAAGCCGGTTAGTCTCGCGCGTGCGGGCCGTCATCGAGCGGAAGGAATGAGGAAATGGCCGACAGCGCCATAGCGAGCTCTCTGACCAGCGAGGCGGTTCAACCATTGCGCGACGGGGTGCGCGGTCTAGTTCGCAGCGCCGCGGATGAAGGCTACGACGAGGCGCGCATGGTCCACAACGGCATGTTCGACAAGCGGCCGCTTGCGATCTTGAACGCCGAGCAGGTCGGCGACGTCATCGGTGCCGTGAACTTCGCCCGCGAGAACGGACTGGATCTGTCGGTGCGCGGCGGCGGGCACAGTGGACCCGGATTCGGGACCAACGATGGGGGCTTGGTCATCGACATGTCGGAGATGCGCACGGTGCGTGTGGATCCGAGGAACAAGACTGCTCGTGCCGATGCCGGCGCGACCTGGGGCGACTTCAACTACGCCACTCACGCCTTTGGTCTGGCGACCACCGGCGGGATCATCTCGACCACGGGCATCGCCGGTCTCACGCTGGGAGGAGGCATCGGCTACCTGTCCCGCGGGCTTGGGCTGACGATCGACAATCTCATCTCAGCCGACGTGGTCACCGCGGACGGGAAGTTCCTCACCGCGAGCGAACGCGAGAACGAGGATCTCTTCTGGGCACTGCGCGGCGGCGGTGGCAACTTCGGCGTCGTGACGTCGTTCGAGTATCGCCTCGCCGAGGTCGATCAGGTCTTCGCCGGTCCGATCTTCTACAACCTGGAAGACGCCGCAACCGTGCTTCGGATGTTCGACGAATTCATCCGGGACGCGCCGGAGGAGTTCGGCGGTTTCCCCGGGTTCCAGATCGCCCCGCCGCTGCCCTTCATCCCGGAGGACCGGCACGGCGACACCCTGCTGCTGGTGGCGGTGCACTGGGCGGGCGCGCTCGATCAAGCCGAGAGAGTCCTGAAGCCGTTCCGGGAGGTGGCGCCGATCGTTGCCGATGGGAGCGGTCCGTTGCCGTACCCAGCCCTGAACGGAGCGTTCGATGCGCTCTATCCGAAGGGCCTGCGTGCCTACTGGAAGGGCGCCTTCGTCAAGGACCTTCCGGACGCCGCAATCGCCGCGCACGTCGAGCATGGGTCGGGCGTTCCCGAGGTGACCTGCACGATGCACATGTATCCGATCAATGGCGCATGCCATCGGGTCGGAGCGAAGGACACCGCCTTCGCCTACCGCGACGCGACCTACGGGATGGTGTTCCTCGCGGGATGGACCGACCCAGCCAACGACGCGGAGCGGATCAGATGGCTACGCGAGTACTACGAGGCCCTGTCGCCGTATTCGGAGCCTGGCGGCTACATCAACTTCATGCAGGATGACGACTACGGCCGGATTCGAGACAACTACCGAGAGAACTACGAGCGGCTGGTTCAGGTCAAACGCGCCTACGACCCCGGCAACCTGTTCCACATAAACCAGAACGTCGCACCGTAAGTAGAGGGCGGCCGCTGCCTATTACGCGATCTTCGCGCGCGTGGGGAGATCCCGAACCATCACGCAGTCGAACTCCAAGACCCGCGCCGTGCGCATGTCGCGGCTGACCGGGTAGAGGGCGGTGATCTCGAACCCGGCCGCCTCGTACGCCGCGAGCGCCTCCGGCATCCGCGGCATGCCCTCGTAGATCTGCAGCAGGGCGACTTCCGATTGCAGTCCGACAAACTCCACCACGCGCTCCCCCAGGCCGGCGAACACCTCGAGGTCGTACCCCTGTGTGTCGAGCTTGAGGTAAGGGCGGGGATCGGATACCGGTGCGAGCACCTCGTCAAGGATCGCGTCCAGCCGGACGATCGGCACGTCAACCGCCGTAGGCTCCCGGAGGCGGGGGTGCCGGCGGGCCCCGAAGCTCGTGGCCGGCAGCAGCGAACTGAGCGTGTCGTGCACGACGTTCATCGGCACGCGACCCTCCTCGCGCCGGAGCGCCCACGGATAAGCCGTCCACGCCGGATCCCTCGACGCGGCACGTTGCAGCTCGGCGAATGCCTCGGGCACGGGCTCGAACGAGGCGACGTGGCCCCGATAGCCGGCGTCGCGGAGAAGCAGCGCGAACTGGCCGCGGTTGGCGCCGACGTCCAGGACGCAGTTGATGCCGTACAGGTCCAGGAGGGCGGCGACGTGTCCGTGCGCGAGATAGCTCGCCAGCCCGGTCTCCATCTCGAACCAGTCCTCGCGAGCGAGCTCGCGATCCGTGGCCAGCACTGCTCCGGGAGCCAGCTTGCGAACCTGGGCGCCCCCCGGCGACCCACCACGCCGGCGCCCGGACCGATGCTGGCGGCCTCGACCCCGAGGGAATGCAATAGGCGGAGCGCTCGGCGGCGCCAGGCGGCGGACACGGCCATCGGTGGACGACCACGATACGGGCCCGCGCGCTATCGCGACTCCGTGTTGCCTACACAAGAGGGTCACGACGCGCGTACTAAACGCGTACCGCCGTTCCCGGCCCCAAATCACCCTCGCAAGGCTGGGGTCGAGGGTTCGAATCCCTCGGTCGGCTTTCAGGTCGCGAGGATCATCCGCGCAACCAGATCTGCATAGAACTCGCCCACCTGCTCGGAGGTCTTGTGATCATTGCTGGGGTGGTACCAGCGCGCGAGATCGATGCAGAGCGACAGGATGGCGAGCGTCGTCGCCTCGAGTTCGGGGACGTCGAATGCCCTCGCCTCGACACCTGCCTGCAGCTCGGCCGCGAGCAGCTCCTCGAAGCGCCTGCGCAGCTCGGCGATCCTGCGGAACTGCCTCGGAGGCAGCGCCTTCAGCTCGTACTGAATGACGCGCGCCACCACGTGATGGTCGGCGTGCCACTTCGCGAAGGCGGCGACAAACCGTCGAACCCTGTGCTCGGGGTCAGGCGAAGCGTCGCGTAGGGCTTCCTCCACCTCATCCAGCACGGACTGGTGGCCGATGCGGCTGATCTCGTAGAGCAAGTCGCTCTTCGACTTGTAGTGGACATAGACCGCAGCCGGGCTCATGCCTGCGCCGTTCGCGATCTCGCGAGTTGTGGCCGCCTGAAAGCCGCGCTTTGCGAACGCGGCAAGCGCTGCGAGGAGAAGTCGACGTGAAGACTCGGACTCGATCCCGTCCCAGAGCGCCGCGGAGCTCGCGCTCACATTGTTCGGGCTCACCGCCGGTCTTGCCGGCCTGGGCGGGGTCCTGCTCGTCTACTACAACGGCGTCGTCGCGCCCGGGATGTTCGGCTTCAGCGTGTCGATGACGATCATCGTGATGGTGATCGTCGGCGGTAGCGCCAACCTCTACGGGACCCTCATTGGGACCGCGCTCGTCGTGGCGTCCGGCCCGTTCTTTCAGAAGGTGATCAAGCTCAGCATCGACAGGGCGTCGCTCGCTCAGCTGCTCGCCTATGGCATGGCGCTGGTGATGGTGTTGCGCTGGCGACCCGAGGGCATCCTGCCCGAAGGGGTCACTCCTGGGGCGTTGATCGGGCGCCTGCGCCGGCACCCCGCGGCGGCCGCCGCCGCGAAGCGCAGCGAGCCCGCGGTCCCGCGCACAGTCCGCCATCTGGATGGCAGCGCCACACTGGCCCTCGAGGTGCGCGGCCTGACGAAGAGCTTTGGCGGCATCCGCGCCGTCGAGGGACTGGACCTCAGCCTGGAGCGTGGGCAGATCACGGGCCTGATCGGTCCCAACGGCGCCGGCAAGACGACCGTGTTCAACCTGTTGACCGGTGCTCTGTGGCCGGACCACGGCACTGTCCTGCTGGGTGGTCGAGACATAACCGGGCTACCGCCGCACCGGATCGCCCGGGCCGGGATGGTCCGCTCGTTCCAGGACGTGCGGACGTTCGCGCGGCTCAGTGTCCTGGAGAACGTGATGATGGGAGTCGCCGGACAGAGTGGGGAGCGGATGAGGACAGTGCTCAGCCCCGTGCCGCTGCGACCGGGCGACCGCCGGACGCGCGACCGCGCGCTGGAGTGGCTGGACTTTGTCGGCCTCGCGCAGCGGGCCGAGGAGCCGGCAGGGAGCCTGGCCTTCGGTGAGCAGAAGCTCGTGGCGCTCGCGCGCGTGCTCGCAACCGACGCCGAGGTGCTGCTCCTCGACGAGCCGGCATCGGGAATCGACAAGCGCTGGAGCGACCACATGATCGAGCACATCGCGCGCCTGCCCGAAGCGAGCCGGACCGTGTGCATCGTCGAGCACAACCTGCACGTCGTTCAGCGCCTCGCGCAGAAGATCTGCTTCATGCACGAGGGATCGGTCACGGCTGAGGGGACGATGGCCGAGCTGTCCGGACAGGAGCGGCTACAGGAGGCGTACTTTGGTTCCATGGTCTAGGTTGCGCTCAGCAGCGAGGGCGGCGCCCGCCCCCGAGGCCGACCGCGACAGCGACGAGCTGCTCGGGGTCGCCGGACTCCGCGCGGGCTACGGCGGCCGCCCGGTGGTGTACGGGGTGGACCTCACGGTCTCGCCCGGCGAGATCGTGGCCGTGCTCGGACACAACGGCGCCGGCAAGACGACCACCCTGAGCGCGATCTTCGGATTCATCGAGCCGATGTCGGGGACCGTGTCGCTCGGCGGGTCAGAGGTCACGACGCTCGCGCCGGTCGAGCACGCACGTCGCGGCATGACTTTCGTACCGGCCGAGCGATTCGTGTTCCAGGACCTGAGCGTCGAGGACAACCTCCTGCTGGCCGCGATGCAGGAGCCTCCGGCCGAAGGCAGCGAGGAGCACCGACGGCGCGCGGACGCCCTGTTCCCGGTGCTTTCACAGCGCCGCGGGCAGCGCGCCGGCACGATGAGCGGCGGCGAGCAGCGGATGCTCAGCATCGGGATGGCGCTCATGGCAGGCCCGCGCCTGATGCTCCTAGACGAGCCTTCGCTCGGGCTCTCGCCCCTCTATGTGGAGACGATCATGGACGCGATTCGCACCGTCGCCGACGAGCTGCGCGTGGGCGTGGTGATGGTCGAGCAGAACGTGGCACAGGCGTTACGCGTTGCGGATCGCGTGTACGTCATGCGTTCGGGCGAGACGATCGCGCACGAGACGGCCGCGGAGCTGCGCACGCGAGAGCATCTGTGGGACCTGTTCTAGATCCGCCGGAAGCATCCGAAGAGCCGCGCTAAAACGCCCGGCTGCTTCGGACACATAGCGGGGGTCGAGGGTTCGAATCCCTCCGTCGGCTTGATTGGAGCTGCAGGAATCGCGCCCAGCTCGCCGCTAGCGAACCCGCTTGATCCAGACGTTCTGAACCGCGTGGTCGGAGGACTGCGCGGCGTTTGCCTTCAGTCCGAATGCTCCCTCGGTGCCGATGGGGAATCCCGGCGCTCCGCCGTCCGACATGCACTTGGTCAGATCGATGTTGAAGCCCAGGAGGTTGGCCGGGCTGGCGGGCTGGTCGTCGGCGCTGTCGATCACGAAACCCTCTCCGGCTCCGGCCCCTCCAGGTTGCGAGGACACCGCCAGGCCGGGATCGCTCACGCTGATGCTTGCCGCCGAGCACGAACTCGCCTGGATCGGCGTACCCGGAGCGGCCGCGTTCTGTGCGAGCATCGTCGCGTCGACGGTGTACTCGAGGTGACCGATGTCCACGAACACGGGCTCGCCGGCGCCGGCGATCCCCTTCCGCTGCGGGCGCCAGAACTTCAGTCCCAAGACCACGTCGCCTGAGGAGTTGGCGGCGACCGGGATCGGGTTGGACTGCGTTCCCGGCTCGCCGGCCGGCCCGGGATAGGTGATCGTGCCGGCATTGCCGACACCATCGTTGTAGGAGGCGAGCGCCGGGACCGTGTCGAACACGAAGTCGATCGGCTCCGGCGTCTGGGTCAGCGCGCCGCCGGTGGTGTTCCGCAGGATCGGCGTGTCACCGGTCTTGATCTGATCCGAGCTGGCGCGTGGCAGCATGCTGAACTCCGGGCTGCCGTGGGTCGTCTCGAGGGGCGCCGCGCCCGGACCGGCCAGCACGGCGAAGCCGGCGCTGTCGAAGAAGCCGCTGAGCGGCGTGGTGAGCGCGTTGGGGCCCATGTCATCAGCGGTCACGACCACTGCGGAGCCGCCCGGCGAGCAGTAGGAGAGGCCACCGCAATCGAGCTCGAGCAGGTCGGCCTTCGGGAGGTTCAGCCCCTTCACGTTGAGCTGCTGCGCGAGCATCGCGTCGATCTGATCCTTCGTCACGCCGGCCGCGTCCGCGTTCAGGGTCTGGTCCAGCGGAAGGAAGATCTGGGACATCCAGTCGAACGAAGGACTGCCCTGGGGGCCGGGGCCCGGAGAGGGACTGCCGGCGCCTGGGGCCGGGACCTTGTCGTCGGCGGCGCCGGCGCGTGCGATTCGCTTGCGACCGGCGATGCTGCCGGCCGGAACGAGCGCGTTGAGGATCTTGCGGCCACTCTTGGCGACGTCGAAGGCGTCGGGGACGCCGTCGCGGTCTCTGTCGCGGCCAGCACCGCCCGCGGCCCGTCCCCTGGAGTGGACAAACCCGAAGTTCCTGCCGTTACCGAGCGGGGCCTTGCCGCGCCTGAACGCCCGGCGCCGCATGTCGACGATCTTCGCGAGCTTCTTCCCCTTGAGCCGATGCGCGAGTCGCGCATAGCCAGCCGAGCGAATCACATGGATCGTGCCGAGGTTCACGGACCTTCTGATGCCCTCGAGCACCCACTTGCCCTTGTAGCCGACGACCAGCGGCCCGGCGTACACCCCCTTGCTGGTGACGAGCTGCAGCGTGACCGCTCGGGCCCGCACCTTCATCTTGAACGCGCGCCTGTGGGCGACCGCGATTTTCCCGTTGTCGCCGAGCGCGATCACCGTGTACCCAGGCCGGTTCAGCTTTCCCCTCACGGTCAGCGACTTGGCCCCCGCGGCGGGGCTGAACGTCAGCAGCGACGCTGCGACGAGGCAGAGGGTGAGACAGCGGTGGTGATGCACGGTGCTCGCTCCAAGGTTGGTTTGTGATCCGCGCCAACTCCTGCGCGTCTTCTGGGTAATCGAACGCGTCAGAGCGAGCTTGAGCCCGCGCGCGCAAGCAATACGTCTGCCCCCGCTCATCTAGAGCGGGGTCGACACGGGGCAGGTTCAGGCTCCTGGTTTCGCGAATAGCAGGGTCCCTGAAACGAGCATCAGCTCTGGGCGATGCGGCGGGGCGCGAGATGAAGAGACGTTCGAGGGCTCTCATGTGGGCGCAAGTTCGGGGTCTTCCGCGACGGCGCGTCGGAGTGCTTGGTCGAAGCTGATTGGCTCGATGTCGAACAGCGTCATTCCGGAGGGGTCGGTTACGATCGTTGGCGCGGCGAGTCCTTCGATCAATGGTCTTGCTACCCCTGCGTCGACGGGCGTGACGAGCCCGATCCAGAGTGAGGAGAGCCACGGGGTGATCAACGGCACCGGGATCCGCGGCCGGCGGCGGATGTTGAGGACATCGGCCATCCGGTCGAGCATCTCGCCGTAGGTGAGCACGTCGGGGCCGCCGATCTGAATCTCCCTCCCCGCCGAAGCTTCGACCGTCAATGCCTCGATCAGATAGCTCAAGGTGTCGTCGATCGCGATCGGCTGGGTCGCGTTCTTCAGCCACGCCGGAGCGATCATCGCCGGCAGCCGCTGCACGAGGTAGCGCAGCGTGCGATAGGACTCGCTCTGCGGGCCGACGACCATTCCAGCGCGGAAGTAGGTCAGCGGCGGGCCATCGTCGCGGAGCGCGAGCGCGGTCTCGTGCCGGCTGCGCAGGTGCTGGGACCGCGGGCGGTCACCGAGGCCGCCGAGGTAGATCACGCGCTCGATCCCCTCCGCCCGCGCCATCCGGGCGAACGCCGTGGCGGCGGCGCGCTCGCTGGCGGCGAAGTCCTTGGGTCCGCCTCGACCCATCGAGTGGATCAGGTAATACGCCACGTCCACCCCGTGGCCTGCGCCGCGCAGCGTTTCTGGACGCAGCACGTCTCCCTCGTGCAGGTCGAAGCCCTCGCGCTCGAGCTCGCGGGCGCGAGTCCCGCCGCGGTCGCGCACCAGGCATCGCACCTCCCGTGCCGAGCTTGCCAGCCTGGCGGCGAGGCGACCTCCGATGAATCCCGTCGCGCCGGTGACGAGCACCCTTTCCGTCATGTCACGGTGCCCGCCAACTGCTCTGCCCAGATCTCGGTGAGGATGACCTCCGCACGTTTGGTGCGCGCGTACACCTTCGGCCCGTCTAACTTCCCGTGCTCAATTTGCATGTCATCAACGCTTAGCTTCTGCGTGTACATGCCGCCGGAGGACACGTTAATGGTGCGCGCCGGGGCGTTTTCCCGGAGCAGCGGGATTAGCAGGTTGACCAGCACATCGGGGCGCGAAGCCTGATCTCGAAAGCGTCCGGCGAACTGCCGGACCGACGCGTTCGAGAGGTCCCTGACGCTCGCTGGCGGCTGGACGATGGGCAGGTGTCGTTCGCATCATCACTGTTCCTGGGCTATGCCGGCTGGAGGGTTCCCGCGAACACCTGCCAGGCGAGTGCGGACTTGGCGAAGAGGCTGAGCAGCATGTAGACGCGCTCGCCGTAGAGGTAGTCGCGCCAGCGCCCGACGCGGCGGTACTGCAGCGCCATGTTGAGCGCGAAGATGTTGAAGAAGGCGAAGATCGAGACGTAGATCGCGTAGACGAACGCGGGCGGGTCGTGGGCGCCGATCAGGTAGATCGCCACTGCGATCCAGGGGATGGCGCCGGCGAAGCAGCCGAACCAGTACGCGGTCCAGTTGGTTCGCGCAGTGGTTTGGTTGTGCAGCTCCATGATCCAGCCGAACAGGATCATGGTCGGCGTTGAGTGCGAAGATGAGGATCAGGCTGGCGATGTCGTAGATGCCGACGAGCATCGCGATCACGACCATCATCAGCGAGGAGGACAGCGAGTACTCGATCCAGCGGGCGGGGTTGATCCCGCGGGTCAGGTTGCGCTCATACCAGCCGTGCAGTCGAGGCGAGGCGAGCGCGCCGTGTGCGACGGCGGAAATGAGCAGGAACGCGGCGACGAGCGGACCGATGCGCACCCGGAAGAGCTCATTCGGGACGGCGACGAGCTTGTCGGTGGCGCTGTCCATGCGCAGGAACGAGCTCGTCACCGGCAGCGAGAACGGGCTCGCCAGCGCGAGAATCGCGAGCGCTTGGATGAGGTGGAGCGCCGAGAGTCCGGTGTTCCAGCGGCGCAGGCCGCGCAGTGTCTCGCCGGCGGTTGGGTGTGGAAGCGATAAGCGTGGTCATCGTGTGTACCGGTGGCCCCACGGCCGTCGGGGCGCCGCAGCTGCGGCGCCCCGACTAGGTGGGGTTGGTTAGCGGGGGATCAGCACCTTGTTGATGACGTGGATCACGCCGTTTGACGCGCCGATGTCGGCCTTGACGACGCGCGCGCCGCCGATCGTGACCGTGCCGTGGCTGACACGGACCTTCAGCGACTGGCCGTTCAAGCGTCTTGATCGAGTGCCGCTTCACGACCTTCGCGGCCGTCAGCTTGCCCTTGGCCACGTGGTACAGCAGCACCGCGCGCAGCTTCGCCTTGTCCTTGGCCAGCGCCTGCAAGCGTCGCCTTCGGCACCTTCGCGAACGCCGCATCGGTCGGCGCGAACACCGTGAACGGACCCTTGCCCTGCAGCGTGCCTGCGAGCCCGGCCTGCTTGACCAGCTTCGTCAGCGTCTTGAACTGACCGGCCGCGACGGCGGTCTGGACGATGTTGGGCTGAGCCGGCTTGGCGGATACCACAGGGGCCATCGCCGAGAGCGACAGGGCGCCGACCGCCGCGAGCGCCATGAACTTTCGATTCCTTCTCATCAGAGTCTCCTAATCAAATGACTACGGGGAACGTGTGGTTGATTGCGCCGACCTTCCGGCGGGCGATCACAAGAGTTCGGACTTATCCATGGCAAAAACCATCCTTAGACAAAAATTGGACAATGTATGGACGAAGGTATCTGCGCAGGCCCATTCCTGTCAAGGGTTCGTCTAAAGTATGTATAATGATTCCGTGTCGAGCACCCCAGAATCGCTGCGGATCGGGGAATTCGCCCGCCGCGTCGGTGTGAACGCCGCGCTGCTCCGCGCCTGGGAGCGGCGCTACGGGCTGCTGCAGCCGGTCCGCACACCCGGCGGCTTCCGGCTCTACACCGCCGAGGACGCCGAGCGAGTCGCGCGCATGCGCCGAGGCCTCGATGAGGGGCTGTCGGCGGCCGAGGCGGCACGAGCCGCGCTGCAGAGCGCCCGACCGTCGGACGGCCTGCTCGAGGACGCGGCTGCACGCCTGCTTGCCGCGATCCACGACTACGACGAGGCCGCCGTGCATGCGGTGCTGGACGAGAGCTTCGCGGCGTTCGGTCTAGAAGCAGTCCTGCGCGACCTCATCCTTCCCACCCTCAGCAGGGTCGGGCTCGAGTGGCAACAGGGGACCCTCGCTATCAGCCAGGAGCACTTCGCCAGCAACCTGATCCGAGCCCGGCTGCTGTCACTCGCACGGATGTGGGGACGGGGCAGCGGACCGCTCGCGCTGCTGGCGTGCGCGCCAGGCGAGCAGCACGACATCACCCTGCTCTGCCTTCGGGCTCCTCCTGCGCTCCTACGGCTGGCGCATCCTCTTTCTCGGCGCCGACACGCCGACCGCGACGCTCACCGAGGCCGCCGAGACGGCCAGGCCGGCGCTCACCGTCCTTGCCAGCTTCGACCCGGACCTACTCGACACCGAGGCGAGCGCACTTCGCCGCCTAGCGAAGCGAGTCCCGCTCGTCCTCAGCGGCCCCGGGGCATCAGACGCACTCTGCACCCGGCTCGGCGTACGACGGTTAGACGGGGACCTCGTACGAGCCGCCACCGAGATCGGGGCGCAGTGGCCTCGGTGAGGATCGCGCCACCGTGACACGTCCCGGTAGAACGCCGCCGCCCGGCGGCGGTCCGTGGCCGGAATGTGGAGATAGGTGACCGCGCCTGGTCGGGCGATCCGGTGTCAACGCTGTACCCGTCGCCGGCTGGTTACTCCCCTGCTTCCGCTTCGGGGTGGATGTAGTCGGTCGAGTTGCGCCGAGAGGGGGAGCGGTCGTTTCGCGCTCGATGGATGCGTGGATGTCGGCCTCCCCTGGATCGTTTCCCTGCTCGCATCAGACGGCGGCTGAGGGCGCGGGTGCAGGGTTCGTGACGGTCTCCTCGGCGGCGTCGACGAAGTCCTTCTGACGGATCAGGGTAAGTGCGAGCCCGGCGCCACAGAATGCGATCACCGCGGCGATAAGGAGGATGTCGTTGAGCCCGCCCACGAACGAGCCGGTCGCCGCGGCGGCGACCTGTCCTCGCGCGGCCGGGGGCACGCTGGCGATCGCCTGGCCCGCGTGTCCGGCGCTGACGGCCTCCGCGATGCGGTGCGCGCCCTGCTCGAGCGTGGTCCCGTCGAGGCGCGACAGCACTCCGTCCCTGACCCGAGCCGCGAAGATCGATCCGATCGCTGCGATCCCGGCCGCGAGTCCGACTTGGCGGAAGGTGTTGTTGATGCCGGAAGCCATGCCGGCGCGGCTGGGGTGGACGACGCCGACGGCGGTCGAGGCTAGGGGGACGTTGACGAAGCCGGCGCCGAGGCCGGCGACGATCAGCCCGGGCAGCAGGTGGGTCCAGCGCGACTCGCTCGTGAGGCCACGCATCAGCAGCAGGCCACCGCCGACGAGCGCGAACCCGGGGCCGATCAGGAGTCGCGTGGGGACCTTCGCGGTGAGCCGGCCGGCGATGCCGGCGGTGAGGAAGATCGCCCCGGTCAGCGCCAACAGGCGCACGCCGGTGCCGATCGCCGAGTAGCCGAGCACGTCTTGCAGATAGAGGACGAGGAAGGTGATCAGCGAGAGCAGCGAGGCGGCGATCGCGAAAGCCGAGCCGAGCCCCGCGACGAACGTCGGGTTGCGCAGCAGTGTGAGGTCGAACATCGGGCGCCGCTGCCGAAGCTCCACGGCCACGAACGCGACCAGCAGCAGCGCCGCGGCGCTCAGGGCCCCGACGATGCGGCCGGAGCCCCATGGGTGCGAGCTCGACTCGATCAGCCCGTAGACGAGCGCGGCGAGCCCGGCGCTGAACGACGCGAGCCCGAGCCAGTCCGGCCGACCGGCGCGCGGATCACGCGACTCCTCGACGCGGAGCAGCGTGATTGCGACTACGGCCACGCCGATCGGGATGTTCACGAAGAAGATAAAGCGCCACGAGAGGCCGCTCGTGAGCGCGCCGCCGAGCACCGGGCCGACTGCGACCGCGATGCCCGCGATGGCGCCGAAGACGCCGAACGCCACGCCGCGGTCGGCGCCCCGGAAGGCGTTGGCGAGCAGCGCCAGCGAGGTGGCGAACATGATCGCCCCGCCGACGCCCTGGCCCGCGCGGGCCAGCGACAGGAAGAGCGGGCTCTGTGCCACCCCGCAGAGCAGGGAGGTGAGGCTGAAGAGCGCGATCCCGGTAGCGAACACGACCCGGCGGCCGAGCAGGTCCGCGAGCGAGCCCGCGGTCAGCAGCAGCGCCGCGAGGGTGAGCGCGTAGGCGTCGATCACCCACTGTAGGTCCGACAGCGAGGCGTGCAGCTGCCTCTGGATGTCGGGCAGCGCGACGTTCACGATCGTGACGTCGAGCAGCAGCATGAACGTCCCGGCCGCGGCCGCAATGAGGGTCCACCACTTTCCAGCCATCGCTCTCGTGTCCTTTCGGCGCTTGGGTATAGCTGTATGACGCGACGCGGCGGAGGAACGTGACCGATCGAGGAGCGCGAATGGCTGGGTGGGTCACATGGGGTTGACGTTGTGGCTGGTAGCCGTGCGCCCCCGTATGACTCAGCGTGCGCCTCAGCCGTCGAGGATCGTTAGGTCGAGCTGTGCGAGACGCTCGCGGTCGGCGAGCCAGTCCATCTCGACGATCTTGCCGTCGCGGACGGTGATCGCGCCAACCGAGAAAGGGCGGCCGGTCCGTGTCGCGACGAGCCCGACCGCGCCGTTGACGAGCGCGTGGTGCACGACCAGGTCGAGTCGCGAGTACATCTGAGCCTGGCTGGCGACCGCCTCGGCGCCACGCACCTCATGGGTCACGCCGCCGCCGAGGTTTTGGCGCAGGACGACGTCGGGGTCGAGCACGGCGACGAGCGCTTCGAAGTCGCCCTCACGGGAGGCGGCGAGGAACGCGTCGACGACCTCGCGCTGACGATCGAGGTCGGGGTCAGGGACGGCGCGCTCGCCCTGCACCCGCCGGCGCGCGCGGCTCGCGAGCTGCCGCGTCGCCTCGGGCGAGCGGTCGACGATCGGCGCGATCTCGTCGAACGGCACCGCGAACATGTCGTGCAGCACGAACGCAAGCCGCTCGGCAGGCGACAACGTCTCGAGCACGACCAGCAGCGCGAGCCCGACCGAGTCGGCCAGGAGCGCCTCGTGCTCGGGATCGGTGCCGTCGGCAGGATCGACGATCGGGTCGGGGAAGTGCACGCCAAGCGGCTGCTCGCGGCGGGTCGCGCGCGAGCGCAGCATGTTCAGCGACACGCGCGCGACGACGGTCGTCAGCCAGCCGCCCAGGTTCTCGATCTCGCTCGCGTCGGAGCGGCTCAGCCGCAGCCAGGCCTCCTGCACCGCGTCGTCGGCCTCGCTCAGCGAGCCGAGCATCCGGTAGGCGACTGCGCGCAGGTGGGTCCGCTGCTCCTCGAAGCGCTCCGCCAGCCACTCCCGCTCGTCCATCCGTCACACCCTCGCGTCTGTTGGGTCATAGCACCAAGACCCCTGAAAGCAAAGAGATGTGACAAAGGAGAAACGCAATGAGAGTCTTTGTCGCAGGCTCTATCGGTGCGATCCGGACGCCGTTTACACGGCCGTTGTCGGCCAGAACCCCGACGCGATCATCCGCGAGGCAACCGCGCTCGCCGGGGATCTCGACTTCAAGAACTTCGACCGCAGCTTGACGCGGGGAGTCAGTCTCGTGTTGATCCCGCTACCTGCTTCGGGTCCGGCGATGCCGAACGACGCGGGAGCGTGAAGCGAAAGGCGCTGCCGCCGCCCTCGGCCGCCTCCACCCAGATGCGCCCGCCGTGCGCCTCCACGATCCGGCGGCACATCGCGAGGCCGATCCCCAGGCCCTCGACCCGGGTGTTTGCGCGCGAGAAGAGGCCGAAGATGCGGCCCGCGTCCGCCTCGGGTCGACGCCGATGCCGTTGTCGCGCACGCTCACAATCCACTCGTGGCTGCCGCGCCCGCCGAGAGCTCGACTCGGGGCGGCATGTCGCTGCGGAACTTGAGCGCGTTGGCGACCAGGTTCTGGAGGACGCGGCGAAGCTGGCGCGGGTCGGCTTCGACCTCCGGCAACTGGCCCACGTCAACCGTCGCGCCGGCGTCGTCCAGGGGCACGCGCAGATCCTCCATTACCTCGGACGCGAGCTGGCCAAGTGCGACACGCTCGGTTCGCAGCCCCCCGCACGCGCGTATGCCAGCACGCAATCGACCAGCTCGCGGGCGCGCTCGGTGCTCGCGCGAAGCTGTACGAGCACCTCCGGCGGCGGTGGGCCCTCGGCGTTGCGCTCGAGCAGGGTCACGAGCAGGGCCATCGCCATGATCGGTTCGCGCAGGTCGTGTGCGACCACCTCGGCGTAGGTGCGCAACTCGGCTTCCATCCGGCGCTGGTCAGTCACGTCGGTGAGGAACGTGACAAGGCCATCGCCGAGCTTCATCGTGCGCTCGGTGAACGTGCCCAGCATGTACCCATCGCCGAACGGCGTGTCGTAGGTGATCTCCTGCACCCAGGGGTCGCCGAAGTCGACCACGCGCTTGTACGCCCGGAAGGCCTCGCTGTCGCGCATCTGCGGCAGCGCTTCCAGCAGCGTGTAGCGGTGGGGCGTGGCGGCCGGTAGGCGGAAGCTCCGCAGGATCGCCGGGTTGCCGTAGCCGAATGAGAAGTCGACGATGCGCCCGTCGGTATCGCGGATCGCCCACAGCACCCCCACCAGCTCGGGGAAGCCGTCGAGCAGTGCCCGAAATCCCTCCGCGCCGCGTTCGCCGAGCAGTTGGACGAGCTTGGGATCTTCGCCCCATCGCTCGGTCTGGAGGTCCGAGTCAACTCGCGCGCGCTCCACGTCCGCGAGGATACGGACATCGGAAAAGCACTCGCGGGGCCGGAGGTCATCGCGGGGCGGAGTGAAGGCGACGGACCAACCCGAGAACGTCTTCCGATCCAGCCCACCTGGTGGCTGGAGAGCGCGAGGGTCGCGTCGTCGAGCGCCGGGGAGGGGTCGCGTTGTCACATACGTCGGCCCGGCTGCGTCTTGTGGGTAGACCCATGCACCCCACCAAAGGAATGAAAGTGGCCGCTCAACGATCCTTCCTCTCGACGCGCCGCGGGAAGCTGACCCTGGCGCTACTGGCGTCCGTCGCCTTCCTCGACTTCGTCGACGCCTCGATCGTCAACATCGCGCTGCCCTCGATCCGGCGCGACCTGCACGTCTCGGTGCAGGACCTGCAGTGGGTTCCGAGCGGCTATCTGCTCACCTACGGCGGCTTCATGCTGCTCGGCGGCCGCGCCGCCGACCTGCTCGGCCGCCGCCGCGTGCTCGTCGCGGGGATAATGGTCATCGGCCTGTCCTCGATGATCGGCGGCCTGGCCGACAGCTCAGGCGTGCTGGTCGCCGCCCGCTTGGCACAGGGTCTCGGCGCCGCGTTCACGCTGCCTGCCGCGCTCTCGATCCTCACCACTACGTTCAAGGAGGGATCGGACCGCAACACGGCGCTCGGCGTCTGGGGTGGCTATGGGCGGGATGGCGTCGGCGGCCGGCGTGCTGCTCGGCGGGCTGCTCACCGAGGGTCCCGGCTGGCGCTGGGTGATGTTCGTGAACCCGATCGCGTGCCTGTTCGTGCTCGGCGGGGTGTTCCGGCTGATCGACGGCGAGCGGCGAAGTGCCCGGCTTCGCAACTTCGACCTGCTGGGAGCACTCCTGGCGACCAGCGGCATGCTGCTGTTCATCTACGCGCTCGTGAAGGCGCCCAACGTCGGCTGGGGCAGCGCGCGTACGATCGGCGAGCTCGCGGGTGCGCTGGCGCTGCTCGGCGGCGTTCGTGGTCAACGAGCTGCGTGTGAAGAACCCGCTCGCGCCGCTCTCGATCTTCCGCATCAACGGGCTCGCCTACGCGGACGCCACCCAGCTGATCGCCTTCGCCGGCTTCCTCGCGATGTTCTTCTTCCTCACCCTCTACATGCAGAACGTGCTCGGCTACTCGCCGCATCCAGGCCGGCGCTGCCTACCTGCCGCTCACGTTCGCGGTCGTGGTGGCCGCGGGCGTCACTTCCCAGCTGCTGGCACGCACCGGCACGCGACCGCTGATCGTCGCCGGCGCGCTGATCGCCGCTGGCGGCCTCTACTGGCTCTCGCGCATCCCCGTGAACGGCACGTTCGCCGCTGACCTGCTGCCGGGGATGCTGATTGTCGCCGTTCGGCGGCGGCGCCGTGTTCGTCGCGGTCACGACGGCCGCGAACGCGGGCGTGCCGGCCGACAAGGCCGGGCTCGCCGCCTCGTTGCTGAACGCCTCGCAGCAGCTCGGCGGCGCACTCGGGCTGGCGATCCTCTCCGCGGTAGCCACCAGCCGCACCAACCACCTCTGCCGCGCACGCGAGCCAGGCGCACGCGCTCACCTCCGGCTTCCAGCGCGCCCTGCTCGTCGGCAGCATCTTCATCGCAGCCGCAGCCGTGATCGCGCTGCGCGCGACCAACACGCGCGGCGAACCGGCCGTGAGCGCCACGGCCGAGCCGCTCCCCGTGCCAGACGGAGCCTGAGCCAGGCCCCCGGAATCGCGGCGTCGGGCGATGACTTTGGAGCAGCCGCTCGGTCTTCGTAGACACAACACCGACCACCCGTTCGAGAAGGACAGGACATGACGATGCACACAACACCGGAGACCCAGGTCCGCGAGCTGGACCGTAGGAGAAACGACGGCATCGACGTGACGCTGCTGTGGAATCCGCAGAGAAACCGCGCCTCGGTGACCGTCAAGGACGAGCGCTCCGGCGAATCGTTCGAGTTCGATGTCGATTCGGCCGATGCGCTCGCCGCGTTCCATCACCCGTATGCCTACGCCGCCGCTCCACCGCGCTCGCCGGCGCGGCGGCTTCCACCCCGACGGGCAAGCGAAGGCCCCCAAGCACGCGCTGCGTGACCGACCTGATCGACAAGCGACGACCGGTCTCGGTCGCACGACGACGGTGCTGCTCGGCGAGACCGCGGCGTGATGCCGTGGCGACCGCGGCCCGTTGGCTGGCGAGCAGGTGGCGAGCGCAGCTTCTTGTGTACCTGTCCGCCTACTGGGCGTACAGCGCCACGCGTTGGATCGCCGTCGGCGAGGTGCCGAAGGCGACCGCTCACGCGCGCTGGATCGCCCACCTCGAGCAGACCCTGCACCTGAGCGTGGAGGCATCGGTGCAGCGCGCGCTCGACTCCGGCGCGCCGATCTGGGTGCTCAACCACCTCTACCTCGTTGCGCAGTTCGCGGTCGTGCCCGGCGCCCTGATCTGGCTCTACGCGCGTTCACCCGACGTTTACCGGGCGCTGCGGAACACCGTGATTTCAACATGGCTGATCGCGGTCCCCATCTACGCGCTCTTCCCGGTCGCCCCGCCGCGGCTCGCCGGCATCGGCATCATGGACACGATCAGCGACAAGTCGGAGGCGAGCCTCAACTCGCATGTCGCCACCAGCTTCTACAACCCGTTCGCGGCGGTCCCGAGCCTGCACGCAGGCTTTGCGTTCGCGGTCGGGATAGCACTCGCGGTGGCCGCGCGCCGCTGGTGGGCGAGGACGCTCGCGCTCCTGTGGGGCCCGACGGTGGCGCTCGCCGTCGTAGCCACCGGCAACCACTTCCTCTTCGACATCGCCGCAGGGCTGCTCGCCACAGCCACGGGCTTCCTGGTCGGGAGAGCCGTGTCCCGCATAGCAGTCAGCCGCAACGAACCTTGCTCGCCCCTCGCCGAAGCAGCTCTGCCATGACCGCACTGGCGATGATCATCAGTCCGCTCGGCTTCCACGAGCAACGCGTCTCGGTCGTGTCTGGCGGCCCGCGTCGGACCCAAGCTTCAGCGCACCTGTCCAGCGCTAAGGGGCTCGCCGGCGACGCCGGTCACATCTTCGCGCCGCCGGGTGTCAAACGAGTGACAGATCAATTCTGCCGGTGCCGGGCCCCCGGTCCTGGGAAAGGAAGAACGATGCAGACCGAAAACAGGAGCCAGAAGATTGCCGTCACGGGAGCCACCGGCCGGGTCGGATCTCACCTCGTCGAGATCCTCGAGCAGCGCGGACACGATGTAGTCCCGATCGCGCGCTCCAAGGGTGTCGACGTGGTCAGCGGCGAGGGTCTCGACGAGGCGCTCGTCGGGGCCGAGGCCATCATCGACACGGCCACCGGGCCCTCGCCCGACGAGGAGGAGGCGACGGCATTCTTCACCGCCTCGGCGCGGAACCTGCAGCGAGCCGGCGCCGCCGCCGGGGTCGAAGCGGATCGTCGTCGTCTCGATCATCGGCATCGACAAGTTCCAGGGCGGCTACAACGCGGCGAAGGTGGCGCAGGAGCAGACGCTGCTCGAAGGCCCGCTCCCGGTGCGGATCGTTCGCGCGGCCCAGTTCCACGAGTTCGTCGATCCGCTGGTCGGGTGGACGATCCAGGATGGCGTCGCCTACGTGCCCGAGATGCGAACGCAGCTCGTGGCCGCCCGCGTCGTCGCCGAAACTCTCGCCGACGCGGCCGAGGAGCCGGAGATCCAGAACGGCAGGATCACCGAGGTCGCCGGCCCGCAGGTGGAGCGTCTCGCCGATGCGGCAGCGGCGCTCTTCGCCAGCCGAGGTGACTCGTTCGAGATCCGCGAGAGCCGCGGCGGTCCGCTGGCGGAGCCCGGCGACCCGGACGCCGCGGCCTATGCGGAGGGCGCCGCGCTGCCCAACCCGGGCGCGAAGCTCGCCGGCCCCAGCTTCGAAGAGTGGCTCGAGGGCGGCCTAGGTGTAGTTCCTCACCACCGGTCAGGCCGTGGGCCACGACCGACAGCCCGACCGTCGGGTAGATGGCGAGCGAGATGAGCCTCTCGTGCGGAAGTCGCGACTCCTCGATCACGACCACCGCAAACACGATCGATGCCAGGCCGCGCGGGCCTAACCAGCCGAGGAAGCTGACCGTCGGGGCGGCGGCCCGAACTGATGCACACGACCGTTCTTGCCGAGGGCGGCGACCCGGAGGTTCTCGAGTACACCCGCTGGGGTTCGATCGACATGGACCGCAGCGGTGCGGAGGCCTACGCCGCCGAGGGCGTCGACCGCCTCGGGTCGGTGCCCACGACGGCGGTGTCGTAACTCAGGCCGAACTTCATACCTCGAGTTTGTCCAACACGGAGACGTGGGGGCGGGCTCGTGATCGAAGGGTTCCTCGACCAGTCCTCCCAGCGGTCGTCACGCGTGGCCGAAGCGGACGTCGGGCAGTAGCCGGTCGAGCGGCTTCGGCAGGTACCACGCCCACTTGCCGAGCAGCCGCAGCATCACCGGCAGGAGCAGCAGCCGGACGAGCGCGGCGTCGAGCAGCACGGCGACGCCGAGAATCACGCCCATCTCCTTCGGCGGCAGCGGGCCGCTCAGGGCGAACGTGAAGAAGACCGAGACCATCACCGCGCCGGCCGCGAAGATCACGCGTCCCGAGTGGGCCATGCCGCCGACCATGGCCTCCTTGGCGTCGCCGCCCGAGCGGTCCCAGTGCTCCTTCGCCGAGCTGAGCAGGAACACCGTGTAGTCCATCGAGATCGCGAAGATCATCGCGAAGAAGAACACCGGTCCCCACGCGTCCAGGAAGCCCTGTGGCTCGAATCCGAGCACCGAGTGCCCGATGCCGTCCTGGAAGATCCACTTCGCGACTCCAAAGGCAGCCCCGGTCGCCAGCAGGTTGGTGACGACGCCGAGCGCGGCGATCAGCGGCGCCTGCAGCGCGACCACCAGCAGCAGGAAGCTGAGGCCGAGCACGACGCCGATCACCAGCGGCGTCTTGGCGGACAGCGCCGCCTCGAGGTCGTGGTTCTCCGCCACCGGACCACCGACGAGCGCCGCCGGCGGCAGCGCCGCGCGAAGACGGTCGATCGTCTTGCCCGTGGCCTTTGCCGACGGGTCTGTCGTCGGGATCGCCTGCACGAGCGCCAGACCGTCCCCGCCCGGCTGCGGCGGCATGACACGCGCGATGCCCGGATCGCGCCGCGCCGCCGCCGCAGCCTGCGCAGCCTCCGCCTTTGGGGCGACGATCTGCAGCGGACCCGTCGCACCCGGCCCGAACGCCCTCTGGACTGCGTGCGTAGCCCTGCCCGAGAGTTGTCGCCCGACGGAACGACCTTGATCGACGGCATCGCGGTCTTCAGCGAGAGCACCGGCAGCGCGAGCGCCACGAGCAGCACGATCGCCGCCAGGCCGTAGGCGCAGCGGCCGACGCCAGAGACGCTCGGCCCACGCCGCGGAGCGCGGCGAGTGGTGCTCGCCCGAGTGGACCGACTGCGAGCGCGAACCTGTCCACCCGCGGCCCGAGCTTCGCCAGCACGGCCGGCAGGAGCGTCAGCGTCGCGGCCAGCACGAAGACGACCGACAGCATGATGCCGAGGCTCGTCGACCGGAACGCCGGACTCGGAACGAGCATCACGGCGCTCAGCGAGATCAGCACCGTCACGCCCGAGAAGAGCACGGCCTTGCCGGCGGTGTCCATCGTCGCCGCGGCCGCCTCCTGGGCCGACAGCTTCGAGCCGAAGAAGGCGCTGCGGAAGCGGTAGACGATGAAGAGCGCATAGTCGATTCCCAGCGCCAGCGCGAACATCAGCGCGAAGTTCATGGACCAGATCGAGATGTCGGCGATCCGCGTGCCGATCCAGAGCGAGCCTGCCGCGGCGATCAATCCGGCGATCGTCAGCATCAGCGGCAGCCCGGCGGCGACCAGCGAGCCGAACGCGAGCACGAGGATGGCGAGCGTGACCGGCCATGAGATCAGCTCGGACCTCATCATCGCCGACTTGTTCGCCTGGTTGAAGTCGGACCACATGCCGGCCGCGCCGGTGAGGTCGACCCGCACCCCGTCAGAGCCGAGCTCGCGCGAGCGGGCCCTTCAGCTCGTCGGCGGCGCGCACCATGTCGTTCGCGTCGCGCGCCGCGCCCGCCTGGATCACGGCGGTGTGGCGATCGGGCGAGATCGACACGCCCGCCCGTGGCGGCGCCACCGTGGTCACCGCCGGATCGCTCTCTCAGCTTGGCCTCCACCCCTCGCAGCGCCCGCCGGAACGCGGGATCGGAGACGGTCTTGTCCGGCGCGTGGACCACGACCGCGAGCCCGTAGCTCCCGAGCCCTCGAAGTTCTTGTCGATCAGCTGGCGCGCCTTGAACGGACTCGGAGCCGGTCGCCTCCCAGCCGGCTCCCGACAGCGCCTTCTCGACGCGCGGGGCCAGGACGCCGAGACCCACCGCGACCACGACCCATGCCGCCGCGACGACTCCGGAAGTGCGTGGCGGTCCAGCGGCCGAG
>CAWEQJ010000004.1:0-1305755 GCA_963811205.1 uncultured Thermoleophilaceae bacterium
GCAAGCCGCGCTGGGGAGACAAGCGGCCGGCGCTACGCGGGCTTCATCGATGCTGCTCTTCATGTCCTTCCCCGACGCCTAGTTCTTGAACTGGTGCGCGACCCGCGCCCGCGGTGGCGTCCGAGCTGCCGCTTGGCGGCTACGAGGAAGCGCGGCGACGCGCTGGCTCCGCGGTGTGGCACGTGGGAGCGATCCATCCAAGCGGGTTGACCGCTTCGCCGGGGCCCTGTGCCGGGACCAGCTATTGGACGTGCGCGACGAGGACCTTGTCAGCGACCCGCGGGGACGCTGGAGCGGATCTGCGCGTTCGCCGGGGCTGCGCGACGGCGAGGCCGTCGACCAGATGCTGAACCGGCCGCGGCGGGGAAACTTCAACCCGGGCTGGCACGACCGGCTGAGCGAGCCGATCACCACCGCGGCGGTCGCGAGCTGGAGGAAGCGCCTCGAGCCGCACGAACTGGCGCTGGTGGAGCGCGCCACGCAGCGCCACCTCACGCGCCTCGGATACATCGCGGCCGGGGACGCCGGAGTGGCTCCCACCCGCTCGGACCGGCGGCATCTCCGGCGGCGCCGCAGGGGCCGCCGGAAGAGTGGCGCAAGTACGCGATCGAGGAGCTCAAGCGCCAGCACGTCCTCTACCGGCATCCGGTGGCCGCAGAGCCGCGCGCGCTCGATCTCAGCGGCCGGTAGGAGCCCGGAACAGGTCGAGAATCGTCACGGTGAGGACGTCGAGGGCGGCGTCGGGGCGGAGCTCGCCCTCCCGCACCCCTTCCGCGGCGGCATGGATCAGAGCGAGCGTGCTCGTGACGAGCCAGTCGACCGGCACGTCCGTGCGGAACGCCTTCTCGCGGCGCCCGCGCTGAGCGAGCTTCCGGATGACGGCGCGTGCCGCCTCGTGGGCGCGCCGCATCGCCCCGCCGCTCAGCTCCGCGGCCGATGCGCGCCCAATCTCCTCGTGGCGGCCGAGCTGCTGCCAGCTCGTGGCGATCAGGCGCTCGAGCGCCTCGGGAGCGGGGCCGCGCTCGGGGTCTGCTGCTTCGATCGCGGTCGTGGCTCGGCTCACGGCGCGCTCGACCACCGCCTCGAGCAGGCGGCCGCGGTCGCCGAAGTGCGCGTAGACAGTGGGGCGCGAGACACCGGCCTCCGTGGCCACCGCTGAGATCGTCGGCTGCTCGTGACGCGCGAGCAGCCGCTCGGCGCCATCGAGGATGGCCTCGACGTTGCGCTCCGCCGTCGCCTGTCGTGAGTCGTGGGTGGGCAGCGCCTCCGTCATGGGTTGACACAAGTGTAAAGGTTCGTGCTACCGTTCCCTTTACACCAGTGTCAACCGTTTACCAAGGAAGCGCCCAGATGCCCCACTCCGAGACAGACCGCAAGCCCTGGACCATCCTCGTGCTCCTGTCGGTGGCCCAGTTCATGGTGATCCTCGACGTCACCGTGGTGAACGTCGCGCTGCCCTCGATCCGCAGCGCGCTCGGCTTCGCCGCGCAGGACCTGCAATGGGTGGTGACCGCCTACGTGCTGATGACCGGTGGCCTGCTCCTACTTGGCGGCCGCACCGCCGACCTGCTTGGCCGCCGACCGATCTTCCTGACTGGGCTGCTCGTGTTCACCGCGGCCTCGCTGGCGAGCGGCCTGGCCGCGTCGCCCTCGGCGCTGATCGCGTCGCGCGCCGCCCAGGGACTCGGCGCGGCGATGCTCTCTCCCGCCGCGCTGTCGATCATCACGAGCACCTACACGGGCGAGCAGCGCACGGTGGCGCTCAGCGCCTGGGGCGCCATCGGTGCCGGCGGCGCCGCTGCCGGCGTCCTGCTCGGCGGGATGCTCACCACCTGGCTGAGCTGGGAGTGGGTCTTCTTCATCAACGTCCCGGTGGGCCTCCTCACCGCGGTGCTCGCCGTCCGGCTCGTCCCGCACACGGGCGCACGCGCCGGCTCGGCGCGGCAGCTCGATGCGCCCGGAGCGCTGACCCTCGTGTCCGGCCTGGCCCTGCTCATCTACGCGATCGAGGGCACGACCTCGCACGGCTGGGGATCCGGCCGCACGCTGCTGCTGCTGGCCGCCGCGGCCGGTCTCCTGACCGCGTTCGCCGCGATCGAGCGGCGTTCGGCGAGCGCGCTCATCCCCGTCACCACGTGGCGGGTGCGCTCGCTGGTGTCGAGCGCGACGGTGATGCTCGGCGCGACAGGGATTCTCGTCGGCACCTTCTTCGTCAACTCGCTGTTCCTGCAGAACGTGCTCGGGGCATCCGCGCTCGTCGCCGGGCTCGCCTTCCTCCCGCTCGTGCTGGTGATCGGCATGGCCGCGCACGCGGGGCCGCACCTGCTCACCCGCATCGGTGCGCGAGCCACGGTGGTTGGGGGCCTTGCCCTGATCGCGGCGGGAGACCTGCTGCTCAGCAAGGCGCCACCCGGCGCCTCCTACGCCGCCGACCTGCTCCCGGGCTTCCTGCTGCTCGGCTTCGGCGTCGGACTGACGTTCGTGGCGATCTCCGTCACGGCCATGTCCGAGATCGAGAGCGATCGCGCCGGGCTCGCGTCCGGGTTGATGACCACCGCGCACGAGCTTGGCGGCGCGCTAGGAGTGTCGATCTTCTCCGCCGTCGCGCTCGGAGCCGGATCTGCCGTGGGCGCCGGCTTCACGGACGGCTACGGCCAGGCAGCCGTGGCGGGCGCGATCATCGCCGGCGTGCTGGCGCTCGTCGCCCTGATCGCGGTCCCCGCCTTCCGGCCGGCCGCGAGGCACCAGGTGGCCATGCACTGAATCCCGGCCAGAGACCCTTTCTCTCACACCCTGTAAACACGTATAGTACGCCCGTACCACCCCAGTTTGGGCAGCCGCGATTCAGTTGAGAGGGGGTCGAGGTGAAGCACCCCAAGGACCGGTCTGGCATGAGCCGGCGACAGCTCATTCAGAGGTCCGTGGGCGCGGCAGCCGGAATCGGCGCCGCGGGTGTGCTCGCCGGATGCGAGAACACCACCACTCCGATCGGCGCCGAAGCCGCCGGCCCGACGGGCGCGGCCGCCGAGCTCGTCGTCCAGAAGCCCACCGGCCCGGGCGGCCTCCCGCTGCCGCGCACCGACAACTCGGTGACCTGGGCGATCACGGAGGACAACAAGCCGATCGCGGACGGAAAGCAAGCCGAAGCAGGCCCGCTCAGGGTCTACAACTACGCCGACTACGTCGACCCGGCGACGGTCAAGAAGTTTCAGAAGCAGTTCAACACGAAGGTTCAGGTCGCCACCTACAACTCGCCGGAGGAGGCGATCGCGAAGCTGGCCTCGGGGCAGGTGGCGTTCGACGTGATCATGGGGCTCACCGGGTCGAACATCGTCGACCTGATCGCGCACAAGCTGATGGCGCCGCTCAACCACAGCTACCTGGCGAACCTCGACAACGTCTGGCCGGAGCTCGCGGACCCCTTCTACGACAGGGGCAGCCGCTACACGGTGCCGTACGTCGTCTGGATGGACGGGATCGGCTGGCGCAACGACAAGGTGAAGGAAGACATCGCCGGCATGGACGTGCCGTGGGACATCTTCTGGCACGCGCAGGCCTACCGCGGCCAGGTGGGCATCCTCGACGACCGGCGCGACGCGCTGAGCATGCCGATGCAGCGCGACGCGATGCACTCAGAAACCCGCCCGGACCTCAACACCGAGAACGCCGCCCTGATCAACAAAGCGGAGAGCGAGCTGTCGCAGCTCGGTGCCATCTGCAATCCCAAGGTCACGATCACCGACTACCAGACGCTCCCGGAAGGCAAGACGGTGCTGCACCACTCCTGGTCGGGCGATCTCCTCAGCGGCGCCTTCTACTACATGCCGAAGGGCGTGAAGCCGAACGTGCTCTCCTTCTGGGGCCCGGACCAGAACGGCGTCGTCCAGAACGACTTCCTCTGCATCGGCAAGGCCTCGAAGAGCCCGGTACTCGCGCACCAGTTCATCAACTTCTTCCTCGACGAGAAGAACGCGTACAACAACTTCGTCAACTTCACGGGCTACACGCCGCCGCAGAAGAACATCGACGCCCAGACGCTGATCAAGCAGGGGCTGATTCCCAAGACCCTGACGACCGCGGTCGTCCGCCCCGACCAGTTCGCGGCTAACCAGGAGTTGCTGCAACTGAGCGTCATGGGCCAGCGCCTCTGGGACGACGCCTGGTCGAAGTACAAGGCCGGCTGATGCGCTCGCGCTGGACCTGGCGTGGCCTCGCCCTGCCCGGTGTCGCGTGGCTCTCGGTCTTCTTTCTCGCCGCGTTCTACGCGGTGATAGCCGTCGCGTTCGGTAACCAGGACACCCTCTCGCAGCCGGTCCCGTTCTGGAAGCCGTGGGAATGGAACGTCGGCTACATGCTGGACACGCTGAAGAACTTCTGGCACGGCGGCCCGTTCCTCACCGTCTCGCTGCGGACGATCGAGTTCGTGGTGATCGCGATCGCGCTCTCGCTGGCGATCGGCTATCCGGTGGCGTACTTCACGGCCCGCCACGCCGGCCGCTGGAAGGGCCTCGTGCTGGTACTGCTGATCGTCCCGCTGTGGATCAACTACCTGATGCGGATGCTCGCGTGGATCAACCTGCTCGCGCCCGACGGGTTGGCCTCCAAGTTCCTGCACGACATCGGGATCGAGAAGCTGTTCCTCTCGATCGGCCTCCTGGCCGAACGCGGGGGCTGGCTCAACGGCCAGCCCACCACGGTGATCCTCGCGCTCACGTACGGCTACATCCCGTTCCTCATCCTGCCGCTGTTCGTGGCGCTCGACCGCATCGACCAGCGGCAGATCGAGGCCGCGCGCGACCTCGGCGCAAGTCCGCTGAGCGGGTTCGTGCGCGTCACGCTGCCGCTGTCAGTGCCAGGCATCCTGGCCGGCATGGTGCTCATCACGCTGCCGATGTTCGGCGACTACTACACGGCGGATCTCGTGTCGGCCTCCACCCAGACGAACATGATTGGGAACCAGATCGACGAGTTCATGAGGCAGGGCTCGGAGAAGGTCACGGGCGCGGCTCTGACGCTGCTGCTTTCGCTGTTCCTGCTCGCGCTGATGTTCTACTACCTGCGAACCACCCGCCGGGCGGGCACCCAGGCGGCCGAGGCATGAGCTGGCTGCGCAATCCCTGGGGGCGCCCGCGCTTTCTCGGGCTGGTCACCGGCGTCTACATCATCTGGTCGGTGGTGCCGGTGCTGCTCGCGGTGGCGTTCGCGTTCAACAACGGTCGCTCGCGCACCACGTGGCAGGGCTTCTCCTTCCGCTGGTTCACCGGCCAGACGGGCAGCGTGTTCCACGACCCCGCCCTGCAGAGCGCGCTCAAGCACACCCTGCTCCTGGCCGTGATCTGCGTGGCGGTGGCGACTCCGCTCGGCGTGGCCCTCGCTCTCGGGCTCCAGCGCTGGCGCGGGCGCGGGAGCGGCACGATCAACACGGTGATGCTGCTTCCGCTCGTCACGCCGGAGATCGTGATGGGCGTCGCTCTCCTGCTCCTCTTCCTGCGGGTGTTCCCAGGGATCGGTCTCGGCACCGAGGCGCAGGTGATCGGGCAGGTGACCTTCACGCTGTCCTACGTGGTGGTGATCGTGCGCGGCCGGCTCGTCTCGATCGGGCCCGAATTCGAGGAGGCCGCCGCCGACCTCGGTGCCCCGCCGCGCGACCAGCTCACTCGCGTCCTGCTGCCGCTGCTCGCGCCCGCGATCGTGGCCAGCGCGGCGGTGACGTTCGCGACCTCGATCGACGACTTCGTCGTGACGCAGTACCTCTCGAGCGACGCGAGCACGACCACCGTCTCGATGCTGCTCTACTCGAGCGCGCGCGGCGCGCCCACTCCGGCGCTGAACGCGATCGCGACGGTCGGGCTCGTGATCACGCTCGTGACGCTCACGGCCGCGTTCCTCGTCTACCGGAAGTTCGCCGGCGGAAGCGAGGCCGCCTCGCTCGCGACAATGGAGGTCTGATGCCCGGGGAGATCCAGCTCGAGGAGCTGACGAAGGAGTTCGACGGACAGGTGGCGGTGGCCGGCATCAGCGTGGACATGCCGCCCGGAGAGTTCTTCACCCTGCTTGGCCCGTCCGGCTGCGGGAAGACCACGACGCTGCGCATGATCGCCGGCTTCGAGCGCCCCACCAGCGGGCGGATCCTGCTCGACGGGACCGACGTCGCGCGCGTGCCGCCGCACCAGCGCAACGTCAACACGGTGTTCCAGAGCTACGCGCTGTTCCCGCACCTGGATGTCACGAAGAACGTGGCCTTCGGCCTCAAGTACCACAAGCTCAGCAAGGAGGAGCGGGCCAAGCGGGTGGGGGAGGCACTCGAGCTCGTCAACCTCAGCGAGTTCGCGGGGCGCAAGGCCGATCAGCTGTCCGGTGGGCAGCAACAGCGGGTGGCGCTCGCCCGTGCCCTCGTGCTGCGGCCGCGCGTGCTGTTGCTCGACGAGCCGCTGGGCGCCCTCGACGCCAAGCTGCGCAAGAACCTCCAGGTCGAGCTCAAGGCGCTCCAGGCCGATCTGGGGATCACCTTCGTGTTCGTGACCCACGATCAGGAGGAGGCGCTCACGATGAGCGACCGGATCGCGGTGATGAACAACGGTCGCGTCGAGCAGGCGGCGTCGCCGCGGGCGATCTACGAGGAGCCGGACACCGTGTTCGTGGCGGACTTCCTGGGCGTCTCGAACCTGCTCGGCGCCGAGGCGATGGGCCCCGACGGCGCGGCCTGCTCAGTCCGGATCGGCGACCGCACGTTCCGTGCACAGCAGGGCGCGACCGATGCGCGTGGTGAGGTGAAGGTGATGATCAGGCCGGAGCGCATCGGGATCGAGCCGCACTCGGCGCAGCGGCGACGAGCGGATGCCGGGAATGGTGGAGCGATCGGTCTTCCTCGGCGGCTCGCACGAGGTGCACGTGCGCGTCCTCGGCGGCGAGCTGCTCAAGGCCACGGTGGCGAACGACGGCCGGCCACTGGCCGTCGATCTCGAGCCGGGCGCGGCGGTGAGCGTGCACCTGCCGCCCGAAGGGCTGCGGGTGCTGACCATGAGCGAGCCCGTGGAAGAGGCCGAGGCCGAGCAGGAGCCCGAGACGGTCGACGAGGTGCGGCAGGCTTAGGCCAGCAGCGCCGCCGCGGCGGCGCGTCCGGTGCGCACGGCGCCCTCCATGTAGCCGCATACCCAGAAGTCCGAGCCGCACACGTAGAACGGCGGCTCGTGCGTGGCGTGCAGCGGTCCGACACGGGTCACATCGCCCGGGCGCCAGCCGGTGATGTAGCCCTGCGTCCACGGATCGACGGCGTAGAGGCGCTCCTCGATCAGCTGCGGGCCGTGGCCGGGGCGGCCCAGCAGCTCGCCGAGCAGGGCGGCTATCTCCGTGCGTCGCTGATCGGGTGCCGTGGCCAGGTAGGGGCCCACGCGGTCGGGCGGGATCAGCACGCTGAGCGCTCCCGGCTCGAGCTGAGGCCACGCGCAGCCCAGCTCGCGTTCGCTGCGGATGAAGCCGTCACGGCCCAGCTCGAGCCACCACGAGTCCTCCCACACCGCCACGAGCTTGATCGCCACCGAATGGCGCAGCGAGTGCAGCGACGCGAGACGAGCGTCGGACACCCCCTGGATCGAGATGTCGCGCAGCGGGCCGGCCGGCACGGCGCTCACAACTGCCGAGCAGGAGATCGTCTCGCCGCCGGTCAGGCTGACCGTGCACGACGGCGTCGAGATGTCGATCGCCGCGACGGGAGCGCCGAAGCGGATCCGTCCCTCGAGCTCATGCGCCATCCGCCGCGCCACGCTGGCGGATCCCTCTGCCACGCCGTGCGTCTCCCAGACGTCCTCGTCGTAGAAGCCGGTGGCTCCGGCCACCGCCGCCTTGCGCAGCTCTCCGAGCAGCGACGTGCGCCAGATCGAGTCGGCGGCGAGGCCCAGATGCATCACCTCGCTCATGCGGATGCCCTCAGCCGACACGGCGTTGTCGCGCAGAAAGTCGCCGATGCTGACGCGGTCGAGCCGCTCGGCGTCCGGATGGGACCACGGGTCGTCGGGGTCGACCGTGCGTGCGAGCGCACAGAACCGCTGCTCGGCCTCGCGCCAGGCGGCGAGCTCGGTGGCGCTCAGCCAGGGCGCCGCGTCGCCGACATGGGTTCCGTCGCAGAGTCCCCAGGTGAGCTCGCCCGGGAAGCTCGGGAACGCCTCGGTCACCGTCAGGCCGAGCTCCCGGACGAGCTCGAGGTAGCTGGTGTGGAACTCGGCGATCACCTCGCCCCCGAGCTGGATCACCCGGCCGTCGGGAGAGGTGAGCTGGTCGACCCGCCCGCCGGGACGCTCGCGCGCCTCGAGCACGACGACATTCGTTCCCGCACTCGCCAGGTCGCGGGCACACGACAGCCCGGCGAGTCCCGCCCCGACCACCACCACGTCAACACTCATGCCGTCACCCCCAGTAGCTCGTCGGCCGCCCGCGTGCCGCTGCGCAACGCACCCTCCATCAGCCCGTGCCACGCGCCGGCGGCGTGCTCGCCGGCGAACGCGAGCGGGCCCACGGGGAGCGCGAGCTGTTCGTCATCCATCGGCGGCGCCACCGAGCGCGCCGAGTAGGCGCCGAGCGCCCACGGGTCGTCGTGCCAGCGAGTGAGCAGGGCGCTGGATCGGTCGAGTTCGAGGTCCGGCCGGAGTCTGGCGAGCGCGGCAAGCCAGGGCTCGGGCCCGCGCGAGACCTCGAGACGCTCCAGCGCGCCCGGCGTGGCCGCGAAGGCGCCCACCACCGGCAGCGGCCGGCCGTCCGCTCCGAGCTGCGTGTAGCACCAGAACCGCTCCGGCACCGACAGCGTGGCGCTCGGCTCGGCGGGCTTGCGCAGCGCCACGAACAGCTTGGCTGCCTGGCCAAGCTTCACGCCTCGCAGGGCAGCCGCCTTTTCCTCCGGCAGCGCCGGCCGGAACGAGATCGCGTCCATCACGGTCGGCGGCACTGCGATCACCGCGGCGTGCGCGCTGGTGGTCGCGTCTCCCGCCTCGACCTGCACCCCGGATTCCGACCAGGCCACGGCCCGCACCGGCGAGGACAGCCGCAGCGCCGAGCTGAGAGGCGCCGCCAGACGGCGCGCGAGCAGGTCGTTGCCGCCGTGGATCGTGTGAGTGTCGAACTCCCCGAACTCCGCGGCCCCGCCGGCGAGCACGCCGGCATCGAGATCGTCCGCCGGGTGGGCGCAGCTCACCTCCACGCGCGCGCGGATCGCCTCCATCACCGCGGCCGGCTCCTTCGCTCTGGCCAGGAGGTCGGCCAGGGTCCCGGCGACCCCGTCCGAGCGGCAGATGCGCTCCACCCCTGCTGTGACCTCGTCGCTCGACACGTGCTCCGCGGCCCGCGGCTCGCGCGCTCCGTAGAACATCCCCTTGCGCACCAGGCTGAGCCCCAGGCGCTCGGCGGTGCTCACGACCTCCGAGTTGCCGGGCAGGATGAACTCGGCTCCGCGCTCCACGGTGGCCGCGCCGAAGGGGACCGACCACACGCGGCCGCCAACCCGGTCGCGCGCCTCGAACACCTCGACATCGGCACCGGCCTCGCGAAGCCGGTCGGCCGCAGCCAGCCCAGCCAGGCCCGCTCCGACCACCACCACCCTCACGGCGGCGTCAGCTCGGCGTTCCCCTGGCCCACGCGTTTACAAGGTCGGTGAGGTAAGGCCGGAAGTAGGCATCGAGGAAGTCATCGGTGGGGGTGGTGGCCTGGTCGAGAAGCGCCCCCTCGGCGAACTTCATGATGATCTCTGCGGCGGCCTTCGGCCGGCGCAGGCCGGCGCTTTCCACGAGGTGCCTGAAGCCGTCCATGTACGCGACGGTCCAGCGGCGGGTGAGCGGCCGCAGGTACTCCGCACGCCCCGCCTCCAGCATCAGCTCGTACTGGGCGGTGAGGAACGCCTGCGGATCGTTGATCTGCGCGTCGGCGAAGGCCACGATCCGGTTGACAAGTTCGGCGCGGGAGATCTTCGGAGGCGAGGCGGTGTGCTCGCGCACGCACTCGATGGAGCGGGCGATCATCAACTCGAGTGCCTCCTCGATGAGCGCGCTCTTCGAGTCGAAGTAGTACGTGGTGGAGGCCAGGGAGACGCCGGCTTCCTCGGCCACCGCTCGGTGGGTGACGCTGTTGACGCCGCCCTCGCCGATCACGCGCAGGGTGGCCTCGAGGATGTCCTGGCGCCGGGGATTCTGGCGCTTGCTGTTGACGGGGGCGCGCTTGTGCATCTGTCTGGCACAATTGTACAAATGGCGCCCGATCGCTACGACGTGATCATCGTCGGCGGCGGCTTCGCCGGCGTGACCGCCGGGCGCGAGTGCGCTCTGCGAGGCCGCCGCACGTTGCTGCTCGAGGCGCGTGACCGGCTCGGAGGTCGCACATGGAGCGCGAAGTGGAACGGCCTGCCGATCGAGTACGGCGGCGCGTGGGTGCACTGGCACCAGCCCCACACCTTCTCCGAGCTGACGCGCGCGGGGCTCGCGGTGAGCGTGTCGGGCGACGCCGGGCGCGCTCTGTGGCAGGTCGGCGGCGAGCAACGCAGCGGCACCATCGAGCAGCGCGATGCGATCGCCCGGCGCGGCTGGGACCGGTTCGTGGACGGCGTTCGCGAAGCCCTGCCCCAGCCGCACGCGCCGCTCACCGCCCTGCCCGAGCTGGCGCGCTTCGATCGGCTGAGCATCGCCGAGCGCCTCGCCGAGCTCGATCTGGACGACGAGGAGCATGACGTCCTCGCCGCCGAGCTCGAGTCGCTCGCCCATGCACCCCTCGCCGACTCGGGAGCGGTGTCGGTGCTGCGCTGGCACGCCCTGTCGGGCTACAGCCTCGAGCTGACTCAGCACACGGGCGGGCGTGTGACGATCGACGAAGGCACCGGGGCGCTGCTGGCGGCGATCGCCGGCGCCGCTCCCCACGAGCGGAGGCTGGACACGCCCGTTGCGGCCGTGCACCGCAACGGCGATCACGTGGAGGTTCACACGCGCGCGGGCGAAGTGTTCGGCGCGCGCGCGGCGATCGTCGCGATGCCACTGAACACGCTCGGCGCGATCGAGTTCAGTCCGCCCCTGCCCGAGGACAAGCAGGAGGCAATAGCGCTCGGGCAGGCCAGCCGCGGAATCAAGGTGATGATCCATGCGCGGGGCGAGGACGTGATCCAGAATTCGATTCGCTCCGGCCACCCGTTCGGCTATCTGGACAGCGAGATCCTGGTGGGCGACGGCACCCAGCTCATGATCGGCTTCGGCCCCGATGCGGAGCGTTGCGACCCCGCGGACCTCGCCGCGATGCAGGCCAGCCTTGACGAGACCCTTCCCGGCTACGAGCTGCTCGACGCCACTGCCCACGACTGGTTCGGCGACGAGTTCTCACGCGGCACCTGGGCCATCCACCGCCCCGGCTGGTACAAGCACCACCACGCGGCCATGAGCCGCCCCGAGGGCAACGTGATACTCGCCGGCTCGGACCTGGCCAACGGCTGGGCGGGGTTCATCGACGGCGCGATCGAGTCCGGGCTGCGCGCGGGTGGCTGGGCGGCGGCGCTGTGTGCGTAGTGTCGCCCGAGTCGGCGGGTCATGGGAAAGATCTGTCTGAACGCGGGGCGTTGGACTCCTCTCATGCGCTCCTTAGGGCGCGCTTACGGAGCCCGTCAACGATGGCCGCAAGTTGTTCCGCGTTGAGCGCCACGAACTCGGTCCGCGGCTATACGTGCTCGGACGCAGGGTTCACGAGTGTCATGCAGGGATTGCGGTGCTGGCCGCGGCCGCGCTGATCCTCGTGGCCGGCTGGCCGTTGCCGGTCCCGCTCGTGCTCGTGTCGCTGGTGGTGGGGACGTGGCTCGTGTGGAAGGACTGGCACGACCTGTTCCCGCGGCTGCGCGACACCACGGCGTGGCGTGCGGGCGTGCATCGCGCCCCCACGCCCTTCCGGACGCATACACGCGCGCGCGAGCTCGCCCCCGTGGCGGGCGTCTGCACGGTGGTCATGGGTCTCGTGAACGTGGCGTCGGCGCTCACGCCCAACCTGGGCGCCAGAACGCACCTGCTCCTCCAGCTCGTGCCGCGGGAGGTGCCGGTGGCGGCACATGCGCTGGCACTGGCCGCTGGAGTCTCGCTGACGATCCTGGGGGTCTACCTCGTGCGTCGCCGCCGGCGCGCCTGGGCACTCGCCACGGTGATACTCGTGGTCGCCGGCGTGCTCAACCTCCTCAAGGGGATCGACCTGGAGGAGGCGCTTGCGTGCTGGGGGCTTGCGGCGCTGCTCGTCTGGGGCCGCCGCGCGTTTCCCGTGCTGCACGAGGACAGCGGCTGGCGCGTACCGCATCGCCCGCAGCGCGACGCTGGTGGCGGGTGTGCTCGCCACAAGCGCCCTCACGCTGGTGGCGGCATCCCACTGGGGTACGCCTGGGCTAACTCCGGGCCGGGGCATGGCCGAGCTCGGGGCATCGCTGTCCCTCTCCGCCGCGCCAATCCACTATCGCGACCCCTTCGACTGGGTGCCGGCCGGCCTCGACCTGCTGTGGATTGGCGCCGCGCTCACCGTGGCCTGGCTGCTATTCCGGCCGCTGGCGGCGCCGCGCGGGCTTCCGGCGCCGGAGCTCCGGCCGCTCGCGCGCGAGATCGTGGAGCGCCACGGGAGCGACACGCTCAGCTTCTTCAAGCTGCGCGCCGACAAGCACCACTTCTTCGACAGCTCGCGGCGTGCGTTCGTGGGCTACCGCATCGAGGCCGGCGTGCTGCTCGTGTCCGGTGATCCGATCGGGCCGCCGGCCGCGCTGCCCGCACTGCTCAGGGAGCTCTGCAGCTTCGCCGAGGCGCGCGGGCTGGCGATCGGCGTGGTGGGGGCGAGTGAGGAGTTCGCCGAGCTGGCCGCCGGCGCCGGCCTCAACTCCTTCTACCTCGGCGACGAGGCGATCATCGACCTCGCCGCCTTCTCCCTGGAGGGACGGCCGATCCGCAAGGTGCGCCAGGCCGTGACCCGCGCCCGCAAGGCCGGCTTCACGGCCGAGCTGCGGCGCATGGGCGAGCTGTCCGAGGCCGAGCTGCGCGAGCTCGAGGACGTCTCCGACCGCTGGCGCTGCGACGAGCCGGAGCGCGGCTTCTCGATGGCGATCGACAGCCTGCGCGGGGACTATCTGTGCCAGAGCCTGGTGGTGGCCGCGCGAGACGGCGACGGAGCTGCGCGGGGCTTCCTGCACTTCGCTCCCTGTTACGGGCGTCCGGCAATGTCGCTCGGGCTCATGCGGCGCGACCGCGACTGCGTCAATGGCCTCACCGAGTACCTGGTGGTGAGCGCCATCGAGCTGCTGCGCGAACGCGGGATCGAGGAGATGTCGCTCAACTTCGCCGCCTTCGCGCGCTTGCTGCGTGATCCCAGCGGGCTCGGGGAGCGCGCGCTCGGCAGGCTGGTGGGGCTCGCCAACCCGTACTTCCAGATCGAGAGCCTCTACCGCTTCAACGCCAAGTTCTCACCGCGCTGGCAGCCGCGCTACCTGCTGTACGAGCGCAGCCCGCTTGGCTTCGCCCGCACCGGTCTTGCGGCGATGTGGGCTGAGGGACAGCTGCCTCGGCCGCTCCCGCGCCCCGCACGCTGACTGCGGCGGCGTCCGGAGCGCCGTGGCAGGATCGCAAGGTGGAGCTGTCCGCGATCGACACCGGCGATGGGCCCGCCGCCGTCCTTCTGCACGGCCAGCCGGGCACGGCCGGCGACTGGTGCCCGGTGATGATCCGCTTGCGCGAGCGGATGCGGGTGGTGGCGCCCGACCGCCCGGGGTACGGACGAACGGGTGGGCGCGCCGCGGGCTTTCACGACAACGCGGCCGCGCTCGTGACGCTGCTCGACCGCCTCGAGATCGAATCCGCCGTGGTGGCCGGCCACAGCTGGGGCACCGGCGTGGCGCTGGCCGCGGCCATCCGTTTCCCGCAGCGAGTCCGTGCTCTCGTGCTGGCCGCTCCGGTGGCTCCGGGGCTCCCGCCGAGCGCCGTCGATCGTGTGCTGGCCCATCCTCGCGTGGGCGCTCCGGCCGCGCGGCTGGGATTCGCGCTTGCCGGCGTGGGGCTCGCGCTGCGGCCGGTGCGGAGCATCGCCCGCGGCGCGGTGCCGGAGCTATCCCCGGGCCAGGTCGCAGCCACCGCGGCCAGCTGGCGCAACGGCGGTGTCTGGAGAAGCTTTTTCAGCGAGCAGCGCGCCCTCGTGGCAGAGCTCCCCTCACTTGCGCCGGAGCTGAGCTCGGTGGACAAGCGCGCGACCATCCTCTACGGCACGCGCGACTGGATCTCGTCGCCCGAGCACGCGCGCAGGCTCGCCGGTGTGCTGCCGGGCGCTCAGCTCGTGTCCGCCGACCGCGCCGGCCACATGCTGCCCCAGCAGCGCCCCGATCTCGTGGCCGAGGCGATCGTGCGCGCGGCCGCCTAGGCGCGGCACATGCCCGGCGACGTGCTTGGCTATGGGCCGTGCTGCTCTACGACCGCGACTGCGGCTTCTGCCGCTGGTGTGTGGCGAAGGTCCTGAGCTGGGACCGGCGTGCACGCCTGACGCCAGTGGCCCTGCAGGACCCCGGCGCCGACGAACTGCTGGCGGGCCTCGACGAGCATGCGCGGATGCGGTCCTGGCATCTCGTGGACGCAGACGGGCGGCGCTACTCCGGCGGCGCCGCCTTCGCCCCACTGCTGAGGCTGCTGCCGCGCGGCGCGCGGCTGGCGGGGCTGGCGCAAAGGTTTCCGCGCGCCGTCGAGCTGGGCTACTCGGCGGCAGCGAGCCGGCGCTCCTGGCTCGGTCGGCTCGTGCCGGCGGCAGCCAAGCGCCGCGCCGATGCCGTGATCACCCGGCGTGCGAGCTGAGGGCTAGCCGAGTGCGAGCGAGAGCCACGCGGTCGCGGAGCGGGATCCCGTCGATGGTGAGTCCCTCGGGGTAGCCGTCCGCCGGCGTAAACGCGTCGCGCTCGACGCCGAGCATGCGGAACCCGAGCCGCTGGTAGAAGCGCAGGTCGCCGATGTCGGCTGACGCGGTGGCGACGAGCAGCGTTCGCACGCCCTCGGCGCGGCATTCGGCGATGGCGCGCTCGGCGAGCGCCCGTCCGATGCCCTGGCCCTGCCGCGGCTCGGCCACCGCCATGCTCAGCAGCTCGGCCTCGCCGGGAGTCCCGCTGTCGACCAGCTGGAGATAGCCCACGACCTCCCCGCCATCGGTGGCGGCGAGCAGCCGGCCCCGCTCGATCGCGGCCTCGAGGCGCTGCGGGGAATCCTCCGCCACTCCATCAGGCCACGGAGCCGGCGGCGCTCGGTCGTGTACCAGCCGATGTCCATGCCGTTAGCGAAGCAGACCGAGCTGGCCCGTGACCGCGCGCACCGCCTTCTTGGGCCCGCTGATCAGCATCGCCAGGTACACGAGCTCGTCCGGCGGCGTGGCGGCGACGGCGGCGCGGAACTCGCCGTAGTCGTTGGTCTGCTGGCCGAAGGACGGGAAGTCGACCACGAACAGGTTCCGCTCGCGGGCCGCCGCCCGGATCGCGGGGAGCTCCGCGGAGCCGGCGCCGAGCACCGGCAGGCCGGCGGGGATCAGGCCCAGGTGCTCGCCGCCGGAGCCGTCCGTGAAGTCGGCGCCCACGAGCGCCGGGCGGTGGGCGCCCAGCGTGAGCGAGAGGACCGCCGCGGCGTTGGCAGCCAGACCCTTGGGGAGCTCGCGGTCGATCACCACGACGGTCAAGGTCGCGGCCAAGGGCGGCGAACCGTTGGTCTCCGTGGTGGGCACTTGTGCGGTCATCCGATGGAACCATAAGATGAATCGGCAATCGGTATTCCGAACTCCGGAGGATTGATGCTCATGATCCAGATCAACCGCTGTTCGTACGACCGGATCATCGATATTGGCGCCCGCGGCGCACATCGTCCGGCATGACCGAGCTCGACGCCGTCGACCACGCCCTGCTGCGCGCGCTCCAGGACGACGCCAGGCAGAGCAATCGCGACCTCGCCGCCGCCGTGCACGTGTCTCCCTCGACTTCCTCGGAGCGCGTGCGGGCGCTGCGCGCCGACGGCGTGATCCGCGGCTACCACGCGGACGTGGCGCTGGAGGCGCTCGGGCGCCAGGTGCAGGCGCTCACGGCCGTGACCATCCGGCCGCCCACGCGCGAGAACATCGAGGCCTTCCAGGACTGGGTGGCCACGCTGCCGGAGTTGATCGGCGTGTTCGTGGTGTCGGGCTCGAGCGACTTCCTGCTCCACCTCGCGGTGCCGGACACCAACGCGCTCTACGCCTTCGTGATCGATCGCCTCACCGAGCGCCGCGAGGTGGCAGACGTGAACACATCGATCGTGTACGAGCACATCCGCCGGCCGGTGCTCGAGCCGATCGAGCGCCCCTAGCGCCGCTTGTGCTTGTGGCGCTTGACCGTCACGGCCACGTCCACGAAGCGCACCACCGGGTAGGGCTTGGCCTTGAACGCCAGGGCCACGCGGAGCACCGCCACCTTGCCGTGCTTGCCCGCGTCCGCCCCCAGGCGGCGCGCGACCTTGCGCGACAGGTGGAGCCGCAGCCGGTGCCTGCCGCGGCGCAGCTTGAAGTGCTTGACGAGAGCGTTCGCTGCCTTCTTCTTGCCCCTCTTCTTCGTCTTCGACTTCTTCTTGGCCGCGAGGCCGCTGAGGCTCGAGCCCTTGCCGAGCTTCTGGCGCAGCTTGTAGTACTCGCCGTAGGACTCGGCGATCTCGGCGCCGAGTTGCGCCGGGGCGGTCACGAGCGATGGACTCGTGAGAATCGGCGGCCCGACGTAGCTGGGGGTGCCGATGCGAACGTCCAGCGCGTCCCGCATCTCGCCGGCGGTGGGTGGGAACGGGAGCGGGTTGGAAAAGAAGTACTTGAAGCGCAGGGCTGCCGCGCGCGCGACGAAGACGCGCGCGTTGCCGGGGCCGAACTTGGCCGCCTCGGCCGAGCTCACCGGCGGGTCGACGGTGATCACGGCGGTACCGAGCCCCAGCGTGCTCGCGCCCTGCACGACATTGGCAGTGGTCACGTACTGCTGGCTCAACGCGGCGGCCTCCGCGCTGAGAGCGGAGTCCTTCTCGTCGCGCACCGTGTTCAGCACGGTGCTCACGTCGCACGTCTTCGCCTTGGACTTCGCCGCCCGCGCGCCGCGCGCCGCGGTCACCGCCAGCGTGCTCGGGCAGGACATGTCGATATCCACCTCGCCGCTGTCCTGCTTCGAGTTGCTCGGCAGGTTGAGCACGGCGGCCTTGATCTTCGTCTGGAACGAGCACTGCGGCAGGATCGTGCCGGACGGTCCGCAGACGACGATCGGGTTGTTGGCGCCGGTGCACTTGGGCAGCACCGAGAAGCTGCCGCCGCACACCTGCGGCAGGTTCGGCGGGGGCAGGTGGCACGGAGGCAGGATCGTGCCGGTGCCGCCGCAGGCGACCACGTAGGGTCCCGCGGAGGTGCAGGCGGGCAGGATGGTGCCGCTGGGCCCGCAGACGGTTGGCAGGTCCACCGGCAGGTAGCAGGCGGGCAGGATCGAGCCGGTCGGCCCGCAGACGCCCGGCGCCGGGGCGTCGCTCTGGCAGGTCACCAGCAGCGTGGTCGGATCGGTGCACTGTGGCGGGATCTGCTTGACCGGCGTCGTCGCGGGCGGGCCGCTCGTCCGCGTGAAGGTGATCGTCCCGGTCGTGCCGTTGCTGTCGCTGAAGGTGCCGTCGATCGTGTTGCCGTCGGGCGCGACCGTCGCAGTCACGGTCGAGGTGTAGCTCGGCAGCTGGTCGTAGGGGCCCTCAGCCATCGTCAGCGCGCTCCCGTTGAGCGTGCCCGACACGGGCCAGGTGTAGCTGCCGCCCGAGCCGTGCCCGCTCATGGCACCCGTGGAGAAGTCCTCGTTGGTGAAGGTCTCCGTGTAGTTGGACTGCGAGCCTCCGTAGTGGCTCACCACGTCCCAGTCACCGCGTACGTCGACGGTCGTCGAGGCGCGGGCGGCAGCCGCCGTCAGGCAGCAGGCCAGCAGGGCGGCGAGCAGGAGCGGTGGGAGCTTGCGCATCGCATGACGCTAACCGCACCGGCCGGCTGGGTGCCATTCGAGCATACGTCGTTTCGACGTATGCTCGGCAATGAGTCATGCGACGGACCGCCGAAGCGGAGCTCCTCGACCTGGTGGCCGACGTCCAGGGGCTGCTCGACATCGACGAGTTCCGCGAGGGGCTGCTCGCCGCGCTCTCGCGGATGCTGCCGTCCGACTACGTCTCGCTCAACGACGTGGGACCGGAGCCGGAGAAGGTCGTCGTGCTCGTGCGCCCGCCGATGACCGACGAGCAGGTCGCCACGTTCGCTCGGCTCGCTCACGAGAACCCGCTCGTACAGCGTTACCTCGCGCGCCGCGACGGGCGCGCCTACCGCTTCTCCGACGTGATCAGCAGGGAGCGCTTCCACCGGCTCGCCATCTACCGTGAGTTCTACGCGCACATCGGCGTGGAGCATCAGCTCGCCTTCACGCTTCCCCACAGCGCCGACCGCATCCTCGGCGTGGCGCTCAGCCGGCGCCGGCACGACTACAGCGATCACGAGCGCGCGCTCGTGGACCGCGCCCGGCCGTTCCTCATCCAGGCCTATCGCAATGCGGTGACCTACGAGCTTGCGCGCACGCGCGACGGAGCCGGCGCAGTGCTCGAGCGGCTCGAGGCGGCGGGCCTCACCCCGCGCGAGGCGGAGGTGCTTCGGCTCGTCGCGCTCGGCAGCTCGAACGGCGATGCGGCTGGGGCGCTCGGGATACGCGAGCGCACCGTCGGCAAGCACCTCGAGCGCGGCTTCCGGAAGCTCGAGGTGACGAGCCGCTCGGCCGCCGCCGCGCGGGTCTGGGAGCTGGCGTCCGCGCGGCTCGACCTCGGCTAGCGCCGCGGCGCGATCAGTCAGCCCGCGACTCGAGCAGCGCCTTCAGCCGCCTCAGGTCCTTGCCGTTGGCATGACGCATCGCGCGCGCCATCACGGGCGCCGTGATCCTGCCGAAGCCGGCGGGCTCGCCGCGGTTGCGCAGCGTCATCCGCGTGCCGCCGCCCGCGTCTTGCCAGGCATAGGTGGTCTCCATCGGAAACGGGCCCTCGGCGGTGCTCATCACGAAGCGCTCGCCGGGTACGTTCTCGATCACCTCGTAGGTGTAGGCGATGCGGCGGCCCAGGAACGAGGCGACGAAGGCAATCCGCGACCCGACGGCGAGCGGCGGCGGCGACTTCCACTCGACCTCCTTGATGTTCTCGTACCAGGAGGTTGCGTTGTCCGGTTGGACGGCGTAGCCGGCCACCTCCGAACGCGGGCGGGCGATCTCGATCTCGGACTCGACGTCCACGGCCATCGCGGGCCGACACGCTACAGCGCTACGCCGCCGAGGAGTGCGAGCGCACCATGCCATCCTCGATCTCGAGGCGGTAGACCACGCCGGGGTGCAGGCCGAGGAACACCTCCCTGTCGCTGGCGACGAGATAGAGCAGCCCAGCCCGCCCGGGGACGTCCACCATCACCCCGAGCTTCTCTTCCTCGCGTGCGATCACCTTGGCTTCGAGCACCACAGCGCGCGCAATCGTAGACCCGCATTGCGGCGGCTCCGCGCGTTCGCGCCCGACTATGTAACTGCGCTTACCGCGCGGGTGGATCGACCGCCAAAAGGCGCTGGAGGGCGGCCCGCAGATCGCTGGTGCTTTGCTGCCCGAGCGCCGTTGCCGCCAGCTTGTCGAGCTCTTTCACGGCCGCCTCCGCCACTGGCTGGAAGGCCCGCGCGCGCGCGGTGAGGAACACGAGCGTGGCGCGGGCGTCGCTGGGATCGGGCCGGCGCTCCACGAGGCCCTCGCGCTCGAGGAGCCGGGTCATCGTGGTCATCGTCTGCTTGCTGAGGCGGGAGCGCCGGCCGAGCTCGCCCTGGCGCAGGCCGTCTTCCTCGAACAGCGGGATCAGGAGCGAGCCGTACGCGGGCCTCACTTCGGGGAAGCCTGCCGCCGCGAAGCGCTCGTGGAGCAGCTCGTTCCAGCGCTGGCTGGCCTTGGCGAGCAGGAAGCCCACGTCGCCGCGGTCGAAGCGGCTCGGAGACGCGCTCCCCGAGCCGCTTCCGATGTTCGTCCGGATCGGTCACGAGAACTGGTCGCGGATGTTCTCGAACTCTCGCAGCAGGGACTGGTACTGCGACTCGAACAGCTCGGCCGGCATGCCGGGACCCTGGAACATCGTGAACGTGTAGGCGCAGCGCCCACCCGGCAGGCCGACCACGCGCGTGGGGAACAGCGCGAGCTCCTCCTGACTCGGCCCGGCGTACATGTCGATCACGCCCGAATCGGCGTCGGAGTCGAGCTCGATCACGAACTCGCCGAGGCCGTTCTTCACCAGCGCCCGGCCGCACTCGTAGCGGAGCTCGTGCGCGAACTCCGTGGCCCACCTGGGCAGGTTGTCGAGCTGGGAGAGGAAGTCGAAGACCTCCTCCTTGGGAGTGTCCAGCACTGCGGTGACCGTGTGGCTGTTCACGCGGATCCTCCTTAGTCTGATATAGGACCAACTAGTACGATATCAGACCATTCGCGCGCGCTGGGAGCTGGCTCAGGCCCTTTCCGGCTGCCTCACCTCGGGTCGCTTTCGCGGCCGTCCCCGGCCGCCGCCGCCTCCGCGCGCCTGGCTTCCGCGCAGGTAGGCGCGCAGCACGTCGCGATGGGTGATCCAGCCGACCACGGTGCGGCCCTCCGCCGCAAGCACAGGCAGCCCCGCCTCCTCGCTGTCGCCGAGCAGCCGCGCGGCGTTCTCGAGCGCGCCGTCGGCGCGCAGCTCGGGCACCGGACGTGCCAGGGCCCGCGCGGTGTCGGGACCGCCCACGTCGCTGAGCGCGGGCTCGAGGTCGTCGGCCGACACCACGCCGATCAGCAGCCGCTTCGTCATCCACCACCGGAAGCGCGGTCTCGTGCCACTCGTCGAGAGGCGCTCTGCCAGACCCGCCAGCGAGAGGTCGGGGCTCACGCTGCCGGCACCGGGCGCATCGCGTCGCGCACCGTCACGACGCTGCATCGGACCGGCCGGCGGCCGCGCGTCGAGGTCGATGCCGCGGCGGCGCAGCTTGAGCGTGTAGATCGTGTCGCGCGGTGACGCAGGTGCTCAGCCCCGTGGCCACCACCACGGTGAGCATCAGCGGCAGGATGATCGCGTAGTCGCCGGTGAGCTCGAACACGATGATCACCGCGGTGATCGGCGCGCGCGCCGCGGCCGCGAACACCGCGGCCATTGCCCACGAGCCCGTAGGCGCCGGGCGCGGTGACCCAGCCGGGGGTCAGCGAATGGACGGCCTGGCCGAATCCCGAGCCGAGCATCGCGCCCATGAACAGCGAGGGGGCGAACACGCCGCCGGAGCCGCCGATCGCGATCGTCAGGCTGGTGGCCGACGAGCTTGGCCGAGCATCAGCAGCGAGCAGGAAGCCCGACCACGTAGTGGCCCGCCACGGCGGAGTCGAGCACCGGGTAGCCGACGCCGTACATCTGCGGGACGAGCAGCAGCAGCAGGCCGAGCAGGATCCCGCCGACCGCGGGGCGCAGCCCACTCCGGGCCGCGCCACACCCGGTCGGCGATGTCCTCGCTGCCGTAGAGGATGCGGATGAACGCGACGCCGACCACGCGCGGCCAGCACGCCCAGACCGGCGTACAGGAGGTACTCGCCTCCACGGTGCGAGCTGGAATTGCGGCAGGTGCAGGAAGGTGGCCGAGCCGAACGCCACTCTGCCGATCGCCGACGCGGTGACCGAGCTGAGCACCACCACGCCGAACGACTCGGCCTGGAAGTCGCGCAGGATCACCTCGAGCGCGAAGAAGACGCCGGCGATCGGCGCGTTGAAGGTGGCGGCGATGCCGCCCGCGGCGCCGCAGGCCACGAGCAGCCGCAGCCGCCGCTCGTTCAGCGCGCGCGATCTGGCCGATCGTCGAGCCGAGCGCGGAGCCGATCTGCACGATCGGTCCCTCGCGGCCCACCGAGCCGCCGGAGCCGATGCACAGCGCGGACGCGAGCGCCTTGACGAGCGCGACGCGCGGCCGGATGCGGCCGCCCTTGCGCGCCACCGCGAGCATCACCTCGGGCACGCCGTGGCCGCGCGCCTCCGGGGCGAAGCGCGCGACGAGCGGTCCGTAGATCAGGCCGCCGACGACCGGCGCGATCACGAAGGCGGCGATCGCCCACGCCTGGGAGCCAGGGCTCGTCGGCGTGCGGGTGGGCGCCTAGCCTGGGGTGCCCGGTGAAGACCCAGCTGAAGCCGCGAATCATGTAGCGGAACACGACCGCCCCGGCGCCGGCGCCGGCGCCCACCAGCAGCGCGAGCGCGAGCAGCCTCCAGCCGGCTGGTATCGAGTTGCGCGAGGCGGCGGGATGGTCAAACCGCCGGAGCCGGAGCGCGCTGCGTGCGCGCGCCCGGCGGTTGGGTCACCTCTCAAGTCGCATCCCCATGCCTATCTGTTGATACCCGACGGCAGAGGTGCGCTGTGTGTATGTGCGCTTACATCTCGCTCTGGTTTGCCAGCCGGGCGCCCTCCCGGCCTCGCCCGCCGCGGATCACGTGCCGCGCGAACAGCGGCTCGAGCTCGTCCGGAATCGGCAGCGGCAGTAGCCACGAGCGGTCCTCGCCCCGCAGCAGAAGGTTGCGGTCGCGCAGCACGCCGAGCGCGCCGGTGACGGTGGGCCGCTGCGCGCTGACGAGCTTGGCGAGCGTCTGATGCGTGAGCGGCAGTTGGAGCCGCACGCCGTCCGGTGACACGCGGCCCCAGCGCTGCGCCAGATGCCAGAACAGGAGCAGCAGCCGATCCTCGATCCGGCCCTGGTGGGTGATCGCCAGATTGAGCGCCAGGCCGTGGGTGCGCCAAACGGCGCGCAGCGCGATGCGGCCAAAGATCTGCGGCCACTCGGCGGCCCGCGCGCTGAACGGCACCGTCCAGCACCGCCACGCGCGTGTCCTCGAGCACCTTCCAGCGCAGCCGCCCGTGGAGCGGGGAGAGGTCGCTGGCGCGGACGTCGCCGGGATGGATCAGGTCGCCGCTGCCGATCAGCTCCGCGGCCACCGTTCCGGCCACCTCGATCTCTCTGCAGCAGCAGCCCGTCCACCACGAGCAGGCCGATCAGGCCCGGGCGCTCCATGCGGCGCGCGAGCAGCGCCTCGTCGCCCACGCTCAGCGTCAGCGCCGGCACAATCACGCGCTGGACGCGCTCGCTGCTCCTCCTCGTCGCTGAGGTCGACCGCCAGGTCCGGGTCGGCGGCCAGCAGGTGCAACCCATGTTCTGGTGCAGGCATGTCCTAATGATGGCGAACGTACCCGCTTGACACGCCGTCCACGGGCTGCTGGCCGGCGAGGCGGCACGAGAAGAGGCACGTCTGCGTGCTGACCGTGTTGCGGCGGTCGGAGCGCGGCGTCGTTCGTATCGTGGTGGTTGTGCCGGCAACAGGATCGTCGCGCGGCCGCGGTGGCCGTCGGCGTGGGAGCGCCTTCGTGGTCGGCGGCGTGGTGGTGTGCGGCTGCCCTCCCGGGCCCAGCGCCCGGCGGTGCAGTCCGGGACGATCGCCAACGGGCGGCTGCCCGTGGGCACGCTGCTGGACAGGCCGGTGCCGGACGTCCACCGATCGACGAGCGCGGGCACGCTACCTCGCTCGCCGATTTCAAGGGCCGCTACCTGGTGCTGGCTCCGTCGCTCACGCTCTGCCACGAGGTGTGCCCGATGACCACCGCCGCGCTCCAGAAGATCGGGGCGACGCTCGACCGCGAGGGGCTCGCTGGCGACGTGACCGTGGCCAACGCGAGCGTCGATCCCTGGCGCGACACCCCGGCGCGCCTGCGCGCCTATCGCCGCCTGGCGGGAGTGAACTTCAGGATGCTCACCGGTACGCGCCCCGAGCTGGCGCGGCTGTGGCGCTTCTTCGGGGTCTACTTCAAGCGCGTGCCGCAAGGCAAGCACCCCGACGTGGACTGGCTCACCCACAGGCCCGAGAAATTCGACGTGGAGCACACCGACGGGCTGTTCATCATCGATCCGAGCGGGCACTGGCGGGTGGCCGTGACGGGCATGCCGTCGGTGGGAATGACGCTCAAGCCGCGGCTACGCCGGCTGCTGAACGACCGGGCAGGAGCAACCTGCGCCGTCCGCAGGCGCCGGGACGCCGGAGCAGGCGCTGGGCGATCTGCTCGAGGTCAAGCAGCGCGAGGACCGCGGTCAGGCGTCGGTGCCGGCGCACGAGCCGCCGCCGAGCGCCGCGGCGGCCCGCGCCGCGCTTGCCGGCTGACCGCGCCGGCTCGCGGCGCTGCACTCGCAGTCGGGCGCCCGCTGGGCGGCGGGCTGCCGGCCTTCAGGGTGCGGCTCGCCTCCATGCGCGGCCGGCCGGTGGTGGTGAACGAGTGGGCCTCGTGGTGCTTCCCGTGCCGCAACGAGCTCCCGCTGCTCGCCCGGGCGGCCGCCGCCTACGGGAAGCGCGTGGCCGTCCTCGGGGTGAACGTGAACGACCACGGCGACGCGGCCGGCTTCCTGCGCCAGCACCCCGTGAGCTATCCGAGCTACTCCGACCCGAACGGCTCGATCACGCAGTCGTTCGGCAACACCGAGGCGCTGCCGGTCACGATCTATATCGGGGCGGACGGGCGCGTGGCCCAGACCCACTTCGGCTACTACTCCGCGCAGCAGGCGCTCGACTCGGACATCGAGCGCTACGACCTCGGCCGCTGAGCGCTCACAGTCCCACCGGGTGCCGCCTCACGTAACCGTGGCCGGAGCGGTGGCGCGGGCGCCAGCGAGGCCCGTCCTCGCCCCGGCCCGATGTGTCGAAGCGCAGTCCCGCGACGATCATGTAGCGTGACCGGAGTTGGCGTAGACGGTGATCCCTGGCCGTTGCCGCGGTCGCCCCAGTGCTCGAACTGGGTTGAGTCGAGCGGCCGGCTGAGCAAGTCGCCGCCGTGGAGCGCGTGGCTGACCGAGCCGGAGCAGTCGAAGGCGGAGTCGTCGAAGCCGCGTCCGTGGCCGCCCCCGTAGCGGTAGTGGGTGGTGGTGATCTCGTTGGCGGCGGCGATCACCTGTTTGACGGCATCGGGCGCGTTCGCGGGCGCCGCGGCGGTGTGGCCGTCGGCCGTCGAGCTCGGCCTGATCGCCCGGGACGATGACCGTGGCGGGCGGCGGGGAGGCGAGCGCGGCGATGCGCCTGCGCATCATGGCCTCCTCGCGGCGGCTCACAATGCGTCCACGCGAATCCCCTCGTGGTGCTCGAAGCGCCGCACCTTGCGGCGCGTGCCGCGGCCGAAGACGCCGTCCACGTGGGTGTGGAAGCCGAGGTGCGTGAGCCACGACTGGAGCACGCGGACATCGTGCCCTCGATCGCCGGTGCGGAGGGTGCTGTCGCCGAACTGCGCGAACGCAGCGGGTGCGCCGGCCAGCGCCAGCAGGACCGCGGTGGCGCACGCAAGCGGCGCGCGCCTCAGCGGGGCAGCTCTCATCGACCGTCCTCTCTTTCGTCAGCGCTTCCGGGGTTAGCTGACGGGCTCGCGCGGAAAGAGGCGCGCTACGCCTTGCGGCGATTCGCCCCGACGAAACTGGTTCCCCCGGCCACCACTGCCGCCTGGGCGGCCGCGGCGGTTAAGCAAGGTTGGGTTCGCCGCATTCAACTGCTGTCCGGCCCCAAAAGTCGCGCCCCGTGTAAGCGCACCGACATCGGCGGGACGGCACACGCAACCTCGTGCTCGCAGCTTGTTGCAGGCCGGTGATGAGGAGGCGCCATCTGGCATACGTCACCCTGCTCGCCGTGCTGCTGGCTCTGCCGGCGCCAGGCGCGCGGGCGGCGAGCGTGCAGCACACGCTCGACTCCGTGGCCGCGCGCGGCAGGATCAGCCCCGAGCTGCACCGGCAGTACAGCCGCGACTGGTCGCATGCGCGCTCCGCCGCGCGCCACCTGCACGGTGATGCGCGCTCCAACCTGCGCGGCGTGCTGTCGAGCGCCTGGTCGCTGGCCCGGCGCCACATGCTCGGCGCGCGTCTCACGCCGGTGTTCCTCACGATCGAACGTAACTACGAGTGGTTCTGGCGCGAGCGGCACGGCCCCGCCGCCTACGGCGCGCGCCGCACGTTCGCGGGATCGCCAGTGATCTTCGAGTTCTATCCAGGCTCGGGCTGGCAGATTCAGCCGCTCGGCAACTTCGGGAAGCTCAACGGTCTGGCCGCCGCCCATCACACGGGGCTCGAGCGGCTGCGCAGCTACGCGGACGCCCTGCTGCCGCTGGCGGTGCGGCGCAAGCGCTTCCTCGCCTTCGAGTACTACTTCCCGTGGACCGGCGGGCGGCCGGGCTGGATCTCGGGGATGGCCACGGCCACCGGCATCGCGGCGCTGGGCCGCGTGTGGAAGCGAACGGGCGACCCCCGCTACCGCGACACCGCCGAGGCCATGCTCGGCGCCTTCTTCGCGCCGCCACCCTGGGGCATCCGCCTCTACCGCGGCCACGGCCGGGCGCACTACCTGCAGTACAGCCAGGCGCCGCACATGCTGGTGGGCAACGCGTTCGCACAGGCGCTGATCGGCCTCGACGACTTCGTCCGCATCACCGGCAGCTCGCGCGCCAAGCTGGCGCTCGAGCGCGGGCTGCGCCAGGCCGACGCGCGGATGCGGCGCTTCGACACCGGCGCCTGGTCGCTCTACTGGCGCCGCGCGGGAACGAGGCACGGGGGCGAGTCGGACCTCCACTACCACCAGCTCTTCGAGGGCTTCCTTGCCAAGCTCTGCAAGCGCTTCGACAGCGGGCCGTTCTGCGGGCTGCACGAGCGCTTCGCCCGCTACGAGACGGAGCCGGTGCGGATCGGCCGTCTGCGCGCGCGGCGTCACGGCCGGATCCTCAGGATCAGGGTGTGGACCTCGAAGCGCGGCACCTCCACGCTGCGGCTGATCCACGGCAGGCACATCATCCGCAGCGGCACGCTCTGGCTCGACCGCGGCACGCACGTGGTCACCTGGCCCGCGCCCAAGCGGCATCGCCACTACAAGCTGCGGCTCGAGGCCACCAGCCTGAACGGGCTGGACAGCGCGCGCGAGCGCACGCTGGCCGTGCACTGAGGTCTGAGCGCCGACCTTCGTGTAAGCGCTCCGACCGCGTGGCTTGCGCTCTGCAGGTCACGCGGCACCCTTGGGCAGATGCCTAAGGCGAATGCCCAAATGCAGTCGGACCGGCGCAGACCCGTCCACGAGCGAGCGCCTGGCCGCCGCGGCGGTGCAGCTGATCGCCGAGGATGGCTGGGCGGCGGTGACCACACGCCGGGTGGCGGAGCGCGCGGGCGTGAACCAGGGCCTCGTGCACTACCACTACGGCTCGGTGGCGGCGCTGCGCCGCGAGGCCGCGCTGCAGCGCGATGACGGCGGCGTTCGAGCCGGCAATTGCGGGCCTGCTCAGCGCGGATGACATGGACGCGGCGCTCGCGGCCGCCATCGAGGCGATCGAGCAGATCGATCCGAAGCAGCCCGAGGTGGTCGTGTCGTTCGAGGCGATGCTCCAGTCGCAGCGGGACCCCGAGCTGCGCGAGCGCCTGCTGGCGATGCTCGGCGAGCTCCGCGGCGTGCTCGCGGAGCGGCTCGCAAGGCGGCAGGCGCGCCGGGCGCCTGCGCGCCCGACCTCGACGCGCACGGCGTGGCCTGCTCGTGGTGGCAGCCATGGACGGTCTCGGTCTGCACCGCTCGATCGACACCGAGCACGAGCATCGCACCCGGCTGGGCCAGCCCTCAGTCGCTGCTGAGGCCCGCGCGATGACCACAGCGCTCGAGATGGCGGGGTGAAGAAGGCATACGGCCGCAGGCGGTGCTGCGGGGCGTGGACCTCGAGGTGGCCGCCGGGCTCGCTCGTGGCGGTGGTGGGCGAGAACGGCTCGGGCAAGTCGACGCTGCTGCAAGATCGCCGCCGGCGATCTGCCCTGCGACGAGGGCGAGGTGCGCCGCTCCGGCAGCACGGGCTACTGCCCGCAGCAGCCCGTGCTCAACGACAGCCTGACGGTGGACCAGCACCTCGACTACTTCGCCGCGGCCTACCGGCTCGACATCGCTGGACCGGGTGGAGCGGTTGCTCGACCTGCTCGGGTTCCGGCGACTACCGTGGCGACGTGGTGGGCGAGCTCTCGGGCGGCACACGGCAGAAGCTCAACCTCGCGCTGGCCGTGATGCAGGACCCCGACCTGCTCCTGCTGGACGAGCCCTACCAGGGCTTCGACTGGGAGACGTACCTGCGTTTCTGGGAACTGGTGGACGAGACGCGCGAGCGCGGCCGTGCGGTGCTCGTGATCACGCACCTGGTGTTCGAGGAGGAGCGCTTCGACACGATCTACCGGCTGGAGGAGGGCCGCGCACGAAGCACGCGGCGCGTGTGGGGAGCGGCCATGCAGTCGCGTGAGCTGGGGCGCCCGCCGCCGCAGTTCCCGACCGCCGCGCGCTTCGCTCTGATCGAGCAGGCGCGCAACCGGCTCGCCTGGGTGCTGCTCGTGCTGTTCGTGCCCACCTGGTACGCGCTGATGGTGGCGATCGTCCCGCACGATCCCCTCAAGTTCCGGCTGTTCTCCACGGGCGAGATTCTGCGGGTGGACGGTCGCCATCTGTCGCTGATCACCGCCGGGCCTGAACGCGCTGACGCTGATCGTCGGCTTCGCCGTGTTCGCGGCGGTGAGACGGGCGCTGGCGTTCGATCGGCGGCTCGTGTCCTGCGGCTACCGCCAGACGAGGCTGATAGGCGCGAAGGGAGTGGCGGTGGCTGTGGTGTCCGCGGCCGTCGGGCTGTACGCGACCGCCGTGCTGCTGGCGTTCTGGCGCCCCTCGCTCGGCGGCATCGCCGCGATCGCGCTGGCGTTCATGGTGATCGCGCTCGAATACGGCGCGCTCGGGCTGCTGCTGGGCGTGACCGTGAAGGGCGACCTCGAGGGCTTCTTCCTGATCATCATGGGCAGCCTGATGGACACGTTCCTCCAGAACCCCGTGGGCAACCCGGTGGCCAACAAGCCCGCGCTCCAGTACTTCCCCTCGTTCGGCCCGATGCAGTTCGCCACCGCCGGGCTCGTTCCCGCACACCTGGCACCCCGGCTATCTGGCGCTCGGCCTGGTCGTGGGCCCTCGGCTTCGCCGGCGCTCGGCCTCGTGATCTTCTGGGCACGCACCTCGCGGCTGCGGTCTCCCGCGCGCTCGTGGGCCCGGCGTGTAAGCGCACGTACCAGGCGGCGGCAGACCGCCTGACCGGATCGGAACCCGCGGGGGGTGCCCTTGTTGTGAGGGGCGATGCTGCGGGAGCGACGTCACCTGCCGGCCCTGGTGGCCGGCCTTCTCGTGATGGCGGCGGCACCGGCCTACTCGATGGTGGCCAAGCCGCCGGCGAGGAGCTTCGAGCGCCAGCTGGCGGTCACCCCGGGCCACGTGGCTCGGCTGACCACCGACCAGCGCTTCAACCTCGTCGGCCTGCGCTGGCGGGGAGCGCGCTCTGCCCGCGTGAGCCTGCGCGCCCGGACGGGCGGCCACTGGTCGCCCTGGGTGGAGGTGGGCCACTCGGACGGGATCGGGCGCGGCGGGCGCACCGTGAGCGATCCGGTGTGGGCGGGTGAGGCCGACGCTCTCGAGCTGCGCTCGGACCGTTCGCTGCCGGGCCTCGTGGCCGACTTCCAGAACACCACCGGCACAGCCACCGCGCGCGACCGCGCGGTCACGGCGATGCGCCACGGGGTGGCCGCGGTGGCGCGTCCCGTGCTCGGGCTGATCGGCGGCTCGGGCGCCCAGGCCGCGCCGGTGGCGCCGCACATCCTCCCGCGCTCGAGCTGGAACGACGGCAGCTGCCGGCCCAGGGCCAAGCCGCTGTATGGCAGCGTGCGCATGGCCCTGGTGCACCACACGGTGACGCTCAACGACTACTCGCCCGAGGACTCTGCGTCGATCGTGCTCGCGATCTGCCGCTACCACGTGCAGCAGAACGGCTGGAACGACATCGGCTACAACTTCCTCGCCGACAAGTACGGCCAGGTGTTCGAGGGCAGGGCCGGCGGGATCGACCAGGCGGTGGTGGGCGCCCAGGCGCAGGGCTGGAACTCACAGTCCACGGGCGTGTCCGTGCTCGGCACCTACACGCAGACCCCGCTGAGCCAGGCCGGGCTGAACGCGCTGGGGCAGCTGCTCGCGTGGAAGCTGTCGCTGCACGGGGTGTCGCCGCTGGGGCGGGTCACGCTCACCTCGCCCGGTGGGTCCGAGAACCGCTGGTCGGCCGGATCGCGAGTCACATTCGACAACGATCTCCGGCCATCGCGACGGCGACAGCACCGCCTGCCCGGGCGACGCGCTCTACGCGCAGCTCCCGGAGATCCGGCGGCTGGCCGCCGGGGCGGAGAGCACCTCGGCTCCGAGCCTGGGGGCGAACCGGCCGAGCGTGCCCTACCGCGGGCAGGTGACCCTGCGTGGCACCTCGCCGGCGGGCGCCAACAGCGAGATCCTCATCGAGGCGCGCTCGCGCGGTTCGTGGCATCGCCTCGCCAGCGCCACGGCCCAGGTTGATGGCACCTTCGAGAGCACGGTGCGCGCCACCCGCACCCGGCGCTACCGCGCGGCCGGTCCGGCAGGCGACTCGCGCTCGGTGCGGGTGCAGGTGCATCCGCGACTGGCCACGGTCTTGCGGGGCGCGCGGCGGCGCGGCCACCTGAACTACGCGGCCCGGGCTGGGACCCGGCTGCGCTTCTACTCACGAGTGACTCCGATGAAGCGCCGGCTTGTGGTGCGCGCCGAGCGCGAGGGCACGGATGGACGCTGGCACACCGCGCGCCGCCTGCCGGTGCGCAGCCACCGGGGCCGCGCGTGGGTGAGCTTCGGCCTGTCGCGGCCAGGCACCTATCGCCTGCGCACCGTTTCGTTCGGCGACCGGCGCAACGCCGCCGGCCGCAGCCATCCGCGCCTGCTCGAGGTGACCCGGTGAGGCGCGCGCTTTCCGCCGCCGCTGCCTGCGCGATCGCGCTCAGCGCCCTCGCCGCCTCGGCGCGCGCGGACCTGGTGGTGCACGGACGCGGCTTCGGCCACGGGATAGGCATGTCGCAGTACGGCGCCTACGGCTACGCGCTCGAGGCGCACAGGTCCTACCCGTGGATCCTGAGCCACTACTACCCCGGCACCAGCCTGCGGCGCACCCGCTCGCACGTGATCCGGGTGAAGCTGCGCAGCGCGCGGCGGGAGACCGTGTGCGGCGCCACCCGCGCGGTGGACGCCGACGGCCGCCGTGTTCACCTGCGCCAGAGCCGCTTCTACACGGTCTCGGTGGTGCGCGGCCTGCTGCGCTTCCGCGACGATCTCAGGGATCACACCAGGGCGGACCTGCACTCGCCCGTTCGGATCACCGGAGGCCGCGACGTCTGCCTCTGGGAGCGCGCGGACAACGGCGTGGCGGACGGCTCCTACCGCGGGGCGATCGTGCTAACCCGCGAGGGACGGCGCGTACTGGCGGTGAATCACGTGAACGTGGAGCACTACCTCTACGGAGTGGTGTGCTCCGAGATGCCGGGCGGCTGGCCGTTCGCCGCGCTCAAGGCGCAGGCCGTGGCCTCGCGCACCTACGTGCTCGGCGCGCGCCGGCCCGACGCCGCCTACGACGTGTTCGCCAGCGTGCGCTCGCAGGCGTACCGGGGGATTCGCGGCGAGACGCCGCGCGCGGTCCGCGCGGTGCACGCCACGTCGCGCCGGGTGGTGGTCTACGACGGCCACTTCGCGCAGACCTACTTCTTCTCCACCTCCGGGGGGCGCACCGCGGCGATCGACGAGGTGTGGGGCGTGCCGGCTGTTCCGTACCTGCGGCCGGTGAGCGATCCCTACGACTATCTCTCGCCGCTGCACAGGTGGACCGTGCGCTTCAACCAGCGCAGCCTGGAGCATCGCCTGCGCAAGCTCGCTCGCGGCCGCTTCGAGCGCGTACGCGTGACCTCGCGGACGCCGGTGGGACGGGTGAAGACTGTGGAGATCGTGGGCACGCGCGGCACCTCAGAGGCGGACGGCGACACGTTCCGGGCAGCGCTCGGACTGCGCAGCATCTGGTTCCGGCTCAGTTCCCGGCAGTCGAGGTAAGGCGCCTTACCGCGGCCGGCATCGAGCGCGCGGGGGCCGTGTTGCGTACCGCGAACCCGAACGATTTGCGAGGACGACCAATGCGCCTTGCGGCTGCCGGCGCCCTCTGCGCCGCTCTGCTTTCGCTCGCGCTCGCCACCAAGGCGAGCGCCAACCACAGACAGGAGACGTTCGTCCAGGACGATCGGATGCTGATCGCCTCCGGGCCCGCCGCGCGGGAGACCGCGCTCGACCGGATCAGCTCGCTCGGAGCTCACAGCATCCACACGCTGGTGTTCTGGGGCCGCGTTGCCCCGGAGCCACGGCACAGCCACAAGCCCCACTTCAACGCGGCCAATCCGGCCGCCTATCCGGCCCAGGCGTGGGACGCCTACGACGACCTGGTGCGCGGGGCCCACAGCCGGGGGCTCAGCATCCTGATGACGCCCACCGGCCCGATGCCGGCGTGGGCGTCGCGCTGCCACGGCTCGGTGGCGCTGCGGCAGGACTGCCGCCCGCGCTACCACCAGTTCGAGCTGTTCGTGGCCGCGCTGGCCAAGCGCTACTCGGGGCACTACCACGACGAGAATCAGGGCGGCGGCCTGCTGCCGCGAGTGAACCGCTGGTCGGTGTGGAACGAGCCCAACCAGGGCGGCTGGCTCAAGCCCCAGTACACGCGCCGCCATGGGCACGTGGTGCCGGCGTCGCCGTACATCTACCGCAGCCTGGTGCACGCGGCCACGCACGCCTTGCGGGCGCACGGACACCGGCACGATCAGATCCTGCTCGGTGAGACGGCGCCGATCGGCCGCACCACGGGGCGCGTGCTCACGAGGCCGGTGTCTCCCGGGCGCTTCTACGACGAGCTCTTCTGCATCAACGGGCACGGGCACCCGCTGCGCGGGCGCGCGGCCCGGCTGCGGCCCGGCTGCCGCCACTTCCACCGCTTCCGCGTGAGCGGCGTGAGCCATCACCCGTACACACGCGGCGGCTGGGGGTCGCCGCGGTCACACGCCCGCCGCGGGTGGATCACGGTGTCCACCGTGGGACGGCTGGTGCGCATCCTCAACCGCGCGGCCCACCGGCACCGCATCAGGCGCTCCGCGCCGATCTACTACACCGAGCTGGGCTACCAGAGCCGGCCGCCTGACCCGTTCGGCGTGAGCCTGTCGCGGCAGGCCGCCTACATCAACGAGTCCAACTGGTTCGCCTACCGCTCGCGGCGCGTTCATTCGATCGCGCAGTACGAGCTGTTCGACGAACCGGCCCGCGGGGTGTTCAACACCGGCCTGCTCTTCACGAACGGGCGGGCAAAGCCGGCCCTCAGGGCGTTCCGGATGCCGCTGTGGGTGAGGCACTCGAAGCACGGGATCACGGTGTTCGGCCAGGTACGCCCGGCCAAGCACGGCGAGGTCGTGCGGATCCAGTTCCGCCGCCGGCACCACCACTACCGCACCATCAAGCGAGTTCGGCTCCGGAACAGGCGCGGGTACTTTGTGCGGCACTTCCGCCGCCGCCACGGCTACTGGCGCCTGCTGTGGAAGCGGCCCGGCGGCTACACGTACCGCAGCCGCACGGCCAAGTAGAGGTAGCAGCGGCCGCGACCCGCGCCGGGCGGGTCGCGGCCACGACCCTGGGAAGGTCGCGGATATGGAGGTCCGCTGGTGAGAGCCTCCCCCAGCCGGACACCCCCGTGACCGGCGTGTGTCGGTGCGCTGACCTCAGACACCGGCTGCGGGTGGGCGGCGGTACGCGTGCGTACACGCCCCGGCCGGACGGCCGGAGGCCTACGGCTCCCAGCGCTCCGGCACCAGCACGACGCGGAAGCCGTCCGGGTCCTCGAAGGTCAGCCCGTGCTCGGCCCAGTACGGGTTGGCCGGAGGGACGGGATCGGCGCCCAGGCGCGCGGCCACCGCTCGCACTTCGTCCTCGTCACCGAGGTAGAGCACGAGCAGAGACTCCGGGTGCGGCACCGGGGCGGCGTACGGCCCGCCGGTGGTGAGCTCCAGGTGCGCCTCGGTGCCCGGCAGGGCGAGGAACACGCCGTCATAGCCGTCGTGATCGCGGAACCCACCAATCTCCGGCAAGCCGATGCCGTCCCTGTAGAACGCCACCACCTCGTCGAGGCGCTCCGTGTGCCGGGCCACGCGCAGCTGCATCGCCGGCTCAGGAGAACTTCGTGTGCGGCCGCTCCTGCAGCACGCCGTCCACGTAGACGTCGACCTTCTCGTCGTAGAAGGCGACCAGCCCGGCGATCTTCTGGCTCTCGGGCAGCGGCGTGGGGTAGGACCAGGCAAGGTCCTCGTGCAGCCTGCTCGCCGGCGCGCACCGACCACCACTCCGCCTCGCCCTTGTACGGGCAGTGGCTCGCCGTGTCGGTGGGCACGAGCAGGTCCATCCGCACGTGCGTCTTCGGCAGGTAGTAGCGAACCGGCAGGCCGGTCTCGAACAGCAGCCGCGGGCTCGTGGACTCGGCGACCGTCACGCCGTCCACCTCCACGCGCACGTGGCGCGAGCTGGGCAGGATGTCGACGCGCGTGTACGGGTCGCGCGGGTGGGTGAAGACCTCCTCGTCCTCCTCGAACCAGGCGTCCATCGAGTCCCAGTCGAGGCGGATCAGCTCGCGCAGCTCCTCGATCGGGGAGTCGTCGTAGCGGAGCGCCGCGCCCCGGGCCTCCTTGCCGCCCGCCCGTCACGGTGAACGTGGCGGCGTCGCCGCGGCTCGGCGAGTGCGACGACGCCGCCGTCCTCCTCGAGCAGCTCGATGCGCACGTCGGCGAGCGGGAAGTAGTAGGCCGGGTAGTAGGGCTTCTCCCACACCAGCAGCGGGTGGGTGGTGTCGGCCACGAGCTCGCCGCCCAGGTAGGCGCGCACGCGCTTCGCGCCCTGCTCGACGCGGATCCGTCCGCGCTTCTGCCTCGTCTCGGTCTTCGTGTCGTGCTCATCTGCGTGCCTCTTCAGGGGCTCGAGAGTGGACCGTCTAGTCCATTGAGGCCGCCGGATGTTACACCGCGTGACGTGCGCAGGCGTCGCGTGGGCGCGGAGTCGTCGTAGGCCGCTCCAGTGGCGAGCTGCAGCTGGGTCGCCGCGCAGTCTGGGTGAGCAGCAGACCGCCCTGGATCGCGGCGAGCGCGGCTGTGGCGAGCTCTCGGGCTTGCGCCCCGCGGTCGAGCTTGCCGTGCTGCCTTCATCGCGCGCAGGCCGTCGCGCATGTGGCGCTCCCAGTGCTCGAACGAGGCGGCGAGCGCGAGCCGCGCCTCCTCGTCGGCCTCCGCGAGCTGGCCCACGAGCGAGCCGAGCGGGCAGCCGCCGCGGGCCCCGCGCTCCACCTGCAGCTCCACCAGCGAGTCGAACCACGAGCGGATGCCTTCCAGCTGTCGAGCGGACGCGAGAGTGGGATTACGGCGAGCACTGCCTCGGTGTTGTGGACCACGACGGCGCGCAGCAGCGCGGCCCGATCCTCGAAGTAGTGGTAGAGCTGGCTCTTGCTCGCGCCGGCGCGCTCGATCACGTCGTCGAGGCTCGTCTCGGCGCTGCCGCGCTCGTTCACGAGCTCGGCGGCCGCCGCCACGAGGCGCTCGCGTGTGGCTCGCCCGCGTGCGGTGGTTGGAGCCGCGGTCATGGACCAATCTTAGGGAGTCTGGACCGTTCGGTCCAGACTCCCTCGGCTCATCAGGCCGCCAGGCGCCCGCCGTCGATGGCGAGCGTAGTGCCGTGCACGTAATCGGCGTCCGCGCTGGCCAGGTAGACGGCGGCCGCCGCGATCTCCTCCGGCGACGCGGCCCGCTTGACGGGCACCGTCGCGATGATCTGCTCGAAGCCCTCGCCCATCGCCAGCGAGCCCGGCGTGGCCACGGGACCCGGCGAGATCTCGTTGACGTTCACTCCGCGCGGGCCGTATTCGGCGGCCCACGACTTGGTGAGCAGCGAGAGCGCCGCCTTGGAGGCGCCGTACACGGCACCGCCCGGCATACCGGCGTGGGCGGCCATCGTGGTGATGTTCACCACCTTGCCGCCGCCGTTCTCCGCCATCGAGGGCGCGAGCGAGGCGGTGAGAAAGAACGCGCCCTTCACGTTCGTCCCCATCATCGAGTCGAAGTCCGCCTCCTCCACGCCCTCGCTCGGCCCGAACGTGAAGAGGCCGGCGTTGTTCACGAGCACGTCGATCCCACCGAACCGAGCCGACGCCTGTTCCGCCAGCGTGCGCGCTCCCGCCGCGGTGGAGACGTCGCCCGGCACGAACTCCGCCGTACCGCCGGTGGCACGGATCGCCTCTACCGCCTCGCGGCCGCGACCCTCGTCGCGGCCGCTGACTACCACGCGCGCGCCCTCGGCCGCGAAGGCCTCCGCGATTGCTCTCCCGATGCCGGACGTGCTGCCGGTGACCAGCGCAGTCTTTCCCTCAAGACGCATGAGACCCTCCTGGGTCGTTGATTGACGTCGACCGGGATTGGACTAGCTAGTCCAGTCTTCGTTACGCCCTGCGGCTAGAAAGCCCCCGTTCCATTGGGAGTGCCGAGGCCGGTGGGGCCGTCGAAGCCGGGCCCGGCCGTGCAGAGGTAGGTGCCGCCGCAGCTGCCGTTGCTGCCCGAGGTGACGTCGTTGAGCGCGGACGTGTGCGAGTAGGGGAACGAGCCGTACGTGACCGATGAGGCGTTGCCCGCGAGCGCATACACGGAGGCGATGATCGGCGCCGACGCGCTGGTGCCGCCCACCACGCCCCAGCCGCTGAAGCAGTTGCCCAGCAGCTTGTTGAGGCCGCTGCAGTTGCTGTCGTAGACGTTCACGCCGCTGTTCGGGTCGGCCACGGCGGACACGTCGGCGACGGTGCGCCGTGAGCAGCCGGAGTCGGTCTGCCAGGACTGCTTGGCCTCGTAGGCCGAGCAGCCGCTGCCGGCGCCGCTCCAGGCGCTCTCGCTCCAGCCGCGGGCGTTCGACGCGCGCGTGAGCGTGGTGCCGCCCACCGCCGTGACGTAACGGCGAGGCCGCCGGGTACTCGACGCCGTAGCCGCTGTCGCCCGAGGACACGGTGATCGCGATGCCCGGGTGGTTGAAGTGCGAGTTGGCGCTCGGGTCCGAGCTCGACTCGCTGCCGCCGTAGCTGTTGGAGATCGCGCTCGCCCCGAGGCGCGCGGCGGTGTCCACCGCGGCGTACAGGTTGGAGTTCGAGTTGGAGGTGGCCTCCACCAGCAGGATGTGGCACTGCGGGCACGCGGCCGAGACCATGTCGAGGTCGAGGCTGATCTCCACGCCCCAGCCCTGGTTGCCGCTCGGGTACGAGCCCTGCACGCCGCGACTGGTTGACCTTCTTGAAGCAGCCGTTGGCGGTGGTGCACGCGGGCAGGCCGTACGTGGAGCGGTAGTTGGCGAGGTCGGACTCCGCCGTCGGGTCGTCGAAGGCATCGACGATCGCCACCGTCTGGCCCGCGCCGGCGGTGCCGGAGGGCAGGGCGTAGGCGCTCTGGAGGTCGCTCGGCCCGTAGCCGCCGGCGGGCGCCGCGGCGGCCTTGGGCTTGTGGGACAGGTTGCCGATCAACTTGAGCTGGCAGTGAGAGAAGCCCGCGCGCACGTCCAGCGCACACGCCCCCGGCAGCACCGTGTGTGGCCGCAGCCCGGCTGGCGGCAGACCCGCCGCGCCCGCCGGCGCCGCGGGCAACAGGACGAAGACGGCAATCGCAGCAGCAGCGACGACCGCATCACGCAGACGCAACATGAGCCCCACCCTTCTTCATGGCACACCCCTGCCGCGAAATCGCATGACGGCCGGTCTCCCAACCGGCCGGCCCGGACGCGCGCCGGACGCACGGCATTGTTACACGGCGCCCAGCTCGGCCTGCTCGGATCCGAAGCCGGGGCTTCGGTTTTCCGCTAGCGCTTTGGACGGCTGGCCCCGCTGGGAGCGGCGATCGCGGCGCCCGATCATCGCCGCATGCCCACACACATGACACATCGCACGCTCGTACTGCTGGCCCTCGCCGTCACGGCAATGCTTGCCTGGACGGTGAGGACGACTCCCGCGCTGGCGGCCTGCTCGCCCGGCGCCACCGACAAGCCCGACCTTGCGTTCGTGGACTCGAACTGCGACGGCATCGACGGCGACAAGGCCTCGGCGCTGTTCGTCTCACCCAACGGCAACGACGCCAACGGCGGCAGCTTCGGCCACCCGCTGGCCACGATGACGGCCGCCGTGAGCGCCGCGCAGGCGTCCGGCAAGGACATCTACGCGGCGGCCGGCACCTACTACGACAAGGTCGCATTCCTCACGACCGGAAACATCGGCATCTACGGCGGCTACGACGCGCAGACCTGGGCTCGCTCGGCCGCGAACGTGACCGCCCTGAGGGCTCCGCATCAGGTCGTGGGCGTCGCGGTGCCGGGGATCGTGCTTCAGCTCCTCACGATCCACGACATGTTCGACGGCGCCACGAGCACCGCCTACGGCGTGCGCGCCTTCTACAGCGGCGCCGTGGCGCTGAGCCGGGTGACCGTGCAGCCGGGTCCGGGAGGCGCCGGCGCGAACGGCGCGGGCGCGCCGCAGACCCCGCCCGCGGCGGCACCCGACGGCCACCAGGGCGTGGGCGCCGCCAACTGCGACCCCAACGCGCTCAAGGGGACGTTCAACTACGGCGGTCTCGGCGGCTCGGCGGCCGGGCTCCTGTCCGGCGGTCAGGGCGGTTCCTGGCACTTCCCGCCCGGGTGGCCCTTCGCGGGTGACGACGGCCAGAGCGACCCCGGCGTGGGTGGCGGCAAGGGCGGCGACGAGGGCTGGCCGGGTGGCCCCGGCACACCGGGCAAGACCGGCGCGGCCGGACTGCCGGGCTACGCGGACCTGAACAGCGCCTCGACGCTCTACCTGGCCAAGAACGGGACCGCCGGCGGCAGCGGCACCCGCGGCGCCGGCGGAGGCGGAGGCGGAATGGGCATCGACACCTGCGTGCCCGGCTCCGGCGGCGGCGCCGGGGGGCGCCCCGGCGCGGGCGGCGAGGGCGGCCACGGCGGCGGCGGCTCGATCGGCGTGTTCGCCGGCGCGGGCGCCCACGTGCTCGTGATCGACGGCTCCGTGATCCAGACGGCCGATGGCGGCAAGGGAGGCAACGGCGGCCTCGGCCAGCCCGGCGGCGCGGGCGGCGACGGCGGGCCTCCGGGCGTCGACATCTACGAGGGCATGTACCCCGGCACCTCCGGCGGCCACGGCGGCCTCGGCGGGGCGGGCGGCCAGGGCGGCGGCGCGGCCGGCGGCGCGTCGATCGGCGTGCTCGCGATCGACGCGCGCGAGGTGGTGGCGCCCGACACCACGATCACGCTCGGCAAGGGCGGCCAGAACGGCACCGGCGGCCACAACGGCTGGCAGGGCGTGGCGCAGCCCACCGCCCAGGTGACCACCGCGAACGGAAGCCTGCCCGCGATGGGCGACTTCGACGGCGATGGCATCGACGACGCAAGCGACGCCTGCCCGATCGCAGCCGGCAACGGCAACGGCTGCCCCGTGGATCCGTCGGCCGACCCCGGCTCGGCCGGCTCGGGGTCCGGCTCGGGCTCAGGCGGCTCCGGCGCTTCCGGCGCGGCCCCCGCCGGCTCTGGGGCGCCCGGCTCCGGCGCGGTTGCGGTGAGCGTCCTGCCCGCCTCGAGCTGCGTCTCCAAGCGCCTCTTCAGGATTCGCATCAACGCCCGCAAGGCGCACCTGAAGAGCGCCCGCCTCACCCTCGACGGGCACAGGCTGAAGCTGCGCAAGGGCAAGCGCCGCTGGACGGCCAGGATCGACCTGCGCCGCAGTGCCCGTACGAAGCACACCCTGACCATCAAGGGCAGGCTGCGCGACGGCCGCCGCTTCAAGCAGACACGCCACTACCGGACCTGCGCCCACTGAGGCGCAGGTCCGTCAGACGGTGTACTCGCCCAGGCGCTCCGCCAGCACGATGCGGGCGGCCGCCTCGATCAGGGCGAGGTGGGAGAACGCCTGCGGGAAGTTGCCCAGGTGCCGCGCGGTGGCGGCGTCGAACTCCTCCGCGTAGAGGCCGAGCGGCGACGCCACGCGCAGCAGGCGCTCCATGAGGTCGCGGGCGCGCTGCAACTCGCCGATGATCGCCAGCGCCGAGACGAGCCAGAACGAGCAGATCAGGAACGTGCCCTCCTTGCCCGCCAGGCCGTCGTCGGTCTCGCCGGTGACGTAGCGCAGCACGAAGCCGTCCTCGGTGAGCTCGTCGGCGATGGCGAGCACACTGCTGCGCAGGCGCTCGTCGTCCCCCGGCAGCAGCCCGAACAGCGCGGCCAGGAGCGTTGGAGGCGTCGAGGGCGTCGGTGTCGTAGTGCTGGCGCAGTACGCCGCGCTCACTCACCCCGTGCTCGAGGATGTCGGCCTTGATCTCGTCCGCGGTCTTACGCCAGCCAGCCGCCTGCTCGCCGTCGCCTCGGATCTCCGCGAGCTGCGCGGCGCGGTCGAGCGCCACCCAGCACATCAGCTTCGACGACACGTAGTGGTGCGGCTTGCCGCGCGCCTCCCAGATCCCCTGGTCGGGCTTGCGCCAGACGCGCGTGGCGCACTCGGCCTGCGACTCGCACGATCGGCCACAGCCCTCGCGGCAGCCGCTGGCTGCGCCGGGTGTGCAGCAGGATCGAGTCGAGCACCGCGCCGAAGACGTCGTTCTGGCGCTGGTCGAAGGCGCCGTTGCCGATCCTCACCGGGCGGGCGCCAGCGTAGCCCGACAGCTCGTCGCGCGTGGACTCGGAGAGGTCGCGGCGGCCGTCGATCCCGTACATGATCTGGAGCGCGCCGTCGTCGTTGGGCTCGAGGTCGGCCACGAACTGCATGAACTCGTCCGCCTCCCAGTCGAGGTTGAGCCAGTGCAGCGCCTGGAGCGTGAAGGTGGTGTCGCGGATCCAGGTGTAGCGGTAGTCCCAGTTGCGCTCGCCGCCCGGCGTCTCCGGCAGGGAGGTGGTGAGCGCCGCCACCGTGGCGCCGGTGGGCATGTAGGTGAGGCCCTTGATCGTCGAGGGCGGAGCGCTCGATCGGCTGGCGCCAGCGATGGTCGGGCAGCCGCGCGCGGCCGAGCCAGTCGCGCCAGAAGCCGGTGGTCGTGGCCATCCGGGCGTTGGCCTCGTCGACGTTCTGGGGCGACTCGAGCCCCTCGGCCCAGGAGAGCGAGCAGTAGAGCTGGTCGCCCTTCCTGACCACGTGCCGAGCCCGCGCCCGGTGCCCCTCGATCCCCAGTTCCATGTCCGTCTGGAGCCTGATCGTGAGGTCGGGTCCGGCGGCGTCGGCAATGTGGCGGCCATCGGCCAGCGACCATTCGGCCGGCACGCGGCCGTAGTCGAACACCGGCTCGCACACCAGTTCCACCTCCACCTCGCCCTCCAGGCACAGCACGGTCCGCACGAGCATGTGCTCGCCGTCCTCGTCCGCGGGCGGCCGCGTGTGGGGCGTCACGCCGTCCTCGCCGTGCCGCGGGCCCATCGTGAGCGTGTCGCGCACCATCACCCAGCCGCGCGGCGTGTGCCAGGTGGTGTTGAGCGTGTTGGTGCCGGGCTCGTATATCCGCGTGTTGGGCACGTTGATGCCGAATGGCCCGAATCGGAACGTGCCGGCCTCGCGGTCGAGCAGGGTGCCAAACACGCTGGGAGAGTCGAACGACGGCACGCAGAGCCAGTCGATCGCGCCGTCTGGCGCCACGAGCGCCCCGGTGTGGCAGTTCGAGAGGAATGCGTACTCGGCGATCGGGGGGAAGGGCGACGGCGCCGCCGCGCTCTGGGCGGCGGGATCCGCCGCGGGCTTGGCTCCGTCGGTCCGCGCGCCCTTCTGCCTCTGCCTGGCTTTGGTTGTGGTGGCCATCGGTGGTCTGCCGATGGTCGCGCCCCGGCAGGTGCCGGTCGTCACCTGATCCGGGTGATCTTCTGTGGATGTGCGCCGGGTCGCGTTAGCCGGCCGCCTCCGCGTGAGCCGCGTCGGCCTCGGACGAATCAGCGGGAATGCCGGCCGGGACCGCGAACACGGGGCACGGCGCGATATGCAGCAGGCGGTGCGTGACGCTGCCGAGCAGCAGCCCGCCGAGCGCGGTGCGCCCGCGCGTGCCCACCACGATCAGGTCGGCGTCCAGATCCTGCGCGGCCTCGACGATGGTGTGCGCCGCGCCGCCGACGGCCACGGGAATGAGGCGCGGCGTGGCGGCGATACCGGCGTCGCTCAGCTCCTTGGCCTGGCGCTCGATCTTGGCCTGCACGTCGTCCTCGTCGGCGTAAAGCGGCTGGCCGCCCGCGCGCCCGACGAGGAACTCGTCGCAGTGCAGGACCACCACCTCCGCGTTGCTTTCCTTGGCAAGCGACTCGACGTATGGCATTGCCCGATCGGCGGACGCCGATCCGTCTGTCGCCCAGATGATGGAATTGAACATCGCTGCCCTCCTCTCGGGTCAATTGGATAGCCACAAGCGGCTACGCGGCCATCCTCAGACCTGACTCCCGCGCGAGCATCGGTGCAATCTCCGGCACGGCACTCGGTAGCTACTACGGGTTGCTCTCGCGCCGCCGCAGGAAGTAGCGGCGCAGCTCGTCGGCGCCCCAGACGATGAACGGGAAGGGCAGCAGCAGGAGCAGCTGATCGATCCCAGGCGGCCGCATGCCGAGCAGGTCCTGGAAGACGGGCACGTACACCAGCAGGGCCGCCAGCAGCAGCTCGAAGGCGATCCCCCACAGCAGCAGCGGGTTGCTGAAGACGCCCACCGAGCGCAGCGAGGCGCGGTCCGTGCGGGCGGCGAACGCGGTGCCCACCTGGCAGGCGACCATGCCGAGGAAGGTCATAGTGGTGGCCTGAAGGTAGGCGTGGTGGAGCGGGTGGCCCGAGCCGGTGGGGTCGCCGGGTGACCAGCCTGCTCCGATCAGCACGTAAAAGAAGCCCGCCAGCTCGAGCGCCGTGGAGATCAAGCCGAGAAAGATCCAGGCACGCAGCAGCAGCTCCTTGCTGACGACGTTCTCGCTGCGCTCGCGAGGCTTGCGTTCCATCAGCCCGGGCTCGGCGGGCTCCTGCCCGAGGGCGAGAGCGGGCAGGGTCTCGGTGCCCACGTCGATCGAGAGCACCTGGAGCACCGTGAGAGGCAGGGGGATGAGCCCGCCGCTCGCGCCGAACAGGAGGAACGGAATGATCTCCGGAGTGGTGTGGGCGAAGATGTAGAAGATGAACTTGCGGACGTTGTCGTAGACGCGACGCCCCGCCTCCACCGCGGCGACGATGGTGGCGAAGTTGTCGTCGGTGAGCACCATCGTCGAGGCCTCGCGGGCGACGTCCGTGCCGGAGCGGCCCATCGCCACGCCGATGTCGGCGCGGCGGAGCGCGGGGGCGTCGTTCACGCCGTCGCCCGTCATCGCCACCACGTGGCCCTCGGCGCGCAGGGCGTCGGCGATGCGCAGCTTGGCCTCGGGGGAGCTGCGGGCGAAGATCAGCTCGCGGTTGTCGCGCAGCAGCTGGTCCAGCTCGTGCTCGTCCATGGCGTCGAGCTCGGGACCGCCGACCACCCTCGGGTTGTCGCCCGGTGCGATCCCCACGCGCTGGGCGATTGCCGCCGCGGTGAGGCCGTGGTCGCCGGTGACGACGATGATCCTGATGCCTGCCGTGTGGCAGTTGGCCACGGCTTCGGCCACCTCGGAGCGGGGCGGGTCGAGCATCGCCACGAGCCCGAGCAGGCACAGGTCGGCCTCGGCCTGTTCTCTCCTCACGGGCACCTGGGACACGGGCTCCCGCGCCACGCCCAGAACGCGCAGTCCTCGCCCCGCGTAGGCGTCCACCTGGCGCATGATCCCCGCGCGCTCGTCGTCGGTCAGGGGCCGCTCGCTGAGGTCGGCGGCCAGGATGCTGGTGCAATGCGGGAGCAGCGCCTCGGGCGCGCCCTTTGCGTGGATCCAGAGCCGGCCGTCGTGCTCGTCGACCGTCGACATGAGCTTCAGCGCCGGATCGAAGTGGAACTCCCTGCGGCGCTCCGTCTCGCGCTTCGTACTGCTCGTGTCGGCACCGATGCGGGCGGCCAGCCGCAGCATCGCCAGCTCGGTCGGGTCGCCGGACTCGCTTCCCTCGAGTCGCGCGTTCGTGCAGGCCGCCATCGCGGCGGCGAGCGGACGGAAGTTCACGGAGCCGTCGATCGGGTCGCCGTCCACGGACATCTCCTTGCCGCCGGCCCAGACGGTGGTCACCGTCATCCGGTTCTCGGTGAGTGTGCCGGTCTTGTCCGTGCAGATCACCGTGGTCGAGCCGAGCGTCTCCACCGCGCTGAGACGCTTGACCACTGCGCCGCGGCGCACGAGACCGCGCACACCGACGGCCAGGGCGAGCGTGATCACCGGAAGCAGGCCCTCGGGCACGTTGCTCACCAGGAGGCCGACCGCGAACACGACCGAGTCCGCAAGCGACAGTCCCGCGCCAAAGACGCCGATCGGCACGAACGCGATACCCGTGAGCACCGCGATCAGCGCGATCAGCCACGCGACCTTGCGCACCTGCTGCTCGAGCGGGCTCTGGTCCCGTTCCACGCGCTCGGAGAGGGCTGCGATGCGGCCGAGCTCGGTCCGCATGCCCGTGGCGAACACGAGCGCCGTCGCCTCGCCGCCGGTGCAGGCGGTGCCGCTGAACACCAGGTCGCTCGCCTCGAGCAGCGGCGCCGTGCTGGCCACTTCCTCGGCGGAGCGAAGGACCGGGACCGATTCGCCGGTGAGCGCGGACATGTCGACGTCGAGCGCGCCCGAGAGCAGCCGGGCGTCGGCCGAGATGCCGTCGCCCTCCTCGAGGATGAGCAAGTCGCCAGGCACGAGGCCGCTCGCCTCGATCAGCTGCCGCTCGCCATTCCGGAGCACCCTGGCCTGGGGCGGCAGGAACTCCTGGAGCGCTTCCACGGCGCGCTCGGCCTGCATCTCCTGGGCGAACGCGAAGATCGCGTTGACCACGATCACCACCACGATCGCGATCGCCACCGGGTGGATGCCCGCGATCAGCGCGAGCAGGGCGGCCGCCCACAGCAGTAGCGCCAGCGGGTGGGTGAACTGGGCGGCGAGCTCACGGGGCCAGCGCACCCCTCCGCGGCGCGTGAGGACGTTGGGCCCGTAGGCGAGCAGCCGCCGCTCGGCCTCGCGCCTGCCGAGGCCGTTGCGCGAGGCGCGCAGGTCCCGCAGTAGCACCTCGGCCGGCTCGGTGGGGTCGAACCTCGGCGTCTCGCGCGCGGCAGGAGTGGCTGCCGAGGCATCCTGCTCCTGCCTCGCGAGAACCCTCGGCATGTGGTCGAAGGTAGAGCCGCGTACGGGGCTGCACATCCGTAGCCGGTGCGGATGCGGAATCGGGACTAACTGCGTCTGACTAAGGGGTGAGATCCGGATGTGGCGGACGCACCCCGGACGGATGCTTGTGGCTGTCGCCGGAGTGGCGGCGCCATCCAGGAGGCATTCATGCAGCACACAGACGAGCTGCAGCCCGCGGGCGGCGCGCGATGAGCGCCGCTCCTACGGTGGCAGCCCAGTTGCACGTGGGATCCGAGGTGGGCGCGCTGCGGCGCGTGCTGCTGCACCGCCCGGGTATCGAGCTCAAGCGGCTCACGCCGACCAACAAGGACGAGCTGCTGTTCGACGACGTGCTCTGGGTCAAGCGGGCGCGCCAGGAGCACGACGCGTTCGCCGACGCTCTCACCGACCGCGGTGTGGAGGTGCTCTACCTGCACGACCTGCTGGCGGAGACGCTGCGGATCAGCACGGCGCGGGAGGAGGTGCTCGAGCGTACGCTGGCGGCGGTTCCGCTCGGACCGGATCTCGGGCCGGCCGTGGGCGAGTGGCTCGCCTCGCTGCCGGCCGACGAGCTGGCAGAGCGGCTGATCGGGGGAATCACAAGCGAGGAGCTGCCGTTCAAGAGCGGCTCGCTCGTGGCGCGTGTGCCTGCGCTCGACGGCTTCGTGCTGGCCCCGCTCCCCAACCACCTGTTCACGCGCGACACGTCCGCCTGGATCTACGGCGGCGTGTCGGTGCACGCGATGGCCAAGCCGGCCCGGCGGCGGGAGTCCGTGCACCTCGGGGCGATCTACCGTCACCACCCTCTGTTCGCCGACACGCCCCACGAGATGTGGAGCGAGCGGCTTGGCGGGCCCGCCCAGCTCGAGGGTGGCGACGTGCTCGTGATCGGCAACGGCTGCCTGCTGATCGGGATGGGGGAGCGCACGCGACCTGCGGGCGTCGAGCTGCTCGCTCGTCGCCTGTTTGCCGCCGGGGGCGCCCGCGAGGTGATCGCGGTGGCGATGCCCGCCCAGCGCTCGCCGATGCACCTCGACACCGTGATGACGATGGTGGACCGCGACGCGTTCACGATCTATCCCGAGCTGCGCAACTCGCTTGAGGGCTACAGCCTGCGGCCCGGCGCGAACGGGCTCGAGATCGAGCACGAGCCCGATCTGCTCGCCGCGATCGCGCGCGCGCTCGGGCTGCCCTCACTGCGGCTGTTCGAGACGGGCGGCGACCGCTACGAGGCGCAGCGCGAGCAGTGGGACGACGGCAACAACGTGCTGGCCGTCGCCCCCGGAGTCGTGGTGGCCTACGAACGCAATGTCGATACCAACACGCGCCTGCGACGCCACGGCATCGAGGTGATCACCATCGCCGGCGCCGAGCTTGGCCGCGGACGCGGCGGCCCGCGCTGCATGTCCTGCCCGATCGAGCGCGAGCCGCTCCCCGGTGAGGACTGAAAGGAGACCGACGTGACGGCAACCGTCAACACCAGAGGCGCGACCAGGCTGCTCCGGGTGAGCGACCTGAGCCGCGGCGAGCTCGAGTACCTGCTCGACCTCGCGGCGCGCATGAAGGCGAGCCCCGGCGGCTGGCGCGACGCTCAAGCAGGCAAGACGGTGGCCTGCTACTTCACGAAACCGTCCACGCGCACACGGGTCTCGTTCGAGGCGGCCGCCTACCGCCTGGGGATGCTGCCGATCATGCTCAGGCGGGACGAGTTGCAGCTCGGCCGCGGCGAGCCGATCTCGGACACCGCGCGCGTGATGTCGGGCTATGTGGCGGCGATCGTGGTGCGCACGTTCGCCCAGACCGACCTCGAGCAGATGGCCATCGCGGCAGAGGTGCCGGTGATCAACGCGCTCACCGACGACCATCATCCATGCCAGGCGCTCGCGGACCTGCTCACGCTGCGCGAGCGCTTCGGCTCGCTCGAGGGTCTGAAGCTGGCATACGTGGGTGATGGCAACAACGTCGCGCACTCGCTGCTGGAGGCCGGCGCGCTGGTGGGCATGCACGTGAGCGTGGCCTCGCCTCCGGGCTTCGAGCCCAGCCACGAGGTGGTGGCATACGCCAGGGTGCTGGCGGCGGGCTCCGGGGCGAGGATCGAGGTGACCGGCGACCCGTCGGCCGCGGTGCGCGGCGCGGACGCCGTCTACACGGACGTCTGGGTGTCGATGGGCGACGACGAGGAGCGCGAGCGCCGCGAGCGGCTCAGGGACTACCAGGTGAACCAGGAGCTGATGTCCGAGGCCGGCGAGGACGCCGTGTTCATGCACTGCCTGCCCGCCCACCGCGGCGAGGAGGTGGTGACCAGCGTGATCGACGGCCCGCGCTCCGTGGTGATCGCGCAGGCCCACAACCGCCTGCCCACGGAAGAGGCGGTGCTCCAGACGCTCGTGGCCGCGGACTGGGGCCTGGCCTGACATGCGGGTGGTGGCCGCGCTCGGCGGCAACGCCCTGCTGCGCCGCGGCGAGGCCGCCGAAGCTGAGACGCAGCGGCAGAATCTCGTCAGGGCGGGCAAGGCCCTCGCCGAGCTGGCGCTCCAGCACGATCTGGTGGTCACGCACGGCAACGGGCCGCAGGTGGGGCTGCTGGCGCTCCAGTCCGAGGCCTACCGCAGCGTCCGTCCCTATCCGTTCGACGTCCTGGTGGCCGAGTCGGAGGGCATGGTGGGCTACCTGCTCGACCAGACGCTCGGCAACCTGCTGCCGGACCAGCCGGTGGCCACGCTCCTGACCCAGGTGGTGGTGGACGAGCGCGATCCCGCCTTCCAGCGGCCCACCAAGCCCGTCGGTCCGGTCTACGACGAGGCTGAGGCGCGGCGCCTCGCTGCCGAGCGCGGCTGGAGCGTCGCGCCGGACGGCAATGGCTGGCGGCGCGTGGTGGCCTCGCCGGAGCCGGAGCGGATCGTGGAACTCGACACGATCCGCCTGCTGGTGGACGCCGGTGTGCTCGTGATCTGCAGCGGTGGGGGCGGCGTGCCGGTGATCGAGCACCGCGGCGTGCTGCGCGGGGTGGAGGCCGTGATCGACAAGGACCTGGCGGCCGCGCTGCTGGCGTCCAGGCTGGGTGCGGATGCGCTGATCCTGCTCACCGACGTACCGGGCGTGCAGGCCGGCTTCGGCACGACTGCGGCGCGCGTGCTGCCCGAGCTGACGCCCGACGAGCTGAGGCAGCTGGACCTGCCGGCAGGCTCTATGGGCCCGAAGGCCGAGGCGGCGTGCCGCTTCGCCGAGAGCACGGGCGGGCTCGCGGTGATCACTGCCCTGGAGGACGCGGCCCTGGCGTTACAGGGTCACGCGGGCACGCGCATCGCTAGAGCGCCGGCCATGGCTTCCGCGGCGCCGCCACCTCCACGCGCACCCGTGCGTCAGCCGCCAGCGCCCGGTCCGGCATGACCATCACCGGGTTGCATTCCAGCTCGAGCACCTCTGGGTGGTTCTCCACAAGAGCGCTCATACGCAGGATCAGATCCTCGAGCGCCGCGATGTCGGCCTTCGGCGCGCCGCGGTAGCCCTCGAGCAGCGGGAAGCTCGACAGCGAGCGCACCATGTCGGCGGCGTCGTGCTCGGTGAGCGGCGTGACGCGCACGGCCACGTCCTTCAGCAGCTCGGCGGTCGTGCCGCCCGCGCCGCAGGCCACCACCGGCCCGAAGAGCGGATCGCTCACCACGCCCACGAGCATCTCCACTCCGCCCTCGAGCATCCGCTGCACGAGGAAGCCCTCCACCTCGTGGCCCTGCTGCCGCCAGCGGCCGCGCGCATCTCGCGCGCCGCGCGCTGCGCCACCTGCGGCCGCCGTGCAGACCCAGCCGCACCGCCCCGGCCTCCGTCTTGTGCACGAGCGTGGAGGACAGACCGCCTTGAGCGCCACCTGGCCCCCGAGCTCGCGGGCCGCCTGCCCGGCGGCAGTCGGGCTCGTGACGAGCCGCGACTCCGCCAGCTGCGATGCCGTAGCAGGAGAGCAGGGCCTCGATCTCACCGGGGTCGAGCCAGCGCGAGTCCGCCGGCGGCGAGCGCCGTGGCGAGCACCGCGGCCGCCTCGGCTGGCTCGCACGTCGGGCGGGAGGTCCGGCGGCTCGTGCGGGCGCGCCGCGCCACTCGCTGTAGCGCACGGCGCGCGCCAGCGCGCGGACGGCCTCCTCCGGGAACTCGTACGACGGCACGCCGCGCCGCCTCGCAGCGCCGCGGGCGCTCCGTCGCGCGCTGACGTAGACGGCGAGCACCGGCAAGCGGGCGCGGCAGCGCGGCCACCCCGGCGGCGATCGCGTCCGGCCACCTCGACCGGTCCGACGCCCATCACGGGCGTGTAGATCACGATCACGGCGTCCACGCCTCGTCGGCGGCCACGGCCTTGAGCGCTCGCGCGTAGTGCTCGTGGCGAGGCGGTGGCGATCATGTCCACCGGGTTGTGCGAGCGACGCCTCCGCCGGGAGGCAGGTCGCGCAGCTTCTCGCGGGTGGCGTCGGAGAGCGGCGCGAGCGCGAGGCTGCTCCGCCTCGCACGCGTCGGCGCACATGATCCCGGGGCCGCCGGAGTTGGTGAGGACCGCCACGCGCCTGCCCTGGGGCAGCGGCTGCGACGAGCGAGCAGCGACGCGACGTCGAACAGCTCGCCGAGCGTGTCCGTGCGGATCACTCCGCTCTGCCGGAAGAGCGCGTCCACGTTCACGTCGCCGCCGCCCGAGCAGCGCGCCGGTATGCGAGGCGGCGGCGCGGGCGCCGGCCACCGAGCGGCCGCTCTTCACCGCGACGATCGGCTTGCGGCGGCGCCACGCGGCGCGCCATCGCGCGCGAACTTGCGCGGGTTGCCGAACGACTCGAGGTAGAGCACGATCACGCGGCGTGCGCTCGTCGCTCTCCCAGTAGCTCGAGCAGGTCGTTGCCCGAGATGTCGGCCTTGTTGCCCACCGACACGAACGACGAGAGGCCGAGCGACGGATCGCCGCGCGCGTCGATCACGGCGAGGCCGAGCGCGCCGCTCTGCGACATGAACGCCACGCCGCCTGGGGGCGGCAAGCTGGGGCCGAAGGTGGCGTTGAGGCGCACGTCCGGCGGCGGTGTTGAGTACGCCGAGGCAGTTGGGGCCGACGAGCCGCATGCCGGAGCGCGCGGCAGACTCCGAGCAGATCGCGCTGCAGCCGGTCGCCCTCCTCGCCCGCTCTCGCGAAGCCGGCCGAGATCACCACGACGGCCTTCACGCCCTTGGCGGCGCACTCCCGCGCGGCGTCCAGCACGTCGGCGGCCGGCACCGCGATCACGCCGAGCTCGACCTCGTCCGGGATGTCCGGCGACCGAGCGGTAGGCGGGCACCGACTGCACGACGTCCGCCGACGCTGTTGACCGGATACACCGGGCCCTCGAAGCCCGGCGCTCGAGCAGGTTGTGGAACAGCTCGCCGCCCACCGTGCCGCGCTGCGCGCGAGGCGCCGATCACGGCGACCGACCGCGGCGCGAGCACGTGCGCGAGCGCGGCCCGCGCGGCCACGCTTTCGCGGCTGTCGAAGCGCTCGATCGCCTCGGGCGTGGCGGACGTCGGGGCGCTCGACCTCGATGCCGTCGCTGTCCGAGCCCGCATCTCCACCGGGAAGCCGCTCTCGCGGAAGACGTCGATCATGCGGTGGTTCGCGCGGCAGCACCCGCGCGGTGAAGATGGGGATGTCCGCGTCCTCCGCCGCCTCCGCCAGGTGGGCGAGCAGGATCGTGCCGAGGCCCATGCCCTGATAGGCGTCCGCGATCTCGAAGGCCACCTCGGCCGACTGGTTGTCGACCCGCACGTAGGCGGCGTGGCCGATGATGCGGTCGTCGGCGCCGGTGGTGACGACGATGCCGTAGCGGTCGCAGTAGTCCACGTCGGCCGCCCAGTCGGCGGCCCAGTCGAGGCTCGTCCCGCCGCCGAAGAAGCGCAGCGCCGATCGAGTCGAGCGAGAGGCCCTCGAGGAACTCGCGCAGCGCGTCGCGGTCCTCGGGGCGCACCGGACGCACGCGCGCGGTGGATCCGTCGCGCAGCACGACGTCAACCACGCGGTGGGCCGGATAGCCGGTGGCCGCGGTGCCGCTCACGCTCCGGCGGCAGCCGCCGACGTGCCGGGGTTGAGGATGGTCACGTCACGGTTGCGGTCGAACTCGCCCGGCGGGCGCTTGCGCAGGCCGAGGGGCGCCACGGCGATGGGGCAGGGGGCGCTGCGCCGGAGCTGCTGGGAGAGTGGGACGGACACCGCGCCCCGGTCGACGGGGGCCGAGCTGGACCCGACGACGATCAGCTCGGCGCCCTCGCGCTCGGCGAGGTCGGCAAGCACCGCGGCCGGGTCGGGGCGCAGGCGACGGCGCGCACGGCGGCGGGCGCCCGTAGGGAAGCTTCCTGAGGTCCGCGCCGCAGCATCCTCTCCGCGCTCTCCTGGCTGCTGCGGCCGTCGCGGTATGCGTACGCCAGCAGGAGGCGGGCCTCGGTGAGCTCGGCGAGGTGGCTGCGCCAGGCCACGGCGTCCTCGGCCGCCTGCCCGCCGTCGTACCCCACGATGATTGTTGTCGGCTGCATCAGTCCCGCTCGCTGGTCGTATGAGCACCAACGTAGGCCCGGCGCCGGGCAGCCGACATCGGCGCTTAGCCCGCCTCGCCCTCCGTAGCAATCCGCAGATCGGGCCGCGCGGCGCCACGGCGCCGACGCGCCGGACCGGGAAGACGGCCTCCACCGAGGTGCCGCGGTCCTTCTCGCTGGTGATAGTCAGCTCGCCACCCGCGAGGTCCACCCGCTCGCGCATGCCCGTGAGCCCGAAGCCGTCGTACGACTGCTTGATCGTCGAACCCGACGCCGTCGTCCTCGACGTCCGCGACGATCTGGTTGTCCGGCTCCAGCACGGAGATCCGCGAGACGGTTGGCCTCCGCATGCTTGATCACATTGGTCACAGCCTCCTGCACGAAGCGGTAGATCGCCGTCTCGAGCTCAGGCGCGAGGCGTTCGGCGGCGGTCGTCGCTGAACGCGAAGCTCGATGCGGGCGTCGATCTGCGAGCGGATGTCTGCTCGCGGCGCTGGGCAATCAGGGTCTCCAGCGCCGGCCCGAGGCCGATCTCGTCGAGCGCGGCGGGGCGAAGGTCGGTGATCAGCGCGCGCAGGTTCTTGATCTCGGCGGTGACCTGCTCGATTGCCTGTCCGAGCGCGCTGTTGAGCCGCTCCCGGTCCTCCGAGCGGCGGGCCGAGGCGAGTAGCACCCGCAGCGCACCCAGGCCCTGCAGCGTCTCGTCGTGCAGCTCGCGCGCCCAGCGAGAGCGCTCCTCCTCCATGGCGCGCAGGCTCATGCTCACGCGGTCGGACTCGACGGTCTGCGCGGTGGCCACCGCGGTGGCCGCGCTCGCCGCGAACGAGGCCACGAGCTGCTCCTCTGCCCGACCGAACGGGCCCTTGCCGGTCACGCGGCCGATGCAGTTGAGCACGCCCACCATCCGTCCCCGGTAGGACATCGGGACGAACAGCGCGGGGTGCTCTCCCGGGCTCACGAACTGGTCGGCGGACAGCCCGAGCCCGGCCCGCCGGGAGGTCATCTCGATCTGCTTGGCGAAGTCCGGCACCCGCTGCTGCTCGCCGCTGGCGAATGCCCGTCCCGAGGCGCTCCCCTGGATCGGCAGCCGCGCCCCGCGCAGGTCCGCGGAGGTCTCGCCGGCCATCGCGGTGATCACGAGGTCGTTGCCCTCCACGAGGAGGATCAACATCGAGCGCGCGTCCGCCAGCGCCCGCCCGCGCTTGACCACCAGCTCGAGCGTCGGCTCGAGCTCCACCTCCGCGCCCAGCGCCCGCGAGATGAGGGTGGTGGCTTCGAGCGCCCGCATCGCGTAGGCGAGGTCATCGCGCTGTGCCTCGGTGTCCTCGTGGAAGCGGGCGTGCTCGATCGCCAGCCCCGCCCACCGGGCCAGCACGGCCACCGCCTGCTCGTCCGCCTCGTCGAAGTCGCCGCCGGCCTTCTCGGTGAGGTAGAGGTTGCCCCACGCCTCGCCCGCGATCTCCACGGGAACGCCCAGGAAGCTCCGCATCGGCGGGTGGCCGGGCGGGAAGCCGTAGGAGAGCGGGTGCTCGCTCACGTCGTGGAGGCGCAGCGGCGCGGGCTCGCGGATCAGCACGCCGAGCACGCCGTGGCCTTTGGGAAGGTCGCCGATGGCGCGCCGGGTGGGCTCGTCGATGCCCTGGGTGACAAACCGCTCGAGCTCGTGCCTGTCCTTGCTGAGCACGCCGACCGCCGCGTAGCGCGCACCGGTGACCTCGCGAGCGACCGTCAGCAGCCGGTCGAGCACGCTGTCCGGCTGAAGCTTCGCGCCGAGCGTCGGCCCGACGTCCACGAGCCGCCGCAGACGCGCTTCATCCAGGGCGTCGAGCGCAAGACGGAATTCGGAATCAGTTGGTCCCATGGGCCAGCGGGCTCCGCTCCATGGAGGCTAGCGCCTCGTTGCGAGCTTAGTCAGTAGTTGCCCGCAATCCGTCCCGTGGAGGGTGCGGATGTGAACGCGGCTGAGCGACCTTACGCTCGCCACATGACGCTTCACGCATTGGATCTCGCGCCCGTGAGCGGCGGCGAGTATGGCGAAAAGCGCGAAGCGGGAGCCGTGGTGGTGGTCGGTTGCGACGGCTCCGTGGCCAGCGAGAACGCGATCCGTTACGCGGTGGCGCGCGCCGGCGATCGCGGCAGGGTGATCGCCGTCCATGCCGGCGGCGGCTCCCAAGCCGGCGAGGCACTGTGGCGGAACGTGAGGAAGCTGCTGCCCTACGGCGTCAGCTTCGAGGCGGTGCTCGGCGACGGGCCTGTGCACGATGTCCTCGGGCGGGTGGCGCGCGAGCGACGCGCCGATGAGGTGGTGGTGGGCGCTCACGCATCCGGACCGGATAAGGAGCACCTTGGCAACGTCCCGCGGGCGCTGCTCGCGCACGCCGATTGTCCGGTGGTCGTGGTGCCGGCGGCGGGGACCCGGCGTTGAAGGACACGAGCTCCGAAGCTCTGGATACGGTACCGGCGATGGTCGACGAGTCTCCCGTCCCCGAAGGCGCTCCGATTAAGCTCGTGATCGCAGACGATCACGCCGTGGTGCGCAGCGGCCTGCGGATGCTGCTCGACGCCGAGCCCGACTTCGAGGTGGCGGCTGAGGCAGGCGATGTGCAGTCCGCGCTGCGCTACGTTCGCGCGCACAGGCCGCGCGTGCTGATCCTCGACCTGAACATGCCCGGCGAGCCGAGCCTGCCGGCGATCGGCTCCTTCACCGAGGCCTCCCCCGAGACCCGGATCGTGGTGCTCACCATGCAGAGCGACCCCGCCTTTGCCCGCGAGGCGCTCCGCGCGGGCGCGCTCGGGTACGTGCTCAAGGAGGCTGCCGACGCGGAGCTCGTGGAAGCGGTTCGCCTGGCCGCCCAGGACCGTACCTACCTGCACCCCGAGCTCGGCGCCAAGCTGGCCGCTGCGCCGCCCGAGCCGCAGGGGCCGCCCGACGACCTCACCCAGCGCGAGGTGGAGGTGCTGCGCCTGATCGCGCTCGGCCACACCAACAGCGAGATCGCCGGTCAGCTCTACCTCAGCGTGCGCACCGTCGAGTCGCATCGCGCGCACATCCAGCAGAAGCTCCGCCTCTCGACACGGGCGGAGCTGGTGCGCTACGCGCTCGATCACGACCTGATCGAGCCCTAGTCCGCGGTGGCCTCCGACTCGCAGCGCAACGTCGTCGTGGGGTACGACGGCGGCGGGCCGGCCCGCGATGCGCTGGCGCTCGGCGAGACCCTCTGCCGCGCCCTGCACGGCAAGCTGGTGCTCGCCAACGTCTACCCCTTCGATCCGCGGCCGCTCACCCCGGGCTACGAGACGGAGCGGGAGAAGGCCCGGCACGAGGCCGAGAGCACGCTCCGCGAGGCGCCGGTCACCCGCGTGGAGGGACCCGGCGTGGAGCGAATAGCGCTCGCCGCGGGATCGGCGGCCCGCGGCCTGCACGAGCTTGCGCATGCGCGCCCTGCCGCCGTGCTGGTGCTTGGCTCGTCGCACCGCTCCGGCTTGGGGCGGGTGGTGCCCGGCAGGGTGGCCACCAAGCTCCTGCACGGCGCGTCCTGCCCGCTCGCGATCGCCCCGGCCGGGTACGCGGACCGCGCGGCGGACCTCCGTACGGTGGCAGTGGGCTTCGACGGGAGCGAACAGGCGCAGCTCGCCGCGCGCCAGGCGGCGCTGCTCGCGCTCGAGGCGGGCGCGGGGCTGCGGCTGATCGCCGTGGTGGACACCTTCGGCGCGATGTACCTGGGGCCCGAGCGGCAGACGGTGCTGAACGTGGTCCAGGAGGAGCTGGACGAGCGCATCCAGCACCTGCTCGGCAGCCTGCCGGTGGAGCTCAGCTGCGACGTGAGCCTCCTGAGGGGCCCGGTGCCGCGGACGTTGCTGGCCGAGGCCGAGAAGGAGGCCGACCTGCTGGTGCTCGGCTCACGGGCCTACGGGCCGATCGGCAGCGTGCTGCTCGGCAGCGTGTCCTCGCAGGTGATCCACACCTGTCCGCTGCCGCTGCTTGTGGTGCCGCGCGGGACCGGCGATCAGGGCACCGGCGAGTCGAGCCAGCATTCGACCTCGGCGGCGCAGGCGGCCGCGGAGCGATCGGTGCGCAGCGACAAGAGCCGCGACGCCGGCACCTCGGCCAGCTCGTCGAACACCTGAGAGGCGGCCACCGCCGTCGTGGCGTCGGAAGCCCCCGGCAGGCGGCGCTGGATCCTGCGCATGCGGAGCGGGGCCGGCGCGCGGCACTCGACGAAGCGGGCATGTGCGCTTGGCTCCCCCGCCGCCGCCGTGAAGGCGCGTCTGTCCGCGGCCTGCCTGAAAGTGGCGTCCACGATCACGCCGCCGCTGCGGCTCAGCTCGGCCGCGGCCAGGCGGCCGAGCTCCGCATACGTGGCCGCGTCCCACTCCGGCGTGTAGTGGCGTGCTTGTGCCCGCTGTAACGGCTTGAGCCCGGCGAGCCGCTTGCGCACCGGATCCGAGCTGAGCATCTCGAGACCGGACTCAGCCGCCAGCCTGCCCGCCAGGTGCGTCTTGCCGCTGCCCGACAGCCCACAGATCACGAGCAGCAGCGGCTGCCGCGCGTGCCACGCGAACTGGCTCCCGAGCGTGAGCAGCTGGAGCGCTGAGGCGCGCGCGCTCTCGGCGCCACTGCCCTCGAGCTGGCGCGCGCGCAGCAGCTCGACCTTGGCGCGCACCCAGGCGCGCTGCGCCGAGTAGAAAGCCAGCAGGTGGTCGCCGCCGGGATCGCCGCCCTGCGCGCGGTAGGCGCTCACGAGCTCGCGTGCAAGCTCCGCTGCGCCCAGGCGGTGGAGGTCCATGTTCAGGAAGGCGAGGTCCGAGGCCACGTCGATCTGGCGCAGGGCGGGGTCGAACTCCACGCAGTCGACGATCTCGATCGGGTCGCCCAGGATCACGTGCTCCGCACGCAGGTCGCCGTGGACGTCACGGACAAAGCCGGACTCGGCGCGCCCGATCATCGTGTCCCGCTCCCGCACGAGGAACGAGTCGGTGAAGCGCTGCGCCCCGATCACGTCCTGCTCGTGTGACGCTCCCACCAGTTCGAGCAGGGAGGTGAACGTCTCGCTGCTCGCGGCCCTCACCGCGATGCGCGGATCGGCGTCCGCCGGCACCACCTCGGCCTTCCCGTGGAACTCCGCGACCCTCGCGGCCACGTCGTGTACTTGCTCCACCCCGGCGCTGTGGCGCACCAGCTTGGCGGCAAGCGTCTGGCCCTCGTCGAAGCGGCGCATCTCCACCGCGTACTCGAGCGCCCCCGGCTGGTCCGCCGGGCCGAGGGCGAGCCGCCCGTCCATCCTGGCGATCGAGCGCACCCCGAGGTACGTGGCCGGCGCGAGCCGGCGGTTGAGCCGCACCTCCTCCCCGCACATCGCCCGGCGGGCGGGGAGGGTGCTGTAGTCGAGGAACTCGAACCGGACCGGCTTCTTGACCTTGTAGGCGCGCTCGCCGGCGAGGAACACGCTCGAGCTGTGGGTCTCACGCCGCTCCACCGTCGCCGGCGCGGGCGAGTAAAAGCCGGGATCCGCCATCGCTTCCGCCACCTCCGCGGGCGCGGTGGTGCTGCGACTGTGGATGTCCACTACAGGATGCACCTGAACCACTCGACGGTACGCCGAGCGCGGGCTGAGCACATCGGGGCGCCCCCGCCCGCCCAGTGGGTAGTAACTACCCGCCCGCGAGGTCGCGGCGCCTGAACAGCAGGGCCCCCAGCGCCGCGGCAGCCACGCCGATCCCGAGCATGGTCACGGCGGCCCCCGCCCGGAAGGCCTGGGAGGGGACGAGCCCGACGTGGTGGAACGGGGAGAGGTCCAGCGTCCAGGCCGGCGCCCCGAGGAGCGCGCCGAAGAGGTCCCACACGAATGCGAGGCTCACGAGCCCGTAGGCGATGCCCGCGCTCGCGCGTGGGACGGCTGCGAACGCGAGGATGCCGAGGCCGAGGAAGAGCAGCGACGCGGGCAGGCAGTTGGCGCCGGCGCCGAGCAGCCGCGGCAGCGACACCCCGGCGCCGGAGGCGGCCGCGCCGGCCCAGGCGAACACTGCGGCCCCGAGCGCCAGCGCCGCCATTCCGGCCGAGGCCAGCAGCAGCCGCCCGCCGAGCCATTCGAGCCGGCTCACGGGCAGCGCCAGAAGTGTCTCGAGCTCCTCGTCCGACTCCTCGCGCCTGGCCGCCGCCACCTGGGAGCAGCCGAACAGCGCGATGGCGAGGATGAAGAACAGGAAGTAGAGGCCGAGCGCACCCGCCGGCGTGGTGATGGATGCGCTGCCGAACTTCTCGAGCTGGCGCTGGAGGTTGGCCGGCAGGTTGGCGGACGAGATGCTCGTGGACAGCGACCCCACCACAGCGGCGAAGAAGGCGATACCCACGAACCAGCCGATCAGGCTGCTGCGCTCGGAGCGCAGCGTCTGCGCGACTGGGGAACCGAGCAGGCGAAGGCGCGCTGGGGCGGTGTCGCTCACCCGGAGCAGCCCGAGCCCGACATCGCGACGCGCGGCGATGAGGCCGGCGGCCACCAGCAGCCCGGCGGTGCACAGCAGCGGGAGAAGAAGCACGGCCGGCCGCGCCCCCGCGAACGGCCGCAGCTCCTCGGCCCAGCCGAGGGGCGTGAGCCAGCGCAGCCAGCCGAGCGTGGAGGAGGTGTCCGCGGCCACGCGGGCGAGCAGCGCCACGGCCAGTGTTCCGCTGGCCATCTCGAGTGCCACCCGCCGGGTGGGCGCGAGCTGGCTGGCCAGGGCCCCGAAGCCGGCGAACACCGGCGCGGCGCTGACGGTGCCGAGGGCGAGCAGGGCGGAGCCGCCGGCTTCCAGCTTGCCGGCCACGAGCCCGAGGAAGGTGGCGAGCCACAGCACGGCGGCGCTCAGGCCCACCGCGGCGAGCGCCGCCACGAAGCCCACGCGCCGGCTCACCGGCGCCGCCAGCACCAGCTCCTGCCGTCCTGAGTCCTCCTCGGCGCGCAGTGCGCGAACCGCGGCCAGCAGTCCCCACATGGCGGCGAAGATCGACATGAAGCCGCCCACTCGCCAGGCTGCGTAGCCGCCCACGGACAGCAGGTCGTGCGGCACGCCGTAGAAGAGCCGGACCGCCTTGTTGTCCCCGAAGCTGGCGGCGAAGCCGATCCGCGCCGCGCGCGTGGGGTAGCTATGCCGGTAGCCCACGACGTTGACGAGCGCGACGAGCGCGAAGAAGACCGAGAACGACAACGTCTGCACACGTGCGCCGCGAAACGTGCGGTGGACGATCGCGCTACCCGGCGACACTGCCGTCCGAGGAGTCGTAGTGGTGCAGGAAGATCTCCTCGAGCGAAGGCTCGCGGCTCGTGAGCGCCACCACGGGGTGATTCGCAAGCGCGGCGATCAGCGGCCCCACGCTGCCGGTGACCTCACAACGGAGGGCGTTCTCGCCCGCGGCCACCACGTGCACCCCGGCCAGGCTGCCGAGGTCGGGTGCCGGGCCCGCGAACGTCACCTCCACGGTCTGCACGCTCAGGTGCCGCAGCTCTGAGAGCGTGCCCTCGTCCACGAGGCGGCCCTGGCGCAGGATCCCGACCCGGTCGCAGAGGGCCTCCACCTCGCTGAGCATGTGCGAGGACAGGAAGATCGTCTGGCCGCGCTCCTTCGCCTCCCGCACGGTCTCGCGGAACGCCATCTCCATCAGCGGGTCGAGCCCGCTCGTGGGTTCGTCCAGGATCAGCAGGTCGGCGCGGCTCGCGAACGCGGCGATCAGCTGCACCTTCTGGCGGTTGCCCTTCGAGAGAGCGCGCACCTTCTTCTGGGTATCGAGGTGGAAGCGGTCCACCAGCACGTCCCGGTAGGCGGTGTCGGTGCCGCCTCGCAGCCGGGCCAGGAACTCGAACGTCTCCTCCGCGGTCATCGCCGGCCAGAGGAACGGCTCGCCGGCCACGTAGCCCACGTGCCGGTGTGCGGACACCGGGTCGCTCCACGAGTCCACTCCGAACAGCTCCGCGCGCCCGGCGCTCGGGCGGTGCAGCGCCAGCAGCAGCCGGATGGTGGTGGTCTTGCCGGCCCCGTTGGGCCCGAGGTAGCCGTACACCTCGCCGCGCTCCACGGCGAGGTCGAGCGAGTCGAGCGCCACGGTGCGCCCGTACCGCTTGGTTAGCCCCTCGGTACGTATCGCGCCCGGTCGAGCCTCCATCGGTTCCGTAGTTTCACATTCGGGTTGGATACTGGACGGCACGTGAGCCGGAACGCAATCGCGATCCATGGCCTGCGCGTGCGCAGGGGAGGCCCGCTGGTACTCGACGACATGTCGCTGACAGTGGCGGCCGGCCAAGTGGTGGGGCTGCTCGGGCCGTCGGGTTCCGGCAAGACCACCCTGATGCGGGCGATCGTGGGCGTGCAGGTGGTGGAGCGCGGCGAGATCTCGGTGCTGGGCGAGCCGGCGGGCTCGCCGGGCCTGCGCAGCCGCGTGGCGTACGTGACCCAGGCGCCGTCGGTGTACAGCGACCTGACGGTGGAGGAGAATCTCCACTACTTCGCCCGCGTGCTGGGCGTGGCCGACCGGCGGGTGACCGAGGTGGTGGAGACGGTGGACCTCGGCGGCTTCGAGCGGCGGCTTGTGGGGAGCCTGTCGGGGGGCGAGCACGCGCGGGCGTCGCTGGCGGTGGCGCTGCTTGGAGAGCCGGAGCTGCTGGTGCTGGACGAGCCCACGGTCGGGCTCGACCCGGTGCTGCGCCGCGCGCTCTGGCGCACCTTCCACGAGCTGGCGGATGCCGGCGCCACGCTGCTCGTGTCGAGCCACGTGATGGACGAGGCCGAGCGCTGCGACCGGCTGCTGCTGATGCGCGAGGGGGCGATCCTCGCCAGCGGCACTCCGGAGGAGCTGCCGCGCCGCGTCGGGGCGAGCGACGTGGAGGGCGTGTTCCTCGCGCTGGTGGAGCAGCAGGAGACCGTGGTAGCGCCGCGTGGCGGGGCCGCATGAGCGGGCGCATCGTCATGGCCACCGCCGCCCGCGTGCTGCGCCAGCTGGGGCACGACCCGCGCACGATCGCCCTGGTGCTGGCCGTGCCGTGCCTGCTGCTCGTCCTGATGCGCTACATCTTCGACGGCGCGCCCGCGGTCTTCCAGCACGTGGGGGTGCCCCTGATCGGGATCTTCCCGCTGATTTCGATGTTCCTCGTCACCTCGATCGCGGTGCTCCGCGAGCGCACGTCGGGCACGCTGGAGCGCCTGATGTCGATGCCGCTGGCCAAGGCGGACCTGCTGTTCGGCTACGGGATCGCGTTCGCGGGCCTGGCCGCCCTGCAGGCGCTGCTTGTGTCGGGCGTGGGGGTGGGGCTGCTGGGGCTCGACGTGCAGGGCTCGCTCGTGCTCGTGCTGGCGCTGGCCGTGCTCAACGCGGTGCTCGGCAGCTCGCTGGGGCTGTTCGCATCCGCGTTCGCCGCCACGGAGTTTCAAGTGGTGCAGTTCATGCCCGCGTTCATGCTGCCGCAGATCCTGCTCTGCGGGCTGCTCGTGTCACGCGACCAGATGGCCAGCGTGCTCAGGGCAGTGTCGGACGTGCTGCCGATGACCTACGCCTACGACGGGCTCCACCACGTGGCGGAGTCGGCGGCCGTCACCGGCGAGCTGCTCGGCGACATCGCGGTGGTGCTGGGCTTCGCCGTGGCCGCGCTCGTGCTGTCGGCGGCCACCCTGCGCCGCCGGACGCGCTAGGACTTCGCATCCTCCGGCAGGTGCACCACGAGCACGGGCACCGGGCTCGCGTGCAGAACCTCCTGGCTCACGCTGCCGAGCATCATCGAGCGCAGCCCGCCGCGCCCGCGGGAGCCCATCACCACGAGGTCGTGGCCGCCGGCCTTCACCTCGTCCACGATCGCCCGCGCCGGGCGGCCTCGCAGCAGGATCGCGCGGAAGCGGTCCTCGGCCGGGAGCTTGGCCTGCTCGCCCTCGAGCAGCTCCTTGTACTCGCGGTCCAGGTCGTCGGAGAGGCCCTGGTAGTCGATGGCGGGCGCGAAGCCGCCACCGAGCGCCAGCGTGGAGACGTCGGGCACCACGGTGACGAGCGTGAGCGCGGCGTCGCCCTGCTGTGCGAGGTCGATGGCCTCGTCGAGCGCGCGTTCGGAGTGGGCGGAGCCATCGACGGCCACGAGGATGTGCTTGAACATGGCCCCTCCTCAGCGCGAGCTCAGGCCGTGGGCGGCCGACTCGAGATGCTCTTCGAGATCGAGATCCACCGGCAGGCCGGAGGGACCCTCGCCCTCCCCGGCGATCGGCTGCTCGACCGTGTCGGCGAGATATGGGGCGAGGTAGCGGCCGGCCACCTTCGTGGGCGGCCACCAGAGCGCACGCCGATCGGTCACGCCCTCGCCGGCGCCGCCGGCAACGTCGGCGCGCATCCAGTGGCGGCCGCGGCCCGTGAGCAGCATGCCGCGGAGCACGGGGTGGAACGGCTGCGGCTCCACTTCGGCGCCCGCCAGCGCGGCGATGGCCTCGGCGGCGGCGTCCGCTTGCTGCGCGGCCAGTCCGCCCTGCTTGATCGGGAACGCGATGCCGTCGCCCGCGGCCCAGGCGCGCTCCGTGCCCTCCACGTGGCCGTGACGGTCCACGCGAATGAAGCCTTCCTTGTCGGCGGCAAGCCCGGGGAGCGAAGGGCCCTTGGCGCGCGGCAGGGCGACCACGTGGACCGCGTCGAGCTGACGCGCTCCCGGCTGCATGACGTACTCCGCCGGGTCGTCGCGCTCCTCCACATAGGCGTTGGTGTGGACCTTCACGTGAGCGTCGTCGAGGTCGGCCTGCACGGCGGCGGAGCCGGCGATGCCGAACATCTCGAGCGGCGCGGCCTCCGGTGTGACGATGCTGATCTCCACGTCGGTCTGACCCATGCTCTCGGCGTCCCAGGCGGTCATCAGCGCCAGCTCGTAGGCGGGCAGCGGCCATGCCGTGCCGGGCGGGACCACGAAGGCGACTTTGTGCGCGTAGCCCTCCTCCAGATCCCGGCGGAGGCCGCCAAATACCTCGGGGTCGGTCTCGGGAGTCCAGGTGATCGCCCTGCGGAAGGCCGGCTCGCTGCGGGCGCCGGTGGCTACGAGGATCGCGTCGTAGCTCAGCTCCTCGCCCGTGTCGGTGATGGCCACGCGGCGCTCGTCATCCACTTCCACGAGCCCGGCGTGCGCGAGCCGGGCGCCGACGTCGCTCGCCAGCTTGGCCATCGGGATACGCCGCCCGTGGCCGCGTCCGAACGTCTCGGCGATGGCCATCGGCCGGAACACGAACTCACTCGACGGCTCGAGCAGCGTCAGCTCCACTTTGTCGCCGGCGAGGTGGTGCAGCGCAAGCAGCGCCTCCAGGCCGGCGACGCCGCCGCCCGCTACCAAGACAGTTAGGCGCGATCCAGAATTCATTGCTGAGAGTCTCCCGAAGTAGTGATCAAGGCCTATCGTCAGACAAAAGCAGGTAAGCGGCATCGGCAGTCAACCCGTCCGCACGTAAGTAGAAGCCCGCAATCACCGTGACTCCAATGAACCACCAGCGCTCGGCGCTTGCGCGGCTCCGGGATATGGCTCCGGTCGCGCTCTCCGTGGCGAGCGCGCTGGCGATCGCGGGCGGCGGAGTGCTTGCCCTCACCGGCCACGGCGACGCCGGGGATGTGGTGTGGGCGGTGTCCGTGGGGCTGATCCTCGTGCCGCTCAGCTGGTCGGTGGCGAGGTCGCTGCTCCACGGTGACCTGGGGGTGGACGTGATCGCCCTCGTGGCGATGGCGGCGGCCCTGGCGCTCGGCGAGTACCTCGCCGGTGCGGTGGTGGCGCTGATGCTGAGCGGTGGCAACGCGCTCGAAGCCTACGCAGGCCGGCGCGCGCGCCGCGAGCTCACGGCGCTGCTCGAGCGGGCACCGCGCATCGCCCACAAGCACACCGACGGGCTGGTGATCGAGGTGCCCGTAGAGGAGCTCGTTGTGGGCGACGTGGTGCTTGTGCGAGCCGGCGAGGTTGTGCCGGTGGACGGTGCGGTGGAGTCGAACGACGCGGTGATCGACGAGTCCACCATTACCGGGGAGCCGTTGCCGGTGACCTACGGGCGCGGCGGGGAGGTGCGCAGCGGCACCGCCAACGCCGGCGAGGCGTTCGAGCTGCGCGCGATCAGGCCCGCGGCGGAGAGCGCCTACGCCGCGCTCGTGCGGATGGTGGAGGCGGCCGGGGCTCAGCGGGCGCCCTTCGTGCGGCTCGCCGACCGCTACGCCGCCGTGTTCCTGCCGGTCACGCTGGGGGCCGCGGGACTTGGGTGGGCGCTCAGCGGAGATGCGGTGCGGGCGCTGGCGGTGCTCGTGGTGGCCACGCCGTGCCCGCTGATCCTCGCCGCTCCGATCGCGCTGATCGCGGGTGTGTCCCGGGCCGCCAAGTCCGGGATCATCGTCAAGGGCGCGGCCGCAATCGAGCGGCTCAGCCGGGTGCGCACCGTGCTGCTCGACAAGACCGGCACGCTCACCATCGGCACGCCCATCGTGGAGCGTGTGCTGGCCGCTCAGGACCGGGGCTCCGATGAGCTGCTGCGCCTGGCGGGGTCGCTCGACCAGTTCTCCGCCCACGTCCTGGCCGAGTCGATCGTGCACGAGGCGGAGGGGCGCGGTTTCACGCTGAGCTCCCCCACCGGCGTGTCGGAGGATCCCGGCGAGGGGATCCAGGGGACGGTGGAGGGGCATCGCGTGGCGCTCGGCTCGAGCGGCTTCCTTAGCCGTCACGGCTACGCCGCCTCCACGGCCCCCGCGGAGCTGCTCGGCGACGGCGAGCGCAGTGGGCACGCGCGCGTGCTCGTGGGCGTGGACGGTCAGCTCGCCGGCGTGCTGATCATGGCCGACCATCTGCGCGACGACGCGCACACGCTCGTGCAGAGGCTGCGCGAGGAGGGCGTCGAGCAGATCGCGATGGTCACCGGCGACCGGACCGAGACCGCGGAGGAGATCGCGCGCCAGGTCGGCCTCGACCGGGTCTACGCGGAGCAAACCCCGGAGACCAAGCTCGAGCTGGTGCGTGCGATTCAGGGCGAGGAGCGGCTCCGGCCCGTGATGATGGTGGGCGACGGCGTGAACGACGCGCCTGCACTCGCGCTGGCAGACGTGGGGGTGGCGATGGGCACGGCCGGCGCCACAGTGTCGTCCGAGGCCGCCGACGCGGTGATCGCGGTGGACAGGGTGGATCGGGTGGCCGACGCGCTGGCCATCGGCAACCGCTCGATGCGCATCGCCAGGCAGAGCGTGCTGGCCGGGATCGGCCTCAGCGTGGCGGCGATGGGGTTCGCCGCCGCCGGCTACATCCCGCCCGTGGCGGGCGCGCTCCTCCAGGAGGGCATCGACGTCGCCGTGATCATCAACGCCCTCCGCGCTCTGCGCGGCTGAGCGCGCCCGCTGCCGCTTCAGTAGCTGGCCGCGACGATCAGCTGCTCGAACAGCTCCACGTACTGCGTGAGGTGGCGCACGCCGAGGAACTGCGCCCGCACGCGATCCTGCGCCGCGGCGCCCAGGCGCGCGGCTCGCCCGGGGTCGCGCAGCAGGCCCAGCACGGCCGCGCCGAACTCGCCCAGGTTCGCGGGATCCACCAGCAGCCCGCTCTCTCCGTCTTGGATCTGATCCTGAATGCCGCCCACGCGCCCGGCCACCACCGGTCGCGCCTTCCACATCGCCTCCGTCACGGTGAGCCCGAAGCCTTCAGCCAGGCTCTTCTGGACCACCACAGTGGACCAGCGCTGAAGCGCGTTGACGACTACGGCGTTCTCCTCGGCGTCGTTCATCGGGAGCAGGGCGAGGTGGATCCGCGTGCGTGCCTCGGGCTCGAGCGCACGCCAGCGCTCCACGCACAGCTCCAGCACCTCTGCGCCCTCCGGATCGTCCGCCACCGCGCTCGTGTCCGGGCCCGCGAGCACCAGGTGGGCGTCCGACTGCGGCACCACGTGCTCGGCGAAGGCCTCCATCACCCCCTGGGGGTCCTTGATCCTGTCCCAGCGAGAGACCTGAGTCACGATCTGCGCGTCCGGCGACAGCCGCTCGTCCTCGATCAGCTGGACGGTGCGGTCCACGCGCCCGGGGCTCCCGTCGTGGCGATCGAACGTCGGCGCGCCATCCCAGCGGCCCGCGATCAGCCCGGACGCTCCCATGATCGCCCTCACCTGCGAGGGGTCGAGCTGCTCGTTCTTGGCGGCGAAGGGATCGATCGACGGCGCGATCACCGACACGCGCTCCGGGTCGAGCTGGTCCCATGCGTACGCGCCGCGCGAGAAGACGTAAGCATGGGCGGGAAGGACGTAGGGGAGCAGGAACGCCCACGCCTCGCGCGCGTAGTCGTTGGGTAGGTCGAGTCCGATGTGGGCCCGCCAGACCACCAGCGCACCGTGCTCGAGGAGCGACTGCGTGAGGCCGGCGGTCTGCGGGTCGTGCAAGAGCACGATGTCGCCAGGCTTGACGAGCGCTTTGAGCTCGCCCACCGCCCCCTGTGCCGTGCGCTCGTAGATGGCACGTTCGGCGGCCCCCAGTGGACCGCCATCGCCCGGCCAGCCGTGCAGCCGGTTGTGGATCCGCTTGGTCACTCGGAAGAAGTCCGGCTCGGCGCCCGCGACGACCCAGCGCGCGTCCACGCCACCGGCGCGCGCGTAGGACACGAGCGAGCGCAGTAGCTCCGCCACGCCGCCTCCGTACTGGGTCGAGTTGACGCTCCACACCACGCGGCCGTCCAGGAGCTCCCGCCCCTTCGCCACCGTGAGGTCGAACTCCGCCTGCTGCTCGGGCGTGATCACCTCCGCGAAGCGCTCGAGTGGGAAGGGCGCGATCTGGATCTGTTCGATTGTCGGCATGAGCTGTCCGGCCGCGTCCGCGGGCGCCGCCCCTCACCCCTCCAGGGCGCTCCCGTCGCTCCCGCGGGCGACCAGGACCGAGCAGCGGGCCTTGTGCGCCACGCGCTCGCTGACGCTTCCGAGCGCCTTGACGCCGCTCGTGCCGCGGTTGCCGAGCACGATCAGGGTCGCGCCCTGCTGCTCGGCCGCGCGCCTGATCTCCTCGTCGGGGTCGCCACTGGGCGTGAGCGTGGGGATCTCGCGTCCGCAGGCCTGGCTGAGCGACGCCGACTGCCGCGCAAGCGTCGCACGCGGCGTCGGGGCGTTTCGGCCGTGCTTCACGGACACGAGCGTCAGCTCCGACCCATGGCCGCGCGCGATGCGGGCCGCTATCTCCACCGCCAGATCTGAGCACGGGGAGCCGTCGCTGGCCACCAGGACCTTGCTCGGCGTCCACTCGGCGCCGTGCGGGCCACGCGCCGCGAGCACCGGGATCGGCGACTCGTGCAGCATGGCGGACGCCGTGCTGCCGATCAGGATCCCGCCGAGGCGGGAGCGCAGATGGGGACCGACGGCCGCCAGATCGTGATCGTCGATGTGCTCGATCAGCGCGCCGCCGCGGCGCCTGGAGCTGACCACCGAACTGGAGCTGCCCACGCCCACCTCGCGCGCCACGTCCGCCGCCTCCGCGAGCGCGGAGTCGGCGCGCCACTCGCTGATGTTCGCCTGCGCGCTGCGTCCCGCTCCGATCGCTTCGCGCACGCAGACCAGGTCGACCTCGCCGCCGGGCCGGGCGAGCAGCGCAGCCTGGCGGACGGCCTCGAGCGCGGAAGGGCTGCCGTCCACGCCGCAGAGCACGCGCTTGAAGACCGGCCCCGCGCGCGATTCGCTCGCCGGGGCTCCGCTGTGCTGGGTCTTCTCAGCCACGTGCCGCCTCCAGGATCAACCGCTGCTCGGCGGCCGCGATCAGCTTGCGCGTGCGATCGACCACGTCCATGTTCACCGAGATCGCGTCGATCCCGGCTCGCACGAGCAGGTCCGCGTACTCCGGGTAGACGGATGGCGCCTGGCCGCAGATCGAGGTGGCGAGCCCCAGCTCGCGGGCCCTCGGGATCAGCTGGCTCAGGTAGTCGGTCACGGCCGGCTCGCGCTCGTCGAAAACTTCCGCCACGAGCTCCGAGTCGCGGTCCGCGCCCAGCATGAGCTGCGTCAGGTCGTTCGAGCCGATCGAGATGCCCGCCACCCCGAGCTTGGCGTAGCGCTCGAGGTTGAACAGCACGGACGGCACCTCGGCCATCACCCACAGCTCGAAGCCGGCCTGGTCGAGCAGGCCGGAGTCCGCCATCAGCTGCTTGCAGCGAGCGAGCTCGCGCTCGGTGCGCACGAACGGGATCATCACGTGGAAGTTGTCGTGTCCCGCGTCCCACACGCGCCGGATCGCCTCCAGCTCGAGCTGGAACACCTCGGCGTCGCGCGTGTAGCGGAGCGCGCCGCGGAAGCCGATCATCGGGTTGGCCTCCTCGGGCTCGAAGCGCTCGCCGCCCTCCAGGCCGCGAAACTCGTTGGTGCGGAAGTCGATCGTCCGGTAGGTCACAGGCCGCGGGGCGAAGGCCGACGCGAACGTCGTCAGAGCCCCGGTCATCCGGGAAACGAAGTCCTCGCCGCGGCCCTGCTCGATCAGGAGCCGGGGGTGGGTGCCTTCGAGCGCTTCGATCACCATCAGCTCGGCGCGCAGCAGTCCGACGCCGTCCACATCGAGGGCCGCCGCGCGCTCCACCTGGGACGGCTCGGACAGGTTCACGAGCAGCTTGGTGGCGGTGGTCGCCGAGGCCACTGCCGCCGGTGCTGCCGAGGGCGCGGCCAGCACCGCCGCGGCGTGCGGCTCGGGTGCGCCGCTCACCACGGTTCCGTGCGTGGCATCCACGGTCACGAGCTCGCCGTCGCGCAGTTTCTCGGTGGCGTCGCCGGTGCCGACGATGCAGGGGAGCCCGAGCTCGCGCGAGACGATCGCCGCGTGGCAGGTCATCCCGCCGGAGTCGGTCACGATCGCCGCCGCCTTGCGCATCAGAGGCACCCAGTCGGGGGCGGTCATGTGCGTCACGAGCACGTCCCCTGGGCCGAGCTGGCCCGCCTCCGCCAGCGACTTGAGCACGCGCACCCGCCCGCTCGCGCCGCCGGGGGCCGCGCCGAGCCCGCGCACGAGCGGCTCGCCCGCCACGTGCTCGCCCTCGGGCGCGCCGCCAACCGACGTGATCGGTCGCGACTGCAGCATCCACACCTCGCCGCTCTCGTCGAAAGCCCATTCGGTGTCCTGTGGCGCGCCGTAGTGGTCCTCGATCCGGATCGCCAGCTCGGCCAGCGTCCTCACCTCGGCGTCGTCGAGCACTGGCGCGAAGGCCTCCTCGTCGGGGAGCTCGCGCGTGACCGTGCCGCCGTCCGCGGCGGGCTCGATCGAAAGTTCCTTGCGCTTGGTGTCGCGCGTGACGATGGCGAGGCTCGGCTTGTCGACCACATAGCGGTCGGGCGAGACGCTGCCGGACACGACGCTCTCGCCGAGCCCGAACGCGCCCTCGATCACGATCCGATCCTTGTTGCCGGAGGCGGGGTCGATCGTGAACATCACGCCTGATCGCAGCGACCTGATCTGGCGCTGCACGACGACGGCGATGTCCATGTCCGCTTGGGCGAAGCCGCGCTTGGCGCGGTAGAAGACGGTGCGTGCCCCGAACAGGGAGGCCCAGCAGCGGCGGATCGCATCGAGCACCTGATCGGTGCCGTGGACGTTGAGGAAGGTCTCGTTCATGCCCGCGAACGACGCCGACTCGGTGTCCTCGGCGGTGGCCGACGAGCGCACCGCCACGGCGAAGGACTCGTCGCCGCCCGTGAGCTTCTTGTAGGCGTCCCGGATCGTGGCGGCGAGCGCCTCGGGCATCGGCTCGGCCACGACGATCTCGCGCACGCGGCGGCTGGCCTGCTCGAGCGCAGCCTGGTCGTCGGCGTCGAGGTTGGCGAGAGCATCGGAGATGCGCCCGCGCAACCCGTTGTCGTCGCAGAACGCCGCGTAGGCGGGGGCCCCGACCACGAACGCCGGAGGCACCGGCACGCCCGCGCCCGCCAGCTCGCCGAGGTTGGCTCCCTTGCCGCCGGCGTAGGGCACGTCCGACTTCGAGAGCTGATCCAGGAAGCGCACGGCCAGCATGGATTCGACAGAGGTTTCGGCGATCGACACGGCTTCTCCCTTGATTGACGGGGTCCGTCGCACCGTAGCCCGGCCCGGCCGCGATCGAATCCGCTCAGCGCACCGAAGTGGCGTCCGTACTTTCCACGCCCTCTTGGCGGGTTGCCCACCGATGAAATCGGGCCGCGAGCGCCTTACGGTCGCTGGACCACCGATCAAAGGGAGCAAGGACCATGGGCGTACGCGTAGGCATCAACGGTTTCGGGCGCACTGGGCGCGCCGCATTCCGCGCGGCGATCGAGCGCGGGGCAGATGTGGAGTGGGTCGGGATCAACGACGTGATGGGCGTCGAGACCGCTGCGCGGCTGCTCAGGCACGACTCCACCTACGGCCCCTTCCCCGGAGCGGTCGAGGCCGGCGACGGCGTGCTCAAGGTCAACGCCCGGGAGGTTCCGTTCTTCGAGGCGGGGCATCCGGCGGAGATCCCGTGGCACGACGTGGGCGCCGAGGTGGTGATCGAGTCCACCGGACGCTTCCGCTCTCGCGAGGAGGCCGCGCACCACATCGACGGCGGAGGGGCCGCCAAGGTGATCATCTCCGCGCCCGCCAAGGATCCGGACGTGACCGTGGCGCTCGGCGTGAACTTCGATACCGCCTACGACGCGCATCGCCACCTGGTGATCTCGAACGCCTCCTGCACCACCAACTGCCTGGCTCCCGTGGCGAAGGTGCTGCACGAGTCGGTGGGCATCCGGCACGGGCTGATGACCACCGTGCATGCCTACACCGGCGACCAGCGGCTGCAGGATCTCCCGCACAAGGATCCGCGCCGCGCTCGCGCCGCCGCGGTGAACATCGTGCCCACGTCCACCGGCGCCGCCAAGGCGCTCGGCCTGGTGATCCCCGAGCTCGAGGGCAAGCTGCACGGCTACTCCCTGCGCGTGCCCGTGCAGACAGGCTCCGTGGTGGACCTCACGATCGAAAGCGACCGCCCCACCTCAGCCGAGGAGATCAACGAGATCTTCCGCGGCATGGCCGACGCGAACTCGCTGTCCGGCGTGCTCGCCTACAGCGACGAGCCGCTCGTATCCACCGACATCATCAAGTCGCCGTACTCGGCGATCTTCGACGCCGGTCTCACGAGCGTTATCGACGGCACCAGCGTGAAGGTCGTGGCCTGGTACGACAACGAGTGGGGCTACTCCAACCGCCTGGTTGACGTGGCGGAGCGAGTGCTGGCCCCCGCGCCGTTGCCGGCGTGAGCCGGGCGGCGGGCGCGGAACGGCTTGAGCGCGGCGGTCATGGCCTCGTAGCCGTGCCGCATGATCTCGGGCCAGCGCCGGCGGTCGAGGAATAGGTCGTAGAAGGACACGCCTCGCAGCAGCGAGTAGTCCACCGGATCCACCACCGTCAGGGTGTCACCCAGCGCCTGCCGGCTGCGGCGCGCGAACTCGAGGTGGTAGCCCTGGTTGAGCTGCCGGCTGCCCTTCAGCACGCCCATCGGGCTCTGCTCCCAGCCGGTGATGTCGTCGGCGCGGAGCTGCGGAGGCAGCATGAAGTTGAGGCCGAACACGTGGTCGAAGCCGCCGTCGTCGATGAACGGCCCGCAGGGGAACACGTCCACGATGCCGCCGTCCACGTACAGGTGTCCGCCGATGTCCACCGACTCGATGAACAGCGGCAGCGCGATCGCGATCCGCACCAGCTCGCCGATCCGGAGCTCCGGCGTGCGCTCGCTGCCGAAGAACTCCACGTCGCCGAGGTCCATGTTGTAGACGATGGTCGTGAACGGGATCGGCGTGTCGCCCACGCGCAGTTCGACGAGGCTCGTGTCGAACAGGTGCTCGATCGCCTCGCCCTTGGCGAGCCCGGTGAAGCCGCGCAGCGCCGACAGTACGAAGCGCGGCAGCTTGGCCCACTGGATGTCCAGGTAGTCCGCCGCGCGCCAGGAGAGCGAGAACTCGGCCATGTCGTGAGCGCTCAATCCTGCGGCCCACATCGAGCCCCAGATCGCGCCGCCAGAGCAGGCCGTGATCAGGGCGGGCTCCACGCCCGCCTCCTCGAGCGCGCGAGCCGCGCCCACCGAGGCGGCGCAGGCGCCGCCTCCGCCCGAGCAGAGCACTCCCACGCGCTTGTCCCGCAGCCCTGGCGCCGGACGGCGCTTGAAGTCCGGGAACACTCCCTGCGCATCCATCCTCTTCGGGCGGTCCACGAGAGGCAGCGGAAGCAGCTCGCGCCGGGCGTGACGCAGGAAACCGAGGTCGGCGCTTGCGCGCGCGACGTCGATCCCCTCGTTCACCCGCTCGAGGGTGCGCTTGAGGCTGTAGAGGTCGAGCGAGTCGAGCGGCGTCGGCTGGCCGGGTATCCGTGGCGCATCGCGGCTCACGTCGGCTCCGGAATCATCTCGATCGCGCCGCACGGGCACTCCTCGGCGCACATGCCGCAGCCCTTGCAGTAGTCGTAGTCGATCTCGTAGGCGTACGGCACGCCGCTCTCCAGCTTGATCACGGCGTTGTCCGGGCAGACGGCGTAGCAGTTGTCGCATGCGAAGCAGCTGCCGCACGAGAGGCAGCGGCGCGCCTCGAACAGGGCGTTCGATTCGTCGAGCCCGCCCACCACCTCGTCGAAGGTGGACGTGCGGCGCACGATCTCGAGCTGCGGGCGCTCGGGCTGGGGGGCGTCCGAGTAGTACCAGGTGTTGAGCTGGTCGAAGGTGATGACCTCGGGCGTGGGCTCGGGCGCCGGGGCGGCGCCGCGCAGCCAGACATCCACGTTGCGGGCGGCCAGCCTGCCGTGGCCGATCCCCACGGTCACCGTGCGCTCGGCGGGCACCATGTCGCCACCGGCGAAGATCCCGGCGTGCCCGGTCATCATCCCGGGCCCCACCTTCACCACGCCGTCCTCAACCTCGATGCCGGGCACACCGTCGAGCAGCGACAGGTCCGTCTCCTGCCCGAGCGCCAGCACCAGCGAGTCGGCCTCCAGCTCCTCGGTCTCGCCAGTGGGCTGTGGGAAGCCGGTGTCGTCGAGCTCCATGCGCTCCACCACGAGCTTGCCCTCGTCGGCGTACTTGATCGTGGAGAGCCACTTCATCAGCACACCCTCCTCGAGCGCCTCCTCCACCTCGAAGTCGTGCGCGGGCATGCGGTCGCGCGTGCGGCGGTACACCACCACGGCCTCCTCGGCGCCCAGCCGCTTGGCGGTGCGCGCGGCGTCCATCGCGGTGTTGCCGCCGCCGTAGATCACCACGCGCCGGCCGAGCATCGGCTTGTCCTCGCCCTCCATGCTGCGCAGCAGCGAGACGGCGTCGAGCATCTTGGCTGCGCTGCCCGCGGGGATGTACGCGCGCTTGCCCAGATGCGCGCCGATCGCCAGGAACACCGCGTCGAAGCCGCCGTCTGTGAGCGCGTCGAGCACGTTCTCGACCTTGCTGTTCAGCTCGAGCTCGACCCCCATGTCGAGGATGCGCTGGATCTCGGCGTCGAGCACGTCGCGCGGCAGCCTGTACTTGGGGATGCCGAAGCGCATCATGCCGCCCGGCGCGCGGGCCGGCGTCGCGGATCGTGACCCCGTGGCCGAGCCGGGTGAGGTGATAGGCGGCCGAGAGACCGGACGGTCCGGCGCCCACCACGAGCACGCGCTTGCCGCTCGGGTGGGCGTCCACCGGCATGGTCCAGCCCTGCTTGATCGCCTCGTCGCCGAGGAAGCGCTCGACCGAGTTGATGCCCACGGCCTCGTCGAGCTGGCCGCGGTTGCAGGCGGTCTCGCACGGGTGGTAGCAGACGCGCCCCATCACGGCGGGGAAGCGGGTTGTGCTCCATGATCTGGCGCCAGGCCTTCTCGTACCCGCCCTCCTCGGCGTGGAAGAGCCACTGCTGCACCTGCTCGCCCGCGGGGCAGCCGTGGGAGCAGGGCGCCACGCGCTCCACGTACTCCGGGCGCTCGCTGCGCCAGGAGCCGGTCTTGTCGGCGAGGCTCGAAGCCGGGTCAAGCGTGATGGCGAATGGCTTGTCCATCAGTGTCCGTTCGAGTCGGGGTCGAGCAGGCCGAAGCGCGCGATGTTGCGGTCGGCGCGCTCCTGTATCCGCGCGATCAGGTCCGTCGCGCGGCTCGGGCCCGAACAGGTGCGCGAAGCGCTTCTGCGGGCGCAGGTAGTCCTCCACCGGCAGCCGGTGGCGGATCTTGGAGACGCCGGTCACGTCGCCGCGCTCGGCCTCGAACACCGGGAACAGGCCGGTCTCCTTGGCCAGGCGCGCGATCTTGATCGAGTCGGCCGACGCGCTGCCCCAGCCGAGCGGGCAGGTGACGAACACGTGCAGGTAGCGCGCGCCGTGCATATCCATCGCGCGCTCCACCTTGTACTCGAGGTCGCGCAGATCGGCGATCGTCGCCGTGGCCACGTACGGGATCTCGTGCGCCATCGCGATCAGCGGCGCGCTCTTGCCCTGGCCGAACACGTTGCCCGGGTCGTCGCCCACCGCTTGCGTGGTGGCGGTGCGCGCCGCCGGCGGCGTCGCGCCGGAGCGCTGCACGCCCGTGTTCATGTAGGCCTCGTTGTCGTAACAGATGTACAGCACGTCGTCGTTGCGCTCGAACATTCCGGACAGGCAGGCGAAGCCGATGTCCACCGTCCCGCCGTCGCCGCCCTGGCCCACCACGCGGATGTCCTCGCGGCCCTTGGCCCTCAGCGCGGCCGCGATCCCGGTGGCCACGGCGGGCGCGTTGCCGAACAGCGAGTGGATCCACGGCAGCTGCCATGAGCTCTCCGGGTAGGGGGTGGTGAACACCTCGAGGCAGCCGGTGGCGTTGGCGGCGATCAGCTTGTTGTCAGTGGCGCGCATCGCGGCGTCGAGGGCGTAGCGTGCGCCGAGCGCCTCGCCGCAGCCCTGGCAGGCGCGGTGGCCGGAGGTGATCGAGTTCGAGCGGCCCTGGTCCGCCTGCACCGAGCGCAGCTCCTCGCCGAGCAGGCGGTTGCCGGCCACGAAGCTGCCCACCTGGTAGTACTTGAGCGGCTTGTAGGGCATGGTCACACCGGCCCGCCCGCGACGATTCCGACGTCGCGCAGGATGTTCTCGGCGTGCGGCCCGGAGCGGCGCTTCTCGCGCGTCCGCTCGAGCTCGCGCTCCACGAGGTCGTGGTTGAGGTCCACGAAGGTGGTGAGCCCGAGCCGGTCCGCCGCGGCGTCCTCGAGCAGCCGCATCAGGGACGCCTTGGTGATTGGGCGGCCGCCGAGCCCCGCGATGGCGGAGTGCACGCGCGTGGGCGTGCCCTGCAGCGCAACCCTCACGTCCAGCGCGGCGATGCCGCCGATGCCGATGGCGAGCGCCTTTTCGAGCATCACCACACGGGTGGCGCCGCTGAGTGCCTCGCGCACCTCGTCCATTGGCCACGGCCGGAAGGTCTTGATGCCGAGCGCGCCGACTTTCATTCCGCCCTCGCGCAGCTCGTCCACGGCGTCCTCGATCGTGCCGAGCACGGAGCCGAGCGCGACGATCACGGTGTCTGCGTCCTCGATCCGGTAGCCGCGCACGAGCCCACCGGCCGGGCGGCCGAACACCCGCTCTGAATCCTCCGCGATCGCGGGAATCAGATCGAGCGCCTGCATCTGCTTCACATGGGCCAGATACTTCACCTCGGTGAAGGCCTCCGGCCCCACCATCGCGCCGATCGTGACCGGGTCGTCCGGGTCGAGCAGCTGGCGGGGCTCGAACGGCGGCAGCAGCTCGTCCACCTGCTCCTGCGTGGGCAGGTCGAGCCGCTCCACCGCATGGGTCAGGATGAAGCCGTCCATGCACACCATCACGGGCACCGACAGCTCCTCCGCGAGCCGGAACGCCTGGATGTGCATGTCGAGCGCCTCCTGGTTGGACTCGGCGAACAGCTGGATCCAGCCGGAGTCGCGCTGCGACATGGCGTCGCTGTGGTCGTTCCAGATGTTGATCGGCGCGCCGATGGCGCGGTTGGCCACCGTCATCACGATCGGCAGGCCCAGGCCCGAGGCGTTGTAGAGCGCCTCGACCATGTACAGCAGGCCCTGGCTCGCGGTGGCGGTGTAGGCACGAGCGCCGGTGGCGGAGGCGCCGATGGCCACGGACATCGCGGCGAACTCGGACTCCACGTTGATGAACTCGCAGGGCGACAGCTCGCCCGCCTTCACGATCCGCGAGAGCTCCTCCACGATGTGCGTCTGCGGCGAGATCGGATAGGCGCAGATCACCTCGGGGCGGCAGAGGGCCACGGTCCGGGCCACTGCGCGGGAGCCTTCGATCTGCTCAAGCATGGGTGGGCTCCCGGGAACGGCTGCTAACGATCTCGAAGGCCTCGCGGGCGCCGGCCACGTTGCCGTCGGCCAGGCGGCCCGAGAAGCGCTCGCGAACGGCGCTCTCCACCGAGTCGATCGACACCACCCCACTGAGGGCGGCGAAGCCTCCGAGCAGCACCGCGCCCGGCAGCGGCCGACCCAGGTGCTTGCGCGCCAGGTCCGATGCCGGCACCGTGAGCCGGCGCTCCGGGCGGAAGGGCTGCACGAACTCGCCGAGGCCCAGCTCTTCGAAGTCGCGCGCGCTGTTGATGAGGATGTAGCCGTCGGTCTTCAGGCCGCCGAAGACGTCGACCTGGTGGAGCAGGGTGGGGTCCTGCACGATCAGGCCATCCGGCTCCATCACCGGCTCGCGCGCGCGTATCTCGCGCTCGGCGATTCGGCAGAAGGCCACCACCGGCGCGCCGGTGCGCTCGGAGCCGAAGCTGGGGAAGGCCTGCGCGTGGCGACCCTCCATGAAGGCCGCCACCGACAGCAGCTCGGCGGCGGTGACCACACCCTGGCCTCCGCGCCCGTGGATCCGCACCTCGAACACCGTTCAACGATCCCGAACACCGGCCGCCGCGTCATCAGCGACCGCCCCCCACCCGCGTCCGTAGTGGCTACGGAGCCGGCGCTTCAGCCCGTCTTCAGCACCGAGTACCACACGCGCTCGGCCACGCGAAGCAGCTCGTCGCTCGTGCGGGCGAGCCGCCGGTACAGCTCGCGCTTGGCGGCCACCTCGCGCAGCTCGTCACTGTCGATCAGCGCGGACATGCCGGCGCGGTAGGCCTTCTCTTGCTGCCGCTGGATCGACACCACGGCGTCGGCGGCCGCGGTGGCCTCGGTCTCGGACCCAGCGGCGAGCGCGGCGAAGGCGTCGGCCACCCGGCGGGTGCCCTCGGTGAGCTGGGCCGCCATCTCCGCGATCGCGGCATCGGGCTCCGCGCGCATCACCTCTGCCTCGCGCACCGCGTTCTTGGCGCCGTTGATGATCTCGTCGAGCCCCGTGGAGAGCTCGAACAGGTCCTCGGGCTCGAGTGCGGTGGTGAAGGCCACGCCCAGCGCCTCGCGGATCTCGCGCTTGCAGACGTCGGCGCGGTGCTCGCAGTCGCGGACGCGGTCTGCCGCCTTCGCGTCACCGCGCGCCCAGTCCTCGAGCGCCTCCATTCCCTCGATAGTCACCGCGGCCTGGCGCTGCAACATGCCCAGCACGTCCGGCGTCTCGGGCAGGAACCAGCGGCGGGGCTTCACTGCACCGCCTTCCACGCAACCACCGTCACCGCTCCGAGCGCTGCGGTCGCCGGCAGCGTGAACAGCCAGGCGAGCGCCATCGAGCGCACCACCGCCCAGCGCACATGCCGCCAGCGCCTTCGCCCGCCACCCACGCCGATCACCGACGAGGCCACCACCTGTGTGGTGGACACGGGCGCGCCCACGAGCGACGCGGCGAGGATCACGGCGGTGGAGCCGCTCTGGCTGGCGAAGGCGTCGACAGGCGCCAGGTGCATGATCCGTCGGCCGATCGTGCGCACGATGCGCCAGCCGCCGAGCGCCGTGCCGAGCGTGAGCATCGCGCCGCACGACAGCTTCACCCAGAGCGGGACCGAGAACGAGTCGAGGTGCCCGCTGGCCAGGAGGAGCGCCGCGATCACGCCCATGCTCTTCTGGGCGTCGTTGGCGCCGTGGCTGAACGAGAGGCCGGCCGACATCACCCACTCCCCGCCGCGGATCGGCGCCTTCACGCGGACGGTGGCGCGCCGCAGCCCCCGCTGGGTCAGGCGCCGGAGCCCGAACCCGCACGCCAGCCCGATCAGCGGCGACACCGCGAGCGCGATCAGCACGCCGAACACTCCCACCGGGTGCCAGCCATCGAGGCCGCCCCAGCGCACGGCGTCGATGCCCGCGCTGGCCACGGCGGCGCCCACGAGACCTCCAACGAGCGCGTGCCCCGAGCTGGCGGGCAGGCCGCGCCACCAGGTCAGCACGAGCCATATCACGGCGCCGAAGAGCCCGGAGCCGATCACCGCCACCGCCTCGGAGGGGGAGACCGTCACGATGCCCGCGATTGTGTCAGCCACCGCCGTTCCGAGCAGGAGAGCGCCGAGCACGTTGAAGGTCGCGGACATGGCGATCGCCGGCCCCGGGGCCGCGCCGCGCGTGGACACCAGCGTGGCGATGGCGTTGGCCGCGTCGTGGAAGCCGTTCATCAGCGCGAACGACAGGGCGAGGGCGATCGCTAGACCGAGCCCCATGGCGCAAACCTACGTGTTTCTAGGTGCTTGCTTTGTGCGGAGCCGCGATGAAGTGGAGGCAGAAGCCGCCGATCTGGATCTCGTCGCCGTCGTGGAGAGGCTGCCATTCCACGCGCTCGCCTCCCACGAACACCCCGTTCAGGCTGTGGTCGTCGAGCACCACCACCTCGTCCCCGGTCCTGTGCAGAAGCGCGTGCCGGCGGGACACGGCGGGATTCTCGAGCCGGATATCCGCCTGGATGCCGCGGCCGACGTGGGTGAAGCCCTCCCGCACAGCGGCGGTGCAGATCTCGTCGCCGTCGTCCCAGGCCAGGTGCGGTCCGCTGCCGGCGAAGGTCGCCCGCACCTCGTCGAGCCAGCGCGGCGCGCCGACGGGGTCGGCGGCCGACAGGGGCGCGGTGTCGCCGGAGATGACCGGACCGGCATCGAAGCGGCCGCGCGAGCCAGAGCCTGCGGATCCAGGCATGCATGAAGAGTAGGTCGCGGTCTATCGTCCGCTGCGCATGCCGGGCGAGAAGGTCAGCGACGCGCTCGAGCGCTGGCTCGCGGGCGACGGCGAGAAGACGCTCGGCAGCCTCACGGAGCTGTTCGAGGAGAAGAGCTTCGCGCTCGTGTTCGTGCTGCTGCTCGGGGTGCCCGCGCTACCCCTGCCCACGGGCGGCGCCACGCACGTGTTCGAGATCGTCGCGATCCTGCTCGCCGCCCAGCTGATCGCCGGCCGCGACGAAATCTGGCTGCCGCAGCGCTGGTGCCGGCTCGAGCTGGCGGGGCCCAGGCAGCAGCGCTTCATCGCCGGCCTGATGAGGATGATCCGCCGGCTCGAGCGATTCGCCCGGCCGCGGGGGCGCTTCCTGTTCGACCACCGCCTCAGCTCCGTCGTGTTCGGCGTGCTCGTGATCGCCGGCACGCTCGGGGCGTTCCTCGCGCCGCCCTTCACCGGCCTCGACACCCTGCCCGCCCTGGGCGTCGTGCTGCTGTCGCTCGGCGTGCTGCTCGAGGACCTGCTCGTGGTGGCCGTGGCGCTCGTGATCGGAACGGCGGGTGTCACGCTCGAGCTCGTGCTCGGCCGCGCCGCGGTCCACGGCATCAGCGGCCTCTTCTAGTGACGGCTCCGCGCGTGGAGCCACCTGCGCCGAGGTGCGCTAGCCGCGCTCGAGATTCACCAGGTTCACCGCGGACATGACGCCCTCCGGCAGCCCATCGCCGCCGCGGCTCACAAGCAGGTGCGTGGTGCCCGGCTGCGACAGCATCCGCAGCGCCTCGCGGGCGGACGCGCCGGCCTCGATCATGAGGGCCCGCTCGGTGACGGCGTCGCGCGCGTGCACCAGCCCGGTGTCCCCGCCGATCCAGGCGAGCATCCCGCGGGCGGTGACCCAGCCGAGCGGCGCCCCGTGCTGCGACCCCACCACCAGCACCGCGTGCACGTCGTGCGCGCGCATCGCCCGCACCGCCTGCGTCAGCGACGCGTCCTCGGGAATCGAGACCACGCCCGGGGTCATGATGTCCCGCACGGGCGTGTCGAGGTGGTCGCCGCCGAGATCGCCGGGGTGCCGGAACCCATGCGACTGAATGCTTGTGGTCGGCATGGACCGAGCATCGCGCACGCGCGGGCCGGCCACATCCGCGCTCCCCCGCGCTTGGGCTCAGTAGCGGCTACGGATCGGCCCGCGACCGCCCCCGAAAGGCGAGCTCCCGCCTCGCCGGCTGACGAGGCGGGAGCTCTTTGGGCAGGCCCAGCGGCGACAGTTGGAGCTCGCCGGACGTTGCCGCGGGATCAGCCGGCGGCGGGAACTGCTCCGCTGGCCGGGGCCTTGACGCTCGCCTCCTTCTCCGCCGGCCACAGCAGGCGGATGCAGAGGACGAGGAAGCCGACGCCCGTGAGCAGCAGGGCGATGCCCATGACAATCGAGAAGACCGACACCTGCTCGGCGAAGTACGAGGTGTTCAGCGCCGTGGCCAGCGCGGTCTCGTTGATCCACACGGTGCGAGCCTGGTTGTCCTGCGGCTGGCCCGTCTTCGGATCCTTCAGCGCTGCGGCGGCGTCGTTTGTGCCCTTGCCGTCAGCCGTGGCGTAGTGGGGCATCTGAGCGTAGGTCTTGCCGCCCGTCGCCTCGAGGGCGTGGATGCGCATGTAGCTCGCGAAGCACTTGGCCCTCGAGCCGGTGTTGATCTCCTGGTTGGCCACGGAGCAACTGGGGATCGAGACGTCCTTCAGGCCCGCCTTCTGAGTCTCGGCGGTGATCCCCTTGGGAGTCATGTCCGGGGTGCCGACGACCGCTTCCTGCTTGATGTCGCTGCGAACCTCCGAGCGCCCGTGGGCGCCGATGATCACGGTGGCGATGCCGAACGCGACGAGGATCACGCTCGCCACAACTCCGCCATAACTAAAGACTCGTTTCCTGTTCACGCTGGACTCCTCAATAGTCGATTTGCGCCAGTTCAGCGTCTGGCGGCGAGATCCACATCAGTGGTGGGCACGGGAACCGCGGCGGGCAATCCGCAGGAGGGCTGCGGAATTCCCGCAGTGTCAGTGGCGGCCAGGCCGGCCGCCCGGCGGCGGCCACTCGATCAGCGGCCTGCCGATCTCCCAGTGGTGTCCGAAGGGATCGGCGATGCGGCCGAGGAGCCAGCCGTGCGCCTCCTCGGCCGCGTAGATCTCGCTCGCGCCCGCCGCCACCGTCGATGCCGCCGGGCACGGAGCTCGAGCTCGTGCCGATCGAGGTGCCGGCCGGCGGGGCCGCCGTTCACGACGGCTGGACGTTCCACGGCAGCCCGCCCAACGAGCGGCCTAGCGCGGCACGAACTCGCGCACGCTGAGCGTGGCCGGGCTCCCCCGCGTGGTCAGCTCTCGGCGGCCGGCCGGAGGGCGGGCGCAGCGACTGAGTCTCAGGGCATTCTCAGCCAGTTCGTAGCAGGATCTTGGGCTGCTCGGGTTCCATGGGGTACACCCGAAGACGGGAGGCAACAATGAGTCAGGTAGCAGCAGCGAAGGCACAGCGGCCGGCCGTTCCGGCTGACACGGGAAGCATCCGCGATCAGATGCACGCAACCACGCTCGCGTTGGTGGCCGCCGAGGAGGCGCAGCAACAGCACGGCGTGGCGAGCGTGGACTGGGAGCGCCGCGGGATCCTCGGGCGCCTCCGGCGCCGGGGCTGAGCGCTCAGGCGCTCAGCCCGAAGAGCTCGCGCACCGTCTGCACGTATAGCGACGGGGCGCCGTTCTCGCTCGCCATGCGCAGCTTGCGAGTGGGCTCGTGGAGCAGGTCGCTCACCACGGCCCGAGCCACGAGCTCCACTCGCTCGCGGTCATCGTCGCTGAGCCCGTCCCAGCGCTGCTCGTTCTGACGCAGCGCGCGCTCCACGGCCGCGTGGCCGCGCTCGCGCAGCGCGGAGATCGTGGGCACCACTTCGAGCGACGCCAGCCAGCGCTCGAAGCTCGCCACCTCCGCCTCCACGATCGGCTCGGCGTACGTCACCTCGCCCTGGCGCACGGACAGGTTTTGCGCCAGCTCGCGCTGGATGTCGTCGAGGTCGTAGAGCACCACGTCCGGCAGCTCACGCGCCTCGGGCTCGACGTCGCGCGGCACCGCGGTGTCGATCACCACGAGCGCTCCCGCGCCGGCCAGGTCCTCCCGTGTGAGGATCCGGTGCGGACAGGCGGTGCAGGTGAGCACGAGATCCGCCTCGGTGAGCTGCTGCCGCAGGTCGTCGAAGCGCACCGCCTCGCCGCCGAAGCGCAGGGCGAGGCTGTCGGCGCGCTCGTGTGCGCGACTGGCCACGAACACCGTGCCCGCGCCCTGCTCGGCGAGGGTCCGCGCCGTCAGCTCGCCATGCTTGCCGGCGCCCACCACGAGCACGCGCCGGCCCGCGAGCCCGCCGAGCGCCCGGCGGGCCAGGTCCACCGCCACCGAGGCCACCGAGGCGGCAGCTCGCGAGATCCCGGTCTCGCTGCGCACGCGCTTGCCGGCGCGGAGGGCATCCTGGAACAGGCGGTTGGACACCGGCCCGCTCGAGCCCTGCGCCAGGGCCAGCTCGTAGGCTCGCCGCACCTGCCCCTGAACCTCGGCCTCGCCGATCACCATCGACTCGAGGCCGGCGGTGACGCGGAACAGGTGGCGCACGGCGGCGCTGCCGCGCAGCGAGTGCAGCGCCTCACCCAGCTCGACGCCAGCGAGCCGCGACAGCGCCCCAGCGGCCACGACGCCCGCGGCGTCAACATCGCCCGCCACGAGGTAGATCTCGCTGCGGTTGCAGGTGGAGAGCACCACCGCCTCGTCGATCTCCGGCGCCGCGGCCAGCTCCGCCGCCAGCTCGGCGGCCCTGGGCGGCCCGAGCTCGATGCGCTCGCGCAGCTCGAGCGGGGCGCTTCGGTGCGACACCCCCGCCACGAGCACGCCACGGTTCATACGGGCTCCGGGGTGTCGGCCGGCAGCGCGCTGGCCGCCAGCGTCCATGGCGCCTGCTCGAAGCCGGGCAGCGTGAGGGTGAATGTGGAGCCGCGCGGCGAGCTGGCCACGCTGCAGCGGCCGCCATGCGCCTTGGCGATCGCGTCCACGATCGCGAGTCCGAGGCCGACGCCGCCGTTCGAGCGCGTGCGGCCCGAATCCGCGCGCCCGAAGCGCTCGAAGATCCGGTCGAACACCTCCTCGGGGATGCCGGAGCCCTCGTCCGCCACCCGGATGGCCACCGACTCGCCCAGCGCCTGCGTGCTCAGCTCGACCGCGTCGCCCTCGCCGGTGTGCGCCACCGCGTTCTCCACCAGCGCGTCAAGGGCGATCCGCAACGCGTCGCGGTCCGTGCGCAGCGTTCCGCGGGCCAGCTCGCCCACCTGCCAGGCGCGCGGCGCCACCTCCGCCCAGCGCATGGTCACGTCCTCGATCATCGACTCCAGATCGATGTCCTCGGCCGTGGCGGCGAAATCCGTCTGGCCCGCCCGCACGAGCAGCAGCAGGCGCTCCACGATCCGTTCCATGCGGCCCAGCTCGTCGATGGCCACCGCCACCTCCGGCTGCTCCGGCTCGTCGGGGTGGCGCATGATCTCGAGGTGCCCACGCGCGATCGTGATCGGCGTGCGCAGCTCGTGCGACACGTCGTGCAGGAAGCGCTCCTGCCTGGCGAGGAGCGCGCTGCGCTCGCGCGTGTTCTCCTCGAGCGCGTCGGCGGCGTCGCGGTGCCGGCGGGCGTGCCACACCATCGCCAGGAACATCGCCGACATCAGCGGCACCTCGAACAGCTCGCCCCACTCCTGCTTGCCGTTGTGGGCGTCGTTGCTGATCACCAGGCCGGTGACGAGCCCCTGGATGATCAGGACCGCGAACGTCGCGTTCAGGCCCCACACCCGGAAGCCGTAGAGCAGCGTCAGCGAGAACCAGATCAGGTGGAAGGGGATCGTCTCCCACTTCGGCCACAGCAGCATCGCACCGACGTTCACCAGCGCGAAGCAGAGCCAGGCGATGTCGATCGGCCTAAGCCGTGAGGCGATAGCCCGCATGTCGCACCGTTTCGATGGGCGCCTCGTCACCGAGCTTCTTGCGCAGCCGGCGCACGCAGACGTCGACGACGTTGGACCTGGGGTCGAAGTGGTAACCCCAGACAGCGGACAGGATGCTGTCGCGCGTCACCACCTCGCCAGCGTGTTTGACGAGGTGGTGGAGCAAGCGGAACTCACGGTCCGACAGGTCGATCGTCTCGCTGTCGATCCGCGCCTGGCGGCGGGCGAGGTCGAGCACCAGGCCACCCGCCTGGAGCACGCCGTCATGGTCGTGTGCGCGCAGCTGCACGCGCACCCGGGCCAGCAGCTCGTCGACGGCGAACGGCTTGGCCAGGTAGTCGCTGGCGCCGAACTGGAAGCCGCGCAGCTTGGTGGGCAGGTCGGAGCGGGCGGACACGATCACCACCGGCAGGTCGGGCCGGCGCCGGTGCAGCTCGCGCAGCACGCTCAGGCCGTCCATCCTGGGCAGCAGCAGGTCGAGGATCACGAGGTCGTAGGTGCCGCGCAAGGCACGCTCGAGACCGTCGGGACCGTTGTCGGCGCCGTCGACGGCGAACCCCTCAGCCTCCAGCGCGCGCGAAAGGAACGAGCGAATCCGCGATTCGTCCTCGATGACCAGGATGCCAAGCATCGGGCGACTGCGAGCTTAAGCGCGAAGAGACTTCTCATCAAGGCCAGATGACCCGCAAATGACCCGCAAATGACGATCCCGTCATCTGGGCCACGCACACCTAAGAGGTCATTTACCGTGCGCCGCGGGGAGAGATGGCGGAGATCGACAAGCCTACGAGCGGTCCCGGTGCGGCGGTCCTAGAGGCCCCGAGTCCGAGGCAGCAGCTGCCCGCCGAGGTCAGCTACCGCTACCCCGACCGCGCGGCCAAGCACTGGCTGCTCGCGTCCGTGGTGTGGCTGACGGTGGTGGACCTGTTCGGCCTCGTGCTCGCCACCCAGTTCATCACCCCGGAGGCGTTCGGCAACGTCTCCTGGCTGGCGTTCAGCCGCATCCGCCCGTCGCACGTGAGCGGGGTGATCCTCGCCTGGCTGACGATGATGTACTTCGGCGCGCTCTTCTACATGCTGCCGCGCCTGTGCGGCACGCGCGGCATGTGGAGCGAGCGGCTGGGTGTCTGGTGCGCGTGGGCGTGGAACCTGATGTTCCTGTGCGGCGTGATCGGACTGCTCACCGGGCACAGCCAGGGGCGCGAGTACGCGGAGTTCATCTGGCCGGTGGACATCGCCCTGCTCATCATCTGGGCGGCGAACATCGTGAACATCCTCGGAACGGTCGCGCTGAGGACGATCAAACCGATCTACGTGTCGGTGTGGTTCTTCATCGCGAGCCCGATCTGGCTTGCCGTGGACTACGCCATCGGCAACGTGATCTGGCGTCCCGGGCACGTCTGGGGCGCGCCGTCGGGCGCCCTGCCGGGCAGCCTCTCGGACGCGATCCTCAACTGGTGGTACGCGCACAACCTGTTCGGCCTCTGGCTCACGCCCATGCTGATCGCGCTCACCTACTACATCGTCCCGCGCATCACCAACACGCCGCTCTACAGCTACACGCTGTCGCTGATCAGCTTCTGGGGAATGGCGTTCCTGTACACCGGCGTCGGCGACCACCACATCCTCCAGTCGCCCACGCCGGCGTGGCTCAAGACGGTGGCGGAGATCTCGTCCTGGGCGCTGCTCATCCCGGTGTTCGCATTCACCATCAACATCCTCGGGACGATGAAGGGCAACTGGGACAAGTTCTTTACGAACTTAACCATGCGTTTCACCATTACTGCCTTCTTCTTCTACTTCTTAGTGAACGTACAGGGCGCGTTCGAGGCTCTGCAGCCGTTCAACAAGCTGCAGCACTTCACCAACTTCGTGGTGGCGCACGCCCATCTGGCGCTGCTGGGGGCGTTCACGATCCTGGGCATGGGCATCATCGACTACATCGTGGCGCAGGTGTTCAGGCGCCCGCTGTGGAGCCGCAACCTGACGGAGTGGCAGTACTGGCTCGTCACCGTCGGCTTCACCGGCTTCTTCAGCGCGCTCACGCTCGCGGGCTTCCAGCAGGGCTTCTCCTGGCAGGAGGGGATCCCCGAGGTGAACGTGCTCGACCAGCTGCATCCCTACTACATCGCGCGCGGGGTGTTCGGGGCGATGATCGTGGTCTCGGGCATCATCCAGATGGTGAACATCGCGATGACGATGTTCACCAACACCGCCGAGCGGCGGCGGCGCGAGACCACGCGCCTGGCCGAGATGGTGGCGCCCCCGGCTCCGAGCGCCTGACCCATGGCCGACGAGAGCGGACAGGACCAGAGCGGACAGGACCAGATCGAGCGGCGAACGCCGACGGGCTGGGCGCCGCACCCCGGCGAGAAGATGCTGATCACGCCGTGGGTGGCCGGCTTCGGCGGGCTGCTCGTGTTCCTCACGGTGGTATTCATCGTCGTGTGGCTGCCGATCCACACGTTCGACCCGCCGCCGTCCAACGACTGGGCGCCCCTCAACCAGCAGGCCGTGCGGGGACGCAACCTGTTCGCCTCGAACAACTGCTTCGTCTGCCACTCCGGCTACTCACGGCCGCAGGACGTGCGCGCGGCGCTCTACTTCCTCTACCCGAAGGTGTCCCAGCCGGGCGACTTCTACGGCAGTGACCAGTCGCCCAACCTGCTCGGCACCGAGCGCACCGGCCCGGACCTATCGCAGGAATCCGGCTGGCACCCCGACGACTGGCAGTACGCGCACTTCTACGACCCGCGCTTCGTGGATCCGCGTTCGCTGATGCCGCCGATGAAGTCGCTCTTCTCGGACAGCCAGGTGCGCGACCTCACCGCCTACGTGGAGACCCGCAGTGGCAAGTCCGGCCTGCTGCGGTACGCGGGGCAGGAGTACGCGAAGGAGATCGTGCTCGCCAACCAGGGCTTCCCGAAGCCCTACACCGGCTTCCAGGGAGCGAAGAAGCCGATCGTCGAGGGGAAGGACGTGAAGCCGCCGCCGAACCAGCTCGAGGAGGCGCCCAACCTGTCGCAGATCGACCGCAGCTACTGGCTGTCCGCCGACCCGCTGCCGGTGACCGAGGGCAACCTGCTGCGTGGGAAGGAGGTGTTCCTCGCCCGCTGCGTGGGCTGCCACGGGCCGAAGGGCGACGGCAAGGGACCCGGCGCGAGCTTCATGTCGCCGCCACCCGCGGACTTCACCGACAAGGACGACGCCTGCTGCGGCGGCGACACCGGCCCGGGCGACTTCTACTACCGCATACTGCGCGGCTGGACCGGCACGGGCATGGAGAACTTCGGCGAGCGGCTGTCGGTGGATGACATCTGGCGCGTGGTCCTGTTCGTGAAGACGATCCCCAACGGCACGCTGGCGAAGAACAGAATCCCCGAGCCCAGCGACTACATCACCTGGCAGCCCTCGAAGGAGCTGCTCGATTGGGTCAGCACCAAGCAGAAGCTCGAGAACAACGCCTCGTTCAACAAGAAGCAGAGCACCGACCCGTTCATCCAGGAGGCGCAGCGCGTGTTCCCGGGGCTGCGCCCGGCCGACTCGATCATCATCCCCAACTTCCCCACGCCGCTCAGCCTCGCCGACGCCGGGGCCGGCATCAAGGCCATCTATGAACAGCTACTGGACAAGGCGTGGAGCGACGCCCAGGCGCGCGGGGAGAAGCTGCCGCCCGCCTCGCAGAAGGACATCCCGCCGGAGGTGCCGGGCCAGCAATGAGGCGCGTGACCGGCATCTTCGCGCTGGCCCTGGGGGCGCTGCTCGCCTCGCCGGCCCTCGCGCTCGCCCACGACGCGCCGGAGAGCGCGCAGTCCAAGTGGGTGATGGTCGACTGGATGATGGACGCCTTCTTCCTGTTCGCGGGGATCGCGCTGCTCGCGTTCATCATCTGCTGGAAGGCGGGTCACTTCCACAACCTCGAGCAGGCCGCGCGCATACCGCTGCTGATCCACGAGGAGGACTACTACACGCCCGAGTGGGCGCTGGACGAGGAGGAGTGGGCCGATGGCGATGCCCCGCGGTGACTCTCTTGCGAAGGTCGAGGAGTACTACAACTACCTCCAGTCGCGCCAGCTGACGCCGCACGGCCGCACCGAAACGTGGCATGTGGACTGGGTCGCGCTGCGCTGGATGTGGGGCTTCCTGATCGCGCTCACCCTGATCTTCGTGGTCTGGGTGCGCGACTACCGCAGCTCGCATCCGCAGATCGGCATCAGCCCGCTGGACCGCTGGGGCGGCTACACCACCGAGGCCGCGGCGCGCGTGCCGTTCGCGTTCTGGGTTGCGACGATCGTCATCGTGGTCTTCGGCGCCGAGTTCGTGATCGGCCACCTGATCTCGGGGCAGCTCTTCTGATGTGGACCGAGGCGCTCCCGATCGTCGTCTACTCCACCTGTAGCGAGGTGGTGGCGCCGGCTGAGGATTGGCCGCGGCTATACGAGTCGCTCCAGGCGCTCAAGGGTCACGTACAGGAGTACCCAGGCTGCCAGCGCTTCGACGTCTTCTTCCGCGCGGCCCCGGACCAGGCCGTGCGGGTGCATTGCTACACGTCCTGGGACACGCTCGGGCAGCTCGAGGCGTTCCTCGAGCGCGGCTACACGTTCGAGCGCCTGCTAAGCGACCTCGGCGGAGAGATCGAGCTGGAGAGGAGCCTCGTCATGGAGAAGATCTTCTGATGGCCGACGAGCGGCGGAGGCGGATCCGCCCGGCGCGGCCGCTGTACGGCTACCGGGATGTCGGCGCCGCCGTCAGGCACGGCAAGCGGGCCACCTACCGGGCGTGGGCGATTCTCGCGGTGATGATCGTGCTCTACCTGGCGATCATGCTGACGATCTACTTCGTCGAGCCCGGACTTCGCTGAGCCGGGCGCTGTGTACCTGCAGCACCTCAGCTCGCTTCAGTTCCTCACCTATCTGACGTTCCTCGCTATCACGATCGGGGTGGTGGCGCGGCTCCTGCCGGGCCAGGCCCCGCCGGTGCGCGACGAGCCCTACAGCGACGAGGAGCTGAGCGCGCACGACTCGAAGCTCGCCAAGTACTTCCTGGCGGGCGGCGCGTTCCTGGTGCTCGGGTCGGTGCACATGGCGCTCAAGAACCTGCCCTGGCTCGCGGGCTGGGAGGCGCGGGCCGGCTACGCGGGCCATCTCGTGCGCGACCTCTCCAACACGCACGTGATGATCGTCGGTGGCGGCACGCTGATCGCCACCGGCATCTGCTGGTACGTGCTCCCGCGCATCGTGCGCACGCCGCTGGCGAGCAACGGCCTGGCGCAGGCGGCGTTCTGGTTCACGGCAGCGGGACTGCTCGCGTTCTACATCGCGCTGCTCGCCAACGGCATAGCGATGGGCCACCTGGTGGAGCACGGCTGGGACTACCAGGCGGCCAAGAAGCACATGGGCAACTGGTACCGGGTGCCAGTGGGCGCCGGGGCGGGCGTGATGGGCATCGGGTACTGGTGCTTCGCGGGCAACGTGCTGCTCACCGTCTTCCACTCGCGGCTCGTGCGCGTGCCGAAACCCGACGGCCACCTGTGGAAGTTCCTCGTCACGGGCGCGTCCGCCCTCACCGTGGGCACGGTGCAGGGCGTGATCCAGGTGCAGCCGAAGAACGCGGACTGGCTCTACACGGCGGGTCACGCCGGCGAGTGGATCGACCCGATCAGCCACGCGCACATCAACCTGGTCACGGGGCTCACGATGCTCGTGGCCGGCGGGCTCTTCTACCTCGTGCCGATGCTCGGCGGCAAGGCTCCGCCGCGGCACCTGGTCAACCGCTGCTTCTACCTGCTGCTCGGCGCGTCGCTTGCCTTCTACGGCACGGCGCTCTACCTGGGCTTCCATGAAGGGCACCTCGTGGTGGCGCGTGGCCTCACGCCGGAGCAGGCCGAGGAGGCCACGGCGCTGCATCCGTTCCTGATCATGGGCGCCGGCGTGGCGATGATGAGCGCGTTCTGGTTCCTGCTGTGGCTCATCGCGCGCTCGGTGTGGAGCTCGCGCAGCCCCGTGCGGCCGCTCGTGCTCGCCGGCTGCGCGGCGCTCGCCGTGGGCACCCTTCAGGGCCCCGTGCAGGCATTCCCGGCGGTGAACGAGCTGCTCGACCGAAGCGGCGATGCCGGCGACGTGATCGTGAACCTGCACGCCCAGCTCAACATGCTCGCCGGGCTGATGCCGATCCTGCTGGCGCTCGCGTTCCAGCTGATGCGCAAGCTCTCCGCGGAGGCCTGGCCGCGGCGCGCCGTGCGCGCCACCTGGATCGGCGTGGCATCCGGCATGGGCGTGTATTACGCGGCGGGTATCGCCTTCGCCGCCCTCGAGGCGGGCCGGGTGGACGACGGCCAGAGCTTCGGCCACGCGGTGGCGGCCTTCGAGCCCTGGTCCGCCCTCGTGCTCGTGCCGGCGGCGCTGGCCGCGGGAGCGGGCTACGGCGCGTACGCGCTGGCCGCCTGGCGCCTCAGCACGGACTACCGGCTCACCACGCGCATGCGGCTGCGCCGGGCGCCAGTCGAGTACACCGGCAAGATCCCCCGGCGCGTGCGCAGGATGAGGCCGGCGGCGCTCGCCGCGTACGAGCTGCCGATGGGGCTGCTCGGCTTCCCGGGGGTGGGCTGGCTGTTCGCCGGCTTCCCAGTCACCGCGCTGCTGCTGCTCACCATCGGCCCCGCGATGGCGTGGGCGGTCATCCCGCTCGGTTTCTCGCCTTTCGGCCAGGGGCCGCTCAGGGGCGTGGGGTGGAGGGTGGAGTTCTTCTGGCTGCCCTTCAGCGCGCTCCTTTCGGCGGCGATGCTGTACCGGGCGCATCGCCGCCGCCTGGCGCGGATGGAGGGGCGGCCGCCCAGGCGACGTCGCAGGCTGCCCGGCCAGCGGCGCACGCGCGTGGCGATCGGCGTCGGCACGATCGCGCTCATCCTGGTGTCACTGCCGCTGGTGTCGGCGGTGAGCGGGGTGGGGACGAAGCAGCTCCGCTATTCGTACGAGACCCGCTTCACCAAGGAGATCACCGGGCAGTACCTCACCACCCCGCGCGGTCAGGTGAAGCTGTTCGACTGGCGCGATCCGCAGAGCCCCTATCCCGCGGATGCACTGCGCGTGCATTCGCGCGACTTCCAGGGGCTGCTGATCCGCTCCGCTGCGGTGGACCGCCCCGGCGCGTACCGGCTGTTCAACGTGGATGGCGGCGACAGCATGCCGCTGGCGGTCAGGCGCCAGTCACACACGTCCCTCTCCCTCGAGCCCGAGCGCGCGCTGCCGCCCGGCCGCTATCTCATCGTCGCCTCGCACGAGGGGATGTTCGGGGACAACGACTTCATCTACCTGCGGGTGGTGCCACCCGGCGCGGCGGTCACCCCGATCGGCAGCGGCTCGCAGCGCTCCGCGCCCGCGGTGTCGAGCACGCTGCTGCCCGTGGCGGCGGCCCTGCTCGCCGGGCTCTTCACGCTGCTCCTGCTGCTTTCCTTCCGCCGCCGGCCCGCTGGGCAGAAGCTTCTCTGGGCGGCCGGCTTCCTGCTGTTCGCGGTGGCCACGGCTTGTGAGGCGATCGGCCAGGGCTCGGGCTGGAACGCGGGTCTGTTCCGCTGCTACTACCTCTGCGGCGGCGTTCTCACGGTGGCCTGGCTGGGAGCGGGGTCGGCGTGGCTCCTCCTTCCGCGGCGAGCGCGCGATCTGCTTGTGGGCGGCCTGCTCGTGGCCAGCGTGGCAGCGGCGATCTCGGTGGCCGTCGCGCCGGTGCACGCCGCCGAGCTCGCGCATGCGCCGAGCGGCGGTCCGCCGCACGACAGCGCCATCGGCGGGCACGCCTTCCTCTGGGCGGTGGCGCTCAACTCGCTGGGCACCGCGTTCCTCCTCGGCGGCTCCCTTTACTCGGTGCTCCGGCGCCGGCGGGTGCGGGCCAACCTGTGGATCGCCGCAGGTGCCCTAGTGCTCGCCCTCGCCACCAGCATGACGCGGGCCGGCGAGTACTCGCTCGTGTACCTGGGTGAGCTCGTGGGGATCGGGCTGATGTTCGTGGGCTTCAACCTCACCGGCAGGCCGGCGCGGCCACCTGCTCCCGCGCCGCAGCAGCAGCCGCCGCCGGTGCGCCCGGGCACCGGAGCGGTGGTCACGCCGTGAACCCGGCCCGCAAGCGCAAGGTCCGTCTCGTGGTGGCGCTGGCCGCGGCACTGCTCCTCGCCGGCGCGTTGGCGTACACGAGCTTCGGCGCCTCGAGCCCCGCGCGCACGCCGCGCCAGCTGCTCGACGGCGCGCGCCCGGGCCGCACCTACCAGCTCACCGGCACCGTGCTCGCCGGCTCGGTGCGGCGGCAGAGCGACGTGCTGCGCTTCCGCGTGCGCGACCGCACCGACCGGGTGTCGGTTCCCGTCAGCTACACCGGCGCGGTGCCGGAGCCATTCCGCGAGGGCCGGGAGGTGATCGTCACGGTGCGGCGCGAGGGCGCCCTCTTCGTGGGCAAGCGCGACACGCTCGTCACCAAGTGCCCGTCCAAGTTCAGCGCGGCCAAGCAGACATGAACTCGCTCGGCAGGCCACTCCTGATGCTCGCCCTCGTGCTCGAGGTGTACGGGATCGCGGCGTCGGTCTACGGGGCGCACAGCGGCCAGCGGCGCTTCGTGGAGTCGGGCCGCCGCGCCGTCTACTCGCTCGCCGCCCTGCTCACGATCGCCTTCGCCACGCTCGAGATCGCGTTCCTGCGCTCGGACTTCAGCTACACCGTGGTGGCCGAGCACTCCAGCACCACCACGCCCACGTTCTACCGCGCCGCCGCGCCGTGGTCGGCGCAGGAGGGCTCGCTGCTGCTGTGGGTCTGGCTGCTGTCGGTGTGGTCGAGTCTCGCGCTCTTCATCGGGCGCAACCGCATGCGCGAGGTGGCCGCCTGGGCCCAGGCCGTGCTGCTCGCGTTCGCGCTCTTCTTCACGGTGCTGGTGGTCTTCTTCGCCGACCCGTTCGAGCGCGTCAATCCTGCTCCGGCGCAGGGCGTGGGGCTCAATCCGCTGCTGCGCCACCCGAGCATGATGTTCCACCCGCCGCTCCTCTACTCGGGCTACACGCTGTTCACGATCCCGTTCGCGTTCGCGGTGGGCGCGCTCATCACGCGCAGGCTCGACGCTGACTGGATCCGGCGCACGCGCAGGTTCGCCCTCGTGGCCTGGCTGTGCCTCGGCTTCGGCGTTCTGCTGGGTGCGCGCTGGTCTTACGCGGAGCTCGGCTGGGGCGGCTACTGGGCTTGGGATCCGGTGGAGAACGCCTCGCTCATGCCGTGGCTCACGGGCACCGCGTTCCTGCACTCGATCATGGTGCAGGAGAAGCGCGGCATGCTGAAGGTCTGGAACGTGTCGCTCGTCCTGGCCACGGGCATCCTTGCGATCCTCGGCACGTTCCTCGTGCGCTCGGGCATCCTCGCGTCGATCCACGCCTTCGGCGCGTCCACGCTCGGCATACCGTTCCTCAGCTTCATCATCGTGCTGCTGGTGGGCTCGGTGGTGCTCGTGCTCTCGCGCCTCGACGCGCTCCGCTCGGGCGGCCGCATCGACGCCCTGATCTCGCGCGAGACCTCGTTCCTGCTCAACAACCTCGTGCTCGTCGGGCTCTGCTTCGTGATCTTCTGGGGCACGTTCTTCCCGCTGATCTCAGAGGCGGTCACGGGCACCAAGGCCAGCGTCGGGCCGCCCTGGTTCGATCGCTACACCACCCCTCTCGCCCTCGTTCTCGTGCTCCTGTCCGGGCTGGGGCCGGCGCTGGCGTGGGGGAGGGTGAGACCCCGAGCGCTCGGGCGCACGCTAGCCGCGCCCACTGCCGCCGCCGTGCTCGTGCTTGGAGCGAGCGCGGCGGGGGGTCTCACCCGGCGACCGCTGGCCGTCGTCCTCTTCTGCTGCGCCGCCTTCGCCATCGTCTGCGTGGCGCAGGAGTTGGTGCGCGGCACGCGCGCCCGCCGGGCGCTCACCGGGGAGCCGCCGTGGGTGGCGTCGGTGGCCCTCGTTACACGGAACCGGCGCCGCTACGGCGGCTACGCGGTGCACCTCGGGATCGTGGTGCTGTTCGTGGGGGTGGCCGCGTCCACCACGTTCCAGCACGTGCGCGACGTGAGCCTGCGCCCCGGCCAGAGCGCGCGCGTGGGCAGCTACGACATCCGCTACGTCAAGCCCACCAGCGACCTGACGGGGGAGAAGATCACGATCGGCGCCATGCTCGACGTGAGGCGCAACGGCCGCCACGTGGCCACGCTGATCCCGAGCCGTGGCTACTACCCGTCGCTCGACCAGGACTCCTTCGGGCGCATCGGCCGCTTCTTCAACGGCGACTCCACGAGCGAGCTCGGCCTGCGCGCGAGCCTCAGCCGGGACATCTGGACGGCCGCGCAGCCCGACCTCTCGGCGGTGGAGCCGATGATCAAGGACGCCAACCGCCGCTTCCCCAACGCCAGCTCGCAGCTCGAGGGCTTCATGGTCACGGCGATCGTGGACCGTTACATGCGCGCCTCCGCCCGCGTCGACTTCCGGCTGATCGTGTCCCCGCTCGTGGCCTGGATCTGGATCGGCGGTGTGATCGTGGTGGGCGGCGCGATGATCGCGCTCTGGCCCGCGCCGCGCAGAGCCCGCCGGCGCGCCGCGGTCCCGGCGGCACGAACGGCGCGCAGGGCGCGGGCGGCCGCATGAGGGCGCGGGCCGCCCCAGCTCTCGCGATCCTGCTCGTGGCGGCTGCCGCGGCCGCCCCCGCGGGGGCGTACCAGACCGCTCCCAACTCGTCCGGCAACCCGAGCTACAACTCGGTGATCCGCGCGATCACGCCGGCCACGCCGGGTCTCAGCGCCCGTGTGCTCGGCCACGACAACCTCCTCAAGCTCGACAACCACAGCCGCCAGACCGTCGTGGTGTACGGCTACAACGGCGACCAGTACGCGCGGCTGCTCGGCGACGGCACGGTTCAGCTCAACCTGCGCTCGCCGGCCTTCTACCTCAACGAGTACCGCTTCGGCGACCAGAGGGTCCCGGCGTACGCGGACGCCCACGGGCCACCGCAGTGGCGCACGATGGACCACAGCGGGGAGCTCGTATGGCACGACCACCGCATCCACGTCGCCAAGTCTGGCGGGCCGCCGCAGGGCACCGCCCGCAACACGCTGCTGCACAGCTACCGCATCCCGCTGCGGGTGGGCTCCCAGCCGGGCGCCGTCTCCGGTGACCTCTACTGGGTGGGCTCACACGGTCAGACGAGCTGGGCGCTGTTCGCGCTGCCGCCGATCACGCTGCTGCTCGTGCTGCTCGTGCTGGACACCAGGCGCCGGGCCCGCGCTAGCCGGCGCGAGGCCGCCGCGTAGCGGGAGGCACGCAACTCCGACAGAATGCCGCGCGATGAGGCTCGCGCGGGCAGAGGTCAACGGAGCGCCACGGGTGCTGATCGAGGACGGCGGCGCATACCAACTGGCCACGCTCGGCGGCCAGGAGTTCGAGGACGTTCCCGCACTGCTCGAGGTTCCCGGCGAGATCGAGCCGGCCGGGCCAGTGCGGGCCGGCGAGCTCCTGCCCGTGGTCGGCCGCCCCGGCAAGGTCATCTGCATCGGCCTCAACTACCGCGCCCACGCGGAGGAGACCGGCCGTCCGCCGCCCGGCTACCCGATGCTGTTTCCCAAGTGGCACACCTCGCTCACCGGACCGTACGCGGACGTGCCGCTGCCGCCCGAGTCGGAGAAGGTGGACTGGGAGGCCGAGCTGGCGTTCGTGTTCGGAAGGCGAGCGCGGCGCGTCCGTGCCGAGGACGCCGCTGACTACGTGTTCGGCTACACGGTCGCCAACGACGTGTCGATGCGCGACTTCCAGCGCCACACCGCTCAGTACACGGCGGGCAAGGCGTGGGACCGCTCGACGCCGCTCGGCCCGGTCATCGTCACCGCGGACGAGCTGGGCGGCGGCGCCCCCGACCTCGCCATCCGCGGCCGCCTCAACGGCCACACGGTGCAGGACAGCCGCACGAACGACCTGATCTTCGGCGTGTCAGAGCTCGTGGCCTACATCACCACAGCGATGACGATGGAGCCCGGCGACGTCGTGCTTACCGGCACGCCGTCCGGCGTTGGCGCCGCGTCGGATCCGCCTCGGTTCCTCGCGGACGGCGATGTCTACGAGGTTGACATCGAGGGCATCGGGACGCTGCGTAACACGTTCCGGACCGAAGTCGCCGCGAGCTCACCGGGCTAGGCCTCGCCCCAGGCCAGCACACCCGCGACGTCGAGCGTCGACACCACTCCGGTCGGCTTCCCCGTGTCGGCGTGAACCACCACGAGGTGGGCGATGTCGTGCTCCGCCATGAGCTGTGCGGCGTGCGCCAGCGTGTCGTCAGAGCTCACGGTGATCGCCTCGCTGACCGCGCTCTCACCCGCCGTCTTGTCCGCGATGTCCGCGCCGGCAAAGCGAGTGAGGTCCATGTCCGAGATCAGGCCCCACGGCTCGTCGTCCCGAGCACCCGTGACCACCACGCAATGGATGTGCTGCGTGGCCATCATGCGCGCCACGTCGCGCAACGACGTGTCGGCCGGGCACGAGAGGATGCCCTTGCGCATCGCGTCGTACACGCGGGCCTCCTCGAAGCGAGGCGTGAGATAGCTGCCGTGGATCGGGGTCAGGGCGTACTCCGTGGGTGCCATCGAGTTCTCCAGTCGTTGCTCGAGTCCAACCTAGGTCTCGGCCACACCCCCGTCATCAAGGGAAAGTACGGACGGCTATGCGTGCCAGGAGCGGATTCTCGGCGCCAACGCTGTAGCTTTCGCGCCCGCATGCGCGCTCTCCAGATCGCAGAGCTCGACGGGCCTGACGCAGTGAAGGTGGTCGACGCGCCCGAGCCCGAGGCGAGCCACTTCTCCACTCCCGGGCAGGGCGTGGTCATCGACGTGAAGGCCGCGGCCGTGTCGTTCCCGGACGTGCTCCAGTCGCGCGGGCTCTACCAGTTCAAGCCCGACCTGCCATTCGTGCCCGGCGCCGAGGTGTCCGGTGTGGTGGTGGAGAGCTCGGACTCCTCGTTCGAGCCCGGCCAGCGCGTGGCCGCGATGACGCTGCTCGGCGCGATGGCGGAACGCGCGGTGGCGCCGCCCGCGATGACCTTCGCGCTCCCCGGCGAGCTCGACTTCGCCCAGGGCGCTGCGCTCGTGCTCAACTACCACACCGCGCTGTTCGCGCTGAAGTACCGCGGCCGCCTGACCGAGGGCGAGTGGGTGCTCGTGCACGGCGCCGCGGGCGGGGTCGGCACGGCCAGCCTCCAGGTGTCGAAGGCGCTGGGCGCCAAGACGATCGCGGTGGTGTCGAGCGACGAGAAGGAGGCCGTCGCGAACGATGCGGGCGCCGATCACGTCGTCCGCTCCGACGCCGCGTGGAAGGACCAGGCCAAGGAGATCTCGGGTGGCGGCGTGGACGTGGTGCTCGACCCCGTCGGCGGCGACCGCTTCACCGACAGCCTCCGCTCACTCCGCGAGGAGGGCCGCGCCGTGGTGGTCGGCTTCACCGGCGGCTCGATCCCCGAGGTCAAGGTCAACCGCCTGCTGCTCAACAACCTCGATGTGGTGGGCGCCGGCTGGGGCGCCTACGTGCTCAGCAAGCCGGACTTCACCGCAAAGCTCGCGGAGGAGCTCGACGGGATGATCCGCTCGGGCCACGTGCGCCCCATCGTCGGCAGCCGCTTCCCGCTCGAGCAGGCGGGCGAGGCGATGCGCCTCATCGAGGAGCGCGGCGCCCTCGGCAAGGTCGTCCTGGAGTTGGCGGACGGCGACTAGCTGTAGTTCCGGGGCGCGCTGAGGACCGCAGGTCGCGGTCAACCGGGCCAGCGGGCGCGTCTGACCCTTGTTCCTCCGCCCGTTGCGGATTCAGCAACGAATTTGAACCCTCGGCAACAAAGTTGCTCCGGCAACAACTCTGTTGTCAACAAATTTGACCCCCCGTCAAAAAAGTTGACCGGGGGTCAAATTCTTTGACGAATCCGCGAGTGCGCGGGCGTACCTACCCGCGTGGGTCGGCGGCGGGTTCGGGGCGGGCGCTCTGCCCGCCGCGGCTACTCGTAGGAGAGCGCTTCGAGGGGGCGCAGGCGCGCGGCGCGGCGGGCCGGGAAGATCGCCGCCACCAGGCCGACGATCACCGCGGCGATCACGAAGACGATCAGCGAGCCCACCGGCACCGAGAAGTTGATCTCCTTCACCCGCGCGGCCAGCAGCGCACCGAGCACCACGCCGAGCGCGATTCCGGTGACGGTCCCGATCAGCGCGGTGATCACGCTCTCGTGGCGGATCATGCGGCGTGTCTGGCGCCGCGTCATGCCGACGGCTCTCAGCATCCCGATCTCGCGCGTGCGCTCGAACACGGACAGCACCAGCGTGTTCACGATCCCGAACAGGCTCACGATGATCGACAGGGCCAGCAACACGTAGAGGATGTTCAGCGTGCTCTTCAGGCCGCTGATCTGGTTGTCCACGAACTTCTGGCGGTTCTGTGCCTTGGCGTTGGGGAAGGCACCCAAAGCGCGGTCGAGCGCAGCCTGGTTGGCATCCGTCTCGCCACCGCGCATGTTGATGAACGTGAACAGGTTCTCGGGCTGCTGGTAGGAGCGGTCGAAGAGAGCGCTCGAGATCGTGATCGGGCCGAAGGGCGAGCCCCCGGACGGCGGCTTGAAGACACCCTTGATCACGACGTTCACGCGGCCGCCGGTTGGCGTAACGAACGAGACGGGCGAGCCGACGTGCAGGTGGTGCTTCTTCGCGTAGCCGTCATCCGTGAATGCCCCGTTCGAGCCGAGCGAGGCCAGGACCGCCTGCGAGCCCTCCTTCCACTTGAGCGAAAGCGTGCTGCCGATCGTGGGATCGACGCCCGTGAGCTGCTCGCGGCTGCCGAAGATGCGCGCCTGGTCCCCGCGCACGCTCGCTGCGGCGGTGACCCCGGGCGTGCGCGCCACGGTCTGGCCGACGGCGCGCGGCAGCGGCGAGAAGTTGTTCTGCGCGGTCACCACGTAGTTGCCGGTGAAGAGATCGTTCACGGCGCCCTTGAAGTTGGCGATGATCCCCGACGCCAGCATCGCCACCAGCGTGACCAGCGCGAGGCCGATCATCAGGGCGGACGCGGTGGACGCGGTCCGCTGGGGGTTGCGGCGCGCGTTCTCGCGGGCCAGGCGCCCCACCGTGCCTCCGAGCCGCACCGCCGGCCAGCCGACGATTTCCGCGAGCGCCGGCACCCAGCGCGCCGACAGAAGCGCCACGCCAACGAAGATCATCAGCGCGCCGATCCCCATCGCACCGAGCACGCCGCCGGTGCTGAGTCCCGGCGCGAACAGGCCGAACACGAGCGCGGCGAACCCCAGCGTCGTGAGCGCCGCTGCCCGCAGCGTGCGCCGGCGCGGCGTGCTCGTCTCGGGCAGCGTCGCCCCCTCGCGCACGGCCTCGATCGGCTGCACCCGCGTGGCGCGCAGAGCGGGTCGCAGGCTCGCGACGGTGGTCACGATTACACCGACCAGGATCGCCACGATCGCTGTGCGCGACTGGAACACGATGCCGCTGTTGGGCAGTGTGAAGCCCACCGCGTCGAACAGCTTGAAGAGCCCTTTGGCCAGCGCGAAGCCCACGAACAAGCCCGTGACGGCGGCCACGATGCCGAGCACCACGGCTTCGATCAGCACGGCTCGCAGGATCTGGCGGCGGTTGGCGCCGAGCGTCCGAAGCGTGGCGAACTCGCGCGTTCGCTGGGCGATGGTGATCGATAGCGAGTTGGCGATCACGAAGCTGCCCACGAACAGTGCGATGCCGGCGAACGCAAGCAGGAAGGTCTTGAGGAAGCTGAGGAAGCTGTTCGTCGACTCGGCCGACTTCTGGGCCTGTTCGGCCCCGGTGCGCACCTGCGTGGCCCGGGGCAGGATCGGGCGGATCTGAGCAACCAGTGTCTGGGGAGACACCCCGGCTCGTGCAGCCACCCGGATGTCGTCGAGCTTTCCCCGCTTGTTGAAGAGCGACTGCGCCGTCCCGAGTTGGAAACCCGCCAGGGTGGCACCGCCGAGCGAGCCTGCCGACCCGAACTTCACCAGTCCGGCCACCTTCATCTTGCGCACGGGGCCCTGCGCCTGCACACCGATCGTGTCTCCGACGTGGATCTTCTTGCGCTTGGCCGTGGAGGTGTCGACCACCACCTCGTTGGGCCCGGGCCAGGCGCCCTGCGACAGCTTGAGGGAGGAGAACTGCGGGTACTTCGGGTCGACGCTGAAACCGAGGTTGGGCGCGCCGCCGAACGAGATCGCCTTTCCGTTCTTCACGAGGTGCGGCTCGCCCGCCACGCCACCGATCGCCGCCTGCACGTCCGGCAGCTGGCGGACACGCGCGAGCAGCGCCTGGTCGAACGATGGCGTGGTGGTGTCTCCGCCGCCAACGTCGTTGGCCCCGGCGTCCAGCGCGTTGCGGCCCGTGATCGTGGCGTCCGTTCCCCGGTAGACGGTCTGGAAGATCGAGTCGAACGCCTTGGTGATCGAGTCCGTGAGCACGTAGGTTCCACTCACGAGCGCCACGCCCAGCACGATCGCGAGGGCGGTGAGCACCGAGCGCAGCTTGCGCGACAGGAGCCCCCGGAGCGAGAAGCGGATCACTGCGCGCCCAGTTCCTTCATCGCGGCGATGATGTCGTCGGCGCCCGCGCCTACCAGCTCGCGCACGATCCGGCCGTCCTCGAGGAACAGGATGCGGTCCGCTATCGCGGCGGCGTAGGGGTCGTGCGTGACCATCACGACCGTCTGGCCGGAGTTGTCCACCGAGTCCCGGATCAGCTCGAGGATCTCAACGCTGGCGGAGGAGTCGAGGTTGCCGGTGGGCTCGTCCGCGAACAGCACGCTCGGCTTGCTCATGAGCGCGCGGGCGATGGCCACGCGCTGCTGCTGCCCGCCGGACAGCTCGGACGGGCGATGCGTGAGGCGATCGCCGAGCCTGGTGCGCTCCACCACCTCCTCGAACCACGCCTGCTCCGGGCGTTGCCCGGCGATCGAGAGCGGCAGCTCGATGTTCTCGCGCGCGTCGAGCATCGGCAGCAGGTTGAAGAACTGGAAGACGAAGCCGATGTGGTCGCGGCGCAGCCGCGTGAGGCGATCGTCGTCGAGCTTTGTGATGTCGGTGCCCTCGATCACCACCGTGCCGGCGGTGGGGCGGTCCAGCCCCGCGAGGATGTGCATCAGCGTGGACTTTCCGGAGCCCGACGGCCCCATCACGGCCGTGAGCCTGCTGCGCTGAATCGCCACGTCCACGTCGCGCAGGGCGTCCACGGCGGCGTCGCCTTCACCGAAGCGGCGCGACACTCCCTGAGCGTTCAGGACGTCGCCGTCGTCGCGAGGTGCGGGCTGGCTGGGGTCGGCGCGGGCCATCGCTTCGCCCGAGAGTACAGATGGAACTTAATCAGCCGAGCTCCGCCACCAGATCCGCCACGGAATCGGCGATCCGGGACGCCCGGTATGGGAAGCGCTCAGCGCTCTCCCGGGTGCTGACTCCGGTGAGAACGAGCACGGTTTCGAGTCCCGCCTCGAGGCCGGCCACCATGTCCGTGTCCATCCGGTCGCCCACCATGGCGGTGGACTCCGAGTGGGCGTCGATCGCGTTCAGCGCCGAACGCATCATCAGCGGATTCGGCTTGCCCACGAAGTAGGGGGCCACCCCGGTGGCGTGGCTGATGAGGGCCGCCACGGAGCCGGTGGCGGGCAGCGGTCCCTCGTTCGACGGACCGGTGGGATCGGGGTTCGTGGCGATGAAGCGCGCGCCGCTCTCCACCAGCCGGATCGCCTGTGTGATGCGTTCGAAGCTGTATGTGCGGGTCTCGCCGAGAACCACGTAGTCGGGGTTGCGCTCTGTGAGCGTGTAGCCGGCCTGGTGCATCGCGGTGGTGAGGCCGGTCTCGCCGATCACGAACGCCGTGCCGTCCGGCCGCTGGTCCTGCAGGAAGCCGGCGGTGGCGAGCGCCGAGGTCCAGATCGACTCCTCCGGCACCTCGAGCCCGCTGGCGCGCAGCCGCGCGGCGAGGTCGCGCCGCGTGTAGATCGAGTTGTTGGTCAGCACGAGGAACGGGGTGCCCGTGTCCTTGAGCTTCTGGATGAACTCGGCGGCGCCCGGAATCGCGTGGTCCTCGCGCACGAGCACGCCGTCCATGTCCATCAGCCAGGAGCGGATCTCGCGACGCGTCATGGACGCCGCATCGTAAGGAGCAACGCTTTTCCACCAATGTCAGCGGACTTACCGCTCATTGGCGAAATGCACGGATTCGGCACAGCATGGCTCTCCGAAGTTCCACAAGGGAGGGCCAATTGAGCAAGTTCCTCAAGAAGCCGTCGCCGGCAGCAGTGATCGCGTTCTGTGCGCTGTTCATCGCTCTCGGCGGCACCGGCTTCGCCGCCGCAAAGCACTTCATCAACGGTAAGAAGATCGAGAAGGGCAGCATTCCGTTCAACCGCCTGAGCAAGGGTACGCAGCACAAGATCAACGGGACCACCCGACTGCGCGTGGGCCAGGGTCCGAAGGGCGACACCGGCTCGCAGGGTCCCAAGGGCGACCGCGGTGACAAGGGCGACCACGGTGACAAGGGCGACAAGGGCGACAAGGGCGATACCGGCGCTCCCGGCTTCAGCGCCAGAACTCGGGTGTCCCGGTGATCGACTGCAAGACGAGGGCAGCAACACCGATCGACCTCCGCCAGGCGACCAGGGCACTCCACCCATGGGCAGCGGCAGCACTGGAGCGGCCTCGTGCGGGCGGTCTACGGCAGCGGCGTCGGTGAAGACCCGGCCTACGGCAAGGGGGTCGGCATCGCCAAGGCGTTCGAAGCGTGAGCGATCTGAGCACGCCTGTTCAGCGCTGCCAGACACGGCGTGGACTCAGAAGGGCAACCAGGGCGCTGGCAACCAGTGCCGAATGATCGCGATCGAGAATGAATCCGCACTTCGGGAGCGGGTTCGTTCCAACCTTGGTGTTCGTCCCGCCGCTAAGGCGTCACGGTCGGAACGCAGGACGGCTATCACGCGGACGGTTCGGCCGGTGGCGCTAAGTGGTACTCGACCAGCAAGACAACAGCTCGGACCCGGGCGGGCAGAACGACCCGCAGCCGCTGGCCTATTTCGTGTCGAACAATCCCGACGCGGTGATCAGCCAGATCAGCCTCGACAACGGCGGCGAGCGCCGGCAGCGGCCGGTCGACTTCGCCGGCGAGGCGGACAACCTCAGGTGTTCGGCTTCGGGCGCGGGCGTTCACCCGTTACGACTTCGGCGGCTAGCCGGAGGTCCATTGGGGACGTGAGAGAGCCGGGGCCCCGGGGGGCCCCGGCTCTTTCACTTGACGGACAGGACGATCTTTCCCCGCACGCCGCCGGCCTCGAGCCGCTCGTGGGCCTTGGCGGCCTGTTCGAGCGGCAGCGTGCTGTCCACGTTCACCTTGAGGCGCCCGCCGGCGGCCAGCGCCGCGATCTCGCCCAGCGCGTGACCGTCCGGCTCCACGAGGATGCCCGTGACCCTGATGCCGCGCTTGTCGGCTTCGGCGACCGCATCCTCGTCCGGGCCGCCCGGCACCGACACCAGCAGGCCGCCCGTGCGCACGGTGTCGAGCGCGGCCGTGGAGGCATCGCCGCCAACGAAGTCGAGCACCACGTCCACGTCGCGGGCGGCGTCGTTCAGCTCCACCCGCTCGCGATCCACGCACTCGTCGGCGCCGAGCTCGCGCAAGAAGTCGTGGTTCTCCGCGCGGGCGGTGCCGATCACTCGTGCGCCGCGGGCCTTGGCGACCTGTACCGCCAGGTGGCCCACACCGCCGCTCGCTCCGTTGATGAGCACGGTGTCCCCCTCGCCGATCTTCGCGGTGTCCACCAGCGCCTGCCAGGCCGTGAGCGCGGCCAGCGGCAGCGCCGCCGCCTCCTCGAACGACAGCCCGTCCGGCATCCGTGCGAACTGCCGCGACGGCGCCGTCACGAACTCGGCGTAGGCGCCCGCCGCGCGCGGGAACCAGGGCATGCCGAACACGCGGTCGCCGGGAGCGAGGATCGTCACGCCACGGCCGGTCTCGGTCACCACACCGGCCACGTCCCAGCCGAGCGTGAACGGCGGCGGCCCGCAGGCGCCCGCGGCGCCACGCCCGTTGCGCGTCTTCCAGTCCACGGGGTTCACGCCCGCGGCATGAACCTCGACGAGCACCTCGGTAGGAATCGGCTTCGGGGCCTCCACGTCAACGACACGCAGGACCTCCGGTCCGCCGAACTCTGTGACCTGGACGGCTCTCACTGCGTGGCCACGAAGACGTTCTTCACTTCCGTGTAGTGCTCCAAAGCGTGCGGGCCGAGCTCGCGACCGATGCCCGACTGCTTGAAGCCGCCGAACGGCGTTGTGACTCGGACTGACGTGTTGCTGTTCACCGACAGCGCGCCGCTCTCCACCGCGCGCGCCATGCGCAGCGCGCGCGAGCCGTTGCGCGTCCAGATCGAGCCGGACAGCCCGTAGATCGTGTCGTTGGCGAGCCGCACCGCCTCCTCCTCGCTGTCGAACGGGATCACCGCGGCCACCGGGCCGAAGATCTCCTCGCGCGCGGCGCGGTCGTCATTCGACACGGGGCAGAGCACGGTGGGAGGGAACCAGAAACCGGGGCCGTCCGGCGCGCTGCCGCGGATGGCCACCGGCGCGTCGCCATCCGCGTAAGACGAGACGGTCTCGCGCTGCCCGGCGGAGATGAGCGGTCCCATCTGCGTGTCGGGATCGAGTGGGTCGCCCACGCGCAGCCCCTCCACGGCCTCCTCCAGCGCCTCCATGAACCGGTCGAGCGCCGAGCGCTCCACGAGGATGCGCGAGCGCGCGCAGCAGTCCTGGCCGGCGTTGCCGAACACGGCGAGCGGCGCGGAGGCCGCGGCCTTGTCGAGGTCCGCGTCGGCAAACACGATGTTGGCCGACTTTCCGCCCAGCTCGAGCGTCACACGCTTGATCGAGTCTGCCGCCAGCGCCCCGATCCGGCGGCCCACCTCGGTGGAGCCGGTGAAGGCGATCTTCGCCACGTCAGGGTGCTCGACCATCCGCTCGCCCACCACGCGCCCGGGACCCACCACTACGTTCAGCACGCCCTCGGGCAGCCCGGCCTCCAGGGCGATCTTCTCCAGCTCGAGCGCGGTGAGCGGCGTGAGCTCGGCGGGCTTGAGCACCACCGTGTTGCCCGCGGCCAGGCACGGCCCGAGCTTCCACGAGGCGATCGCGATCGGGAAGTTCCAGGGCGTGATCAGGCCGACCACGCCGAGCGGCTCGCGGAACGTCATGTCGATGCCGCCGGCCACCGGGATCGTGTCGCCCAGCAGGCGCTCGGGTGCGCCCGCGTAGTAGTTGAAGACGTCGGCCACCATGCCCACCTCGCCGCGGGCGTCGGCGATCGGCTTGCCCACGTTGCGCGCCTCCAGCGTGGCCAGATCCTCCAGGCGCTCCTGCACCAGCGACGCGATGCGCCGCAGCAGATTGGCCCTATCGCCGGGCGACACATCGCGCCAGGCGGGGAACGCCGCCTTCGCCCGCGCGATCGCCGCGTCCGCCTCTTCGGCGCCCGCATGGGGAAGCTCGGCGAGCACCTGCTCGGTAGCCGGCTCGATTACCTGCAAAGCGGCCATGCATCCTCCAAAGGTCTGCCTACGAGTCCTTTATCATCGCGCACGTGGAGCCTAATGGCAGTCCGGTGATCGGAATCTGCGCTGTCCGCGAGCGCGCGCGCTGGAGCTTCTGGGACGAGACGGCGCACCTCGTGTCCGACTCGTACGTGTCCGCCGTGCAGCGCACCGGCGCGATCGCGGTACTGCTGCCCGTCGACGCGCTCGCCCCGCTCACGCTGCTCGACCGCATCGACGCCCTGCTCGTGATCGGCGGCGCGGACATCGACCCGGCCTCCTACGGCGCCGAGCTCGACTCCCGGACCGAGTCCACATATCCCGAGCGCGACGCCTTCGAGATCGCGCTGCTGCGCGCCGCCATCGAGCGGGAGCAGCCCGTGCTCGGCATCTGCCGCGGCATGCAGGCACTCAACGTCGCGCTGGGCGGCACTCTCCTGCAGCACATCCCCGAGGTGGGCGGCTCCAACCCGCACCGGCGCGTGGTCGGCACCTTCGAGGGCACGGACCACATCGTGCTGCTCGAGGCCGGCTCGCTGGCCGCCGCGGCCGCCGGCGAGGAGGTGCACACCGCGCGCTGCCACCACCACCAGGCGGTGGACGACCTGGGCGAGGGCCTGGTGGTCACGGGCCGCGCGCAGCAGGACGGGATGACGGAGGCGATCGAGCTCGCCGACGGCCGCTGGGTGCTCGGCGTGCAGTGGCATCCCGAGGCCGACGAGCGCAGCCGGCTATTCACCGCGCTCACCGAAGCCGCGCGCGCCCGCGTCTAAGGCAGGTTGACACCCCCCTGGCCCTGTGCTGTATACAAGGGCTAACTCACCTGGAGGGGGACGGATTGGCCACGTCGACACCCATAGCTGGGGCATTCCCCAGCCCGTATGAGATCGAGACTCCGCCCGGCTGCGAGGGCTGGGAGGAGATGTATCCGTATTACGCGCTCTTCGACGAGGATCGCCGCGACGCGGACGAGAAGCGCTTCTGGTTCTGGAACTCGATGCACTTCCCGGTGCCGATGCCGGCGTTCGACGTGCAGTGCATCGACAGCCCCTACCAGGCCGTCGGCGCGTGGCAGAACCGCGTGTTCGCGGTGCCGCCCGCCATGGGCATCGACTACCGGGTGATCAACGGCTTCATCTACATCTCCGGCAACCCGGTCACCGATCCCGAGAAGATCGCCGAGCGAGTGGAGTTCTTCCAGCGCCGCGCGGGCTACTACTACGAGAACTGGGCCGAGCTCTACGAGAAGTGGAAGACCAAGGTCATGGCGCTGATCGACGAGATCACGAACCTGCGCGTGCCCGACCTGCCGGAGTACGAGCCGGACGAGGTGATGTACGACGACTCGCGCAACACGGCCTTCTACGAGGTGCTCGACGCCTACCAGCGCACCCTGCGCCTGGGCGACCTGATGTGGCAGAGCCACTTCGAGTTCCTGCTGCTGGGCTACGGCGCCTACGCCACCTTCGCGGACCACTGCAAGGCCAACCTCCCGGACATCCCCGACCAGCACATCGCGCAGATGGTGGCCGGCATTGACGTGCTGCTGTTCAGGCCGGACGCCGAGCTGCGCCGCCTGGCGCGCGTCGCGATCGACACGGGCGTGGACGGTGCCTTCGCGGAGGGACGCACGCCGGACCAGATCGAGGCGGAGCTGGCGCAGTCGGACGCCGGCAAGGCGTGGCTCGAGGACCTCGAGAAGACCAAGGACCCGTGGTTCAACATGGCCACGGGCGACGGCCTCTACCACTACTACCGCAGCTGGCTCGACGAGCCGGCCATTCCCTACGCCTCCCTGATCGGGCACATCAACGCGCTCAAGGCGGGCCAGCAGATCGACCGCCCCACCGAGGAGATCCAGCGCGAGCGCGACCGGCTCGCGTCCGAGTACCGCGAGCTGCTCGACGACGCCGCCAAGCCGCCCTTCGACGAGCTGCTCGCCCTCTCGCGCACGGTGTTCCCGTACGTGGAGGAGCACAAGTTCTTCTGCGACTACTGGTTCCTCACCCGCTGGTGGAACAAGCTGCGCGAGTTCGGCGACCTCCTTGCGCGCAACGACTTCCTCGAGGACTCGGAGGACATCTTCCAGCTCGGCCGCCACGAGGTGGCGAGCGCGCTCGACGAGCTGGTGCTCTGCTGGGCCACCGGCGGCGCGCCGCGCGGGCCGAGCTACTGGCCGCCGATCGTGGCGCGGCGCAAGGAGCTCTTGGCCAAGCTGGCGGACTGGACGCCGCCCCCCGCTGTGGGCGTGGCGCCCGAGGTGGTCACGGACCCGATGACCATCATGCTCTGGGGCGTCACCACCCAGCGCGTCCAGGAGTGGGCGCGCTCGCAGGATCCGAACGCCACGGAGCTGATCGGCGCACCGGCCTCACCGGGCACGGTCGAGGGTCCCGCGCGCGTGGTGAAGACGGTGGACCAGATCGCCGACGTGCGCGAGGGCGAGATCCTCGTGTGCAGCATCACGTCGCCCGCCTGGGCGCCGATCTTCTCGAAGATCACGGCGGCGGTCACCGACATCGGCGGCGTGATGTCGCATGCGGCGATCGTGTGCCGCGAGTACGGCATGCCCGCCGTGGTGGGCACCGGCCGTGCGACCTCGCTGATCCGCACGGGACAGACCATCCGCGTGGACGGCACGGCCGGCACGGTCACGGTTGTGGACGGCGGCTCGGCGTAGGCAACGCGTGACCGCCGAGCTCACCCGCCCCCTCGCCGAACTGCGGCAGGACGACGCCGCCCGCTTCGGCGGCAAGAGCTCGACCCTCGGCGAGCTGATCGCCGCGGAGATCCCGGTCCCGCCAGGCTTCGCCCTGTCCACGGACGCGTTCCGCGAGTTCGTGGCCGAGGCCGGGCTCGAGGGCACGATCCGGAGCGCGATGGCGCGCGCCGCGGCGGGGGACGTGGACTCCGTGGGCGCCGCCTCGCACGCGATCAGCGAGGCGATGCACTCGGCTCCGGTGCCGGACGCCGTGCGCGAGGAGGTGTCGCGCCACTACGGCGAGCTCGGCGACGTGCCCGTCGCCGTTCGCTCGAGCGCGCTGGGCGAGGACAGCCAGGACGCCACCTTCGCCGGCCAGCAGGAGACCTACCTCTGGGTGCGCGGCGCCGAGCATGTGTGCGACGCGGTGCGCGACTGCTGGGTGAGCCTCTACAGCCCGCCCGCGATCTCCTACCGGGCGCGTCTCGGCGACAGCGGCGAGGAGCCCGCGATGGGGGTCACGGTGCAGCTGATGGTGGACGCCGGGGTGTCGGGCGTGATGTTCACCTGCAACCCGGTGAGCGGGGACCCGAGCATGGTGGCGATCAACGCCAGCTGGGGCCTCGGCCTGGCAGTGGTGGGCGGCGAGGTGACGCCGGACGACTACCTGGTGAGCAAGGTCACGCGCGAGCTGGTGCGCGAGAACGTGAGCGTCAAGGAGATCGAATACGTGCCCGGCAAGGGCGGGACGGTCCGCGTGGAAGTGCCGGCGGATCGTCGTGACCGGCCCTGTCTCGACGAGCCCGCGCTTGCGGCGCTTGTGGACGTGGGCAAGCGCGTCGAGCGCTACTTCGGCGCCCGCCAGGACATCGAGTGGGCGATCGCGCGCGAGGGCGAGCTGCCGGACAGCCTCTTCGTGGTCCAGTCACGCCCCGTCACGGCCACGGCCAAGCGCGACCCGGAGACGAAGCCCGCCTCGGCGATGTCGCTGCTGATGAGCACCTTCGGCGCAGACAAGAAGTCCTGATGGCCCTGAGCGACGAAGACGTTCGCGAAGTGCTCCGGCTCATCGACGAGTCGGACCTGGATGAGCTTCTGATCGAGACAGACGGGTTCAAGCTGCATGTGCTGCGCGGTGGGGCGCAGGGCACAGGGGATAGGGCACAGGGCACGAGCCAGTCACCAGTCACCAGTCACCAGTCACCCCAAAACGGCCCAACCATCGACGCCCCAATGCTCGGGACGTTCTACCGCGCCGAAGCTCCGGGCGCCGCTCCGTTCGTAGACGTCGGCGCGCGCGTTGAGCCCCACACCACCGTCTGCCTGATCGAGGTGATGAAGATGATGAACTCGATCCCGGCCGGGGTGGAGGGCACGATCGTGGAGGTGTGCGCGGAGAACGCCGCGCTCGTGGAGTACGGGCAGCCGCTGTTCCGGGTCGAGCCCGCTTGATGGCGCTCGCGCGCGTGTTCATAGCCAACCGCGGCGAGATCGCCGTGCGCATCGTGCGCGCCTGCCGCGCGCTCGGGCTCGAATGCGTGGTGGGCGCATCCGAGGTGGACATGGAAGGCCTGGCCGCCGAGCTGGCGGACCGCGTGGTGTGCATCGGACCCGCGCCCGCGAGCGACAGCTACCTGCGCCCCGAGCTGGTGGTGCAGGCCGCGCTCGGCACGGGCTGCGACGCGATCCACCCCGGCTACGGCTTCCTCGCCGAGAACCCGCGGCTCGCCACCATGGCGCGGCACCACGGCATCCGCTTCGTCGGCCCGCCGCCCGAGGCGATCGAGCTGGCGGGTGACAAGCTACGCGCGCGCGAGGTGGCGCTCGAGGCCGGGCTGCCGCTCGTGCCCGGCGGCGAGGTTGCGACGTTTCAGGAGGCGGAGGCCTTCGCCGCCGAGTCCGGCTTCCCGGTGCTGCTCAAGGCCGCCGGGGGAGGAGGGGGCCGCGGCATCAAGCTCGCCCACTCGCCGGACGAGCTGGGCTCACTGTTCGGCGTGGCGGTGGCCGAGGCCCGCGCGGCCTTCGGCGACGCACGCCTGTACGTGGAGCGCTACGTGGCCGACGCCCGCCACGTGGAGGTGCAGGTAGCGGCGGACGATCACGGCGCCGTGGTGCATCTGAGGGAGCGCGACTGCTCGGTGCAGCGCCGCTACCAGAAGCTGATCGAGGAGGCGCCCGCCCCGTTCCTGGGCGCCGACACCCGCGACGCGCTCACCGCCGCCGGCGTGGCCTTCGCGCGCGCGATCGACTACCGCAACCTCGGCACGGTCGAGTTCATCGTGGACGCCGCGAGCGGCGACTTCTTCTTCCTCGAGATGAACTGCCGCATCCAGGTGGAGCACCCGGTCACCGAGGCGGTCACGGGACGCGACCTGGTTGCCGAGCAGCTGCGCATCGCTGACGGCCAGCCGCTGTCGTTCACCCAGGACGAGGTGGCGTTCGACGGCCATGCTGTCGAGTGCCGGCTCACCGCCGAGGACGTGTCGCACGGCTTCGCCCCGAGCCCCGGCCGGCTCACCCGCTTCGCGGTGCCGGAGATCGACGGCCTGCGCGTGGACACCCACTGCCGCGACCACACGCTGATCCCGCCGCACTACGACTCGCTCATGGCCAAGCTGATAGGCCACGGCGGCGACCGCGACGAGGCAATCGAGATCGTGCACGAGGCGCTCGAGCGGCTCGAGGTCGAGGGCGTTGAGACCAACCGCGGGCTGCTCGCCGCCGTGCTCGATCATCCCGACTTCGTTCACGGCCGCATCACCACCCACTGGCTCGAGGAGGCGATCGTTTGAGCCGGATGGCCGACGTCGTCGACATCGTCGATACCACCACGCGCGACGGCAACCAGAGCCTGTGGTCGGCTACCGGCCTCACCACGCCAGACGTGCTGTCGATCGCGCCGACGATGGAGCGCGTGGGCTTCCACGCGCTCGACTTCACCTCGAGCACGCACATGGCGGTGTCCGTGCGCTTCCACCGCGAGGACCCCTGGGAGCGCATCCGGCTCGTCAGCGCCGCCATGCCGAGCACGCTGCTCAACTTCATCACCACGGGCATGCGCTTCATCTCCTGGCTGCCGTGCGACGAGGATCTGATGCGCCTGGCCTTCCGCTGCGTGGTGCGCAACGGCATCCGCCGCTTCCAGATCGCCGAGCCGTCCAACAACCCGGAGGCGCTGCGCAGGCTCGCGCGGATGGCCAAGGAGGAGGGCGTGGAGGAGGTGGTGGTGGGCCTCACCTACTCGATCAGCGAGGTGCACACGCACGCCTACTACGCCGAGCGAGCGACGGCGATGGCGGGCTGCCCCGACATGGACCGGCTCTACCTCAAGGACCCGGGCGGGCTGCTCACGCCGGACGCGGTGCGCGAGCTGGCGCCGTCGCTGCTCGCGTCGGCTGGGGAGCGCACGCTCGAGCTGCACAGCCACTGCACGATCGGCCTCGCGCCGCTCGTCTACATGGAGGGGCTGAAGGCCGGCTACCAGGTGCTCCACACGGCCTGCGGGCCCCTCGGCAACGGCACCTCGCAGCCCACAGTCGAGTCCACCATCCGCAACCTCGAGGCCGAGGGCTACTCCCACCGGCTCGACATGGAGGCGGCCGCGATCGTATCCGAGCACTTCCGGGAGCTCGCACGCGACAAGGGGCTGCCGCCGGGCGCGCCGCGCGAGTACGACGCCGCCTACTACCACCACCAGCTGCCTGGCGGGATGGTCACCACCACGCGCCGGATGCTCGAGGAGCTGGGCAGGGAGGAGCTGTTCGAGCAGGTGCTCGAGGAGGTCACGCGCGTGCGCGCGGAGATGGGCTACCCGATCCTCGTCACGCCGGTGTCGCAGTTCGTGGCCAGCCAGGCCGCGCGCAACGTGATCGACGGCGAGCGCTGGGCCAATGTGTCCGACGAAACGGTGCGCTACTTCCTCGGGCACTACGGCGAGCCGGCCGCGCCGGTGGACCCCGAGATAGCCGACAAGGTGCTGGCCCGGCCGCAGGCGTCCAAGCTGCGCGACGTGCAGCCCGTGTCGCTCGAGGGCGCGCGCGGCAAGTTCGGCTCGAAGATCTCGGAGGAGGAGCTCCTGCTGCGACTCACGATGCCGGAGGAGCAGGTGGACGCGATGGTGAGCGCGCCGCCCGCCGGCGAGCGCATGCAGGCCGCGGGCCGCCCGGGTCGCGACCCGCTCGTGCGCCTCCTGCGCGAGGTGGAGAGCCGCAAGGCGATCTCCTACATGCGGCTCGAGAAGGGCGACGACGTGGTGGTGTGGCGCCGTGCGTCTTGACGACGTCCGCGGCTTCGTATTCGACGTGGACGGCACGCTCGTGCACCGTGACGCCGACACCACGCACGTCGTCCCCGGCGCGCGCGAGGTGCTGGAGCGGATCATCGAGTCCGGCCGCCCCTTCGCGATCTTCACCAACGGCAGCCACGTGCCGCCTGCCGTGTTCGCGCGCGGCCTGCGCGACGCCGGGCTGCCGGTGCGCGACGATCAGATGCTCACGCCCCTGTGCAGCGTGCAGACCTACCTCGAGCGCCGCCGGAGCCATGTCGTGCTCCCGTTCGTCACCGAATCGGCGCGCGAGTACCTGGTGGAGTCCGGGCTGAACCTGGTGGGACCAGACGAGGCCGAGCGCGCCGACGCCGTCTTCGTGGCCCACATCGACCACGCCGACCTGCCCGAGCTGGAGAAGGCCGCCCGCGCGGTGATCGCGGGCGCGCGCCTGCTCACCGGCAGCTACGTGGCCGCCTACGCCGGGGCCAACGGGCCGATCCTCAGCCGCGGCGCGATGGTCACCGCGGCGATCGCCAAGGCCAGCAGCGTGCGCCCCACGATCGTCGGCAAGCCGTCCAAGGCCGCCGTGCGCGAGATCCGCAAGCGCCTCGGCGTGCCCACGGAAGAGATCGCGGTGATCGGCGACGACCTCGGCATGGACGTGGCCCTCGGCCACATGGGCGGCTCGAAGACCGTCCTCGTCCGCAGCGGCATCAGTGCGACGATCGACCTCGACCGCGTACCCGAGAAGCGCCGCCCCGACGCAACGATCGACAGCTCCGCCGAGCTACTGGACTGGCTCTAGGGCGTAGTCAAATACGCCGACGTGATCCCGCCGTCGACGTTGAACTCGGTGCCCGTCACCCAGTCGCTCTCGTCGCTGGCCAGATAGACGGCCGCGTTCGCGATATCCGACGGCTCGCCGAAGCGGCCCGCGGGAATGTGGTTGAGCCGGTTGTTGCGCTTGTCCTCGTCGGCGATCAGGTATTCGAGCAGCGGCGTGCGGATCGGGCCGGGGCAGATCGCGTTGGCGCGGATCCCCTGGCGCGCGTACTCCACCGCGATCTCGCGCGTCATCGACAGCACGCCGCCCTTGCTAGCCGTGTAGGCGATCTGCGGCGAGGCCGCACCCATCAGCGCGACGAAGGACGCGATGTTGATGATGGAGCTGTTCCCCTCTGTGTCGAGCATCAGCGGGATCGCGTGGCGGCAGCACAGGAACACGCCGGTGAGGTTGATCGCGATCACGCGGTCCCAGATGTCGAGCGGCGTGACGGTGGGGCCCTCGTCGCGCGGGTCCATGATCCCCGCGTTGTGCACGCTCACGTCGAGCCGGCCGTGCGCCTCGCGCACCGCGGCGAAGAGCGCTGCCACCGACGCATCGTCGGACACGTCGCCCGCCACGAAGCGTGCCCCGCCGCCAAGCTCGGACGCCGTGCGCCGGCCGGCCTCCTCGTCGATGTCGTTGATCACCACGGTCGCGCCCTCGCGCGCGAACAGGAGCGCCATTTCGCGCCCGAGTCCGGAGCCCGCGCCGGTGATCAGCGCGACCTTGTGAGCGAGCCGGTCGGCCATGCGACGGGCACTCTATGCGACCGCCGCATGGCCGTGCCGGACTCGAGTTAGATGATCGGCGCGCCCGGGGGAGGAGCGGGAGCGTGGGGGGGAACGACGAAGGAGCCGGGCCTGTTGCCGCGCTTGGCGCCCCAGGCGGGGCCGCGCCTGCGGAAGCCCGGGCCCGGGCCGAGCCCCTTGCGGTTCACGAGATCGTTCAGGCGCTGGTCGAGGCCGGCGAGGATCTTGTCCTCCTGGGCCTGCGTGAGCTTCTTGTCCTTCACCGCCTGATCGAGGTTGCTCTTCACCGAGTCCTTGATCGCGCTCTTCAGGCCGTCGACCGACTTGTTCTGGTCACCCGCGACGTCGGCCAGCGACTTGCCCGACCTGAGCTTGTCGAGCAGCTGCTTGTCGGTGAGACCGAGGTACTTGGCCGCGGCGTCGATGCCGTCGTGCACCGGACCGCCCGGGCCGCCGAAGCGATGGAGGAAGTGCGGGCCGCCGGCCCCGAAGCCGCGCGCGCCGGGCGGCGGACCGAGGAACGGCGGGCCGCCGTTCTGCTCGACTTTCTTCTTGATCGCGTCCGCCTGCGCCTGAGTGAGGCGGCCCGCCTTCACCGCGGCGTCGAGCCGGTCCTCGAACGCGCCCTTGAGGGCGCTGTTGAGCTTGTCCGGAGTCACGTTCAGCCGCTTGGCCACGTCGCCGAGGAACGCCTGCCGCTCGTTGTCGTTCGACTTGTTCACGGCATAAGCGGCCCCTCCGCCTCCCAGGACCGCTATCCCTGCCGCGCCGATCGCCAGCTTCCGCTTCAGACTGCGTTCCACAACCACTCCTTCGTCGGGACCCGCTGAGAATCCCAGCAGGTAGCACTGAACATCCTGTAAGACGAACCGAGGAAGAACGTAAGAACCGCTCAGTCGTTGACCAGGCCCGCGCTTTGGGCGACGCGCGCCTCCGCCACTGCGAGCCGGGCCCGCAGCGCGGCCTCGCGGCGGCTCCCCTCCCGCACGCGTTCGTAGGCGAGCACCAGCGCGTACACGCCCACCGCGTACGCCCAGCCAAGCACCACGTCGAACACGTAGTGCTCGCCCGTGTAGACGAGCGTGAAGCCCATTGCCAGCGGGTACGCCACGAGCAGCGCGCGCACCCACGCGCGGCGGGTCAGCGGCCAGAAGAAGAGCGTCACGAGCAGCGTGTAAGCGGAGTGGAGGGAGGGCAGCGCCGCCACGTCGTTCACCAGGTGCTGGTTGGTCTCGAACAGAGCCGCCGCCGGATACACGTGCACGTGCTGCCACATGTAGCCGATCGTCCGTTGTATCTCCGGCAGGTGGCCCTGCTCGGATGCCAGCCAGGGCGGCGTGCCGGGGAACAGCGCGTAGGTGGCGAACCCCGCTGCGGCGAGCGCCAGCACCATGGCGCGCCAGCGGCGGAACAGCGAGTAGCGGAAGCGCCATAGGAACGCCGCGATCACGAGCGTCGTGAAGAAGTGCGATAGGTAGACGAAGAAGGTCACGTAGTCGTACCAGTGCGCCACCGCCGGATCGAACAGCCGGTCCTGCAGCCAGTTGGTCGGAATCGTGTGGCCGAAGAACGCCCGGTCGAAGTCGATAGCGGTGCTCGTATGCGGGGCGATGCCGATCTCGTCGGCGAACCCGCGCACAAAGTCGTAGGCGATCAGGAAGCCGGCGAACGGCAGCCAGTCGAACACCACGCCGCGCGCCCAGCGCTTGATGTCGGAGAGCGACAGCGCGAGCAGGCCGCCCACGAGCCAGATGAACAGCACGTCGTGCGACAGCTCCAGTCCCTGCGTGGCCACCGCCCACACCGTGAAGCCGACGAACAGCAGCACCGCGGCCACGGTCGCAAGCCGCGCTCGCTTGCCCGCGAAGTCCATCCGTCGATATTACGGGCAGACGCCTGGGGCTTGTCTAGGGTACGGGGGGTGGAGAGGCCGCAGACGGCGCAGCGCGTGCTCGGATGGTTCGTCCTGCTGGGCGCGACGCTTCAGTTCTTCCTTGCCGGCCTCGCGGTCTTCCGCGCCAAGCCGCAGGGCAGCGACAAGCTGTTCGAGTCGAGCGCCTTCGACGCCCACCGCGTCGTTGGCGACGCCCTCATCCTGATCGCGTTCGCCCTGCTCGTCCTGGCGATCGTCAACCGCGAGCAGGTGAGGCTCGCCTTCGTCCTGTTCGTGCTCATGCTCGTGCAGTTCGGGCTCGCGGCGGGGGGCAGCAGCATCGCCTCGCTTGGAGCTCTGCATCCGGTCAACGGCGTGCTGATCCTGGGCATCTCGCACTTCCTCGCGCGCGGCCCTGGAGGCGCCGGCGGCCACCGCGGCCGCGGCCGCAGACGCCGCGGCTCGGAGCCAGAGGAGCCCGTGCCCGCCGAGGCCGCCCGCAGCTAATCTCCGGCGCGTGTCGTACTTCAGCGCCGTCCGCCTCTACTCGGCCATCGAATCGCTGATCTTCACCGCCCTGCTGGTGGTGTGGCTCAGCGGCGGATCGCCACATACGCAGCTCGTGCTCGGCTGGATCCACGGCATCGGCTGGACCTGCCTCTGCGCCGCCGTCGCGGTGGGTTGCCGCCGCGGAGTGTTCCCCTGGGTACTACTCGCGGCCACGGTGTCACCGGTCGGACCGCTCGGCAGCAGCGTGGGGATAGAGATCTTGCACCGGCAGCGGATGAGCTCACCGGCCTCCGGGTAGGCTGGCACGAGTGTTCCCGCTGAACGTTCCCAACGTCCTAACCGTCGTCCGCATCCTGCTCGTTCCGGTGCTGGTGGTCGCGCTGCTCGTGAACACGGCGCACGGCTCGACGGTGGCGGCGGTGGTGTTCGCGCTCGCGGCGTTCACCGACGGGCTCGACGGCTACATCGCGCGCTCGCGCCAGAGCATCACGACGTTCGGCAAGGTGATGGACCCGGTGGCGGACAAGCTGCTGATCGCCGCCGCGCTGATCTCGCTAGTGAGCCTCGGCCGCGTGGCGGCCTGGGTGGCGATGGTGATCATCGCGCGCGAGTTTGCCGTGTCGGGCCTGCGCATCGCGGCCGGGCAGCAGGGCGTGGTGATCCCGGCGAGCCTGCTCGGCAAGCTCAAGACGATCGTGCAGGTGGCGGCCGTGCTCGTGCTGATCGCCGTCGACGACACGGGCGAGGCCTGGGTGCAGGTGCTCGTCTATGCCGCCGTGGTGATCACGGTGGTGTCCGGCGCGGACTACTTCCTCAACGTGCGCCGCCGGCTCGAAGAGGCCCGCACGGTCTAGGCCGTCACCCCGCCGTACGGCGCCGGCACCGGGAAGCCGTCGCGGCACAGCTCGCGGATCAGCTCCGCACGCGTGGTGCCGCGCGCATACAGCGCGCGCTCGAAGGTGCTGCTGTAGATGTCGAGCACGGCGAAGAAGATGTCCACCGTGCTCACGAGCTGCGCCCGCCGCTCGGCCGCCAGCTCCATCGCCCGCGCCTCCACCTCCTCGACCACGAGCGCACCCTGGCCGCGGTCCTGGAGCAGCCGCACGGCGCGCGGCGCCGCCGGCGACTCGAGCGGGGTCTCGCCCACTCCGAGTGCCTGCATCGCCTGCCCCACCTGGCCGTGCAGGCGCAGCACGCGCACCCAGCGCTCGGCTTCGTCTTCCCTGCTGGCGGCGAACGGCACGGCGGTGCGGGCCAGGCCGAGCACGATCGCGGCGTCTTGTGAGAGACGGGTACTGATAGAGGGCATCTGCAACCTCCTTTGGGGAGGCGTCGGTGCCCTTCTGGGGATCCTCGAGCGGGCCGCGAGCCCGGCTACACGGATGTACGAACGCGCTAGCTGCGGTGCAGCCAGTCGCGCATCGTCACGTGCGCGGCCGTCGGCTCGTCGGAGGCGAGCTCCCGGTCCAGCTCGCCGATCAGGCCGTAGCGCTCGGCCACGACGTTGTGCTGGTGGATCGTCTCGAGGTTCTCCTGGCGGGCGAACACGAAGGCGTTCTCGCCGAAGCCGCGGAACTCCTCCACGGCCATGCGGATCATCTCGCGCACGCAGTCCTCGACGAAGCGCGGACGCCGGTGCGCCTTCTCCACCACCTCGAGCTCGTCCGGGCGCTTCATCAGCTCGTAGATCTCGGAGCTCATCGACTCCTCGACGATGTGCAGCAGCTTCTCCGCCTCGATCGACTCGGTGCACGCCTCGGGGCAGCCGACGTAGAGAGTGCCGAGCCCGCGCTGGTTGTGGGTGGCCACGGGCACGTGCTCGAACACGCGCTCGATCTCGTCGTCGGTGAAGCCGTCGCCTGACAGGCGCTCGGTCGCTCGCGCCATCACCAGCTCTTGCGCGCACGGGCACGCGGTCATGCCCTGCGCCTGCACTCCGATCAGCCGGCGCGTACCAGCCTTCGACGCCACCGCGGTTCCGAGCATCGTGTAGATCTCCTGCGTCTGCGCGCCCGACACGGGGGCGGGCTTGTGCTCCGGATAGCGGGCCTTGATCGAGACCTCCGCGCGCGCCGCGTCCTGGCGCTCGCGCACTCGCTCGGCGATGTGCGCGGCCAGCGTCTCGGCCTTGAAGGCCTCGCCCAGAACGACCTCGTCGATGGCCTCGTTCACGGTCTCCTCGAAACGAGACATGTGGGCGCCCTTCTGGCGCGGGCCGAGATCGACGAAGCACTCGATCTGCGCGTAGAACAGCTGTTCATTGCCGTTCGAGCGGATGCGGATGACCTTCTCGACCCCGGTCACACCCACCCGCGAAAGCGAGACGTGGGCGCTGGGCCGGCGGGCCTGCACGTCCTCCAGGGGGACGCTCGCGCTGCGGCTCTCGTCGGTCATTGCAGGGTTTCCAAGATAGTCGCTCAGGGATGGTGGCAATAAGCGCAATCGCATGTAACATGGCTGACAGGCTCGATGCACGGGGTTAACGCAGCCCCATACCACCACTGGCTCGGCCCATCGCGGCGCACGCCGCGCAGCAGGAAACATCGACTATCGCGGGATTGAAGTAGGTCCACATAGACCGAGGCTCCAGCAATCAGTCACCTGAGGAGAGAGGGTTTGAGCGCAAAGGAAGAGGTGGTTCTCGAGGCGACGGGCTCGGATGCTCCGTTCGCCGACATCGAGGAACTTGGAGCGCTCGTCTCCGAGGGACGTGAGCGCGGCTATCTGACGTTCGAGGAGATCGCCGCCTGCCTCGAGGAGGTGGAGGTGACCAAGGAGCAGCTCCAGGAGCTGCACTCGCACCTCGAGGAGCACGGCGTGGAGGTGGTCTCGCAGGACGGCAAGCCCGTTGCGGGCGCCAGCAGCGAGCACCCGGCGGCCGACAAGGACCCCACCGTTCCGAAGAAGGTCGAGATCGACCTCACCGTCGAGCCGAGCCTCGACTCGCTGCGGCTCTACCTGCGCTCGATCGGGCGCGTGGGCCTCCTGACCGCGTTCGAGGAGGTGCAGCTCGCCAAGCGAATCGAGCGCGGCGACATGGCGGCCAAGCAGCACATGATCGAGGCCAACCTGCGCCTCGTCGTTTCGATCGCGAAGGGCTACCTCGGCCGCGGCCTCACCTTCCTCGACCTGATCCAGGAGGGCTCGCTCGGCCTCATCCGCGCGGTCGAGAAGTTCGACTACCGCCGCGGCTACAAGTTTTCGACGTACGCCACCTGGTGGATCCGCCAGGCGGTCACGCGCGCGATCGCCGACAAGGCGCGCACCATCCGCATCCCGGTGCACATGGTGGAGAAGCTCAACAAGGTCGTGCACGTGGAGCGCCAGCTCGTCCAGGACCTGGGCCGCGAGCCCACGCCGGAGGAGATCGCCGCCGAGCTCGAGTGCACGGCGCGCGAGGTCAAGGACATCCTGCGCATGTCGCAGCTGCCGGTGTCGCTCGAGAAGCCAATCGGCGAGGAGGAGGACTCCGAGCTTGGCGACTTCGTGCAGGACGACACCGCCGAATCGCCGTTCGAGCTTGCCGTCGAGAACCTGCGCCGCGAGAACGTGCGCAAGGCGCTCGACGCTCTACCCGCGCGCGAGCGCGAGGTGATCGAGATGCGCTTCGGCCTCAAGGGCCATCAGGCGCGCACGCTCGAGGAGGTGGGCCGCGCGTTCGGCGTCACCCGCGAGCGCATCCGCCAGATCGAGAACAACACGCTCAAGAAGCTCGAGAGCCTGCCCGAGGCGCAGCGTCTCAAGGACGCCTCCGTCTAGGCCCCTCGGGGGCGCAGCACGAACAGAAGGATCCCGGCTCCGAGCAGCAGCGCGACCGCGATCGACCCGCCGTAGACCAGCGCGAGCGCGATCAGGACGATTCCCAGCAGAACGGTGCGTGCCGTCTTGGCGGCGGCGCCAAGTGGCGCGGCGGGCGTCTGGCCGCGGCGCAGCCACCAGCGAATGCCTGCTCCCGCGAGCGCGGGAACCGCGAGCGCGAAGGGGAACAGGGTGAGGTACAGGAGCGTGAGTGCGCGTTGGTCCTCCCGCTTGGCGGATTGATCGTGTCGTGCAGAAAGCTGAAGGCGCCCAGCGCGGCGCCGGTAGCGAACAGCCGGATCAGCGCGCGCTGCAAGCCCAGCACCGCGCCGGCGAGTAGTGCGGCAGCGACGACGAAGTAGCCGGCGTGGCGAACATTCAAGGCAAGGGGCACCAGGCCAAGAGCGACACAGCCCGCCCCCTTCGTCAGATTGCTCAAGCCTTCTTGCTGCATCGCGCCAGGACAGTATCGGCGCGGCCGTGAGCCTGCTTGAGATCACCGCGCGGACGCTGCGCCCCGCGCTCTCTAGAATCCGGCACCGCTCGGGGGGATGTCCGAGTGGTTAAAGGAGACGGGCTGTAAACCCGTTGGCTTAGCCTACGCAGGTTCGAATCCTGCTCCCCCCACTACCTCGATCGACTCGCCGGGGTCCAGGATCTTCACCGGCACGCCGCGCTCGCTGGCCGCGGCGGCGAAGCGCTCGGCCGCGTCGGGCACTGGCTCGTACACACCGTCGATCTCGTAGCCCTCGGCGTGGATCGGGACCGCCATCCGGGCGCCGAGGAGGTCGGCGGCGATCGCGGCCTGAGCCGGGTCGAGAGCCACCGGCAGCGGGCTGGCCGGGCGGCGGTGGGCGAAGCCCACAACAGCGCCGTTCACAGGCACGAGCACCACGTCGAACGGTCCGTGCCGAAGCGCCATGCGCCACCAGTAGCCGTGAAACATCGTGTCGCCGAGGTGGAGCACGCGCACCCCGTCGGCGTTCACGAGCCACGCCACTTGCGGGTCGCCGACGCCGTCGGAGGCCGGCAGAGCGGTGAGTGTGAACGGGCCCGCCGTCACGGATTCCCACGGCGGGATCCGCCTGCGCTCGAGGCCCGCGGCCGTCAGTTCGTGCTTGGCCTGCGCCAGGGCGAGCCCCTCGATCTTGTCGCCGCCTCCGGCCGGCGGCTCCAGCACCGGCGCCCCGGGCGCGAGCGCCACGGCGAGCGCCCCCGCATCGGCGTGATCGCGGTGGAGATGCGTTACGAGCCCCGCGACGGCGCTGCCCGCGCTTGGCGGGACGACCTGCGGCACGGGCATGCCGGCCGCCTGCTGACCGAGCGGGGCGAACACCGCGCCCGCGTCCTCCAGCGGATCCACCACCACCGTCGCGCCGCCCGCCTCAAGCTCCGTTCCGGCCCAGCCCAGCCATGTCAGTCGCATCGTTCGTCCTTGGGTCGCATGCCGAGTGTGCTCTCAGTTATACCGAACGATCGTTCGTCCTGTAAACTGGCGGCCATGCCACGCCGCTCCAACGCCGATGTCGCCGACAGTCGCGCCTCCGCCGTCGAGGCGGCGGTCGACCTCGCCTCGATCGAGGGACTCGAGGGCATCACGATCGGGCGGCTGGCCGGGCAGCTCGCAATGAGCAAGAGCGGCCTGATCGGGCGCTTTGGCGACAAGGAGGCCATGCAGCGCGCCGTGCTCGCCGCCGCGGTCGAGCGCTTCACGGACGCCGTGTGGCGGCCCGCCAGCAAGGCCGAGCCTGGGCTCCCACGGCTCGAGGCGATCGTCGAGGCCTGGATCGTCCACCTACGCGACGGCGTGTTCCCAGGTGGCTGCTTCGTCACCACCGCGTCCGTGGAGTACGACGCGCGGCCGGGCCCGCTGCGCGACGACGTGGCGGCGGCGGTCAAACGCTGGCTCGGGGTGCTCGAGGCCGAGGCGCGCCGCGCGCGCGAGGCCGGCGACCTCCCCGCGGACCGGGACCCCGCCGACGTGGCGTTCGAGCTCCACAGCCTGGCCTCTGGCGGGAGCGTGGCCGGCCGGCTGCTCGGCGACGCCGCCGCGCTCGACCGGATCCGTGCGGCCATGCGCCGCGCGATCGGGCTGCCAGTCAGGAAGGGCCGGCGCCTGGGCCGTTAGCCGCGGCCCAGGCGACGATCGCGTCTGATCCGTCGATCACCGTCCCGTCGTCGAGAACAAGCGTCGGCACCTTGTAGTTGCCGGTCAGGCGCTTGACCTCGCGCCTCCCCGCGAACAGGCGGTCGGTGCCGGCGCAGCCATAGGTCTTCTGCACCTCGGGCGCATGCCCCGCCTCCGTGAGCGCGTGGTGCGCCTTCCCGCACGGATGCCCCTGAGGGGCGAACGTGCCGTAACAGACGTAGAGCTTCACGATCCTCCCTCCCTCGGCGGATCAAAATATCGTCCCCGGGGGAAATGAGGCTCGCCACCTGGAACGTCAACTCGCTGTCCGCCCGGCTGCCGCGCGTGCTCGATTGGCTGCGGCAGGTCGAGCCGGACGTGCTCTGCATCCAGGAGACCAAGATCGCCGAGGACGCGTTCCCGCACGCCGAGCTGGGGGAGCTCGGCTACGTGGCGGCCACCTACGGGATGGGGCAGTGGAACGGCGTGGCGGTGATCTCGAAGGTGGAGGCAGCGGACGTCACGCGCGGGTTCGACGGGGAGCCTGGCTTCCCGGACCCCGAGGCGCGCGCGCTGGCGGTGACCTGGAACGACCTGCGCATCTGGTCGCTGTACGTGCCCAACGGCCGCACGCCGGAGGATCCGCATTACGACTACAAGCTCCGCTGGCTCGCCGCGTTGCGCGTGGCGCTCGAGGGCGAGCGCGACGCCGGGCGCCGGCTCGTGGTGTGTGGGGACTTCAACGTCGCCCCAAACGACAACGACGTCTGGGACATGGCGGCCTTCGAGGGCTCGACCCACGTGACCGAGGCGGAGCGCGATGCCGTCAAGGCGCTGCTCGACCTCGGCTTGACCGACGTCCAGCCGCGCATCGTCAAGGGCGAGCCGTTCACGTACTGGGACTACCGAGCCGGCAACTTCCACAAGGGCCTCGGCATGCGCATCGACCTGATGCTGCTGGCCAACGAGCTGGCGCCCGCGATCAGCGATGCCTGGATCGACCGCGACGCCCGCAAGGGCACGAAGCCCTCTGATCACGCGCCCGTGCTGGTGGACCTCAGCCTGCCTGGTGTGTGACGCTCGCCTCAGGCGCCTGCCCTCGCGGCGCGCCCGGTGCCCACAGGTCCATCCAGCGGCCGAAGAGCGCACGCGCCTCGGGGAGCATCTCAGGCGCCGCGGCCCGCACGCCGGCGAGCAGGCTGTCCGCGCCGCCCGCCCCGAGCGCGCTGTCCGCCGAGGCCACGTAGGCCGGCACCCTCGCCCACTCGTCCGCGAGGCCGGCGTCGACCTCGAGGTGGAACTGCATGCCGTAGGCGAGCGATCCGATCCGGATGGCCTGGTGCGGGTACGCGGGCGAAGTGGCCAGCAGCACGGCGCCTGGGGGCAGGTCGAAGGTATCGCCGTGCCACTGCAGGGTGGACAGCGGCCAGCTGCAGGGGCCGAACACGGGATCGGCGCTCCCCGCCGCGGTGGGATGGACCGGCAGGATGCCCACCTCCGGGGCCGGGCCGGACGACACGCGCGCGCCCAGCGCGGAGGCCAGTAGCTGCACGCCCAGGCAGACTCCCCACACCGGCAGGTCCGACCCCACCGCTTGGCGGATCAGTGCCTTCTCCGCTCTCAGCCAGGGGTGCTTCGCCTCGTCGTTGGCGCTCATGGGGCCGCCCATGACGATCGCAGCGTCGAATTGGTCGAGCGAGCGTGGCGGCGGCTCTCCCTCGTCGAGCTCCACGCGAAGGATCTCCGCGCCGCGCTCGAGCAGGACGTCCTCGAACGCGCCGGGTGGCTCGCATGCGATGTGCTGTAGGACGAGGACCTGCATGGCCGACGGTATCCTCGCCGACTCGGCACGTCCCCACAAGCCGCCGGCGGTCCCGGCTCGCTGGCGTCAGGCGGCCTGGACTGAGACGATCACGCCGTCCTCCACCTTCACCCGGCAGCGGAGGCCGGGATGGAGGGCGCGAAAGGTCTCCCTGGCCACGGTGAGATAGACGAGGTCGGTCCGGTCGGGGACCTCGAGCACGACTCCGAGTTGCTCGTTCTCACGTGCCACCACCTTGCCCTCGAGCACCACGGCGCGCGTCATCGTATGAGGTCTAACGCGCCGAGCGGAATCGCGAGTTGGCCATATAGGTGTGCTTACCACCGTGCGCCCCGTCTCTCACCGGGGCGCGTAATTGCGCTTACCCACAGCCGCGCTGTTCGGGGACTGACCAAGGCGCGTGATGCGCGAGCCGTGCGCGCCTATCGTCCGCTGTCAGATGGTGGAAGCTGTGGCTCGACCCGGCCGAGTCGTTCCGTGGCTGAGGCTCGTTCCCGGGACCTCGGAGCTGTCCGGCTGGCTGCTGCCCTTCGTGGTCGCGCGGTTGGTGGCGAGCCTCGTGGCGGTCGCCCTCGTGTGCTGGCACGGCCTGCGGGCCTCCGACGTGCCCATGCTCCTCTACGGCCCGGCCAGCACGGCGGCGCTCGCGATGTTGCCGGGGTTGCGCCGCGAGCCGGCCACCTGGCTGCTCGACATCTGCGTGGGCCTCGGGCTGATCCTGCGCTGGGGCGACTGGCACAGCCCCTACTACCTGCTCTGGCTGACCACGCTCGTGCTGCCCGCGGCTTCACTGCCGCTCCGCCGGGCACTCTGGCTCGGCACCATCCCGCCGCTCGCGTTTCTTGCGGTGGCGCTGTTCGGCGGGCCTTCGCCCGGGCGGCTTGCGCCCGTGTCGTCCGAGACGCTCGCGATCCACGTGCTCCTGCCATACCTGCTCACCTGCTCGCTGGCGTATGCGGCGGACGCGCTGCGCCGGCTGGATGCCGAGCGGGCCGGGCGCGAGCGCCGCGCAATCGAGGCCGAGCGCCAGCGGATCGCGTGGGAGCTCCATGACTCCGCCAAGCAGCGCCTTCATGCCGCGCACTTCCTGGTGAGCTCGCTGCAGGGCCGGATCGCCGCGCCGCTCGACCAGACCGTCGAGCGAGCGGTGGAGGAGATCGAGTCGGCGGCGTCGGACATGGACACGAGCCTTGCGGAGCTCCGCTCCCCGCTCGAGGGGCGCCGGCTCGACGTGGCGCTGCGCGAGCGCGTCGAGGAGATCGCCGCCAGCACCCCCGCGGCCATCACCGTGGCGGGCCACTCGCCCGAGCTGCCGCCGCTCGTGGCGGCCCATGTCTACCGCATCGGCTGCGAAGCCCTCACCAACGCGCTCAGGCACTCGGACGCCGCCAACATCGAGCTGGTGCTCGGGGCCCTGGGGCACACGATGCGGCTGGAAGTACGGGACGACGGACACGGCATGCCTGCAGTGCTGCGCCCCGGGGCCAGCGGTCTCTCGGCGATGAGGTCCAGAGCAACGGCGGTGGGTGCCAAGCTCAACGTCGCCCCGCGCGCCGGCGGTGGAACAGTGGTGGTGCTCGACCTGCCCCTCAACGGCAACGGAGGGCTCGGATGATCCGCGTAGTGGTGGTGGACGACCATCCGGCGATGAGGACGGGCCTCCGCACGGTGATCGACGCGGAGCCCGGCATCGTGTTCGCCGGTCAGAGCGCCGGTGACGAGGACTCGCTCGACGAGGCGCTCGTCCAGGCGCGGGCAGATCTCGTGCTGCTCGACTACCACCTGCCGCAGAGCGACGGGCTCCAGCTCTGCTACCGCATCAAGCAGGCTCACCCCGAGCTGAAGGTGCTGCTGTATTCCGCCTACGCCAGCCCGGCGCTCGCCTTCGCCGGCTACCTTGCGCGCGCCGACGGCCTCGTGCACAAGAGCATCGGGGCACACGAGCTGTTCGAGGCCATCCGGCTCGTCTACCGAGGCGAGCGGCTGCTTGCGCCGATCGCCCGGGCGGTACTCGCGGACGCGTACGACAAGCTCGATGGCGACGATCGCCCGCTCGTAGCGCTGCTGCTCGACGGCTGCTCGGAGGAGGACGCGGCAGAAGCTCTGCAGCGCGAGCTCCCGGACGTTCAGCACGCGATCCAGAGGATGCTGAGCCGCTTGGCGCTCGACGTTCCGGCGGCGGCGGGCGGATGACCGCATAGGGGCTGTCCCCCAGTCCAAATGCGGGGTAGCCCGGATGGTCGCCACGAGTACCGGCCACGAGACTGTCTCGGGATGGCACGACGCCACCCAGCTCAGCCTTGAGTCGCGGGCAATCAGGGATAGGGATCGCGAGCGATCATCCGGCCACCCCGCGCGCTCGGCAAGCGGGGCGAGCGCGCCTGCGCGCTCTGACCTCGCACACGGACGGCTACGCGATCGAGCACGGCGTGCGGATCTTCCAGGAGGATCGCGAACTCGGGGCCACCCTCGAAGCCGCGGCGGACGAGAGCCCGTGGCATCTCGTGAAGGCGGATGTGATGCGCCTGCGGCGTGGTCCGTGGCTCCCAGGGTCGGCTCCTATCGACGCGGGCAGCGCGCTGGGGTTGCTGGTGCTCGACGGGCTGTTGATCCGCAGTGTGGAGGTGGTGGGGCACCGCGCGGCCGAGCTGCTCGGACCGGGCGACCTGCTCCGGCCGTGGGAGCTCGACGGGGACGCGTACGCCACGGTGCCAACTGAGAGCCGCTGGCAGGTGGTGGTGCCCGCGCGTGTGGCGCTACTCGACCAGCGCTACGCCGCGCTGGCGGGCGCGTGCTCGGAGCTCACGGCCGCGCTCATGAACAGGGTGCTGCGCAGGTCGCGGCTGCTGGCCGCCCTGCTCGCCGTGGCCGGCGCCCGGCAACTGAAGGTGCGGGTGATGACGGCGCTTCTGCTGCTCAGCGATCGCTGGGGCCGGGTCACCCCGGAGGGTGTGGCGCTGCCGCTACCGATCACCCACGAGACGCTGGCGCAGCTCGTCGGGGCATCCCGTCCGTCGGTGACCACGGCGATCGCTGCGCTGCGGTCGGAGGGGCTCGTCCAGCGCACCGACGATCACGGATGGCTGCTCAATCCTCAGGGCTCCACGAGCCCGCGCCGTATCGCGTAGCGGGTCAGGTCCACGCGATCGCGCATCCCGAGCTTCTCGAGCAGGCGGGAGCGATGACGCTCGACCGTCTTCTCGCTGATAACGAGCTCGTTCGCGATCTCGCGGGTGGTGTGGCCCTCGGCCACCAGCTTGAGCACCTCGCGCTCGCGTTCGGTGAGCGGATCCGGCTCCTCCCCGGTCTGTCCGGCGAGTTGGAGGTAGTCGCGGACGAGCGCCCGCATCGCCGCCGGGTACATGAAGGGCTCGCCCCTCATGGCCGCGCGGCAGGCGTTGATCAGATCGCGGTCTGCCGCGGACTTGAGCACGTAGCCGGCCGCGCCCGATCGCAGCGCGTCGAAGAAGAACTCCTCGTTGTCGTGCATGGACAGCATCAGCACGCGCGTCTCGGAACGCCGCTTTGCGAGCTCTCGGGCGGCTTGCAGGCCGGTCATGCGCGGCATCGTCACGTCGAGGATCGCGAGATCGACCTCTTCGGCGAGGGCCATCTCGATCGCCTCGGCGCCGTCGCTTGCCTCGCCGACGACCTCGATGTCAGGCTCCCGCTCGAGCAGCAGCCTCAGCCCGCGGCGGACCATCACGTGGTCGTCGGCCAGCAGAACGCGGATCCTCAACGGCGTCATCGAGCTTGGGCGCGTCATCATATGCGGCACTGAGTGGCTTCCAGACGCTTCCAGCCACTGGTTCGCATCGGGGGTTCCTGGCGCGCGCGCTGGCCGCGGTCGCTGATCGTGAGGCTCCTGCTCGTCAACACCGCGCTCTGGGTGGCGGTGTTCCTGATCCTGGCGTTCTCCCCGCTGGCCGTGAAGTCCCCGCTGCGGCCAGTCGAGGGCGGGCTCTATTCGCTCGTCGGGCTGATCGTGGTGACCAGCGTGAACGCGCTCGTGATCGGCGGCACCCTGGCGCCCCTGCGGCGCCTGCGTGACGCGATGCGGCGAGTCGACCCCCTGCGCCCGGGCGAACGGGTGACCACGCCCACCCGCGGGGATGAGGTGGCTGAGCTGGCCGCCACCTTCAACGAGATGCTGCGGCGGCTCGAGGAGGAGCGGCGGCAGAGCGTCCGCCGAACGCTCCGGGCACAGGAGACGGAGCGCCTCGAGGTGGCGCGGGACCTTCACGACGAGATCGGCCAGCGCCTGACGGCGCTCATGCTCCAGCTCGACTATCTGAGTGCCGAGTGTCCCGCCGAGTTCGGCGCGAGCGTGGCCGAGGCGCGCGAGAACGCGCGCGGGACCCTCGAGGAGGTGCAGGCGCCTGGCGAAGAGCCTCAGGCCGGAGGTGCTCGACGAGCTCGGCCTGCCGAGCGCGCTCCGGGATCTGAGTTCGCGCTTCGCGGCGCACTCGCGGCATAGCGGTCGACGCTCGGCTCGAGGTAGGCCTGCCCAAGCTGGATCCGGAGACCGAGCTCGTGATCTACAGGATCGCCCAGGAGAGCCTCACCAACGTGGTCCGCCACTCCCGAGCCACCCGCGTCCAGCTCGACCTCCGGAGCTCGCCGGGGGGCCTCCGCCTGAGCGTCACCGACGACGGCAGGGGAATCAACCACCAGCCCGAGGGCGCCGGGATGAAGGGCATGCGTGAGCGCGCGGTCCTGATCGGCGGCGAGCTGTCTTTCCGCCCCGCGCGGGACGGGGGTCTCGAGGTGCGGCTCGAGGTGCCTGCTCGGCCATCGCCGGGGGCGGAGCCGGCTCAGGCGCACTAGGCCAGCGCCGCCTGCGTCTCCAGTTCGTCCAGCGCGGCGAGCGAGAGCGCTCGGCGTTCGTACGCTCGCGCTCTGCTCTCCGCTGCCGCGGCGGCCACCTCCGCGGCCCGCGCCTTGGCCTCGCTCCGGTGCAGCCTGCCTCGATAGCGCAGCTCCTCGGCGGCGGCCCGCTCGTCTAGCGCACGCGCCCTCAGCTCAGCTGCCTGCGCGAGGGCGGCCTCCGCCCCGATGCACTGCGCGGCCTCGTGGTTACCGCTTGCCGCACGGGCCTCGAGCTCTTCCACCGCCGCCCGGTGTCGCGACGCCCGAGCGCGTTCCAAGATGGCGCGTTGCTTGCAACGCAAAGCCATCGGACTTGCTGGATGGGAGCTCTCCGCCATCGCGCTCACGGTGTTTTACCCGCCCGCGTGGGCACGGTGGCGGACCGATGTAAGCGGGACAACAAGCCCCCCTGCCCCCCGCCTAGCCGGCCGCCTTCTCGAGCCGCCCGGCCAGCGCGCCCATTCCGGCCTCGGCCGCCGCCTTCGCGGCGCTCTTGTAGTCGGTCGTGCGATCGCGCGGGCGCTTGACCTTCACCGGTCGCAGCGTGGCGATGTCCTTGAACATCCGTAGCTCGTCGGCCTGATCGCGCAGCGCGCCGGACACGCGCGCCGGGCGCTCACGCACCGCGCCGGCGATGGCCTCCTCGAGTGAGCCGTGGCGCTGGAGCAGGTCCGCGGCGGTCTTCTCGCCGATGCCCTTGGCGCCCGGCAGCCCGTCCGACGGATCGCCGCGCAGCGCAATGAAGTCGGGCACCAGCTCGGGTGGCACCCCGTAGCGGCGCTTCACCCCGGCGGCGTCCACCAGCTCGCCGCCCCTCACGCCGGTCTTCAGGTAGAGCACCTTCACGCGCTTCGTCACGCACTGGAACATGTCGCGGTCGCCGGTGAGGATCAGCGCGTCGCCGCCCGCCTTCTCCTCGGCCACGGCGAGCGAGCCCATCACGTCGTCGGCCTCATGGTCCTCCGAGATCGCGGAGGTCCAGCCGAACGACTCGAAGAACGGCGGCGCGGCCTCGAACTGCGGCGCCAGCTCGTCGGGCACCGGCGGCCGCGCGGCGTGGTAGGGCTCGTACAGCTCCACGCGGTACTCGGCCGGCGTCCGGCCCGAAGCAGAGAACCACGGCACGCGGGTGGTGCTCGTCAACCTCGCGCAGGATCAGGTTGGCGCTGCCGAGCAGCGCGTTCACCGGCGTGCCGGCGCTGCCCTTGATCGACTTCGGCAGCGCGAAGAAGGCCCGGTACAGAAGCGACGGCGCGTCCACGATCAGCAGTGGGCGGGACCCCGGCACGCCGCTCACCCTATCCTTCATCGCTGGATGCAGGTCTTCGGCGATCAGATCCGCTTCGGCGTGCACGCGGGTCCGCAGAGCGCGACCTTCGACGAGTTCCTAGAGCTCTGGCAGCGCGCGGAGGCGCTCGACTACGACTGGATGTCGGTGTTCGACCACTTCATGCCGATCTTCGGCGACCCCGATGGTCCCTGCTTCGAGGGCGTGACCATGATGGCTGCGCTTGCCGCCCACACCACCAAGATCCGCGTGGGCATGCTCGTCACCGGCGTCACGTACCGGCACCCGGCGCTGGCGGCCAACATGGCGGCCACGATCGACCACATCTCCGGTGGTCGGGCCGAGTACGGGGTGGGGGCGGCCTGGTTCGAGAAGGAGCACGACCAGTACGGGATCCCGTTCCCGCGCATCGGCGTGCGTATGGACATGCTCGACGAGGCCTGCCGCGTGATGCGCGGCCTCTGGACCGAGGAGCGCTTCAGCTTCGAGGGCAAGCACTACAAGATCACCGACGCCCAGATGGACCCCAAGCCCGTGCAGGAGCACATGCCGCTCGTGATCGGCGGCTCGGGCGAGAAGCGAACGCTGCGCATCGTCGCCGAGCACGGCGACATCTGGAACACCTTCTTCGGCGACCTCGACATCTTCAGGCACAAGCTCGAGGTGCTCTCGGGACACTGTGCCGACGTCGGCCGCGATCCCGCCGACATCCGCAAGTCGGTGACCTGCCGGATGATCATCCGCGAGGACGAGGCCGAGGTGGAGGAGAAGAAGCGCGAGCTCGCCGAGGGCGGGCCGTCCCGCTTCACCTGGTTCGTCGGTACGCCCGAGCAGGCAGTCGAGGAGCTCAAGCCGTGGGTCGAGCTTGGCGCGCGGCGACTTCCTGATGGGCGCCTCGGCGCCGTTCGACTTCCAGTCGCTCGAGCTGGTCGCGCAGCAGGTGGCGCCCGCGCTGCGAGCCGAAGTCGCGGCCTAGCCGCTGGCCGCGACCTCCCTCTTCCGCCGCAGTCCGCGCCGCTTGCCCCCGGTGCCTGCCTCTGCCTCCTTGCCAGACGCCGCCGGCGGCTGATCTGCAATCGTGGGCCCGTCGCCAGACGGGTCCGGAATGCCCTCCTCGAGCCACGTCGTAGCGGCCGTCGAGCACGCCCTGCGCGGCGCGGTAGTTGTGGGCGTCGTCGTTCGACGACAGCGCGCTGAACAGCTCGCCGATCCGCCGCTGCGACTGGGTGCAGAACAGGTCGGCCAGCTCGAACGCGCTCTCTCCGCGCTCCGGGTGCTCCGACCTGATCGTGTTCGCGTAAACGACCGCCGACGCCATCGCGAACAGCTCGGCGCCGATGTCCACGATCCGCCCGAGCAGCGCCTGCTTCTTCTCGAGGCCGGCCTGGTGGCGGCCGATCGCGTAGAACGTCGAGCGCGCGAGCTTGCGCGCGTTGCGCTCCACGAAGCGCAGGTGCGGCGCCAGCGAGTCGAACTCCGAGTAGGAGCCCGGCCGCTGGCCTTCGCCCGTGACGAGCGACGGCAGCCACTTCGCGTAGAACGCGCCGGCCTGCATCGCGGCTTTGGCCTTGTCGCCGAGTGCGACGTCCGGCTCGAGGATGTCGCCCGCCACCGACAGGTGCTGGTCCACCGCCTCGCGCGCGATGAAGAGGTGCATGATCTCGGTGGAGCCCTCGAAGATCCGGTTGATGCGCATGTCGCGCAGGGCCTGCTCCACGGGTACCGGCTTCTCGCCGCGCGCCTTGAGTGACTCGGCCGTCTCGTAGCCGCGGCCGCCGCGGATCTGCATCAGGTCGTCGAGGATCTTCCAGCCCATCTCCGATGCGTAGAGCTTGGCCAGCGCGGCCTCGATGCGGATGTCCTGGCGCTTGTCGTCGGCCAGGCGCGAGGCCACGTCGAGCATCGCCTCGAGGCCGAACGCGCTGCCGGCGATGAACGCGATCTTCTGCGCCACGGCGTCGTGCTTGCCCACCGGCTGGCCCCACTGCACGCGCTCGCTCGCGAACTCGCGCGCCACCTTGGTGGACCACTTGCCGGCGGCCACGCAGATGGCCGGCAGCGCGAGGCGCCCGGTGTTCAGCGTCGAGAGGGCGATCTTCAGGCCCTCGCCCTCCTTGCCGATCAGGTTCTCCTTCGGCACGAACACGTCCTCCAGCATCGTCACCGAGTTCTCGATGCCCCTGCAGGCCCATGAACTGGTTGCGGTTGGCGACCGTCACGCCCTTCGAGTCGTATTCGAGGACGAACGCCGAGATGCCGCCCGCGCGAGCCCTCCGACTTCGGCACCTTGGCCATCACCACCACGATGTCGGCGATGGCGCCGTTGGTGGCCCACAGCTTGTGGCCGTTGAGGATGTAGCCCGAGCCGTCCTCGGTGGGCACCGCGGTGGACGCGAGGCGCGCCGGGTCCGAGCCCACGTCGGGCTCGGTGAGCAGGAAGGCGGAGATGTGGTCCTTGGCCACGAGCGGCAGCCACTTGCGCTTCTGCTCCTCGCTGCCGAACAGGCGCAGCGGCTCGGCCACGCCGATCGACTGGTGCGCCGACAGCAGCGCGGACAGCGACGCGTGCCAGGCGCCCACGAGCTGCAGCGCGCGGTTGTAGTAGACCTGCGAGAGCCCGAGCCCGCCGTACTCCTCGCTCACCTTCATCCCGAGCGCGCCGAGCTGCTTGAGCCCGTCGATCACCTCGTCAGGGATCTTCGCGTCGCGCTCGATCTGCAGCGGGTCGACGTTCTCCTCGAGGAAGGCGCGCAGGCGCTCGAGGAAGCGCTCGCCCTTCTCCACCGCCTCCGGGGCGAGCTTGGGCTGCGGGTGAATCAGGTCGAGCTGGAAGTTGCCGAGGAAGAGCTCGCGGCCGAAGCTCGGGAGGCTCCATTCCGCCTCGCGCGCGGATTCCGCGACCTGCCGTGCTTCCTGCTCGCTGATCTGATTCGCCATGGTGCCTCCGTCTCGGATCGGTGGTGCGGCGTTCTACCCTGTTTCGCCCGCCTCTGACGTGGGAACATCTATCAGCATGGGAAACGCCGCCGTACACGAGGGCACGTCCGACCGTCCTCCCCGCAGTGTCTGGCAGACGATCCTCACCACGCCTGTCGCGCTCGTTCCTGATCGCTCCTGATGGCGGTGGGCAGCGTGTTCCTCTGGATCGGGATCCCGATGGGCTGGATCTACGCCGTGTCGAAGATGGTCGACAGCTCGCAGCCCTCGCTCGGCCCGTACGTGCTGCTGATCGTCGCATCCCGATGACGATGGCGATCTTCGGCAAGCTGCTGTTCGGGCTCGACCACGTATACGCGCGCGTGACGGGCAGGACTCCGAGGTGCAGTTCCGCGCGCCGTGGCTCAAGAGCATGCGCGGCGAGCGCACCACCAGCCGCCGGCTCAGCGTGCTCGAGATGACGATGATCGTTTCGGTGTCGCTGGCGCTCGTCGGTGTTCGCGATCTGGTTCTTCGGTTTCGCCGGCTCGAGCCTGCCGGGCAGTTAGCGCCGCGCGATCGGAGCCGAGCAGCGACTCGGGGATGCCGAACGCGTCCACGAGCGCGCGCATGTTCGCGCAGCTCGCCGCAGAGCCGGTTGACCGCGCGGGTGATCGCCTTCGACTGCGGCGCCGACATGCGGCTGTGCTCGAAGTACCAGCCGCGCTCCTGCCTCGATCGTCGACAGCGCGTAGAGGTCGCACAGCGAGGAGAGCAGCGTCTGGCGCTGCGGGCCCTCATCGCAGCGGTCGACACGCCGCCACGAACGAGTCGAGGATCAGCCGGTCCACGTGCGCGCGGGCGGCCTCGAGCACGTGGTCCTGGCACTCGTTGAAGACGGTGAACGAGTCCTGGCCGTCATCGATGCCGCGCTTGAGCCGGCGCGCCACGCCGCCGAGCACGTGCTCCTCGCGGCCGCGGAAGAGCTGGAGGTGGAAGTCGCGTCCCTCGATGGCGGGCTCCTCCTCGCTCGACGGCACGACGCCCAGCACGGCGCCCACGAGCTGGCGGGCGAGCGAGCGCTCCACCACGGTGTCGAACACCTGCGCGCCCACGAAGCGCACCATCTCGAGCTGGCTGAGGTCGCCGAAGCGGGCCGAGTAGTCGGTGAGCAGGCCCTTGGCCACGAGCTGGAGCAGCACCGTGTTGTCGCCCTCGAAGGTGGTGAACACGTCGGTGTCCGCCTTGAGCGACGGCGAAGCGGTTCTCCGCCAGGTAGCCGGCGCCGCCGCAGGCCTCGCGGCAGGTCTGGATCGTGTCCGTGGCGTGCCAGGTGGCGGCGGCCTTCACGCCGGCGGCGAGCCCCTCGAGCTTGCGCCGGTCGCGGTCGGAGCGACTCGCTGGTGAACACGCGGTGCAGCTCGGCGATCAGCGTCTCCTGCGCGAAGTGCAGCGCGTAGGTCTTGGCCAGCGAGCGGCAAGCAGGCGGCGCTGGTGGGCGCGGTAGTCGATCAGCAGCGCCTCGTCGTCGCAGCCCGGCGGGCCGAACTGGCGGCGCTCGCAGCGCGTAGCGGATGGCGATGGCGAGCGCGAGCTTCGACGCGCTGATCGACGCGCCGCCCACGCTCACGCGTCCCTGGATCAGCGTGCCGAGCATGGTGAAGAAGCGGCGGTTGGGGTTCTCGATCGGGCTCGTGTAGATGCCGTGCTCGTCGACGTCGGCGTAGCGGTTGAGCAGGGTGTCGCGCGGCACGCGCACCTGGTCGAACCAGATGCGCCCGTTGTCCACGCCCTCGAGGCCGAGCTTCTCGCCGCAGTCCTCGATGCGGATGCCGGGCAGCGTGTTGCCCTTCTCGTCGCGCAGCGGCACCAGCAGGCAGTGCACGCCGTGGCGTCTCGCCGCCGACGATCAGCTGCGCGAACACCGCCGCCATGCGCCCGTGCATCGCGGCGTTGCCGATGTAGTCCTTGCGCGCGGCGTCGTCGGGCGTGTTGATGACGAACTCGTCGGTGTCCGGGTCGTAGGTGGCGGTGGTGCCGAGCGCGCTGCACGTTCGAGCCGTGGCCGGTCTCGGTCATCGCGAAGCAGCCGGGCAGGTCCGTGGAGATCACGCCGCGGCAGGTAGGCCTCGTGGTGGCGCTCGGTGCCGAGGTGCAGGATCGCGCCGCCGAAGAGCCCGAACTGCACGCCGCACTTCACGAGCAGCGACAGGTCGCCGAGCCCGAGCGTCTCGAAGCCGGCGATCGAGCCGCCCACGTTGCCCATCCCGCCGTACTCGATGGGGAAGCCGATCGAGGTGCCGCCGGCCTCCGCGAGCGGCGCGCATCCGCTGGAGCACAAGGTCGCGGTGCTCCGCGCGCGAGACGTCGCGGGGCGGAGCGAATTCCGGCCGCGAGATGATCTCCCTCACGGTCTCGCGAATCTCGCGATGCTCCCCGTCGAGGAAGCGGCGCAGGGCGTCCGCGTCGGGGCTCGCACCGGCCTCCTGCCTCGCCGCCTCCGTCGTCATCGCCGGCGAATCATGTCAACTACACTCGGCAGTCGCGCCGACTTAGCTCAGTTGGTAGAGCACCTCCATGGTAAGGAAGGTGCCGGGGCGGTTTCCCGCATAAATACGGCCATTTGAGGCCAGTTTCCGTCCGGTTTCGGCAGTACTCTGTGCCATGGATGTGCCATCGCAGAGTCCATGTCGAGGGTCTGTGAGGACCCCCTGAGTATCCAGCGGTACGAGGCCGCGGACGGCACCCGCTGGCGGGTCCGCTGGCGCGAGTCGACGGGCCGAATGCGCTCGACAACAGTGCCGTCCAAGAGCGCTGCGATCGCGCTCGATGCGGACATCAAGGCCAAGAAGTTCAAGGGCGAGGCGCTGCCCCGTCCGAGCCGCGAAACGCTGGCCGGCGCCTACGACGAGTGGCTCCGATTGCGCGCAGACAACCTCGCGCCGTCGAGCCTCGCCGTCTACAAGTCCTCGTGGCATGCCCACATCCAGGGCACCGGCTTCGACAGCCACCGCCTGACGGAGCTGGTCGCGGATCCGATGCTGCTGGAGGAACTCACCGCCGACCTCCGTGCCCGCGGCGTTGGCCCGGCGGCCCAGCGCAAGGCGCTGGTCGTTCTCAGCGCGGTCCTGACCGCCGCCGTGCAGTGGAAGAGGATCCCCTCCAACCCCGTTCTGCGGATGCCGAAGCCGTCAGCGGGGAGACAGCGCATCCCCCGACCCTTCCCGGCCTTGGTGATTGAGCGCATCCGACTGCGGATGCTGCGTCGCCGCACTAATCCGCCGGACGATGTCCGCGTGTTCGGCGACGCCTGTCTCGTCAGCCTGATGGCCTACGCGGGGCTTCGGCCTGGCGAGGCTCTCGCCCTGCGGTGGGGCGACGCCGGGCGCAACGCGATCGCGATCGACAAGGCCGTAGCCAACGGCGTGATCGGCCCGACGAAGACGCGGCAGTCGCGGTCCGTCCCCATAGCCCAGTCGGTCTACGCGGACCTCTCCGCCTGGCGACTCGTCTCCGGCGAGCCCGGCGACGACCAGCTCGTCTTCCCTAACCACAGTGGCGAACCGTGGTCCGGCTCCCAGTTCCGCAACTGGCGGGCCCGTGTGTGGCGCCCCACCCTCGAAAGCCTGGCGACCGAGAAGCGCTTGGCTCATCTCAAGGACGCCGTCCCGTATGCGTGTCGCGGTTCCTTCGTCTCGCTGCACCTGCGGGCCGGCGATAGCCCTCTGGAAGTGGCCCGGTGGGCCGGGCATTCACCCCAGGTCATGTTCAGCCACTACGCGAACGTGATCGAGGAGCTGGTTGGCGAACCGCGAATCCCCGTCGAGGAGCAGATCGCGAGAGCCCGAGATGTGGTCGAAGACAAGCCCCCCGAAGAACTGGACAACCTCGCCGCGGAGTTGTTTTCCCGGCCGAAGGTGCAGTCGGCCGGCAAGTCTGGCGCGGCCAAGCTCCTCTACGAGCCCGGTTCCAAGAAGTAGTCGTTCCGTCACGCCGGCGGCGTACCATCGAACGTGTGTTCGCATACCGGCTCCAGAGGCGACAACGGGCTCCGAGGCATAGAGTCGCAACTGTGCGGCCCATGACCGAGAGATCGCGAGGTGCCCTCCGTGGCAACTGAGGCCATCGTCCGTGACGCGCTGCGCGAGCGGGTGCTGGCCGCGATCTACGGGGCCCGTGACACCGTCGACGAGTTCTGGGTCCTCGCTCATACGAGCGGGCGGACCTCGCCGTGATCGGCCGGTCCCTGGACGGATTCGAGATCAAGACGGAGCGAGACACACTCCGCCGCCTGCCGCGCCAGATCGACGCCTACGGGCGCCTCTTCGACCGGTGCTCGGTGGTCGTTGCCGACAAGCATCGCGACGAGGCGACGGCTCTTTGCCGGTGTGGTGGGGGATCACGACGGTCCACGTCAACGGCGGCGTGAGCTTCACCGAGGTCCGCGAGCCCCGCCGCAACCCTGGACTCGATCCTGAGATCCTCGTGCGGCTGCTCTGGAAGGACGAGGCCATGGCCGCCCTGGCGCAGCTCGGTGCCGCCCACGACGAGCGCGCCTCACGCGGGGCACTCTGGAGAGCCCTACTAGAGGCCGCGAGCCTCACCCAGCTACGCGCGGCGGTCCGGCGCGCTCTCTTGGACCGTGACCCGGCCCAGGCGCGGATCGCGACCCGCCGCTTCACGGTTGCGGCTGCGACGCAAGCTGCTCGCTGACCGTACGGATGTGGTGTGACGTGCCGGCTCCGCGCCATACCCTCTGACCGCCGGGCTCGACGGCCCCTGCAGCGCAGTCGTCGATGACGCCGTCGCCCCAACTGAACTCCCGGCCGGCGAACTCCGCGCGAGCGACGAGCTGCTCGCAGAGCCGGCGGTACTGCTCATTGCCCTCCTCGTAGAACGGCCCCCGACCGCGCGCGACGAGCGTGTCACCGTTGGCGGTGTAGCGAATGTTCGCTCGCATCCCGGGCCCGCCGCCGTCGTGCGGCGGATGCGGGTTCTGGATCGCGTAGTCGCCGAAGGTCGGCATGCGCTCCAGCTCGCACTGCTGGAGCTGAGACCACAGCTCCCACTCCTTGCGCGGCACCGAGCCGACGGTGCCCTCGGCGACGCAACTCATCATCGTCGGCATCGAGGTGCCCAGCATGACGACGTGCGCCAGTTTCCGACCGCGAGCATCTGGTTGAGCGACGCGGCCATCCCGTCGGGGTCCAGCTCGTCATCCGGATCGATGTAGTCCAGGTCGACGATCAGATCGGCGTCCTTGGGCTCGGCTCCGAGCGCGGTCAGCTCCGCGCCCACGTAGTCCCCTAGGCCGGTGCCGAGCGGGGGAACGTACTTCCGCATCCGGTACCGGAGCGGACGCCGTGCCCGTCGTGCAGCGCGGCGTCGCCAACGATCCGGCGGTGGTCGTCTGCGCTCTCGCCCACCCACATGACGGGGACGAAGCGGAGGCCCCGCGAGCGGCTCGCGTCGTAGATGCATTCGAGCACGGCCCTCTGGCCGTCGCGGGTCGACACCGGGTGCGTGGGGCTGAGCCTCGTGACGTCGATGTACATCGGGTGCTCGCCGACCGAGGGAGCGAGCCGGCCCACCCAGTTGCGGATCGTCTCCGCCTTGAAGGCCGCGGGCGGGGTCTTCGGCCCCACGAAATGCAGGAGCGGCGTCATGCGCTTCCAGATGTCCGCGGGCACGTGCTGGAGCGCGTCCCGCTCGCCCGGCTGGCTCTGCAGTGCCGCCACGTAGCGCGACGGATCGACCGGCAGCGGGTCGAGCGGTTCGGGGCGAAGGAGTGGAATCTGCATCTCGAAGTCGTCCATGTGGCGCATGCGCTACTCTATAACCCCAAGGGTTATAGCATGCCGAGGAGCCGGATCATCGACATCTCGTGGTCTGACCGGGAAGTTGGAGAAGAGCTGTGCGAGCGACAAGCAGGGGCGCAAGAAGTTCGGCGCCGACCAGTGGAAGCTGCTGCTGCCGCCGCCTCGCCTCTCTGCTCGCCGCGTCCACGTTGAAGGACATGGACGGGGTCCCCGGGCGCTGCCACGCCCTCGGGGCCGATCGGCACGGCCAGTTCGCGGTGAGCCTGTGGGGCTCCTCCGGCTGATCTTCGTTCCCGACCACGACCCGATCCCGACGCTGCCGGACGGCGGGATCGACCTGACCAGCGTCACGCAGATCTCGATCACGGAGGTGGTGGATTACCATGGCGATTGACCGCACTGCCTGGCAGCGCGATTGGGCCGTCGCTCCGGGCGAGATTCTCCAGGAAGCACTTGAGGACCGCGACATGTCGCAGTCCGAACTCGCCCGTCGGATGGGCCGTCCCGTCAAGACGATCAACGAGATCGTCAACGGCAAGGCGGCGATCACGCCCGACACCGCCCTCCAGCTCGAACTCACGCTCGGGATCAGTGCCACCTTCTGGAACAACTTGGAGGCCGCATACCGTGAGCACCTCGCACGCGAGCGCGCCCCGCGAGGAGTTCGAGGCGAACGCGGCGTGGGTCGACGCCTTCCCGGTCAAGGAGCTGGCCGCACACAACCTGATCGAGCGAGGCAAGAGCAAGGCCGAGACCCTCGCCTCACTCTTGCGGTACTTCGGCATGAGCAGCCCGAGCGCGTCGGAGAGTCACTGGCTCGCACCCGCCGCCTCCTTCCGCGCATCGCCGGCATTCGAGTCCTCTCCGCACGCGGTCGCCGCATGGCTGCGGTGGGGAGAACGCGCGGCGGCAGACATCGAAACGGACCCTTTCGACGCAGCCCGGCTTCGGGAGGATCTGGACGAGATTCGCGGTCTCACCCGGCGCGAGCCGTTGGACGCAGACACTCGCCGACGTTCACAGGCTCCTCGCGACCGCTGGCGTTGCGCTCGTGGTCACCCCGGAGGTGGGCAAGACGCGTCTCAGTGGAGCAGCCCGCTGGCTGTCGACGGACAAAGCGATCATCCAACTCAGCCTCCGCCACAAGACCGACGATCACCTCTGGTTCAGCCTCTTCCACGAGGGGCGTCATCTCCTCGGGCGGAAGCGAACCGACTTCATCGACACCGAGGGACGACGACCCCGAGCAAGGACGAGCGGGATGCGGATCAATACGCGCGAGACACGCTCATCCCGCCAGACGACTTGGCGGCAGTCTCGAGGCAGGTTCCGTCACTGAGCAGGCGGTCCGTGAGTTTCGCGAAGCAACAGGGCATCGCGCCAGGGATCGTCGTCGGCCGCCTCCAGCGCGAGAAGCTCCTTCCGCCGTCCCACCTGAACAACCTCAAGAAGCCGATCCAACCTGCGCCTCCTCGCGGGGCATAGCCGCTGGCCGATGGCAATCCTTCCCGACTACTTGGCAGCAGATCTGCGCGTGGTCTTCTGCGGCACCGCCGTTGGTACGGCCTCAGCCGGCCGCCGCCACTACTACGCGGGTCCCGGCAACGAGTTCTGGCCGTTCCTGAACCAGTCCGGCTTGACGCCGGTTCTCCTCACGCCCGATGACGATGCCCGCGTCTTGGAGTTCGGCCTTGGACTGACCGACCTCGCGAAGAAGATCGCGGCAAGCAGCGATGCCGGCCTCGACCCGCACTATGACATCGAGGGCTTCGTCGAAAAGATCGAACGGTTCGCTCCCGCGTGGCTCGCCTTTCATGGCAAGACCGCCGGCCGCGCCGCGTCCAAGGCGCTCGGCTATGGATCCGCCATCAGCCTCGGCCCCCAGGCGTGGTCGATCGGCGCCACGCGCGTATTCGTGCTGCCGAGCGCCAGCGCTGCCAATCGCGATCCGAAGAGGCTTGAGGGCCGCGCCAGCCGCGTCGACTGGTTCTCCGAGCTGGCGGCGCTCGCTCCTGACCCCCGCGCGGGGTCAGGGGGCGACGGTCTACACCCAGGATTTGAGGTGGCGCGCGACTGCCGCCGCGAGGGGAGGCGGTACTGCATTCGCCACCTGGAGCGGCTGTTCAGCCCGGGGGCCGCAGAAGAAGTAGTCCAGCGGGAAACCCTGAACGACAGCAGCCTCCCGCACCGAGATCGTCCGGTGTTCGGCCGGGTGGACTGGGAGCGCTCGATGGCCAGCAATGATCGTGCGCGCCTCGATCGGGTTGAGCCTGCGGTACGAGATCGGTTCCCCTCCTCGCTTGAAGCCCGCGATGCGCTGGATCACGCGCTCCGAGTGGTTCATCGTGGACATGTTGAAGAACTCCCGACCGTCATCGAACACGAACCGCTCGGCTTCAACACCGGAGCCGAGCAGGGGCAACTCGTTCAGCAGGTCGATCAGTGCTGGAGTCTCGGGAAGCTTGCGCTCGTCCGGAAGCTCGCCGTTGCGGCGATGGGTCGCCGCCGGTTTCGCGACCAGGGCGGAAGTTCTTCCCCGGCGAGCGATGAAGAAGTACCGCAGCCTGCGTTGAGGCACGCCAAAATCGCTCGCGCGCAGCAGGTGTGGAGCCACCGCAAAGCCAGCCTCGGATAGAGAATCGGCGATGGCGTCGAGGAATCCATGGCCGTTCACGCGCTTCACGCCCGGCACGTTCTCCAGAACGGCGTATTCGACGTCAAGCTGCCGCGCGAGTCGCGCGACGTGCGCGAAGAACTGGTTTTGAGGATCGTCCGGCCGCCGCGACCCCGCGGCGGAGTAGCCCTGGCACGGGGGTCCTGCCAGCAGCACGTCCACATTGCGCGTCCGCGGCATGTATTTCCTCAGCGAGGCTGCTCGTGTTTTTTCAGAAATCTTCGCCTCGATCACAGGTACGCCCGGGTTGTTCAACCGGTACGTCTGCGCGGCGTGCCGCTCGCCTCCACGGCCACGCCAACGCGGTATCCCTCGGCCCGGAACCCGGACCCGAGTCCGCCTGCGCCGGCGAAGAGGTCAACCGCCACCTTGGAAGTGCCAGCTCCCGACACGGCTTCGCGCCCCCTTCCGCAGAACGAGACGAGCACGCACTCGCCGCAGCGTTCGTTCTGCGACCGGCATACCTCGCGCCCGTGATGCACGAGATTGATGTGCAGCCGCTTCCGCATCTTGGCTGGCACCGCTTCCTGGAACGGATCGTGGTCGGCCTTGCGGCCTGCCGACGGCACGACGCTCAGACGCTGGAAGATCCGGTGAACGTGAGTGTCGACTGCGAACGCTGCGCGATCCAGGGAGTAGGACAGGACGCAGCGCGCGCTCTTCGGGCCGATGCCCGGAAGCCCCACGAGGAACGCCTCTGCCATCTCGTCGTCCAGCTCGTCGAGGAAGGCGAGCGTCAGGTCACCCGCCGGATTACCCGCGGGCCCGATGCCGCGCGCCCGGTTGGCCTCCGCCACCGCTCCGAGGAGCTGCTTGAGCTGGACAGCCTTCCGCCGCTGGAATCCTGCCGGCCGCATCACCGCTTCGAGCCTCGCGACCGGGGCCGCGGCCGCATCCACCCACCGCGGGTACCGGCGCCTCAACTCGCCGTACACCCGCCTGTACACAGGCTCACGCGTCTGCTGGCTCAGAAGGATGAAAACGACCTCCTCCAGGGGATCGTCCAGGTTGAACAGGTCTGCGGAGCCGTAGCGGGCCTCCGGCAGCTCGTCGATCCGCTCGATCAGGCCCGCCCGCTCTATCGCCGTTTCGATCACGCCGGAGTCATAGCCGTTTCGGGCCCTCCTAGGGCAAGCCACCCGGCATCTTCCCCGCTCTCTCGGACGCCTCATTGCCCTGCGGGCGGGTCGCCCGAGCTTCCGATCATCGCGGAAACGCCCGCTCGCGCGCCCCCCGGCTGGCACCCGATTCTGTGAGCATTAGCGCAGATGAATGGCGAGCCGGGACGCGGCGCGGCTCCAGTACCGCGCTCCCGAGGGATGGTCACCCCTCCCGGCCTGGGCGCGCTTCATGCTCGATGTCGGTGCTCGCTCGGCGGGCGCCCGCCCCGATGAGGGGCGCCTCGTCCTCGCCGTGTCGCTCCCTGCCCGCGCCTTCGCCGCCGCCCTTGCGGGCGCCGCGGCCGTAGTCACGGCCTTCCGCGGACCCGCCGGCGAGTGATGCCGCAGCGCACTTCGACTATCTGGCGTCGCTCCCCGAGGGAACCGCGATCAGCCATCACCGAGCGAACAAGGTCGAGCAAGGCAGGCTCGCCGGTGTCGAGGTCGATCCGAACGACGCCATGCCCCGCGTCCGCATCAAGCTTCGGAACGAGGACCGGCTCCTCCCCGTGGCCCTCTGCACGAAGGTCCAGGTGATCGACGATCCCGGGACGCTCAAGGTCCACAAGCACACGCTCGTCAGGGACCCAGATTTCCTGGCTGAGGCGCTTCCCGGAGTCGACGTCACATCACTCTCGGCAACCGCGCGACTGGATTGCATCGTCGTCGGTGTCCAGAACCTGCTCCAAGCGGAACTCACGGCGCGCGAGTTCGGTGCCGGCGAGGATGACGCGGTGCAGGAAGGAGACCTTCAAGGCATCGCTCGTGCCCGCGATATCGGCGGCAGCAAGGACGTACCGGTGCGCTGTCGTCCCGGCCGGCTCGGAGCACGGCGACGCACCCATCAGCGCGTCGGTTCCCCGCGTCGCCATCTTCGACGGCGCTCGCGTTCAACAACTGGCGCTCCCGGTGGCCGGACTCGAACTGGCTCGTGCTGCTCGATCGCGGGCTCCCCTCTGCCGACGACGGGGCCGCCGCGGTCAACCAGGGGTACGCGACCCGCCTTGCAGATTCAGGCGCGCTCTCCGACCTCGAAATTCCAGCCGGCATCGAGGTGCTCGCGTACTTGGAGCGCAGGTGACCGCTTCCGTGCAGCAGGCCACCGAACTCTACGAGGCTGCCGCGAGCCTTCAGCTCGGCCGGACCTGCGTCGGGGAGGAGGCGTTCCAGCGCTACTCGTTGGCCGTAAGAGAGCTTCAGAACCGTCTCGGAGAGGACGCAGACGATATGTACTGGCAGCCCGTTCTCCGGCGGCTTCGCCGGGCGCGGTGGGACCTTGCGACGGTACCGCTCCCGTTCTCGCACCCGGGTTTCGAGATCGATCAGACGGCCGCTTTCCTCGCAGAACGCCTTATCGATTGCGACCGCGTCTTTTCCGCGCACGCGGCCGCCGCCCAGGAGATAGCGCGCCTGCTCGCGGAACTCGGAGCCAGCGACGCCGACCCGCTCGGAACCGCCATCCGGGACCTGCCTCTGCCTCGACCGGCGGCGCTTCTTCTCCACAACGCGCGCCACGGCGCCGCCGTCGAGGCGGCTCTTGCCCGCCCGCTCGGTCTCGCGGTCCTCACCCCCCCGCAGCTTGCCGGAGGCAGGGTGTACGGCGCGATGGCAGTCATCGGCCCCGGGTCTTGGTTTCCGCACCACGTCTTCGCGGCGCCCAAAGCCCGCGAGATCCACGTCGTGCAGTTCACATGGCTCAGCGACCATCAGATCGACGCGCGCATCCTTGCGGGCTCCGCGATGGGTGCCTCGGGCACTCCACGCTGCCCGCGTACGGAGGCGGCGGCGCGGACAGCGTGGCAATCGCCTCCGCCGACCTCCTGCCCGTGACGGACTGGGCCGCGATCGCCCGGCACCGGCGGTGCAACAGAAGGGGCTGGTGACCGCCCAGACACGGTCGATGCCTATCTCCTCCTGCTCGCCTCCGAGCAGGCCGTCTATGTCGAGGCGGAGGATGGTCCCGAGCCTATGTCGCGGAACTCGGCTCGTCGCGAGGAGCTTCACATGGTCCCGACCCGGTCGATCCAGCCAGGCACGTACCTCGTCAACCGCTTGGGCGGGGAGGGCGACTACATCCCTGCGATCGCCGACACCCTTCTTGGCCGGAACGCACCCCGCCTCCGCGCGGCCCAGCGGCGGTGGAAGGAGCCCCTCCGGCGAGCTTATCGAGTCGCTCGGTGTCCGGCGATGCTCTCGCGGCTTGAGGCCGCAGGGTCGCCGCGCGCGAACCGCGCCAATTTGCGCCGCTGGCTGTCTCGGGGTCGATCCGAACCGAGCACCGCACCGACTTCGGGGCGCTGAGGAGGTCGCGGGACTCGAAGCTGACACAGAGGAGCTCTGGCGCGACATGGAGATCATCGACCAGGCGCACCGCCGTGCAGGCCAGCGGGTGCGCCGGCTCCTCGTCAAGGAGATTCTTGACGGAGATACTCGCGAGCTCGAGGTTCGAGGATGGCAGGACTACGACGTCGAGGAGATCGAAGGGGAAGGGGCGCTGCGCGTGGCTCGCGTCGAGGCGCGGCACCCTGACATGCTGCGCGTTAGCGCGCGGCAAACCCGTCAGCTACTACCGGTTGAGCGTGACCTATGGCAAGGATGATTCCGGCAGCGATCGATCCGGATACCCCGAGCCCGGGGGAGAAGGACGTGTTCCAGCGGCTCGCCTCCGATCCGGTTGCGAGCGACTGGACAGTCATTCACTCGTTCGACTTGCCGCACCACGTCCGCCGGATCTCGGGCGAACTGGACTTCGTCGTCCTCATTCCGGGGAGAGGCATCCTTTGCGTGGAGGTGAAGGCGGCATCCTCGGTGTCCCGCCGGGAAGGGCTCTGGTACTACGGGAAGGACCCCAAGGGGGACCCCCGCGGCCCCTTCCGTCAGGCGGCGGACGGCATGCACAGCCTGCGGGAGCGCTTGACGAAGCGGTATCCGTCGGCGGGCAAGGCGGTCTTCTGGAGCGCGGTGATCCTGCCGTATACCTCCCTCGATTTCCAGGCCGAGGAGTGGCACTCGTGGCAGCTCATCGACGGCGCGCGCTACCGCTCGGCGTCGCTCGCGGAGAGCTGCGCCCGCGTTCTCGATCGGGCGCGCGAGTTTCTAGCGGGCAAGCGTTCAGCCGGCTGGTTCGATCCGGACTCCCGCGTCCCCACGCCCGACGACTGCGACAGGATCGCAGGCGTTCTCCGCCCCGATTTCGAAGCCTTCCAGAGTCCGCGCGAGCGTCGGCGGCAGGCGAGCGCCGAGCTGAAGCGGTACACCGAGGAGCAGTTCGTGGCCCTCGACGCGATGACCCGCAACCCGCGAGTCGTCTTCGAGGGACCTGCGGGAACCGGCAAGACGCTGCTCGCGATCGAATCTGCGCAGCGGGCGGTCGCAGACGACAAGCGCGTCCTCCTCGTGTGCTTCAACAGGCTGCTCGGTAGCTGGCTACGCCGAGAGACTGAGGCCCTCGGCAGCAACATCACGGCGGGCACGCTTCACTCGTACATGCTCAGCCTCGCCGGGCTGGAGCGCCCTCCCCGCACCGAGCCCGACTTCTGGGAAGACGAGCTTCCGCATCTCGCACTGGAGCGGCTTCTTGAAGCGCAAGGCGCCGCCCCGTTCGACCTCCTTCTTGTCGACGAGGCGCAGGATCTGCTCGACGACCGGTACCTCGACGTTCTCGACCTCAGCCTCGCGGGTGGCCTGTCGAGCGGTCAGTGGCGGCTGTTCGGCGACTTCGAGCGCCAGGCCATCTACGGACCCGGTGCGCCCTCGCTGGACGCCTTTCTCGAGCATCGCGGAGCCGGCGCCCCTGTGCACTCCTTGCGTACGAACTGCCGCAACACTCCGCGGGTGGCAAGCCTGGTGCGCCTGCTCAGCCATCTGCAGCCGGACTACGCGAAGGTGCTCCGCCCGGATGACGGTGTCGAGCCCGAACTCCGGTTCTATCCGCCGGAGCGGACCCCGGCCGAAGCACTGACGCGCGCGCTTGGCGAGCTGCGTGCCGACGGCTACAGGGGCCGTGATGTCGCGATCCTGTCCCCGCGAGCTGCGGGGTCGTCGGCGGAGGGCTTGACCGAGCAGCCGTGGTGCGACCGTCTCCGTCCGTTCGGTGATTCCGCTGGCGGCCACACTCAGCACGGCACGATCCACGCCTTCAAGGGCCTGGAGGCGCCCGCCGTCGTCGTTACCGATCTCGACGACGTGTCCGGATCGGCCGCGGAAGCCCTGTTCTACATCGCCGTCACTCGCCCGACCGAGCGTCTCGTTCTGGTGCTCCCCGACTCCTCGCGGACCTCTATGGCGCGCTCGCTCGCCGGCGCCGCGGCGCTTGAGGAAGGTGCGCATGCCTGACTACCTCAAGGGCCGCGAGCGCCTGGTCACAGCGTTGCGGGAGGAACTCGTCGGGCCCAGCCCTCGCGGCACGGAGATCGACTGCACCGGTGACATCGCTTTCCCCGACCGCGAATCCGCCTACGGCCCTTTCCGGCAGGCGGGCTCCGGTGAGGAGATCCTCCAGCGTGACCGGCCCATCAAACGCTACGGGATCGGCGTCCTCTACCCGCCCGAGACCCGGGGGAAAACGACCCGGAGGACGAAGCCGAAGCGATGCGACTGCCGCCGAGGAAGTCCCGGGTGACGAGTCGGAGCAAATTGTCGAGGACCGCGCCGCCGCGTCGATTGAGCGCATCGCAGACCGCCACGCTGGTGGGGACTTCGAGGAGAGTGACTTCGACCTCTCCACCGCCAACTCCTACCGGCCGAGCGCCATCGGGCTGAGCTTCGTTTGCAAGCCACCCGCCGGCTCCATCTCGACCGTCGCCTGGAAGCCGGGCGATACCGGCCGAAGCAGGTCACCATCCGGACCGGTGACCTGAAAGAGAGCGAGGGGAGTTGGAGACGGTGCACCGCAGCACCAGACCCGGCGGTGGTGGCTCCGCAAGCCGGTGTCCTTACGGCGCGCTTCGCATCGAAGGATCTGACGTCCGGCGAGGAGCGAGCAGTCACCCCGGCGGGAGATCCCGAGTCCGGGAACCTCGACGGACTCGACATCGCCCTAACGGCGTACGCGCGGCCCCGCGAGGACGGTACGTCGCTCGTCACCGTCTCCCTCGTCAACCGGACGCGGCGCCGATCCTGTCGACGCGGGCTGCCTGTTCCAGGTCCGGTTCACCGCCGCGTCGAAGGAGGCGAGGGTGGCGGGCATCCTGCCCTACGAGGAAGTCCGTACTGCCGGAGCCGGACAAGACCCGAGGAGGCAACCCTGGACCTGCTGTACCGGAGCTCGCGCACGTTTGCGGTAGGTCACGGCTGCGCTGCCGACTGGAGGCCGAATCCGAGGAACTCGCCTCCGAGGTCTCCGGCGGAATGCCTGCCGGCGTACCAGACGCCAAGCATCACGCCGGACATCTTCGACGACGAAGGCCAGCCGATCACCATGCCGATCGCGCCTCTCGCCGGCCTTGTCGAGGGCGATGATGGGCTCGGCAGCGTCGATCGCCCTCCTCGGCCGCTACGAGAGATGGATCGGAGAGCAGCGCGCGGATCCCGGACTAGCCCGAATTCCCGGAGGCGGCGACCCGGCACGTCGAGCCAGGCAGAGGCGGTGCTCGCGCGTATGCGCGCCGGCCTCGAGCTTCTCTGGAGTCCGATTCGCGCGTCGCGTCGGGCGTTCCAGCTCGCGAATCACGCGATGCTTCTCCAGCAGCTCCGCACCGCCGCCGGAACGCCCGCGAAACTCGCTACAACGGCGACAAGCAGCGGATCGAGGTCATCGACCCGCTTGACGTCCCCGACTGGAGGGAGGTCTCCGACCGGGGCGACTGGCGCCCGTTCCAGATCGCGTTCGTCCTCACCGCCCTCGGGTCGACCGCCTCGCAGGACTCTGCCGGAGCGCGAAACCGTCGAACTCATCTTCTTTCCGACCGGCGGCGGCAAGACGGAGGCATACCTCTGCCTCGCCGCCTTCTCGATGTTCTACCGCCGCCTGGCGGACCCCGAGCGACACCGGTGTCGACGTCCTGATGCGCTACACGCTGCGGCTGCTCACCGCGCAGCAGTTCCAGCGCGCTGGGGCGCTCATCTGCGCCATGGAGCACCTCCGCAAGGCGGAAGGCGATCTCGGCGGCAACCGGTTCACCATCGGGATCTGGGTCGGCGGTGCCGTCACGCCGAACGATCGAGGCCGAGGCGCGAGCGGTGCTCCGGAAGCTCAATCGCGGTGACAGCTACGCGGAGAACAAGTTCGTCGTTCTCCGATGCCCGTGGTGCGCCGCGCAGATGGGCGAGATCAAGAGCACGGGCCGGAGGCGGCGAAACGCGCCAAGCGTCGCGGGATATGAGGAACGTGACCGGACAGTCGTTCTCCGCTGCCCGGATCAGGACTTGCGAGTTCGCGGATGGCCTGCCGATCCACGTCATCGACGAGGACATCTACGACGATCCGCCGACGCTCGTCATCGGCACGGTCGACAAGTTCGCCATGCTGGCCTGGCGGCCGGAGGCGCGCGCTCTGTTCGGGATCGGCCCCGACGGCGGCCGGTGGGCATCGCCGCCCAACCTCGTCATCCAGGACGAGCTGCACCTCATCTCCGGCCCGCTCGGCTCTCTCGCCGGGCTGTACGAGCCGCTCATCGGCGAGCTCTGCACGGACCGCCGCGAACGGCCGCAACTGCCCGCCGAAGATAGTCACATCGACTGCGACGATCCGCCGCTCGGAGAAGCAGATCGTCGGCCTCTACGGCCGGAAGAACTCCGTCCTGTTCCCGCCGCCGGGTCTCGATGCCGACGATTCCTTCTTCGCGCGCTACGCGCGCGACGCCGGTGGCCGCTGACGGCCAGGCCGCATGTACATCGGGATCCACGGCCCCGGACTCGGATCGCTCCAGACCGCGCAGGTCCGGACCTTCGCTTCGCTACTCCAGGCTCCTCGAACTTCGACCGCGAGGATCAGGATCCGTGGTGGACTCTCGCTGTTTTCTTCAACAGCCTGAGAGAGCTCGGCACGTCGCTCTCGCTCCTGCAGTCGGACATACCGGACTACCTCAAGGTGCTTCGCATCCGCCTCGGGCTGCGCTCGGAAGACATCAGGCGGCTGCGGAACATCCTGCGAGCTCACCGGCCGACTCCGCAACGACGAGATCCCGAAAGCGATGGAGGAACTCGAAGTTCCGACGACGGGATCGCGCCGCCCGGTGGACATCTGCCTCGCCTCCAACATCGTGGAGGTAGGCATCGACATCGACCGGCTCTCGTTGATGGCCGTCGTCGGCCAGCCGAAGACCACGTCGCAGTACATCCAGGTCACCGGACGCATCGGCCGCAAGTGGTGGGAGCGGCCTGGGCTGGTTGCCACGATCTACAGCGCCTCCAAGCCTCGCGACCGCTCGCACTTCGAGAAGTTCCGCACCTATCACGAGAGGCTTTACGCGCAGGTCGAGCCGACCAGCGTCACTCCGTTCTCGCCTCCGGTTCTCGACCGCGCTCTTCACGCCGTGCTCGTCGCCTACGTCCGCCAGCTCGGACGTCAAGGTGCACCCCCGCGGCCGGTACCGGATGACCTGATCGCCGCCGCCGGCGACCTGCTGGCTGGCCGCGTGGGCATCGTCGATCCCGCCGAGCTCGAGAACCTCGAAGACGTGTTCCAGGCGCGCTACGGCGAGTGGAGGCGCTGGCGGCGTATCGAGTGGAGCCGGGTCGCCGATGGGGAGATCCCCCTCATCCGCAGGGCGGGCAGCTATGCCACTCCCGACGCCGCCCGCCTCTCCTGGTCCGTTCCGGAATCCCTGCGCAACGTCGACGCGGAATGCCGGGCCGAGATCACGACGAGCTACCTCAACGAGGAGGACGATGTCTGAGCGCCCCCGTCCGGCGCGCGCCAGCTCATCGCGCCCTTTGGCGTCGGTTCGATGATCACCGCGCCGAGCGGCATCTCCATGCTCGCCGCTGGCCTCGACCATTGGTACGAGCGGGAAGATGGCGACGGCGACTCGCGCGATCTCGATCTCGACGAATTCCGAGTCGAAGAATGGCGCCTCGAACGCCTGCTCCGCGTCAATCACTTCCGCGAGCCCCCCGATTACCGATTCCTGAGCCGGGCCGGCCCATCCCTAACGTCAAGCTCCCCGTTCCGTTCCTGCGATTCCCGCGTCTGGAACTTCTGCTGGCGCTGCAACCTCCTGCACGATCTTGAGCTCGCAACAAAAGGCCGGCAGCAATGCCCGCGTTGCCAGAGCAGGGGGAACCGCTCGTACCTCACGCAGGTGCCGTTCGTCGCTATGTGCGAGAACGGGCACCTCCAGGACTTCCCATGGCGCGAGTGGGTTCACCGGAGCGCGAACCCATCGTGCACCCGGCAGATCACGCTGAGATCGACTGGCGGAGCCACCCTCGCCAACCAGGTCGTCGAGTGCGAATGCGGAGTGCCACCGCGAACCCTCGGGGGTGTCGTCGAGGCGAGCCCCGATGGCTCGACGTATCTGACCAAGAACCTCGAGCCCGGAACGCCGTACCTCTGCCGCGGCGTCTCGCCACAGCACGCGTCAGGCGCGGTGGGCTGTGACCAGCACATCAAGGGCTCCCTGCGCTCGGCGTCGAACGTGTACTTCGCTCGCGTCTGCAGCGCCATCTACCTCCCGCGGAGTACCGGTACGGTCTCCGGGGAGTTGCTCTCGGCGCTGGAGATCCCCCCGCTCTCCACGGTCGTGCAACTGTCGATCCAGCTTGGTCAGCCCGCGACGCCCGAGCAGCTCCGTACCGGTCGCGCCCGCCAGCTTCTCGAACCGTATTCCGACGCCGAGCTTGAGGAAGCCGTCCGCATGCTCGCTAGCGAGGCGCCTGAGGAGGACGAGGACGCCGCGCTCGACCCCGAGGAACCTGATCAGGTCGCCTTCCGGCGCCAGGAGCACGATGTCCTGAGGAGCGAGCGCTCGGAAGAGCAGCTCATGGTCTCGCGCGGAGATCTCGCCGACTACGACGAGCGCATACGCGGATTCATTGACCGGATCATGCTCGTTGACCGGCTCCGCGAGACACGCGTCCTCACGGGATTCGACCGGCATCTATCCCGAGCAGCCGCTCAGCACGGATGCCCGCCTCGCGCAGCTATGGCGAGACGTCCCCGAATGGCATGACCGCTGGCTTCCCGCCTACAAGGTGTACGGCGAGGGCATCCTCATCGAGCTCAGTCCCGAACGCATCGCCGAATGGGCCGCGGGCCCGAGGTCTCGCAGCGCGCGGCGGCCGTGGAGCATCGGTACGGAGCCGCTCGCGAGGCCCGACACTCGGCGCGCGCCCGTCACTCCGACGTTCCTCCTCGTACATACCTTCGCCCATCTACTCATCAATCAGCTGACGTTCGAGTGCGGCTACAGCACGGCCGCACTGCGCGAGCGCCTCTATGTCTCCGATTCGGCGGAAGCCCCGAGGCCGGGGTTCTCATCTACACGGCCGCGGGTGACGCCGAGGGAACGATGGGCGGGCTCGTCCGGATGGCCAAGCCGGCTACCTCGAACCCGCAATCCTCGCCGCGCTGCGCTCCGCGCTCTGGTGCTCCGCCGACCCCGTCTGCAGGGAGATCGCAAATCGGGCAGGGCCTGGATTCGTGAACCTCGCCGCGTGCCACAACTGCTGCCTCGTCCCGAGCCGCGTGCGAGGAGTTCAACCGCTTCCTCGACCGCGCCGTCGTGGTGGGCTCGCTCGAAAACCGCGAGATGGGCTTCTTCCACGGGGTCGTCTAGTCGAGCGCGCAATTCTGAACTGCCCTCCCGTCCCCGACCAGGAGTAGGCTGTCCGTTGGACAGGCGAGTTGGACACTCGCTCCCAAAGGACGGACAGTCGCCCCCCGAGTGTCCACTGAGGTATAGCTCGCCGTTGGACGGTTTCCAGCCGCACTTCCCCGCCCGTTTTCCTTGCAAGGACGCCTCACGCCCCTGGAGCGGTTGGACACCTTCCGCTCCCGCATCCCACCGCCACAACGTAGTTGTGACACTGGGATGCGGGGAGCAGAACAGGGGCATGAGGCGGAAACAGATTTTCCGGGCGGGTTTCGTGCGGTTGAATTCTGTAGAGAGAGAGGAGGAAGAAGAGAAAAAGTCGGGGGATGAGGAGACATAGAGCTGAGCGCTCCCCACGACCAACAGGCCGAAGGAGGGGAGACGGCTCAGCAGTCGTCAAGTCGAGTGGCCTGTCTCCCCATCCCCCGAACCCCCTGACCCCTCTCGACCACACCATCTGATGACCTGAAGACGCAGATCGAGAGCCTGGGCAGCGTCGCGTCTGAGGCCAGCCCGCTCGCTTCGGCGCGCCGCGACCCCCGTCGGCGAAACTCGCGGCTGCGACTCTGAGAGCCGAGCCGCCGCACGCAGGGCAGGGTGGCCCGATCCCCGCATCGGCCGCGGCTTGCCTAGGGATATCGACTCCTGTCGAGCGCGGACGCGGCGACCACACGCGCCAGGACACCGCGGGAGCTCGCGCCGGACCGCTGCCAAGCTCCGGCACCTTTCGGCGCCTACGCCAGAGGAAGCCTCTCAGGCCGATGGCTTGGCCTACCACGGTCAATTGTGATCGCTGGCTCCAGCCGCCTCAAGGCTGAATGACACTCGGTCGCCTCGGCGGCGCCCTTCGGCCTTGACCCGTCCTCCGCCACCGATCGGACAACGAGACGTTGTATCGACTCCTCATGGAGATAGACGTCATGACACAGGATCGGATCGCGGCAGTTCAGCAGTACCTGCAGAGACGCTTGCAGACAGTCCTACGGCCTCCGGCAGAGGGTCGCCGGAACCCGGCTCTCGACAACGACTCTGCCATTCGCAGATTCGCGACGGGTCACGGACCCGCGCGACGGGCGACTGGACTACGGAACGCCGTCCAGTGACCAGAACCGCAACTACGCGGCGGGCCTCCTGTGAGCCCCCGGCCGGCGGCCATCTGCGGGGTCTGCAACTGCGACCCGGCGGTCTCGGTCACCAGCGTCGGCGGCCTCGCGGTGTGCAGGCGCCCAGGGTGCGAACTCGATGCGCTCTTCATCCACGCTGGCGCCCGCCTTGTGCGGCTCTACGCGGCGGCCCCTCGGGGCCGCCGCAGGCGTTGCCGCTCCGCGGCGTCGTGGCGCGCGCTCGCGTCCTTCATCGGGTGCATGTTTCCGAACTACGGGCGTCACCGCGGGCGCCGCTATCGGCAACGCTCGGTGCAACACCGTCCGGTGGTGGGACGGCGCGTGCGCGCCGTCGATCAGCCGTACTACGACCCGACGCACTCAATCGCTGCGGACGCTCTCTGCGCACTCTGCGGGGAGGACACGGCGACGTTCACAAACGTCCGCCTCTGCAAGCCGTGCTGGCGGGATCAGCCCTGCTGGACGCCAGGGCTCGCGCGGTACCAGGTGGTCTACCGGTGACGGGACGGACCCTGGACGCCTGGGCTCGCGCGCGAGCACCAGCCCTAACGGGCAGGGTGCGGCCGAAGCCCTGGCCCGTCCTCTCGGGGCGCGCGCCATCGTCCGTGCCAACCCTGACGCACGGGTGTGCTCGCGCAACGCGCGCGGGGAGCGGCCACTGCCGCTCCTCGCTCATCTGGCTCGCCCCACGCCACCGCGTTGCGCTCCCCGCATCCCAGAAGGTCGGCGCGTCCGCGCCCACCAACCGCACTTCCACGCGCGCCGGAGCGCGCCCCGTCTCAAAGTGCGGCGCCGCCGTCCGGGAAGATGCACAGGCATGCACGTCTTCCTGTCCCACAACCGCCAGGACAAAGACATCGCCCGCCGGCTCGGTGCTCAACTCCGGCTGGTCGGCGCCGACGTCTGGTTCGACGAGTGGGAGGTCCGGGCCGGCGACTCGATCCCCGGCAAGGTCAACGAGGGGCTCGGCGCTGTGGACACCGTCCTCCTCGTCTGGTCGACCGATGCGGATCGTTCGCACTGGGTCCGGGCGGAGTTGGAGAGCGCCATCGCCCAGGGCCTCGATGATGGGACGTTGCGAGTGATCCCGCTCATCCTCGACGACACCCCTCTGCCGCCGCTCCTGCGGCGCCTCCGGTGGGTCGATCTGCGCGACGAGGACGAGACGCGGGCCGTCAACGAGGTCATGGGCTTCGCCAATGACCAGGACCGCCTCAAGGCCATCCAGCAGACCCTCGACGAAGCCTTCATCCAGGTCGTCTACTTCGAGGGCTACGGCCCGATGGTGTGCTGTCCGAAGTGCGGCGCGGGAGTCGACAAGCTCCAAGGCTGGTCCGACGTGGACGAACGCCGCGACGACATGTACGTGGGCGTCCGCTGTACCGAGTGCGGCTTCAACGACGGCTCGGAGGTCTAGCGTCCGACCTCAGGCGCTCGCCTCCGGTTCGCTGTCGCGCCACCGCATCTCCGCCGTCCCGCGCTGGGGGGCAAGCCTTGCCAGCCGCGCCACCTCATCGGCCGGTGGCGCCTGCTCGGGGTAGGTGATGAGGCAGAGACGGATCTGGCCTCGCGCTTTCTCGCTCGGCTCGATGATCGCCGCGCTCAGCGCCCACTCCCAGACGTCGACCTCGTTTGCGAACAGGACTTGGCCGCGCTCGTCATCGGACGGCAGGCCGAGGACGTGGTGCCCGATCTCGTGCAACGCCACGAGGTACGCGAACTCGGTCCGCAGGGTCGGGGACTCGAACCATCCCTCGCCCAGTGCGCCCTCAGCGTCCAGCCAGCCGATGTCCCTCTCTCGCCACTCCAGACTGTGCTCGCGCGCGAGCTGCTCGACGTGATCGTGGAGTCGCTCGGCGTCCTCGGGATCGAGGTCCGGCAGCGCAAACGGGTTCTCCGGATCGAAGCTGTCCATGAAGGCGACGAACTTCTCCGACGCATCGGGTGTCTCCCGCGCCCCAGGCTCCGACGCAACGCGGAGTCGGTCAACGGCGATGCGCGCGTGGTGGGGGTGGACGAGTTTGGGCGCCTCGAAGAGTGCCGAGAACCGCACCGCGTCTAGCGGTGACTCGCGGTCTGATCCCGCGAACTCCTGGCCGCGCCGTGCCGTCAGGTGGTACTCGGCGTCGGAGACGCGCTCGACAAAGAAGGCCCGTCGTTCGACCGAGCTGAAGTCGGACGGGGAAACGTCGGCGAGGGCGTTAGCCCAGGCGCCGCCGTCCCAGCCCACCACGACGTCGTTCACAGCCAGATAGCCACTCTTACCGACGGGCATCCGACTGAGGCGCGTTCCCAGCCTCACCCGTGGTGGGTGGTAGAAGCGGCGGCGCATTGCGCCAACAAGGTCTCGGATGCTCCAGGGCATCGCGTCGCATCTTCACGGACCGTGGCCTGCCGTGCTCGCGGTGTGCCACCGCCGGTAGGGTGGGCCGGTCACCGAGCACGAGGACAACCCCTCGGATGTCACGGTCGTCGGTCGCCTCACCGCCGGCCCCGTTCTGCGACGCACGCAGACCGACGAGTCGATCACGACCTTCCACATCACCCCCGACGGCCAGACAGAGGCCGTGCAGATCGTCGCGTGGGGTGCAACCGCCGAGGCGGTCTGCAAGTACAAGAAGGCTGGCGACCGCGTTGAGGTCACCGGGACCGCCGAGGAGACCCTCTACAAGCCCGAGGGTGAGCAGGCCCGCCTGGTGACAGAGATCAGCGCGTCGCGCGTCGAGTTCCTCGACTGACTCCACCCGTCTGTCGGCCGCGGGATCCATCGCGGGCGAATCGTCGGCGGTGATGGCGCGCGGCCACCGGTGGCCCTCGGGCTCCTGAAGTCAGAGACCACGTCGAACGAGCGGCAACGGGAATCGAAGCTGCCCAGTACAGCGGACCGGCCCCTTCGGGAGTCAAGGAGGTCGCGCTGCACGCTCATGAGGGTTCGCGCCCTCGCCTACGGCTCGGCTCCTTGACTCCGCCAGTCCGGCCCGCTCTGTACGGCAGCGTCGATCACGTTTCAGCTCCGACGTGGGCGACCTGACGAAACAGGAGCGCGAGGAGGTCCACCATGGCCCGCCGCAAGCCCACCACCGCATCGACCCGCACAGCGAAGGCTCCCGAGCCCAAGGCTCCCGAGTCGAAGCCCGCGGAGAAGACCGCGGACGAGAACGACACCACGCTCGTGGGTCGCCTCGTTGCGCGACCCCGTCCTCCGGCACACGAAGTCCGGTCTGCCGGTCACCACCATCCGGGTTGCCGTCAACGACGGCGACGAAGCCGACGTTCCACAACGTCGTGCTGCTGGCGACGGCACCGCCGAGGTCGTCTGCCAGTACAAGAAGAAGGGTCACCGCGTCGAGGTCGTCGGCCGGGCCCAGGATCACACCTGGGAGGCCCAGGACGGCACCGAGCGCCATGACCAAGAGGTTGTCGCGTACCGGGTGCAGTTCCTTCCCGGCCGGAGCGAGGCTCCGGTCGCTGAGAAGGAGCTGGCGTGATCGCCGCCGAGGTGATCTGCGGCGGGGCCTTGTGCCCCGCCTGCGGACCCGGCCATGGCTGGCAGTTCGAGTTCTGCGACGACCACCGGCTCTCCGACTGCGCGTACTGCGGGCGGACGACCCCGGCGATTTCGCTGAGCGAGAACCTCGCCTGTGAGACCTGCGAGGGAGGTGTCTCATGACATCGCCGCGCATCTACGTCGCATGCCTCGCCGCGTACAACGCCGGGCGCCTGCATGGCGTCTGGATCGAGGCGGAGCAGAGCCCGGAGGACATCTGGTCCGAGGTGGCCGACATGCTCGCCGTGTCGCCCGAGCCCTGCGCGGAGGAGTGGGCCATCCACGACCACGAGGGCTTCGGCGCGCTGCAGCCTGCGCGAGTGGGAGTCGTTCGAGCGCGTGTCCGCGATCGCCGCCGGCATCGCCGAGCACGGCTCCGCCTTCGCCGGCCTGGCTCGCGTACGACGACTCCCGCGATCCCGGCCGACCTGCAGGCCTTCGAGGACGCCTACCGCGGCGAGTGGCGACTCGCTGCGCGCAGTACGCGGAGGACTGGGCCGACCGATCGGCCTGTACGCCGACGGCTGAGAAGGCCGGGTCGCCCTACGTCAGGTCGTGGACATCGACGCGCTGGAGCGCGACCTCGACATCGAGATGTACACCGCCAGCCCGCCGACGGCCATCGCGTCTACGTCTTCGACCCCAGTCATGAGCTGAGGCGCACTCAGACAGCGGATTCCGCGCGCCGTCCAGGCCTACCTCGATGCGCTGTACGCGGAGGCGCCGGCTGGCGCCGCTCGTCGAGCTGCGCTATCGCGAGCCGGTGCGGGATGGGGCGGGCCTTCTATCCGCGCCGGCGCTCTCGACGGTGCGTGGCTGCCGAGATCAGCACGCCGTCTCCGGCGCCGACCGACGTCTACGTCGGCGTGCTTCCTCGGCGCGCGGCGAGGCGGCGGACGCGACGACCTTGTGCTCCCAGGCTCGCGTGCTTTGGGTGGACTGCGACACGACCCGAGCGTCGGCCGCTGCGCTGGCGCACCTTCGTCGCCGCGCGCCCTCGATCGTCTGTCGCCTCCGGGACCGGCGCACAACCGGCACGGGTACTGGCTCCTGTCGCGAGCCGGCCTCCCTCGATGCGATCGAGGACGGCGAATCGCCGCCTGGCGATTCGGCTCGGCGGCGGACATCGCATGCGCCGACGCCGCCCGCATCCTGCGGCCGCCATCGCTGAACCACAAGCACGCAGCCACCGACTCGCGGTTCGGCTGGAGCTCTGCGATCGCCGGCGCCCCGGTACGCAGCTCGCAGCCGCGTCGGTCGGGGCGCTGCCGGAGGTACCGGCCGTCCGGCCCGACCGTGCGGACTCGCGCGTGACGGACGACCCGCTGCTCGCCGGTTCCGCCGCGCGTCTACGTCGAGCGCCTCGCCGGGTGCCCCGGTCTCCCGCGCCAGGGCAAGGTCCCGCTGTCCCTTCCACCGACGACGCCGCGCCGAGCCTGCATGTCTATCGCGAACCGAGCCCGCGGTTGGTACTGCTACGGCTGCCGCTGTGGCGGTTCCATCTACGACTTCGCCGCCCTGCTCTGGCACCGCTCCACACGGGGCGACGACTTCGTCGAGTTGGCCGACGCACTGTGCTCGGTCTTCGGTCCGGATGACCTGAATTCGTAACCGTTTCGTCCAACACATCGCGGTGTGCTCGGGAATACGCTGGCCCTGTACGCGACGGGTGTCGCCCCAGGCGCGAGGGCCTGGGAGAGGACCCATGAGCACGCCGGACCAAAATGACGAGGTCCAAGCGGGGCATCGCGCCCCGTCTCGTCGCATGGGCAGCCGGCGCGCTCGGGGTCCTCGTCTCACCGACGAGAGACCACGAGATTCTCCGCTGGATCTGTCGCCACGGCGTGGTCAACGCTGAGCTTGTCGGACGTCGCTTCTTCTGGCGGTCGGACACCAAGACGTTCGGCAAGTGGGCCGCATACCGGCGGCTGCGCATCCTGGGCGACCTCGGGCTCGTCCTGACCAACAAGCCGATCGCCGATCTGCCCGCGGCAATCCGTGTCACCCGTGAGGGAGCGCGGCTCGCGGACGTGGGCCTGCGGCCCGCGCCACTCGTCGTGTCGCAGTTGCGGCACACGTTCGCGGTGGTGGTGCTCTCGGAGTACCTGCTCGCCGCCAACCCCGGCGCCGACCCTGACAACGGAGCGCGAACTGCGCGCGGAGCGATACCGCGAGCTGCGCAACGGCAACCGGAGGACGGGCGTCGGACGCTGCCCCGACGCCGTCCTCACCCTGCCCTCGACGGGATCGAAGCCCGGCCGAGACAGTCGCGATCGAGCTGGACCTCACCCGCAAGGACCGCCGGACCATCGACGCGCATCATCCGCGCCTACGACCACGAGAAGGTCGACGCCGTCTGGTGGTTCGTCGCGCCGTCCCGGATCGACGGAATCAAGAAGATCGTCCAGTCCCTCAACGCCGAGGACCGCATCGAGCTGCGTCCGTGGCGCGCCTGACCATCGAATCCCAGGCGGCCCCCGCCGCCCAGGGACCGCTGGAGAACCGCCTCCAGGAGATCGTCGGGATCTGCGGTCTCGCTCTGCGCCGGACTCGCCGCAGCGAACCCCGGTGTCCTGATCGGGGCCACGGTCGCGCTGGCTGTGGTGGTGGCTGGAGCGGCCCGCGCTGGTGGGTCGCGGCTCGTCTGCGCAGTGCTTCTGGCCGTGCCTCTGATCGTGCTGCACCGCTACATCGCCTGGAGCTGGTCGCTGCACAACCTGCTCGCCGCCGGCGTTCCCCGAGAAGGTCGCGCCGGTTGGACGGCAGCGACGTTCGTCCGCAGCGTCGCGACGGAGTCCCTTGCCGGCCCGCTCTGGTTCGAGGCGATGCTCCTCTGTGCCACCGCTCGGGCGGCGTAGGGTTGACGCACAGATCCGCCGAGACCACCGCCTCGACCGGCGGCGCTGGCGCGCCATCACCGGTCGTCGGCAACCGGCAATGCCCGATCCACCGACACGACAGACGGACACGCGACCCGGTCATCCGGCGGGTCGCATCCGGCTTGGAGTCGACGCCGAGACCAACCGTCCGCTCGACCTCGAGCTGCCCGTCGACCTCGCAACGCACGTCTTCCTCCCCGGAGCGTCGGGCTCCGGCAAGACGACGACGGTGGCGCGACTGGCCGACGGAGCGCTCGCGAACGGCTACGGCGTCGTCATCGTGGACTGCCAAGGGTGGCGGGCTCGGCGTCGGTTGCCCGCCGCCTCGCCGGTCGATACGGCGTCCCGTTCAACGTCGTTGACCCGGACGACCCGAACCTCGCTCGGCTACAACCCGTGCTCGGGCGACGCGTCCTCCGTTGCAGAACAAGCTCGTGGGCGCCTTCGACGTACGGGCCGAACGCGGAGATCTTCAAGAACATCGCGATGGAGGCCGTCCCCGTCGTTGTCCGCGGGCTGCAGGCCGCGAACGAGCCGGTGACCCTCGACGCCCTGTACGCGCGCCTTCGGTCCGCGCGGCATGGAGACGCATCGCCCACAGGCTCGACGACGACGATCGCATCCGCGAGCCGCCTGCTGCGAACTCGGCCAGAACAGCGGCGACCGCGTTGGCAGTGGCGGGCATCACCGGACTCCAGCACCGCCTCGGCGCGCTGCTGGAGGGCAAGTTCGGCGACCTCTTCCGCAAAGACCACATGCTCGATTGGGACGCCACCGCTGGCACAAGCCCTCAGTCACATACATCGCGCTCAGCACCCTCGCGAGCAGCGAGGACGTCGAGCTGATGGGCCGCGTTGTCGCGCAGGACCTCAAGCAGGTCTGCGCTCGCCGGATCCGAGCGGAAGGTCGAGGGAGCAGCAGCTCCGTTCCGGTCCTCGCCGTCTTCGACGAGTTCGCCGCCCTGAGGAGGCGGAGCAGATCGTCGATCTCCTCCTCCAGGCGCGGCAGGCGCTCATGCCTGATGGTCATCTCGACGCAGTACCTCCCTGAGTCCATCCCGCTGCGCCGCGCCTGTCTCGGCGCCGGGCTGCTCATCGCGCACCGCGTCGAAACCGAGGACGCCGAGGTCGTCGCCGTCCGCCGTTCGGCACGCGCCGCGGCACGGAGGTCACCAACCAAGTCGACTACGAGACGGGCTACTCCGAGAAGGGCAGCATCCGCCGCGTCGACAAGTTCCAGCGTGCATCCCAACGAACTGCGGACCTTCAACGTGGGACAGGTCGCCTACAAATCCGTGCCGAAACGTCGGTTCACGATCTGCCAGGTCTCCCTGGCGTAGTGATGGAGGCGTCACGCGCAGACGCCCATTGCGAGGCCGCGAAAGCCGCCTCAGCCCGGCCAGCGCCTGACGGAGCTGTGGCGTTTCCTCGCGCGGGGCGCGTCACGCCAACGCCGTGCCTCCGCCTGGGCCCTGCTCCTCGCCTGGTCTGGGGTCCCGTACATGCTCTGGCTCGCCGCCTTTGGCTTCGTCGCCGGAGGCATCTCCGGTCTGTGTCGGGTCCCAACAGCTCGGGATCGTCAACGCCCTGCACGTCAATGAGCCTGCCGGCGTGGTGGGCGCTGTCGTCGGCGCCTTCGCGGGTGCACTCAGCGGATTCCTCGCGCTGATCGTCGTCTACATCCAGGACCCCGCGACCCTCGGTCGGGTCCCTCGCCGGTGGCTTCGTGATCTCGGCGGTCACGCTCTGCATCTGGTTCTACCTTCGAGCCCGACACGCTGCGGTGGCGCGCGGTACCGAAACCCGAGCCGCCGCGAGCAGCGAACTCCTGGATCCCCTCTGCGCCGACGCCTGCCTGCGTATCGGAGTGAGCTTCACGTTCCTGCCCTGGATCAAGGACATCGACAAGCCCGCCGCCTGGACGAGCATGCGGTCTTACGTCGATCAGCTCGAGGACTGCTGCGGCGACTACTCCGAGATCCGAGCGCCAGCCCGCAGAGCGACTTCGACCCGCTCGCCCTGAGCGCGATCCTCGCGCACGAGTTGCACCACTATCGGGTGCGCGACGCCGTGGGGCTCGGCGTGGGTCTGGTCCTGTCTGTTGCCCGTCGTCGTCCTCTTCAACGCGGCACGCTGGCCGAAGGGGAGGTCGGGTTTGCTCGGCACGCTCGGCTGGATTCTGTTCTGGCCCGCCTGGGTGACGATCAAGCTCGATCGTCGTCCCGCTGATGACCGACGAGTGTCAGCGTCAGGAGTACGAGGCCGACGCCCGAGTCGCAAGCCTCGGCGATGACCTCCGCCTCGGCCTGCGCCGGGCGCTCACGGAGCTTCGCCCGTCGGAGCCAGCCGCGCTCCGGCTGGGAGGAGGCCATCGCCTCAACACATCCGCCGATCGGCCTGCGCCTCGAACGCCTGGAGGCGCCGCGCGAGCCGGAGCCCGAACTGCCGTCCGCGCCCTCCGGGCCGGTTCGCGTGAGCCCGCCCGCGGACCCGCCGCCGCCCCCTCCGGTGATTCCCCCACCCCCCGCGGCGGGCCGGGAGGCGCGCCTCCCACCGATGCACCGACCGCCGACGGCGCTGACCCCTCGCGAGCGACATCTGAGCCTCCGGCGAGCTCCTCTGCCTGCAACGCGCGAGAGAGCCCGCACGGCGCCGGACCCCCTCGGCGGAAACCGCGACGCCCTCCTCAACCTCCGGGAACCGAGGCGTCCGATGCGGCGGAGCAGTGGGGGATTTCGAGCGACCTACCGGACGGCGACGACAGAGGAACCCGGATAGGATCGCGTTGTGGGTCCGTTCGACAGACCCGGACAGATTTCCGGACGACCTCCGCGTCGTGGTGGTCACCGACGATGCCGCGTGGGGTGACGCCGTCACCAAGCACTTCGCGGACAGCGGACGGCAGGCGGCCGTCGCAGAGACCGTCGATGACATCGACGTGACATCGGTCGACGTGATCGTCCTCGACCAGCCGTCCGATGATGTCTGGGAGTTCTGCCGCAACGCACAGCGGGAGAGCGACACGATGTCGCCCGTGCTTGCGGTCATCCGGCCGGCTGAGGACTCCAACGAGAAATGGGTCGAGGCCGGGGCGGACATCAACTTCCCCGCCGAGGCGAGGGACCCGGTCGACGTCGAGGACTTCCTGCGCGCGTACTTCTCGAAGATCCCCGACTACGAGAGGTGAGGCACGACCTCACCGGCCGTGGGCGTCGTTTTCGTGAACGCGTCGGGGTGCTGGCCGAGGGTGTAGCGCGGCGCAGAGCGAAGAGCATCGGCACGCCGGCCCACAGAAGTCCGACCTCCATCGCCTGATCCGGAAACGCTGTGAAGGCGTCGTTGCCGAGGACCGTCCACTCGGTTGCGACGATCCCGCGCCCGATCGCGATGAGCCAGTACCAGCGCGGCTGCTGCGGCGCCCACCACCAGGCGCAGAACGCGAGCGGGATCACGGCCCAGTTGTCCTCGGCCAGGAACGCCACCGCCAGGACGACGGGGATGCCGAACATCGCGAGCAGTGGCCGGGATCTGCGGACGGCCGCCGACCGGCACCCAACTGCCAACCGGATCATTGCGGGCATTCCTTCGTCCCTGCGTGAGGGCCGGGTGCCGCGCGACGGGTGATTCTGCGACACCCGGCGTGTGACCACTATGCGCCTCCTCAGCGCGTTGTGGGCGACCGCAACTGCCTTGTCACACAACAACGTTGTACTGCTGCCGCATGGTACCTGCGGACCCGATTGCGTTGTGCCGGACGCCCTCTCCTGTCGCGGCGCGGTTGCTCCCGCTGCACCGTCGCACGGCCCTGGCTCAACGCTGCAAGTCCTTACGGACCTCCCCTCGCTCCGCTCGGTTCCGCGTTGTCGGGCCGTGCGATTCCGGCGCGCATCGCAACCGCGCCAACAGGAGGTTCCACATGTCCGACAGCAACCGCACCGCCGAGGTCCTTGACGGCCTGGCCAGGGGCATCGAGCAGCTCACGGTCGTCAGAGCAATGGCTGCCGCTGGCTTGACATGCAGAGCCGCTTCCACACCTACAGCTTCGGCAACACCATGCTGATCCTGCTTCAGACCGAGGGCCGCGCAACGCGCATCGCCAGCTTCCGAACCTGGCTCCAACTCGGACGGCATGTCCGCAAGGGCGAGAAGAAGGCATTCGCATCCTCGCCCCGATCACGCGACGCCGCTCTGACGACGAGCGAGGACACCGCACGCGTGGCCGTTGGCTTCCGCGCCGTCTCTGTCTTCGACATCGCCCAGACCGACGGCGACCCGCTGCCAGAGGTCGCCGGTGGACTCCAGGGTGACGACCCGGCCGGCTTCTACTTCCGTCTCGTGGAGGTCGCCGTGTCGATCGGGTACTCGGTCGAGGACGCCGACTTCGACGGCGAGAAGAACGGCGACTGCACATTCGCCGCCCGAGGCGCATCCGCGTGCGCGCCGGCAACGCTCCCGCGCAGCGTGTGAAGACTCTTGCGCACGAGCTGGCGCACGCGCTGCTCCATGAGGGCTTTCAGGGACCGCGCGCTCGCAGAGCTGGAGGCCGAGTCCGTGGCATACGTAGTCTGCTCGGGGCTGGGGCTAGAGACCGACGCGTACAGCTAAGGTTAACTCGCGCCGCCTGGTCTGGCGGAGGCGATGAGGCAGTCACCGCGATCCGCACCGCCGGGACCCGCATCCAGAAGGCCGCGCAGACCGTCCTCGACGGGTGTCGAAGCCGCGGAGGCGGCACCGCCCGCCGCGGTGGCCGCCTGACCGTCAGCCGCAGGGCGGACGGTGCACGAGCGTGGCGATCACCACGACCGCGAGCGTGTGGGAGGCCAGGACGAGCAGCCAGTGACCTGCGACGGTCTGGGCGAACCGGAGGGCGCGCTGCGAGCGCGACTGCCGGGAGTGGGTCGGAGCCTGGGTTGCCATTGGAGTTCCCTCCGAAGGTGGATTCGACGCGGCTCCGCACGCCACGAGGGGAACCGAGACGGAATGCCCCGACCAACGGAAGTGCACTTCAGGGCGTAGTCGCAGGACTCGTGGCACGGTGGCCGCTTTCAAATCCGCGTGCTGAGGCACCCGGCAACCCGGGCATCCCGCGACCGCAGCGCGCTCCCAGCGCTCGTCGGGCGCTGACCGTTGCCTATCGCTGGTGGCGGTGAGGGGCCTCACCTCCAGCTTCATTCGCGATAGGCGACGGATCGAGGTGCGCCCGTCCGTCGACGGCTCGCCGCGGCAAGTCCCTCCCTGTCCCCAATCTCGTGAGGCTTCAGTTGAGCAGCGTGTCTCGTTACGGCGCCAAGCGGGTCTGCAATGGCCACCCCTGAGCCAGGCGCGCGTACGGGCGCAGCCTTCTCAACTCGGGCGAACGCCAGGTGAAGTCTCAGTACTCATCGTGGCCCCGCCGGGAGGAGGCGCGACGCCATCAATCGCTGGGAAGGCGCCGAGACTCGGGTCGACACCCTTCAGGATCAAGACGAGTTGCCCGGATTTGGCATCCACGAAGTTGGTGTCGTAGTTGAAGCTCACCATACCCTGGGTGGAACCAAGTCCACCGCCCGTCGAGTACGCACCGCCTTTAGGGTTGACGGCGATCACGTAGCAAACGCATGTGGAGTGCCCGGGCACGTTCGTGACCGAGGCGAGCTCGACCTTGAGCGTTTGTGATCCCGCGGGGGCGTCCTTCAAGGTCGTGGCTACCGCAACTGGTTCGGACACGATGTCTGGAGGCACCGCGTCGCCTTCGAGAACGGTGATCTCATGACCCCGAGCCGCTAGTGCCGCCATGGGGATTGGGTCAGCCGTGCTCGGCGGAGTGGCGGTGGGTGCCGACGAGGCGGCCGGCCCGGACGAGGGTCGTGTTGCCAAGGCAAGAGCGATGACAGCTACCACTGCCAGCGCTACAAAGCCGACAGAGATCAATCGTCCTTTCACCAGCAATCCTCCTGAATCCATGCACGCACGGTTCTAGTACGCACAGAGCGGATCCCATGTTGTCAACACGGATGACCCAATAGACTCGCCGTAGTTGGCCGGGTTATACGCGGTCCCAGTCCCGTAGTTCTGCCAATCGTTGCTGTACCAGATCTTCGCCCCCCGTGAAAGTCTGGTTTTCGGCCGACAAGTATCCTCCTGACATCTGGTCAGGCAGGCTGTGTACTTCAGACGCGAGACTTGCACTAGTGAACTGGAGACCCATTTGGTCCTGCCCTAGGTAGTGACCGTTCACCCAGTACGTGTACTCGCCCTGACCAGTTGTCTGCACCGAGTACGTAGGCGCCGAGCCGATCGCAAACGAGTAGGACGGGTATTCAGCGTAAACGGGATTGTGACTGCCGTCTTCGATCCAAGACTCGCTGAACGTGCGCCTGTACGACCCGGGAGCCTCAATCCAGCCGACCTGGGCAAAGGAACTGTCAAAGAACTGCAGCATCACCCACGCGGACGTCGTGTCGCTCGGAGTGTTGTACACGTATGGGCTGTAGTTCAGGACGGTGGCGTAGAGGACACCAAGCAGGCCGCCGGTGGGCGCCTTGTGTTCACCGACCTGCGTCGAACTCAGGCCGTTGTAGGTTCGCTGCGGCGTGCACTTCGGGTAGCCGCCGACCGACACGGTCGTGTTGCTCGCCCAAATCGGAGACCCGCTGAGATACTCGACGAGGTTGCCGTCGTAATTGAGGCTGAGCGTGGCACCCATGGCACTCTTGTTCCCGTCGCCCAAACCACCGTATGCGCGGGGGCCGGCCCGTATACCACGAGGTTTCCGTCTGTCTGCATCGCCACCGTTGATCCCGCGATCAGAGAGACCGCGTGACCCTGATAGGTCTGCGCGGCCAGCGACCAGACCGGGTGGGAGTTCCAGACCTCGTAGATGACAAGGTTGCCGTCGCCGGCCTGCATCTGCAGTTGGAAGCCAACATTCGTCGACCCGCTTGCGTTGTTCTCAGCGTGGTAGTTGTTGAGTACCTGCCCACTCTGGAGGCCTTCCCCGCTATTAAGGTGATCCGACCCGGCTCCGGCAAGGGCGTGCCAGGGCGCAATAACGCCGAGGCTTGCTGCGACTAGTGCGGCGCACGCAAGGGCGGTGACCACCGTGTGAGCGCGTCGCGCCCGATAGCCGATCTTCATTCCTTCCCCCTGAACTATGCAGCGACTCTCGGCGAGAAGGAAGGGGTCCTGTGGGCCGGCAGAGCTCAGTGGCACAGAGCGAGCTCAAGCTAGGTGCTGGGCTTGCCGAGCCTCGTCGGGGTCAGCCTGGAACGGCTCTCCCGGCCGGCGATCGCCGGCCACATAGGTGTCGCTGCTATGCGGCAAGGCCAGACAGGGAAATGCTCCGGCCGAACTCAAGATATGCAGCAATCGGTGCGGTCGGTAGAGGCCCTCATTGCCAAGGTGAGGCTGCGCGCGTGGGCGCTGGTCTCTCCCGACTGGTACATGGCCCGTGACAGGTCAAGACCGCGCGCTCGCAGAGTTGGAGGCCGAGTCGGTGGCATACGTCGTCTGCTCCGGGCTGGGTCTGGAGACCGACGCGTACAGCTTCGGGTATGTCGCCGCCTGGTCCGGCGGAGGCGATGAGGCGATCACCGCGATCCGCACCGCGCGGGACCGCATCCAGAAGGCCGCGCAGACCGTCCTCGACGGTGTCGAAGCCGCGGAGGCGGCAAACCGCCGCGGTGGCCGCCTGAGCGTCAGCCGCAGGGCGGCCGGTGCACGAGCGTGGCGACCACAGCGACCGCGATGGTGTGTGACGCCAGAACCAGCAGCCAGTGACCGGTGACGGTCCTGGCGATGCGGAGGACGCGCTGCGAGCGCGACTGCCGGGAGTGGGTCGGAGCCTGGGTTGCCATTGGAGTTCCCTCCGAAGGTGGATTCGACGCGGCTCCGCACGCCACGAGGGAACCGAGACGGAATGCCCCGACCAACGGAAGTGCACTTCAGGGCGTAGTCGCAGGACTCGTGGCACGGTGGCCGCTTCGAATCCGCGTGCTTGAGGGGACCTGGCAATCCAGGCGTCGCCGCGACCGGGACACGCGCTTCGGAGGCCGTGCAGTTGCCGGGCGGAGGCACCCAACGATGCGTGCTTGGGTCCCTATCAATCGCTTGACAAATCGCCGCTGACTCGGCTCCACTGACCTTGCTGTCGCGGCTAAAGCCACTCTTGGCTTGCAGGCGACAAGTGGAGGATCCGCCACGCCCGACATGACGCGCGCCACCGGCTTCACGCTGATCGTGGGGGTCCTGCTTTGCAGTTGTAGTGCCCCATTGCCCAACGTCTCTCAAACGGGGGGCACTGTTGCTACATCCTCTGGCGACCGCGGCTGGAGTCTCACCGTACAGAACCAAAGCTCGGAATCGATCGAGGTGATCCCGTGGTCCGGGGCCCGCCCATCCATAATCGGATGCCAAGGGTCGACCGTCTTCAAACTCGGTCAAGGGTCTCCATCTCTCCCGTGGACGGTAACGGTGAGGCGCGGTGACGGTCGTGTACTGCTCCAGCGGATGGTGCCGGCAGATTCGCCCGCCCAGGAGGTCGTTGTCGAGGCTTCTACGACGGTGATGAGGAATGCAGGGGGGTCTTTGCCGGCTCCCCCAGCCTTCACCTGCTAGAGGCGTTCCCTTCCACTTCTGCCACACGGTCCCGGGACGTGTCTGGACACCCCTCCGATCTGGGGCGTCTGGGCCGCGAGGGATTCCACGGTCGGTTCCAGCGGTGGAAGAACACCGCCGCATGGGGACCCAACCAACTGCTGCGGGCTATGCGCCGCACCCTCCACCGCACTGCGAGCCTGCAGTCAGGCCACGCAGGTATCGCGGCGAGGACGGTCCCGGCCCGAAGCCATCACCTCAACAATGCAACGAAGTCCGCCTCAGGCAGTCCGGTCGCCTGAGAACGGAGGTCGGCAAGGTCCATGCCTAACGCAACAATCGCTGTGACCTTGCCGCCGGTCACCAGATACGTTCGGTAAACGATTGCGGATACACTTCGCCATCCTTGTCACGCTCCAGCAGGAGCACCACGCGCTCTTCTGGAACGAGGAAGGGCGACCAGGGATAGTCCAAATCTCTGCGCTCTTCCAGTCCAACGTCGGTTGGACGGTGCTGCCCTGGTTCACGTCGAGCGGTCCGGCGGACGCACCCTTCACCGGCGTATCCACAGTGATGGTCGCGGTGACGCGGAGGTTCCGGCCCTCGGGCGAGCCGTTCGCGAGGGGGGTGACGGTGACTGAGGTCACCGTCCCGGCCACGATCACGTCTGCGGCCGCTGCCGCCGCCGTGAGGGTGTGGTATTCGGGAGGGGCAGGGTCGCCGGTACTCGCCTTGTGCACGAGCTTCCCCCATGGCAGGTTGGAGAACTCGGTGTCCTGCGACCACGCCACCCGGCAATCGGTTCTACGCGCACGCGCCGCGTCGATCTCCGCCTGCCGCTCAGCATCCGGACGGAGATCCGGTGTCTGCGGCGTCTTTGGTCCGTCGGTCGGAACGACAACCGGTGGGCACAGGGTCGGACGGGGAGTAGCCATCGCCTGCGATCCCGCGGCCGGCGCGCAGCCGCAGCACAGGATTGCCCCAACTACGGCTGACCATAGTGTCGGGAACTTCACCCTCCCATTGTGGGTGTTTACGGGCAACCCAGCTCGACGGACAGACCCTTCTGGGATGACAACTCAGGGCCGATACTGTGTTTACTAGCTCGAACGCCCGCCGCGGGGCCCAAGCCTTGCAGGAGGAATGCATGTGACTAGGCGTGCGCTGCCGATCGCGTTCGTCCTTGGGTTGCTCGCAGTGGTGGTGCTCGCCGCTGTTCTGCTTCGCTCAACCACCAACAATGCCGGTGCGTCGGTGACGCCGACGAGTTCTCAGGCGGACCCGATTCCGGCCGCGGCTCTGGCGGCTCACGGACAGAACATCACGCCTCTCAATGAAGTGCCCCCGGGCTTGGTCTCGCCAGACACTGCGGCGGCGGCGGCATTGAAGAATGCCCCTCCAGGATCGCAAATCCTCAAGTCCGAGTTGGCCTCTGTGACGAATACGCCGGGCCACGACGTTTGCCTTTGCTATGTGGTCGCCGTGAACCCCAAGGGCGGCGCCTACTCCACGGCTGGCGGTCTGGGCGCGAACCACGGCATTGTCAGTTACAACTACGACATCCATTTTGTCGACGCCAAGACCGGCAGTGGGATCATGGCGTCGCGCGGTGTTGACCCTGCCTTGGGTTCGTTCCCTCCCATTGACGGTGTCCAAGCCCCGCCGGGAGGAACCCGGGTGGACCAGCCCGCGTCTAACTAAGTGACGCGAACGCGCGAAGGAACGGCGCTACCGGGACCGAGAATGCCGTCGCCTGGGACCGCGGTTTCGCACCTGCCCTCGCAAGCGCTACTCAGGAGCGCAAGTTCGGAGGAAAGCGCTGCTGCCGAATTCCAACTATGCCGCGGGCGACGCGATTGTCATAACGCGTTCATGGCATGCAAGAGGTCGGGGGTTCGAGCCCCCCTGGCTCCACCACCGGACAACGCCTGAGTTCCGGTGTAGCACTTGCTAGTCCGGCAAGTGATGCTCTCTTGCTATTGCGAGGCCGTCCTGAGTTGCCGTAGCATGCGCTGTAGAGCAGCGCAGTTGTGTCACAAATGCAGGGGCAGTTGGCGCGTTGCCGGCGGACCCCGCAGTGCCCGACCTGACCGTCGTCCGGCCATCCGGCCGCCGACCGCGCTGGAGCAGTTGGTCGACGACTACCTCATGGCGTGCCGCGCCAAGGGACTCGCGCCGAACACGATCACCAACAGCTACGGCTATCCGCTCCGCAGCATCTTCCTGCCGTGGTGCTCGGACCGCGGCATCGTCGACCTCGCCGGCCTGACCAGCCGGACCCCCAACGCCTTCTCCGTCTACCTCGCGGAGACGCCGATGGCTCGGGGCAAGACGCTCTCCAAGGCGAGCGTCCACGCGTACTCGCGGGCGGTTCGCGGCTTCCTCAACTGGTGCGAGAGGGAGGGCGAAGCGGTGGCCGCGAAGCCGTCGCTCCCCCAACTGCCGCGCCGTGTCCTCGACGTCCTCGACCGGGAGGAAATCCGCCGCCTCGTGGCCGCTGCCCCGACGGAGCGGGACAAGCTCATCCTCTCGATCCTCAGCGACTGCGGGCTCCGCAATACCGAGTTGTGCCGACTTGAGACTGGCGACATCCTGCGCCGCGATCGCCAGGCGTTCCTCCGCGTCCATGGCAAGGGCGCGCGCGGCGCCTCGTGCCGCTGCCACCCGCCCTCCTGCGCGGGCTGGAGCGGTACATCCGGCACGCGCGACCAAAGGACGCTCGGAGCGAGCGCCTCTTCGTCGGCCTGCGCCGTGGCCGCAGCGGGGATTACGAGCCTCTGACGCGAGCGGTCTTCTCCAGCTTGTCCGCTCCGCCGCGCAGCGAGCAGAGATCGGCAAGCCCGTCCATGCCCACCTCCTGCGGCATAGCTTCATCACCAACGCCCTCCGCGGGGGGATGAACCCAATGATGGTGGCTCAGATCGCCGGCCATTCCTCGCTGCGAATGATCGAGCGGGTCTACAGCCACCTCAATGCTGGCGACGCGTACGAGGCTCTGCTCGTCCTACTCCAGACCGATTGATCCCCGCCTGCAATACGGACCGGCGAGCTGCCTGCGGGTTCAATCAGCCGGTGGCCAAGCCGCTCGAGTGACCCTGCCGTCGGCAGGGCTATCCAGCCCTCCCGCACAGCGGCCTCCCGGTCCGGCGCCGGAATCGGGTCCACAAGGCCGTCTGTCCGGCTCGCCCTCGCCACCAGCGCCGCGACGAGGGCGTCCAGCGCATCGTCGCTCGCCCGGCACTTCTCCTCGTGTGCGGCGAGGCTGAGCCATCGGCCGGCGAAGGTTGGGGACATCAATTCATCGACCAACTCGCCGCGCGCCTCCGCGTTCTTCTTCCCCTTGTACAGGCGGAACGGAAGGCCCCATCGCCGGAGGGCAGCCGCCGGGTACACCTCCACCACCTTGCCCGAGCCGTCCAGCGCGACGCGCTCCGGCAGCCGCGAGAGAAGCGCCGCCGCCCGCATCGCGGGGATGCCGATCCAGTCGGTCGACACGGAGAGCGGAGACATGCCGAGGACGTCCTTCCTCTGGATGTGGCGGTCAGTTGCGCGCAGGCGGTACTGCTTGTCCGTCTTGTGCTCATATGAGTTCGGCCAACTGCCGTCGGCGCTGTGACCGGCCACTGCAGCGGCAAACGCCACGGGCCATCCCAGGGGCACGTCGATCCCCACCTTCCCAATGCCGGCGTCCTCGATGAGATCCGTGAGTTCCGCGTCTCCGAGATTGCCATCGAGGCGTTCCACGGTCGCGGTGCCCGCCGACCAGGTGATGCAGCAAGCCCAGGTCTTTTCGTCCTGTGACGACAGGTCGATACCGGCGGTCCTCATGGGGCCGGGACTCTAGATCGAGCGGTACGTGTGCGGGGTCCTCTGAGACTGGGCCGTCCACGACGAGCCGCTGCCGTAGTAACAGCCCAGTGGCGGACGGCGAATCCAATGCGGGCGCGGCGTACCGTCGAGGTTGCGAGAACCCGGATCCGACGGGCGGGCGCTCGTTCATCGGAGACTCCGCGTGAGGAGTTGCGAACCACAGGCCGCCACGCTCCGAGGGGACACTGTCGAGGCCGCTCGGCCGCAGTTGTGAGCGTCACCCTTCGGCCCCATCGCCTACGTGTCGAACTGGCGCGCCGCGGGATCTCGGCCACAGACCTAGCGACCCGGGCCGGCCTAAGTCCGGCGACTATCACGGCCGCGCTGGCTGGGCGCCCAATCGCTGAGCGGTCGCTGACACGGATCGCGCGCGCGCTCGCTCAGGCTCCGATCCTCGAACTCGTCGACTCCCTGATCCTCCCGAGCGCTCCCAACGATGGACTCGCCTGAACGCGCGGCTCGACCGAAGGACTGCAGACTGCACTCGGGGTCGGGCCTCCCCGGCGTGGAGCATTCTCGTGTCAGCGCTTAGACTCCGCGCTGCAGAGCGCCCGGATAGCTCAGTTGGTAGAGCACGTCCATGGTAAGGACGGGGTCAGGGGTTCGAGTCCCCTTCCGGGCTTGGGAGCGAGCGGAGTGCCATAGATGTGCCATCGAGGGTGACGGCATGTCCACGAGAAACCCGCTCAAACCCTGTTGTAGCGCCCGTTTTCGTGCCTCGGCACGTTGGTAGAGCACCTCCATGGTAAGGAGGGGGTCATCGGTTCGAGTCCGATAGTCGGCTTCAGCCTTTTGCCTGCTTAGCCCCTCTTTTGCTCGCGTACTTGAGGTCGAAGGGCTCGTTCGGTGTCCACGAAGCGTCCACCTGGTGGACGTCGAGCGCTTTGGCGGCTTGGTAGGTGTCGAGCAGTTTGATGGCGTGTTCGCGGCCGTCGCGGGCGAGGTGGCCGTAGTGGCGGTCGATCATGGCGAGGCTTGTGCCCATGTAGCGGGAGAGATCGAGGTGGAGATGCCGGCGCGGAGCGCGAAGGTCGCGAACGTGTGGCGCAGGTCGTAGACCCGGCGAAGCGGCACGATCCCGGCGGCGTTCTGCGCCGGTTTCCAGCTGCGGCTGCGGAAGTTGTGCAGGTCGAGGTAGCCGCCGCGCAGGGATGGGAACAGGAGCGGACACTCCGGGTCCGGCCGTAACTGATCGAGCGCGGCGAGCGCGATCGTCTGGAGGGGAACGGCGCGCACGCTCGCCGTCGTCTTGGGCGGCTTGACGCGCCCGTTTCTAAGCGTGCGGCGGACGTACACGACCTGGGTCTCGCGGTCGATGTCTCTGTGCTCGAGCGCGAGCCACTCGCCCGGTGGCGGCGGCGAACAGCACCATCGGGCGGTGGCGCGGAGCGAGCTCGCCGGTGACCGCGTACAGCTGCTCCCACGACTCGAACGGGTCGAGCCCCCCGCTGACCGCCCGCGCGAGCACCTGGCGGAGCGCCTGGGTCGCTTCGAAGCGGTGCCCGGCCGGGATGGTCATCCGCCAGGCCGCGATCGCCGGCGAGCGGAGTTGGCTGAGGCTCTGCTCGCCGAAGACGCGCACCGCCTTTGCGAGCAGCCAGCGCAGCTTCTCGGTCGTCTCGGGCTCGCCCTCGTGCTGGGCCAGATAGACGTCGACCAGCTCGGCCAACGTCGGCGACTCGACCAGACCCTGCTCGCGCCGCCGCCGGTCGAGCACCCGCTCGAGCGCCTCCGCCGCCGCCTGCTCCGACTCGTACCCGCCTCGTTGTAAGCGCTTGGAACCACGCCCACCTACCCGATACCGGTACGCCCACCGCTTCGCATCGCTGTCCCGCCCTGCGAGCGGAAACACCTGCCCCTGCTGTGCAACCGCCATCACCTCCAGCCGTCGTGCTTCGTGCTCCCTTGCCTCCGTGCGGATCGGACCGTAGCCATGTCGAGCCGCGAACCTGCCTTCCGCGGTGGCTGTTGCGTAAAGCCGCGGGCCGCTCGTGGTTCTGCGGCGTTAGCGAAAAGCTGGTCCGGCGCGTCGGCGGAAACGGCCGCCTTCAGGCGGTCGTGAGGGCGGTGTGGAGCTTGAGGAGGTTGTGGGTGGCGGTGATGAGGCGCCATTCGGAGCGGCAGGCGGCTCTGCCGCGGCGTAAGAAGCGGTCGATTCGGCGGTTGAACTTGGTGTTGCCGAAGATCGGCTCGATCATGCCCTGGCGTTTGCTGTAGAGGTCGCGGCCTGGGTCGGTTTCGAGCACCCGGCGCATGAAGTCGTAGCGGCCGCCATCCCAGCCTGGCCGGGTGCCTTTGCGTTTGCCGGCGTCGGGTGGGATCAACACTCGCGTGCCGCGGCTGACGATGGCGTCCATTTGGTCGTGGTGCCAGTAGCCGGCGTCGGCGAGCACCACCTCCGGCTTGTCGGCGATCCCGGCAGCTTGGAGTTCGCGCTCGGCAGCAGCGACCATCGGTTCGAGGTGGCCGAAGTCCGGCGAGTCGGCGTGGAGCTCGGCGGCGATCACGATCTGGCGCTCGTTGCAGACGGCCTGGGCGTTGTAGCCCTGGACCCAGCCGCGCGGCGTCTTGACGTTGCGCGAGTCGGGGTCGGTGACGTTGACCTTCCCCTGCGGTGTCGGCGGCGGCGTGTAGGGCGTCGGCGGCTTGCCGAAGCGGCGGCCGTTCTTCATCACTCCGCGTGCGCGGTAGGCCTCGTAATCGGCGTTCGCGCGCTGCTCGACCTGGTGGTCTTCCTCGAGCCGCCGCTTCGACTCGGCCAGCCGTTCCGGCCGCGAGCGCGGGATCGGCCTGGCCTCGGCAGCTCGCTGCTCGTCAAGCCGGCGCTTCGCCTCGCGCAGCCAGCCGCGCCGCCCCTGCGCAGTCGCGAGCTCAGGCGGCAGCTCGTCGCCGCGGCGATCGCCGAACCGCTCATCCTCCTCCGCGTCGACAGCGGCGGCCTCTTCGAGGATCTCTGCTGCGATCTGCTCGTAAGCGCGCGTCGCGTGATGCGATGCGTTCGCATTCACCTTCGTCCCGTCGACCGCGACGACCCCGACCTCGACCAGCCCGGCGTCGGCGCAGAGCGCGAGCACCTCGCCGAACAGCCCGGCGAGCGCCGCCTCGTGCCGCTGCCGGAACCGCGCGATCGTCGTGTGATCAGGCGTCTGGTTCGCGCAGATCAGCCGGGTCGCGACATCCTCCACGCAACGCCGCTCGACGCGCCGCGACGATCGCTCCCCGCGCGCGTACGAGTAGAGCAACAACGCAACCATCAACGCCGGATCGTGCGCCGCCCGGCCGTGACCGTCAGCCCGATAGGCCGCGTAGAACGGCCCGAGATCGAACTCGCCAACAGCGTCGATCACAAACCACGCCAGATGGTCCTCCGGCAACCACTCACGCAGACTCGGCGGCAACAACAACTCCTGCTCACGATCACACGCGATGAAGTTCTGACCCATGCCCGGAATCGTCCTCACCGACCCGGACACCACCACCCCTTTGTGCAACAGCCACCGCGCGGAGCAGCAGGTTCGTCGACGCCGCCCCGACGCTCGCTCTGTCGTCAAAGCAGGACCGCAGGTGTCGGCATGGATCTGCCCCGTTACTCATCATCTCGGGCGCGGAGCGTGGTCCGCCCGTCGCGCATCGCTCACCGGCCTGGCTGGAGCCCCTACCTCTCAGAACACTCGATTAAGCAAGTGCTCTCCGGTGACCAATACGAGCGCGAAGAGGGCGAACCAACAAGAACAGCAACAAGAAGAAGGAGGCAGCCGAACTCGCCGCCTAAGCGGCAACCCCCTCACCGACGATCAGCACGAAACACGACTTGACTCCGTGCGGACACACTTCAGACACATCAACATGTCCTTCGGGTGTCCGGCGGAGGACGAGATAGGTGGGTGGCTGGTGTCGTGTAGGGTGAGGTGCCTGCTGCCGTCACCGCATGGTCGGCGGCTCAGAGCCGTCGGGCGGTGCCGAGGATGTGGGGCACGCTTGGCTCTAGGGCGTTGGCGCTGAATCCGAAGCGCTCCGAGTGCGAGATCGTGAAGCTGGCGGCCTCGATGGCGGCGGCGCCGCGTTGCTACGCCAAGGACTTCGCCGATCATGTCGGCAGCCTCGAGTACCACGGCCTCGAGGGTGTGCGCCGGTCGACGGCGCTCTACCGGGCGCTGTTCGACGAGCTCGCCTTCGAGGTCGTCGACCAGGTCGCCGAAGGTGACCGTGTCGCCAGTCGCTTCGTGTTGACAGGCGTCAACCGCAGCCGCCGGGTGCGACTGTGGGGCATCACCATCAGCCGCCTTCAAGACGGGCGCATCGTTGAGGACTGGTCGGCGTTCGACAGCCTCGAATTGCTCCGGCAGCTCGGCCTGTGGCGCACCGTCCTAGCCGCCCCGCGCCTACTGGCAGCGAGTCGCCGCCGCTGAGGCTCAGAGCCGGCACGTTGTAGCCCTCATCGCCGGACCAGCAGGCGAAGCCGCACTTCCTGGTCGACGGTCAGCGGCGGCGTTGCGGTGGCGGCGCGAACGCGCAGCGCAGCCGAGGCAAGGGTGCCGCGCCAGCCGCTCACGGACTCAACGAATTCGGGTCCGCCAAGAAACGTGTCGGTCACCACGAAGCGCTGCTCCGTCTCGACCGAATACAAGCTGCTCGTCACCTTGTCGAAGAGCCGGTCGACGGCCGCCACGGTCTCGCACCACTCCCGCATGTCGAGTGCTCCGAGCCGCCGGCCATCGGCGTTGACGGGCGGATGCGGCGAGAGCGGCTGCGTGTCGACCAGCAGGCCGCCAGGCGCGAGGGCCGAGTGGATTCTGCGCAGGGCGTCGACCACGCCCTCGAGTGGCACGCATCAGAGCGACCAGCCGCAGAGCGCCACGTCGAAACGCCGCCGCGGAACGTCGAGTGCCTCAGCGTCATGCACCCCGAAGCGGACCTTCTTGCGAGCTTCGTCTGACAGCGAGGCCTCGGCTTTAGCCACCGAGTCGGAGTCGGGGTCAAACGCGTAAACGGTGCTGGCGTGTGCCGCAGCCAAAGCGGTCAGTCGGCCGCTGCCGCAGCCAACGTCGATCACGCGCTTTCCCTTGAGCTCGATCAGGGCGTCGATCGCCGAGGTCTCCACCCCGTCGGGGTCACGCCGCTGCATTCACTGCCTTCGGATCATTCCGGCTTCTTTGCACGGATCGTCGAGCCCATCGCGCCGAACTTGGCGGCCTTGCGGCGCGTGTCCTCGAACGCCGAGTTCGCGTACGTGTCAACCAGTTCGCCCTGCTCCACGTCGCGGTAGCCCCGCTGGACCAGCAGGCGCGCATGCTCTCCCTCCAGGAGAGCCCCGGCAATTCACCCGGTCCAGAGGTCGATGCGCCCCCGCGCATCCTCCGACACCTCGGTGTGGACGATCACGTCGGCCAACTGCACGCGGCCGCCCGGGCGCAGCACGCGGTCGATCTCCCCGAACACCGCGTCCTTGTCTGGCACGAGGTCGATCACGCCGTTGGAGATGACGACGTCGACCGACGCATCCGCCAGCGGCAGGGACTCGATCAGGCTCTCGTGCAGCTCGACGTTGGCCAGTCCCATCTGATCCGCGCTCGCACGCGCGCGCTCGAGCATTGTCGATGTCATGTCGACACCGATGACGTGACCCTCGGGCCCGACCATCTGGGCGGCTATCAGCAGGTCGGTGCCGGCGCCGCAACCAAGGTCGAGCACCACCGCCCCCGGCTCGATGTGGCCCAGCGTCCAATGGTTGGCCACCCCGGCGAAGCTCTCCACTGTCCCGTCCGGCACGTGCGCAAGCTCCGGCGGGTAGCCGAGATCCTCCGCCCAGGCCCTGCCGGTCGGGAAGATGAACTCCTTGTCCTGCTCGACCGAGACCTCGGTGTAGGTCTTCTGGATCTCCTCGCGCAGGACCTCGACGTCGACTCCGGCCTCGGTGGTCACGTCGTTACCCTCTCCTCTCGTGCGGCTTGGCGCAGGGCGTCGATCGATTGCTCGAGCCAGTGACGGAAGTAGCGTCTGCCGGCCACCACGTCGAAGACGCGTGTGCGGGCTGTTTTTGGATCCAGGCCGAACTCCGCGTCGATGAAGGTGCCGCCCTGCGCCTCCGTCAGGAGCCAACGCGTGTAGGTGCCGGTGTCGAGGCAGCGCAGCACCAACTCTCGGCAGCCCTCGAGGCGCTCGATCGAGACATCCGTCTCGACTACGCCCATCGGCGACCTGTAGACCTGGCGATAGCTGCAGCCCTGCTCGAGCCCGTTGCAGTGCACATCGATTACACGAGGCCACCACTCCGGGTGTCGCTCAACGTTGCCAACGAGGTCCCAGAGGGCAGCCGGTGCCACGTCGATCTGGGCCTGCTGGCGATAGCAGGACATCAGGCCCTGGCCGTTCGCCGTCTCGATCGCTTTTCAGAGAGCCGCCACTCGGGCCAGCCGTCCTCGAGCCGCCGCGCATCGCGGCCGGCGGTGCGCAGCTTCCTGACGGCTTCGTGGGCGTAGGCGCAGAACGGCCCGCGGCAATACGCCACCACTTCGCGGTCGGTCGGGAGGTCCGCCAGTCGGCGCTCGAGCTCCTCCAGCGGCACGGACTCGGCGCCCTCAATGTGACCGGCCGCGAATTCCTCCTCGGGCCGCACGTCGATCAGCACGACCTCGCCGCTCGAGAGCCGCTTGACGAGCTCGTCACGCCCGATCGCCTCGACCTCGCCGCCCAGGTATTCGCGTGCAGCGCGTTCCACCTCCGCCAGCTGCTTGGCCGAAGTCTCCCGTAGCGCGAGCCACAGCCGCAGCGCTTCGTCGCCGGCGAGGGCGTAGCGCACGCTTGTGCCCTCTCGGTTGCGCGCCACCAGACCGGCGGCGTGCAGTGCCTGCAGGTGCTGTGAGGTGTTCGCCGTCGACTGCCCGCTGGCCCGCGCCAGCTGCTCGACGGTGCGTGGGGCCTGTGCCAGCAGGTCGAGCAGTTCTAGGCGCACGGGGCTGGCGAACGCCTTGCCCATCAGGGCGATGGCCTCGAACAGCGCGCTCTTTCGGTTGGGCTCCATCCGTTGCTATTCAATAGATCACTTGATAACTTGTCAAGGTCTCCAAGAGGACTCGTGAAGGAGAGGCAGTGTTCTTCCGCCAGTTGTTCAACGATCAGACGGCCTGCGCCTCGTATTTGTTCGGCTGCAAGACGCACAGCCAGTTCGCGGTGGTCGATCCGCACATCGACTTGGTTGATCAGTACATCGCGCTGGCTGAGGGCCAGGGGATGCCCATCGTGGCGGTCTTCGAGACGCACGTTCAGGCGGATCACGTCTCCGGGTTGCCGCGGCTGGTCGAGCGCACCGGCGCCACGGGCTACCTCCCGGAGGGCGCCGGCGTCGACTTCCCGCATCACCAGCTCGCCGACGGCGAGCTGGTCACGCTCGGCAACACCGAGATCCAGGCGATCGCCACCCCCGGTCACGCGCTCGCCCACCACGCCTACCTCGTGACCGACCACACCCGCGGCGACGAGCCCTGGTTCGTGCTCACCGGCGACGCGCTGCTGGTGGGTGACGCCGGACGCCCTGACCTGCACGCCCACGGTGAGCAGACGGTCGAGGAGATGGCGCGCACGCTCTACCGCTCGCTGACGGAGCGGCTCCTGACGCTGCCCGATCACCTCGTCCTGTACCCGTCCCACTACTCGGGCTCGGTGTGCGGGCGCGGCCTGTCCGCCAACCCGGTCTCGACGATCGGGTTCGAGCGCCGGCAGAACCAGGCGCTCAAGTTCGACTCCGAGGACGCCTTCGTCGAGGCGCTGCTCAAGGACATCCCGCAGGCGCCCGAACAGCAGGCCGCGATCGTCGCGGCCAACCGCTCCGGGCTGGCGCTCGCCGAGACGCAGTGAGCCCGACCCAGCTCCGCCTCGGCCTGCGCGAGAACGCGGCGCAGTTCTCGCTGCTCGTCGCGGTCAACGCCTTCGTCGGCGCGATGGTCGGGCTCGAGCGCTCGACGCTGCCGCTGATCGGCCGCGATGAGTTCGGCATCGCCTCGAGCGTTGCGGTGCTCTCGTTCATCGTCGCCTTCGGCCTCGCGAAGGCGTTGACCAACCTAGGCGCCGGCGCGCTCGCGGAGCGGCTAGGGCGCAAGCGGCTGCTCGTGCTGGGCTGGGCCTTTGCGCTGCCGGTGCCGCTGCTCGTGCAGGTGGCTCCGAGCTGGGCGTGGATCGTGGTCGCCAACCTATTCCTCGGGATCAACCAAGGGCTCGCGTGGTCCATGACCGTGGTCATGAAGATCGACCTGGTCGGACCGAAGCGCCGCGGCCTCGCGCTCGGGCTAAACGAGGCGGCCGGGTATGGCGGACTGGCAATCGCGGCCGCCGCGAGCGGTCTGCTCGCCTCGCAGTTCGCACCGCGAGACGTGCTCGTGGTCGCGGGCGCCGCGATCGCCGTCAGCGCGTTCCTCATCTCGCTGCGGTTCGTGCGGGACACCGCCGCCCACATGGCGCTTGAGCAGCAGGCGCACCCGGACGCGGCGACCTCTCCGCCTGCTCTGCGCGACGCGTTCCGCGACGCCAGCTACCGCGTCGCAGCGCTGCGGTCAAGCTCGCAGGCCGGGCTCGTCAACAACCTCAACGACGCGCTCACCTGGGGCCTCGTCCCACTCTTCCTCGCCGCCCACGGCGCGAGCGCGGGACAGGTCGGCCTCGTGGCTGGTATCTATCCCGCCGTCTGGGGCGCCGGGCAGATCTGGACCGGCCACTGGTCCGACACCGTCGGCCGCAAGCCGCTCATCGTCGCCGGCATGCTGCTCCAAGCCGGGGCGCTGGTGCTGCTTGCCCTCTCGGGCGGGCGCGTCGCGGTAGCCGCGGTGGCCGCTCTGGTGCTCGGAGCCGGCACCGCGCTCGTGTACCCGACGCTGATCGCGGCGATCTCCGATGCCGTCTCGCCGATCGCCCGAGCGCCCACCGTGGGCGTCTACCGCTTCTGGCGCGACATGGGCTATGTCGCCGGCGGTCTGATCGCCGGTCTCGTCGACGACGCCATCGGCTACGGAGGCGCGATTGGCGTCGTCGCAGCGCTCACAGCCGCCTCAGGGCTCTGGGTGCTGATCGACATGCCGGCCCACCGAGGGACCGCCGCCGGCGCTCCGCGGCCCGGCGGGCCACCCATGGATGCAGCGGCGCATGCCGAGCTGCCGCGCGGCTGACGAGGGTTCGTCACCAGCTGGAACGGCGAGCCAGCCATCGTCAGACTCCCCGTGACCTCGCGAGCGACGATGAGCGGTGTGATCAAATGACCGGTGAGCACCGCGATGATGCGCCCCGAGCGATGAACGCCAGCGACGTCAAGTCCTTCTTCGAGGCCGCCGCAGCCGAGTGGGACACGATGCGCCTCACCTACTACGACGAGCGGGTCATCGAGACCATGGCGGACGCGATCGCCGTCGACGGCGAACAAACCGTGCTCGACGTCGGCACGGGCACCGGGTTCGTCGCCGCCGGCCTCGCATCGCGCGCTGGACGGGTAGTCGCCATCGACAACTCCCCGGCGATGCTCGAGGTCGCTCGCGACAACCTCGCTCAGCTCGGCGTCGACAACGTCGAGCTCCGCGAAGGCGATCTCAGGAAGCTGCCGTTCGAGGAGGACTCGATGGACGCCGCAGTCGCGAATATGGTCCTTCACCACGCCGAGGATCCGGCCGGGATGCTCGTCGAGATGGTCCGCGTCGTCCGTCCGGGCGGATGGGTGGCGATAACCGACGAGATCGAGCACCCCTACGAATGGATGCGCACCGAACAAGTCGACGTCTGGCTTGGCTTCAGTGCAGACCAGGTCGAGGCAAACGGCGTCTAACGGAGGCCAGCGCGGGCCAACGCACCGTCGTCACTGGGGTGGCGGTGTGCTGATTTACGTGCAAGAGCCCGACGATTTCGAGCTGTCGTTGCGCTTTATCGTTGGTGCGCTGGAGCGCGCAGGCCTCGACGGCACGCTCGAGGCCTGGGAGCTTCCGGAGCTGCCAGGTGGGATGGGCGCCGGCTACGCGCTCTCCTGCCGCATGCGGGTGCGGGGTCAGCGTCTCCGTCGCGGGGCGCCTACCGCTGCCCCGCGGCGAAGACCGCGCTGACTGAGGCAGGTCTCAGGCTGGCGACTTGTCGCGTCTGCCGATCAACGCGTCGCGAAGTTCCTCGTATTCCTCGACCGAGATCTCGCCACGCGCCAGCCGGCGCTGCAGGACGTCAAGTGGCCGGTCGTCCTCGGGCTGTCGCGATCCGAGATTCTCGCCGCGTACGAGCGCAACGATCCCCCAGATCACAAGGCCCCAGAAGGCGACCATGCCGAAGGACATCAGTAGCCACCAGCCCCAACCGATGCCATGCATGTAGAACATGCTCCGAGGCTAGGCGGCTCATCGCGCATCGGCATCGGGGAACGCACCCGTTCGCGTGCGTACATAACCCGAGCCTGGGGCCAGCAGCGGGCCCCCGGGATGTCGTCGTGCGCTGGGGCGAGCGCAGGGCCAAGTCGGTCGCGGACCGCCGGAGCACGAACGCGATCTGGCCAGACCGCGCGCTCGGCCGTCACTGCGCGCCCGTCCGCACCGCCTGCGCCCCGCTGGCCGAAATCGTCGCGAGGCTTGGCACCGCCGCCGCGCTCCCCACAAGGAGCTCCCCATCAACACCGAGGGGCAGCTCGTTCAGCGGGTCGCGGCGGCCGGCCGCAGGATGGGCTACAGCTGGGCGTACGAGACGCCGCGCGGCTCGAGGTCAGGTAGTGCCACGCGAGTGCCTGGCGGCGTGGCCCGCAACCAGCTCGCCCGGCGTCAGCCCCGACAGCGCGACTGACTCCCGCGAGAGGTGTGCCTGGTCCGCATAACCGAGCTCCGCGGCCAGGCCGGCAAGGCTGTCTTCCCCGCGCGCGATTACGGGCGCGCGCGAGAGAAAGCGCTGGAAGCGAAGAACGCGATCGAGCGTCTTCGGCCCGTAACCCACGGCGGCCCGGAACCACCGCAGGAGCTGGCGTTCGCTCGTTGCGAGCGTGCGGCTCACCGAGGCCACGCGGCTCCCCGGCAGACCCAGCAGGCGACCGGCCGCGAGCACCAGCCAATCGGGCTCGTCCATCGCCGGCCGCTGAGCGCTGACCGCAGCCTCGAGCAGCCGGCGTCGCTCGAGTCAGGAGGTGGCGGAGCCAAGCCGCTCCGCGAGCTCGGCGCCGCGCCGGTTCCAGACGTCCTCGAGCGCCACACGCGCGTCGCGGAGCTCGCTCGCTGGCAACCCGAGCATGCTGCCCGCGGCGCCGGGCCGCAGGCGAAGGCCCACGACCGTCCCGCCCGGCGCAATCTGGCTCATGAACGCCTTCGTGTCGGGACCGGCCACCTGCAGCCGGCCCCCGAGCCAGACGAAGTCCACGCAGGCGTCGGGCACAACGCGCTGGGCCGCCGGGATGCCGAGCGCCGGGATGCTGCGCTCCCACGTACACGCCACCACGTCCGCCAGCTCGGGCGGAGGGTTGAACTCGCGGTAAGCCACCAGCTCACAGCTTAGGTGTCGGAAATCTTCAAGCCCTCTCCGGCGGGGTGCCCTACGGTGACGGCCATGGACATTCTCTTCATCGCAGGCTTCGCCGTGATCGCGCCCGACCCGCCGAAGAGCCGCCAGCTCTACGTCGGGGCCCTTGGCCTGCCGCTCACCTCGGGCGAAGACGGGGAGTACTGGCACAGCGAGAAGATCGCCGGCAGCAAGCACTTCGGTGTCTGGCCGCTGTCCCAGGCTGCGGAGGCGTGCTTCGGCGCGCCGTCGTGGCCGGCGGGAATGACCGTTCCGCAGGCCAGCGTCGAGTTCGAGGTCAAAGACGCCGACGCGGTGGCAGCGGCCGGCGAGGAGCTCGAACGCGCGGGCTTCGAGCTTCTGCACCCGGCACGCAAGGAGCCCTGGGGCCAGACCGTGGTACGGCTTCTGTCGAGCGAGGGACTGATCGTGGGCGTCTCGTACGCCCCGCCGCTCCACGACTGAGAGCGGTCCGGGCGCCGCCTAGTCTGCGACGCCGAGGCTCCAGCCGCCGTCGATGATGATCTCCTGGCCGGTGATGTAGTCCGAGGCCGGCGAGGCGAGGAAGAGGGCGAGGCCTTGATGTCCTCCGGCCAGCCCACGCGGTGCATCGGGATGTCCTTGGACATCGCTTCCTGCACCTCTGGCGCGTGCGCGTGGCCGCCGCCGATGTTCGTGATGAAGAACCCCGGCGCGATCGCGTTGACGGTGATGCCGTAGGCGGCGAGCTCCAGCGCCAGGCAGTGCACCAGATGCCGCGCGCCCGCCTTCGCGGTCGCGTAGGCGTGACCGATCGCAGGCTCGACCTGGGTGGCCGCGAGCGAGGTGGTGACGACGATCCGCCCGAACTTGCGCGGGCGCATGTGGCGCGCTGCGGCCCGCGCGGTCGCGAAGACCCCGTTCAGATTGATGTCGATCACGCGGTTCCAGCGCTCGTCCGTGTAGCGCTCGAGCGCGCCCTCCTCGACCCGCGGCCGCGAGCTGCCGGCCCAGGCGCCGAGGAAGCCGACGCCGGGATCGATGCCGGCGTTCGCGAACACGACGTCGAGGCGGCCGTATTCCTCCGCCGCCGCGTCGATCGCGCGGTCGAGCGTCGGGTGGTCGGTGACGTCGGCGACGGCGCTGCGCACGTCCAGCCCCTCGCCCCGGAGTCGCTCGGCCTGCGCGGCCACGCCGTCGGCGTCGAGGTCGATCAGCGTGACCCGCGCACCGCCCGCGGCCAGCACCTCGCCGCAGGCGAGCCCGAGCCCGCTCGCCCCTCCGGTCACGGCCACGCCGTAGCCGGCCACGTCGAAGCTCACACCGGTGCTCACCGAACCTGCTCCTCTCCTCTGTTTGGCCGCGAGACCGTATCGTGCTGTCGCCCCGTCCGTTCCGTAGTAACTCCGCAGCAAGATCGTGGTCGAGGACGGACGCGGGGGGGCTGTGACCGGCGGTTAGGTTGCGCCTCATGACGCTCACGGCGACCAAGACACGCTCAGTCAGTCACAGCCTCTGCCGCGACGCGTACCTCACCGACGGGATTCGGCTGTACCGGGTGGTCTCGATGCTGTTCGATCCGTGGAAGGGCGGCGGGAGCGCCGAGCTCGAGGACTGTCTCAACCTGGAGACCGCTCTCTACTCGCAGGAGGCGCTCGGCGAGATGCGTCTCAAGCTGGTGCGATCCGGCTGACTCATCGCCGCAGGCGTGCCAGCCGGGCGCGCGCCGATTTGAGGACCCGGCCGCGCCGCTTCTTGCGCCGCATCCTCCGCGGCTCGACGAAGCCCACCAGCCGCGGCGTGCGCGGGTCCCCGCGTCGCGCGGCGAGCAGCCCGCCGCCGATCCCCAGTGCCGCGAGGGCCGTCGCGATCACGCTCGGCGTGGCCACGAGTCGCCCGTACTCGAGCTGGACCGCCGGCCACACCTCCTGGTCGATCAGGACGGTGAGTGCGTCCCGCGCCGAGGCAAGCTCCTCCACCCGCACCGGTTCGAGAAAGGACACCTGCACCCGGCGAGGCTTCGGGATCGGGCCGAGCCACAGCTGCGAGGTGCCGGCGATCGCGGCCGGGACGATGGGCGCCCCGGTCTCGAACGCCAAGCGCCCGGCGCCGTGGTGAGGGGAGCCGAGCGCATCGGGCTCGTCCACGCGCGTGCCTTCCGGGAAGACGACCACGAGGCCGCCCTGGCCGAGGATTGCGCGGGCGGTCTCCACGGCCTCGGCGTCGGCCTCCCCGCGGCGCACTGGAAACGCACCCAGTCGCGGAAGAAGCCAGGCGGCCGGACCCTTGAAGAGCTCGATCTTCGCCATGTAGCGCACGTGCCGCTTGGTGCCCAGGCCTACGAAGAAGGCGTCCATGAAGCTCTTGTGGTTGGGCGTGACGATCACGGGACCGCCGGGCGGGATGTGCTCGGCACCAGAGACCCGCAGGCGAAACCAGAAGCGCAGAAGGAGCGTCAGCAGCACCCGCGCCAGGGCGTAGAGCGGCCTTAACACCCCGTGATCGCGCGCGTAGCTGTGAGCCTTGACTTCGCGGTCGCTGGTGGCTCGATCCGGCACCGGACTCAACCTGATGGCAGCACGGAGACGCACTGCTTGAAGCCGTAGGACTGCGCGGCCGAGTTGGCCTGCTCGGCCGCGGACGTGCCGGCCTGGAGGAGGGCGAGCGCCCCGGTGACGTTGCCTGCCTTCAGGTCGGAGGCAGCGCGGCCGAGGTCGTCCACTATCTGCCTCGACGGGGCGAGGAAGCGCTCGATCTGGGCATGGTCGCCGCTCGGTGGGGTGAGCTTCTGAAGCCGGGTGAGGAAGCTCTGCCCCATGGTGTGGAGCTGGGCGGTGACGCCCGCTAGCTCCTGCGCTTGGGCTCCGCTGAAGCCGCCGGACACCGCACTGGCGAGCTTCGCGATGAGAGGCGCGGTCTGGGCCTTGGTGGCCTTGCAGATTCGATCCGCCTTGGCTACATACGCGGCCTTCTCTGGAGACTGCTTGGCGCCGCCGCCACCACAGCCCCCGGTCACGAGCGTCACCGCAGCCGCGACGGCGAGCACGCCTTTCAGCTCCATCGGTCGATCGTCCGCCTGCAGCACTGCCCGCGCATCGGAGAAACGGCCGATCTTGCCTGTGGAGAAACCCGTCAGCCCTTCGGATCTCTACCGATGGCGCGGGGCCGCGGGTGTGGCAGGCTCAGGCGAGTCCCGCCCCAGGCGGTCACAGCCCGCTCAAGGAGTGAGAGTGCCATACGTGAGGTGTCCGAACTGCGAGGCGGAGTGCCTCGTGATCACCTTCTCGAGCCGCACGCGCCGTCACAGCTGCCCCCAGTGCGGCGCCGCGCTTGATGAGGTCGCCGGCAAAGCCCCGGACGCCCTGCCGCGTCTACCCAGCGCCCGCCACGCGCAGGCTCGCTTCACGCCGCCGCGTGTCCCGCCCTCACAGCGAGCCGGCAGCTAGGCGGCGCTGACCAGCCGCACGCGCTGAATCGCGCGCCGGATCAGGCGCGACACGTGCATCTGGGAGATCCCGATCCGCTCGGCGATCTCCGCCTGCGTCAGCCCCTCGGCGAAACGCAGGTAGATGATCGAGCGCTCGCGCTCGGGCAGCGCGCGCAGCCCGCGGTAGACGGTGGCGCTGTCCTCCACCAGATCGAGACGCCCGTCGGTCTCGCCGAGCGTCTCGGCGATGGTGCTCTGCTCCTCGTCGCTCGCGCTACGGGGGCTGTCGATGGATGTGGTGCTGTAGGCGGCTCCGGCCTCCAGTGCTTCGAGGACCTCCTCGACCGGCAACTCGAGGTGCTCCGCGATCTCCTTCGCCGTGGGGGAGCGACCGAGCCCGCGTGACAGCGCGTCCACGGCGGCGTTCACCGCCAGTACGCGCTCCTGCATGCCGCGCGGCACGTGGAGCGCCCAGCTCGAGTCCCGGAAATGCCGCTTGAGCTCGCCCAGGATCGTGGGTGCCGCGTAGCTCGAGAAGGCGTCGCCGCGCTCGGGGTCGAAGCGGTCGATCGCCTTCAGCAGCGCCAGGCTCGCCACCTGCACGAGGTCGTCGAGCGGCTCGCTCGCCTGCTCGTAGCGGCGCGCCAGCCTGCGGGCAAGGGGCAGGAAGCGCTCGACCAGCTCGGCTCGCGCCGCGGCATCGCCGTCGCGCTGGCAGCGCAGGAACAAGCAGCGCTCCTCCCGTCGCTGGGCGAGCGGCCGGCACAGGCCGCCCCGCTCAGGAGCGGTCTTGCGTGGGACCGCTCCCACCGTCCGCCGCTCGGAATCGGGCGGACGCTTCGCCGATTCAACTTGAGCTTTTCGCACCGGGGACCTCACGATCTGCGATGACTCGAAAGATCCGGAGTGCGGCGCACTCAACGTGATCCGTCTCCGTCTCTTGAGGCCGGACGGCGAGATTCGCAGGCTCAGAACCCGCTGTGGGCCGGACCGCCCTCAGAGGGAAATATTCTCACCCCACGCAGGTGGCTAAACCTCGCCACGCGCTTCAGAGTGTGTGCTCATACCGTCTGCAGCTCGGTCTCGATCTGCTCGAGCGAGCGGTCCTTCGTTTCCGGTACGCGTGCGATGAAGTAGATGAGCGCGGCCACTCCAAAGCCGGCATACAGCCAGAACGTCCCCTGGCGCGTGATCGCCGAGGTCAGCGACAGGAAGAACGACGACACGACGAAGTTGGCGCTCCAGTTGCCCACGGTGGAGACGCTCATCGCCGAGCCGCGCACCTTGAGCGGGAAGATCTCCGAGATCATCAGCCAGAACACCGGGCCGAGGCCGATCGCGAACGACGCGATGTAGACGATCAGGCAGACCAGGGCGAACCACGAGACGTTGTCTTGCAGCCAGCCGCTGGCGAAGAACACGCCGAGCGCGGCGAGCGACACGATGCAGCCCACGGTGCCGGTGATCAGCAGCGCTCGCCTGCCCACCTTGTCCAGGATGAGCACGGCCAGGATCGTGAACACGAGGTTGGTGATTCCCACCGACAGCGCCTGGGTGATCGCGCCGCCCGTACCGAGGCCGGTGAACTTCAAGATCGTGGGCGCGTAGTAGATGACCGTGTTCACGCCGATGAACTGCTGCGCCACCGCGAGCGCGAGGCCCACCGCCACCATCGGCCTCACCTCGGGCCGCCAGATGCGGCGGATGCCGCCCTCCTCGCCGGCGGCCTTCTTGATCTCGTCGATCTCCTCGTCCACCTCGTCGTCGTTTTGGCGCGCACGGCGAAGCACGGAGCGCGCCTCGTCCTCGCGTCCCTGCTCGATCAGCCAACGCGGGGAGTACGGCTGGAACAACATGCCAATGGCCAGCGCGAGGCCCGGCAACGCGCCCAGCCCGAGCATCCAGCGCCAGTTGTCGGTCACGTCCTTGAGCGTCCAGGCCGCGACATAGGCAGCGAGGATGCCGCTGACCACCATCAGCTGGTTGAACGATGTCACCCCGCCGCGGATCTTCTTGGGCGCCAGCTCCGAGATGTACATCGGGGACACGAATGACGCGGTGCCGACTGCGATGCCGAGCACGAAGCGGGCGGCGATCAGCTCCGGGGAGGTCTGCGCGAGCGCCGAGCCGAGTGCGCCCAGCACGTAGACCGAGCCCGACACGATCTTCGTGCGCCGGCGCGAGAGCGCATCGGCGGAGAAGCCGGACAGGATCGCGCCCACCACGGCGCCGATCAAGAGCGCGCCCACGAACGCCTGCTGCTCGAACGTGCTCGCGCCGAGGTCCTTCGTGATGAACAGCTGCGCACCAGAGATGACGCCGGTGTCGTAGCCGAACAGGAAGCCGCCCAGCGCGGCGATGATCGCCAGCCGCAGGACGAAGCGGTTCCGTCCGCTGAACGCTTCCCTGAGAAAGTCCATTTGGCGTCCGGCGTACCCGGATCTGCGCAGCCGGACCCGGCTGTGTCAGCGCGTGAACTCAACGCTCGGCCCCCCGGCCGGGCGGAGCCACCGCGAAGTGGCTCCGCCGCGGGACGGGAGCGGGGCTCGTTACTTCCTCTTGCTGTTCGAGCCCTCGTTGCTCTGGCCCGTGAAGGCCTGGTTGCCCACCCAGGCATCGCCGCCGTAGGCCTTGGCGCTGCCGCCATTGCCGCCGTAGGCGTCGCCGCTTGACGCGGAGGTGTCGCCGCCGCGCGAGCGAGCGCTCGTGTCGTCGCTCTTGTGGTCAGGCTGCCGGTGGCAGTAGCAGGCGTCGTTGTAGGCCTGCCGCTCCTCCAGCGGGGTGCTGCTGTTGCCCTGGCCGTCCGAGTAACTCCACGAATTGCCGTTGCCCTTCTGGGTGTTCCCGGTGTCGGCGTTGCCGCCGTTACCGCCGGTCGCGTCGGCCTGGCCGCCAGTGACGTCGTTGTAGCCCTGGTCGGTGGTCGACTGGTTCGACTGGTCGATGCTCTGACCGCTCTGCGGGTGCGGGCCCATGTCGGTGCTCTTGGGCTCCCATCCACTCTGCTGGTCCGAGCTTCCGCCCTTGTTCTTGGCGTCGTTCTGCTGCCAAGTGAAGGACTGGTTGTCGACCCAGGCATCGCCGCCGCTGGCCTTGGCGTTGCCGCCATTGCCGCCGTAGGCGTCGCCGCTCTTCGCGCTGGTGTCGCCACCACGCGACTCGGCGCTCGTGTCGCTGCCGTGGTCCTTGCCGGGATAGCAACCACACGGAGAGAAGTTCTGCGTGTTGTTGTCTCCCTGCTGGCCCTCGGCGTAGCTGAACGAGTTGCCGTTGCCGAACTGCTTGTTGCCGGTATCGGCGTTGCCGCCGTTACCGCCATAGGCGTCGGCGTTGCCGCCGGTCACCTTGTTGTTGCCCTGATTCGTGGTCGAATCGTTCTTCTGGTCCGACTTCTGGCTCCCGTTCTGGTCGTTGCCACGGGGACCCTTGTCGCCACAGCCGCACTGGCTGTGGTTGTCCTGGTGGGACTTGTCGCCGCGGTTCTCGGCGTTGTTGTCCTGCCAGGTGCCGGACTTGTTCTCGACTCCGGCGTTGCCGCCCTCGGCCTTGGCGTTGCCGCCGTTGCCGCCGGTGGCGTTGCCGCTCTCGGCGGAGGTGTCCCCGCCCGTCGAGTCGGCCTTGCTGTGATCGCCCACCGAGATGGCAACGCTGTTGCCATTCAGGGCCTGCGTGTTGCCGGTGTTGGCGTCGCCGCCGTTACCGCCAGTGGCCTTGCCGTCACCGCCGGTGACGGTGTTGTAGCCCTGGTTCGTGGTCGAGTCGTTCGACTGCTGGGACGACTGGTCGCCGCCCTTGCCGTCGCTACGGCCATCCGAGCGATTGTCACAGCCACAGCTGTGGCTGTCCTGGCTCGAGCTGTCGCCGCGGTTCTCGGCGGAGTTGCTCTGGCCAGTGCCGGACTTGTTCTCGACTCCGGCGTTGCCGCCCTCGGCCTTGGCGTTGCCGCCGTTGCCGCCGGTGGCGTTGCCGCTCTGGGCAGAGGTGTCCCCGCCCTGTGAGTCGGCACTGCTGTCCTTGCCAACGGACACCGCCACGCTGTTCCCGTTCAGGAACTGCTCGTTGCCCGTGTTGGCGTTTCCACCGTTGCCGCCGGTCGCCTCGGCGTTGCCACCAGTGACCGTGTTGTTGCCCTGGTTTGTCGTCGAGTCGTTCGACTGCGTGATGGACTGGGTCGGGCCGCTGTGCATCTGATCGGGCGGCGTGACCCCTGGTATCTGCCCGGCACTTGCCGGTGCAGCTGTGAACGCTCCAACGGCAGCAGCCGTCAGCAGCGCACTGACTATTCGTCTCATGCGAGCGTTTCCTCTCTCTAAATCGTGCTTACTGGAACGCCCGCGGGGAGAACCGATCCCCGGCGGGCTACTGAGGTCTCCGGCTGGGGCTAGCCGGGACGCTCGGGCAGTAGCACGAGGGGCGCCGGGCCGAGCGGGTCCGACGCCAAGCTGAGGCGACGCAGCCCAAGTGAGGCCGCGAGCATGAAGGTGATGAGGATGGCTCCGCTTGCGCCGGCGGCTCCTCCCGATGAGCCGCTGGCGACGGCGCCCTCCTGGGTAGCGGGACCGTGCAGGGGAGCCGGTGCCGGGGAGGGGCGTCCGCCGGGCTGCCGGCTTGGCTCGGTCCCGCTACCTGTGGAGGGGAATGGGCGGTTCGCCGCAAGAGCCGGCTTCAGACCGCCCGCCTGGGCTTGGGCCAGGTGGGGGCTTGCGGGATGCGCAAGCGAGAAGCTGTGATGCCACAGCCGCAGCTTGGTGGGCGCCGCCGTCGCCTGGTTAGGCGTGTGCGTGGCGGGGGTGGAGCTCGCGTGGCGCGGCGCGCCTGTGGCGTCGCCCGAGGAGCGGTGGCGCGTGAGCTGGCCGGCGGAACGCGATGTGTCCTGCCCGGCGGAGATGACGCTGTCGGCCAGCTGGGACACCTGGTCCGCGGCCGGTCGTGACACCTGGCTCGTCGCCCGCGCGACGTCTCTGACCACCGGCGCCGCGGCTTGCGTGGCCTGGTCGACCACCGGTGCCGCGTGTTGCGTGGCCTGGTCGACCACCGGTGCCGCGTCTTGCGTGGCCTGGTCCACCGCCGGTGCCGCGGCCTGCGCGGCCTGGTCCACGGCCGGCGCCGCCGCCTGCTGCGCGGGCTCGGTGGCCTGGCCTGCTGCGTCGTCGACCGGCTGAGCGACCTTGTTCACCACAGGCGCGGCCGCTTGCGCGTTGTCGCCGGCGACACCAGGTAGGTCTGCGCTAGCGCTCGGTGCGAACGCGGCCAGCGCGAGGAGCGCGGCGACGGCGATCCCAGATGCGCGCAGCGCCCGTCGCGCCTCTGCCTTCGGGCCCGTTGCGCACAAGTTCTGTAGGGGATTCATCGCGCACCATGTGCAAAGCCGACTACCACCGAAGTGGTACCACAATCCGGTCCACGTAACCCAGATCGGGTAAATCTTTAGGAATGTTCGGGTGACGAACACTTGTGACTCGGGGGCCGCACCTGCTGTGCGCTGTGCATTTGAACAGCCCTGAGGGCTAAGGAAAGTCCGCGCTCCCTCTCTAGAGCGCAAAACAGCCTGACATTATGGTGCATCACATTATGTTGCAAAACATTATGGAAGCCGCCACAATTCCAACATGGCCAAACCGGGCGCCATCAACCCTTTTCAATACGGCGCGTTAGCACTCGACGAGGCGTTCACTGATCGCGAGGATGAGCTCGCAGAACTGGGCGCGGACATCCGCAACGGCCAGGATGTCGTGCTGTTCGCTCCACGCCGTTATGGCAAGTCGTCGCTCATCTGGCGCGTGATCCAGCGGCTGGTGAAGCGGGGTGTGCTGGTAGGCCAGGTCGACCTGATGAGCACGCCCACGCGCGAGAAGTTCGCCGACCGCCTGGCAGGCACGATCCACGACGAGATGGCCTCGCGCCTGTTCAAGGCCAAGAAGCGGCTCGCGGTGTTCTCCGGCCTGCGGGTGACCCCCACGATCACCGTGAACCCGGAGGACGGCTCGATCTCGTTCAGCTTCGACGCGCGGGCGGCCCGCGAGGACATCGACGCCACTCTCGAGGAGCTGTTCTCCCTGCCGGGTCGCATCGGGGCGGAGCGCGGGCGGAGGGTGGCGCTGGTGTTCGACGAGTTCCAGGAGGTGGTGGAGATCGATCCCGGCCTGCCCAAGCTGATGCGCTCTGCCTTCCAGGAGCAGCCAGAGGTATCCCACGTGTACCTCGGCAGCAAGCGGCACATGATGGAGCGCATCTTCAGTGACGCGAACGAGCCGTTCTGGCGCAGCGCGAAGCAGATGGAGCTAGGTGTGATCGCGCCCGAGGCATTCGGTCCCTGGGTCGCGGAACGCTTCCGCCAGACCGGCAAGCGCGTGACCGACGAGGCGCTCGCCCGCGCATTCGAGATCACCGGCGGGCACCCGTACGCGACGCAGGAGCTGTTCTACTTCCTCTGGGGACAAACGCCGGCGCGGGGGAGCGCCGATGTGGACCAACTCGAGCTGGCCCTCAACGGGACCTTGAGGTCCGAGAACGCGCACTTCGGGCTGCTGTGGGACAGCCTCGCGGGGGCGCAGCGGCTCGTGCTCATGGCCCTCGCGGAGGAGCAGCCGGGGCATCCGCTCACCAGCGAATACCAGCGCCGTCATTCGCTGCCGGCCACGCCAACCGTGCAGACGGCCCTGGCTGCGCTCGTGCGCGGCGAGTTGGTGACCCGCCGGGGCAGGGGCGAGTACGCGATCGCCGAGCCGTTCCTCGCGGAATGGCTTCGCCGCCGCCGCTAGAGCCGACCTCTGTTCGAGGCTGGACGCGGGCCGCTCAAGAACCCGGGCGTCCAGTCCGAGGCCTTACGCATGCACCCTCCCGACGCGCCCCCTCCAGGCGCGACGCTCCTCGACGGAATGCTCGAGGACATGCTCCGGCGCCGTTACCTCGTGGTTGACGGCCAGGGGCGCATCAGCCGCTGGAGCGCCGGCGCCGAGAGCCTGCTCGGCTGGCGCGAGGAGGAGGTGGTGGGCAGGGCGGCGTTCGGGCAGCCGCTGGCTTGGGCCGGCGAGGGCATGGACCTGTGGAAGAGCTACTTCGACGCCCCCCAGGCGGAGCGGCCCCCCGCGCGGGCGAACCTGCAGATGCTCTGCCGCGGCGGCTGGGGCCTCTCCGTGGAGATGACCGCGGTGCCGGTGCCGCTCGTGCTCGGCTACGAGTTCACGATGCTGGTGGCGGACCTCGCCGTCGGCGGACCGGGCTCCCAGAGCGCTGAGCGGCTAGCCCAGGTGCACCCGCTCGCCGCGGACGCGATCGCATCCGCACTCAATGAGGATGCGCCCGCCCTGGACTCCGTGGCCGGGCTGCTCGTGACCCTGCGCGCCGTGAGCGACGCGGCGGTGATCGAGGACCCGGACGCCCAGCATGCCGCGCGGGCGCTGGCAATCGAGCGTGACGAGCACCCGCACGCGCCGTCTGCCGAGGAGCTTCCGCCCATGGGCGAGGACGATCACACCGCCGAGGACCTGGCGGAGGCACAGGAGAGCCTCAAGGCGGCGTCGGCCGAGGTGACCCGGCTGCGCGATGAGATCGGGCGGCTTCGGGCGGAGCTTTCCGACCAGGAGCAGTGCACCGAGCAGGCGCGGGCCGAAGCCGGCCGGCTCGCGGCGGAGCGCGATCAGGCCGTGGCGCAGACGAAGCTCGCCGCGTCGTCCGCCGACGACGCGCAGTCCAAGCTTCCCGAGCTGAACGCCGTGCTCGAGGCGAAGAGCGCCGAACTGGCGGATAGGGAGCGCAGGTGCGAGGAGTTGACCGCCGCACTCGATTCCAAGAGGGCTGAGCTGGGGGAGACGGAGCGCCAGCGCGACGAGGCGCGCTCCGCACTGGACGCGGCCGTGGCCGAGCGCGAGGCGCTGCGGGCCGAGCTCGAGCGGGCGGCCGGCAGGTCCGAGGAGCTGAGCGTGGCGCTGGACGCAAAGACAGCGGAGCTCGAGGCGCTGCCCGGAGAGTCCGCGCTCGAGGCTGTTAGGCGCGAACGCGACGACGCGCGCGCCTCGCTGGAAGGGGCCACCGCAGAGCGGAAGCGCCTGGCGGAGGCTCTGGACGAGGCGGCCGCGGATCGGGATCGGCTCAAGGGAGCGCTTGACGCGGCCGTGGCCGAGCGCGACGAGCTTCAGCGGCAGCTCGACGAGGTGGCTCGCGAGCGCGACGATGTCGGAGCCGCCGCGAGCGAGAGGGAGCGCGAGCGCGAGGTCCTGCGGGCCGAGCTCGAGCGGGCGGCCGGCAGGTGCGAGGAGCTGAGCGCGGCGCTCGACGCCAAGACGGCCGAGTTGCAGGCGCTGCCCGGCAAGCCGGTCCTCGAGGCCGCAAAGCGCGACCGCGACGAGGCGCGCGCGGCACTGGCCGCCGCCCTCGCGGAGCGTGATCGCGCCGGCGGCGCGCTCAAGGACGCCGCGGGCGAGCGCGACAGTGCGGACGCGGCTCTTCGCCAGGCTGAAACCGAACGCGACGAGGCACGCTCGGCCCTGGCCGAGGCTGCATCCGAGAGCGAGGCGGCGCACGCGGCGCTTGCCGAGCACGAGCAGCGGGCGGAGCAGCTCAGGCTCCGGCTGGAGCAGGCTGAGCGGATCGCTGCCGAACGAGCCGCCGAAGTGAAGGCGGCCACCATGGAAGCGGCAGAGCAGCGCGAACGCGTGGCCGCGGGCCATCTCGAGACAGAGGCTCTCGCGCGCGAGCGCGCCCGCGTAACCGAGCTGGAGACCCAGATAACGGCCCTCACCGGCGAGCTCGAGGGCGCCCTGGCGCGAGCGGCCGAGCACGCGCCGGAGCAGGCGCTGTCCAGCGCGCCCGCCGCCACCGACCGCCGCCGGGCCTTCGAGGCCGGCCTTGACGACGGTGAGTCCCCGCGCGCGTATATAGGGCTCGACGGCCGCTTCACCGCCCTCAACGACGGCTTCTGCCAGCTCGTGGGTTACTCGGAGTCCGAGTTCAGCGGCGCGTACTGGCCGCCGGTGATCGACGCCGACAACCGCGACGAGCTCCGCCGAGCCACCGCTCGGCTGATCGCCGGCGAGCTGTCGGGGTGGGATGTGGACACCATCTACATGGCCGGCAGCGGCACGCTGGTGCGCGTGGTCGGGACGCTTCGGGTAGCGCGCTCGAAGTCGGGCTCGGCACAGCACCTCGTGCTCGACGCCCAGCCGCTCGCGCTTGTTGGCGCTTAGAGAACACTTAGCTCTAGCGCGCGGAAAAGTCCGCTTGTGCGTTTTCGGACGTACATCCGTCTACGGTCGCGCACCCAGGCTTTGGCCGGTTAAAGCTTGGCCCCGGGAGGACCGATATCCCGCACATGGGTATCGGCTCCGATATCGGGATCGCCCATCCCTCGGTTGTGACGACGTGTCGCGGTTGACTCCGAAGCTGCGGCGACTCCTGAGGCGACCCTCGCAACTTCGTCTTTCAGACGAGGGCGGCTGGCTGATCGTCGAGGTGATGGTCGGCGCAGTGGTGCTCATCGTCGCCGGCCTCGCGATCTACAACGGTCTCGACGGCGCATCGAAGACCTCTGGACGTAATCGCAACCGCACGGTAGCCGCGTACCTCGCCCAGCAGGACCAGGAGCGCATGCGCACCATGGATGCCGCGGCGCTCTCGGGCGGCTACACGGACTCGCGTGTGCTGAAGATCGGGAACATCAACTACACGGTCAACTCTGCCGCCACCCCGATCAACGACTCGAGCGGCGCGCTCAGTTGCACCAACAACTCGAGCAGTGCGCATTACCTCAAGATCACCTCCACCGTCTACGACCCGGCGAACGCCAACGCTCCGGTCGTTCAGGACAGCCTTCTGTCCCCGAAGCCCGACGACGGCAACTCGGCGGTGCAGGTGGTCGACCGCACCGGCACGACCGGTGTGCCGAGCGTGCCGGTCACTCTGCAGGAGCCGCCCGGAACGACGGTGAGCACGGATGCTCTGGGCTGCTCCCTCTTCACCTTCCTCGACAACTCGACGCAGTACCACGTTTCGTTCTCAAAACCGCTCTACGTGGACGTCAACGGCGTGAACGCGGTCACCGCGCCGATCACGGTGGTGCCGGGCAACGTGAGCACCACGCAGTTCCAGTACGACCGGGCCGGCTCGATAACGGCGAACTTCCCCGCCACAGCCGCCTGCGTCGGGCTCAGCGTGGCCAACACCCACCTGAAGCTCACGCCCGCGGTCAGAAACGGGAGCGAGTTCCCGCAGACCAATTGCCAGGGGACCTCGACGCACACAAATACCGCGGGCAACCTGTTCCCGTTCACCGACGCCTACGCCGTCTACGCCGGTGTCTGCACGGTGAACGACCCCACCAAGTACGGGCAGACGGCGACCTTCGCCGGAATCCTCACCGCAGGCGGGAGCCAGTCGGTGACTCCCACGACGCCCAATGTGAGCTTGACGGTCAGGCGAAAGACCAGCAGCGGAACGACGAACTTCTCCGGTGCTGACGTGCAATTCACGGAGACCGACTGCGACGACTCGAGCGGCAACCCGCTGAACACCTTCAGCATGCTCACGAGCGACACCAACGGATTCGCCTCGCTTGGGCTCCCCTATGGCGCATTCAGCGTCTGCGTCGACGACAACCAGGGCACCAGCAGCCACCGCACCACCATGACGTTCACCAACAACTCGTCTGGCGGCAAGAACCTGGGAAGCCTGACCATCGACTCCACCAACTACTACACCAAGGGCAGCTGTTGATGGCGCGGCCAACTCAACTCTCCTCGCAGCGTGGTTTCACGCTTATCGAGCTCGTGGTTGGCATGGCGCTCGGAATGATCGTGTTGATCGCCGCGTTCACGGTGATCGACCGCGCGTTCATCAACAACAAGGCCGTCACCGACCGTGAGGACGCGCTCTCAGCGCGGTCGTATCACGCTCGAGCTGATGACTCGCCAGATTCGGTCGATGACCTGCGCGGGCCAGTACACCCCGGTGGTGAAGGGCAACGGACAACGAGGTCAACTTCTACGCCTACATGGGGGACCCGACGAGCGGTGGGCTCGACGCTGCCCGATCTGCACAAGCTCGTGTACGACCCGACCGCGAAGACCATCAGCGAGACCGACTACGCGGTGACGAAGTGGTCCTCACGTCCCCACCGACGGTCAGCTCGACGCCGTCGGTGGCGACCAAGACCCTCCTGAACAACGTCGTGCCGGTGACGCGGGGCGCCTGTCTTCACGTACTACACGTACGACCCGAGCGCGACGCAGGGCAGCGGAAGCTTCGTCGCGCTCACGGCCGGCTCGACTGGGCTCAGCTCGGCCGATCAGGCGAAGGTGGTGAAGGTGGCCATCTCGTTCCTCACCCGGCCAACCGGAATCAATGTCAGCGATCCCCACTCCACGTGTTCCAGGACGACGTCTTCTGGCGCGCGGTCGACCCCGAGGCGCCAAACGCACAGCCATGCTCGCAAGGAACCTAAAAATCAAGACAGAGCGCGGCTTCACCACCGTGGTGGTGATGGGCATGATGCTCGTCGGAATGCTGCTCGTGGCAGCGGCCTTCGCGGCCTCCGACGGCGACACCAGCTCCGCGCGTCACGACCAGTACTACAAGGAGGCGTACAACGCCGCCGACGCTGGGATCAACTGGTACTTCTACCACCTGACCCAGGACGCGAACTACTGGTCGCAGTGCGCCGACATGGGCAAGCCGGTCTACCTGAAGAACGCCTCCGGGCGATGCAGTTCACGAGCATCCCGGGCTCGGAGGCTCAGTACGAGATCGAGATCCTGCCCGCCGCCGGGCAAGAGCGCCTGCGTCGACGGGGATCAGCACCTCGGTGGTCGACCCGAGTACCGGTGCGTTCAAGGTCCGCTCGACCGGCAACTACCGCGGAGTCCACCGGAGCGTGGTCGCGACGTTCCGCCGTGTCGGCTTCCTCAACTACCTCTACTTCACGGACTTCGAGACGCTGGACCCGGTGACCGCCGGAAGCGCCTGCGAAGCAGGCTGCCGCTACCGCCGCGTGCAGCCACTACTACTACCAGTCACCCCGCGATCAGAGCATCTGCGCGGACCCGGCTTTCATCCACGCAGGACATCGTGGATGGGCCGCTGCACTCGAACGATCAGCTCCTGATCTGCGGGCACCCGACGTTCGGGCACCAGAGCACCGACCACATCGAGACCTCCGACCCGACCTCACCCGGATACCGGGGCGCCTCGGGCTGCAGCAACAACTCGCCCAACAACATCGGCACCTTCAGGTACGGCGCGCCGATCCTCGAGATGCCGCCCGTCTAACGCCGCGCTCAAGAACGACGCCACCGCGGCATGGCCTCTTCACCGGCACGACCCACATCACCCTGAGCGGCAACAACATGACGATGAACGGCGGCTCGTCGACGCCCATCCCGGCGAACGGCGTGATCTACGTGCAGAACCAGAACTGCACGCCGTACTACGACTCGACAATGGACTACCCGTCGGTGACGGACGGGACCGGATGCGGTGACGTCTACGTCCACTCCAGCGGCGTCTAGTGACGAAGGACGTGACGATCGCCGCCGACAACGACGTGATCATCGACGGCAACATCATCCACAATGCGGGCAGTTGAGCTCGGGCCTGATCGCCAACAACTTCGTTCGCGTCTATCACCCGATCGACCGCAGCAAGAGCTGCGGCAGCTCCTCCGCCAACGCACGAGCTCGCCGGAGGATCCGAGTCAGGGCTCGATGTCGAACCCGACGATCGATGCCGCGATCCTCGCGATCAACCACTCGTTCATCGTCGACAACTGGGCCTGCGGAACCTCGCTCGGCACCCTGACGGTCTCAGGCGCCATCGCCCAGGAGTATCGCGGCACCGTGGGCACCCACAGCGGCAGCACGATCGTCAGCGGCTACGCCAAGGGCTACAGCTACGACTACGAGCTGCGCTACCACCAGCCGCCGTTCTTCCTTGATCCGGTGCAGGCCGGCTGGGGAATCCTGCAGGAAACCGAGCAGGTTCCGGCAGCTCACTGAGTGGCGTTCAGCCCCGACTACTTGCGGCAGAGCACTTGGTAAACGGAGGTAAAGCCGGTCTCGAACCCGTTTCGGGCCGCGCGCAGGTAGAGCCTCCACACGCGCACGCGCTCGTCGCCCGCCAGGCGGCGCGCCTCGTCGATGTTGTCGTCGAGTCGCCGTGCCCAGTGGCGGAGCGTCTCGGCGTAGTCCTCGCGGAAGCCCTCGACGTGGATCGCCTCGAGATCGGTGCGCTCGATAGCGGCGAGCACGCGCGAGAGCTGCAGCGGGGCGCCGTCGGGGAACACGTAGCGGTCCGAGAAGGGACCGCCAATCACGTCGCCGGGGTCCAGCCGGGCGATGCCGTGGTTGAGCAGCATCCCGCCGGGCTTGACCAGCTCCGCGAGGCGCGCGGCATAGAGGTCGATCCTCTCCTCGCCCACGTGCTCGACCATGCCGATGCTGGCAATGGCGTCGAACTGCTCGCCCTCGATCTCGCGGTAGTCCATCACGCGGAACTCCACGCGCTCGGCGAGACCGGCCTCCGCGGCACGGCGGCGGGCCACCTGCGCCTGCGGCTCCGAGAGCGTGATGCCGGTGACGTGCACGCCGTGGCGGGCGGCGGCGTGTAGGGCGAAGCTGCCCCAGCCGCAGCCCACGTCGAGCACGCGCTGGCCCTCCTCCAGCCCGAGCTTGGTGCAGACCAGCTCGAGCTTGGTCTCCTGCGCCTCCTCGAGGGTCTGCGCACCGCGCGAGAAGAAGGCGCACGAGTAGGTCATGGACTCATCGAGGAAGAGGGCGAAGAACTCGGGCAGCAGGTCGTAGTGGTGGCGCACCGAGCGGGCGTCGCGCTCGCGGGTACGGCGGCTGCCCTTGGGCTTGAGCTCGGCGCGCGGGACCGCGGGCGGGCGTGTGATGCCGCACGCGCGTACGGCGGCAAGGGCCAGGCGCACGCGGTTGGCGCGAGCGAGCGGGGGCGGCTGCCAGGTGTCGAGCAGGCGGATGACCGCGTCGATGTCGTCCACGTCGATCTCTCCGGTCACATACGCGCGGCCAACGCCGAGCTGCCCCGGCGCCCGCAGCGCGTGTGCGATGGCGCGCGGCGAGCGGAGGCGGAAGTGCGGCGTGGCGCCGTTGCCGTCAGTGGCCGGTAGCCGCGTGCCGTCCCAGAACTCGACCTCGAACGGGCGATCCGGGAAGCAGCGCTCCAGTTCGTCGCGGAAAGGGCCGGTCCGCGCGAGCGCCATCAGGCGGCGGCGGCAGCCTTCACGGCCTGGCGCTCGGGGGAGATGCGGACGACGTCCCAGACGAGACCCATCTTCTCCAGGGTACGGATCACGATTGCCGAGGGATCGATCTCGAAGCGGCGCAACCCGTGGGCAGCCGAGGTGGGAAACGCGTGGTGGTTGTTGTGCCACGCCTCTCCCAGCGAGAGCGGCGCGAGCCACAGCAGGTTGCGCGACTCGTCATCGGTATTGAAGCGACGGCTGCCGAAGAAGTGGCAGAGGGAGTTGATGCTGTAGGTGACGTGGTGGAGCACCAGCATGCGCACCGCGCCGCCCCAGAGCAGTCCGGTGAGCCCGGCCTTGACCGAATGGCCGATCGCCACGCCCAGGCCGAATGACGCGGCCAGCCCGAGCAGCGCCCAGTACACGAACGTGCGATCGACGAAGGACACCACCGGGTCGGCCATCAGGTCCGGCGCGTATCGGCGCTTTGCGCCGCGCTGCGTGTGGATGAAGAGCCAGCCCACGTGGGCGTGGGCGAGCCCGGCGAGGGCACCGCGGACGCCGCGGCCGTGGCCCACGTGTGGGCTGTGCGGGTCACCCTCCTTGTCGGAGAACGCGTGGTGCTTGCGATGGTCGGCCACCCACGAGATCACTGGTCCCTCGATGGCGGCGGAACCGAGCGCCGCGAAGATGAATCGCAGCCAGGGCGTGGTCTTGAAGCTGCGGTGGGTGAACAGGCGGTGGAAACCCACCGTCACACCCAGCCCGAACAGGAGGTAGAGCACGGCGAACACCACCAGGTCGCCCCAGTGGAGCGCCTGCTCCCATAGCTGCCAGGCGACGAACCCGAGCGCCAGTATCGGCGCGACGGTGACGACCGCGGTAATGGCGCGGTCCCGGGCCTCGTTTGTGACGGGCTCGACGTCCTCGCGTGTTGCAGAAACCTGCATGAGGTCAACTCCCCCTGGCGGTAGCCCGCCGTTTTGTCCAGTCCAGCCCGCCGCTCGCGCGACTTGCCAGCACACGTCCAGACCGATCGCGTGCACCGCGGGTGTCTGGGGGCACGCGACGGCGCGGTGAGTCTAACTGTCAAACCGGCTCACGGGGGAGGCGCGGGACTTATCCTTAGCTTTGGCATGGGGTCGATTGCCGCGGATGCCCGGCGGGGGCGCGGAGCTGAGCTCGGGAGGCTGCGGGAGCTCGTGGCTCATCTCGCCGCGCGCGAGGTGGCGTCGCTGCACCGCTTCACGCTGCTCGGCTGGGCGTGGCCGCTTGTACGCCAGCTCGCCCAGCTCGCCGTCCTGGTGGTGGCGTTCTCCCATGTGCTGCACCTCGGGGTGCCCCACTACGCACCGTTCGTGTTCTCCGGGCTGATCGCATGGAACTGGTTCAGCACGGGAGTGGTGAACGGCACCTCATCGCTGCTCGACCACCGTCATCTGGTGTTCCAGCCGCGCTTTCCGGTGCTCGCTCTGCCGCTTATGGCGGTGGCGGTGCCCCTGATCGACCTGCTGCTGTCGCTGCCTGTGCTCGTGGTGATGGTGGTGGCGAGCACCGGGTTGCACTGGTCGATCCTGTTCCTGCCGGTGCTCGTGGCGATCCAGCTGACGCTGATGGCGGGCGTGGCCTGGCTCACCGCCGCGGCCACCGTCTATTTCCGCGACGTGCGCCACATCGTGACGGTGGGCGTGACGATGCTCTTCTACTTCACGCCGGTGTTCTACGACCTCGCGCGGCTGCCGGACCACTACCGCTCGCTGCTGCGGCTGAACCCGCTGACCACGATCGTGGACGGCTACCACTCGATCGTCCTCGGCGGGCGGCTGCCTGCGGCGGGCTGGCTTGCTGCGGTAACCCTCTTGAGCGTCGCGGTGGCGGCGGCGGGACTTGCCTTCTTCACGCGCGTTAGCCCCGGCTTGGTGGACGAGCTGTGATCCGGCTCGACGGCGTGTGGAAGTCGTACCCGCGCTGGTCGGGGCAGCGGACGCTGCGCGGCACGCTGACCCGGCGGGTGCCGCTGGCGGCGCGGCGCGGCGAGCGCAGCTGGGCCCTGCAGAACGTGTCGCTCCAGGTACGGGCCGGCGAGGCGGTCGGGCTGATAGGGGCAAACGGCGCCGGCAAGTCCACGCTGCTGCGGCTTGCGGCGGGCCTCGGGCGGCCCACGCGCGGCGCGGTCTCCGTGCAGGGCGAGATCGCCTCCATCCTCACGCTGGGCGACTGTTTCGACCTCTCGCTGAGTGGGCGGGAGAACGCGTACACCGCCGCGGTGGTTGCCGGGCTGCGGCGCGCGTCGGCCCGGGCGATCCTGCCGGCGGCGCTCGAGTTCGCGGAGCTCGAGGAGTTCGCGGACGCTCCCGTGCGCACCTACAGCGAGGGCATGAAGCTGCGGCTGGCCTTCGGCGTGGTGGCGCAGCTGCGGCCTCAGGTGCTGATCGTGGACGAGGTGATCGCGGTGGGGGACCTGCGCTTCCAGGCCCGCTGCCTCGAGCGGATCCGCGAGCTGCGCGAGGCGGGCACCTCCGTGCTGCTGGCCTCCCATTCGCTCGAGACCGTGGTGGAGGAATGCAACCGCGCGCTGTGGCTGCAGGGCGGTCAAGTGCGGCTGGCCGGCGATGCCGCCGAGGTGGCGGGGGAGTACGCGGACGCGATGCGCTCGGAGACGATCGAGCGCACGCCCGCCGTCGCGCCGGTGGGCGGCGCCGAGGGCCTCGAGCTGAAGCGCAACCGCTTCGGCAGCCTGGAGCTGACGATCGAGAACGTCCTGCTCCCCGACGAGGTGGATACCGGCGGGCCGCTCAGCGTGGCCGTGGAGGTGGCCTCGCGCGTGGACTACGAGGTGGTGGACCCGATAGCCAGCATCACGATCTCGCGGGCGCGGGATGGGGTGGTGTGCTGCGACCTCAGCACCGAGGCCGCGGGCGTGCGGCTGGGGCGCGTGGGTTCGTGCGGCCTGCGCGTGTGGCTAGGGCTCGAGCGGGTCGACCTCGTGCCGGGCGAGTACCTGCTCGACGTTGGCATCCACAGCCCGGACTGGGAGTACGCCTACGACTTCCACTGGCAGGCCTACCCGCTGCGCGTGACCGGACGCTCGGCGGGCGAGGGCCTGCTGCGGCCGGAGCACCGCTGGGAGGCCGGCCCGCTCGAGCGCTCGGGCGCCGGTGACGGCACCGCATCGGTGCGGTAGCGCTCGGCCACGGCCAGCCCCGCGATGTGGGCGGCGGCGTGTGCCAGGCCGCCGCTGAAGCTCGGGCCGCCCGGCACGAGGCCTGCCACGAGCCGTGCCGCCGCCGGGCGCAGCGATGGCGGACCCAGCGCCGCCCGGGCTCTGGTGGTGCGCAGCGTGGCTGCATGTCCGCCGCCCGCCAGCCCGGGCATGTCCCGGCGCGCCACGAGCCAGCGGGCCCCGAGGGCGCGCTCGGTGAGCTCGAGCATCACCGCCTCGTCGCCGAGCGGGGCGAGCCCCAGCTCGAAGCCGCCGAGCAGCATGTAGGCCTCCCGAGTGAGGGCGATGTACGCCGGTGGGCGGCCGATCGCGGGGAAGGGCTCGGGATTGGTCTGGCGCGAGTGCAGGGTGATCGGCTGTGGCGGCTCGCCGGCGTCCACGCTCGCGCCCAGGGCGAAGGCCACGCGCTCGGCTCGCGTGGCCGCGGCGGCTTGGGCGATCCAGCGCCCGCCCGGGAGCGTGGCCTGGAGCGGAACCACCAGCGCGTCGGCATTCGACGCACGGATTGCCCGATCGCGCTCGGCCCAGGTCAGCTCGCTGATCACGTCGATGCGCGCGTGCCCGCAGTCCTCGGCGGGCGACGTGCGACGCCACCACTCCCAGTGGCCGGCGGCCGCGATCTGCTCTGCGAGGTGACGGCCCCAGTGGCCGCCATAGCTCGAGAACTCCGCCACCCGCTCCCCATCCGCCAGCAGGCGCAGGCGCGTGGCGAATGTGCCAGGCGCCGGCACTGGGTCATCGGAGTGGAGCTCGATCTCGGTGACCGGCGGCTGGTGCGCGGGGCGGCGCGGATCGCCGCCATCGCGGCGGCCGCGCTCGTACGCCGCGCCGAGCATCATCGCGAACAGGCACGCCCAGGTGGGACGCGCCTTGGCGCGCTCGAGTACGGCGAGGGCCAGCCTGCCCAATGCCTGGCCGGGCTTGCACTGGAACGCCAGGAAGAGTGACGCCTTGAGCGGTTGACGCAGCATCGCGCGGTAGCTCCAGCGCACCGGCAGCGCGCCGCCAGCGGCCGGGTGGCGCGCGATCAGCGTGGCGTCGCAGCGGCCATGGTGGCGACCGGCCGCGAGCGCCTTGCGGGTCCCGAAGTGGAACTCGTGGCCGGCGCGTGCCGCCGGCTCGTAGACCAGGTGAGCGCCGGATTGGAGCGCGCGGATCCCCCACTCCCAGTCCTCGCGGCGGCGGAGCTCGGGATCGAAGCCGCCGATGCGCTCGAAGGTGGCACGCCCCACCGACATGTTGCCGCTCAGCACGTCCATGAACGTGAGCGAGGCGGCATCGCGGAGCGCCCGGTAGTGGTCCTCCCACCAGGCAGCGGCTCCGAACGAGGCGAGGTTGCGGGTGCGCGGGCGGGGGGCGCAGTAGCCGATCGCCACGCGCTCCTCGCCCTCGCTGTGGGCGCGGGCGTGGCACGCCACGAGATCGGGCTTCGGCACGAGGTCGTCGTCGAGGAACAGCAGCAGCTCGCCCCGGGCGGCCCTGGCGCCGGCGTTGCGCGCCGCGCCGGTGCCTGCGCCGCCGGTCTCGATGATCGATGCGCCCGGGATCGGGTCGAGCGGCTTGGCCGAGTCGTTCACCACGATCAGCTCGAACGGCGGCGTGCCGGCCTGCTGGCGCGCGAGCGCATGGACGCAGCGGCGCAGGGCGTCGGGACGCTTGTGGGTGGTCACGACTACGGAGACGGCGGGGTTCTTCGGGCAGTGAAGGGCGGCAGGAGGAGTGGCCTCGTTCGGCTCGGTCTCCGCGGTCGTTGCCCTTGTTGCCTCTTTCTTAGCTTGCCGCAGTGCCGTAGGTCCGCGGAGCCCACCGCGCACGTACTCCCTGGCGATGCGTGTCCTGGTCGGGCCTTGGCCGATGGCCTGAAGCCGCTGCCGTACGAGCCACGCCCACGCCGCAGGCGTTATCAGCTCCTTCTCCTCGAGCAGCAGCTTGGTGAGCGCAGCCGAGAGCCCGACTCCGTAGCCGCGGAAGGTGCGGTGCATGGACTCGAGGTCCGCGCGGTGGCGGTGGAGCACGTAGGTGCCCGGGTCGTAGACCACGCGGTAGCCCGCCGCGAGGATGCGGTGCAGGGCGTAGAGGTCGCCGCCGGACTGGGTGGCGGTGCCGGCATCGAGCTCGGGCGGGAACAGCTCGCCCAGCTCCAGTGCGAGCTCGCGTCTGAGGATCATGTTGGCCCCGGCACCCGCGCGCGTGGCGCCCGGGGGGGAGAGGTTGGTCCACTCGTACACGCGGCGGTGGAAGCCGCGGCCGAAGCCGCCCGACTCCTCGAACGCCAGTTTGGCCTCCGTGTCCAGCTCGTGCGCGAAGGCGGGCCCCGTGACGGCGGCCACGCGCGGGTCGTCGAACAGCTCGGAAAGGTCGCGGAGCCAGCGCTCGCTGGGCAGGCAGTCGTCGTCGGTGAAGGCCACGAGGTCGCCGGTGGCGGCGGCGAGGCCGGCTGCTCTGGCGTTGTCCAGGCCGCGGCGGGGTTCATGGACGTAGGTGGCTCCTGCCGCTTCGGCTATGGCAACGACCTCGTTTGCGCCGGGATCGTTGTCCACAACTACAAGCTGGTGAGGGCGGGGGTCGAGCTTCGCCACGGCTTCGAGCAGGCCGCTGAGCATCTCCGGCCTGCGGTGGGTGCAGACCACCACCGATGTGGTGAGCTGCTTTGGCGCTCGCTTCGGCACGCCCAGGCGCTGCTCCATGCGCTCGAGTAGCTCCGCGTATGAGCGGTGGCCGTCGGCATGGCGGTCGATGGCAGCTCTTCTGAAGGTCTCGTCGCTGTCACCGGGATGGGGCAGTCGGACGCGCGCCACGGGCGCGCCACCGAGCATGACCAGCGCTCGCCACTCCTCCGCACGCTCGCCCGGCGGCAGCCACTCGCCATCGCCGATAGCGCAAGCACGGACCCCCTGCAGAACCCCCGCCACTATGGGGCAGACTTCTACCGCATCAGGGGTACTGAATGCGCCACTTGACCTACGTGGTCGATCTAACGGCCACCCACAGGCCGCTAGATCGACCAGGTCAGCTCAGACGGCCTTACTGAGCAGTTCCAGCCGGTTGCCGAAGGGGTCTTCCGTGTAGAAGCGCCTGTAGCCGGGCAGCGCGTCGTCCCACTGCACCGACGGCAGACGCAACGCCAGCGCCTCGAGCTCCTCGACGGAGCCCACCGCCAGCGCCGGGTGCGCCTTCCGCGCCGGCGCGAACGGTTCCTCCACTCCCAGGTGCAGCTGCTGCCCCTCGCCGCACGCAAACCACACGCCGCCGCGCGCATGCAGCGCGGCCGGCTTCTCGAGCTCGCGCAAACCGAGCAGGCCGCCGTAGAAGTCGCGGGCGGAGTCCTCGCCGCCGTGCGGGCAGGCCAGCTGCACGTGGTCGAGCCCCTCGACCACCGCGGCTAGGTGATGACGCCGAGTTCCTCGAGGCGCGCGACGATCGCCGCTACAGCGTCCTCGACGGTGCCGGCGCGGACCACGATCTCGGCGGCGTCGGGCGCCTCGTAGGGATCGTCGATTCCGGTCATTCCGCTGATCTCGCCGCTGCGTGCCTTGGCGTAGAGGCCCTTGGGATCGCGCCGCTCGCATTCCTCGAGCGGCGTGTCCACGAACACCTCCACGAAGTCGAGCTCCAGCTCATCGTGGGAGGCGCGCGCGGCGGCGCGGTCGCTCACGTACGGCGACACGAGGGAGGCAATCGCGATCGTGCCCGCGTCGGCGAACAGCCGCGCCACGTGCGCGGTGCGGCGCACGTTCTCGGCGCGGTCCTCGGCCGAGAAGCCGAGATTGCCATTGAGGCCGTGACGCAGGTTGTCGCCGTCGAGCCGGTAGGCCAGCCGCCCGCGCGCCACGAGTTGCTGCTCCAAGGCGGCCGCGATCGTGGACTTGCCGGACGCCGGCAGGCCGGTGAGCCACACGGTCGCGCCCTTCTGCCCGAGCGTGCGCCAGCGCTCCTCGCGCGTGAGTCCGCCCTCGTGCCAGACCACGTTTGGCGAGCGCGACGTGCCCTCGCCGGACGAGCCGTTGGTGATCGTCTCCACGATCATCCCGGCGCCCACCGTGTCGTTGGTGGCCTCGTCCACGAGGATGAAGCTGCCGGTGGTGCGGTTGCGGCGGTAGTCGTCGACGGCCAGCGGCGAGGTGGTGCGGATCTTGAGCCGGCCGATGTCGTTGAGGTCGAGCGACTTCGCGCTCATGTCGCGGTGGAGCGTCTCCACGTCCACCCGGTAGCGGATGTCGTCCACCGTGGCGTGCACCCAGCGGGTGGTGTGCTTGAGCATCAGCCGCTTACCCACCGACACCGGCGAGTCGCTCATCCAGCACACCATCGCCTCGAGCTGGCGCGAGCGGTGCGGGCGGTTGCCGGGGCGGCAGATCATGTCTCCACGCGATACGTCCAGCTCGTCCTCAAGCCGCACCACCACCGACATCGGCGGCACCGCCTCCTCGAGCGGACCCAGAGGACCCTCGATGGCGGCGATGCGAGAGGTGTCTCCCGAGGGCACCACGTGAACGTCATCGCCTGTGCGAAGCACGCCTGCCGCCACCTGCCCGGCGTAGCCGCGGCTCTCGGCGTCGTCGGTGGGACGGATCACCCACTGCACCGGGAAGCGCACGTCCACCAGGTTGCGGTCGGACGCCACGTGCACGTGCTCGAGGTGGTAGAGCAGCGGCGCGCCGTCGTACCACTTCATGTTCTGGGAGCGCTCCACCACGTTGTCGCCCGTTGAGCGCCGAGATCGGGATGAACTCGATGTCGGTGAGCTCGAGCTTGGCGGCGAAGTCCTCGAACTCCTCGCGGATGTCCTCGAAGCGGTCCTCCGAGAACTCCACGAGATCCATCTTGTTGACGCAGACCGTGAGGTGGGGCACGCCCACCAGCGAGGCCACGAACGCGTGGCGCTTGGTCTGCTCGGACACGCCCTTGCGCGCGTCGATGAGGATCAGCGCGAGGTCCGCGGTGGAGGCGCCGGTGACCATGTTGCGCGTGTAGCGGACGTGGCCCGGGGTGTCGGCGAGGATGAAGCGCCGCCGCGGCGTGGCGAAGTAGCGGTACGCCACGTCGATCGTGATGCCCTGCTCGCGCTCGGCGCGCAGGCCGTCGGTGAGCAGCGCGAGGTCGGTGTACTCGTCGCCGCGCCGGCGGCTCGTCTCCTCGACGTGCTCGAGCTGGTCGGCGAACACCTGCTTGGAGTCGAACAGGAGGCGCCCGATCAGGGTGCTCTTGCCGTCGTCGACGGAGCCGGCGGTGGCGATGCGGAGTGTGCTTGCGCGGCGTTCGACCACGTGATCGGGCTGGCCGTTGCCCTCTATTACGGTGAGCCTGGAAGTCACGAGAAGCCTAGAAGTAACCGGTGCGCTTGCGGTCCTCCATGGCCGCCTCGCTTACACGGTCGTCGGCGCGCGTCTCGCCGCGCTCGGTGATGCGCGTGGCCGCGATCTCCTCCACCACGGCCTGGAGCGTGGTCGCGCGTCGACTCGACCGCGCCGGTGCACGACATGTCGCCCACGGTGCGGTAGCGCACGCTCGCCTCGAACGGCTCCTCGCCGTCGATCAGCTCGACGAAGTCGCTGAGCGCGTAGAGCATCCCGTCGCGCTTGAAGACCTTGCGCTCGTGCGCGTAGTAGATCGACGGGATCTCGAGCTCCTCCTCGGCGATGTACTGCCACACATCGAGCTCGGTCCAGTTCGAGATGGGGAACACGCGCACGTGCTCGCCGCGGTGGTGGCGGCCGTTGTAGAGCGACCACAGCTCGGGCCGCTGCGACTTGGGATCCCACTGGCCGGCCTCGTCGCGGAAGGAGAAGATGCGCTCCTTCGCTCGGGCGCGCTCCTCGTCGCGGCGGGCGCCGCCGAACGCGGCGTCGAAGCCGTGCTCCACGATCGCGTCGAGCAGCGTGACGGTCTGGAGCCGGTTGCGCGAGGCGCGCGGGCCGGTCTCCTCGACCACGCGGCCCTGGCGGATCGACTCCTCCACCGACGCCACCACCAGGCGCTCGCCGAGGCGCTCGATCAGGCTGTCGCGGAACTCGATCACCTCGGGGAAGTTGTGGCCCGTGTCCACGTGCATGAGCGGGAACGGGAAGGGCGCGGGGCGGAACGCCTTCTCGGCGATGCGCACGAGCACCAGCGAGTCCTTGCCGCCCGAGAACAGCAGTACCGGCCGCTCGAACTCGGCGGCCACCTCGCGCATGATGTGGATCGACTCGGCCTCGAGGGCGCGCAGGTGTGAAAGCTCATAGCTCATCGCGGGGGAAAGAGTGTAATCCCTGTCGGATTTAGCGAGTTTGCGTTACGAACTGGATCGTCCGGTGCTCTCACTGGTCTAACCTGCTCGCCGCCATGGAACGGCAGGGATCGCAGTTCGAGGTCTCCGTGGTGGTGCCCTCCCACGAGCGCGCTACGCGGCTTCGCTGGCTGCTCAACGCACTCGAGGAACAAACGCTCCCACGCGATCGCTGGGAGCTCGTGGTGGTCCACGACTCGACAGACGGTACCGAGGAACTCTTAGAAACGCACCCATTGGCGCGTTCGGGCCTGCTGCGGAGCGTGCGGCTCGAGCCCGGCACCGGCACGCCGTCGCGGCAGCGGAACACTGGCTGGCGGGAGGCGACCGCACCGCTGATCGCCTTCACGGACGACGACTGCCGGCCGGAAGCCGACTGGCTCGAGCGGCTGCTCGACGCGGCTCAAGCGCATCCGGGCGCGATCATCCAAGGCGCGACCAAGCCCGATCCTTACGAGGCGGACATCATGAGGTACGCGCCGCGGCCTCGCTCGATGGAAGTCGATCCGCCCGGTCCCTACGCCCAGACGTGCAACATCCTCTATCCGCGCGCCGAGCTGGAGCTGGCGAACGGCTTCGACGAGTCGTTCCCCTATCCGGCGGGCGAGGATCTCGACCTGGCGGCGAGACTGTGGGAACGCGGGGTGCCGTACATCGGCGCTTCCGAGGCGCTGGTCTATCACGCCGTGGACACGTTCTCGCTGCTCGGCGCCGTGCGCTTCAACCGGCGCTGGGAGTCGATCCCGCTGCTCATGAAGCGCCACCCGAGGCTGCGCGAGCAGCTCGAGCTCGGAGGGGTCTTCTGGAAGCGCAGGCACGCGATGCTGCCCGCGGCAGTGGCCGCCGCGCTGCTCCACCGGCGGGACCCCCTGTTCGCACTGCTGGCGGCGCCGTGGGTGCTGTACGCCCTCCCGCACCGCGGCTCCCATCCGATGGGGCGGCTTCGCGCCGTCGCTGAACTGGGCGGACGTGCCGTTGTGGACGCATCCGAGATGTGGGCTCTGGCGAAGGGCAGCGTGCGCCACCGGAGCATCGTGCTGTGACTGAATCGCTGAGAATCGCGCTGCTGAACCCCTGCTTCTTCCCCGAGGTCAGGCGTGGGTCTGAGCGGATCGTGCGCGAGCTCGCCGACGGGCTGATCGAGCGCGGCCACCGCCCGCGGCTGATCACGAGCCACCAGGGTCCTCCTCGTCGTGACATTGAGGACGGGTTGCCCGTGATTCGTCACTGGCGGCCGTTCGAGGGGCGTTTCTCGCGCCGCTGGTACCAGCAATACCTCACGCACGTTCCCTTCTCGTACGGCTCGCTCGTGCACGGTAAGGACGCGCTCGCGCACGCGTTCTTCCCAAGTGACGCCGCCGCGGCTGCGCGCTGGACGGAGCGCACGGGCAAGCCATCTGTCTTCTCCTACATGGGGCTGCCGGACCGTCCCGTGCTCGCCGACCGCCGCCATAAGCTGCGGCTGCTCGAGTACGTGACCCGCGGATCCACCGAGGTCGTGGTGCTGAGCCAGGCTGCCGCCGAGGGAATGAGGCGCTGGCTCGGCGTGACGCCCACCGTGATCTACCCCGGTGTGGACCTGGAGGTCTTCTCACCCATCCGCGAGGAGCGCGCGCACGAGCCGACGATCTTCTGCGCGGCCGCCCCCGACGACGCCCGCAAGCGCGTGGCTCTGCTTGCGACCGCCTTCGGATTGGTTCGGCGCGAGCGGCCGGACGCCCGGCTCCTGCTCGTCCGCCCCAGCGACCCGGCGACCGTCGAGCGCTACGGACTCGACCAACCCGGCATCGAGCTGCTCGATCCGGTCGACGAGCCCGGGAAGCTGGCTCCCGCCTACCGACGCGCGTGGGTGTCGGCGCTCCCGTCTTACCGCGAAGCCTTCGGAGTAGTGCTGATCGAGTCGCTCGCCTGCGGCACCCCCGTGGTGGGAGCGCGCAGCGGCGCGATTCCCGAGGTGCTGTCGAACGAGCGCGTCGGCCTGCTGTTCGACGGCGACGACGAGCGCGAACTGGCGCGCACGCTGCTCGACGCGTTCGACCTGTCGGCTGACACGACGACGGCCGACGCGTGCGTCGCCCGTGCGACGGACTTCTCCAGCGCACGCACGACCGAGGCACACCTGAGCCTGTACAGGCGGCTCTTGGAGCGATGAGCGCGCCGTTGCGGCTCGCCGTGCTCGTGGATCAGTTTCCCGAGCTCTCCGAGACCTTCATTGCGGCGGAGGCGCGCGCTCTCATCGAGCTCGGTCACGCCGTGCGGGTGGAGTCCAACGCGCATGCCCCGGAGCCGAACGAGGCGGCGGCGGAGGGAATGCCGGTGGCCTACCGGACGGACGATCCGCGCGCGAAACGGATCGGCGATCTGCTCTGGCTGTTCGGTCGACATCCGTGGCCGGTACTCCGCGACCTTGCCAGCCGGCGCCGCTGGCGTAGAGAGGAGCCGCTGCCGCCGCTGCGCGAACTGGCGCCGGTCGCTCGCCGGATCGCCCGCTTCGGCGCGCAGCATCTACACGCGCACTTCGCAGCCGGGGCGGCGCTCGATGCCCTCAGGCTGGGAGCTCTGCTCGGCATCCCGTACAGCGTGATGAGCCACGGCTACGACATCTTCAGCCTGCCGCGCAACATCCAGGAGAAACACGAGCGTGCAGCTTTCGCGGTGACGGCCTGCGACTACTCGGCGCGCTATCTGCGCGACCGGCACGGTGTCGAGCGCGTTCGACCCTTGGTGATGGGCGTGGACCCTCAGGCGTTTGTCCGGCGTACCCCGCCTCGATGCGGCAGAACCGTGATCGCCGTTGCGCGGCTGGTCGAGAAGAAGGGGATATGCGTTCTCATCGAGGCTGCCAGGTTGCTCCACGAGGACGCGTCGCTCGAGCGGCTCTGGATCGTCGGCCGCGGACCGCTCGAGGGCACCCTGCGCGCGCGTGTGCGCGCCATTGGCCTCGACACGGTGGTGAGGTTCCTCGGCTCTCGCTCGCCGGAGGAAGTGCGCGACCTGCTGGAAGAGGCTGATCTTCTGGCGGCGCCTTGCGTGGTGGCGCGCGACGGCGACCGCGACACCATGCCCGTGGTGGTGAAGGAGGCTCTTTCCATGGAGCTTCCAGTGGTGGCATCGGACGAGGTCGGGCTGCCCGAGCTGGTGACGCAGGAGTGGGGCCGTTTGGTGCCCGCGGGCGACGCCGCTGCGCTCGCCGCTGCGATGCGGGAGCTACTTGCGCTCTCGCCGGAGGAGCGCGCGGCGCTCGGCCGCGCGGGGCGGGCGTTCGTGACAGAGCACTGCAACGTTCGCACCGAGGCCGCTCGTCTCGCGGAGTTGATCACTAGAGGACCAGCGTCCGATTCTTGATCGAGCCGACCGCGAGCGCGGCGAGCCCGACGGCGTCGGCGGCGACATCCACCCCCGCAACGAGCGGCGCGCGGCGGCGGTAGGGCCTGGCTCGTTTGGCGGTTCTCCACAGGTAGGGAAGGGTGGCGAGCAGTGGGCCCCGCGAACGGGTGAGTGTGGCGGTGGTGGCGGCGGCCACCGCGAGGTCGAACTCGGCACTCCGCCGCGACAGAAACCAGCGGGCAAAAAACATCTGATCGCGAAGTTCGGGCACGCGCGCCGCCATGGCGGGGAAGTGACGTAGGCGTTGACGCTCGCCCACGTAGCCCGCGGCCGCCCGCCGGTGCACCGCGTGGTGCACGAGTGCCTCGGGGCAGTACGCGATACGGGCCCCCGACCGCCGGGCCCGCCAGCCGAGCCACACGTCCTCGGCAAGCTCCGGATTCGTCCAGCCGCGCCGCGGGCCGGCGTCGACGAGCCAACTCTCGAAGCCGCCCACCCGCTCGAAGAGGGCGCGCCAGACGAAGATGTTTGCAGTCTCGTAGAGACCTGTCTCACGGTCGACCCACAGGGTGCGGTCGAACGGGCCGAGGGCGGTGGAGGGATCGGGGCACACGGCACCGACGACGAGGTCGGCGCTGGACATCGCAAGGCTGCCCGCCGCGAGCCAGCGCGCCGTGGGGAAGCAGTCGGCGTCCGTGAAGGCGAGCAGCTCTCCGCACGCTTCGCTCACGCCTCGGTTGCGCGCCGCTCCTGATCCGACACCGGAGGTCCGTACGACACGCACGTCGAGCTCCGCGTCCTCGGCCAGCCGAGCGCTGTCGTCGGACGAGCCGTCGTCCACGACGATCAGCTCGAATTCTGGGACGCTCTCCTGGGCCGCGAGCGCCGCGAGCGTCCGCGGCAGCGTGGCGGCGGCGTTGCGGGCCGGCACGATCACACTCACGAGCGGCATCGCCACAGCATTACCAACTGGCGCGCGATCACGACCCCGCTCGGTATATATCGGCGCATGGGCAGGGGGGATAGCCCGCTCGCCGGCCGCCTCGTGTTCGCCACGGGCTGCAGGCGGAGTGGGACGAACTGGTTGCAGCGCATCCTCACGTCTCATCCGGACGTGGCGGGAATGCGATCGGAGACGTACCTCTTCAATGGCGCGCTCTCGAAGGTCGCCGAGCGCTTCCAGCACTCCAACCCCGGCTCGCCGAAGACCGGCAAGATCTTCATGCCCCGCGATGCGATGCTCGACGGCCTGCGCGAGTTCGCCGACCGGGTATTCGAGGAGAACCTCGCGCGGCTCTCCCCGGATGCGCGCTTCCTCGTGGAACGCACCCCCTGGCACGTCTACGACCTCGAACTGATCGGGGAGGTCTACCCGGACGCCCGCGCGATCCACATCGTGCGCGACGGTCGCGACGTGGCGAGGTCCCTGATGTCGCAGGACTGGGGACCGGACAGCATGGAGGAGGCGGCCGAGGAATGGCGCTCGTCGGTGACCGCCGGTCGACGTGCTGCGGAACTGCTCGGGCGCCGCTACCTCGAGGTGCGTTACGAGGAACTGCTCGAGTCGACGGAGGCCGGGATCAGTGCGCTCTTCGAGTGGCTGGGGCTGGGCTGGGACGCCGACATTGCGGAGCGCTCGCTCGTGGAGGCCCTCAGCGAGTTCAACGTCGATCCGAAGGCACCGCGGATCGCGGCCGGCAAGTGGAAGAAGGATCTGTCCGCCACCGACATCGCGATATTCGACCGGATCGCCGGTGATCTGCTCGAGGAGTTGGGATACGAGCCCGGAGGCGCCCCCCTCGCGACGCCGCGCGAGTCGCTCAGGCGCGTGAAGAGCAAGGCGGCCGCCGTGCGACGGTTGGCGACGAAGCCGGCGCATCGAGGCGAGCCCCGGCGTCTCAGCGAGGGCGCGGAGTCGGACTACGTCCTGTTTGAGGAGTTTCTCGACCGCGTTACGACCAGCGACTCAGACGGCGCCTCGCAAATGCTCGCTCCGCAGGTACGGGTGAAGATCGTGACCGGCTCGCGCAGCCTGGAGGCCCGCGCCTCCGACGGCGTACGAGTTCTTGCGGAGCATCTCGCCGACTGGCGGGCGCTCGAGCCGCGCGTGTTATCCGGCAACGTGCATCCAGGCCTCAACACCTCCACCGCGGTGGCCACCTATGCGCTCCTCGATGGTCGCGCCATGGTGCGTACCCTCGCCGCCACTGCGGCCGAGGGCAAAGTCACGAGTGTGTCGCTTTTCGAATTCGAGCTGGCGCCGGCTGCGCTGATCCTTGGCGCTGAAACAGCGCCTCTCCCCGCGGCGTCGTGAAGCTCAGCATCGTCATACCCACCCTCAACAGGGTCGGGGTCCTCGCCCGCTGCCTGGATCGGCTCGAGGCGCAGGACGGCGGGCCCGACAGCTTCGAGGTCTTGGTCGTCGCCGACGCATGCGAAGCCGACCTCGACGGCGTGCGCGCGGCGGCATATGGCAGGCCGTTCGTCACGCGCGTGTCGCAAGCCGGACAGCCGGGTGCTTCCGCCGCGCGAAACCGCGGATGGCGGGAAGCCGGTGCGCCGCTCGTCCTCTTCTTGGGAGACGACATCCTGGCCGACAGCTCCCTGGTCTCCAGCCACCTGGATTGGCACGAGCGCAATCCCGAAGAGACAGTGGGGGTGCTGGGCGACGTGCGCTGGGCCGACGAGCTGCACGTGACGCCGTTCATGCGCTGGCTCGAGGACGGGGTTCAGTTCGACTACCGGCGGATCGACGGCCACGAAGCCGGTTGGGGCCGGTTCTACACCGCAAACGTCTCGCTCAAGCGTTCGCTGCTCGAGGAGGCTGCCGGCTTCGATCAAGGGCGCCTCCCCTACCTGTACGAGGATCTCGATCTCGCTCGGCGCCTCCATGAGCGGGGCTTCCGGCTGTTGTACAACCGCGCGGCCTCGGCGAGCACCTGCACCCGGTGACGCTCGAGTCCTGGGGGGCGCGAGCGGCGCAGATCGCGCTGGCCGAGCGCGCCTTCGTCGGGCTCCATGCCGAGGTGGCGCCGTACTTCCACGAGTTCTTCTCGGCCGCCACCCGCTGGCCGCCCGCGAGCGGGCGGGGGATCGCGCTCGCGCCGTTCGTCCCGCGGTGGGTGCCTTGGCTCGGCCCAAAGGTATGGAACAGCGTCGACGCCTACTACCGGCAGCAGCTCGCTGGACCCTTCCTCGCTTCGTGGGAAGAGGCCGAGGCGTCGCGGCCAGAGCCACTTGGTGCGAGCCGGTGATCGAGAACCTGAGCCGCGCACAGGAGCGGGAGCTGTCCGAGCTCCGCGAGTACCTCGGCTCCGACTACGACCACGCGCTGCTTGTGGGGAGCGCGCGCGCGGTGCAGGACGAGCGCGAGGCGCTCGGCAGCGAGGACGAGCTGTACCGGCGCTCGCAGGCGTACCTCTACGACCTGACGGTGTTCGCGATGAGCGAGACCAAGCGCCCCTACCTCGATGTGTTGCGCCGCAACGTCGCACCCGGGGCGCTGGTGCTCGACTACGGCTGTGGCATCGGGAGCGACGGGCTGACCTTGCTGGAAGACGGCTATCGCGTCGCGTTCGCGGACTTCGACAATCCGAGCACGCGCTATCTGCGCTGGCGGCTGGCGCGGCGCGGGTTCAACGCCCCGATCTACGACCTTGACAGGGACACGCTCCCGGATCGGTTCGACCTGGCGTACTCCTTTGACGTGATCGAGCACGTGCAAGATCCGTTCGCGTTCCTGAGGCGCATGGAGAGTCACGCGCGACTTGTCCTAGTGAACTTCCTCGTTGACGAGGAGGAGGAGAACGCGCTTCACCGCGAGCTGCCGCTCAACTCGCTGCTGGAACACGCCGCGGACGGCCATCTTCACCACTACGCGCGCTATCACGGGCGCTCCCACCTCGTGCTCTACGAGGCGCGTGCAGCAGCCCGGGCTGTGCGCGTGCGCTCCCGCGCCGCCCTCTGGCGCGGTCGGCTTTCCGCGCGCGCCGGCGACTCGCTGCGCCGCTACGCTGCGCGCGCGTGAGCGGCTTGAAGGACGAGCTGGGCGAGTACCGCCGCGAGCCGGCCAAGCGGGCGGCACTTCTCGCGCGCTTCACGCGGCCGCTGAGGGTCCGCCGCTTCCACTCTTTCGGCGAGGGCTCGATCGTGGATCGGCCCGACTGGCTTTATGGAGCCTGGAAGATCTCCATCGGCTCGCGCGTGCTGATCCTGCGCGGCGCGTGGCTCGCTGTCGAGCGGAGTGCGTGGCCGGGGACTGACCCGGCGTTGCGCATCGGCGACGGCGTTGCGATGCGTCCGCGCTGCGCGATTTCCGCATCGGCGTCAATCACAATCGAGGACGACGTGGTGTTCGGCACCGGGGTGAGCGTGATCGACAGCGATCACACGCACCTCCCGAACGACAACGTCCTCTACAACCCCGCGGTGTGTGCGCCGATACGGATCGGGCGCGGTACGTGGCTCGGCGACCGCGTGGTGGTCCTGAAGGGAGCGGACATCGGGGCGCACTGCACGATCGGCGCCGGAAGTGTGGTGCGCGGGACGATTCCGGACCACTCCGTGGCCGTCGGCGTGCCGGCCCGTGTGGTCGGCTCGACCCGCTAGGTATCGGCGCGGCGGGCCAGCACGGTGCAGAACTGCGTGCCGGGGCCCTCGATGCGCTCGAGCGTGAGGCCGCCATCCGCCGCGGCGGCGTGCAGCGCATCCAACTCGACCGCCGAGCCGAGCCAGGAGGGGTTCTCCTGCCCACGAGGAGCTCGGCCGGCCAGGGCAAGCAGCCGTTGAGTAGGTGAGCGGCGCGCGCGGTGCACGCTCGGGTTGGTGGACACTTGAAACGCGGCCCAGCCGCCCGGTCGCAGCACGCGGCCCATCTCACGCACGTAGCCGAGCGTGATCTGCGGATCGGGGATGTGCTGGAAGACGACATGCGAGAAGACACCGTCGACGCTCTCGTCATCGACCCCGCGCAGGCTCACCCCGTCACCGTGCACCCACTCGATGTTGTCGAGATCGCAGTTGAGCTCGCGAGCGCGTTCGAGCATCTCGCTGGACACGTCGATACCGATGACCCGCTGCGCGCCGGCCGCCATCGCGCGTGACAGGCGCCCGAGCCCGCAGCCGATGTCGAGGATCACGTCCGCCGGCTCGATGGTCACCTCCACGGTCCCGAGGATGAGCGCGACCACCTCCTCGCCGCCGCGCCAGAAGCGCTCGGCATCGGGGCTGCGGTAGTCGAGCCGGGAATCCACGAAGTACCAGGCGTCCTCCCGCGCACGCTCATCCCAGAAGCGGCGCATGTCCTGCGCTGTCTGGCTCACGAGACCGCCAGGTCCGCCGGCGCCTGATCGGCCGGTCCGAAGTAGTCGATCGCCCGCGCCGGGGCTCCGACGGCCACGGAAAAGGCCGGGACCGGCCGGGTGACCACGGCGCCGGCGCCGAGCACCGCTCGCTCGCCGAGATCGTTGATCAGGGTGCACTGGGCATGTATCACCGAGTCGTTCCCGATCCGGATCGGCCGGAAGTCATAGCCCTGGTCGAGGAAGGGCACAGAGATGTCTCTGAAGCGGTGGCTCCCGTCGTAAATGGACGAGCCATATCCGACGCAGCAGCGCTCGCCGATCTCGATTGAGGTTGAGCACTGGATCAGCACCCCATACGTCAGATAGGCCCCGTCGCCGATGGTCACGCGGCCATTACCCCAGATCTCGCAGCGGAAGTTGCGCCGGAACTCCACGCCGTTTCCGACGATGAACTCGCCCCGCTCGGGCACGTGCAGGCTGAATCCCGGCCCGAGATAGCAGTCCTTGCCGAAGCGGATCGTGGCGTGCGGATTGCGAGCGAGGGTCCACCACTTGCGCAGCGCGCTTGCGAAGCGAGGGAGCACGCGATAGCCGAGCCGTGCCGGGAGAAAGAGCAGCCTGTGGCGGGCGCGTCGCAGAGGCACACGGCCGGGTACGGCTCGTTCTATGCGTGAGGCCCCCGCCATCCCGCTCTCCGCCGCAATATAGGGACCGCGTCCGGCGCGTGCGACGGTTCGTATGCTCGCGCCCGTGCGAATCCTCTGCGTGGGCAACATCTACCCGCCGCACGCTCCGGGAGGCGGGTACGAGTTGACGTGGCGTTCAGCGGTCCACCACCTCCGCGGAAGTGGCCACGAAGTGCGCGTGCTGACGACGGACCATCGTGAGGAAGGAGTGGACGAGCCGGATGAGGCCGATGTCCACCGTGAGCTCCGCTGGTACTGGCGCGAGCACGAGTTCCCTCGTCTCGGCTGGCGAGAGCGGATGGCGCTCGAGCGCCACAACGCGGCTACTTTCGCGCGCCACTTGGAGGAGCACGACCCGGAGGTGGTGTGCTGGTGGGGTATGGGTGGGATGTCGCTCGCGCTCATCGAGCGGGCGCGGCGCGCTGGACTCCCAGCGGTTGGCGTGGTGGGCGACGAGTGGATGCGGTGGGGCTGGGCGGTCGATCGCTGGCAACGCCCATTTCGCGGCCGCTCCGCGCTGGGCCGCCTGGCCGAGCGGGTGACCGGGTTGCCGGCGGAGGTGGACCTGGCTGGGGCGGGCATCTGGCTGTTCAACAGCGATGCCATGCGCGATGCCTCGCAGGCGGCGGTGGGCCCCCTTCCTGGCGCCAGGATCGCCAACCCCGGCATCGACGACTCGCTGTTTGCGCCGGCGGCTAAGCGCGAGTGGAGCTGGCGCCTGCTGTACCTGGGTCGGATGGACCGGCGTAAGGGCGTGGATATCGCCGTGAGTGCCCTGGCGCACCTGCCGGACGAGGCGGTGATCGTGCTTCAGGGCAGCGGAGAGCAGGGCTACGTGGACGAACTGCGCGCCAGCGGTGGGGCGCGCGTGCGATTCTCGCAGGAGCCGCGGGAGCGGCTGCCGGAGGTCTATTCGAGCGCCGACGTGGTCCTGTTCCCGGTGCAATGGGAGGAGCCCTGGGGGCTCGTGCCGCTCGAGGCGATGGCCGTGGGCCGGCCGGTCATAGCCAGCGGCACCGGGGGCTCAGCCGAATACCTGCGCCATGAGGACAACTGCTTGATCTACCAGCCACGCACATCGGCCGAGGCGCTCGCAGCCGCGATCGCCAGGCTTGCGAGCGAGCCAGAGTTGAGAGACCGGCTACGCGACGGCGGCCTGGCCACCGCCGCGCGCTATACCGAGACGCTCTACAACGAGGCCATCGAACGTGCGATCGAGGAGGCAGCGGGTTGACACCTCCCGTGACCGTCGCGGTGGTGTCGTGGAACACCCGCGAGCTACTGCGCGGCTGCCTGCACTCCCTCGAGCCGGAAATCGAGCTGGGCCGCGCCCAGGTGTGGGTGGTGGACAACGGCTCGACCGACGGGTCACGCGAGCTCGTCCGCGACGAGTTTTCGGGGGTGACGCTGGTCGAGCCCGATGAGAATCTCGGCTTTGGGCCGGCCGTGAACCTCGTGGCGGAGCGCACCGACAGCGAGTGGATCGCTCCCGCCAACGCCGACATCGCCCTGGAGGACGGCGCCCTTGCGCGCCTGCTGGAGGTGGGGCGCGCCGATCCCCGTTGCGGCTGCATCGCGCCCCGGCTCGTGCTCCCCGACGGCTCCACGCAGCATTCGGTCTACCGGTTCCCCAGCCCGCTGCTGGCGCTCGCAACGCACCTGCCGCTCCCATCGCGGCTGGCCGACGAGCTGTGCCTGCTCGGAAGCTGGGACCCGGAGCGTGCTCGCGAGGTCGACTGGCCGGTGGGCGCGTTCCTCATCGTGCGCCGGCAAGCCTGGAACGAGATCGGCGGGTTCGATCAGTCCCAATGGATGTTCGCGGAGGACCTCGACCTGGGGTGGCGCTTGGCCGAGGCGGGCTGGCGCCGTCTCTACGAGCCAGCCGCGCGGGTGCGGCACCACGAGAGCGCGGCCACCGGCGAAGCCTTCGGGGCGGAGCGGACAGCGCGCACGATGGAGGCGACGTATGCGTGGTTGGCGCGACGGCGCGGCCGGGCCATCTGTCGCCTCACCGCGCTGGTGGGCGTGGTCGGGATGGCGGCACAGCTCGCGCTGTTCGGCCCCCTTTCGTATGCGGCGCCGAGGGCCTTCGCCGCGCGCCGCGACCGCGCCCGCTTCTGGTTGCGCATCCACCGCGACGGGTTGCGCGCCTGACCGGCGCGCACACGCGAGTGCAGCGGTTACCGTGCGCCGCGGCATGACGGGGGCGATCGGCCGAGCGACTGGCTTGCGCACGCGGCTTCTCAAGCGGGCGAGCGCCAGGCTGGGGTTCGAGCTCGTCCCGCGCAGCTACTACTCGCCGCTCCCCGATCTCGAGAGCCTCGACGGCGAGGTGTGGGACCGGCGCAGCCCGTTGTCGGGCGTCGAATTCGACACGCTGGCGCAGATTGAGTTCGCCGAGCGCGAGCTGCGTGAATACGTGATCGAGGCCGACTTTCCCAGGCAGGGACGGTGGGGCGATGGACGCTTCCACCTCGACAACCGCAGCTACGAGACGGTCGACGCCGAGGTGCTCTACGCGATGGTGCGGCGCTTCAAGCCCTCGCGGATCGTCGAACTCGGGTCCGGCTGGTCCACGCTCGCGATGGCCGAGGCCTGTGTGGCCAACGATGTCGACGGGACCTCGACTGAACTGGTGTCCTACGAGCCGTTCCCGCGAGGGAACGTGCCAGTGGGAACGCCGGGTCTCTCCGTACTCCACAGGCTGAGGGCGCAGGAGGTGCCGCTGTCCGTATTCGAGGCGCTCGGCCAGAACGACGTCCTGTTTGTGGATACCACCCATACGGTGAAGACCGGCGGCGACGTCAACTTCGTGGTGCTCGAGGTGCTGCCCCTGCTCAGGCCGGGCGTGATCGTGCATTTCCACGACATCTGGCTGCCGTTCGAGTACCACCGGATGCTCGTCGAGGGCATGGGGATGTACTGGGCCGAGCAGTACCTGCTGCAGGCCTTCCTGGCGTGCAATCCCTCGTTCGAGCTTCTGTGGGCCGCGCAGGCGGTCGTGCGCGATCACCGGGAGCGTGTGCGAGCTCTCATTCCGGGCATGGACCACAGCCAGTGGCCGTCGGCCTTCTGGATCCGGCGCAGGCCGGCCTGACTCAGGCGGTGGCGGGCGCTGAGCGAATGCGCCCGCGCACGTAACCGCGCAGCTCCCGTACCAGAGCGCCCTCCAACCAGAGTGTGGTCGCGATGGTCACGGTCACGTACAGAGCGAGCTGTGCGAGCGCCAGCGGCAACTCGTGCGGCAGCGGCGCCAACGTGCGGAGCGCGAGCACGACCGCGGCGGCAGGCACGCTTGGTGCCAGCGCGCGCAGGAAGTGCCGGGTCATGCGGAAGCCCGAGAACATGTCTGAGAGGTAGTAGCCGCGCGCCGCGATCTGGACCGCTGTCATCGCGCCGAACGCCAGCGCGTACCCGGTCAGCCCGAGCGTGAGAATCAGCGGGACCCCAACCACGGCGAAGCAGACCAGGTTGAGCAGCGAGCACACGAACATCGGGCGCGTCCGGTTGACCGCGCGCAGGAAGATCGAGTAGTTGAAGCCGATCTGCGAGAACCCGGCGATCAACCCCGAGGCCGCGATCAGGCCTGTGGCGGGAGCCCAGCGCTCGCCCAGCGTGTAGCGCACGAGGTCCGGGGCAAACAGCGCCAGCCCGACGCCGAACGGCATGCCCCAGATCAGCGCCAGGCGGTTGGACTTGACGAATGCCTCGAACAGCTTCTCCCGGCGCTCGGACACCGCGCACACGGCCGGATAGAGGGTCTGGCTGATGATCCCGTCGGCGCCGTCGGCAAAGTTGGCGATCGACGAAGCGAGCCCGATCGCACCGATTCCAGCCAGGCCCACGGCTCGGTTGGCCACGAGCAGCGCGCCCTGGATGACGACCATGTTGGAGAGGCTCAGGCCCATCAGCGGCCATGAGAAGCTGGCGTACTCGCCGAGCGTGCCGCGGTCATAGCGCCAGCGCAGCTTGTACGGGCACGTGGCTGTGGCCACCGCCCCGCCGGCGAGGCTGCCAAGCACCGCTCCGAGCACGAGCGACCAGTAGCCGGCGCCCGCCGCGGCCAGCGCGACGGTCGCGACAAACGCCGTGACCGGGTCGACCGCGCTCAGCGTGCGCTGGCGGACGAAGTTCATGCGGCGGTAGGGAATCCAGATCGGCGACTCGAACGCGGTCAGCGGGACGGTGAGCGACAGCACGAGGCCGGGCAGGATGATCTTGGGCGTGCCGTAGGCGAGTCCATAGATCGGCAGCGCGACGACCACTAGCGCGAGGAACGCGAGCGACATCCCCAGCTCGATCGTGAACGCCTTCTGGAACGCGACCTCCTGATCGGGCTCGTTCTGCTGCACGAACTTGTCGGCCACGCCGATCTGCTTGAGCCACAGCAGCGTCAGCACCGTCACGACGATCACTCCCCAGAGCCCGAACTCGGCGCGGGTCAGGAAGGCCGCCACGATGAAGCGGCGCAGCAAACCGAGCCCAGCGAGCCCGAGCTGAAAGGCCGAGTTGACGATCGTGCCGCGCGCCGCGTGCCGGCGCAGGCCGCGCTCCCCGAGCTCCAGTTCGTCCAGGCGCGCGCGGCCGGCCGTTGCCTCGGCAGCGTTCGACTCGACGGCTGTGGTCCCCTGCACCGCCATCCCGCGGTGAAGTTTGCCGGAGCTGGCGCGCTCACGCGCCGGCCCCATTACGCTGCCGCGCCATGACAACCATGGAGCAGGGGAACGGCGTGATCGAGCGGGCGGAGGCGCTGGGTTGGTACCACACGCTCGAGCTCGTGCCGGGCTACACCACGAGAGGGATGTTCGACCTGCGCGACCAGGTCGCCAACTACGGACTGCCGGACCGAATGGACGGCATGAGGGCGCTCGACGTCGGTACGTGGGACGGGTTCTGGGCGTTCGAGATGGAGCGGCGGGGCGCCGAGGTCCTGGCACTCGATCTCGACGACGAGCGAGACCTGGATTGGCCGCCACGGCGCCGGCCGGACGTGTTCCCCGAGGAGCCGCGGGGGTCAGGCTTCCGCTTGGCGCGCGAGGTGTTCGACTCGAAGGTCGAGCGGGTGAATTGCTCGATCTACCACGCCACCCCGGAGGAGCTTGGGCAGTTCGATCTCGTCTTCTGCGGTTCGGTGCTGATTCATCTGCGCGACCAGCTGCTGGCGCTCGAGCGGATCGCGCGCCTGTGCCGCGGCACCTTCATCTCGGCCGAGGAGTACGACGTGATGGCTGGCTTCGTCCCCTTCCCGGTGAGCCGTTACCGAGCGGACCGCGACAAGGCGGTCGTGTACTGGCTACCGAGCATCAGGACTTGGCGCGGGATGCTCTCCACCGCGGGCTTCGACCGCATCGAGCAGTACGGCAAGTTCAAGATGCGGGCGGCGGGCTCCTGGTACGTGCGTCACGTGGTGCACCACGCGTCCCAGAGCGTCGTGGCCGGCCGCTCAACCTAGCCGCCGCGCCTACCGTTCCAGCGGCCCAGCAGCCGCAGCATCCGCCGCGGACCCACCCGCGCGCGCCAGTGCGAGGGGTAGCCGTCGAGCTCGGTCCACCAGTCGCGGGCCATGTCGCGCAGGCTGTAGGGCTCGAGGTCGAGGTACATCGCGAAGCCCTCCCACTCGGCCTGCGCCCGGCGGAACGTCTTCACCGGTCCCTCGTCGCTGTGGGAGTGGTCGGTCACGAAGACGGGATCGATCACCACGAGCCGGTCACGCTGCAGCCAGTGCCACGCCCAGTCCTTGTCCTCGGTGCCGGGCATGTCCTCGCGGAAGGGGTACTCGCGCCAGAGGTCGGCGCGGAAGGCGCCCGACGAGTTCGAGTAGCCCCAGAACGGATAAGCCTGAGCGTGCTCGTAGTCCTGGACGAAGCGCCCGCGGAGCTTGCCGCCGTCGGGCGCGTTCGGGAAGCCGCACGCACACGCCACGCGCTCGTCCTCGAACGGCTCGATCAGGCGCTCCAGCCACTCACTGTCGAACGGTGCGGCGTGGGCCGAGAGGGCCACGAACAGCGGCGCCTCCGCGTCACGGCAACCGATGTTCAGCGAGCGCCCGTAGGTGAACGTCTCGGGCGGGATCTCGATCAGGCGCACTCCGGCCTCGCGGACGATGTCCACCGTGCCGTCCGTGGAGCCTGAGTCCACGACGACGATCTCGGCGCGGTCGGCGATCGTCTGGCCGGCCATCCGCTCGAGGGTCCTGCCTATCTTTGCCGCCTCGTTTTTCGCGCGGACGACTACACGCACCTGTGGTGGGCTCACAAGAGGCGGAAATTTAGGTCGTTTGTCAACTGGCGCATCCGGATCGCCCTGTGGTGCACACTTGCCCCGCAGTCTGGGGAGGCAGCGATTTTGCACAGGCAGGGGACAACCGGAGCGGGCTCATGCTCCCGAATCTGATCGTCATCGGGGGCCAGAAGTGCGGGACCACGAGCCTGCACAACTACCTATCGGCACACCCTCAGATCGAGATGAGCCGGGAGAAGGAGCTCGACTTCTTCACGAGCTGGGGACAGCGCCGCGGCCTCGACTGGTACGAGCAGCACTTCACTCGCCCGGCGCCGGTGCGCGGCGAGTCGTCGCCCGCCTACACGGCCTGGCCACACATCCTCGGCGTGCCGGAGGCGATTCACGAGACGCTCGACGACGTTCGCCTGCTCTACCTGGTGCGCGATCCGCTCGACCGGATCGTGTCCGAGTACCTGCACGCCGTTGGGCACGGCCACGAGCGGCGAGAGCTCACGCGGATCGCGGCCGACCCCGGCTTCGACGAGAGCCCCTATGTGGCCAAGAGCCGCTACGCCATGCAGCTCTCGCGCTACCTCGAGCTGTTCGACGCCTCTCAGCTGCTTGTGCTCACCCAGGAGGCGCTCAGCCGCGACCGCCTGGGCACGCTGCGCACCGTGTTCCGCTTCCTCGGCGTGGACGAGTCGTTCGTCTCGCCGCGCTTTGCCCGCCGCTACAACAAGGCGCGCGACCGACGCACGGGGGTGGCGCTGGCGGAGCGCGCGCGCGTGGCGCTCGGGGACCAGCGCTTCGAGCGGCTCACCGGGCGCGTGCCGCGCTCGGCGCAGCGGCTGGGCGACCGCGTGATGCGCCGGCCGATCGAGGCGCCCGATCTGCCGGAGGAGCTGCGCCGGCGGCTCGTGTCCCTCCTGGCCGACGACACCATCCGCCTCGAGGAGCTGACGGGTCTCGACCTGGGGCATTGGAGCACCGCCCGGGTGAACCCCGGCGCGCCAGCATCTCGCGCTTAACAACCAACCGGCGCACGGGCCCGAAAAAACGTGTTGACTTCCGCGCGCTTCCGGCGGGGGTCGCAGGGGCCGCCGCGTGGCGAATAGGGGCAGGGGTTGAAGTGAGCGCTCGTGAGGCGCAGGCTTTGCAGACCGCGGCCGCGGAGCCGCAACCCGTCCGCGCGCCGCGCCCCGATGCTCGCCGCCGGCGCTTCTCGTCACTGTTCGGGCGGGCCACGGAGCTGGGCGCCTTCCGCGAGGCCGAGCACTCGCGCCTGGTGCTCGAGCGTGACGCGCGCTTCCGTCGCTCGCTGGCCGCCGCAGATGTGCTGGCTGTGGCGCTGGCGTTCGCCGCGGTGCTCGCGGTCAGGCAGTCGCTGCCTCGGCCGGGAGCGTTGCTGCTTCTGCCCACAGTGATCGCCGTCGGCAAGGTCGCGGGCCTGTACGACCGCGACGAGAACCTGCTCAGCAAGACCACGGTCGACGAGCTGCCCGCGCTGTTCGAGGTTTCCACCGTCTACACCCTCCTCGCCTGGCTCGGCGAGCCGCTGCTCGTGAGCTCGCGGCTCGGGCGCCCCGCCGTGGCGGGGCTGTGGCTGGCTCTGGCGGCCGGCATGCCGATCACGCGAGCCTGTGCGCGCAGGCTGGTGCTCCGGGGCACGCCCGTGGAGCGCTGCCTCGTGCTCGGCGACCGCACCGCAGCCGAGCAGCTGGCGGCCAAGCTCGCAGGCAGCCCGCTCGTGGGGGCCGAGGTGGTGGGCTACATCCCGCTCTGCGGCGGCCGCGGCTGGACCGCCGAGCATGCGAGGCGAGACGACGACTGCATGCCCCTGCTCGGCAGCATCACCAACCTGCCGGTTGCGCTCTGGGAGCACCGCATCGAGCGCGTGGTGATCGACTCGAGCACCACGCCCACGAGCGACCGCCTCCTCGACAAGATCCGCCTGATCAAGTCCGTGGGCGTGAAGGTGAGCCTGCTGCCCAGGCTGCTCGAGGTGGTGGGCTGGTCGGTGGCGCTCGACGAGGTGGAGGGCGTGCCGCTGATGGGCGTCCGCGGCTATGGGCTCACGCAGTCCTCGCGCTTCCTCAAGCGCGCGCTCGACGTCGGCGGCTCGCTGGCCGCCCTGGTGGTGCTCACCCCGCTGCTCGTGGCGGTGGCGATCGCGGTGCGCCTCAGCTCGCGCGGCCCGGTGCTGTTCCGCCAGGCACGCGTCGGCAGGGGCGGCGCGCACCTTCAACCTCCTCAAGTTCCGCACGATGTACGACGGCGCGGACGAGCGCAAGCACGAGCTGCTCCACCTCAACGAGGCGGACGGGCTGTTCAAGATCGCGAGCGACCCGCGCGTGACGCCGGTGGGGCGCGTGCTGCGGCGCTGCTCGCATCGACGAGATCCCGCAGCTCGTGAACGTGCTCCGCGGCGAGATGAGCCTCGTCGGTCCGCGTCCGCTGGTGGTGGAGGAGGACAGCCGCATCCAGGGCTGGCTGCGCCGCCGCCTCGACGTCACACCGGGGATGACCGGCATCTGGCAGGTGCTCGGATCGGCCCGCATCCCGCTGCACGAGATGGTCAAGCTCGACTACCTGTACCGGGCCAACTGGTCGCTCTGGCTCGACATCAAGATCCTGATCCGGACGGTGCCCTATGTCTTCGCGCGGCGTGGGCTCTGAGCGCCGGCGCATCGCGGTCGTGTGCAGCCGCTATCCGGCGGTGTCGCACGCGTTCATCGTGCGGGAGCTGCGGGCGCTCCGCGAGCGGGGGATGGAGGTGCAAACCTTCACGGTGCGCCGCCCGCGGGCCGGCGAGCTGCTCTCGGCCGAGGACCGGGGCGAGCATGCGCGCACCGCAGCGCTGCTGCCGCCCAACCCGTGCCGCCTGATCGCGGCGCACGTGCGCGCGGCGCTCACTCGCCCGCTCCGCTATGCCGGCGCGCTCTCGCTCTCGCTGAGGCTGTCCACCGGCGGCGTGCGCTCGGGGCTGTGGCGGCTGTTCTACTTCGCCGAGGGAGTGCTGCTGTGGCACGAGTGCCGGCGCCGCGGCCTGCGTCACCTGCACGCGCACTTCGCCAACGTGGGCTCGGATGCGTCGATGCTCGCCGCCCACGTCGGCGGGCCGGAATGGTCGTGGAGCTTCATGATGCACGGCTGCACCGAGCTGTTCGACGAGCGGCCGCACCGGCTGCCGGAGAAGATCCGCCGCGCCGCGCTCGTGGTCTGCAACAGCCACTTCACGCGCGCGCAGCTCATGAAGCTCGTGGGCCGGGACCAATGGCACAAGCTGCACGTGGTGCCCTGCGGGATCGACACCCGCGCTCTGGAGCGGCTCCCCCAGCGCCCCGCGGGAGGGCCGCTTCGCATCCTCACCGTCGGCAGGCTCGTACCGGGCAAGGGGCATGCGCTGCTGCTCGAAGCCCTGGCCTCGCTGCGCCACCAGGGCATCCAGACGCTCGCCACCTTCGTGGGCGACGGCCCGGAGCGTGAGCCGCTCGAGCGCCTGGCCGCCGATCTCCGGCTGGAGGTGCGCTTCGCCGGGGCGGTGGGACAGGACGAGCTGAGCGCCTACTACGAGAACGCCCAGCTGTTCTGCCTGCCCACCCTGGCCGAGGGGCTCGGCGTGGTGCTGCTCGAGGCTATGGCGCACGGCCTGGCAGTGGTGACCACGCGCGTGATGGGCGTGCCGGAGGTGGTGGATCACGGCGAGAGCGGGCTGCTCGTGCTGCCCGGCCGGGCGGATGCGCTGGCGGATGCCATCGCCCGCCTGGGCGCGGCGTCCGACTTGCGCGAGCGCATGGGGCTTGCCGGTAGGCGTCGCGTGGTGGAGGAGTTCAGCCTGGAGCGACAGGGCGCCGAGGTGGCGCGGCTGCTCACGCAGGCGATGTCCGGAACGACCAGCGAGGCAGCGGCGGATGAGCCCGCTGAGGCGGAGGCAGCCGCGGCCGCGGCGTGAGGATGCGATGGAGTCGCTGACGAGGCGCATTTCGCTGATGGGTATGCAGATCGACCACGCCACGGAGGAGGACGTCGTGGCCACGATCAGCAACGCTCTCGCGCGTGGCGAGGGCGGCTGGGTGATCACCCCCAACCTCCAGCACCTGCGCAGCTACTTGCGCGAGAAGGCGCTGCACGGCTTCTTCGAGCAGGCCGATCTGGTGCTGGCCGACGGGATGCCGCTCGTCTGGGCCAGCAGGCTCAAGGGCACGCCGCTGCCGGCGCGCGTGGCTGGCTCGGACCTGATCTGGTCAGTGAGCAGGGAGGCCGGGCGCCGCGGGCGCTCGGTGTTCGTGCTCGGCGGTGACCGCAGGACCGGCTGGATGGCCGTGCGCAGGCTGCACGAGCGCTGCCCGGGGCTGCGGATCGCGGGGATGGTGTATCCGCCCCACGGCTTCGACGGCGACCCGGACGCGCTCGAGCGCATCGCGGAGACGCTGGAGGAGGCGCAGCCGGATGTGGTGTATGTGGGCCTCGGGTTCCCGAAGCAGGAGCGGGTCATCGCGCTGCTGCGCGAGCGCCTCCCACGCACCTGGTTCCTAGGCATCGGGATGAGCATCGAGTTCGTCAGCGGCGGCGTGCCGCGCGCCCCGCGCTGGATGCAGCGCGCGGGCCTCGAGTGGGTCCACCGGCTCGCTCGCGAGCCCCGGCGCCTCGGCAGGCGCTACCTGGTGGAGGGCCTGCCCTTCGCCGCCAGGCTGCTCGCCCACGGCGCCCTGGCGCGCTTCAGGCACCCGCCGCCGGCGATCGACGCCGCCCAGGACGTGGTGGCCGAGGTGGCCGAGGCGATCGAGCCGCAGACCCCCGCCACCGCCGACGCTCCGCTGGCCTAACCGGGAACCGGCAGCGGGCGCGGGCGGGAGTACTGCTCCGCCTCTGTCTCCGCGGCCGCCGGCTCGGGCCGTGTGAGCGGCGAGCCCACGAGCCCCGCCCAGGTCCACAACAGCAGCGTGGGAAACGGGTAGGTGGACGGCCCGAAGTTGGCCACCACCAGCACGTCCAGGAAGATCGCGAGCAGCCCGATCCGCCACAGGCGCAGCTCGGGCGGTCCGCCCGCATCGAAGATCGCCGCCCCAACGGACAGGAACAGTGCGAGCGCCCAGAGCGCGACACCCACGAGCCCCAGCTCCACGGCCGTGAGCAGGAACACGTTGTGCACGGGCACCCCGATTCCCTTGAGCGGATACGTGTCCGCCTGGCGGAAGTAGGGGACGCTGTCCCGCTGGAAGTTGTTCCAGCCGAAGCCAAGCAGCGGCCGCGCGTTCACCATGTTCACCGCGGCCCGCGCCACGTTCTTGCGCACCCAGATCGAGCTTTCGTCGTGCGTGCGCCCGCTGAGGCTGTTCGAGAAGCCGGGGATGGCCGCCAGCGAGATCAGGGTGATCACGAGCCCGGCCACCAGCGCGGGAGCCAGGAATCGCCTCAGCTCGGCGAACCCGACCAGCGCCAGCAGCGTGCCCCCAGCGGCGCCGATCCAGATCTCGCGCGTGAGCGTGAACAGGCAGCCCGCGGCGCACAGCCCCACCACCGCCGCGCAGGCGCGCCTCGTCCACGGCCGGCGCCATACCGTCAGCCCCATCGCCGCGGCCACCCCGCAGGCATACAGCCCGAGCCCGTTGGCGATCGCCTCCACGAACGGCCCGCGCGCACGGTCGCCGTGGGCTCCGTAGCGCGGGTCGAGGATGTACTTGGGCCACACGAGCGCGTTCAGGTGCAGCGTCTCGAACAGCGCGGTGAGCCCCAGGTAGCCGCCGAGCGCCACCAGCGTGCCGAGCAGGATCCGCCGCTGCCCCTCGGTGCCGAACGCGAGCGGCGCGATGAAGAACATCCAGAACGGCGCGGCGCCGAGGCTGTCCACGAGCGCCCAGATGGCGTTGTGGTCGCTGAAGCTTCCCGACACGATCCCAGATCCGAGCGCCCACAACAGCACCGCCAGCAAGAGCCAATGGATTGGCCGCGGCCGCAGCGGCACGGGACGCTGCCAGCCGTCGGTGGCGCGCGCGAGGAGGGCCAGGCTCCCGGCGGCGAGCAGCAGCCGGCTCGGGCTCACCGGCATGCCCAGCTTGGCCCCGCGGGCGACGAACACGTCCGCGGCGATCCCGGCGCTGAGGAGCCACGCGGGGTCGATCGCCCGCGCCACGTACACGGCGCTGGCCAGGCCCAGGATGAGGGCTACTGAAAGGAACGCGCCGACCATCTCGGGCCCCCGGACCTAGGCCGCGCGCACGACCCTCGGCCGCTCGGTCTTCACCGGGCGGGTGCCCCGCCACACCGCCAGCGCGATCCCGATCGCGATGCCAGCGGCAAGCGCCGCAAACAGCAGCTTCTGCAGCATCGCGCTGCGGTCGTTCGTTGCGGTGGTGGCCGGAGCCAGCACCTGGAGCACGTTGCTCGTAGCACCGGTGCGCTTGGCATTTGCGTATACCGACGCGAGCACCTGCGTCTTCAGCGTTGCCTGGTCGCGGCGCTGGGAGGCGCGCGTGAGCGCCCTGCGGTTGGCCGCGGTGGGGTTCTTGCCGAACGCGCGCTGCGCCAACCCGGCCTGGAGCGCCCAGCGGTGCTGGGCGGCCGAGGCGCGCTTGTAGCTCTTGAGCGCGCGGCTGCCCGCGGCGGCCTTCTGGTTGAGATCGTCGACATAGCGCACGAGCGAGCGCGAGGCCGCGTTGGCGAGCTTCACGGCACTCGCCTCGGACGGGCCCTTGGCGTCGATGAAGAAGAGCGGCGTGTTGCCCACGGGCGACGCCTCGAGCCGCGTGCTGGCCTCGAGCGGGGAGATGTGCAGGGCCTTCGCCGCCGGCTGCGTCACGCCGCCCGCGTGGATGGCGCGCGCATACGTGGCGGCCAAACCCTGGGCCGCGGTCACGTAGCTCGGTGCCTGTGCGGCCACATCGAGCTGGCCCAATGTGAGCTGTGCCTGGGCGGTGTAGGTGGGGGTGCGCTTCATCGCGAGCACCCCGGCCGCGGCGAGCAGCACCACCACAGGCGCGATTGCGAGGAAAAGGTGATCGCGCACCGCGTGCCTGACCTTGAAGCCGCCGCCGTCGCCCGCGCTACGGAGCTCCGTGACCCGTGCCAATTGAGTTCTCCCTGCCGCGCGCCGGCTTCCGCTTCCGGCGCAGGTGCCGGCGCATGATAGGTCAACGCCCCTGCGTGCGCGCAGGTTCCGGCGCTAGCTGTGGTGGTGCTTCTTGTGCCGGTGGTGGCGCTTGTGGTGGTGGCGCTTGTGGTGGCGCTTGTGGTGCTTCTTGTGATGACGCTTCGTCCTGCTCCCACTGCGCACCGGCGTGCCATCGCCGGGGTTGGGCGGGAGCGCCTCGAGCCGGTTCCAGGGGAAGCGCTGCATCACCTGCGCGGGCGACTGGTCGTCGAACCACGACGGGTACGGGTTCGAGCCGGTAGGCGTCGGATCCTCCGCGTAGAGCGACACGGCCCCCGACCCGTCGCGCACGATCATCCCGTAGCGCTGCGCGGCTCTTGCGATCACGAGCGTCGCCGGGGGCAGCCCGAGCGAGTCGAGGTTCACGCTCGGGTCGAGCCGGAAGCGCGTGCCCTCAGGGATCGTGTCCGAGCCGCGGTACCTGCCGTCGCTGCGGTTGGCCGGGGCCACTGGCCTGCCCTGGGTCACGCGCGGCACCCCGAGCGCCAGCGCGTGGTCGATGCTGCCGCGCTTCACATCGTCGAGCGTGATCAGCCCTCCCATCAGCGCGAGCCCCGACGCCGTCGCCCCGAACGGCCGCGGGTTGATGCCCGTGCTCTGGGACACGTTGTGGATCACAGCGCCCCAGCCGGCGTGCCAGCCGGGCTGGAGGCCGGTGGACTGCCGGCTCATGTGCCAGAACTCCCACTGGGTGTCGCTCGAGGCCTGCCACACCACCAGGCGGCTGTCGGAGTCGTTCGACTGCCTGGCACCGCTCGGTATCGGCACCTGCGCCAGCTCGCGCTCGAGGGTGTCGGCGTTGGACGACGGCGGATGGTCGATCCACACCCGCACCGTCGCCTGCCCGGCGGGCACCCGGTAGACGGGCGTGGAGAAGCTCGTGGTGTTGATCCATGGCCCGCGCGCGGCCTTCTGCGCGAGCAGCGCGCTGACGAGCCGGGAAGAGGCGGAGTCGCGAGCGGCGTCGCTTGGCAGCGGCGCGTTCCAGATGCTGTTGGCCGCAAACAGCTGTGCTTGCCCCTGCGGCCGCGCGGAAGGGGCAGGCTGGGTCCCGAGGCCCGGCAGGCCTGGCAGCAGCGCTGCAGCGATCAGCACGGCGATCACTGCGCTCGCCCCGCCAGACGTCGTCCGAGTTCGGCCCCTGCCATCACCACTGTTATCGGTCCCCGCTGGAGAGCTTAAGGAAACGCGTTCCCCGGCCCGGGAACCGCCGCCCAGCGCGCGATTCCGGGGTATATTCGAGAAGCGGATGGCAGGGGCTAAGGACAGGCCGGCTATTGACGTAGTCGTGCCGTTTCTGGGTCCGCGAAGCTCCCTCGAGCGCCTGATCCTGGGCATGTCGAGGCTCGAGCTGCGCGTGGACGACACGCTGACGATCGTCGACAACGGCGGCGTGGGCGTGACCGGCAACGGCAGGGTGCGTGTGGTGGAGGCGCCCGAGCGGCGCTCGTCGTACTACGCCCGCAACCGTGGCGCCGCGCTCGGCAGCGCCGACTGGCTGGTGTTTCTGGACGCGGACGTGATCCCGCAGCCGCAGCTTCTCGACGCATACCTCGCCCAGGCGCCCGGCGGCCGCGTTGGCGTGCTCGGCGGGGCGATCGAGGACGAGCCCGCGGGCGAGGGCGCCCCGGCTGCCGCCCGCTTCGCCGCGCTGCTCGGCTCGATGAGCCAGTCGAACACGCTGAACGGGCGCAGCCTCGCCTACACGCAGACCGCCAACTGTGCGATCCGCCGCTCGGCCTTCGAGCAGGTCGGCGGGTTCCGCGACGACGTCCGCTCCGGGGGCGACGCCGACATCTGCTTCCGGCTGCGCACCGCCGGCTGGGAGATCGAGCCGCGCCACGACGCCACGGTGGTGCACTCCAGCCGGCACAGGCTGGCCAAGCTGCTGCGCCAGCGCGCACGCATGGGCGCGGGCGCCGCCTGGGTGAACGACCGTCATCCCGGCTCGTTCCCGCCACGGCGCCTCCTGGGCCTGGCCGCCTGGAGCGCGGGCAGCTTCGCCCGCGCGGCCTCGAGCGCGCTGAGGGGGCGGCGCGACGAGGCAATCCTCGCCAGTCTCAACCCGCTCACGGTGTGGGCTTTCGAGCTGGGGCGGCGGCTCCCCAACGGCGCCTTACACGCGCCTGCTACCAATGGCCGCGTGGCAGCGCAGGGGACCGTTCCCGTGTCGGTGGTAATCCCGGCCTACAACCGGGAGCGAATGCTGCGCCGCGCGCTCGAGAGCGTGCTCGCCCAGCGTCCGGCTCCGGCCGAGATCGTGGTGGTGGACGACGCCTCCACGGACGGCACCGCCGCCGTGGCCGAGGAGCTGGGCGCCATCGTCGTGCGCCACGAGCAGAACGCCGGCGAGGGCGCCGCCCGCAACAGCGCCATAGCCGCCGCCACCCAGCCCTGGATCGCGCTGCTCGACTCCGACGACGAATGGCTTCCGCACCACCTGGCCTCGCTCTGGGAGGCGCGCGGCGAGCACGTGCTCGTGGCCACATCCGCGCTGCGCTGCTACGAGGATCCGGCCTACGACCGCGTGCACGGCCCGGCCAGCCCACGACCGCTCCCGCTGCGCACGCCGGCGGACATCGTCTACCCGGAGAACCCGGTGCCGGTCAGTGCCGGGCTCATCCGCCGCGACGTGGCCGAGCGCGCCGGCGGATACCGCACGCTCCGGCACTGCGCCGACTTCGACTTCCTGCTGCGCTGCCTCGAGCACGGCACCGGGGTTGTGCTGCCGGAGGTGAGCGTGCTCTACCACGTGCACCCCGACCAGGTGTCCCACGAGCGCGACGAGATGAAGGCGGCGCACACCAACATCTCGCGCTCGTACGCGGATCGCCCCTGGTTCGAGCCGGCGCAGGTGCGGCGCTGGAGGACCGTGGTGGTGTGGGACACCTACCGGCTCAAGGGAGGGCTCCGCCACGCGCAGGCCCTTCTGCGGCCGTGGCACGCGCTGCCGCTGCTGCGTCTCCTGTGGTGGCGCCTGCGACTGCGGCGGCGCTCGGCCGCGATCGGGCGCGACGGCGGCCCGTCACTTGCTCTCCTGCCGGGGTCGGCTGCCCCGGCTCCGGGCGGCTTCGTCCGCGTGCAGGACCTCCGCGGCCGCTCGCGCCTGAGCGCCTTCGCGGAGCTGCTGCGGCGCCCAGCCGGAGTCGCGGTGGCCGGCAGCCGCCTCGATGCGCTGATGGCGCGGGCGCTCGGCGTCCGCACGATCAGGACCGAGGCCTGATGCCGCTTCCCGCCTACGCCGTCATCTCGCCCGTGAAGAACGAGGCCGAGCGTCTCGAGCTCACTCTGAGGTCGGTCTGCGAGCAGAGCCACCGCCCGGCGCAGTGGGTGATCGTCGACGACGGCTCGACCGACGGCACGCGCCAGCTGGCCGAGGCGTGGGCCGCCCGCGAGCCGTGGATCCGCGTGATCAGCGCAACCGCCCCCACGGACGAGCGGGCGCGCGGCGGCCGGGTGGTGCGCGCGTTCACGCGCGGGCGCGTAGAACTGAGTGAGCCGCACGAGTTCGTGGTCAAGCTCGACGGGGACATCGAGCTTCCGCCCGGCTACTTCGCAAGCGTGGCGGGCACCTTTGGCGCCGATCCTGGGGCCGGCATCGTCGGCGGGCGCGTGCTCGTGCCGCGGCGCGGCGGCGGCTGGGCCCCCGAGCGCGTGGGGCGCCACACCGTGCACGGAGCGGTGAAGGCGTACCGGGTGAGCTGCCTCGAGGACTTCGGCGGTCTGCGGGCGTCCATGGGCTGGGACGGCATCGACGAGTACGGCGCGAAGGCCCGCGGCTGGAAGGTGATTCCGCTGCCCGAGCTGCTCGTGCTCCACCACGCGCAGCGGGGCTCGAAGCAGCCCTGGTGGCGAGCCCGCATGGAGGAGGGGGGCGGGGCGCGCTACATGGGCTACCTGCCCGCCTTCGTGCTCGTGCGGGCCGGCTACCGGATGCTCGTGGAGAGCCCGCCGGTGCTGGGCGGGCTCGCACTGCTGGCCGGCTGGGTGCTCGCCACGCTGCGAGGGGCGCCGGTGGTGGACGACAGTCGCGCCGTGGCCGCGCTGCGCGAGGAGCAACGAGGAAGGCTGCGGCGGCTTCGCTCCGGTGGCGCGGTGGAGCCGGACCGCGCCAGCCCGCTTCCGGCGCTGCCACGCCACTAAAACCCCGCTCCTAGCGGTTTTCGCTGATTTGCCCCGCGCGGACCCGGGTACGCCCAGCCACCGGCGAGGGCGACTGGCCACCGATGGGGCCCGAGAAGCTCGCCCCGCCGCGAGCTTCTCCATGACACCTCCCCACCGACACACCGCGAGCGGCTGATGCGCGTCCTATTCCTGCGCCAGGAGCCGTCGAGCCGCGCCCGCGTCCACGCCACGGCTCTCACCGCGGGTCGCCCCGAGATCGAGCTCGCGCTCGCGCGCCAGGGAGCGCCGGGCGGGGAGGGAATCGACCGCGCATGGCAGCTCGGCGACCGTCCTGCCCGGGCGCTGCGTGAGGCGATAGCCGAATTCTCGCCGGACCTCGTCCACAGCTACGGGCCGGCGGCGGAGCTCACCGTGTGTGTGAACGAGCTCACCGCCGGGCGCGTCCCTGTGATTCACGACCTCAGCGGCAAGCGGCGCTTCCGGTGCGATCCGGAGCTTGAGAGCCGCGCGATCGAGGAGAGCGCGGCGCTGGTGGTCGCGTCGCAGGTGCTGCTCGAGCAGATCGCCGCCACATACACGCTCCCGCCGCTGACGATGGTCTTTCCGAGTTATTCACCCGCGCGCGAGCTGGCGGCGGCCGATCGCAACATGAGCGCCGAGGCAAACATCGATCGCCTCGCCGCGCTCTACCAGGGCCTCGTCCGCGAGCCGATGGCGGGCCTGGCCGCCGAGCTGCGCGGTCGCTGATCCACTTGCTAGCGTCGAGCGCCACCTCGAACCCGAACGAGGAGGGTGAGCCAGGTGCTCACGATTACCGAAGAGGCCGTCGAGGCGCTGGACTCGATCGTCGAGTCCGCACCGATCTCCGACGATGCTGGAGTGCGGATCAGCCGGCAGGTGGCTGGAGACGGCCAGGCGGGCCTGGGGATCTCCCTTGTGGAGAAGCCGGAGCCGAGCGACCAGGTGCTGGAGATCGAAGGCGAGCACGTGCCCGTGTTCGTAGAGGCGGAGGCCGCTCCCGCGCTCGACGACAAGGTGCTGGACGCCCGGGTGCAGGACGGGCAGGTCGGGTTCGTGGTGGTGCAGCAGGCCTAGCGTCCCGCCTGCCGAGCGGCCGGCGCGGGGCTGCTCGAAATCCCCTGATCAACCAAGATGATTTGCTAGCTTGGCCGAGCGGGTTATTGACTAATGGCAGGCGCCAGCTCAGCTAACGGCCACACCTCCCTCGTCGAAGAGGATCCGGATCTGCTGCGCGGGTTCGACCCTGCGACGGCGGACAGCATCCGGCGCGTCTCGGGCGTGCCGGTGATCCACGTCGACACGGGTCCGTGGCCGCGCGCGTCGGAGCCGCGCCCGGTCTACGGTCTCTTCGTTCTGGGAGGAGTGCTATCGCGCGGAGTGGTCATCCAGGGCCGCCGCTCGGCCGAGCTGCTCGGCCCCGGCGACATCCTGCGGCCCGCGGCCAGTGACGACCTCGACTCGTCCGTGGAGTTCGAGATCTCGTGGGACGTGCTCGAGCCGGCTCGCATCGCGCTGCTGGATCGCGACTTCGCCGCGGCGGTGGCGCCGTGGCCCGAGTTCACCGGCGCCGTAATGGACAGGATCATGCGCCGCGCGCACGCGCTCGCCTTCCACCTCGCGGTGAGCCACCTGAAGCTCGTGGAGATGCGGTTGCTCGTGATCCTCTGGTACTACGCGGACCGCTGGGGACGCGTGACGCCCGGCGGCGTGCTGCTGCCGCTACGGATGACGCACGGGCTGCTCGCCCGCATCGTCGGCGCCCGACGGCCCAGCGTGAGCACGGCGCTCGGGAGGCTCCAGGATCGCGGGCTCGTCGAGCGCACCGACAACGGGCAGTGGCTGCTGCTCGGCTCCCCGCCGCGCGAGCTCGAGGAGCTCGCCGACGGGATCATTCCGAACGGCGCCAATAACTGACGCGCTCGCTGCCACCATCCGCGTCGTCAGGCCGCCGCGGAGCCTCATGCCGCTCGCCGGTACGCGTGCGGAGCCACGCATTCGAGTCCCAGCCGCTCGGGTTCGGCGATTCGCTCCGATCTACCCACCATCAGCACCCCGCCGGGCGCCAGCGCGCCGGCCAGGCGCTCGTGCAGACGCTCCTTCGCGTCCGCGCGCAGGTAGATCGCAAGGTTGCGGCAGAGCACCACGCTCCACTTGCCGGCGGGAGCGGAGTCGCGCAGCAGGTCACGCTGCTCCCAGCGCATGCGAACGCGGAGCGAGGCCGGCAGCCGCACGTCGCCGTACACCCCCTGCTCAGCCAGCAGCAGGTTCTCCTCCAGCAGGTCGCTGCCGAGCAGGGAGGCGGTGTCGAGGATGCCCATCTGCGCGAGCACGATGCCCACGCTGTAAAGCTCCGAGCCGTCCGCGCAGCCCGCGGACCAGATCCGCAGCTGGCGGCGCGTGCCAACCACCAAGGGCAGCAGCTCGCGCTCGAGCAGCTGGAACTGCTCGGCATCGCGGAACATGCCGGTCACGACCATCGCCACGGCGTGCCGGAAGCGATTGCGGGCGTCGTCGTCAGAGGCGAGCCGCAGCGCCAGCTCGTCGACTGTCTCGATGCCCTCCCGCTCGAGTGCGCGACTCTACCCGCTCAGTCACGTGCTCTTCACGATACGCGAACAGGTCGAGCCCGCTCGCGAGCGAGAGGTTGCGCAGGGTGCCCGCAGGCTGTTGCAGCGACGAGGGCATCGCCCCGGTAATCGGCCTCCGTCACCCCACCCTTAAAGCCGCGCGGCGCGGGGTGCAAGCCGGAGGCGCGCTAGACTGGACGAGCAACTTCGCGTTGTCCGAGCACCATGCCCCTCAAGGGGTTTTTCTTCGCTCTGGACTGCGCATTACCGTCGCCAAAGGGAGCCATGGCCCGCGGAGATGTCCGAATCGGCGTGACGCTCGCTTGCGAAGAGTGCAAGCGCCGGAACTACCAAACTGAGAAGTCCAAGCGCAACGATCCCGGCCGGATCGAGATGCGGAAGTATTGCCGCTGGTGCGGTAAGCACACTGCGCACCGGGAAACCCGGTAGTAGTAGGCACGAGCCGATCTCGTCCTTCGATGGCACGTAACCGCCAGCGGGCAAAGCAACGCCAGGCAGAGCGCCGCGCTGAGCGCCTTGCCCGCGTCCGCGACGACGCGCCCGAGACGAACGAGGAGGCTTACGAGGAGATCGAGCTGCTCACGGGCGCACCGCCGGAGGACACCGGCCGCAGCGACACGGTGGTGGAGCATCCGCCGCCGGAGCCCGAGTTCGAGGGCGACGACGAGGACCTCTTCGAGCCGGTCGACGAGGCAAGCGATCTGGAGCCCGCCGGGACCGACGATCAGGTGGTCGCTGGACCCCGCGGACGCCGCGGCGGAAGGGCGCACCCCGAGCATCGGCATCACCGTAATAGGCTCATATCCTTCTTGATCGCGGTCTGGGCCGAGCTCCAGCGGGTCGAGTGGCCGGATCGCCAGACGCTGACCATGCTCACCGGCGTGGTCCTGCTGTTCGTGGTGGTGATGGGCGCCTACCTGGGCCTGCTCGACGCCATCTTCTCCAAACTCATAGACAAGATCCTTTAAGGAAACCGATGTTTCGCTGGTACGCCGTAAACACTTATTCAGGGCACGAGAACAAGGTCAAGCAGAACCTCGAGCACCGAGTCGTCTCGCTGAACCAGGCCCGCAACATCCGCACGATCGTCATCCCGACCGAGGTGGTGTCGGAGATGAAGGACGGCCAGAAGATCCAGACCGAGAAGCGGACCATGCCCGGCTACGTGCTGGTGAACATGGACCTCAACGAGGACTCCTGGATGCTCGTCAAGGGCACCCCCGGGCGTCACGGGCTTCGTCGGCGCGTCCAACAAGCCCGGTGCCGCTCAGCCAGAGCGAGATCGACCGCCTGCTCAACCGCGAGACCGCCGAGCGCCCGCGCACCCGCGCGCAGTTCTCGATCGGCGAGTCCGTGAAGGTCGTCTCCGGCCCCCTGTCAGACTTCTCCGGCGAGATCTCGGAGATCAACGAGGACGGCGCCAAGCTCAAGGTGCTCGTATCGATCTTCGGCCGCGAGACCCCCGTGGAGGTCGGCTTCGACCAGGTGAAGAAGATTTGATGGTGACTGGTGACTAGCGACTAGTAGGGCCAGTCACCAATTACTAGTCACCCGGCCGATCGCTAACCTCCCATCCCTTCATGGCAAAGAAAGTCCTGACACTCATCAAGCTCCAGGTGCCCGGCGGGGCCGCCAACCCGGCGCCGCCGGTCGGCCCCGCGCTCGGCCAGCACGGCGTGAACATCATGGAGTTCTGCAAGGCGTTCAACGCCCAGACGCAGGACCAGAACGGCCGCATCATCCCGGTCGAGATCACGGTCTTCGAGGACCGCTCGTTCACCTTCATCACGAAGACGCCGCCGGCCGCCGTGCTGATCAAGGAGGCCGCGGGCATCGCAGAAGGGCTCCGCCGAGCCCAACCGCGAGAAGGTCGGCAAGATCTCGAAGGACCAGGTGCGCCAGATCGCCGAGACCAAGATGCCCGACCTCAACGCGCGCGACATCGACCAGGCGGCGAAGATCATCGAGGGCACCGCCCGCTCGATGGGCGTGGAGGTGGGCTGATGGCACGCGGCAAGCGCTACCGCGCGCTGTACGAGCAGGTCGACCGCGAGGCTCGTCTACGAGCCCGCCGAGGCGGTTTCGCTGATCAAGAACATGCAGACCGCCAAGTTCCCCGAGACGGTCGAGGTCCACATCCGCACCGGCCTCAACGTCCGCCACGCGGACGAGCAGCTGCGCGGCACGATCTCGCTGCCGCACGGCGCGGGCAAGGAGCAGGTGGTGGCGGTCTTCGCCAAGGGCGACAAGGCGCGCGAGGCCCAGGAGGCCGGCGCCGACATCGTGGGCGACGAGGACCTCGCCAAGCGCGTCGAGGAGGGCTTCACCGACTTCGACGTGGCGATCGCCACGCCCGACATGATGCCCGTGGTCGGCCGCCTCGGCCGCATCCTCGGACCGCAGGGCAAGATGCCGAACCCCAAGGTCGGCACCGTGTCCGACGACGTGGCCACGGCCGTTAGCGAGTCCAAGGCCGGCACGCATCGAGTACCGCACCGACCGCGGCGCGATCGTCCACATCGCCGATCGGCAAGACAGACTTCGACGAGCGCGCGCTGCTCGAGAACTACGCGGCGCTGATCGACGAGGTGGTGCGCGCCAAGCCCGCCGCCGCCAAGGGCCGCTACCTGCGCACGATCACCCTCACCACCACCATGGGCCCGGGCGTGCGCGTCGACCCGGCTCGCACCCGCAACATCGTCGGAGGCGCGCCGCCGCGGTAGCCTGACCTCACACACACCGAACGCCCAAGACCACCGGCCGCAGTCCCGTAAGTCCGGTGCAGGTGAGCCGGTGAGAGCCTTCGCAGCTCTCCTCCGAGCCCGCCTGCGTGCGGGCTTTTTCTACTGAGACCGGATGTCTCAGCTCGATCAAGACGCGAGGCAGGATGCCCCGCGGAGGTAGAACGGGTTTATGAACAGAGACGAGAAGGCAGCAGTAATCGAGGAGGTGGCGGACCAGATCCGCGCCGCCGAGGCGATCTTCGCCGTCGACTACCGCGGGCTGTCCGTGCAGGAGGCCGCCGACCTGCGCACCAAGCTGTGCGAGGCCGGCGCCACGCTTCCGCGTCGTCAAGAACCGCCTCACGATCCGCGTCGGCGGACGCCGCCGGCGCCGAGTCGCTCAAGGAGCTGCTCGAGGGCCCGACCGCGTTCACGTTCGTCACCGAGGACGGCGACGCCGCCCTGGCCGCCAAGGCGCTCGCCCAGTTCCGCGCGCGAGACGGAGATGCTCGCGTTCAAGGGCGGGCAGATGGGCGGCGAGGTCCTCTCGATCGAGCAGATCGAGTCGATCTCGCGCCTGCCCGGCGCGCGACGTGCTCAACGGGCAGTTCGTCGGCGTGCTCGCCTCGCCGCTCACCACGCTGGTGCGCGGGCTCGCCGGCATGATCTCCGGCCTCGCGAGTCAGCTGCAGCAGATGGCCGACCAGGGCCTGGTCAGCGGCGGAGCGCGAGCCGGCGGCCGCCGAGGCGCGAGGCGCCCGCCGAGGAGCCGCGCCGCTGAGGAGAGGCCGCGGAGGCCGAAGCTCCCGCGGAGGCGGAGGCCCCGCGGAGGAGGCCGCCGCCGAGGCGCCGAAGCCGAGGCGCCGAGCCGAGGACGAAGCTTCAGCCGCCGAGGAACCGGCGGCGGACGAGACAGAAGAGTCGGATACGCCCTCCGAGGGGACGAGACGGAATAAGGAGGGCTAGCAATGGCCACGAAGATAAGTACTGAAGACTGGATCGAGGAGCTCAAGGGCATCTCGGTCCTCGAGCTGTCCGAGCGCATCAAGGCGCTCGAGGAGGAGTTCGGCGTGTCCGCCACCGCGGTCGCCGCCGCGGCTCCGGCCGCCGCGCGGCGGCGGTGGCGATGGCGCCGCGGCCGAGGAGGAGTCGAGCACCGTCGACGTCGTCCTCACCGGCTCCGGCGACAAGAAGATCCAGGTGATCAAGGTCGTCCGCGCGGCCACGGGCCTCGGCCTCAAGGAGGCCAAGGCGCTCGTCGACGAGGCGCCGAAGCCCGTCAAGGAGGGCATCGAGCGCGAGGAGGCCGAGAAGCTCAAGGGCGAGATCGAGGAGGCCGGCGGCACGGTCGAGCTGAAGTAAGTCCACAGTCCGCAGTCGGCAAGACGGCCCCGCCACTGGCGGGGCCGTCGCCGTTTCGAGGCGCCCGTTACCCCCTGTTGCCGGTTTGCTTTCTGCCTCAGCGGGCATCAAGCCGTCTAACCAGCCTCCAGGGGTTCTCCGGAGGGAGCCGGAGCCGGGGCTGGATGGGAGGCATCGCCATGGATCGAAACAACGCACGCCTTGCTGATCTGATCGCAACGAGGAACTCCGGCATGGGGTCGATCTACCCCCGCTGCTGGCCGGGTGGCTTCCTCGACCGCCGCGATCCGCTCGGGTCAGAATGGCTCCGCCGCGCCGGCTTCCGGCCAGCAGTGGCCGACCCGCCGCAGTGCACCTGCGACACGGGCCGCTGCCAGATCTGCAACTAGCGCCCGGGTTGCATCGCCACCTCCCTAGTGGGAGGGTTGGCCAGGACAGGTCCGGCGCCCCGGGCCGGACCGCAAGCGGAAGGAGCCACCAGATGGCCGACCGCATTCTCTTCATCAGTTGGGGAGCGCCCGTCGCCGGACGCGAGGAGCGAGGTCTCGAGGTCTTCAACGACGCCGTGGGCCTGTACGGCCGCATGCAGCAGGAGGGCCGCATCGAGAGCTTCGACGTCGTCCTGCTCAACGGCCGCAGCGACCATTGACGGCTACATGGCGCTGCACGGCACGCACGAGCAGCTCGACGCCGTCGAGGAGGACGAGGACTTCCGGCGCACCCTCGTGGACGCGTCACTCATAGTCGAGGACCTGCACGTAGGCGAGGGAGTGACCAACGAGGGCGTCGCGCGCGACATGGCGATGTACCAGGAGGCGATCCAGAAGGTGCCCCAGAGCGCCTGAGCCGCTGAAGGAACCGTCCGCCATGTCGCGTACACAGCAGACATGGCGGACGCTCCTGACCTCGACGAGATCCTCGAGGCGCGCGCCAGCTACAGCGTGGCCGCGCTGCTGAGCGAGCCCACCACCGACAGCACCGAACCCACAGCACGCGAATGGCTCCGCCGCTGGGGAGCAAGCGGCCTACGCCCAAAGCCCCAAAGCTGCGAATGCAGCACAGGCCGCTGCCGAATCTGCAACTAACGGTCGACGGCGACGCTCGCCGTAGCCAACACCCCAAAAACCAGCTACCTTTACCGGCGGCCTATAGCCGCAGCCGTCCCTCGAGCAGTGCTTCGCCACATAGTCGCGGAGCCTCGGGACGGGGTCCGTGATGGCCTGATTCCGCCGCTCGCTGCCGCGGAGCAAACGCCCCTACGGGGGCGGGTTTAACTGTGCTATCTTTGGCGGTCGCGCTTTGCGCCCGCCTGCTGCCCCCGCCGATCCCTCAAGGAGTTGCTGTTTTGGCACGTGCTGCTTTTCGCTCGCGTCGCACTTTTGCCCGCCTAGAGAACGCTTCTGACCTACCCAACCTGATTGACATCCAGAGGAAGTCCTTCGAGTGGCTTGTTGACACTGAGAAGGGCGGCCTCCGCGAGACCATCAACGACGTCTCGCCCATCGAGGACTACACCGGCAATCTCGCCGTCGTCTTCGAGGACATCACCTTCGACGAACCTGTGGCACCGATCTCGGAGTGCCGCGAGAAGGACCTCACCTACGCCCGCCCGCTGACCGTCAAGGTCGCCTTCCAGAACAGGGAGACCGGCGAGATCCGCGAGCAGTCCGTCTTCATGGGCGACTTCCCGTGGATGACCGACTGGGGCACCTTCATCATCAACGGCACCGAGCGCGTCGTCGTCACGCAGCTCGTCCGCTCGCCCGGCGCCTACGTCATGGAGCCGAAGGACCGCGAGAAGCAGGTCTTCACGGCCAACCTGATGCCGGCCCGCGGCTCGTGGCTCGAGCTCGAGATCGACAAGAAGGGTCGCGTCTACGTCCGCATCGACCGCAAGCGCAAGCTCCCGATCACGGTGCTCCTGCGCGCGATGGGCTACGCGGCGGACGAGCAGATCCTCGAGATGTTCGACAACTCGCTCTACATCCGGAACACCATCGAGGCCGACACCGAGGTCACCAAGACCGAGGAGGGCGCGCTGGTCGAGCTGTTCAAGAAGCAGCGTCCGGGCGAGCCGCCGAGCGTGGACAACGCGCGCGCGCTGCTCAACCAGCTGTTCTTCGACCCCAAGCGCTACGACCTCACGCGCGTGGGCCGCTACAAGCTCAACTCGCGGCTGCACCTGGATGAGGACCTCGACACGAGGACGCTCACCCACAAGGACATCATCGAGCTGATCCGCGAGCTGATCACGCTGCCGCGCGACCTCGGCATTCCGGAGTCCGGCGAGTACGAGAACGGCGAGCCGATCAAGGACTACGCCCTCGAGGCGCAGACCCTGCCGCGCGAGCCGATCGCCGACCGGCTCGACGAGTACGAGCACTTCGGCAACCGTCGTCTGCGCACGGTGGGCGAGCTGATCCAGGAGGCGTTCCGGATCGGCCTCTACCGTATGGAGCGCGTGGTGCGCGAGCGCCTCACCACCGAGGACGCGGACACCATCACCCCGCAGACCATCATCAACATCCGGCCGGTCGTGGCCGCGCAGAAGGAGTTCTTCGGGTCCTCGCAGCTGTCGCAGTTCATGGACCAGACGAACTCGCTGTCCGGCCTGACCGCACAGGCGGCGCCTGTCGGCGCTCGGCGCCGGCGGCCTCACGCGCGAGCGCGCGCCTATCGAAGTGCGCGACGTGCACCCGAGCCACTACGGCCGCATGTGCCCGATCGAGACCCCGGAGGGTCCGAACATCGGACTCATCGGCTCGCTGTCCGCGTACGCCGAGGTGTCGGAGCACGGCTTCGTCACCACCCCGTACCGGATCGTCAAGGACGGCGTGGTCACCGACAAGATCGTCCACCTCGACGCCAACGAGGAGGAGGAGAAGGTCATCGCCCAGGCCAACGTCGAGGTTGACCCGAAGACAGGCAAGCTCAAGGGCCCGGGCGTCACCTGCCGCTCGCGCGACGGCGAGTTCATCCTCGCCGCGCCCAAGGACGTGGATCTGATGGACGTGTCGCCGGACCAGATCTGGTCCGTCGCCACGGCGCTGATCCCGTTCCTCGAGCACGACGACGCCAACCGCGCCCTGATGGGCTCGAACATGCAGCGCCAGGCGGTGCCGCTCCTCAAGACGGAGCCGCCGCTGGTGGGCACCGGCGTCGAGCGCCGGGCCGCCGTCGACACCGGTGACGTTCTTCTCGCGCGCGAGGCGGGCGAGGTCAGCTACGTCGACGCCGAGAAGATCGTGATCGACAAGGACGAGTACGAGCTGCACAAGTACATGCGCTCGAACCAGGGCACGATCATCCACCAGAAGCCGCTGGTCGCGGCCGGCCAGAAGGTGAAGAAGGGCGAGGCCCTCGCCGACGGCTCTTCCACCAGCATGGCCGAGCTGGCGCTCGGCAAGAACTGCCTGGTCGCCTTCATGTCCTGGGAGGGCTACAACTTCGAGGACGCGATCATCATCTCCGAGCGCCTCGTGAAGGACGACGAGCTCACCTCGATCCACATCGAGGAGTACGAGATCGACGCCCGCACGACCAAGCTCGGCGACGAGGAGATCACCCGCGACATCCCCAACCGCTCTGAGGAGTCGCTGCGCAACCTCGACGACCGCGGCATCGTCCGCATCGGCGCCGAGGTCGGCTCAGGCGACCTGCTGGTCGGCAAGGTCACGCCCAAGGGCGAGACCGAGCTCACCGCCGAGGAGAAGCTGATCCGCGCGATCTTCAAGGAGAAGGCGCGCGAGGTCCGCGACACCTCGCTCAAGGTGCCTCACGGCGAGGGCGGCGTTGTGATCGACGTGCTCACCTTCAGCCGCGACAAGGGCGACGACCTGCCGCCCGGCGTCAACGAGCTGGTGCGCGTGTTCGTCGCCACCAAGCGCAAGATCGCCGAGGGCGACAAGCTCGCCGGCCGTCACGGCAACAAGGGCGTGATCTCGAAGATCGTGCCCGAGTCCGACATGCCGTTCCTCGAGGACGGCACGCCGGTGGACGTGATCCTCAACCCGCTCGGCGTGCCGAGCCGAATGAACCTCGGGCAGATCCTCGAGACGCATCTCGGCTGGGCTGCCGGCGAGGGCTGGTACGACGACGGCTCCGATGCCTACAAGGAGGCGAAGCAGAACGGCGGGCGTGTGCACGTGGCCACGCCCGTGTTCGACGGCGCCACCATCGAGGACGTCGACGAGGCTCTGGTGCGCTGGTCCGAGGAGCATGCGGACCGCGGCATCAAGTTCGACATCGACAAGTCGGAGCGCGAGGGTCGCCGCTGCTCGGGCAAGGTGCAGCTCTACAACGGCCGCACCGGCGAGCCCTACGAGGAGACGGTCACCGTCGGCTACATGTACATCCTGAAGCTGCTCCACCTCGTGGACGACAAGATCCACGCGCGCAGCACCGGTCCCTACTCGCTCGTCACCCAGCAGCCGCTGGGCGGCAAGGCGCAGTTCGGCGGCCAGCGCTTCGGCGAGATGGAGGTGTGGGCGCTCGAGGCCTACGGCGCGGCGTACACGCTCCAGGAGATGCTCACGATCAAGTCCGACGACACCGTCGGGCGCGTCAAGGCCTACGAGGCGATCGTCAAGGGCGAGAACATCGCCGAGCCGTCGATCCCCGAGTCCTTCAAGGTGCTGCTGAAGGAGATGCAGTCCCTGGCGCTGGACGTGAACGTCAGGTCCGAGGAGGGCGCCGGCGTCGAGATCCGCGATGAGGACGACGACCTGCTGCGCGCCGCCGAGGAGCTCGGGATCGATCTCTCGGGCGTCCGCGCACCCGGCGGAGACGGAGCCAACGACGAGTCCGAGGACAACGTCGAGGCCGAGGGCGAAGGCGGGCAGACGGACGAGACCAAGGCCGAGCAGGACGCCGAGTACATCGAGAAAGAGGCCAGTGACTAGTGACTGGTTTCTAGTCACCAGTCACTAGTCACCCACGAGCACACAAGCATTTTGATCCAGGAGTTCTTTTGATTGACATAAACAATTTCGACGCGATTTCCATCGGACTGGCTTCGTCGAAGCAGATTCGCTCGTGGTCCTCGGGCGAAGTCACGAAGCCTGAGACGATCAACTACCGGACGCTGAAGCCGGAGAAGGACGGGCTCTTCTGCGAGCGCATCTTCGGTCCCACCAAGGACTGGGAGTGCTACTGCGGCAAGTACAAGCGCGTCCGTTACAAGGGCATCGTCTGCGAGCGCTGTGGCGTGGAGGTCACGCGCTCCAAGGTGCGCCGCGAGCGGATGGGGCACGTGGACCTCGCGGCCCCGGTCTCGCACATCTGGTTCTTCAAGGGCGTGCCGTCGCGCATCGGATACCTGCTCGACATGGCGCCCAAGGAGCTGGAGAAGGTCCTCTACTTCGCCGCGTCGATCGTCACGTACGTGGACGACGAGGCGCGCGACAAGGACGTCGGCAAGCTCGAGAAGGAGGTCCAGAAGGTCCTCGACTCGTACGAGGCCGAGAAGCAGGAGCGCGTTCAGGAGCTCCAGGAGTCGCTCGAGCGCAGGCTCGAGTACCTGAAGAGCGGCAAGGAGACCGGCTTCTCCGACGACGACGTGCTGTGGGCGGAGACGCTCGACGTCAACATCAAGAAGCTCTCCGACGAGGACCGCGAGAAGCTCGAGAAGGACGTCAAGAAGGTCTTCGACTCCGACATCTCGGACACCGAGGCCTACATCGAGGACGCGGCCGAGCGCATGCGGCAGGTCTGGGACCTGTTCCGTGAGATGCAGCCGAAGAACGTGATCGCGGACGAGACCGTGTTCCGCGAGCTGAAGGACCGCTTCGGCTCGCCGTTCGGCTTCGGCGAGTACTTCCGCGGCGGCATGGGCGCCGAGGCGGTGCGCGACCTGCTCGAGCAGGTCGACCTCGACGACGAGCGCGAGCGCCTCGAGGAGGAGGTCAAGACCGCCAAGGGCCAGAAGCAGAGCCGCGCGGTCAAGCGCCTGAAGGTCGTCTCGGCCTTCATCAACTCGGAGAACAAGCCCGAGCACATGATCCTCGAGGCCGTGCCGGTGATCCCGCCGGAGCTGCGCCCGATGGTGCAGCTCGACGGCGGCCGCTTCGCCACCTCGGACCTGAACGACCTCTACAGGCGCGTGATCAACCGCAACAACCGCCTGAAGAGGCTGCTCGACCTCGGCGCGCCCGAGATCATCGTCAACAACGAGAAGCGCATGCTGCAGGAGGCCGTCGACGCTCTGTTCGACAACGGCCGCCGCGGCCGGCCCGTCACGGGCCCGGGCAACCGCCCGCTCAAGTCGCTCTCGGACATGCTCAAGGGCAAGCAGGGCCGCTTCCGGCAGAACCTGCTCGGTAAGCGCGTGGACTACTCGGGCCGTTCGGTCATCGTGGCCGGCCCGAGCCTCAAGCTCCACCAGTGCGGCCTGCCGAAGCTGATGGCCCTCGAGCTGTTCAAGCCGTTCATCATGGCCCGGCTCGTCGAGCGCAAGGCCGTCCAGAACATCAAGGCGGCCAAGAAGATGGTCGACTCGATGATCCCGGAGGTCTGGGACGTGCTCGAGGAGGTCATCCAGGAGCATCCGGTGCTGCTCAACCGCGCGCCGACGCTTCACCGCCTGGGTCTCCAGGCCTTCGAGCCGGTGCTCGTGGAGGGCAAGGCGATCCAGGTGCACCCGCTGGTGTGCCACGCCTTCAACGCGGACTTCGACGGCGACCAGATGGCTGTCCACCTGCCGCTGTCGGCCGAGGCTCAGGCCGAGGCCCGCATCCTGATGCTGTCGGCGAACAACATCCTGTCGCCGGCGCACGGCTCGCCGCTCGCCACGCCCACCCAGGACATGGTGCTGGGCGCCTACTACCTCACCTACGGACCCGGGCCGGAGGAGCTCGAGGAGCTCGAGGCAAAGGTCCAGGCGGGCAAGTGGGACGAGAAGAAGAACGGCCAGCGGCCGCACGTGTTCCGCTCCGCTCAGGAGGCCGAGCTCTCCTACGAGCACGGCATGGTCAAGTTGCACGATCTCGCCGAGTACCGCCGCCGGGGCGTGGAGCACCACGTCCTCACGACGGTCGGCCGGATCATCTTCAACGACCGCGTGGAGCGGGCGCTGATGGAGGTGCTCGAGGAGGAGTACGACCCCGCTGCGTACGAGTTCGTCAACTCTCCGCTGAAGAAGCGCGACATGAACAACGTCATCGAGAGGCTCGTGGCCCGCTATGGGCCGTACGCGATCGCTCTCGTGCTCGATGCGTTCAAGGAGCTCGGCTTCCACTTCGCCACGCAGGCCGGCATCACGATCTCGAAGAACGACGTCGTGATCCCGCCTCAGAAGGAGGAGATTCTCGGCCGCTACGAGACCGAGGTCGCCGAGATCCAGGACCAGTACGACATGGGCCTGATCTCCGGCGAGGAGCGCCACGAGGCGGTCGTCGAGAAGTGGAACGCGGCCACAGACGAGGTCGGCCAGGCGATGCAGGACAACCTGGACCACCTCAACCCGGTGTTCATGATGGCCAACTCCGGCGCGCGTGGATCGTTCAAGCAGATCCGCCAGCTTGCCGGCATGCGAGGCCTCATGGCCAACCCGAAGGGCGAGATCATCGAGCGCCCGATCAAGGCCAACTTCATGGAAGGCCTGTCGGTGCTCGAGTACTTCATCTCCACCCACGGCGCCCGTAAGGGCCTCGCGGACACCGCCCTGCGTACCGCCGACTCGGGCTACCTCACCCGGCGCCTCGTTGACGTGGCGCAGGACGTGATCGTGCGCGGCGAGGACTGCGGCACGAAGGAGGGCATCGGCCTGTCGGCGGTCACCGTCACCGGCGAGCCCAACGGACAGGTGGTAGGGCGCTTCGCCGCCGAGCAGATCAAGACCAAGCGCGGACGCGTGCTCGCCGAGAAGGACGAGATCATCACGCGCGAGGCACTCGAGGAGATCGTCGAGGCCTACGGCGAGGAGCCGTACGAGGTCCCGGTGCGCTCGGTGCTCAAGTGCGAGGCCGAGTCCGGCATCTGCCAGCGCTGCTACGGCATCGCGCCGGCCACCGGCAAGCTGGTGGCCATCGGCGACGCGGTGGGCATCATCGCCGCCCAGTCGATCGGCGAGCCTGGCACGCAGCTCACCCTGCGGACGTTCCACACCGGCGGTGTCGCCGGCGCGGACATCACGCACGGTCTGCCGCGTGTTGTCGAGCTGTTCGAGGCGCGCAAGCCGAAGGGCCTGGCCAAGCTGGCCGAGGTCGACGGCACCGTTGCGGTGGAGGACACCGAGAAGGCGCTCAAGGTGATCGTCACGGACGCCTCAGGCGAGGAGCACGCGTACAGCTTCCCGCGCCGCACGCGACTGTTCGTGCAGCCCGGGGACAAGATCAAGGCGGGTACTCAGCTCAACGAGGGCTCGATCTACCCGCACGAGCTGCTCGAGATCCGCGGCCGCACCGACACGGAGCAGTACCTCGTCGCCGAGGTGCAGAAGGTCTACCAGTCGCAGGGCGTGGACATCAACGACAAGCACATCGAGATCATCGTCCGCCAGATGATGAAGAAGATCCGCGTCGAGCAGAAGGGCGACACGCTCTACCTGCCCGGCCAGCTCGTCGACCGTCACGAGTTCCTGAAGGTCAACGCCGACATGAAGAAGTCGAAGGGCGAGCAGGCGCTGCACGAGGAGGTCATCCTCGGCATCACCAAGGCGTCCCTCGCCACGGACTCCTTCCTGTCCGCGGCCTCGTTCCAGGAGACCACCAAGGTGCTCACGGACGCGGCGCTCGAGGGCAAGACGGACCGTCTGCTCGGCCTCAAGGAGAACGTGATCATCGGCAAGCTGATCCCAGCCGCCACCGGCCTGCGCCGGTACCGGCGGCTCGAGATCGAGCCCACGGAGCCGATCCCGCGTCCCACGCCGGACGAGATGGGTCTGCTCGACGAGGGCGAGCTCGCCGCGGAGCTGGGCCTCACCGGCGACGGCGACCTCGAGGGCTTCAGCTTCGGCAACGGAGGCGACGGAGAGGCCTTCGGCGAGGAGCTGGCCGACCTCGCGCTGCCGCCGGCGGACGACGACAAGGACTAGCTGAGAACGGGGCCGCGAAAGCGGCCCCGTTTCTCTTCCTAGGCCCTGATAGGCCGCAACGACAGGAACGTTGGCTGCGATCGCTGCTGCGACGGCCGAGAGCCGGCAGGAACGCGAGTCTCGGCGCGCCCGCAGCGAGTTCCGCCAAGTGGCGGGCCAACCAGCCGCACCACTGCTCCAGAGCGCAGCAGGTCCCCAATGATGCCCGCCCAAGAGATTTGCCATTGACGCGGGTCGATTTCTGCCCCCTGGACGGGACCTAAATCGACCCACGGTTTCAACGGCCTGCCCTAGAGTCCCTGGTGCCCATGAGGATCGAGCAGGCGTTTCGCGTCGTCGCACCTCCAGAGGCGGTGTTCGATTACGTCACGGACTCCTCCAAACTCGCTTCCTGGCAGACGAGTAAGACCTACGTCGAGAAGCTCACGGATGGTCCGCCCGGCCTGGGTACACGCGTGCGCGAGCGCACGAAGCCGCCGGGAGCCAAGGAGTTCGAGCAGGTGGTGGAGTTCACGGAGTTCGAGCGGCCGCGCCGGCTGCACGTGCACATCGTCGAGGGGCCGTATCCCATCGACGCGACCTACTCCTTCGAGCCCGACGGCGACCGCACCAGAGTCAAGTTCGTGGCCGAGGGCCCGCTCAGCGGCGCAATGCGCCTCCTGGAGCCCGTTACCAAGCGCCTGATGGCCCGCCAGTTCGCCGGCTACCACGACAAGCTGCGCCAGAACCTCGAAGCGCGCTGACGCGGCTCCGTCAACCGGCTCGCGCTCACGCGCGCGCGGGTAACGTTGGGCCGGGGAGATGCGCCTCTGGCAGGGGACACTCGCGACGGCGGCTGCCGTCCTGGCGCTGTGCGCCGCGCCGGCGCCGGCCGCTGCAGGCGGCTGGCTTGTCGGGGCCGCGCGTGTCGACATCACGCCGCCCGGCCGCGGGGCCGACCCGGCGGAGTTCGCCAGCTGCCCCCCGGCGCTCTACGCGGGCGCGCGGCCGTTCAGCTTCAACGAGCCATACAGCGACCTGAACGGCAACGGCCGCTTCGACTACCCGGAGCCCTACTGCGACGCCAACGAGAACGGCCGCTACGACGGCATCTACTCCTCGGGAGGGGTCGACCACCTGGCCACGGGCGTGCACGATCCGATAGACGCCCGCGGCGTCGCGCTCTCACACGGCGGCCGGACGGTAGTGGTCGTGTCGGTGGTCGGCCCAGGGGCTGTTCCAGAACTACACGCAGCGCATGCGCGAGCTTGCCATGGCCGAGCGGCCGGGCATCACGGGGATGATCGTCAGCGCCAACCACAACGAGAGCTCGCCCGACGCGATCGGCATCTACGGCGCCCCGGCGGATCGCACGGGCTCCTTTGGCCTCCACTCAGGCATCGACGACTACTACATGAGCTGGCTCGAGCGGCGCGTGGCCGACGCCGCCGCAGCGGCGTTCGACGCGCGGCGGCCTGGCACGCTCTGGGGCTCGGCAGTTCCAGCTCCCCGCCGGGCTGCGCGTGGATCTGTCGAACAACTTCCCCACCACCGACGACTCCGGCGCGGCCGCTGCGATCGATCCCAAGGTCGGCGTGCTGCAGGCGCGTGACCGCGGCGGGAGGCCGATCTTCACGCTGATGAGCCTCGCGGCCCACAACCAGGAGATCGGGCACTCAGACGACCCGTCGGTGGCGGACCAGCTCTCCTCCGACTGGCCCGGCTACTTCGCCGCCCGAACCGAGGGGCTTGGCGGCGGCATGGGCGTGTTCCTGGTGGCAGACAACGGCTCCGAGGAAGATCCGGAGACGGTGCCGCCGGTGGGTTGCCCCACGGGCTGCCACGAACAGGCCCGCGCCACGGGCGAGGCGCTAGCGGACAGCGTCGCGGCCGAGGTGCCCGGTGCGGACCCGGTGCGCCCGGGCGCACCGCACGTGCAGCGCAGCGAGCTCTACGTGCCACTCGAGAACAACCTCTTCCGCGCCGCTGCGGCCGCAGGACTGTTCGGCAAGCGCCAGACCTACATCGGCGGGCTCCCGGCCGGCCGCGCGGGCAATCAGCTGCTCACGGAGGTCAACGTGGCCGACCTCGGGCCGGACCTCCAGCTCATCGGCAACCCGGGGGAAGCGTTTCCGGCGTTGATGGTCGGGAGCCGCTGGGGCATCGACCAGGTGGGCTGCCCGGACCGCCCCAACCCGCCCGTGCCCACTTGGCGCGCCGGCGCGCGGTTCCGCCTGCAGGTGGGCCTCGCCAACGACATGATCGGCTACGAGATCCCTCCCTGGGCCTTCTCGAGCCAGCCGGGCGTGTTCATCACCTCCTATGGCGACGACCTCACCTGTGTGAACGACTCGGACGATCGCGATCCCCAGGGCCACCAGCACAAGCTCGAGACCGAGGGCATCGGGCCCACCGCCTCGGGCATGGTCGCCGGCGAGCTCACCGACCTCCTCTCACAGCATCCGGACCCCGCGGCGAGGATCCGCACGGGGCGCTTCATCCAGCCGGACGGCAGCCTCACCCGCAACCCGGATGGCGCGGTGGGTGTCTGGATCGACGATCGGCCGGGCCGCGGAACCGTGCTCGCCAGCGACGGAGTGAGCGCGTTCGGCACCCGTCAGGTGGACGGCACGGGGACCTTCATGGACTACGACGGGGTGCCCCAGCGGGGCAAGCCGGACATCACCACACGGGGTATGCGGGCACTCGGCAGGCGCTGGTACCTGGACGTCTTCCCGGCCGTCGCCGGACCCGTGCTGGGTTCCGCCCGCTAGAGCGACTCCGCCCAGCCCAGCAGCACGTCCACGAGCTCGTCGGTGAGCCCGGTGTGAGGCTCGGTTCGCACGAGCAGCGTCGGCTCCGCGCGCGCGTCGGCCCAGCGCTCGCACTCCTCGTCCAGGAAGTCGTCCACCCAGGCGGCCGGGCGCCCGCGCGCGTACTCGTCGAGCGCGTCGAGCTTCCAGTGTGCGGAGCCAAAGACGGCATCGCCATCGAAGGTGATCACCGGCAGCTCGCCCATTTCCAGGCTTAGGAGGTGCGGCAGGTACTCGTTGGCCTTCTCTTCCCAGCCCGTCGCCCAAACCAGCTCATAGCGCTCGCTCAGGCGCTCCAAGCGCGGTCCACAGGCTTCGTTGATGCAGTGGATCACCCCGTCGACCCAGTGAAAGCTGCCCGGAGGGGGATCCGCGTGAGAAAAGCCGAAGAGGCTGATGACGCCATCGACGTCGACGAACAAAATCGGCTGTTTGCTGGACGTTTGGTTCACCTGTTTCGCAAGTGCTTAACGCTGGGTACAACGAAGCCACGCCGCGAGCCGCTATGGTGGTCGACCAGAGGCGGTATCGGGCTCAAGCTGGAAGGCAGTCGAGCCGATAGCTCGAATAGCGGCAGGGAATGGTCGCTTCCTCTATCTCTATGACAGTAGAACTGGGCATTCTGCTGGCGCTCTTCTGCGCGCTGGCCACAAATCTTGGCTTCCTCTGGAAGCACCGCGGCGCCTGCGCCGCTCCGGACGTGGATTGGAAGCATCCGATCCGCTCCGCCGTCCAGCTCTACAGCTGCAAGTGGTTCGCGCTCGGCATGCTGGTGGCCACTGGCGCCTGGGGCTTCCACGTCGCGGCGATGGCGCTCGCTCCGCTGTCCGTCGTCCAGACGGTGATCTCGGGCGGCCTCGTCTTCCTCACGGTCCTCGCCGAGCGCTTCTTCGGCTTCGAGGTCGGCAAGCGCCAGCTGCTCGGCGTCGGCCTGATGGCTGCCGGCCTGGTGCTCCTCACGCTCACGCTTCCTCATACGGGCGACGCCCACTCCCACTACTCGCTGGTGGCGATGGCGAGCTTCGAGTCAGTGCTGCTGTTCGTCGGCACGATGATGGTGCTCTCGCCCAAGTTCGGCGCCGCGCACGAGCATCACGGACTCTTCCTCGGCGCCGCCTCGGGCATCCTCTTCGGCGTCTCCGACGTGGCCATCAAGGCCCTTACCGGCGCGATCGGCCACTCCGGCGTGATGGGCCTGCTGTCGCCATGGCTCGCTGTCACCATCGCCGCTTCGGTGATCGCCTTCTACGCCTCGGCGCGCGGCCTCCAGGTCGGTGAGGCGGTGCCGGTCATCACCCTCACGAGCGCCGGCGCCAACGTCTCGGCCATCGCCGGCGGGATCATCGTCTTCGGCGACCCGATGTCTACGCACCCCGTCGGCATCGCCCTCCAGAGCATCGCCTTCATCCTGGTGATCGCGGCCGCCGCCGTGATGCCCGCGCCGATCCGCGCGGTCGAGGCAGCGCCGGCTACTGCGTAGCCGTCAACGAGCAGCCCACTGCTAGGATCCCGCGCCGTGCCGTCCATTAACCAGCTCGTCCGCAAGGGACGCAAGAAGCCGAAGAAGAAGGTGGCCACGCCGGGCCTCAAGTCCGGGCAGGGCCGCAAGAAGCGTCTCGCCGCGCCTCAGCGCCGCGGCGTCTGCACGCGCGTCTACACCACCACGCCCAAGAAGCCGAACTCGGCGCTGCGCAAGGTCGCGCGCGTGCGGCTCACCAACGGGATGGAGGTCACCTCCTACATCCCGGGCGAGGGGCACAACCTGCAGGAGCACTCGGTCGTCCTCGTGCGAGGCGGCCGCGTGAAGGATCTTCCGGGCGTCCGTTACAAGGTCGTTCGTGGCACCCTCGACGCCGCCGGAGTGAGCGACCGCAAGAAGGCTCGCTCCCAGTACGGCGTCAAGGCCAAGTAGCCAGATGCCCCGCCGAGCAGCAGCAACCATCCGCGCGATCGACGCCGACCCGGTCTACGGCTCGCGTCTCGTGCAGCAGATCATCAACAAGGTGATGGTCTCCGGCAAGAAGTCGCTGTCGGAGCAGATCGTCTACGACGCGCTCGACATCCTCTCGAAGCGCTCCAACAAGGAGCCCGTCGAGTCGCTCGAGCAGTCCATCGCCGCGCTCACCCCCAACCTCGAGGTGCGCTCCCGCCGAGTGGGCGGCGCCACCTACCAGGTGCCGGTGGAGGTTCCCGCCCGCCGCGCCCGCACGCTCGCGGTGCGCTGGCTCGTGGAGTTCTCCCGCGCCCGCCGCGAGAAGACGATGGCTGAGCGCCTTGCCGGCGAGCTCCTCGACGCCCAGTCCGAGCAGGGCGGCGCCTACAAGCGCAAAGAGGACATCTACCGCATGGCTCAAGCCAATAAGGCCTTCGCCCACTACCGCTGGTAGTTGGGGCTGCAAACCTGCGGTCCGCGGCGTCCTCGGTCGCCCGCGGGCTAAAGCCCAGCGGGCTCCCTGCGTCCTTGCAGCCCTTGGTTTTCGCACCCCAACTTAGGCTGGGCTACGCCGCTTGCGGCTCGTACCGCATCCGTGTGGCGGGTCTCACCCGCCCGTTTTTTTAGCGCTTGACCTCCCGGACGAGGAGTTAACTCCCAGGCGGGAGGGAGTCTTGACGCAGCAGGACCAGGTCGTGCCGAAGTGCCTCCTCGCCCCAGGCGAGCACCGGGTTGGCTGCGGCTGAAGCAGCACCTGATGGGCCGCGATGGGCGCAACGTCGAGGCTGTGCGCCGCATCATGGAGACTGGCCAGGAATGCCTGGAAGGCATCGCCGGTCCCTTTGAAGCCGCGCTCGAGGAGCACTGCGCCAGCGACCTCTTCGTCGTGCCCGCGTCGGCGCTGGCCTACGGGGACCCCGGTCCGTTCCGCGGCCGCGAACGCCTGCTGGAGCACCAACGGGCCATGCGTGAGCGCTGGGCCGACTTTCGTGTGACCGCCGACGAGTACATCGAGGTCATGCCGAGCACGGTCGTCGTGCTGGGGACGGTCGCTGCCCGGCGCCAGGACGGTTCCGGTTACGCGATGGAGTTCGGCATCGTCAACCGGCTCGAGGAGGGGCGGATCGTCTCGATGCACTCTTACGACAGCAAGCAGCGGGCACTCGCGGAGGCCGGCGCGAAGGATCTAGCGTCGCGCGCGGATCCCGACTAGGCGCAGCACTCCCGCGAGCACCACAAGCGCCCCACCCGCCAGCTCGAGCCAATAGCCGGCGCCGGGGTTGGCCTCGGCGCCGGAGAACTGGCTGCCGACGATGCCGGTCTTGTGGATGTCCGGCCGGTCCACAAGCAGGGTGATCCCGAGCGCGGCCAGCCCAAGCACGAGCAGCGCGATGCCGGCCGGCCGGCTGGCGCCGATGGCGGCCCCATACGCCATCACGAGCGCGATCACCCCGAGGATCGCCAGCGCGTAGCCGTGGTGGGCGCCACCGGTGGTGGTGCAGGCGTCGCGCAGCTTCGGGGACGCCAGGTCGCTGCAGCTCGCCGTGACCACGTCGACGTGGTAGAGGGTCAAGAAGTCGCTCACGATGAGCGCCAGGCCGCCGCCTCCGCCGAGCACGAGAATTGCCAGGCGGGGAGCGCTCAAACGCCGCAGGGCAGCCGAAATACCTCTGCTAGCATTCTGACCCGCTCGCGGCACGACCGTCCGGCTGCCGTGAGGCTCAGTCATGGGAGGAGGCTGGGTTTCGGTTCATGCACATGGAGACCCTTGCCACATAGACCCACGCCCCGGGCATAGCGCATTGCAGCGGAGGCCCGGAGGGGCCTTTTTTCTGCCCTAGATCCCAACTCAAACCAAGCCAAGTAGCCACAGACATGCCACGAGACATTTCACTAGACCACACCCGCAACATCGGGATCATGGCGCACATCGACGCCGGAAAGACCACCACCACCGAGCGCATCCTCTTTTACACGGGCCGCACGCACAAGATGGGCGAGGTCCACGAGGGCGCCGCGGTGATGGACTGGATGGAGCAGGAGCAGGAGCGTGGCATCACGATCACCTCCGCCGCGACCACCGCTCAGTGGCGCGACTACCGCATCAACATCATCGACACGCCCGGCCACGTGGACTTCACCGTCGAGGTCGAGCGCTCGCTGCGAGTGCTCGACGGCGCGATCGCGCTGTTCGACTCTGTCGCGGGGGTAGAGCCCCAGTCTGAAACCGTATGGCGGCAGGCGGACAAGTACCGCGTTCCGCGCATCGCCTACATCAACAAGATGGACCGCATCGGCGCGAACTTCGCCGCCGGCGTCCAGACGATGATCGACCGCCTCGGTGCCCACCCCGTGCCGATCCAGCTGCCGATCGGCGCGGAGGCAGACTTCCGCGGGGTCATCGACCTCGTGCGCGAGCGCGCGGTCATCTACAAGGACGATCTCGGCCAGGAGGTCGAGGAGACCGACATCCCGGACGACCACAAGGACGTGGCGCACGAGGCGCGCACGCACCTCGTCGAGGCGATCGCCGACTACGACGACGAGCTCATGGAGGCCTACCTCTCCGACGAGGCGATCGACGTCGACCGCCTCAAGGCCGCCATCCGCAAGGCCACCCTCGACATCACGATGACGCCGGTGCTGTGCGGCTCGTCCTTCAAGAACAAGGGTGTGCAGCCGCTGCTCGACGCCGTCATCGACTACCTGCCGAGCCCGCTCGACGTTCCTCCGATGGAGGGCGTCGAGCCCGGCAAGGAGGAGGAGGACGGCCACCCGATCCCGCGCAAGGCCTCCGACGACGAGCCGTTCGCCGCGCTCGCCTTCAAGGTCATGTCCGACCCCTTCGTCGGCAAGCTCACCTACTTCCGCGTCTACTCCGGCAAGATCTCGTCCGGCTCGCGCGTGCTGAACGCGAACACCGGCCGCACCGAGCGCGTCGGCCGCATCCTGATGATGCACGCCAACCACCGCGAGGACCAGGAAGAGGTCTACGCGGGCGACATCGCCGCGGCCGTGGGTCTCAAGCAGACCTCGACGGGCGACACGCTGGCCGCACCGGACGCTCCCGTGCGCCTCGAGACCATGACCTTCCCGGAGCCGGTGGTGCACCTCTCGATCGAGCCGAAGACCAAGGTCGATCAGGAGAAGATGGCCACCGCCCTCGCGCGCCTCGCCGAGGAGGACCCGACCTTCAACGTGCGCACCGACGACGAGACCGGCCAGACCGTGATCTCCGGCATGGGTGAGCTCCACCTCGAAGTGCTGGTGGACCGCATGAAGCGTGAGTTCAAGGTCGAGGCCGCCGTTGGCCGCCCGCAGGTCGCCTACCGCGAGACGGTTCGCGGCACCGCCGAGAAGGTGGAGGGCAAGTTCGTCCGGCAGACCGGTGGCTCGGGCCAGTTCGGCGTGGTCTACATCAACCTCGAGCCGGCGCCCGGCGAGGGCTTCGACTTCATCAACAAGATCAAGGGCGGCTCGATCCCGTCGGAGTTCATTCCGGCCGTGGAGAAGGGCATCGAGGAGGCCCTCGAGACCGGCGTCAAGGCCGGCTTCCCGATGGTGGACGTCCGCGCGACGCTCACTGACGGCAAGTACCACGACACCGACTCTTCCGAGATCGCCTTCAAGATCGCCGGCTCGCTGGCGCTCAAGGAGGCGGCCAAGCGGGCCAAGCCCGTTCTGCTCGAGCCCGTGATGGCCGTGGAGGTGGTCACGCCGCAGGAGTTCCTCGGCGACGTGATCGGCGACCTCTCACGGCGACGCGGCCGGGTGGAGGGCCAGGAGCCGCGCGGCAATGCCCTCGCGGTGAAGGCCAGCGTGCCGCTCGCGGAGATGTTCGGCTATGCCACGGATCTGCGTTCCAACACGCAGGGCCGGGCGAACTACACGATGCAGTTCGACCGCTACGAGGAAGTGCCCAACAACCTCGCGGAGGGGATAGTCGAGCATCGCACCGGTGAACCGGTGGGAGCGAGCGCATAAAGAGTATGTTTCCTGGGTTCGCCTACTGGCGGGCCCTCTAGAGCTTTCTGAAAGGAGCGACAACCAGTGGCGAAGGAGAAGTTCGAGCGCGATAAGCCGCACGTCAACGTAGGCACGATTGGTCACATCGACCATGGCAAGACCACGCTGACGGCGGCCATCACCCAGGTGCTCGCCGAGAAGATGGGCGGCGAGGCGATGTCGTTCGACCAGATTGACAACGCGCCCGAGGAGAAGCAGCGCGGCATCACCATCGCCACGTCGCACGTCGAGTACCAGACGGAGAACCGTCACTACGCCCACGTCGACTGTCCGGGTCACGCGGACTACGTGAAGAACATGATCACGGGCGCCGCGCAGATGGATGGCGCGATCCTCGTGGTGTCCGCGGCGGACGGCCCGATGCCCCAGACGCGCGAGCACATCCTGCTCGCCCGCCAGGTGGGCGTGCCGTACATCGTCGTGTTCCTCAACAAGGCCGACATGGTCGACGATCCCGAGCTCCTCGAGCTCGTGGAGGTCGAGGTGCGTGACCTGCTCTCCGAGTACGACTTCCCGGGCGACGACATCCCGTTCATCACGGGCTCGGCGCTCAAGGCGCTCGAGGGCGACGAGGAGGCCAAGAGCAAGATCATCGAGCTCGCGGCCGCTCTGGACGAGTACATCCCGGAGCCGGAGCGCGACCTCGACAAGCCGTTCCTGATGCCGGTCGAGGACGTCTTCTCGATCACCGGTCGCGGCACCGTCGCCACCGGCCGTATCGAGCAGGGCATCATCCAGACGGGCGACACGGTCGAGATCGTGGGTATCCACGACCAGACCTCGAACACCGTCGTCACCGGCGTCGAGATGTTCCGCAAGATCCTCGACGAGGGCCGCGCAGGCGACAACGTTGGCTGCCTGCTCCGCGGTACCAAGCGCGAGGAGATCGAGCGTGGCCAGGTGCTCTGCAAGCCGGGCTCGATTACGCCGCACACCAAGTTCAAGGCGGAGGTCTACTGCCTGAAGAAGGAGGAGGGCGGCCGCCACACGCCGTTCTTCTCGGGCTACCGCCCGCAGTTCTACTTCCGCACCACGGACGTCACCGGCGTCGCCAACCTGCCCGAGGGCACGGAGATGGTCATGCCGGGAGACAACGTCCAGATGTCGATCGAGCTGATCCAGCCGATCGCCATGGACCAGGGCCTCCGCTTCGCCATCCGCGAGGGTGGGCGCACGGTTGGGTCCGGGGTGGTGACCGAGATAGTCGAGTAGCACCCGCTCGTTAGAGACACGAGCTTTCGGGGGCGGGCCCCTCAGGTAAACGGGCCCGCCCTCGGTGCGTCCTAAGGAATCAAGTTGGCAGCGATTACACAGAACAAAATCCGAATCCGGCTCAAGGCGTACGACCACTCGGCAATCGAGGCGGCCGCCAAGGAGATCGTCGAGACGGCCGAGCGCACCGGAGCCACGGTGTCCGGGCCTGTACCGCTGCCGACCGAGAAGAACGTGTATTGCGTGATCCGCAGTCCCTTCAAGGACAAGGACTCGCGCGAGCACTTCGAGATCCGGACGCACAAGCGGCTGATCGACATCCACCAGCCCACGCCGAAGACGGTCGACTCGCTCCAGCGGCTCGACCATCTTCCCGCCGGAGTCGACATCCAGATTCAGCTGGTCTGATCCCGATGGCCGCACTACTCGGGAAAAAGATCGGGATGACTCAGCTCTTCGGAGAGGACGGCCGTGTGGAGCGCGTGACCGTGATCGAGGCTGGTCCGTGTCACGTCACCGCTATCCGCACGGAGGACCGTGACGGCTACGAGGCCGTGCAGCTCGCCTTCGGTGAGGTCAAGGAGAAGCGGCTCACGAAGGCCGAGCTCGGACATCTCAAGAAGGCCGACGCTCCGGCGCTCCGCCACGTGTGCGAGTTCCGCGACGAGGCGGGCGAGCTCACCGTGGGTGAGACCGTGACGGTGGAGGCCTTCGAGAAGGGCCAGACCGTGAAGGTCTCGGGCGTGTCCAAGGGCAAGGGCTTCCAGGGCACCGTCAAGCGCCACAACTTCAGCCGGGGGCCGGTCACCCACGGCTCGCACAACGTGCGCGCCCCGGGCTCGATCGGCGCCTCGGCCACGCCCTCGCGCGTGTTCAAGGGCATCCGCGGCCCGGGCCAGATGGGCAACAAGCGGGTCACGCAGAAGGGCCTCGAGGTCGTCGACGTGATCGCGGAGCGCAACCTGCTGCTCGTACGCGGCTCGGTGCCCGGCCCTCGCGGCGGCACCGTCGAGATAAGGACGGACTCCTGATGGCCGCACCCAAGGCAGCAATTCTCGGTCAGAAGACCGGCAAGGCGGACCTCGACGAGGCCGTGTTCGGCGAGACCTTCCACATGTCGCTCGTCCACGAGACCGTGCGCGCGGAGCTGAACGCGCGCCGCCGCGGCACCTCGTCCACCAAGACGCGCGGAGAGGTGGCGATGACCGGCGCCAAGGCCTTCCGCCAGAAGGGCACCGGCCGCGCCCGCGCAGGCGCGCTGTCCACGCCGCAGCGCATCGGTGGCGGCATCGCCTTCGGGCCCAAGCCGCGCGGCTTCACCGTCAAGGTCAACCGCAAGGCGCGCCGTCGCGCGCTGCGCGCCGCCCTGTCGCTCCACGCCGAGCGCGGCACTCTCGCCGTGCTCGACCCCTCCAAGTTCGACACCCCCTCCACGAAGAGCGCCGCCGAGGCGCTCGACTCCTTTGGCGAGGGCCGCGCGCTGGTAGTGCTCGGCCGCGAGGGCGAGGAGGGCTGCGCCAAGTCGTTCCGCAACATTCGCGGCATCGTCGTGCTGCCGGCGGACGAGGTGGGCGTGGCCGACATCGTCGGCGCGGCGCGCCTCGTGTGCTCACAGGCCGCGATTGACCGGCTCACGGCGCTCGCGTCCAAGGAGTCGAAGGAGGCCGCGTCGTGAACCCGCGCTCGGTGATCATCCGCCCGATCGTGTCGGAGAAGAGCTACGCGCTCCTCACGGCCAACAAGTACACCTTCCGCGTCCACCCGGACGCCCACAAGACCCAGATCCGCCAGGCGGTGGAGGAGGTCTTCGGCGTGCGCGTGGAGGACGTGCGCACGATGAGCGTCAAGTCCAAGCCCAAGCGCCGCGGCTACACCTTCGGCCGCACGCGGGAGTGGAAGAAGGCGATCGTGCAGCTGCACCCGGACGACAGCATCGAGCTGTTCGAGGGCCAGGAGCTCGGCTGATGGCGATCAAGAAACACAAGCCCACGAGCCCCGGTCGGCGCTTCTCCACCTGGTCGGACCGCGCGGAGGTCACGCGCTCCGAGCCGGAGAAGGCGCTCGTCCGCGGCATCAAGAAGAGCGGCGGGCGCAACTCGTACGGCCGCATCACCTCGCGCCACCGCGGCGGCGGGGCCAAGCGCAAGTACCGCATCATCGACTTCAAGCGCACGAAGGACGGGATCCCGGCCAAGGTCGCTTCGATCGAGTACGACCCCAACCGCACCGCCTACATCGCGCTGCTCCACTACGCCGACGGCGAGAAGCGCTACATCCTCGCCCCGGCGCGGCTGCGGGTGGGCGCCACCGTGCTGTCCGGCCCGAGCGCCGACATCGTGGTGGGCCACTGTCTCCCGCTGCGCAACATCCCCACGGGTACGGTCGTGCACAACGTCGAGCTCGAGCCCGGGCGCGGCGGCCAGATGGGCCGCTCGGCCGGCGCCGCCATCCAGCTGATGGCCAAGGAGGGCGAGCGCGCCACGCTGCGCCTTCCCTCGGGCGAGACGCGCATGGTCAGCGTGGACTGCCGCGCCACCGTGGGCACGATCGGCAACGTGGAGCACCAGAACATCGACATCGGGAAGGCCGGGCGCAACCGCCACAAGGGCAAGCGCCCGCAGACCCGCGGCACCGCGATGAACCCCGTCGACCACCCGCACGGCGGCGGCGAGGGCTCGACCACTCCGGGCCGCCACCCGGTGACGCCGTGGGGCGTGCCGACGCTCGGCTATCCCACGCGCAAGAAGAACAAGCAGTCCGACCGCATGATCGTGCGCCGGCGCAGGAAGAAGAGGTAGTCAGCTTTGAGCCGTTCATCCAAGAAGGGACCGTTCGTCGAGGACCGTCTGCTCGACCGCATCGAGGCGATGAACTCCTCGGGCCAGAAGCAGATGATCAAGACCTGGTCGCGGACGTCCACGATCTTCCCGGAGATGGTGGGCCACACCATCGCCGTGCACGACGGGCGCAAGCACGTCCCCGTGTTCGTGTCCGAGTCGATGGTCGGGCACAAGCTCGGCGAGTTCGCTCCCACCCGCCTGTTCCGCGGCCATGCGGGCTCCGACAAGGCCAAGATGCGATGACTGAGGAAGAGAAGAAGAACGCAGAAGAGGAAACGCCCGCGAAGCCCAAGCGTACCCGGCGCAAGAAGGCCGAGCCTGAGGAGGTCGCAGGGTCGCAGGCCGCAGCCGAGGAGGCTCCTGAGGAGCCGGAGGCCGCGGCTGATGACGCCGAGGCCGAGGAGGTTGAGGCCGCTGACGAGTCCGCCGAGGAGAAGCCCAAGCGTGGGCGCCGCCGCTCCGCCGAGACTGCTGCCCCGGCCAAGTCAGAGCCCCTGCACAAGAAGTCCCCGGCCCCGCGCGCTGCCGACGGCACCGTGGTCGTCCGCGCGCAGGCCAAGTACGTGCGCCACGCACCGCGCAAGGCTCGGCTCGTGGTGGATCACATCCGCGGCAAGTCGATCGACGAGGCACGTGCCATCCTTCAGCACACGCCACGAGCGGCGGCCGTCGATGTGCTCAAGCTCCTCGAGTCGGCCGTGGCCAACGCGGAGAACAACCACGAGCTCGTCGCAGACGAACTCGTCATCCGCAAGGCCTACGTCGACGAGGGGCCGACGCTCAAGCGCTACCGTCCACGCGCTCTCGGCCGCGCCACGCGGATCCGCAAGCGCACGAGCCACATGACCATCCAGCTTTCACCGAAGGAGTAGCCGACACAGCATGGGTCAGAAAGTTCATCCGGAAGGCCTGCGGGTCGGCTACATCCATGACTGGAAGTCGCAGTGGTTCAACGACCGCGAGTTCTCGAACTACCTGCTCGAGGACGTCCACATCCGCGACCACATCGAGGGCAAGCTTGCCCACGCGGGTCTCTCGGACATCACGATCAAGAAGAACAAGAGCGAGGTGGAGGTCAACATCCACACCGCTCGTCCCGGCATCGTGATCGGCAAGTCGGGCAGCGAGGTGGATGCGCTCCGTCGCGAGCTTCACCGCATGACCGGCAAGTCGGTGAAGGTCAACATCCTCGAGATCAAGCGCCCCGAGCTCGACGCCAAGCTGGTCGCGCAGTCGGTGGCCGAGCAGCTGCAGAACCGCGTGGCCTTCCGCCGCGCGATGAAGCGCGCTCTCACCTCAGCGATGCGCTCCGGCGCCAAGGGCGTCCGCATTCAGGTATCCGGCCGCCTCGGCGGCGCGGAGATGGCGCGCACCGAGGGGTACTCGGACGGCCGCGTACCGCTGCACACCCTGCGCGCGGACATCGACTATGGCTTCTACGAGGCCCGTACCACCTTCGGCCGCATCGGCGTGAAGGTGTGGATCAACAAGGGCGAGATCATGCCCTCGGGCTTCGCGCAGGATCTGACCCAGATCGAGGCTCCGCAGCAGGCGGCGCCGGGCGGTGGCGGACCGGGCGGTCGCGATGGCGGCCGTGGTGGTCGCGGCGGCCGTGACGGCGGCCGCGGCGGTCGCGGACCGGGCCGTGGCGGCCCGGGTGGTCGCGGCGGCGGACCCGGCGGACCCGGTCGCGGTGGTCGCGGCGGCGGCGGCGGGCGTGGCCCGCGCGGCGGCGGAGGCCCCGGAGGGGGGCGCTAGCCGATGCTGCAGCCCAAGCGAGTGAAGCACCGCAAGCAGCACCGCGGCCGCATGCCCGGCAACGCCAAGGGCGGCTCGCGCGTGGAGTTCGGCGAGTACGGCCTGAAGACGCTCGAGCGCGGCTGGATCACCAACCGCCAGATCGAGGCCGCCCGAATCGCGATGACGCGCAAGATCAAGCGCGGCGGCAAGGTCTGGATCAACATCTTCCCCGATAAGCCCGTCACCGCGAAGCCGGCCGAGACCCGCATGGGCTCCGGCAAGGGCTCGCCCGAGGGCTGGGTGGCCGTGGTCAAGCCGGGCCGCGTGATGTTCGAGCTGGCCGGCGTGCCCGAGCCGCTCGCGCGCGAGGCCATGCGCCTTGCCGGTCACAAGCTGCCGGTGAAGACCAAGTTCGTCGTCCGGGAGGGCCAGGAGCAGTGAAGCGCACGGACACGAACGGAATGCAGGACCCGGAGCTCGTGGAGTTCATCGGGGAGAGGCGCCAGGAGCTGTTCAACCTGCGCTTCCAGCATGCCACCGGGCAGCTCGAGAACACCGCCCGGCTCCGCCAGGCCAAGCGCGAGCTTGCCCGCGGGCTCACCGTCGCGCAGGCGCGCGACATCGACGTCGATAGAGAGCTGAAGAGACAGAAGACATGATCGAAGAGAACGAGCAGACGCCGGAAGAGACGCCGGCCGAGGAGCCGCAGGCCGAAGAGGCCGAGGCCCCCGAGGCGCAGGCCGAAGAGCCAGCCGCCGAAGAGGCCCCCTCTGAGGAGGCACCGGCTGAGGAGCCGGCGGCCGAGGGCGCTCCCGCCGAGGAGGCAGCCGCTGACGAGGCTCCCGCCGCCGCGGCCGAGCCCGAGGAGGCCGTGCATCCCAAGGAGCGGCGCAAGCGCGCGCGCTCGGAGCACACTGGCGAGACCCGCCCGCAGCGAAGCGCGGAGGATCGGGCGTCGGAGCGTGCCGCCAAGCGCAGCCGCCTGTCGGCCTCTCGCCGCGCCTACCGCCAGAAGCAGCGCGAGAAGCGTGGCGCGAGCCCGCGCCCCGAGGTTCGGCAGCAGGAGGGCAGGGAGCACGGTCCGGGCGCGCCGCGCGTGCGCCAGGGCATCGTCGTCTCGGCCAAGCCCGACAAGACGATCACGGTACGCATCGACATCGCCCGCCGTCACCGCACCTACAAGAAGATCGTGCGCTCCTCGTCCACGCTGCACGCCCACGACGAGCGCAACGAGGCACACGAGGGAGACACGGTGCGCGTGGTCGAGACCCGCCCGCTCAGCCGCACCAAGCGCTGGCGCCTCGTCGAGATCCTGGAGCGTGCTCGATGACGACCTCCACTCACTTCGCCGGCACTTGGACGGCTGCGGACACGGCGCCTGGCGGCGTCCTCGGTCGCGCGGATAGCGCTGCTATCCGGCGCTCCCTGCGTCCTTGCCAGGCTTGGTCCTCGCGCGTCCAAGCACCAACGAAGCTCGCGGAGGCCGTCCGATGATCCAGGCCGAGACGCGGCTCAAGGTGGCCGACAACACCGGCGCGCGCGAGATCCTCTGTATCCGGGTGAGCGGTGGCTCCCGCCGCCGCTACGCTGGAGTAGGCGACATCATCGTCGGCACCGTCAAGCAGGCCATCCCGCAGGGATCGGTCAAGAAGGGCGAGGTGGTGCAGGCGGTGGTCGTGCGGACGAAGAAGGAGTTCGGCCGCGAGGACGGCACCTACATCGCGTTCGACGAGAACGCGGCCGTTCTGATCGATCCCCAGAACAACCCGCGCGGCACGCGCATCTTCGGCCCGGTGGCCCGCGAGCTGCGCGAAAGAAACTTCATGAAGATCGTGTCGTTGGCACCCGAAGTCCTCTGACACCCGGCACCCGAGACCCGACACCCCGCATGGCACTGAAGATCCGAAAAGACGACATGGTGAAGATCATCTCCGGCAAGTCCAAGGGCCGGACCGGTCGCGTGCTGCGCGTGGACGTGAAGAACCAGCGCGTCTACGTCGAGGGAGCCAACATCATCAAGCGCCACCAGCGCCCCACCACGCTGCGCGACACCCAGCGCAGCAGCTCGGTGAGCGGCGGGGTGATCGAGAAGGAAGGGCCGATTCACATCAGCAACGTGATGCTGCTCGACCCGAAGTCCGGCGATCCCACGCGCGTCCGCATCAGCCGCGAGGGCGGCCGGCGCAAGCGCGTGGCGGCCAAATCCGGCGAGGCGATCGACTGATGCCCGTAGCCGAGCCCAAGATCAAGCCGCGGCTGAAGCAGCGCTACTACGACGAGATCCGGCCGCAGCTCGTCGACCGCTTCAGGTACTCGAGCCTGATGGAGGCTCCGCGCCTCGAGAAGATCACGCTCAACATGGGCGTCGGCGAGGCGAAGACCGACACCAAGCTGCTGGACAACGCCCAGGAGCAGCTCGCCACGATCGCGGGGCAGAAGCCCAACGTGCGCGTGGCGCGCAAGTCGATCGCCGCCTTCAAGATCCGCGACGGCATGCCCATCGGCGTGGCTGTGACGCTGCGCGGGGCGCGCATGTGGGAGTTCCTCGATCGCTTCACCTCGATCGCGATCCCGCGCATCCGCGACTTCCGCGGCCTCAACCCGCGCTCGTTCGACGGCCGCGGCAACTACTCCGTTGGCGTGCGCGAGCAGATCATCTTTCCCGAGATCGACTACGACTCGATCGACCAGGTGCGCGGCCTCGACGTGACGATCACCACCTCGGCGAAGACCGACGCCGAGGCGTTCGCGCTGCTCGAGGCCCTCGGCATGCCCTTCGCTCACGAAGGCCGGCCGGGAGAGGACCTCGCCGCCGAGGAGGCGGCCGAGGAGGAGCGCCGCAAGGAGGAGGCTCGACTGCGCGCCGAGGCCGAGCAGGCCGCGCTCGAGCAGCTCAAGGAAGAGAACCCGGATGCTTACGCCAGGCCCGAGCCCGCCGAGGGCGAAGAGGGCGAGGCCGCCGAGGGCGCCGACGGTGGCGCCGCGAGCGAAGAGACTGCGAAGGAGAGCTAGTGGCAAAGACGTCCCAGGTAGTGCGCCAGCGGCGCCAGTCCAAGTACAAGACGCGCAACTACAACCGCTGCAAGCGCTGCGGTCGCCCGCGCGCCTACTTCCGCAAGTTCGGCCTCTGCCGGATCTGCCTGCGCGAGGTGGCGCACGAGGGCTACGTCCCCGGACTCACGAAGTCGAGCTGGTAGAGCCATGTCGATGACCGACCCGCTCGCCGACCTCCTCACCCGCATTCGCAACGGGCTCGAGGCCGACTTCGAGTTCGTGGACATCCCGCACTCCAACTTCAAGACCGAGGTGACCCGCATCCTCAAGGAGCAGGGCTACATCGAGGACTTCTCCACCGAGCCCGCCCGCGTAGGCCAGACCCTGCGCGTGCGCCTGAAGTACACCGAGGCTCGTGCGCCCGTGATCACCGGCCTCAAGCGCGTCTCGCGCCCCGGGCGCCGCGAGTACGTGGCAGCCGGCCAGGTGCCCAAGGTCTTTGGCGGAATGGGCACTGCCATCATGTCCACCTCCAAGGGCGTGATGACAGGCCACGACGCCCGCAAGGAGGGCGTCGGCGGCGAAGTGGTCGCGTACGTCTGGTGATCGAACGATGAGCCGTATCGGAAAGCTCCCCATCCCCGTGCCCACAGGCGTCGATGTGTTCATCGAGCCTGCAGTCGTGCGCGTGAAGGGCCCCAAGGGCGAGCTCGAGCAGGCGGTCTCCCGCGAGATGACGGTGGAGCAGGAGGACGGCACGATCGTCGTCAAGCGCCCGACCGACCGCGGCGAGCACCGCGCGCTCCACGGCCTCACCCGCAGCCTCATCTTCAACATGGTCCATGGCGTGACGGAGGGCTACGAGAAGCGCCTCCAGATCCAGGGCGTCGGCTACCGCGCCGCGCTCCGCGGCCGCGACATCGAGCTGGCAGTGGGCTACTCCCACCCGGTGCAGATCAAGGCGCCGGACGGGATCGAGTTCGAGGTTCCGCAACCCACCCAGATCGTGGTGCGCGGGATCGACAAGCAGGCCGTCGGCGAGATCGCGGCGCGCATCCGCAAGGTGCGCCCGCCCGAGCCCTACAAGGGCAAGGGCATCCGCTACGACGGCGAGTACGTGGCGAGGAAGGTGGGCAAGCGCGCATGAGCATCGCTACCAAGCCGGCCAAGCGCCTGCGCCGCCGCCGGCGCGTGCGGGCCAAGGTGCGCGGCAGCGCGGAGCGGCCGCGGCTGTCCGTGTTCCGCTCGCTGCGCGGCATCCAGGCACAGCTCATCGACGACGACAAGGGCCACACGCTGGCGGCCGTCACCTGGACCGAGAAGGACCTCAGTGCCCTCGCCCGCGGCGAGCAGGCCAAGAAGGCGGGCGAGACTGCTCGCCAAGCGCGCCAAGGAGCTCGGCGTGGAGAGCTGCGTGTTCGACCGCGGCGGCTACCAGTACCACGGGCGCGTGAAGGCGCTTGCCGAGGGCGCCCGCGAGGGCGGCCTCAAGTTCTAACCCTTCGATACCCTCGACGAGACCTATGGCAAGAGACAGAACAGCAGTGAACCCAGCCGGAGACCTCCAGGAGCGCGTGGTCGAGATCAACCGCGTGGCCAAGGTGGTCAAGGGCGGGCGCCGCTTCTCGTTCACCGCACTCGTGGTGGTGGGCGACGAGCGCTCGGTCGTGGGCGTGGGCTACGGCAAGGCAAACGAGGTGCCGCTCGCGATCCAGAAGGGCGTCGAGCGCGCGAAGAAGAACCTCTTCAAGGTGCCGATGTACAAGACGACCATCCCGCACGAGGTCACCGGCATCTTCGGCGCCGGCAAGGTCTTCCTGAAGCCGGCCTCCGAGGGTACGGGCGTGATCGCCGGCGGCGGCGTGCGCGCGGTGCTCGAGCTCGCGGGCATCCACGACGTGCTGTCCAAGTCGCTGGGCAGCCAGAACCCGATCAATCTTGTGAAGGCCACGATCACCGCGCTGCAGATGCTGCGCTCGCCGGAGGAGGTTGCGAAGCTGCGCGGCCTTACCGTGCGTGAGGTGCTGGGCATCCCGGAGGGCAACGGCGGCGGAGCCGCCGAGTCCGCAGAGAGCAGTCCGCAGTCCGCAGAGCCTGAGCCCGAGCCTGCCGCCGCGGCTGCGCCGGAGGAGGGCTCAGCGTGATGGCCACCCTGCGCATCACGCAGGTGAAGTCGACGAACGGCACCAACCCAAGGCAGAAGGGCGCCCTTCAGTCGCTCGGGCTCGGCCGCATCGGCAGGACCGTCGAGCGTCCCGATCACCCCGCGGTGCTCGGTGCCGTGCGCTCGGTGCAGCACCTGATCAAGGTCGAGGAGGTCTGAGGTGCCCGCCGAGATCGGACTTCACTCGCTGAAGCCGAAGCCCGGCAGCCGCCGCCCGCGCAAGCGCATCGGCCGCGGCGAGGGCTCGGGCACGGGCAAGACCTCGGGACGCGGCGAGAAGGGCGCGGGCGCCCGCTCGGGCAGCAAGCGCAACCCCGCCGCCGAGGGCGGGCAGATGCCGATCCACATGCGGATGCGCAAGCTGCGCGGTCCGCACATGAAGAAGTCGATGCCGTTCGAGAACTTCCGCACCCACACCCAGCCCGTGAACCTCGCGCGACCTCGAGGCGCGCTTCGACGACGGCGCCGAGGTCAATCCCGAGACGCTCGCCAAGGCCGGCCTCGCAACGCGCAAGGGCGTGCCGGTGAAGATCCTCGGGCAGGGCGAGCTGAAGAAGAAGCTCACCGTCAACGCGCACGCCTTCTCGAAGACCGCCCGCGAGAAGATCGAGGCGGCCGGCGGCGCCTGCACCATCCTCGACGGCTAACCTCGGTCCAGTGCTCGGAACCTTCGTAAACGCGTTCCGGATCGCAGACCTGCGAAAGAAGATCGCGTTTACCGCGGCGATGATGGCGGTCTACCGCTTCGGCGCCTACATCCCCGCGCCAGGCATCAACATCGACGCCGTCAAGGGCATCCAGTCCCAGTTCGGCGGCTCGAACGTACTCGGCTTCCTCAACCTGTTCTCGGGCGGAAGCCTGTCCCGCTTCGCGATCTTCGCGCTCGGGATCATGCCCTACATCACGGCCTCGATCATCCTGCAGTTGCTGCAGGTGGTAGTGCCCTCGCTCGAGAAGCTGCGCCAGGAGGGGGAGCAGGGCCAGCAGAAGATCACGCAGTACACGCGCTACCTCACGGTGGCCCTCGCCTTCGCGCAGTCGATCGGCTATGTGTTCCTGTTCAGGACGTTCGCAAGCGACGCCAACACCAAGGTCCTCAACAACTTCAACCTCGGTGGTGTCCTGCTGATCGTGATCACGCTCACGGCCGGCACCGTGTTCGTGATGTGGCTGGGCGAGCTGATCACGCAGCGCGGCATCGGCAACGGCATCTCGCTGATGATCTTCGCGAGCATCGTCGCCCGCATCCCGCACGGCGTGAGCGCCTGGTGGAACAACCCGGACCAGGTGTTCAAGGTGATGATGCCGCTGATCGCGCTCGGTGTGATCGCCGCGATCGTCTACATCCAGGAGGGCCAGCGCCGCATCCCGGTCCAGTACGCCAAGCGCGTGGTGGGGCGGCGGATGTCGGGCGGCGGCTCCACCTACCTGCCGCTGCGCGTGAACATGGCCGGCGTGATCCCGGTGATCTTCGCCGCGTCGCTGATGGCATTCCCGCCCACGATCGGCGAGCTGATCCACTCGAAGGCCGCGCGCGACTTCTCCGTCTTCTTCAACCCCAACGGCACGGCCTACATCGTCGGCGAGTCGATCCTGATCGTTCTGTTCACCTACTTCTACACGGCGGTCACCTTCAACCCTGTCGAGCAGGCCGACAACCTCAAGAAGCACGGCGGCTTCATCCCGGGGGTGAGGCCAGGCAGGCCGACCGCCGAATATCTCGACCGCATCCTTGCGCGCCTGACCTTCCCCGGCGCGCTCTACCTGGCGGCGGTCGCGGCCCTTCCGACGATCCTCATCAACCAGACCAGCGCCAACTTCTTCTTCGGAGGTACCTCGATTCTGATCGTGGTGGGCGTGGCGCTGGACACGATGAAACAGTTGGAGGCGCAGCTGATGATGAGGAACTACGAGGGGTTCTTGAAGTAGTTCCTTGTCGTGGCTGTTTGCCGCGACTCCGCTGGTCGCCCTCTGGGCCTTCGTCATCGTCGCTGGTTCACCTGTTCCTCGTTATCGCTGCTTTCTTGGAGCTAGGGCGGTGGCTCCAGCGTGGTTGGGGGCCAGCGTTCGTCCAGCTCGAAGGTGAGGGCGAGCTTTTGTTCGTGGTAGAGCAGGACCAGCTCGGCCGGGTGGTGCTCGACCTCGTCGGGCTGGGGCATGTCGTTCTCCTCGAGCAGCCGGCGCAGGTGCGCCTCGGCCTCGGCGGGTGTGGGTGGATTGCGCATGTGCCGAGCCTGCCTGCCGATGTGCGACATCTCCACACCTGCGAGTAACAACTCCGGGACCGGCGAGCGCAAATCTCGTAGGGTTTGCTCATGGACCTTCGAGCGCACCGCGAGGCCATCGTGCGGGAGCACATGGAGTCGGAGAACCGGCACGAATTCGACGTGACCCTCGGTACGTTCGAGCATCCCCGCTACGAGATCATCCCGACGGGCGACGTCTACGACGGCCCCGAGGAGGTGATGCGTTACTTCACCGAGACACGCACGGCGTTCCCGGATCAGCGCAACGAACTGATCGCGCTCCACCACGCGGACGACGCCGTGATCGTCGAGTTCTGGCTCCGAGGCACGCACGAGGGTCCATTCCGCGGCTTCGACCCGACCGGCAAGACCTTCGAATGCCGCTGCACCGCCTTCTTCATCTTCGAAGGCGAGAACCTCGTCTGCGAGCGCGCGTACTTCGACGCCGCCACGATCGCCAGCCAACTGCTGGGAACCTGACCCGGCTCAAACAGCAGCTGTGGACGGGTGGGCCCAACCCGCAGCCACAAGCGTCCGCGATACTCTTCCGCGCCTCAGCATGCCCGAGCTCAATCTCATACTTCTCGGCCCGCCGGGCGCGGGCAAAGGCACGCAGGCGGAACGGCTCGTCGACGACTTCGACCTGCCCTACTACGCCACCGGAGACATCCTTCGCGCCGCCGTGAAGGACGAGACGGAGCTCGGCAAGAAGGCCAAGGAGTTCATGGACCGCGGCGACCTCGTGTCGGATGACCTGATCTGCGAGGTGATCATGGAGCGGATCGACAGCTCGGAGGCGGCGGACGGCTTCGTCCTCGACGGCTTCCCGCGCACGCTTGGGCAGGCCGAAGTGCTCAAGCAGGGCATGGAGCGGCTCGGGCGCCGCCTCACCGCGGCGCTGCTGCTCGATGCGCCCGACGAGGAGGTGATCCGGCGGCTGTCGGGTCGCCGCATCTGCGTGAAGAACGGCCACCTCTACCACGTCGACTTCGATCCTCCCAAGCGCGAGGGCGTCTGCGACCAGGACGGCTCGCGGCTGATCCAGCGCGACGACGACAAGCCCGAGACGATCAAGCGGCGGCTCGAGGTCTACCACGAGGAGACGAGCCCGCTCGTGAAGTACTACGACGAGAAGACCATCCTCCGCCGCTTCGACGCGGCGCGGCCGCCGGGCGAAGTGCACGACCACATCCGGGCCTCGCTCGCCACGCTGCGCCTGGAGGACGAGCTCTGAATCTGAGACCAGAGGTCGAAAGTTGCGCATCAGAACGCGGGGCTGGATGCCGCGCGGAGCTAGGCCTCCTATGAGAGATCTCTAAGCTCCAGAGAGCAGATGATCGTCAAGAAGTCGCCGGAGGAGATCGAGAAGATCGAGGCCGCGGGGCAGATACTCGCCCGCTGCCTCACGATGCTGCGCGGAAAGGCGCGGCCGGGAGTGACCACCCTGGACCTCGACCAGGCCGCCGAGCGCTTCATCCGCTCGCAGGGCGCCGACCCGGCCTTCAAGGGCTACCGCGGCTTCCCCGGCTCGATCTGCACCTCGCCGAACTCGATGGTGGTGCACGGCATTCCCGGTGCGTACAAGCTCGACCGCGGCGACATCCTGTCGATCGACGTCGGCGTGGTGCTCGACGGCTGGGTGGCCGACGCCGCCATCACCGTTCCGATCGGCACCGTCAGCTCGGTGGCGCGCCGGCTGATCGAGACCACCAGGGCCGCGCTCTTCGACGCCGTGGAGCAGTGCCGGCCCGGCAACCACCTGGGCGACGTCTCGCACGCCTGCCAGAAGCGGGTCGAGCAGGACGGCTTCAGCGTGGTGCGCTCGCTCGTGGGCCATGGCGTGGGGCGCGACATGCACGAGGATCCGCAGATACCCAACTACGGCGATCCGGGCACCGGAATCGAGCTCACGGAGGGCATGGTTCTGGCGATCGAGCCGATGGTGAACGCGGGCGATCACCCGGTTCGCATGGGTTCCGACAACTGGTCTGTGTACTCTCAGGACGGGTCGCTGGCCGCCCATTTCGAGCACACGGTGGCGATCACGGCGGAGGGCCCGCGCATATGTACGCCCTGGCACCTCGAGGAGGCGCGCCGCGCCGCCTGAGGAGCAGCGGCCGCAGCACCCCTGCTGCTATCTTTCTCCGTGCCTTTCCGGCGCGAAGCCGTTTCCTGGGCTTTGCGCTGTTTCTCGTTGTCCTATATGAACGCGGAGCAATGAAGGTCCGAGCGTCAGTTAAGCCCATGTGCGAGAAGTGCAAGATCATCCGCCGCCACGGCGCGGTCTTGGTGATCTGCCAGAACCCCCGTCATAAGCAGCGGCAGGGGTAAATGGCACGAATCGCAGGCATCAACATCCCGCTGAATAAGCGCGTAGAGGTGGGGCTCACCTACATCTACGGCATCGGCCCTTCGCTCTCGCGGGAGATGCTGAACACAGGCCGGCGTCGACCCCAACACCTACGTCAAGGACCTGACCGACGACGAGGTGGTCAAGCTCCGCGAGGCGATCGATCGCGACCTCACCGTCGAGGGCGACCTTCGCCGCGAGCGCTCGCAGAACGTCAAGCGCCTGATGGAGATCGGCTCCTACCGCGGCCTCCGTCACCGCCGTGGCCTCCCGGTCAACGGCCAGCGCACCAAGACGAACGCGCGCACGCGCAAGGGCCCGAAGCGCATGCAGGTCGCCGGCAAGAAGAAGGTGAAGAAGTAGCGTGGCCCAGCAGAGGCCAGCACGCGGCCGTGGCCGCCGCCGGGTGAAGAAGAACATCCCGTTCGGCCAGGCCCACATCAAGACAAGCTTCAACAACACGATCGTGTCGCTCACCGACAAGGAGGGCAACGTGATCGCGTGGGAGTCCGCCGGCGGCGCCGGCTTCAAGGGCTCCCGCAAGTCCACTCCGTTCGCGGCCCAGGTAACCGCCGACGCCGCCGCCAAGAAGGGCATGGAGCAGGGCCTCCAGAAGGTCGAGGTGTTCGTCAAGGGCCCGGGCTCCGGGCGCGAGACGGCCATCCGCTCGCTCCAGGCGGCCGGGCTGGAGGTCACCAGTATTCGCGATGTCACGCCGCAGGCGCACAACGGGTGCCGGCCGCGCAAAAGGAGACGTGTTTAGAAAGTGGCGCGCGATCGTGGAGGTCAGTGCAAGCAGTGCCGCCGGGAGGGCATCAAGCTCTACCTGAAGGGCGAGCGCTGCCTCACCGACAAGTGCGGTGTCGAGCGCCGGGCCTACCCGCCGGGCGATCACGGCCGAGGTCGCGCAGAAGCAGTCCGAGTACCGGCTCCAGCTGCGCGAGAAGCAGAAGGCCCGCCGCTTCTACGGCGTGCTCGAGAAGCAGTTCCGCAGCTACTACGCCAAGGCCAGCCGTCAGCCGGGAGTGACCGGCGAGAACCTGCTGAGGCTGCTCGAGACCCGCTTCGACAACGTGCTGGTGCGCCTCGGATTCGCCGCCTCGCGCAGGCAGGCGCGCCAGCTTGTGCTGCACGGCCACTGGACCATCAACGGCCGGCGCGTGAACATCCCCTCTTACCAGGTCCGTACCGATGACGTGATCGCCTTCAAGGCGGGCAGCTCTGCCGCTCAGGTGGTCCGCGACGCAACAGAGCTCATTTCCGTCGTCCCAGCCTGGCTTCAGGCCGACCACGACGGACTCACGGCGAAGGTTCTGCGCCTCCCGGAGCGGTCGGAGATCGACACTCCGGTGCAGGAGCAGCTAATCGTCGAGCTGTATTCGAAGTAGTGACCGCTGCCGCCTCGTGCCGCTGAACGCGGCTCCGCGGTGAGCCCAGACGCGAAGGAACCACTCTCATGCTCGAGTTTCAGACCCCCCAGATTTCCGCCGAGAACGTGGAGGACAACCACGGCACCTTCACGATCGAGCCGCTTGACCGCGGCTTCGGCTACACCTTCGGCAACTCGCTCCGGCGGGTGCTGCTGTCTTCCCTTGCCGGGGCCGCCGTCACGAGCGTGAGGATCGAGGGCGTTGCCCACGAGTTCTCCACCATCTCGGGCGTGAAGGAGGACGTGACCGACATCGTCCTCAACCTCAAGGAGGTGGTGTGCCGCATGCACACGGACGCCACCGAGATCGAGGCGCCCCTGATCGCGACCGGTCCGGGTGAGGTAACGGCCAAGGACATCGACCTGCCCTCGGGCGTCGAGATCCTCAACCCCGACGCCCACATCGCCACCCTCGAGAAGAAGACCAAGCTCGAGGTGTACCTGACGATCGGGCGCGGGCGCGGCTACTCGCCGGCCGAGGACAACAAGACCGACGACCAGCCCATCGGCGTGATCCCGATCGACTCGATCTTCTCGCCGGTCAAGCGCGTGGCTTACCAGGTGGAGGCCGCCCGCGTGGGTCAGCGCACCGACTACGACAAGCTCACCCTCGACATCGAGACCGACGGCTCGGTGGAGCCGCAGGCGGCTCTGCGCGAGGCGGCCGAGATCCTCATCCAGAGCCTGTCGATCTTCACCGACCAGGAGCGCCTCGAGGCGCTGCGGGGCGGTGTGGACGGCAGTCTCGACGTGGCGGCCGCGGCGGGCCCGCAGCCCGGGCGCGCCCCCGGCGGGATGGACGACATCCTGATCGAGGAGCTCGAGCTGGGCGTGCGCTCGTACAACTGCCTCAAGCGGGCCGGCATCCAGACGGTGGGCGAGCTGCTCCAGAAGTCGGAGTCGGAGCTGAACGCGATCCCGAACTTCGGCCGCAAGTCGATCGAAGAGGTCATCGAGACCCTCGAGGCGCGCGGACTGCACCTGCGGCAGGGCTAGCCCTTCCGTACACTCTCAGGGCCATGCGTCACCAGAAGGACCGCGGAAAGCTCAGTCGCAGCGCCTCGCACCGCAAGGCGCTGCTGATGAACCTCTCGCGAGAGGTGATCACGCACGAGCGGATCCAGACCACCGAGGCCAAGGCCAAGGCGGTCAAGCCCGATCTCGAGCGGCTGATCACCCTCGCCAAGAGGGGCGACCAGCACGCGCGGCGCCAGGCGATGGCGCGGCTCGGGCAGGACAAGTTCGTGGTCTACAAGCTGTTCGAGGAGATCGCGCCGCGCTACTCGGAGCGTCCGGGCGGCTACACGCGCATCCTCAAGCTGGGCCCGCGCCGCTCGGATTCCACCGAGATGGTGCTGCTCGAGCTCGTCTGACGGCGCCAGACAGGTAGCTTTCGCGCTGCCATGTCCGACGACGTCACCCAGCTGAAGGCGCAGACGCGGGCGGCGTGGAGCCTCGGCAACTACGCCGAGATCGCTCGCGTGATCGTGCCCGCCTCGCAGGCGCTGCTCGACGCCTGCGCGATCTCCGCCGGGCAGGAGGTGCTTGACGTGGCGGCGGGCAACGGCAACCTGGCGCTGCTGGCCGCCCGCGAGGGCGCTGCCGTGGTGGCCTCGGATCTCACCCCGGCGATGGTGGAGCTCGGCAAGGCGCGGACCGCCGAGGAGGGCTACGACGTGGAGTGGGTGGTGGCGGACGCGGAAGAGCTGCCCTTCGAGGACGGGCGCTTCGATTGCGCGGCGTCGGTGTTCGGCGCGATGTTCGCTCCGCGGCCCGGGCGGGCGGCGTCCGAGATGTTCCGGGTGGTGCGGCCGGGCGGCACCGTCGGGCTCGTGGCGTGGACGCCGGACGGCTTCCAGGGCAAGGTGTTCGCGCTCGGCGGCAAGTACGCGCCGGAGGTGGCCGCCGGAGTGCCCGATGCCACCGCCTGGGGCGACGAGGCCGTCGCGCGGGAGCGCCTCGAGGCGCTGGCGTCGTCCGTGGTCTGCGAGCGGGGGTCGATCCGGCACGAGTGGGACTCGGCGGACGGTTTCTTCGCATTCAGCCGGCACGCGGGGCCGAGCGTGGCGCGCGCGCAGGCGATGTCCGATGAGGACCGCGCCGCGATGAAGGAGGAGATCCTCGGCGTGATCGGCGAGTTCAACCAGGCCGACGACGGCCGCGTCGTGATCGACAACGAGTACCTGGTCACGGTCGCGCGCAAGCGCGGGTAGTGACCAGCCGCCTGCTGCTCGAGTACGACGGCTCGGGGTTTGCGGGCTGGGCGCGCCAGCCGGAGCTGCGCACGGTGCAAGGCGAGCTGGAGGCGGCTCTCGCGCGGGTGTTGCGGCGCGAGGTTCACCTCACGGTGGCCGGGCGCACGGATGCCGGCGTGCACGCGCGCGGCCAGGTGGCGAGCCATGACGGCGAGCCGGCCACGGCGCGCGCTCTCAATGGCGTCCTGGCGCCCGACGTGCGGGTGCTGGAGAGCGAGCCGGCGCGCGAGGGCTTCGACGCGCGGCGGGACGCTCTGAGCCGCACCTACCGCTACCGCCTGTTCACGCGCGAGGCGGCGAGCGCCTTCGAGCGCGACCGCGCGCTGCACTGGCCGCATCCGCTCGACCGCGCGGCGCTGCACGCCTGCGCCGCCGCCATGATCGGTACCCACGACTTCACGGCGTTCACGCCCACCGAGACCGACCACGTGCGTTTTTCGCGGAACGTGTTGCGCGCGGAGTGGCTGGAGAGCGAGGATGATGCCATCGAGTTCTGGATCGAGGCGGACACGTTCATGCGGCACATGGTGCGCACGCTCGTCGGCACCATGCTGGACGTGGCGCGCGGGCGCAGCGACGCGAGCCGCTTCAAGGCGCTGCTCGAGGCGAGGCCGCGCAGCGAGGCGGGCGACACCGCGCCGGCGCACGGGCTCTACCTGGAGAGCGTGCGCTACTGATGGACGACGTGGAGGTGGTGCGCCGCTTTCTGCGGGCGATGCGCCGCCGCCGCCCGCTCACGATGCTGCGGATGGCGACCCCGGACATGCTCCTCTCGCTGTCCGCCGACGGCGCGAGGGTGGGGCCGCGTGAGAGCCGCGGCCCGCCCAGCTCGTGCGCACCGTCGGCCGCATCATGCGCGCCAGCCGCGGCACCCTCAAGCTCGAGCCCGAATCCTTCAGCGAGGAAGCCGGCCGCGTAATAGTGCCGGTACGAGCCACAGCCAAGCGCGGACACGAACGCCTGGACCTGACGCTGACGCTCTCGTTCCTCGTAACAGACGGCAAGGTGGCAGAGCTACGCGAGAGCACAGAAGACCTAGAGAGCTGGCGCGCCTTCTGGGGCTAACGGCCAACGGCCAACGGCGAACGGCACACGTACATGTCCTCCAGCGGAAACAGCCCGTGTCGCTGGATCACCGCCGGCTCCAGGCCTCGGACCCAGCGGTCGATCGTCACGTCGAAGCCGGCTTCGCGAAGGCGGGCGGGGAAGTCGCTGCCGTAGAGGCGCAGGTGGTCGGCCTGCCAGAAGGCGCGCTCGCGCTCGGCGGGATCGGTGATCGAGTCATCCTCGTAGGTCTCGGAGCGCCCGAGGTCGAGCGGCACGAGCACGATCGCGAAGCCGTCGGGCGCCAGGATGCGCCGTAGCTCGCGCATCGCCGCGCGGTCGTCCTCGACGTGCTCGAGCACGTGGATGCAGAGGATGGCGTCGAAGGAGCCGTCCTCGTGGGGGATGTCGGTGATGTCGAAATGCTCCATCGCCTCCGGGGCGTCGAGGTCGGCGCTGACGTAGCGGATGCCCGGCACGCTGGCCAGGCGTCGCCCAAGCGCCCGCTCGGGGGCGAAATGCAGCACCCGCAGCCCTTTACCGTCGAAGAGATGGGTGCGCTCATGGAGATAGAGCCACAGCGCCCGGTGGCGTGCCTGGGCCCCGCAGCGCGGGCAGATCGGGTTGTTGGGGTCGCGGCCCGGCATGAATGCGCGGAAGCGCCCGCCGCAGCACGGGCACTCCACGGTGTCGCCGCGGAGGCGGAAGAGGCGCCAGCGGCGGCGGACTTTGTGGAGCGCGTTCACGGCGGGGCCGAACACTATGCTCAGAGGCCGGAATGAAGGTCCTCCTCACCAATGACGACGGCATCCAGGCCACCGGCCTGAACGTGATGCGCAGGGCGCTCCTGGACGTGCCGGGGGTGGAGCTCGCCGTGATCGCGCCGGACTCCAACCGCAGCGCCACGGCGCGCTCGATCACCACCCGCGAGCCGCTGTGGGTGGACGAGATCGAGTTCGCGGACGGCTCTGTGGGCTACGCCACCGACGGCACGCCGGTGGATTGCGTGCGCTTCGCCGCGCTCGGGCTCGTGGAGTTTGAGCCGGAGCTGATCGTCTCTGGCATCAACCACGGCTCCAACCTGGGCGACGACATCACCTACTCCGGCACGGTGGCGGCCGCCCTGGAAGGGATCGTGCTCGGGGTGCCGGCCATCGCGGTGTCGCAGCAGTCGAACATGCGCGAGCTGGACTTCCGTCTCGGCCGTGAGTTCGACTTCGACGCGGCGGCGGCGTTCGTGGCGCGCATCGTGGAGGAGCTGGAGAGCGTGCCGATGCCCGAGGGCACGCTGCTCAACGTCAACTGTCCCGCGGGTGAGGTGCAGGGCGCGCGCGTGTGCCGGCTCGGCCGGCGCGTGTACCGCGACCAGCTGCACCTGCTCGAGGAGGAGGGCGGGCGGCGCCGCTACCGGATCTACGGCGACGATCCCGACTACGAGCGGGAGGAGGGCACCGACTTCGCGGCGATCGCGGACGGCTGCATCGCGGTCACCCCTCTGCACTTCGACCTCACCGACGAGACCGGCATCGCGTCGCTCGGCGAGTTCGACCTCGACGGCCTGCTCCGACCCGCTGCGCGAGAGGTTGAGTAACGCCGCGTCCAAGACGGCCGAGCAGCGCGTTGCCGAGCTGCGCAAGCAGCTCGATTACCACAACCACCGCTACTACGTCCTCGACGATCCGGAGGTCTCGGACGCCGATTACGACGCGCTGCTGAACGAGCTGCGCGAGCTCGAGGCCGAGCATCCGGACCTGCTCACGCCCGACTCGCCGACGCAGCGTGTGGGCGCGCAGCCGCTGTCGAAGTTCGAGGAGGTGCCCCACCTCCAGCCGATGCTCTCGCTGGCCAACGCGCGCAACGAGGACGAGCTGCGCGCGTGGGAGACGCGCATGCACAACCTGATGAAGAAGCAGGGGGTGGAGGACGCGCGGATCGAGTACGAGGCCGAGCCGAAGATCGACGGCCTCGCGATCTCGCTCGTGTACGAGGACGGAGTGCTCGTGCGCGGCGCCACGCGCGGGAACGGGGAGGTGGGCGAGGACGTGACGCAGAATCTGCGCACCATCAAGGCGATCCCGCTGCGCGTGGAGGGCGCGCCGCCGCTGCTCGAGGTGCGCGGCGAGGTGTACCTGCCGCGCTCGGACTTCGCGAAGCTCAACGAGGAGCGCGCCGCGGAGGGGCTGCCCACGTTCGCAAACCCGCGCAACTCGGCGGCCGGCTCGATCCGGCAGCTCGACCCGCAGCTCGCCGCCTCGCGGCCGCTGTCGATCTGGTGCTACGGCGTCGGTGCGCTCGAGGGCATAACGTTCAAGACGCAGTTCGAGACGCTCGAGTGGCTCCGCGAGCACGGCTTCAAGGTGAGTCCCGACGTGGCGGTGTACGACGACGTGGACGCGCTCGCCGCCGGCTGCCGGGCGTGGGAGGAGCGCCGCGAGTCACTCGACTTCGAGATCGACGGCGTGGTGGTGAAGGTGAACGACCTCGAGCTGCAGCGCAGCCTCGGGGTGGTGGGGCGCGAGCCGCGCGGCGCGATCGCCTGGAAGTTCCCGCCGATGACCGCCACCACGATCCTGAACAAGGTGGCCTGGAACGTGGGCCGCACCGGGCACATGATCCCGTTCGCGGTGCTCGAGCCGGTGCAGGTGTCGGGCGTGACGGTCAAGCTCGCCACGCTCCACAACGAGGAGGACCTGAAGCGCAAGGACGTGCGCGATGGCGACGAGGTGATCGTGATGCGCGCGGGCGACGTGATCCCCCAGGTGGTGTCGCCCACCGCGAAGGCGCAGCGGCGCAAGAAGCGCTCGCCCGTGCCCGAGCCGCCGGAGCGCTGCCCCGCCTGCGACACGCCCACGATCAAGCCGGAGGACGGCGTCTGGACGATCTGCCCCAACCGCGCGGGCTGCCCGGGCCAGGTGCTCCAGCACGTGAAGCACTTCGTGGGCGCGATGGACATCGACGGCTTTGGCGAGGAGACGGCGATCCGCTTCCTCAAGGAGGGCGTGATCAAGGACGCCGCCGACATCTATGAGCTCGACGAGGAGCGGATAGTCGCCCTCGACGGCTTCGGAGAGATCTCGGCCAGGAGCCTGCTGGCCAACATCGAGGCCTCCAAGCAGCAGCCGTTCTTCCGCGTGCTGTACGCGCTCGGCATTCCGGGCATCGGCTGGGTGAATGCACGCAACCTCGCGGCCCAGTTCGGATCGATGGACGCGCTGCTCGAGGCAAACGAGGAGCAGATCGTGGAGACCGAGGGCGTTGGGCCTGTGATGGCCACCACGCTGATCGAGTGGCTGTCCGAGGACCGCACGCGCGAGCTGATCGAGCGGCTGCGGGGGCTGGGGCTGAGGATGGAGCAGGAGGGCGGGGCGATCCCCGGCACCTCAGGTCCGCTCGCGGGCAAGACGTTCGTCATCACCGGCACGCTGCCCAACCTCTCGCGCGAGGTGGCCACGGAGCGGCTCGAGGCGGCGGGCGCGAAGGTGACCAACTCGGTGTCGAAGAAGACCTCCTACCTGGTGCTCGGCGCCGAGCCGGGCTCGAAGCTGGCCAAGGCGGAGAAGCTCGGCACCGAGATCCTGGACGAGGACGGCCTGCTGGCGCTGCTCGACGAGGGCTGAGTGCGACACTCGGCCACGCTGGAGGCGCTCGGGGCCGACCCTCATCCGCTGTTTGCGCAGCTGAGGGAGACGGAGCCGGTGACGTGGGTGGGGGCCCTCGGCGGCTGGCTCGTCACACGACGGGACCTCGCGCTGGTGGTGATGCGCGATGCCGAGACGTTCACCGTGGACGACCCCCGCTTCAGCACCGGCCAGGTGGTGGGGCGCAGCATGCTGACCACGGACGGCGACGAGCACGCGCGCCAGCGTGCCCCGTTCGCGCGCCCGTTCCGGCTCGACGCGGTGCGGGAGCGCTTCACCGGGATGGTGGAGGCGGATGCCGACCGGCTGATCGATGCGCTCGAGCCGGTCGGTCGTGGCGAGCTGAGGCGCGGGCTCGCGGGCCCGCTGGCAGCGGAGACCATGGCGCACGCGCTCGGGCTCGAGGACGTGGGCGTGGAGCGGATGCTCGGCTGGTATGACGCGATCGTGGACGCCACGAGCGGGCTGTCGGCGGGGAGGCCGGTGCCGGAGGCGGGCCGTCGCGCCGCGGCTGACCTGCGCGCCGCGATCGAGGCCCGGCTCGATGGCGACTCGCTGGTGGCGGCCGCGGCCGGCGCGCTGGCGCCCGGTGAGGTGAGCTCCAACGCGGCGGTGCTGCTGTTCGGCGGCATCGAGACCACCGAGGGGATGATCTGCAACGCGCTGCTCCACCTGCTCTCGCACGAGGACCAGCTCGCGCTCGTGCGCGCTGACCGGGCGCTGCTCGGGAGTGCGATCGAGGAGTCGCTGAGGCTGGAGCCGTCGGCAGCCTCGATCGACCGCTACGCCACGCGCGAGGTGGAGCTGGGCGGCGCGACGATCGCAGACGGTGACCTCGTGACGGTGTCGATCGCGGCCGCCAACCGCGACCCCGCCACCTTCGCGGACCCGGACCGCTTCGACGTGAAACGCGAGAACGCCGGCCGCCACCTGGCCTTCGCCGGCGGGCCGCACGTGTGCATCGGGATGCACCTGGCGCGGCTGGAGGCCCACACGGCCATCGGCCGCCTGCTCGACCGGCTACCGAAGTTGCGGCTTGACCCGGAGCGCCCGGCCGCGGCGCGCGGGCTCGTGTTCCGCAAGCCGCCCGAGCTGCACGTGCTGTGGGGCTAGAAGCCGGGCCTGCCGGTCAGCTTCGCGCTGAACGTGATGCGCTTCTTCTGGCAGCTCAGGTGCAGCAGCCGGAACGAGCCCTTGAAGCGCTTGCCGCGCAGCCTGGCGTGAAGGGTGAACGCTGGACGACCGCCGCTCGCCCTGGCCCGCTTGGCGTTGAGCACTGTGCCGTGGTGGCTGAGGTGGCGCCGGCCCAGGTCCACGAACTGGAGGCTGTGGAAGCACGACGCGTTGAAGCTCGCGCCGGACACCCCGAGCACCGAGTGTTTGCGGTCGGCCCAGATGTTCACCGGGACGTGCTGGGAGGTGGAGCCACGGTAGTGGCGGACGGGATAGCGCGGGTAGGGGAGGTGCTTGGAGAAGACGTCCGCGGCGAACTCGAAGGTGGCCGGCGTGAGCGGCTGGTAGGGGTGACCGCCCGGCCGAAACGGCTGAACCTGGGCCGCGGCGGTGGTGGGCGTGTCAGACCTGCAGGGGTAGGTGTCGGTATAGAGGTAGCCGTTGTTGAAGAGCCGCGTGCTCACCACGGTCTGGCACGTGTCGTCCTCGGCAACCACGCAGTCCACGCGCCGAGGGGATAGGCGCGCGCAGTCGGTGACGGCCGACTGACAGGCGCCGCAGTCACTCGCGAACGCGCCGGCCACGGTCTCAGCGCTCTTCAGGTCGAGGGTGGTCCTGCGTGCCCGGGACGCAGACGAGCCCCGGAAGGCCGCGATCTTGTTGACCATGCGGTCCTGCACGCGGTGCGCCGAGAACACGTTGACGCGGTTCATGAGAAGCGAGAACTCGATCACGTCGCCGCCCCGAGAGAAGCAGTAGCCGGAGAGCGTGCTCACGTCGGACAGCGTGCCGGTCTTGGCGTGGCAGCGCCCGCGCGCGGATCCGTGGCGCATGCGGTTCACGAGCGTGCCGTCGCGCCCGGCGATCGGGAGCGAGTCGAGCAAAGCGTTGAACTCGTCGGGATCGCGCTTGCGCTCCCCCTCCAGAAGGTCGACCACCTCCTTGGGCGCCGCACGGTCGCGCCGGTCAAGCCCCGAGCCGTCGACCATGTGCACGCGCGAGCCGAGCCGGCGCGCATAGCGCACCGCGGCCCGGGCGCCGCGGCTGGTGGTGCCCAGCGAGCCGCTCGAGGAGGCGAGATCCTTGAGCAGGGTCTCGGCGAAGAAGTTGTCCGACTCCTTGTTCTGCATCCTCAGAACCGTGGACAGCGGCGGCGACTGCACCGATGCGAGCACGTTCGCATCGCTCGGCGCCGGACCGATCGCGGCCTTGCGCGTGACGCGGATGTGACGGCGCCTCAGCGCGGATGACATCTGCTGCGCGGCGAACAGCGGCGGGTTGCTCTGGATCGCGGTGCCCCGGTTATTGGCGAGGCCACGGTCGAAGGTGAGCCCGCTGAGCGGAGCACCGAGATCGTGGTCGAAGCCGTAGCCCGAGTCGGGAATGCCGCGCAGCGAGTCGAAGCGCGACTCGTCACCGATGATCCGGCCGTTGATGCGCGTGATCCCCGTGACCTCGAGCTCGTCCGCCAGGTCCTCGATGCTGGCGCCGCTGCCGAAGAACTTCCTGATGAAGGAGCGGGTGGCGAAGGTGGGGTCGCCGCCGCCGTGGAGGTAGATGTCACCGGTGAAGATGCCGGTGGCCGGATCCGTCGAGCCGTCGCTCTCGAGCTCCGTGGGGAAGGTGGCATCCGGCCCGAGCCGAGCGAGGATCGCGCTGCTCGTGAAGAGCTTGGTGTTGGAGGCCAGGATCCGCGGGGTGGACGAGCGGGAGCTGAAGAGCACCTGGCCGGTGGTGGCATCCCGCACATACGCGCCCGCGTGGCGCCCCGCACCGTGCATTGCGGAGCGGAGCTGGGTGCCAATACTCTGGGCCTGGGCGGCCCCCGCGGGCACGAGCAGGAGGGCCAGAAGCCCCGCAAGAAGCGCGAAACGCCGCATCAGAGGCAACAACAGCCGAAGGCGTCCTGGGTAGCGGTCAGCCTCTTCATTGCCATAATCGGATTGGGGCGCTCATGGGCAAGGTCGTCAAGTTAGAGAAGCCGGCGCAGAGCCGGTCTGGTCGGCGGAGTCGCCGGAGCCGGTCGAAGACCGCGCTCGTGCTCGGCGGCGGCGGCTTCACGGGCGGTGTCTACGAGATCGGCGCGCTGCGCGCGCTCGACCTGCTGGCCGTGAACCGCACGGTCAACGAGTTCGACGTGTACGTGGGCACGAGCGCCGGTTCGTTCATCGCGAGCATGGCCGCCAACGGCGTGACCCCCGAGGAGATGATGCGGGTGGTCAACCAGCAGGTGCCCACCCCGTTCCGGGACATCGACCTCAGCACGCTGCTGCGCCCCAACTACCTCGATTTCGTGAAGAGCACGGCGCTGCTCCCCCTGAGGGTCCTGGGCATCGCCCGCACGCTGGCCACCAATCTCCGCTCGGTGTCGATGATGGATCTGGTGGTGGGGCTGGCCGAGGGACTGCCGCCGGGCGTCTACGACGGCTCGGGTATCGAGCGCTACCTGGGCGAGGTGCTCGGCGACCTCGACCGCACCGGGGACTTCCGCCTGCTCGGCCGCGAGCTCTATCTGCCCGCCACGGACCTCGACACCTGCGAGCGCGTGGTGCTCGGCGAGGAGGGCTGGGATGACGTGCCGATCCCCACGGCCGTGGCCGCGTCCACCGCACTGCCGATGGTCTACAAGCCCGTGGACGTGAAGGGCCGCCACCTCGTGGACGGCGGCCTGCGCTCCACCACCAATCTCGACGTGGCGGTGGAGCACGGCGCGAAGCTCGTGGTGGTGATCAACCCGCTCGTTCCCTACGTGAACGACTTCCAGAAGATGATCCCCACGATGTTCGGCAGCCGCGTGCGGCGCGTCACCGACATGGGCTTCCCGCAGATTGGCTACCAGGCGTTCAAGCTGCTCACCTACCAGCGGCTGCACGAGTCGGTAAAGCAGTGGTCCGAGAAGTACCAGGGCGTGGACATCATCCTCATCGAGCCGGAGCCCAACGACGAGCTGATGTTCGAGACGAACATCATGAACTTCACGAAGCGCGTGGAGATCGCCCGCCACGGCTTCGAGTCGGTGACGATCAAGCTCGCCAAGGACTACGACCGCTTCGCGGAGATCTGCGCCAAGCACGGCATCGAGATCTCGGCGACGCGGGTGCGGCGCGTGATGAAGCACTTCGAGAAGGAGCGCGAGCGCACCACCGCCTGGCGGCGGATCCTCGAGCAGACGACGGGCGCGCTGCTCAGGCAGGCTGAGTAGCCCGCGGCCGGTCCGCCAGCGCTCGCGGGCGCTTTATTCGGGCGAGCGAGCTGAGGCCGAACCACTTCGGGAACGCGCGCCGCATGTGCGACGGCCCGTCGAGCTCGATGTCCGATCTGCGGAGCGCGGCGGCCAGGCCGGTGTCCCCGAGCCAGACGCTCACGAGCGTCTGCGGGTCGCTGCGCACGGTGAGGTCCACGCCGAAGCCCGGATCGCTGAGGCAGAGGTCCGAGTCGGCGGCGCTGAGCACCAGCCACCAGTAGCGTTTCTTCTCGGCCGCGCCCCTGAGCCGGAAGTGCACCACCGTGCGGCCGTCGGGCAGTGAGTCCTGTCTCACGGTGCGCTTGATCGCCCACATCAGGAAGGCGGGGTCGGAGTCCTCCTCGCTCACCGCCCGCCGCACCCAGCGCTCGCCCCAGATGCCCATCTGCTCGATGATCGGCTTCAGCTCCCAGCCGGCCGGGGTGAGCGCGTACTCGCCGCGCTGGCGCTCCACCACGCCCACGCGCTCAAGCGTGCGCAGCCGCTTGCTCAGCAGTGAAGAGGACATCAGAGGCACGCCACGCTGGATCTCGTTGAAGCGCCGGCTGCCGGCCAGGAGCTCGCGCACCACCAGCGGCGTCCAGCGCTCGGTGAGCACCTCCGCGGCCTGTGCGATGGGACAGAACTGCCCGTAGCCCGGCATGGTTCAAGCCTAAAGCCACGAGCTACCCCCGGGCACTGCAGATTTTGCAGTTGATCGGGCCTGCCGGGCGCGCCAGCATGACGCCCATGCAAAGCACTGCCGATCAAAAAGAGCGAGACCGCGCCGTTTGGGCCGCGGGCGACTACGACGCGATTGCGGAACTGATCTGGGAGGTGGGCGGACGCCTCGTGCGGAGGCTCGAGATCGAGGGCGGTGAGGACGTGCTCGACGTGGCCTGCGGCACCGGCAACGCGGCGATCCCGGCCGCGGCGGCCGGCGGACGGGTGGTGGGCCTCGATCTCACCCCCGAGCTGTTCGCCGCGGGTCGCCGGCGCGCGGCCGCGGCGGGCGTGGAGGTGGAGTGGCTCGAGGGTGACGCCGAGGCACTCCCGTTCGAGGACGGGAGCTTTGACGTGGTGATGTCCACCTTCGGCTGCATGTTCGCGCCGCGTCAGGAAATTGTGGCCCGGGAGCTGGCGCGCGTGCTGCGGCCCGGCGGGCGCCTCGGCCTCTGCAGCTGGACACCGGAGGGAGGCGTGGGTGACTTCTTCCGGACGATCGCGGCGCATATGCCGCCCCCGCCGGCGCCGCAAGCTCCGCCCACCCGCTGGGGCAGCGAGGAGGACGTGCGCACGCTCTTCGACGGAAGCGGAATTGCGCTGGAGTTCGAGCGCGAGGACGTGCTGTTCAGCTCCACATCAGCCGAGAGCTACGTGGACATGTACGGGCGCAAGTTCGGCCCCGTCCTGATGGCGCGCCGGGCGCTCGAGCCCGAGGGGCGCTGGGACGCCCTGCGCGGCGATCTGATCGCGCTGTTCGAGCGGCTCAACGAGTCGCGGGACGGGCTGGTTGAGTGGCGGGGCGAGTACCTGGTGGTGGCCGGAACTAAGTAGTTCTCAGTTCTCGGTTCTCAGTTTTCCGAGGGCGCTCAGTAGGCGGTCTGTGGCTACTGCGCCTCTGATTGATGCTCGTACATGGTCGTCGGCTCCCAGGGGGCCGCCTGCGGCGACGGTCACTCCCTCGCTCTCCAGGTAGCCGGCCAGCTGGGAGCCGCTCAGGCCCGTGGCGTGCAGCCAGACGAAGTTGGCCTGGCTCTCAGGAGCGTCCACCGGCAGGTCGTGCAGCCCGCGCTCGAGGCGCCGGCGTTGCTCGATCACGAGCTGGCGGCGGCGGCCGATTTCGTCCTCCCCGAAGCGCAGCGCGTACTCCACCGCGGCCTGGGTGAGGGCGTTGACGCCAAGCGCCGGCGCAATCGCGTCGAGCAGCCGCGTGGCGCCCGCGGAGCCGACGGCGTAGCCGCAGCGCAGCCCCGAGATGCCGTAGATCTTGGAGAAGGTGCGGAACACGAGCACCCGCTCGAGCTCGTCCACGAGCCGCAGCACCGCGTCCTCGTCCTCGACGTCCTGGAACTGGATGAAGGCCTCGTCCACGAGCAGGTGCACGTGCTCGGGCAGCGCGCCGGCCAGCCGGCGCACCTCGTCGGCGCTCAGGTAGCTGCCCGTGGGGTCGTTGGGGTTGCAGAGCACCAGCACCCGCGTGCGCTCGCCCACGGCCTCGAACAGCGCTCCGGCGTCCGCCCGTCCCGAGGCAAGATCCACGGCCACGGGCCGGCCGCCCGCGCGCGACGCCATCAGCGGGTAGAGGGGGTAGGAGGGCCAGGGCGTGACCAGCTCGTCGCCGGGCGCCAGCAGCGCGAACGCGGCCGCCTGCAGCAGCTCCGCCGCGCCGTTGCCCACCGCGATCTGCTCGGCCTCCACGCCATGGCGCTCCGCGAGCTGCGAGCGGATGCCGGCCGCGTGGCGATCCGGGTAGCCGTTCACGCGCCCGCGGGCGCGCGCGATCGCGGCGTTGACCACCTCGGAGTTGGGCATATCCGGCCACTCCGTGCCGGAGAGGTCCACGTTGACCACGCGCTGGAGCGCCATGGCCTTCTCCTGGGCCCGGCGCTCGCGCAGCCCGGCGTTCCACTCCTCCTGATCGATGTCCTCGAACTGGCGGTAGTAGTCGAGCAGCCCCATGCCGCCCCTACGGAGTTCGGCGCGACCTGCGGACCGGGTCCGGCGATGATCAAGAACCAGAACGTGAACCCGACCACCGCGATGCCCGCCGTGATGATGAAGATGCGCTCGAGCGCCCCGCGCTTCTGCTCGTAGCCGGCGGCGCGCCGCACGAGCTTCCAGGAGTGGTCCACCTGGCGCGCGAGCGCCACCGTGATGAACAGCGTGCAGACCATCCCGATGAACGCGGCGATGATGCCGAGGAAGACGGAGTCGGTGGCGTAGTCCACCTGCGAGCCCACCCACATCCAGCCGATCGGCTGGGGTCCCCACAGCGACAGGCAGAGCAGGCCCTCGAGAGCCAGCAGGAGCGCGGAGAGCACACGGTCGAGGCGTCGGCGTCCAGGGCCCGCCTCCACCGGCGTGCCGCGGTAGCGCAGCGGCGCCGTGCCCGGGCGGCGCCCGATGAACAGCCCGCCGGTGTCGGTTGGGTCGTTGCTGGCCATGGCTTGAGGGTGGCAGATCGGAGCGGGAAGCCGCTCCGGCCGCCTAGCCCGCGTACAGCGCGTCCACTTCCCCCGCGAACTTCTCGTTGACGACGTTGCGCTTGACCTTGAGCGTAGGGGTCAGCTCGCCCGTCTGCTGCGATAGGTCGTGAGGGAGGATCCTGAACTTCTTGATCTGCTCCACGCGGCCGACCGCGGAGTTGACCTCGTCCACCCCCTTCTGCACCTCGGCGCGCATCTCCTCGGAGTCGGCCACGTCCTCGGGGTCCAAGCTGTGCTGCTCGGCGAATGCGGGCAGCTCCTCGGGGTCGAGCGTGATCAGCGCGACGAGGTAGGGCCGCCGGTCGCCGATCACGACCGCCTGCGAGATCCAGCGGTTCTGCTTGAGGCCGTTCTCGAGGTTGGCCGGCGTGATGTTCTTGCCGCCCGCCGTGATGATGATGTCCTTCTTACGGCCGGTGATGTAGATGAAGCCGTCCTCGTCGATCGAGCCGAGGTCGCCGGTGTGGAGCCAGCCGTCGGCCAGCGCCTCGCGGGTGGCCTCCTCGTTCTTGAAGTAGCCCTGGAAGATGTTCGCGCCGCGCAGCAGCAGCTCGCCGTCCTCGGCGATCTTCGCCTCCACGCCGCCAAGGGGCTTGCCCACGGAGCCGAAGCGGAAGGCGTCCGGGCGGTTGGAGCTCGCCACGGTGGAGGTCTCGGTCATGCCGTAGCCCTCCATCACAGGCACGCCGCACGCGTAGAAGAACTCGAGGATCTCCTTGGAGATCGGCGCCGCCCCCGTGACGGCCTGGCGGATGCGGCCGCCGAACAGGTTGCGCACGTTCTTGTAGAGCTTCTCCTCTCCCTCGTCGAACGCGGCCTGGAGGGCGGCCGGCACCTCCTCGCCCGCCTCCCGAAGCTGGCGGACCTTGAAGCCCACCTCAACGGCCTGCTTGATCTCGTCGGGATCGCCCACGCTGTTAGCCAGCGTGTAGATCTTCTCGAAGATCCTGGGCACCGACGGGAAGTACGTCGGCTTGACCTCCATCAGGTTGGGGATGATCTTCTGCGGGTCCTTCTCCCAGTAGGCGATCGCGCTGCCGATGTCGAAGGCCACGAACTGGATCAGCAGGGCGAACGCGTGGGCCAGGGGGAGGAAGAGGTAGATCACCTCGTCCTCGGCCATCACGCCGTCGGTTTCGACCATGTCGGTGACGCGCCGGTAGTTGCCGTGCGTGAGCAGGCAGCCCTTGGGCGGGCCGGTGGTGCCGGAGGTGTAGATGTAGAGGCACATGTCGTCCTCCGTGACGGCGGCCAGGCGCTCCTCGTACTCGGCGTCCGGCCGGCGAGAGCCGCGCTCGCAGAGATCGTCGAGCGGGATCGCGTCGCCGATGTCGCCGCTCGGCTCCATCACGATGATCAGCTCGAGCTCCGGCAGCTCGGACTCCACGTGGCGGATCTTCTCGAGCTGCTCCGCGTCCTCCACGAAGACCGCGCGCGACTCGGAGTGGTGCAGCACGTAGTGGCACTCCTCCGGCGAGTTGGTCTGGTAGATCGAGACGCAGGTGGCGCCGGCGCCGAGGATGCCGAAGCAGGCGTAAGTCCACTCGGGGCGCGTGTTGCTGAGGATCGAGACCTTGTCGCCGGGCTTGATCCCGAGGTCCACGAGGCCGAGCGCCACGCGCTTGACCTTCTCCGCCAGCTGCTTGTAGCTGACGTCGACCCACTCGTCTCCGACCTTGTGCTTCAGAGCTGGGCGATCCGCATGCTTGCGCCCCGCGAGCGAGACGAGATCGGCCATCGTGCGAGAGCCGGTGCTCGCCTGGGCGGCGTTGATCGTCCCAACTTCCATTCAGTCCTCCTCCGCGTTTGGCCGGTTAGCCAAGTCTAAGGGGAGTCTCGAGTCTCGAGTTTCGAGTTGGGAGCATGCGCCGGCGCACACACAACGAGAGCGGCCGCCTCCTGGCGGCCGCTGAGTCTGCGTCTCCCCTGTTCAGCGAGAGCTAGGCCTTGGCCAGCTCCCTGCGCTGTGACTCCTTAAGGGAGGTAAGGAAAAGGGTCTTGTCGATCCGCCCCTGGAATATCGGCACACCGAGCTCCATGCACTTGGAGATGACTTCCCTCCGTTGCATCCCCGCCTCACGGGCCAGCTCGGTGGGGGTCAGATGGATCGCCATGTACTTCCTCCCGTCGTTTGCCTAGTGCCAACAAAGACTTTATCGGTCGTGGCAGACGGCGCAACCAAATTCTCGGAAATTGGGCGGACTAACGGTCGATGGAGGTAACCTGCCGCCGCAATGGCTGAACGCAGGCAGGTGGGCGACGCGGACTTCGTCGAGTCGCTCATGGACACCAACCTCTACTCGATGGGCGCGTACTTCGCCGATCAGCATCCCGACCTGGTGGAGGACGTGATCGAGCAGAGCGTGGCGATCGAGGAGCAGGGGCTGCGCGGCTACGCGGAGACCAACGAGATGTCCGTGGAGGTCGTGTTCGAGACGCTGCTCACCGGCCTGGCCGTGCGCTACTACAAGGCCGTCGCGTCCTAGCCGGCCGCGGGCGGCGGCTTCCACAGCTCGCCGCGGAGTACGCGCTCGTAGCCGATCCAGATCGAGTTCATCGCGGTTGCCACGATGCGCTCGCGCGGCACGTGCGGGTGGTCCGACCACCAGAGCGCGAGTCCCTGGAGCACGGCGCGCACCACCTCCCAGGCCATGTCGAGCGATTCCACGTCCGCGCCGCCGGCGATGTTCTCGGTGCCCGGCTCCTGGCCCATCAGCGGTCGGATCGTCTCGCGGCTCTGGGCGGCCACCTCCCGGCGGGCGGCCTCCACCTCGGGATCGCCCGTGGTGTCGCGGAACAGCATGCGTGCGGCGAACGGGTGGCTCTCGATGTAGGCGAACCAGGCATCGAAGGAGCGGGCGATGCGCTCCTCCTGCGGCTCGTCGCCAGGGAGGTTGCGGCGCCACACCTGGCGTAGTTCGGCGTAGTGGCGGTCGACCAGGTGGCGGTGCAGGGCGAGCTTGGACTCGAAATGGTCGTACACCACCGGGGGAGACACACCCGAGCGGCGGGCGATCTCGTCGATCGAGGCGCCGTGGTAGCCGCGCTCGGCGAACAGCTGGCTGGCCGCCTGCTCGATGAGCTCGCGCCGCGCTTCGGCGCTCATTCGCTTTCTCGGAGCCGTCGTCATCAGGGAGTGATAACCTAACGCTTACTAGGTTATGCGAAGAAGCCCGCTAGCAACAGCCTCTGTCGCGTTCGTAGCGGCCAACGTACTGCACACACTCGACCACTTCCGGCAAGGAGTGGGGGACCTCACCGCGGAGATCCTCGTGGCGGGCACGCTGCTCACCGTGCTGGCGGTGGTGGTGATGGTGATGGCGCTCAGGGGGTACTCGCGCGCGCCGGCGTTCGGCGCCGTGGTGGGCATGTCCGGCGCGTTGGGGATTGCGGCGAGCCACCTGGCTCCGCACTGGAGCGCGCTGAGCGACCCGTACCCGGACATCTCCGTGGACGCGCTGTCGTGGGCGGTGATGCTGGTCGAGCTGGCAGCCGCCGCGGTGCTGGCCATCGTGGCGCTGCGCGAACTGCGGCGCACGGGCGGCGCCCAGGCGCTGCACGCCTGAGCGACGTCCGGCATCCTTCCGCGGGTGCGAGGGGTCCTGGCCGCATCCGCCCTCTCCCTGGCCTTGCTGCCCACATGCGCCGCGGAGGCCCGCGTGCGCCTGGTGCGCGTGGGCAGCTTCCACGCGCCGATCTACGCCGCCGCCCCGCGCGCCGATCGCCAGCGCGTGTTCGTGGTGGAGCGCTCCGGGCGGATCATGGTGGTGCGGAACGGGCGCAAGCTCCGCCGGCCGTTCCTCAGCATCCGCCGCAAGGTGTCCGTGGGCGGGGAGCGCGGGCTGCTGTCGATGGCGTTCGCGCCCGACTATGCGAGTAGCGGCCGCTTCTACGTCGACTACACCGACAACTCGGGCGACATCAGGGTGGTGCAGTACCGCCGATCGTCGAACCCGGACAGGGCCGCGGCCGGCTCGGCGCGCAACGTGATCCGGATCGAGCACAGCCAGTTCACGAACCACAACGGCGGGCAGCTTCAGTTCGGCCCCGACGGCTACCTGTACATCGGAGTGGGCGACGGCGGCAGCGAGGGCGATCCGAACAACACAGGCCAGAACCTGGGCACGCTGCTCGGCAAGATCCTGCGAATAGGTCCGCATGCCGGCGGCGGCTACGGGATCCCGCGGGGCAACCCGTTCACCGGAAGCGGGCGGAGGGCCGAGATCTACGCATACGGGCTGCGCAACCCCTGGCGCTTCTCGTTCGATCGCGCGAGCGGCGCGCTCTCGATCGGCGACGTGGGACAGGACAGGTTCGAGGAGATCGACTACGAGCCCAAGGGCCGGGGCGCCGGGCGCAACTTCGGCTGGAGCCACATCGAGGGCGACTCGCGCTTCAAGCGCGGCTCGACGCCGAACTACGCGCCGCCGGTGCTCGTGCGCTCGCACTCCGGCGCCGGCTTCTGCGCGATCGTCGGCGGCTACGTGGTGCGCGACCGCTCGCTCGGCGGCCTCTACGGACGCTACGTGTACGGGGACCTGTGCAACTCACGCCTGTTCGCGGTGAGGCTGCGCGCCGGCCACGCCTCGGGCAACCGCGCGCTAGCGCCGCGCGTGAGCAACCTCGTGTCGTTCGGGGAGGACGGCCGGGGCCGGATTTACGCCGTGTCGATGAACGGGCCGGTCTACCGGCTCGGCGGCTGACTCATGTGCAGCCTGGCGTCGGCCGCCTTGATGCGCGCGGCGCCGGCCTTCTGGATGTTCTTGTAGATCCGCGCGAGCACGTCGAACACGGGCTTCTTGTTGCCGTTCAGGTCGGTCACGCCCTTCTGGTTGTAGGGCGGCTGCGGCGTGGGGTTGCCGCCGTCCCAGCCCGGGCGCACCTTGAAGTCGCGCAGGATCCAGGCGATCGCGCCGTTGATCAGCGGGTGCTGGTCGAACACCTGGTTCTGGTAGGCCATCCAGTCCGTCTGGAACTCATACGTGCCCTTCTCGTCCACCGGGCCGTCGTGGTTGGACTCCGCGCCGTACTCGGTGACGAACAGCGCCGTGTGCGGGTAGTACTGGTGCATCTGGTCGAAGTAGGCGCCGGTGGCCCCGCGGTCCACGAGCTGTCCGCTCGGGCCGGGGTACCAGCCGAAGTAGTCGTTGATCCCGAGCGCTGTGAAGTACCTGTCGAAGACAGCCTGCTTGCTGATCGACGGGTAGCCGGCGATGTCAGTCGCCACGAGGCGGGTGTCGTCCATCGACTTGATCAGCAGGTGCGCCCGCTTGATGTACTCCGACTGGCCGGAGTCCGGGCGTGAGGGAAGCTCGTTGCCGATCGCCCAGGTGAGCACCGACGGGTGGTTCTGGTCACGCTCGATCATGTCGCGGATGTCGGTGAGCCCCTTGTCCTGCACCGAGCGGAGCTTGAGCTGATCCTCGCCGAGGCGGTAGACGGGCACCTCGTCCCAGATGAAGACGCCGGCGCGGTCGGCCATCTCGAGCATCGCGGGCGGCAGCGGGTAGTGGACGCGGGTGATCGTCCCGCCGAGCTGGAGCAGCTGCTGGAACATCGAGCGCTCGTCGCCGGGGGACAGGGCGCCGCCGTGGCCGTCCGCCATGCTCTCCTCGTGCATGCTCGCTCCGCGCAGCGTGGTGGGCACGCCGTTGATGAGCAGCCTGCCGCCCCGCACCTTGATCGAGCGCACCCCGATGTGGGCGAGCCAGCCGCCGACGCTGCGCCCGCGGATCGAAGCACGCGCGCGCACGGTGTAGAGCTGGGGATCGCCGGGTTCCCAGAGGCGCGGGTTGGAGATCCTCACCTTCGCCTGCACCTGCCGAGTGCGGTGGCCGGGGATCACGACTGACTTGAAGTGCGCCGCAAGGCCGCCCACGGACGCGTGGAACGACACGCGCTGCTTGTGCTTCTCCTCGTTGTGGAGCGTGGCGCGCATCAGCACGGTGGCCGAACAGGCACGACAGGGGAGCCGCGGCTGCGCGAGGAAGTCCGAGATGTCCACGCGGTCCACCTTGCGCAGGTAGACCTCGCGCAGGATGCCGCTGTAGTTCCACCAGCCGCCGCCGGGGGTGCCGTTGTCCTGGTCGATCAGCGGCGGCAGGTCGGTCTCCGAGCGGCGGCTGTCCACCCGCACCATCAGGTGGTTGATGCCGCGCTTGCGGATCTTCTCGGCGGGCACCTCGAACGGGAGGTACGCGCCCTCGTGCGAGCCGATCTGGCGCCCGTTCAGGTACACGCGCGCGCGGTAATTCACGGACTCGAAGCGCACGACCCAGCTCACCGTGCGACCCGACTTGGGCGCGCGGAAGTCGGTGCGGTACCAGCCCACGCCGCCGCGCTGGCTGGCGTCGGTCAGATCGGTGGCGTTCCAGGCGTTGGGGACGGTGACCGGGGTCCAGCCGTCGAGCGACGCGTGTCGCTCGAAGCCCTGGGCGAGGCCCTGATCGAGCGGGTCGTTGCGGAAGTACCAGCTGCCGTCGAGCAGGTACCGGCCGGTGTGGCCGTCGTGGTACAGCACCTTCGGCTTGGGCGTGTACGCGGCGGCGCCTGCCACGCCCGGAAGGGCGAGCGCGAGCAGACCGGCAGCGATGAACGTGCGGAGGAGGCGGGACAAGGGCGGAAGTTGCAACACAGCTAAGCGTCGTAGGTAGCGGCGCAAACGAGGCAGGCTAGCGAGCGGGTCAGAGGTCCTAGCGCTGCCGTTCCGCCTGGTCCGCGCGATGCGCGGCCACGAGCTCCTTCAAAGTCGCCTTCCCTGTGTACTTCGGGCGCCACTTCAGGTCCTTGCGCGCGTGATCGGTCTTCATCAGGACCTCCTTGCGCACCGAGTGGATCCAGGAGAGTTGAGGCGGGGCCTTGGGCAGGCGCGAGATCACCTCTGCCGTGGCCTCGAGCGCCAGCTCGGGCACCGCGATCGAGTACCAGCCGAGGGCGCCGGCGAGGTCGCTCATCCTGAGCGTGCCGCTGCCGGCCAGGTTGTAGGGGCCAGGCGGGCCCTTGGCCAGAACCCCGGCCACGAAAGCCGACGCCACGTCGTCCTCGTGCACTAGCTGGAAGCGCGTGCCGGGGTCCGGGATCACCGGCTTGAGCATCGGCATCGAGCCGAGCAGCCGGATCACGGCGTCGGGCATCGCCTCAGAGAGCCGGATGTACGGGATCTCGTCGAGCAGGGTCTGCGCGCGCGGACCGGCGACGACGCAGGGGCGGAACACGTAGGCGGTGGTCTTGCGGCGCCGTTTGAGGGCCTCGGCGAGCACCGCTTCCACCTCCGCCTTCTGCGCGGAGTAGAAGTGCTCCGGCGTGCCGCGCGGCGGGACTTCCTCGGTGAGCCAGTCCGGGTTGTCGTGGTGGAAGCCGTAGGCCGCCACGCTCGACGCGTAACAGATGCGCTCTGCGCCGGCCTTGGCCGCCTCCTCGAACACGATCCGCGAGCCGTCCACGTTGATCGCATGTGTGGCATCGCTGGCCGAGAGGATCGCGAACGCCAGGTGCACAACCACGTCCGACCCCTTGACGGCGTCGCGTACGCTGGCGCGGTCCTGGACGTCGCCCTGGCGATACTCGGTCTTCTTCCAGCCGGCGTCGCTCGGGTCGAACGGGCGGCGCGCCATGCCCACGATCCGCTTCACGCCGCGCGAGCGCTCGAGCGCCGATACGAGCGCGATGCCGAGGTCGCCCGTCGGGCCGGTGACGGTTACCGTGAGCCCGTCAGTCGGCATAGCCCGGCTCGCCCGGCAGGATGATCTGCGCCGAGTCCTCCTCCAGCACGATCTTGGGCATCACGGGCCGGACATCGCGGGCGCGTGCGCTTTCGAGCGCGTGCTCCACAGACTCGAACTCGGCCAGCTGCTCGAGGTGCTTGATGGTGGGGAACACGAGGCTGAGCTCGCCCTGGCGGTACGCCGCGAGCGCGTCCGAGGGGCGCAGCCAGCGGAGGTCCACGCACTCGTCCCCGTCACAACGCGGATCCGCGCCATCGGGCGCTTCGGTGACGAAGAAGAAGGTGTCGAAGCGGATCTTCGCCTCCTCGGGCGTGATCCAGCGCGAGAAGGGCACGAAGCCGCTCGCGTCGGCAAGCGCGAGCGTGGCCTCCTCGTCGAGCTCGCGGCGGCCGGCCTCCTCCGGGCTGCCGTCCTCCTCGTGCACGGCCCCGCCGGGGAACACCCACGCGCCGCCCATGAACTTCTGCGCCGGGTTGCGCTGCACGAGCAGCACCTCGGGACCGTCGGGGCTGTCGCGCAGGACGATCACCGACGCCGCCACGCGCGCCTCGGTGACCTCTCCGGTATTCAGCTCCTCGCCGTGGTGCGGCGCACGATCGATCCGGCGATCGTCCTCTGGCATCGGCGGCAGCCTACTCTCGCTAACCTGCCCAAGTCGTGGAGGCGGCTACACAACAGCTCTGGATCTGCGAGTCCTGCGGGTTCATCTACGACCCTGCGGACGGCGACCCCGACGGGGGCGTGCCGCCCGGCACGCCGTTCGAGGACATCCCGTCGGACTGGTTCTGCCCGGTCTGCGGAGCGCGTAAGAAGGACTTCTCACCCTACGACGGCTGAGCCGCCTCGAGCGCCTTGCGCCTGCTCGGGTAGACCTCCATCAGCCACAGCAGGCCGTCGCGGAAGCTCCAGATGTGCCACACGTCGGCGTCGAGCTCGATGCCGCTGCGCGTGCCGCGGCCCACGAAACGGCAGCGCACGAGCATGCGGCCGTCGTCGAGCTCGCTGTAGTCCTCCGGCTCGAAGCGCACCTGCTCGAAGCCCTGGAGCAGCTCCTCGGTAGAGCGGCGCAGGCCGTCGTGGCCGTGAAACGTGCCCGCCGTGCCCACCAGGCTCGAGGTCTGGACGATGCGGAGCTCCGGGTGGAAGAGGGCGAAATCGACGTCGCCGTCATTGAACGTCTGGTAGGCCCGCCGGAGGAGCTCGATCCGCTCGTCCATCACGGCCAGTATCGCCAGCGAGCTACGCGGCTGCCAGTTCACGCTCCGACGTGGCCTCCACGATCGCCTCCCACACGATCACGACCAGGCGCTCGAGGTCGGCCTCCGAGATCGCGAGCGGCGGCATGAGCACTACGACGTCGCCGAGCGGGCGCACGATCGCCCCACGGCGGCGCGCCTCGAGCGTCACCTGATGGCCCATCCGGGCCTCGAGCGGGAAGCCGCCAAGTTCGATGCCCACCATGAACCCGCGGCGGCGCACCTCGGCCACCATCGGCAGCTCCGCCACCGGCTCGAGCAGCCGGCCGAGCAGCTCGATCTTCGGCTGGAGATGGTCGAGCGTCTTCTCCTCCTCGAACACGTCGAGCGTGGCCAGCGCGGCGGCGCAGGCGAGCGGGTTGCCCGTGTAGGTGTGACCGTGGAAGAAGGTGCGGAAGTCCTCGTGCTCGCCGAGGAAGCCCTCGTAGATCTCCTCGCTGGCGAGCGTGGCGGCGAGCGGCACGTAGCCGCCGGTGATGCCCTTGGCCACGCACATCAGGTCCGGCGCGACGCCCTCGTGCTCGCAGGCGAACATCGTGCCCGTGCGGCCGAAGCCCACCGCCACCTCGTCGCAGATGAGCAGCACGCCGTGGCGGTCGCACAGCTCGCGCACCTCGCGCAGGTAGCCCTCCGGGTGCACGATCATCCCGGCCGCGCCCTGCACGAGCGGCTCCATCATCACCGCCGCGATCTGCCCCGGGTGCTCCTCGAGGATCAGCGCCATGTGCGAGGGATCGCCGGGCTCCGCCCTGTAGGTGTCGAACAGCAGCGGGTTGTACATCGAGTGGAAGAGGTCGATGCCGCCCATTGACACCGAGCCGATGGTGTCGCCGTGGTAGGCGTCCTTGAGGGAGACGAAGCGCGTCTTGTGCCTGTGCTCGCCGCCCTTCTGCTGCCAGTACTGGAACGCCATCTTGAGCGCGATCTCAGTGGCCGTGGAGCCGCTGTCCGAGTAGAAGACGCGCGTGAGCCCGGGCGGGGCCAGCTCCACCAGCCGCCGCGCGAGCTGAATCGCGGGCGGGTGGGAGAGGCCGAGCATCGTGCTGTGGGCAACGCTCTCGAGCTGGGCCTGCACGGCGGCGTCGATGCGCGGATGCCGGTGCCCGTGCACGTTGCACCAGAGCGAGGACACGCCGTCGATGTAGCGGCGTCCCTCGGTGTCGATCAGGTCCGTGCCCTCGGCCCGCTGAACGATCAGCGGCTCCTCGTTCTCCCAGCCGCGTTGCTGCGTGAAGGGGTGCCAGAGGTAGCGGCGGTCGTCGGCGGCGAGGCTCACTGCTGCCGCAAGGTAGCTCCGGAGGTGGTCGGAACCGCAGGTGTCGTCTTCTAAGCATCTATTTCATGCTCAAAGCACGACAGCTGGCGATTCGTGCCCGTTATCGCTGCTGTTAACGCGTGAGCTGAGTGGCGGGGGCGCGGAGGCGGATGGTGGCGTCCACGGCGGTGGCGCCGTGCTCGTGCACGAGCACCGGGTTGAGCTCGATCAGCTCGGCGTCGAGCGACAGCAGCGCCTCCCCGGCCGCGTGGGCGAGCTGCGCCGCCGCGGCGACGTCGAGGGGGGTGCGGCCGCGGCCGCCGGTGAGGAGCGGAGCGGCACGGAGGCCGCGGAACGCCTGCTCGATGCGGCCCGGGCTGGCGGGGAGGGGGACGATCGCCACGTCGTCGAGCAGCTCGGTCCACACGCCGCCGAGGGCGAGCACCAGCGCGGGCACCACGGCGTCGCGGCGCGCGGCCACGAGCAGCTCCACGCCCGGCTCTGCCATCCGCTCCACGATCACGGAGCCGTCCATTGCGGCGAGGCGTTGAAAAGCAGCAATGAGGGCATCGGAAGTGGTCACGTTCAGCTCGAGCGCATGCAGCTCGCTCTTATGCCGCACGCCAGGCGAGGACAGCTTCACCGCCACACGGCCACCGAGCCGCTGAAACGCCTCCAGCGCCGCTTCCTCATTGCTGACGAGCACGCCTTCGACAGCGGCGACGCCAAGCTCTTGCAGCGCGGTCTTGGACTCATGCTCGGACAGCCAGGGACCGGGATCGGCCGGCGAAGAGCAGGCAGCCGCGATCTCACGCAGCCGAGCTGGATCGGCAGGAGCCGCGCCAAGAGCCCCGGCGCACACCAGACCGGTCCGGATCCCGGCCACCGCCGGCACGCCCGCCTCCGCGAATCGCCACGCCGCCGCGTCGTCGAGCAGCTCGGGCAGCGTCGACGCCACCATCACCGGCGCCGGGCTGAGCTTCGACCCCGCCTCGATCCCCTCGCGCACCGCCCGCCACGACACCTCCACCGCCCCCTCGAGATCCGCCGGCTGGTCGTAGAACACGAGCACGCGGTCCACACTCGGGTCCTCGCCAACGGTCCGCACGAGCTCCGCCAACGCGGGAGCGTCGCCCCAGATCATTGCCGTGTAGTCGAGCGGGTTGGCGATGGTGGCGGCGGCCGGCAGCTGCGCCGCGAGCCGCTCGCGCGTGGCGGGCGCAAGCGGCGGTAGCTCCACCCCGAGCCGCGACGCCTCGTCGGCGCCCAGGCTCGAGTCGCCGCCCGAGCACGTGAGGATCGCGAGCCGGTTGCCGGGCAGCGGCGCGCCAGGCACCGCCAGCGCCTTGGCCAGCTCGAGCAGCTCGTGAACGTCGCTCGCCCAGAGCGCGCCCGCCTCCTCCACGAGCGCGCGGAACACGCGCTGGTCGCCCGCCAGGGCGCCGGTGTGCGCGGCCGCCGCCGTGGCGCCCGCCGCTGAGCTGCCCACCTTGAGCAGCGCCACCCGCACGCCGCGCTCGGCGCAGGCGGCCAGCGCCTCACACAACCGAGCGCCGTCGCCGTCGTCCTCCAGATAGAGCGCGATCGAGCGCACGCCGTCCTCACCCGCGAGGAACTCCACGTAGTCGGCCGCCGACAGCACGGCCTGGTTGCCGCACGACACCACGCTGTGGAAGCGCAGCCCCCGTCGCGTGGCCAGCGCGTTCACCGCCACGTTGCCGCTCTGGGAGATGAGCGCCACGTGACCGGGCTCCTGGGGGCGCAGGGCGTCGCCCCAGAGAGCGGCGCGCGAGCGGAGCGCCACGATGCCGTTGCCGTTGGGCCCGCACACGGGCAGCCCGTGCTTCTGCGCCGCGGCCGCCAGCGCCGCCTGGTACTCGCGACCGTCGGCGACCTCCGCGAAGCCCGCGCTGTACACCACCGCGCCGCCGCAGCCGCTGCGCCCCGCCTCGTCGATCACCTCGGTCACGCCGGCCGCGGGAATCGCGACCACCAGCGCGTCCACCGGCTCCGGCAGATCGCTCACGCTGGGGAAGCACTCGCGGCCGTGCGCCATCGAGCGCCCGGGGTTGACCCCGTAGACCCTGCCCTCGTAGCCGATCGTCTCGAGGTTGACGAGCGTCTGGCTCGAGTAGGAGCCGAAGCGCTCGCTCGCGCCCACGACCGCGATCGACGCCGGGCGGAAGAGGCGCGAGAGGTCCGCCATCGCAGCTAGTGAATCACCCGCTCGACTCCGCGCCGCTCGAGCGCGCGGGCGATGATCAGGCGCTGGATCTCGCTCGTGCCCTCCCAGATCCGGTCCACGCGCAGTTCGCGCAGGAAGCGCTCGGCCACGTTCGACCGCAGGTAGCCGCGACCGCCGAACACCTGCACAGCCCGGTCGGCGCAGCGCCAGGCGGCCTCGCTCACGAACAGCTTGGCCATCGACGCCTTGGCGTGCACCACCTTCAGGTCGGTGTCGGCGTCCACCATGCGCGCCACCTGGAGGGCGAGCAGCCGCCCAACGGCGGCATCGGTGGCCGAGTCCGCGAGCGGGAACGACACGCCCTGGTAATCGAAGATCCGCGAGCCACCCTGCACGCGCTCGAGCGCCCAGGCCGTGGCCTCGTCGAGCAGGCGCCACATCGCGCCGAGCCCGTGCGTGGCGATCCCGAGGCGCTCCTCGGTGAACCACGCGCGCTGAAGCTCCTCGCCGTTGCCCACGCCGCCCACCACGGCGTCGTCCGGAACCTCGACGCGGTTGAAGCGGATCGTGGGGTGGCCGTGCGGATAGTTGTGCGTGTAGTCGGGGTCGTCGACGATCTCCACGCCCGGCGCGTCCGGGTCCACGAGGAACAGCGTCGGCCCGCCGTCCTCGGCGTTCGCCATCACGATGATCACGTTGGCCACGTCGCCCGAGGTGACGAACCACTTCTCGCCGTCGATCCCCCAGCCGCCCTCGGTCTTCACCGCCGTCGTGGCGATCGTGGACGGATCGGAGCCCGAGCCCTCCTCGGTGACCGCGTAGGCGGTGTCGCCGCCCTCGCCGCGCAGGATCGGGCGCAGGTAGCGGTCCACCTGCTCGGGCGTGCCCTGCAGCAGCACGTTGTACGCGTTCGGCACGTGCCAGTGCAGGCCGCCCGTCACGCGGCCGAACTGCTCGTTGACGAGGAACCACTCGAGCATCGACCAGCCCTGGCCGCCGTACTCCGGCGCGAAGCGCCCGCCCTGCAGACGCGCGGCGATCGCCTCCTGGCGGATGCGCGTGACCGTCTCGGCCGGCAGCCGGCCACCGCGCTGCTCGGCCTCCTGCTCGAGCGGCATCAGCACGCCCTCGACAAACGCGCGCGCTCGCGCCTGTAGCTCGAGCTGCTCGGGGGTGAGCTCGTCGACGCCGGCGCCGGGGGACAGGGACGTGGTCATGCGGAACCTCCGAGTCGTTTGCGCTCCTCGGCTGTGCGCTCCGCCGCCCGTCCGGGCAGCCCGAGGAGAAGGTTGTGGTGGTTGGCGATCACTTCGATGGCCAGCTCGCGAGCGCTCACGACGGCCGGATCGGTGTCGTTCTCGGTGGCGTCGATCAGCTTCACGGCCTCACTCAGGTGGGCGAGCCAGTCGCGCTGCCCGCCGTGCAGGACGATGTGCTCGATCCGATCGCGCTCGTGCTGCACCGCCGCCGCGGTGGGAACGCCTCCGTGGCGCATCGTGGCGAGCGCGGCGGGTAGCTCGCGCTCGGGCTCCGGCGTGACCGAAAGCCAGGACATCAGGGCCACGCGCTGGGCCATGACCGGTAGACTAACAGCAACTGACTACAAGATCAGGATCGTACAAGATCAGGATCGGCCATGGAACTTCTTTCAACTCCAGTCGCGACCACCTCCGGACAGGCGCTCGACCCCAGGCTCTACCTCGACCCCGCGGTGGCCGAGCGCGAGCAGCGGCGCATCTTCGAGCGCACCTGGCAGCTAGCCGGCCACGTGTCCCAGCTGCCGAAGGCGGGCGCCTATGTGACCGCCTGGGCGGGCAACCAGCCGGTGCTCGTGGTGCGTGACGAGGAGGGCGGCCTGCGCGCCTTCCGCAACGTCTGCCGCCACCGCGGCTCGATGCTGCTCACGGGCTCGGGGCAGTGCAAGGCGGCGATCCGCTGCCGCTACCACGGCTGGACCTACCGGCTCGACGGCGAGCTGATCGGCGTGCCCGAGGGCCGTGCTTTCGGCGACAAGCTCGACAAGTCCGCCCTCGGCCTCATGCGCGCGCGCGTGGAGGAGATGTGCGGCCTGCTGTTCGTCAACCTCGACCCGCAGGCGCCGTCGCTGGCCGACACCGTGGGTGACCTGCCGCAGCGGCTCGCGCCCTACGGGATCGAGGGCCTGGAGCACTTCTCCCCCTACCGGGGCGAGCAGCCGGCCAACTGGAAGGTGATCGTGGACAACTACCTCGAGGGGTACCACGTGCCGATCGCCCACCCCGGGCTGATGCGTTTGCTCGACTACAAGCGCTACGAGGTGGAGACCTTCGACAACTACGTCTGGTTCGAGGCGCCGCTGCGCGACAAGCCCACCGGCAACCGCCTGGCCCGCCTCTACTCACGCTTGGCGCAGCCGATGCCGCAGCTCGGCGACGAGCACCGGCGCGTGTGGCGCTACGTCTTCATCTACCCCAACACCGCCATCGATCTCTATCCCGATCAGGTGAACACCTGGCAGATCCGGCCGAACCGCGTGGACTCGATCCACGACAGCTACGACTGTTACCGCGCGCCCGGCAGCGGTCCGCGCACGCGCTTCGTGCAGAAGGTCAACCACCGCTTCAACAGCGAGGTGCTGGACGAGGACATCGACCTGGTGAAGAACGTGCAGCGCGGCCTGGCCACGCGCGGCTACGAGTGCGGGCCGCTGTCCGCGCGCGAGGCCGCGGTGGCCTGGTTCGCGGACCGTGTGCGGGCGGACCTCGCGTGAGCGAGGGCGGGCGCGAGCGCATCCTGGCGGCGGCGGTGGACCGCATCGCCGGCGACGGCATCGACGACGTCCGCATCGCCCGGATCGCGATGGACGCCGGCGTGTCGACCGCGCTCGTGCACTACCACTTCGCCACCCGCGAGGCACTGCTGGCGGAGGCGCTCGAATACTCGTTCGAGCACGCGGGGGACCTGCGCATCGAGGGCGAGGTCGCACCCGAGGCCGAGTCGCACGCGGAGCGGCTCGCCCAGATGGTGGAGCAGTGCCTGCCGAGCAACGAGTCGCAGGAGCGCGACTGGGTGCTGTGGGTGGAGCTGTGGCTGCGCGCGGTGCGGCACCCTGAGCTGCGGCCCACGGCGGAGAAGCTCTACGCGCGCATGCGCGAGTGGTTCGCGGAGGCGATCGCGGCGGGCGTGGAAGCGGGCGAGTTCAGCGACTGCGATCCGGAAGCGGTGGCCGACCGCGCGCTCGCGCTGATCGACGGCTTCGGCGTGCGGGCACTGCTCGGGGACTCCGAGGTGCCGCTTGAGCGCGCGCGTCGCGAGATCGGTGCTGTGCTGGCGCCCGACCTCGGGGTCGGTGAGCAGCTGCCGTTCAGTGCCGCTTCTTCTTCGCGCGCTTCAGCCTGACGGTGCGCGACTGAGTGCCCTTGTGGCCGGCGGCGTCGGTCAAGCTCAGCGTGAGCTTGGCGGACAGGGACCTGTGGCCGCGGAAGGCCTTGCGTCCGGCCCTCGTGACCTTGAGCTTGAGCGTCTTCTTCTTGCCGCCGGCGATCGAGTAGCGGGCGGAGGCGATGGTGACCTTGCGCGTCTTCTTCCTTGACGACCTGGCCACGGTGCCCACGATCTTCACGCTGCCGCTGCACTTGCCCGCGCTGGCGGGACACGCGAGCTTGAGCGCGATCGTGCGGAGGTTGGCGGCCACCGCCAGCTTGGACGCGATGCTGAGGCGCGGCGCCTTGCCGGTACCGCCCGTGGAGCCGCCTGGGCCACCGCCCGCGACCGGCAGCTCCGCGGCGCCGGAGTCGCATGCCGCGCCCTGGGGACGCGGCACACCGCGGGCGTCGGTGGCCGGGCACGGGCCCACCGCGCGGTCCAGCGCGGGGCTGCCCGCGAGCGGCTCCATCACCGGCACCGGCGTGCCGCCGAGCGGGGCGAGCAGCGGGTCGGTGACGATCGCGTCCGTGGGCTGGTTGAAGCCGCAGCTCGCGTCGCCCACGTTCCCGCCCTGGTCCTGGGCTTGGCCGTCGGCGCAGTTGCCGCCGTTGTTGCCGGCGATGATCGAGGAACGGATTCTGTAGTGGGAGGGATCCTCGATCCCGCCGGGAGTGGGCGAGGTGTTGGCGCTAATCGTGTCGAACGCGAGCGTAACCGCGTTGCTGCTGTTGTTGTGGATGCCGCCGCTCGCGTACCTTGCGGTGTTGCCGGTGATAGTCGTGTTCTCGATGTCGGCGCTCGCGGCCTCGAGAAAGATGCCGCCGCCGTAGAACGAGGTGCCCGGCGTGTTCGAGCCGTTGTTGAAGATCGCCGAGTCGGTGACGATCAGGCTGCCGCTGCCTTTGTAGACCCCTCCGCCGAAGGCGTAAACCGCGTTGTCCGTCCCCACGACGTTGTCGTGAACCGCCACGCGCTCCAGCGTGAGCTGACCGTTGAACATGTCCCTGATGCCGCCGCCCTGATCGATCCCATTTCCGCCCGCGACTCCGAGATCCCGCAGCGTGAGGTCAACGCCCTGTACGTCGAAGACACGCTCTTTCGCTACGAACGACTGGACCGTGCTCGCGGTCGCTCCCTGTCCGCGAATCGTCACGGTGCCGGTGATATCGAGGTCGCCTGTGGTGTTGTTGTCGTCCGTTGCCATGGCGCTCTTGTCGAGCCGCAGCGTGCCGGCAGGCAGCACGATCGTGTCGTTGCCCGGCAGGACGTTGGCGGAGCCCACCGCGTCGCGCAGGGTGCAGGTGCTGTCGCAGGTACCGTCGCCGTCGTCCGTGAGCCGGTTGACGGTGAAGGTCTGGTCCGCGCCGGCGGGACCTGCGATCGCCAGCACCAAGGCGACTACGAGCGGTAGCCCAAGGGCCATGCGACGGGCTGTCCGGGGGAGTCGCATGGGCCGATTGCGACCCTAACACGAGGTAAGTGTGTTTGTGAAGAGCTACCGCAGCGCGGCCACGGCGGCGTCGTTTAGGTCGGGCAGCGCTCCCGCGTGCTGCGGGATGTGTCGCCACACCACCTCGCCGTCGCCGTTCACCGCGAACGTGCCGGCGCGCTGCCAGCGCGAGCCCACCGGGTGGCGGTTGCGGATTCCCTCGCGCGCGAGCTCGGCCACGGCGGTGAGGGAGCGGCCGCCGGCGAAGTGCCCGAGCCTGCTCAGCCCGAGCCCCCACGCACCGTAGGCGGCGCGCTCCTCGTCGATGATCAGCCGTATCCGGTGACTCGCGCCAATTGCCGCGCACCAGCCGTCGGTGGCCTCGAGCCCCGCGTGGCTCACCGCGATCCAGTCGATCTCAGGGTGCCGCGCGGACGCCTCACCCAGCCTGTTCATGGTGGCCTCGGCGAAGGGACAGCCCACATGGCGCAGGAAAGCCACCACCGCGGGCCCGCGCACCTCACCCAGCGGCTCCGCGATTGGCGTGGGGGCACCCAGCTCGGGAAGGGCTGCCACGGGTACACGGTGGGGTGGGAGAAAGGTGCGAGGATCCATCCTGCGCGACGGCCAAGCCGGGGCACGGGCAACTCCCGCTCCGGACGCCAGAGGAGGAGCGATGGGCTACAGAAAGTATCGGCTCGGAAGCTACGACGAGATGCGTGCACAACATCGATGGGAGGTTCCCGAGCGTTACAACATCGCGGCCGACGTCTGTGACAAGCATCCTGCAGACAAGCTGGCGATGATCTGGGAGGACTGGCGCGGAAACGAGCGCCAGGTGACCTTCGGCGAGCTGCAGGGATTGTCCAACCGCTTCGCCAACGTCCTCGGCGCGCACGGGATCGAGCGCGGCGACCGCGTGGCCACGCTGCTGCCTTCGCTGCCCGAGACCGCCGCGGTGTTCCTCGGGGTCTACAAGGCCGGCGCGATCCTGCTCTCGATGTCTGTCCTGTACGGCGACGAGGGCATCGAGCACCGCCTGCGCGACTCGCAGGCCAAGGCCCTGGTGACGGACTCGGCCAACCGCCACCGCATCCCGGAGGGGCTCGCCGAGGTGATCTTCGTGCTGGACGGCGGCGAGGGCGACGACGTGAACCTGGGCGAGGCGCTCGACGCCGCCTCCGACTCGTACTCGATCGTCGACACCGCCGCCGACGACCCGGCGCAGCTCTACTACTCCTCGGGCACCACCGGCATGGCCAAGGGCATCCTGCACGCGCACCGCTATCTGCTCGCGCACGAGGAGTTCGAGTTCTGCCACGACGTGCAGGAGGGCGAGTTGTTCCACGGCTCCGGCGAGTGGGCGTGGGCTGCCGGCATCTGCCCGCTGCTGGGCCCCTGGCGCTACGGCTGCGTGCAGTTCGTCTACGCGCGCAAGGGCGGCTTCGACCCCGAGGAGCAGCTGCGCCAGCTCTCGAAGCACGGGGTGGAGAACATGTTCACCACGCCCACAGCGCTGCGCGCGATGCGGGCGGTGTCCGACGCGGGCAAGCGCTTTCCACTCGACAGGATGCGCATCGTCTGCTCCGCCGGGGAGCCCCTGAACCCGGAGGTGATCCACTGGTTCCGAGATCAATACGGCATCACCGTGCTCGACTTCTACGGGCTCACCGAGAGCTACCCGCTGTGCGGCAACTACCCGGGAGTGGAGGTGCGCGAGGGGTCGATGGGGCTGCCGCTGCCGGGTTGGGACGTGGCGATCCTCGACGAGGACGAGCAGCCGCTCCCGCCCGGCGAGCGCGGCGAGATCTGCCTGCGCGCGCGCTCCAACCCGCACTACCCGATCGGCTACTGGAACCGGCCCGAGGACTCGGAGGAGACCTTCGGCGGCGACTGGTTCCACACCAAGGACGCCGCCCAGATGGACGACGACGGCTACTACTGGTACGCCGGCCGCGCCGACGACGTGATCATCTCTGCCGGGTACCGGATCGGGCCGTTCGAGGTGGAGTCGGCGTGCGTGGAGCACCCCGCGGTGCTGGAGGCGGCGGCCGTGGCCTCGCCCGACGAGCGGCGCGGCACGATCGTGAAGGCGTTCATCGTGCTCACTGAGGGCAATTCACCGTCAGACGAGCTGGCCGACGAGATCAAGCGGCACGTGCGCGAGCGCCACTCGGCCTATGCCTACCCGCGCGAGATCGAGTTCGTGAAGGATCTGCCGAAGACGCTCACCGGCAAGATCCGCCGGGTGGAGCTGCGCGAGGCGGAGCGGGAGCGCAAGCAGTCGGAGGCGCGCGCCTAGGCGCCCTTCTTCGGCTCCTTCTTCCCGCGCGCCTCCTGCTCGCGCACGGCGTCCTTCCACTGCGGCGTGGTGAGCGGCGGGCGGCCGATCTTCGCCAGGCTGCCGAGGAGGCCATGGCGCTTGGGTCGCCGTGGCGGCTGCTCCTTGTCGCTCATACGACCATCGTACGCAGACGTGGTCGATCTAACGGCCGCCCAGAGGCCGCTGGATCGACCAGGTAGGTAGCATCATGAAACTAGCCGCCGAGCAAGGAGGAGCATCGTGTGTGAAGTCGTGACCGGTGAGGGCTATGCCGTCGGCAACCTGGACGACCTGGGCGACGGCCCCGGCTTCCGCAAGATCCGTGCGCCGCTGGGCGTGACCGCGTTCGGCGTGAACGCCATCGTGATGCCGGCGGGCATCGAGTCCGGCAGGCACTTCCACGACGAGCAGGAGGAGCTCTACTTCGTCCACAAGGGCGAGCTCGAGTTCGTGTTCGACGACGAGTCGCGGCACACGCTCAGGCCGGGCGGACTCGCCAGAGTCGATCCGCAGACCGTCCGCCAGATCCGCAACGTGGGGAGCGAAGAGGCGGTCTACATCTGCGTGGGCGGCAAGGACGGCTATGTGGGCCGCGACGGCCAAGTGCCCGAGGGCGAAGAGGGCAACCGCGCGCGCCCGATCGCGTCCTAGTGGACTCGGACCTGACCCTCATCACTCTCGACGAGCCGAGCCAGACGCGCACCTTCGAGAAGGGCAAGTTCGAGATCTTCAATGTCGGCCCGATGACGGTCGGCCGCGCCACCTATGAGCCGGGCTGGCGCTGGTCGGAGCACGTGGGCCGGGCGAGCGGCGAGAGCTCCTGCCAGGTCGAGCACGTTGGGCTGGTGATGAGCGGCCGCGTCGCCGTCAAGATGGACGACGGCACCGAGCGCATCATGGGGCCGGGCGACTTCTTCCACGTGCCGCCCGGCCATGACAGCTGGGTTGTGGGGGACGAGCCCTACGTCTCGCTGCACATCATGGGCAGCGAGGACTACGCCACCTAGCTCCGCCCCAGCAGGTCGTCCGCCTGCGTCTTCAGCTCCTCGACGATGTCCGGGTCGCGGAGCGTCGTCGTGTCGCCGAGGTCCTTGCCCTCCGCGATGTCCTTGAGCAGCCGGCGCATGATCTTGCCCGAGCGCGTCTTGGGCAGGTCGGCGCCGAAGATCACGGCCTTGGGCCGCGCGATCTTGCCGATCTGCTCCCCAACCCACTCGCGCAGCTCCGCCGCCAGCTCCGGCGTCGGCTCGTAGCCCGACTTGAGGATCACGAAGCACAGGGGCGTCTGGCCCGTGAGGTCGTCCGGCGCGGCCGCCGCGGCGGCCTCGGCCACCGCTTCGTGCGCCACGAGGGCCGACTCCAGCTCGATCGTCGACAGCCGGTGCCCCGACACGTTCATCACGTCGTCGATGCGTCCGAGCAGCCAGTAGTAGCCGTCGTCGTCCCGCCGCGCGCCGTCGCCCACGAAGTACGTGTCCGGCCCGTACTTCGAGAAGTAGTTCGACACGTAGCGCTCGTCGTCGTCCCAGAGCGTCCGGAAGATGCCCGGCCAGGGCTTCTTCAAGACGAGGAAGCCGCCCTGGCCCAGGGGAACCTCATTGCCCTTTTCGTCAAGGATCCCGGGCTCCACGCCAGGCAGCGGCGTTGTGGCCGAACCGGGCTTGAGCGTCGTGACCCCAGGCAGCGGCGAGATCAGGATGCCGCCGGTCTCGGTCTGCCACCAGGTGTCCACCACCGGGCAGCGCTCGCCGCCCACGTACTTCCAGTACCAGAGCCACGCCTCGGGGTTGATCGGCTCGCCCACGGTGCCGAGCAGCTTGAGCGAGCTGAGATCGTGCCGCTGCACCGGCTCCGGGCCGGACTTGATGAACGCCCGGATCAGCGTCGGCGCCGTGTAGTACTGCGTGACCTTGTACTGCTCGATGATCGTCCAATGGCGGTCCACGTCCGGGAACGTGGGGTCACCCTCGTACAGCACGCCGGTGGTGCCGTTGTTGAGCGGCCCGTAGACGATGTAGGTGTGCCCGGTCACCCAGCCGACGTCCGCGGCGCACCACCAGATGTCGTCGTCGTGGATGTCGAACACGTACTTGTGCGTGAACGCCGCGTAGGTGAGGTAGCCGCCGGTGGTGTGCTGGGCGGCCTTCGGCTTGGCGGTGGTGCCCGAGGTGTGAAGGAGGTACAGGACGTCCTCCGCGCCCATGTGCGCGGGCTCACACTCGGTCGAGCGGTCCTCGACGAGGTCGTGCCACCAGACGTCCCGACCATCCTTCATCGGCACCTCCGCACCGGTGCGGCGAAGCACCACCATGCGCTCGACCGTGGGCGCGTGATGCTCCAGCGCCTGGTCGGCGATGTGCTTGAGCGGGATCAGGCCGCCCTTGCGCCGTGCCTCGTCCTGCGTGATGAGCACCGTCGCGCCGGTTGAATCCATGCGCTCACCGAGCGACTCGGCGGAGAAGCCGCCGAACACCACCACGTGCGGCGCCCCGATGCGCGAGCAGGCAAGCATCGCGATCGGCAGCTCCGGCACCATGCCCATGTAGATCCCGACGCGATCGCCCTTCTTCACCCCCAGCTCGATCAGCCCGTTGGCGAAGCGACAGACCTCGTCCTTCAGCTCGGCGAACGTGATCGGGCGCGGCTCCTCCTCGATCGGCTCGGGGACGAAGTGGTAGGCCACCTTGTCGCCCCGCCCGGCCTCGACGTGCTTGTCGAGGCAGTTGTAGGACATGTTGAGCTCGCCGTCCGCGAACCAGGTGCAATGGGGCGGCTTGTCCCACTTGAGCGACTCGGTCGGCTCCTTGAACCAGTCGACCAGCTGCTTGGCCTGGTCAAGCCAGAACCCGTCGAAGTCTTCCTCGGCTGCTTTGTGCAGCGAGCCGTCCGTGATCAGGGCCTGCGCCTTGAACTCGTCGGGGGGCGGGAATGAGTGCCCTTCCTTCGCGAGTACCTCGATCTCGGCAACGGCGGACTCGGCCGCTCGTGTGGCATCTTGCTGTGTCACGTCTCAGTCCTTTCCTCGAATCGCGGCGCGAGTCGCGGACGCGAGCCGCACCGTCTGGCGCGGCCCGCGTCCGTATGTCCTACCGGTTCGCCAGCGGTACCACTGGCAAGATCGTTCGCTTGAAGGTGAAGTTGCACACCAGTGCGAACGACGTGTACCAGGCCGCAGCGGCAGTGGCAAGGCCGATGTAGCCGCCCCAGTGGACGATGTTCTCGTGCCCGCCCGAATTTCCGATGCCGAGCAGGACGAACGTCACCGACAGCAGCAGGAACACAACGGCGACTGCGCCCGTCGTGCGCAGCGACGCCACGAACATGTACGTGGTGAAGATCGCCCAGGCCCACAGGTACAGGCCGATGGCATGGCCTGCGGCGCTCTCCGGGATGTCCTTGACGAAGAACGTCACGAGCGCCCAGAACGAGATCCAGAACGCCCCATAGGAGCTGAAGGCGACCGCCCCGAATGTGTTCCCGGTACGGAACTCCCACATGCCTGCCAGGAGCTGAGCGAGCCCGCCGTAGGCCAGCGCCAGGCCGAGCACCACCGGCTCGCCCGCGGAACTGACCAGGTTCGCATTGAACATGCTGAGCACGAACGTCGTCATCGCAAAGCCCGCGAGCCCAAGCGGGGCGGGATCCGCGGGAATCCAGGATGGTGCGGCTGGCTTGGCGGCGCCACCCGGATCCCCCTGGCGGATCGTTGCTGATTCCATCAGGTCCCTCTCCTTCCTCGACTGCCAGATTGCAGCGATTTCCCGTGCGAAGGTACGCGTGAGGTGTATCGACACAAGAGGGCTTCGCTGTGCGGCGCCGCTGACACGATGAGCGGTGTAAGAAACACGACGAGCGGCAGCCGCCGACCGGCCGCGGCGCTCTATCGTGACGCTCTGGAGGTGAGGGGGAAATGGGAGTAGCGCTCGGTGTAATCGTCGGCTTTGCGATCGCCACCTCACTGTTCGCTGCGCTGCGTCTGCTGAGCGGCCCGCGCCGGGTGATCAGCCCGGAGCGCCAGGCGATGCAGGCGGCGCTGCACGAGGCGATGGCAACACTGCCGCACCTGCGCAAGGGGCTGACCCTGCAGAGCGCCCAGACCGCCGCTCCGCACCTTCGCGCTCTCACTCAGGCGCCCGCCATCGCGCTGCTCTCGGGCGGCAGCGTGCTCGCCTTCGACGGCGCGGGCAGCGATCACCACGAACCCGGTGATCTGCTGCCGGTGGACACCGGCCGCGACGAGCGCGTTCACGTGCAGACGCGCTTCAGGTGTGCGGAGCCCGGCTGCCCGCTGCGCGCCGCGATCGCGGCGCCGCTGGTGGTGCAGGGCAACCGCATCGGCACGCTGGTGGCCCTCTATCCCGACGGCGGCAGGCTGCGGCCCGAGGACACGCGCGGAGTGGAGGAGACCGCGGCGCTGGTATGCGCCCAGCTCGCTCTCGCCGCCCTCGGCGCGCAGGAGGAGCGCCTGGCGGAGGCCGAGCTGCGCGCGCTGCGCGCCCAGATCTCGCCCCACTTCATCTACAACGCGCTGGCGGCCGTGGCCAGCGAGATTCACGCCGACCCGGAGCAGGCACGGGAGCTGCTCACCGAGTTCGCCGAGTTCATCCGCTACGCGTTCCAGGGCGAGCGCCCGTACGTCACGCTGGCCGAGGAGCTGCGCTACGTGGAGAAGTACCTACGGCTTGAGCGGGCGCGCTTCGGCGAGCGGCTGGACGTGCGCCTCGAGGTGGCGCCCGAGGTGCTCCAGGCCGTGCTGCCTGTGCTGTCGTTGCAGCCGCTCGTGGAAAACTCGGTGCGCCACGGCGTGGAGAAGAGCATGGGCGTGCGCCACGTGGAGATCGTGGCGAACGACCTCGGGCGCGACGCCGAGGTGCGTGTGATCGATGACGGCGTGGGCATGGACGAGGCGCGCGCGAGCGCGGCGCTGAGCGGGGCGAGCGAGGGCATCGGGCTCTCGAACGTCCATGGGCGGTTGCGCGCCGCGTTCGGTGAGGGCTACGGACTCGAGTTGGAGTCGTCGCCCTGGCTCGGGTACCACTGTGGTGATGACCATTCCCAAGTTCCGTGCGGGAGTGCGCGCCGCGTGACCGATCGGCTCCGCTTCCTGGCGGTGGATGACGAGGCGCCGGCTCTGAACGACCTCGTGCGCATGCTGCAGGCGTCGGCGGCGGTGGGCCGGGTGGACTCGGCCTCGAGCGGGAGCGAGGCGCTCCGCCGGCTCAACGACTCCGTCGAGGACTATCACGGGCTGTTCATAGACGTGCGCATGCCCGATCTGGACGGGATCGAACTGGCGCAGATCCTGCGCCGGTTCGCGAGCCCACCGGCGGTGGTGTTCGTGAGCGCGTACGAGGACGCGGCGGTGCAGGCATTCGAGCTGCGCGCCGTGGACTATCTGGTGAAGCCCGTGAGCAAGCGGCGGCTGGAGGAGGCGGTGGGGCGGATCCACGCCGTCAGCTCGATCGAGGTGCACGAGCTGGAACCGTCCGCGGCGGCCTCCTCCGGCCACGGGCATGCGGCGCTGCCCGACGAGGACGACGACGAGATCGTCCCGGTGGACAGCCTCGGGGCCGGCACCACCCGGCTCGTGGGCCGCTCGTCGATTCTCTACCTGCGGGCCAACGGCGACTACGTGCGCGTGATCACCGCCGACGGCCGCTTCCTGATGCGCGGCAGCCTGAGCGAGATTGCGCGGCGCTGGGAGCCGCTCGGGTTCGTGCGCGTGCACCGCCAGTACGTGGTGAACCTGCGGCGGGCCGTCGAGATCAGGCCACAGCTCAACGGCACGGCCACGCTGATCTTCCCCGGTGACCGCGAGGTGCCGGTGGCGCGCCGCGAGGTGGCCGAGCTGCGCCGGAGGCTGCGCCTGTGAGGATCCGGCGGTGAGCCCGCCGCCACCGCCCGGCGGGCGCCGCACCCCGCGCGACGAGCTTGCCGACGCCACCGCTCACGGAGGTCTCTACCTGAGGCGCCTGGTGCGAGCGCAGCTTGCCCTGTCGCTGCTGGCGCTCGTGGCGTTCGCGGGCATCCTCGGGTCGCTGCCGCTGCTGCTGTACCTCGCGCCCGGGCTGCGACAGGTTTCGGTGTTCGGCCTGCCGCTGCCGGTGTTCCTCGTGGCAATACCGCTGTTCCCGCTGTTCGTCGGCCTCGGCATGGCTCTACCAGCGGCGCGCGGACGCCCTGGACGAGGCCTTCAGGGACCTGGTGGACCGATGATCGCGATCATCGCTGTGAGCGTGGTCACGATCGGCACGCTCGGGCTCGGCACTTGGGCCGTGCGCTTCGCGCGCACCACGTCGGACCTGTTCGTGGCCTCGCGCGCGATCACGCCATGGTGGAACGCGGCGGCGGTGTCCGGCGAGTACCTGTCGGCGGCAAGCTTCCTCGGCATCGCTGGGCTCGCGATGAAGCTCGGGATGGACGCGATCTGGCTGTCGGTGGGCTTCACCGCCGGCTACCTGACGCTGCTGCTGTTCGTGGCGGCGCCGCTGCGCCGCTTCGGCTCGTTCACGATCTCGGACTTCGTCGAGGCTCGGCTCGGCAGCCCGCATATGCGCCTGCTGGCGGCGGCGATCGTGCTCGGGCATCGCCGGCTTCTACCTCGTGCCGCAGCTCAAGGGGGCGGGCATCACGCTCGGGGAGGTCACTGGCGCGCCGTACTGGGTCGGCGTGGTGGTGGTCGGCGCGATCGTGGCGGTCAACGTGACGTCTCGGCGGCATGCGCGGGCATCACCTACGTGCAGGCCGTGCAGTTCTGGATCAAGACCTTCGCCATCGCGCTGCCCGCCTGCCTGCTCGTCGATCTACCTCGGCGGGCTGCCGCATCGCAGCGCCCTGTTCGGCGCGGACGTGCCGCGCGCTCCCGCCGGCCGGGCTCACCGTGAAGCTCGACTCGCCGCGCACGCTCACGTTCCCGCGCGCCACCGACTTCCGCGACAACGGAATGCGCGCGGCACGCGCGCGCGGGGGAGGAGATCAGGCTGCCGGCCGGTCCGCTCGAGCTTCCGCCGGCGCCGCGGTGCCGATCGGGCCGGGGGTGGAGCGCGGACCCGGGGTCGTCTGGTCGCGGCCCGTGGGGCACGCCGGACACGACGGCCCGCTGTTCGTCTACTCGCTGCTGATCGCCACGTGCTGGGCACGATGGGCCTGCCGCACATCCTCGTCCGCTTCTACACCAACCCGGACGGGCCGGCGGCGCGGCGGACGACCGTGCGCGTGCTCGGCCTGCTCGGGATCTTCTACCTGTTCCCCACGGTCTACGGGCTGCTGGGACGGGTGCTCGCGCCGGGGCTCTACGTCACCGGCGAGACGGATTCGGTCGTGCTGCGCCTCCCGCACCTCGCCTGGCCTGGCTCGCCCGGCAACCTGCTGTCGGCGCTCACGCCGCGGGCGCCTTTGCGGCGTTCCTGTCCACGGCGTCGGGACTGCTCGTGTCGATCGCCGGGACGCTCTCCTACGACGTCTGGGGGCGGGTGCGCCGGAGCTCGGACCGCCGACGCGCACGGGCGGCGCCAGATGCGCCTTCGGAGCGCGGCGGCGCTCGGCATCGTGTTGCCCGTGCTGCTCGCGCTCGCCGCCGGCAACCTCGACATCGGCGTGCTGGTGGGCTGGGCCTTCGCGCTCGCCGCGAGCACCTTCTGCCCGATGTTCCTGCTCGGGATCTGGTGGGAGGGGCTCACCGCCCGTGGCGCCGCGCTGGGGATGATCGCCGGCGCCGGGGTGGCGAGCGGCGGCATCTTCGCTGGGCTGATCTCGGGCGACGAGACCGGCGCGGTGGGCGCCCTGCTCGCGCAGCCCGCCGTGGTATCGGTGCCGATCGCGTTCGTCACGATGACCGTGGTGTCGCTGCTCGACTCGAGCCCCACCGTGGACCCGGAGCCGGTGATGCTCGCGCTGCACGCGCCGGAGGGACTCGGCCTCGAGCAGCTCGAGCACGGTGCGCCGGCCGCCGACGCCGCGCGCGAGCCCGCGCCCGCCTAGGCGGGCTCGTCCTCGTACAGCCAGTCGTCGAGGGGGAGAGCGGCGCCCGCCTCCGCCAGGCCGTCGCGCCCCAGCGGGGGCAGGCAGCTCACCGCGATGTTGCCGATCAGCTCGACCGTCTGGCGGTTGGACTCGGCCATCGCGTCCGGCGCCCAGGGTGTCATCACCACGCCGCGCACGTCCAGCCCGGCGGTGCGCGCCGCCTCGAGCGTGAGCAGCGTGTGATTGATCGTGCCGAGTCCCGGCCGCGCGGCGATCACCAGCGGCAAACCAAGGTCGAGTGCGAGGTCCCGGATCAGGTAGCCGGGCGTCAAAGGCACCATCAGCCCGCCCACCCCCTCGCACACCAGGGCGTCCGCGTGGTCGGCGGCGCCCCGCGCCTTTGCCAGCAGCTCGCTGGGCTCGATCTGCTCACCCGCGAGCTCGGCCGCGTAGTGGGGCGACACCGGCGGGCCGTACCGATACGGCGCAACATCCGTCGCGCTCTGCCCCGCGCTCGCCACGGAAGCGAGAAGCTCGTGGTCGCGCGCCCAGCCCTGGGCTGGCTCCTCCTCGAGCCCGGTCACGACAGGCTTGAACGCCGCGACTCTCTCGCCGCGCGCGGCCAGCGCCGCGCAAACCGTCGCCGCGAGGATCGTCTTGCCGACGCCGGTGTCCGTGCCGGCGACGAAGACGCCGCGCACTAGGCGGCTTCGGCCCAGCCGTCGTAGACGCCGGACCGCTGCTTGTCGGCAACCGGCTCGCGCGAAGCGAGCGGCTTGGTGGACACCACCGCGCCGAGCGCCTTGGCCGCCTGCTTGAGCTCGGCGCCCGTGTGCGAGGCCATCACCGCCAGCCGCAGCCGCGAAGTGCCCTCGGGCACGGTCGGCGGCCGGATGGCCTGGGCGAACACGCCTTTCTTGAGCGCCTTCTCGCACGACGCCATCGCTTCGCTGGCATTGCCGACGACGAGCGGCACGATCTGCGTCTCCGAGTCGCCCGGTCGAAGCCCCTCGCCGGCGAGCGCCTCGCGCAGCGTGCGCGCGTTGCGCTGGAGCTTGTCCACGCGCTGCGGGTGCGTGCGCAGCAGGTCGAGCGCCGCCAGCGCCCCCGCCACCGCGGGCGGCGGCAGCGCCGTGGAGAAGATCAGCGTGCGCGCGCTGTTGACGAGGTACTCGGCCATGTCGGCGTCGCAGCACACGTAGGCGCCGTAGGAGCCGAGCGCCTTGCCGAGCGTGCCCGACCACGATGTCCACCTCGTCCTCGAGCGCGGCAGCCGCCACCGCGCCCCGGCCACCCGGCCCGAGCGCGCCGGTGCCGTGCGCCTCGTCCACCATCACGCGCGCGTCATGGCGCCGCGCCAGCTCCACTATCTCCGGCAGCGGCGCGACGTCGCCGTCCATCGAGAACACGCCGTCCGTCACGATCAGCGCGGCGCGGCCGGCCGCCTCGCGCAGGCCGTACTCGAGGTGCTCGACGTCGCAGTGGTCGTAGACGAACGTGCGCGCCTTGGCGAGCCGGCAGCCGTCGACGATGCTCGCGTGGTTGAGGGAGTCAGACAGCACCACGTCACCCTCGCGCGCCAGCGTGGAGATGATGCCCGCGTTGGCCAGGTAGCCCGAGCCGAACAGCACGCAGGCCTGGCTCGACTTGAAGTCCGCCAGCTCCGCCTCGAGCCGCCGGTGCACAGTCATGTTGCCCGACACGAGCCGCGACGCCCCCGCGCCGACGCCCCAGCGCATCGCCGCTTCCGCCGCCGCCTCGCGCACGCGCGGGTGATCGGCGAGCCCGAGGTAGTTGTTCGAGCACAGGAGCAGGACCGGCTTGCCGTCGAGCAGCACGCGCGGCCCCTGCGGGCCCGACACGAGCCGCATGCGCCTGTAGAGCCCGCTGCTCCCTCAGGTCGTCGAGCCTCTCCTGGATGTCGGTCATGCTGCCGCCTCCTCCCCTGAATCCCCCGCAGGCACCTGCACGATCTCGAGCGGCCGGGCGCGGTTGGGCGCGCCGTCGGGCCGCGGCGGCACCGAGCTCTTCTTGCGGTGCCGAAGCTGTGTGGACGGGTTCCAGAAGTTGGCCTCGTCCTGGCGCGCGATCAGCCGGTCGATCGGCGTGCCGGGCGAGTCGCCGGTGAGCCAGCCGGAGCGGTTGTCCGGCCGCGGGTTCGAGCCGTTGTCGGGCTGCGCCGCGGTGTTGAGCCCGAGCTCCTCGAACATCGCGCGGTCGTCCTCCGGCTCGGCGCCCAGCGTGGTGAGGAAGTTGCCCATCATCACGCCGTTCAGCCCAGCCTTGACCGCCAGCGGCTGGAGCTCGCCGAGGTTCTCGATCCGGCCGCCGCAGAGCCGGAACAGCGCCGCCGGGAGGATCAGCCGGAAGATCGCGATCCACTTGACCGCTTCCCACGGGTCCATGAAGTCGCGGTCGCCGAACTTGGTGCCGGGGCGGGGGTTCAGCAGGTTGATCGGCACCGAGGTCGGGTCGATCGAGGCGAGCTGGAACGCCATCTCGACGCGCTGCTCGCGCGACTCGCCCAGGTTCAGGATCCCGCCCACGCAGGTTTCGAGCCCGGCCTCCTTCACCGCCTCGATCGTGCGGATCCGGCCCTCGTACCTCACCGTGGTCGAGACCTCGTCGTAGTAGGACTCGGCCGTCTCCACGTTGTGGTGCACGCGCTGGATGCCCGCGCCCTTGAGCGCCTTCGCGCGCGCGACAGACATGTGCCCGATCGACGCGCAGCGCTTGAGGTTGGTGTGCTCGGCCACCAGCTTGGCGCCCTCGACGATGTTCTCGAAGTCCCGCTTTGACAGCCCCTGCCCCTGCGTGACCATGCAGAAGCGGTGAGCGCCCGCCGCCTCCGCCGCGCGCGCGTGCTCGAGGATCTGCTCCGGCGTCATCATCGCGTGCATCGGCGTGTCCGCCTCGGCGTACTTCGACTGGGCGCAGAAGCCGCAGTCCTCCGCGCAGCCGCCCGACTTGGCGTTGACGAGCGAGCAGAGGTCCGTGGAGTCGCCGAAGCGCTCCATGCGCGCCTCGAAGGCACGATCGACTAGCGCGAGGATCTCCTCGTGGTCCTCGATCTCTCCGAGGACCAGAGCTTCCTCGTACGTGATCAGCGGCGGCAAGCTGAAAACCTCCCTGAAAGGCGTCGGTTCCAGCCAAGGTATGTGCGGGGTCGGACGTCTAGATGCGGCTAGGCGTCGCTTACCGGGGTGACTCTTGACGACGCAGCGCCGGGCTCGGCACGCGCGTCCACTTTTCCCACCTATACGGGGTCAAAAGGACGCGCGTGGAAATTGGCCGGCCAGCCGCCGAGCTAGCGCGACGAAGCGCCAACTGCGGCACGCGTGGACATCGACCGGGCCCAGCCGCCCTCGCTGCTGCTGTAAACGCTCCGCCGGTAGTGCGCCCCCAGGGACACACGCAATCACCCCGGTAGGCGACACCAGGGATGCGGCTAGGCGTTGCTGAGCAGCGACTGCGCCTCGAGCTCTTCGATCGGCAGCCCGCGCGCGATCAGCGCGTCGCGGTCCCGGGTGCCGATCGGCCGGGCCGGCACGCCTGCCCAGATCTCCCAGGCGGGAACGGGCTTGTTCACCACCGAGCCCGCCGCCGCCACTGCGCCGAAGCCGAGGCTCGTACCCGGCAGCATCACCGCGTTGGCGGCGACGAAGCTAAGGTGGTCGATCACCACCGAGCTCGTGAGCACGTCGCGCCAGTCGGCGGGCGACACCGGGTTCATCGCGCCGGTGATCTGGTCGGACCCGGTGATGAGCCGGCTGCCCTGGGCCATGCTGGCCATGTCGCCGACCAGGCACGTGCCGCCCCCGAAGATCGAGCAGAAGCTGGAGATGTGCACGCGCGGCCCGATCTCGGTCCGCTCGCCGCCCTCGATCCGGCAGTAGTCGTCGAGGCGCGTCTTGTCGCCGATCGAGATCGTCTCCGGCTTGAGCAGCAGCGCGTGCTCGAACACCTGCACGTCCTCGCCAAAGTGGGCGAGGCGCGCCATGAACTCCGGTGGCTTATACAAGGGAAGCCCTCCTTAGATTGGCGAACAGGCCGAGGTAGTCAGATGCAACGTCGTTCCAGCTGCGGGACGCCACCGCGGCGGCGTTGGCGGCGAGGGTCTGTGGATCGGTGGCCGGCGAGCCGTCCCATATACGCGCGAGTGCCGCCGCCACGTCATCCGGGTCGAGCGGATTGAACAGCTCCGCGACGGTGCCTAGCCGCTCCACCTGCTCGACCACCGAGGGGATGCGGGAGATCGCCGCGGGCTTGCCCACCACGTTGGCCTCCCACATCGGCCAGCTGCCCGCCTCGTACAGGGTGGTCTGCACGATGCCGTCGGACTCCTCGTAGAGGGCCTGCAGCTCGCGCGAGCTCACGTAGCCCAGGCCGAGCAGGTCGGGCCCGTGGTAGCGAGCGTCGGTGCCCTCGCCGGTGGCAACCACCGTGATCGGCCGCCCCTGGGCGCGCAGCACACGCAGGGCGGCGTCGAGCACCGGATAGTTCTTGTGGAGATGGCAGCCCGCGGGGCTGAGCAGGAAGCGCTCCGGCAGGCCGAAGCGCCGTCGCACGGCGGCGCGCTCCCCGTCCGTGGCGGGCGCCAACGGGGTCTCGGCCGTGAGCGGGATCACGTGCAGGAGCGAGTCCGGCGCCCCGTAGTAGTGGCGCATCTCGTCGCGGATGAACTTGGAGGAATGCACGAACGCCTGGGCCTGCTCGATCCACCGTGGCGTCTGCGCCTCGATCTGCGCCTTCGTCTCCTCGTCGTACACGTCGAAGTGCTTCCAGTTCAGGTCGTGCCAGGTGCAGACGAGCGGCTTGTCCGTGTACATCGGATCCGACATGTGCGGCCACGAGTAGTGGAGGACGTCGAAGTCCTCGAGCTCCGGCGCCGCGAGCTGGTCGAAGGTCGCGCCGGGTCCGGCTGGGATCGTCCGCACCTCGACTCCGTCGCTCTGGAGCAGCTCGGTGCCGGGGTCGAACGGCTCGAAGGGCTTGATCTGCGTGACGAGCTTGATCCGTGGTGCCGACTCGTGTCTGGCCATGGCGTGCACCAGCTCGCGCATGAAGCGCTCGCCGCCGCCCTCGCTCGCGCGCGGGTTGAGCACGCAGACCGACAGGCGCTCGTCCGTGACCCTGGCGTCCGTTGGCGCGGACCCGTTCTGGGACTGCGCGGCGGGGGAGACCTGAGTTGGCTCGGCTGGCGTGATCGAGTCCATCAGCACCGCGTAGACCGCCGATGCCGCGTCCGTCCAGCTCTCGCCGAGCACCGCCTCGCGCGCGGCGGTCTGCAGCCCGGCGCCGCGGCTTCCGTTCAGTGCGGCGGCGATGGCGGTGGCGAGGCTGGCGTTCGTGTGCTGGCCGGAGAAGGGGTAGACGCCGGCGCCGAGGGCCGCCAGATGGTCGCGCAGGTGGGAGCTCTCCGGCGTGACCAGGGGGAGCCCCGTGGCGAGCGCCTCGCGCAGCATCCAGCCGTCATTGGCCTGGGCGCCCAAGGTGACGATCGCCCCGGCGCTATCGACGTGGTCGCGCCACTCGTCCACCGTCACCACCTCGGTGCCCGCCAGCAGCCCATGCGAGTTCGCCAGGCCGCCGGGACGCACGATCGGCCCGGCGGTGGGGTCGGCGAGCAGAAGGCGCGGGTGGAGGCCGGCCAGCCGGACGACCCTCACCGCGGTGAGCAGCGGGCCGTAGGTGATGGGCGGGATCGCGAGCAGGTCGTGCCCCGTGCCTGAGGCCGCGGCCGGGATGCGGCCGGGCGGCAGCGGCAGTGGCACCGCGTGCACGCGCTCGGCGGACAGCCCCAGGACCATGCGCAGGCTTGAGGCGACCGTGGCGGTGGGGGTGATGAAGTAAGCGCCCCGCTCGGCCCAGGCGGCGAGCATGGTGGCGAGCCCCTCGAACGTCTCGTCATTGAAGAGCGCCTCCGGGTCGGGCACGGCGGCCACGAGGCCGTCGCCCAGGTCGTCGGGCGGCGGGTAGGTGGCGGCGTCGGGGCAGAAGACCACCTCGCCCTCGGGTGCGTCGTCGGTGTCAGGCAGCGCCTCGAGCGCCTCCAGCAGTGGCCCAAGGTACTCGGGGAAGTCGCCGCGCCAGTAGAGCCTGACGTCCATCGCGGATCAGCCGCCTAGGCGGCCGCCGCCTGGCCGAGAGCCGGCTCGGCCCCCGGCGCTGCAAGCGCGGTGGCGAGGGCCGACACCACTTCGTCGACCTCCGCGAACGTCATCTCGAAGTACATCGGCAGGTTCAGCACCTCGTCGCTGGCAAGCTCGGCGTGCGGGCGCAGCTCGTTCGCGTAGGGCGCGTACTCGGGGATCGGCTGACGGTACGCGGGCACTGGATAAAGCGACCGCGTCTCCACCCCCTGCTCCGCAAGCGACTGTGCCACAGCATCCCGATTGGGCACGCGGACAGCATACGAAAACCATGCAGGCTGCCCGTCGGAGCAGTGACCGGTGGGGACGACCTGCGGCAGCGCCTTCAGCTGCTCGGTGTAGTGCTCGGCCAGCGCGGCGCGGTGGGCCAGGATCTCGGGCGCACGCGAGAGCTGCACGCGGCCGATCGCGGCGGCCATCTCGGTGAGGCGGTAGTTCCACGCAAGCGTGTCGTGCACGTACTTGCGACCGGGCACCTCGCCCTGGCCGCGCATCTTGCGAGCGCGCTCGGCGAGCTCCTCGTCGTCGACGAAGACCATTCCGCCCTCGCCCGTGAGCATGGCCTTGGCGGTGTGGAAGCTGGTGGTTGAGACGGTGCCGAGCGACGGCGTGGGGCGGCCCAGATGGTGGGCGCCGAGTGACTGCGCGCCGTCGACCACGAGCTGAATGCCGCGGTCGGCGCAGATGGCCTCGAGCAGCGTGTAGTCCACCGGCGAGCCGCAGTAGTCGGCCACGAGCAGCACCTTGGTCCTAGGGGTGGCGCGGCGGGCGACCTCGTCGGGATCGATGTTGAGCGTGACCGGATCGACGTCGCAGAACACCGGTGTGGCGCCCTGCCAGACGATGCAGCTCGTGGTGGCGATGTAGGAGAGGGCGGAGACGAGCACCTCGTCGCCGGGGCCGACCTTCAGGAGCTTCATCGCGAGGTCGAGGGCGACGGTGCCGTTGGCGACGGCGATCCCGTGCTTGCGCTGGACGAGTGCGGCGGCGTCCTCCTCGAACGCGCGCACGGTGGCGCCCATGGAGAGCCGGCGGTCGGTCAGTGTCTCCATGACCGCCGCGATCTCCTCATCGCCGAGAAAAGGCTTGGCCCAGGGGATGTGGAAGCTGTTGTGCATAACCGGGAGGCCGGGCTCGCAGGGGCAAGCCACGAGGGTTGGATGTCCCGGTATTCGGCGGGGGTGCGGAGGACTTGAGGGGTCGGTTTGGCCCTACCAGACGACCTGAACGCCGTACGGCTCGAAAGCCGGGTCCGCGGTCACAAGCGTCAGTCCTTCGGTGAGCGCCTGCGCGACGAGGACGCGGTCGAACGGGTCGCGGTGATGGGGCGGCAGCTCCCCGGCACGGCGCGCGTGATCGGCGGTGATCGGAAGCTCGGCGAAGTCGCGGAAGGCAGCCGTGTGCCAGCGGTCGGAGATCTCGAGCTTCCCGAGCGAGCGTTTGATCGCTATCTCCCAGACGCTGCCGGCGCTGACATATGCAACCGCGGTTGGGTCCTTGATCGCATTGCGTGCGTCCGGTGAGAGCTTGTCGTCGTCAGCGAGCCACCAGAGCAGCGTGGGGGTATCGAGAAGGAGCACTCAGCTGTCGACGCCGAGAGCTTCCGCGATGTCGTCGGGCAGGGTGTCGAAGTCGTCGTGGATGTTCACGCGACCCTTCAGCCGGCCCGGCTTCCGCGCACTGGGCGCGTGGTACTTCGACAGCACCGCCACGGGCGTGTTGCCGCGCTTGATGACGATCTCCTCACCAGCCTCGGCCCGTTGGACGAGCTCGGAGAAGTGCGTCTTGGCCTCGCCGATTTTCGCTTCCGCCATGACTGGTAGACCAACTTGACCAAGTTGGTCAAGTTGGTCAAGTTGGCGTCGTCTAGCTGTAGGACCCGAGGAGGTTGTTCAGCTCGTTGAGGCGAGCTGCGGGCGGTTTTCGGCCGAGGGCGTTGTGTGGTCGGTGATGGTTGTAGCGCCAGAGCCAGCCGTCAAGCGCGCCGGTGCGTTCGTGCGAGCTGGCGTAGATGGCGCCGTAGGCCCATTCGCCGAGCATGGTGCGGATGAAGCGCTCTGCTTTGCCGTTGGTTTGAGGGCGGCGCGGCCTGGTGCGTAGGTGGCGGATCCCGAGCGCGCGGCAGGCGATCGCGTGCATGACCGAGCGGTAGGCGGAGCCGTTGTCGGTCATCACCGCTTCGACCTGGACGCCGTGGCGGGCGAAGAACTCGATCGCGTGGGCCAGGAACGCGGTCGCGCTGCTCGCCTTTTCGTCGGCGAGGACCTCGGCGTAGGCGAGCCGGGTGGCGTCATCGATCGCGATGTGCACGAAGTCCCAGCCGATCCTGCGCTTGCCGTCGCGGCGCAGGTTGCGCTGAAGCGCCTTGTTGCCGTGGATGCGATGGCCGGCGCCACCCTCGATGCGGCCGAGCTTCTTGACGTCGATGTGGACGAGCTCGCCCGGTCGCGAGCGCTCGTAGCGTCGCGCCGGCTCGAGCCCGAGGCGGCCAAGCCGCCCCAGCCCGATGCGCGTGAGGATGCCCGACACCGTCGTCTCGGCCATCGCCAACAACTCGGCGATCTGGGCGCCGCTGAAACGCAGCCGCCGCAGCGCGGCGATCGCCTGGACCCGGTCCTCGGAAGTGCGGTTCCAAACCCGCCGCGGCGCCGAAGAACGATCAAGCAAACCGAGCTCCCCCTCGGCGCGGAACCGCGTGACCCACTTGCCAGCCGTGCGCTCGCTGACCTCGGCGGCCGCGGCCGCCGAGCCCAACGACCAACCCTGCTCGACGACCCGCCGCGACAACAACAGACGCTTCTTCAGACTGAGAGCCGCGTTAGCGTGAAGCTTCATCCGGTGTCCTCCTTGGGACTGGTGGCGTTAGACACCTCCAGCCTCCAAGGGGGCCCGGATGAACAACCTGCTCAGGAACTACATCTAGCGGTCCTTCCACTCAGGCGCCCGCTTCTCAGCAAAAGCCTTCACGCCCTCGCGGAAGTCCTCGCTCGCGAAGCACGACTCGCGCAGCTCCACCAGCTGCCGCGCCACATCCTCCGGCAGCGACAACGCGTGCGCGCGCAGGGTGTGCAGCGCCTGCTTGTTCCCCTTCAACGAAAGAGGCGCGTTCGAGGCGATCTCGCCGGCCAGCTCCACCGCCGACGACGACAGCTCGTCCCGCTCCACCACCTGGTTCACGAGGCCCATCCGCGCCGCGCGGTCCGCGTCCACGTTCCGCCCCACGTAGAACAGCTCCGCCGTATTCGCCACGCCGCACACCTCGATGAACTTGCGCAATCCCGTGTGCGAGTAGATGAGGCCCAGCCGGGCCGGCGGCATTCCCACCTTGATCCCGCGCGCGGCCACGCGGATGTCGCAGGTCAGAGCAAGCTCGAGCCCGCCGCCGATCGCGTGCCCGTTCAGAGCAGCCACGGCCGGATACTCGTAGGCCTCGAGCGCCTCCAGCGCGTCGTGGAACGGATGCGCCACCAGGGCCTCCGCCCGCTCCTCGAAGTTGCGCGCATCGAGGTTCCCGAGGTCGTAGCCGGCGGAGAACATCTTGCCGTCGCCGGTCAATAAGAGGCAGCGCGCATCCAGCCCGCGGACGGTCTCCGCGAGCGCGTCGAGGATCTCGTGGTCGAGCGCCCCGCGCTTGTCGGGGTTCGAGATCTTCAGCCGGGCGACGTGCGGCGCCGGCTCGTCGAGCAGCAGCTTGCCCGACGCGAGTTCTTGCACCCCAGGACTACTCAAGAACCACCAGTGTGTCGCCCTCCGACACGGACTGGCCCTCCTCGCAGCGGATCTCCTTCACCTTGCCCTCGTCCTCCGCCTCCACGGGCATCTCCATCTTCATCGACTCGAGGATGACGAGCGTGTCGCCCTCCTCCACTGACTGCCCGACCTGACACTCGATCTTCCACACGGTGCCGGTGATGTGGGCCTCGACGTCTGGCAACTGAAGTCCTCCTGTCCGCGGGGTTTGCGGCACGATACCCGTCAGTGCCAGCGGAAATCGCGGTCGTGGTGGCCGCTCGCAACGAGGAGGAGCGGCTGGGCGACACGCTCGCCGCGCTGCGGTCGGCGTTCCCGGGAGCGCGGCTGATCGTCGCCGACGACGCGTCCACCGACCGCACGCCCGATATCGCCCGCGAGGCCGGCGCCGAGCTGGTGCGCGCCTCGCGCAACGTGGGGAAGGGGGGAGCGAACACGCCTGCGGCACAGCTCGCGCTCGAGGGCGAGCCGAGCGTGGTACTGCTCTGTGACGGCGACCTCGGCGCCTCGGCCGCGGCGCTCTCGGGGCTGGTCGGTCATGCGGACGTGGCCATCGCGAAGTTCGCGCGCCGGGTGGGCGGCGGCTTCGGGATAGCACTGAAGAGCTCCCGCCGGGTGGTGGAGAGGCGCACCGGACGGCGGCTGGACGCGCCCCTCTCGGGCCAGCGGGCGCTGACGGGCGACGCGCTGCGGGCGGTGCTCCCGTTCGCCCCCGGCTTCGGCATGGAGACGGCCATGAACATCGACGCGATACGCGCGGGACTTAGAGTTGTCGAGGTGGAGCTGGAGCTGGAGCACCGCGCTACGGGCCGCACTGCGGCAGGGTTCATTCATCGCGGACGGCAGCTGCGTGATATCGCGCGGGTCTACAGCGTTTCTCGCCGGTGATCCTCGCAATCGACCAGGGCACGAGCGGCACCACCTGCATCGTCTTCGACGATCACGGGCACGTGCGCGGCCGCGCCTCGCGCGAGTTCCAGCAGTTCTTCCCGCGGCCCGGCTGGGTGGAGCACGACGCGAACGAGATCTGGGACGTCACGCGCAGGGTCGCGAAGGACGCGCTCGACAAGGCGGGCATCAACGGCCGCGACCTCGCGGGCATCGGCATCACCAACCAGCGCGAGACCGTCGTGGCCTGGGACCTCCAGACCGGCGAGCCACTCCACCGCGCGCTCGTGTGGCAGGACCGCCGCACCGCCCAGCGCTGCGCCGCCCTCCGCGACGAGGGCTACGAGCCGCTCGTCCGCGCGCGCACCGGCCTCGTGATCGACCCCTACTTCTCCGGCACGAAGATCGAGTGGCTGATCAAGGAGGCGGGCGTGGACCCCGGCAAGTCCGCCTTCGGCACGATCGACGCGTGGCTGCTGTTCAAGCTCACCGGTCGCCACGTGACCGACTACACCAACGCCTCGCGCACCATGCTCTTCGACATCCACAACCTGCAGTGGGACGAGGGGCTGTGCGAGCTGCTCGGCGTGCAGCCGGCGTCGCTGCCCGAGGTGCGCCCGAGCGCCCACGTGTATGGGGAGACGAGCGAGTTCGGCGGCAGCGTGCCGGTGGCGGGCATCGCGGGCGACCAGCAGGCGGCGCTCTACGGCCAGGCCTGCCACGAGGCCGGGCTCGGCAAGAACACCTACGGCACCGGCAGCTTCGTGCTCCAGAACGCGGGCCGCAAGGCGCCCGATCCGCAGCAGGGACTCGTGACCACGATCGCCTGGGGCGTGGACAAGCGGGTGGACTATGCGATCGAGGCGAGCGTGTTCGTCACCGGCGCCGCCGTGCAGTGGCTGCGCGACGGGCTCGGCATCATCCGCGTGGCCGACGAGACCGACGAGCTGGCCCGCTCGCTCGACGGCAACGAGGGGGTGTACTTCGTGCCCGCCCTGACCGGGCTCGGCTCTCCCTACTGGGACCCGTACGCGCGCGGCACGATCGTCGGCCTCACGCGCGGCAGCGGCCGGGCGCACCTGGCGCGGGCGGCGCTCGAGGCGATCGCCTACCAGTCCACCGACGCCGTGCGCGCCTGCGAGGCCGCATCCGGCAAGCGGCTCGCGGAGCTGCGCGCCGACGGCGGCGCGGTGGTGAATTCCTGGCTCATGAAGTTCCAGGCCGACATCCTGGGGGTGCCGGTGGTGGTGCCGCAGGTGTCGGAGACGACCGCCTTGGGCGCCGCGTACCTGGCCGGCGTGGCCACCGGGCTGTGGAGCGAGGCGGACACGCGCGCGATGTGGAAGGAGGCGGCGCGCTACGAGCCGACGATGGCCGAGGAAGAGCGCGAGCGGCTGCTGGGCGGCTGGCTGCGCGCGGTCGAGCGCTCACGCGGCTGGGCGGCGGAAAGTAACTAGGTGCGCGGGATCGGGTAAGAGGAGCCGAGGGTGAAGGAGCAGGTCTACAAGGATCCGCGGCCGGCGGAGCACTTCACGCGTTTCCACGAGCGCGCGCGCTCGAGGCGGCCCGACTGGGTCTACGAGCTCGTCCGCACGCTGCTCGTCCCCTACATCGGGATCCTTTATCGCGGCCGCTGCATCGACTCGCAGAAAGTCCCGAGCGGCGGGCCCGTGATCCTCGCGCCCAACCACTTCTCCTTCCTCGATCACTTCTTCGTGGCCGCCTACCTGCGGCGCAAGGTGCAGTTCATGGCCAAGTCGCAACTCTTCACTCCGCCGATGCAGTGGATCTACACACACGGCGGCGTGTTCCCCGTGCTCCGCGGCCGGCGCGACGAAGAGGCGTTCATCACCGCCCACGCGATCCTCGACCGCGGCGACATGGTGCTGATGTACCTCGAGGGCGGACGCTCGCGCAGCGGCGAGCTTGGCGAGGCCCGCCCGGGCGTGGGCCGGCTGGCATTGGAGAGCGGCGTGCCCGTTGTTCCCGTGGCGATCTTCGGCTCCCAGGGCGCGCGCAACTGGAAGCGGCTTCAGTTCCCAAAGGTCACCGTGCAGTTCGGCGATCCGATTCGCTTCGACCAGGTGGACAACCCCACGCGCGAGCAGTCGCAGGCGGCGTCCGAGGTCGTGTTCGAGGACGTGCAGAAGCTCTACTACGGGCTCCGCGAGGGCGGCCGCAGGCGCGCCGTGCGGGCGGCCCGGGCGGCGAGGCGCGCCGCGGCGGATGCAGCCGAGGCGGCAGGCCGCCGGCCGCTTGCCGGCTAACCGGCGCCGCCCGCGGCGAGAAATCGCGATGAATGAAGCCTTTTGGGTCCTATAGGACCCGAAAAATCAGCCTACGCCCGGTCCGCCCTTATTGCTGCTGTATGCGCCCGAGCTAGTAGACCGGCTGCAGCTCCCGCCAGGCGGCCATGTCGTGGCCCGGGATGATCAGCGCGTCCGGGGTCTGCTCGGCGTAGAGCTGGATCTCGCGCAGGGAGCGCCTGAACAGGTGCTCGTCCACCACCCGGTAGGGCAGGTGCGAGTCGCGCATCGTGCGCATCGTGTAGATCGCGTCGCCGGCCACGAGCGCCTCGCGTCCCGCCAGCCGCAGCACCACCGACAGGTGCCCGAACGTGTGTCCCGGCGTGGATACCACCCGCACGCTGCCGTCGCCGAACACGTCGTAGGAGCGACCGAAGGACGCGAACGAGTCGGCCGCGGATGAATCGAAGTCCACCAGCCGGAAGTCGAACGCGTGGTCGAACTGCCGCCGTATGTACCCGCGCGAGGCCCCGCGCGGCTCCACAGCCGCCTCCCACTCGCGCCGCGACACCAGATAGGTCGCCGACGGGAAGTCGGAGATCGCCGACGCGTGGTCCACGTGCAGGTGCGTCATCACCACGAGCCCGAGCGCGCCCGGCTCGATCCCGCGCGAGCGCAGCTGGGCAGACACGGCGTCCGCCTGCGTCATCTCGATGTCCTTGAAGAAGAGTGCGTTCAGGCGCCCCAGGTTCTGCTTCGGATCCACGGCCACCGAGGCGTGGAAGCCGGTGTCGATCAGGAACGGTCCGAAGCCCGGGTGCTCCACCAGGAAGGCCACCACCGGCACGTCCAGCCACTGCTCGCGCGGCACGCGGAACCCGAGCGCGTGCATCGCCCCGAGCCACCCCTCCTCACGCAGGAACCACGCGGGCGGCCCCTTGCAGACCGCCGACAGCAGCGGGTGCAGCTTCACCGTGGCCCCCTCGCTCCCGCCCGCCAGCGGCAGGGAGGCGGGCTGCGGTTCGGCCGCCGTGCTCAAAACACGTGGGCGCTCAGCCAGTCGGCGGACAGGATCGCCGGGTTGACGAACAGGATGTAAGACATCGTCAGGAAGGTGCTGACGCCGCCGAGCAGCTCGATGCGCACGTTGCTGCCGCGCTCGGCGATCGCGAAGCGGCGCTCAAGCAGCGACCCCCTGCGGATTGCTGTGGTGGCCTCCATCGACGGGCGAATCTACCGATTGGCCCGGGCGGGTAGCCTGCCGCCCGATGCCCTCCGAGATCTTCCGCCCGGGACTGCTCGACGGCCAGGTGATCGTGGTCACCGGCGGCGGCTCGGGGCTGGGCCGCGCCACCGCGATCGAGCTGGCCGGGCTCGGCGCCACAGTGGTGGTTGCGGGCCGCCGCGTCGAGCCGCTCGAGGAGACGGTGGCGCTCTGCGAGGACGGTCGCTGCGAGGCGGTGGAGTGCGACATCCGCGAGGAGGGCCAGGTGGAGGTGCTCGTGGACGGCGTGCTCGCGCGCCACGGCCGCATCCACACGCTCGTGAACAACGCGGGCGGTCAGTTCATGTCGCCGGCCGAGGACATCAGCCCCAAGGGCTTCCGGGCGGTGGTGCGGCTCAACCTCGAGGGCACCTGGCTGATGACCCAGGCCGTGGCCAACAAGGCGATGATCCCGGCCGGGGGAGGGAAGGTGATCAGCGTGACGCTGTCGCCTCATCACGGCCTGCCCGGGATGGCGCACTCGTCCTCCGCGCGCGCCGCCGTGGAGAACATGATGCGCGTGCTGTCGATCGAGTGGTCACGCTTCGACATCAAGCTGAACGCGATCGCCACCGGCCACTTCGAGACCGACGCGATCCAGAAGTACCCCGAGCCCGTGAAGGCCGGGGTGGCGAAGACCGTGCCGCTCGGCCGCATGGGCCGCCCGATCGAGCAGGCCTGGCTCGTGGCCTACCTGGCCTCCCCCGCGGGCGACTACTACTCGGGCGCGATCTTCACGCTCGACGGCGCGCGCGACAACTGGCTCGGCCCGTACCCGCCGGTGGGGCTCACCGACGAGAGCGGCAAGCCGCTGGCCGAGGAGCGGCGGCCGAAGCCGGACGCCTGACCCAGGACGGGTAGCGCTTTTGCGCCAAGCGAGGTAGGTTCGACAACGGCTCGCAACCAACCGTAAGGACTCGCGCGTGAACGCTAGGCCCATTCGCCGGCTCGGCCCCTTCTTCGCCCTCGCCGCGCTCGCGTTTGCGCCGGCCGCTGCGCACGCCACCTCCGCGGGCGTGAACGGGGCGAAGATCCTCTTCACCCGCTGCCCCGGCGGCTGCCCCGTCACGGGGAACTATCACCTGCTCATCGCCAACTCAGACGGCAGCAACCCCACGCAGTTCCTCGCCGGCTCCGGAACCTCGCTGGATTCGTCCTACTCCCCCGACGGCACCCGCACCGCGTACTCGTACTGCCCGACCGATCCCAACATCTGCGTGATCGCGACGAACAACGCCACCGGGACCGACCCTCACCCGCTCGGCACCGCCGATCCGAACATCCAGGACGACTACCCGGTCTTCTCGCCGGATGGCTCGAAGATCGCCTTCATACGCAAGATGAGCACGGGTTGCCCCGACTCGTGTACGACGCCCACCTACACGCTGATGATCATGGGCTCGGACGGCGCGAACCCGACCCCGCTGACGAGCGATGTCAACCCGAGCATCGTCAACTCGGAGATGAGCTTCTCGCCCGACGGCTCGAAGATCATCTTCGAGGACTCGGGCAAGGGCCTTTCGGTGATGCCGTCCGACCGCAGCGCCCTACCCGCGGTCTGGGACTCGGTGTCGACGGGCGAGGAGGACTCGTCCCCGGACTGGTCCCCGGACGGCAGCACGATCGTCTTCATCCACGACGACGGCACGAACTTGCGCATCAACACGATGGCCGCATCCCCCGGCGCGACACCGACGCCGCTCGGCGCCGATCCCGGCCCAACCCTCGACGACTACGAGCCCTCGTACTCGCCCGACGGCAAGAAGATCCTGTTCGAGCGCTACGACAACACTGCATACGTGTCGCCGATCTGGGTCATGGACTCCAACGGCTCGAACCCCACGCGCTTGACCGAGGCGGATCAGTTCGACTTCCGTGCAGTGTGGGCGCCCCAGCAGCCCGCGCCGCCGGCCCCGACGCCGGCCCCGACGCCACCGCGCTTCGCTGGCGTCTCGCTGCTCCGCCAGACCGACACGGTGGGCGCGAATGGCGTCGCACACGTCAACGTCTCCTGCCCGGCCGGCTCGACGGGTAACTGCACCGGCACGCTCACGCTGAAGACCGCGAGCCCGGTGGCGGCTCAGGCCTCGAAGAAGAAGCACCGCAAGCACAAGAAGCGCCGCCGCGTGCTCACGCTCGGCCGCGCGAGCTTCTCGATCCCCGCCGGCACCACTGTGAAGGTGAAGGTGCGGATCTCGAAGACCGGGATGAAGGTGCTGCGGGCGAAGAAGAAGCTGAGTGCACGCGCCAACGTCATCTCCAAGGACGGCGCCGGCGTGGCAAAGACGAGCTCCACGCGGATCACGCTCAAGCTCGCGAAGCAGCGCAAGCACCACAAGAAGCGCCACCACCGCTAGCCCGGTTGCATCGCGCGGCGAGCGGCGCGATGCTTGCCTGATGGCGCAAATCATCGTTCTCGGTGGCGGCGTGTGTGGACTCGCCGCCGGCACGCTGCTGGCACGCGACGGTCACGAAGTCACCCTCTTAGAGCGCGACCCGGCACCCGTGCCCGGCTCTCCCGACGAGGCCTGGGATCACTGGGACCGCGGCGGCGTGAGCCAGTTCCGCCTGGCGCACTACCTCCACGCGCGCGGGAGCCACGTGGTCGCCGCCGAGCTGCCGGACATCCACGAGGCGCTGGTCGCGGCGGCCGCGGCGCGGGTGGACCACATCAGCCGGCTGTCCGCGGTGCTCCCACATATCAACCCCGAGCCCGGGGACGAGCGCCTCGGCACCTACACGGCCCGGCGCACGACGATCGAGCAGATCTTCGGCACGGTGGCCGACGCGGAACCGCGCCTCGACGTGCGGCGCGGCGTGTCGGTCGCCGAGCTCGTCACCGGACCGGGTGTGGACGGAGTGCCCCACGTGACCGGCGTGCGCACGAACGGCGGCGAGGAGCTTCACGCCGATCTCGTGGTGGACGCCATGGGGCGGCGCTCGCTGCTGCCGCGCTGGCTCGAGCAGATCGGCTGCGCCCCGATCCAGGAGGAGCCCGAGGACAGCGGCTTCATCTACTACGGGCGCTTCTTCCAGTCCTCGAACGGCTCGATGCCCGCGGCGGTCGGGCCGCTGCTCACGCCCATCGGCTCGTTCTCGCTGCTCACGCTCCCGTCCGATGCCAACACGTGGTCGGTGACGGTGTTCATCGCCGCCGGTGACCAGCCGCTGAAGGCGGTGCGCCACGAGGACGTATTCACGGCTCTCATCCGCGCGTGCCCGCTCCAGGCGCCCTGGCTCGACGGCGAGCCGATGACCGGCATCATCTCGATGGGCGGCGTGATCGACCGCTATCGCCGCTTCGTCGCCGGCGGCCGCCCCGTGGTCACGGGCGTGGCGGCGGTTGCGGACGCATGGGCTTGCACCAACCCGTCGCTTGGCCGAGGGATCTCGCTCGGGCTCGTCCACGCCTCGCTGCTCCGCGACGTCGTGCGCGCCGAGCTGGACGACCCGCTGGGGTTCGCCGGGGCCTGGGACGAAGCCACCGAGCGCGAGCTGACGCCCTGGTACCGCAACACCGTGGCGATGGATCGGGCGCGCATCGCGGAGATCGAGGCGCTCCGCAACGGTCTGGAGCCGCCCGGGCCGCCCAGCTTCGAGACGGGGCTGGTCACGTCGCTGTTCCGCGTGATGGCGCTCGATGCCGAGCTGTTGCGGGCGGGGCTCGAGATCATCGGCTGCCTCGCCCTGCCCGAGGAGATCTTCGCCCGGCCCGGGATCGTGGACAAGGTGGTGGAGCTGGCGGAGGCTAATCCGCCGCAGCCCACGCCGGGTCCGACCCGCGAGGAGCTGCTCCGACTGGTCGCGGAGCCGGCGGGCGCCTAGCCCGCCACCGCCACCTCGAGGAAGCGGGAGCACAGCGCGCGGCCGAAGTCGTTCCACGCGGCGATCTCGCGCCAGGTGCGCTCGCGTTCGGCTTCGATGTCGAGCCCCACCTCGTGCACGTCCTCGCCGTCCTGTCCGTCGTCCAGCCAGTGCTCGATTGCCGCCGAGTCAACCTCCGCGTGGAACTGGATGCCCCACGCGCGGTCGGCCACGCGGTAGGCCTGCGCGCACGCCGGGTTCACTGCGAGCACCGCCGCCTCGTCCGGCGGCTCCACGGCGTAGCTGTGCCACTGGAAAGCCGGGAAGCGCGGCGGCGCCACCCTGAGCAGAGGGTCGCTCGGCGCCGCGGGCGTGAGCTCCACGTCGTGCCAGCCGATCTCGGAGCGCGGCATGCGCACCACCGGCCAGCCGGCGGCGTGGGCGAGCAGCTCGGACCCGAGGCAGACGCCGAGGGTGGGCACGCCGTCGGCCAGGAGCGATCGGATCCAGTCGGCCTCGGGGACGAGCCACGGGTGCTCGTCCTCCTGATCCACGTGCATCGAGCCGCCGAAGACGAGCGCGGCGTCGGCGCCGTCGGGCGGCGGCCCGTCGGCGGGCCGCCATTCGACCAGCTCGTGCCCGAGCCCGCGGATCACGTCGCCGAACACCACCGGCCCGCCGTCGTCCTGATGCACAGCCGCGAGCACTCTCACGACCGCGCAGCGTACCGGCGCGCGTCAGCCGAACTGGAGTGCGTAGTGCTGCAGCTCGATCTGGCGGCCCCACTGGGAGCGCGGCTCGGAATCGGTCACCAGGAAGCCGGAGGAGCGGTAGAGGTGCGCGGCGGCGGTGAGCTCGCTGAAGGTTTCGAGCTTGAGCACCTCGAAGCGCTCGCGCGCGTACTCGATCGCCTCGGACAGGAGCCGACGGCCGAGTCCCTGGCCGCGCGCGTGCCGCGCCACCACGAACCACCGCAGCCAGCCTTCGGAGTGGCTCGAGCGGGTGACGGCAATGCAGCCGACGAGACCTTCCTCGTCCTCCGCCAGCCAGATCCGGCCGGCCTCCGGATCGTCCGCCAGCACCAGAGCGAAGCGTGCGATCGAGCCGCCCACGTAGGCCTCGAAGGTGAAGTCGAGGTCGTACTCGGCCGCATACTCGCAGCCGTGCAGCGCGGACATCGCTCCGATGTCGCCGGGACGGAGGTCCGAACGGATATCGGCCGAGGCTCTCACTTGCACGAGTCCCAGTGTCCGCCTCGCCCAGCCATAAGTCAAGGATCGAGTTGTTAGTCAATTCATAACGATCTATTATCGCTCTGACCATGGAGCTACGGCAGCTTCGCTACCTCGCGGCGGTGGCCCGGCACGGCAGCTTCACACTGGCGGCCCAGGAGCTCCACGTCGCGCAGCCCGCGGTGTCCCAGCAGGTGCGGCGACTCGAGCGCGAGTTGGGTGTGGAGCTGCTCGCCAGGACCACGCGGCGCGTGCTCGTGACCGAGGCGGGGGAGATCGCGCTGGCGCGAGCGAGCCGCATCCTGGCCGACGCCGACGCCCTGCGCGCTGAGATCGACGAACTGCACGGCCTGCTGCGTGGCACGGTGGGCATCGGGGTGATTCCCGCAGTGGGCGGGCTCGACCCGGCCTCGCTGCTGGCCCGCTTCCGCGCTCGCCATCCAGCCGTGGACATCCGCCTGATCGAGACCACGCTGGCGGACACGCTCGAGCTGCTGCGTGCCGATCGCCTGGACGTGTGCTTCGCGTTCTGTGCCCCCGAGCGGGCGGGCGAGGGCGTCGCCGGCGAGCTGCTGTTCGACGACGAGCTGGCGCTGATGGTGGCGCCGGGCCACCCGCTCGCCAAGCGCCGTCGCGTGTCGATGGCCACTGTGGCGGACGAGCCGCTGGTGGCTCCGATCACGGGCGCCTCGTTGCGGCTCGCGCTCGAGGAGGCGCTCGAGCAGGCGGGCGCCACGGTGCGCGTCTCATACGAGTCCAACGAGGCTTCCACCGTGAGGGCGCTCACCGCTCAGGGTCTGGGCGTGTCCGTGCTGCCGCGCTCATTCGCGGGGCGCCCCGGGCCCGAGCTCGTGGCGGTGCCGATCGTGCCCAAGCTCCCGCGCATCCCGGTGTCCGTGCTCTACCGCGACGGGCGTCGCCGCCCGCCCGCGGTGGAGGCGTTCCTCACGGGGCTCCGCGAGGAGCTGTCAGCGGCCTAGCGGCGCGACCGCCGCTCGCAGCGACAAGCTCGCGGCCAGCTCCGGAGTGGGCGCCAGAGCGAGCACGGTGGAGCCGCCGCTGGTGGTCAGCGACGCCGCGGAGTCGGGCAGCGTCCACACGTTGCGCCCGCGGGCTTGCCCGCCCAGCCCGCGCACCAGGTAGGCGCCCACGGCGGCGGCGAAGTCCTGAGCGTCGGTGCCCGGCGCCGTGCGCCAGGCCAGCACGATCGAGTCGCGCCGGCGGCAGGGGCTGACGCAGCCGGGGGCCGGCAGCGGACCGCGCCGCCACAGCTGGTAGATCCCGCCCCGCCAGGCTGCCGCCACTCCAGCGGCGCGGCTTGTGCCGATCCCGAGCTGGATCATCTCGCGCGTGTCGAACTCCCCGAGCGCGCCGGTGATCACCGGATGCCACGTCGCTCCCAGCAGCGGCCGCACGCGCAGCTCGATCGGCAGCGGCTTGACGTTGCGCACGTAGTCGAGCGGGTGGAGGATCTGCTGCGTGGACACCGGCGGGAGCAACTTGAAGGCGGCGTTGACAAGCTTCCAGCTGCCGCGCGCGTAGCGGTAAAGCGTGTCCACGAAGCGCTGTCCCTCCAGGTAGGGGAACTCGAGCGAGGACTGGATGTAGGGCGGCAGGCGCGGCCCGCCGGCGGCGGTGCTCGCGAACAGCGCCCCCAGCAGGTTCGAGCCCGTCATGTACTGGGTGGCGTAGCGGGTCATCACCGAGGTCGCATCACCCTCCACGAGCGCGCTGTAGGCCGTGGCGCGATCGTCCATGCCGGGCGGCTGGTCTTTCAGCCCGAAGCGCTGGTCGTCGAGCGCGTGGGTGAGCTCGTGCGCCAGCGTGATCTCGCCCACCGACTCGTCCTGCGCCCCAGCGTCCTTCACGAGTGCGAGGCGCTTGGTCTGCGGGTCGTAGAAGCCCGCCACCTGATCCTGGAACACGGCGGACTGGATGGCCCGCAGGTTCGAGTCCGAGGGGATCAGCCCGAGTAGCTTGAGCAGTTCGTCGTCGGCGTTCTGCTCGGCCACCGTCACCTGCTGGTCGAGTTCCATCAGTCCCTGGCGCTTCACCTCCGATCCGCTCACGAGCACGGGCAGGGGCCGCCGCGTGAAGTCGAGGCGGCGGATGCGTTCCACCCTGCCCTCGATCAGCAGCAGGTTGCTCTCGAGCGCGGCCAGCGTGGCCGAAGCCCGGTTGCGGCTCGCGCTGCTGTGGCGCTTGCCGAGGACCAGAGAGCCCGCGACGAGCGCCACGAGCAGCGCGGCTATTACTGCGAGAAGGGTGCGGTTAGTGGACGTGAGCCCGGCTCACCCGGTCATGCCGCCGAACTGTCCGCCGGTGACGTGGAGCACCTGGCCGTGAATGTAGTTGGCCCACGGAGTGCAGAGGATGAAGATGCCGCCCGCCGCCTCCTCCGGAGTGGCGGCGCGCCCCAGCGGGATGATCGCCGAGGCCATCGCGCGCATCTGCTCGGGGATGCCGAGCTGGATCTCCTGGCCGCCGCGCTCGATCTTCTCGCTGGTCTCCTTGGCTGCCGTCAGGCGCGTTTCCACGAAGCCGAAGGCCACGGCATTCACGTTGATCTTGAACCCGCCCCACTCCTTGGCGAGCGTCTTCGTGAGGCCGACGAGGCCGGCCTTCGCCGCCGAATAGTTCGCCTGCCCGGCGTTGCCCATCGTGCCGGAGATCGAGCTGACGTTGACGATCTTGCGGAACACCTCGGTGCCCGCCTCCTTCTCCTTCTTGGCACTCTCGCGCAAGAACGGGGCGGCCGCGCGGACGATGCGGAATGGCACGACGGTGTGGATGTCGAGCATCGCCTGGAACTGCTCGTCGCTCATCTTGTGGACCACGCCGTCCCAGGTGTAGCCCGCGTTGTTCACGATGATGTCGAGCTGGCCGAAGTCGTCGAGCGCCTTCTTCACGAGCTCGTCCGGCACGCCAGGCTTGGTGAGGTCGCCCGCAAAGACGGTCGTCTCGCCCTGGATCTCGCCCGCGGCCTGCTCTGCCACGTCGCCGTCGAGGTCGTTGATCAGGACCTTGGCGCCCTCTGAGGCGAGCAGCTCCGCGGTGGCTCGCCCGATGCCGCGCGCCGATCCCGTGACGATCGCAGCCTTGCCGTCAAGTACTCCCACTGGCTTCATCTCCTTGTAGCCGGAATTCGCAGGGCGTGATCATGACGTAGGCTGCGGTGACGTGAGCAGTCACGTGACGGTCGACCGTCTGCAGTTCACGCTGACGGTCACTTTCCATTACCTGTTCCCGATCCTCTCGATGGGCCTCGCCCTGATGATGGCGTGGCTCAAGACCGTGTCGTTCCTCGGTCGGGAGGATCGGCGCTTTCCGCTGCTGCGGAAGACCGAGGAGGAGCGCGCCCACTATGAGGCGGCCGCTGTGTTCTGGGCGAAGATCTTCGCCGTCAACTTCGCGGTGGGCGTGGTCACCGGGATCCCGCTCGAGTTCCAGTTCGGCACCAACTGGGCCAACTTCTCCAACTACGCGGGCGGCGTGATCGGCCAGACGCTGGCGCTCGAGGGCGTGTTCGCCTTCTTCGCGGAGTCGGTGTTCCTGGGCATCTTCCTCGCGGGCCGCAAGCGGGTCAGCGCTCCCGTGCACTGGATCTCCGCCATGTTCGTGTTCGTCGGCTCCTGGCTGTCCGGCTTCTTCATCATCGCCACCAACGCCTGGATGCAGCACCCGGTGGCCTACTCGGGCCACGGCAAGGGCGTGCAGCTCGACTCGTTCTGGGGCCTGCTCACCAACCCCTGGGTGGGCTGGCAGTACGCGCACAACATGAGCGGCGCGGCGATCACCGGGGCGTTCGTGCTGGCGGCGATGGGCGCCTACTTCCTGCTGATCGGCAAGCACATCGAGTTCGCCAAGATCAGCGTCCGCGTGGGCGTGGTGGCGGCGCTGATCTTCTGCGTGCTCCAGATCTTCCCGACGGGCGACCGCGCGGCGCACAACGTCGCCGAGCTCCAGCCATCCTCGTTCGCCTCGATGGAGGGGCTGTTCGAGACGGAGAAGGGCGCGCCGCTCGTGATCATCGGCAACCCAGACACCGAGAAGCGCCAGCTCGACTCGACGATCGCGATGCCGCACTTCCTCTCGTTCCTGACGTCCCACAACTGGAACCAGGAGCTCAAGGGCCTCAACCGGATACCCACGAACCAGTGGCCGGACTCGGTGCCGCTCGTCTACTACGCCTACCACATCATGGTCGGGCTGGGCACGATCCTGGTGGCGATCGCGGGGCTTGGAGTGCTGCTCCTGTGGCGCGGCAAGCTGTACGAGAACAAGCCGATGCTGTGGGCGCTGATGCTGGCATTCCCGTTCACCTACATCGCCAATATCGCGGGCTGGGTGACGGCCGAGACCGGGCGTCAGCCGTGGGTGATCTGGGGGCTGCTGCGGACCAAGGATGCGGCCTCGCCTGCCAGCTCGGTGCCGGCGGGCACGGGCATCTTCACGCTGCTCGGCTTCGCGGGTCTGTACCTGTTCGTGGGCATCCTGTTCCTGATGCTGATCGTCCGGATCGTGGCGGGCGGGCCCGAGGATCCGGAGCCCGTGACGGCGGAGGCGTCCTGATATGGCCACGGTGTGGTTCTGCTTCCTCGGCCTGATGATCGCCATGTACGTGGTGCTCGACGGCTTCGACCTGGGGGTGGGCGCGCTGCACCTGCTGCTCGGAAAGACGCCCGAGGAGCGCGAGCAGGCCACGTCCGCCATCGGCCCGGTGTGGAACGGCAACGAGGTGTGGCTGATCGCCGGCGGCGGTGTGCTGTTCCTCGCCTTCCCCAAGGCCTACGCGGGAGCGTTCAGCGGCCTCTACTTCGGGCTGATCCTCGTGCTCTGGCTGCTCGTGGGACGGGGGCTCGCGCTCGAGCTGCGCCACCAGATCGACAACCCGCTCTGGCAGGGCGCCTGCGACGTGGTGTTCTCGCTGTCATCCGCCGCGCTGGCGCTCGTGTTCGGCGTGGCGCTCGGCAACGTGGTGCGCGGCGTGCCGCTCGGCCCCGACGGCTACTTCTCCCTGCCGCTCTTCAACATCCTCAACTGGTACGCCCTGCTGATCGGCGTGTTCGGACTGGTGGTGCTGTGCGGGCAGGGAGCGAACTTCCTGGCCTGGCGGGGCACCGGCGCGCTTGCAGAACGCGCCCGCAAGGCCGCCCGGCGGATCGCGGTGCTCGACGCGCTGCTTTTCGTGGCGCTGATCGTGCCCACATACGCGGTGCGCCACGAGATGCTCACCAACCTCACCGATCACCCGTGGCGCCTGATCTTCCCCGCACTCGCGGTAGGGGCGCTGGTGGCCATGTTCGTGCTGCAGGCGCGCGAGCGCTGGCTGCCCGCGTTCACCGCCTCGTCGCTGTTCATCGTCGGGCTGCTGACGTCGATGGCGGCCGGGATCTACCCGAACGTCCTGCCGGCGCACGACAACCATCCCTACGGGCTGACGGTGCACAACGCCGCGGCCGGGCATCACGGCCTGGTTACCGCAGCGGTGTGGTGGCCGCTCGGAATGGTGCTCGCGGCCGTTTACTTCGTCTTCGCCTACCGCATGTTCTTCCGCTCGGAGCAAAGCCCCAATTTGGGTACGTCTGGCCCCCGACAAACGGCCCCCTGACGCCATTTTTCGATCAAGGCGAAGGGCCTAGATGTCGATCAAGGGAGCATGGCCCCGCGGGCAAGGGCACGGCTGCCCAAATTGGCACTCTTGGCGGATCTCTTCGCGCGCCGCGAGCAGCCCTATCAGGGCGCCGACGTGGAGACCGCCCGCAAGCTCGTGGGCATGCTCTGGGGACTCAGTGCCGTGCTGGCCGCCACGTTCCTCGCGATGGCGCCGCCGGACGTCTCCCTCGGTGACGCCGGCTGGCCCGCCGCCGTACTGATCGTCGCCTTGTCGGCCGCCGGGGCGCGCTGGGTGTTCGACAGCGAGCTCGGCTTCGGCGAGCTCCTGATGGTCAGCTACCTCGGCCTCGCGCAGACCGCCCTGCTCCAGTGGCTGGCGGGCGGCGCCGCTCCCTACCGTGCGCTGTTCATGCTCTGGCTGGGCTCCGGGGTGGGCGTTCACAACGTCCGTCGCGGCGCGCTGTTCATCCCCGCCGTGGTGGCCTTCGGCTCGCTGCCGCTGCTCTACCGGAGCGCTCCGCACACCGGGCTCGGGATCGCCACGGACGCCATGGTCTGGGTGTCGATCGGCCTTGTGCTCCTCTACCTGATCGAGCGCGTGCGCACCCAGCGCGCGGCGATGCTCAGCATCGAGCGCGACGCTCGCGAGCGCGCCGAGGAGGCCGTGAAGAAGGTCCGCGGGCTCGAGGCCGTGGCGGACGCCGCGCTGGCCCACCTGCCCTTCGACGAGCTCCTGTCCGAGCTGCTCGCGCGCGTGAGTCACGTGCTCGAGGTGGAGCGGGCGGCGATCCTGCTGCACGACGAGGAGCGCCAGTGCCTCACCGTCCGCGCGGCGCGCGGGCGCGGGGCCGAGTTCGCGCAGTCGCGGCGCGTGCCGCTCGGCGCGGGCATCGCCGGGCGCGTGGCGGCCGAGAGGCGCCCTGTGTTCGTGGAGGACAACGACCTGGAGAGCGCGCCGGCGTCGGTGGTCTGGCAGGACCGGGTGCGCTCGGTGCTGGGCGTGCCGCTGCTCGTGCAGGGCGCGCGCGTGATCGGCGTGCTCCAGGTGGGTACGAGCGAGGGCCGCCGCTTCTCGGACAACGACACCCAGCTGCTCCAGCTCGCCGCCGACCGCCTGGCGGTGGCCATCGACCGCGCCCGCCTCAACGAGCAGGCGCACCACATCGCCGCCACGCTGCAGCGCAGCCTGCTGCCCAGCAGCACCCCGGAGGTGCCGGGTCTCGAGCTGGCCACGCGTTACCAGCCGGGCGCCGACGGTACGCAGGTGGGGGGCGACCTCTACGACGTCGTTCCCTACAGCGACGGCCGCGTGGGCCTCGCGATCGGCGACGTGGTGGGACGCGGCATCGAGGCGGCCTCGCTGATGGGCCAGATCCGCAACTCGCTGCGCGCCTACGCGATGGAGGACGACCGGCCCGAGCAGGTGGTGGAGCGCCTCAACCTGCTCATGCATCACTGGCAGCAGGACCGCATCGCCACGCTCAGCTACCTGGTGCTCGACCCGCGCAACGGCCGCATCACCTTCGCCACCGCCGGCCACCTGCCGCCGCTCGTGCTCGGCCCCGACGGCAACGCCTCCTACCTCGAGGGCGGCGAGTTCGTGCCGCTGGGCGTGCTGCCCTTCGGCGGATACACGGCCGGCGAGGCCGTGGTCAAGCCCGGCTCCACCGTTCTGCTCTACACGGACGGGCTGGTGGAGGAGCGCGGCATGTCGATCGACGACGGGCTCGACCGGCTGCGCGAGGCGATCCAGCGCGCGCCCGCCGACCCGGACGCGATGTGCGACTTCCTGCTCTCCGAGGTGCCGCCCAACGGCGCCGCCGGAGATGACGTGGCGGTGCTCGCCACGCGCCTGGTGCCGGTGGACATGACCAAGCTCGAGCTGCGCCTGCCCGCCGAGCCCGAGTCGCTCGCCCTGATGCGTCGCGCGGTCGAGCGCTGGCTGTCCTCGATCGGCGTGCCGGAGGAGACGGCCTACGAGCTGAAGGTGGCGTGCGGCGAGGCGTGCATGAACGCCGTCGAGCATGCGTACCCGCCGGGAGACGCCGTGTTCGTCGTGAAGGCGCTCAACCTCGGCGGCAGCGTGGAGATCGAGGTGCGCGACTTCGGCTTCTGGCGCCCGCCGCGCGCCGGCAGCGACCGCGGCCGCGGCCTCGAGCTGATGAAGCGGCTCACGGACTCGATGAAGGTCGTCCCGGGTTCCGAGGGCACCACCGTGCACCTGGCCAAGACGGTCCGCAAGGAGGCGTTCGTATGAGCCCGCTGGCGCGGATGGACATGCGCACCGAGAGCGGCGCGATCGTGGCCACGGTTGTAGGCGAGGTGGACATCTCCAACGCGGCCGACCTCGGCTCCGCGCTCGAAGGCGCGGTTCCGCAGCGCGCGCTCGGCCTGGTGCTCGACCTGAGCGAGGCCACCTACATCGACAGCGCCGGCATCCACCTGCTGTTCCGCCTCGGCGGCCGGCTCACGCGGCGCCGCCAGCAGCTGCGCGTGGTGGTGCCGGACGACGCGCCGATCCGCAAGATCATCAACCTGGCCGGGCTCGGCTGGACCGTGCCGCACGACAAGAGCGTGCCGGAGGCGCTCGTGCGGCTGCGCGCGGAGGTCACGCCCCAGCTGGGCGAAGAGGCCTGGGTGAGCGCGCCCGACTCGCCGCATTATTTCTAGCTCCGGGGGGCATCCTGCCCCGCGTTCTGATGTCGACTCTCGACATCCTGTCTCGCGTGACCGATGGGCTTCGCCCATCTCAGGTCCTGGGGTGCGGAGGGGCCGGCACGGCCCTGTGCCAACCCCTCCGCGGGCTCGCGTACCGGTGCGACAGACGCGGCCACGACCCAGGGGGTTCCGGTACTCGCACTGATAGACGCGCACGGGCGCGGAAAACTTCCCGCCCCGCTCTAGAGCGTTCCGAGCGCCGCGCTGCCCGCGATCGTGCCGTCGGGGGCCATCACCCTGAAGGTGTCGAACAGGCGGCCGAGCTCGCGAGCCGCGCGGTTGCGCGCGCTGGTGCTACAGCCGCGCTTGCCCTGCCAGTCCACGAGCAGGGCGTCGAAATCGCGCGGCGCCGCGCGGGTCACGAGCACGCCGCGACCGCTCGCGCGCTCGAGCACGATCGCCGAGTCGGCGTCATGGCGGATCACGGTGGGCGGGGCCCCCATGGCCGGGTGAAGCGGGGTGCCGAGGATCACGGCGGCGGCGTCGAGCGGTCCGTGGTCCCAGCCAGTGGACAGGTAGGCGTACAGGTGAGCCGTCGCGCAGCTCCCTTCGAGCGTCAGCTCCACCTTGTCGTCCTGCGGCGTCATGTGGCCGCGCTTCCAGGGCGAGCGCACGCTGACCTTGCTCGGCGTGGAGTTCAGGGGGAACGTGAACAGCCGATCGCGGGCAACACCGCCGCTCGACCGCTGGCCCGCCTTCCCGCCGCCCAAGAACCAGACCAGTGCGAGACCACCGAGGAACACCCCGAGCGTCACTGCGAGGCTGATCACACGCGGTCTCATCCGCACTGACGATTCTCCTACGCCGTGTCAAGTCCGTTCCGGCCGGGCGCGCTCCGGGAAGCGGAACCGGGGACAAGCCCTTCTTCGCGGTCGGCAGCCCCGGCGGCGCGACGATCATCACCACGGTGCTGCAGACGCTGCTGAATCGGATCGACTTCGGCATGACGCTGCCGGACGCGATCGCGGCCTCGCGCGCGTCAAACACCAACTCGGCGTCCACCATCGCCGAGCCCGCCTTCATCTCACAGTCCGGCGACGAGCTGCAGACGCGCTTCGGCCAACAGCTCACCTCGTCGGCCACGACCACTTCGCCCGAGATCGGCGCTGCGACAGGGATCGAGTTCCTGCCGGGCGGGAAGCTCGAGGCGGCGGCCGAGCCCACTCGCCGTGGCGGCGGGGACGCCGAAGTGGTGCATCCCGGGGGTTAACCGCCCCCCGCCTGTTGCGCAGGCGCGAACCGAATGACGCCTGACACCCGCACCGTCATCGGCGGCCGGCGGGGCGATGCTTGTCATCCCCCGCCCCCGTTTACAAAGGACCCCCGATGTTCCCCGCCAACGCCTACGTGATCAGGCCCGCCACGGAAGAGGACGTCCGTGCCCTCTCACAGCTCGCAGAGCTCGACAGCCAGCGCCCCCTGAGCGGCACCGTCCTGATCGGCGAGATAGACGGCGAGCCCGCCGCGGCCATCTCGCTGAACGAGAACCGCATCGTCGCCGACCCGTTCCAGCGCACGTCGCAGCTCACGCAGATGCTGCGCATGCGCGCCGCCTCGCTGCACGCGGTCGCCGAGACCCCGTCACTCCGCGAGCGAATGCTGGGCGGCGTCCGCATCACCGGCAACTGGCGCCCGGCCGCACAGGCCGCCTAGCCACCTGCTCACAAGCCTGGCCCGCGGCGCGGCGCGTGTTCGCGTCGCGGGGCCGGCTGCCTACAGCCCCAGCAGCTTCCCCAGGATCTCCTTCATGATCTCGTCGGTGCCGCCGCCGATCGGGCCCAGGCGCGCGTCGCGCGCCGCCCGCTCAACGTCGTACTCGCGCATGTAGCCGGCGCCGCCGTGGATCTGGATGGCGTCGTCGGCCACGTCGAAGGCGTCGCGCTGGGTCTTGAGCTTGGCCATCGTCACCTCGCGGATCGCGTCGCTGGCCATCGGCGAACAGGCGCAGCGCGTGGTAGGTCAGCGCGCGGCCGGTCTCCACCTTCACGGCCATCTCGGCGAGCTTGTGGCGGATCGCCTGGTGCTTCGCGATCGGCCTGCCGAAGGTCTCGCGCTCGAGCGCGAACTGGATCGTGCGGTCGAGCGTGGCCTGCATCCCGCCCACCGAGCCGAGCGCCATGATCAGCCGCTCCCACTGGAAGTTGGCCATGATCAGGTAGAAGCCCTTGTTCTCCTCGCCGAGCAGGTTCTCGTCCGGCACGAACACGTCGTCGAACGCCAGCTCGCCGGTGTCGGAGGCGTGCCAGCCGAGCTTCTCCAGCTTGCGCGACACGCTGAAGCCCTCCATGCCCTTCTCGATCACGAGGAAGCGAGATGCCGTGGTGGCCGCCCTCCTCGGTGGTCTTGACGGCGCGTGACGACGAAGTCCGCGCGCACGCCGTTCGTGATGAACGTCTTCGAGCCGTTGACGACGTAGCCGCCGTCGACCTTCTCGGCGCGCGTGCGGAGGCCCGCGCACGTCCGAGCCCGCGTCGGGCTCGGTGATGCCGAGCGCCGCGATCTTCTCGCCGCGCGATCGCGGGGGCCAGCCAGCGGCGCTTCTGGTCCTCGGTGCCGAACTTCCAGATCGGCGGCGTGGCGATCGAGATGTGCGCGCCGATGCCCGCCGCCAGCCCGCCGCTCCCGCAGCGCGACAGCTCCTCGGCCAGCACCGCGTCATGCAGGTAGTCGCCGCCCTGGCCGCCGTACTCCTCGGGGTACTTCAGCCCGAGGAAGCCGAGCTCGGCCATCCGCGTGAACACGTCGTTCGGGAACCACCGCGCGTCCTCCCACCCGGGCGCGTGTGGCCGCAGCTCGTTGTCGATGAAGCGGCGGATCGACTCGCGCAGCTGCTCGTGCTCGTCGGTGAAGGGCGGCAGCGGCCGAGCCACCGGCGAACGGCCAACGGCCCAACGGTCAACGGTCAACGGTCTCGCTAGAGCCCGTACGAGCGCCCGATCACGTCGAGCATGATCTCGTCCGTGCCCGCGCCGATGCGGTTGAGGCGGGCGTCGCGCCAGGCGCGCTCGATCCCGTACCTCCTTCATGTAGCCCGCGCCGCCGTGGATCTGGATGCACTCGTCGGCGACCTCGACGCAGATGCGCGCCGCGTACAGCTTGGCGATCGAGATCTCGCGCACGGGGTACTCGCCGTTCTGGAAGCGCCAGGCCGTGGTGTAGACCATCTGCCGCGCGGTCTCGATCTTCACCGCCATCTCCGCGAACTTGTGCCGGATCGCCTGGAAGTGGCCGATCTCGCGGCCGAACGCCTTGCGCTCGAGCGCGTACTGCATGGTCTTGTCGAAGCTCGCGCTGCGCACCCGCGACGCAGCCCGCCGCGCCGATCAGCCGCTCGCCCTGAAGCTCCCACATGATGTGGTAGAAGCCCTTGCCGATCTCGCCGAGCACGGCGTCCGCCGGCACGCGCACGTCCTGGAACGCGAGCAGCGCGGTGTCCGAGGAGTGCATGCCGAGCTTCTCGAGCCGCTTCTCCCGGATCACGCCCTCGCTGTCCATGTCCACGAGGAAGAGCGTGAAGCCGTCGTAGCCCGCATCCGGGTCGGTCTTCGTCACGAGCACGATGTAGTCGGCGCGGTGGCCGTTCGTGATGAAGGTCTTCGACCCGTTGATCACCCACTCGTCGCCGTCGCGCACCGCGCGCGTCTTGATGCCGGCGACGTCGGAGCCCGCGTCAGGCTCCGTGATGCCGAGGCAGGAGATCTTCTCGCCCTTGATCGAGGGCACGAGGTAGCGCTGCTTCTGCTCCTCGGTGCCGAACAGGAACACCGGCGGGGTGGCCATGTCCGTGTGCACCGCCACGCCCATCGCGACCCCGCCCGAGTTGCACCCCGCCATCTCCTCGGCCAGCACGATGTTGCAGTAATAGTCGCCGCCCTGTCCGCCGTACTCCTCGCGGGTAGGAGAGCCCGAGGAAGCCCAGCTCGCCCATGCGCGGGAAGATCGAGTCGGGGAAGGTCGTCTCCTCCCACTCCTCGGCGTGCGGCGCCAGCTCCTTCTCCACGAAGCGGCCGATCGACTCGCGGAGCTGGTCGTGCTCCGCCGTGAAGATGAAGTGCTTCTTCTGGCTCTGGAAGTCGGGCTTCAGGACGTTTGCGGCGGTGGCCATGACGCGACTGCTCCTCCTCGGATCGTGCGGGGTGGGCGCAGGTTAATGGAAGCGCGCCGCAAAGTAAACAGTGACACTTCCTACTTGCTAGTTGAACAAGTTCTCAGTTCTCAGCTGGGGGCGAGCTTGCTCCCCCAGCGCCCTTAGGCCGGTGTGTTCTGTGCATTTCAGGAGTTATCTGTCTACCGACGGGCTGGCGCCCTGTCGGATGACATTCGCGCCAAGGTCCGCGGCTGGGATTCGCTCGATGCGTGGAGTGCTGGCATACAGCTCGTTCGCGCCGCCGATTCGATCGCAGCGAACATCGCTGAGGCAACGGGCAGGCACACGTTCCGGGAGCAGGCGCGCTTCTACATCATGGCGCGCGGATCGCTGCATGAGGTCCACCACTGGATGACTAGGACGACGGCCCGTGATCTCCCGCTTCCGCGGCACGCCGAAAGGCGCGCCGAGGAGATCGGTCGCATGCTCAACGGGCTCATCAACAGCACCCGCAAGCGGACAGATCGAGAACTGAGAACTGAGAACTGAGAACTACCGCCCCGCCAAATGCCCGACCCAAACAGTGACCCGCCTACCGTTCAGGCGCCCCTCGGCGTAACCGAAGCCTCCGTCGACGTACGTGCGGTCAAGCAGAATCGTGTTGTGCTCCGGTGAGCGCTCCCAGGCCCGCAGCATCATCCCCACACCCGGGAACTTGCCGGTGTGGTAGGCCAGCACCTCACCCACGTAGCGGAACCGCCGCGACACGTGGATGTGGTTGTCGTGCCCGAAGAACTGGTGCCGCAGCATCCAGTGGGCGTAGTGCTTGGCGGAGCGGTCGAGCGCGCGGGTGTTGTGCAGCTTCGCGGCGCCGTGGGCCACGCGGTACCCGTTCACCTTGGCCAGCATCGAATGGCTCGGGCTCGCCACAGCGGAGGCGGGCACGAGCGCCAGGGCGCACAGCACGGCCGCGGCGCATCCGATCAGCGGACGGCGTCGGAGCATGCCTCCCGGTTATACCCAGCTGGGTGGGGAAGTCGACCTAGCGGGCCTGATTGCGCAAGTTCGCGAGGATCCCGCGCTTGCGAGCGGCCACGAACTGCTTCAGGCGCTGGCGATCCTCGGCGCGCATCGCCGTGTAGCGCATCGCCGTGCCGCCGCCGACGTTCCGCACCGTGCGCGCTTCACAGATGACCGGCGGGCCGTTGTCGGGCACGTCGATGGTCAGCCGCCAGCGCTGCTCGGACGGGGGCAGCAGCTGTTCGGCGAGGACGCCGTCGGCGCTGAGGTCGCGGGTGCGGCTCTCGATCGGCTCGCCCGTCACGGTGCCCCCGTCCTCGTCACGCAGCGGCGCGAGCTTGAGTGGCAGGGCCACCTCCACGCGCGCGTAGCGTCTGCGCTGAGGCACGGTGACGCGGTCCGTGACGGTGAAGCGAAGGTCGCGTGCGATCTCGTCGCGGCGCGCCGTGCCGCGCAGCGAGACGAGCTGCGAGCGGTACTCGAACGTGAGCAGCGCGCCGCTGCCGTAGCTCGTGAGCACCCTGGCCTGGTCGAGATCGAGCGGCTCGAGCGTCGCCTCGCCGCCGTCCACGGCCAGCACCAGGCATTCGATGCTGCTTGGCGGCTGCTCGATCTCCATCGTCACGAACTGGTGCTCGCGGAGCCGGCGCACTAGCTCTTCCTTCGCATGGGCAGCGCAAATGTATGGTGCCGGGGAGACGGGTTGACGCCCTCGGCGACGATCCGTCAATGTAAGGAGTAGAACTTCCCACTTTCAACGGGAGAGCGCTTGGCCTACGACACGATCCTGTACGAGGTGGCCGACAGCGGCGTCGCCACGATCACCCTCAACCAGCCCGACACGCGCAACGCGCTGTCGGCGGAGCTGCTTGGGGAGCTGATCGACGCGCTCGTGAGCGCGCGCGACGACGACAAGGTGCGCTGCGTCGTGCTCGGCTCCTCGCACGAGAAGATCTGGTCCTCGGGCGCCAACCTGGCCGGCTTCGACGCCGACGTCCCGCTCGTACACAAGCACCTCGGGTCGGAGCGCTTCGTCCACATCTTCCGGCTGCTCGGGGAGCTGGGAAAGCCGTCGATCTGCGCGGCCAGCGGGCACGTGCTCGCTGGCGCGTTCGGCATCGCCCTGGCCTGCGATCTCGTGATCGCCAAGGAGGGCGTCACGTTCAGCACGCCGGAGATCAACGTGGGCGTGTTCCCGTTCATGATCATGGCGCTGATCTACCGCAACGTGCCACGCAAGAAGACGAACGAGCTGCTGCTGCTCGGCGAGCGGATCGAGGCGAAGGACGCCCTCGCCGCCGGGATCGTGAACAAGGTCGTGAAGGACTCGGAGTTCGATGCAGCGGTGAACGAGTGGGCCACCAAGCTCGCCTCCAAGTCCCCGCTGATCATGCGCCTGGGCAAGGACGCGATGTTCCGCCAGCAGGACATGGCGTTCCTCGACGCCCTCGACTACCTGCGCTCGCAACTCACCATCGCGCTCTCCACCGACGACGTGACCGAGGGCGTGAAGGCCTTCTTCGAAAAGCGCGAGCCGGAATGGAAGGGCCGATGAACGGCGTTTCGCTGATCGCGCACCGCTGCCGCACCTCCGACCGCACACCCGGTGCGGCGCGCGGCGTGCAGGAGCTGGCGCCACTGGTGGGCAAGCGCCTCGGGCGCGAGCCGCGCGAGATCGGCACGCCGTCCGATCCGCAGGTGGGCGACTGGCGCGAGGACCTCGTGAACTCGCGCGGCTGCCTGCTCGAGGCGGGCGGCCAGGTGGATGACGCCCTGTCGGGCGGCAACGCGCCGGTGCTCCTCGCGGGCGACTGCTCGATCGCGCTCACCACGCTCAAGGCCGCGCTGAAGAACCGTCCGGACGCCAAGGTGCTGTGGCTGGACGCGCACGGCGACTACAACACGCCCGAGACCTCGAGCAGTGGCTACCTCGGCGGCATGGCGCTCGCGGGCGCGTGCGGCGTGTGGGACGCGGGGCTGACGGATCCGATCGACCCGGCGCAGGTGGTGCTCGTGGGTGTGCGCGACCTCGATCCGCGCGAGCGTGAGCTGCTCGAGGAAAGCCCGGCAACGGTAATCGGGGCCTCGCTCGAGACGCTTGTCTTCACTCAGAACGCGGTCGACCGCGCGCCGATCTTCGTCCACCTGGACCTCGACGTGATCGACCCCGAGGGGTTCCCGGCCACGCCGGTGCCCGCCCCGGGCGGGCTGGCGCCGGACAAGGTCTACGACCTGCTCGAGGCCGTCGCGGGCGAGTGCGAGGTGATCGGCTTCGAGGTCACCGCGTTCGAGGCGCCGGAGGACGAGCTCGAGCGCCAGGACGCGGCATCGGTGGCCATCCAGGTGCTCGATCCACTGCTCGAAGCCGTTCAGAGAGGTGCCCATGTCTCAAACTGAGGCCCCGCGCGCTGGCGCGGGAGAACTGGTGGCGCGGCCACCGCTGCGCTCACTTGTCGACGATCTGCACGAGCGGCGCGAGAAGGCCCGGCTCGGCGGCGGCGAGGAGAAGATCGAGCGCCAGCACGCCGACGACAAGCTCACTGCGCGCGAGCGACTCGCGCTGCTCATCGACGACGGCACGTTCACCGAACTCGGGATCCACGGCCGCCCGCACTTCTCGCAGCGTGCGATGGAGGGCAAGGAGGCGCCCGCCGACGGCGTGATCACCGGCTACGGCAAGATCGACGGCCGCCTCGTGGCGGTCTGCGCCTACGACTTCACGGTGATGGCCGGCTCGATGGGCATGACCGGCGAGCTGAAGGTCTCGCGGTTGCGCGATCTCGCGCTGCAGAAGCGCATCCCCTTCATCTGGCTGCTCGACTCCGCCGGCGCGCGCATCCAGGAGGCGGCGGGCTCGCTGTTCGCGGGCTCGGGCCACCTCTTCCGCGAGGAGGTGGTGATGAGCGGCGTGATCCCGCAGATTGCCGCGCTCATGGGTCCTTGCGCCGCCGGCACCGCCTACATCCCGGGCCTCGCCGACTTCGTGCCGATGGTCAAGGGCCGCGGCTCGATGGCGCTTGCCGGGCCCTACCTCACCAAGGCCGTGACCGGCGAGGACGTGACCCAGGAGGACCTGGGCGGCTCGAAGGTGCACACGCGTATCTCGGGAGTCGGCGACCTCGAGGTGGGCTCAGACGAGGAGTGCATCGCGGCCATCAAGGAATACCTGTCGTTCTTCCCGCAGCACTGCGAGGAGGCGCCGCCCGTGCGCGCGGAGGTGCCAGATCCGGTTGAGCGCATGGACGAGGAGCTGCTCGACGTGCTGCCCGACTCGCCGCGCAAGCCCTACGACATGTACGACGTGATCCGCCGGATCGTGGACGACGGCGCGTACTTCGACCTCAAGCCGCGCTGGGCGCGCACGATCATCACCTGCCTCGCGCGCATGGGTGGGCGGCCGGTGGGCATCGTCGCGAACCAGCCAAAGCACCTGGGCGGCATCCTCGAGAACGACTCCGCCGACAAGGCCGCGCGCTTCATCAACCTCTGTGACGCGTTCGGCATCCCGCTGCTGTTCCTCCAGGACGTGCCCGGCTTCATGGTCGGTACGAAGGTCGAGCACGCCGGGATCATCCGCCATGGGGCGAAGATGCTCTACGCCGTGTCGCGCGCCACCGTGCCGAAGGTGACCGTCGTGATCCGCAAGGCCTACGGCGCCGGCTACTACGTGATGTGCGGCAAGGCCTACGAGCCCGATCTGATCGTGGCCTGGCCGAGCGCGGAGATCTCGGTGATGGGCCCCGAGGGCGCCGTGAACATCATCTTCCGCAAGCAGATCGAGGCGTCCGAGGACCCCGACGCGATGCGCGCCCAGATGATCGAGGGCATCCGCAAGTCGATCGATCCCTACATCGCGGCCGGCAACGCGCTGATCGACGACGTGATCGACCCCAGAGAAACCCGCCCAACGGTGATCAAGGCTCTTGAAATGGCACAGACGAAGCGAGTCGAACGACCATGGAAGAAGCACGGCGTAATGCCCGTGTAGGTGACTGGTGACTAGTGACTGGTGACTGGTGCTTAGGTTGGGGCGTCTCTGGGGAGACCTCGGATGAGACCGTTCAGCATCCGGCCGACACGGTCCGCGCGCTCGCCTGCCTGCGGCGGGCACGGAAGGTCGCGCGCTTCCGCTCGTGCGATCCAGTGCTGGAGCTCGTATGCGGACCCGCGGGCGATAAAGAGAAATCGAACTTGATCTGGCCTAGTTCCGCGCCCGATCGCCTCAGCAATGTTGGCGCCGATCGAATCCGCCGCGCGCATCGTCTGCATCCCACTGGCCCAGACATCCGCCTTGTCCCACCGCCGGACAGCCGCCCGATTCTCGTCGGACAGCAGGGCGGCGAGCCGGTACACGTCCAGCTCCTCAAATCCCTGCGACTGCCGCACACACCTCTAAGAGCTGCGGTTCAACGTTTCGCCCCTCTGGGCGGCGGCCAAGCCAGTCACCAGTCACTAGTCACCAGTCACCGAGAAAGAGCGCGATTTGAGCTTCAGCGACCCCGCAATCATCACCTGCAGCATTTCCGGCGTAGTCGCCAACCGCGACCAGTGCCCGGCCATTCCCTACACCCCCGAGGAGTACGGCGAGGAGGCGCGGCGGGCGGTGGAGGAGGGCGCGTCGATGATCCACATCCACGCTCGCAAGCCGGACGGCTCGCCGAGCTTCGAGATCGAGGACTTCCGCAACATCACGGAGGCGATCCTCGGGGCCGTGGACGACGTGGTCATCAACTACTCCACCGGCGCGATCGGCATCCCGATCGAGAAGCGGCTCGAGTACCTGCGCGAGCTCAAGCCGGACGTGGCCGCTCTCAACATGGGCTCGATGAACTACGCCAAGTACTCGAAGCGGCGCAAGGACTTCGTGTTCAGCACCGTCTTCGAGAACAGCTTCGACACGATCAAGACCTTCCTCACGACGATGGTCGAGCTGGGCATCCGCCCCGAGCACGAGTGCTTCGACTCCGGCCACCTCGCCAACCTCGACCCGTTCCTCGACATGGGGCTGCTCAAGGAGCCGCTGCAGATCTCGTGTGTGATGGGTGTGAACGGCGGCATCCGCCCGACGGCGAAGAACCTCGCCCACATGGCGAGCGAGGTGCCCGGCGGCGCCGACGGTCCCAACAACTGGGGCGTGATCGGCATCTCACGCGACCAGTGGGGCCTGATCGCCGCCGCGCTGTCGCTCGGTGGCAACGTCCGCGCCGGCGTGGAGGACAACTTCTATCTGCCCAACGGCGACATGGCCCGCTCGAACGGTGACCTGATCGCCCAGGCGCGCAGGATGGTGGAGGACGTGGGGCGGCGCCCGGCGACCGCGGCGGAGGCGCGCGAGCTGCTCGGCACGCCCAAGAGGGCGGTGGCGTGACGGGGCCGCTGTCGGACGTCCGCGTGCTGGACCTGTCGCGGCTCCTGCCCGGGGGCTTCTGCTCGCTGATGCTGGCCGACTTCGGCGCCGAGGTGCTCAAGGTCGAGGACACCGGGATGGGCGACTACATCCGCTGGTCGCCGCCCTACTACGAGGGCGCGGAGGACACGGCGAAGTCAGCGCTCTACCTCGCACTCAACCGCGGCAAGCGCTCGATCCGGCTGAACCTCAAGGAGGAGCGCGGCCGCGAGGTGCTGCTCAGGCTCGTGAAGGACTACGACGTGCTGCTCGAGTCCTTCCGGCCGGGTGTGCTCGACCGGCTTGGCGTGGGCTATGAGCGGCTGCGCCAGGAGAACCCGGGGCTCGTGTACTGCGCGATAACGGGCTACGGGCAGGACGGCCCCTACCGCGACCGCTCCGGCCACGACATGAACTACCTCGGGCTGATCGGCCTGCTCGGCCTCACCGGGGAGAAGGACGGCCCGCCGATCATGTCGGGCGGCCAGATCGCCGACCTCGGCGGAGGCGCGCTGATGGCGGCTTTCGGGATCATGGCCGCGCTGCACGAGCGCGAGCGCTCCGGCGAGGGCCAGCTCGTGGACGTGTCGATGGCCGACGGCGCGCTGTCGTGGCTCGCGCTCGTGGCCGGGCGCTACCTCGCCGACGGCGTGGTGCCGAAGCGCGGCGAGCCCGAGCTCACGGGCGGCCTCATCTGTTACCGGCCGTACGCCTGCAAGGACGGCTGGGTGACGCTCGGGGCGCTCGAGCCGAAGTTCTGGCAGGCGTGGTGCCGCGGAGTGGGCCGCGAGGACCTGATCGAGAAGCAGTTCGAGCGCCCGGGCACCGAGGCCCACGCCGAGGTGGAGCGCATCTTCCTCGACCGCACCCGCGACGAGTGGCACGAGTTCGCCACCCACAACGACTGCTGCCTCGAGCCGGTGCTCGACCTCGACGAGGCGCTCGACTCCGAGCTCGTGCGCGCGCGCGAGATGGTGGTGGAGGTCGGCCAGCCAGGCGTCACACAGCCCGTCCGCCAACTAGGCGTGCCGGTGAAGCTCAGCCGCACCCCGGGCGCCGTAGAGAAGCCCGGCCCCGCGCTCGGCGAGCACACCGACGAAGTCCTGCAAAGCCTCGGCTACAGCCCAGACGACATCGAGACGTTGAAGGAGTCCGGAGCGGTGGCGGGCACGGCGGCCGGAGCCCAGGGGAGCTTCATGGCATGAGCGCGGCCAACAATTCCCGACACCCGACACCCGACACCCGACACCTAAAAATGAGCGAGCTCGCCGAAGCCAGCGGCGTAAGCGCGGGCACGATCAAGCACTACCTGCGCGAAGGCCTGCTGCCCGAGCCGATGAAGACCTCGCGCAACATGGCCTACTACCCCGCCGACTTCGTCGATCGCATCCGCCTCATCAAGCAGCTCCAGGAGGAGCGCTTCATGCCGCTCAAGGTGATCAAGGGCATGCTCGACGAGGACCCCGACCGCGCCAAGGCGCTCGTGGAGCTCGAGGACCGCATCCTCGAACGCGCGCTCGCGGGGGAGGAGAAGCGCACCTCGGCAGCGGAGGTGAAGCGCCGGTACGAGATGCCCCAGGAGGTGCTGGCGCGCCTGGAGGAGCTCGGCATCCTCAGCCCCAACAGCCGCGGCTACTCGCCCTCCGACGTGCGCGTGGTGGAGGCGATCAGCCGCTTCCGCGCCGGCGGCTACGACGAGCGCATCGGCTTCACCGTCTACGACACCCTGCGCTACAAGCGCGTGCTCCAGGACCTCGTGAAGGAAGAGGTGAGCGTGCTGATGGAGCGCCTCGCCGGCGAGATGGATTCCGACTCAGCGGTGGAGCTGATCGAGGCGGGCTCGGAGCCGCTGCAGGATCTGATCGCGGCCCTCCACTCCAAGCTGCTGATCGCCGAGCTGCAGGAACAGCGCGCGGCGCGCGGCTAGCTGGTGCTCGGCGCGGGCGCCGCATCGCCGCCGAGTGGCGGGAGCTGCACGCGGGCACCCGCGCCGGCCGAGGCGGTCTGCGCCTCGTGCCGCAGCAGCTCCACCACCACCTGCGCCACGCGCGGGCTGAACTGCGTGCCCGCGTTGGCCTCGACCTCCTCGAGCGCCCGGGCCAGCGGCATCGCCTTGCGGTAGGAGCGGTCGGTGGTCATCGCGTCGAAGGCGTCGCAGCACGCCACGATGCACGCCTCCACCGGGATCTCGTCGCCCTTCAGCCTGTCCGGATAGCCGGTGCCGTCCCAGCGCTCGTGCGAGGAGCGCACGATCCGGCCGACCTCGCCGAGCACGCCGCCCACCCGAGCGAGCATCCGCTCGCCCTCCAGCGTGTGCGTCTTGATCACGAGCCACTCCGCGTCATCAAGCGGGCCCGGCTTGTTGATGATCGCCTTGGGCACCGCGATCTTGCCGATGTCGTGCAGCAGCGCGCCGAATTCGACGTTTCGCCGCTGGTGGGCGTCGAGCCCCATGGCGTCGGCCACGCGCAGCGCCAGCGTGACGACGCCCCAGCTGTGGCTGCCCGTGTACTCGTCGTCGGCCTCGAGCACGTCGCTGAGCAGCAGCGTGGTGCCGCGGTAGGCGCGCCCGAGCTCGAGCGCATGCTCGATGCGTGCCTGGCGCTCGCGCGCGAACACGGCGATGAGACCCAGGAGGGGTAGAACAAGCAGCCAGCCGCCCGAGTGCTCGGTGCCGACGAGGGCGGCCATGAAACCGATCGGCGCGAGCAGCGCGTCAACCACCATCACCAGGTCGGAGAGCTCCGGCTGAAGCCTCGGAGAGATTCCGAGCGCGATCCACTCGCGCAGCGTCGAGAAGATCGGATCGAACGCAAGCTGCGCGGCGAGCGCGCCCACATACAAGGGCAAGTCCGACCAGCTCGCGATCTGCGCGTGGCCGATCAGGAGCACGAGTGCCGGTGGGATGGCGTAGGCCGCGTCGCTCGGTCCCAGCAGGAAGCGGTCAGGGTGCTTTCGGCCCTTGAGGACGGCCGGGACGATCGTGAACGTGGAGCCCGCCATCACCACGAGCGGCACCAGCGGAGTCGGAAGAAGGAACAGCATCGGAACGAACACCAGCTGGGTGGGGATGGTGTACGCGGCGCCCACCCTGAACTGGATCCGCTTTGCCACGAGGTAGGCGCCCAGCAGCAAGACGGCGGGACCCAGCGCGAACTGGCGGGTCGACTCGAAGCCGGCGGCTAACCCCAGCGCGACCACCAGCACCACTGCCCCGATGCACATCTCCGCCGTTCGCTCTCGCGAATCAAGCCGCTCGGGAGCGCCTCGCTCAGAGCGCTCGATCAGCTCCACGATCTCGGGGCTGAGTTCGGAAGTGGTCGCCGTACGCATGGGTCGAGGGAGCGGCTGCAGCCCCCTGTATGTGATCGGCACCCTCACCTCTCCGCTTGACCCATTTGGGTGATTGAGCGAATCGACGTATGTCCGAGCGCGAAAACGGGCTACATGCCTCATCCTGGAACGGAGCAACGGATTGCTAGGGAGGCACCACCTTGAAGAAGCTCACCCGCAAGACCCAGATGGTCGCTGCCGCCGCGACGTGCGCGGCGGCGATGCTCCTCGTCGCCGCACCGTCCGCGAGCGCGGGGCTCCTGGTCAAGTCCGCCACCGACTGCACGAGCCCCGCGGCCGAGCAGCCCTTCACCCAGTGGCATGACAACGCCAGCTACATCCTCGCCCCGCAAGGTTCGTTTGAGACCGGCGCCGGGGATTGGTCGCTGAGCAACGCCGCGGTCGACGCCGGCAACGAGTCGTACAACGTGAGCGGCGCAGGCTCGCACTCGCTGAAGATCAAGGCGGGCGGGTACGCGCTCACGCGCACGATCTGCGTCGGGCTTGACCGGCCCACTCTTCGCTTCTTCGCCCGCTCGAGCGGCGGCCTGCTGTCGCTCTCCACGATGGCGGTGAGCGTGCGCTTCGAGACCTCGCTCGGCCTGGTGGCAGAGCTGCCGGTGGGCGTTGTGCTGCCGAGCGGGAGCTGGCGGCCGTCGCTGCCGATGCCGATCCTGGCGAACCTTCTTCCGCTGATCCCGGGTCAGATGACGCCGGTGCAGTTCCGCTTCACTCCGGTGGGTGGCGCGAGTTGGTGGATCGACGACGTGTACGTCGATCCGCGCAACCGCGCGTAGTAGCGACAGGGGACCGAGGGGCACGGCGCGCTCACCAGAGCGCGTCGTGCTCTTCCATCACGCCGTAGCCCTCGCGCAGGCGGGTGCCGTCGGGCAGCTTGCCGCTGAAGCTGCCGAACGGCTGGCGGTAGCGGCTGCGGACCACCAGCAGGTTGAGGTTCTCGCTGCGCTCGGCCCAGGGGGTGAAGGCAAGTCCCGCCACGCGGGAGAGATCGGGCGCGAACTCCACCGGGTCCACCTCCAACGCCTCGCCGTCGCGCCATACCCGCCGCTCGCTCGCGCCGGGCGCGTCGTGGATCCCGTCCACCAGGTTCCAGGCCACGGCCGCGCCGTCCTCCGCCACGCCCACGCCGGCGGACCAGCGCCAGAACGTATGGCGGTCGTGGTAGCCGGCGCTGTCGTCCACGATCGCGCGGGCGTCGACCTGGCGGGAGCCGCCGCCTGGCAGCCGCACGCGCCCCCGCGCACGAACCCCACCCTGCTTGCGCGTCCAGATCGAGTTGCCGCCCGCCGTGCGAGACGTGATCTCGAAGCCCTCGGTCTCCTCGATCGAGAGGTCGATCACTCCGCGCACTACCACATGGCCTGGTGACAGCCGCACCCCGCGCGAGCCCTCCACCAGCGTCCCGTCCGGCAGTGCAACCGCCCACCAGCGGCGCGGCAGCGGCCCCACGCGAGCGTCGCCGGCGCACAGCATCAGGTCGGGCGCGAACACGCCCACCCAGCGCCAGCGCTTGCGCACCGGCATCAGCCCCGCCGGGGCGTGGGAAAGATCCTGTCGAGCTCCTCGAGGTCCGCGTCCGACGGCGTCCAGCGCAGCGCGCCGGCGTTGGCGCGCACCTGCTCGGGCTTGGTCGCGCCGGCGATCACGGACGCCACCATCGGCTGACAGGCCAGCCCGGCGATCGCCACGTCGAGCAGCTCGACGCCGCGCTCGCGGGCGAAGCGCTCCGCCGCCTCGAGCCGGTCGAACGTCTCGTCGTCGGCGATCTCCGGCCGCCCCTGCAGCCGCGTGCCCTCGGGCGCCGCCTCGCTGCGCCGGTACTTGCCCGTGAGCAGGCCGCTCGCGAGCGGGAAGAACGGCAGCACGCCCACGCCGAGCTGCTCGCACTCGGGCACCACCTCCGCCTCGATCTCCCGCTTGAGCAGGCTGTACTCGTTCTGCAGGCTCACGAAGTTCGCGTACCCCTTCTCGCGCGCCGCGCCCGCTGCCTCGTCCAGCTCCGCTGCGGAGAAGTTCGAGCAGCCGATGTAGCGCACCTTGCCTTCCTTCACCAGCTCGTCAAGGGCGGCGAGCGTCTCCTCGATCGGGGTCTCGCCGTCGGGGCGGTGGTACTGGTAGAGGTCGATCACCTCGGTCTGCAGGCGCCGCAGCGAGTCCGCCACCGCCTCGCGAATGTAGGCCCGCGAGCCGCGCGGGCGCGCCGACGGGCCGTTGGCGCCCATGTCCATCCCAAACTTGGTCGCGAGCACCACGTCATCGCGCCGCCCCTTCAGCACCTCGCCGAGCAGCGTCTCGCTGCCGCCCTGCTCGCCGTAGATGTCAGCGGTGTCGAGGAGGTTCACGCCGGCGTCGAGCGCCGCGTCCACCACAGCGCGCGTGCCGTCGAGGTCCACACGGCGGCCGAAGTTGTTGCAGCCGAGACCGACCACGGACACGCTCAGCTCACCGATGTCGCGCTGTGGCAGCTCCGCCATGAGGCGCGCACTCTAGTGCGGCGACAGCGTGCGGGCCAGATCGCGAGGCGTGCACTCGCCTCGCACCTCGAAGCGCGGCAGCATCAGCGGCCGCTCCGTGAGCTCGGCTTGGCGCGGGTCGCACGTGAACCCGAATGTGTAGCCGCACGCGCCGGCCAGATGAGCCACCGCGCCATCGAGGTCACCGTACGGATATGCGACCGCGCTCACCGGCTCGCCCACCTGCTCCTCGAGCAGCGCGCGCGAGCGCACCAGTTCGCGGACGAGCTCGGCGTTCGACAGGCCGCACAGCGCCGCATGCGTGTGCGTGTGGGAGCCGAACTCCACTCCTCGGGCGTGCAGCGCGCGGATCTCGTCCCATCCCATCAGCGGCGCCGCCTGGCCGCGCGCGGCGTCCCAGGCGCTGGTGTGGCCAGCCGCGGCGGTGACCACGAACACCGTGGCCGCGAAGCCGTGCCTCTCGAGCAGCGGCCAGGCCTGCTCGGCGAAGTCGCGGTAGCCGTCGTCGAAGGTCAGCATCACGCGCCTTCCGGAGAGCGGCCGGCGGCGCTCGCAAGCGAGCTGCCACTCGCCGAGCGTCACACCCCGGTAGCCCTGCTCCCGCAGCCAGTGCAGCTGCTCGTCGAGGGCTGAGGGGGAGAGGCGGTAGCGCCGCAGCGCGCGCGGGCCATCCGAGGCGACGCGGTGGTACATGAGGATCGGAAGCTTGTGGGTCACGGCCTGCGCCGGCGCTTCGGCGGCGAGCGGTGGAACAGCCACCCGGAGGCCACCTCCGCGCGGCTGGATGCCCGGTTCGTAGACCACGCGCGACGGGCGCTCGCTCAGCGCAAGTGCGGAGCCCAGCTCGCTCGCCGCCGCCAGCGGCAGCGCCGCGCGCCGCGCCGCCGGCCCATGCAGCGGTCCGTCCCAGCGCGGCACCACCAGCACGCGCTCGTCCACAAGCCTCACCGGCTCGCCGCCGGCGCGCTCCCGCAGGAGCTGTCGCAACGATGCGCCCACGAGCAGCCGCCGGCCGAGCAGCGCCTCCCGCACCGCCACCACCGCCAGCTCGAGCCCGCAGCTCGCACAGATCGCGGCCCGAAGCTCCTGCGCGTATACGCGGCCGCGCCGCGCACGCACTCCCACGACGCCCGCCGAGGCGCCGCCCACGGTCACCTCCACGCTCAACGAGCGGCCGCGCACGCGCACGTCCGGCAGCTCCTCGCCCACCTCCACACTCAACCAGCCGCCCGCCGCGCGCACGCCCCGCTCAGCCCGGCCCTCCGGCGCAGGGTCGTAGAAGCGCGCCTCCGGCCAGTCCGGTCGTGCCCACAGCTCCTGGAGGAAGCGCTCCCAGCCGCGCGCGTCGTGATCCGGCTCGCCGAAGAAGCGCCCGAGCAGCGGCCAGAACACCTCCGCCGCGATCGCGTCGGCGAGCACCCGCGAGGGCACGAGCCCATCGCACACCGGCAGCTCGATGCGCGACAGCGGCTCGCCCTCGAGCTGGACGGCGCAGATCAGCCGCTCCACCCACGCTTCCACAGAGATGTCCTCGATCGGCCGCGACAGCTCCACGCGCGCGCTGTGCGTGGCCCCGATTGTCAGTGGCTGGCGTGGCCCCGTCCGTTCGAGCACCATGCGCTCGATCAGCCGCCGCGTCCTGCGCGCGAGCCCGGGTGTGCAGCGCGGCTCGAGCTCGGCGAGGAAGTCCGCCAGCCGGCGTTCGAGCACCGGCCACAGGCCACCTACCCGCGACGGCGGGCAGCAGCCGGGAAGCACGGCCGCCTCGAGGATGCACACCGCCACGGTCTCCGCGTCGAGGTCGGGATCCTCGTCGGCCGCGAGCGCGGCGAGCAGCGGCCGCGCGTCGCCGCCCGCGCCCAGCTCGAGCCCGGCGGCGTAACACGCGCACGCGAGCCGCGTCTGCGTGAGCAGCGCGGGGTCGCGCCCTTCGGCGAAGCGTGGATCCGGCGAGAGCACTCGGGCGTCTGGCCCATGCCCGCGGCCGATCACCTCGAGCCCGTCGAGGAGCATCCGCCTCGCCTGCGACGACGCCGCGCCGACGCGCGTCCGGTAGAGCGCGACGCACTCGTCCACCAGCGCGAAGCGAGCACCCGTGCGCGCCACGCGCTGCCAGAGGTCCCAGTCCTCGCACGTCACAAGAGACTCGTCGAAGCCGCCGAGCCCGCACACCAGCTCGCGCCGCACGAGGCACGAGTGGATCGCGAACGCGCAGGTGGTGGCAAAGCAGTCGAACGCGTCATCCGCCTTGTCCCACAGCTGGAGCCCGAAGCGCTCGCCGCTCGGCGCCGCGCGCGCCCAGCCGCCCACCACGGCGTCCGGCGCGTCAGACGCGTGGGCACGATCCAGCAGTAGCCGCAGCGCGTGCGGCTCGATCCAGTCGTCGGCGTCGAGGAACAGCAGCCACTCGGCGCGCGTCTCGGCCAGCCCCGCGTTGCGCGCCGCGCTCACACCGCGCGCCGGACCGCTCAGCACCCGGAAGCGCGGGTCGCGTCGCGCGAAGCCGCGCGCCACGAAGTCGGTGGCATCCGTCGACCCGTCGTCCACCACTATCGCCTCGAACGATCGCTCGCTCTGAGCCAGCAGCGACTCCAGCGCCTCGCCAAGCGTGTCGCCGGCGTTGCGAGCCGGGACCACCACCGACACGGCCGGCAAATCTCCCCCCTGCACCCCGCAAGGGGTACCGCATCCGGGGTACCCCGCGCGCCGGTTACTGCGGCGGCATGAACGGGCTGGTGAAGATCGTTCGCCACGCCCGCTTGCCGCGGTGGTCCTCGGCTCGATCCGCGCTTCCGAGCGTGCGCACGATCGCCGTCGACGCCAGGTAGCGCAGCGGCTCCGGCTCCCACTTGCGCGAGCGGTGGCCGACCCAGGGCAGCGACACGAGCTCGCTCTCGCGGCCCAGCGCCAGGTCGGCGAGCGTGCGGCCCGAGATGTTCGACGCCACCACGCCGTGGCCCACGTAGCCGCCGGCGAAGCCGAAGCCGGTGGAGCGGTCGAAAGAGATGCTCATCGACCAGTCGCGCGGCACCGCCAGCGGGCCGCCCCAGTGGTGCGTCACGCGCGCGTCCGCGGCGATCGGGAAGTTCCAGCGCAGCGCGGTCTCGAGCCGGGTGCGCACCTCGTCGTTGCGCTCGTTGCGCTCGTCGATCGGCCGCCCCAGCCGGTATGGCGCCCCGCGTCCGCCGATGGCGATGCGCCCGTCGCTCGTCCGTTGCGCGTAGAAGAAGAGGTGGTGGCGGTCGCCGATCAGGAGTCCGTCGTTCCAGAGGTGCCGTTCCCAGGCCTCGTCTGGCAGTGGCTCGGTGGCGATCATCAGCGAGTAGAGCGGCAGGTAGTTGCGGCTGCTCCCGTGCAGCGTGGTGGTGTAGGCCTCGGTGGCGCGCAGCACGATTTCGGCGCGCACCGTCCCCTGCTCGCAGCGCACGGCGCCTGGCCCGGCGTCCAGTGCCCGCGTGCGCTCGAAGATGTGGACACCGAGCCGCTCGCACGCGTGCGCCAGCCCGCGCACGAGCCGTGCGGGGTCTATCCGCGCCGCGTGTGGCGTGTAAGAAGCCAGCCGGACGCGGTTCACATCCGCGAGCTCGGCGGTCTCCTCCGGCCCGAGCAGCCATAGGTCGTCCTCGCTCATCCCCACCGCGCGTGACGCGCGCACGCTGTCGTTGAGGCGCGTCACCTGCGGCGCCGTGGTGGCCACCGTGAGCATGCCGGCCTTGCGGAAGCCGCACTCGATCCCCTCGCGCTCCGCCACGGCGCGGATCTCGGCCACGGTGTCGAACGTCTCGCGTGTGGCGCGGATCACCGCGCCGCGGTCGCTCTTTCGCTCATACGCGCGCGGGCTGGCGGAGATGCCGCTCGACGCCCAGCCGCCGTTGCGCCCCGACGGCCCATAGCCCGCGATCTCGGCCTCGAGCACCGCCACGCGCAGGTCCGGCTGGTGGCTCTTCAGGTAGTAGGCGCTCCACAGGCCCGTGAAGCCGGCGCCCACGATCGCCACATCGCAGTCGACGTTTCCGGGCAGAGGCGGCCGCGGGGTGAGCGGCTCGGGCACGCCGTCGAGCCAGAGGCTGCGCGCGCGGTAGCGGGCCTCGTCGCCGGAGGCAGCCTCGTGCAATTGCTCGCGAGCCACGGCACACAACATTAGGGTCTGCGGATGAGCACCGTTGCCTTCTTCCCCGAGGGCGCCTTCGGCCCCACCAACAACTGTGTCGGCATCGGGGACGTGCTGCGCGGGCGCGGCCACCGCGTGGTCTTCATCGTCGAGGAGTCGTTCGCGGGGAGCCTGGAGGAGAAGGGCTTCGAGGAGCGCCTGATGCGGCTCGCGCCGCCGCCCGAGGAGCCGGAGGTGCCCGGCCAGTTCTGGAAGGACTTCATCCGCGACACCGCTCCCGTGTTCCGCACGCCGACGATCGAGCAGCTCTCCGGCTTCATCGCGCCCACCTTCGGGGCGCTCATCGACGGCTCGAAGTACGTGCACGAGCGCCTGCTCGAGATCTTCGACGAGGTGCGGCCCGACGTGATCGTGGAGGACAACGTGGTGAGCTTCCCAGCGCTGCAAGCAAGCGGCCGGCCGTGGGTGCGCATCGCGTCCTGCAACCCCGCGGAGATGAAGGACCCGGCGATCCCGCCTACGTTCTCCGGCTACCCGTCGAACGACCGCTCGCTCTGGCTCGCCTACTGGGACGAGTACCGCCGCGCGCACTCAGAGCTGCACGCCGGCTTCGACGAGTTCTGCCGCGAGCGCGGCGCCCCGCCGCTGCCCGAGCTCGACTTCATGCACGAGTCGCCTTGGCTCAACCTCAGCCTGTATCCCGCGGAGGTGGACTACGCGCGCGAGAACGCGCTCGCGCCCACCTGGCACAACCTCGAGGCGAGTGTGCGCACCACCGACGAGCCCTGGGAGCTGCCGCCGGAGTTCGCCTCCGCGAACGTCCCGCTCGTGTACCTGTCGCTCGGCTCGCTCGGCTCGGCGGACGTCGAGCTGATGCGCTCGCTGATCGTGTCGCTCTCCGCCAGCCGCTACCGCGTGATCGTGTCGAAGGGTCCGCAGCACGACCAGCTCGAGCTGGCGGACAACATGGTGGGCGAGGAGTTTCTGCCGCAGACCTCGGTGCTACCGAAGGTGGACGTGGTGATCACGCACGGCGGCAACAACACGGTCACCGAGTGCCTGCGCTTCGGCAAGCCGATGGTGGTCCTGCCCCTGTTCTGGGACCAGTACGACAACGCGCAGCGGATACACGAGACCGGCTTCGGCATCCGCCTCGACACCTACGGGCACGAACCCGAGGAGCTGCACGGCGCGATCGAGCACCTCCTGGCCGATGGCGCGCTACGGAGGGGTCTGGCAGCCGTATCGCAGAGGCTCGCGGAGAACCCGGGCACGGCGAGAGCCGCAGATCTGATCGAGCAACTGGGAACTGGGAACTAGCCAGTAAGCCACTCATCAATCAGCCTGCGCGCAATAGCGAGCGGCGGCGGCACGCCCATTCCCTCCACGTCGCCGCGCGCGATGGCGGCGAGCTCTGAGCGCTCGAACCAGCGCACGTCGTCCAGCTCGCCGTCGAGCACGTGTGGCTCGCCGCCCGCGTAGCGCGCGTGGAAGCCGAGCATGAGCGAGGCCGGGAACGGCCACGGCTGGGACGAGCGATACAGCACGTCCTCAACCTGCACGCCGGCCTCCTCGAGCACCTCGCGCGCCACCGCCTCCTCGAGGCTCTCGCCCGGCTCGACGAAGCCCGCCAGCGCCGAGTAGCGCCCCGCGGGCCACGACGCCTGGCGCCCGAGCAGCGCGCGCTCGCCGTCGAGCACGAGCATGATCACCACGGGGTCGGTGCGCGGATGGTGCTCGGCTCCGCAGTTGGGGCATCTGCGCAGGAAACCCGCCTCCGCCACCACGGTGCGCGCCCCGCAGCGTGCGCAGTGTGGATGGGCGCGATGCCAGTTGACCATCGCGGTGCCGTAGGCGAGCAGCCCGGCATCCTCGGGCGACAGCAGCGCTCCCACGTCTCGCAGGCCCATGAGCTTCGCGCCCGTGGGCGGAGCGACGCCCTCGATCGCCGCGACGGCGAACACCGCGCCCTGGCCGTCGAGCCCCAGGAGCACCGGCTCCTCGAGCGGCGGCAGAGCGGAAGGCGGAATGAGCGCGGGGCGGGAGGCGCCGTCCACGTACACGCCGTCCTGGGCCACGAGCAGTGTGCGCGAGGAGTGGTCCGCCAGGCGCTCGGCGAGCCACACGCGGTCGGTACGGCGCATGCCGGCGCGGTCGAGCCGGGCGCCCGCGAACGTGTTCGATCCAGCCGCCACGGCTCGTACGGTACGCAGCGAGCGGCTCGGGTATCTACCTCGCCCGAGTAAGCTTTGGATTGACTCGTCAGTCAACCGGGAGGGGAAGACGGTGCGGGCCGCTGCCGTACAGCTCAACTCAAAGACCGACAAGCAGCGCAACATCGAGACGGCCGACCGTCTGACGCGCGCTGCCGTAGCCGACGGCGCGGATTTCGTTCTACTGCCCGAGAAGTGGACCACCCTCGGCGAGCCCGAGGATTACCGCCGGGCCGCGGAGCCGCTCGACGGCGGCGGCCCGGCCATCGACTGGGCGCGCTCGACCGCGCGCGAGCTTGGCGTCGACCTCGTGGCGGGCTCGATCTCCGAGCGCCGCGACGGCCACGACAAGCTCGGCAACACCTCGATTCACTTCGGTCCAGACGGCGAGATGAAGGCCGTCTACCGCAAGATCCATATGTTCGATGTGGTGGTGGGCGGGCTCGAGTACCGCGAGTCCGAGGCAGAGGACCCCGGCGATGAGATCGTGCTCTCGGAGACGCGCGACGGCGTCAGCTTCGGCATGACCGTCTGCTACGACCTGCGCTTCCCCGAGCTCTACCGGATCCAGGCGATCCGCGGCGCGCGCATCCTGCTCGTGCCGGCGGCGTTCACGAAGATCACCGGACAGGCGCACTGGGAGACGCTCCTGCGCGCCCGCGCGATCGAGAACCAGTGCTTCGTGATCGCGGCCGACCAGATCGGCCAGCATCCGCCTGACAAGGAGAGCTTCGGCGGTTCGATGATCGTCGACCCCTGGGGCGAGCTGCTCGCCCGCGCGCCCGGCGAGGAGACGTTCATCGCGGCCGACCTCGACTTCGCGCGCCAGGACGAGGTACGCGGCCAGCTTCCGAGCCTCGCCAACCGCATGCCCGCCGCCTACACGTGGCCGCAGGAGGTATCGGCCTGATGGCGGCCGGCACCCGCAAGAACAGCGGCGGAGTGGACAAGCAGCGCCTGATCCTCGATGCCGCCATCCGCGTGTTCGCGCGCCAGGGTTTCCACAGCTGCCGCGTCTCCGACGTGGCCGACGAGGCGGGCGTGGCCTATGGGCTCGTCTACCACTACTTCAGCTCCAAGGAGGAGATCCTCAACACGCTCTTCACCGAGCGCTGGGAGCTGATGCTCCAGGCGATCGTGGAGATCGACGCGCGTGACGAGCTCAACGCCCGCGACAAGCTCGGCCAGGTGGCCGGCTTCATCATCGACTCCTACCGCCACGAGCCGGACCTGATGAAGGTGATCATCGTCGAGGTCACGCGCGCGGCGAACACGTTCGGGCGCCACCACCTCGGCAAGATCCGCGAGGCCTACAACCTGATCGCGGGCATCGTCGAGCAGGCTCGTGTGGACGGCTCGTTCAAGTCGGACATCTCCGCGGAGTTCGCCGCCATGTGCTTCTACGGCGCGATCGAGCAGCTGCTCACGGCCTGGATTTTCGATGTGCTGCCCAAGTCGGACGACGATTTCGAGCGCTCGAAGGGGCTGGTGGTGGAGGCGATCTGCGGCGGTCTCGAGACCGACACCGTGGGCGCCCCGCTAGCTGGCTAGACTGGCGCCCCATGCAGAACGAGATGGTCAAACGGCTCGCATGGAGCGGCCTGCTCGCGGGTATAGGGGCCCTCACCACGATCGTGGCGAACAAGATCGCCACGGCGATCTGGGTGCGCGTCTTCGACGAAGACCCGCCCGAGTAGCCATGGCCGCCGACGAGAGCAGTCAGGAGACCCAGGACATGCCGGCAGTGGAGGAGCAGGCCAGCGAGTCGCCGTTGGAGGCCCACGAGGCCTCCGAAACGGCGGGCGATCCGCTCCCCATCGTTGGCGCTGCTTTCGCGGGCGGCTTCGTGCTGGCGAAGATCCTCAAGCGACTCGGAGGGCACGACTGATGGCAAGCGACAACGGCACACCGCCACCCGGCAGCGCCGAGAAGTCGCTCGGCGAGATCGTCAACGACGTCACCGAGAAGGCCACGCTGCTGGTGCGCGAGGAGATTGAGCTCGCCAAGGCGGAGATGCAGCAGAAGGTCACGCGCATCGGTAAGGGGGCCGCGTTCGCCGCGGTGGCCGGGGCGTTCGCGCTGTTCATGCTCATCTACCTGCTCGAGGGCCTCGCCTGGCTCGTCAACGACCTGCTCAACGTCACCAGCGGCATCTGGATCGGTTTCTTCATCGTCACGATCGGGCTGCTCGGATTCGGCGCCCTCTGCGCCGCACTCGCGGTGCGCTTCTTCAAGACGGGCACGCCGCCCACGCCTGAGCTGGCGATCGAGGAAGCCAAGAAGACGCGCGAGGTGCTCGCCGAGGAGATGCACCGCTGATGCCCGCGCGCTCACCCGAGGAGATCCGCGCATCGCTCGAGACCACGCGCTCGGAGCTCGAGTTCTCCCTCAATGACCTTCAGGGCAAGGTCCGCCAGCTCACCAACTGGCGCCGCCAGCTCGCCGACAATCGCAAGCAGGCGATCGTCGGCGCCGCCGTTGCGGGCTTCCTCATCGGTGGTGGCGTGGCCGCCACCTTCGGCCTGTTCAGACGCCGCTAGGGGTGTCCGAGGCGGGCTTTAGCCTGCCTCTGCAGTGCCAAGCACGCGGGCGATCCTCAAGGTGCTGCTCGTCACTGCGGCCACCGCAGCGGCGATCTACGTGGTGTACCTCGTCCGCTCGATCCTGGGCATGGTCTTCATCGCCGTGTTCCTCGCTGTGGCCCTCGGGCCCGCCGTGGACGTCTATCAGCGGCGTGGCCACATGCCGCGCAGCCTCGCGATCCTGCTCGTCTACCTGACGATCCTTGGCGCCATTGTGGGGCTCGGGCTGCTGGTGGTCCCGCCGATCGTGAACGGCGTCAACCACTTCGTGAACAAGGTGCCGAACTATGTGCAGGACCTGCGCAAGAACAAGACGGTCCGCAACTACGACAACAAGTACCACGTCACGGAGAAGCTCGACAAGGAGGCGAAGAAGCTTCCCAACCGGCTCGGCGACGCGGCCAGCGCGCTCACCTCGATCACCGTCGGAGTGTTCTCGACGATCTTCCAGCTGGTCACGGTGCTGGTGCTCACGTTCTTCTTCCTGCTGGACGGAAGACGGATGGTCGACTGGGGCTTACGGCAGTTAGAGCCGGCGCGCTCCGAACGGGTGCGCGCCGTGATGAACGACGTGTACACGGCAACTGGCGGCTACGTGATCGGCAACCTGATCATCTCTGTTATCGCGGGCACCGGCACCTATGTCGTCCTGATGATCCTCAACGTGCCGTTTGCGGTCCCGCTCTCCGTGCTGATGGCCTTCCTCGACCTCATCCCGCTCGTGGGCGCCACCATCGGCGGCGTGGGCATCGGCATCGTTGCCGCGATCTCGCACTTCCCCACGGCGGTGATCGTCTGGGCCGTCTACTTCATCGTCTACCAGCAGATCGAGAACAACGTGCTGCAGCCGGTGATCTACCGCCGCACCGTCTCCCTGCACCCGCTCGTCGTCCTGATCGCGGTCCTGATCGGCGGCAGCCAGCTGGGCGTGCTGGGAGCCCTGATAGCGATCCCGGTGGCGGCCGGCCTCCAGATCCTGGTGAAGGACTGGTGGCGGGACCGGCGCGGGAAGATCATCGCGCCCGAGGGGCCGCCGCCGCCTCAGGGGGATGTGGCGACTGAGTCGCCGTAGTGAGTTTCGGGTTTCGGGTTCTCGGTTCTTACTCCACGAGGTGGCGCGGTACGCCGCCTACCCCGAGCAGACCGGGGCCCGTGTGCACGCCGAGCACGGGCCCGACTTCGGAGATCCACACGGGCTCGCTGTGGAAGATCTCGCGGCAGGCGTCCGCCAGCTTGTTCGCCTGATCCGGGCTCTGGATGTGCTGCACCACCCAGCCGTCGGCGCCCGCCGCGTGGCGCTGGCGCGCGTAGTCGACCATCCGGTCGAAGGCACGGGCGCGCGTGCGAACGCGCTCGACCGGGGTCATCTCGCTCTCCACGGTGAGGATCGGCTTGATCTTCAAGGTCGAGCCGATCCACGCGCTCGCCGCCCCGATGCGGCCGCCACGGCGCAGGTACTCGAGCGTGTCGATCGCGAACCAGATCTTCAGGTGCTCGCGCGCTTCGCGCGTGGCCGCCTCGACAGCGTCGAGGGCGCCGCCCTCGCGCGCGGCCTTCGCCGCCGCGAGCGCCAGCAGCCCGATGCCGCCGGCGCCCGTGGCCGAGTCGAACACGCGTACGCGGTCTCCGTTACCGCCGCGCTCGAGGCTCTCCACCGCCTGGCGCGCCGCCCCGCACGTGCCGGACAGGGCGGCCGAGATGTGGATCGACAGAACGTCATAGCCGTCGGCGATCAGGGGCTCGTAGACGGCGAGGAAATCGCCCACCGCCGGCTGGGAGGTGGTGGGTAGCGCCTCCGCGCCACGAAGCTCTTCGTAGAAGCGGTCGTAGTCGGTTATGTCCGCTTCGCGAACAGTTTTTTCGCCGCCGAAGTTGACATAGAGCGAGACGAGGTGTATCCCGTGTGCGCGGACTAGCTCATCGGGCAAATAGCCTGTAGTGTCCGTAACGACTGCGACGCGCGACATGCGCGGGGCAGCCTACAGAGAGGCCGCGTTGCGAGAGGGGCGACCGGCCGGGGGCGAAATACGCGGAGGAGGGATTCTTGGCGGGTATCGAGCTGGATCGAGTAGAGAGCCTGCTGCGGGAACGCTCCGCCGAGATGACCCGAACAAGGGATGCCGCCAAACAACACCCGAGCCTCGACGGCTCGGTCGTTGCTGCCGCCGACCCGATCGTCGAGCCGCCGGCCATCGTCGAGATCACGCACGACGGCACCTGTGCCGAATGCGGAGACCGCATCTCGAGCGCCCGCCTCAAGGCGCTGCCGGACGCGGTCCGCTGCGTGAGCTGCCAGCGCCAGCTCGAGTCCCAGACGGGCTAGACGCGCTCAGTCCGCCGGCGAGCGGGCGTCCGTAGACTGGCCGCGTGCCAAAGACGCTCCTCACGGGGGCCACCGGCTTCATCGGCTCGCACGTCGCTCACCAGCTCGCCGAACGTGGCGACGAGCTCAGGCTGACGGTCCGCGAGCACTCGCCCATGGAGGCGCTCGCCGACGTCGAGCACGATGCGGTGAAGTGCGACCTGCTGGACCGCCGGGCGGTGCGGCGCGCGGTGACCGGGGTTGAGAAGGTGTTCCACTGCGCCGGCCTCGTGTCGCTGCGCGAGCGCGACGCCGAGCGCGTGTTCCAGGTGAACGCGCTGGCCACGCGGACCCTGCTCGAGGAGTGCCTGCGCGCCGAGGTGCAGCGCGTGGTGTTCACCTCCAGCGTGGCCGCGATCGGTCCGGCGCCGCGAGGCGGCACGGCGGACGAGACGCAGGTGTTCACCGCGGGTCACCTCGGCATCCCGTATGTCAACTCGAAGCACGAGGCGGAGACCGAGGCGCTCCGCATGGCCGCACACGGCCTACCTGTGGTATGCGTGAACCCCACGCTTGTGTTCGGCGCGGGCGACGTTCACGGCGGCTCCACCGGCGTGGTGCGGCGCTTCCTGCTGGGCCGCATCCCGGTGTACACCGACGGCGCCGTGAACGTGGTGGACGTGCACGACGTGGCGCGTGGCCACCTGCTCGCGGACGAAAAGGGCGAGCCCGGCGAGCGCTACATCCTCGGCAATCGCAACTACACGTGGGACCGCCTGTTCGCCGACCTGGCGCGCGTGTCGGGCGTCGAGCCGCCGCCGCTCAAGCTGCCGCCGCAGCTGGCGGTGCGCATGGCGGAGCTGCTCGAGCGCGCCCCTGGCAGGTCGCCGGTGACAGCTCTCGAAGTCAGATCCGCGAGTCAGTGGTGGACCTACAAGAACACCAAGGCCAAACGCGAGCTGGGCTGGAGCACCTCGCCGCACGAGGACACGATCGAGGCCACCGTGCAGTGGCACCTTGAGCGCGAGGGCGACCGGATGGCCCGGGCCCGGCGCTCGCAGCCGTTCCAGTACAAGCTCGCCGCGCGCACGCTCTCGACCATCGAGGGCGTGGTGGGCCGCCTGCGGTGACTAAGGTCGCGTTCATCCTCGCGGGCGGGGCGTCGCGCGGTGCCTACCAGGCGGGCTGCCTCAAGCGGCTCGAGGAGGAGGGCATCGAGCCCGATCTGATCGTGGGCTCCTCGATCGGGGTCTGCAACTCGCTCGTGTACACCTCGGGCGGGGCGGAGGCGCTGTGGGCCTTCTGGTCCCGCGCCCGCTCGCTGCCCCAGATCCTCGACCTGTCGGTTCGCCGCAACGCGATCTTCGGCAACTCGTTCTTCTCGATGGACCGGCTCATCCGCTACGTGGAGAAGGAGGTGGACTTCGGCCGCTGCTTCCACTCCGGCCGCGAGCTCACCTACATCCTCGCCAACCTCTCCGCCGGACACGAGGAGCTGCGCGGGAACCGAACCGAGGCAGACGTCGACCGCTTCCGCACGATCACCCGCATCGGCTACTCGATTCCGATCCTCCATCCCCTGATCGACCTCGACGGCGATCTCTACGCCGACGGCGGCTTCCTCTGGAACGTCCCGTTCGAGTACGCCGAGCGCTGGGGCGCGACTGACATTTACATCCTCTCGGTCGTCCCCTCCGAGCTTCCCAGGGCGGACTCGCTTCGCTTCGTCCCGCAGGTCGCGGTGCGCATGTACGACGTGTTCTGGCGGACATTCGGCAACTCGTCGCACCTCGAGAAGCAGCTCGACGCCGACGGCCGCTACCACGGCATCAACGTGCGCGTGCTCGAGCCGAGCCCCGAGACAGGCATGTTCGACCCGCTGGCGATGCTGAACGCGCATCCCGGCAAGTCGAAGAAGCTGCTCTGGCAGGGCTACCGCGACACCGAGCGGATGCTGCACGGTGGGGGCCGACCGGCGGAGGGAGCGCGCCGGCCTCGCTAACCTCCGGCCATGGCGACGCTCTACCGCTGCAAGACCCCGACGGACCTGCTCTGCGCCTGCGGGAAAGTGGCGAGACGGCTGCGCCGGGCGGGCATCGAGTTCGACGAGGTGCGCGTGCCCTATCTCAAGCGCGACCGCCCCGAGCTGGAGGAGCTCACGGGCCAGCGCTGGGTGCCCGTGCTCGTGCACGACGACCAGGTGATCAACGACTCGAAGCGGATCTGCGAGTACATCGACCACCTCCAGACGTCGCAGCCGGCAGAGCCCGTGCAAGAGGCCGGCTGATGCCCGGCTACCGCCGCGCCTACAAGTCCGCCAAGCGGCTCTATCCGCTCTTCCTCGAGGCCTACCGGCGCTGGGACAAGCTCAGCGACGAGGACAAGGAACGCTACAAGCAGCAGGCCATGCGCTACTCGAAGCAGGCATTCGCCTACGCCCGCGATACCGCCTCTCGCGCGCCGGTGCCGAAGAAGCGCCGCCGCTAGGGTCCCGGCGGGGTGCGCGGGATCTCGTAGCGCTTGGCGTGCAGGAACGCCGAGCGCGGTCCGTTGCGCCGGCCGGTCCGGGCGGCGGACGCCCGGGCAGACTTCCTGGCATTCCACGCCACAGGCGCCGGGGGCAGCTGCAGCAGCGCCGGCCACGTGGCCGCATCCACCTGACCGGTCACCGGCAGGCCGCTGGCGCTCTGGAATGAGTCGACGGCGTTCACGGTGGCGCTGTCGAAGGTGCCGGTTGGTGAGATGGCCTGGCCTGCGGACATCAGGTGCTCCTGCGCCCACAGCACCACGTCCCCCTTGGAGCCGGACTTGAGCAGCGGGTATCCGACGGGCGGCGGCACCACCGGGGCCGGCGTCGGCGGCGCGATGGCGCTCCATCCGGCGCTGCTCGCCGACTGCCATGACCACCAGCTCACGCCGGGTGCGCCGTAACCGGTGGACAGCGCGCGGAAGCGCTGGACGTCGGCGCTCGACGGGTTGTCGTAGAGCTGCCCCAGCGGGAAGATCTGGCGCCCGTACACGGAGTTCCACAGGTAGGTGTGGGCGAGCGCGGTATCGACGCTCGTGCCGATCGCCTTCCAGTACACCTGCGGCGCGTTGTACTGCGCGCCGTTAGGACCCAGGAAGACGGAGTACGGCAGCGACGGGTGGTAGTCCACGTAGGGGAAGCTCGCAAGCCCCACCGGGTAGTCAGGGCCGATCAGCGCGCGCAGGTCCTCGATGTAGGTCTGGGCCTGCGAGTAGAGGCCCTCGTATTGGCCCTCGGCGTCGATCACCAGGCAGTCCGCGCCGGTCTGCGCGGCCCGCGCACCCAGCGATGCCTCCGTGGCGGCGCTCTTGCCGTACACGAACTGCCAGGCACACACATGCAGTCCGGCGGCCTTGAGCTCCGAAACGAGCGTTGGCGAGAACTGATCCCACCACGAGGTGCCGTCGGAGCTTTTCACGAACACCGTGTTCACGCCGTACTGCTGGGCCTGCGCGGCGATGCCGGCGGTGGTGCCGTCGCTCGACTTGCTCACGTACCAGATCCACATGCCCGTGCCGTCGAAGGCCGTGCCGCTGCCGTGGACCGCCTTCGGCGTGGTGCGCTTGTGGATGTGCAGCGGGCCGACAACGTTGGAGCGGACGCCGTGGGGGCCCGTGATCCGGATCCGGCCGGACCTGGCGGACGCGGGCACGGTGGTCACGAACCCGTCGCCCCTGCGCACCCTGAGCCTCGACGTGAGCGCGGCGCGCTTGCCGCCCGAGCGATGGCGTGAGCGCGCCCGGTGGCTGTACACGACCCTCATGCCGTGCTTGCGCAGGTGGCGACCACGGAAGCGAAGGCGCCCGCCGGGGGCGACGGTATGCGGGTCCTTGTCGCACACGACGATCGGCCAGCAGCGCACGTAGGTGATGCGCGGCCGCTTGGAATGCCGCTTCGCGCTCGCCGATGGGGCGAGGGTGAGCAGTGCCAGCGCGGCGAGCGCGAGGGCGATCTGGCTTGCGGTGCGAGGTCTCAAAACAAAAAGTCCTGCAAGCAGGACTCTTTGTAACAGAGGGCGCGGTCCGGAGTTGCGCTAGCTCAACCGGTTCTCGAGCCCAAGTGGGGCCGACTCGGGCGCAGCGGCGTCCGGAGCCTGCGGCTCCTCGGTGGGCTGCTCAACACCGAGCGCCTCGGCCAGCTCGCCCGATTCGTACATCTCGAGCACGATGTCGCAGCCACCCACCAGCTTCTTGTCGATGAACAGCTGCGGAATCGTCGGCCAGCCCGAAAGCGCGGAGAGCTCCTCGCGGATGCGCGGGTCCGGCAGGATGTCCATGGCCGCGTACTGCACGCCCATGGCATTCAGCGCCGCCGAGGTGCGCATCGAGAAGCCGCAGCGCGGCTGGTCCGGTGTGCCCTTCATGAACAGCATCACGCGGTTCTCGTCGATCGCGTTCTGGAGAAAGTCGCGAATCTCCTGGTTGGTCATCGGGTGCCCCCCGGTGTCGAAGTCTTGATGGAGAGAGCGTGAATCGGGCCGCCCACCTCGTCGCCGAAGATTCCGTAGACGAGCTGGTGCTGCTCGATGCGGGACAGGCCTTCGAAGCGGTCGGAAACCACCTCAGCGCGGAAGTGGTCACCGCCCCCCGTGAGATCCTCGACCGAGGCCGTCGATCCCGGCAGCGCGCTCTCGATGCGTGTTCGTAGCTCTTCAGCTGAAGGCATGGGCGTCCGACAAAGATAGCTAGGTGGATAGCTACAATCCGACCCAGATGGTCACTCTCACGGACATCGCCGCTGAGAAAGTCAGCACGTTCCTGGCCAGCCAGGAGCCGAGTGAGGGCGCCGGACTGCGCGTAGGCGTGCGCGGCGGCGGCTGCTCAGGCTTCCAGTACGCGCTTGCTCTCGACGAGCAGCGCGAGGGCGATCATGTGTTCGAGGATCACGGGATCCGGGTGATCGTCGACGACGCGAGCCTCCAGTACGTCGAGGGTTCGGTCGTCGACTACAAGGAGAGCCTGATGGGCGCCGGCTTCGAGGTGAATAACCCGAACGTCGTTGCCGCCTGCGGATGCGGCTCCTCCTTCCGGGTCGCTGACGAAGACCCAAGCTGCGGCGCGCCGGCCTGACCACCCGCAGCTTCTCGATCGAGCCCGACGGTCCCTTCTCGCTGCGTGAGGCGGCGAGCTTCGGCTTCGGACCGCGCTGGGCGAGGACGGAGACACGATGCGGCTTGCGTTCGTGGTGGACGGCTTCACCGACCACGCCGCCGTCCAGCTCGTGCAGGACAAGCAGAGCGGCGTCATCTACGCGGAGGTGCAGGGCGGCGGCTCAGACCTGACGGTCGTGGACCGGCAGGTGCGCCGCATCCTCTCGCTCGATCACTCGGGCACGGACTTCAGGAAGATCGCCCGCAGGGACCCGGTGATCCGGGATCTGCAGAAGCGCTTCAAGGGACTGCGGCCCGTGCTCTTCAACTCTCCGTACGAGGCGGCCGCTTGGGCCGTGCTGAGCCAGCGGCGCCGGCGCACGCAGGCGATGGGGCTGCGCCAGCGCCTGAGCGCCGAGCACGGGGCCACCTTCGAGCTCGACGGCGAGAGCGTGAGCGCCTTCCCCCGTCCGGAGCGGCTGCTCGACCTGAAGCGCTTCGACGGCATCGAGCAGCAGCGGCTCGACCGCCTGCGTGACGTGGCGCGCGCCGCGCTCACCGGCATGCTCGACCCGGAGCGGCTGCGCAGCATCGGCTGGGAACAGGCGCTCGAGGAGGTGCAGCTGCTGCCGGGCATCGGCCCCACCTACGGAGGCCTGATCGTGCACCGCGCCGTGGGCTTCGCCGACTCGCTCGCCACCGGCGAGGCGCGCGGCCTCGACTACGTGGCGGAGCTCTACCACCTCGATGGCCCGCCGAGCCACGCACAGCTCGCCGAGATCGCAGAGCGCTGGCGTCCGTTCAGAACCTGGGCGATGGTGCTGATCCGCGTGGCCGGGGACCGCGGCGCGCTCTAGCCCAGCCGCAGCGCCATCAGCACGTCATCCACGTAGCGGCCCTCGAGGAGGAACTCCTCCCGCTGCACGCCTTCGGTCTCGAAGCCGTAGCTTTCGTACAGTGCCCGGGCGCGGGTGTTCGGTGCGAGCACGCGAAGGGTGATTTTCCGCGCCCCGCGAGCGCTGGCCGCCTCCACGGCAGCGTCGAGCAGGGCGCGCGCCACGCCGCGCCGCTGCCGCGCGGGAGCCACCGCGAGGCCGTGGATCGCGAGCACGTGGCGGTTGGATTCGAGGCCGGTGGGGTGGCGCAGCTTCACGTAGCCGGCCAGCTCGCCGTCGAACTCCGCAACCAGGACGTCGTCCGGATCGTCGTCCGGCCCGAAAAAGCTGCGGCCGGGCTGTGCCCGCGGTCCCGGGGTCACCTCCGGCGACCAGGTGGCGGCGTCCAGCGCGCGTAGCGTCTTCTCGTCGTCCCTCGTGGCCGGGCGGATCGTCACGGCACCGGTTCGTTGTCGAGCGACGCCCACAGGTAGAGGCACGCCAGCGAACGGTACGGCCGCCACGGCTCGGCTATGCGTGTGAGCGTGTCCACGTCGGGGATCTCCGGCAGCTCGTAGGCCCGCTCGGCGGCGCGCCGGATCCCGAGGTCGCCCACGGCGAGAACGTCGGGGCGGCCGAGGTGGAAGATCAGGAACATGTCCGCGCTCCACTGGCCTATGCCCTTCACCGCCGTGAGCCGTTCGGCCACCTGGGCGTCCGAGAGCTCGGCCAGGTGGTCGAGATCGAGGTCGCCGTCCTGTACGCGCTCGGCCAGGTCGCGCAGGTAGGCCACCTTGGCGCGCGAGAGCCCCGCTGTCCGGAGCGCATCCGGGTCGGCGTCGATCAGCTGTGGGGGCGACGGCACCTTGCCGCCGAACAGATCGAGCACACGCCCGAAGATCGTGGTCGCCGCCTTCGTCGAAAGCTGCTGCCCGACGATCGCCCGTACCAGCGTCCCGTAGGCGTCCGTGGGGCGGCCGCGGCGGCGCTCCCCGATCGTCAGCGGCCCGTGCTCGTCCACGAGCGCGCGCATCACATGGTCGGATGCGCGCAGGTGCTCGAGCGCCCGGTTGCCCTTCGCGGTCAGTGGATCAGCACCGGCGTGCCCACAGGCACGCGGGGGTAGAGGGCGATCACGTCACTCACGTGCATCCGGATGCAGCCGTGTGACGCGGCGGTGCCGATCGACCAGTCCTCGGACGTTCCGTGGATGCCGACGCCATCGCCGAGCCCGAGCCAGCGCGCCTTGATCGGGTCGCGCGGATCACTGGCCGGGATCGTCTGCCCCGCGAGCGAGCCCGCCCAGGGGCTGTTCGGCACGTGCCAGGCCGGGTTCACCTGCTTCTCGAGCACGTGGCGTATGCCGCGCGGCGTCTCGAGGCCGGCCATCCCGACGGCGATCCCGTAGGTCTTCACATGGCGGAGCCGCTTGAAGAGCCGCAGCTTGAAGGCGCTGCGATCCACCGAGACGTAGGTGGAGTACTTGCGGGCGAGCTTGTGCAGCGTGACCCGGGGGTGGACGCTGTGGATGCCGCCGGTGATGGTCCGCTCGGGCGTGGGGTGGCGCAGCTCGTTGAGCGCCTTCTGACGCAGCTTCGAGATGTCGAGGCCCTTGCCGTTGCGCCCGTGGATGCGCTTGATCTTGCGCACCCCGAGCACCACGCGCGAGTTGCGCGGGGCCCGGTAGTACGGCTTGCCGAGTTTGGTGAGCGTCTTGGTGAGCTTCTTGCCGTCGATCTTCCGCGCCAGACTGACGTGCACCCTGCGGTGCCTCGCGGCGGCGGCGAACGCGTCCTTGACCATGCCCGCGTAGTCGATCGTCTGGCCGAGGTCCGCGCTGGCCACCGGCTGGTCCAGGGTGCGGATGCGAACGACAACCGGCTTCTCGATCATCGGCGCGAGCGTGGCCTGGACCTTGGCCGTGGCTGCGGCGGAGTCGAGACCGGACACGTCCACGCCGTCGATGCTGGAGCCGGCCGGGAGCGTCGTGGGCGTCGCGGCGCCCACCGGGGTGGCCAGAGCGACGGCGAAAAGGCCTGCAACCAGAGGTATTCGCGAGATTCTCACGCCATAAGGATTGCAGGGCCGTAAGCTGCCGCGCGTGCGCTGGGTGACTTACGACGCCGGAAACGGGCCCCGTGCGGGGCTTGTGCGCGACGGCGATCGTGTGCTCGACGCTGGCGAGAGCCTGCGCGCGCTGATCGCCGCCGGACCGCTCGCTGAGCCCTCGTCGGGCGACGAGTTTGCGCTCGCGGACGTGCGCCTGCTGCCGCCGATCCCCGACCCGGACAAGATCATCTGCATCGGGCTCAACTACCGCTCGCACGCCGAGGAGGCGGGAGTGGAGGCGCCGGACACGCCCACCTTCTTCGCCAAGTTCCGCAACGCGCTTGTGCCGGACGGCAGCGAGGTGAAACTGCCGGCCGCGAGCCGGAAGGTGGACTACGAGGCCGAGGTGGCGTTCGTGATCGGACGGCGCGCGAAGGACGTGAGCGCAGGACGATGCGCTCGACTGCATCGCCGGCTACATGCTGCTCAACGACCTGTCGGCGCGCGACCTCCAGTTCGCCACCCCGCAGTGGATCCCCGGCAAGGTGTTCGACGGCTCGGCGCCCTGCGGGCCGGCGCTCGTCACGCCGGACGAGGCCGGCGCGCCCGACTCGATCGGCATCGAGCTGAAGCTGAACGGCGAGGTGATGCAGTCCGCCACGACGGCCGACCTGATCCACTCGATCCCGGCGCTCGTGGCGCATCTGTCCACGCTGCTGACGCTCGAGCCGGGCGACATCGTGTCCACTGGCACCCCCGCCGGCGTGGGCAGCGTGCGCGAGCCGCGGGTGTGGCTCAAGGCGGGCGACGAGGTCGAGATCAGCTCGCCCACGCTCGGCACGCTGCGCACCACTCTTATCTGAGCCCTGTTCAATGCGCGCGTGGGGTTCGCGCGCTCAGCTGCTGGCAGTGGCGGTCGGGTCGGCGGTTGGTGGCGTCAACGGCGCACGCGCCTCCACCGGCTCCCGCGGGCGGCAGGCTCACGGGGCGATCAGCAGAAGTTCCTCCAGCTCGCCGAGGAGGGCGTGCGCAAGATCGATCGCTACTGGTGGAACTCGGGCACGGACTGGTACAACGACCGCCTCGCAAGTGGCCAGGACGGCAAGGCCCCGATCTGGACCACGGTGCACCTGTTCAGCACGCTCGAACGGGATCGCGCAGGCGGCGCCCACTGCGGGCCAACAAGCGCGCGGTCGGCTGGTTCGCGGACCGCGCCTACCGCGAGTACTGGAACCCGCAGGCCGGCCACATCAGGCACACGCGCCGCCACATCGGCGGCTTCGATCCGAGCACGCGCGAGGTCGCCAACGCTCGTGCGCACGTCTACTACGACGACAACGGCTGGCTCGGGCTCGCCTTCCTCGAGGCCTACCGCGTGACGCGCGTCAAGCGCTACCTCACCTACGCGCGACGACGCCTTCCAGTTCATCGCCCAGACAGGCTGGGCGGACAGGCGACGGCGGCGGCGTGTGGTGGGACACGAAGCACACGAGCCGCTCGTCTGAGGGGATCGCCTCAGCGACCGCTGCTCGGCGCGCTGTTGTACGAGACCACCCGCCGGAAGCCGTACCTGACCACGGTCGGCGCTACATCGCCTGGGCTGACTCGCACATCTGGGACGCGCAGAACGGCCTGTACATGCGCGACCCCGCTCGCCGATTCTGATGGGCTACGTGCAGTCGCCGATGATCGCCGCGTTCGAGTCGCTCTGCGGCACAACGCATGACGACGCGCTGTGCGACAAGGCCGAGCGGCTCGGGGCCGCGCGCTGCGCGGCTTCAGCACGGCCCTCCACCACGGGCCGCAGTACGACGCCGTGTACCTGCACTGGATGCTCGACCTCTACGCGCACGACCACGACCCGCGCTGGTACTAGCTGGCGCTCGGCAACGCGCAGCGTGCGCTCGCGGACTCTCAGAGCAGGGCGGGACTGTTCCTGAAGGCCTGGGACGGCAGTCGCGCGCCGGACGCGCCCGGCGACAGCCTCAAGATCGACGCCGCCACACTCAGCGTGTTCGCGTGGCTCGCGGCGGCCGTGCCGCCCTCCTCCTAGGTGGCGGGCTCCACGGCCACGGCCTCGCCGTCGAGCGCTCCCAGCGCCCGCTCGACCGAGGCGCTGATGCAGGTGAAGATCGGCGTCTCGCACTCCGTATAGGCGCTCGACTCCGTGCCCCGCAACTCGTGCACGAGGTCCAGGAACTCGCCGGGCTGGTCCGCGTTGAACGAGACGACGAACTCCTGGTCGTCGAGGCCGTAGGAGTAGGCCGTGTTGATGTCGATGTTGGTGTAGCGGCGGCCGATCTCGATGTGCCCGCGCATGATCCGCATCCGCTCTTCCGGCGCGAGCAGGTACCACTCGCGCTTCTTCCACATCGGGTAGACGATCAGGTACCGGCTGTCCGACCCGGGGCGCGGCGAAAGCGGCTGCGGCTCGTCGGAGTAGACGGACTCCTTCGTCATCGCCAGGTAGGAGTAGGGGATGTCCGCCTAGCGCATGAGGCCGGTCTGGTTGAGCAGCACGTGGAACTCGTGGATGGGGTCGAGGTCGGCAGCGATCGTGCGGACCATCAGGTCGCAGTCGCCTCGCGTGCCCACCAGCGAGTAGGTGCGCAGGAAGTGGTCCTCCGCGAAGTCGTTGCAGGCTGCCGCGAACTCGAGCTTGTCCTGCATCCGGTCGGCGGAATCGCGCCGGCGCCAGGCGGGATCGAGCTTGACGAAGGTGAACTTGACGAAGTTACGGTCGCTCATCAGCGCTCCATAGAGTGTGCCGCATGCGTGGCAGATGCGGGGCCCTGATCGCCGCGGCGGCCCTCGCGGCGGCGGCCTCCCCGCGCCGAGGCTGGCGCCGCGGCGCCGCGCCGATTTGTTCCTGCCGGCGCCGCGCGCTCTCGACGTTTTCGCCGCGCAGCCCGGGCTGGCGCTCGGGTTGACCAGCCCGACGCTCGGGGGTTACAAGCGGCCGCAGTTCTCCATCGATCTGTCGCAGGGGGCGAGGATTTCGACGCGCGCGTACACGCAGGCGGTTGCCGAGAGTGGCTTTGCGCGTCGAGGCCACGGCCAAGGCCTCAGGCCACAGTGGTGGGATGGGACAAGGTTGTGCGTCGCGCTCGTGATGCCCCCGGCGATGTGGTGCCGGGGCTTGCTTGCGACGACGATTGCGCGGGCCGGCGGGTCGGTGGCGTACGCGGGCGTAAGCGGCGCCGAGAACACCGAGTCCTTTGCCGCGGCTGAGCGGGTCGGGCGGATCCGGGCGGGTGTCGATTTGGCCCGGCGTCGGGTTTCGCCAGCGCGGGCTTTGGCGCTGTGGCGCTCGTTCCTCGTTGCTGGTCGCGCGTTGCCCGACGGCGATCCGGGCTCTGCGGCACTGTCCGGCTGCTGCGCGCGCGCCGGCCCTCGCGATCTGGTGGTGGTGGTGCAGGCGCCGCCGGCTCGAGCCGCTCACGCTGCTCGCCCACGGGCGCGATGGGGCCGGGCATCGCGCGGCGGCGTGATCCGCTCGGCCACCACGCGGCGCGACGGGTATATCGCCGCGCCGGACATCTCCGCCACCGTGCTGCGCACGCTCGGCATCAAGGAGCCGAAGAAGATGCAGGGCGAGCGGATCGAGTCGCCGCGGCGGCCACGGCAGCGGGTACGTGAAGAGCTCACGTCGCGGCTCGAACGCGATCCTGCCGCACCGCGACGACGCGGTGCGAATCGTGCTGCGCGTGCTGGGCGGCGGCGGTGCTGCTCCTGTGGCTGGCGCGCCGGGGTGACGGCCTGCGCGGCGGGCTGCGCATCCTCCTGCTCGCGGGCATCTGGATGCCCGCGCTTGCCTGCTCACCGCGGCGATCGAGCCCTCGGGTGCTGCGGAGGGACTGATCATCGCGCTCGGCTCGCTCGGCCTCGGCGCGCTCACCGACAGTTCCTGCCGTGGCCCGCGGCGCCGATGCTGCCGGCGGCGGTCAGCTTCGGCGCGCACGCGATCGACCTCGCGCTCGGCTCGCACCTCATCGGGCTCTCGATCGCGGGGCCCAACCCCAAGGGCGGCTCGCGCTTCTTCGGCATCGGCAACGAGCTGGAGATCATCCTGTCGCTCACCGTGCTGATCGGCACCGGGCGCGGCCCTCACGCTCATGCCGCGAGCGCTCGGCGCCGCGCGTGTTCGCGGTGGCCGCCCTCGTCGCGGCGGTGATCATCGGCGCGGGCCGCCTCGGCGCGGACGTGGGGGGCGTGATCACGCTCGGTGCGGGGGGCGCGGCGGCGGTGGTCGATGTCGCTGCCGCGCGGTCCCACCCGGCGCGCGATCGTGCTCGCCGTGATCGTCCCGGTGCTGGCCGTGGGGCGCTGCGCGCTGCTCGACCTCGCCATCGGCGGCGGCGCCCACCTCACGCGCACGCTCTCGAACTCCAGCGGGCCCGGTGATTTCGGCAAGGTACTCGTGCGCCGCTGGCGGCTGTCGGTGGCGGGCTCGACGCGCGGCACCACGCCGTTCACGTGGGCGTCTGCATCGTGCTGCTCGTTGTACGGCGCTGTCAGGCGCCGCGAGCTGCTCGCACCGCTGTCCGGCGAGCGCGAACGGCCGCTCCGGGCGGGGCCATCGTGGGCTCGTTCTTCGCCGTCGTGATAGGCGCCCTGGCGAACGATTCCGGTCCGATGATTGTGATGATCGGCACGCCTCGCCTGGTGCTCACCGCCGGCTACGTGCGATGCGGCACTCGACCCGGCGCGCGGCCGCGAAGCTGGGCTAACATCGGCCACGTGCGCGTAGGACTCGTTTCCCCTTATTCGTTTACCTATCCGGGAGGGCGTCGGAAGGCACGTCGAGGCACTCGCGGCGGAGCTGCTCGACAAGGGCCACGACGTCCGTTTGCTCGCGCCATACGACCCGGACGACCGCTTCGCGCGCCTGACCCACAAGGGCGCGCGGCCCGGAGCACCGGGAGGTGCCGGACTATCTGGTGCCGCTGGGCCGCACGGTCGGGCTGCCGATGAACGGCGCGGTGTCGAATCTGTCCGTGTTCGGCGAGGGCGTGGCCACGCTCGAGCCGGGCGCTGCGCCAGGGCAACTTCGACGTGGTGCACGTGCACGAGCCCAACGCGCCGATGGCGAGCTGGACGGCGCACCGAGTGGTCGCGCGCTCGCCGCTGGTCGGCACCTTCCACGCGTACTCCACGAGCCGGGTCTCGAACAACGTCGCCGTGATGCTCGGCGCGCGCCGGCTCTACAACAAGCTTCACGTCCGGATCGCGGTGTCGGAGGCTGCGCGCTGGACCGCGCGGCGCTTCTACGGCGGCGAGTACCGGATCGTCCCGAACGGCGTGGATCTGTCCGCTGCTCTGACGGGTCCCAAGCCGGTCACGCGACGCGCTCACCCTGCTCTTCCTCGGCCGCGCCGAGGAGCGCAAGGGACTCCCGGTGCTGCTGCGCGCCTTCGAGGCGCTGCGCGGCGCCGGCGTGCCCGCCCGGCTCGTGGTCGCGGGAGCCACGCGCGAGGAGGTCGAGCCGTTCCTGCTCGAGACCGAGGGCATCGAGGTGGCCGGCCGCGTGACCGAGGAGCGCAAGTGGCAGCTTCTGCACGACGCCGACGTGCTCTGCGCGCCGTCGCTCGGCGGCGAGAGCTTCGGCATGGTCCTGACCGAGGCATTCGCCTCGGGCACGCCCGTGGTGGCGTCGAACATCGCCGGCTATCGCGACGTCGTGCGCGACGGCGTGGACGGCGTGCTCGTGGACGCCGGCGGAGCCGGTTGAGCTCGGCGAGGCGCTGCACGCGCTCGCCGAGGATCCCGCACGCCGCGCCGCGCATGTCCGCGGCCGCGCGCGAGCGCGCCGAGCGCTTCGCCTGGCCGCACGTGGCCGGCGAGGTGGAGCGCGCGTACGAGGATGCGATCGAGATGCCCGCGCCTGCCGGCGCGCGCGCAGCGCGCTGCACGTGCGCACCGGCGTGGCAGCCCGCCACGCTGGGAGCGCGCTACCCGGCCCGCCGGCTGCCCTCGCTCGAGCCGGTGGCCCCGCGGCGGCTCGCCGGCGAGTGCCGCGCCATCGTCCGGCGCGTTGCGGGCTTCGCCGCCATCGCGGCCGGCGCCGGGCCTCGGCTGGATGGCGCTGCAGCGGATCGGGATGCAGCGCATCGGCGACGCCCTGCTCGCGGCCACGCCCACCTGGGTGCTGCTCGCGTTCGGCCTGATGTGCGCCTCGATGTTCCTGCGCGCGGAGTCTTGGCACGCGGTGCTGCGCTCGGCGCTGCCCGGGATCCGCGTGCGCCGGCGCGATGCCGCGCGCGGCGTGATGATCGGCGTGCTGATGTCGGCCACGCTGCCCGCCCGGCTGGGCGAGCCCTCGCGCGCGCTGATCGTGGCGCGGCGCCTCGGGCGTGTGCGCGAGCGCCTGCCGATCGTGCTCGGCACCGTCGTGTCGCAGACGCTGCTCAACCTGGTCGCGCTGGTCGGTGCTCGGCACGATCATGTTCTCCACCGTCGGCCTCTTCCACGGCCACGAGAAGGCGCTGATCATCGGCTCCGCCGCGCCGGTGTCGATGCTGGCTGCTCGTGCTGCTCGCTGCCCGCGCTGCTGCGGCGCGGCAAGCCGTCGCGCTTCACGCGCGCTGCGGCGCGCGCTGGCGATCGTGCGCGGCGCGATGGAGCAGGTGCGTGCCGGACTGCAGGTGTTCCGTCATCCCAAGCTCGGCGCCTGGGCCGCGTTCAACCAGCTCGCGCGCCTGGGGGCTGCAGGCCACTGCCTGCTACGTGCTGCTGATCGCGCTCGGTCTCGACCATCGTGCCAGCTTCGGCGCCGCCGCCGCGGTGCTGTTCGCGGTCAACGTCACCGCCGTGCTGCCGGCCACGCCGTCCAACCTCGGCGTGTTCCAGGCGGCGTGCGTGGCGGTGCTCTCCGCGTACGGCGTGTCGCCACGCTGACGCGCTTGCCTACGGGATCATCCTCCAGGCGGTGGAGATCGCCACCGCGGTGACGATGGGCATGCCGGCGCTGCTGCGCGAGGGGATGTCGTGGAAGGACATGCGCCTGCGCGCACTCCACACGGCGCCGGTGGAGCTCCAGGTTGGCAGCGCCCGCCGCCGCGGCAAGGGCGCCGCGGCCAAAGTGGACGCCTCCTAGCCGTTACACATGCGTAGCGAACCTGTCGCACCGAGGTGCGTAACCGTTCGCGCACCCGTGAGACCGTCGTGCCATGACGGACGTGCGGCACCTTGAGCCCGCGTCGAGCTCGACAGCTGGGAACACCACAGGAGCAGACGGTCCTCGAGGAAGACCGCCGCCGTGACGCCATCCTGACGCTCGCCGGCCACCGGGTGCTGCGCGTGACCGATCGGCAGATGGACGGCCGGCCGGCGGAGCTGGCGAGAACCCTTACCGGGCTGCTAGCCGGCGGCTGACGGCTCGGCGGCCTCGGCCTCGTCGGCCGGGGAGTCCGCGCCCGCTCGATCCGGCGGGATGCGGCCCGAGCGCATGCCGAAGTAGGAGGCCTGCGGGTGGTGCGCGACGATCGCGACCGTCGACTGCTCCGGCTCCACCGCGAAGCCATGCGAAAGGGATAGCCCGATCGACTCCGCGCCCAGCATCTTGAACACCGGCACGTGCTGCTCCTGCTCGGGGCACGCGGGGTAGCCCCACGAGTAGCGGCGGCCCTGGTCCTCGGACAGGCCGAGCTCGCTGCGCGCCCGCTCGTGCAGCCACTCGGCGATTCCCTCCGCCGACTGCACGCCGAGCCCGTGCACGAACAGCTGCTCCGCGAACTCGCCCTCGGACTCGAGCCGCTCGCAGCAGCTTGGTCACCTCGGGGCCGACGGTGACGGCCTGCAGCACACAGACGTCGCGCTCGCCGGACTCGATCGGGCGCCAGTAGTCGGACAGGCAGAGCCGGTCGTGCGCCGGCTGGCGCGGGAACTCCAGCCGCGCGATCTCCTTAGACGGGTCCTCCGGATCGAAGAACACGAGCTCGTCGCCGTCCGCATTCACGGGGAAGTAGCCGTAGACGGCGCGCGGGTTCAGGTAGTCCTGCTCGCGCCACATGCGCTCGAGCCGCGGCTGGAAGTCGTCCGCGAGCAGGCGCTCCCACGCCTCGCCCTTCACGCCCTTGCCACCCCAGTGCAGCTTGAACAGCACGTGCGTGTCGAGCAGCGGGAACACCTCGTCGAGGTCGACCTCCACCTCGCGCACGCCCCAGAACGGCGGCTCGGGGATGGGCACGTCCACGCGCACGGCGGAGCGCGACGGCGCGTCGGGCGCGGGACCTTCCTCAACCTTTACGGGCTTCTCACGCAGCTCCTTGGCCTCGCGATGGATGCGCTCGACCAGGTCCGCACGTGCCGACGTCGTCGATCAGGTTGTCCATCACGGACAGGCCCTGGAACGCGTCCTTGCAGTAGAAGACGCCGGGGTCGTAGATGTCGTCCGACTCGGTGCCGCCGGGGTAGAGGATGCGGCGGCCGAAGTCGCGGTTGATCGCGGCGCCGCCCACGAGCACGGGGTACTCGAGCCCACGCTCGTGCAGCTCGGACACGCAGATCGGCATCTGCTTGGAGGTGGACACGAGCAGCGCGGACAGCCCGATGGCGGTGGCCTTGTGCTCCTCGGCGGCGTCGATGATCTGCGAGATCGGCACCTGCTTGCCGAGGTCCACCACCGTGTAGCCGTTGTTGGTGAGGATCGTGTTGACGAGCGACTTGCCGATGTCGTGCACGTCGCCGAACACCGTGGCCAGTACGACCGTGCCCTTGGTGTAGCCCTCGATCTTGTCGAGGTACTTCTCGAGCTGGGCCACGGCGCGCTTCATCACCTCGGCCGACTGCAGGACGAACGGCAGGATCAGCTCGCCCGCGCCGAACTTGTCGCCCACTTCCTTCATGGCGGGCAGCAGCACGTCGTTGAGCGTCGGGACCGCGCCGATCTTCTCCACGGAGGCGTCGATCTGCGCCTCCACGCCGTCCTTCTTGCGGCGCAGGATGTGCCAGTGGAGCGCCTGCTCGGGCTCCATGTCGGCGGTCGGGTCGACATCCTCCTCCGCGGCCTGCTCGCCCTTGGCCTCGAAGTGGGCGATGAAGCGCTCGAGCGCGTCCTCGCGCTTGTTGAACACGAGGTCGTCCGCCAGCTCGCGCTCGTTGTCCGGGATCTCGGCGTAGGGGGTGACGTCCTGCGGGTGCACCATCGCCAGGTCGAGCCCCGCCTCCACGGCGTGGTGGAGGAAGACCGAGTTCGAGACCGCACGCGCCACCGGGGAGACGCCGAACGACACGTTCGAGACGCCCAGCGAGGTCTTCACCCCGGGCAGCTCCTGCTTGATCAGCCGGATGCCCTCGATCGTCTCGACGGCGGACGGCTTCCACTCCTCGTCACCAGTGGTGAGCGTGAAGGTGAGCGGGTCGAAGATCAGCGCCTCGGGCGACATGCCGTGCTCGTCCACCACGAGGCCGTGGATGCGCCTGGCGATCTCGAGCTTGCGCTCGCGCGTCTTGCCCATCCCCTCCTCGTCGATCGTGAGGGCGATGATCGCCGCGCCGTGCGCCTTGGTCAGCGGCACGACCGTGTCGAGCTTGTCGCGGCCCGGCCTCGAGGTTGATCGAGTTGACGATCGCGCGGCCGGGGATCTGCTCGAGCGCGGCCTTGAGCACGTTCGGCTCGGTGGAGTCGACCTGGATCGGCGCGTCCACCTGCAGCGAGATGCGCTTCACGAGCTGGCGCATCTGCTCGTCCTCGTCCTGGCGCTCGGTCAGGGCCACGCACACGTCGAGCACGTGCGCGCCCCCCTCCACCTGGTTCTCGGCGATCTGGAGCAGCCCGTCGTAGTCGTCGTCGAGCAGCATCTGCTTGGCGCGGCGGGAGCCCTGCGAGTTCACGCGCTCGCCCACGATCGTTGGGCCGCGGCTCCTGCGCCACCAGCGTGGCGCCCATCATCGAGGACACCTGCGGCGGCAGCGAGGCCTCCGGGCGCGCGCCCGGCTCGCGGCCCTTCACGCGCTCGGCGATCGCCTCGATGTGCTCGGGCTTGGTGCCGCAGCAGCCGCCCACGATCGACACGCCGTAACGCTCCACGTACTCCTGCAGCGCGGCGGCCAGCGGCTCGGGCTCCTCGGGGAAGATCGTCTCGCCGTTCGGCCCCTGCAGCGGCAGGCCGGCGTTGGGGATGCAGTGCACGGGCAGGGGCGAGTGCTCGCCGAGGAAGCGGATCGCGTCGCGCATGTCCTCGGGGCCGGTCGAGCAGTTGAGCCCGATCGCCTGCACGTCGAGCGCGGTGAGGGTGGTGAGCACCGAGGCGATGTCGGTGCCGAGCAGCATCTTGCCGCCGTTCGGCAGCAGCGAGACCGAGGCCTGGATCGGCACGCTCGCGCCCGACGTTCTTGAACGCCTCGCGCGCGCCGAAGATCGCGGCCTTCACCTCGAGGATGTCCTGGGCGGTCTCGATGATGATCAGGTCCACGCCGCCCTCCACGAGGCCGCGCGCCTGCTCCTCGAACACCTCCAGGAGCTGCGCCGAACGAGATGTTGCCGAGCGTGGGGTCGTCGGAGGCGGGGAGGAAGCCCGTGGGACCGATCGAGCCGGCCACGAAGAACTCGTCGCCCGCGGCGGCGCGCGCCAGCTCGGCGGCCTTGCGGTTGATCTCGAGCGTGTGCTCCGTCGAGCCCCCACTCGCCGAGCTTCAGGCGGGAGGCCTGGAAGGTGTCCGTCTCGAGCACCTCGGCGCCCGCGGCGATCATCGACTCGTGCACGCTCTGGATCACGTCGGGGCGGTTGAGAACGAGCGCCTCGTGGCACTTGCCCTGCAGCCCGCCGTAGTCCTCCTGGGTGAGGTCGAGCTCCTCGAGCGTGGCGCCCATGGCGCCGTCGAAGATCACGACCCGCGAATTGATCGCCTCGAGGTAGTCCCGCATTCCGCCCATGCTAGCGGAAAAATCGGCCAACCTTGACAAACTCTTGCCAAGGTTTGTATGCAAGCCGGAGCCGTTCCCTAGACTGAGTCCGCATGGGGCGCTTGACGCGATGCGGGATCGCGGCGGTTCTGTGTGCAGCGCTTGCTTCCGGCCACGGCGACGGCGGCCGGCGGCGATCCGCTGCGCTCCCATCAGTGGGGGCTCGACCTGATCCACGCCGACGCCGCGCACCCGTTGACCACCGGCGCGGGGGCCGACGGTGGCGGTGGTCGACACCGGGATCGACGCCTCTCATCCCGACCTCGCCGGCCGCATCCTGCAGGGCTACGACTTCGTGGACGACGACGCGACGCCCCAGGACGGCAACGGCCACGGCACGCACGTATCGGGGATCGTCGCGGCGGACGCCGACAACGGGATCGGCGTGGACAGCGTGGCCCCCGGCGCGAGCATCCTGCCCGTGCGCGTGCTCGACGACAGCGGCTCGGGCTCTGACGCCGGCGTGGCCCAGGGCATCGACTGGGCCACCGACCACGGCGCCGACGTGATCAACCTGAGCCTCGGCGGCATCCGTGCCCACTCCGGGCCTCGGCATACCGGACGCGATGAGCGCCGCCGTGGCGCGGGCGGTGCAGCGCGGCGTGGTTGTGGTGGCCGCGGCGGGCAACGACGGCCTGCCGTTCTGCGAGAACAACTCGCTTCAGGGCAAGGTGCTGTGCGTGGGCGCGGTGGACAAGCGCGAGAACCGCAGCTTCTTCTCGAGCTTCGGCCAGGGGCTCAGCCTCGTGGCGCCCGGCGGGTCGGACACGCCCGGCACGGACGAGGACGTGCTCTCCACCTGGAACGACGGCAACTACCAGGAGCTCGCCGGCACGTCGCAGGCCACCCCGCACGTGTCGGGCGTGGCCGCGCTGCTCGTGTCGCTCGGCGTGCGCGGCCAGGCCGCGGTGCAGCGGATCCTCGCGACGGCCACCGATCTCGGCTCGCCCGGGGCGGACCTGCAGTTCGGCGCCGGCCTCGTGAACGCCGAGGCGGCGGTGGCCGGGCTGCACCGCCCTGCGGGCGGGGGCGCTTCCGGCGGCGGGGGTGCGGGGGGGTCCGCGCACGTGTCGGTGGCCAAGCGGATGCGCATTCGCACCGTGCTCCGCCACGGTATCCGGATCAAGTGCCGGTCGGTCCTGGCGGGCAGGTGCTCAGGAAAGGCGACCTATCGCCGTCACAAGTTCGCGGGCGGCTCGGCGCGCCTGAAGGCCGGGCACACGAGGCGCTTCCGCCTCAAGCTCGCCCACCGTGGCCGCCGGGCGCTCAAGGCCGCGCTGCGGCGGCACCGCCGGCTGCGCACGAGGGTCAGCGTGCGGCTGCCGGGGGAGAAGGTCACTCGCCGCGTGACTCTCGTTCCGTGAAGCCGCGGCACTGCTCAACCGGCAGCCGCGGATAGCGCGGAAACGACTCGGGCTCGGTCTTAGACCGCTCGCAGAGCGAGAACACCGAGCCGCGCGTGTTCTTGACGATGCGCTGGAAGCGGCAGCGATCGCAGAGTCCGGCGGCTGGTGCGGCCACGCCCCGAGCGTAGGTCAGCCGGCTGCGGGCTGAGTCGAGGCCCGGGCGGCGAGCACGGGGGCCACGGTCTCACGCAGCGTGTCCTGTGGGCCGTCGGCCTCGATCGCGTTGACGAGGAAGCCGGTGGCCAGCTCGGCCACGCGCTCGACGTCCCAGACGGTCGAGGTGAGCGGCGGGGTGAGCAGCCGCGAGATCGGGTGGTCGCCGAAGCCGGCGACGGCAAGGTCGTCCGGGATCGTGAGCCCCAGCTCGGCGCAGGCGGCGTAGACGCCGTAGGCGATCGAGTCCGACAGGCAGAGCACCGCGGTGGGACGATCCTTGCCGGCGAGCAGCTCGAGCGCGAGCGGGCGCGAGCCGTTGAGCGAGTAGGCGCACGCGACCACGCGGCAGTCGAGACCGAGCGCCGCGGCCGACGACGCCACGGCGCGCTCGGCTTCGCGATCGGGAGAGGTCTCCACCGCCCACGAGAGCACGGTTATGCGGCTGTGGCCGAGCTCGCTGAGGTGCCGAAGGCTCTCCTGCACGCCGAGCTTGTTGTCGAACACGACCTCACCGGCGGGCCTCACCCCGGGCAGGGCGTCGCCGATCGTGACGGTGGCGATCTGTCGCGCGATCGACTCCCAGCCTCCACTGGCCGGGCCGATCGGCAGCACCACGAGCCCGTCGATGCGGTGGTCCACCAGCCGCTGCGCAAGCTCGAGCTCGCGGGCGGGTTCGCCGTCCGCGTCGGCCACGAGCGTGCTGCGGTCCGCCGTGTAGAGCTCGCGCTGCACCGCCCGCACAAGCTCCTGGTTCCAGAAGTCGGCGAGGCTGCCCACGAGCAGACCGACCACGGCCGTGGCCCCGCCCGCCAGAGCACGCGCGATCGGGTCGGCCTCGTACCCGAGCTCTTCCGCCGCGGCACGCACGCGCTCCTCCGTCTCGGAGGACACCTGCATGCCGCGCAGGGCGTAGCTCACCGCGGCCGGTGAGAGGCCCGTGTACTCCGCCAGCTCGCGAATCGTCGGGCGATGCCTGGCGCGATCGGCCACCGGCGGAGCGTACCCCGGTTGACAGTCAGCCACTACAGGAGGATACTTACTGAAGCGGTTCAGTGAACCGCTTCAGTAAGGCCCGGTACTCACCGGCTCATTCATCGGCTCGGGGGAATCCACATGAGCACACCTTCTCTCCGCGGCAAACCGCGGAAGGATCTTGATCGCCGTGAGCTGCGCCGGCTGGTCGGTCGCGTCGCGGCGGATCCGAAGCAGTGGCGTCCGAGAGTGCGCCACGACCTCGGCCAGCGCCACTTCGAGCAGCTCTGGCGCGACGAGCACGTCGACGTCTGGGTGATCTCCTGGGCGAACGGCAACGACACCGGCTTTCACGACCACGACACCTCCTGCGGCGCGGTGGCGGTCGTGGAGGGCGAGCTCGTGGAAGAGCGACTGGTGTTGGGCGGCGTGCCGCTCGCGCTGAACCACCGTGCGGGCGAGGTGTTCGACTTCGATGCTTCGCACGTGCACCGCATGCGCCAGCCGAGCGACACGCGCTCGGTGTCGATCCACGCGTACTCGCCGCCGCTCGCGCGGATGGGCGCCTACACCGTGGGGTCTGACGGCACCCTGCGGCGCGAGTCGATCCCGTACACGGAGGAGCTGCGGGCGGTCGAGGCGGCCGTGTAGGGCGCGCGCCGTTGCTCGCTAGCGTCTAGCGAGCTTTGTGCGCAAGGGAGGTGAGCTGAGCGATGGTGGTCGCGCTGGTGGGCCTGAGTGCTCTCACCGCCGCCTGCGTGCAGGCCACCACCGGACTGGGCTTCGCGCTCCTGCTGACCCCGGTGATGTTCGTCCTGCTGCCGCCGGTGGAGGCCATCGTCACGGTGACTGCGCTGGGACTCGAGCTCAACCTGCTCGTGCTCTTCGCCGAGCGGCGGCGCCCGCGCGTGGCCTGGGGTGAGGTGGCGCCCATCCTCGCTGCGTCGGTGCCGGGGACGGTTTGCGGCGTGCTGGTGCTGCGTGCCCTGCCCAAGCCCGCGCTTCAGCTGGCCGTGGGCGCCGTGGTGATCGCCGGTGCGCTGGCGCGCTGGCGCGTGAAGCGAGCCCTCGCGGGCCCGGGCAGCGCGCGCGGACGCCTGGCGGTGGGCTTCGCCACCGGTGCGCTCACCACCTCAGCCGGGGTCAGCGGGCCGCCGCTCGCGCTGTGGCTGTCGCGACGGGGCCTCGCGCCGGCTGAGCTGCGCGACTCCCTGAGTGCGATGTTCCTGGCCATCGGGCTGGTGGCCGCCCTGGCGCTCATCCCGGCGCTCGGCCGGACACCCGTCGATCCCACGCTGCTGTGGGCGGCGCTCGCATGCGTGGTGGGAGGCCACGCCGTAGGCAGTCGCGTGTTCGCCCGGCTGGACGCGCGCCGCTTCGAGCCGCTGCTGCTCGTGGTGATTGTCGGCGCCGGCATGGCGAGCCTCGTGGCCGGCGCCGCCGCGCTCTGAGCGGGTTTCCGGCCCGGCGGCGTACCGCCTTTGAGGGATTTCGCGACTAAACCTCGCGAGCGTCCGGGTAGCGGTTGTGGGCGGTGAGCCTCGACTTCCCTCTCTCAAGCGTCTGTCTCTGCGCGGCACAGGCCGGCACCGTTGGGCTGCCCCGCACCGCGCCGCGATTTGTCCGCGTCCAGGGGGCGGCCTGGGCTCTGGTTCCACTCGCCTCCATCGTGGTCGCTGTGGTGGCCGTGAGGGCGGTGGCCGGGGCCGCCTCGATGCTCACCTACCTCTCCCTCGCGGCCGTGCCGCCGCTTGCCGCGCTGGCGCTCGCGCGGGCGGTGCGCTGGGGGCGGCGCGGGCTCGCGCTGCTCGTGATCCCGCTGTTCGCCGTGGCCTGGGCCGCGCGGAACAACATCGCCGGCCAGGCCGCCGCGGTGGTGCTGTCGATCCTCGCCTGCGTCACGCTCGCCGTCGTGCTGACCCAGCTCGCGCCACTGCGGTGGCTGAAGATCGGGATCCTGCTCACGGCGGTGGGCGACGTCCTGATGATCGGCGCCCACTACCTGCAGCCCGCTCAGCACCTGCTCAACCTCGCCACGCCCGGCTTCGAGCTCCCGGCGTTCCAGCGCGTGCTGTTCAGCGGTGTGGTGATGGGCTTCGGCGACTTCTTCCTCGCCGCCCTGCTCGGCGCCGTTCTGGCCGCCGAGGGCCGGCGCTACCAGGACCGCGCCGCGCTGATCACGTTTGCGCTGGCGCTGGTGTTCGATCTGCTCTTCATCGCGATACCGGTGCTGCCCGCCACGGTGCCGGTGGCGATCGCGCTGGTGGTGGTGGACGTGCGCGGCCGCCGCAAGCGCCGCGAGCAGGTGCCTACTCCAAAGGTCCTAAGCCCAATTACCACTGGTAACCCAGACCCCGTCCCTCGCACAATCATGGCGAGTGACGGAGCAGCCCACACCTAGCCAGCGCATCACCGCAGAGGTCACCTCGTGGCCCGGCGTAACCGCCGGGCCGGGCCGGCGCGGCGAGTTCGCCTTCAAGGTCGGCGCGCGCGAGATCGGCCACCTGCACGGCGACCACGCCGCCCACTTCATGTTCCCCAAGGACATGTGGCACGAGCTGCACGAGCAACGCCGGATCGGAGAGCACCCGGTGTTTCCGGGCAAGCCGGGCCCAGGCGCACGGAGGATCGAGAGCGAGGCCGACGTGCTCGACGTGATCGAGCTGATGCGGGTCAACTACGAGCGCGTGCTCAGGGCGGGTAGCGCCCCTGAGCTGAGCGCTGCCCGAATGGGGTAGCCGAGGCCTGCGGTTAACCGCCTAACCAGACGCTTGCTGGCTCCCATGTGACGCAGGTGCTGCGCGCGGATCATTGGTTCATCGTCCATACCAATACCGGTACGAGGTTCCAATGAGCCATCCCATCACCACCAACTTCCACAAGCCGATCAGCGCGTCTCCCGAGACCACCTACTCCGCCCTCCTCGCGCTCGAGTCGACGCCCCAGCTCCAGCGGGCCCTCGTGGCGCTCGGGGTGGAGGACCGGGTGATCTCGAGCCACCGGATCGAGATCGCGCCGAGTCGCTGTGCCGGCTACGCGCTCGTCTGGTGGCTGGCCGGCGGCTGCCGCGCTGAGATCACCTGGATGGCGTCGGTGAAGAGCGACGGCGACGGCGGGTCACTGCTCTCGATCGCGATGCGCGCCGACGCCGGCGACGAGCGCTCCTACCCGGAGCTGCTCACCGCCTGGCCCGTGCTCGGCCGGCTCGCCGACATGCACGCGCGCCGTACGCTCGCCGCCGTGGCAGAGCTGGCCGACCAGTACGCCGGCGAGGCTGACACGCTGGCCTCCCCGGCCACGCTGCGCGCGGTGGTCTAGCCGCCCTCGCCGAGAGCGAACAGCGGTTGGAGGGCCGCCTCGGTCTCCTGGTGCAGCTCCACGAGTCGGTTGCAGCTGCCGGTCAGATCGTCGATGAACGTCTGCTGCTCGTCGGCCGTCATGAGCTTGTGCCGCTGGGCGACCGCCATCAGCTGATCCCATTCCGAGTTGAACGTCTCCACGGCTTTCACCAGCGGCAGCCAGTACTCCGCCAGGAGCACCTCGGCGAACAGCGTCCTGTTCTCCTCCCATGCGTTCGTCGGCGCCACCGCGTTCTCCAGCATCTCCACGGTGATCTGATTGGCCAGGACCCGGCGCGCGAACCCCACTCGGCGATCGAGCTCTGCCTTAACGCTGAAGGCGTTCGCGTAGGCGGCGATCGTGCGCTCGTGCAGCCGCTCGCGCGCCTCCGCGTCGGCCGCCTCAGTGGCCCGCCGCTCGCGGCGCTGCTCCAGCTTCGTCTGCGATAGGTAGGTCACCTCTCAGCCTCCAAGGGGGCCCGGATGGTCTTACTGACGAACGTGCTTAGGAGCTACACCTAGCCGCCGTCGACCGTCTTGCCGTTCTTGAAGTTGACCGTGGAGTGCGGCGCCTTGCGGATGATGACGCCCGAGAACTCGCCGCTCGGGTCGAGGTTGCCGCTCGAGTCCACCGCGTGCGCCTTGCCGAACAGGCCCGCCGACACCTGGTAGTGGATCTTGTAGGGACCCGCCTGCACGGCGGTGACGTTCCAGGCGAAGGTGGCGGTCTTGCCCGGCGCGAGCGGCTGCCCAGCGCCGAGGTGTTCTGGTTGGCGGTCTCGCCGCCGCGGGGTCCCGCTGTTGACCACGAACACCGGGCGGCTCGCGTCGGCGAGGTTGGCCTGCTGGCTGTTGCGGTTGAACGAGTTGACGGTGACCGACACGTTGGGCAGCGTGCGGCTGTCGACGTTCTTCACGGTGATCACCATGCGCGAGCGCTTGGCGAGCTTCTGCTTGTCCGGGAACGTGCCCGTGCACCTCGACCTTGAAGTTGCCGGACGGCTCATGCGCGTCCTGCTGAGATCCGCCGCACGCGCTCAGGGCAAGCGCGGCGAGGGCAGCCAAAGCCACTCCGCCCGCACGCACTCCCTGCGCTCCCCTCGCGTCCAAAGCGGTCGCAACATACCACGGGGTAGCGCCGCCGCGACGCACTTTCCGGGTGGGGTACGCGACGGTTCCCGGTTGCCCGCCCAGAACCGATCCCGTAGTCTTTCGCGCCGGAGGAGAGGGGGAGGCCTGTCGCTGCCCTGTGAACGGGAGGAGCCGACGGAGTGGTTCGTGCAGTAGCCGATCGAGCGTTTCTACCTACGAAGAACCTGCTCGAGCAGGTAGGGGACATGATGATCCTGACCGGCAAGACGATCTTGTCGGCCATCCGGCCGCCGTATCCGTACGGCGGCGAGTTCGTGAACCAGTTCCTGTTCGCGCTCAGGCTCTGCTGGTTCCCGCTGCTGATCTCGACGATCGCGTTCGGCTACGGCGCGCCGGGTCTCCAGGCGGGCAACTTCCTGATCCTGTTCGGCGCGATCGACCGCCTCGGCGGCTTCTTCGTGCTCGCCACGATCCGCGAGTTCGCGCCCTTCGTCACCGCGATCATCCTCGCCGGCGTGGCCGGCACCGCGATCACGGCGGACCTCGGCGCGCGCAAGATCCGCGAGGAGCTGGACGCGCTCCAGGTGCTCGGCGTCGACCCGGTCAAGAACCTCGTGGTGCCGCGCTTCCTCGCGCTGATGATCGTCACGGCGCTGTTCAACATCTACGCGCTGATCTTCGGCATCTTCGGCGGCGTGCTCGCCACGCTCACGTTCAATGCGCCGCTCGGCCCGTTCTTCTCGACGCTGCTCACCAACGCGTCCGTCACGGACCTCTGGGGCAGCGTTGTTAAGACCACCTTGTTCGGCGCGATCATCGCGATCGTCTCGTGTTACAAGGGGATGACCGCCTCGGGCGGCGCGGAGGGCGTGGGTCGCGCCGTCAACCAGGGAGTGGTGATGGCTTTCCTCGGCATCTTCGCCTTCAACTACGTCTTCACGCAGACGCTGCTGGCCACGCACCCCGAGATCTCGGTGATCAAGTAATGGGGCGCACCTGGCTGGCGGTCCCACGCGACTGGGTCGCGTCACTCGGCGACATCGCCAAGTTCGCGCGCGCGCGACTTCGGCGAGGTGTTCGGCGGCCGGGTCTTCAAGTTCTTCGGGGAGGCGCTGCGGCAGGCGGGCATCCTGATCCTGGGCTCCACGCTCGTGATCTGGAGCACCACCTTCATCCTCGGCCTCCAGTGCGGGATCGAGGGCGCCTACTTCAACCGCTCGGTGGGCGCGCCCGCGTACGCCGGCGTGTTCTCGGCCTGGTGCGACCTGCGCGAGATCATGCCCTACGCGTTCGGCTACATGATGGCCGCGAAGGTGGGCACGGGCCTCGTGGCGGAGATCGGCGCGATGCGCATCTCGGACGAGGTGGACGCGCTCGAGGTGATGGGCATCAGCTCGATGACCTTCCTCTGCGCCACCCGCCTGCTCGCGGCTTGGATGGTGCTGCCGTTCATGTACATCGCCGCGGTGGGGGCCGGCTTCTTCGCCTCCTACCTGGCGGTGGTGCAGCAGATCGGCGAGGTCTCCTCGGGCGGCTTCTTCCTGATCTTCTGGATGTTCCAGAACCCGCCCGACCTCTTATACAGCCTGATCAAGGGCATGGCGATGGCCACGTTCATCGTCATCGTGGGGGCCTACTACGGTTATACGGCAAGCGGCGGGCCGGTGGGAGTCGGCACCGCTACGGCCAAGTCGATGGTGCTCAACGTGGTGGGCGTGCACCTGGTGGGCATGCTCGGAACGCAGATCTTCTGGGGCTCGAACCCAAGAGCGCCGATCGGTGGATGAAAGGAGAGGGAGTGGCTGAGGAGCACGAGCGCACGGATGAGCAGGGGCAGCGCGAGCCCTCCGAGGAGCAGCCAACTCAGGTGGTGGACGACGGCCGTCCGCCGACCGAGGCCGAGGAGTACCAGTGGCACACGGGCGAGCGGCGCGACCACGGCGTCGGATGACGCGATCGAGTTCATCGACGTCAAGAAGAGCTTCGGCCGCAACACGATCCTGAACGGCCTCAACCTCGGCCTCCCCGACGACATGATCTCGATGATCCTCGGGCCCTCTGGCACGGGGAAGTCGGTCTGCATCAAGCACATGGTGGGCCTGCTGTACCCGGACGAGGGCGATGTCCTGGTGCACGGGGAGTCGGTGCCCAACATGGCCGATGACGACCTCTTCGAGATGCGCAAGAAGTTCGGCGTGCTGTTCCAGGACGGCGCGCTGTTCGGCTCGATGAACCTGTACGACAACGTGGCCTTTCCCCTTCGCCAGCACACGGACAAGGGCGAGGACGAGATCGCCGAGATCTGCAACCGGCGGCTCAAGGAGGTCGGCCTCGGCGGGGCGGGCGACAAGATGCCCAACGAGCTCTCAGGCGGCATGCGCAAGCGGGCAGGGTTTGCGCGCGCGCTGGTGCTCGACCCGCAGATCGTGCTGTTCGACGAGCCCGACTCGGGTCTCGATCCGGTGCGCACGGCGCTGCTGTGCGAGCTGATCAAGGAGATCCACGACGAGAACGGCGGCTGCTACGTGGTGATCACCCACGACATCATGTCCGCCCGTCGCGTGGCCGAGTACATCGCGATCCTTTGGAAGGGGAGGATCGTGGAGTCCGGGCCGGCGCAGGAACTGTTCAACTCCGACAACCAGTTCGTGCGGCAGTTCCTCTCAGGCGAGGCCAAGGGCCCGCTCGGGATGGAGTAGGACGGTTTGCACGCAAGACGGCGCAAGACGCGTCGCCCCATTGAAGGACAGGACGCAACGGGAGGCGTCCGAATCATGAGACTCGCTGTTGGCATCTCCCACAACCCCAACTAACCGACCCCGACGCAGGCAGGGAAGCGGCGAGGCCGGCACGGCGCTCGCCCGGACTGCTTGCGGTCGTCGCCGTGATCGTCGCCGTCGCAGTGGTGGCGGTGCTGCTGTTCGGAGGCGGTGGCGGCTACCAGGTCACGGCCGAGTTCCAGAACGCGAGCCAGCTCGTGAAGGGCAACCTCGTGGAGGTCGGCGGCCGGCAGGTGGGCAAGGTCAACGACATCACGCTCGAGCCGAACGGCCTCGCCGCGGTGAAGTTCAGCGTGGACGGCGACTTCGCGCCGCTGCACGCGGGCACCACGGCGACCATCCGCGCCAACTCGCTGTCGGGCATCGCCAACCGCTACGTGTCGCTCCAGCCCGGGCCCAACACCGCGGACGAGATCAACAGCGGCGATCACGATCAGGTCCGACGAGACGACCTCGGCGGTCGACCTCGACCAGATCTTCAACACGCTCGACCCGAAGACGCGGCACGGCCTCCAGCAGCTGATCCGCGGCTCGGCGCACCCAGCTCGACGGCAAGGGCAAGCTGGCCAACCAGAGCCTGCACTACCTCGCGCCGGCGCTGTCCACCTCCGTCGCTCGTGGCGCAGGAGCTGACGCGCGACCAGGCCGAGTTCCGGCGCTTCGTCACGGACACCTCGGGCGTGGTCACGACGATCGCCGGCCGGCGCGACGACCTGTCCGCCCTGGTGGGCAACGCCAACGCCACCACGCGCGCGATCGGCAACGAGAACGTGTCGCTCGACCAGGCGCTGGCCGCCCTGCCCGCGACGCTGCGCCAGGCCAACACCACCTTCGTCGACCTCAACTCCACGCTCGACGACCTCGACATGCTCGTGAACGCGTCGAAGCCCGCCACCAAGAAGCTCGCGCCATTCCTCAAGCAGCTGCGCCCGCTCGTCCGCGACGCCACCCCGACGATCACCGACCTGCGCCACCTGATCCGCACGCAGCGGCTCTAACAACGACCTGATCGAGCTGCTGCACCAAGCAGCCGAAGCTCGCGAGCCTGGCCAAGACCGACTTCCCGCGCACGATCCAGGCGCTCCAGAAGGGGCAGCCGGTGGTGGACTACCTGCGCCCGTTCGCGCCGGACTTCACGGGCTGGCTGACGAAGTTCGGCCAGGGCGCCGCCAACTACGACGCCAACGGCCACTACGCGCGCATCCAGCCGATGTTCAACGCGTTCTCGCTCACCACCAACCCTGCCGGAGCGTTCCTCACCGCAGCGCCCGACTCGCAGCGGCTCGCCGGCCTCCAGACGCGGCAAGCAGCAGCGCTGCCCGGGCGCCGCCACGCAGCCGGCGCCGGACGGCTCCAACCCGTACCGCGAGCCGCAGACCACCTGTGACCCGACCGCCCTGCTGCCCGGCCCATGAAGCGGCTCGCGGCCATATTCCTCCTGCTGGTGGCGGTGCCGCTGGTGCTCGTGTTCGGCCTCGGCGCGAACGGCGGACGGCGGCGGCGAGCTACAAGGTGCGCGCGATCTTCGACTTCGTGCGCGCGGTACCGGGCGAGGACGTGAAGGTGGCGGGCGCGAAGGTCGGCAAGATCGACTCGCTGCACGTGACGCCCGACAACAAGGCCGCGGTGGTGCTCGACGATCAAGAAGGACGGGCTTCTCGCCGTTCCACACGGACGCGCACTGCACGATCCGGCCGCAGTCGCTGATCGGCGAGACGTTCGCGGACTGCTCGCCCGGCAGCGCGAACGCTGCCCGAGCTGCCGCAAGATCACCGACGGCGACGGCAAGGGCCAGCACCTGCTCACGCATCCAGCACACCAGCTCGCCGGTGGACATCGACGAGATCAACGACATCATGCGCGAGCCCACGCGCGAGCGGCTGGCGATCCTGATCAACGAGTTCGGCACCGCGCTGGCGGGCCGCGGCAAGGACCTGAACGCCGCGATCCACCGCGCCAACCCCGCGCTGCGCGACACCGACAAGGTGCTCGCGATCCTGGCGCGCCAGAACCGCACGCTGGCCGACCTCGCGAAGAACTCCGACCAGGTGCTCGCGCCGCTGGCCGCAGCAAGCGCCAGCAGGTGGCGGACTTCATCGTCCAGGCGAACAAGACCGCGCAGGCCACGGCGGAGCGGCGCGCAGGACATCTCGGCCGGGATCCAGCGCTTCCCGGCGTTCCTGCGCCAGCTCCGGCCCACGCTCGCACGACCTGGGCAGCCTCGTCCGATCAGATGACGCCGGTGATCAGCCGACCTCGGCCAGGCGGCGCCGGGGCTCAACCGCTTCATCGAGCAGCTCGGCCCGTTCTCGACAGGCGTCGATCCCGGCGATCAAGTCGCTGGGCGAGGCCGCGGACGTGGGCACTCCGGCGCTGATCGCGGCGCGCCCGATCACGAACGACCTGCGCCAGTTCGCCACCTTCGCGGACCCGGTGTCGAAGAACCTCGACGACCTCACGAAGAGCCTCAAGCGCCACGGGCGGCATCAACCACTTCATGGACTTACCTCTTCTTCCAGATGACGGCGATCAACGGCTTCGACAGCATCGGCCATTACCTGCGCGCCGGCCTGATCCTCAACCCTGCTCGACCTACGTTGATCCACGCCGGTTCCGGGGTGCAGCTCTAACTTCACGCCGGCCGCTCGTCGTCGGCGGTCCAGCGCAACGGCGGATCCGGCGCGACTCGGCTGCAGGCGCCGGCGGGTCACCGCCGGCGCGCCCGCGCAGGGTGGCGGCACCACCGACAAGCCAGTGAGCGGCTCGAAGCAGCCCGAGCCTGCTTCCAGCGCTTCCTCGAGCTCGCGGACCCGAAGGTCACCAGAGCAGCGCAACAGCCGGCATCAACCGCATCCGCCGGGGGCGGAGCACGGGCGGCCTCGCCCGCGCTCGGCCAGGCCGATCCCGCCCTCAACTACCTGCTGGGGACTGATGGGCAGGCGACGCGGAGCAGCAGCACTCACCGGAAGCCCCGTGCTGATCGGGGCGGTCACCACGCTGGTCACGATCGTGGCGGTCTTCCTCGCCTACAACGCGAACAACGGCCTGCCGTTCGTGCCCACCTACAACGTCAAGGTCGAGCTGCCCAACGCCGCCAACCTGGTGAAGGGCAACGAGGTGCGGATCGGCGGCGAGCGCGTCGGCTCGGTGTCGAACATCGAGCCGCGGCACAACGCCGACGGGCAGCGACACCGCGGTGATCAGCATGAAGCTCGAGAAGCGCGTCGACCCGCTGCCGGAGGACTCGACGTGATCCTGGTGCGGCCGCGCTCGGCGCTCGGCCTCAAGTACGTGGAGATCACACCCGGGCAGCGCGGGCGCCGGCTACCGAGCCGGCGCGACCATCCCGCTGTCGCAGGCGCAGCCGCGCCCGGTGGAGATCGACGAGGTGCTTAACATGTTCGACCGAGCCCACGCGGATCGGGCAGCAGAAGAGTCGATCCAGGGCTTCGGCGACGCGCTCACGGGCCGCGGCCAGGACCTGAACGAGGCGATCCAGGCGCTGCGCCGCCGCTGTTCACCGACCTCCAGCCGGTGGCCGCCAACCTAGCCGCGCCGCCCACGCAGCTCGGCGCTTCTTCCCGGCGCTCAACCGCACCGCAGGGCTCATTGCGCCGGTGGGGCAGAAGCAGGCCGACCTGTTCGCCAACCTCGACACCACCTTCACCTCGCTCGCGAGCGTGGCGCGCCCGTTCATCCAGGAGACGATCTCCAGGGGCCCGCGCACGCTCGACACCGTCACCGCTCAGCTGCCGCAAGCAGCGGCCGTTCATCCGCAACCTCGCGGGCTTCATGCACGAGCTGCGGCCGGGCGTGGCCGTGCTGCCGAGCACCGCCCCGATACTGGCGGACGCGCTCACAGCGGCGCACAAGGTGCTGCCCGAGACGCCGGCGATGAACAGCAGCTCGAGGGCACGTTCCGCCGCGCTCCAGCAGTTCGCCACCGACCCGGCTCGTGCCCAAGGGCGTCAACCGGCTCACGCAGACGTTCAGCTCGCTCAAGCCGACGCTCGCGTTCCTCACGCCGGTGCAGACGCAGTGCAACTACGTGTCGCTGTTCCTGCGCAACGTCGCGAGCCTGCTGTCGGTGGGTGACGCGAACGGCACCTGGCAGCGCTTCATCCATCGTCGCCACGCCCACCGGCCCCAACAGCGAGACCGGCCCCTCGAGCGCGCCCGCCAACGGTCCGAGCGCCGGAGAACCACCTGCACGCCAACAACGTACCCGAACACGGCGTCGCCGGGCCAGACGAAGGAGTGCGAGGCCGGCAACGAGGCCGTACACGCCGGGCAAGACCGTGATCGGCAACGTGCCGGGCAACCAGGGGCATGCAGACCGACGGGCAGGTGAAGGCGAAGTAATGCGACGCGGACAGCCACAACGGCATGAGCCCGTTCCGCGCCGGAGCGATCGCGATCGTGTCATCGTGATCGGGAGCTACCTGGCGTTCGCCAAGCACATGCCGTTCGTGACGCACCACTACCAGCTCAAGGCGGTCTTCCAGAACGCCACCAACCTCCGCTCTAAGCTCGCCGGTGCGGATCGCCGGCGTGGAGGTGGGCACCGTCAAGAAGGTGTCCGCCTACAAGGACGCGAACGGCACGGCCACCGGCGCGGCGCTCGTGACGATGAGCCTGAACAAGAACGGCCTACCGATCCACAAGGACGCCACGCTGAAGATCCGGCCCAAGCTGTTCCTCGAGGGCAACTTCTTCGTCCAGCTCTCGCCCGGCAGCCCGAGCGCACCGACAGCCTCGATTCGGGCAGCACGATCGCGATGACGCAGACGAGCGCGCCGGTGCAGATCGACCAGGTGCTGACCTCGCTGCAGGCGGACACGCGCGCCAACCTCCAGTCGCTGCTGAAGGGCTACGGCGACGCGATCAACGGCAAGCCGCTGCCGGGCGAGGACGCCGACCAGGTGCCGGCGGTCGCGGGCTCACGGCCGGCCAGGCCTTAACAAGTCGCTCGAACTACTCGCCGCAGGCGCTGCAGCGGCACCGCGCTCGTGAACCAGGGCTTCCTCGGCGAGGACCCGCACGACCTGTCGAAGCTCGTGGCGACCACACAGAAGGTCGCGGCCGCGCTCAACTCAACGAGCGCGTGCTCCAGGAGTTCATCACCAACTTCAACCGCACGACGGGCGCGTTCGCGGCGCAGCAGAGCAACCTCCAGACGTCGATCCGCCTGCTCGGTCCGGTGCTGACGAAGGCCAACTCGACGCTGTTCCACCTCAACCAGTCGTTCCCGCCCACGCGCGCGTGGGCGCGCGAGATCCTTCCGGGCGTCCGCGAGACGCCGGCCACGATCGACGCGGCGTTCCCCTGGATCGCGCAGACGCAGAAGCTGGTGTCTCCCGCCGAGCTCGGGGGCCTGGTGAACGAGCTGCGGCCCACGATGGCCGACCTGGCGGCGCTCAACGACGAGTCGCTCAAGCTCATTCCGCAGCTCGATCTGATCAACCGCTGCGCCACCGGCGTGATCCTGCCCACCGGCGACGTGCCGATCAACGACGGCTTCCTCAGCACCGGTATTCCCAACTACAAGGAGTTCTGGCAGAGCATGGTCGGCCTGTCGTCCGAGTCGCAGAACTTCGACGGCAACGGCCAGTACACCCGCTTCCAGACCGGCGGCGGCGACCAGAGCGTGTCCACGGGCGCCTCGCCGTGCGGCCGCCTGTTCGGCAACGCGGTGATCAAGCCGATCGGCACGCAGCCCAAGGCGCCGGGTCGCGAGCCGCCCTACAACGCCAAGGCCACCTGTTACAAGCAGCAGCTGCCGAACCTCAACAACGCGCCGGTGGGGGCGGGCCCGTGAAGCACGCCATCCGCAAGCACCTGCGGGACTTCATGGCGATCATCGTGCTGTTCGTGATCGCGCTGGCGTGGCGGCTGTACATCCTCGCCAACCAGCGCCTCTACCTGCCGGGCTGGGTGCCGTTCGTGGGCACCGAACTTCTACATCGTCAACGCCGAGTTCAGCACGGCGCAGGCGGTCGTGCCGGGCCAGGGCCAGACGGTGAACATCGCCGGGCGTTCCGATCGGCGAGATCGGCAAGGTGTCGCTCGAAGAACGGCGTGGCGGTCGTGCAGATGAAGATCAAGAAGAAGCACTCGCCGATCTACAAGAACGCCACGCTGCTGCTCAGGCCCAAGACCGGCCTGAAGGACATGTACATCGAGATGAACCCGGGCACGAAGACGGCCGGGTCGGTTGCGGAGGGCGGCACATCCCGGTGTCCAACACGCTGCCCGACGTAAACCTCGACGAGATCCTGTCGAACCTCGACGCGGACACGCGCTCGTACCTCCAGATCCTGATCAACGCCGGTGGTGAGGCGTTCGGCAGCAAGGGCTACAACGCCGATCTGCGCGAGACGTTCAAGCGCTTCGAGCCGACCGCGGCCGACACGGCGATCGCATCACGCGGCTCCTCGCGCGTCGGCGGGAGAACCTGCGCCACGTGATCCACAACTTCCAGCTGATCACGAGCGCGCTGGCCGGGCGCGACAGCCAGATCTCGCAGTTCGTCGATTCCTCGAACGCCAACTTCGCCGCGATCGCACAGGCCGAGACCAGGAGCTCCAGGAGACGCTCTGCGCTCCTGCCCGGCACGCTCTCCACCGCCAACACCACGCTCGAGCAAGGCGGACAAGCTCGCGCAGGAGCTCGGGCCGACCTTCCAGGCGCTGCGTCCGGGCGCGCGCGCGCTCGGCCCGTCGCTCAAGGAGACGCGGCCGTTCCTCAAGCAGACCACGCCGATGATCCAGGACCAGCTGCGGCCGTTCGCGCGCGAGCGCCCAGCCCACCGTGCACCAGCTGCGCCTCGCCGCCCACAACTCAGCCCACGGCGCCGCGGCTCACACGCACGGCGCGTTCCTCAACGCGCTGTTCAACGACGCTGGCGTACAACCCGCCAGGTAACGGAGGAGGGCTTCCTCTACTGGGCGGCCTGGCTCAACCACGCGGGCGCCTCGATCTTCAGCACGCAGGACGCGCACGGCGCGGTGCGGCGCGGCATCTTCCTCACGGACTGCGCCAGCCTCGCCGTGCTCCAGACGCTGCTCAAGACGTCAACCCGCAGCTGGCCGTCCTGATCGCGCTGCTGAACGCGCCGACGCAGCAGGAGGTGTGCGGCGGCAGCGCGCCGACGCCCGGGGGGTTGAACCCGTAATGCAGAAGCAGCCCCCAGCCTCGGCCGGATCTGTCATGGCGGCGTTCGCGCTGTCGTGCTTCGGCGATCCTGCTGTACCTGTGGCTGACCTTCGGCGGCTCGGTGCCGCTGCGAGCCGAAGGGCTACCGCGTGACCGTCGAACTTCCCCGAGGCCACCACGCTCGCGGACCAGGCCGACGTGCGCATCTCCGGCGTGACCGTCGGCAAGGTGATGAAGAAGAAGGTGGTCGTGGTGAACGGCAAGGTCAAGCCGCTCACGGCGGTCACGATCGAGATCAACAGCAGGTACGCGCCGATCCCGGTGAACACGCGCGCGATGCTGCGCCAGAAGACGCTGCTCGGCGAGACCTACGTGGAGCTGACGCCCGGGCAATCGCGCGCGGCACGAAGGTGGCGGACAACGGCACGCTGCCCGGACGGCAACGTGGCGCAGACGGTTCAGCTCGACGAGATCTTCCGGGCGTTCGACCCGGCCGACGCGCAAGGCGTTCCAGGACTGGATGGAGCAGCAGGGCGTCGCGTTCGACCGCCGCGGGCAGGACCTCAACGATGCGCTCGGCAACCTCACGCCGTTCGCCGCAGGACTTCGACAAGCTCCTGGCCATCCTGCGCAGCCAGAAGCAGGCCACGTCGGCGGCTGGTGCGGAACACGGGCGTGGTGTTCGACGCGCTGAGCGAGCGCGACGGTCAGCTCACCGACCTGATCTCGAACTCCAACCGTGTGTTCGCAGACCACGGCCAGGCGCGACCGAGGAGCTGGCGCCAGGCGTTCATCGCGTTCCCGACGTTCGAGGACGAGTCGGCGCGCGATCTCGGTGCGGCTCACCAAGTTCGCCAACAACACCAACCCGCTGATCACCCAGTTGCGGCCGGCGGCGCGTCAGCTGTCGCCATGCTGATCGCCACGTCCAAGTTCGCGCCGGAGCTGAAGGGGCTGTTCGAGAACATCCCGCCGCTGGTGCAGGCTTCCAAGAAGCGGTCTGCCGGCCACGTCGCAGTTCCTCGACTCCACGCGGCCCGGTGCTCGCGCAGGTGGACCCGTTCCTGCGCAACCTCAACCCGTTCCTCGACTGGCTGGGCCTGTACAAGCACGAGGCGGCGGCGTTCTTCGCGCTCGACACCGCCGCCACGCAGGCCACGCTGGCCAGGTCTGGACAAGCCGACGTGGCAGGCTGCACCGACGGCAACAACGCCAAGCCGGTGCACTACCTGCGCACCACCAACCCGGTCAACCCGGAGGCGCTCGCCGCCTATCCCAAGCGCATCGCGCACGCAACCGCTCCAACCCGTACTTCGCGCCGCTCGGCTACAAGGATCTGCCCAGCCGGCCTCAAGGTGTTCGGCAACTACCTCTGCACCACCAACCCGGTGCCCACCGTGGTCCAGACCATCGACCCGCTCAACCCTGGCGTCGGCGCCATCACCAACCTGATCTCGCAGGACGACGTTCGAGCTGATCGACCAGTTCGTCTACGGCGGCCAGTCGCCCGCCAACGTCGCCGCGCCGCCGTGCCGCGAGCAGGCGCCGCTCGGCGACGCTGCTCGGGCAGCCGGGCAAGTATCCGCACGTGACGGAAGCGCCGGATACGCCCTAGCGGCTCAGTCGATGGCCGTTCTCCGTTCGCAGACTCGGCACTGATGCCAACGGCGAGCGCCAATGACGAACCTGCGCCCAGCGCAGGCAGTCTGCGCTCTAAGCTGCTCCTATGAGGGGTGCCGCCACTTTCGCGCGCTTTGTTCGCTGCGTTGTCGCGCGGCCGGTTGCCGTGCTGGTCGGCGTGGGCGTTCTCGCCGTGCTTGCGGCGGTGTTTGCGCTGCGGCTCCAGCCGAGCGCGTCCACCGACACGCTGGTGAACCGGTCGTCGTCAGTCGTTCAAGGCCACCGAGCGTTCAAGCAGCAGTTCGGCGACGACGCCGTGGTCGTGCTCGTGAAGGGCGACCTCCAGCGCACGCTGCTCACGTCCGACCTCGGTCACGCTGATCAGGCTCGAGGGCTGCCTGTCCGGCAACGTGCCCGCGAAGAGCATCGTGCAGAAGGGCAAGGTCGTGGCCACCGGGCCTCGACCGCATGCCGCCGAGTGCAGCGCGCTCGCAAAGGCCAAGCCGGCGAAGGTGGTCTACGGCCCCGGCACGTTCACCAACACGGCGGTGGAGCGGATCAGCCAGGGCTTCGGCAGCCGAGCGCGACAGGAGCGGGCCAAGGCAGAGCAGGCGGCCGACGCGGCGCGCAAGGCGGCCGCGGCACAGGGCTACTCGAAGGCGCAGCAGAACAAGCTCGCGGCCGCCGCCCGCAAGCTCGTGGTACGCGCAGTTCCTGGACCAGGCGCTGCAGCTCGCGCTGCGCTACGGGCTCACGAGCGCTGCCGGCGATCAACAACACGGAGTTCGTCGTCGCAGCTCTGGTTCGACCCGAGCAAGGGCGTGAACGTGCCCAAGGCGCGCTTCGCCTACCTGTTCCCGAGCCCGAACGCGGCGCTCGATGCAGGTGCGGCTCAAGCCGGGCCTCGCGCGACGCGCAGCGGCGCCACGCGATCGGGCTGATCGAAGAAGGCCACGAAGGACAAGTTCTTCCGGCATGCAGAACGGCCAGCAGTACATCGTCAGCGGCGTGCCGGTGGTGGCGGACGCGCTGGCGGCGTCGGTGCAGCACGCGGTCGATCGTGCTGCTGATCGCGGTGCTGATCGTGATGGCGGCCACGCTCGCGCTCGTGTTCCAGGCGCGGCTGCGGATGCTGCCGCTGGCGCTCGCGCTGGCCGCGGCCGCGCTGGCGTTCGGCGCGGTGGCGCTGGTGGGCGGCAGCCTGACGATGGCGTCGGTGGCGGCGCTGCCGGTGCTGATCGGCCTGGCGGTGGACTACGCGATCCAGTTCCAGGCGCGCTTCGAGGAGGGACGCGCGGCCGGGCTCGCGCCCGCGGACGCCGCGCCCACGGCGGCCGCGGCGGGCGGGCCCACGATCGCCAGCGCCGGCATCGCCACCGGCGTGGGCTTCCTCGTGCTGCTGCTCTCGCCGGTGCCGATGGTGCGCGGCTTCGGCGTCGTGCTGGTGCTCGGGCATCGTGCTTCGCGTTCGGCTGTCGCGCTCACCGCCGGCTTCGCGGCGCTGTCGCGCTTCGGCGCGCGACGGCGCGGCGGACCGCGAGCGCCCGCGGACGTGCCGCCGCTGTTCCCGCGCGCGCGCGAGTGGGTGGGTGCGCACGGCGGCAGGCGCGCCGGCGCCTCGTCAGCTGCACGGCCGCGCGTCGGAGCGCACCGCGGCGGCGTGCTCGCGCGTGCGGCGCTGCTGCTGGCGTCGCCACCTCGGCTGGGCGGCGGACACCCAGACCAAGGTGATCTCCGACGTGCGCCAGCTCGTGCCGCAGAACCTCCAGGCGCTCAAGGACGTGAACCAGCTCGAGGACGCCACGGGCGTGTCCGGCGAGCTCGACGTGACGGTGCGCGGCCAAGGACCTGACCGACCCGGCGGTGGTCAAGTGGATGACCGGCTTCGAGCAGCGGGTGCTGGCCGCCCACGGCTACAAGGCGGGCGACACCTGCAGCCAGGCGAAGAACCCGCCCGAGCTGTGCCCGGCGCTGTCGCTGCCCGACCTCTTCAGCGCGAGCGGCAACCAGGCGGTCACGCAGCAGAGCATCAACTCGCTGCTCGAGCGCGGTGCCCGCCTACTTCTCCCAGGGCGTGATCTCGCGCGACCACACCGTGGCGAACATGGCGTTCGGCATCCGCCTGATGCCGCTCGACCGCCAGAAGAAGGTGATCGACGACATCCGCAGCAAGCTCAACCCGCCGCCGGGCGTGAGCGCCGACGTGGTGGGGCTGCCGGTGCTGGCGGCCGAGGCCAACAGCGAGCTGTCGTCCACCGGGCGCCGCGCGCTCACGCTGCTCGGCGGCCTCGCGGCGGTGTTCCTGGTGCTGCTGGCGATCCGCCGCCGCCCGCGCGAGGCCGCCGTGCCGCTGATCCCGATCGCGTTCGCCACGGGCTGGTCGGCGCTCGTGCTGTTCCTTCTGCGCATCCCGCTCAACCCGATGTCGGCGGCGCTCGGCGCGCTCGTGATCGCGATCTCCACCGAGTTCAGCGTGCTGCTGTCGGCGCGCTACAGGGAGGAGCGCGGCGCCGGCGCGGCGCCGGCGCGCGCTCTCGAGCGCACCTACGCGTCCACCGGCTCGGCCGTGCTCGCCTCCGGCACCACCGCGATCGCCGGCTTCGCGGCGCTGATCGCCTCCGACATCCGGATGCTGCGCGACTTCGGCATCGTCACCGTGGTGGACCTCACGGTGTCGCTGCTCGGCGTGATGATCGTGCTCCCGGCGGCGCTGATGTGGGCGGAGCAGCACGGCGCTCGCTCGCGACCTCGATCCGCGCCGCGCGGTCAGGTGGCTGTGGTCGCGGCGGCCGCGCGCTGCGGCGCCCGCGGCCCGAGTGACCGGTGCCTCGAGAGCCCGACCTGAGGACCGCTTCGGGGACCTCGGGGCCGAGCGGCGGCCGCTCCACCGCGGAGCGCCTCGCCGAGCTGGACGAGCTGGACCGCGCGCCGAGGAGCGCGAGTCGCGGCCGCAGGCCGCCGCCGCGCCCGGCGGGCCGCTACATGTGGGTGGTGGGCGTGGCGTTCGTGATCGCTCGTGGCGATCGCCGGCGTGAACGCGCTCACGCCACAGCGGCGGCGGCCTGCACGGACCCGACGACGAACAAGGCGCTGCCGCAGTTCGCCGCGCCGCTCGCCACCGGCAGCCTCGACGGCGATGGCCAACGTCAAGCAGACCTCCAAGCAGTCCAACCAGCGCGGGCGCCAAGCCGGCCTGCCAGGTGCGCCTGCCGGGCAGCATCACCTCGTGCGCGCTCAGCCGCAAGCCGCTCGTGCTGTCGGTGATCGTGCCGGGCGCGAAGAAGTGCGAGGCGCAGCTCGACCTCTTCCAGCGGCATGCCAGTCGCGCTATCCGCGCGCGCAGTTCGCCGCCGTGGTGAGCAGCGGCAAGCGCGAGAAGGTGGCGGCGCTGGTGCGCCGCGCACGGCTGGACCTTCCCGGTGGCGGTGGACCGCGACTTCGCGGTCTTCAACCTCTACCGCGTGGCCGTCTGCCCCACCACGCGTGTTCGCGTTCCGCGGCGGCCGCGTGAACAGCACCGCGATCAAGCCGCTCAATGGCGCGCAGGTCCGGGCGCGGCCTGCGAGCGATCGGCGGAGCGTGACCGCCGAGCTCGACCTCCACCGCGGCTGGGTGGGGGAGACGCTGCGTGCGGAGTTCCCCGAGCTTGGCATCGTTCCACGCGACGGTCGCGGCGCGCTCCGGGCCGCAGCCCCGAGACGGTGAAGGAGCGGCTGAAGGCGATGAGCGACCGCTTCACCGGCCCAAGGCGGTGCAGATGCGCCAGCAGCCCGTGCCGTGGGCCTACCGCGTGTTCTTCCGCCAGATCGGGATCGACCCCGACGACCAGCGTACCGCCGGCCGAGGCGGTGGCGCTCGAGCGGATGCGCGCGGGCGCGTTCGCGAGCCGCAACCTGGTGGACGACGCGTCTGCTGATCGCGACCGTGGAGACGGGCGTGCCGGTGCTGGCCTTCGACGCCGAGCGCGTGGCAGGCGAGCATCGGTCTGCGTCTCGCGGAGCGCGGCGAGCGGCTCGGCGGGGACGGCCGCGGCCTGCGCGGCGGCGAGATCGTGGTGGCCGACGAGCTGCAGCCGCTGGCCGTGCTGTTCGGCGACACTGGCGCCGGATGCGGCGTTGCACCCGGACACCGCGCGAGTGCTGCTGGCCGCGGTGCAGCGTGAAGGGAGTGCCGGACGTGAGCGTGGAGGAGGCGCTCTGGACCGCGGCGGAGACCGCTTGCCGAGGGAATGAGGCCGGTGGTACGATCGGCCGGTAGAGGACCCGACTGGGAGGGATGCGCCATAGCGGAGGTATTGGCACCGAGGGCGCCTGCGTCGCCCCGCTCCGAGTCGACGAGCGCGCGGCTCGCCGCTCGCTGCTCGACCAGATCGCCAAGCTCGAGTCCGAGCTGGCGGCGCTCTTCTGCAGCGCCTATCCGCGCACCGGCTTCGACTGGAGCGTGCCCTCGCGCGGCGGCCCGCGCATCCTCACCCTCGGCGAGCTGGAGCGGATGCGCGACGAGCTGGCGGAGCGGCTCGAGCGACAACCGCCGCGAGCTGTCCGAGCGCGCCTGCGTGGAGGAGCAGAACCGCCGCCTGATCGAGGAGATGCTGCTCGAGCCCGGAGAAGCACCGCTGGGTGCGAGTCGGCAACTGCGGACATCGGCGAGCCGGGCTGCAAGCACTGGCACGTGCGGCCGCGCTTCGGCCTGCTTGGCATGCTGATGGGCTGGTGGCGCGTCCGCATCTCCTCCGGCTGTCCGTTAGCCATGGGGGCGCGGCCGCGGGCCGCGACCCCGACCCTCCGGACATGAGAGCCGAGTCAATGGGACGGCGTAGCCGCAAGCGCATGGGCGGCGGCGACGCATCCGCGGCCGCGCCGCGGCGAGAGCACGCGCGCGGAGCGCGACGAGGCGCGCCGGCGCGCGGGCTCAGGAGGCCGCCGCGGCCGCGCGCGAGTCGGACGACCCACGGCTGCCCGCGCCCTGGGGCCCGTTCCCGCTCACCGAGCTGGTGGTGCTGCTCGCGATCGGCTGTTCGATGCGCGCCTTCGTCGTCCGCGGCGAGCGCGGCACGACGATGCTCGGCGCCGGCCTCGCTGCTCGGCTCGCTGGGCGGGCTCGAGGTGAGCATCCGCGAGCACTTCGCGGGCTACCGCTCGCACACGACGATCTTCGCCGGCCGCTGGCGGCCGTCGTGACGATCGTGGTGGTCACCCTGATCGTCCACCCGATCAAGCTGTGGATCGTGGCGCTGATCGCGCTCGCGGTGCTTCGCCTCGACCTTCTATCTCGCGCGCGAGGCGTTCAAGCGGCGCTCCGGCGGGGTGGCTTTCGCTTCAAGGCGCGGCTAGGTCAGGGTCGTTCTCCGGGTCGAGCCCTCTGCCTGGGACTCGGCCTGAAGGACCGGAGCGGCTGTCGGCCGCGCCACCGCCGCGGCCGCGATCCGCGAACTCGTAGCGGGGACTCGCGCTCGAACGCGGGCTCGGCCGGGGACGGGCCGGGCCTGGGACAGTACCGCGCCGACGAGTCCGTCCACGAGCGCGCTCCGCTGGCGCTCCGTGAACGTCCCGATCTGCTTGTTCTCGGGAATGCCGAGCGAGACACAGCAGCCGTGCGGCAGCGCGCGCGACCCCAGCGCCGCTGGCTCATCAGCAGGTCGCTGATCGCCATGCTCTCCGCCTGCCAGGGGCAGGTAGACGATCACGTCTACGACACTGGTCTGCTGCATCGCAACCCTGCGCTTCAGCTCGGCGCGCGCTAGCCGGACGCGATTTGCCTGTTCGAGCGCGCGCAAGTGTTGCGGCGCAGCATCGACCGTGGCGGTGTCGCCCATGAAACCTCCCCGCGTACTGCAACTATTGAGTTCCCACGAACCTGCGCGGCACTGCCCCGGATCGGGCGGACCCTTCGCGAAGCCCGGCGTGTCCCTCTCTCCTGTCTCGGCCGCGAGGCCGTGACCGACCTCGGAAAACCTACGATGTGACCTGCGCATCGGTCAACCGCTCGTCTGGTGGGCCAGTCGCTAAGAGCGGGCTTTTCGTTGTCGGTCCATCTTGTCCAGATCTGGACAAGCAGGTTCGGCCGGATAGTCACACTGTGAGAAGAGTCCTCGTATGCGCTCGACCAAGATCGTCGCCACCATCGGCCCGGCCTCGCGCTCCCCGACGTGCTCGAGCGCATGATCCGCGCCGGCATGGATGTGGCCCGGCTGAACTTCGCGCACGAGACGCCGGAGGAACACGCGGAGACCGTCGGCATCGTATCCGCCAGGCCGCCGAGAACGTGCCGGCCGCGAGGTGGCCGTGCTTCAGGACGTGCCGGGGCCCAAGCTGCGGATCGGGCCCGGTCGAGGGCGGCGTGACCGAGCTGGTCACGGGCACGCGCGTGGTGCTCACGCCCGACCGCATCGAGGGGACGGCCGAGCGGCTGCCGGTGGCCTGGCCGGGTCTCGCCGAGATCATGCACGAGGGCGACGTGGCCTACCTCGCCGACGGCGCCATCCGCCTGCGGGTGGAGGAGGTGCGCGACGGCGAGGTGCTGACGGAGGTGGAGGTGGGCGGCACGCTCGCCTCGCGCCAGGGGCTCAACCTGCCGAACGTGACGATGGCGCTGCCGGCGGTGAGCGAGGAGGACCTGCGCCTGATCGACGCCGGCGTGGAGATGGGCGTGGACCTGCTGGCGCTCTCGTTCGTGCGCAGCCGGGCGGACCTCGAGCCGGTGAAGGAGCGCCTCAGCGCTGCACAGGCGCGACATCCCGGTGATCGCGAAGATCGAGAAGCCCCAGGCGGCCGCCAACGCGGAGGAGATCGTGCAGGCGGCCGACGGGATCATGGTGGCCCGCGGCGACCTGGGCATCGAGCTGCGCATCGAGGAGGTGCCGCTCGTGCAGAAGCGGCTGCTGCACCTGGCCGGGCAAGTACGCCACGCCCGGCGATCACCGCCACGCAGATGCTCGAGTCGATGGTGCACTCGAGCCGGCCCACGCGCGCCGAGGTGACCGACGTGGCCAACGCGATCTTCGACGGCACCGACGCCGTGATGCTGTCCCAGGAGACCGCGATCGGCCGCTACCCGGTGGAGGCGGTGGCGATGATGGCGTCGATCGCGGAGACCACGGAGCGCGAGCTGCCCTACGGCCGCTGGCTGGCGGAGCGCGGGGCCACCAGAACGGCGCGGACGAGTCGGCCACGATCGCCTACGGCGCGGTGGGGGCCGCGTACCAGCTCGACCTCAAGGCGCTGGTCGTGCCCACGCTCACGGGCCGCACCGCGGCACTGATGTCCGCCCACCGGCCGCAGGTGCCGGTGCTCGCGCTGTCGCCGCGGCTCGACGTGGTGCGGCGCCTGTCGCTCCACTGGGGCGTGCGGGCGCAGCTCAACGAGGAGCCCAGCGAGACCTTCGACCTGCTCGAGGAGTGCTCCCAGGCCGCCAAGGCCGCCGGCCTCGTCTCACCCGGCGACCGGATCGGCATCACGGCCGGCCTGCCGGCCGGCAAGGCTGGCGGAACGAACCTGTTCAAGGTTCACACGGTGGAGTAGTTCTCAGATCTGGTGTCTCAGATCTCAGGTCACTAGTACTAGTAACGCGTCCTGACAACTGGCGCTTGGCTCTTCCCTGAAAGCCGGCTTGGCCAGCAGCAGCTGAAGATCCCTGATGCGGCGTTCGGCAAAGCCCGCCTCGCAGTAGGCGAGGTAGAAGCGCCAGAGCCGCTGGAAGTGCTCGTCGAAGCCGCGGCGGCCGGAGCTCCGTCGGCCGACTCGCTCGAGGTTCGTCTCGCCAGGCGCGGAGGGTGGGCACGTAGTGGGCGCTGATGTCCTCGAGCCCGATGAAACGCAGGTCGGTGTGTGCCGCCACGCAGCTCGAGATCACCTCGAGCGAGGGCAGGCAGCCGTCCGGGAAGATCATCTCGCGGATGAAGCTGGCGCGAGATCTTCTCGACCGTCGTATGCGCGGTCGTCGATCGCGATCGCCTGGAGCAGCATGGTGCCGTCCGGCTCGAGCAGCGCGGAGCAGCGCTCGAAGAAGGTGCCGAAGTCGCGCCAGCCGACCGCCTCGATCATCTCGATCGACACCAGCTTGTCGTAGCGGCCGCGGAGGTCGCGGTAGTCCTCGAGCAGCAGCGTGACGCGTTCGCCGAGCCCGAGGCGGGCGATCTGCTCGCGCGCGTAGTCGTACTGCTGGCGCGAGAGCGTGGTGGTGGTCACGCGGCAGCCGTACTCGCGCGGCCGCGTGCAGCGGCGAAGCTGCCCCAGCCGGTGCCGATCTCGAGCAGTGGTCGTCCGGGCCCGAGGCGCGAGCTTGCGGCACACGCGGTCGAGCTTGGCGGTCGAGGCCTCCTCGAGGCTCGCGTCCGGCGACTCGAAGAAGCCGCACGAGTAGGTCATCGTCGGGTCGAGCATCAGCTCGAACAGCTCGTTGCCGCGGTCGTAGTGGGCGGCGATGGCGGCTCGCGGCGCGGCTGCGCGTGTTGCGGCGCCCGATGCCGGCCACCCGCCGGGCGCGGCGCTCGCAACGGCGCGAAGCGGCGCCGCGATGCGGTCGAAGGGCTCGATGTTGAGCGCGCAGATGCGGATCACGTCGGCGGGCTCCGGCGAGTCCCAGAGCGCCGTCCGCGTAGGATCGTCGCGAGGCCGCGGCTGCCGTGCAGCACCTCGGCCCACACGCGCGGCGAGCGGATCTCCACGATCGCGCTCGGCTCGCCGTGGCCGAAGGTGCGGCGCCAGCCCTTTCTCGACGATCGTCACGCTGCCGACGCGCATTCGCCCGAGGATCGCCTCGATCAGGCGCCGACCGAGCGGCTCGGCGTTCATCGGCGGCTCGCCTCCGGGATGCGGGTGAACTGGCACCCCGCGCAGCTTGAGCCGCAGCGCCTGGCCGTAGATGCGTGCGAGCACGTGCAAGCGTGTTCATCGGATGGCGCGCCGTTGCGGACGCCAGCGAGCGGCGCGGTGAGCTCGCGCCGCTCGAGGTTGAGCGTGGCGTCGAAGGCGCGGCGGCCGTCGCGGTGGCTCTCGATGTGCACGCTCAGCCGCTCGCCGGGCACGCCGACGCTCCAGTCGTACTCGTGGTCCATGCCCATGAACGGGAGACACGTGCAGAAGCTTCTCGGAGCGGCCCGTGAGCACGCGGCCACCGTTCTGTACGTGACAGCGCATAGGCGTGGCGCTCGCCCCAGGGCGTGTTGGTCACGTCGGCAAGCACAGCCTCCACGCGCTCGCCCGAGCGGGTCGAAGCAGTAGTAGAAGCTCACCGGGTTGAAGCAGTGGCCGAACGCGCGCAGGTTGGTGAGCAGGCGCACCGGCCCCTCCGGCCGGGTGCCGGTCAGCGCCGGCCACGCCGTCGCGCACCGCGGTGGCCAGGTCCTTGCGCGGATCGCCGAAGTAGTCCGCGCGCCGGAAGCGCACGATGCCGGGGCGAGGCGAGGCGAGGCGGCCGCCCAGCAGCTCCGGCAGCTCGTCGAGGTCGACGTAGGCCATGTGGATGCCGTAGCGGAACTCGCGCGCACGCACGGCCATGCGCCGATGGCGGACCGTACCCTCGTACAGCGCGCTGTAGCTCATGCGAGCCGTGCCCCCAGCCGCTCGCACACGCTGCAGCGCGCTAACCACGCCGTCCTCGTGGAAGCCCCAGCCCCAGTAGGCGCCGCAGTAGTGGGTGCGGCCGGTGCCGCTGATCTCCTCGTGACGCTTCTGCGCGACCGCCCCGCGCGAGGTGTAGACCGGGTGGTCGTACTGGATCGTCGTGTATCACGCTGTCGCGGGTCGATCGCCTCGCTGCGGTTGAGCGTGACGCAGAACTCGCGGTCGGCGCGGAGCGACTGCAGCCGGTTCATGTGGTAGGTCACCCGCGTGCGCCCGGTCGGCTCGCCGCCCAGGTGGTAGTTCCAGCTCGCCCAGGCGCGGCGGCGGCGCGGCAGCAGCCGCCTGTCGGTGTGCAGCACCGCCTCGTTGGGCTGGTAGGGGATCGAGCCCAGGATCTCGTGCTCGCGGTCGCTCGCGTCCGCCAGCATCCGCAGCGCCTGGTCCGAGTGCGCGGCGACGATCACGTGGTCGAAGCGCTCGGCCCTCACCGCCGCGCGGCGTGATGGTCACGTGGTCGTCGTGGCGCTCGATCGCCTGCACCGGCGTGTTCACGCGGATGCGCTCGGCGAACGACGCCGTGAGCGCGTGCACGTAGGTCTGGGAGCCGCCGCTCACCGTCCGCCAGTTGGGCCGGTCGCGCAGGTGGAGCATTCCGTGATTGTCGAAGAAGCTGGCCAGGAAGCGGGCAGGGAAGGTCCACATCTGCCGCGGGTCCGCCGACCAGACGGCGGACGCCTGCGGCACGATCACGCCGTCGATGAACAGGCGAGAGAAGCGCAGCCGCTCGAGCCACTCGCCCAGCGAGGGGTCGCCCCCGTTGTCCGTTAGCAGCTCGCGGGCCTCGCGCTGGAAGCGGCGCACGTCGGCGAGCATGCGGTGAAAGCGCGGCGACAACAGGTTGGTGCGCGTGGCGAACAGCCCGTTGGCCGACACGCTCGAGTACTCGAACTCGCCGGTGGCGTCGCTCACACCGAAGCTCATCTGCGACGGCTGCCAGGCCACGCCGAGCCGCGTCGAGCAGCCGCTCGAAGTTGGGGTAGTTGCGGTCGTTGAAGACGATGAAGCCGGTGTCCACGTGGTGGGTCTCGTACTCGGTGTCCACGCGGATCGTGTTGGTGTGGCCGCCGGGCTTCGTGCCGGCCTCGAACACCGACACCTCGTGCTCGCGCTCGAGCAGGTATGCGGCCACGAGGCCGGAGATCCCCGCGCCCACAATGGCGATCTTCACGACGCCACCTCCAGGCCTGTGAGCCTCACGCATTCGGCCCAGAGCCGCGCGCGCTCGCGCTCGGTCTCGCGCGTCCGCGGCAGGAGGTGGGTGGGGCGCTCCTGGCGGTCGTGCCAGAAGCCGCCGCTCGGCGCGCGCGCGGCGGCCAGCCACACGATCGTGTCCGCACCCTCGTCCGGAGAGCGCAGCACCGGCTTCAACAGCCTGTAGAAGCGTGGCAGCGAGTGGGAGAGGCCCGGCGTGTCCACCCAGCCGGGGTGCATCGAGTGCACGTGCACGCCGCGGTTGCGCAGGCGCTCCGCCCACATCTCGCTGAGCACCACCTGGGCGCGCTTTTGGCGCGCGTACACCACCGCGCCGTCGTAGCCGTGCTCCGATTGGAGGTCGTCCACGTCGAGCCGCTGCGTGTACATGCCGCCCGAGGAGACGTTGACGACCGTCGACGGCGGCGTCGATCTCGAGGGCCGGAGCGAGCAAGCCCGTGAGCAGGAACGGGCCGAGCACGTTGGTGGCGAGCGCGAGCTCGAAACCGTCGACCGACAGCTTGCGCTCGGCCGGCAGCACGCCCGCGTTGTTCACGAGCACGTGCAGCTCCTGCTGGTCGTCGCGGAAGCGGCGGGCGAAGTCGCGCACCGAGCGCAGGCTCGACACGTCGCAGTCCCATACGCGCTCGGCGCCGCTCTCGGCCCGGGCGCGCTCGCCGCGCTCCGCGCTGCGCGCCAGCAGGTGCACGCGCGCGCCGAGCCCGGTGAACGCCGTGGCGGCGGCCAGCCCGATGCCGCTCGTGGCCCCGCTCACCAGCACCACGCGCCCGTCCATGCGCGGCAGCTCCTGCCACCAGCGGCTGCGCAGCGAGTAGCCGAGGCGGCTGTAACCCGGCACGACGGTCAGGTCGAGCGCGCGGTCCAAAGCATGCATCAGAGAAGCCTAAATCGACCCACACCCTCTTTACGAGTGGGCTGCCCGTACGGATCACCGGCGGCGGCTGGGCGCGCCTGGCGTCGTCCTCGGGGATTCGCCGATGCACCACATCGACTCACCCCTGCGTCCTCGCCAGGCACGCCCAGCCGCGCGCCGGAAGTTTGCGGCTCTTCTAGGAGATGAGCTGCGCCTCGCGGCCCACGCGCTCGAAGATCTCGAGCGCGCGGTCGAGGTGCTCGCGCTCGTGCGTGGCCATCACGCTCGTGCGCAGCAGCGCGTGGCCGTGGGGCACGGCGGGGTGGATCGCGACGTTGGAGTAGACGCCGGCGTCGTACAGCGCCTTCCAGAACAGCACGGCCTGCCAGTCGTCGCCGATACGCACGGGCACCACCGAGGTGAACATCTCCGAGCCGTCCGCCATCCGCACCGGGTCGACCACGTTGAAGCCGAGATCGTGCAGGCCGCGGTTGAGGTAGCGCGCGTTCTCGAGCACCTTGGCGAACAGCCGCGGACCCTCCTCGGAGCGGCAGATCTTCACCGCGGCGAGCGCCGCGCCCGACCGCCGCGGGCACGGCGGAGGCGGTGAACAGGAAGGCGCGCGACTGGATCCGCAGGAAGTCGACCACGTCCGCCGGCCCGGCGATGAAGCCGCCGCAGCTGGCGAGCGACTTGGAGAAGGTGCCCATGCGCAGGTCCACCTGGTCCTCGAGCCCGAACGCCTCGCAGGCGCCGGCGCCACGCGCGCCGAGCACGCCCACGCCGTGGGCCTCGTCCACCATCAGCCGCGCGCCGTGCTGCTGGCACAGCTCCACGATCGCGGGGCAGGTCGCAGACGTCGCCCTCCATCGAGTAGACGCCGTCCACCACCACCAGCACGCCGCCGCCGTCGTTGGCGGCGCGCTCCAGCATCTGGTCGAGCTTGTCGAGCCGGTTGTGGCGGAACGGCCGCAGCCGCGCCCGCGACATCATCACGCCGTCCATGATCGAGGCGTGGTCGCCGGAGTCGCAGATCACGGTGTCGCCCGGGCCGAGCAGCGTCGACAGGCAGCCCACGTTGGCCTGGTAGCCGGTGGTGAAGACGATCGCGTCGCCGGTGCCCATCCACTCGGCGATCTCGCGCTCGAGCTCCTGGTGGAGCGGCGTGGTGCCGTTCAGGAGGCGCGAGCCGGTAAGGCCGGTGCCGTAGGTCTCGAGCGCCTCGCGGGCCGCCTCCTTCACGCGCGGGTCGCCGGTGAGGCCGAGGTAGTTGTTGGAGCCCGAGCATCACGCGCTCCTTGCCCTCCATCTCCACGACCGGGCCCGGCCTCGCGACTCGATCAGCCGGAAGTAGGGGAGGAGGTCGTGCTCGCGCGCGGCTTGGAGCTGCTCCACCCGCTCGTGCGTGCGGGCCTTCTCGAATAGATCGGTGACGGTGGGCATCGTTCGGATAAGGTGCCGCGCCGATGTCGATCGAGGTGCGGCCAGTCCACTCCCGCAGCGACCTGATGCGCTTCATCAAGCTGCCGTGGCGGCTCTATCGTAACTCGCCTCGCTGGGTGCCGCCGCTCATCTCGGAGCGGAAGCACCACCTCGACCGCGACAAGAACCCGTTCTTCCAGCACGCCGAGGCCGAGTACTTCCTCGCCTGGCGCGACGGCCGAGCCGGTGGGGCGGATCAGCGCCCAGGTGGACCAGCGCTTCAACGAGTTCCAGCACAACGACTGGGGGCTGTGGGGCTTCTTCGAGTCCGAGGACGACCCGGAGATCGCGCAACGCGCTGCTCGTCGACCGCCGAGGCGTGGCTGCGCGAGCGCGGCCGGGACAACATGGTCGGCCCGATGGACTTCACCACCAACCACGAGTGCGGCCTGCTGGTGGACGGGCTTCGAGCGGCCGCCGCAGATCCTCGAGAACTGGCACCACCCCTACTACGGCGCGCTGATCGAGGGCTACGGCCTGACGAAGGTGATGGACCTCTACAAGTGGGAGCTCCAGATCGCGGACCGGGAGAAGATGCTCCCGATCATGTTCGAGCTCGCCGACAAGGTCGAGCCGAAGTACGGCGTGAAGGTGCGCCCGATGCGCAAGCGCGACTTCGAGAACGAGGTGCGCGCGTTCATGGAGGTCTACAACGCGGCCTGGGAGAACAACTGGGGCTTCGTCCCGCTGACCGAGGACGAGCTGAAGGCCTACGCCAAGGAGCTCAAGCCGATCCTCGACGAGAACTGGGCCTGGATCGCCGAGTCCGAGGACGGCCAGGTGGTGGGGGCAGCGCTGTCGATCCCCGACTACAACCAGGTGCTCGCGAAGTTGAACGGGCGCCTGCTGCCGTTCGGCTGGGCCAAGGCGCTGGTGGCGCGGCGGCAAGATCGACTCCGTGCGGGTGTTCGCGCTCGGCGTGAAGCGCGACTGGCAGCACACGGGCGTGGCCGCCAAGTTCTACGTGGAGCACTTCAACTCGGCCGGGCCGGACGCCGCAGACCTGGGGCGAGATGGGCTGGATCCTCGAGACCAACAAGGCGATGAACCGCGGCATGGAGGCGATGAACGGCCGCATCGTGAAGCGCTACCGGCTTTACGAGAAGCCGCTCGACGGAGGGCCGTCCGAGCGGGGAGTAGACTCGCACGGCTCTATGTCCGACGCCGCCCACGATCCAATCGAGCCCGACGAGGGCGAGGTGCGGCACCTGCCGGTGCCCTCCTCCGTGCCCGAGGCGCGCCCGATCGAGCGCGCCGCCTGCGGGCGGCGGGCTGCAGGCCTTCCTGACGTCCCTCCCGGCGCCCGCTGTGGCCGCCGCGGGCGGGTTCCTGATGGGCGTGGTCACCTGGGTGTGCCGTGCGTGTGCTGCGCGGGGACAGGCGCCGCGCGGTGATCGCGCGCCGCCGCGGCCGCCGCGGCGTCGAGGTCGCGAGCTCGCGCTCGTTCCTGGTGGACGTCCACCTCCTGAAGGACAGGTAGCGCCCTGGCGGTCGTCGAGGTCGACGTCCGCCCTCGCGGTCCCTACCGGATGCCGCACGCCGGGCGCGACGGCGTGGTGCGGCGGCGCGAGCGGGCGCTCGAGCGGCTGATCCACCTCGGCGACGAGGCCGCCGTGGTGCGCGCTTGGGCCGCGGGGCCGTGCGTGCGCTTGCGGGCGGAGTCCGCGTCGCGCGCCGCGGCCGGGTACGCGGTGGAGCGGATGCGCTTCGCGCTCGGGCGTGGACCACGACCTGTCGCGCAGTTCCAGCGCGAGTTCAAGTGGCATCCGCTGCTCGGGCCGATCATCCGGCGCAAGCCGTGGCTGCGGCCGCGGCGGCGCGCCGAGCCGTGGGAGGCGCTGGCGTGGGCGATCACCGAGCAGCTCATCGAGTCGGAGCGGGCGGCGCGGATCCAGCGCCGGCTGGTGTACCGCTACGGGCGGCTCGAGCTCGTGCGGCACGCTGCGCGACGCGCCGTCGGCCGCCGTCCTGGCCGGGCCGCGCGCCGGCGGAGCTCGAGGCCTGCGACCTCGCCGGCAAGCGCGCGATCGCGCATGATCCGCGTGGCGCGCGAGGTGGCGGCGGGCCGCGCGGACCTACGCGAGCACGAGCCCGCCTGGAAGCGCCTCCTGTCGATCCGCGAGATCGGCACCTGGACAGTCGACAAGCTCGCCTACGAGGGCCAGGGCCGCGACGACATGCTGCCCGCCGGCGACCTCGCCTACGTCAAGCTCGTGGGACGGCTCGCCCGCCTCGGCCGCCGCGCCACCGAGGACGAGGTGCGCGAGTTCTTCGAGCCGTTCGCGCCGTTTCAGGGGCTGGCGGGCACGTACCTGCTGCTGGGCCGCTAGCGGCTACGCGAGCTCGCCCTCGCCGCTGCGTTCGTGGTGCGGGAGCCCGTCGTCGGGCAGCTCGTAGTAGTCGCCCGCCTGCGACGTGAACCAGTGGCTCGCCACGCGCAGGCCGGTCGGCGGGTCGAGAGTGCCCGCGGCGACGCTGACCGTCTTGTGCTCCGGCGCGTCCCAGAACAGGCTCGACCCACACTCGCAACAGAACCCGCGCCGGGCCCTGGCATCGCTGCGTGGACTCTGTACCCAGCGCAGTCCGCGCTCCTCGAGGAGCACGAGATCATCCCTTCCGACCGCGGTTGTTGCGGACAGGTGTCCGTGCCAGCGGCGGCACTCCTCGCAATGGCACAGGAGGACGTCGGCGAGCGGTCCTTCCACTCGGTAGCGCACGGCTCCGCACAGGCATCGCCCAGTCGCCATCTCGAGCGGACGATAGCCCCTGGTTTGACATCCGCGCGGGCCGTTCTTAAGGTGCTGAGTGCCTGGGAAGGCCTGAGCAAGGAGCCCAGTCGTGTCGATCGCAATCTGGCGGGAGCTCTTCCACGTACCGCAGGGGGAAGGGGCAGCGCGATCCTTCGAGGATGACTTGCGCGATCTCCGCCGCCTGGCGTGGGAGGGGCTGTACCGCGCGGACGAGGTGGAGGAGCTTCTGTACTCGGTCCGCTATGACGTTCCCCTCTCCGAGGTCGCGCCCGACAGCGGCAAGCTCGTGAGCCGCTACTGCGAACTGCGGCGCGAGGTCAGGCGGATCGAGGCGCCCGAGCTGCAGGCTCACGCGGCCGCGCTGAGCGAGATCTTCGACTACCTGGCTCAGCTGCTGCACTACGCGGTGGCGCTGCTGGCCACGAGCTGGCGGTCAGAAGCGCTGCGCCGCGAGCAGGCACTCGTTGGTCCGATCGGCCGGCAGGGGGATCGCCTGCGCCGGGTGGTCGCCGACCTCGACCAGCTGGCCGGCTAGTACCCGGGGTAGGGGTTCGGCGCCGGCGCGGGGACCGGATTGGGCTTGGGCTTGGCGTTGGCGTGGCCGTTACCGACCACGAGGCGCATCTTGAAGCCGTGGATCGTGCACTCGATCCTGTACGTGCCCTGCTTGAACACCCTGTGCGTGTAGAAGCCCGACGACTTGTCCTTCGAGTGGAACTTGCCCGGGCCGTCGTAGACGGTGACGTTGTGGTCGGTAGAGCCCACGAAGTGCCACTTCACCACGGTGCCCGGGGCCACATGGACGGTGGGGGCGTGGCTCGAGTCCTTGACGAAGAAGAAGTCGCCGACCTTGAGGATCCGCGTCTTGTGCTTCTTGTGGGCCGCGAACGCCGGCACGGCGAACGCGGCCAGCGCCGCGAGCAGCGCTACGGCCGCGAATGAACGGAGCGGATGGCGCCTCATCCTGCGCATCTAACCGTATAGACGCGGGCTGCCGCGCGATTCTTCCCAGGGTTGCGGCAAGGATGGCTGCTGATGTGACACGCGTCGGCGGTCTTCGTGCTCAGGACGCCCATACCCCGTCGAGCCACGCCTTCAGCGCCGCCTCGCGCTCCGCGGCGTCGACGCCTTCCACGAACAGGTGCGCGCTCATCCCGACCACGCCGCCGTAGTGGTTGCGTCCGAAGAAGCGGTAGAGCCCGTCCGCGGTGCGGACCCCGAGGAACTCCGGCGTGGAGTAGTCGATCACGCCGTCGAGCGTGCCGGCGTCGCCAAGCGACGCGTGGACTGGGTCGCCCACACCCGCGTCGGATGAGACGCCGAGGGCGGCGCGCAGCACGTCCATCGCATCGGGCGCGCCGGCTGCCTCGGGTCCCTCGATGCCGGCCGAGGGCTCGCCGACGTAGGTGACCGGGCGGCCGTTGAAGTGCTCGAGGTACTGCCCGAGGGTGTGGAGGTAGAAGTCCGTGTGGCCGTCGATGGCGTCGTACTGGTCCTCCCACTCGTCGGCGAGGATCCCGCTGTGGACGTAGCGCAGGTGCGCCGTGCCCCCGGCGCGGGCCTCGATCGTGCAGTCGAGGGCGTTGAAGGTGCCGTCGGGAGACTCCATGCGGATCACGAGGCGGTGCGGCGGGTCCCAGGTCGTGACGGGAGCACCCTCGGGCGGCGCGGCGCCGGCGGGGATCTCCATCCCGGTCGGGAACTGCCAGGCCGCGGTGTCGGCGGTGATCGCGGTCCAGACGTCGTCCGGGGAGGCGGGCAGGTCGACCTCGCGGGTGATCTCGAACTCACGGCTCATGGCTGGCGCTCCTTGTTGTTCGTAATGGTGGGGTGAAGCGCGACGACGAACCGGTGCGGACGACCGCCTGGGGCCGCCTCATCGTGGTACTTCGCGACCAGGCCGTTGACCGCGTCCGCCAGCTCGGCGGCGAACGCGGCCCGGTGCTTCGCGGACGCGAACCGCACCTCGCTGTCGATCCCGAGGGTGGCGAGTGGCTTGCCGGCCGCGCTCGCGCCGGTGATCAGCTCCCCGACTTCGCGGACGAGGCGCCCGGCCACCGCGAGCAGCCAGCGGGCGGAGCGCTGGTCGGGCTCACGTGACGGATCGGGCGCGACCTCCGACAGGGCGCTCGGCGAGATCACGTAGGAACCGGCCGTGGCCTGGAGCACCCGCTCGGTGCAGTTACCCTTGCGGCGCTCCTCCACCAGCTCCACCAAGCCGTGGCGCTCCAGCGCCCGCAGGTGGTAGTTCGCCTTCTGGCGGCTGAGCCCGACGCGCGCCGCGAGCGTGCTCGCGGAGCCGGGCTCGGCCAGCTCGGCAAGCAGGCGCGCGCGGACCGGGTCCAGCGAGGCCTCGGCGGCGGCGGGGTCGTCGATGACGGTGACGTCGTGCATGCGAGCACCCTCTCACCGACAACTTATTTTGTCAAGGCCATTTCTCTTGTCGGTCGACGGCAGCCGCTACAGCCCCTCGCCCGGCAGCAGGTGGTTCGTGAACGCGCCGGTGGCGTTGTCGCGCTTGAGGATCCCGTTCTGGTGCATCCAGGTGGCGAACGCGCCCCACTGGGCCGGGTCCTGCCAGCCGAACGGCTTGCCGGCGGGCGGGAGGAACACGGGCAGCGTGACCTTCACGGACGCGCGCTGGAGCGCCGGGTCGAGGTCAGGGTTGGCCTTCAGCAGCGCCTCGATGGCGGCGCCCGGGTCGCTCTTCAGGAACTTGAGCCCGCGCGCCAGAGCGCCCATGAAGCGGTGGATCTTGTCGCCCTCCTGGTCCGGTCGAGCCCGTCGGCGTTCGCCACGAGCACCAGCTCGTCGTAGGTCGGCACGCCGAGCTGCTCGAGCCGCAGCACGTGCGGGTGCTTCTTGCGCCAGCCGCAGCTGCACGCCCTCGTAGTTCCAGTAGCCGCCGAGGATGGCGTCCACCTTGTGGGACACAAGCGCGGGCACCAGGTTGAAGCCCACGTTGCGCTCCTTCACCGACGACGCGGATCGACGTGCGCCTGCGCGAGGATCGTCTTCAGGTAGGCGGACTGGTAGTCGATTCCCGCCGTGCCCACCTTCTTGCCCGCGAGCTGCGCCGGCTTGCGTGATCGCGGGCTTGTCGCAGCGAGATGATCGAGGTGAGCGGCTTCTGCACCAGCGCCCCGACGGAGACCACGCTCAGCCCTCGTCGCGTGCGCGCAGCAGCTCCGGCTCGTAGGAGATCGCGAGGTCGACGCGCCCGGCGGCCACCTGCTTGATCGGCACCGACGGGTCGCTGGGCGTGCGGATCTTCAGGTCGAGCCCGGCCTGCTTGAAGTAGCCCTGCGGCCTGCGCCGCGTAGATCGCGCGCGTGGTCCGCGTTGGGGAAGTAGTCGAGCATCAGCTCGAAGGGCGTGAGCCCGCCCGGCTCCGTGCGCTCCTTCTTCGCGCCGCAGCCCGACGCGACGAGCACCAGGACGGCCAGCAGCGAGGCGGCTACGAGAGCGAACGAGAGTCGTCTTGTCATGCGTGGTCTTCTCCTCGGTTCCAGGGCACGGCCACGCGCTCCGCGAGCGTGACGAGCACGAACAGCGCGACGCGCCATCAGGGTCAGGATCACGACGCCCGCGTACACGCGCGGGGTCTGAAGCTGGTTGTTGCCGAGCAGCACGAGCCGCCCGAGGCCGCGATCGGCGCCGGCCCACTCGCCGAACACGGCGCCGATCACCGACACCGTGGCCGCTACCCGCAGCCCGCTGAAGAAGAACGGCAGCGAGGACGGCAGCTCCACGCGGACGAGCGTGGCGCAGCCGCGAGGCGCCGAGCGTGCGCATCAGCTTGAGCAGCTCGGGATCCACGGAGCGCAGCCCGTCGAGCACGTTCACCGTGAGCGGGAAGAAGCAGATCAGCGCGACGATCGCGAGCTTGGGGCCGATGCCGTAGTCGAACGCCAGCACGAACAGCGGCGCGAGCACCACGATCGGGAATCGCCTGCGAGGCCACGAGCAGCGGATAGGCGGCGTCGCGCAGCGGCCGGAAGAGGTGCATCAGCACCGCGCTGCCCACGCCGGCCACCACCGCGATCGCGAGGCCGAGCGCCACCTCCTCGAGCGTCACCCACATGTTCGAGATCAGCAGCGCGTGGTCGTGGCGGAACGCGTGCCAGGTCTCGACCGGCGAGGCGAGCGTGAGGTTGTCCACGCCCGGCAGCGAGGCCACGCCCTGCCAGGTCAGGACGAAGGCCGCGAGCAGGAGCTAGGGCTGGCAGCCAGCGCCTCATTGGCCGAGCGCCTCCAGCGCCCGCTCCTTGAGCTCGGCGAAGCCAGGGGAGGTGACCGTCTCGCGCCGGGCGCGCGGCGCGTGCGAGCGGCACGGTCAGCTCGGCCACGATCCGGCCGGGGCGCGGCGACATCACGGCCACGCGGTCGGCCAGGAACAGCGCCTCCTCCACGTCGTGGGTGACGAGCACCACGGTGCGCGGCTCGGACACCAGCGCCTCGGCCAGCCACTCCTGCATCGACGCACGCGTGATCGAGTCGAGCGCCGCGAACGGCTCGTCGAGCAGCAGCACCGTCCGCCCGGCCAGCAGCGTGCGCAGGAACGCCACGCGCTGGCGCATGCCGCCGGACAGCTCGCGCGGATAGGAGCGCTCGAACTCGGCCAGGCCGAAGCGCTCGAACAGCGGCGCCGCCTGGCGCCGGGCATCGCGGCGGCGAACGCCCTCGCACTCGAGCGCGAGCGCGGCGTTGCCGAGCCCGTCGCGCCACGGCAGCAGCAGGTCGCGCTGGGGCATGAAGGCGCAGGCCTCGAGCCCGCCGCCCTCGATCTTGCCGGCGTCCGGCGCCTGCAGCCCCGCGAACAGCTCGAGCAGCGTGGACTTGCCGCAGCCCGAGGGCCCCACCACCGCCACCACCTCGCCGTCGCGCACGGCCAGATCGACTCCCTCGAGCGCCGCTACGACCTTGCGCCTGGAGCGGTAGGTGCGGGCCACGCCGCTTGCCGACACCGCCGTCTGTCCCAAAGAGAGAGGCTCCGGTGTGGGAGCCTCGATCCGCGTCTGCATTGCTCCCTCCGCGGGCATTACCCCACAGGTTCGAAGGGTCAGCGCCGGGCGACTTCCGTCAAGAGCGCTATCTCAGCCCGCCTTCCCGCGAGCCCCCCTGGTTAACGGACGGGAGTCTACTCCTGACGGAGTTGTCCAGCCGCTGTCCGGACTCTGACGGGGGTGGATGGACAAATGACCGAGTCGCGCTTACGTTGGTCTGGCTGGCCCATCGAATGGTGAGGACGCGTCCACCGCTCTCGCCGTTAGGACTCGCTAGGGACTCGAAAAAGCGCCGGAAATGCGCTCGTTCGCCCCTGCCGTAGGGAGGCCGGTTGGAGGGCGGACGGCGGGCCCAAGAGCCGCCGTGGAAAGGGCTTTTCCCAAATGAAGAAGAGCATTCTGGTACTGGCCGGCGTGATCCTGGCCGTCGCGGGCGGCTCGGCCGAGGCGGCGCACCTGATCACGTCGTCGGACATCAAGAACGGCACGATCAGGGGCAAGGACATCCACAGGGGCACGATCTCCCTGAGTAGGTTCACGCCGTCCGTGCGCAAGGCGATCAAGAACGGGACCAAGCTGCGCGTGCAGCAGGGCCCGCCCGGCGCCAACGGCAAGGACGGCGCCAACGGCAAGGACGGCGCCAACGGTGCCGACGGCCACGACGGCGCGCCCGGCAAGGACCCGACCACGCTGGTGACCTCGCTCACCGGCGACTTCGGGGCCACCAACTCGTCGGTCACGCTCACCCCGGGCGGAGTGATCTTCGGTCCGTACGCCACCAACTCGTCGGGCGGCAGCCTGCGCTACGACGGCATCAACGGCACGCACCTGAAGGACATCGCCCAGCTCGCCTACACCGCCGGCTACAGCGAGACCACCGACACGCACTGTGACGCGCCGTACCTGCGCGTGTTCGTCAACGGTGACGCCGACGACCTGATCTTCTCGCCGAACACGCAGGGCTCGGACGCGCCCGCCGTGAACAGCGGGAAGACGGTGCACTACGACGTAACGCACGGCGTGATCCGCTACGACGACGACGCGGGTGCCGGCGGGCAGTACGGCCTGAACGGCGCCAAGTGGGACACCGTGGTGAACGACCACGGCGACGACACCGTCAGCGGCGTCTACGTGAGCGACGGCTTCGCGTGCAACACCACGCCGCTCACCGGCTGGCTGAACAGCCTCACCGTCGAGTCCAACGGCCACCGCCCGGACATCTTCAGCTTCAGCAGCTGAGCAAGTCCGCTAGGGAGGCAGCATTGAGAGGGGCGGCCCGCGTGGCCGCCCCTTTCGCGTTCAGGCCGCCGGGCGCTGCTGGGTGAGCGCGTTCACGAAGCCCTCGAGCTGCTTGGTGGTCCAGCACTCGAACACGCCGTCGCAGTAAGGGCTCGTAGGCGGCCATCACGGAGTCGCCGTAGTTCCAGTAGAGGCGCGGCTCGGGGTTCATCCAGAACATGCGCCCGGCGCGCTCGGCCACCGCGCCGAAGGCGCGCGCGTGCGGCTCGCGGCCGTTGGTGCGGGCGTCCCCGAGCACGATCACGGTCGAGCGCGGGTCGAGGTCGTCCACCACCTTGTCGAGGAACTCGAGCCACACGCGCCCGTAGTCGGTGTAGCCGGAGATGTCGGCCACGCCGGCGTCGCTTGCGATCGCGCGCGACACCGCCTCGAACGAGCGCTCGCGCTCGAACACGTCGGTGACCTCGGAGATCCGCTCCACGAACACGAACGAGCGCAGCTTGCGGAACGAGTCGTGCAGCGCATGCAGCACGGAGAGGAAGAAGACGCTCGCGCTCGTCACGCTGGTGGACACGTCGCAGAGCACGTACAGCTCGGGCCGGCGCGGGCGCCGCGGGCGGTACTTGAGCCGCAGCGGCACGCCGCCGGTCTCGAGCGAGGCGCGCATCGTGCGGCGCACGTCCACCACCTGGGAGCGCCTCCGCCCGCGCAGCTCGTGGCCCTGGGTGGCCAGGCGGCGCTTTAGCTGTGCCACCACGCGGTGTACGGCCGCCAGGTCCTGCAAGCGGGTTGGACGGGCAGCGCGCGGTCGAACTCCTGCAGCGGCTTGGCGGGCGGGAGCGACTGGGTGCGCTCGATCAGCGCCCGCTCGAGCTCGCGCCGCAGGTGGCGCTCGAACTCGCGCAGCCGGTCCTGCGGAACCGTGTCCGGGTCGGGCAGCTCGCGTCCGGTGTCGCCCTTCAGGCCGAGCGTGCGGCGGATGCGCTGCACGTCCACGCCGATCACTCCGGAGCCCTCGCCCTGGCGCCCGAACGCCGCGATGGCGAGCCGCGCCATGTCGCGCATCTCGCCGTCCGAGCCTTCGCGGATGGCGTCGGCGGATGCGCTGGCGCAGCTCGTCGATGTCCATCCGCTCGCCGCCCTCGAAGCGCTCCTCGCGCAGCCCGCGCTGCACCGCCTGGCGCTCCACCGCGCGGAAGAAGAAGCGGTCGAACACCAGCTCGAACACGCGCCGGTCCTCCTGCGACTTGGCCAGCGTGGCGGCGAGCGCCTCGCGGAAGTCCTCCTGCTCGGTCCAGCTCAGGTACGACAGCGCCTCGAAGGCGTCGAGCAGCTCGGAGGTGCCCACAGCCATGCCCTCGCGCCGCAGCTCGTCGGCGAACTCGAGCAGGCGCGCGGCGAAGCCGGGCGGCCCGGCCTCGGGCAGGCCGCCGTAGAGCGCCGGGTTACCCGGCCTGCTGGCCGCCCGACGAGGCCATCCTGGAGCTTCACCCCCACGCGCTCGGCCACCACGTCGAGGTCGGTGCGGTGCTTGACGATGATGCTCATGGTCCGCTCGAGCACGGACTGGTCGACGTCATCGGCGCCGAGCAGGATCAGCGCGCGCGCCCAGTCGATCGACTCGGCGATCGAGGGCGGCTTCTTCAGGTCGAGGCCGCGCACCATGTGCACCACCTCCACGAGCTTGCGCGCCACCTGCTCGTCCAGCTCGGGCGCGTGCAGGCGCACGATCTCGAGCTCGCGCTCCACGTCCGGGTAGTCGAGCCACAGGTACAGGCAGCGGCGCTTCAGCGCCTCGGTCAGCTCGCGCGAGTTGTTGGAGGTGAGCAGCACGAGCGGCATGCTCTTGGCCTCCACCACGCCCAGCTCGGGGATCGAGATCTGGAAGTCCGACAGCACCTCGAGCAGCATCGCCTCGAACTCCTGGTCGGTCTTGTCGATCTCGTCGATCAGGAGCACCACCGGCTCGTCGGACGCGATGCCCTGGAGCAGCGGGCGGGTGAGCAGGAACTCCTCGCCGAAGATGTCGTCCTGCACGCGGTCCCAGCCGGTGTCGGCGGCCTCGGTCTGGATGCGCAGGAGCTGCTTGCGGTAGTTCCACTCGTACAGGGCCTTGGCCTCGTCGAGCCCCTCGTAGCACTGAAGCCGGATCAGCTTGCGGCCCGTGGCGCGCGAAAGGGCCTTGGCCAGCTCGGTCTTGCCGACCCCGGCGGGGCCCTCCACGAGCACCGGCTTGCCGAGCTCGGCGGCCAGATAGGCCACGAGCGCGGTCGACTCGCCTGCGAGGTAGCCCACGCCGCTCGAGCGAGTCGCGCATCTCCGCCACTCCGCTTAGTTCCGCGCCCGACATGCGAGCAAGGATACTTTTCGCGGCATGCTCGCCCCTTGGCGACCTCCCGGGCCTGCCGAGCCAGGACGTCGGCCACGGACCCCAAGCGCTACCTGATCCTGCTGGCCGTGGGCTTCGTGATCGCCGCTGCTCGGCCACATGACTCGCACGAAGACGCTGATCGCGTCAGGGATCGCGCTGATCTTCCTGGCGACCTTCATGCTTCCGCTGTACTTCCACTTCAGCGCGTGAGCGCGAGGCGCTCGGCGGCCGGCCGCGAGAGGAACGCCAGCAGGTCCTCCACCGGCATCGGCCTGGCGTAGAGGAAGCCCTGGCCCCAGGGGCAGCCGAGCTGGCGCAGGCGCTGCGCCTGCTGCTCGGTCTCGATGCCCTCCGCCACGGTGCCGAGGTCGAGGCGGCGGCAGAGGTCGAGGATCATGCTGGTGAGCACGCCGGGGTTGGCGGCGTCCAGCAGCTCGTCCACGAACGGCTTCGGGATCTTCAGCACGTCGATCGGGAAGCGCTGGAGGTACTGGAGCGACGAGTAGCCCGTGCCGAAGTCGTCGATCGCCAGGCGGATGTCGAGCTGCTTGAGCGCCTGCAGCTTGGCGATGGTGGCTTCGGTGTCGTTCATTAGGAGCGTCTCGGTGAGCTCGAGCACCAGCGTGCGCGGCGGCAGCTTCCAGCGCTCGATCACGCTCGCCACCTCCGCCACGATGTCTGGCTGCTCGAGCTGCCAGCCGGACAGGTTCACCGCCACCTGCAGCCGCGGAAACCGCTCCTGCCACGCGGCCGCCTGACGGCACGCTTCGCCCAGCACCCAGCGGCCCACGGGGAGGATCAGGCCGCTCTCCTCCGCCAGCGGGATGAACACGCCGGGCGGGAGCATGCCGCGCTCGGGGTGGCGCCAGCGCACGAGCGCCTCCACGCCGAGCACCTCGCCTGAGTCCAGCTTGAACGCGGGCTGAAAGTGCAGCTCCAGCTCGTCGCGGGCCACCGCGTGGCGCAGCTCGGACTCCAGCTGGAGCCGGTCCATCACCTCGGCGTGCATCTCCGGCTCGAACATCTCGTAGCGGTCCTTGCCGCGGGCCTTGGCGCGGTACATCGCCACGTCCGCGTTGCGCAGCACGGTCTCCGGCTCCTCCACGGTGCCGAGCGCGATGCCGATGCTCGCCGTGGCGAACACCTCGCGGTCGCCGATGACGAACGGCTGCCGCAGCTCGGTTGCGATGCGGTCGGCCACGTGCGCGGCGGCCAGCTCGTCCTCGGCCTCCTCGAGCAGCACCGCGAACTCGTCGCCGCCGAGGCGCGCCGCGTTCTCGCCGCGCCGCAGGCACCTGGTTATTCGCTCGGCCACGCCCTTCAGCAGGGCGTCGCCGCCGGCGTGCCCGAGCGTGTCGTTGATCAGCTTGAAGCGGTCGAGGTCGATGAAGATCACGCTCACGGACAGGCCCTTGCGCGCCGCCCGTGCCAGCGCGAGGTCGAGCCGGTCCATGAACACGGCGCGGTTGGCCAGACCGGTGAGCGGGTCGGTGAGCGCCTGGCGCATCGTCTCGCCCGTGCGGGCGGCGGCCAGCGCGAGGCTGGCGTGCTGGGCGAAGGCCACGAGCAGGTCCTGGTCGGTGGGGGAGAAGCGGCGGCCCTTCTCGCGCGCGCTGATCACCAGGCTGCCGATCACCGTCTCGTGCTCGTATAGCGGCGCGGCCATCGAGGTGGTCACGCCATAGGCCAGGGCCTCCGGCCGGGCGCGCGGGGCGTTCTGGTAGTCGTCGATCACCACGAGCTCGCCGCGCTCGGGAGCGGCCGAGGTGGCGCCCGCCAGCACCGGCCCGTAGCGCGGCGCCTTTACCAGCTCGGGCGGGTGGCCGATCTCGGCCGGCGTCCGCATGCGGGACGGATCGTCGGGGTCGGCCACACGGACCGCCACCATCTCGGCGTCGAGCAGGCGCCCAGCGGCCACGGCGATCGTCTGGAACACCTCCTGCAGAGGAGCCCGGCGGGAGATCGCGCCCTGGACGGCCGCGAGCTGGTCGATCAGGTTGCGCCTGCGCTCGAGGCGCATCACGAGGTCGAGCAGCCGGCCCAGTGCCTGAAGCAGGTCCTTGTCCTGGCCGGCGAAGCCGTCGCCGCCAAGCCTGCCAAGCACGAGCGAGCCGTTGATGAAGGGCACGGCGATCGTGCGGCAGGGGCCGAGTCCGGGTAGCTCAACGCGCGTGCCCTGGCCCTCAGTTGCGCTGACGAGCTCCTCCCATGGCGCGTCCTCGCCGAGGCCGACGCTGGCCATGCGCGAGCCGCGGTACACGAGCGCGCCGAAGTCGCCGCCCACGGCCTCCATCGCGCTGCGGATGGCGACGGCCCGCGCCTCGGCGATCCCATCCGAGGCGGACAGCGCGCCCAGCAGCTCGCCGAACTGCTCACTCCACCAAGTCGCGCTCCAGGCGCCGGCCAGGTTTCCCTCCACAACTGGCTAATCGGCAGCTAGGCGCCGAAATGCAACGGCACGCCCCTCAAACGCGCTCAAGTCGCCCCTTCAGCTGCCGATTCACTCCTCGTGGCCAAACCCTCCGGCCATTGGACGGATGCGCACGTCCGCCGCCTGTTCTGGCGCGCGGGCTTCGGCGCGACCCCGCAGGAGGCGGCCATGTGGGCAAAGCACGGCAAGAAGGCCACCCTGCACTGGTTGCTCAACGGCGGCCGCGGCCCGCACGTGATCGGCCCGGGCCCAACGGTGGACGGCCACGGCATCGACCCGACGAACGAGTGGGGCCACGACGTGCTCTGGTGGCTCGACCGGATGGTGCGCAGCCAGCGCCCGCTCGTGGAGAAGATGACGCTCTTCTGGCACGACCACTTCGCCACGAGCGACCAGCAGACGCCGCTCATGCTGCGCCAGAACAAGATGCTGCGCGGCCGCGCGCTCGGCTCATTCCCGTCGCTGCTGCGGGCCGTGACCACCGACCCGGCGATGCAGCTGTTCCTGTCGCTCGCCGACTCGGACAAGGGCGCCCCAAACGAGAACTACGCGCGCGAGCTGATGGAGCTGTTCACGCTCGGGCGCGGCTACAGCGAGCACGACATCCGCGAGGCCGCCCGCGCGCTCACCGGCTTCCAGTCGCGCTGGTCACACGGCGGCGACTTCCAGGGCATCCGCTACTCGCGTGAGAACCACGACGCCGCGCGTCAAGCGGATCTTCCACAAGCGCGGCAAGTTCGACTGGCACGACGTGGTCCGGCTCGTCACCGCGCCACCCCGCCCACGCGCCCTTCATCGTCGGCAAGCTCTGGAGCTACTTCATCACAGGGCCGCTCGACCACCGGTCGCGGACGAAGCTCGTCCGCGTCTACCGCCACCACCGGCTTCAGATCAAGCCGCTGGTGGGCGCGATCCTCGCGCACCCCAAGCTCTACGCGGACCTCGACAGGCCCGACATGGTGAAGGCGCCGGTGGTGTTCCTCGCGGGCGCGCTCCGCTCCAGCGGCCGCTACGTGGACGACGACGCCTGGGCCTGGATCCTCGAGGAGATGGGGCAGTACCCGTTCCACCCGCCGTCGGTGGCGGGCTGGGACTGGGGTCCGGCCTGGATCTCCACCAACACCACCCGGGCGCGCTTCACCGCGGTGAACTGGCTCGTTCGCCAGGGGCCGCTCAAGGTCGAGGACGGCTCCACGCCGGTTGGCCTCTCGGCCGCCGACGCACCTCGAGCGCGCGCTGGCCGCCACGGGCCGCCCGTGGATCTCCGAGCGGCACCGCGAACGTGCTGAACGCGCTCGTGCCGCGCTTCTTCGAGGGCACGGGGCCAACACAGACCTCGCGCCTCCAGGAGCGCTCCGACATGTGCCAGCGCGCGCTGCGCCACCTCCTGCTCTCCGGCCCCGACGCCCAACTTCACTGATGCGAAACCCACACCACGCCTGCGACGACTTCCACTCCACCAGCGAGACCCGGCGCCGTTCGTTCCTCGACACTCCGCTCTCGCGTCGCCAGGTGCTCGGCCGCGGGATCGGCGCCGGGCTCGCGATCTACGCCGCCAAGGCGATGCCGCTCGTGCGGATGCTCGAGGCCGCGCAGGCGCAGGCCCAGGCGGCGCCCGCCGCGCCGGTGCTCGTCACCGTCTTCCTGCCCGGCGGCTGCGACCTGCTCGACACCATCGTGCCCGTGGGCCAGTACGGACGCTACGCGGACCTTCGCCCCGGCCTGAAGATCGACGCTCCCGCCGCGCTCGGCTCCACCGGCCTGGGCGTGAACCCGCACCTGGCCGAGGGCGTGAACGGCGGTGTGAAGGGACTGTTCGAGGCGGGCAAGATCGGCCTCTTGCCGGGCATCGACTACGCCAACCCGGACCTCTCGCACTTCCACTCGCGCCACTTCTGGGAGACCGGCCTGATCACGCCCGTGTCGGCCACCGGCTGGCTCGGGCGCTGGCTCGACCACGTGGGCTCGAAGGACAACCCGCTCCAGGGCATCTCGATGGACGCCGCGCTGTCTCCCGTGCTGCGCTCCGGCTCGTCGCCCGTGGCTGCCGTGTCCTCGCCCGATGACGCGCAGTTCTGGATCCCCGACGTGTGGGGAGACGCCTTCGACCGCACGATGGAGGCATGGACGCAGATCGCGTCGGCACGCCCGTACGCGCCGGGCCCCGCTGCCGCCTACGCGGGCGCGCGCCAGTCGAAGAGCGTGGCGGACATCCTCGCCCCGTACGTGAAGGACGACAAGACGGGCACCGATCCGCTGGCGGGCTCGGTGACCTATCCGGAGGGCGACCTCGCCGACCGGCTGGGGTCGCTCGCCGGTCTGCTCTCGTTGCCGCTCGGGATCCGCGCGATCACTGTGGAGTCCGAGGGCGACTTCGACACCCATGACAACCAGGCCGGCGACCTCGGCGACGGCCTGTCGAAGGTCAGCGGCGCCCTCGCGGCCTTCCAGGCGGACCTCGAGGCCCGCGGCCTCGGCGATCGCGTGCTCACGCTGGTCTGGTCAGAGTTCGGCCGCCGCCCGCAGCAGAACGAGTCCGGCGGCACGGACCACGGTGCCGGCGGCGTGGCGTGGGTGCAGGGCACGCGCGTGCGCGGCGGTGTGCTCAGCGACTATCCCGACCTGAACCGCCTCGATAGCGAGGACAACCTCACCGTCACCGTCGACTTCCGGCGCGTCTACGCGAGCCTGCTCGAGCAGTGGCTCGGCACCGGCGCGGACGCCGTGATCCCGAACGCCGGCGCGCTCGGCCGGCTCCAGCTCGTGGCATGAAGACCTCATTCGCCATAGCGGCGCTGGCGATCGCGCTGGCAAGCGGCGGTGGCGCTTCGCGGGCTTCGCACGGCGCGCCGCACGCCCACAGAGCATCCGTGGCCGTGGGCGTGGCCGAGCGCGAGTGGGGGATCTCGAGCTACCGCGCCAAGGTGCGCCCCGGACGCGTGCGCTTCAACGTCACCAACTTCGGCGAGGACTCACACAACCTCGAGGTCGTGGGTCCCGGCGGCTACCGCAGCCGGGTCACCCCCGACATCCGCGCGCACGAGCACTACACGCTGAGCGTCAAGCTCAGGCGCCCCGGCGTGTACCGCCTGATCTGCACAAAGCCGGGGCACCTGCAGCGGGGCATGCGTACCGCCATCCGCGTGAAGCGCTAGACGCGCGCCTCCAGAACCATGTTGAACGGCGTCTCCGCCGCCCGCCGGACCTGCGAGAACCCGGCCTCCTCGAGCACCTCGCGCAGCGCCGGCTCCCCGGCCTGGGCGCCAAGCGCCGTACGCGGTTCCTGCGACAGCGCGTTTGCCGTGCAGATCACCGTCGAGGCCGAGTAGTACATCCGCCCGACCGGGTTGAGGTTGTCGGCCAGCGAGTCGCCGGCGATCGGCTCGACGATCATGTACGTGCCGCCCGGCGCCAGCGCCGAAGCGGTATGCGTTGCCGCGCCCACCGGATCGCCCATGTCGTGCAGGCAGTCGAAATTGCACACGAGGTCAAAGTCGCTTCCGGGAAAGTCCTGCCCCGTCGCGACCTCGAACACGCAGCGGTCGGCCACGCCTGCCTCCGCGGCCACCTGGCGCGCCCGCGCGATCGAGTCGCCGTGGTAGTCGTACCCCACGAACTGAGAGTTCGGGTAGGCCTCCGCCATGATCACGGTGGACGCGCCGTGGCCGCAGCCCACGTCGGCCACCTTCGCACCCCGCTTGAGCTTGGCTTCCACCCCGTCGAGCGCCGGGATCCACTCGGCCACCAGGTGCATCCGGTAGCCCGGCCGGAAGAAGCGCTCGGTGCCGGTGAACAGGCGATGGTCGTGCTCGTGCCAGCCGATCCCGGCCCCGGTGCGGAACGCGTCCACGAAGCGGTCCTCGTCGGCCCACACGGAGGCGAACAGGTCAAAGGCTCCTAGCAGGAAGAAGGGACTGTCCTCGTCCGCCAGCGCGGCCGCGTGCTCATCCGGAAGCCGGAACGTGTCCTGGTCGGCGTCGTACTCCACGTAGCCGCCCGCCGCCTGGCTGCCGAGCCACTCGCGCACGTAGCGCGCATCGCAGCCGGCCCGCTCGGCCACCTCGCCCGAGCTCATCCAGCCACCTCCTGCGAGTGCCTTGTAGAGGCCGGTGCGCTCCCCGATGCGGGTCATGATCGCCCCCATCGCGGCGCTCATGTCGCCCACCATCTGTCCGAGGAAGTTCTCGAGTCGGCCCTGGTCCAGTGCCTGGTTGGACATGTGGATGTCCTCCTTGTTCCGTTTCTGCGCGAGAGCTGTTGTGACCCTCTCAACCCCGGCGGCGCGATGCAAGCGCCGAAGTTCGCTCACCAACGACGCTTCAATATCCTCCGCCCGGCACGAAACCGAGTCTGAGGGAGTTGCCGATATGAGCGAGGTCCAGTCCGGCCTCGAGGGCGTAGTCGCCTTCGCCACAGAGATTGCCGAGCCCGACAAGGCAGGCGGCGCGCTGCGCTACCGCGGCGTGAACATCGAGGATCTCGTGGGGCAGGTCCGCTTCGAGAAGGTCTGGGGCCTGCTCGTGGACGGAACCTTCGATCCGGGCCTCCCGCCCGCCGAGCCGCACCCGCTCGCCATCCGCACCGGCAACCCGCGCGTCGACGTGCAGTCCGCGCTCGCGATGCTCGCCCCGGAGTGGGGGCTGAAGGAGCTGATCGACATCAGCGACGACAGGGCCCGCCAGGATCTGGCGCGCGCTTCGGTGATGGCGCTGTCCTTCGTGGCCCAGTCGGCGCGCGGCGCGGGCAAGCCGCCGATCCCTCAGGCGGACGTGGACAAGGCCACCAGCATCCCCGAGCGCTTCCTCATCCGCTGGCGCGGCGAAGCCGACCCGGACCACGTCAAGGCGATCGACGCGTACTGGATCTCCGCGGCCGAGCACGGCATGAACGCCTCCACCTTCACCGCGCGAGTATGCGCGTCAACCGGCGCGGACGTTGCGGCCTGCCTGTCGGCCGCCGTCGGCGCTCTCTCCGGCCCGCTGCACGGCGGCGCCCCCTCGCGAGTATTGAAGATGCTCGACGACGTGGAGAAGTCGGGCGACGCCGAGAACTACGTGAAGGACCTGCTTGACCGAGGGGAGCGGCTGATGGGCTTCGGCCACCGCGTGTATCGCGCCGAGGACCCGCGCGCCCGCGTGCTGCGCCGCACCTCCAAGGAAGTCGGCGCCCCGCGTGCCGAGGTGGCGGAGGCGCTGGAGAAGGCCGCGCTCGAGGAGCTCCACGCCCGCAAGCCCGACCGCGTGCTGGCCACGAACGTGGAGTTCTGGTCCGCCGTGGTGCTCGACTTCGCCGGTGTGCCACCGGACCTCTTCACGCCCATGTTCACCTGCGCGCGCGTGGCCGGCTGGTCGGCGCACATCCTCGAGCAGAAGCGCGAGGCGCGGCTCATCCGCCCGACGGCTAAGTACGTGGGGCCGGCGCCGCGCAGCATCCAGGAAGTGGAGCAGGGCGCGAAGGCGGCCTAGCCGACCAGCTCGCCGAAGCGGGCTGCTCCGATGTTGCCGCCCGAGACGATCGCGCCCACGGTTACGCCGGGCTCCAGCTCCACCTTGCCCGCCAGCAGTGCCGCCACTCCGGCCGCACCGCCGGGCTCGGCCACGAGCTTCAATCGCTCGAACAGGAACTTCATCGCCTGCACGAGCTCGGCGTCGCTCACGGTGGCGATGCCTTCGAGCAGGCGCCTGTTGATGCCGAAGGTGATCTCGCCGGGCTTCGGCACCTGAAGCGCGTCGGCTATCGAGCGGCTCACCGGGATCTCCACGCGCTCGCCGCTCTCGAGCGAGCGCTTGGTGTCGTCGCCGTCGTCGGGCTCGACACCCCACACGCGCGCGCCCGGCGCGACCACAGTGGCGCAGCCCGCGATCAGCCCGCCGCCGCCCACGGGCGCCACCAACAGGTCCAGCTCGCCCGCCTCGTGCAGCAGCTCGAGCGCCGCGGTGCCCTGGCCGGCGATCACCAGCGGATCGTCGAACGGTCGCACGAGCGCCAGCCCGCGCTCCTCCGCCAGCCGGGTGCCGATCGCCTCGCGGTCCTCGGTGTAGCGGTCGTAGGTCACCACCTCGGCGCCGTAGCCGCGGGTGGCGTCGAGCTTGAGCTGGGGCGCGTCGGCCGGCATCACGATCGTGGCGCTTGCGCCGAGCAGCCGCGCGGCCAGCGCCACCGCCTGGGCGTGGTTGCCCGAGGAGAACGCCGCCACGCCGCGCTCGCGCTCCTCGTCGGAGAGCGACGAGATCTTGTTGTAGGCGCCCCGGAACTTGAACGAGCCGGTGCGCTGCAGGCACTCGGCCTTGATCAGCACGCGCGCCCCCACGCGCTCGTCGAGCGTGCGCGAGTGGAGCACCGGCGTGCGGTGCGCCTTGCCCTCGAGGCGCCGGGCCGCCGCCCTTACGTCGTCGAGTCCGATCACCACGCCGACGATAATCGGCACCGTGGATCGTCGGCGTCTTCAGACGTGGCCTCTCTACCTGGGCGGGTTCATGGGCCCGTTCGGCGGCGGCCTGCTCGCGGTGCTAATTCCCCAGCTGCGCGACGCCTTCCACGCCTCCACAGGACTGGTGGCGGCGGGCATCCCCGCCTACATCGTGCCGTTCGCGGTGCTCCAGCTCGTGTCCGGCACGATCGGCGAGCGGCTCGGCCGCCGCCGTGTGGTGCGCACCGCCTACGTGGCCTACGCGATCGTCAGCGTGGGCGCCGCGCTGTCGCCGTCGATCGGCGCCTTTCTCGCGTTCCGTGCGGCGCAGGGCTGCGCTAACGCGTTCGTCACGCCACTGCTGCTCGCCGGGCTCGCGGAGATCACGCCGGCGCGGCGCCTGGGCGAGGCGGTGGGCACCTTCGCCGCGGTGCAGACGGCCGCCATCGCCCTTTCGCCGCTCTGCGGCGGGCTGGCGGGCGCCGTGGACTGGCGCATCGCGTTCTACCTGCCGGCGGGGGTGACGATCGCGCTGGCGTTCTTCCCGCCGTCCGACGGCACGCGGCGCGCAGGCAGCGAGCCCGCCCGGCTGCGCTCGGCGTTCAGCCGGCGCGTCGGCGTGCTCTCCGCCTCGGCGTTCGCCACCTATGCGGGCGTCACGGGTCTCGGCTTCCTGGTGGCGCTCCGCCTGAGCGACGCGTTCGGGCTCGGCTCCACGATGCGCGGCGTGGTGCTGGCGACCTTCGGGGTGGCGGGGGTGATCTCCGGGCGCGCGGGCGGGCAGGCGGTCGACCGCTTCGGCCGCGTGGCCACCGTCGTCGCCGGCTCGTTTGTGTGCGCGGCCGTGGTGGCCGCCCTCGGCGTGGCCGGCTCCGCGGGGCAGACCGCCGCGCTGTGGTTCATCGCCGGCGCGGGGTCGACGGTTGCGTGGGCGGGTCTCAACACCCTGGCTGTGGAGGCTGTGCCGTCGAATAGGGCGGGCGCCACCTCGGTGGTGTCGGCGCTCAAGTTCGCCGGCAACGCGGCCGCGCCGGTGATGTGGCTGCCGCTCTACAACAGCGACCCGCGCTTGGCGTTCATGGGCGCTGCCGCGATGGCGGCCCTGGCGGCGCTGCTGGTGGCTCCGCTGCGGGTGGGCAAGGAAGGGGAGAGGCCCCAGCCGCGGACGGCGGCCGAGGCCTCTCCGCCAGTCGGTTAGCCGGTGAAGCGCGGGCCGGTCTGGCGCCGCGGCTTGGCCGCCGCGCAGACGCTGATGGTCCGGCGCAGCGTGGTCTTCTTCCCGGCCGTGTCGGTGGCCACTGCCACAAGGTGGTGACGACCGCTCCTGAGCTTGCGGGCGTTCACCTTGACGGTGAAGCGGCTCTTCTTCGTGCTCGCGATCCTCTTGCCGTCGAGGGTTACGCGCACGCTCTTGATACCGGCGCCGGCATTGATGCTGAAGCGCACCCGGGTGACCTTGGAGATGCAGGCACGGCGAACGCCGGCCACGCTCACCTTCGGCTTGGCGAAGTCGTCGTTGACGATCGTGCCGGTGCCGGCCTTGCCGATCACAGCCGGATAGGGGCTGGGGCCGCCCGCGAGGTTGAGCGCGAACGTCTCGTCCGGCTCGATCGCGGTGTCACCCGTCACCTGTACGCCGACGGGGGCGCTCAGCATGGTGCGGTCGAGCGTCAGAGCGCCGCTCACCGCGGTGTAGTCGGAGCCCGAGGCCGCGGCTCCGTTGGCGGTCCCGTAGTTCACGTGCAGCACCTCGGAGTGGTTCTGCGAGGCGGACACGGTGAACGTGTCGGTCTTCGTTCCCGAGTTGCCCTCGGTCTGGCTCACGTCGTTGACGCTCAGGATTGGCAGGTCCACGGAGCGGCGGAGCACGTCCTGCCAGCCGAAGTCCTGGCCGGGCCCGCCGTCGCCCCTCTGGAGCACGCGCAGCGCGGAACCGGGAAGTTCGGTCGCGAGCTCCGGATTGGGCGGGGTCGAGTTGAACCAGTCCCAGCCGAGCAGCGTGACGCTCCCGTCTCCAACCGGGATGTCCACCACGGCGCTGTTGCCGACGCCGTCGCTGTAGATCGGCAGCCCGCCCGCGGGGAGACTGCTCTCCAGCACGGCGCCCGTCCCGTTGTTGCTGGGCAGCGAGGCCGGCCCATCCTGAAACTCGGTGCCCGCCGCAGCGGCCGTCTTGTTGTAGATGATGTCGCCGCTCCCGCCGCGAGCGACCTTCACTGTGTCCTCGCCCCGGACGATCGAGAACCCGAAGATGTCGTTCGCGAACCGGGTATTGCAGTCGTTGCGCCCGATGGACATCACCACGAGCTGTCCGCCGGCGTTGACGAAGTTGCGGACCACCGCCTTGGCATCCTCGGACATGTCGAGGCTCAGGCAGGTCACCGTCTGGCCCCTGAGCGTGTCAGGCGGGTTTGAGCGCTCCTGTTCCGGAATCACCAGCGAGTCCTGTCCGGCCAGGGCGGCGGTGAAGCCGTCCGCCGACAGGTCGGTGAATCCGGTCACGTTCTCGCCGAACGACTGGAGCGAGGCGATCGTGTTCGGGCCCTCGGCCGCGAAGTTGGTTTGCTCGTTATCGATGTACGCGCCGTTGTCGAACACGGCCACGTTGCCGGGCTGGGCATGGGCGATGGTGGTGAGGCCGAAGAACAGGCCGAGAGCGGCCACGATGGGTATCAGGCACCGTGGGACGAGTACCGGGGATTTCATGGACGTCCTTTCCAGCGCCTCCCCAGGGCCAGTTAGGTGATGCCAAGTAGAACCCGAATGCCTGATTGGCGCAAGTGGGGCTGGCCGTACTAGAGCGGCTGGCGCCCCGCGTAGCCCGCCTCGAGGTCGTGCCAGTAGCCGATCTCGTCCTCCTCCTGCTCGACCCAGCAGAGGTACACCTCGCGCCCCTCGCGCAGGGCGGGGAAGTCCACGAGCCCGCGCTCGAGGTCGCGCAAGACGATCTCCATCTCCTGCAGCTCGAGCAGGGCGGCGCGCAGCCCGAGGAAGCCCTCGGACACCACCTGCCCGGGCTCGCCGCCGCCGTTGCCCGGCGCGGCGCCGGTCAGCGCGTCGCGCGCCTCTTTCTCGTTCAGTCGCGCATGCGCCCGGCGCATGCGTTCGAGCCGCTCGCGCACCCACGGCAGCGCGGCCGTGGCCTGATCGAGCGTGTAGTGGCGTGTGTGGTTCATTCGCCGGCCAGCGCGTCGATGGACGCGATCCGGTGCTCCACCAGCGCTCGCACGCGCGGGTCCACCGACGCGTCCGCTCGCCAGCCTCCCGTGCCTCCTCGAACGCGGCCAGGGCGCCTTCGGCGCCGCGGTCGCCGCCATGCTTCAGCAGGTTGTCGCCCCGGAGGAGCAGGTTGCGGACGCGTTCCGCGGGCTCGCGCTCCGGGCTCACGCCGCCGCGCCGAGCCCAGCCGCCTCGCGCAGGCGCTCGCTGAGCAGCTTCGAGTCCGCGTCCGACACGGTGCGCAGCTGGCCCTGGAAGGCGAGCGTCCAGTGCTCGAGCGGGCCACTTGCGCACGTGCTCGAGCTCGGGCGCGAGCTCCTCCGCCGGCACCCACGCGTCCTCGTCGAGGATCAGCACCGGCTCGGTCTCGAAGCGCCACGGATAGGGGTCGACCTTGCCGGGCTTGCCGGGCCAGATCCTCGTCCGGTCCTCGTACATCTCGCCGGTCACGCGGACGATGCCGCCAAACGCCTTGACCCTGGTGAGGTAGAAGACGATCTCGTCGCCCGGCTCGATCTGTTCCGCCATCGTTCCGGCGCATCTCCTTCATGCCCGATCACCCTGAAGCCGTGCTTGCGCGTGGCCGCGAAGTTCTCGGGCGAGCCGGTGAGGATCCAGGTCTTGGCGGCCACGCGCCTAGGTTAACCGTCCGGCCCGCTGGTAGGTTTCCCTCCATGTCCGACGATTTCGAGCCGATCCAGCCTGGCGAGATCGCCTTCCGGCTGGACCTGACCGCCGCCGAGCTCAAGGTCACGCACACGGCGCTCAAGTCGCTGCTCGACAGACTACGGGCACGACGAGCAGGACATGATCGAGCTCATCCGCCGGTGCTGGAGAAGCTGCCCGACGAGCACAGCATTCGCGCGATCGACCTGAAGCGCGAGGCGCAGCGCGAAGTCCGGGGTGACTAGTGCGCGCAGCTACTGGCTGCCACAGTCACCTGTCGCAGTCTACTCGATCGGTATGTCCTCGACGCGGGCGGCCGGGCTTCTCTCCGGGCAACTTCTCCAGGTACCAGTCGATCAGCGCGCGCAGCGTGAGCAGCAGCTCGCGCACCAGCGAGTTGAACTGATCGCGCAGCTCGTGCGGCAGGGCGCTCCGCATCACGTCGATGAGCGCGAAGAGCGGCCGACAGGTCGGGGCCCGCCGCCGAGCCGCGGCGGTGCTCCCCGGCTCGGCGGGCGTCCAGGTGTCCCAGTCCACCTCGTCCCACTTGGGCGGGGCGGGCCTGGAACCGCCGGCGGGCGGTCGGAGGTGTCGTCTGCCGGTACTCGGTCATCGCTCTCGCTCGAACAGAACCTCCAGCGCGCCGCTCTCGAAGCGCGCCGTGCGCGGCCTGTAGGCCGCCATCGCGGGCGGCAGGATGATAGTCCGCTTCTGGCGCGCCCACCCGCACGATCACCTCGAGGCCGATCTTCTTCAGGTGGATGTCGCGCCTTCTCCGCGAACGGGATCGGCAGCCGCAGCGTGGCGGAGCCGTTGTCGGCCACAAGCTCCTGCGACAGCTCCTCGTGCAGCACGGCGCCGGCGTCGAGCTCGCTCGAACAGCTCGTCGCCCAGGCGGTCGAGCATCTCGGGCCCGATCACCTCCTGGTCGAAGAACGGCGCCTGAGGATCGGCACCGGGGAGAAGGCTGAGCGCACGAGCTCCATGTGCTCCTGCTGCACCTCGCGCCAGGCAGCGAAGTAGCCGCCGTCCACGTCGGCGGGAAACAGGCGGTTGACCACCACGGCGTCGGTCAGATAGCCGTAGAGATTCAGGTAGGTGAACGTGCGCATGGCCTCGCGGATGACCATGCGGTCCGGGTTCATCACGAGCCGCAGCGAGGTGGACGCGCGGTCACGGAGGATCCCGTTCATCGCCACGAGGTTGTGCACGAGCCGCTGCACGTCGTCGAACACCGCCTCGCTCGGCAGCGACACGTCGAGGAACGTGCGCGCGAACGGCCGCGCGGCCGCCACCACCCGCTTCTCCCACGGGAACACCTTCTCGAGCCACCAGCTGGCCACGTCCGGGAACGAGAGCAGCCGCAGCGTCTCGCCGGTGGGCGCGCAGTCCACGATGATCGCGTCGTACTGCTCCGTCTTCGTGGTGGCGCTTGATCTGGAGCAGCGAGAACAGCTCGTCCATGCCCGGCGGGACGGTCAGCTCCTCGGCGGAGATCGTGGTCCACGCCGCGCTGCGCCAGCAGCTCGCCGAGCCAGTCCTGAACCGCCTCCCAGTGGCGCTCCATCTCCTGCTGCGCCTGCACCTCCTGGCCGAACAGGTTCTTGCCGCACGGCGTCGGCTCGCCGCCCAGCTCGGTCTCGAGCGAGTCGGAGAGGCTGTGCGCCGGGTCGGTGGAGAGCACGACCGTGCGCATGCCGGCCGCGGCACAGCGGCGAGCGGTGGCGGCGGCGACGCTGGTCTTGCCCACGCCGCCTTTGCCCGTATAGAGGATCGTCCGCGGCGCCATGGCCGCCCGAAAGCTACCGTCCTGACGGTCACCTTGCCCGTCATCGCCGTCAGGTGGTTGAGGTAGTCGTAGGCGGTGAACTGACGGTGTAGGTGCCGGCCGAGCGCGGGATCCAGCTGAAGCTGTGCGTGCCGTACGGCTCAGCAGCGGCTTCTGAGTAGGCCGTTCCGCCCCCGCGCTCGACCGTCACCGTCACGCACGAGATCTTCGACAGCCGGAAGCGCAGCGCCAGCGCGCGGCCCGCCCGCCGACCGCGGGCGCCGAGGTAGCTGAGCCGCTCGTGCTCGTGCAGGTAGGCGGTGAAGCGGTTCGAGTAGGTGGCAGTAGACGCGGTCTTGCGTGCGGTCGCACAGTCCCTTGAGGAAGTCGCGCACCAGCCGGTGGTAGCCCAGGTCGTCCTCCTGTCCCGCTCGAGCGTGTAGAGCGACCACGCGCCAGTGTCGTAGTGATGGAGCGCGTGCTTCGCGGCGCGGCTGCCGCGCGTGAAGATGGCGCGGACGCGCGCGCGCTTCGTCGCCTCGGCCAGGTCCCAGATGCCGTTGAGCGCCTGGAGGAAGCCGTTGAGGATTAGGGTGCCGGGGCGCGAACGAGTACTCGGCGTACCAGTCGCCGCCGAAGGCGAGCGTGCGGACGCCCAGCGGCGCCGGCGTGCGTGAAGACGCCCACCGCGCTCGCGCGCGACGTCCAGGTAGTCGGGTCCTTGAGCACGATCGAGCCGCGCACCAGCGCGGTGATCGCCGTGCCCTGCGACAGGCCGCTCGTCCACGGCGGGCTGCCGCCGCTGAACGGGAACCAGTACTCCCAGGTGGTGAAGCCGCCGCGGTTGGATGCGGTCGACACCATCGTGTCGAGGTAGGTCTTGAGCTTGTCCGGCTCGCACGGCACATTCGGCCCGTACACGCCAAGGCAGGCGCCGGCCAGCGCGTTCACCTTGCCCCAGTTGGCGAGCGGCTGGAGCTGCAGCCCGTTGCCCGGGTAGTACTCGAAGATCATCGGGCTGTCGTCGAACACGTAGCGCACCGGCGTCACGAAGCCGCTGTGCTTCGCGAAATAGCGGCACGGGCTGGGCGTGGGCGGCGGGATGCGCGGCAGCGGCTTGCACGGCCAGAACTGGGTGTTGTGGTCGAGCTGCGAAGAAGAGCGCGTGCATGCGCGAGACGGTGAGGCAGCCGTTGTGGGCGATGCGATCGAGCGAGCACACCACGACGTAGAGGTTGAGTGCCGCGGGTCCCGCTCAGGCCGCCGGCAGGTGGAGCGGGCCTTGCGTAGATCCCTTGTAGTCCGAGTAGTCCTTGGCGGTGAGGCGCCTCTTCCGTAGTCGGCGCGCAGCACTGCGGTTCACGCTCGAGCGCCAGTGCCGCGCGGCGGCGTGCCGAGCGGCGCATGCGCCGGCGCGGCCGGTTTCGAGCAGCTCGTGGCGGGCGGCGTCTGCAGATCGGCGGCGCGCCGGGCAGCGCCGGATCGTTCTCCGGCACCACGCCGCCGGCGGTCCACGCGCAGCACCTGGCTGGCCGAGGCCGGCGCGGCAAGCGCCAGCAGCAGCGCCGACCGCGGCTATCTGAATCCCCGTGCGATCACTGCCTCCTCAACGGTCCGCGAGAACCGGAAGTTTCGACCTGGTTCCCTAGTAGTCTCGACCCTCTTGCCGCTTTCGACAACGGAGTAGAACGACCTTGCCATCCCGTCCGCGCCGACTTCTTCTGCCGCTTCTGCTGCTCGTCCTGCGGCGCCCGCTGGTCGCCGTGCTGCGGCGGTGCGGGGCAGCGGCAGCGCCAAGGACGCCACCGCGCTCCTCAACACGGCCTTCAGCCAGCCGATCAAGAGCGCCGACGTGAGCGTTCGACCTCGAGATCCAGGTCGACGGGGTGAAGGCGCTCAAGAGCCCGATCTCCTTGAAGTTCGCCGGCCCCTACGTCAACAACGGCCCGGGCAAGCTCCCGAGCATGGACCTCAACGGCCACGATCTCGGGCGGCGGCCAGAGCGTGCCGTTCGGCCTCACCTCCACGGGCGACGACTTCTTCGTCGAAGGTGCAGGGCAACCAGGCGTACGAGGTGGGTAAGGGCACGGTCGCCAAGCTCAACCAGCAGCTGGCGAGCCAGACGGCAAGGCCCGCAAGACGAGCCTGTCCGAGCTCGGGATCCATCCGCTGTCAGCTGGCTCACCGGCGCCAAGAACGCGGGCGACTCCACCGTGGCGCGGCACGCCGTCAGCCACGTCTCGGCCACGCTCGACGTGTCGAAGGTGCTCGACGACCTCAACCAGCTCGTCCAGCGCGCGCCGGCGGGCGCACTCTCCGGTGCCTCCAAGCCGCCGCAGCTCAGCGCAAGCGACCAGAAGGCCCAGATCGAGAAGGTGATGAAGAACCCGCAGATCGACGTGTACGTGGCCAAGAGCGACAACACGGTGCGCCGCGTGGCCACCACCCTCGAGCTCACGATGCCCAAGGACCAGCAGTCGAAGTTCAACGGCGCGACCGGCGGCACGCTCCAGGTCTCGATCGAGCTCGCCAACGTGGGCACGCCCAAGCAGGTCAAGTCGCGCCTACGGGCGCCAAGCCGATCTCGGAGCTGGGCGGTCAGCTCAACGCACTCGGCGGCTCGCAGCTCGGCAGAGCGGCGGGCTCGGGCAGCGGATCGGGCTCCAGCAGCGGCTCCGGCTCGGCTCCGCGCCCGGCGCGCAGCACACGGAGCACGCCCAGCGCCAAGCAGTTCCAGGACTACGCCGACTGCATCCAGAAGGCCGGCGGCAACAACGCGGCGGCGCTCCAGAAGTGCGCCGACCTGCTCAAGTAGCAGCGCCTTGCTGAAGCTCTATCGCGCTCGCTTCTCCACCAACGTGGAGCGGGTGGCGCTCGCACTCGCGCACAAGGGCCTGGAGGCGGAGTCCGCGTGGATCGAGTACACGGACCGCTCGCCGGTCGAGCGAGGTGAGCGGGCAGCCGCTCGTGCCGGTGCTGGTGGACGGAGACCAGGTGATCGTGGAGTCGATGGACATCGTCCGCCACCTCGACGAGCGCGCATCCGGAGCCGCCGCTCTACCCTGCCGACCGCGCCCGCCGCGAGGAGATGCTCGTGTTCATCGACTGGTTCAACGAGGTCTGGAAGCGGTGGCCCAACTCGATCGAGGACGGCGCTGACCCGGCCGACGCCCGGCGCCGCGATGGCGCGCTCGCTCGACCGCTTCGAGGCGATGCTCCAGGGTCGTGAGCATCTGATGAGCCACGACTTCTCGGCTGCCGACGTTGCCGTGTTCCCGTTCCTGAAGTACGCGCTGATGCGCGAGCCCGATGACGACGAGTCGTTCCACCTCATCCTCGAGGAGCAGCTGCAGCTCGACAGCGGGCGGCACGGACGAGTCGCGGACTGGATCGAGCGCGTGAACGGGCGCCCGCGCGCCTAGGGCGCGTACAGAGGCGTGTCCTTGAAGCGCCGCTGGGCGACGGCGAAGGCCGGCTTGGGCGCGCCGTCGTAGCCGAGCAGCCCCTTGTGGTGCAGCGAGTTGCGCATCGCAACCGGCAGGCTCGCCCCGCCGTCCCAGTGCGGCTTCACCGCGAACTCGCGTAGCGTCCAGTAGATCGCCCCGCCGAGGAACGGCGTGCGGTCGATGATGTCGAGCGACCTGCTCACGTAGTCGGCCTGGAACTCGAAGGTGCCCTTCTGGTACACGGGGCCGTGGAACGACGCCTCCGCGCCGAACTCCGTGACGAGCAGGCCCTGGCTCGGATAGCTCCTGCGGATCGCCTCGAGCGTGGGCTCCCAGTCCCCGAAGTTGGCGATCGAAGTGGTGGGGCGGCCGGTGTACCAGCCGAAGTACGAGTTCAGCCCGAGCAGGTCGAACCAGGTGAACGAGCGCTGGAACGGGATGTCGGGCTTGACCGCCAGGTCCACCGCGGTGGGCGTGATCGGGTCGAGGCGCTTGGCGAGCTTGCCGGCGCGGAAGAGGAACTGCCGCGTGCCCGGCCGGTGATCCGGAATCGACACGGGCTCGTTGTCGATCGAGTTGGCCAGCAGGCTGGCGTGGTTGCGGGCGGCGAGGATGTTGTGGCGCACGTAGGCCATCGCCTCGGCGCGGCCGTCGGGACGGCGCAGCTCGATGTCGCGGTGGTACACGGGCGCCTGGTTCCAGAGCATGATCCCGGCGCGGTCGAGCGCGCTCATCAGCTCGTCGCTCAGCCCGTACTGCGCGCGGGTGACGTTGGCGCCGAGGCTCTTCAGCTCGGACACGATCTGGTCGATGTCGGCCTGCCGCAAAGCCGGCCCGCGCCCCGGCACGTCCTCCTGGATCGATGCGCCGCGCAGTTGCACCCGCCGCCCGTTGAGGTAGAGGATCCCGCCCTTCGCCTCCAGCGCCCGCACGCCGGTGCGGAACCTGTCCACCTGCGCGGTGTGGCCTCCGGCCCTGGTGACGACCGTGGTGGAGTAGAGCGCCGGGTGGCCGGGCGACCAGAGCTCGGGCGTGCCCGACAGCGGAAAGCGGAACCACAGGCTGCCGGGCGCGCGGGCGGTGAACGCGTGCGTGGTGGTCTCGCCGCTCGGGCGAGCGCATCGTCACGCGCACCCTCACCGGCCCGCGCCTGCCTGACAGACCCCCGCGCACCAGGACCGTCGGCATGCTGCAGGAGCCGGGCCCGGAGCAGCGCAGCCACGGCATCACCGCCACGTCGTGGAGCACCACCGGCCCCTGTGGGATCAGCTCGACGGGACGGGTGATGCCGCCCCAGTTCCACCAGCCCTCGCGCGGCAGCGCGTGCTTGCGGTTCACCAGCCGCAGCACCAGTTCGTTGACCTTGCCCGGACGCAGGCCGCGAGCTCGCAGGGTGAACGGCGCATACGGATCGTCGTGGGCGGCGATACGGCGGCCGTTGAGCCACACCGAGGCGCTGCGGCGCACGGCGCCGAAGTGCAGCGCCCAGCCGAACCCGCGCGGCGTGGCCGGCGCGGAGAAGCGCAACCGGTACCAGCGCGATCGTGCCGTGGAACGTGGAGGGCAGGAGCCGGGCGTCGAACACGTGCGGCACCTCCACCCGGCTCCAGCCGCTGCGCGGGCCGCCATCACGCCAGCCGTCGAGGCCGCCGCGGGCGTGAGGGTCGAGGCGGAACTGCCAGCCGTGCGTGAGCTCGAGCGGCCTGGGCAGTGCTTGCGCGACAGCGGGCAGGGCGAGGGCGCCGGCCAGCGCCAGCCCGAGCACGCTCAGGCGAAGGCGAACACCACGCCGAGCACCACGTAGACCCCCAGGAGTTGAAGCCCCTCGAACCAGTTCGACTCGCCCTCCTGAGTCGTGAAGTTGGCGATGATCACCGCCAGCAACATCGCGGCCACCTCGTAGCCGTTGAATACCAGCGCCATCGGATGCGGTCCGATGACGAAGGACAGGAGCACGAGCACGGGCGCCACGAACAGGGCCACCTGGGCACTCGATCCCACCGCGATGTTCACCGCCAGGTCCATCTTGTTCTTGAGGGCCACGAGCACGGCCACCCAGTGCTCGGCCGCGTTGCCGACGATCGCCACCACCACCACGCCGATGAAGAACTGGGACAGCCCCACGCTCTTCGCGGCGTGCTCGATCGAGCCCACCAGCAGCTCGCTCATCAGCGCCACGCCCGCCGCCCGCCACCGCGAGCAGCCCCACCGAGCGCCGCACCGACCAGGCCGCCTCCTCCCCGTCCTCGTCGTCGACGTAGGGGTTGAACAGCTCGCGGTGCGTGCGCAGCGAGAAGAACAGTCCCGCGCAGTAGCTCAGCAGCAGAATGCCCGGACACGATGGCCGAGATCGTCTCGACCTTCGAGCCGTAGTTCACGCGCGTGTCCCCACCGCCGGCAGGCCGTTCCCGCCGATCAGCTCGAACAGCGCCGGCATCACCACGGCCACGAGCGCAAGCAGCAGCATCGCCGCCTGCGAGTGCGCCATCGTGCGGTTGAACACCTGCTTCTCGCGGCCCCAGCCGCCGAAGAACATCGCGGCGCCGAGCACGAGCAGGATGTTGGAGATGATCGAGCCCGACGATCGACGCCTTCACCACCTCCTGCAGGCCCTTGCCGAGGGCGAACAGCGCGATGATCAGCTCCGGCGCGTTGCCGAACGTGACGTTGAGGAGGCCGCCGACGCCCGGGCCCGACTGCGCCGCCAGCTCCTCCGTGGCGCGCCCCATCAGGGCGGCGGTGGGGATCACGCCGATGGCCGCGGTGAAGAAGATCGCGGTGTCGGGCGCGCTCGCGAGATCGAGCACGACGCGCCAGCGGAATGAACACGTCCGAGTGACGTAGACGGGCCTCAAGAGGGAGTGAAGCCTACGAGGCGGCGCCGTCGCCCCTTCGGGATAACCGCACTGCCAGTAGCGGGCACGCCGTATCGATCCGTGCGCGCGGTCACGCCACGATGTAGCCGCGATATGTCCGCTCTGCCCGCCATCTCCAGCCACGAGCGCTACTGGAACGCCGAGATCGCGCGCCGCCGCCCCGACCTCGTGTCCCAGGAGGCCGGCCCGCTCGAGCGCATGGTCGAGCGCTACCTCGAGCTCGCGGGCTCCACCTTCGGCACCGTCGCGCACGTGCTCACGGACCGCGCGCGCGTGGTCCGGTACCTGATCGACAGGCACGCCGAGCACGCCGAGCCGAGCGGCGGAACCCGCGGGCGAGGCAGCCCGCCAGCTCACCGCGCAGGTCGGGCCGGCCGGGGAGCTGGACCGAGCCGCAGGCCGAGCGGCTGGCGCGCGCTGATCGGCTCACATCCCGGCGCCCGGCCGGAGATCATGGCCACCGGCGACGGCACGATCGTGGTCAGCTTCGGGCCCCGGCGCGGCAACGGCGCCTACGTGCTGGATCCCCGAGGGCCACTCGCGCTGGGTCACGCCCTCCCGCTACGCGGTCTAGGCGGGCCCGCTACTCGTCGTCTTCGAGCCCGAGCTCGGGAGTCTCTTCCTCGTCGTCCTCGTCGAAGTCGTCTTCGTCGTCGAGGTCTTCGTCATCGTCGTCGCTGCGGACGGCCCGCCCGTCGCCGCCGTGGTAGGTGGACTGGAACTCCTCGAGCAGCTCGTCGCGCGCGCTCTCGTCCACCGGCAGGTCGTCCGAGATCAGCACCCAGTCCGCTCCCTCGAACTCCTCCATGTTGAAGATCTCGGCGTCCATCGGAGGGCGAGTCGTCGACGACGATCATCACCTCGGTCTGGGGGTTGAAATAGGTGCCCGGCCGGATGATCAGCTCGTCGAGCTCGTAGCGGCGGCCTCGCGGCATGCGCGTATCTATACCCGATTGCGCAGCAGGCCACGCGCCGAATCACGCGCCGGCGTCCCTTAGCTGTCGATCCACCTCCGCCTCGACGTCGAGCGGCTCCTCGCCGCGCCTGATCGCGGCGCTCGTTGCGCGCGATCACGAGCTGGCTGAACCTCATCCCTCAGGGCGTCGTCGTGCGCCCTGTGCGGACTCGGGTGAGCGCGGCCACCTCGGCGTCGACGTCGAGCGGCGGCTCGCCGCGCGCCTCGCGCCGCGCCGACTTGGCCTCCACGAGCTGGCGGATCTCCGCCTCGGCCTCCGCCCGCGCGGCCGCCGAGCCCGGGGGGCGGCCGCTGTCGCCGGGCTCGCGATCGAGCGCGAAGTCGCCCTTGCCGACCTGGTCGTAGAGCTTGCCCGCGCCCAGCGAACGCCACCACCGCGCCGATGATCCCGAGCATCGAGACCACGATCACGACCACTGCCAGCCCGCTGTCCACCTTCCCTACAGTGTGCCCCATGTGGCGCCGACTTCGCCGCCGCACGATGGCGCCCAGCCGTCCGGCGGTCTATCCCGACCAGATCGGCGCTTCCTGGATGCGCGTCTACCTCTGTGCTCGCGGTGATCGCGCGGCCGGGCAGTCTTGCCGCGTCAGCACAAGGCGCTCACCATCGTCGCGGCTCGATTCAACCAGGGCTTGACCGCCGAGTCCCGCCCGTGAGTGACGTCCGCGGCTGCGAGGCGGGGTACACTTGGTACTTCACATCAGTCGTTGACTGACGAATCAATCGAGTGGGAGGCGCGAGCCGAGGGATGGCGCTTCGGCCATTCTGCAGTAAGGAGTTTTGGAAGTGGTCGATTTCACGCTTACCGACGAGCAGAAGGACATGCGCGAGATGGCGCATGACTTCGCCGAGAAGGAGATCCGGCCCGTCGCCTGGGAGTACGACAAGGACGGAACGTGGCCCCAGGACATCATCAACAAGGCCTGGGAAGTGGGTCTAATGAACACCCACCTTCCCGAGGAGTACGGAGGCCCCGGCCTCGACTACCTCACGGGCATGCGTGATCGAGGAGGAGATCGGCTGGGGCTGCTCCGGCATCGGCACCTCGCTCAGCTGTAACGGTCTCGCCACGGCGCCGATCCTGCTCGGCGGCTCCGAGGAGACCAAGAAGAAGTACCTCGGGATGCTCACGGAGGAGCCCAAGCTCGCGTCGTTCTGCCTGACCGAGCCGGACGCCGGCTCCGACGTGTCGGGCATGCGCACCACCGCCGTCAAGAAGGGTGACGAGTAGGTCATCAACGGCACCAAGTGCTTCATCACCAACGGCGGCTACGCGGACTACTACACGGTCTACGCGAAGACCGACAAGGAGGCCGGCCACCGCGGCATCAGCGCCTTCGTGGTTGACCGCCACCTCGACGGCGTGACCGTCGACAAGAAGGAGGACAAGCTCGGGCAGCGCGCCTCCAACACGGCCACGATCTCGTTCAACGACGTCGTGATCCCCGCGGAGAACCTTCTCGCCGAGGAGAACAAGGGCTTCAAGCTCGCGATGATGACGCTCGACCGCACGCGGCCGGGCGTGGCGGCGATGGCCGTCGGCATCGCGCGCGCGGCGTTCGAGTTCGCCCGCGACTACTCCAAGGAGCGCGTGCAGTTCGGCGTGCCGATCGCGATGCACCAGGCGATCCAGTTCATGATCGCCGACATGGCCACCAAGATCGAGGCCGCCCGCCTGCTCACCTGGCAGGGCGCCGCGATGCTCGACCAGGGCCAGCGCAACACGCTCGCCAGCTCGCACGCCAAGCGCTTCGCCGCGGACTCGGCGATGGAGATCACCACGGACGCCGTGCAGGTGTACGGCGGCTACGGCTTCATCAAGGAGTACCCGGTGGAGAAGCTGATGCGCGACGCGAAGATCATGCAGCTCTACGAGGGCACGTCGCAGATCCAGCGGCTCGTGATCGCGCGCGAGGTTCTGATGCCTCGCCGCATCGAGGAGCCTGCTGCGTCTACCGCTTAGCGATAGGGGCCGGCGCTAATTGCGCCGGCCCCTATTCCTTCCGCGTGGGCTTGCACGTCGAGTCTGAGACCACTGTTCGAGTGGGTCAAGCAGGTCTCTGAAGGCGAGCCTGCCCTCGGCACCGAGTACAGCGCGCCCACCCCCGGCGCTCTGTTCAAGCCGATGGCGCCGTTCAAGCCGCGCGGGATGCGCACGGGCAACGAGACGGCGCTTGGGCTGCTGAAGCAGCAGCTCGAGTCTGCAAAGGGCTAGCCAAAGCCTCCACCCAGATCCGTACTGTCTGCGCGTGGACTTCAACGAGTTCCTGCGCACGGTCGGCTCCACCGTTGTGTCGGTCACCCGCTGGGTGGGCCGCCAGATGCAGACGCAGATGGTCCACGCCGTGGGGGGAGCGGCGCGCGCCCGGGTGATCTTCCTGTTCGGCGCCGTGCTCGCGCTGGCGAGCGCGGACGCCGCCACGATCGGCGCGGTGGCGGGCCAGCTCCAGCCCGACCTGCACATCGACAACACGGAGGTGGGGCTGCTCAACTCGGTCACGCTGTTCGCCGGCGCTGTCGCGGTGCTGCCGGTGGGGTTCCTGGTGGACCGCTACAAGCGCATCCCGATGCTCGCCTTCAGCATCTTCATGTGGAGCGGGGCGATGGTTTGGAGCGGCATCGCCAGTTCGTACGGGAATCTGTTGCTCGCGCGTGTGGCGCTGGGAGCGGTCACCGCCACGGCCGGCCCGGCGATAGCGTCCCTGACGGGCGACTACTTTCCCGCCCGCGAGCGCGGCCGCGTCTACGGCTACATCCTGGGCGGTGAGGTGGCTGGCACGGCGATCGGCTTCATCGTGAGCGGGTCGATCGCGGCGGCGCTGTCCTGGCGCTTCGCCTTCTTCGCCATCGCCATCCCGGGCTTCTTCCTCGCACGGACGCTGCTGCGGACGGTGCCGGAGCCGAGCCGCGGCGGCGGCTCGCGCCTCGAGCGCGGCGCGCTGCACCTGTTCGAGGAGCACGGCCGGCCGGCCGACCCCGACCTCGAGGATCCCGACGTGCGTGAGGACGAGCTTGCCCATCAGAAGGTGCAGGAGCATGGCATCGAGCCCGATCCCGAGCTGGTGCTCGACGAGGACCCGGAGCGCATGTCTCTGAAGAGCGCGGTGCGCTACGTGCTGCGGATCCCCACCAATGTCACGCTGATCATCAGCTCGTCGCTCGGGTATTTCTTCCTCGCGGGCCTGTCCACGTTCGCCGTGGTGTTCGTGCGCGGCCACTACCACGTGAGCCAGGCCACGGCCACGCTGGTCCTGGGCCTGCTCGTGGTCGGCTCGCTGATCGGCGTGCTCGTGGCCGGCCGGCTCACGGACTGGATGCTGCGGCGGGGATTCCTGACCGCGCGGATGTGGGTGCCGGGGGTCTGTTACGTGGGTGCGGCTGTGCTGCTGGTACCGGGGTTGATCGGCAAGTCGCTGTTTCCGGCAATCTGGTTCGACATCGGGGGCGCCGCTCTGATCTCGGCGGCCAACCCGCCGCTCGACGCCGGGCGGCTCGACATCATCGTCAGCGGTCTGTGGGGGCGCGCCGAGAGTGTGCGCACGCTGCTGCGCACGGTGGCCCAGGCGCTGGCCCCGCTGCTGTTCGGGGCGGTGGCGGACCTGGTGGCGGGCATCAAGCCGGACCAGGCCCCGATCGGCACGAAGACCGGGGGCGTCTCCCACGCCACGGCGCGCGGCCTCGAGGTGAGCTTCCTCCTGATGCTGATTCCGCTGGCGGCGGCGGGCGTGATCCTGCTGCGCGGGCGGCACGCCTATCCGCGCGACGTGGCCACCGCGGCCGCCTCCGAGGCGCGTGTCCGAGGCGAGGCGCAGCGGTCGTAGCTCGCGGCGTCGTCAAACCGTTTTACACTTCGGCGGGTGTCGACCGCCGTTCCCGAGCGTGACGTCGCAAATCACGAACTGCCGTCCGAGCCGGCCTCGGTCCCCGAGGCGCGCCGGCTCGCCACCGACTTCGCCGGGGCGTTCATGTCGGAGGAGCAGACCTCCCGGCTCGAGCTGGCGATAACGGAGGTGGTGGCCAACTCGGTGCGCCACTCCGGCTCCACCGAGGCGATCCGCCTGATGCTCACCCGCAAGCGGGACTACCTCTGCGTGCGCGTCACCGACGGCGGTGCGGGCCTCGTGCCCCAGCCCGGGCGCGATGTCGACCGAACCGGGCGCCGGCTTCGGCCTCTTCCTTGTGGAGCAGCTCACACGCCGCTGGGGCGTGACCCGCGAGGACGGCAAGACCCGCGTCTGGTTCGAGATCGACTACGCCGAAGCAGCTTCGTAGCGAAGTTGTAGCCCAGGCGTCTGGAACGGTAACTGCAGAGCGGTCACGCTGGGGCAATGCCCCAGGTGTCGTCGTTTAGGCCATGACATAGCATGCTCAAAGGGAGACACCTGCGAGTGCTCCTGATCGCGAACTTGGCCGACCAGGCAGGAAGGGCTTCCTCATTGTGGCTGTTTTCGCATGTGGAGAGGGAGCCGTGCTGAGTCACCGCACGGCCGCGGACAACTGGGGCCTAATTACCACTTCGAGTTCGGCGATCCATGTGACTGTGCCGCGCCGCAAGTGCCGAGCGCCGCGGGGCGTCACGGTGCATCTGACGAGACAGCTCACCGAAGCGGACCGCGCCGGGGGGAACGCATCCCAATCACCAGCGTCGCCCGCACCCTCCTCGACTTCGCCGCGGTAGCGCGGCCCGGCGAGCTGATCTCCGCCATCGAGCAGGCCGAGCGGCTCCGCATCTTCGATATGCGGGCGGTCGATGCGGTGCTGAAAAGGAGCAACGGACAACGTGGCGCCGCCGCTCTCCGCGAAGCCCTCAGGGAGCTGACGGAACAGGCGCCGGACCTCAGGTCCCCTCTCGAAGAGCGCTTCCGCGATTACTGCAAGCAACGCAAGCTCCCCATCCCCGCCTTCAACGTCATGGTGGCCGGCTTCCTCATCGATGCCGTTTGGCTGAAACAGAAAGTGGCGGTCGAGCTCGACAGCCGCCGCCACCACATGGGCATCCGGGGAGTTCGAGACAGACAGAAAGCGGGACACCAAACTGCAGATGGCCGGCTACCGGATTGCCCGAGTAACCGACCATCGCTTGAAACGTGAGGCCGACGAGCTGGAGGCCGACCTGCAGAGCCTGCTCGCCTAGGCGCGAGCAGGCTCCGGCCTCGCGGTGGGCCGCCGCGAGGGCAGCCAGCGCAGCCCTCGCGGCAGGTACCAGTTCCAGTCGCCGAGCAGCTTCATCGTCGCCGGCAGCAGCACCGCCCGGACGATGGTGGCGTCGATCAGGATCGCCGCCGCCAGGCCCACGCCGAGCTGCTTGAACTCGAGCGCGCCGAGCGAGGCGAAGATCGCGAACACCGCGACCATCACGAACGCCGCGCTCGTGACCACGCCGGCCGTGGACTTGATGCCGTGCGCGACGGCGTCCTCGGTCTTCATGCCGCGGTCGAACGCCTCGCGAACCCGGCTGAGGATGAACACGTGGTAGTCCATCGACAGGCCGAACAGGATCACGAACAGGAACAGCGGCAGCCATGACGTGATCCCGCCGGTGGACTTGAAGCCCAGCAGGCCCTCGGCCCACTTGTGCTGGAACACGAGCGCCAGCACGCCGTAGGCGGCGCCCACCGACAGCAGGTTGAGCAGCGATCGCCTTGATCGGGATCACGATCGACCGGAACGTGACGAGCAGCAGCAGGAACGCCATCGTCAGCACGAACGCGAACACGATCGGGGCGTGCGACTTCATCGAGTCGTTGAAGTCCTTCGAGCCCGCGGTCTCGCCGGTCACGTCCACGTGCACGCCGGGCACGGCGCCCACGGTGCGCGGGATCAGGTCGCTTGCGCAGCGTCTGCCAGCGCGTGGCACGGAGCGTGGAGTCGGTGCCCTTGCCGATCAGCGGCATCGACACCACGGCCACGTCACGGGCGCGGTTCACGTCGACCGTGATCGGCTGCTTGATCTGGCCGCTGGCGAGGCCCTGCTGCTCCAGCGAGCGCGATCGCGCCGCTGGACCTGCGGTGCGTCGACGTTGCGGCCGGACACCACCACCTGAGCCGGCGTGGGGCCGCCGGGGAACGCGGTCTGGATGCGGTCGAGCGTCTTGCACGATCGGCAGGCCGCTCGGGCAGGCCCTGCAGACCCGGCAACGGCGGTGTGCAGGCCGAAGGCCGGGATCGCCAGCGCGAGCAGCAGGCCGCCGGACAGCAGCGCGGTGACCGGGCGGCGCAGCACGCGGTCCATGATCCAGCCGGACACGCGCGGGTTCTCGCCGCGGTCGCGCCGGCGGCCGATGAACGGCACGCGGCCCGAGCATCACCTTGTCGCCGAGCCGCGAGAGCAGCGCGGGCAGCACAGTGACCGAGCCGAGCACCGCCACCGCGACGACCATGATCGTGCCGGTGGCCATCGAGCCGAACGTCTTGTCGCCGGCGAGGTACATGCCGGCCATCGCCGCGATCACCGTCAGCCCGGAGACGATCACCGAGTGGCCCGAGGTGGCGGCCGCGGACTCGAGCGCCGCCTCCGGGCTCGCGCCCTTGGCCCGTTCCTCGCGCTCGCGGCGGAGGTAGAACAGCGAGTAGTCCACGCCCACGGCCATGCCGACGAGCAGCACGACCTCGGACACGGCGTCGTCCACCGGCGCGATCTGGCTCGGCAGCGCGACCAGGCCGAGCGTGGCCGCCACTCCGGTGATGGCGAGCAGCACCGGGATGCCGGCCGCCACCAGCGCGCCGAAGGCGAAGATCAGGATCGCCAGGGTGATCGGCAGCGACAGCGTGCGCGCGTGGTTGAAGTCGTTGCTGAAGCTGTCGCTCAGCGCCTTGTCGGCGGTGGCGTCGCCGGCCTCCTCGATGCGGAAGCGACGTGTGCGCCTTCTGAGCGGCCGCCGTGACGGCGAGCAGGTGCTTGGCGTGCTCGTCGGCGTTGTCGGAGTCGCCCTTGATGTCGAAGGTGACGAGCGCGGAGTGCCCGTCCTTCGAGATCTGGCCGGCGTTGCCGGCGCGCGTACGGCGAGCGCACGTTCTTCACGGTGTTGTCGCGCGAGAAGCGCGAGGTCACGTCGTTCACGGCGGCGCGGAAGCCGGGATCGCGAACGGTCAGTGAGCGGCTCTGCACGAGCACCTGCTCGCTCGCCGGCCGCTTGAACTCGCTTGTCGAGAAGCTTGTCCGCGCGACCGGAGCTGCCGGTGCCGCTCTGGGCGTCGGTCAGCTTCTTCGTCCCGATCGCGCTGCCGAGCGCGACGGAGGCGACCACGAAGACGATCCAGCCAAATACCGCGGTCTTCCAGTGGCGTGCGCTCCAGCGGCCCATCCTGGCTGCAATGTTGTGCGGGGTTCATTGGGGCTTTCCTTTTGTGCGGGTCCATCTGCATCGCAAAGGATCGGGGGCGCAAAGCCGCATGCCCACGGGGATTCCTGGCCTGTGGGGGTAGGGATATCCCCCGGGTGCCTCCTACGGTCATGCGAGGATCAGGGTGTGGCCGATCCGCGCAGATCACACAGCGACGCGACCCAGGAGGCCGTCCGCCGCACGAGCCAGATCGCCGATGCCCGGGAGACGGCGCGCGGCGTGGGGGACAGCGGACCAGCGCGCAAGCGGTACGTCCGACCCCTTCGGCGGTGGGCTGCGGCGCCGCGAAGTGCTGCCGCTGCTCGTGCTCCACTACATCAGCGAGGGACCGTCGTACGGCAACCAGCTGATGGAGCGCATCTCCGAGGTCACGGCCGGCGTGCTGTCGGTGAACCCGAACACGATGTATCCGCTGCTGCGCCAGCTCGAGTCGCGCGGGCTGATCGAGGGCCAGTGGGAGCACCCGGAGCGCCGCAGCCGCCGCTACTACTCGATCACCGGCGACGGCCGCGAGGAGTACGAGCGCCTGCACGCCGAGGTGCGCCCGTTCCTCGACTCGATCGCCCGCTCGATCGAGGAGATCGTGCGCGAGGTATACGGGGCGTGACCACCGTCCGCGCCGCGCGCCGGGTGGTGCTCCCGCCGCCCGAGGCGGAGGCGCTGTGGCTCGACCTGAGCCGCTGGGCCACCTTCATCGAGGGCTTTGCCCACGTGGAGACGAAGGACGATTCGTGGCCGGCCGAGGGGTCGAAGCTCGTCTGGGACTCGCTGCCCGGCGGCCGCGGTCGCGTGACCGAGAAGGTGACCGGGCGGGGCGAGGGCTACCTCACCACGCGCCTGCTCGAGGACTCGCTGAGCGGCATCCAGAGCGTCACCTTCCATCCCGCCGAGGAGGGCGGCACGGTCGTGGACCTCTGCCTGAAGTACGACCTCAACCCCACCACGATGTGGCGCCAGGGCGGCCTTGGCAAGATCGTGAACCTCTCTTCATCCGCCGCGCGCATGACCGACTCGCTGGCGCGCACGCTGCGGCGCTTCGCCACCGAGGCGGCGGAGCAACAGGCGCTGTAGCCTGCGCCTTCCCCGCACGCCCCGGAGGTCAGATGTACGTATTCAAAGCCGCCGTAGTCGGCGCCGGCACGATGGGAGGCGAGATCGCCCAGACGATCGCCTCGGCCGGCCTGCCGGTGGTGCTCAAGGACGTCGAGCAGAAGTTCGTGGACCAGGGCCTGGCAAAGGCGCAGCAGGTCACGCAGGGCCAGCTTCGGCGGCCTCGTGCAGAAGGAGAAGATCACGCAGGAGGACGCCGACCGCCAGCTCGGGGAGATCACGGGCCGCATCACCGGCACCACCGAGTACGAGGGCTTCGGCGACGTGGACTTCGTGATCGAGGCCGTGCCGGAGCGGATGCAGATCAAGCAGGCGGTGTTCGCCGAGCTCGACGCCGTCACGCCGGGTCACGCGATCCTCGCCTCCAACACCTCGTCGCTGTCGATCAGCGAGATGGGCGACGCCACGTCAGCCGGCCCGACAAGGTCGTCGGCTTCCACTACTTCTACCCGGCCTCGATCATGCGCCTGATCGAGGTGATCGAGGGCGACGAGACCTCCGAGGAGACGATGACCACGGCGCTCAACTTCGCCCAGCAGATCCGCAAGCAGCCGATCCGCTGCGCCGAGGTGCCGGGGTTCGTGGTCAACCGCATCCTCAACTCCGCGGTGTCCGAGATCTGGCGCGCGCAGGAGGAGGAGGGACTCGACATCAAGGAGGTCGACAAGGTCGTGCAGGAGTCGCGGGCGGCCCCGATGGGGCCGTTCTACCTCACCGACCTGCTCGGCCTCGACACCGTCCTGCACGTGGCGGAGCACCTGCACGAGAGCTACGGCGACCGCTTCTTCGTGCACAAGCAGATGAAGGAGCTGGTGGAGGCGGGCAACCTCGGCCAGAAGACCGGGAAGGGCTTCTATGAGCACGGTTGAGTCTGGATCCAGTCGGCCACCGCGACGCTGGTGGAGCGCTACTCGCTGAAGGCGCTCGTGGAGTCGTGCCTCGTGCTCGAGGAGGGCGTGGCCGGCATCAAGGACATCGACATCGGCATGATGGCCGGCGCCGGCATCCTGCCCGGGCCGTTCGCCCGCGCGGACGAGGCCGGGCCTCGACACGATGCTCGAGGCGCTCGAGCGCGCGGCGAGCCGAGTGGGGCGAGTGGTTCGAGCCGCCGCTGATCCTGCGCCGCCTGGTGGCCCAGGGCCGGCTCGGCAAGAAGACCGGCCAGGGCTTCTTCCCCTACCCGCAGCCGGACGCGGGCGAGCAGCGCGAGACCGTGCTGCTCGAGACGCGCGGCGACGGCGTGGCCATCGCCTGGCTCAACCGCCCGCCCGCCAACCCGCTGTCGCCGCAGCTGCTCAAGCGAGCTCGGCGAGGTGTGGAAGCAGGTGGACGGCCAGGCGCGCGCGCTCGTGATCGCCTCGTCCAACCCGTTCACGTTCTCCGCCGGGCGCCGACATCAAGGAGTTCACGAAGATGAAGCCCGACAAGGAGGGGCGCGGAGATGCTCGAGTCCGCCCACGGGCTGATGGAGTCGATGGAGCGCCTCGCGCACGGTCACGATCGCGTCGGTGAACTCGCTCGCGTTCGGCGGCGGCTGCGAGCTGGCGATGGCGTGCGACTTCCGCATCGCGGCCGAGTCCGCCACCTTCGGCCAGCCCGAGATCAACCTCGGGATCATCCCCGGCTTCGGCGGCACCCAGCGGCTGCCGCGGCTCGTGGGCGAGGGCAAGGCACTCGAGATGAACCTCACCGGCACGCCGATCGGCGCCTACGAGGCGCGCGAGTACGGCCTCGCGAACCAGGTGGTGCCGGACCACGAGCTGTTCGACACCTCGCTGTCGTGGGCGCGCAAGCTGGCGCAGCAGGCGCCGCTCGCGATCGAGAAGATCAAGCGCGTGTCGCACCACGGCAAGCTGACCAAGGGGCTCGAGGTGGAGGCGAAGGCATTCGGCGAGGTGTTCGGCTCCGAGGACGCCAAGGAGGGCATCGGCGCCTTCCTGGGCAAGCGCACAGCCGAGGTTCAAGGGCGAATGACCCAGGCGCAGCCTCAGACGCCCTGCGCGTGGCCGAGCTGCTCCACGAGGCGGAGTCGCGCCGTGGTGCTCACCGGCGCGGGCGTGTCGGTGCCGTCCGGGATCCCGGACTTCCGCACGCCCGGCAAGGGGCTGTGGGAGAAGGTCGACCCGATGAAGGTCGCCCACATCGACGTGTTCCGGCGCGACCCCGACCGCTTCTGGCACTTCTACGGCGACCGCTTCGCCACGCTCGACGAGAAGGAGCCGAACGCCGGCGCACGAGATGATCGCCGAGCTCGAGCGTCGCGGCCTGATCCGCGGGGTGATCACGCAGAACATCGACCGCCTGCACCGCAAGGCGGGCTCCGAGAACGTGGTCGAGGTGCACGGCTCGATCGAGTGGAGCGTGTGCCTCGAGTGCGGGGCGAAGGTGGGCGTGGAGCAGGTGATCGAGAAGCTGCGCGCCGGCGTCGGCACGCCCGAGTGCGAGGCCTGCATCACGCCGCTCAAGCCGGACGTGGTGCTGTTCGGCGAGCTGCTGCCGGAGGAGGCGATGTCCGAGGCGTTCGCGCTCGCTAGCGAGGCGGACTGATGCTCGCGATCGGCTCGTCGCTCGAGGTCTACCCGGTGGCTTCGCTGCCCGGCGTGACGCTCGAGAACGGCGGCGAGCCTCGCGCTCATCACGCAGGGCCGCACGCCGTACGACGGCGACGCCGAGGTGAAGCTCACCGGCGACGTGGTGGAAGAGCCGGGTCGCGAGAACTGGACGAGTGCTCGAACGCGACTCGAACGAGCACTGAGAACTGGCGCTACGCGCCTCTCTCTTCATCAGCTCGTACAGGATCGTCACCGGGCCGAGGTGACCGAGCTTGTCCGGGTTGACACGATGCGATCGATTGAGACGATCTGGCCGTCCGCGATCTGCATCGACAGCACGCTCGCGATGCTGCCGTCAGGAGCGCGGCTGATCGCACCGGGCTCACCGTTGATCTCAGCGGCTCGAGCACCACGTGCATGCGCCCGGCCCGGCTGACGAGGCCGAGCTGAGGAAGCGTCACGACCTTCTCACGACCGTAGAGCGGCTTGGCGATGGCCGGGCCCTTGCCGCCGCCGTCGCCGTAGAACACCACGTCGTCCGCGAGCAGCTTCATCAGCCCGTCGGTGTCGCCGTCCTGTGCCGCGGCGCAGAAGCTTGCCGGCCAGCTCGTCGCGCGCCTTTTTGTCGGCCTCGAAGCGCGGCTTGCGATCCTCCACGTGCCGCCGCGCGCGCACCGCGAGCTGGCGAGTGTTGTCCTCGGACTTGCCGATCGTTTCCGCGATCTCGTCGTACGGGTAGTCGAACACCTCGCGCAGCAGGAACACCGCCCGCTCCACGGGCGACAGGCTCTCCAGCAGTACGAGGAACGCCATCGACATCGAGTCCGCCATCTCGGCGTGCTGCGAGGCGTCCGGTGCCTGCTCGGTGAGCAGCGGCTCCGGCAGCCATGTGCCCGTGTAGCTCTCTCGCCGCACCCGGGCGGAGCGCAGGTGGTCGATGCTCAGGCGCGTGGTGATCGTGGAGAGGTAGGCCTTCGCGTTGTCGATTTCCTCCTCCTTCGCTGCCTGGTGAAAGCGCAGGAACGCGTCCTGCACGATGTCCTCTGCCTCGCTCGCGCTGCCGAGCATCCGGTACGCGATCGAGAACATGAGCGGCCTCAGCTCTTCGTAGATCTCGGTCATCGACCCCTAAGACGGTAGAGGGCCCCGCTTTGTGACATGCCCCTGCCTGTCACAGGTCAGACGGCCGTTCCGTCTCAGGTGGTGGAAGCAATCGAAGGAGACTGAGATGAAGATCTTTCTGGCAGGTGGAAGTGGAGCGATCGGCAAGCGGCTCGTGCCGGTGCTCGTGGCGAATGGACACGACGTTGTGGCCACCACGACGTCGCAGGCGAAGCTGTTCGATCTTCGCGACCTCGGCGCCGAGGGCGTGGTACTCGACGTGCTCGACCGCAACGCCGTGATGGCCGCGCTGCTCCGCGCCGAGCCGGACGTGGTGATCCACGAGGCCACGGCGCTGGCTGACCTCGGCAGCTTTCGCAACATGGACAAGGAGTTCGCGCTCACCAACCGCCTTCGCACCGAGGGAACCGACAACCTGCTCGAGGCCGCCCGCGCGGCAGGCGCGCGCCGGTTCGTCGCGCAGAGCTTCACCGGCTGGCCCAACGAGAAGAAGGGCAGGATGATCAAGACGGAAGAGGACCCCCTCGACGCCGATCCGCTGCCCCGCGCGCGCCAGGGGATGGCCGCGATCCGCCACCTCGAGTCGGTGGTTACCGGTGCCCAGGACATCGAGGGTGTGGTGCTTGCGCTACGGCGGCTTCTACGGTCCGGGCACCTCGCTCGCCAAGGACGGCGTACACGCGGACGCGGTCCGCAAACGCCGCTTCCCGATCGTTGGCGAGGGCACCGGCGTGTGGTCCTTCCTCCACATCGACGACGCCGCGTCTGCCACTGCGATGGCGGTCGATCATGGCGCGCCGGGCCTCTACAACATCGTGGACGACGATCCCGCCCCGGTCAGCGAGTGGCTGCCGGTGCTGGCCGAGGCGCTCGGCGCGCCAGCCGCCCACGTCACGCGCCCGTGTGGCTTGGCAAACTGCTCGCAGGCTCGCTCGCCGTCTCGATGATGACCGAGATGCGCGGCTCGTCGAACGCAAAGGCCAAGCGGGAGCTCGGCTGGCAGCCGCGCTACCGCAGCTGGCGCGACGGGTTCATCGCGCTCGGGTTGCGGCCGGCTACAGCTGTGACCGCAGCCGGCGCTTCCTGAGCGCGGTCTCCATGCCCTGCACGGCCTCCTCGACGGCGGCCTGGAGCTCCGGGCCCGGGTCGCCGTCGAGAGCGGCGTTGGCCGCGTCGCCCACCGCGGCGCGGTCGGCGTCCACCTGCTCGTCCAGTTCTGCCAGCACCGCCTCCAGCGCGATCCGGGTCTGCAGCGCGGCCTCGCGCGGGCGGCCGGCGTCGAGGTCGGCCCGGGCGCGCAGGACCAGCTCCTCGCAGGCGAGCTGCTCCTCGCGGCCGCCGACGATCGCGGCCAGGCGCTCGGCCGGCGCGAGGTCCTCGCGCTTGCGGGAGCCGCGCGGCTTGCGCGGCAGCTCGTACGCCGCGGCGTAGCGGCCCTCGGCCACCTGGTCGCCGTCGCCGTAGCCCACGCGCACCACCAGCGCGTGCTCGGCGGACACGTCGCGCCCCCACGGATCCGCGGCCGCCGCCCGGTGCGCGCGCAGGAAGCGGTTGAGCGCGGCGGCGGCCGCGCGCGGCCTCGCGCCTCGAGCGCGCCCTTCTCCCCGCGCAGCCCGTCTAGCCAGCGGCCAGCCTCCTCAGCGGAGCCAAATGACCGCGGCCCGCACCACGCTCACTCGCGCGGTCGGCACACCCTCAACCTCGCCTCGCCGAGACGCTTAGGCACGCGCCCGCGGAACACGCCCGCGCTGCGGCGCGCCCTGGGTGCGCAGCACGATCACGTGCTCGGGCTCCTCCGCGGAGCCACGCCTCACACGTAGCGGCCGTCCGGCGGCCCCAGCAGGAAGCCGAACTCGAACTGGACGAACGCGAACTCGGACGTTGGAGGGCTAGTCGTCGCCCTGCGCGGAGCGCTTGCCGCCGGGCTTGACCGGGATCGAGTACTTCGAGGGCTTGGTCGGCACCACCGGGTTGTCGATCTGCCTCAGGCGGTCCACCAGGTTGTTCCACTGGCCGGGCTTGAGGATGGTGAGCGCCTCGCGGCCGGCCTTGGCGTTGTCGCCGAACAGCGGGTGGAAGCCCACGTGGATGTGATCCCAGTGGTCGGGCAGCGACATCGTGTTGGCGCCGAGCGAGAGCAGCGAGATGATCTGGTGGGGCATCATCGTGCCCTGGAGCTGCATCAGCCGCCGCACGGTGATCTCGGTGATGCCGCCCGGATCCTGGTGCCCGGCGATCGGGATGCCGTTGATCTCGGCGATGTCCACCGCGTTGCCGGAGGAGTGCTCGGAAACGTTGCCCGAGCTCGTGAGGTAGCTGTGGCCGCACTTGAGCGCCGTCACCGTGGGGTTGAGCCCGGAGTCGGCGAGGTACTCGAGCGTGGCGAGCACGCGGCGGTCGATCTGGCCGGTGCGGATGTCGTCGCGCCCGCACGGGTAGATGTTCACCCGCGAGTCGCTCAGCACGCGGCGCTCGAGCAGCGGCTTGGGCAGCAGCATGACCTGGCCGATCGAAAGGTCGTCGCCGTTCTTCGAGTAGAGCGCGTTCTTGCCGGAGGCGCGGTAGACGGCGGTGGCCTCGAGCAGCTTCCAGCCGTCGAGGATCGGCTTGGGGTCGATCTTCGGCGCGCCCTTGCCGGTCGGGCGGATCTGGAAGAACACGTGCGGGGCGGCGGCGGGGTCGGGCTTGCCGATGCGGCCGAGGATCGTGCCGCCGACGACGTGCGAGCCACGGCGCAGGCGGCGCAGCTTGGAGTTCTTCGCGTTGAGCCCGAGCGCGCGCGAGAAGTAGTTCTGGAAGGTCGAGAAGCCGGCGGCGGTGGCCTGTGAGTTGAAGATCTGATCGAGGCCGCCGGCCACTTGGCGTTCGGGCGGCTCGGGTGGGCGAACAGGCGCTCCTTGGTCAGCCGGCGGCCGGCGCGGGCGACGGGGTGGAGGCCGGGGCCACCTTCTTCGTCTTCGTGACCTTCTTGGCCGCGCTTGGTCGCTCGTGCTCGCGAGCTCGGGCTTCTGGAGGCCGGCGGTGGCGGGCTCGGTGGGCTTCGGCAGGTTCTCGGCCCGGGTGGTCGGCAGCGGCGGCGCCGGGGCGGCCGGGGCGGGGGTGCCGCCCAGCGTGCCGTTGGCCGGCAGCGCGGCCACCTGGGTCTTGCTCGGCTTGGCTGGAGCTCTTCGGCACCGGATACACGCGCGCGAGGGAGCCGAGCTGCGAGTACGTGTACTGGTTGCCGTACACGTCCTGGAGCACGACGTAACGGCCGAGCTTCTTGGAGGTGCCGATCTTCTTGATCACGCCGTCGTTCACGGCGATCACCGGCGCGCCCTTCCGCGCGAAGATGTTGATGCCCTTGCGCTTCGCGCTCGACTCGATCAGTCGCGCGGCGTTGTGGCCGGCGTCGACCTTCTTGCCGGACTTGGCGATCGCGATGTCGTCGGCGTAACGCGCGTGCGCGTAAACGGGGAAGCGGCCCTCGGTGAGCCCGCTCAGCGAGCCGATCACGTCCGGCGGCACGCCCGCGATCAGACGCGCGCGAAGCATCACGGAGTCGACGTACCAGCCAGCGTGGTTGTAGGCGAAGATCGCGCGGTGGATGTCCTTGTCCGCGCCCGCGGCCTTGAGGTAGCGGGCGGCGGCGAAGATCGCGTCCACCGGGTTGTACGGATCCTTGCGGCCGTCGCGGTTGCCGTCCACGCCCCAGGTCTTCCACGTGGATGGCAGGAACTGCATCCAGCCCACGGCGCCTGGCTGAGGAGACGTTGAGGTTGCGCCCGTAGTCGGTCTCGATCTCGTTGATCGCCGCGAGGACCTCCCAGCGGATGCCGTACTGGATGCCGGCAGCCTGGTAGATGGGGAGGAGGAACGGCGGGACGTGGAACTGGCTGATCACGAAGTTGGGGACCGAGGTGACCTCGAGCGACGGCGGCAGCGCGTCCACGAAGGTGGGGTTGGAGGGCGCGGGGGTGCCGTTGGGGTTGTAGAGCGGCTTGTCCTTCTTGCCGTTGGGCTTCGCCTTATGGTGCTTCTTCTTCTGAGGGCTCAGGTGGACCTTGAGGGTTGGGGACTTCGTCGACCCGGAGCTCTTCTGCTGGTCCTGCGGGGCGGTGGTGGTCGGCGTGCTGCCCGTGGGGGTGGTGCCGGTGTTGCCCGGCTGCGTGGTCGTGCCGCCGCCGCCGGTCGTGCCGCCCGGGAGGGTGGGCGTGGGCACGCTCGGGACGGTGGGCACGGTGGGATCGCTCGGCACCGTCGGGACGGTGACCGTCGGAATCTGGATCTGCGAGACCGGCGTGCCGGGCGGCACCTGCACCGGCACTGTGCTGCCGTCCGTCAGCGTCACGCTGACCGTCTGGTCAGCCGAGGCGGGAAGGGCGAGCGCCGTGGTGAGAGCAGCGGCAAGCGTCGCGGCAAGCACGATATAGAGGAGGCGCTTCCTCATCCTTGCTCTCTGTCTCCTCCCAAGCCCCGTTGGAGCATCCCCGCAAGCCCCGGATTGGAGCCGCGCAAATCAGCGCGCAAGCTACCAGATGGGCCTGGCGCCGACTGAAAGCTAACCGGTGTGATCCTGCGCTGCAACTGGGAACCGTCCCTAGCTCCTAAGCCACTGAGGGTCGTGACCCGCCGAAGGGCATTACACCCTCCCTATCGGCCAAAGCAGGGCGATGCTTCAGTGCTTGCAAGATCCCCCCGCCACCAAAGTTGGCCCTGTAATACCCGGGATGTAACCCGCTTAGCGCTACATAAGGCTCGAGTTGAGGGTTAGGGTTCCCGATTATCGGTTTCGGGGGCAGGTGTCGGGTGTCGGGACACGAGGCTTTTCCGACACCCGAGACCCAACACCCTGTTACTCTGCGGCGCGTGACTGAGGAAGCCGAAGGCCTGCGCGACCGCATCTCGCGGCAAAGCGAGGAGACCCTTGGCAAGCTTGCCGAGGAGCTGCTCGGCAATCCGATGGTGGCCAGCGCACTCCAGCGGGCGTTCGAGGCGCGGGAGAAGGCGTCGCAAGCGCAGGAGGCCGCGATGGGCGCCCTCGGGATCCCGTCCGCGGCCGACGTCGAGCGCGTCACCCGGCGGCTGCGCTCACTCTCGCAGCGGCTCGAGTCGATCGAAGACCTGCTCGACCGCATCGAGGAGCGGATCGGCTCGCTCGACACCCGGCTCGACAGCGCGGGCCGCAACGAGCCGCTCGAGCGCAAGCTCGACGAGATCGCGCGGGACCTGGTGGCTCTGCGCGAGGCGGTCACCCCGACGGCCGAGCCGGTGCCGCGGGCGCAGGAGCGTCTGACGGTCAGCGAGCCGTAGGGCTCGCCCGCACCAGTCCCTCGAAGCCGACCTCGCCAAGCCGTACTCCCAGCTCGGCGAGCTGCTCCTGGCTGATGCGCTTGCGCTCCTGGCCCACGAGGTCGGTCACCCCGAGCACGCAGGCGGCGATCACACCGTTGATCTTGGCCGCCTGGAAGAGCGTGGCCGCCTCCATCTCCACCGCGGTGGCGCCGCGCTCCACCCAGTCGGCCACCGGCCCGTCGCGGTCGTCGTAGAAGAGATCGGTGGAGACGGCGGTCACGGCCCGTCCGCCGCAGGCCTCGCGCAAGGCGTCGGTGAGGATCGGATCCGGGCTTACGAAGCCGTCGGCGCCGAGCGCCTCGCTCGTGCCGTCCTCCGCCAGCGCGCGCTCCACAGCCACCACGTCTCCGATCGCGAGCCCGCCGTCTCCGATCGCCCCGCAGGTGCCGATCCGGATGAAGGTGCGCGCTCCAAGGGCCATCAGTTCGTGGAACACGATCGCCGCGCTCGGCCCGCCCATGCCCGTGGCCTGGACGGTGAGCAGCTCGCCGTCGCGCGCCACGCCGGTGTAGCCCCACAGGCCGCGGTGGTGGTTGAACATCTTGCGGCTGCTCGAGCAGGGCCTGTGCGACGGCCAGCGCGCGGTGCGGATCGCCCGGCAGCAGCACCCGCTCGCGCGAGTTCGGTGGCGGGCTTGAGATGGATCGGGTGGCGGCGGGCACCCGGTTGACGATATGCGACACTGCCGGGCGGCGAATGGCCAGGCGCCCAAGCCAGCAGGTGCCCGACGCTGTGCGGGACGCCGTAGAGCGAACGATCCAGGCGACGGTGGGGTCGGCGCAGATCACCCGCGAGCGCGCGCAGGAGGCCGTGGACGAGATCGTCCGCGGCGCCGGGGCGGGCGCCGAAACACTCCGCGGGAGCGGATCGCCGAGGCGATCGACGAGCGCCGCCCCGCCACGCACGAGGACATCAAGGAGATCCGCTCGGAGCTGCGTGCCATCGCGAGCCGGCTCGACGCGATCGAGAAGCGCCTGCCGGCGAAGAAGAAGGCCGGCGGCTCGCGCCTCGTCGCGCTCCCGCAAGCCGAAGGGCTGACGTGTCGCCCGCGCAGGGTGCTGATCACGGGAGTGGGGAGCTTCCTCGGCACGGAGCTCGCCCGGCGGCTCGAGACCGATCCGGACGATCGAGTACGTGGCGGGCCTCGACGAGCGGCCACCGCGGGCCCGCCTCGAGCGCACCGAGTTCATCGAGGCCGACATCCGCAACCCGGTGATCGCGAAGCTGATCCCGCAGGCCGAGGTGGACACGATCGTCCACAACAAGATCGTCCGCCGGCCGGGCCCCGGCATGTCCGAGCGCTCGGTGCACGACATCAACGTGATCGGCTCGCTCCAGCTGCTCGCCGCCTGCGAGAAGGCGGAGACGCTGCGCGCGATCGTGGTCCGCGGCTCGGCGGGCGTCTACGGCGTCGGAGCCCGCCGCGCCCGCAGTTCTTCACCGAGGAGATGGCGCGCCGCTATCCGCTGCGCACGCGCTTCCAGCGCGACGTTGCCGAGATCGAGAACTACTTCGACACCTTCTCGCGCCGCCATCCGCAGGTGGTGTGCACGATGCTGCGTTACCAGCCGTCGATCGGACCGTCGCTCGACTCGCAGATCACGCGCTACCTGTCGCAGCCGCTCGTACCCACCTACCTCGGCTTCGACCCGCGGCTCCAGTTCGTCCACGAGACAGACGCGATCGACGCGCTCGTGGCGGCGATCAAGAACCCGGTGCGCGGCCCGGTGAACGTGGCGGCGCCCGGCACGATCGGACTCACGAAGCTCGTGCGGCTGGCCGGCAAGCCCACGCTGCCGCTGCTGCCCGGGGTGTTCCCGGCGATGACGCGACGTGTGGCGGCGGCTCGGGATGGAGTCGCTGTCGCCGGACTTCCGGCGCCTGCTCCGCTACGGCCGCGGGATCGACATCACCCGGCTCGTCGAGGAGGTGGGCTACACGCCGCGCTACTCGACGGTTGAGGCCGCGGAGGATTACGTGCGCACGCAGCGCGGCAGACGGCTCATCCCCGTGTTCCGGGAGGCGGTGGCCCGCTGAGCACGCACATGGGCACCGAATCGGGCACGGGCGGCGGCGCGGGTCAGCAGCCTCCGCCGCCAAACGGAGCACGAGATCCGCGCGGCGCCCGCCCGGGAGGCTTCCCTGGGGCGTTCCCGGTGGGTCCCGCGATCAGCTTCCTGCGCCGCTTGCGTGCCGGGCTCGACTCGGGCAGCGACCTGCCGGTGGCGCTGGGCGAGGCCAGCTCCTCACTGCCGCGCGAGCTGCGCGATGCGCTCGACCGGCTCGTCAAGCGCCAGGCCGGCGACTACCAGGAGGACGAGTGGGGCTTCGACGAGGAGTTCGCCGATGCGCTGCTGCCGCTGCTCGAGTTCCTGTATGACCGCTGGTGGCGAGTGGAGACGATTGGAGCCCGCAGCGTGCCCTCGCACGGCCGGGCGCTGCTCGTGGCCAACCACGCGGGCATAGTCCCGTGGGACGCCACGATGATCTCCGTCGGCCTGCTGCGCGAGCACCCGCTGCCGCGCTATCCCGCGCTTCCTCGTGCTCGACTGGGCGTTCCAGCTGCCGTACATCTCTGTGGCCATGCGCAAGGTCGGCGGCGTGGTGGCCTCGCCCTACAACGCGCTGCGGCTGCTCGAGCAGGACGAGCTCGTGGCGGTGTTCCCCGAGGGGATCAAGGGTGCGGGCAAGCCGTTCAAGGACCGCTACCGGCTGCAGCGCTTCGGACGCGGCGGCTTCGTGGAGCTGGCGCTGCGCACCGGATCGCCGATCGTGCCCGTGGCGGTGGTCGGCAGCGAGGAGATCTATCCCAAGGTGGGCGAGGCGCCGGCGCTCGCGAGGCTGCTCGGCACGCCCTACTTCCCCCTCACCCCGACGTTCCCGCTGCTCGGGCCGCTGGGAGTGGTGCCGCTGCCGTCGAAGTGGCGGATCGAGTTCGGCGAGCCGATCGACACCGCCCGGTTCGGGCCGGAGGCGGCCGAGGACCGTTCGTTCGTGTTCGAGCTGTCCGAGCAGGTGCGCGAAACGATCCAGAATCTCGTCTACGAGAACCTGGTGGCGCGCGGTTCGGCGTTCCTTTAACGCGACACGCTGTTCGGTTTGGCACAAACCGTCCCTTGGGTACTGAAGCCGCGGGAGCCCAGTTCAGTAGCCAATCTTGGAAAGGCAGGGAAGTTGAAGATGCGGATCTTTGCCGCCACGATGGCGGCGACGGTGGCCGTCCTCATAGCGACGGCCTCGACGGCGCTTGCCGCGCCCACTTGGGCGCCGGCCAGCAGCGCCACGATTCACCCCGGCGTGCAGGTGTTCACGAACGGTGCTCAGTGCACCGCCAACTTCGTCTACTACGACGCCAGCAACGTCTACCTCGGGCAGGCGGCGCACTGCTCGAGCACGAGCGACAACACCGCCACCAACGGCTGCGACACCGATTCGCTGCCGCTCGGCACGCCGGTGGACGTCACCGGTGCGAGCAAGCCCGGCACGCTCGTCTACAACTCGTGGATCGCCATGCACAACGCGGGGGAGACCGACGCGAACACGTGTCAGTACAACGACCTCGCGCTGATCAAGATCGATCCGGCCGACGTGGGCAAGGTCAACCCCTCGGTTCCGTTCTGGGGCGGGCCGAACGGCCTCGCCACCTCCACGGCCACCGGGGACAACGTGTTCAGCTACGGCAACTCGGAGCTGCGCGGCGGCGTGGAGCAGCTCAGCCCGAAGCAGGGCAAGAGCCTGGGCGACACGGGCGGCGGCTGGTCGCACGAGGTGTTCACAGCCACACCCGGGATCCCGGGCGATTCGGGCAGCGCCTTCCTCGACAAGGACGGGAAGGCCCTCGGCATCCTGAGCACGCTCGAGGTGGCCCCGACTCCGGGCGGCAACGGCGTGGGCGACCTGAGCCGCGAGCTCAACTACGCCGCGAGCCACGGCGCGTCGGTCACGCTCGCCGCGGGCACCGAGCCGTTCTCCGGCCCGCTGCTGCCGATCTGAGTAGGCGGTAGGCAGTGGGTGGAGTTTCTCTGCCCACTGCCTACTCATTCCGGATACGGTTTCCGTATGAGCTTCAAGTCGCCCGCGGAGTTCCGCGAGGTCATAGACCGGGTGTTCACGATCATGAGCACCGATTCCGAGATGGGGCCGGCGCTGCGCGAGGCGGAGACGCCGCAGCGCTTCGAGTTCCCGGATGTCGACATGGTGGTGAACATCACCTACGCCGAGGACGGGGGCGAGCAGAACCTGCGCTGGGAGTGGTCCGACGACGTGAGCTGGGAGCCCGAGGTGGGCATGGTCATGGACTCGGAGATCGCCAACCGCTACTTCCAGGGCAAGGAGAACATCGCGATGGCGATCGCTCGCCGCCGCATCAAGACCTCAGGCAACGTGAAGAAGGCGCTGGCGCTGATCCCGATCACGAAGCCGGTCTACGCGCAGTACCGCGAGATGCTGGAGCGGGAGTACCCCCACCTGCTGGAGTAGGTCGCCGGTCGCAGGGGGGCCTAGCTCCGGAGGCGCATGAGCTTCACCGCCAGCTCCAGCGACAGCAGGTCTTCTGCGGCCAGGTCCAGGCCCGACAATTCCTCGATCCTGCCCAGCCGTTGCCTGAGCGTGTTGGGGTGCACGTAGAGGGCCCGGGCTGTGGTGGCGATGCTGCGGCGGTCGCGCAGGTAGCGCTCGAGCGTGTCGACGAGCTGCGTGCGGCGCTCGCGGTCGTAGTCGGCCAGCCGCTTGACGGCCTGGAAGTGAGCGTCGTGCGGCGCTTCCTCGATCGGCAGCCGGACGAGGTACCGGTACGCGCCAAGCTCGGAGTAGGCCATCGTGCCGCCCTCGCCCGCCATCAGCGACCTGGCGATCTGAGCGGCGTCGGCGGCCTCGCGCAGGCTCTCGCCACTCGCGCGTGCACTCGAGCGGGTATCGCTGCGGCCGATGGCCACCCGCTCCGCCTTACCCAGCTCGCCCAGAGCGGCGTCGAGTGCCTCCAGCTCCGCGGCTCCGCTCTGCCTGCCGAGTGGCAGGAGCGCCCGAAGCTGCTGCCGCCCGCTGTCGCACAGCGCCCTGGGCGCCAGGCGCCGCAGCTGGGACTCCACGCTCTCGGCGCGGGCAGGCCACGGCTCGTCTTCCGCGCTGTCGTCGAGGGGCCGGACCTCCACGAACACGTGCGGCCTCGAGAGATCCCAGCCGGCCGCGCGCGCTCGCGCGTCCGCGATGTCCTCCGCTCCCTCGGCAAGCGCGTTGAAGAGATCGCGGACGATGTTCTCCTCGGTGAGGCGCTCGATCAGCGCCGCCTTCTGGAGCGCGAGCGCCACCTGGCCCGCGAGCAGGTGGACCACCTCTTCGTCGTCGTCGCGGAAGGGGCGCTGGGCGACCGCGATCAGCGCGCCCAGCTGCTCGTCGCCGGCGGTGAGCGCGACCGCGAGCACGCCCGGCGCGCCGTCGGCGCTCGGCTGGTGCGCGCCTCGCGGCGCGCGGCGCTGGAGCAGCTCGAGCAGGGCGGCGCCGCCCTCACGCGGCCAGGGCGACGGATGGTCCGGAGGATCGGCTGACGCAAGCTCGAGCCGCCCGCGGGAGCTGTCGAGCTGATAGAGCTGGCACAGGTCGCAGCCGATCAGTTCACGCACCCCGCTCGGCACGAGCTGCAGGAGTTCCTCGCGTCCCGGGGCGGCCGCGATCTCCTGACTCAGCCGGACCACGGAGGTGAGGCCCTCCACCCTCCTGCGTGTCTCTTCATATAGACGCGCGTTCTCGATCGCGCCGGCCACGAGGGACGCCGTGTGCGCGAGGAAGTTGAGGACGCCCTCGTCGAACTCGCGCGGCGCCTCGGTGTGAAGCACCACCGTGCCGAGCACGTCGCCCGAGCGCGACGGGATCGGGACCGCGACCATCGACTGGAAGTGCTCCTCCTCCAGCTCGGCGAAGTACTTCATGCGTGGATCGTCGAAGGCGTTCTCGCGGATGAACGCCGGCGCGTTGTGGCGCGCCACCCAGCCGCTCAGCCCCTCGTCCACGCCCATATCGAGCTCGCCCACCAGGTGCGCGTACACCTTGGAGGCGGCGCGCAGCCGCAGCCGGCTGCCGTCGCGGAGGTACACGAAGCAGGCGTGACAGTCGGTGGCCTCGCTGAGGAGGTCGACGATCGAGTCGAGCACGCGGCCGAGGTCAGGCGCCGACGCGATCACCGCGATCACCTTGTAGAGCGTGTCGCTCTCGAGCCGGATCCGCTCAAGCTGCTGCGCGAGGTCATCCCCCGGAGCCAGCACCTGCGCCTGTGACGTCATGCGAGTGGAGCTCAAGCCTTGTGGTGTGACCATACCGCCGGTCGGTCAGGCAGAGCGAGCGTTCCCCGCGCCGAGGCTACCGGAGAATCCGCACCGAGGGCGACTCAATAGAGCTGGAGGTAGCGGTCGATCTCCCACTGCGTGATCTGCTCGTGGGCATCGGACCACTCGCGCTGCTTCACGCCCACGTAGTAGTCGACGTAGTCCTCGCGTCCGGTGTTGCCGAGCGCGGCGCGCAGCACCTCGTCCTGCTCGAGCTCCCTGGTCGCGTCGAGCAGGTTGGCGGGCAGCATCTCCACTCCGAGCTTCTCGCGGTCTTCCTTGCTCAGGTCGTGGAGGTTGAGCGCGCTCGTGGGCTCGCCGGCGTCGAGCTCGCGCTCGATGCCATCCAGCCCGGCGGCGAGCACGGCGGTGGCCGCCAGGTAGGGGTTGCAGGAGCCGTCCACCGTGCGGTCCTCGATCCGCCCGGCATCGGGAATGCGGAGCATCTGCGTGCGGTTGTTCCAGCCGTAGCTGATGAACACGGGCGCCCACGCCGAGCCGCTCCGCGCCCCGATCACGAGCCGCTTGTAAGAGGTCACCGTGGGGGCGGTAAGCGCGATGTAGGCCTTTGCGTGCGCCTTGAGGCCGCCGATGAAGTTGTAGGCAGTCTTTGACAGTCCCATCCCGTGCGGATCGTCTGAGGGCTCGGCCTCGAACACGTTCTCGCCGTCCTTCCACAGGCTCATGTGGAAGTGGCAGCCGTTGCCGGTCAGGTGGGCGAACGGCTTGGGCATGAAGGTGGCGATGAGCCCGCGCTCCTGCGCCATCGCCTCGACCATGTAGCGGAAGAAGATCGCGCGGTCGCAGGTGGTGAGCGCGTCGGCGAACTGGAAGTTCTGCTCGAACTGGCCGTTGGCGTCCTCGTGGTCGGTGGCGTAGTTGTCCCAGCCGAGCGCGGTCACGTTCTTCGCCACCTCGCTCACGAAGTCGAGGTTGCGCGTGAGCGCGCGCATGTCGTAACAGGGCTGCTCGAGCGTGTCGAGCGGGTCCGCCAGCTCGATCTTGCCGTTCTCGCCGCGGCGCACGAGGAAGTACTCGAGCTCCGCCCCGAGCTTGAACTCGAAGCCCAGCGCGGCGGCGCGCTCGAGCTGCTTGCGCAGGATCGTGCGCGGGCAGTAGAGCCACTCCTCGCCCTCCACCGTCACGTCGCAGGCAAAGCGTGCCACCTCGGGGCGCCAGGGCAGCGGCGTGAAGCTGCGCACGTCCGGGATCGCGATCATGTCCGGGTCGTTCGGCTGCTGCCCGATGTCGCCGGCGGCGAAGCCCGCGAAGCCGGCGCCGTCGCTGAGCAGGTCCTCGATGTGGTTGGCCGGAACGAGCTTCGCGTTCGGCTTGGCGTGCATGTCGACGAACTGGGCGAAGAGGAACTCGATCCCGTTGTTGCGGATGTACGCGCGAACGTCGTCGGCGGACTCCGGCGCGGTGAAGACGGCCGTGCTGCCGTCCGATGTACCGGACGCCGCGTTCGATGTCGTCATTGGCAGTTCCTCTCGGATCGATCGTGGAAGCGGGCGCCCGGCTCGCTCATGGCGTGGTGGTGGTGGTGGTGGTGGTGGGGCGCTGGTCGTCCACGGCGGCGACGGAGCCCGTGTTGGCGTCGACGCGGACGACCGTGAGCTTGCGGTAACCGCCTCCCTGCGGGATCGAGAGCGACACGGCCCAGTAGGGATGGGCGTTCAGGCCCTGGCGAAGCAGCCTGATCTGCGTCTGCTTGGGCTGGAAGTCCACCCTCTGACGCGCGATGTCGATGGCACGCGCCTGCGAGACACGCACCTGAGAGCTCTGGCAGGAGCGCGCGACGAACACGAGGAGCAGCACGAGCAGGACAAACGAGACCGTCCGGATCGTGATGAAGCGGCGCGCCAGCTCGGCGATCGACGGCCCGGCCGCTTCACCGGTCTGTACGCCATTGCCCACCGGATCGCGCGATCGACCTATCTGGTCAGGTTACCGATGTCTGTCCCGAGCACGATGACGAGAACCGCGATCACGCAGATGATGCAGAAGGCGAGCATCGCGTACTCGAACGACTTGACATGGGTCTGAAGCGGCTCGAACTCGACCTGCTTTTCGCGGAATCCCGGGGGTGGAACAGGCATGTCTGAGACTCCTCGCGTCAGGCGCCCGGAGGCGCGGTTGGACTGCCGCCCAGGCGGATGGCGTGACCGATCAGCCGGCGATGCTCGAACATCATCCACGCGATCAGCACGATGACGGTGACCGCGATGCCTATAGCGGTGAGGACGTAGTACGCGGTGGCGGCCGAGTGGCCACCGTCCCCGTACGTCGACCCCGGGCCGAACGTCATGAAGCCCTCGCACTTCTTGTACGTCGCCTGCAGGATGAAGTCGGCGTCGTCGCCCTTGCTCGCCCCCGGGAGGTGCGTGATGCAACTGGGAGCGCTGTCAATGATCGCTGGCATGCGACTCCTTCTTGTAGGTCAGCGAGAAGCGGCCCCTGCGCCTGAGGCCCGGGTTGAGGCGCCGGTTCTTCACCGTCGCCCAGCGCACGGCGACCGCGACGCTGCCGAACATGAGCAGCATTCCGACAATCAGCGTGATCACGTGACCACCTCCTTCGACGGCACCCGGCCGTCGCCGGCTCTGGCCCCGTTGAGCTCAGCCAGCGCCAGCGTGATCACGCCCGCCGCGTTCACCTCCGAGCCGTCCGGTTCGATGATCGCCTCCGGCGAGAGCGCGAACTCGGGGAAGAAGTCCGTCTCGTACTCCGCCAGGTCGAGGCCCTCGACCTCGACCGCCACCGGCACCCGCAGCACGTTGAGCTTCTTCAGCACCCAGGCGGCCACCCAGCCGGAGAGGAATCCGAGCGGGAGGAACGTGATGAGGCCCATGATCTGGCCGCCGAAGGAGCTCTCCACGTTGTTGAGCCCCGTCGGGTAGCCGGCGGCGAAGATCCCCACCCAGAGGATGCCGAGGAAGCCGGCGACGCCATGGACGGCCACCGCGCCCACCGCATCGTCCACCCGGAAGCGCCGCTCGATCATGTTGCCCGCGTAGTAGACGAGCACGGCCGTGAGCATCGCGAGGAGGTAGCCCATCGTGGGCGCGTACACATCCGCGCCGGCCGAGACCCCGATCACCCCGGCTAAGCCGCAGGAGATCGTCCAGAACGGATCACCCCGGCTTACGAAGTATCCGCCCGTGAAGCCCCCGGCGAAACCCATCGTGATGATCATCGCGATCGATCCGAGGGTCGTCGGGCTCAGGTAGATGTTGCCCCAGCCTGGGAAGGCGGTGGACGAGATCACGAGGCAGGCGGCGTAGAAGCCGTAGAAGCCCGTGAAGATCAGCATCAAGCCCATGGCGGTGATGTGCAGGTTGTGCGGCTTGAAGGCGCGGGCCATGCCGTCCTTCGTGTACTTGCCCACCCGCGGCCCGAGGTGGAATAAGACGCCCAGCGTGAAGGCGCCGGCCACGCCATGGACGACCGCGGACGCGATCGAGTCATGGAATCCGAAGCGCAGCGTCAGCCAACCGCCTGCGCTCCAGCCCCACGCCGCGTCGAGCATCCAGACGACGGAGCCGAGCAGCACGGCGAGCACGAGGTAGGCGGACAGCCGGGCGCGCTCGATCAGCGCGCCGGACATGATCGACGCCGTGGTCCACGAGAACAGCGTGAACGCCAGGAAGAAGACCAGGTTGATGTTGTTCGTGAGGTTCGGCCCGAAGGTGTCGCTCCACGGGATCGCGGTGGAGCAGGCCGCGGCGGTGAAGTCGCTCGAGTGGGGACCGATCGGCAGGCCGGGCTGGTTGCAGTTGTAGACCCACCAGCCGACGTAGTACATCGTCGGCGTGACGACGGCGATGGTCAGGATGTTCTTCATCGCCGTGGTCATGACGTTCTTGCGCCGGGCGATCCCGGCCTCGTACGACATGAAGCCGACGTGGATCAGCCACATCAGCACCACGGTGAAGAAGTAGAACTGCTCGCCCAGAATCGCTGAGTCCTGGGTCAGGGATTGGGCCACCTGATCAACCGTCTGCTGGGCGAACACCAAATCGACCAAGCCAGCCTCCTTAACGAACCCCGTTACCCAAGCGGGCGCGTGCAGCAGCAGCGCCGTCTTGGGCCTTATATCCGCACGGAGGCTGCGCTCACAATGGACGTAGAGGACAGCCTTGAGTCCCTTTGTGTGTCCGGCCTCCACACATTGGGCTACAGCGCCATTCCGGCGTGCGGCGCGCGGTTAGGCTCCGCGCACTCGGTGCTACCGCCGCTGCCGTTGTACGGCCAGAGCGAATCGCATCACGATGTACGCGGGAAGGTTGAACAGCGCTACCAGCAGGCACCACCAGAGCTTCACGTTCCAACCGAACGGCTCGGCGCGCACCTCGATCCAGGTCAGGTAGATCAGCCCGGCCAGCGTCAGGAGCAGGATCGTCGGGACGCGGTGCACGATGACGAACGCGATCATCCCCGCGACTCTAATCGTCGCTAGCGGGGTTTCGCACGCACGGCCGTGACACGCGACGTCCTCGTCACACTGGGGGTGCTGCTCGCCGCAGGCCTCGTGGCCCGCTCGCTCGCCACGCTCAGCGCGGTCCCCGAGATCCTGATTCTCGTCGGCTTCGGGGCGGTGCTCGGGCCGCACGTCACCTCGATCGTGGACGTCCCCTCTCAGTCGATGGGAGCGCAGCTCGTGTTCACGCTCGGCGTGTCCGCGATTCTCTTCTACGGAGGCCTGAACCTGTCACTGGAGGTGCTGAGGAAGGTCGCCACGAGCCTCGGCCTCCTGGTCTTGCCGGGGGTGGCGCTCACCGCCCTCATCACCGGTACCGCCACGCACCTCGCCTTCGACCTGCCATGGGACCAGTCGCTGTTGATCGGGGCCGTTCTGTCCCCAACCGATCCGGCGATCCTGATCCCGCTGTTCGTCCGCGCGCGCCTCCGGCCCAAGGTCTCCCAGACGGTGATCGCCGAGTCTGCCTTCAACGACCCCACGGGCGCGGTGCTGGCACTGACGCTCGCGAGCCGCGTGCTCGGCGGCGGCACCACTCGCTTGGCCACCCCGTGGCCGAGTTCGTCCGCGAGGTGGCGGAGAGCGCCGCCATTGGGATCGTCGCGGGCGTGCTGCTGTCGGCCGCGTGTCGAGCCACCGCGTCGGGATCTGGCGCGAGTCGGCCGGCCATCGCGGCGCTCGGCGATGGTCACGATCTCGTACGTGTCGCTCGACAGCGCCGGCGGCTCCGGTTACCTCGGGGCGTTTCTTGCCGGCCTGATCGTCGGCAACATGGAGATGCTCGGGCTGCGCATGCACGACCGACCATGCGCGCGAGCTCAAGCGCTTCGCGGCAGACGTCGCCGACATCGTCACGCTGCTCGTGTTCCTCGTGCTCGGGGCCAACCTCCCGATCGGCGAGCTGGGCGGTCATCTGCACCGGCTGCCTGGCGGTCGTCGCGCGCGCTGCTGCTCGTGGCGCGCCCGATCACCGTGCTCGCCTGCACGCTGCCGGACCGGCGCGCCCGCTGGAGCCGCCCGAGCTGATGTTCCTGTGCTGGACGCGGGAGACCGGCGTCGTGCCGGCCGCGCTGGTGGGCGTGCTCGCGGCGCGAGGGTCCCGCAGCGCTGCGGTGCTGGTCGAGCGTCGTGACTGTCGGCGATCGTGGCCACGCTGGTGCTTCAGGCGATGCCCGCGAGGCGCCTGGCCCGCCATCTCGGGCTGCTCGAGGGCGAGCCTCCGTAGGCGGCAAAACCCCTGCGAGGAGTGTGGAAGATCGACACTCGCGTGCCCGGAATTGTGCGATCTCAGGCCATGATCGGTGGCGCGAGGCGACACTACACTCGCCCTGCCCGACACAGACGCGTGCAAGTTGAAAGGGAGTGGCGCAGGCAGATGTGCGGAATCGTGGGCCTGTTCAGCAAATCGCCTTCAATAAACGAGCGCCTTGGCGAGCACCTCGGCGACATGCTGCTCGAGCTGTCGGACCGCGGTCCTGACAGCGCCGGAGTCGCGCTCTACCGCAACCCCGCGCCGGCGGGCTCGACCAAGGTCTCGCTCCACTCCTCGGATCCGGACTACGACTGGGAGGCGCTCGAGGTCGAGCTGGACAACCGCTTCGGCTCGAGCCAGCCCGACATCCGCGCCAGCCACGCGGTGTTCGTGGTCGAGGCCGAACCGCAGCCGCTCCAGCACTGGCTGCGCGAGCGGCGGCCGGAGCTGCGCGTGATGAGCGCGGGCAGTTCGCTCGAGATCTACAAGGAGGCCGGCTCGCCGCGCGAGTTCGTCAAGCGCTTCGCTCTCGACAACGTGCAGGCCAGCCACGGGCTCGGTCACACGCGCATGGCCACCGAGAGCGCCGTCACCACCGACGGCTCGCACCCGTTCTGGACCGGCCTCGACCTCTGCCTCGTGCACAACGGGTCGCTCTCCAACCACAACTGGGTGCGAACACGCCTGCGTCGCGAGGGGATCGAGTTCGAGACCGAGAACGACTCCGAGGTGGCGGCCGGCTACCTCACCTGGCGCCTGGCCGAAGGCGACTCGCTCGAACAGGCGCTCGATAGCTGCCTGGGCGAGCTCGACGGCTTCTACACCTTCGCCGTCGGCACCGCGGACGGCTTTGCGGTGCTGCGCGATCCGATCGCCTGCAAGCCGGCGGTGATGGCCGAGACCGACGACTGGGTGGCGATGGCGTCGGAGTTCCGGGCCATCGCCGTGCTCCCGGGCGCCGCGGACGCGAACGTCTGGGAGCCGGCGCCGGCCACCGTCTACAGCTGGGAGAGGCAGCCAGTGGCATGACCACGGCGAGCCCCGCCGCCGTGGAAACGGTGGATCTCGACGAGACTCCGCTGCGCGAGCTGAACAAGCGCCTTCACCAGCTCGGCGAGCCGCCCGAGCCGGCCGCCTGGAGGGTGGTGAACCCGGGTGGTCGCCACGCGATCGCCGTCGGTATCGACGCCGACGTGGAGGTCGACGTCGAGGGACACGTGGGCTACTACTGCGCCGGTATGAACAAGCGCGCCACGGTGCGCGTGCACGGCAACTGCTGGCGTCGGCCTCGCGGAGAACATCATGTCCGGCTCCGTGACCGTGGACGGCAACGCCAGCCAATCCGCTGGCGCCACGGGCCGCGGCGGCCTGGTGGTGATTCACGGCGACGCGTCCTCGCGCTGTGGCATCTCGATGAAGGGCGTCGACATCGTCGTGCGGGGGTCGGTGGGCCACATGAGCGCATTCATGGCGCAGAAGGGCCGGCTCGTGGTTTGCGGCGACGCGGGCGACGGCCTGGGCGACTCGATCTACGAGGCGCGTCTGTACGTACGCGGCTCCGCGGCCTCGCTCGGCGCGGACTGCATCGAGAAGGAGATGCATGACGAGCACCTCACCGAGCTACGCGAGCTGCTCGACCGGGCCGGCCTGGGCGACGCCGAGGCGACCGACTTCCGCCGCTACGGCTCCGCCCGCCAGCTCTACAACTTCCACATCGACCACGCGGGTGCGTACTGATGGGCTCTGCATCGAACGGAGTCGATCCGAGCCTGCGCGAGTCGGCCACCTTCGACCGCCACACGATCGCGGAGATCCAGCGCGCGGCCACCGAGGGCATGTACGACATCCGCGGCTTCGGCGCCAAGCGCCGCGTGCCGCACTTCGACGACCTGCTGTTCCTCGGCGCGAGCGTCTCGCGCTATCCGCTCGAGGGCTACCGGGAGCGCTGCGCCACGGACGTCGTACTGGGCGAGCGCTTCGCCACGAAGCCACTCCAGCTCGACATCCCGATCACGATCGCCGGCATGAGCTTCGGCGCGCTCAGCGCCCAGGCGAAGGAGGCGCTCGGCCGCGGCGCCTCCGAGATGGGCACCTCCACCACCACCGGCGACGGCGGCATGACGCAGGAGGAGCGCCAGTCCTCGAACACGCTCGTGTACCAGCTGCTGCCCTCGCGCTATGGGATGAACCCGGACGACCTGCGTGCCGCCGACGCGATCGAGGTCGTGGTGGGCCAGGGTGCCAAGCCGGGTGGCGGCGGCATCCTGCTCGGCCAGAAGATCTCCGCGCGCGTGGCGGAGATGCGCGACCTCCCGGAGGGCATCGACCAGCGTAGCGCCTGCCGGCATCCAGACTGGACCGGACCGGACGATCTCGAGATCAAGATCGGGGAGCTGCGCGAGATCACCGACTGGGAGAAGCCGATCTTCGTGAAGATCGGGGCCAGCCGCACCTACTACGACGTTGCGCTCGCGGTGAAGGCCGGCGCCGACGTGATCGTGCTGGACGGCATGCAGGGCGGCACCGCCGCCACGCAGGAGGTGTTCATCGAACACGTGGGCATCCCGATCCTGGCCGCGATCCCGCAGGCAGTGGAGTCGCTCCAGGAACTTGGCATGCACCGCAAGGTGCAGCTGATCGCGTCCGGCGGGATCCGCAGCGGCGCGGACGCCGCCAAGGCGCTCGCGCTTGGCGCCGACGCGGTCTCGATCGGCGTGGCGGCCCTCATCGCACTGGGCGACAACGCACCCGAGCACGACGCCGAGTATCGCGCGATCGGCTCCGCCGCCGGCTACTACGACGACTGGCACGAGGGCCGCGACCCGGTGGGCATCTCAACCCAGGACGACGAGCTGGCCGCGCGCTTCGACCCTGTGCTCGGCGGCCGCCGCCTGGCCAACTACCTGCGCACGATGGTGCTCGAGACGCAGACCCTCGCGCGCGCGTGCGGGAAGTCGCACGTGCACAGCCTCGAGCCCGAGGATCTCGTGGCGCTCACCGTGGAGGCCGCCGCGATGGCGCGCGTGCCGCTGGCCGGCACGCGCTGGATCCCCGGGCTGAGCGGCGCCGGCGTCTAGGCTCGCCGCCGTCCCGTAAAGCGGACACCCGTGGCGGGTAGCTCGGAGGCCGCGATCAGTCGCTCCTCCTGTTCGCGGAGCGCCGGATCCAGCTCCCAGCGGTGCAGGTACGGGCCGCGGCTCATAGGCCCGAGCTCGAACCACTCCCCGAGCGCCTCGTACACCTTTTCCACCGGATGGATGTGCTCGCGCAAGTCCGCCGCGGCGGCGGCGTGATCGTCCGGGGCGTCACGCCCCAGCTCTCTCCTCCGCTCGGCCCACCAGCGTGCGGCTCGCTCGTCGAAGGAGGCGCCGTCGAACTCGTCGACAACCAGGCTCGCGCCGGGACGCATCACCGAGGCGAGCAGGGCCAGCGACTCCTCGAGCGGCTCGACGTGGTGCAACGACACCACCGCCACGGCCGCGTCGAAGCTGGCGGCGGGTTCCTCCAGGTCGGCCAGCGCGAGCGCCACCACGGGCGGCTCCCCCGCCGGATCGATCGCCAGCACGTCGTAGCCCGCCGCCGCGAGCTCCGCCGCCAGCTCGCCTCGCCCGGCGCCGATCTCAAGCACGCGCGCCGGCGGTCCGGGCAGCTCCGCCCGGACGTACTCAGAAGTGGACGCCACGCAGGAGGTACGCCATGGCCACGGCCTCCGTGGACATCTCCTCGTCCTTCTTCCCGTCGCCCTCGGCCGCCGCCGCGCCGTCCTTGCCCTTCTTCGCCGCCTTCGAGTCCGGGAAGATCTTGTAGGCGGTGTTCATGATCTGGTCCACGGTCTTCGGCGAGATCGAGTAGAGGATCTGCCCGAAGGTGCCGAGCCGCGTGGCCACGCGCTTGGGCTTGTCGAGGATCGCGTCGGCCACGAGCTGCGCGGCCTCCTCGGGCGACAGCGTGGGGAAGGCATCGTAGATCCCGGTCGGGGCGATCATCGGCGTGCGGACGAGCGGCATGTACACGGTCGTCACGCTCACCCCGTCGCCCACCACCTCGGGCGCCATGCAGCGTGAGAACGCGTCGAGCGCGGACTTCGACGCCACATAGGCCGAGAAGCGCGGCGTGTTGGTCTGCACGCCGATGCTCGAGACGTTGATGATGTGGCCCGACTTCTGCTCTCTCATGTGCGGCAGCAGCTTGAGGATGAGCTTGACCGCGCCGAAGTAGTTCAGCTGCATCGTGCGCTCGAAGTCATGGAAGCGGTCGTACGAGGCCTCAACGGAACGCCGGATCGAGCGGCCCGCGTTGTTGATGAGGATGTCCACCGCGCCGTGCTGGTCGATGATCTCGTCGGCCAACCGGTCGATGTCGTCCATGTCCGACAGGTCGGCCGGGTGGACGTGTGCCACGCCGCCCGCCTCCTCCACCTCGTTGCGCAGCTCCTCGAGCTTCTCGCGCGTGCGCGCGACGAGCACCACCGTGCCGCCCGCCTCGCCAATCTTCTTGGCCACCTCGCGGCCGATACCGCTCGAGGCGCCGGTCACCACGATCACCTTGTCCTTCACGGACTTCGACAGGCTGCGCTCGCGGAACAGGTCCGGATCGAGATTGCGCTCCCAGTAATCCCAGACCTTGTCCGCGTAGCTCGACAGCGGCGGCACCGCTATGCCGGTGCCCGTGAGGGCGCGCTGGGTGTCGCGAGCGTCGAACTCCGCGTCGAACTCGCGGTTCTCAAGCGCCTCGGGCGGGATCTCGAGATCCGCGAGGAGCTGATTGCGCACGCCCTTCACGGTCGGGATCTGGAGCAGGCCCTTGGCCACCTGCGGCGGCACCACGTTCGTCAGGTTCGCGTCCACCCGCATGGCGAACCGCGGCGCGTGCGCCGCCTTGGCGAACTCGTTCAGCGCCCTGCCCGCGGACAGCGGCTTCGGGTCCACCAGGTGGAAAGTGTTGCCGTACAGGTCGTTGTCGTCCATGTGGGCGATGTGGTCCATCGCCTTGGCCACGAAGTCGACCGGCACGATGTTCAGCGCCTTGCCCTCTGGCCCGGCGAGCGGGAACCACTCGGGCAGCGCGTGGCGCAGCTTCTGGAGCAGCTTGAAGAGGTAGTAGGGGCCGTCGATCTTGTCCATCTCGCCCGTCTCGGAGTGGCCGATCACGAGGCCCGGCCGGTAGATCCGCAGCGGCGCCTTCACCTGCTCGCGCGCGAGCTTCTCGGACTCGAACTTGGTGGCGTGGTAGGCGTGCGGCAGCTTCTGCCCCTCGTCGAACATGTCCTCGCGGAAGAGGCCCTTGAACTTGCCGGCCACGGCGATCGAGCTGGTGTGGTGGAAGCGCCCGACCTCGATCGAGTTTGCGAACTCGATCGTGTGGCGCGTGCCATCCACGTTCGCGCGCCGGAGTGAGTCCTCGTCGCTCTGGATGTCGTAGATCGCGGCGAGGTGGAAGAAGTGGTCGATCCTTCTCGCCGAAGTCCTCGATGCCCGAGGCCCTCCTTGGACAGGTCGCCCGGCACCGGCACGAGCCGGTCTCCCGCTCCGAGCCGCTGGCCGAGCTCGTCGAGCCTGCCCTTGCGATCCGTCCCGCACGAGGGCGTAGACGGTGCCGTCGCGCTTCAGCAACTCCTCCACGAGATTCCTGCCGATGAAGCCCGTGGCGCCGGTGACGAAGTAGTTCACGTCCTCTCCCTCATGCTTGGACGGCCCCACTGTACCCGTAGCTCGCGCAACGAGCGGACGGCACTGTCCCACTTGGGATTCGTCAGCGGCTTCGGGGTATTGACGGCGCGCGGGTAACGGGAGGAGACTTCGGGCCTGAATTTGGCAGCAGGCCGGATAGTGGGAGGTACAGGCTGCCTTCCGCGAGGCGCTCGATTGCGTCGCCGGCCGACGTCGCGGGACGATCCTCCCGCGTAACGGCGGGACCACGTCACTGGTCCCGCCGTTGTTAGCTTGAGGGCCCGATGAGCGACGATCAGCTCACCCTCGCTGAGGCAGCCGCTCAGGCGGCGTCACTCCTGCCACGCTGAGGCGCTGGGCACGCGCCGGCCTGATTCCGCGACGCCGACGGCGACGTCGAGCTGGAGCCCCGTCGGCCATCGCGCATGCGCGCATCGTCGTCGCGGCTGCGCGAGCGCGGCCACAGCCTGGACGAGATCCGCAAGGCCGTCGAGGAGGGACGCCTCGCCTACGGCTTCGTCGAGGACCTGTTCCCGTCGCCGCGCCGCCGCCACTCGATCGAGGAGGTGGCCAAGCAGACCGGCCTCGAGAAGGCGCTGATCGAGCGCATCTGGACCACCATCGGCCTGCCCGCAGCGCGACGCCGAGGACTTCTCGGACGAGGACGTGCAGGCCCTCCATTACGTCGCGTCGGTGCTCGACGCCGGCTTCCCGCTCGTCGCCTTCCTCCAGCTCACGCGCGTGTACGGCCAGACGCTGTCTCAGATCGCCGACGCCGAGACGCGCCTCTTCCACATCTACGTGCACGAGCCGCTGATGCGCGAGGGCGTGCCCGGCGTGGAGATGGCCGAGGAGATGGAGCACCTCGCGCGCGACCTGCTGCCGCTCGCCTCGCCGATCATGGACTACATCCACCGCCGCTTCCTCCAGCACTTCGTCGAGCAGGACGTGGTCGGCCACATGGAGGTGGACCTCGAGCGAGGACGCAGCGAGCTCGGCCGCGTGCGCGTGGCGCATCGCCTTCTGCGACCTCGCCGGCTACACGCGCTTCACCGAGGAGGAGGGCGAGGAGGAGGCGCTCTCGTTCGTCGAGCGCTTCATCGAGTCGGTCACGGAGACGCTGCCCGACGACGCCCGCGTGGTGAAGACGATCGGGGACGAGGTGATGATCGTCGGCCAGGACGTGCAGGCGCTGGTGGACTGGGCGGTGGGCTTCCAGCGCTCTGTTCGACGAGCGGCCCGCGCCGCGCATCGGCGTCCACCAGGGACCCGTGATCTATCGCGACGGCGACTACTTCGGCCGCGATGTGAACCTCGCCTCGCGCGTCGTCGCCCGCGCGCGCGGCGGCGAGGTGCTCGTCACCGACTCCGTGGTCGAGGCCGATACGCGGCGAGGCGACTATCTCGCGTTCGAGGGCATCGGCTACGGTCAAGCTCAAGGGCTTCGACGAGCCGCGCAAGCTGTTCCGCGCCTACACGCGCGAGTAGCGTTGGGCCCATGTCCAAGCGTGCCCTCGAGGCCGCGTCCGACAGCGGGCTGATCCGCGCCGGCGAGCCGCTGCTCGTGATGCTCTCGGGCGGCGCGGATTCGGTCTGCCTGCTCGACTGCGCGGTGCGGTCGGGCGCGCAGGTGCTCGGCTCTGCACGTGAACTACGGGCTGCGCGCGGAGTCCGATGCCGACGAGGCGTTCTGCCGGCGCGCTATGCGAGCGGCTCGGGTGCCGCTGATGGTCGAGCGGGTGACGCTGCCCGGCGAGGGCAACCTCCAGGAGAGGCCCGCGACCGCCGCTACGCGCTGGCCGAGCGGCACGCTCCGAACGGCTCGGACTATGCCAGCGCGCACACCGCCAGCGACCAGGCCGAGACGGTGCTCTACCGCCTGGCCGTGTCGCCGGGGCGCCGGGCGCTGCTCGGCATGGCGCCGCGTCGCGGCCGGCTCGTGCGGCCGCTGCTCGCCGTCACCCGGGAGGAGACGCGGGCCTACTGCCGCGAGCGCGGGCTCGACTGGGTGGACGACGCGTCCAACGTGGACCCGCGCTTCGCGCGCGCGCGCGTGCGTGAAGAGGTGCTGCCGGTCGCTGCGCGAGCTCAATCCGGCCGCCGAGCACGCCATCGCCGAGACGAGCCGGCTGCTGCGCGACGAGGCGGAGGTGCTCGAGGTGGAAGTGGACGCGGCCATGACGCGGCTGGGCCGAAACTCGCCGCGCGATCGCCGAGCTGCGCGCAGCTACCGCCGGGGCTGGCGCGCCTGGTGCTGCGCCGCATGGCGGAGACCGCCGCCGGCGGATCGCTTACTCCCTCTCGCGCGACCATGCCGAGGCGATCCTGCGCCTGGGCGATCGCGGCGGCAGCGCCTCGCTCGACCTCGGCGGCGGCGTGCGCGCGGTGGCCGAGTACGGAACGCTGCGCTTCACCCGCGAGCCGGACGCGCCGCCGCCCGCGCCGGCAAGCTGCACCGTGCCTGGCAGCGCCCGCTTCGGCGACTGGGAGGTGGCAGCCGCACTGGGCCGCGGCGGCGAGGCGAGATCGTGGAGGCCGCGGTCGGCGCCGTCCTCACGGTCCGCGCCTGGCGCGAGGGCGACCGCATGCGCCCCGCCGGCCTCGGCGGAACCAAGACGCTGCAGGACCTCTTCACGGACCGAAAGGTCCCGCGCGCCCTGCGCCACTCCCTGCCGGTCGTGAGAGAGCGAAGGGGAGATCGTCTGGGTGGCGGGAGTGGCGGTCGGTGAGGGCTTCAAGGCAGCGCAACGGAGAGAGCGAAGTGGTGAGCCTGACAGCACGGCAGGTTTAGGCCCTCGCACCCCGCACCCCGCACCCGACACCGCACCCCGCTTAGTAGCCTGCGCCCGCGATGCACGACGACGCGCTCATAGGCGAAATCCTCGTCGAAGCAGACGCCCTCCAGCGAGCGCGTCCGCGAGATGGGCGAGCAGATCTCGCGCGACTACGCGGACCGCGACCTGCTGCTCGTCGGAGTCCTCAAGGGCGCGGTCTTCTTCCTCTCGGACCTGATGCGCCACATCTGCGGTACCCTGCGAGGTCGACTTCATGGCGGTTGCCTCCTACGGGTCCTCGACCGACTCCTCCGGCGTGGTCCGCATCCTCAAGGACCTCGACATCCCGATCGAGGGGCGCGAGGTGCTGATCGTGGAGGACATCGTGGATTCGGGTCTAACGCTGTCCTATCTGCTCCGCACGCTCAGGGCCCGCAACCCCAAGTCGCTCGAGGTCTGCGCCCTGCTTACCAAGCCCGAGCGGCGCAAGGTGGACCTGCCGATCCGCTACGTCGGCTTCGAGATCCCGAACCGCTTCGCGATCGGGTACGGGCTCGATCACGCTGAGCGTTACCGCAACCTGCCCTATGTGGCAGTGCTCGCTGATCCGGCGTAGCCTGAGATCCGTAGGTTCTGAGGCCGAAGAGATCCGGGCCGGAAGGCGTTTAGACGGGCAGGAACGCCGAAATCCCCCCTGCTACGCTTGCCCTCGGCGCTAACGGCCTGGACGGGTTCGCGCCGACTAAACACCAGAGATCGTGAGTCGTTTCTTCAAAAGCGCCGCCTTTCCCGATCCTCATCGTGGTCGTGCTGGCGTTCTTCGCCCAGAAGCTGATCAGCCCGGGCGACCACACGCAAGGCGCCGAACTACTCCGGCTTCCTCACGCAGATCGACCAGCGCCAGGTCAAGTCGGTCACGATCAACACGAAGGACAACACGATCGACGTCACGCCGATCCCGACTGCGCAGCCCGACGGCAAGAAGTACACGATCGGCTATCCGGACAACACCGAGCAGAACCTGATCAACCAGCTGCGCGACCAACAAGCGTGCCGATCGACGTCAAGGGCAAGGGCGGATCGGGCTGGCTCTCGGTGCTCACCTACGTCCTGCCGTTCGTGATCTTCCTGCTGTTCTGGCTGTTCATCATCAACCAGATGCAGGGCGGCGGCTCGAAGGTCATGTCCTTCGGCAAATCGCGCGCCAAGCGCATGTCGGTCGACTCGCCGAAGATCACCTTCCGCGACGTCGCCGGCGTGGACGAGGCCGTCGAGGAGCTCCAGGAGATCAAGGAGTTCCTGGAGAACCCGAAGAAGTTCCAGGCGCTTGGGGCCCGGATTCCGAAGGGCGTGCTGCTGTACGGGCCGCCGGGCACCGGTAAGACGCTGCTCGCGCGCGCCGTCGCGGGCGAGGCCGGCGTGCCGTTCTTCTCGATCTCCGGCTCGGACTTCGTCGAGATGTTCGTCGGCGTGGGCGCCTCGCGCGTGCGCGACCTGTTCGAGCAGGCCAAGCAGAACTCGCCCTGCATCATCTTCATGGACGAGATCGACGCCGTCGGCCGCCATCGCGGCGCCGGTCTCGGCGGCGGTCACGACGAGCGCGAGCAGACGCTCAACCAGCTGCTCGTCGAGATGGACGGCTTCGAGATGAAGGACAACATCATCCTCATCGCGGCCACCAACCGCCCGGACATCCTCGACCCGGCGCTGCTGCGCCCGGCCGCTTCGACCGCCAGATCGTGGTCGACCGCCCGGACCGCAAGGGCCGCGTGAAGATCCTCGAGGTGCACACGCGCGGCAAGCCGCTCGCGAAGACGATCGACCTCGACAACCTCGCCGCGCAGACCCCGGGCTTCACCGGCGCGGACCTCTCGAACCTCGTCAACGAGGCCGCCCTGCTCGCCGCCCGCCAGGGCTCCGCGAGATCGATCACCTGCAGCTCGAAGAGGGCATCATGCGCGTGATCGCGGGGCCGGAGAAGAAGACCCGCGTGATGTCGGAGAAGGAGCGCAAGCATCACCGCGTTCCACGAGATGGGCCACGCGATCGTCGCCCACTTCCTCGAGAACACCGACCCCGTGCACAAGATCTCGGTGATCTCGCGCGGCCAGGCGCTCGGCTACACGATCTCGCTGCCGACCGAGGACAAGTTCCTCACCACGCGCGCGGAGCTCAACGACACGATGGCGATGACGCTCGGCGGCCGCGCCGCCGAGGAGATCGTGTTCGGCGAGGTCACCACCGGCGCCTCCAACGACCTCGAGAAGGTCACCGCCACCGCCAAGCAGATGGTCATGCGCTTCGGCATGAGCGAGAAGCTCGGCCCGCGCGTGTTCGGCCACGACCACGGCCAGCCGTTCCTCGGCCGCGAGTTCAGCGCCGAGCCGGACTACTCCGACGACGTCGCGCGCGAGATCGACGACGAGATCCGCCGCATCGTCGAGGAGGCCCACCAGGTGGCCCGCGACATCCTGTCGGCGCACCGCGAGGAGCTCGACCTCACCTCCGACATCCTGATGCGCCGCGAGACCATCGAGCGCGAGCAGTTCATCGCAGCTGCTCGACGGCAAGTCCGAGCTGGACGTCTTCGGCCCCGAGGAGCCGGTGCGGCCGCCGAGCGAGCCGCCGGCCGAGCCGGAGCCGAAGCGCAAGCCGCGCCGAGGGCCCACGCCCGCTGCCGCGCCCGGGCTTCGCCTCTGAGATGCGCTCGGACGACCAGTCCGGGCCCAAGCCGCTCTGAGGGTCGGACGCCTTCGAGACCTCCCTCCTTGCGGCTGCGCGCCTTCGGCGCGCTGGAACGCCGCGCGAAGGGAGTCTCGAAGCCGCCCGCCCCACCTTCGGGCGTCGCTCTTCACGTTTACCACCCATACGGTGGCAAAGGTGAAGAGCGTGAGGGTGAGTCCCTCATTGCTGCTGTAAGCGCTCGCAGATAGCCTGCACTACATGGCCGCCTTCAAGCTCATGGGCGTCATCAATGTCACGCCGGACTCGTTCTCGGACGGGGGCGCTTTCCTCGAGCCGGACGTCGCGGTGACGCATGGCAAGCGGTCGGTCTCCGAGGGGGCGGACATCTTCGACATTGGCGGAGAGTCGACGCGCCCCGGCGCGGACCCGGTGTCCGAGGACGAGGAGCTCTGGAGAGTCGTGCCGGTGCTGGAGGGGCTAGCGGACGCAGGCGCCGCTCTTCGATCGACACGATGAAGCCGGCCGTGGCGCGCCGTGCAATCGAAGACGGCGCCACCATCGTCAACGACGTCACAGCCTTCCGCCACGCGCCCGAGATGGCGCAGCCTCGTGGCGGAATGCCGGGGTGCGGCACGCTGTCTCATGCACATGCTCGGCGAGCCGCGCACGATGCAGCTCAACCCGACCTACGAGGACGTCGTATCAGACGTCAAGGCGTTCCTGGAGGAGCGGCTCGCGTTCGCCATGGGCGAGGGCATCGCCGAGGAGAAGGTCTGGCTCGACCCGGGCATCGGCTTCGGCAAGACGGTCGAGCACAACCTCGAACTGCTGCGAAGGCTCGACGAGCTCGTGGCGATCGGCCGCCCGATCGTGATCGGCACCTCGCGCAAGTCCTTCCTCGGCAAGCTCACGGGCAGCGACGTGGCGGAGCGGCTGGCCGGCCACGATCGCGACCAACGTGCTCGCGCTCGAGCGCGGCGCCACCATCTTCCGCGTGCACGACGTGGCGGAGGTGGCCGACGCTCTCAAGGTGGCCGCTGCTACGGTCGGCTCGCTCACATGGACGAGCCCGAGCACCTAGAGCCCGACGAGGACGAGGAGGAGGACGAGGGCGGTCCGCTCGTGACCGTCGAGGTCGTCGGCCTCTCGCTCTACACCCACCACGGCGTCGAGCGACGCCGAGCGCGAGGTGGGACAGCGGCTGGTGTTTGACCTGTCCTTCGAGCTCTGCGAGTGCGACGCGACGCTCACCGACCGCGTGGAGGACACCGTCGACTACGCGGACGTGTGCGAGCAGGTGGCGCTCGCCGCGCAGGAGCGCTCCTACAGGACGCTCGAGCGGCTGTGCACAGCCGTCGCCGACCGCATGATCGAGCGCTACGCCGCCGAGTCGGTGACGGTTCGCGCCACCAAGCCGGAACCCCCGATTCCCCTGCCGGTCGAGGAGGTTTCGGTGGAGGTTTGGCGAGAGAACCGCTGATATTGCAGCAAGATCTGCCGTTCGGCGGGCTTTCCCGTTTGCCTCCCCTTGAGGGAAGTCGGAGGGACGTCTACGAAGGCTTCAACTTCGGTTGGGGATATGGCAGTGGGGAAGCTGGACGCAGCTCGGAGACGAGGTAGTCCGCCTTCGCGCGGAGCTCGCCGAGCAGGAGCGAGCCTCCGGGCGCGCGAAGAGGAGTTCGGGCGCTACATCTCGCAGTCTGCGCGAAGCCCTGCGGCAGCGAGCGCGGAAGGCCGACGGAGGTGGTCAGCCGCTCCTACGTGGCCGCCGTGCGCGCGCTCACAAACGCCGTCGAGGCGCGCGACGCCTACACCGGCAAGCACGCCGAGCGCGTGGCCGCCTACGGGCTCGAGCTGGCGAGGATCATGGACCCGAAGCTGGCGGCCGACCCTGAGATCGGAGTTCGGATTCCTGCTCCACGACGTGGGCAAGGTGGCGGTGCCGGACGCGATCCTCCATAAGCCGAGCGCGCTCAACCGTCAGGAGATGGGCGTGATGCGCCAGCCACCCTGTCACCGGCTTGGAGATCGTCATCTCACATCGACTTCCTGGAGGGCAACGCGCAGCAGCATCGTTCGCTTCCACCACGAGCGCTGGGACGGCGACGGCTACCCGGACGGCTCGAGGCGGCGCGACATCCCGCTGGCTGCGAGGATCTTCGCCGTGGCGGACACGCTCGACGCGATCACCTCCGACCGTCCCTACCGCGCGGGCGCCTCGATCGACGATCGCGCGCGAGGAGATAGGCGCGAGGCTCCGGGCGCGCAGTTCGACCCGGAGGCGGTCGAAGCGCTGATGGCCGTTCCGGACGACGTGCTCGAGCACATCCGCACCGAGACGCGAGCTCACTTCCACAGCCTCGCCTTGAAGGGGCTACCTCGGGCCTCGGCTCGAACGTCGGGGACCGGCTCGCGAACCTGCTGCCGCGTGTGGAGGCGCTGCACTGAGCGCGGCGTGACAGTGCTCGCGGCATCGTCCGTCTACGAGACGGCGCCGCAGGGCGAGATGCTTGACCAGCCGGACTTCCTCAACGCGGCGATCGAGATCGACACCGAACTGGGTCCAGAGGAGCTGCTCGACGTCTGCAAGGACGTGGAGCGGGAGCTGGGCCGCGAGCCCGGGCGGACGGCGCCACTCGCCGCGGCCCGATCGACGTCGACCTGCTGCTGCTCGGCGACATCGAGCTACACGTCCGACCGCCTGACGCTTCCGCACGCGGAGGTGACATCGCGCCGGTTCGTGCTCGAGCCGCTGCTCGAGCTCGATCCGGATCTGCGCTCTCCGGGGGCATCCGGCTCGCCGACGCCTGCCGCCGCTGATGGACCAGCCCGTGCGGCGAAGCGGCGCCCTCTGAGCACTGCCGCGATAATCAGCGGCGATGCTGCTCGCGGTCGACGTCGGCAACACCCAGACCCACATCGGGATGTTCAGCGACGGCTCGCTCGTGGAGCACTGGCGCTTCGCCACCGTGCGCGAGTCGACGGCGACGAGCTGGCCACCGTGCTCGTCGGCCTGCTCGAGCTGCGCGACCTCGCGTTTGAAGGACATCGACGGCGCGATCGTCTCGTCGGTGGTCCCACAGCTCGTCCACGAGTACGAGGCGTCTCCGAGCGCTACCTCGGCGGCGTGGTGAAGATCGTCGGGCCGGGGCTCAAGAGCGGCATCCCGATCCGCACCGAGAACCCGCACGAGGTGGGCGCCGACCGCCTGGTCAACGCCGTGGCCGCCTACGACCACGTGGAGTCCGCGTGCATCGTCGTGGACTTCGGCACCGCGATCACCTACGACGTGGTGTCCGCCGAGGGCGAGTTGCTTGGGGCGATCATCTCTCCCGGCGTGGAGATCTCGATGGAGGCGCTGTCAGCGAGCGGGCGGCCGGCTGCCCAAGGTCGAGCTGGAGCAGCCCAAGGAGCTGATCGGCCGCAGCACGCAGGCGTCGATCCAGTCGGGCGTGATCTACGGCTTCGCGGGCCAGGTGGACGGCATCGTGTCGCGTCTGCGCCAGGAGCTGGGAGTGGAGGCCACCACGATCGCCACCGGCGGGCTCGCGACCTCGATCGCGCCGTTCTGCGAGGAGATCGACGAGGTCGACGACCTGCTCACGCTCACCGGCCTGCGCCTGCTCTGGGAGCGAACCGGGAGTAGCGTGTCGCGCACCGCCACCACCCCGGGCGACTACTGGGCGGGCTACCGGTTCGCCCCGCGGTTGATCGCCGCGGCAGAGTCGGCCGTGTGGGTGGTGGAGGGTCACCTGCCCTTGCTCGCTCGGATGGACGCCGAAAGAGCCACGCGGTCGCGGCCCCCGGCCCGTGGGTCACGGCGACCCCGGCGGCCGCGGCGCCCACGACGTGCTCGCCTGCCGGCGACTTCCTATGGATCCGCTGGAGCGACGGCATCACGCGCTACGAGCCGGCCGGCGATGAGGAGCGCTGGGTGGAACTGAGTGCCGCGGGCCTGGCGGCGGGCGACGCGGGCGTGTGGGCGCTCACGGGCGACGGCCGCCTCGCGCGCCTGAATCCGCGACGTGGACGGCTACGAACCGATGGGGGAGCCCGAGGTGCGCCGCCACAGCATCGCCGTCGGCCACGGCGCGGTATGGTCGCTGACGTGGACACACGTGCCCGGCGGCTCCACGCTCTCCCGGATCGACCCGGCGAGCGGGCGTGTGGAGGGCGAGCTGCGGGTCCAGGGCAGTCCGCGCCAGATTCTCGTGGATGCAGACTCGGTGCACGTGCGGGTCTGGCGACGCGACGGCAGGAGTCCGTGGAAGAGATGCTGCTCGCGGTGGACCCGCATACCGTCGAGGCCATGACGAGCTGCGGCTCTCTCCTGCCGGCGCGGGCGGGGCGGTGCGCGACGGCGTGGTGTGGGCGCCCGACATGGACCCATACGCGCACGAGGACCGCGGTGCGCCGTCGAAGGTCCGACGCATTGACGCCAGTAGCGGCGAGCTGCTCGGAGCACGGACGTACCGGGCTGGACCACCGCGATGTCGGCCGGCCCGAGCGGGGTCTGGGGTTGCCTCGAGCGCAGGGGAGACCACGACGACGCCGTGGTCGCGCTCAGCGCGGGCGGGCCGGCGGAGATGGGGAGTGGATGTGTCCTCGCAGCTCTCGGGGCGGCGGGGGTAGCGATCTTCCGTTGGGCGTTGCGCGTGGTGCGTGGTGCCTACTGCAGCAAGAAAGGGTGAGCCCGGCTGGGTGCGGCGGGACCGGCTTACTGGAGCAGTCCGGACCACCTGACGGCACGCCGCAGGCGGCGGAACCCGCTAGGCGTGCCCACCGCGATGCCACACCCGCCACGATGGCGCCGGCCATCGTCACCTGCACAAGCGACTGGGTCAGAGCGCGACCTTCAGGAAGCGCTTGCGCACCCAGGCGATCGTCACAGCTCGACGTCACCACCACGTAGGCAACGGGCAACGCCTTGTGGACGTCGTTGATCAGGAACGGCAGCGAATGCATCGTGCCGCCGACGAAGGTCGCGAAGCCGGTGATGACCCGCGCGTCAGGGAGCTGCCCCGGCCGGTGAGCTCACCGTCGTCAGACAGCGCCTCTGAGATGCCCATGCAGATCGCCGCGCCGAGCGCGTGGCGAGGCCCGACGAGCAGCGCCGCATGCGAGCCAGCCAGGTAGGCAGCCGCGAAGATCGGCGCCAGCGTGGACACCGTGCCGTCGATCAGCCCGACAAGGCCGGCTGGACGACCTGCAGCAGCCGAGCGCGGTCGTCGGCGTCTCTTCCAGCGGACGATTAGGCTGTGTGCGGCTCGGTCATCGCCGGGATGACTATAGCAACTGTGTTAAAATAAGGGTCACCTAACAACAGCTATCCTGAGACTATAGGCGGATGGAAGCCTCAGGCACACACCTCACAGACGAACAGCTCAGCGGCGTGCTCCACGAGCGCGGCCAGCGGGTCACCCCGCAGCGCCTCGTGATCAACCGCGCGCTCGAGCGAGCTCGGCCGCCACGTGACGGCCGAGGAGGTGCTGGAGCCGTGGCGGACCGCCTGCCCAACGTCTCGCTTCCCACCGTCTACTCCACGCTCGAGCTGTTCGAGGATCTCGGTCTGGTGCGGCGCATCGGCGTGCGCCAGGGCGCCGTGCTTCTACGATCCGCGCCCGGAGCCGCACGACCACATGGTGTGCGACCGCTGCGGCAAGATCGAGGACTCGATGCCGGCAGTCGAACTCGCTGGGCGCTCGTCCGCGCCAAGCGCGGCGGCTTCGCCGCCAAGCGCCGCGCCGAAGTGCGCATCACGGGCCTCTGCGCGACTGCGTCCGCGCGGCCGAATAGCCGCCGCGGGTAACGTTTTCGGCGATGCGTTCGCTCGCCACACCCTGGACGCTCGGCGGCACGAGCTGCCCAACCGAGTGGTGCTGGCGCCGCTCGCCGGCATCGGCAACTGGTTCGTTCGCCTCCAGGCCAAGCGCTACGGCGCGGGCTTCGCGGTGTCGGAGATGGTGTCGAGCTTCGGTCTCAAGTACGGCGACGAGCGCACCCACCGCGAGTTCCTCCGCATCCACCCGGAGGAGCATCCGATGGCGGTCCAGCTGTTCGGCCACGACGCCGAGGTGATGCGCATCGCCGCTGGCATCGTGGCCGAGGCGGGCGCCGAACGCGATCGACCTCAACTTCGGCTGCCCGGTGCGCAAGGTCTGCAAGACCGGGCGCGGGCGCCGCTCTGCTCGACGACCCAGACAAGGGCGTGGCCATCGCCCGCGCGGCGGTGGAGGGCAGCGGCCTGCCCGTGACAGTGAAGCTGCGCTCCGGGCAACCGCCCCGGAGAGCGCAGCGGCGCTGGAGCTGGCGCGACGGCTGGTGGAGGAGGCCGGCGTGGCCGGCATCGGCCTCCACCCGCGCCACGCGTCCCAGCAGCACAAGGGCGAGCCCGACTACGCGCTGGCCGCGGAGCTGGTGCGAGACGCTGCCGGTGCCGGTGGTGCTGTCCGGCGGCCTGCGCGACGAGGAGCGCACGCTCGCGGCCTTCGAGCAGACCGGCGCCGCCGCGGTGATGCTCGCGCGCGGCTCGCTCGGCAACCCGTGGCGCTTCGAGCGGCTGCTTGGCACTGCGCGACACGAGCCCACGCGCGCGGAGATCGCCGAGGAGCTGCGCTGGGTGATCGACCGCGCGGAGGAGCACCTGGGCGTGGAGCGCGCGGGCCGCTATCTGCGCAAGTTCTACCCCTGGTACGCGGACGACGATGGGGCTCACGAAGCGCGCCCAGCAGCCGCTCGTCACTGCCCCCACGACGGCCCACGCGAGGGTCGCGCTGGACGCTCTGGCGGCGCGGCCAACGCGCAAATCGCGGCCTGAAAACCCGCCCTGGAAAGGGCGGGTCCCGCTGCTAGACTCAGCGATCCCTCCGACGGTCCGCGGTGGTCGCGGCGCGGCGGGTTTTCTTATGCCAAAGGACCTCATTCTCACCCCACAGGGCCTCGAGGAGCTCAAGGCCAAGATCGAGTACCTCTCCGGAGCGCGCCGCCGCGAGGTGGCCGAGCGCATCAAGGAGGCTCGCGAGTTCGGCGACATCAGCGAGAACTCCGAGTACGACGACGCGAAGAACGAGCAGGCGATGCTCGAGAAGCAGATCGCCGAGCTCGAGGAGAAGCTGCGCTCGGCCACGGTGATCGACGAGAAGTCGGTGTCCACGGACGCGGTCTCCGGTGGGCACGACCGTTCACGTGAAGGACCAGAAGACCGACAAGTCGGTCGAAGTACCAGATCGTCGGTTCCTCCGAGGCCAACCCGGCGGACAGCAAGCTCTCCAACGAGTCGCCGGTCGGCAAGGCGCTCATGGGCCGCAAGCGCGGCGACATCGTCTCCGTGCCCGTGCCGCGAGGTCCGGCTCGCAAGCTCAAGATCACGAAGATCGAGGCTTAAGCGCCTTCGCCATAGAGTCCCGCGCGTGACCGAGGGATGCGACACTCGCGTGACGACCGGCGCGCCAAGCTCGAGCGCCTGCGCGCCGAGGGCATCGACCCGTTCCCGCACCAGTTCGACGGCGTCGTGCCGGTCGAGACGCATCCACGCGGCGCACGACGGCCTCGAGGCCGGCGAGGAGACCGACAGGTCCTATCGGGTGGCCGGCCGCCTCGCGGCCAGGCGCGGGCACGGCGGCGCCGCCTTCCTCGACCTCGTCGACCGCTCCGGCCGCATCCAGCTGCACGCGCGCAAGGACGTGCTCGGCGAGGAGTCGTTCGAGCGGCTCGTGTCGCTCGACCTCGGCGACCTGATCGGCGTCGACGGCACGGCGTTCAAGTCCCGACGCGGCGAGCTGACGCTGGCGGTCACGACTGGGAGCTGCTCGCCAAGTCGCTGCGCGCGCCGCCCGAGAAGTTCCACGGCCTCGAGGACATCGAGACGCGCTACCGCCAGCGCGAGGTCGACCTGATCGCGAACGAGGAGATGCGCGAGCTGTTCATCCTGCGCTCGAAGATCATCGCGGCGATCCGGCGCTGGTTCGACGACCACGGCTTCCTCGAGGTCGAGACCCCGTGCTCCAGCCGCTCTACGGCGGCGCGCTCTCGCGCCCGTTCGTGACCCACCACAACGCGCTCGACCGCGACTTCTACCTTCGCATCGCCACCGAGCTGTACCTCAAGCGACTGATCGTCGGCGGCCTCGAGCAGGTCTACGAGATCGGCAAGGACTTCCGCAACGAGGGCATCTCCACAAGCACAGCCCCGAGTTCACGATGCTCGAGTGGTACGAGGCATACGCCGACTACAAGGACGTCGCGCGCGAGCTCGAGGAGCTGGTCTCGTACATGGCCAAGGAGGTGGGCTACGAGGGCGAGATCGACTTCAAGCCGCCATGGCGCCGCGATCACGCTGCGCGACGCGATCATGGACAAGACGGGCATCGATGTGCTCGAGCAGCCGCGACAAGGACGCCTGATCGCCGCGGCCAAGGCGAATGGCATCCAGCTCGACCCGGACGAGACCTGGCCGCAGCTCGTGGACGAGCTGCTGTCGAAGCACGTCGAGCCGGACCTCGATGCAGCCCACCTTCATCATGGACTATCCGGTGGAGCTGTCGCCGTTCGCGAAGGACCACCGCGACAGCCCGGACTCGTGGAGCGCTTGGAGGCATTTGCAGCGGCATCGAGTTCGCCAACGCGTTCACGGAGCTGAACGACCCCGACGAGCAGCGCGCCCGCTTCGAGGACGCAGACGCCTGGACCGAGGAGGGCGACGAGGAGACCCAGCCCTACGACGAGGACTTCATCCGCGCGCTCGAGCACGGCATGCCGCCGACGGGCGGCATAGGAGTGGGCATCGACCGGCTGGTGATGATCCTCGGGCCGCGCCTCGATCCGCGAGGTGGTCCTCTTCCCCGCGATGCGCGGCGGCTGATAAAGCCCCGCAAAGAGCGGCTTCCAGAGCAGTCTTAAGCCTTCGTTAGTGCCCGTCGGGGCGAGGTGGCGCCATTGCTAGACTGGCCCTCAGGCGAGCGAAGGCGCCAGGGAACCTTTAACTCCACGGCGAAAGTGCCGATTAGGGACTAAAGGCTCCGGGGTACTTCTTCCCCGCCGCGATCCGATCCCGTAGAAGGTTCTTATAGATGTTCGAGCGCTTCACCGAACGAGCCCGTCAGGTGGTGGTCCTGGCCCAGGAAGAGGCCCGCATCCTCAAGCACAACTACATCGGCACCGAGCACATCCTGCTCGGTCTGCTTCGCGAGGAGGAGGGCCTTGCCGCCCGCGTCCTCGAGTCGCTTGACATCACGGTGGAGCGCGTCCGCGCGCAGGTCGTCCGCATCGTCGGGTCCGGCGAGGAGGTCACCTCCGGCCAGATCCCGTTCACCCCGCGCGCGAAGAAGGTCCTCGAGCTCGCCCTTCGCGAGGCGCTGAGCCTGGGCCACAACTACATCGGCACCGAGCACATCCTGCTCGGCCTCGTCCGCGAGAACGAGGGCGTCGCCGCGCGCATCCTGCTCGACTTCGACGCCGACTCCGAGAAGATCCGCAACGAGGTCATCCGCATGCTGTCCGGTCCGGGCGGCCGCCGCCAGGGCCAGGGTGCGGGCGCGGCGCCGGCACCGGCGAGGGCAAGAAGTCCTCCAAGCTGCTCGACCAGTTCGGCCGCAACCTCACCAAGCTCGCCGCCGAGGGCAAGCTCGACCCGGTGGTGGGCCGCGAGAACGAGATCGAGCGGATCATGCAGATCCTCTCGCGCCGCACCAAGAACAACCCGGTGCTGATCGGCGAGCCGGGCGTCGGCAAGACCGCCGTGGTGGAGGGCCTCGCCCAGCGCATCACGAGCGGCGAGGTGCCGGAGCTGCTCAAGAACAAGCAGATCTACACGCTCGACCTGGCCGCCCTGGTGGCCGGCTCCAAGTACCGCGGCGAGTTCGAGGAGCGCCTCAAGAAGGTGATGAAGGAGATCACCCAGCGCGGCGACATCATCCTCTTCATCGACGAGCTGCACAACCTCGTCGGCGCCGGCGCCGCCGAGGGCGCGATCGACGCCGCTTCGATCCTCAAGCCGGCGCTCGCCCGCGGCGAGCTGCAGACGATCGGCGCGACCACGCTCGACGAGTACCGCAAGTACCTGGAGCGCGACTCCGCGCTCGAGCGCCGCTTCCAGCAGATCCGCGTCGACCAGCCGACGATCGAGGAGACCGAGCAGATCCTCAAGGGCCTGCGCGACCGCTACGAGCAGCACCACCGCGTCGCCATCACCGACGAGGCGCTGCACGCCGCCGCCGAGCTGGCCGACCGCTACATCTCGGACCGCTTCCTGCCGGACAAGGCGATCGACCTGATCGACGAGGCCGCGTCGCGCATGCGCATCAAGTCGATGACCGCGCCCGCCGGTCTACCGCGAGCTCGAGGAGGAGATCGAGACCACGCGGCGCGACAAGGAGGCCGCGATCGAGGCCCAGGAGTTCGAGAAGGCCGCCAACCTACGCGACAAGGAGCGCCAGCTCACGAACAAGAAGCGCGAGCTGGAGGACCAGTGGCGCGCGGGCGAGACGGGCAACCGCCCGGAGATCGGCGAGGAGGAGATCGCCGACATCGTCTCGATGTGGACCGGCATCCCGGTCTTCAAGCTCACCGAGGCCGAGACCCAGAAGCTGCTGCGCATGGAGGACGAGCTGCACAAGCGCGTCATCGGCCAGCACATGGCGATCGAGGCCGTCTCCAAGGCCATCCGCCGCTCGCGCGCGGGCATCAAGGACCCCAAGCGCCCCACCGGCTCGTTCATCTTCCTCGGCCCCTCGGGCGTGGGCAAGACCGAGCTGGCGCGCACGCTCGCCGAGTTCCTGTTCGGCGACGAGGACGCGATGGTGCGCATCGACATGTCGGAGTACATGGAGAAGCACTCCGTGTCGCGGCTCGTCGGCTCGCCTCCGGGCTACATCGGCTACGACGAGGGCGGCCAGCTCACCGAGGCCGTGCGCCGCAAGCCGTACTCGGTGCTGCTGCTCGACGAGATCGAGAAGGCCCACCCGGACGTCTTCAACATCCTGCTCCAGATCCTGGAGGACGGCCGCCTCACCGACGCCCAGGGGCGCACGGTGGACTTCCGTCACGCCATCGTGATCATGACCTCGAACATCGGCGCCTCCGAGATCGCGCGCAACACGCCGCTCGGCTTCGCGGTGTCCGACGACGAGACCGGCATCACGTACGACGACATGAAGACCCGGATCATGGGCGAGCTCAAGAAGGTCTTCCGGCCCGAGTTCCTCAACCGCATCGACGAGGTCATCGTCTTCCACAAGCTCACGAAGGACGAGGTCAAGGAGATCGTGGATCTGCTGCTGCGGCACATCCGCGAGTCGATGGCCGAGCGCGAGCTGTCGCTCAACCTGTCCGACGGCGCGAAGGATCTCCTGGTGGAGAAGGGCTGGGATCCCGCGATGGGCGCCCGTCCGCTCCGCCGCGCGATCCAGCGCTACATCGAGGACCCGCTGGCCGACAAGGTGCTCTCATCCTCGATGGAGCCGGGCTCCACGGTCGAGGTCGGCAAGGCGCCGGAGGGCGAGGATCCCGAGGTCAAGATCGAGATCGTCGCGCCCAAGCCGCGCAAGCGCCAGACCGTCGGTGTCGGCGCAAAGGGTGGCGAGCGGCGAGGGCGACGGCGGCGGCGAGCCTGCCGGCGACGCTTCGCCCGACTTACCCGAGGATCCCGAGGTGCTGCCCGAGGTCCCTGACGCGCCGCCAGCCGAAGACTCCACGCCGGACGAGTCCTAGCGCCACGGCCGACGACGTCGAGATCAAGGTCCGCGAGAACGGCCCGTACAAGGTCACGGGCCCGGTCCGCCTGATCGACGCTGACGGCAACGTGTTCGACCTGCCCGACGACGGCCGCCCGATCGCGCTCTGCCGCTGCGGCGCGTCGAAGACCAAGCCGTTCTGCGACAAGACGCACTCGAAGATCGGCTTTCAGGCGGCCGAGCGGGCCGTGGCGGAGTCGGAGGGCTCGTGAGCGAGACGGACGGCTCCCTGATCGACCGCTATGCGCGGCTGCTCGTGGAGGTGGCGGTGAACATTCAGGAGGGACAGGCCCTGACGGTGGATGCCCAGGTGGAGCATGCCGAGCTTGCCCGGGCAGTGGCGCGCGCGGCCTACGCCGCCGGCGCTTCCTCGGTGGACGTGTTCTACGGCGACCAGTGGGTGCGCCGCGCGCTGATCGACTCGGGGCTGCCTGACGAGCAGATCGGCCGCTCGCCGGAGTGGCTGATCGCCCGCAGCGAGGCCAACGCCGCGGCCCAGGGTGCGGCGATCCAGATCGCCGGCCAGCCTGACCCTGAGCTCTTCGAGGGCGTGAACGGCGCTCGCGTGGCGGCGGCACAGATGGTGGCCCTCACCCAGGTGCGCCGCAAGCAGGCGAGCGAGGGGATGGTGGCCTGGACGATCGGCGCCTGCCCCACGCCCGGCTGGGCTCAGCAGGTGTTCGGCGAGCCGGACGTGGACCGGCTCTGGCAGGCGATCGGTGACACCGTGCGGCTCGACGAGCCGGATCCCGTGGCGGCATGGAAGGAGCACGTGGCCCGGCTCCAGGAGCGGTGTGCGCTGCTCGAGGAGCGCGCCTTCGACGCCCTGCGTTTCAGCGGCCCGGGCACGGACCTGACGATCGGGCTCACGCCGGGGGTGAAGTGGATCGGTGGCGCGCTCACGACCAACTGGGGCCAGGAGTACGTGGCCAACTTTCCAACGGAGGAGGTCTTCACGAGCCCGGACTGGCGGCGCACCGAGGGCACCGTTCGTTCCACGCGCCCGCTGGAGCTGCTGGGTGCGATGGTCAGCGACCTCGAGCTGCGCTTCGAGGGCGGCAAGATCGTGGAGGTGAAGGCCTCGGAGGGCGGGGACGTGGTGCGCTCGCAGCTGGAGCTGGACGAGCAGGCTGGGTTCCTCGGCGAGGTCGCGCTCGTTGACGGCGAGTCGCGGGTCGGCAGGAGTGGACTCACCTTCTTCAACACGCTCTTCGACGAGAACGCCACCTGCCATCTCGCCTACGGCTCGGGCTTCCCGTTCCTGGTCGAGGGCGGGAACGAGCTCGATCCCGACGCGCGACTGGCACGGGGCCTCAACCAGTCGAAGGTCCACACCGACGTGATGATCGGCGGGCCGGAGGTGGACGTTGACGGTGTAAGCGCGGACGGCGAGGCGGTGCCGATCCTGCGCGGCGACGTCTGGCAGCTGGGCTAGCGCGGATTAGTGACCGGGGGGGGCGAAAGCCGTCCACCCGCGCCCTTACCTTGGTGCGATGCCCAAGACCCTCTTTGTCTGCTCCCGGTGCGGGAACGAGAGCCCCAAGTGGCACGGGCGCTGCCCGGGCTGCGGGGAGTGGAACACGATGGTCGAGGAGCGGGCCATGGAGGCCCCGCGCGGAGGCGGAGGCGGCTCTTCGCTGTCCCGCAAGGCGGCCAAGCCGGCGCGTCCGGTCCCGCTCTCGGACGTGGAGGCGCCTGCGCTCGCCCGCTTCAAGACCGGCATCGGGGAGCTGGACCGGGTGCTCGGCGGCGGCATCGTGCCAGGCTCGCTCGTTCTGATCGGTGGCGCTCCCGGCATCGGCAAGTCCACGATCACGGGCGGCGCGCTCGGCAACCTGGCGCAGGCCGGGCGCAAGGTTCTGTACGTGTCGGGCGAGGAGTCCGCGGCGCAGGTTCGGTTGCGCGCCGAGCGGCTCGGCGAGCACGCGCTCAGCGTGCCGATCGTGGCCGAGACCGACCTCGAGACCGTCGTGGCCACGCTGGAGGCCGAGCGGCCCGAGGTGTGCGTGGTGGATTCGGTCCAGACGCTGTACGCGAACGGCATGACCGGCGCGCCGGGCTCAGTAGGCCAGGTGCGCGAGGTGGCCGGCACGCTGATGCGCGTGGCCAAGGAGCGCAACGTGGCAGTGATCCTGGTGGGTCACGTGACCAAGGAGGGCGCGCTCGCCGGCCCGCGCGTGCTCGAACACCTCGTGGACTGCGTGCTCCAGTTCGAGGGCGAGCGCGAGCGCACCTACCGCACGTTGCGCGCGCTCAAGAACCGGTTCGGCTCCACCAACGAGGTGGGCGTGTTCGAGATGCGCGACAGCGGGCTGGTTGAGGTTGCGGACGCCTCCTCGCGTTTCGTGGCCGAGGCCACGCGCGCGCCCGGCTCGGTGGTGCTGTGTGCGATGGAGGGTTCGCGCCCGCTGCTGGTGGAGCTGCAGGCACTGGTGGCTCCCACGGAGCTCGTGCCGCCGCGTCGCGTGGCCAACGGCGTGGACCGCAACCGGCTGGCGCTGGTGCTCGCCGTGCTGGCCCGCCACGCGGGGCTCGGCCTGGGGTCGAGCGACATCTTCGTGTCGGTGGCCGGAGGCGTGCGGGTTGACGAGCCGGGGGCGGACCTGGCGGTGGCGCTGGCACTCGCCTCGGCGGCGCGCGGCGTCCCGCTGGGCACGGAGGAGCGCCCGCTGGCGGCGTTTGGCGAGGTGGGCCTCACCGGGGAGCTCCGTTACGTGGCGCACGCCGATCGGCGCCTTGCCGAGGCGGGAAAGTTCGGGCTCGACCCCGTGCTGTCGCCCGATGGCCCCGCACGCACGCTGAGACAGGCTCTACGGGCCGCGCTGAGCCAAGCCGAAGGAATCGCTCAGGCAGCGTAATCTCCCACACTGCGGGCTGGAAAACCCGCTGCAAAGCCAAAAAACGCCGCAAATGCAGGGCGTGTGTCGTAGAATGGGTTGATGCAGTCGCACGCCGGGGACGAGGTCACCCAGCTGGAAACCCGTCAAGAGCCCCGGCTAGTGAGGGCGCTCGAGATGGTCGCGCCCGGAACGGCGGTGCGGGAGGGGATAGATGCTATCGGCCAGGGGCGGCTCGGAGCCCTGATCTGTATCGGCGACAGCGAGGAGCTGTCGTTCCTCTACTCGGGCGGGATCAAGCTCGACATCGACTACACGCCGGCGCTGCTCTACCAGGTGGCGAAGATGGACGGAGCAATCGTCCTCAACTCGAACGCCATCAAGATCTGCTGGGCAAACGTGCAGCTGATGCCGGACCCGACGATCCTGTCGCTCGAGACCGGCACCCGCCACCGCACGGCCGAGCGCGTGGCCAAGCAGACCGACGCGCTGGTGATCGCCGTGTCCGCTAGCCGGGACGTCGTATCGCTCTACCTCGACGGCGCCAAGTACATCCTCGAGGACATCCCGGTGGTGCTCGCCAAGGCCAACCAGGCGCTCGCCACGCTCGACAAGTACCGCAGCCGCCTGGACCAGGTCTCCACGCGCCTCACAGCCCTCGAGTTCGAGGGCGGCGTCACGCTCCATGACGTGCTCACCGTGCTGCAGCGCGCCGAGCTGGTCACGCGCATGGCGGTGGAGATCGAGCGCTACATCGTCGAGCTGGGCACCGAGGGCAGGCTGATCGAGATGCAGCTCGAGGAGACGATGGTGGGCGTGGCCGCCGACAAGGCGGCGCTCGTGCATGACTACCTCTCGCAGCCGAGCGACGACAGCTTCGCGCTCGTTCTCGACTCGCTGGCGCGGCTGCCGCACCAGGACCTGCTCGACTTCGGGCGCCTGTCGGAGCTGCTCGGCTACGACCGAAAGCTGAACACGCTCGACCACCCGGTGTCGCCGCGCGGCTACCGGATCCTCGGTCGCGTGCCGCGACTGCCAAAGCTTGTGATCCAGGCCATCGTCCGCGACTTCGGCGGCCTGGACGAAATCTTGGCGGCTTCCGACTCAGAGCTCGAAGCCGTCGAGGGAGTGGGAGACATGCGGGCCAAGGACATCCGCGAGGGCCTTCGCCGTCTGCAGGAGATCAACCTCGTGGATCGCTATTTGCAAACCTGAAAACGGGGGCAGTCTTCCGCTGCCAGCCTGAAACAAGGAGGTCACCATTTCCGAAGAAGCAACTTGGGAGCAGGAGCTCGAAGAGCTCGAGATCAGCCGTGAAGCGCCGCACATCGATTACGAGATCGGCGACCAGGTGGTCTATCCGCATCACGGCGCTGGGAAGGTCGTGAAGAAGGAGCAGAAGGAGGTTCTCGGCGAGAAGCGCGAGTACCTGACGATCAAGATCCTTCACAACGACATGACGGTCATGGTGCCGTGTGCCAACGCCGGCAAGGCCGGCCTCCGGCGCGTTATCGGTGAGGAGGACGTCGCGCGCGTCCTGTCCGTCCTTCGCGATGACGTGAGCCAGATGCCGAAGAACTGGAACCGGCGCTTCAAGCACAACCGCGACAAGATCAAGACCGGCGACGTGTTCGAGCTGGCCGAGGTGGTGCGCAATCTCGCCATCCGGGAGAACGACAAGGGACTCTCAACGGGGGAGAAGCAGATGTTCACCCGGGCGAAGAAGATCCTCGCCTCGGAGCTGATGTACGCCCTCGAGATGGAGGAGGGGGAAGCCGAGGAGTACATCGACAACCTGATCGAGGAGGCGCACGCGCAGCGCGAGGGCGCTGCTGCGGCCGCCAAGTAGATCATCCACGCATGGCCGTCGTCGGGATCATTCCCGCGGCCGGCAGCGGCGAACGCCTTGGCGCCTCCGGGCCCAAGGCGTTCGCCATATGTGGCGGCCGATCGCTCATCGACTGGAGCCTCGACGTGCTCGACGCCGTCTGCGATCGGGTGGTCGTGGCCGTTCCGGCGGGCTACGAGGATGCCGGCCGCGTTCTTGGCGGGGTGTCACGTTCCGAGTCTGTGCGGCTGGCGCTGGCGGCCGCGCCTGAGGCGGATATAGCCGTGGTTCACGATGCCGCGCGCCCGCTCATCACCCGTGAGCTCGTGCGGCGGTGTATTGAGGCCCTTGCCGGCTGGGACGGGGTGGTGGCGGCGGCGCCGGTGGCGGACACGATCAAGGAGGCGGACGCCTCGGGACGGGTGGTCCGCACCCTGGATCGCTCGGCGCTCTGGGCCATCCAGACCCCGCAGGTCTTCCGGGCCGATGTGCTGCGAAAGGCACTCGACGTGGACGACGCCACGCTGGCTTCCGCCACCGACGATGCCTCGCTCGTAGAGGCCGCGGGCGGCTCCGTGAGGGTGGTGGAGGCCCCGGCAGAAAACATCAAGGTCACGCGTCCGGTAGACCTCGCGCTCGCCGAGGCTCTTCTGCGCGCGCGATGCTGACCGACTTCCACGTACACCTGCGGCCCGACTCGTTCCCCAGCGAGGCCTCCGAGTACTTCACGCCTGGGAATGCCGACCGCTACCGCGAGGCAGCCGCCGAGCGCGGAATCGAGCTACTCGGCGTGGCCGAGCACGTGCACCGCTTCACGCAGGCGCTCGAGGTCTGGCGCCACCCATGGTGGGAGCGCAACGCCGTCGACGACCTCGACGCCTACTGCTCGTTCGTGCGGGAGGAGACCGATCTCAAGCTTGGGATCGAGGCGGACTTCGTGGCAGGCCGCGAGGACCGCATGGCCAACCTGCTCGAGGCGCGCGACTGGGACTACGTGGTGGGCTCGGTGCATTTCCTGCGCGACTCCGCCGTCGACATGGACGAATGGGACGTGTGGGAGTCGGGTGACCCCGAGCAGGTGTGGCGGCGCTATTTCGAGACTCTTGGCGAGGCCGCGCGCACCGGGATGTTCGACATCCTCGCCCATCCCGATCTAGTGAAGGTGTGGGGCAAGCAGCGGCCGCGCACCGGAGGGCGACCTTCGTCGCTTCTACGATCTGGCGATGGACGGGATCGCCGAGTCGGACGTGGCGATCGAGGTGTCCACGGCCGGGCTGCGAAAGCCGGTCGGCGAGATCTACCCGCACCTGCATTCCTCGAAATGTGCCTGGAGGCCGGGCGGCCGGTGGCGCTGTCATCGGATGCCCACGTGCCCGACCAGCTCGGTCACCGCTACGACGAGGCCGTCGAGATGCTGCGCTCGGTGGGCGTGAGTGAGATCGCGGACTTCGAGCGCCGCCAGCGACGGATGGTGCCGCTCGGATGAGCTCGCGCTCGGGCATCGGCTACGACTCGCATCGCTTCGCCGAGGGCAGGCCGCTGATCCTCGGCGGCGTGGAGATCCCCGGCGCGGAACGCGGGCTCAGCGGCCACTCGGACGCCGACGTGCTCACCCATGCGTTGATCGACGCGCTTCTGGGCGCCGCCGGTCTCGGCGACATCGGTCAGCACTTCCCGGATACGGACGAGCGCTACAAGGACGCGGACAGCCTTGCGCTGCTGGCGGAGGTGTGCAGCTTCCTCGAGGAGCACGGCTGGAGCATCGTGCACCTCGACGCCAGCGTGATCTGCGACGCGCCCAAGCTCTCCCCGCACCGCGACGAGATGCGCTCCAAGCTCGCGGGCGTTGTTGGACTCCATCCGCTCGAGGTGAACGTCAAGTTCACCACCAACGAGGGGCTCGGCTTCATCGGCCGCGAGGAGGGCATGGCCGCGTTGGCGATCGCCACGCTGGAGCGCGCGCGCTGATGCCCCGGGAGATCCGCATCCACGACACGCTCACGGGCGGGCTGCGCAAGCTCGAGCCGCGCGATCCGGGCAAGGTGGGCATCTACGCCTGCGGGCCGACCGTATACGGCCCGATCCACGTGGGCAACGCGCGCCCCTACGTGGTCTTCTCGCTGTTCAAGCGCTTCCTCGAGCACGAGGGCTACGACGCCACTTTCGTGGCCAACATCACCGACGTGAACGACAAGATCTACGACGCCGCGCGCGAGCAAGGCGTGCCGAGCGAGGCAGCTGGCTCGCGGGATGACCGAGCTGCTACAGGGCCCACACGGGCGCGCTCGAGCTCGGGCGCCCCGACCACGAGCCGCTCGCGAGCGAGACGATCGGCCCGATCATCGAGCTGATCCAGGCGCTGATCGACACGCGGCCATGCGTACGCGTCCGGCGGCGACGTGTACTTCCGCGTGCGCAGCTTCGACGACTACGGCAAGCTCTCGAACCGCCGGCTCGAGGAGATGCGTCAGGGCGAGGACGAGGCTGACGAGGCGCTCAAGGAGTCGCCACAGGACTTCGCGCTCTGGAAGGCGCACAAGGAGGGCGAGGACACCTCCTGGGACTCGCCCTGGGGCCGCGGCAGGCCGGGCTGGCACATCGAGTGCTCCGCGATGGCGGAGCAGATCCTGGGACTCGACTTCGACATCCACGGCGGCGGCTCGGACCTCGTGTTTCCGCACCACGAGAACGAGATCGCGCAGACCGAGGCGGGGCGCGGCGAGCCGCTCGCGCGCATCTGGATGCACAACGGGATGGTCGAGCTGGACGAGGAGAAGATGTCCAAGTCCGTGGGCAACATCCGCTCGCTCGCGGGTGCGATCGAGGCGCGCGGGCGCGATGCGCTGGTCATGTACTTCGTCGGGCGGCCACTACCGCCAGCCGCTGGCGTTCTCCGAGGAGCTGCTCGACGAGGCCGCGCGCTCGGTGGAGCGCGTGCGCGACTTCGTCCGGCGGCTGGATCCGGATGCGGGCGAGCCCGAGGGCATGGATGCGCTACGTGGAGCGCTTCTTCGACGCGCTCGCGGACGACTTCAACACCGCCATGGCCGCGCGGCGTGCTGTTCGAGTGGGTCGTCCGAGGGCAACCGCCGCCTGGACGCCGGCGAGCGGCTCGGCCCGGCAGGCTCGGCGAGATGCTCTACGCGCTCGGCCTGGAGAACCTGCTCGAGGCCGAGGACGGGCCGCGGACCCGGAGGCGCGAGCGGCTGCTGCGCGAGCGCGAGGAGGCGCGCGCGGCCAAGCGACTTCGCCACCGCGGACGCCCGGCGGGACGAGCTGGCCGCCCTCGGCTGGGAGGTGCGCGACACCGCCGAGGGCCCGCGCCTCGTGCGACGCGGGTGATCGTCTACGGCCGCAACCCGGTGCGGGAGGCGCTGCGCGGGCGCCGGCGAGGTGCAGGCGCGTTTGGGCCACCGGAGCGCGCCGAGCAGGAGGAGTGGCTCGCGGGCGTGGAGGTGCAGCGTGGCATCGAGACGAAGAGATCGAGAGCCTATGCGGCTCGCCGGACCACCAGGGCATGTGCGCCGACGCCGCGCCCTACGCGTACGCGGACGAGGGTTCCCTGCTCGCAGCCGAGGACGCGCTGGTGGTCTGCCTCGACCAGATCCAGGACCCGCGCAACCTCGGCGCCATCTGCCGCGTGGCCGAGTGCGCGGGCGCCGCGGGCGTGGTGATCCCGGAGCGGCGCTCGGCGGAGGTCACTGCCGTGGTCGTGCAAGGCGTCGGCGGGCGCCGTCGAGCACCTGCCGGTGGCGCGCGTGCGCAACATCGCGGACTGGCTGGGGGAGGCGAAGCAGGCGGGCGCCTGGGTCTACGGCGCCTCGGCCGACGGCATCCCCTACGAGCAAGCCGGACTACACGCGGCCGGGTCGTGCTCGTGCTCGGCTCGGAGGGCCGCGGGCTGCGCCCGCGGGTGGCGGACGCCTGCGACGAGCTGGTCGCGCTGCCGATCCGCGGGCAGGATCGAGTCGCTCAACGTCTCGGCGGCCGCCGCGGCGCTTGTTTATGGCGTCTTGCAATTTCGCGCCCAAGGGGCTTGACAAGGCTCCATAACGTCGCAATACTGCCGGCCATCAGATAAGGCTGAAGTTGAGGTTGAGATCTCCGCTTCGGCAGAGTCTGGCGCCAGGGGAGGTAGTGCGCCACCGGCTTTCTCAAAGCCCAGAATCGGGCTTGGAGAGGACGTTCGTGGCTATTTCAACCTCGCCTGCGCGGCCGCTATCGGCCCGTAACTCTCAACCTGAAGTTCAGGTTGATGATCACTACCTGATCGCCCTCGCGAAGCAGGGCAGGGCCGACGCCTACGACCGCATCGTGCGCCGCTACTACGGCTTCGTGCGGCTCAAGGCCTCGTCGTACTTCCTGATCGGCGGCGACGCCGACGATCTGATCCAGGAGGGCCTCGTCGGGCTCTACAAGGCGGTGCGCGACTACCGCACCGACCGCGAGTCGAGCTTCCGCAACTTCGCCGAGCTGTGCATCACGCGCCAGATCATCACCGCGGTGAAGACCGCCACGCGCAACAAGCACACGCCGCTCAACCAGTACGTCTCGTTCTCGCAGACGCCGGCGGCGCCGGGCGACAGCGAGCCGACGCTCGACGAGGTGCTGCCGGGCCCCACCGCCCACGACCCGGTGAACCAGGTGATCAGCTCCGAGGAGCTGCGCAGCCTGGTGGCCTGCCTGTCGAGCGTGCTGTCCGAGCTCGAGAGCTCCGTGCTCTCGCTCTACCTGGACGGCCACTCCTACGAGGCGATCGCCGAGCCGGCTGGCCTGCGACACGAAGACGGTGGACAACGCCCTCCAGCGCGTCAAGCGCAAGGTGGGCGCGCACCTCGCCTCGCGGGCAACGTCCAGACTACTAGGAACTAGGAGCAATCCAGTAGTCCACCCACTGCTCGCGCGTGGCCGCCGATCCGGTCGTAGACCGCCTGGGCGCGGCGCGTTGCTCGGGGCCGTCTGCCAGGCGAGGCGCTTGATGCCACGACGGGCGCACTCTCCACGGCAGGCCTCGATCAGCGCCTCGGCGGCCCGCCGCCGCGAGCGCCTCGGCCACGAACAGGTCGTTCATGATGCCCAGGCGGGCGGCGTCGCTGGTGGACCAGGTCCAGAAGATGGTCGCGAAGCCGATCGCCCGGCCGTCGCCGTCGCGGGCGATGAGCTGAAGACCCTCGCGCTCGGGGTCGGCGATCAGCGCGCGCGACAGGGCGAGCAGGTCCTCGTCGCTGGGGTCACCTCGTAGAAGTCGCAGTAGCCGCGCATCAGCGGCAGCAGCTCGTCGAGGTCGCTCGCCGCCGGCGCGCGTGATGCGAGCGATCGCATCAGTCACCGGCGTCAATCCCGTCGCCGGTGACGCTGCCGGTAGGCGCGCGCCTTCGAGCGCGAACCGCACACGGCCATGGAGCACCATGCGCTGGCCTGGTTGCGCGAGTAGTCGTAGAAGGCCCAGCCGCAGTCGTCCCCGGGGCAGGCCTTGAAGCGCGCCCAGCTGCCGTCGAGCTGCGCGCGTGCCACGATCGCGAGCAGCACGCCGAGGGCGCCGTCGAAGTCGAGCTCGCTGAGGCTCGAAGGCGGTACCATCCGGTCCGAACTGAATCACGATCCCCGGCCGCGCCGCCGCGCCGTTCAAGCGCTCCACCGCATCAACGTCCCATCCCGCGCCATTGTTGGCGACGAGCATCGCCCGGAGGCCCTCGCGGACGTTCGACGGCGCGGCGCAAGATCGGCGCGGGAGAGGCCGGCGCACTGAGGGATCGAGGAGCCCTCGCGCGCCGAGCCAAGCCGCGAGCGCGCGGGGGGAGTTGAGGAGCTCCGCGCCGTGATCGAGCTCGAGGTCGTAGAAGCGAGTTCACGAACGCCTGCACAAGGCCGAGCTCGCCCGGCGCCGGCTCACGATCGCCGGACTGGCGGGCCTGCGCTGAAGTCGATCGGGCCAGTCGTCACTGGCGACATCGTATACGCTGGTGACGCGATGGCTGACGAATGGGACTCGTCACCTGCTTGGACCGAGGCGCGCGCACGCACGAGGGCAGAGGTCCAGGCCGCTTTCGCTCCCAAGGAGCAGACGTGTCCGGCCTGCGGGCGCGTGGAGGCCACGGCGGCTCGCAACTGCCCGCACTGCGGCGCCTCCTACGTCGTGGTCCAGCCGAAGCTCTCGAAGCGGGCGAAGCTCGCGATCGCAAGCGGCTGTCGTGGTTCTGCTGGCGTCGGTGCGGGCGTCTGGGCGCTCATCTCCCCCTCGATCAACGAGTCGAAGCAGCGCCACCGCGCGGCGCGACGCCGCGCAGCAGGCCGAGTTCATCCGCACTGAGACCGCGCGGCTCAAGGCCGAGCAGCGCCTCCACCGTGGCCGCGGGGCGATCCCAGGGCGAGACGCCTGCCGCTCTCGTCACCGACTTCCAGAACGCCATCAACGGCCGACGCGCTCGCGCGCGTGAAGGCGGGCACCTTCGACGGTCCGATCCAGGGCACCGACTGCGACGCGGTGAAGCACGGACCGCTCATGCCGGACGCAACCCGCGGTGGCTACGAGTGCGTCGCCGTCAACGCCGAGATCCCCAAGGGCGTCGAGGTCGGCGGGCTGATCGGCTATCCCTTCTGGGCCGTGGTGGACTACCGGCGCGGCACGTTCGCCTGGTGCAAGATCAATCCGAAGGGCGGCGAGCGTGCCACGCAGTCGCTCGAGCCGGTGGTGAACCCGCCCGCCGGGTGCGACCTGCGCATCTGATCTGGATACGCTCAGCGTCGCCCCCCGACCTAGGAGAGCAAGTTGAAGGTCACGACGCACGGCGAGCACCTCGTCAAGCTCACGCGCCTCGGGCTGCGGTGAACGGCTACCTCGTGCGCGAGGAGGACGGCTTCACCCTGGTGGACACCCTGCTCGGCGGCAGCGCCAAGGCATCATCGAGGCGGCGCGGCAGCAGGGCGCCGACATCAAGCGCGTCGCGCTCACGCACGGCGCACGGCGACCACGTGGGCTCGGTGGATGCGCTCGTCGGAGAAGCTGCCCGGGGTGGAGCTACTCATTTCCACGCGCGATGCGCGCTTCATCGCCGGGCGACAGGAGCCTCGATCCCGCCGAGCAGCAGGGCAAGCCGCGCGGCGAGCTGGAAGACTCTGAAGGCCAAGCCCACCCGCACGGTCGAGTCGGGCGAGCGGATCGGATCGCTCGAGGTGGTCGGCGGCGCCGGGCCACACGCCCGGCCACGTCGCGTTCCTCGACACGCGCGACCGCGAGCCTGATCGCGGGCGACGCGTTCTCACGCTCGGCGGAGTGGCCACGTCGGCCAAGCCGCAACTGGCGCTTCCCATCGTGGCGATGGCAGCTGGCACCGGCCGACCGCCGCTCCAGAGCGCACGCGAGCTGCGCGGGCTCGATCCGAGCCGGCTGGCGGTCGGCCACGGCCCGGTGGTGGAGAGCCCCGCCCAGGCCATGGACGGAGGCCATCCTCAAGGCGAGCTGACGCCTCGCGGCCTCGGCGGGCAGCGACACCCGCGCCGCCGGGAAGGCGAGCTCCATGCGTGCGCCCGCCGCCGTCCGCGTTGGCCGCGGACACCGTCGGCGCCGTGCGCCTCGGCCACCTGGCGCACGATCGCGAGCCCGAGGCCCGAGCCTGGCAGCCCGCGCGCGTCGCTCGTCCGGTAGAAGCGGTCGAACACGCGCGGCAGGTCCTCCTCGGGGATGCCCGGGCCGTGGTCGCGGACGCGAGCGTGCCGCCGGCGAGCGTGACCTCCACCGGCTGCGCCAGGGCGATTCCACTTCACCGCGTTGTCGAGCAGGTTGTCGATCGCGCGGCCGAGCCGGGTTGGATCGCCCCGCACCACGGCTGGCTCGAGCCGCTCCACGAACTCCACGTCGGGAGCGCGCCGGCGCGCCTTGTCCACACAGGCCGCGGTGAGCTCGTCGAGGCGCAGCTCCTGGCTCAGCGAGTCGGGCTGCGCGCCGCGGGCGAGGTCCACCACGTCGCCCACGAGTGCGGTCAGCTCGTCGAGCTCGAGCACCACGTCGCGCATCAGCCGCTCGCGCTCGTCGGCGGGCATGCCGTCTGGCGCGCGCGAGCACCTGGATGTTGGTGCGCAGGCTGGCGATCGGGCGTGCGCAGCTCGTGCGAAGCGTCTGCCACGAGCTGGCGCTGCGACTCCACCGAGCTCTCGAGCGCCTCGAGCGTGGTGTTGAAGCTGCGCGCCAGGCGACCCAGCTCGTCGTCGCGCTCGACACGATCGAGGCGCCGTCCGACCGGCTCGCCGCTCACCGCCTCGGTGCTCTCGGTGAACTGCCGCACCGGTCGCAGCGCTGTGCGCGACACGAGCCACCCGAGCAGAGCCGCGAACAGCACGCCCCGCGCCGGTGATCAGGGCGAGCAGATTCCGCAGCGAGCTGAGCGTGTGGTCGGTCTCGGTCAGCGGCCGCGCGATCTGCACCGCGTAGCCCGGCTGCAGCGGCGCGGTGAGCACGCGGAGGTGGGTGCCGCCCGCGCTCTCGTCGGCGAGGAAGGCCCGTCGCGCCGGCCGGCGGCCACAGCGCGCGCGCCGCTGGTCACCGGCAGGACCGGCCTCATTCGGGATGACCCGGCGAGCGAGCCGCCGTCTCGGCTGATCAGCTGGCCGTAGCCGCCGGCGCCCGCCGAACGCCGGCGGGCGGAGAGCGCGTGCCGAGCGCATCGGGCGGGACCCGGAAGCAGGAGCCTGCGCAGGTCCGTCCACCGCGTCCGCGCGCGCTCTCGAGCGCCTGGTCCACCTGCCCGCGCAGCTTGGCCCGCACGGCGAAGTAGCTGCCCACCGAGGCGAGCGCCACGGCCACCGCCACCGCCACGGCCGCCGCGAGCGACAGGCGCGCGCCGAGCGACGGAGGCAGACGGAGCCGGCTCATTGGTTTCTCAGCACGTAGCCCACGCCGCGCACGGTGTGGATCAGGCGCGGCTCGCCTTCCGCCTCGAGCTTGCGCCGCAGGTAGCCCACGTACACGCCGAGCGAGTTGGACGCTGGGCCGAAGTCGTAGCCCCACACGCGCTCGTGGATCAGGGAGCGCGAGAGCACCCGGCGCGGGTTGAGCATGAACAGCTCGAGCAGGAGGAACTCGGTGCGCGTGAGCTCGATCCGGCGGTCCCCGCGGCGCGCCTCGTGCGCGCGTGGCGTCGAGCGTCAGGTCGGCGAAGCGGAGCTGGTCGTGGTCGTCGGTGCCGAGCGTGCGGCGCAGCAGGGCGCGCAGCCGCGCGATCAGCTCGTCGAGGTCGAACGGCTTGACGAGGTAGTCGTCCGCGCCGGCCTCCAGTCCCTCCACGCGGTCGGACACCGCGTCGCGCGCGGTGAGCATCAGCACCGGTACGCGGTCGCCGTCATGGCGCAGCCGCCGGCACACCTCGAGTCCGTCGATGTCGGGCATCAGCACGTCGAGCACCACCACGTCGGCGCGGCCGCTGCCCACCGACTCGAGCGCCTCGCGACCGCCGGTCGCGAGCTCGACCTCGTAGCCCTCGATCACCAGGGCGCGGCGCAGCGACTCGCGCACCGCTCGCTCGTCGTCAGCAACCAGGACTCGCACGCTCATCTGTGTCCATAGAAGCTAGACGCACCTGAAGTTGGACGCCCGGCGGCGCAGGCCGCCGCCGGGCATAAACCCAGCTCACCATGAGCGCGTAAGACCGTGCGGAGAACTTCCTAAGAAATGGCGAAGAAACGGCCCCGGCGTCCGCGCTGGGACACCGGGGCCGTAGCGCCTGCTCTTGTGATACGCTCTACGCGCGGCGCCAGGGATCGACGAGCAGGTCGTCGATCTGGAAGGTGCCGCCGTGGCCGACGGGCACGAACTGGATCTGGACGTCCGCGGAACCCGACTGCATCGCGCCGGTTGCCCCAAGCGCGATCGACAGCTTCCGCGACGGCTTCCAGCTCATTGCCGGCCGATCAAGTAGCCGGCCGTTTTGCGGACCCTCTTTGCCCCTGCGAGTCGGCGTACAGGACGTCAACTCGCAGCGCCGCGTACCAGGAGCCCGTGTTCCGCACCATGAAGCGGAACGTCGGGTATCCCTGGCGCGACACAGAAAGAGGGACTGGTTGCCGATGCGCCATCCGGAATCAGGAGCGAATGGGAGTCCGACGAGCCGTTCAAGTAGTACGACTCGTTTCCGGAAACAACACTTCGCGCCTGACAGTGACCAGCCCGTGCCTCCGGCCTCAAGTCCACCGTTGACGGGGACACGTAGAACGCGGAGTCATGCCACTGCGAGAACGACTGCTCGGCGGTGGGGTAGCTGCACGACGCAAACGCATTGGGAGCCCAAAGCGCAAACGCGAGCACAGCGCCCACGGCCGCCAGCATCCCGCGGCGGAATGACGGACGAGAAAACGTCATGGGTGTGCAGACCTCCGTGTCTTGCATATTCGGAGCTCTGAGCGGCAGCCGAGCTATCTCGCAACACGTGCGAGACCTCTGGCTTTGCGTCCCCGCCTCGCGGCGGGTTTGCCCCATTCGTCTCGGCGCAGCCGGGTAGTCGGCGGCAACGGGCCGGGCTCCATAGGACTTTCGTCCATCCGAGGTAGTCCAGCGACACGGCGATTGCCGATTACTCGGGCAACCGCCCCTGCGGGCCGTTTTCGCCATGGAGAATGTCGCCACAACTTCGCGTCGGCCGACCCGGACGCCCAGCTGCTCGTCGCGGAGGCCCGCGAGCGGGCGGGCTACCGAGTGCGCCTGCGAGAGCTCGCGGCCGAGAGCCGTCGTGGGCGGCTCGTTCGTGGCCGCGGCCACGATCATGGCCGCGCTGCTGCAGTGGCAGCGGGGCGCCTCCGCGCCGGCGCTCGTCGTGTCGGTGCTCGCCTATGTGGCTGCGTCCACCATTTCGTTCGAGGTCGGCGACGGCTACGCGGCGCCGACCCAGATCGTGTTCGTGGCCATGCTCTTCGTCCTGCCGCCGACCGCTAGTGCCGGCGGTGGTGGCGGGCTCGCTTCTCATCACGCGCGGGGTCGACGCCATCCGGGACGGCAGGCACCCGTCGCGCGCCCTGCACGCACTCGCGGACTCCTGGTACTCGCTCGGTCCCGCCCTCGTGCTGTCGCTCGCCGCGGCCGCCCAGCCCGAGTGGTCGGACTGGCCGATTACGTCGGCGCGCTGGCCGCCCAGTTCGCGGTGGACGTGGTGTGGTCCACATCAGGGCCGCGGCGGCATCGGGCGTGCCGACCCCGGACCATGCTGCGGGTGCTCGGCTGGGTCTATGGCGTGGATGCCGCGCTCGCGCCGATCGGTCTCGCGATCGGCTTTGCCGCCGGCGAGCGGCCGTACCTCACCTGCTCGGCCTGCCGCTTCTCGGGCTGCTCGCCTACTTCGCCAGGGAGCGCAAGACGCGCATCGACCACGCCTTCGAGCTGAGCGGCGCCTACCGCGGCACCGCAATGCTGCTCGGGCAGGTGGTGGAGAGCGACGACGCCTACACCGGCGAGCACAGCCGCGGCGTGGTGGAGCTGAGCCTGGCCGTGGCGGACAAGCTCGGGCTCGACTCTCGCGCGCGCGTGCGCGTGGAGTTCGGCGCGCTGCTCCACGACATCGGCAAGATCGCGGTGCCCAAGGAGATCATCAACAAGCCCGGCCCACTCGACGAGGACGAGTGGGCCCTGATGCGCCGGCACACGATCGAGGGCGAGCGGATGCTCGACCAGATCGGCGGCCTGCTCGCCGAGGTGGGCCGCGTGGTGCGCTCCTCTCACGAGCATTACGACGGCAGGGGCTACCCCGACGGCCTGGCCGGTGACGAGATCCCGATCGAGGCGCGCATCGTCTCCTGCTGTGACGCCTTCAGCGCAATGACCACGGACCGCCCGTACCGCGAGGCGATGCCGCGGCACGAGGCGCTGCTCGAGCTGAACGCCTGTGCCGGCAGCCGGTTCGACCCGGACGTGGCGGAGGCGCTGGCGGCGGTTGTGGAGGATTCGCGCTAGGAGGGTCATCTGACTATCCCGCTCGGGTCAGGTGGCCACTGGCTCCACGAAAACCGCTCCTGACGCTTTCCCCAGCGTCTCGCTGTGGCTGTGTGGGGCCTCCGCCCAGTCGCAGAGCGGAGTCTCGCCGCTGCCTGAGTTAAGGGAGCGTCAGAACGGTCCCAATTCCAGGCTTCCCACTATCTCGACGGAGCCGACGACCACGCGCACTTCCGTCGTAACTGGGTTTGGATTAGTATAATCGTGATTCAGTTATGGAGGTATTCGGCTTTCCCGCCCGTGACCGGTTCGTCAACCGTGACGCCGATCTGGCTCGTTTCGGTCAGTGGTGGAACGATGCGACGCGCGACGCCCTCTGCGTGTACGGGCGGCGCCGCGTGGGCAAGTCGTGGCTCTTTCGTCGCTTCGCCGACGGCAAGTCGGCGCTGATCCTGGTCGCCGACGAGCGGGCCGTCGCGCCCCAGCTTGCCCGCTTCGCCGACCAGCTCACGGAGGAGCTCGATGGCTTGCGGCCGTCGATCACGGACGCCGCCGAGTTGGTGCGCGTGCTCTACCGGCTGGGTCGTACGCAGAAGCTGCTGGCGATCGTCGACGAGTTTCCGCTGCTGCTCCCGAGGGGTGCGGCCCGGACCAAGATGCTGAGCGCGATCGCGGCGGTGATGGAGGACGAGCGCGACAGTTCGCAGACCAAGCTCGTCTTCTGTGGCTCGATCATCGCCCAGATGGAGAGGCTGATGGCTCAGAAGAGCCCGTTGCACGGCCGGCTGCAGCCGCTCGACGTGCGCCCAATGACCTTCGGCGAGGCCCAGCCGCTGCTGGCGCAGGACGGACCGGCCGAGCTGATCACGCGCTACTCGGTCGGCGGGGGTATGGCGCGCTACCTCGCCGAGCTCGGTAGCGGCGGGTCGCTCAAGCAGCGTGTCTGTCAGCGGGCCTTGGATCGCTCCGCGCCCCTGTTCAACGATCCCCGACTGGTGCTCGAGCGCGAACTGCGCGAGCCTGCCACCTACTTCTCGCTGCTCGAGGAGCTCGCCAACGGCGAGGCGGGCATCGATCACCTCGCGCGCACGCTCGACTCCGACAGCCAGACCCTCAACGCCTACATGGACACGCTGCGTGAGATGCGCCTGGTCAGCCAACACCGGCCAGCTGGGGCGGGCCCCAAGTCGCGCAAGCGCAAGTACCGCCTCGACGACGGCTTCATCCGCTTCTGGTTCCGCTTCATCTTCCCGCACCAGGAGGACCTCGACGGGGGCCTCGCGCCCGGCGACCTGTGGAACGGGTCGATCGAGCCCGCGCTGAGCGAGCACACGGCAGAGACCTTCGAGGAGCTTTGCCGCGTCTATACCCGCCGCCGTTATGGCCTCCAGGCGCCGCTCGTCAGTGGCTGGTGGGGCGAGGCGCTGCCGAAGTACAAGCCCGAGCGCGGCGAAGAGGAGATCGACGTCGTCGGCCTCAAGAACAAGCGCGCCGAAATCGTCGGCGAGTGCAAGTGGACGAAGGGCCCGATGCCGCTCTCGGTGCTTGAGGAACTCCAGACCTACAAGATCGCCGCCCTTCTGCGGGACAAGATGATCAAGCCGCCGAAGGAGGGCCCCCGCATCTTGCTCTTCAGCCGCACGAGCTTCGCGAAGGGCCTCACCGAGGCGGCCGCCGACAACGATCTGGTTGAGCTCATCGCGGTCGACCAGCTCGTAGCCGAGCTCGTCAGTTAGCTGGGTTTGGATTAGTATAATCGTAAACCAGTTACCGCTCCCCTCCCAGTGGCGGTACGGCTTCTGGGGTTATGTGCTGCCGGTCGAGTTCGTGGCTGAGCGACTGGGCATCGCGCTGGACCAGCCTGTTAGGGCGGAGCATCGAGGTCTGCAGATGTTGTGCGCCGAGTGTGAGCCTTTACCGAGCCGGCTTCTGCAAGAGGCGTTGATGTCCGCCCCTGCGTCCGTACGTTTGACCTAGGCCACACCAGAAGGCCTCGAGAACTCACGGATGGGGAGTCGCGCGCTACGGCCGGGCTCCCCTCTCGTTCCCGGGGCCGCCTTCGAGAAGGCGCTGGCCCGGGGTCGGCTCGCCACCCTTCTGGCACTTCGGTTCGTGGCCGAAAATGCTGATGTCGCGCTAGGAGCCGGAGAGGGGACTCGAACCCCTGACCCTACGCTTTACAAGAGCGTTGCTCTACCAGCTGAGCTACTCCGGCCTGCGCCGCCCAGTGTAGGCGGCGGGCGCTACGCCGCGGCGGTGGCGGCGTGCTCGATGTTGCCGTGGCCGTTGGAGGAGACCGGCACGAATGGCGGCTCGGCCTCGCGGCTGCGGTTGAGCCGCTGCTCGACGATCCCGAGCACGGCCCCGAACAGCGCGTGGCGCCAGGTGGCCTGCGCGAGCGCGCGCGTGTTGCCCGCGAGCTTGGGCAGGTCGCGCTTGGCGGGGTGGTGCTCGTCGGCCAGGCGGGCGAGCGGCCACGAGCCGAAGTTCTCGGCCATCGCGGCGGTGAGGGCACGCAGCACGGGCGGCCCGAACAGGAACGGCCGCAGCTGCGCGTAGAGCGCTCCGAAGGCGGCGCCGTTGGCCACGTGGAGCGCCAGACCGATGGCCGGCCACTCGCGGTCCGCGCGTGACGGCCTTGCCGAGCAGCTCGACGTCGTCGTAGTCGCACGCCGAACACCCGCTTGTCGAGCGGCTGCTGCGCCGCCCAGACCGCGGCGGCGAGGCCGCCGGCGATCGCTCCGTTGACGCTGCGACTGGCTGCCATTGCAAGCAGCCTAACGGGCCGGCGCGTATCCGCGTGTAACCAGCGCCGTTCCGGTGAGTAGTTCGGGAGATGCCGTCCAGGGCTCCGGCGCGCGATCTCTCGGTCTATCACGAGCGCACGCGTACGCGTGGAGTGAACCCGGTCGTCTACTGGACCGTCCGCGGTCGTGCTGCAGCCGCTGATGCTCATCTACTTCCGCGTGCCGCGGATCGGCCGGGACCACGTGCCGCGCAAGGGCGGCGTGCTGCTCGCCCCGAACCACCGCAGCTTCCTCGACCCGTTCGTGATCGGCATCTGCGTCGCGGCGCCCGGCCTACTTCATGGCCAAGCAGGAGCTCTTCAACAAGCGCTGGCAGGCCTGGGTGCTCAACGCGCTCGGCGCCTTCCCGGTGCGCCGCGGCGAGGCCGACGAGGAGGCAATGGAGACCGCCCGCATGCTGGTCGAGCGCGGCGAGATGGTGCTCGTCTTCCCCGAGGGCACGCGCATCCGCAAGGGCTCGCTCGGCAAGCCCAAGCGCGGCGTCGGCCGCCTGGCGCTTCGAGACCGGCGCACCCGTTGTGCCCATCGCGGTCACCGGCAGCGAGAACACGCGCCGCGGCTGGAAGGTCCGCCCCGCCAAGGTGAAGATCCGCCTCGGCCGCCCGCTCACCTTCCCGCGCGTGGAGAGCCCGTCGCCGCGCCTCGCCTCCGAGGTGACCGCCCGCATCTGGCCGTGCGTCGAGCTCCAGTGGGAGTGGCTCGGCGGACTGCCGCCGCTGCGCAAGGCCGGCGATCGTCGGCGCCGGCTCGATGGGCACCGCGCTCGCCACCCTGCTCGCGCGCGCGGGCATCGAGGTGCAGCTGGGCTGCCGCACCGAGGCCCACCGCTGAGCGCATCCAGGAGCGAGCGCGAGAACGAGCGCCTGCCCGGCGTCGTGCTGCCCGACGAGGTGAAGGTCTCCACGCGTCGCTGACATCGAGTTCGGCGGCGTGGACCTCGTCTGCTTCGCCGTTCCCTCGCGCGACCTGCCCGCCGCGGTGGCCCAGGTGGGCGCGCGGATCGGCCAGCGCAGCGCAGTGCTCGTCCTCTCGAAGGGTCTTGTGCCGCCGCTCGGGATCACCCCAACGCGCTACGTCGGCGAGCGCATTCCCGCTCGTGCGGTCGGCGCGCTCGGCGGTCCCGCGCACGCGGCCGAGGCCGTCGAGCCACGGCGCGTCGGTGGTGCTCGCCTCGAGCGACGCCGACTTCCGCGCCCAGTTCTCCAAGATCCTGCGCGACGCCGGCCTCGACGTGGAGACGACCGACGACGTGACCGGCGCCGAGCTGGCGGCCTGTGCCAAGAACGCCGCGGCGCTGGCCGCCGCGGCCGCCGCCGACAGCGGCATGAACGCCGCGGGCGCCGCGGCCGTCGCGCGTGTTCGCCGAGACGCACCAGCTGGCGCTGCGCAGCGGGCGGGCGCACCGAGACCTTCATGGGGCTGGCCGGCACCGGCGACCTCGTGGGCACGGCGCTCGCCGAGCCACAGCCGCAACCGCCGCGCGGGAGAGCTGCTCGGCCAGGGAGTGCCGGCCGACCAGATCGCGGCGCTGCTCGAGGAGACTCCGGAGAGCCTCGACGCGGTGCCGCTGCTCGTCCGCGCGTTCGAGGAGGCGGGCCTGGAGGCGCCCGCCACCACCGACCTCGGCGCGCTCATCGACGGGCGCCTCGGGGCCGAGGAGTGGGTGGCGAGCGTGAGGGCTCGCAAGGCCGGGGGACGCTGGCGCGAGCGCGCCACCGCAGGCTCTCGGGGGTAGGCTCCGTGCGTGGCCGAGCCGGACAAGGCAGCTCTGGACCGCGACTTCACGGAGCTGTACCAAGCGCACCTGCGCGACGTCTACAGCTACGCGTACTACCGGGTGGGCAACCACCACGACGCCGAGGACCTGACGGAGCAGACCTTCCTTCAGGCCTACCGGCACTTCGAGCGCGCGCAGCGGGAGTCGCAGGGCCGGCCGCTGCGGCCGTGGCTGATCCGCATCGCGCACAACCTCGCGGCCAACTACTACCGCGACCGCTCGCGCAAGCCGCAGACGCAGCTCGAGGACGCCGCGATCGTTTCCGAGCCGCATCCCACCGCCGAGCTGGTGGAGCAGCGGGAGGAGTTGGAGGAAGTGCTGGCCGGTGTGGCGAATCTTCCGGACGACCGTCGTGAGGCCCTGATCATGAGATTCGCCCTCGACATGGACAACCGCGAGATCGCCCGCGCGCTGGGGCGCACCGAAGGCGCGACCAAGGTGTTGATTCATCGAGCGATCAGGCAACTGGAAGAGAACCTGAAGGCGGGAGCCAGTCGGCATGACCGACGTCGAACGACTGCTGCGTTCCGCGCTGGTTCCGGTGGAGCCGCCGGAGTCGCTCACCGACCGGCTCGAGCGCCGGCTGACCGAGCATGTGGACGACGCCGCGGAGGAGCTGGCCGACTGGGAGCCGGCGCGATGCGCGACCCGCGCAACTGGGGCCGCACCGCCGCGGCGGGCGTGGTGCTGGCGGCGGCCGGCGGCACGCTGGTGCTGGTGCGTGCGCGCCAGCAGCACAAGAAGCGCGAGGCGGGGCCGATCAAGGCGCTCGAGCAGCAGCATCGAGGACGTGTCCTCGGACATCCGCAAGCGGCTCGGCCGCTAGGCCGCGCCGCGGCGGCTGGCGCTAGGCGACGCTTTTCGCTGCCGCCAGCCGAGGCAGCCGCGTCGGCACGTCCTCGTCGTCGTTGTAGTGCACGACGCCCGCGCGCACGGCGCCGTCGGGCTCGAGGCCGAGCAGCGTCGAGAGCTCGAGCGCGTAGTAGTTGCCGTGCCACACGGCCACCTGCTCTGCCGACCAGCGGCCCTCGCCACCTCAGCCGGTGTGCGGCCGGCCACCGAGAACATCAGCGTGGGCACGCGGTCGCGCGCGCGAGCCGTGGAGCGTCACGCCGTCGATCGCGGACAGGCCCGTCGAGCATCCGCTCGAAGCAGCGCCTCCTCGTGGTCGCGGATCGCGTCGAAGCCGACCTCGTCGAGGTAGCGCGCCGCGGCGACCATCAGCCCGGCCAGCCCCTCGAACGCGGGCGTGCCGGTCTCCCAGCGGTCACGGCACGCGTGTCGGGAGAGGGGCGCAGCTTGTCGGGCTGGAGCTCGGCCAGCAGCTCGGGCCGCGCCCAGAGGACCGACTGGTGCGGGCCGAACCACTTGTAGGCGGAGCAGACGAGCGCGTCGCAGTCGAGCGCGGCCACGTCGAGCTTGCGGTGCGGCGCGGCGTGCACCGCGTCCACGTAGACGCGCGCGCCCGCGGCATGGGCCGCGGCCACGATCGCGTCGAGCTCCGGCACGCTGCCGACCGCGTTGCTCGCGGCGGTCACGGCCACCCAGCGCGTGCGATCCGATAGCACCGCCTCGACGGCCGGACGCCGGCAGCTCGAGCGTCTCCGGCTCGGGCTCGGCGAAGCGCACGGTCGCGCCGGCGCGCTCGGCGGCGATCAGCCACGGCCGCACGTTGCCGTCGTGGTCGAGCCGGGTGCAGACGATCTCGTCGCCCGGCGATAGCGAGCGTCCGACCGCAGCGGAGAACGACAGCGTCAGCGTGGTCATGCTCGGGCCCGAACACGACGCCCTGCGGATCGCCGCCCACGAACGCGCCCGCCACCCTGCGCGCCTCGGCGCACGAGCGCTCGGTGCGCTCGGCGGCCTCGAAAGGCCGCCGTGCGCATTGGCCACGGCGCCCGAGCGCATGAAGTCGGCCATGGCCTCGATGGCGGCGTCCACCGGCTGGGCGCCCGCGGGTGCGTCGAAGCGCGCCCAGCCGTCGGCCAGCCCGGGGAAGCGCTCGCGGTTCAACCTGCCACCGGGGCGGTGGTGGGTCCGGCTCGGGCGAGGTGCCGACGGCGCACAGCACGCCGATCAGACCCAGGCAGCAGGCGCGCGAAGTCGTCGGGCGTTCACCGGGAGGATGCTGAGGATCGACTGGCCCTCGCCGAGGATGAAGCCCCACACGCCGAGCGCGACCAGCAGCAGGCCGGCCGCGTAGCCATAGATCCGCGCGCCGGGCCACGGACCCGGCGGCGCCAAGGCCCCAGATGCCGAGCAGCGACGTGCAGCGTGTTGCGCCCAGCCGTTCACGCGAACGCGCCGAGCATGTCGTCGTGGACGGCCTCGTTGCTGGTGAACGTGCCGTTGTAGAAGAAGCCGAGCGATTCCCGCGCGACCAGCAGCAGGACGCCGAGGAAGAGAGCGCACTTCTCGGCCGGCGAGCGTGCTTGCACTGAGTCCCCTGATCCGTAAGCGTGGGTGCTGCGTATGGAGATTCGTGGGCCACTCTAATCGCGCATGCCGTTGAAACAGGCAAAGGACCTCACGCGCCTCGCGGACGAGGAGCTGATGCACATCGCCCAGGGCGGCGACCCGCGCGCGTTCGAGGTGCTCTACGACCGCCACGGCGGCGCGGCGTTCTCGCTCGCCTACCGCATGGTGGGCACGCGCGCGGTGGCCGAGGACATCGTGCAGGAGGCGTTCCTCTCGATCTGGCGCAGCAAGGTGCGCTACGAGAGGGCGCGCGGCAGCGTCCGCACGTGGGTGCTCGGGATCGTCCACCACCGCACGATCGACGCGCTGCGGCGCAACCTCGTGCACGAGCGGCGGCGGGCGAGCGCGGAGGGAATCGAGGAGCGCCAGGAGGCTCCCGAGCTGACCGACGTCGAGGCGGCGCGGCGCGAGGAGGCGCGGGAGGTGCGGGCGGCGCTGTCGACGCTGCCCGGAGAGCAATCGCGCGTGATCGAGCTGGCCTACTACGGCGGCTTCACGCACACGCAGATCGCCGAGATGCTCGACATGCCTGTGGGCACGGTCAAGGGCAGGATGCGTCTCGGGCCTGGAGAAGATGCGCCGGGAAATGCGAGGGAGTGGTCGCATGAGCAGGGGACCACGAGCAGTACGAGGAGAACGTGGGCGCGTACCTGCTGGGGCGCTTCCGCGAGCTGGAGGCCGAGCTGTTCGAGAAGCACCTCGAGAGCTGCGCGAGCTGCCGGCGCGAGCTCGACGAGCTGCGGGTGGCGTCCGAGGCGCTGCCGCGCGCGGTCGAGCCCGTGCTGCCGCCGCCGGAGCTCAAGGAGTCGCTGATGGCGACCGTGTGGGCCGAGGCCGGGGAGCGGGACCAGGAGCGCGCCAGGCGGCGCTGGTCTGCGTCCCTTTCTCGAACGGCTCCCCCGGCTGACGCCGGCGGTTCGCCGCCGTCGCGGCCGTGTGCGTGCTGGCAATCGGCGTCGGCCATCGGCATCGGCGTGTGCGAGCATCGGCGGCAGCGCGAGCGCAAGACACGTGGCCGCGCTCGTGGATCACACGCGGGCGCCCATCGGGCACCGCCAGCCTGCACGTGCCGAGCGGCGACGGAGAAGGGCGCGCTGCTCACGCGTGCAGGGCCTGCCCGACCCGGGCGCCGGCAAGGTGTACGAGGTCTGGGTGCAGCGCGACGGCACGATGCAGCCGGCGGGCGCCCTCTTCTCGGTGGGCAGCGGCGGCAGCGGCATCGGCCGGCATTCCCGGCTCGCTGAAGGGCGCCGAGGCGGTGGCCGTCACCGCCGAGCGCGACGGCGGCACGCTCAAGCCCACCCAGATGCCGGTGCTGACGGTCAAGCTCTCTTAAGGAACCGGTCGGGCCGCCGCACTATCGTCTCCGCTCGTGGAGACCTGCTACCGGCATCCCAGCCGCGAGACCGGGGTGTCGTGCTCCAACTGCGGCCGCCCGATCTGCCCCGCGTGCATGACGACCGACGTCCGTGGGCATGCGCTGCCCGGAGTGCGCGCGGCAGAAGACGAAGGTGGTGACCGCGCGCAGCCTGTACGGCGGGCAGCCCACGGTCACCTACGCGCTGATCGCGATCAACGTGGTGGCGTTCCTCGCCGAGCTCGTGAGCGGTGTGAGCGCTGGCGGGCAGCAGCTTCGGCGGCAGCTCGCTGATCTTGCACGGCGCGCTGTTCGGGCCAAAGGTGGCCGACGGCGAGTACTGGCGGCTCGTCACCTCGGGCTTCCTGCACTTCAACCTCTGGCACATCGCGTTCAACATGTACGCGCTGTACATCCTCGGCACGATGCTCGAGCCGGCGATCGGGCACTTGCGCTTCGCGCTGATCTACTTCGTGGCGCTGCTCGCCGGCTCGTTCGGCGCGCTGATCGTCACGCCCGACAGCTTCACCGTGGGCGCGTCCGGCGCCGTGTTCGGGCTGATGGGCGCGGCGATCCTCGAGATGCGCTCGCGCGGCATCGACCCGATGGCAGACCGGCCTGCCGTTCTGGCTCGGCATCAACCTGCTGTTCTCGTTCACGTTCAACGGCATCTCGGTCGGCGGGCACATCGGCGGGCTGATGGGCGGCGCGCTCGCCGGCGTGGCGATCGGCGAGCTCGACAAGCGCCGCAACATCCCGGCGCTGGCCGGCCCGCTCGCTGGCTGTCGCGATCGGCGTGATCTCGGTGATCGGCGCGATCGCAGTGGCCTAAGCCGCGGCGGGCGCTCCGATGTCGACCTCGATGAGCTGCCCGGCGTCGGGCTGTTCGACGAGGCCGGGGTGGAGGATGTGGCGCGAGCAGCTCCACGCCGTCCACGAGCCGCGGTCCCGGGCGCGAGAAGTAAGCGGCGGCGTCCACGGCGAAGATCTGCCCGGCGCCGAGGCGCGCGATCTCGTCACGGTGCTCCATCACCTCGTGCGCCGCGCGCTCGGCGTAGTGGCCGCAAGGCATCGAGACCACGACGTCGGGCCTCGACGCCTGGAGCTCCTCCCAGCTCGCCTCGCGTGAGCGCTCGCCGGGGAAGCCGATGGCGTCCTCGCCGCCGGCCATCTCGATCATCTGCGGCACCCAGTGGCCGCCGATGAACGGCGGGTCGAGCCACTCGAGCGCGAGCACCCGCGGGCGCGACTCGGCGGCTCGCACCGCGAGCTTCACGCGGTCGAGGCGCTCGGCCAGCTCGCGCACGAGGTCCACTCCCGCGTCCTTGGAGTCGGTGGCCTGCGCGAGCGTGCGCACGTCGCCGATCACCTCTCCGATCGTGGAGGGGTCGAGCGAGACCACGTTCGGCTGCGAGGGCAGCCGCTCGGCCACCGCGCGCACGTCGTCGAACGACACGGCGCACACCTCGCACAGCGCCTGCGTCACGATCAGGTCCGGCTCGAGCTCCTCGAGCAGCATCCTCGTCCAGCTCGTAGAGCGCCTCGCCCTTGCTCGTGTGCTCGCGCACGGCGGCGTCGATCTCGGCTGGCGAGAGGTGCTCCGGAATCACGCTGCGCGTGAGATGGGGCAGCAATTCGATGCCCTCCGGGTGGTCGCACTCGTGGGTGACGGCAACTAGGCTGTCGCGCAGGCCGAGGGCGCACAGCATCTCGGTGGCGGAGGGGACAAGACTGGCGATCCGCATTGGGGGTAACGATGGCAGCTCTAGATGACGAGGACGTGAAGGCGAAGCTCTCCGGCCTCGACGGCTGGGAGAAGAGCGGCGATGCGATCGAGAAGCAGTTCCAGTTCGAGGACTTCAGCGGATCGGTGGACTTCGTGAACCGGCTCACGCCGGTGGCGAACGAGATGAACCACCACCCGGATCTCGCGATCTCCTGGAACAAGGTCACGGTCACGCTGACCACGCACTCCGAGGGCGGGCTCACCGACAACGACTTCGAGCTGGCCGGGAAGATCGACGGCCTGGCCTAGCGGCGCGGCCGCGGCCGCGGTTCGGTTGAATCCCCGCTCGGATGGGAGGCGCGCAGGGGCGCGGCCCGCTGGCCGCGGAGCTGTCTCGTAGAGACTTCATCGCGCGAGCGACGACGCTCGGCGCGGGCGCGCTTCGTGCTCGCGGCGCTGCCTGCGGCGCGCTTGCTGGAGGCGGCTCCCGCCGCGGCGGCCCTGCCGTCGCTTGCAGGCATCTCGCCCGCGGACGCCACGCTCCAGGCGTTCGCCGACACGCTGCTGCCGGGTCGGCGCGCGACGAGGACCGACCTCGGCGATCCGATCGACCCGCGCGCGATCGCAGGCGTGGACTCCGAGCCCGGAGCGCGGTGGAGGCCGATGCCCTGCGCCTCTACCACGACCCGCTGATCGGGTTCGACGCCCTCGAGGCGCCGTTCCTCGCCGACCTCTCTGCGCGCTCGCTCGCCGTGGGCGGCGGCGCGTTCCTGCTGCTCGGGTACGACAAGCGCGTCGCGACGGTGCTGTCCGGGCTCGACTTCTCCGACCCAGCGCGCACGCTTTGGGAGGCCGCGGCGGCCGTGCCGTTCACGGCGTTCTGCGGCGCGGGAGAGAATCCGCTCGGCACGAGCGAGAACTCCTCCGGGTACCGCGTGATGGGCTATCCGGGCGCGGCGCCGAACGGCTACCAGCGCGACTTCAGCTACGGCCGCCGGCTCGCCCGCGAGCGCACCCGCGACGGGAACCTGCCCTGATGGCCGAGCGCGTGGACGTGTGCATCGTGGGTTCGGGCTTCGGCGGGTCGATCTCGGCGTGGCGGCTGGCCGAGCTGTACCAGGCGGCCGGCGCCGATCCGTCGGGGATCCTCGTGCTCGAGCGCGGCGCGCCGCTTCAAGCACACGGACTTCCGGCAGTCGATGTACGTGGGCAACCTCGCGCGCGTGTACGAGCTGATCCAGTCCGCCGACGGCGGCGGCCAGGTGGTGGTGGCGAACGCGGTGGGCGGCGGCTCCAACCTCTACCTGGCGGCGTCGATCCGCGCGCCCGAGCGAGACGTTCGAGCGCCGCGACCACCGTCCCGACGACGGGCCGGACCGCCGCATGTGGCCGGCGCCGATCTCCGCGGCAGACGCTCGACCCCTACTACGCGCGCGCCGAGGCCGGCCTGCGCGTGAGCCGCCCGCGCTGGGACCAGGTGTCGAAGTCGGGCGGCGTGTGGGCGGCCACCCTGGCTGCCGCTGGGCACACCTGCGACCGCGTGCCGCTGGCGATCGACCCCGGCCGCTGCGTGAACGCCAAGTGGTGCCACACCGGCTGCATCTTCGGGGCCAAGAACACGCTCAACACCAACTACCTCGCCAGCGCGGAGCGCGCGGGCGTGCGCGTGCGGCCCAGCCGTCAGGTGGAGCTCGTGCGTCGCTCGCTGCCCAACGCGGACGGCTACCGCTACGTGGTGAGCGCCGCGGAGATCGACAACGACGGCGACAGCCCCACGCGCCAGCCCACCGGCAAGGTTCGAGGAGATCGAGTGCAAGGTGCTGATCATGGCCGCCGGCGCGATGGGCACGCCGGTGATCCTGCTGCGCTCGCGCGCGGCGCTGCCCTCGCTGTCGGACCGCGTGGGCAAGCACCTGGGCGTGAACGGCGACCACGTGGCCGGCGTGGAGTACGACCCGCGCGCGGCTGCGCGCGCGGCTGGGCCTCGACTACGGCGAGTTCTACAAGGGCCGCCCGATCACCACGATGACCTACGACTTCTGGAGCGGCGCCGACGGCACGCGCTTCAACCTGCAGGAGATCTTCCTGTCCACCCTCACCAACTTCCTCTACGACGACGGCCGGGCCGGTGACCCGTCGTGGTGGGGGCTCGACAAGAAGCGCTCGATCGCCACCTGGAACGACCACATCGAGCTGCTCGCGATGGTGGAGGACACGAACGACGGCGAGTTCGTGGTGCCGCCGCCCGAAGGCGACAACGCTGCGGCCCAACGCCGGGCCGGTGACGGTGGGGCTGTTCACCTACGCGCTCTCCGACCAGTCGCAGCGCGTGCGCGAGGCGGCCAACGCGGCGATGAAGTCGATCGTGGAGCGCGACGGCCTCGGCCGCTTCCTGAAGCTGACGCGAGTCGCGCGGCGCCTACTGCGCGCACCCGCTCGGCGGCTGCCGGATGGCCGAGTCGAAGGACCTCGGCGTGGTGGACGACGGCTGCGAGGCGTTCGACAACGAGGGCCTCTTCTGCATCGACTCCTCAGCGATCCCGACCTCGCTCGGCGTGAACCCCTCCCTGACGATCTCCGCGGTGTCGGAGCGAGCGGCGGCGGGGCTGGTGCAGGCGAGCGGAGGACCTGGGCCTGCCGAAGCCGCCGCCCGGCTTCACGCCGCGGACGCCGGACGTGATACGTGGGCGAGCGGGTAATCCCAGCTGCGGTGGGTAGCTCGTAGCTAGCAGCCGCGCAGCAGCCCCGCGAACCCTCTGCTACGGTGAACCCGTTCGCCGAATGACTGACGACGAACCTCCTCGAAGTAGGCGCCGCCCCCGGCGCACCCCCGTGAAGCGGGTCCCGACTGGACCGGTGCGATGAACCTCGTGCTGCTTCTCATCGTCGTCCCGCTGATGATCGCCCTCAACGGCTTCTTCGTGGCCGCGGAGTACGCGCTCGTGCGCTCGCGGATCGACCGCCTCGAGCAGCTCGAGCAGGAGGGCCGCAAGCGTGCCTCGCTCGCCAAGCACCAGATCGAGCGGATCGACGAGTACATCGCCGCCTGCCAGGTGGGGATCACGCTCGCATCGATCGGCATCGGCGCCGTCGGCGAGCCCGTGCTCGCCCACTACCTCGACAAGTGGTTCGACAACGTGCTCGCGCATGGCGCGGCCATCGCGATCGCGGCGATCATCGCCTACCTCGTCATCTCCGCGCAGCCACATCACCTTCGGCGAGCTGTCGCCCAAGATCTACACGGTCGCGAACCCGGAGACGGTCGCGATGCGCGTGGCGCGGCCGCTCGAGTTCTCGAGCATCGTCTTCAAGCCGGTGTCGGTCGCGCTATCGGCCGCGGCGCGGGCGATCCTCCGGCCCGTTCGGCATTCGCGTCGGAGGGTCTCGGAGAGGAGACGACCACCTCGGAGGACCTCAAGTTCCTGATCGCCCGCAGCGCGATCGGCGGCACGCTCGACCCGGGCGAGGCCGTGATGCTGCGCGGCGTGTTCCACCTGCATGAGCAGGAGGCGCGCAACGTGATGACGCCGATCCCCGCCGTGGTGACCGTGGACGTGTCCGAGACCGCGGAGACCGCGCTCAAGCGCTGCGTGCAGTCCGGACACACGCGCCTCGTCGTGACGGAGGACGAGAACACCGACCGCATCCGCGGCATCGTGCACGCCAACTCGCTGGCGCGGCTGCTGATGACGCGCGGCGGCGACGCGTCGATCGAGCCTGTGGTGAAGGACGTGCCGATCGTGCCGGAGACCAAGCCGCTCGACGACCTGCTGGCGGACCTTCAGCGCGAGCGCACATCGGTGGCGGTGGTGGTGGACGAGTACGGCCGCACGGCGGGGATCGTGAGCGTGGAGGACATCATCGAGGAGGTGGTGGGCGAGATCACCGACGAGACGGATCCGGCCGGCGGCGCGGTGCGCCGACTCGCAAACGGCGACTGGTACGTGCGCGGCCACGTGCCGATCACCGATCTCGCGGACTACGGCCTCGATCTGCCCATCGATTCGGAGGCCTACAACTCGGTCGGCGGCTACGTCTTCGGCGAGCTGGGGCGGCTTCCCAAGCGCGGCGACATGGTGCACGCAAACGGTTATTCCCTGCGTGTGGAGTCGGTCCGCGAGAACCGCATCGAGGCAGTTCGTATCCGTGATCACGAGCCGGCTCGTCGCGGAGCCGAGACAAACGGGGAGTCCGTCCGCGACGAGGGTTAGCTTGACCCGGCAAGAGCTCTTCCAGCCGCCAGGAGGTCTTGCCGATGTGGTCAGTGAAGCTCACCGATTCCCAGCGCGACGCGCTGCGGTCCCTGATCAAAGCGCAGGGGGAGGTGGGCCCGTCGCTGAACGGGGCACTGGAAGCTCTCGAGTTCGCGCGCTGGGACGACCTGCCCGAGGCCGAGCTGCCCTGGGATCGTGTGTCCGAACTCGCCACGCTCCAGGGCATCGGCGAGGCCGACGTCGTCTGGGACCTCGCGGCCGGCCTGCCGAGTGCTTCCAACAACCGGCCGCGACGCCGGCCGCCCGCCCGCAGGCCGCCGCCACCACAGGCGAGGCGCAAGGCCGCCTGACCGGAGAGCGTTAGGGGTCGCGCAGTATCAGGCGGGCCAGCGAGTCCTCGATCCACTGGCGGCTCTGCTCGACCGACCAGCCGTGCTGCTCGCGCAGTTGCGCGTAGACCGCTGGTGAGCTCAGCACGGCGATCGTGGTAGCGGCCTGACCGGGACTCAGTCCCTCACGCAGGCCACCGAGCTTCGCGAGGCGTCGCGCCGCCGCCTGGGTGCCCGCCCTGTGACGAGCCAATCCCTCCTCCATCGCGGCGGCGGCCTCCGCCTCCACCGCGGCCGCCGACATGAGCGCGGCAACGATGTCGCCGCACCGCTCCTGTATCTGGGCAGTGATCGTTACACCCAGCTCGAGAACCGCGCGCGGAGTGTCGGCCGTGCGCAGTTGCGAGCCGAGCTCGGGGACCCCGGCCTCGGCGTCGATCAGGTCCGTGAGAGCTAGAACCAGCTCGCGCTTCGAACCGCAGCTCGCGTAAATCGTCTGCACCGCCACTCCAGCCTCCGCTGCGATGTCGGCCATCGTCGTGGCGGAGTAGCCCCGCTCGACGAATAGGCGCCGAGCGGCCTGGACGATCTCATCCCGGGTGTCCTCCGCCTGCTTCTGTCGGCGGGCTGACCGATAAGTGGGCATCGGCTTGACAAGGTAGCGCATTCCGGATACATGTTCCAGTCATTAGAAGATAGTTCCAGTCAACTGATGTGCATTCCACCTGGAGGCTGCGATGACTGACCTGACTGCTGTCGAGACAAATGTCGAGCGCTGCATGCGCGCCCAGACCGAGCTCTTCGGTGCGGGGCGGGAGGAGCTCGCCGATGAGCTGGTGGCCGCGGCCTGCGTGGACCACTCAGCTCCACAGCCCGTCCCGCCGGGGCCGGAGGGGATCAAGGCCGTGGTGGGCTGGCTGCACAACACGTTCGGCGATCTGCGCTACGAAGTCGAGGACGTGTTCGGAAGCGGCGATCGGGTGGCGCTTCGCTGCACGGTCAGCGGCGTGCTGAAGGGCGGGCTCGCGGGTCATCCACCCACCGGCCGACGCTTCGAGACCGCGCAGATTCACATCTACAGGCTCGAGGACGGACGCATCGCCGAGCACTGGGGCGTGCGCGACGACGTGACGATGATGCGCCAGCTCGGTGTGCTCGGCGGTCAGGAGGAGAGCGATGTCGCCTGATCACCTCACCAACCGTCGCGTCGCCGTGATCGCGGCGAGCTGCCTGGTGCTCGCACCGGTCCTTTCGCTGGCGTCGACCGCCCTGGCGCCGACGATGAGCGACAACGCGAGCGCACAGCTCGCGGCTGACACGGCCCACCACGGAAGCGCGGTCGCCTCGGTGGTCCTTGAGATCGCGACCGTGCCGCTGCTCCTGGTCGCGGTCCTCGCGCTGGCCGCGCTCGCCGCCAGGGGCTCCGCCGCCTGGGCGAGGGTCGGAGGCGCGCTGGCGGTCCTCGGGCTGCTGGATCTTGTGTTCATCGCCGCGGTGGGCGCCGTGCGGCTCGAAATGGTCTCCGGCAACTCCGACCGGTCGCAGATGGTGGCGCTCTCGGAACGGATCGAGCACAGCGCCATCGGCGTCGGAGAGCCGCTGACGATCGCCCTGGCGGCGGGCCTGGTCACGCTGGCGGTCGGGCTTCGGCGTGCGGGCAGGATCGGCGCCGCGGCCGCCGCGGCAATCGCTCTTGGCGGAGTCCTCGAGCCCGCCGGCTTTGCCACGGGGGAGAGAGCGGTGGCGATCCTCGCGTTCGTGCTACTGCTGGCGGGATTCGGGGCGGTGGCGCGCAGCTTCGTCACACCCGCAGCGTCCGCGGCCGTAGCCGCCGATCCCCGCCCGGCAGTGGGCTGACAGCGGTCAGCCGGAGGTTGGCTTCGGCCGCTCCATGATCACGCTCGTGGGCGTGCCGAAGCCGAACTTCTCGTAGAGGGAGTGGGCATCGTCGGTGCCGAGGATCCAGCGGATGTTGCTGTACGGGCCGTCCTCCACGGCCTCGCGCACCAGCTCGACGCCCAGTCCGCGGGCGCGATAGTCGGGGTGGATGTAGACATCCGCGAGGTACGCGATCACCACCTCGTCGGTGACCACGCGGCAGAAGCCGATCTGCCGCTCACCGTCGTAGAGGCCGACCACGAGCTGGGCCTCCCGCACGAGCTTCTCCACGGTCTCGCGCGAGCGCCCCTTCGCCCAGTAGGACTCCTCTGAGAGGAAGCGCCAGACCTCGTCGAGGTCCACGCGCGAGCGGTCGGCGTCCAGCTCGAAGCCGCCTTCGAGCTGGCGTTTCATTACGACGAGTAGTCGTAGAAGCCCGAGCCGCTCTTGCGGCCGAGCTTGCCCTCGTCGATGAGTGTGCGAACCGTCTGCGGGATCTCCACGCCGAGCGTCTCGCCGATGGCGGTGGACACGTCGAGGCCCACGAAGTCGAGCAGCGCCAGCGGCCCCATCGGGTGGCCGGCGCCCATCTTCATGCAGGAGTCGATCGCCTCGGGGTCGAGCCCGTCGCCCTCCTCGAGCAGCCGCACGGCGCTGAACAGATAGGGGAAGAGCAGGCGGTTGACCACGAAGCCCGGCAGGTCCGGTACCTCGACCGGCACCTTGTCGAGCGACTCGCAGAGCGCGCGTGCGCGCATGCGCGTGCTCGTCGCTCGCGTTCGGCGGGAAGGCCAGCTCCACGAGCTTCATCTTGGGCACCGGGTTGAATACGTGGATGCCGGCGAAGCGGTCCGGGCGGCCGCTGGCGGCGGCCAGTTCGGTGACCGACAGCGAAGAGGTGGTGGAGGCGATCAGCGCCTCGGGGGCCAGCAGCTCGCCCAGCTCGCCCAGGATGTGGCGCTTCACTTCCAGGTCCTCGACCACGGACTCGATCACGAGCGTGGCCTCGGCCAGCTCCGCGATATCGGTGACCACGTCCACGTGGTCACCCAGGCGCTCGCGCGCGCGGTTGGCCGAATGCTCGCTGCGCGCCCAGAGGACGAGGCCGGGATGCGTGTCGGCCGTCTGCGCCAAACCGCGCGCGATGGCCCCGCTCCCGACGATCCCCAGCCGTTCCGTGAGAGTTGATTGACTCACCAGTCAACTCAGTACCCTACATGTTGAGAGGCGGTTTTGGCGCACCGCTCACAGTCACCCAGGAGGTGGGTAGAGATGCCGATGGAGAACGGGCGCGAGGTTGTCATCGTCGAGGCGGTCAGGACGCCGATCGGGCGGGGCCACCCGGAGAAGGGCTACTACAAGGACACGCACCCCAATGAGCTTCTCGGCAAGTGCTACACGGAGGTGATCGAGCGGGCGGGCATCCCCGCCGCCGAGGTGGAGGACGTGATCACCGGCTGCGTGCAGCAGTACGGCGAGCAGATGTTCAACGTCGGGCGTAACGCCTGGCTGCAGGCGGGCCTGCCGATCGAGACACCCGCCACCACGGTCGACCGCCAGTGCGGCTCGGCTCAGCAGGCAGTGAACTTCGCCGCCGCCCTGATTGCCTCCGGCGTGCACGACGCCGTGATCGGCTCGGGCGTCGAGCACATGGGCCACATCCCGATGGGTGTGGGCTTCAAGTGGGTGGACGAGGTCGGCTCGCCGTGGCCCGAGGAGCTGATGTCGAAGTACGACCTCGTGCCCCAGGGCATTTCGGCCGAGATGATCGCCGACCAGTGGGAGATCCCGCGCTCCGAGCTCGACGAGATCGGCATGCGCTCCCACCAGCTCGCGCACCAGGCCACGGAGGAGGGCCGCTTCGAGCGCGAGACGATCCCGTTCGCGGTGAACGGCGACACCTACGTCACCGACCAGGGCATTCGCCCGGACACGAACCTCGAGGCGCTCTCGCAGCTCAAGCCGGCGTTCAAGCCGGACGGCAAGGTCACCGCCGGCAACTCGTCGCAGATCTCGGACGGCGCCGCCGCGATCCTCCTGATGGAGCGGAAGAAGGCCGAGTCGCTCGGCCTCAAGCCGCGCGCACGCATCCTCGACCAGACCACGGTGGGCGTGGATCCGGTGATCATGCTCACCGGGCCGATCCCCGCCACCAGGAAGCTGCTCGACCGCAACAAGATGCAGATGTCGGACATCGACCTGGTCGAGATCAACGAGGCGTTCGCGTCGGTCCTCGCCGCCTGGCGGCGCGAGCTCGACCCGGACATGGACCGCGTGAACGTGAACGGCGGCGCGATCGCGCTCGGGCATCCGCTCGGGTCCACGGGCGCGAGGCTGATCACCACCCTGCTGCACGAGCTCGAGCGCTCCGACAAGGAGGTCGGCCTCGTGACGATGTGCTGCGGGGGCGGGCTCGGCACCGGCACGCTGCTGCAGCGCGTCTGAGTGAGCGTTTTCGGCCCTTCCGGGACCGGGTAGGGACGAGGGCGTGGCCGTGCAGGCAAACGGCACGCTTCTGGCCGACCGCTACCGGGTGATCCGGCGCCTCGGCTCAGGAGGTGCCGCCACCGTATTCCTATGTGAGGATCAGCGCCTCGGCCGCAAGGTCGCGGTCAAGCGCATGCACGCGCACAGCCCGGAGGACATACAGGCGCGGCTACGACGCGAGGCCAGGCTGGGCGCCTCGCTGAGCCACCCCAACCTCGTGTCCGTGTTCGACACGGAGACCTACGAGGAGGGCGTGTTCATCGTCATGGAGTACGTGGAGGGCGAGACGCTGGCGGACGCGCTTCGCCGCGGCCCCCTCGACACCGAACGGTCGCTCGAGATCCTGCGCGGGGTGGCGTCGGCGCTCGACACCGTGCACGCACAGGGCATCGTGCACCGCGACGTGAAACCCGCCAACGTGCTGCTGGGCGCCGACGGCAGCGTGAAACTGGCGGACCTCGGCGTGGGTCTGGCCACCGACAACACGCGCATCACCCAGAGCGGCCAGGTGCTCGGCACGCCCGCCTACATGAGCCCCGAGCAGATCGACGGCGCCACGCCCACGCCGGCCACCGACATCTACGCGCTCGCCGCCGTGGCCTACGAGATGTTCGGCGGCGAGAAGGCGCGCAGGGGCAGCACGCCGCTCGAGGTGGCGCACCGCGTGACCACCGAGCCGCCACCGGACCTGCGGCGGGTGTGGCCGGGTGCTCCGGCGGCCGTGGCCGCGGCGGTCAAGGAGGCGATGGCCCGCGACCCCGCGCGGCGCCCGGCGTCCGCAACCGAGCTGGTGGGCGAGCTGTCAGACGCGCTCGCGCGCGAGCCGCAGACCGCCACCACCACCACCGCGCCGCTCGACCGCATCGCGGCTCTCACGCCGGGCTCGGTGTCGCGACGGCGGCTGCCGAGCTGGCTCCCCCTGCTCGGATTGCTGCTCGTGGTGGGAGCGGTGGCGCTCGTGATCGGGCTCGGCGGAGGCGGCGGGTCGAGCTCGGGCTCGGGTTCGCACAGGGCGTCCGCCGCCAAGCACAAGACCGCCGCCAAGCAGAAGTCCGGGACGACAACACCGGGGGCCACGAGCACTTCCGCCCCGGCGCAGACCCAGCAGCAGGCCACGCCGCCGGCCACCAGCGACCCGGTCGCCCTCAACAACCAGGGCAAGTCGCTAATCGACTCCGGCAACCCGCAGGACGCCATCCCGGTGCTGCAGCGGGCCCTCGCCGCCTTCCCACCGGACCAGCGCTCGAGCCTCAACTACGCCTACACGCTCTTCAACCTCGGAGACGCCTACCTGAAGGCGGGGCAGCCGGACAAGGCGATCCCTCTGCTCCAGCAGCGGCTCAACTGGAACGATCAGCGCGACGTTGTCGCGGCCGAGCTACGCGAGGCGAAGCGCCAGGCCGGGCAGACCGGGGCCGGCGTTCCGGGCAACGGCAAGAAGAAGGGCCACGACAAGCACGATTAGCGCAGCCTCACCACCGGCGACTTTGCGATGGTGCCAATCGAGGCCCACACCCGCGTACGGGGGATGAAGGCGATCCGCAGGTTGCCCTTGGAGGCCGTGGGCCGCCGGTAGTGCGGGCTCAGAGGCGGCTGCACCGTGATGGTGGCGCCGTCCATCGCGCGGCCCTTGTAGAGCACCGTGAGCCGGTAGAGCCGCGTGCCGGCGTGGTTCACCACGTGCCGCGCCACCAGCCGCAGCGGCAGCCGCGGCCCTCCGCGCCTGGCAGGCCCGCAGACAGGAAGCAGCAGCCTGCTTGAGCGTGCCTGCCGCCGCGCCGTGGGACTCGCGTAGTGGGCCGCCGCCGCAGCCCACGCGCGACCGCTCTCGAGCAACCCCGCCGTGGGCGAGTAGATGCCGTACCACTGCTCCGGGTCGGCGGTGGTCTCCTCGGCGGTGAGCCATGTGTAGGGCTCGTACGAGTCGATGTTGCAGTCGGAGCGCGCCAGGGCATCGGTGAGCAGGGACAGGTCTGCGGCTCGGGTCATGTCGTCGGCGAGAAGCCAGCCGTCGCCCTTGCGGTACCAGCCGATCTCCGTGACCTCGATCGGCACGCGCCGTCCGATCACCGAATCGAGCCCGGCCCGGAAGTGCCTGATGCGAGCGAGCACCTCGTTGACGCTGCGGCCATAGGGATGGATCGCCACGCCGTCCACCTGCTGGCGCAGTTCGGGGTGCGCCTGGACCATCTCGTCGAGGTACGCCACCTCCGCGCGCCACAGCCCTCCCACCACCACCTGGGCATGGGGTCGATCAGATGGATCCCGGCCCTGGCGGCGAGGTAGAGGCGGGCATACTGGCCCGCGTCGCGCCCGGTGCGCCAGAACACCCAGGGCAGGTTCTCCTCGTTCCAGATCTCCCAGCGCTCGACCGGCAGGTAGGGAACCGGCACGTCCTTCCAGACGTCCCCGCCGGGGCCGTAGCGGCGGGCCGCGGCTTTGGCGTAGGCCACGTAGTCGTCATCTTCGGACGGCGGGCTCTTCTCGCTGAAGTCGCGCGCCGCCCATGGCGCGCAGTAGCAGAGGCGGCTCGGGCCGGATGTGCGCGAGGGCAAGCAGAGCCACAGTCAGGTCCATGCGTCCCCACTCGAAGCCGTGCACGCCCGCCACCGGCGCGCGCGGCTCCACGATGCTCCAGGTGAGGTCGAAGCCCAGGACGCGAACAGCGCAAACACAAGCACGACCAAGATCGTGCGCCTTTGGGCTCTCATATTTGAACGGTCGTGGCGCTCGGCGCAGTGTGCATCGGGGACCAGTGCTTTTCAACCGCGGGAAAACCCCCAAGCCTCCTGCGGGACTCCAGCACGGAGTTTGCCAGGGTAGGATGCGACACCTGTGGATCTGACTCTCTCCCCTCAGGAGCAGGCCTTCCGCGACGAGCTGCGCGAATGGCTGGAGCAGAACAACCCCGGCCAGGAGCCTATGGCCGAGGAGGACATGTTCAGGTTCCGCCGCAAGTGGCAGCGCACGCTGCACGAGGCGGGTTACGCGGGGCTTTCGTGGCCCAAGGAGTACGGCGGCCGCGGCGCCACGCTCATCGAGCAGGCGATCTTCAACGAGGAGATGGCGCGCCAGAAGGCGCCGGGGGTGGCCAACGTTCTCGGTCTCGTGATGGGCGGCCCGGTGGTGATCGCCCACGGCACCGACGATCAGAAGAAGCGCTTCCTCACCCCGATCCTGTCGGCGGAGGAGATCTGGTGCCAGGGCTTCTCGGAGCCGGAGTCGGGCTCCGATCTCGCCTCGCTCAAGACCAAGGCGGTGAAGTCGAACGGCGGCTGGAAGATCACGGGCCAGAAGGTGTGGACCACCTACGCGCACGAGGCCAAGTGGTGCATGCTCGTGGCGCGCACCGATCCGGACGCGCCCAAGCACAAGGGTCTCACCTACTTCCTGATGGACATGGAGCAGGAGGGGGTGCAGGTGCGCCCGCTCGTGCAGATCACCGGCGAGTCCGAGTTCAACGAGATCTTCATGGAGGAGGCCTACGTCCCCGACGAGAACGTCGTGGGCGAGCCGGGCCAGGGCTGGAACGTGGCGATCACCACGCTGATGAACGAGCGCGCCGGCCTGGCCTTCGGCTCGGCGGTGGCGATCAAGCTCGCGCTCGGCGACCTGATGGAGCTGGTGCGCGAGCGCGGCCTGGAGGACGATCCGGTGATCCGCCAGCGCGTGGGCCAGCTCTACATCGAGGCCGAGACGCTGCGGCTCAACGCCTACCGCGGCCTCACGAGCCAGATGAAGCACGGGATTCCGGGGCCGGAGGGCTCGCTGCCGAAGTGGCAGTGGTCGGACATCAACCAGGCGCTCACCGAACTGGCGATGGACGTACGCGGCCCCGAGGCCCCCGCGGTGGACGAGAGGTGGACCTACCGCTTCCTGCGCGCCCGCGCCAACTCGATCGAGGGCGGCACCACCGAGATCCTCAAGAACATCATCGCCGAGCGCGTGCTCGGCCTGCCGAGGATGAGGTAGCGCAGACTTGAACTTCGACTTCACCGACGACCAGCAGGCGATCAAGCGCACCGCTAACGAGTTCCTCGGGAGCCGCTTCAAGCCCGAGAAGCGCCGCGAGCTGGCCGAGGCCGGCACCTACGACGACTCGCTCTGGGCGGAGATCGCCGAGCTCGGCTGGCCCGGGATCTTCATCGACGAGGAGCACGGCGGCCAGGGCCTTGGCGTGGTCGAGCTGGTGATCCTTCAGGAGGAGCTCGGCTACGCGCTCGCGCCCACGCCCTTCTTCTCCAACGCGGCTGCCGGGTTCGTGATCCAGCAGGCGGGGAGCGACGAGCAGAAGCAGAAGTTCCTGCCGGGGATCGCCTCCGGGGAGGAGCGCGGCACGGTGGGCATCGTGTCGAACGGCGAGGCGGTGCTAGTGCCGGACGCCGACTCGGCCGCGCTGATCGTGCTCGTGGACGGCGACTCCGCCACGGTGGTGGAGGCAGGCAGCGCGGAGATCGAGCAGCGCAACACGATCGACTCCACGCGCCGCTTCTCGACCGTGCGCGCGAACGGCGGCGAAGCGCTGGCCGGCGACGTACAGGCCGGGCTCGACCGCGCCGAGATCGCGCTGGCCGCCGAGCTCGTCGGCATCGCCCAGTGGGGCATGGAGCAGGCCGTGGCGTACGCGAAGGACCGCAAGCAGTTCGACCGCCCGATCGGCTCCTACCAGGCGGTCGCGCACCGCTGCGCGCAGATGATGCTCGAGGTGGAGAGCTCGCGCTCGGCCGTCTACTACTCGGGCTGGGTGGCAGACAACGAGCCGGAGACCGTCGTCGCTCGCCGCCTCGATGGCCAAGGCCTACGCGGCCGACGCCGGCTGGCGCGTGACCGCCTCGTCGCTGCAGGTGCACGGCGGTATCGGCTTCACCTGGGAGCACGACCTCCACTTCTTCCTCAAGCGCGCCCGCACCGACGGTCACCTGCTCGGCAGCCCGCGCGCACACCGCGACCGCGTGGCCGAGCTGGCCGGCCTCTCGCGCGCGGCCGCCACCGCCTAGCGCTGTCTAAAGACTGCTTGCCCGGCGGGGACCGCAGCCCGTAGGATGCGCCGACGCCGCGCCCCCGGGCGCGGGGAGAGAGAGGAGAGACTCGCATGGACGACTTCGTGCTGAGCCGTCGACGCCTGCTGGTGTCGGCCGGCAGCTTCGCCGCCACCACCGTGCTCGCGCCGCAGGTGTTCGCCAACGGCCTGACCAGCCCGAAGAAGGCGCCGCGCTTCAGCGGGGGGTCCTTCCCCGACGGCGTGATCTCGGGCGACCCGACGCCACACGGCATCACGCTGTGGACGCGCGTGGCCGGCGTGGGCGGCTCCGGCAGGGTCGAGCTCGAGGTGGCGAAGGACTCGCACTTCAAGCACGTGGTCGCCCGCACCGACATCGCGACCAACGCCCACCTCAACCACACGGCCAAGGCGCGGATCGCCGGCCTCAAACCGCACAAGCGCTACTTCTACCGCTTCTCGACGAAGAACCATCACAGCCCGGTCGGGCGCTTCCAGACCTCGCTGCCGCCGGACTCGCACGAGACCGTGAGGTTCGCCTACATGTCGTGCCAGGACTACACGCACGGCTATTACAACGCGCTGGCCCTGATGGCCACCGAGGACGTCGACTTCGTCGTGTGCCTGGGCGACTACATCTACGACGAGTCGTACCACTCCGTCGCCGACGGCACCGGCGTGCGCGACGACAAGATCGGCCCGGCTCCCCGGCCTGGCACGACAACGAGCTTCCACAACCAGGCGATCTCGCTCGACCAGTACCGCAAGAAGTACGAGCTGTATCGCAGCGACGCGAGCCTGCGGAAGGTCCACTCGCTGTTCCCGTTCATCACCACCTGGGACGACCACGAGGTGCAGGACAACTACGCGGGCCATCCGTCGGACGGCGGCCTGCCGCCGGCCAACCAGTACAGCGTCAAGCGCCGGAACGCGGCCTACCGCGCCTTCTTCGAGAGCATGCCGCTCTACGACATCAAGGGCGGCCCCGGCGAGCGCATCTACCGGACGCTGCCCTTCGGCCGCAACGTCGAGCTGCTGATGCTGGACGAGCGCCAGTACCGCGACAACCAGCCATGCAACGACGCCGTGGCGCCGCCCTGCGCGGAGCTCAACAATCCGCGGGCGTTCCTCGGCTCGAGGCAGATGAAGTTCGTCAAGCACCGCCTCAAGGCGTCCAAGGCGGCCTGGAAGATCATCGGCAACGAGGTGATGTTCATGTCCGCCAAGGTGGGCCCGGACACCTACTTCGGCTACGACAACTGGCAGGGCTATCCGACCGAGCGCGAGGAGCTCGCGCAGTACATAAAGGCGCAGGGGATCGAGGACGTGATCTTCGTCACCGGGGACATCCACACGTTCATCACCGGCGACGTGAAGACGAACGGCGGCACCGGCGATCCCGTGGGCCTTGAGTTCGTGGGCGGGTCGATCACGTCGGCCGGCCTGGGCGAGATGAGCATCGACCTCGGCGGCGGCAACTCGCTGCCCGGCAACGACCAGAACCCCAACACCTCGCCGGCCATCATCAACACGCTGCGGGCCTTCAACCCGTGGGTGGACCAGGCGGACTTCGACCACCACGGCTACGGTGTGGTGAAGGCGTCGAAGTCGAGCCTCGATGTGCGTCTCCGCCGTCTCAAGACGATCAAGCGGCATTCGAAGGCCAAGCTGCCTGACTTCCACTACGTGGTGAAGCGGGGTCAGAAGTCGATTCTGGGCAAGTCGTCGTAGCGCGTTCGCCGAGTTCGCCATCATGTGCCGTCGATGAAGCGGCACGAGGCGCTCGAACAGCTGTCACGCGACCACCACCAGGCGCTCTTCCAGGCCATGCGCCTCAAGCGCGCGGCCGAGGATGACGCGGGCGATGTGCTTGGCGATTTCCTCGACTTCTGGTTCAGCGTCGGGCACCTGCACTTCCGGGCCGAGGAGGAGGTGCTGCTGCCCGCCTACTCCGCCTTCGCGGACGCGTCGAGCGAGGCGGTGGTGCGCGTGCTCGTGGACCACGTGGAGATCCGGCGCGAGGCCCACGAGCTCGGCGGGCTGAAGGAGGACCCTGAGCCGGAGCGGCTGCACGCCCTCGGCGAGCGCCTCGACAAGCACGTCCGGCATGAGGAGCGGGTGCTGTTCCCGCTGATCGAGGAGGCGCTGCCGGACGACGAGCTGGTGCGGGTGGCGCGCGGCGTGGACGAGGTGGAGCGCGCGGCCTCGTAGTTCCCGGGACCTCTTGCGGTCCCGTGCCCGTAGGTAGGAGTATGGGGCGCGAGCCGTGACCTCGGATACGGGCGAGCTTGCGTTGACGAAGCTGCCGCCGCCGCGGCGCGCGGGGCGTTCGGAGCGCGTGCTCATCCGCGGCGCGCAGGCGGGCTCGCGGGAGGATCTCGAGGAGCTGTTCCGCCGCTACTGGCCGGCCTCGTACCGCGCCGCCTACTTCGTCGTGTACGACCGCGCGGCAGCGGAGGACATCGCCCAGGAGGCGTTCCTCTCGGCGCTCCGCGCCCTGCACCGCTTCGACCGTCGCAGGCCGTTCGGCCCGTGGCTCCACCGCATCGTGGTCAACCGGGCGATCGACTGGGCGCGGGCCCGGGCCCTGCGCCGCGAGCTGGACGTGGAGCCGCCGGATGCCGAGCTGCGTGACGACCCGGAGGTGAGCGGCGAGCTGGTGGCGGCGCTCGCCACCCTGACGCCCGAGCGCCGAGCCGTGGTGGTGCTGCGCTACGTGCTCGAGTACACGCCGGGTGAGATCGCGGAGCTGCTCGAGTTGCCGCGCGGCACCGTGAACTCACGGCTGCGGCGCGCTCTCGACGACCTCGCCGGGGAGGTGGCACGTGACTGACCGCGTGCTCGAGCGCGAGCTGCGGGGCCTGCAGGCGCCGGGCGAGGGCGAGGCCGCGCTGCGCGCGTGGGAGGTGGCCGCGGCGGAGTTCGGGCGGATCGAGCTCATGCCCGCACCGCCGCGCCGGCACGCACAGCGCCGGCTCGTGGCGGCGGGCGTCGCGGCCGCCCTCGTGGCGCTGCTGATCTCGCCCGCGGGGGCCGCGGTGCGCCACTGGGTGGGCGAGCGCTTCTCGAGCCCGGGCGTGAAGCACGCGAAGCCCGCCCTCGTGTCGCTGCCGTCGGGCGGCAAGCTGCTCGTGAGCTCGCGCGACGGCGCCTGGGTGGTGAGCGCCGACGGCTCGAAGCGCCTGCTCGGCCCCTACCGCGACGCCACCTGGTCGCCCCACGGGCTGTTCGTGGCGGCGGTGCGGGGCCACAACCTGGTGGCGGTGGACCCGCACGGCCATGTGCGCTGGACCCTGCCGCGCACGCCGCCGCCGGCGCTGCCCGGCTGGTCACCGGGCGACGGGTTCCGCGTGGCGTACCTGAGCGGCTCCACGCTGCGCGTGGTGGCCGGGGACGGCAGCGGCGACCGGCTGCTGGCCGGTGGCGTGGCCCGCGTGGCGCCCGCGTGGCGGCCGGGCGCGGAGCGTGTGCTGAGCTACTGGACGAACGACGGCCTCATCGTCACTCGCGACGCCGACTCCGGCCGGCTGCTGTGGCGGGCGAGCGCGGGCACCTCGGCTCCGGGTGCGCTCCGGTGGTCGGCTCGCGGCAAGGTGCTGATGGCGAGCGACACGCACCGCCTGGAGCTGCTCGACGGGCGCACGGGGGCGGTTCTGAAGCTGCTCACCACGGGCACCGGGCTGCGCTTCGGCCGCGCCGAGATCTCACCGGACGGGCGCACGATCGCCCTTGCCCGCCTCGATGCCGCCGCCGACCGCAGCGAGGTCTTCCTCCTCGGCGTGGGTTCACGCAGCTGGCATGCGCGGCGCGCGTTCGCAGGCGCGGGCGTCTTCTCCGCGGTGCGCTGGTCGCCGGACGGTCGCTGGCTGCTCGTGGCCTGGCGCGACGCCGACCAGTGGCTCTTCCTCCGCTCCACTCCGGCGCGACGCGTGCTGGCCGTGTCGAGCATCGGTCGCGCGTTCGAGCCCGACCGCCGCGGCCTCCCGCGGTTCCCCGCGGCCGGCGCTTGGTGCTGCCCGCCCTAGCGGCGCTGGATGCTCGGCAGCTCGCGCTCGCCCGGTGCGCCCGGGTGGCCCCGGTGCTCGCCGTCGAAGGCGATCCGCTCGAGGCGCGCGATCTCGCGCTCGCCCTCGATACGCGCCGGATCGCCCGCCGGCAGGTCCGCGATCAGCCTGCGGATGCGGTTGCGAATCTGAAGCGCGAAGTGGGGAGTGGACGCGCCCATCAGCTGGCGCACGTCCTCGACGGTGGGCGCGCGGCCCGGCTTCTCGTACTCGCTCACGGCCTGAAACCTACAAGAGCGCTCACGGCGACTGGCTCTGCACCGGCACGAGCTGGGTGATCGAGTCGAGCCGGCCCTGGGCCGCCACCGACAGCAGGTTGTCGTCGCCCAGGATCCAGACGTGGTTGAAGACGCCCGAGTTCGGGTTCGACTGATAGCCGGGCTGGACGTCGAGGAAGTAGTTCTCGAGCGAAGAGGGGAGGGCGTCGGCGCGGTCGGTGAGCAGCAGCGGAGCGAACACGCCGGCGGTGCCAAGCACGGCCGCTCCGGCGGCGTCGGCGGGCCGGGAGGTGCCGGCGATGGTGAAGTTCTGGCCCGGCGTCGCGATCCCCCAGCCGAAGCCGTGGCTGTGGTAGCGCGTGAACGCGATCGCGTTCTGCACCGGCGTTATCCCGTCGATGCGGTGAACGTCACCGTAGCGGCGCAGCGCCTTGGTCACCGTCGTGCTCGACCACGCTGGTGGGGCCCAGCACGTAGATGTTCGCGTGCGAGTGGCGGCGAAGGGCGGAGCGCGTGAAGGCCGGCACGGCGTTCTGCTTCACGAACAGCACGCTGTCGCCCGAGCGAGCCGCCCAGGCCGCGGCTGGCATCGCGAAGCCTGGCTGCTCGCCGGACGTCACCACCACGTCGGTGGCCGGCTTGGCCCGCGCCACGGAGAAGAAGCGGTCGATGCCCGCGGCCAACTGCGTAGACGTCGGTGCCGGGTACCACGGCGGTGCGGTAGCCGGACGCCTGCGCGGCGCCGTCGCCGATCCGGATCGATCTGCGCGTTCTGCGCCAGCGGCGAGCCACCCGGCTTGAGGCGTTTGAGCGTGTCGCTCGACACCGCCGGCAGCTTGCCGCCGTCGCTCAGCAGCGATCGGGATGCCGAGCGGCGACGCCATCAGCACCGAGGCCGCGATCGCGCCCTGCCAGTTGTTCTTGTCCACGATCGCCACCGCGTGCGGGCGGTTGTCCGGCGAGGTGGCCGGGAACACGGCGCTCACAACGCCCGCCACGTCGGCCACCGGGTCGGCGCCGGCAACGCGCGTGGTGTTCTTCGTGGCCGTCACCGGGAAGCCCAGCTCGGCCGTGGCGGAGTTGCTGCCCGCCTGAGCGCTGATCTCGGGCGTATCGCTGCTGTTTCGCCCGTTGCCGTTCTTCTCGTTCAGCCCCGAGCAGCCGCAGACGGCGACCAGCGCGGCGGTGAGGAGCGCTGCGAGCGGACGGGCGCACGGACGCCCACGATAACGCCGCGACTGGCGGCAAGGCGCAAGCGGGTATCCTGCTGTTGGTTGACTGGTCAGTCAACGACCTGAGAGCGCGCCGACCGCGCGCTAGACGACTTTACGGGAGGCCGACCCAGTGGATTTCCGCCTGACTGACGAACAGCTCGAATGGCAGGCCTACTGCCACAAGTTCGCCGAGGAGGTCATCCGGCCGGTGGCTCCCAAGTACGACCGCGAGCAGAGCGTGCCGTGGGACGTGATCAAGGAGGCGCGCAAGTGGAAGCTCCACGGGATGGAGTACCTCGAGCGCATGGCCAACGATCCGGGCGGCCTCAACGGCGTGATCTACGCCGAGGAGCTGCACTGGGGCTGCGCCGGCATCGCGCTGGCGATCTCGGCCTGCTCGCTCGCCGCCGCCGGCATCGCCTCCTCCGGCACGCCTGAGCAGATCGGCAAGTGGCTGCCCGAGTGCTACGGCATCGGCGACGAGATCAAGCTCGGCGCCTACGCCGTCACCGAGGCGGGCGCCGGCTCGGACGTCAAGTCGCTGCGCACCACCGCCAAGCTCGACGGCGACGAGTGGGTGCTCAACGGCACCAAGGTCTTCATCTCCAACGGCGGCATCGCCGACGTGACCGTCGTCGTGGCCACGGTCGATCCCGAGCTCGGCCACCGCGGCCAGGCCACGTTCATCGTGCCCAAGGACACGCCCGGCCTCTCGCAGGGCAAGAAGGAGGACAAGATCGGCATCCGCGCCTCGCACACCGGCGAGGTCGTGATCGACGACTGCCGCATCCCGGTCGAGTACCTGCTCGGCGGGATGGACAAGCTCAACGCCAAGCTGGAGCGCGCCCGCTCCGGCAAGTCCACCGGCCGCTCATCCGGCGCGCTCGCCACCTTCGAGATCACGCGCCCGCTGGTGGGCGCCTCCGCGCTCGGCATCGCGCGCGCCGCCTACGAGTACACGCTCGAGTACCTCGAGGGCCGCGAGGAGGAGGGCCAGGAGCTGCTCGAGCAGCAGCGCATCCAGCAGGTGATCGCCGACATGGCCACCGAGATCGACGCCGCCCGCATGCTCGTGTGGCGCGCGGCCTGGATGGGGCGCAACGGCGTGCCGATGACCGCGGGCCAGGGCTCGATGTCCAAGCTGAAGGCCGGCGACGTGGCGATGTGGGCCACCACCGTGGCGATGGACCTGGTCGGTCCCTTCGCGCAGACCACGGACTGCCCACTCGAGAAGTGGTTCCGCGACGCCAAGATCTACCAGATCTTCGAGGGCACGGCCCAGATTCAGCGGCTCGTGGTCTCGCGCATGCAGCGCGAGGCGTTCCAGGAGAGCCTGCGCGCGGCGGCCGACGCGGTCAAGGAGCCGGCGGCAGCGTGAGCGGCGAGACGACGACCTCGGACCCGGTCCTCTCGCAGCGCCACAAGTTCACGATCGCGGTCGATCGCGAGCTGTGCTTCGGCTTCGGCGACTGCGTCGACTCGGCGCCCGGCGTGTTCGAGCTGGACGGCGAGGACAAGTCGATCGTCGTCGACCCGGACGGAGCCGACCGCGACCAGATCCTCAGCGCCGCGGCCGACTGCCCGGTGGACGCGATCTTCATCGTGGACGCGGAGACCGGCGAGCAGCTTCAGCCGTAGCCGCTCCGCCCCGCGCCTAGGCTTCCGCTGAAGCGATGGCCGAGAGCGATCCAACGCAGGTACCGAAAGGCGCGCCCGAGAACGACGTGGACGCGCTTTACGGGCTGCCGCTCGATGAGTTCACGGGCGCCCGCGACGCGCTCGTCAAGAAGCTGCGCTCATCCGGTGAGAAGGACGCGGCGGCCTGGGTCAAAGCGCTGAAGAAGCCGAGCGCGGCCGCCTGGCTCGTGAACCAGCTCGCGCGCACGCAGGCGAGCGACGCGAAACGCGTGATCGACAGCGGCGAGGCGCTGCGCGCGGCCCAGGACCGCGCCATCGCGGGCAAGGGAGACCGGCAGGAGCTTGCGGAGGCCACGGGCGAGCATGCCGCCGCGATGCGCGCGCTGCTCGAGAAGGCGCCCGGCTTGCTCGATAGCGACGGCAAGTCCCCGAGTGAGGCCTCGCTCGAGCGTGCGGCCGACACGCTGCGCGCGATCCCGCTCGACGACGAGGCGCGCGCGGGATTCGCCAGCGGACGGCTGACGCGCGAGCGGCAGGCGAGCGGCCTCGGGTTTGCAGCTGGGGCTCAGGCGCCACCGCCGCGGCCGGTGAAGCGAGCCGGCAAGGCGTCACAGAAGAAAGACGAGGAACGGAGGGAGCAGGCCCGGACGGCGCTCAAGGAGGCCAAGGCCCGGCACCGTGATCAGGAGAAGAAGGTGGCCGAGCTGGAGCGCGCGCTCCGATCAGCGGAGCGCGAGGCCGACAGCGCGCGGGCCGCGCTCGCTAAGGTGAGCGACGCGCTCGATCGCGCGCGGGCCACAGCGTCCGAGACCGAGGCGAAGGTCGAGGAGGCAGAGGTCGCCCTGAAGCAATAATGGGCCGATGGCCTACGACGAAGAGCTCGCCAACCGCCTGCGCGAGCTCGTCTCACGCGAGGAAGGCGTGACGGAGAAGCGGATGTTCGGCGGTCTCGCGTTCCTCATCAACGGCAACATGGCCGTGAGCGCGAGCGGCCGGGGCGGCCTGCTGCTGCGCTGCGATCCCGAGGAGACCGACGCGCTGGTGGGCAGGCCGCACGCGGAGCGCTTCGAGATGCGCGGGCGGGCGATGGACGGGTGGCTGCGCATCGATGTCGAGGGCGTGCGAACCAAGCGCGAGCTCGAGCGCTGGGTCAGCCGCGGCGTGGCGTACGCGCGCTCGCTGCCCGCGAAGTAGTCAGAGCCTGACCTTGGCGCGGTGGGTTCTCGTCACGCGCTTGCCATTCGCGTCCTTGATCACCACCCGGATCGAGACGGTGATCCGCTTCACGTGACGGTGCCTCAGCGCAGAGCGCACCTTCGACTTGATCCGGAGCGTGAGCTTCTTCCTGCCGGCCTTCGTCAGCCTCGCCGACAGCTTGGCGACCGTGCGCGAACGCAGGTGGTAGCGGCGCTTGAGCACCTTGGTGATCGTGCCCCTGCCGGTAACCCTGCACGACGCCGCGCAGGTGATCGTGATGGTCACCCTGCCGTGCCTGCCAGAGGAGGCGATCTTGGCGCTCGGCGCCTTGGGCCCCGGCGGCCCCTTCACCACCACCGTGGCGCTGGCGGAGCCGCCGCCGCCCGCGAAGTCGTTGGCAGTCACCCTCGCCGCAAAGATGCCGGCTGCCGGGTAGGTGAAGTCGGCGCTCGCGCCGCTGGTGGTGCTGTCCACCGTCCCGTTGCCGTCGAAGTCCCACGAGTAGCCCGTGATGAGGCTGTCCGGATCGTGGAACGAGCTGGCGTCGAAGTGCACGGTGCCGCCCGGCGCGACCGACGACGGCGTTGCGGTGACCGTCCCGGACGGCGGCACGTTGGGCGGCCCCCCGAGCACCTCGAGCTCGGTGAAGTCGATGAAGTCGGCGCCGGAGTTGCCGGGAAGCGAGTTCTGCGGGCTGAGCATGGTGAGCCGCACGTAGCGGACGTTGGTGGTGCCCGCGGTCGGGGTGAGGCTGTTCAGCCGGTGCGCGTCCGCGGGCGCGAAGTTGCCCTGGCTCGCGACCGTCCAGGTGACGCCGTTGGGCGAGGTCTCGATCCGGTAGCCCTTGGTCTCCGCGGACGGGCCGTCGCCGCAGGTCTCCGCCGGATCCGCAAGAAACGCGCGCACCGTGATCGCCTGTGGGAGGGCGATCGTCGCGGTGGGCGAACCGGCGTGCGGGTTCTCGGGATCGCTGCTCGCCGGGTTGAACGCCGACCATCCGACCCCCTCGCTCTGGTCTATCAACTGGTCGCCGCCGCAGCCGAAGTCGGCGCCGGTGTCGTCGCTGATGTCGACGATCTGGGCTCCGCCCTTGGAGGCCGCCCAGTCGCGGTGGATCGCGAAGTCGCGCGCGGTCGTGCCCCCGCTCGTCACCGGCACGCTCCTCGCGTTGCCCTGGTCGAACCCGTTGACGGTGTACGCCACGACCTTGCCATAGGTGCCGGTGGGCACGCCGCTGATCGTGTAGCCGCCGGCGGCGTTGGTCGTGGCGGAAAACACGTTGCTCGGGTTCGGATCGCTGTTGTGCCCGCCGATGGCGACCGTGAGCCCCTGAACCGGCAGGCCGGTGTCCGCGCTCGTCACGGTTCCGGAGATCGAGCCCGTCGGGCCGCCGGGTGCCGGGGGTGCAGAGAAGTCCTCCGCGGGCGAGGTGTCGCTGCCGTCCGCGGCGCCGGCGAAGAAGCCCATGCCGCGCTGCTCGAAGGTCGACCAGACGATGTCCTTCACGTTGTCGTGCTCGGCGCCCGCGAGATCCGCGTCGACAGCGCCCAGGATCGCGTTGCGCTCGTCGAGGTACGAGGGCTCGCGCGGCGACAGCCGCATCGCGTCGGTGATGAGCTGTTCGGCAAGGTCGGACCCGGCCGCCTCGGTGCCGGTGAGGCTGATCAGCGCCGAGCGCAGGTCCCAGAGCGTCTCCGACCAGATCTCGCCGTCCGCGTGCACCTCGGGGATGCCGAGCACGAAGCCGAAGTCCCCGAACGTGTAGCCGCCCGTGTGGCCGCTGTTGCCGCCCGGACAGGCGGCCGCGCTGGCGCCCACGGGGCAGTCGAGCGGCTGGCTGCGGATCGTGTTGGGTGTTGCGTCGGTGTACTTCCCGAGGTCGATCTCGCCGGCGGTGCCCGTGTCGGTCTCGAGACCCTGGCGGACGAGGAAGTCCTCCGCATACCAGTCGCTCCAGGCCTCGCCCATCGCGCCCGCCTCGGGCGAACCCACCGCTTCCGTCCCGTCCGCGTTGGTGATCAGGCGGCCGCTCAGGCCGTGGGTGTACTCGTGGTAGACGACCGCCGCGTCGTCACCACCGTTGATGTCGCGGAACGGGACGTCCGGGTCAAAGGCGAACAGGTACATCTGCATCTTCGCCGGCTGGCCCACGGGCCGGGTTGTCATGTTCGCGTTGTCGAGATGGTTGGTGTCCGGGCCGCTGTCGCTTCCGCTTGCCGCGCCGTCGTCCGCGTTCACCAGCACCGGGTCGTCGCCCTGGAAGTTGTCGGGCGAGGTGAACCCGATCGGGGTGCTCGCCAGGTGGTCGTGGAAGTTGTTGACGAACCAGAACGCCTGCACTGCGTTCTGCTGGCGGTTGGTCTGCCACGAGGTGGGGTTCTGGAACGCGCCGCTGACGATGTCGCCGTCCCACGAGCAGAGCGCCGATGACGAGCACTGCCCATCGGTCGCGCTACCCGTGAAGTCGGTCAGCGGGTAGGTGAAGTCGGTGCCGCCGCTGTGGTTCACCTCCTCGCTGGCCTGAGCGACGTCGTCGTCGTTGACGTCCGAGAAGGCGTGGGCGTTGGGGCCGGTGAGCGTGGTGGCGGCGGGCGCCAGGTAGCCGGTGGGGGACGCCGTCGTGGCGGCGGTCAGGTCCACCGTGCCCGCCGTCCCGCCCGACGAGGCACCCGGGTAGTTGCTCCACACGCTCGCGTTCGAGGCGAACTTCGTGAGGTTCTGGCGGTAGAGGAGCTGGCCGCTGTCGGCGTCGATCACGGCGTCGTAGTTGGCCACCGAGCTGGCAGCGAACGTCACGTGCCAAGCCAGGCGCGGGGCGCCGTCGCCACCGAAGATCACAAGCCGCGCGAAGTCGCCGCTCGAGAAGCGCGTCTGGCGCCTGGTGCCGCTTGGTCCTGAAGTGACGTGCAGGTTGCGGCTCACGCCGACATTGCGCATGAGCGCATCCAGCGCCTGTATCGGGCCGAGGCGCGGCGTGACCGAGTCGAGCGTGAGGTTGTGCAGTGGCGCCCCGAGCACGTTGACGATCGCTCCGAAGCGATCGACGTTCACGCGCAGGTCGTTGTCGAAGGCGGGAATGCCCGCGTAGGTCTGGGCCCAGCGCAGGCTCGTGAGGCCGCCCGGCGTCATGCTGCGGCCCGAGAGATGGAAGGCCGACAGGTCGCCCGAGTCGAGGCCGAGCGCCGTGGCGTGTGAACGCACGTAGCTCCAGGCACGATCGCGGGGATCAGCGCTCGACACGGAGGTGAGCGGCGCGTTGAGGCGCTGCAGGGAGCGGACGGTGCCCGTCTGCGGGTCCGTCTGCAGCACCGCGTCGTGCCCGAGCGAGCGCACGAGCCTGCGGCGCGAGCTGCGGGTGGCCGGGGCCACCGGGGCAGCCTTGCTGCCCGTGGCCGGCAGCCCGGCGCGGACGTCGAAGTACGGCTTGGCGGCGTCGCTAGCGGGGCCGGGCCGCTGGTACGCGCTCGCGCCCACCGGAACGGCGGCGGCCGCCACCGCGATCGTGGCAGCGATGCGCGCGAGTCTGGGTCGAAGGGTCGTCAAGCGGGGCGGGCCTCCGTGAGCGAAGCTAACCCCCAGGGCTGGTGTGGTCAAGCGGATCGGACGAATAGACTGCGCCCATGCGCCGGCTCTGGATGGCCGGGCTCGCGGTGTTGCTCGTCGCCGGATGCGGCGGTTCTTCACACCAGACCTCTCAGCCGAGGGCTGCGAAGCCTGCTCCTCGGCCGGTGGACGAGAAGGTCATTCGGGGCTGGAACAAGGCGATCAACAGCGGCGACTACGAGCGCGCGGCGTCGTTCTTCGCTCCCCACGCGATCGTCACGCAGGACTACGTCCTGCAGTTCCCCAACCACAAGATCGCGGTGGAGTGGAACTCGGGACTTCCCTGCCGGGCCGACATCACGTTTGTGAGGCCGGAGCAGACGACCACCGTCGCGGGCTTCCACCTGCGAGAGGGGCGGCACGGCGCCTGCAAGGGGCGGCGGCAGCGCCCAGGTGCGCTTCACGATTCGCCAGGGATTGATCCAGCGCTGGGAGCAGCTGCTCCAGCCCGCACCGCAGAGGCAGCAGACTCCACTGCCTGCGACCTGACCGCCCCGCCCGCGCCCGCCTCCCGATCGAGCCGCTCTCGCAGCTCCGCTCCGCGCCCGGCGGCCACCGCCCGTCCCGCTCGCCGCTCCGACAGCTCGATGCCCCGCGCGTGGGCCCAGTCGAGCAGGTCCTGCTTCTCCTCTCCCTCGGCCGCCGCGCGCAGGAACAGCCACGCGAACAGCACAAGGGTGAGGATGCTCTCCTCGAGCATCATCACCACGCCGGCGATGCTCTGGTCGGTGAGGGGCGAGATGCTGCGCATGCGCCTCGCCCGCTCCGTAGAACTTGTAGAAGACAGTCCCCGACCAGATGAACACGTTGCCGAGCAGCGTGCCCAGCAGGCGCACGCCGATGATGTAGCCGAGCTTGGCCAGGCTGCCGAACCAGGCGGGCTTGGGCAGCGGACCGAACAGCGGCATCCACATGATCGCGCCGAACACGAGGAAGCACGTGTGCTGGGCGGCGTGGATCAGGTCGTTCTCGTAGGCCGCCTTGTACATGAACGGGCAGATGCCAGGCGTAGAAGTTCACGGCCCAGAGCGTGATCGCGGGAATCGGGTTGGCCAGGAAGCGCAGCCGGTCGATCACCTTGATGTGGAGGATCGGCTGCATCATCGGCCCGGGCATGCCGATCACGAGCAGCAGCGCGGCGATGTCGCCGATCAGGAGGTGCTGCGCCATGTGGACGGCGAACAGCTTGTCGGCCCACGAGTCGAAGGGCGGGCTCAACGCTGCGAGCAGGACGATCAGGCCCGCGATGAAGCACCACTCGCGCCACTCGGGCAGGGGCCGCCCGTGCGCCGCAAGCGTCTCCTTGCGGCGCCGGTAGCCGATGTACGCGAGGGCCGTCAGGCCCAGCGCGATCAGCTGGAGGACGGACTCGAGGTCGAACTGGTAGCCGGCCAGGGGCACGGCTCCAAGGCTACGCCTGCTGCGCCTCGGCGCGCTGCGGTGCGGTTTCGCGCGCCCAGCGGATGATGTCGCGCGAGCCGTTCACGGTAGAGCCGTCGGGAAGCTGAAGCACCGGCAGCTTCTCCTGCCCGCTGATGCGCTTGAGCTCCGGCCGCTTGCCGCTGGTGAAGAAGCCGAAGGGATGGTTGCGGTCGGCCACTTCGGTGCGGTACTCGTGGCCGGCGTCGCGGAGGGCCTGGTGTGCGCGCGCGCACGGGTGCACCGGCGCGCCGCCCTCGTCGATGTGGCAGGTGTAGAGCACGAGCTCCCCGGGACGGTCCTCAAAGTTCGCCATGCAAATCTCCGATCAAGAGTCCTTGAACTGCGCGAGTGAGGCTAGCGAACGGGGTCAGCCGTTCTGGCGTCCCGGGAGATGTGCTCACGTTCGGCCAGCCGATTGTCGCGGCGAAGCTGCGCCTCGCGCTGGCGCCGCCTCTCATCGTCCGTCTCGGGCGCGAGCGGCGGCACCTGGGTCGGGTGCCCGTTGTCGTCGAGCGCGACCATCGTCAGGTAGGCCGTGGAGGTGTGCAAGCACTCGCCGGTGCGGACGTTCTCGGACTCCACCCGCACGCCCACCTCCATCGACGTGCGCCACACCGCGTTCACGCACGCGCGCACCGTCACGAGGTTCGCCGACCAGACCGGATGCTCGAACGTCATGCGGTCCATCCCGGCCGTCACCACCGGACAGCCGGAGTGGCGGATGGCCGCGATGCCCGGCCACCTCGTCGCACATGCGCATGATCGTGCCGCCGTGCACGTTGCCCGCCGTGTTCGCGTCGGTGGGGCCCATCCAGCGGGTCATGACGGACACGGAGTGCGAGGGCGGCCGTGGCTCCATCGAGGCTGGGTAGTCTAGGAGTCGCTCTTTCGTAACTCGCTCCCTAGGAGGCGCGCATGCCAGGACTGGGCGGACGGTTCTCCACCGTCGTAAAGGCCAAGGTCTCGAAGCTCCTCGACCGCGCCGAGGACCCCGGCGAGACCCTCGACTACGGCTACAACAAGCAGCTCGAGCTGCTGCAGAACGTGAAGAAGGGCATCGCGGACGTGGTCACGTCCAAGAAGCGGCTCCAGATGCAGGAGGAGCAGATCAAGCAGCAGGTGGTCAAGCTCGACACCCAGGCCCGCCAGGCGCTCGCGCAGGGGCGCGAGGACCTCGCCCGCGCCGCGCTCGAGCGCAAGACCGTGGCGCAGAACGAGCTGCAGACGCTCGATCAGCAGGTGGCGGAGCTCGAGAAGCAGCAGGAGCAGCTCACCGAGAACGAGAAGAAGATGCGCGCCAAGATCGAGGCCTTCCGCACCAAGAAGGAGGTCATCAAGGCGCAGTACTCGGCCGCCGAGGCGCAGGTGAAGATCTCCGAGGCCGCGAGCGGCGTGGGCGAGCAGATGGCCGACCTCGGGCTGGCGATGCAGCGCGCCGAGGACAAGACCGAGCAGATGCGCGCGCGCGCGGGCGCGGTCGAGGAGCTCGAGAAGGCCGGCACCTTCGACGACATCACCCAGCTCGGGCCGCCGCAGGACGACATCGACCGGCAGCTCGCCGAGCTCAGCGCGGGCTCGCAGGTGGACGACGAGCTGGCGAAGATGAAGGCCGAGCTCGGCCAGGGCGGCGGCGACGCCCCGGCGCTCGGCGACGGCCAGTCGCAGGCGAGCAGCAGTCATGATCGTCCGGATCTCGGGCGAGGGGCAGTACGAGCTGCCGGACGCCGATGCCGCAGCGGCTGAACGACCTCGACAACCAGGCCGTGGCCGCCGTTGAGGCCGGGGACGAGGACAGGTTCGCCGAGCTCTGGAAGCAGATGCTCGACCTCGTGTGCAAGGACGGCCGCGAGCTGGGCGACGACGAGCTGATCGGCTCGGACGTGATCCTGCCGCCGCGCGATTCGAACGTTCGAGGAGGCGAAGGCCGAGTTCTCCGGCGAGGGGTTGATTCCCGACTAGGTCGCGGGTCGCACGTCGCAGATCTGGACGCCTTTAGATTTCGCGCCGCGGGCGTCCTTGACGCGCGGGTTACCTTGGAATCATGAGTGAGTGCCGCCGTCTGATCGCCTGCCGCTACGCGACGGCGGACGGCGCAGTTGGCGTCGTGGGAGCGGCTGTCCGAGCATTTCGCCATCGAGCGGGCGGCCGGCATCGCGACGATGCGCTGCATCGGCAACGGACGACCTGGGCGAGACCCACATGGTCGTGGCCGCCGCGCTGCAGCGACGACGACGCCTATGTGGCCGAGCTCGGCCCCTGGGGGCTGGACGCGCGTGCGCTGCGAGGACGACATCCCCGACCTGATCGCCGAGCGCCTCTACGCGCGGGCGGCCCGCAATGCCGCTGCGCTGGCACGCGAGGGCCACTCGGGCACCTTCACCACCCGCCGGCCGGCCGGCTCGCGGCTCGTGTTCGACTCCGCCGGCGGCTACGGTCCCGAGCGCCGCCTGTACGGCTAAGTCGTCGGCTGCGCCGCCGGCGCCCGAGGTGCCCACGGCGGGCGCCGTGCCCTGAGGCTGCTGGGTGGAGGATCCGCCGCCCGTCTGCGTGGTGGGCGCGGTCTGAGTGGTCGGCACACCGGTATCCGCCTTCGGCGTGACCGGCTCGGCGGTGGGCTTCTTGGCGCTGGTCTTCTGATGCTCTGTACGTGCCGCGCCGGCGAGCGGTTCACGGCCGGCGAGGCCTGGTAGACGGTCGAGGCCGGCACCTGCTGGGCCACCGTCTTGACCTTCACCACGCGCTCCACCCGCACCGGCTTGACCACCCGCACCACGCGGGTGACCTTGGTCACGCGGGCTGCCGGAGCCGCGTGCGGCGACGGGATGTGAGAGCCCACGCCGATTGCGATCAGCGTCAGCGGCACGGCCAGGCCCGCCACGGCGAGTCCGGCGCGGCGGCCGATCGCCCGCTTGGGGGAGTGGTGGTCGAGCAGAGCCCGCTTGGCCTGCATGCGCTGCGAGATGCGCTCGCCGCGGTGCGGTGCCCCACAGCGCCAGCTCGAAGGGCGAGAACGCCACCAGCAGCAGCTCGAACGCGAGCGTCCAGACAATGCCGCGGCCGAGCCACATCGTGACCGAGTCCGTGGCGAAGAACATGGGCCACCAGAGCAGGACCACGCCTGCCGAAAGGCCGCCTGCAAGGAGCTTTGAGCCGAGCGTTCGCACGCCCGGTTCTTCGGCATGGGCTGACGAATCCTTAGCGCCCACGAAAAGCGGCCGGGCGAAGCTCGCCCGGCCGCTTGCGGATGAGCCTTTCGAGGGGCGCCGTCAGGCGGCCGCGGAGGGCGTCACGTTCTGGTTGAGACGGAACAGGTTGGTGGGGTCGTAGCGGTCCTTGAGGGCTACGAGCCGGTCGTACTTCTCATGGCCGTAGGCCTCCTTCAGGCGATCGTCTCCCTCGCTCATGAAGTTGGTGTACACGCCACCGGAGGTGTGCGGCTCCATCGCGGAGTAGCAGCCCCGGGCCCAGTCCACCTGGTCCTCGAAGCCGGCCGCGTCCGGGGTGCGCCCGATCACGTTGAGCACGAACTCCGCGCCGCGGTTGGCGAACGCGGTGTCCTCGTCGGCCACCTCGCTGATCGCGCCGGCGAAGTGCTGGACGTGGATCTCTGACATCGGCGAGGAGATCGCGCCGTACTGCTCCACCAGCACGTCGATCGCCTGATCCGAGATCTCGTTGATGTAGCCGGCCTTGAAGTAGTTGCTCACACCCGACGGGTAGAGGGCGTCCAGCAGACCTTGCATCGCCACGTAGGGGATCGGTCCCATCAGATCCGCCACGGGGTCACCGAGCTCGCGCAGGGGCGCGAGCACCCGCTCGCCCTCGGCCACGGGCCCGGCGTAGACGCCGAGGAGCACCGCCACGGGCTTGCCGTGGATCTCCTCCGGCAGGAACGGAGCCGGGGGAGCGGTGGCCAGGTTGAGCATCGTGGTGGCCTCGTTCGGCAGCCCCGCCGTGAACTCGCGGTAGAAGCGCAGGATCTCGGCGGCACGCTCGCCGCGATAGAACACCGGACCGGCCATCAGCACCGGTCCGATCGGATGCAGCTTGTACTCGAAGTTCGTCACCACTCCGAAGTTGCCGCCGCCGCCGCGCAGGCCCCAGAACAGCTCGGGGTTCTCGGACTCGCTCGCGTGAACGAGCTCGCCCTCAGCCGTCACCACGTCGGCCGAGATGAGGTTGTCGCAGGTGAGCCCGCAGGCGCGCATCAGCCAGCCGATGCCGCCGCCGAGCGTGAAGCCCGCGATGCCGGTGGTGGAGATCAGGCCGCCGGTGGTGGCGAGTCCGAAGGCCTGGGTCTCGTGATCGAACTCCGACCACGTGATGCCGCCCTCGGCCTGGGCCGTCCGCGCGGCGGGGTCCACGCGCATGCCCTTCATGCCCGAGAGGTCGATCACGATGCCACCGTCGCACGTCGAGAAGCCGGGCAGGCTGTGCTTGCCGCCGCGCACCGCCACGAGCAGGTTCTGGCTGCGTGCGAACTCCACCGCGCGGCGCACGTCCGCCACGCCGGCGCAGCGCACGATCGCCGCGGGGTGCTTGTCGATGGCGCCGTTCCAGACCGCGCGGTCCTCGTCGTACGCCGGGTCCGAGGGCCGGATCAGCTCGCCGCGAAGGGCCTCTTCAAGCTCCTGTAGCGACGCTTCTCCGACCACTGTGTGAGTTCCTGAGTCCTGGATTGCCATGTCAAGAGTCCTCCTTCGGGGGGATTTGCGCCGCCGAAGCTACGGTGGCGTGCTTAGCCCGCTCTTAGCGGCCCCTTAATCCGCTCCAGACCGGTGGAATCGCCGAGCTGCTCGAACCCCTGGCGCGCGATCTCGCGCCGGCGCGCGGCCTCCCCCGGCTCGTCCAGCTCGTCGAGGGTGTCCGCGAGCATGAGCGACAGCCAGGAGACGGCGCGCATGAGGTGCTGACGCTCCCAGAACGGCAGCGACTGCTCCAGCTGACGCCTGGCCTCCTCGAGGTTGCCCGCCGCCAGCTCCAGGTTGGCGCAGTTGAGCAGCGCGCCACCCTGGCCGGGCCCGTCGTCGGTGCGCTCGAAGCGCCCGTGGCTCTCGGAGAGGAGCAGCCGCCCCTCATCTGGGTCGCCCGCGGCCGCCTCCAGGAGGCCCAGATTGCCGAGCGTGACCCCGATGCCGCGACGGTCGCCCAGCTCGCGCCGGATGGCCAGCGCCTCCTCGAGCCACTCGCGCGCGAGCGCGAGCTCACCACCCGTGCGGCCGAGGTTGCCGAGCTGATTGAGCGCGAGCGCGATGCCGGGTGCGTCGCTGCGCTCGCGGAAGAGCGCGAGGGCGTGGTCGAGCTTCTCGCGCGCGGCATCGGTGTCGTTCACGCTGCGGTGCGCGTAGGCGTGGTTGCAGAGCACGTAGCCCACGGCCAGCCGGGCCGGCACCGGGCGGAAGAGCAACAGCGTTTCCTCGAAGAAGATGCGAGGGCGCGAGCCGGGCTGGTCCTGCACCCAGAGGCCGAGGGTGGTGGCGGGGAAGGCGCCACCGCGGCCGCCCTCGACGTGCTCCAGCAAATCGGTCGCCTGCGACAGCAGCGGATCCGCCTCGGCGTAGCGGCTGCGGGCCGAGTCGAGCAGCGCCTGCGCGTGCGCGAGCGACGCGGACAGGAAGCGGTCCCCCGTGGCGGTTGCGATCACGAGTGCCTCGTCGAAGTTGGCCTGCGAGGCGTCCGGATCCACCGTGTAGAGGTAGTGGCCCATCTGGATGAGCGCCTCGGCTGCAAGACGGCGGTCGCCGATGGCGCGCCGTATCCGGATCGCTTCCTCGCCGCTCTCGAGGTAGAGCGGGGCGTCCCCCAGCCGGACGTGGAGCGCGACGAGTGCGAGCAGCGCGTCGGCGCGCAGCGCGTTCTGCTCCGAGCTGACCTCCAGCGCGGCCTCGAGCGAGCGGGCCCCCTCCGCGAAGTGGGAGCGCGCCAGCCACCACGGCCACAGCGTCACCGCCAGCCGCAGCGCGAGCTCCGGGTAGCCGCGCAGCGCAGTGGCGAGCGCGGCGCGGAGGTTGTCGTGCTCGGCGTCGAGCCGCGGCGGGGTGCCGCCCGTGGCCGCCTGGCCGATCGGCGGCACCTGCACCGAGGCGAAGTCCTCGTACCACTCGAGGTGCCTGCGCTCGAACTCCTTGCGCTCGCCGGCGTCGTCGAGCCGCTCCGCCGCATACTGGCGCACCGTCTCGAGCAGCCGGTAGCGGGCTTCACCCGCGTGGTGGTCCACCGCCACGAGCGACTTGTCCACGAGCCGGTCGAGCAGGTCCAGGATCTGGAGCCGGTCGAGATCGTCGGATTCGCAGATCCCCTCGGCGGCGTCGAGCGCGAAGCTGCCGGAGAAGATCGCGAGGCGCCGGTAGAGGATGCGCTCCTCCTGGGTGAGCAGGTCGTGGCTCCAGGCGAGGGTGGCACGCAGCGTCTGCTGCCGTGTGAGGGCGGTGCGGCTGCCGGCCGCCAGCAGCTGCAGCGAGTCGCCGAGCCGCTCGGCGATCTGGGCGGGGGAGAGCACGCGGGCCCGCGCGGCCGCAAGCTCGAGTGCGAGCGGCATGCCGTCCAGGCGCACGCAGATCTCCGCGATCGCGCGCGTGTTGGCGCCTCCGGGCTCGAAGCCGGGAGCGCTCTCGGCTGCGCGCTCGCAGAAGAGCCGCCCGGCCTCGCAGCGCAGCAGCTCCTCCTCGGTGAGGCCGTCGCTCGGGTCCGGCAGCGAGAGCGATGGCACGCGCCAGGCCAGCTCCCCGGGCACGTGCAGAGGCTCACGGCTGGTGGCCAGCACGCTGAGCTCAGGGCATGAGCGCACCAGCTCGAGCGCGACTCGGGCGCATGAGTCGATCACGTGCTCGCAGTTGTCGAGCACGAGCAACACCTTACGCGCGGCGAGCTGCAGCGCAAGCGCCGTAGCCGGCGGCTGCCCCGCGCGAAGCTGGATGCCGAGCGCCTGGGCCACGGTGTCGGGAACCAGCGACTGATCGGCGATCGGCGCGAGGTCCACCAGCCAGACGCCGTCGGGGAAGCTCCGCAACCGGCCCGACGCGGCCTCGATCGCCAGCCGCGTCTTGCCGCAGCCGCCGGGGCCGGTGAGCGTGACGAGGCGGCTGCGATCGAGCAGCCGCCACACCTCGGTGAGCTCGCGCTCGCGCCCCACGAAGCTCGTGAGCCGTAGCGGCAGGTTGTGCGGTCCGCGGGCCGGGGAGGCGTCGCGCGGCGCGCGTTCCCGCTGCTCGCCGGCATCACGTCCCTCCGCGGCGCTGAAGCCCCCGCTGAGGATCGACTGGTAGAGCTGGCGTGTCTCCGCGTCCGGCACGTCCTCGAACTCGCGCCTCAGCGCCTGCCGCAGCCGCTGGTACTGGGCGAGCGCCTGCTGCCTGCGCCCGCTCATCGCGAACAGCGTCATCAGCCGCCGGTGCGCCTCCTCGTTGAGCGGATCCTCTACGAGCGCGCGCTGCAGCCAGCGCACAGCGGCGGCGCCGTCGCCCGCGTCGCGCTCAAGTGCGGAGAGCTCGAGCAGCAGCGCGATGCACTGTTCGCGCAGCGACTCGCGGCGCGCCGAGCACCAGTCCTCGTAGCGGTCCTCCGGCAGCAGCTCGCCCGTGTACAGCTCCACGGCGGACTGGCACAGGGCCTTGTCCCCCGACCCGCGGGCCTCACCCGCGGCGTCCTCGAACTTCTCCACGTCCACCTCGGCGTCCACGAGCAGGAGCGCGTCGTCGCGCAGCTCGATGGCTGCCGCGCCGTCAAGCCCCGCGGTCTCGAGCGCCCGGCGCGCCACGAACAGCGCCTGGTGCAGGTTGTTGGCGGCGGCCGCCGGGTCGCGGTCGGGCCAGAGCAGCTCACTCGCCCGCTCGCGGTGCAGCCGGTGCTCGGGCGCGAGGGCCAGCAGCTTCACCAGGCTCTTCGACTTGCGCAGGCGCCACGCGCCCTCATTCACCACGCTCTCGCCCGCCGCGGCCGAGAAGCCACCGAGCAGCGAGATCCTGAGCGACGGAGGCATTGCCCTTCGAGCCTAAACCGGCCCTCCGGGCGGGTGCAAGGCGCGGCTTAGAGGGGGATCTCCCACAGCGGGAACCAGCGGTCGAGTTCCTGCTCCATGGGCAGTTCCCCGCCGATCGCTGCCTTGAGCCGCAGCGCGTGCTCGACGTCCTGGGACTTGTCGCCGGTCGGGACGAACGGGTAGTACGCGCCGCGCTTGAAGTTGTAGATGAAGTACAGCGGCTTGCCGTTCGTCCTCGAACGCGAACACGGCGCACAGCAGGCGGTCGCCGTAGCCGCCGCCCTCGAGGTTGCTCGACACCACGTTGAGAGACACCACGAGGTCCTCGAAGTCCTGGTCGCGCAGGATGACCCAGTGGTAGCCGTACGCGTCCTCGCTGCTCTCCACCTTGGTGCCCGTGTCCTCGGCCGCGCTCCGCAGCAGCTCGTCCGTGTCCTTCACGATCGAGGCGAAGTCCGCGGTGGCGAGGGGCTGGAACACGATGCCCGCCGCATTGCGGTGCTTCAGCGCCATCGACGTCTCGAGCGTGATGTACGCCGTGCTCATGGCGAACAGCCGGTCGCGTGCGGGCTGCTTGACCTTCGTTCGCCCGAGGATCGAGTCGAGCAGTCCCAAGGATTAGGCGGCGACCGCGCTGCCCTGGAGCTGCGCCTCGTACTGCTGGAGGCGGGCAATGCGAGCTTCCATCGGCGGGTGCGTCATGAACAGCGTGCTCACCGACTTCTTGACGCTCGTCGGCACGATGAAGAAGGCGTTCATGCGGCCCACGGCGCGGAGGTCCTGATCGGGCACGCGCTGCATGGCGCCCGAGAGCTTCATCAGCGCGGAGGCGAGTGCACTCGGCCGGCCGGTGATGATCGCCGCGCCACGGTCGGCGCCGAACTCGCGGTAGCGCGAGAGGGCGAGCATCAGGAAGAAGGAGATGACATAGACCGCGAACGAGACGAGCAGCACGACGGCGAAGCCGGGGCCGTTGTCGTCATCACCGCCGCCGAAGCCGCCGCCGAAGAAGAAGCCGAACTGGGTGATCATCGCGGCCACCGAGGCGAAGAAGCTCGCGATCGTCATCACCATCACGTCGCGGTTCTTCACGTGGGTGAGCTCGTGCGCCATCACGCCTTCCAGCTCGTGAGGCTCGAGGATGTTCATGATCCCGGTGGTGGCGCAGACCACGGCGCTCTTCTGGGAGCGGCCCGCCGCGAAGGCGTTGGGAACCGGACTGTCGGCCACGGCGATCTTGGGCTTGGGCAGATCGGCCTGGATGCAGAGGCGCTCGATCATCGCGTGCAGGCCGGGGGCCTGCTCGGGCGTGACGATCTTCGCGCCCATCGCCGCGAGCGCAAGCTTGTCCGAGAAGAGGAGCTGCGCGAGCGACAGCGCGCCGATGACGACGACCATGACGCCCACGCCCGCGCCCGCCGAGAGCAGCACGGCGATGAAGACCACGTAGAGGGCCCCGAGCAGGAACATCGTGAGGAGCATCCGGGACTGAAGTCCGGGATCGCGTCCGAAAGCGTCACGTTGGCGAGCCATGGTCTGTTCGATTCTAGACAGGCTTCTCGCCGCCCGGCCGCAGGCTTAAGGGATCCTTAGAAGAGCGCGCTGCAAGACCTCTTGCAACGAGCAGGAAAACGCCGGGAGGCGCGCTGCGACTCAGGCGCCCGTGGTATGGTCGCCGCCGTCCCTCGTAATGAAATCCCTGCATAACGTGGGTAAACGGGGACCACGGAGCATGCGAAAGAGCTTTTGGCTTTCCATCACCCTGGCCCTCGGGGCCTTTCTGCTGCTGCCCATGCCGGGGCTGTCTGAGTCCCTCTCCAACCGCATCCAGAACCAGCGCAACAAGGTCGCGTCCAAGCTCCACCACGAGGGCGTGCTCACCACCACGATCTCGACCTTCAACAACCGCATCCGCGGGTTGCAGGGCGAATATCCGCAGCCTCCAGACGCGGCGAGGAGCGGATCCAGACCGACGCTCGACCGGAAGCGCGCCGAGCTGGCCGCGGTGCAGAACAAGCTCCAGGTGGCGCGCGACCGGCTCGCGCGCCTGCGCGCGCGGCTCGCCCTGGCGATGAAGCAGCTCGCCGCGCGGCTCGTGGACGAGTACGAGTCCGACCAGCCCGACATGGTCACCGTGATCCTCGAGTCGCACGGCTTCGACGACCTGCTGACCAAGGCCGACTTCATGCAGCGCATCTCGCGCCAGGACCAGCAGGTGGTGGGCGTGGTGAAGGTGCTGAAGGCGCAGACCGCCAAGCAGGCCAAGGAGCTGGCGCGTGCTCGAGCAGAAGGAGCAGGACGCGGCAAACGCGATCGCTCGCCCAGCGCAACGCGGTGGCGGCCTCCAAGGGCAGGCTCGTGAGCAGCCGCAACTCGCTGCAGCGCGCCCGCGACGGCCGGCAGCGTGGTGCTCACCGCGCGTGCGCTCGAGCCGCGTGCACGCGCAGGAGGACCTCAAGGCGATGCTCGCCCAGCAGCAGAACATCCAGAACCAGCTGTCGGCGCCGACCGGGCCGTTCAAGCACGGCTCGGGCCAGCTCATCTGGCCGGTGAACGGGCCGATCACCTCGCCGTTCTGCGAGCGCCGCGCCTGGGAGGCCTGCCACCCGGGCATCGACATCGGCGTGCCCAGCGGCACGCCGATCCACGCCGCCGACTCCGGCCGCGTGAGCATCGCCGGCTGGGTGGGCGGCTACGGCAACTACACCTGCATCCAGCACACCGCACGATGTCCACCTGCTACGGCCACCAGTCGCGGATCATGGTCAGCGTGGGCCAGTCGGTGTCCCAGGGCCAGGTGATCGGGCTGACCGGCTGCACCGGCCTCTGCTTCGGGCCGCACCTGCACTTCGAGGTGCGCATCAACGGCGCGGTCACCAACCCGCTCAACTACTTGTAGCCATGGCCGGGGAGCTCGTCGGGCCGGAGATCTTCGACGAGGACTAACTCTGGTTCATGGACGAGTGCTGGAGGCGCGGAGCGACGGTGACGTGGAGCTGATCGTGCGGCTCCTCGAGTTGCACCGGGGGCCGAGGTGCTCGACGCGCCGTGCGGTCATGGGCGGATCGCCAAGCGCGTTGCGAGCTCGGGTTTGCGCGTTACGGGGCTCGACTCGACGCCGCTGTTCTTGGATGTCGCGCGGGAGCGGGCCGCCGCCGCGGGCGTGGAGGTCGAGTACCTGGAGGGAGACCTGCGCTCGCTGCCCTTCGAGGCGCGCTTCGATGCGGTCGGTGAACTGGTTCACGTCGTTCGGCTACTTCGACGACGAGGGCAACCGGCGGTGCTCGACGGCTTCCGCCGGGCGCTCAAGCCGGGCGGCGTGCTGCTGATCGAGCAGGCCAGCCGCGACTTCCTGCTCGCCGACATGCCGCCGAGCGGTCAGGTCGGTGTGGCTGAGCGGAGCGCGGCGATGACCTGCTGATCGACAAGGTCACCTTCGATGCGCTGGCTGGACGCTCCCATACGGAGCGGATCGTTGTGCGCGACGGCCGCGTGCGGCGGCTGCATTTCTCGCTCGCGCAGCCCACGGCCAGCGGAGCTCGCGGCGATGCTGCGCGAGGCAGGCTTCGACGACGTGCAGGCGCTCGACGAGACGGGGGAGGCGTACACCCCGAAGAGCCGCCGGATGTTGATGCTCGCCCGGTAAGGTCTGAAAATCGCCCAGATCGGGGATTGGAGCCTTTAGGCTCCCCGGTCCGTTCACGGGGGCCTCCAGGCAACCGCCGCGAACCCCAACGCGTTGAGAGCCACCAGGGCCTACATCACCGGATTCGGAACGACCGGGCTGCTCATAGCCGCAGCGTTCATGACGCTGTTCGTGATGAGCGCGTACGTGGCGTTCAACGGCTTCCCGGGGCAGGACGTCGAGGATCCGATCGGCACCCTGCTGCTGCAGGAGCACAGACGCCGGTGAGCGTGCCGGCGGACCCGGTGCCGGTGGACGTACGCGGAGCGACGCCGTGGCCCCGCGCATCACGGCGCGCACCAAGGCCAAGCGCGCCACCGGCCCCAGGGCCAGCACCGGCCGCAGTGAAGCACCGGGTGAGCACGAGCGCGCCCGCCAGCGCGCCGGCGCCCACCGGAGGCGGCGGCGACAAGGCAGCCGCCGCAGCAGACCAGCACGCCGCAGCTCCCCACGGCACGCCGTCGGTGTCCGCGCCCGGAGCTGCCGAAGGTGAACCTGCCCGACGATCCAGGCGCCGGCGGACTCGCAGCTGCCCGATCGACACGAGCGGCGTCACCGAGCTCGCTCAGCGGCTCTAGTCAGCTCAGCTCGCCCGCGCACCGCGCGCGGCGATGAACTTGATCGTCTCCGCCTGGATCTCCGGCGTCGTGCTGCAGCGAGCGGTGGTGGCCGCCCGGCATCAGCAGCAGCCGCTTTGGGCTGGCCGGCGGCCTCGTAGAGCTCGCTGCGACACGCGTGCAGGGCACCTGCTCGTCGCCCTCCGCGTGCATGAGCAGCAGCGCCGTGTCGGGGCGCGAGCGAGGCCGCGGCGTCGCGCAGGCTCACCTCGCGCTCGAGCCAGGGCTCGAGCGCCGGCACGTCGCGCCTCGAAGCCGTCGAGCCGGCCGGCGCGAAAGCCGCGCAGCAGCAGGTCCTCGCGGCGCCGGGCAGATGGCGGCCACGGCCGCGGCGCGCCCGTCCCTGGCCGCGGCGAGGATCGCGCTGAAGCCGCCCATGCTCGAGCCGCGCAGCGCCACCGCGGGGGCGCCGCGCTCGCGCAGCAGGCCGAGCAGGGCCACCGCGTCGTCGATCGCGGCCGGGCCCAACGCGCCGCCCGAGCGTCCGTGCCCGCGGGCGTCATAGGCGAGCGCCGCGAAGCCGTAGGCCACGCACATGCGGGCGAAGTCGAAGTGGCTCTCCTTGGCCGAGCCGGCGCCGTGCAGGACCAGCACGCCGCCCTCCGGCTCGCCCGTCCGGCATGAAGAGCGCGTACGAGATGCCGTCGTGCTCGCCTATCTCCGGGAGTGGGGTCGTTCATACTTGGCTGTCCATGGCCTACGCCGTCGTCGCGATAATCCTCTTCGCGCTCATGCTCTACATGGCCCGCGCCGCGGGCCTCCGTAACTAGCATCCCGCGCACCATGCCAGGGCGCACGACCCAGGACGCGGCCGCCGTGTCGCATGTCTACCCGATCGGCTCGCGCTTGAGCGAGTCGGGCGCGGCTCGAGGTGGGCGGCTGCGACGTGGTGGAGCTGGCGCGCGAGTTCGGCACGCCCGCCTACGTCTACGCGGAGGACGACATCCGCACCCGGGCACGCGCGTACATCGACGCCTTCCGCGCGCGGACCGACCACTTCGAGGTGGTGTACGCGAGCAAGGCGTTCCCCTGCACCGCCGTGTTCGAGCTGCTGGCGGCGGAGGGCATCTCGGCGGACGTGGCCTCTGGCGGCGAGCTGTACCTGGCGCTGAAGGGCGGCATCGCCGCGCCGAGCGCTGCTACTTCCACGGCAACAACAAGACCGAGGCCGAGCTGCGCTACGCGGTGGAGCAGGGCAGTCGGCCACATCGTGGCTCGACTCCTTCGACGAGCTCGAGCGGCTCGAGCGGATCGCGCCGGGCCAGCGGATACTGCTGCGCGTCACGCCCGGGATCGAGCCGGACACGCACGCGAAGATCCAGACCGGGCAGGTGGACTCCAAGTTCGGCTTCCAGATCGACGACCTGCCGCGCGCGCTCGAGCGCATGAAGACGCTGCAGGTGCGCGGGCTGCACGCGCACATCGGCTCGCAGATCTTCGACCTCGACCCGCTCGAGCGGATCGCCGAGGTGCTCATCGGCGCTGGGCGACTACCCGCTGCTCAACCTGGGCGGCGGCCTGGCGATCGCCTACACGAGCGACCAGCGGCCGCCCGAGGTGGACGACATACGTGGAGGCGCTGCTGTCGCGCGCTCCCGAGGACGTGACGGTGCTGTGCGAGCCGGGGCGCTCGCTGGTGGGCAACGCGGGCGTGACGCTCTACACCGTGGGCACCGTGAAGGAGGTGCCGGGCGTGCGCACCTACGTGGCGGTGGACGGCGGGATGTCCGACAACCCGCGCCCGATGCTCTACGGCGCGCGCTACGAGGCCGACGCTGGCGGACCGCTTCGGCGGCTCGCACCGAATGCCGCATCGTGGGCATGCACTGCGAGTCCGGCGACATCCTGGTGCCCGAGGCGCACGCTCGACGATCCGCGCCCTGGCGACGTGCTCGTGATCCCCGCGACCGGCGCGTACGGCCACGCGATGGCGAGCAACTACAACGCGGTGCCGCGCCCGCCCGTGATCTTCTGCTCCGACGGCAACGCGCGGGTGGTCGTGCGCCGCGAGACCTACGAGGACCTGACGCTCCGTGACGTTTAGGGTCGGCCTTCTCGGCCACGGCACGGTCGGGGTCGGCGTTCCACGAGCTGCTCGACGAGCGCGCGGACGCGATCGAGGCCACCACCGGGCTGCGGCCCGAGATCAGCGGCGTGCTCACGCGCAGCCGCGGCGCGTTCGAGGACATCGTGGAGCGCAGCGACCTCGTGGTGGAGCTGATGGGCGGCGTCGAGCCGGCGCGCGAGTACATCCTCGCGCGCGATGAGGCGCCGGGCGGCATGTGGTGTCCGCCAACAAGCAGGTGCTCTCCCAGCACGGCGAGGAGCTGTACGACGCGGCGCGCGCGGCCAACGTGCAGCTGCGCTTCGAGGCCGCGGTGGGCGGCGTGGTGCCGGTGATCCGCGTGATCCACGAGACGCTCGCCGCCGCCCACATCGAGCGCGTGCACGGGATCGTGAACGGCACCACCAACTTCATCCTCAGCGAGATGGCGCGCACGGGCGCCTCGTACGCGGACGCGCTGCGCCAGGCGCAGGAGCTGGGCTTCGCCGAGGCGGACCCGACCGAGGACGTGACCGGCAAGGACGCCGCGGCCAAGATGGCGATCATCGCGCGGCTGGCGTTCGGCGCCGCGGTGCACCTCGACGACGTGCCGTACGAGGGCATCGACCACGTGACGCGCCGACGACATCGCCTACGCCAAGGACCTCGGCCTGTCGCTCAAGCTGATCGGCAGCGCCGAGCGGATCGACTCCGGGCTGGCCGTGCGCGTGTACCCGGCGTTCCTGTACGCCGGGCATCCGCTGGCGTCGGTCAACGGCTCGTTCAACGCGGTCACGATCGAGTCGCCCGCGATCACCGAGATCACGCTGTCCGGCCCCGGCGCCGGCGGCTCGCAGACGGCGTCCGCCGTCCTGGGCGACGTGATCTCGGCCATGATCCCGCCGCCCACGCTGCCGCCGCCCGCGCTCGACATCGAGCTGGTGCGCGACGTGGAGTCGGCGTTCTACCTCTACCTCGAGGTGGCGGACCGGCCCGGCGTGCTCGCCCAGGTGGCGGAGATCCTCGGGCTGCAGGGCGTGTCGATCAAGTCGGTGGTGCAGAAGGGGCTGGGCGACGACGCCGTGCTCGTGATGGTGATGCACCCGGTGCTCGAGTCGCGCTTCCAGGCCGCGGTGGAGCTGCTGGCGCGGCTCGACTTCGTGCGCGCGCGGCCGCGCACGCTGCGGGTGATCGAGGAGACCTTCGAGGAGAAGTCGGCCTGAGCCTCTGGCGCTACCGCGACCGGCTGCCGGTGGACCCGCTCGTGACGCTCGGGGAGGGGGACACTCCGCTGATCCCGGCGCCCGCGCTGTCCGAGCGCGCGGGGGCGGAGGTGTGGCTCAAGTTCGAGGGCGCGAACCCCACGGGCTCGTTCAAGGACCGGGGCATGACCGTGGCCGTGTCCGCGGCGATGCAGGAGGGCGCGGAGGCGGTGATCTGCGCCTCCACCGGCAACACCGCGGCCAGCGCCGCCGCCTACGCCGCGCGCGCCGGGCTGCGCGGCGCGGTGATCGTGCCGGAGGGCAAGATCGCGGCCGGCAAGCTCGCCCAGGCGCTGATGCACGGCGCCAAGGTGATCGCGCTGCAGGGCAACTTCGACCAGGCGCTGGCGCTCGTGCGCGAGCTGGCGCAGCGCCAGCCGATCGCGCTCGTCAACTCGGTGAACGAGTACCGGATCGAGGGGCAGAAGACCGGCGCGTTCGAGGTCTGCGACGAGCTCGGGCGAGGCGCCCGACGTGCTGTGCATCCCGGTGGGCAACGCCGGGAACATCACCGCCTGGTGGCGGGGGTTCCGCGAGTACGAGGTGGCGCCGCAGCCTGCACGGCTACCAGGCCGAGGGCGCCGCGCCGCTGGTGCAGCGGCGCGCCGGTGGAGGACCCGGAGACCGTGGCGTCGGCGATCCGGATCGGCAACCCGGCGCGCTGGGAGGACGCGATGGACGCGGTCACCGGCTCGCGCGGCGAGATCCGCGCGGTGTCGGATGCGGAGATCCTCGACGCCTACGCCTTCCTCGGCGCGCGCGAGGGCGTGTTCTGCGAGCCGGCCTCGGCGGCGTCGGTGGCGGGACTGCTCAAGTACGGCGCCGAGGGGCGGGTGGTGTGCGTGCTCACCGGCCACGGGCTCAAGGACCCCACCACCGCGATGGCGCAGGCCAGCTCCGTGATCCCGTGCGAGCCGGAGATCGGCGCCGTCGAGCGGGCGGTGTTCGGCTAGTGGTCGCGAACGGAGGGGTGGCCGCCGAACGCGGCCATACCGACGAGAGGCACCACAAAAAATGAACCGGAGGCGGGTGGTGCGCGTGCCGGCGTCGTCGGCCAACCTCGGGCCGGGCTATCGACGTGCTGGCCGCGGCGCTGGCGATCCATCTCGAGCTGGAGGTGGAGGAGACGGGCGAGTTCGCGCGTCGAGACCGAGATCGACGGGCCTGCCGCTCGACCGCTCCAACCTGTGCGTGCGCGCGTTCGAGGCGCTGCACCCCGCCGACGGCGTGACGTTCCGGATCCGCAGCGACATCCCGCTGGCGGCGGGGCTCGGGTCGAGCGCCGCGGCGATCGTGGCCGGCCTGGCGGCCGCCGACCACATGTACGAGCTGGACGCGGACCTGCTGCCGACGCGCGGTCGAGCTGGAGGGCCATCCCGACAACGTCGCGGCCGCGCTGCGCGGCGGCTTCGTGATCTGCGCCGACGACGGCGCGGAGCGCTTCGATCCGCCGCCCGAGCTCGAGGGCGTGCTCGCGATCCCGCCGCACCAGGTGCCCACGTCCGAGGCGCGCGCCGCGCTGCCGGCCGAGGTGCCGATGGCGGACGCCGTGCACAACGTGGCGCACGCGTCGCTGCTCGTGCTGGGTCTCGCGCGCGCGGACTTCGACCTCGTGGCGCGCGGCCTGGCCGACCGCATCCACCAGCCGCGCCGCGCGTCGCTCTACCCGCGCTCGATGGAGCTGCGTGGGGCGCGCGCGGGAGCTGGGCGCGCTCGGCGCCACGATCAGCGGGCGCCGGCCCAGCCGTTCTGTTCTGGTCGCACTTCGAGCAGACCGGGCGCGCTGTTCGAGGCGCTTCGCGGCGAGGCGCCCGACTGCGACGTGCGCCGCGTGCAGTTCGACCCGAGCGGCGCGGACGTGAGGGCGCTGGCGTGAGCGAAGGCGCCGGCAATCGTCGAGGCCGCGCGGCGGCGTGCGTGCTGAACGACTGCCGGCGAGCTGGCGGTGGTGTACCGGCCCAAGTACGAGGACTGGACGCTGCCGAAGGGCAAGCTCGAGCCGGGCGAGACGTGGGAGGAGGCCGCGGTGCGCGAGGTGGAGGAGGAGACGGGCCTCGTGTGCGAGCTCGGCGACGAGCTGGGCAGCGTGTCCTACACCGACCGCCACGGGCGGCCGAAGGTGGTGCGCTACTGGCGGATGACGGTCTGCGACGGCGAATTCACGCCCAACAACGAGGTGAGCGAGCTGCTCTGGCTGAGCCCGGCGGAGGCGGCGGAGCAGCTCAGCTTCGACCGCGACCGGGAGATTCTCGCGCGGCTCTGACGGGCACGGGTTAGCGATTGGCCCGGGGGCGCCGGCCGGCCGGCAGCTCAGAGCGGCCTTCCGCGGATTGCGAGCGCAAGCGCCGGGTACTAGGTGCTCATGCTCATCGCCGCCGTCATCGCCCTGTGCATCCTGCTGTGCGTCCTCGGCTTCCTCGCGCCCAGGCTGTCGCGTCACCCACAGCGTGGGGTGAACCGCGTGCTGGGAGGCGGCAGGCGCGGAGCGTCGCACGCGCCGGGACGGCTCGGCCGCTGGCTGCAGAAGCCCTTCAGCACAACTCAGCGCGCGGCCAACAAGAGCGCGTCGGCCGGCCGTCCGCGGAGGTCTAGTCCGCGCGCGAAGGTCCCGGCAGCGTCCTGGCTCCGGCTTCTGCCCGAGCAGCTCGCGGATGAAGTCGCGGCAGCGGTCGTAGAAGCGGACGATCTCGCTGGGTCCTCCATCGCGTTTCTTCGCGGGCACTCAGGGCGTCCTTTTAGATTCCCATCGGTGAGCACCATCCGCTCCTGCCGGGATGACGAGCGCACAGCCATGCTGGCGATTATCAACGCTGCCGCCGAGGCGTACCGCGGCGTGATCCCCGCCGACCGCTGGCACGACCCCTACATGGCCGCGGACGAGCTCGACAGCGAGATCGCCGCGGGCGTGACGTTCTGGGGCTACGAGGCTGCTGGCGAGCTGGTGGGATGATGGGCATCCAGCCGGTGGGCGACGTCACCCTGATCCGCCACGCCTACGTGGCGCCGGGTAGTCAGCGCGGCGGAGTGGGCGGTGCGCTGCTCGAGCACCTCGTCGGCCCGGACGAGCGGCCGATGCTCGTCGGCACCTGGGCCGATGCGGAGTGGGCGATCCGCTTCTACCGCCGCCACGGCTTCGAGCTGGTGTCACCCGAGGAGAAGACGCGGCTGCTCCAGACCTACTGGACGATCCCGGAGCGCCAGGTCGAGACCTCGGTTGTGCTCGCTAACCGGGCACCCCCACCACCGCCCAGCGCCGCCCCATGAAGCGTGCGCCACAGGTGATCACGCGGGCGAACATCAGGGCGAGCAGTCCGCACCACACGCCAACGATGCCCCAGTCGAACGCGAGCGACAGCAGCGCGATCGGCGCGAATACCGCCAGCGCCGAGAAGAGCATCGACCACTTGAGGAAGCGCGTGTCGCTGGCGCCGATGAGGATGCCATCCAGCGCGAAGGCGATCGCGTTGACGGGCTGCATCAGCGCGTAGATCGGCCAGATCGCGTGCAGGCGGTCGATTACGCGGGGGTCGTCGGTGAACACGTGCGGCAGCGCGTCGATGAGCGCGAGCATCATGAGCGCGAAGCCGGCGCCGACCACCACCGACCAGCCGATCATTCGCACGGACGCCTCCCAGGCCTCGTCCGCCCGCGCGGCGCCGAGCATCCTCCCGACCATCACCTGCCCCGCGATGGCCACCGCATCGAGCACGAGGGCCATGAAAGCCCAGAGCTGGAACGCCACCTGGTGGGCGGCGAGCGACGCCGAGCCGATGCGCGCGAGCACGGCGCTCGCCACGAGAAACGCCGCGTACAGGGAGGCGGTGCGGACGAAGATGTCACCGCCCACGCGCGCCAGCGGACGCATCAGCGCGAGCCGCGGGCGGCGGGTGCTGGCCGGCGCCCGCAGCAGCTCGATCGCGAACGCCGCGCCCATCCCGGCCTGCGCGATCACCGTGCCCCACGCGGAGCCTGCCAGGCCCCAGCCGAACACGTACACGAACAGCACCTCGAGCACGACATTCGCCAGGTTCGCCACCACCACGATTCCGAGCGGCGTGCGCAGGTCCGACACGCCCCGTAGGTAGCCCTGCCCGGCCAGCGCGATGAGGGCGAACGGCAGTCCGATCGCACCGATCCGCAGGTACAGCACAGCCAGGCTGCCGGTGCGATGCGCCCCGCCCAGCGCATGCACGGCGGGCACAGCCAGCGCCAGGCCGAGCACGAGCAGCACGACGCCGATCGCCGTGGCAAGCCAGAAGCCCTGTGCCGCCATCGAGCCCGCCTCCTCCTCGCGCCCGGCGCCGTGGTAGCGGGCCACCTGCGCCGTGGTTCCGTAGGTGAGGAAGTTGAAGATCGTGAACGTGCCGGTGAGCAGCGTGCCCGCCAGCGCGAGCGCCGCGAGCTGCGGGGTGCCCAGGTGTCCCACGATCGCGGTATCCACCAGGATGTAGAGCGGCTCGGCAGCGAGCGCGCCGAGTGCGGGCAGGGCGAGCTTGAGGATCTCGCGGTCGTGTGGGGAGCGGCGGAGCACGGCCCGCCACTCTAAGACTCTTGCGCAGGCCGGCGGCGGCGTGGTTGGATTGCCACAGCCGATGATCAAGAGCCCCCCTCGGTGCGTACTCGCCGCGCTGGTCGGCGTCTGCGCATTCTGTGCCGTGCATCTGCCCGCGGCCGGCTTCGCGGATCCACCGCCCGACGTTCCTTACCTCCACCACTGGACCTGCGGCTCGTACGACTTCTATACGTGGCTCGAGCGCGATCCCAGCGACGAGCTGAAGGCCATCGTTCACGTCAGGCCGGGCGCCTCTGCCTCCCCTGGGTTCGCGTGGCAGTACGTGCGCGGGGCCTATGGCTACGGCTTCGCTCTCCCGGTGGAGGGAGCCGAACAGCCTGATCTGACGATCGAGCTGCCGCATGCGGGCTACTACAGCTTCGCCGTCGCCATCGAGCAGCCGCCGTACTGCGAGGTCTATGAGAACGGCGAGTCGCCCATTGGCAACGGCTACGCGACATTTGCGCCGCCCGTGGCCGCGATCACCACCACGCTGCGCCCCGACGGCAGCATCGCGGCCGACGGCAGCGGGTCGGCGGGATACGAGGAACCGATCGACCACTACAGCTGGGTCGCCTCGGATCAGCTCAACAGTGCGGGGCTGCCGATCGACGCGTACTTCGAGGCCAGCGGCACTGGGCAACCGGGCCGCGTCGTCATCCCGAGGCCCCCGACTGACTTTGCCACTCTCGAGCTGTACGTCTACGACCAGTGGGACACGGTGGGCCACACGACGTGCCGGGTGGGATTCTCGGACGGGGAGTTCACCACCGCTTGCCCCGTCCCCTCGGCCGGGCCGCCTCCTGCGGAGCCGCCACCCCCACCGGACTCGCAGTTCACATTCGACTACTCGATGCCGGACCGCTACGGCCTCGACATTAACCACGACGGGCTGATCGACCAGATGACGAGCGCTGCCCAGGTCGTCCCCGATCACTACGACGTCGACCTGCGCCCGCCGGACGACCTATGCGCCGACGCCACGAGGGCGAGCGTGACGATCGGGGGCCGCCCGGCCCCGGTGAGGGTGGACGGCTGCAAGGTCCGGATCTCCGTCCCGCGCGAGGGCACGTACAGGGTGAAGATGACGGTCCCGACACAGGATGGCGTGTCGACCGCCGAGCAGGACGTGGTCGTCCAGGACTGGCTGATCGTCTCGCTCGGCGACTCCGTGGCGTCGGGCGAGGGCAATCCGGACCTGCCGGCGGGGCCCGGGAGGGCGCGCGCGAAGTGGGAGCTCGACCGCTGTCACCGCTCCGCGCTGTCGCGGGACTCGCTGGCGGCGGAGCAGCTCGAGCGTCAGGATCCGCGCACCTCGGTCACATTCGTGTCGCTGGCCTGCTCGGGAGCCACGATCGACCGCGGGCTGCTCGGCGGCTACGACGGCGTGCAGAAGGACGGCACCACCCAGCCCGCCCAGCTCAATCAGCTCGTGAGTCTCACCCACCGGGGCGCTTACCAGCGCGAAATCGACGCGCTGATCGCGAGCATCGGCGCGAACGACATCGGGTTCGGCCCCATCGTTCAGTACTGCCTGTTCGTGATCGACTGTCCCACCACATCGGCGCCGCCGTTCGACGCGCACAACCTGCTGGGGCTCGGCACACCGGGCGCGGACCCGACGCTCACGGTCGCCGTCAAGCGCAGCCTCGCCAAGCTCGGCTCGGGCTACGACGAGCTCGCGCGCTGGCTCGCCGAGCGGCCGAACATTCCCAACCCCTCGCGCTTCTACCTGACCGAATACTTCGACCCCACGGAGCTCGCGCCCGGCCACTACTGCCGCATCGGTGAGCCCTTCCCGTTCGTTCGCGCGCTGCTCGGCGTCACGAACTTCCCTTATCCGCCCGGCTCGTGGGGGATCACGCCGAGCGAGAGCGAGTGGGCAAGCGGACACGTGGTGCTGCCGCTCAACGCGGAGGTGGCCAAGGCCGCGACCCGCCACCACTGGCGCTACGTGGGTGGCGTCGCACGCGCGTTCCAGAGCGGTCACGGCTACTGCGCGGGTGCGCAGAGCTACGTGCAGACCTTCGTGGGCTCGTGGAACGCCCTCGGCGATGTCGGTTCGGACGTGCGCCTTGCGGGTGCAGTGCACCCCAACTACGCCGGCCATCTCGCCACCTCGAAGCTAATCCTCGCCAAGCTCGAAAAGGACCTGTACCCGGGAGGCAAGGCTCGTCGGCCCGGCGCCGCCGAGGTCTCGACCCGGCTGCCCGCCGGTCGGCTCAGCGTCGCCGGCTCGACCGTGCCGCTGAAGGTTTCCTGCCCGCCGGGCGGAGGCACCTGCGTGGGCACCGTGAGCATGAGCGCGACGACGGACACGGCCCACGCGGCGAGCAAAGCCGTCCTTCGACATCCGCGATCGAGGCTGATCGGGCGCACGCACTTCAAGGTCGCGGCCGGTCACAGCCGCCGCGTGAAGATTCGGCTCAACCGGCGCGGCCGGCGGCTCGTTCGCCACAAGCGGCGGATTCGGCTGACCATCCGCGCCACCGCCCGCGACGCCAACGGCACCCGTGCCAGGACCATCACCAGTGCGATCCTGAGGCTCCGCAGTAAGACCTAAGAGGAGTCTCAGCGCCAGGTTGGAGGGCTGCGCCGCTCGGAGGGGTAACTTGAATCGAGAACTGCCCCGAAGCACAGGGAGGTCCGAATGGCTTATAGGACGAGGGTGCTCGTCGTGGCCAACAGGACGGCGGACTCGGAGGGCCTCGCGCAGGCTCTCTCGGGCCGAGAAGATGCGGCGGACGCGGCGTTCACACTGCTCGTGCCGGTGGCCGGGCGGGGGCCCGACCGCGCCGAGGGACTCGAGACCGCGCGCTCGCAGCTCGCGGCCGGCCTGCGGCGTCTGCGGGACGCCGGCCTCGACGTCGACGGCATGGTGGGGGACCCCGATCCGATCGTGGCCGTGGCGGAGACGTGGAACCCCGGCGCATACGACGAGGTGGTCGTGTCCACCCTCGAGCGTGCGGCGTCACGCTGGCTCGAGTACGACCTGCCGCACCGGATCGGCAGGCTCACCGACTCGCCCGTGCAGCACGTGGTGCCGTCGGAGATCGAGCGTGAAACAGCCCGAAAGCGCTTCCGGCGCCCACTGCGACCGGCGCCCCAGCGGGCACTGGGACCCTTCCTCGGCCCATCGTCCTGAGCCCTGTGGACTGTGGACTACAGCTCGGGCCGGCGTTCGGCCCAGCCGGTCTCCGCCTCGAGCTGAGCAGCGAGCCTAAGCAGAGCAGCTTCGCCCACCGGCTGGCCGGCGAACTGCACGGCGAGCGGCAGGCCGTCGTCACCGTGAAATAGGGGCAGTGAGATCGCGGGCTGTCCGGTGACGTTGAAGACCGCTGTGAACGGCGTGAACAGCCCCGTGCGCGCGAACTCGCCGAGCGGATTGTCGCCGTCAGGCTTGATGTCGCCGATCTCGAGCGGCCGCTGCGCCAGCGCGGGCGTCATCAGCAGGTCGAACCCTGAGGCGAACTCGATCAGCTCGCGCGTGTAACGCTGCAGCTGCGCCAGCGCGCCCATGTACTCGATCGAGCTCTGTCCGAGCCCGCGCTGGAACATCTCCCAGGTGAGCTTCTCCATCTGCTCCGGCTTCGGCTCCTGGCCGGTGACCATTCCGCCGAACGCCACGCCCAGGCCGATGTTGGCCGCGTACAGGACGGTGAAGAGAGCCAGCATGCGCGCGTCGTCCTCGCGGCCCCAGGGTGGGTCGACGTCCACCACCTCATGGCCCAGCCCGGTGAGCAGCTCGGCGGCGTCGCGCACCGCGCGCTCGCAGAGCGGATCGATGGCGGCCTCGATCGGCGGCTTCATGATCAGGCCGATGCGCAGCTTGCCCGGATCGCGCCCCACGGCGTTCGCGAACGGCTCGGCCGGCGGCGGCGCCCAGGTGGCGTCGCCCGGCTCGTAGCCGGCCAGGATGTCGAGCGAGCGCGCGCAGTCCTCGACCGTGCGCGTGAGCATGCCGTCGGTGGAGAGGTAGGCGTCGCCGAGGTCCGGCCCGCGCGAGATGCGCCCGCGGCTCGGCTTGAGGCCCACGAGCCCGCAGCACGCCGACGGGATGCGGATCGAGCCACCGCCGTCGCTGCCATGCGCGAGCGGCACCATCCCGGCCGCCACCGCGGCGCCCGAGCCGCCGGACGAGCCGCCGGGCGTGCGCTCGAGGTGCCAGGGATTGCGCGTGGGCGCCGAAGCGGCGCGGCTCGGTGACCGGGATGATTCCGAGCTCCGGCGAGCTGGTTTTGCCCACGATCACGAAGCCGGCCTCGCGGATGCGCCGCACGACGTAGGCGTCGTAGTCGGGCGTGTAGTCGCCGAACAGCTCCATCCCCTGCGACATCACGAGCCCGGCCACGGGCGTGGCCAGGTCCTTGATCGCCACCGGCACGCCTGCGAAGGGACGGTCGTCGCCGGGACCGATCGAGTCCGCCGTGGACAGCGCACCCTCGCGGTCCACGAGCGTGAAGGCGTTCACTCGCTCGTCCACGTCGTCGATGCGGGCCGAGCGAGGCCTCCACCAGTTCGCGCGAGCTCACCTCGCCCGTGCGCACGAGGCCGGCCAGTTCGCTGGCTGAGCGGTACAGCAGCTCTGTGATGTCTCGAGTGGACACTGGTCGGCTGGCCAAACAGGCCGCGACAGCCTAACCGCTCACCGCGTGAGGGTCACGCTCCTGTGCGAGGTGACCGTCGCTCCGGCCGCGTCCGCGACGGTGACGATCACCTTGGCCTTCAGGGAGCGGTGCTTCTGCAGCCCCTTCTTCACCAGCTTCAGTGAGCTCTTTGACAGCTTCAGCTTGAGAGCCCTCTGCGCCCCGGCCGCGAGCTTCGCGCTCAGGCGCGTGAACTTCACGGTCCGCGATGCTCCGGGGACGGAGATGCTGCCCCCCACCGTGATCGTCGAGGCGACGTCGGCCGACACTTCCACGACGATCCCGTGCTGCCTGAGCACTCGCTGCGAGTGCGCGGATACGAGCGCGAGCGAGAGCGCCGGTGGCCCCGGGCCGGCGGTGGCCGGGGGCGTGGACGGCGGGACCGAGCCCGGGCAGGCCGGGATCGATGGATCGCTGAACAGCTCGATCCGATCCAGGTTGCCGTCCGCCGCGTACACGCCATTGCAATCCACCGCGAGGCCGTTCAGCTCGCTGAAGGCGGTCGCGCCGGTGCCACCGCCGTAGGCGGCGAGGAAGTTGCCACTGCCGTCGAACTCCTCCACGGCCTTCTCGTCGCTCACCCAGAGGTGTCCCGCGGCGTCGAACGAGATCGCGAACGGCCCCCCGAAGGGCTCGCCGTCGATGCTCATCACCTTCCTGATGAAGGCGCCACTGCCCGTGAACTCCTGGATCCGGTGGTTGCCGTCCTCGCTCACCCAGACGTTCCCGGCGGAGTCCACAGCGACGCCGTCCGGACCGCTGAGCTGGCCGTCGCCGGAGCCAGAGCTGCCCCACTTGCGCACAAAGGTCCCGGTGGCCGTGAACTCCTCGACGCGGTCGTTGCTGTTGTCGCCCACGTACACGTCGCCGGTCGGCCCGACGGCCACTCCCGATGGCAGGTTGAAGTCGCCGTCGCCGCTGCCCGTGGTTCCCCACGCGCGCACGAACGTGCCGCCTGTCGTGTACTCGTTCACGCGGTTGTGGGTGCCGTCGTCTGTGGCGTAGACGAACGACCCCGTGGGGTCGACGGCCAGGCCGTACACGCCCGCGAGCTGACCGTCGCCGTTGCCAGGGCCGCCGAACTGGGCGAGGAACGCGCCGTCTGACGAGAACTTCTCGATCCGTTCGCTGCTCCCGTCGGCGCCGTAGATGTTGCCCGCCGGGTCGATCGCGATCTGGTTGAGGAAGTTGAACTGGCCGTCGCCCGAGCCGAGCGACCCGAACGAGTTGACGAACGTGAACGCCTGCGCCGAGCCCGTCGCGGCCACGACGCCGAATGCGAGCGCAGCGGCCAGCGTGAGGAGCGAGCGGCGGGCCTGATGCATAGAGTTCCTTTCGAGGGCTTGTTCGGCGGAACCAGACGCCGACGCAGAGTCCCCGCTACGCCTGAGGCGTTACCTGCGGCGCCAGCTCTTGTCCGAGAGCTGACGTTCGCCGCCGCTCATCCTCAAAGCCGAGGCGCTCCAGCACCTCTTCCGCGAGCGCCACGTAGTCGGCGCCCAGCTCCGGCCGGTAGTCGAGGATCGACACGCCGCGCTCCGCGGACTCGGCATAGCGGATCGAGGCGCGGATCACGCTGTCGAACACGCGGTCGCCGAAGCGGTCGCGCAGCGATTTGAGCGCCTCGCGCGAGTGGATCGTGCGCAGGTCCGCGATGTTCAGGACCACGCCGAGCCACTCGAGGTCCTGGTGCAGGTTGTCCTTGGCCAGCTCGATCACCTCGAGCGCCTGCTCGACGCCCTGAAGCGAGAAGTACTGCGCCTCGGTGGAGAGCAGCGCGTAGTCAGCGGCCACCACGGCGTTGACGGTGAGCAGCCCGAGCGACGGCGGGCAGTCCACGAGCACGATGTCGTAGCGGCGCTTCACGTCCTTGAGCGCTCGCCGCAGCGTCATCTCGCGACCCATCTTCCCGCTCAGCACGAGCTCCGACTCGGCCAGGCCGAGGTTGGCCGGCAGGATCGTGTCGTCGTAGATCGCGTCGGACGGCCTTGGCCTGCCCGGCGAGCACGTCCGCCATCGTCGGCGAGGCGTCCGGCGGTACGTCGAAGTAGTCGGACAGGTTGCCCTGCGGATCGAGGTCCACCGACAGCACGTGCAGCCCCACGCGCGTGAACACGTCCGCGAGCGTGCGCACCGTTGTGGTCTTGCCGGTGCCCCCCTTCTGTGACAGAACCGCGAGCGTGCTGGCCATCGGAGGACGCGACTATAGTTCCCCGACCCAACCGTCGCGCACCCGCTCGGAGAAGGTGCAGGAACCGGAAGGAGGAGGAGAGTGGCTGAGCCGTCCAGCCGCGTCGTTCGGTACGTCTCTACGCAGGGGTACAGGCCTCGACGCGCCCCCGTGACCGTCGAGGACAAGGACGCCTGCGCGCTCTACGCGGCAGTCGAGAAGGACGCGACGCCCCGCCACGATCCGATCCCCACCGCGCTTGGGGCGCTCCAGAAGATGCTGCACCGCGCCGGCAACGTCGACGGCGAGGGCGACGGCTGCGGCGTGCTGCTCGACATCCCGCGCAAGATCTGGGCAGAGGAGATCCGCGGCGGCGGCCACGCCTCGCACCTCGCGCTCGACCCGCTGTTTGCCGTCGGCCACATCTTCATCCCGCGCAAGGGGGGCAACAGCGACGAGGTGAAGGAGCGCGCCCGGGAGATCATGGGCCGCTTCGGCCTGCGTCTGCTTGCCGAGCGTGAAGGCGTGGTCGAGTCCTCGGCGCTCGGCCCGACCGCCCGCGAGGAGGAGCCGATCTTCTGGCAGGTGGGCGGGCTGATCGGCGAGCCCAGGCTGTGCTTCGAGCTGCTGATCGCGCTCGAGAGCGAGCTCGACGTGCACGTGGCGTCGTTCTCCACGGACACCTGTGTCTACAAGGTCATGGGCGCGCCGCACGTGCTGGGCGGCTATTTCCCCGACCTCCGCGACAAGCGCGCCGAGACAGCGGCGATCATCGGCCACAACCGCTACTCCACCAACACGTGGCCGTCGTTCAAGCGCGTGCAGCCATTCGCGATGCTCGGCCACAACGGCGAGATCAACACGATCGCGAAGCTGCGCCAGGAGGCGCGCATGCTCAGCGTGCCGATCCACCCGGACGGGTCGGACTCGCAGGACCTCAACCGCACCGTGGAGTCGCTCGTGCACCGCGGCGGGCTGTCCCTCGTTGAGGCGCTCGAGCTGGTGCTGCCGCCGATCGTCAACGAGGTCAAGCAGCTACCCGACGAGCTGCGCCCGTTCTACATGTACCTGCGCCAGGCGTTCGGGCCGTTCGCGCAGGGTCCGGTGGCGCTGCTCGCGCGGCACGCCGACGAGCTGGTGTTCTCGGTCGACGCGCTCGGCCTGCGCCCGCTCTGGCTGGTGGAGACGAGCAGCTCGTACACGTTCTCGTCGGAGCCCGGCGTGGTGCCGGTGGAGGACACGGTGGAGGAGCCGAAGCCGCTCGCGCCGGGCGAGAAGCTGATGATCTCGCTGAACCGCAAGAAGGGCGAGGCCAAGCTCCGCCAGCACATCCAGCTTCAGTGGCTCACCTGGGAGCGCTGGGTGCAGCGCACCGGCGAGGACCCGGTGCACGGCTACGCGCAGATGATCCCGGTGGGCGGGCCGCTCGAGGGCCCGGAGATCCCCGGCTACACAGCGGCCGGCCCGGCCGAGCCGGTGAAGGTGGAGGATCGCGTGCTCGGCGGCTTCGGCTGGCAGCGCGACGACATGAAGCTCGTGCAGCAGATGGCCGCCACGGGCGCCGAGCCGATCGGTTCCCTGGGCTATGACGGCCCGCTCGCCTGTCTCTCGCCCGAGCGCCAGAACCTGGCCGACTACTTCAAGGAGTCGGTGGCCGTGGTCACCAACCCGGCGATCGACCGCGAGCGCGAGGTGGAGCACTTCTCCTGCCGCGCCGTGTTCGGCCAGCGGCCGGGGGCGTGGGGCCTCGACCCCGAGCCGCGCACGATCGAGACGGCCTTCCCGATCATCCTCGGCGGCCACGACGGGCTCGCCCCGCTGTCGGACTCGGTCTACCGCCAGGTGGCGAAGGAGCACAAGACCTACCTGCTCGAGGACATCTGGGAGCTCTTCCGCGGGCGGGCGCACGTGCTCGACATCTCCGCGCTCGAGTCCGAGAACACGAAGGGCGCGATCGAGCGCCTCAAGCACGAGGCCACCACCGCCGCGCGCGAAGGCGCCGAGCTGCTGGTGCTCTCGGACCGCACCGCCTACGACGGCGACCGCCGCTACCTCGACCCGCACCTGGCGCTGGCTGCCGTGGACCTGGCGCTGCGCGAGGCGTACGTGGAGAGCGCCGAGCCCAACCTGCGCCGCCGCTGCGGCATCGTGCTGCGCTCGGGTGCGATCCGCAACGTGCACGACGTGGTGCTCGCGCTCGGCCTCGGCGCCGACGGCGTCTGCCCCTACGTGATGCTCGAGGTGGCGTGCGTCGACGACTACCGCACGGACATCGACAACCTCGGCTCGGCGATGCGCAAGGGCATCGAGAAGGTCATCTCCACGATCGGGATCCACGAGCTGCGCGGATACGCGCGCCTGTTCTCCTCGATCGGGCTCGCTCCGGAGCTGACCACGCTGTTCGACGCACCGTCCTACTTCGGCTCGGAGAAGGGCGGCACGGGTTTCGCGGAGCTCGACGCGGACGCCGACGAGCGCCAGCGCATCCTCGCGGGCGAGGACGAGGGCGGCAAGCCCGCAAAGACGTTCCACTTCTACCCGAAGGTCTACAAGGCGGCGATCGCGGCCGCCAACGGCAGCGCGAGCTACGAGGACTACTCGGAGAAGGTGCGGGAGCTCGAGATCGAGCAGCCGATCTCGCTGCGCCACATCGTGGACGTCAAGTCAGACCGCCAGCCGATCGCGGACTCGGACCCTGGCGTGGGCCTGCACTCGTACCCGATCGTGATCTCGTCGATGAGCTTCGGCTCGCAGGGCGAGACCGCCTACCGCGCCTACGCCGAGGCCGCCATGCGGGCCAACATCATCGCGATGAACGGCGAGGGCGGCGAGATCCAGGACATGTACGGCAAGTACCCGAAGTGGCGCGGCCAGCAGGTGGCCTCGGGCCGCTTCGGCGTCACAAGCGAGATGGTGAACTCGTCCTACCTGGTCGAGATCAAGATCGGCCAGGGCGCGAAGCCCGGCGAGGGCGGCCACCTGCCCGCCAAGAAGGTCACCGAGAAGGTGGCGCAGGCTCGTAACGCGACGGTGGGCACGGACCTGATCTCGCCGTCGAACAACCACGACCTCTACTCGATCGAGGACCTCGCCGAGCTGATCGACGAGCTGAAGACCGCCAATCCGGACGTCCGGGTGTCGGTGAAGGTGCCGGTGGTGCCGAACGTCGGGACGATCGGAGTGGGCATCGCCAAGGCGGGCGCGGACATCATCACCCTGTCGGGGTTCGAGGGCGGCACCGGCGCGGCGCGCTCGCACGCGCTGCGCCACGTGGGACTGCCCTCCGACATCGGCACGCGCGCGGTGCACCTGGCGCTGATGGAGGCGGGCATCCGCAACCGCGTGGAGATCTGGGCCGACGGCGGCTACCGCCACGGCTGGGACATCGTGAAGCTGCACTGCCTCGGCGCCAACCGCGTGGGCTTCGGCACGCTGGCGATGGTGTCGCTCGGTTGCACGATCTGCCGCGGCTGCCAGCTCGACACCTGCCACGTGGGCATCGCGACGCAGATCGAGACCAAGGAAGAGGCCGACATGAAGGGCCTCAAGAAGTTCACGCCGCAGGAGTTCGAGCGCTCGGCCGAGTCGTGCACGCGCTTCTTCAGCTCAATGGGCGAGGAGGTGCGGCGGATCTGCGCCGAGCTCGGCTACGAGCGGGCGCAGGACCTCGTGGGCCGCTCGGACCTGCTCGTGCAGGCGCGGCACCGCGATCACGTGGACGTGGCCGAGATGATCAAGCCGCTCGAGGAGTTCCTCGACCTCGAACCGCTCGACCTGCCGATGCCGCAGGAGGAGCGCTCGGAGCCCGGGCTGGTAGTGGCGCGCCCCATCCGCATGAAGGCGAAGGAGGCCTCGCACGAGGTGGCAGCGCTGGCCACCGAGGTGTGCGCGGGCACCCTGGTGCGGCGCTCCTTCCCACGCGCCGCCACCTCCGACGACCGCGTGCTCGGCACCGAACTGGCCGGCGAGCTGGCCCGTGCGCGCATCTTCCATCCGGAGACCGCGCCGATGGCCAACGAGGACACGCTCGCCTCGATCCACTTCGACGGCGGCTCGGTGGCCGGCCAGGGCCTCGGCGCCTTCAACGTCTACGGCGTGGACATCACCGTCGAGGGCGGCGCCCAGGACGGCGTGGCCAAGACGATGCTCGGCGGCAAGGTCTCGATCATGAAGGGCAAGAACCGCTTCGGGCGGCGGATCAACGGCTCGGTGGGCAAGTCGTTCGCCTACGGCGCCCAGCGCGGCCGCCTGTTCGTTCAGGGCAACGCGGATTCGCGCTTCTGCATCCGCCTCTCCGGCGCCGACGTGGTGATCGGCGGTGAGCCCGAGGGTGCCCTGCAGGACGAGCTCGGCTGCGTGGCCGACCGCGCGAACATCAAGGGCTTCGCCTTCGAGTACATGACCAACGGCCGCGCCGTGGTCCTTGGGGATCCGGGCCCGTGGTTCTGCGCCGGGCAGACGGGCGGCCGCGTGTACCTGCGCGTGAACGACGATTGGGGCCTCACCCGCGAGGCGCTCATCCGCCGCCGCGGCAAGGGCGCGAAGGTGTCGCTCGAGGACCTCGACGCGGAGGGTATGCTCGACGTGCAGGAACTGCTCGGCCACTACGCCGAGGAGCTGCGCGCCACCGGCCAGCCTGACGAGGCGCTGCGGATCATGGACCTGGCGGCCGAGCCGGAGCAGCACTTCGTGATGTCGCTACCGCAGAAGGAGCAGACCGACCCGTCGGTGTCAACTGAGTAGCGGTCCCAGTTGCCCCCAGGGCGGATGGCGGGCGGCGGAATGGCGATTGGGGGCGGCGGCTTAAGAATGGCGGCCGAAGAGGCGCGTCAGCAGGCCGGGTGGCCGCGGCTGCGTCTTCAGCCACTCGTCGCGGCTCGGGAGCCTGCCGGCCTTGCGGGCCGCGGCCACGCACTGCGTGTGGGCGTGGCGGCGGCGCGAGGTGTCGCCCTCCGGGGCGATCAGGATGTGCTCCGACATCGAGGGCAGGAAGCCGTTGCAGATCGGGCACGTGTAGGTGGCGGGCTTGCGGTTCTGCGCACGGCGGAGGGTCCACCAGTCTGCCTTCTCGAGCTTGGCCATGACCAGGCCAATCCTGGCAGGACCCCGCAACGTCCGAGGGCCCCTGCGGGCCCTCGACTCACTCTCCTCCTCAACCGGCGCCGCAGCTCGAGGCGCGCGGCACGAGCCGCGCGTCAGGTGACGGCGCTGCCGATCCCCTCGGGCTCCCCGCTGAGACTCTCCCCGGCCAAGCTGATGAAGTAGAGGCGGAAACGGCCGATGACGATCTCGTCGGCGTCCTCCAGCTCGTGCCAGTCGACCCGCTCTCCGTTGAGGAACACGCCGTTCAGGCTGCGGTCGTCGAGCACCCGCACGCTGCCGTCCTCGCGGTGGAGGAGAGCGTGACGGCGGGAGACGGTCGGATCGTCGAAGCGGATGTGGGCGGCCATGCTGCGGCCGACCCGTGTCCAGCCCGCCTGAAGGGCAACCACGCGTACGTGGTCGTCCTCCTGGTAGGCGACGTAGTCGCCGTCGCCCACCAGCGCGCTGCGCGCATCTTCGAGCCAACCAGGTGTCTCCACCTCATGAGAGCCGATCGGCTCGAGTTCGTGGTGTTCCCCGAATATCGAGGCGCGCCGGAAGCGGCCGCCATGACAGTGGGGGCATGCCGGAATTTCATCGCGCTCATGTAGCGCTATGCCGAAGCCGCACGTCTCGCAACGGAAGGATCCGGCCCCTGCCAACGTGCCGGCGGTAAAAGCGTCCATTGTCACTCCCTGCTGGGTGATCGTGCGGATGATAACGATGACGCGAGGGCTTTCCAAGGGCAAAAAAGCCCGGAAACTGCGAAATTTTGGGAAGAAATGGCCAACAGGCTTACCCATTTTGGGCCGTTTCGTCCGACCCATACAAACCCCGCCCCGGGACGGGTCTTGCGGCCAAGAGGGAACCGATGGGGCTCAGCGAAAGGTGGGGTATGGAACTCGCGTCGCTGATCCTCCGCCGCAGTCTTGGCGCTCTCGGGCACGACCGTTCGAGCTGTTCGCGCTGCCATCGCACGCCCGTGGCGGGTGAGGTGATGCACGTTTTCGAGTCGGAGAAGGCGCTCTGCTCGCTGTGCCTGGCGAGCCTGCCCGAGGCCGAACGCTCGCCCGTCCGCTCCGAGCGCGTCCACGTGACCGATCGCCGCCTCTCGGTCGTGCCCAGGGCCGCCTGAGCGCCCCGGCGACCATCGCTCCATAGAATCCCGGGCCGCAATGCGTCCGATCCGGGCACACGTGACCATCTCCGCGCCGCGCGAGCAGGTGTACGACCTCGTGGTCGACCTCGCCGCCCGCGTGGCCTGGTGCGACCACTACCAGCGCGACTACCACCTCACGCGGCCGCGCTCCTCCGGGGTGGGCGCTGCGGCCCGCTTCCACGCGAAGGCTCCGCGCAGCCGCACCTGGGTAGAGGTGTCCATCGTGGAGTCCGCCCGGCCTCGCGCCATCCGCGAGAAGCTGCGACTCGGGCGGCTGGGCCGCACGCCCGGCTTCGTGGAGTACACGTTCGAGCCGCTCGGCGCGGCCACGCGCGTGGAGCTCGTGCTCTGGACAGAGCCCGCCACGCGCCTCGACGCCTTCAAGGAGAGCCTGGGCGCGCGGCGCTGGCTGCGGCGCCAGGTGAAGGTTTCCCTGTCGCGGCTGAGGAAGATCTTCGAGGAGCAGCCGGAGGCTCCGCTCGCGCGCGCGACCATCGCGGGCTACGAGCCGGCCAAGGCCGCTCGCTTTGGCAGCTTCTGATGGCGGCCCGGGTCGTTAGACTGCCCGCCGCATGAAGCGGGTAGCAACCGTCCTCGCCCTTGCCGCCTTCGTGGCCCCGGTGCTTTCCGGGTGCTCGCGGCATCACGAAACGCCCGAGCCCGAGGGCCAGACCGTGAAGGTCGACGGCCTGAGCTACACCGTCTACATCACTCGCGAGCTCAACCTGCGCGATCCGGAGGATCACGACTACTTCAGCGGCCCGGAGGCGCCTCCAGGCTTCAACTACTACGGCGTCTTCATCCAGGTCTGCAACGACGTCAACCACACGCACGGCGGCGCTTCCACGCCGGTGAACAACTTCCGCATCATCGACACCGAGAACAAGCAATTCGAGCCGACCCCGCTGCCGGCCACGGACATCTTCGCCTACCGGCCGCGCCCGCTGGGCGCGAAGCAGTGCGTGCCCACGCCGGGTAGCGCGCCCGCCACCGGCCCGATCGGGGGCTCGCTGCTCCTGTTCAAGCTGCCGGTGGCGTCGATCGAGAACCGGCCGCTCGATCTCGAGATCAATCCGACGGGACCGGGCCCAGCGCCCGACGAACAGCGGATCGAGCTGGACATCTAGTTACAGGCCGGCGCTGATCACCAGCGCTGCCGCTGGTGCCGCCGTGTCTCCGCCGGCTCCGGCTCTTACGAGCATCACGCAGACCGCGATCTTCGGATGGGTTGCCGGCGCGAAGCCGGTGAACCAGGCGTCGGTCTTGCTGCCCGGCGGCTCGGTCTTCTCCGACGGCGGCGGCGGCTCGCCCGGCTTCGGCACCGTGCTCTCCAGCTCGGCCGTGCCGGTCTTGCCGGCCACCGTGGTCCCGGGAATGGCCGCGCGCACACCGGTTCCGTACTGCACCACGCCGAGCATCAGCGTCTTCATCTCCTTGGCGATCTTGCGCGAGGTCACCCGCACGGGCTTGCCCGGCGGCTTGCCGGGCAGCAGCGTGGGGCGGTGACGGATGCCGCGCGAGGCGATGGTCTGCGCCACCGAGGCCAGCTCGAGCGGCGTGGCCAGCACCTGACCCTGCCCGATCGCCGTCGAGCCGAGCGCCAGAGGCGAGCCGATCGAGTCGGCCGCCGGGATCGTGCTGGGCAGCGCCCCCGCGATCGACGGCTGCTCGTTGAAGCCGTAGCGCTCGGCCGTCCGGACGAGCTTGGCGGCGCCGACCTTCACGCCGAGCGGCGCGAACACGGAGTTGCACGACTTGGCAAAGCTCTGGGCGAAGGTGCCGCCGCAGTACTCGCCGTTCGCGTTCTGGAGGTCCACGCCGTCGATCGTCGTCTTCTGCTGGACCGGAAACTGCGTGGTGAGCTTGGCCGCGTGCGACTCGAGCACGGCGGTGGCGGTGATGAGCTTGAACGTCGAGCCGGGCGGCTGCGGCGCGGAGAAGGCGACGCCCGCAAGCGCGCGCACCTCGCCGGTGCGGGCGTCGAGCGCGGCCACGCCGCCGAAGCGGCCCGCGAGCGCGGATGCGGCCGCGGCCTGGATTCCGAGGTCGATCGTGGTGCGAACGGGCGTGCCGGGCCGCGGCGCCGACTGGGCCAGCAGCTTGCCGCCCGCGCTGAGCTTGCCGCCCGGCTGCCCCGCCAGCTGGTCCTCGAACGCGCGCTCGAGGCCGGAGAGACCCACCGGCGTCCCGGCCGGGAAGCCGCGGCGCAGGAGAGCCTCGCGGTCCGCGGGGGTGGCGGGCTGGCCCACGCTGCCGGCGATCGACTCAGCCACCGTGCCCGGGTGCTGGCGGGCGTCGCCCGGGCCCGAGGCGATCGTCTTGCCGCCGCGGGCCTCGATCTTCGCCCGCCGCGGCGCCACCGTGGTTCGCTCGAGCTTGGCCCCACGCGGCACGCCGGGGAACACGAGGTTGCTGCTCCAGGCGAGCTTGCCGTTCTTTGTATGTAGAACGAGCGGGGCGCGCACGGTGCCGAAGATGCGGGTGGTCACGACCATCGGCACGCTGACGGTGCCGTTGCCCTCGTCCTTGGGATGGCCCGCCACCATGCGCACGGTCGTTGCGGTGTCGCGGGCGTCCTCATAGGCCTTCACGAACTCGGCCGGCTTCACCTCGTTCTGCGCGGCGCCGGTGAGGTGCTCGTACATGGCGCCGTAGTCGCCGCGCTCCCAGGCCAGCGTGAAGGCGCGGGCCGCCTTCTGGGACGCGGACTGCCGCGTGGCGCCGTAGACCATGCCGAGCGCGAGCGAGATGAGCGCCGCAGCCAGCACCGTGACGGCCGCGATCCGGCGCCGCTTCACCGCGCGCCGGTGGGCGGCCCGCGTCCGGGGTGTTGCGCCAAGTCTCAACGGAGTGGGAATAACGTCTGGGCTGCCTCGTGACGACCCTCGACTGGATCATCGTGGCCTTCACCCTGGTGATGGCCGTCTGGGGATACGCTGCAGGGCCTCGTGGTCGGGGCCCTGTCGCTTGGGGGTTTCGTGGCTGGCGCGTTCCTCGGCTCGCGGGTGGCGCCGCTGCTCTTGTCGGGCGGCTCGGAGTCGCCCTACACGCCGCTCGTGACCCTGGTGGTGGCCGTCACGCTGGGCGGAGTTCTCGCCACCGCGCTCGAGACACTCGGCTTCGGGCTGCGGCGCAAGATGGGCCCGACGCTCGGCGCGATCGACGGCGCGGCGGGGCGCGCTGCTCGTGGCCTGCTTCGGCCTGGGCCTCGTGTGGGTTGCGGGTGCGGTGGCGCTCCAGACGCCGGGGCGCGCCGGACTCTGCGCCGCGACATCCAGCGCTCCACGATCCTGCAGGAGCTCAACGACGCCCTGCCGCCCAGCGGACCGCTGCTCAACGCGCTCGCGCGCTTCGACCCGCTGCCCTCGGTCAACGGGCCGCCCGCGGACGTGCCCGGCACCCGAATTCGCGCATAGCGAGAGACCCGCAGGTGCGGGCGGCGGGCCAGCAGCGTGGTCCGCGTGCTCGGTACGGCTTGCGGCTTGGGGGTCCAGGGCTCGGGTTGGGTGGCGGGGAGAGGGATCGTAGTGACGAACGCGCACGTGGTCGCCGGGGAGGACGACACGACGGTGCAGGTGCAGGGCAGTCGGCGCCCACCTCGACGCGCAGGCGATCTGGTACGACCCGCACGACGACATCGCCGTGCTGCGGGTGAGCGGGCTCGACGGTGTGCCCGCTCTGCGCATGAACGAGGGAGCGCGGCTCCGGCACCCGGCGCGCCGTGCTCGGGTTCCCCCACGACGGTCCCTACGACGTCGAGCCGGCGCGACTTGGGCTCCACCACCGACGTGCTCACCCAGGACGCGTACGGCCGCGGGCCGGTGCGGCGGAAGATCACCTCCTTCCGCGGGCTGGTGCGCTCCGGCAACTCCGGCGGCCCGGTGGTGGACTGCGCTGGGCGCGTGCTCGCCACCGTGTTCGCGGCCAGCATGGGCGACCGCCAAGCACACGGGCTTCGGCGTGCCGGACTCGGTCGTGCGGGGCGCGCTCGAGCAGCGCGAGATCGCCGGTGGATACGGGCCCGTGCGCCCGCTGAGCGTCGCCGTTCAGTGACGGCGGAGGGTGAACGCGCGTGTGGGCCGAGGCGCCCGGCGCCGCGCCGAGCGGCTTGAACTTCTCCGAGCAGCACGATTCGCAGGCGGTGTGAGCGGGCAGCAGTCGCTTGCCGCGCGCTGCGGAGCCTGAGCCTGAGCGAGGCCCGGCCGTGGTGGCGGAAGAGTCGGGTGCCGCGAGCGATCAGGATGCCGTGCGCCCGCAGCAGTGAGCGTGATCCTGCCGGCCGCCGGCCAGATGGCGGCGAGCCTCAGCGTGCGCTTGCGGGCGAGCCGCGCCGGGTTGATCCGCGCGCAGCTTGCGGACCAGCGCCTGCGCATGGCGAGAGCGGGAGGAGCGGTCCACGGCCACCCTGTTGGCCTCCACCGCCGAGCCTGGCACCTGCCAGGACGCACGCGCCGGGCTCGGGTCGGTGTTGCCGTAGGGATCCGTCGCGCGGACGTGCACAGTGTGCGCGCCGGGGCCGAGCGTGTCGAGCGCCAGCGGGCTGTTGCAGGCGCTCCAGGCGGAGTCGTCGAGGTTGCACTCGAAGTCGGACCCGGGCTGGGTGGAGGAGAAGGCGATGCTCTGCGGGCCCCGCGGCCACGACCCCAGCCGGCGCCGAGTCGATGGTGGTGTCCGGCGGCGTCGATGTCGATCGCGCGGCCGAGGAAGGCGTCGTATGCGGGCTTGTGCGAGTAGTCCTGGAAGACCAGCCCGAGGTGGTTGTCCCAGCGGTCGGTCGTAGTTCGACTGGTCCGACCCGTCGTGCCAGAAGTACTCGGTGAGCCCGCGCACGTTCAGCTCCTCGTGCCGCGCCACCAGCTCGCCCATCAGCGAGTCGACGTCGGCCGCCTGCCCGGCCAGGTCGGTGACGAAGCTTGTTGGGCTTGCCCGCGCTCGCCCAGCCCCACTCGGTGGCCCAGATCGGCGTGGCGGAGTCGCCGTTCGCGTTCATGATCGAGCGCGTGTCCTCCACCAGGCCGACGGCGTTCTCGGGCGTGTCGTCGTAGAGATGGAGCGCGATGTCGTCCACAGGCCCTTCGATGCCCGCGGCGTACATGCCGCTCACGTAGTCGTGCATGGAGATCGCGCCCGGTCAGGCGAGCTCTGGGGGATGCCCGCGCGCCACGATCTCGGCGTGCGGGTCGGCGGCGCGGATGATCGGCACGGCGCCGCGCAGCATGTCCACGTACTCCGCGGGGCTGGGAGTGGCGCCCGAGCCGCCCCAGTAGACGGGCAGCGCCGGCTCGTTCCAGAACTGCCAGGCGGTGATCGGGACCTTGGGCAGCGTGGGGCTGTCCGACCAGAGCGTGCCGCCCGGGCCGTAGCGGCCGATCAGCGTGGCCACGAAGTCGCCGAAGTCCGCCGGGTCGGCGGGCGGGCAGTTGCGGTAGGTGGCCTTGTCGGGCAGCTCGACGCCCAGTGCGGGCTCCACAGCACCACCGGCAGCACCTTCATCCCGGCCTGGCCGCGCTCGCCATGAATGCGTCCGTGCGCCGCCCAGTCGTAGCTGCCCTCCGTCGGTCTCGATCTGGTCCCAGTCGAAGAGCTGGCGCAGCAGCCTCACGCCGGCGGCGCGCTGGTCCGTCCATCCGGCGTCGCGGTCGGCGGGCTGACGGCGGCCCGAGGTCGGGCGAGGAGACGCCGAAGAAGTCGCTCGGCAGCGGCGCCGCGCGAGGCATTGCCCGCGGGCGCGAGCGCGGCCGCGAGCCGCCGAGCAGAGAGCGCCAGCCGAGACCCGCATCGCTCGCGAGGCGTACCCGAAAAACGGGCCGCTTGGTCAGCGGCATGACCCCCTTTTTCGAACTTGCATCCAGCCCCGGCGGCGGGATCTCAAGACCGCTGGGGGCTGCCGATCAGTCGGAGCATGCAGAGTCCTCTCTCCGTCTGCTATCGCGGCCATCGCCTGTGCGCCGTCGCCTCCCGGCCGGAGCCGCGTTCGCCCAGGCCGACTCCAACCGCACCACCTTCCTTCTCTCGCGCGCGCTTCGACGGCGGGCTGCCCAACGGCGTGTCCCGCAATGCCGCCGTCTCCCACGACCAGCGCATCGCGCGCCACATCGCCTACGAGTCCGACGCCACCAACATCGTCCCGGGCGACACCAACGGCCTCACCGACGTCTTCGTGGTCCACCGCGTTGGCCCCTGGGGCCACAACGGCACGCCCTGGCGCATCGGCGGCACCGACCTCGTCTCGCGCGGCCTGGGTGGCCAGCCGGCCAACGGCCGCTCCTACCGCCCGGTGATCGACGGCGCCTCGCACGACATCCCGAGCTGCGTGGCCTTCGTCTCCGACGCGTCCAACCTGGTCCCCGGCGACACCAACGGCAAGCCCGACGCCTTCGTCTACAACCTGAATTCGAAGAGGATCATGCGCGTCTCCACCGACGTCCACGGGCGCCAGTCCAACGGCTCGACCTACGAGGTCTCCGTTGACGGCGACTGCGAGCGCGTCGCCTTCGTCTCCGACGCCAGCAACCTGGCGCTGAGGAAGACCAAGACGCGCGCCTGGCGCACCGCTCGCACGAGCGCCGCGCCGGCCGGCACCCAACAGGTGTACGTGAAGATGCTGCAGCGGCAAGGGCTACGACCGCGGCTTCAGCGGCCTCACCTTCCTCGCCTCGGCCAGCACCAGGGGCCGCGCCGCCAACGGCAACTCCTGGCATGTGGCCTTCGCCCGCGCGGGCAAGGCGCTCGTGTTCGCCTCGGACGCCAGCAACCTCTCGCGCGGCGACCACAACGGCACGACCGACGTCTACGAGCGCGGCTTCATCCGCCACTACGTCCACATCAAGCGCCAGGGCGAGCAGGTGCTCAAGTTCGAGACCGAGCCTCGTGTCGGCCAACGGCGCCGGCAAGGCGGGCAACGGGGCCTCCGACCAACCCGACCGTGACCGACGACGGCCAGGTACGTGGCCTACGAGTCGCTCGGCAAGCAACCTCGCGGTGGCGACACCAACGGCTTGTCCGACGTGTTCGAGGCCAAGCTCGCCGGCCGCCACCCGCAGCCAGTATATGGTTTCGCGCTCGAGCCTTCAGCGGCCTCGGCAACGGCGCCTCCAATCACCCGGTGATCTCTGACGCCGGCGAGTTCGTGCTGTTCGACTCGATGGCCAACAACCTGCGCCCGTCCGGCGACGTCGCCACCGACACCAACGGCGTGCGCGACGTGTTCCTCTGGAACCGCCCGACCGGCAACGTCTCGCTCGAGTCGCGCAACGCGGCCAACGGCTACCTGGCCTACCCCTCGCAGCACCCGGCCACGAGCGCCCGCGGCAACTACGTGCCGTTCGAGTCGGCCAACCCGGGGATCGACCTGACGATCCGCCCGCACCTCGGCCGTCGACGAGCGCCGCTCCCGGTGCCGGACCTGATCGATCCGGACGTGATCGCCCCCACCGTGCCGACCGTCGAGGTGCCAGGCCGGCCGGCCCGGATCCGGCTCTGGCGCAGGTTTACGTGAGGTATCTGGGGCCCCAATAAAGCGCTCGTTGGCCGTTGGCCGATGGCCGTTGGCCGCCGGGCTCATACGGCGAACGGCGAACGGCGAACGGCCAACGCGCCGGAGGCGCAGTAGACGCCAGTCCCTCCGGCCCTCTATGTTGTTTGGCCGCTTATGGCCAAAACACTCGTTGTTGCCGAGAAGCCGTCCGTCGGCCGCGACATCGCGAATGCGCTGCCGGGCAGCTTCAAGTCGGCTAAGGACAAGACGCATCTCGAGGGCGACGACTACGTGATCACGTGGGCGGTCGGCCACCTCGTGGGGCTCGCCGAGCCCGACGCCTACGACCCGAAGCTCAAGAAGTGGCGCTTCGCCGACCTGCCGATCGTGCCGGACAAGTTCAAGCTCGTGCCCAACGACGAGCGGGCGAAGAAGCAGCTGAGCGCGATCCACCGCCTGATGGCGCGCGACGACGTCGACCTGATCGTCAACGCCTGCGATGCCGGGCGCGAGGGCGAGCTGATCTTCGCGTACGTGTATGAGACGGCGAAGGTCAAGAAGCCGGTGCAGCGGCTGTGGCTCAACTCGATGACGCGCAAGGCGATCGAGGAGGCGTTCACGCAGCTGCGCCCGGGCGAGGAGATGGAGTCGCTCGAGGCGGCGGCGCGCTCGCGCTCCGAGGCCGACTGGGTGGTGGGCATGAACGCCACACGCGCCGCGTCGATCCGGCTGCGCGTCGGCATTCGACGGCGCGGTGTCGCTCGGCCGCGTGCAGACGCCTACGCTCGCGCTCGTCGTCAAGCGCGAGCAGGCGATCCGGGACTTCAAGCCCGAGCCGTACTGGCTCGTGGAGGCGCGCTTCTCGGCCGACGAGACGCGCCGCTACGCCGGCCGCTACCTCGGCGGCAAGCGCATCCCCGAGGAGGAGGCCGCGAAGATCGTCAAGCGACGTCGAGGGCCAGCCGGGCGAGATCACGAAGCTCGAGAAGAAGGAGGAGCGCGAGCGCCGCAGCTCCTCTACGACCTCACCTCGCTCCAGCGCCACGCCAACACGCTCTACGGCTTCAGCGCGCGGCGCACGCTCGCGGCGGCCCAGCGGCTGTACGAGGAGCACAAGGCGATCACCTACCCGCGCACCAACTCGCGCTTCCTGAGCGGCGACCTGGTGGCGGAGATCAAGCCCACCGCCGAGCTCGTCGGGCCACAACCCGCGAGTACCGCAAGGCGCGCGGAGTACGTGACCTCGCCTCGAGAAGCTGCCGCTCGGCCGCGTGATCAACGACGAGAAGGTCACCGACCACCACGCGCTCATCCCCACGCGCTCCGAGCACGACCTGTCGAAGATGGGCGGCGACGAGCTGAAGATCTACGACCTCGTGGCCAAGCGCTTCCTGGCGATCTTCCACCCCGAGGCCGTGTACGAGCGCACGCGCGTGGAAACGACCGTGGCCACGCACATCTTCCGCACGAGCGGCCGCGTGCTGCTCGAGGCCGGCTGGAAGGGCGTCTACGGCGAGGAGGTCGAGCCGCCGAGCGTCCCGAGGACGACACCGGCGGCGATCAGCTGCTGCCGAAGCTCGAGAGGGCGAGCAGGTGCAGACCGACAGCGTCGAGTCGCTTCGCAAGGAGACGCAGCCGCCGCGGCGCTTCACCGACGCCTCGCTGCTCGGCGCGATGGAGACCGCCGGCAAGGAGATCGAGGACGCCGAGCTGCGCGAGGCGATGAAGGACTCCGGCATCGGCACGCCGGCCACGCGCGCGGCGATCATCGAGCGCCTGATCAACGTCGGCTACATCGAGCGCGAGGGCCGCGCTCTCGTGGCCACCGAGAAGGGCATGCAGGTGATCAAGCTGCTCGGCGCGCACGCGCTCACCTCACCGGAGCTCACCGGCGAATGGGAGCACCGCCTCGGCCTGATCGAGCAGGGCGAGGACATCGCGGCCGGCGTTCATGAGCGACATCAAGAAGTTCGCCGAGGCGACGGTGGGCGAGCTCGACAAGCTCAAGGGCGTGAAGATCGAGCGCGCCAACCTCGGCCCGTGCCCGGTCTGCGGCCGGGACGTGATCGAGAACCGCAAGGGCTACTCCTGCTGGTCGCGCGAGGATCCGGGCTGCGGCTTCGTGATCTGGAAGAAGAAGGCGGGCAAGACGCTGCCGGCCTCCGTGGTGAAGGAGCTGATGGAAAGCCTGCGCATCTCGATCGAGGCGGGCGACGAGCACCCGGTGGGCCGCACCACCAAGCCGGTGACGGGCTTCAAGGGGCCGCTCCGGGCGCTCCTTCCGCGCCAAGCTGCGCGTGGAGAAGTCCGACGACGGCAAGTGGCGCGTGGAGTTCGACGAGGACTGGGCCAAAGGCGGCACGCCGCCGCCGGCCGAGGGCGAGGGCTCGCCGAGGCGAGGCGAGCAGCGGCCACGGCTTCGGACGAGGCGGCAGCCGACGCCGCGGCGGAGACGCCGGAGCCCGAGCCGGTCACCTCCGAGTAGCCGCTAGAGCCCGAAGGCGCGACGCATGCTCGGCGCCTTCCTGGCGCCGCCCAGGTGCCCCAGCCCCAGCATGTCCTCGGTGGTACGCAGCATCGAGTAGTGGTTGAAGCGGCCGGCTGAGCGCGTTCCGGGCGCGGTGTGGGGCGAGATCACGAGCGTGGGGATGTGGTTGGCCGTGCTGCCGTCGTCCTCGTCGTAGGTGATGAAGAGCGCCGTCTTCCCGGCCCGGTACTCCGCGGCTGCCGACGATCTTCGGCACGAGACCCGCGAGAAAGTGGTCGCCGGTGCTCACCCCGCAGCTGTGGCTGTCGTGGCAGAGGTTGGGCGTGATGAAGGTGAAGCGGGCGGAGATGTCGGGCTTGCCAGTGAGCTTCACGTCCTGCTTGGCGCAGGCACGGGCGATACCCGTGTAGTACGCCGCCGGGTTGTGCTTGGGCGCGTACAGCCCCGATGGCGTGCGGGCGCAGTTGCGCGGCATCGACTCCTGCAGTGCCCGCCAGTGGCTGCCGAGCTGGGAGAAGATGCTCGGCCCCCTGAGCCGGTGGGCCGAGGGGTTGGCGTCGTCCTTCACGCCGTGCGTGGAGCCCGAGGTCATGGCGATGTAGTTGGGAAGGCTCGGATGGGACTCGGCGTGGAAGTTGGTGGCCACCCCGCACGCCGCGCCCGAGTGAGCGCATGAACCTCGAGCTGCCGAGCAGGTCCTTGTAGGACTTGTTCTCCATCACGATCCAGACCACGTGGTCGTAGCGCCTGGGTGCGGCGCTGGTGGCTTTGCCGCAGGGGTGGAGCGCCCGCTTTGGCAAGGCGGCGTCGCGCTGGGGCCTGGGCGAGGCGTTGGCGCCGCAGCCGATCGCGACGCTGACCGCAGCGATAAGGGTTAGGACCATTGGGATCCGCACGGCCACCGAGGGTAGACACCGACCCTGTGCGGGCTCTTATTGCCTGCACCAGACCGAGTTTTCAGGCGCATAGCGCGGTTAACCTCGCTGTCGTCGGGGGTCAGCGGTGGCAGCCGGCCAGAGCGTCCGCGTAGAAGCGCAGGTACTGCGCCATGTGGGCTCTCCAGTAGCGGCTGCCGTGCTTTCCGGGCCAGACGTGCGCTTGGAGACCGACCTCGCGCGCCAGCCGCACGTCGGCGGCGCGGAAGCGGTCCTCGCTGCCCACGTCGATCCACAGCGGCGTGGAGCCGTAGGAGGGGCGCAGCGACAGCAGGTCGTGCTTCGCGAAGTCCCGCGGGCCGTCGAACGAGCCGGCCATCGTCGGTGGCGGCTGAGGCGAAGATCGCCGGCGAGTGCGCGCCCACGGCGCAGAAGCGCCCGGGCCACAGACGAGCGATGTCGAGCGCGCCGAAGCCGCCCATCGAGGTGCCGCCGATCGCCACGCGCGAGGGGTCGGCGCCGAAGCGGCGCACCGCCGCCGGGATCACCTCGTGCACGACATAGGAGGCCCAGCGGCCGTCGCGGCGGTTGTGGAAGAAGCTCCTGCCGCTCCCGTCCGGCATCACCACCACCGGCGCCCGGGGGCCCAGCGCCGCCAGCCCCGCGAACAGCTCGTTCGACAGCAGCATGTCCGGCCGGCCGCCGCGCCAGTGGAGCAGCACGAGCAGCGGCCGCCGGCCGCGCCGCGCCGCGGCGCGAGGAATCACGGCGGTCTCCACGAAGCTGTGGCGAACCTCGGAGCTGCGCAGAGGGAAGTGCACGACCCGCGCGCCGTGGGTGTGCAGCCCGCGCCCCGCGAACGCATAGCCGGCCACGCCCAGGCCGGCGGCGGCCAGGGCTATGACGGCGGCGACGAGTCTGAGTCGCGCGGATCGGGCCAGAGAACGCGAGACGATGGTTCAAGGATCGGCACGAAGTCCTCGTGGCGCAAGTCCATCAGCGCACGTTCGATGCGCGGCGGGGCCGAGTCCTCGACCAGGATCAGCCCGCCGGGCCAGTACGGGCTCGCCGCCGGGCGAGCGGTCGAGGAACGTCGGCTCGTACACCCAGTTTCCGCAGTTATGCAGGGAAATCCCGCTCGGCGGTCACCCAGCCCTCGTCGCCGTCGAGCGGGCCCGTGCGGTGCGTGTGCCCGAACATCACGTGCTCCGCCTCGATCCCCAGCCGCTCCACACCTGGCCCATCGCGCGCAGCCCGGCGTGCCGCAGCGCCGGGCCCGAGATCTCCGGGTTGAACGGGCCGAAGCCAAGGCGGTTGAGCGCGGCCACCCCGCCAGGCACCAGCGCATCGCCGAGGATGCGTGCGCGCCAGGCCGCGCTTCCCGTCCGACCGCGCGAGCATCGCCCAGGCGCGCTTGGACGGCGCGCCCGCGGCCGTGCGCGCCCGCTGCGCGATCTGGAAGCCGAGCGTGTAGAGCGGCGCCACGGTGTTCTCGTAATCCGCTCACCGTCGAGCGGGCCGGACTCGGCAGCCTTGCTGCGCCGCTTGGCCAGCGCCACCAGGATGTTCTCGATCGTCGGCACGGTGTTGTGGCAGTCGAGGTAGTGGCCGTGGATGGCGTAGACGTCGTCGCGGATCCGGTAGCCGGGGTAGGAGAGGACGAGCTCCGTCTGCGGCAGCCAGGAGGCGATCTGGCCGAGCGGGCCGCGCTCGCGGGCGCTCGACCGGGCGCTCGAACTGCGAGCTGGGGCGCGGTCGGGCAGCAGCGGGTGGTCGTGGTTGCCGGGCACGAGCACCACGCGCTTGTCGCCCACGCGTCTCGCCCAGCTCGCCAAAGAACGGGCGCGCCACGTCGAGAGCGTCGTCGATCGGGCGCCTGGCGCAGCTCCAGGGCGTCGCCGAGCAGCACGATCTGGTCGGCGCGCGCCAGCCAGGGCATCAGCTTGGCGCGCACCAGGTGGCTGCGCAGCACGTCATTCACCGGCCGCGCGCCCAGGTGCATGTCCGAGATCACTAGCGTGCAGCACGCCGACGATCTTGGCAGCGAGCCGCGGATGGCTACTCTGCCATGGCGGTGAACACGCTCTTCTGCCGCCACAACCGCTTCACGGCCGACTGCCCGATCTGCTCCAAGGGCACGGTGCTCGATTCGGCCAAGCCGGCCCCGCGGCCGCGGGCGCCGCGCAGTCGGGCGGAGGGAGCCGGCGCAGCGGCTCCAGCGTGGCGATGCCCGCGTGGTCACCGGGCCGTACGCGTCCGCTGGGCCATACGAGGACGAGCAGGGCGACAGCTACGACGTGCGCCTCGAGCGCGTGCCGGGCGGGGTGCGGCTCGCGGAGTGGGCAGCGGGCCAGATCCGGCGTCGCGCGCCGGTGCTCGAGGCGGGCGGGCTCGCCGAATGCTCGTGGCGGCGGTGAGCGAGCGCGCCGTGCTCGCCGAGCGCCGACGCCGAGAAGCTCGCGGCGGCTGCCTCCGCCGAGCCGGGCGCCGGGCGGGCGACGCACGGCGCGAGCCGCGGCCGCGCGGGCGACATGCAGGAGGAGCTGCGCGTCGAGCGGCTGGAGGACGAGCGCGCTGCGGATCGGCCGCTGGATCCTCCGCCCCGGCGCCGGCTGGGAGCTGCAGGAGGCGCCCGTGATGCTGCCCGCCGCCCGCTACGCCGAGGCCATCCGCGCCGCCGCGGCCGCCGGCGCGCTGCCCGGTTAGACGTCCTGCCGGTGGCGTACAAGAGGGTAGGTGCCTCTCCAGCTCGTAACCGGACCCGCCAACTCCGGCAAGGCCGGGGTCCTGCTGAGCGCCTACCGCGCGCGGCTCGACGAGGAGCCGATCCTGGTGGTGCCCGTCGCTCGAGGACGTGGAGCACACCCAGCGCGAGCTGGCGGACGGCGGCGCGGTGTTCGGCACGCGCGTCGTGCGCTTCAAGTGGCTGTTCCAGGAGATCGCCTCGCGCGCCGGCTTCCGCCCGCGTGTGGCGGGCGAGGTCGCAGCGCGAGCTGATCGTGGAGGAGGCGGTGCGCTCGCTGGAGCTCGAAGCGCTCGCGGCGCTCGGCGCGGCGGCCCGGTTTCGTGCGCGCCACGGTGCGGCTGGTGGCGGAGCTCGAGCGCTCGATGGTCGAGCCCGCGCGCTTCACGCAGGCGCTGCGCGAGTGGGCCGGCGACGGCCCGCGCGCGCGGCTACGCCGCCGAGGTGGCCGCGATCTACTCGCGCTACCGCCAGCGGCTCGAGGACGCGGGCCTGTACGACCGCCAGCTGTCCGAGTGGCGCGCGCTCGACGCACTGCGCCGCGAGGCGCGCGCCTGGGGTGGCACGCCGGTGTTCGTGTACGGCTTCGACGACTTCACGCCGCTCGAGCTCGACGCGCTCGAGACGCTGTCGCGCATCGCGGGGGCCGACGTGATGGTGTCGCTGCCGTACGAGCGCGGGCGCGTGGCGTTCAAGGCCGTGTCGCGCGTGTTCGAGGAGCTGTCGGCGCTCGGCGGCGAGCCGTCGTCGAACTGCCGTCGGTGAGCGACCACTACGCGGCCGAGTCGCGCGACGCGCTTCACCACCTCGAGCGCTCGCTGTTCGCCGACTCGGCGCGCAAGCGCAAGCACGGCGGCGCGGTGCGGCTGCTGGCGGCGGGCGGCGAGCGGGCCGAGGTGGAGCTGGTGGCCGCGGAGGTGCTTGCGCTGCTGCGCTCCGGCACCCAGCCGGGCGACGTGGCCGTGGTGTACCGCGAGCCGAGCGGCTACGCCTCGGTGGTGGAGCAGGTGTTCGACGCCTACGGCATCCCGTTCTCGCTCGAGCGCAAGCTGCCGCTTCGGCAGACAGCGCTCGGCCGCGGCCGCGCTGGCGCTGCTGCGCTGCGCGGCCGCTCGACGGCAGCGAGGCCGACCTGCTCGCCTACCTGCGCGCCCCCGGCAAGCTGCGCAACCAGGGGCTGGCCGACTCGCTCGAGTCGCGAGTGCGCGTGGAGGGCGCCCGCACGGCCGCGGCGGCGCGCGAGCTGTGGGAGGAGCGGCACTGGCCGCTCGACGAGATCGACCGCCTGGCGCGCGCCGCCAGGGCCGGGCCCGCGCGAGCTGATCGGCGAGCTGCGTGCGCAGATCGAGCGGCTCTTCTCGGCTCCCTACAAGCGCGAGGCGCACGTGCTGTCCGGAGCGGAGGTGGAGGACGCGCGCGCGTTCAGCGCCGCCGCCGAGGCAGCTCGACGGGCTCGCGCAGCTCGACACCGCGCCTCGACGTCCGGCGGCTCCACGACATCCTCGCCGAGCTGCAGGTGCGCCTCGGGCGAGCGCCCGCAGCCGGATCGCGTACTCGTGGCCCGCCGGAGCGGATCCGCGCGCGCCGCTTCGACGCGGTGTTCGTCTGCGGCCTTGAGGAGGGCGAGTTCCCGCGCGGCGCGCGTGCCCGAGCCGTTCCTCTCCGACGAGGACCGGCGCGCGATCGCCACCGCCACCGGCCTCGTGCTGCCGGTGCGCGAGGACGAGCTCGACCGCGAGCGCTACCTGTTCTACGTCGCCGCCTCGCGCGCCGAGCGCACGCTGTTCCTCAGCTACGCGCTTCAGCGACGAGGAGGGCAACCCGCAGCCGTCCTCGTTCTTCCTCGAGGACGTGCGCGACCTGTTCACGGACGATCGAGCCGCGCCGGCGCTCGCTGTCGGACGTCGTGTGGAGCACCGAGGACGCGCCGACGGAGGTGGAGTTCGAGCGCGCGCTGGCGGCCAGCGGGCCCGCGCGTGACGCCGCCGGCGCCGGACGGGCTCGCGGACGCACGAGCTGCTCGAGCGCTTCGCGCGAGCAGCACGCGTTCTCGGCCAGCGCGCTCGAGACGTTCGCCGACTGCCCGGTGCGCTGGCTCGTGGACCGCCAGCTCCAGCCGCTCGCGCTCGAGCCGGACCCGGAGCAGATGGTGCGCGGCCGCTACGCGCACGAGGTGCTGGAGGCCACGTTCAGCGCCTGCGCGAGGAGACGGGCAGTGCGCGCATCACGCGCGACAATCTCGCGCGACGCCGAGCGGCTGATGCGCGCGGCGCTGCGCGAGAGGCAGAGCGCTGTTCCTGCTCTCTCCGTCGCAGACGCGCGTCCGTGCCGCCGTGCGGCGGCTCGAGTTCGACCTGCTCGCCTACCTGCGCCACGAGGCCGAGCGCGACGGCGCTGTTCGAGCCCGAGCGCTTCGAGCTCGAGTTCGGCCTCGGCGACGACGAGCCTGCCGCCGGTGCGCGCTCGAGGCCGAGGGCATCTCGGTGCGCGGCGTGATCGACCGCGTCGACACCTGGAACGGCTGGGCGCTGGTGCGCGACTACAAGAGCGGCAGCAGCGTCTACAAGGTGGCCGACTGGGCGCGACAAGAACCGGCTCCAGGCCGCGCTCTACATGATCGCCGCGCGCGAGCTGCTCGGGCTCAAGCCGGCGGGCGGCGTGTACGTGCCGCTGGCGGGCGACGACCGCCGGCCGCGCGGCCTCGTGTCGGACGAGCTGCGCGACGAGCTGGGCACGGACTTCGTCGAGAACGACTTCCAGAGCCCGGAGCAGGTGGAGGAGCACCTGCGCGCCGCGAGCGAGACCGCCTGCGAGCTCGTGCGACCGCGTGCGCGAGGGCGACGTGCGCCCGTGCCCCGACACCTGCAAGTGGTCGAGCGGCGGCTGCCAGCACCCGACGATCTGCCGCCACGAGGAATGAGCGTTCACGTTCACAGCCGAGCAGCTGCACGCGATCGAGTCGCGCGAGCGGTCGCTGTTCCTGCACGCCAACGCGGGCAGCGGCAAGACCTCGGTGCTGGTCGAGCGCTTCGTGCGCGCGGTGCTCGAGGACGACGTGGCGGTGGACCGCGATCCTCGCGATCACGTTCACCGAGAAGGCCGCGGCCGAGCTCAAGCAGCGCATCCGCCGGCGCTTCCTCGACGCTCGGGCGAGCGCGAGCGGGCGCGCGAGGCCGAGGGCGCGTGGATCAGCACGATCCACGGCTTCTGCTCGCGCCTGCTGCGTGCCCATCCGCTGTCGGCCGGGATCGACCCCGAGTACCGCGTGCTCGACCAGCCGGAGACAGAGCGCGTGGGGATCGACGCGTTCGAGCGCGCGCTCGAGGCGTTCCTCGAGTCGGACGCGGCGGAGGGACGCCGCGGCGCGACTCGAGCTGCTCGCCGACTACACGCCCGAGAAGCTCGAGCGGATGGTGCGCACCGTGCACTCGCATCTGCGCAGCCGCGGCGAGCTGCGACCCGGCGCTGCCGCAGCTGCCCGACGTGGCGCCGGGCGGCGCACGAGGCGAGCGGAGCTCGAGGCGGCGCTGCGCGCGGCGAGCGCCGGCCTGGCAGGCGCGGGCGGCGTGACGCGTGCAGCGCGAGCTGGACAAGATGGGCTCCTGCCTCGACGCTGCTCGCCGAGCTGCAGCGGCGAGCTGGGCGACCCGAAGCGCTTCGAGAAGCTGGCGCCCAGGGCCGGCACCACCGGTGCGCTCAAGACGCCGGCGTTCGAGCGCCTCGTGCGAGGCGCACGCCGCCTACCACCGCGCCTGCGTCGCTGCTCCGGGAGACGCACGACTACGCGCTGCTGCGCGAGCTGCTGGCGCTCTACGACGAGCGCTTCGCAGCGCATGAAGGAGGAGCGCTCGGGGCTCGACTTCGAGGATCTCGAGCTGCTGGCGCGCGACCTGCTCGCCGGCGACGAGGCGCTGCGCGAGCGCTACCGGGAGCGGTTCGCGCACGTGATGGTGGACGAGTTCCAGGACACCAACCGCCTGCAGACCGAGATCCTCGCCCTGCTCGACGCGGGCAACGTGTTCACGGTCGGCGACGCCAACCAGTCGATCTACTCGTTCCGCAACGCCGACGTCGGCGTGTTCCGCGACGCCCAGGACCGAGGCGGCGGGGCGCGGCGGCGATGCCCGCATCGCGCACAACTTCCGCAGCCGCGGGGAGCTGCTCGACGTGCTCAACCTCGCGTTCGAGGACGCGTTCGAGCACGGCTTCGAGCCACTGCGCGAGCCGGACGGCGGGGAGCGCGGGCCGGCCGCGGACGGACCCCAGCGTCGAGCTGCTCGTGGTGGACGCCGTCAAGCAGCGCTGGGTGGACGTCGCTCGGCGAAAACGGAGACTCGCCCTTCGGGCCGCAGCCGCATCCCGATCTGGCGGGCCGCCGAGGCGCGCCTGCTGGCGCAGCGCATCGCCGAGCTGGCGGGACCGGACGGGCCGTTCGACCCGGGCGACGTGGCGGTGCTTGTCCGCGCGAGCACGGACATCGCGCTATACGAGCGCGCGATCGCCGACGAGGGCCTGCCCACCTACGTGGCGGGCGGCGGCGGGTACTTCAGCCAGCAGCAGGTGGGGGACCTGCGCGCGTACCTCGCCGCGCTCGCCAACCCGCTCGACGAGCTGGCGCTGTACTCGCTGCTGGCCTCGCCGCTCGTGGGAGCGTCGCTCGACGCGCTCGCGTTGATCGGCCTGCGCGCGCGCGAGCTCGGCCGCAACGTGTGGTGGACGCTGAGCGACGGCCTGGAGGCTGTCGACGGGCTCGCGCGGCCGACGACGCGCCGAGCGCGGTGGCCGCGTTCGTCGGCGCGCTTCGCCGCCGAGCGGGAGGAGGCGCCGCGGCTGGCGCTCGAGACGCTGATCGACCGCGCGGTCACGCGATCGGGCTACGACCGCGTGGTGCTCCGCATGCCGGACGGCGAGCGCCGAATGGCCAACGTGCGCAAGCTCATGCGCCTCGCTCGCGAGTACGAGGCCGACGAGGGCCGCGACCTGCGCGGCTTCATCGACTTCGTGGCCGAGCAGGACATGCTGCGCGCCCGCGAGGGCGAGGCGCCGCTCGAGACCGAGGGCATCCAGGCGGTGCGCCTGATGACGATCCACGCCGCCAAGGGGCTCGAGTTCCCGGTGGTGTGCGTGGCGGACCTCGGCCGCGTGGCCTTCAAGGACGACGACGCCCTACGCGTGACCGACGACGGCCGCGTCGGCCTGAGCGTGGCGTCGATCGGCCGGCGGTTCCACCAAGGGCATGGCGCTCGAGGAGATCGAGGAGGAGCAGCGCCAGCGCGCCGACCAGGAGGAGCGGCGGGTGTTCTACGTGGCGATGACGCGCGCCCGCGAGCACCTGATCGTCAGCGGCGCCACCGACCTCGAGAAGTGGCCCGAGCCCAAGCAGCTCGGCGCGCCGATGGACTGGATCTGGCGCGCGCTCGCGCCGGACCTCCAGATCCTGGGCACCGAGGGCGAGTCCGTGCGCGAGACGCCGGACGGGCGCGAGGTGCGGGTGCGCTGCGTGGTGTGCACGCCGGCGGATGCTGGAGGCAGCGCTGCCGCGCGAGTCGTGGGCGCCGCGTACGGTGGCGGCCTCGAACGGCTCGGCGCCGCGGCGGCGTCCAGCCGGCGCTGCTCGCGGCGGTGGAGGCGGCGGGCGCGCCGCCGCTCGGGCGTCTGTCCTACTCGAGCCTCGAGAACTACCGGCGCTGCTCCTACCGCTTCTACCTCGAGCGCGTGGCGCGCCTGGGCCTGAAGGCGGCCGAGCTGGCGGACGCGGCTGGTGAGCCGGTGCCGGAGGGGCTCGGACAAGCTGCTGCGCGGCACCGTGGTGCACGAGCTGATGGAGCAGCTTCGACTTCTCGCGGCCGCGCCCGCCGGGCGCGAAGGACGTCGAGGAGCTGCTCGAGATGCACGGCACGGCCTTCGACGGGGCGGACGTCGAGGACATCCGCGCGCTGATCGAGCAACTTCGCGCGCTCGTCGCTGTGCGCCCGGCTGGCGGCGGCGCCGGCGCGTGCGCCGCGAGCTGGCGTTCGCGTTCACGCTGCGCCCGCACGGCGCGTCGGGGGCGAGCCTGCTGGTCAACGGCGTCGTCGACGCCTACGCGGTCGAGAGGGGGGCGGAATCAGCGCTCGTCGTGGATTACAAGAGTGACCCCGCGCATGGAATCGACCTGGAGGCGGCATGCGACGAGAAATACGGAACCCAGCGGCTGATCTACGCGCTCGCGGCGCTGCGCTCGGGCGCGCCATCGGTGGAGGTGGTGCACTGCTTCCTCGAGCGGGCGGACGAGCCTGTGAGCGTCGCCTTCGATGCAGCGGACCTGCCGCGGCTCGAGGCGGAGCTGCTTGCCCTGGGCGGAGGGGTGATCGAGGGCCGCTTCGAGCCCACCGACCGCCCGCACCGCGAGCTCTGCGCAACCTGTCCGGGCGTCGAGGCGCTCTGCTCCTGGCCCAAGGAGCGGACGCTCGCCACGCTGGATCCGCCGGTCTGAGGCCTACCCTCGACCGTCCATGACCAGCGATCCGCTCACCACGGGCGCAGACGCGCGCCCCGCCGGCATCGACGGCTACCCGGGCCCGTTCCCGGTGGGCCGCTACGCCGCGGGTCTGCGCGAGAAGCTGCGCGAGTTCGCCCATGTATGTGTGCTCGGCGAGGCGAGCGGGGTGCGCTTCGGCCGCGGTCCCAACGTGTACTTCGAGCTACGAGACGGGGATGGCGGCCTGCCCTGCGCAATGTGGCGCGACGACTTCGAGCGCTCCGGCCTGTCCGAGCAGGACTTCCGCGACGGGGTGGAGGTGGTGGCCGCCGGCGGCTGCGACTACTACGCCGGCGGTCCCACCGCCTCGCCGCGCTTCACCTTCCGGGTCAAGCAGTTGCGCCTCGCCGGCGAGGGCGACCTGCTGGCGCGGCTCGAGCGGCTGCGCCGGCGGCTGGCGGAGGAAGGCCTGTTCGAGCGGCAGAAGCTGCTCGCGCGGCCGGCGCTGCCGCGGCGGATCGGCGTGGTCACGGCCGAGACGGGCGCCGCCCGCCGCGACTTCCTCGCGGGCCTCGAGCGGCGCGGCTGGCGCGGCACCATCGTCTGGGGCTACGCCCCGGTGCAGGACCGGCGGGCCGCCGGCGCCATCGCCACGGCCATCCAGGATCTCGCCGCCCTCGGCGATGTCGAGACGATCGTGGTCACGCGCGGCGGTGGCAGCATCGCCGACCTGTGGGCCTTCTGCGACGAGACGCTCTGCCGGACGGTCGCGCTGCTCCAGGTGCCCGTGATCAGTGCCGTCGGCCACCACGTGGACCGCACGTTGATCGACGACGTCGCGGCGGTCTGCTGCTCCACGCCCACGCACGCAGCCGAGGCTGCCGTGGGGGTGGACTGCTCGGCCGCCCGAGCGGCGCTGCTCGGCGCGGCGGTGCGGATCGACAAGCGCGGGCGCACCGCGGTACTAGACCGCGCGCGGGCGCTCTTGTCGTTCTCCCGAGCGCCGCGTGAGCGGGTGGCGGCTCATCGCACGCACCTGCACCAGAAGGCTCGCGAGATGAGAGCGGCCTCGCGTCGCGGCCTCGCGCTGCGGCTCGACCACCAGCGCCGCATGGCCGCGGAGGACCTGGAGCGCAAGCGGGGGGCGGCGCGAGTAGGCGCCGCCACAGGACAGGCGCGCCTCAATGCGCGAGCCACCGCGCTGGCCCGAGCCGCCGACGCTCTGGAGGCCCGCCGCCGCGAGGCGCTCCGCTCTCACGCCGCGGCCATCCGCGGCCACGACCCCGAGCGCGCGCTCGAGCGCGGCTACGCGATCGCGCTCGACGCCGACGGCCGGCCGCTTGCCAGCGCCGCCGCCGTACGGGAGGCATCTGATTTCGAGTTGCGCATGGCGGACGGCCGAGTGCCGGCGCGCGTGCGAGAGGAGGCAGACGAATGACCACTGCTCGACCAGCGAGCTACGAGTCCGCCGTGGAGCGGCTCGAGGAGATCATCAAGCGCCTCGACACGGGTGAGGCCGGGTTGCGCGAGACGCTCGACCTGTGCCGCGAGGGGCGCGAGCTGATCGAGTACTCGGCGGGCGAGCTCGACGCGGTCGGAAAGGGCCTCGAGGAGCTGAAGCTCGACGAACTGATCGAGCGCCTCGAAGGCGCAGCGCGCTAGCGGGCATCCCTGTCGCCGCACCGCGTACACTCCCACACCGTCCGATGACTGAGCTGAGCGGCATCCGCGTCCTGGTGACCGGCGCCACCAGCGGCCTGGGCGCGGCGATGGCCACCGCGCTCGCCCATGCGGGCGCTCGGGTGATGGTCACCGGCCGCGACCAGGGCCGGGCGGAAGCGACCGCGACAGAGCTCGGTCCCTCGGCGGTCGCGTGTCAGCTCGACGTGCGTGACGAGCGTTCGGTTGCAGCTTGTATTGCCCGGGCTCGCGAGGCGTGGGGAGGCATCGACATGCTCGTCAACAACGCGGGCATCGGCATGCGGACGGTCAACCCAGGTTCCTGTCGGAGCCGCAGCCGTTCTGGGAGGTCGCCCCGGCCGGATTTCGGGACGTTGTCGAGACCAAGGTCGTCGGCTGTTTTCTGATGGCCCGCGAGGTGGTGCCGCTGATGCTCGGCGACGGCGGCGGGCGGATCGTCAACATCTCGATGAACGAACAGACGATGGTCCGCCGTGGCTTCGTCCCGTATGGGCCTGCGGGCGCTGGCGTCGAAGCGCTGTCGCGGGTGATGGCAGCGGACCTGGCCGGCAGCTCGGTGACCGTCAACATCCTGCTTCCCGGCGGGCGGGGCACCCGGACCGGGATGGTCCCCGACGATGCTCCCGCCGAGGTCCGGGCCCGACTGCTGGACCCAGCCGTGATGGGCCCGCCGATCGTGTGGCTCGCCTCCGACCAGGCGGCCGGCGTGCATGACCGGCGCATCGTGGCGAACGAGTTCGAGTCGGCGCCGGCGGCGCGCTGACGGCGGCCATGCAAAGCGCAAGCGGGGCTCAGGCCCCTTCCTGCGGAGGGCGCTCGATCTCGACCGATTCCTCCACCCGCATCGGCGGCCATTGTGCAGAAGTGTTTTTCCGTCCGGAGGCGGCATTTAGCTTCATGTCGTACTGCAGCGCGATCAAAGGGAGATCGGACCCGGATGCCCCTCTGCTTCATAGAGCCTCAGGAAGCCATCCGCGTGGTGGCGGAATCGGTCGGCCGTGAGGCCCGCCGTCAGCTCCTCGGTGAAGTCGTGCGGGCGTGGGTCGACGAGATACCCGACGACGAGCTCGAGGTGCACTACGTCAAGGCCGTCAACGATCTCGACGACGAGGACCTCTCGATGCTGGCCGCCTGGCACGCGTCACTGGACGTCGGCCAGCCCGTGGCCAACAAGGAGTTCCTGGTGGGCGCCGTTCAGGGGTCTCGGCGAGCACCGTCGCGAGGCGCTCCGCATAGCCGCCGGCTTCCGCGGCGACGAGGCGTTCGAGGCCGGCGCCAGCGAGGAGCACGCCCTCGAGACCGTGCTGCCATGGCTCTCCGAGGACCGAGCGATGGAGCTGGCCGCAGAGGCTCTCGAGCTCTATTGCTGGGACCGCCTCGGCTCCGACAACTGAGGCGGCTGCAAACCTTCGCCTCGCGGCGTCCTCGGTCGGCCGCTTGCGATCGCAAGCCGGCCTCCCTGCGTCCTTGCGGGCCTCGGTTTTCGCTCGCCTCCGGTTTTCGCTCGCCTCAGTGGTCGGAATGCTCCGACGACTGAGACGCCTCGCTGCGGCGGAAGCGGCGGCGTGGCTGTAGGTGGGCCAGCGCCTGGTCGACGGAGTCGTCCACCGGGAAGAGGAGGTTGTGACCGACCAGCTCGAACAACCCGCGCATCGTCGGGTTCGGACATGCCACCGCCAGCTTGCCGCGGCGGCGGCGGAGATTCCTCACGGTGTGAAGCAGAACACCCAGGCCGGTCGAGTCGATGAAGCTGACGTCGGATAGATCGATCAGCAGTCGGGTGTGGCCGTCCCGGATGAGACCCGCGAGTTCCTGTTGCAGTGTGGCGGCGATTTCGATGTCGACCTCGCCGGCGAGCCTCACGTGTGTCACGCCGCGGTCCAAGCTGCTGGTCTGAAAGATCGGGTCCGGCATTGCCATCGCGCTAAGCGCCCCCTGAGCGTTCGATACCCAGTGCAGCTCAGCCCTAGTCGCGGCAGGCGCCTTGTCCCCGGTAGGCTCGCCGCGTGACCAGCTCCCTGCCCGCCGAGATCCAGGCGGTCTTCGACCGCTTCATCACCACGGAGTACACGACGATCGACGCCGAGCGGGCAGCCGATCACCTGGCCGCTCACGCCGTACTACAGGCCCGGCGATCCCTGCATCGACGTCACCACCGGGCTCGGCTATCCGAAGAAGGCGAACGACTCGCGGGCCAACACGAAGGTGGCGATGCTGTTCTCGGATCCGCACCGGAAGCGGCCTCGACGACCCGCCGATGGTGCTCGTGCAGGGCACGGTGGACGTCGACGACCGCGACCTCGAGGCCAACCGCAGGCGCTACGAGCGCGAGACGGTGGAGAAGCTGCCCGGCCGTGAAGGACATGAGCCCGCCGGACTTCATGAAGCGCTTCTTCAGCTGGTACTACACGCGCATCTACATGCACGTCCGGCCCGAGCGGATCTACGCCTGGCCGGGCTGCGACGTGAGCCAGGAGCCCCAGCTCTGGGACGCCCACATGGAGGAGGTGCGCTCCGGCCACGACGAGGAGCCGGAGTCGGAGCAGCGGCCGCCCGGCGGACGGCGCTTCCGCCTGGGACGAGCGGATCGAGGAGCTCGGCCGCCTGCACAAGTCGGCCGTGGTCTCGTTCGTGGCGCCGGACGGCTTCCCGTTCTCGGTCAGGCGTGCCGCTGAGCGTGGACTCGGCCGCCCGGCTGGTCCGGCTCGAGACCGAGCCCGTGGGCGTGCCGCTGTCGCCCGGCCTCGCCTGCATCGCCGCGCACGACCACGACGAGCGCTTCACCTACCAGCGCAACTTCCAGGTGCGCGGCGACCTCGTGGAGCGCGACGGCGGCTGGGCGATCGCAGCCGCACAGGCTCGTCGGCGGCTTCGAGCTGCCGCCCGGCTCGCTCGCTCCACGCCTGAGGCTCAACTACGCCAAGACAAAGCGCTTCCGCAAGGTCGCCAAGCGGGAGCTCGCGAGGCGCGCCGAACGCACCGGTTGAGTGTTTTTCCGCAGATTGCGGGATCGCGTGAAAAAAGGGCTTGACGTGGCGAGCTACCGGGTTAGGGTCATTCCAGAGACGCGGACGAACCGCAAAGAGCGAGGCCACGAGATGGAAGGCCCGCCGCGCAAGCCGCCCGGAGCTTCGGCAAAAGGTGGCGCGCTTCTCAAGCGGAGCCGACTGCGTCTCTATTTATTTCGAAGCGGGGCGGGGAGGCGCTAGGTGCCGAACGTGCCGAGCGCGGCTTCGATCTCGCCGATCGCCTGGCCGGCATCCCGGTAGTGCACCGCGGTCATCCCGAGCTCGGTCGCCATCTCGCAGTTGGCCTCGATGTCGTCGACGAACAGGCAGTCGGCGGCGAAAACGCCGTCGCCGAGTCGCTCGACGGTGAGCTCGTAGATCCCCGGCTCCGGCTTGCGCATCCCGACGAACGCGGAGTCCACCACCACCTCGAAGATCTCGTCGATGTCCGGCAGCTTGGCGCGCCAGAGCGGCTCCCACTCGCGCACGTTGTTGGTGAGCAGCGCCATGCGCAGCCCGCGCTCGCGCAGCCGCCGCATCAGCTCGATCATCTCCTCGTTGGGGTGGAGGTGCTCGAAGTAGCGCTCGCCGAAGCGCTCGAGCCTGCACGCCGCCGAGCGCCTCGCCGAGCGAGCTCAGGAACTCGGCCTCGGTGATCTCGCCCTTCTCGAGCCGGAACAGCGGGTGCTCGCCGTCCGCCTCGCGGGCGAGCCTGGCCATCGCGTTGCCGAGCTCCTCGAGGCTCACGCCGGAGTGCTCCTGGAACGCCATGAACGATGCCGACCAGCGGGCTTGTGAGCACCCCGCCGAAGTCGGAGATCACGGCCCTGATCAAGCGGCCTCCGGCGGCTCGTCGCGGATCGTCACCTCGTAGGCGCCGGCGCCGTCGCGGCCCTCCATCCGCCACGAGAACACGGCCGCGTTCACCCGCAGCCCCTCGAGCGACGAGCGTGGTGCCGGCCAGCGGCGGTGCCGGAGAGCGCGGCGCGGGAAGTCCTCGCCCGGGCAGCCACAGCTCGAGCCCCGCGTTGCGCTGGCGGCCGTCGCCGTCGTACACCGTCGAGATGCGCGCGTCCTGCACCCGCAGCAGCCTCGCCGCCCGCCACCAGCCAAGCCACCACGTCCTCCTGGCCGTGGCCGATCGCGCCGCGCGGCCGCCGCGCCAGTGCCAGCACGGCGTTCTCCTCGTCGAAGAGCGCCGTGAGCCCGCGGAGCGCGTCGAGCTCCTCCCAGCGCGGCGGCTCCAGGGTCTCGGTGGCCGTGCCGAGGCAGTCCATCTTGGTGCCGCCCACCTTGCCCGTCACGCGACACACGCGAGCGCTGGCGCCGCCCAGGTCGAGTGGATCGCACACCGGCGCGAACGACAGCTCGAAGCGGTTGCCGAGGGCGGCCTTCCAGCCGTCGCCGTCCCGGCCCACCTCGGGCCCTGTCGGGCAGCGCCTGCGGCTTGCCGTGCTCGAACAGCAGCGTCACGCCCGAGCGCGCGCTGCCGTGCAGCCCGCGGTCCGGGTCGAAGAAGGCAAGGGCGACGGCAGGTTCGTTCACCGCTCGAGGCGCGGCGTAGGAGCGTCGTACTCCGTGGCGGTGCCGTCGACGTCGTAGTCCTGGCCGGGAGGCCGCGCGCCGCGAAGCCCTGAACTCGATGCGCTTCCCAGCCGCCGGATCAGCTGCCGCCTGAACAGCACCCGGGTGGGCGGCAGCAGCAGCAGTACGCCGATCGACGTCGGTGAGGAAGCCGGGCGTGATCAGGAACGCGCCGCCGAAGATCACGAGCACGCCGTCCACCACCTCGCGGTGCGGCAACTCGCCGCGCTGGAGCGTCTCGCGGAAGCGTGTCCATGCTCGCCGGCCCTGCGAGCGCAGGAGCAGCGCGCCGATCAGCGAGTCCGCCGCCAGCAGCAGAACGGTGAGAAGCGGCCCGATGGCCTCGCCGACCTTGATGATCACGTAGATCTCGGCGATGCGGAACGGCGATGAATATGACGACGAGCAGCAGGATCGGCACGGGGCGCAGGCTACTAACATGCACCCCATGCCGACCGTGGAAGACGTCGAGGACGCCCTCACCAACGTGATCGACCCGGAGCTGGGACTCGACTTCGTCGAGCTCGGCCTCGTGTACGAGATCGAGGTGGAAGGCGGCGACGTCTACATCACCTTCACGCTCACCTCGCCGGGCTGCCCGATCGGCCCGCAGGTCACCGAGCAGATGAAGGAGTTCGTGAGCGAGCTGCCCGACGTCGAGCGGGTGCTTCCCAAGATGGTGTTCTCCCCGCCGTGGACGCCTGACCTCATGAGCGAAGAGGCGAAGTTCGCCCTCGGCTTTTAGCGGACAACTACGGTCGAAAACTCGCCGTTCGCCTTCAACTCCTGGGCCTCCCTGCCGATCCCCCATTGGAGGGACGAAAACGTGGGGGTCATGAGGCTGGGAACGCCAGATAAGGAGGAGCGCAACGTCGCGCTCAAGCTCGCGGGTGCACTGTGGCTCACCGGCTCCCTCACGACGTCCACGGGGATGCTCATCCCGGGGGCTCCCACGAGGCACTGGCAGCTGCTGCTGGTGCTGGCCGCATGCCAGCTCAGCCTGGGGCATCGTCTGCTTCTTCATCTCGGACGAGGCGGGTGCGCTCACCTTCCACACCCCGGCCCTGCTCGCCCTCCCGATGATCGCCACGATGGCGGCGCCTCTCGGGCGGAACCCGCTCGGTGGCCACCTACGACCTGTTCTTCATCGTCTCGTACTGCGCCTACTTCTTCTCGGCGCGCGAGGCGATCATCTACGCCGGCGCTCTGCGGCTGCGTGCATGCGTTGCCGCTCCTCTACGACGCGCACGCGGTGAGCGAGGGGATGCTGGTGCAGCTCTACATCGCGGTGCCGAGCTACCTCGTGCTGGCCTACGTGATGGGCCGCGCCCGCAGCCGCCTGGTCCAGCTTCGCTACGCGGCGCGTGAGCTGTCGCTCGTGGACCCGCTCACCGGACTGTCCAACCGGCGCGCCTTCACCGAGCGGATGGACAGCCACATCGGCGGCGAGCGCGCCAGCGACGTGACGGGGCTCATGCTGGTCGACCTCGACGACTTCAAGGAGGCCAACACGCGCTGGGGCCTCCCCGGCGGCGACCGCGTGCTGTGCTGCGCGGCGAGCGCGCTCCGCTCGGCCGCCCGCGCCGACGACATGGTGGCCCGCCTCGGCGGCGACGAGTTCGCCGTCGTGGCCCACGGGCTCGACGTGGAGGGAATGCGCGCGCTGGCCACCCGCGTGCTCGAGGCGGTGCGCGCGGCCGGCGCGCGCTGCACGAGGAGCTGCCCGGCCTGCGTCTCACTGCCAGCATCGGCTGGGCGCTCTACCCGCACACGGCCGCGACGGTGGAGGAGCTGATCGCCGCCGCCGACGTGAGCCTGCGCGGCGTCAAGGGCAGCGGCAAGGACAGCGTGCTCTCGCCGTCCGACCTGTTGCTCGGAGGCGCCGAGGCCTGAGCGGTCGTCGCGGCACGCTGGAGCGTCCATAATCGATACATGCGCGCCATGCGGCTCGCCTTGTTCGCAGTACTCGCAACCCTCGGCCTCGCGCTGAGCGGGCCGGGTGGGTCGACAACGTCCGCGGGCGCGGCCCCGGAGGCGGGACCGTTCGCCTACTCGATCGAGCTCAACGCGACGATCGACCCCGCCACCGAGCGCTGGATCCACAAGGCGCTGGGCGAGGCGAAGGACAAGCACGCCACGGTCGCGATCATCCGCATCGACACGCCGGGCGGGCTCGACAGCTCGATGCGGTCGATCATCAAGGACATCCTGGCGGCGCCGATGCCGGTGATCGCCTACGTGTATCCCAACGGCTCGCGCGCGGCATCGGCCGGGATGTACATCACCGAGGCGGCGGACGTGGCGGCGATGGCGCCGCAGACCAACATCGGCTCGGCCACGCCGATCGACTCGAGCGGCGGCGACATCAAGGGCAGCGCTCGGCCGCAAGGTGCGCAACGACGCGGTGGCCTATGTGCGCGCGCTCGCCAGCTCGCACGGCCGCAACGCGGACGTGGCCGCGCAGATGGTCACCAAGGCCACCAACCTCCGGCGGCCCAGGCGCTCAAGGTCCGAACCTCATCGACGTGATCGCATCCGACCAGCAGGAGCTGCTTCGGAAGCTCGACGGCTTCCAGGTGAAGGGCCCGAAGGCGCAGACGCTCCACACCGCCGGCATCCCGGTGGTCACGCGCGACATGCCGTTCCAGTACGACCTGCTCGAGCTGCTCGTGAACCCCACGATCGCCTACCTGCTGCTCACCGCGGGCTTCGCCGGCATCGTCGTTCGAGTTCTTCAACCCCGGCATGGTGGCGCCCGGGCGTGCTCGGCGCGATCGCGCTGCTGCTCGGCTTCTACGGCACGGCGCAACTGCCGGTGAACGCGGTGGGAGTGCTGCTGTTCGTCGTCGCCATCGTGCTGTTCGTGCTCGAGCTAAAGATCGGAGGTCACGCCGTGTTCGCGGTGGGCGGCATAGCGGCGCTGATCGCGAGCGGCCTGTTGCTGTTCGACACCGGCAACGGCGTCTTCTCGATCGACGTGCCGGTGGTGATCGTCGCGGCGGCGCTGCTCGGCGGGCTCACGATGTTCGCCGTGTCGAAGGCGATGCCGGCCAGGCATCGGCCCGTGTCCACCGGGTGGGAGGAGATGGTGGGCTGCGAGGGCGTGGTGCGGGTGCCGCTCGAGCCGGTCGGCCAGGTCTTCGTGCAGGGCGCGCTGTGGCGCGCGCGGCTGGCCGATCCGGAGGCCGACGCCGCCGCCGGTCGGCGATAGAGTCAGGGTGGACTCGGTTGACGGCCTCACGCTCAACGTGAGCGCCGCTCGGAGCGCCCACCGACAGGGAGGAGAGCCCCGCATGGCAGTAGCGCTCGCGATCATCGCGATCGTCGTCTTCTTCGCTGGTGATCCTGCTCGCGGCCTCGATCCGGGTGCTGCGCGAGTACGAGCGCGGCGTGATCTTCCGGCTCGGCCGGCTGATCGCGCAGAAGGGACCGGGCCTGATCTTCCTGATCCCGGTGATCGACCGCATGGTGCGCGTGGACCTGCGCACGGTCACGCTCAACATCCCGCCGCAGGAGGTGATCACGCGCGACAACGTGACCGCGCGCGTGAACGCCGTCTGCCTACTTCCGCGTGATCGATCCCGAACCGCTCGATCGTGGAGGTGGAGAACTTCCTGGTGGCCACCTCGCAGATCGCGCAGACCACGCTGCGCTCGGTGCTGGGCACGGCCGAGCTCGACACGCTGCTGGCCGAGCGCGAGCGCCTCAACGTCGACCTCCAGAAGATCATCGACGAGCAGACCGAGCCCTGGGGCGTGAAGGTCACCACGGTGGAGATCAAGGACGTGGAGATCCCGCAGGGCATGCAGCGCGCGATGGCGCGCCAGGCCGAGGCCGAGCGCGAGCGGCGCGCGAAGATCATCAACGCCGAGGGCGAGTTCCAGGCGGCCGCAGCGGCTCTTCGACGCCGCCGAGATCATCAGCCAGAACCCGGCCACGATCCAGCTGCGCTACCTCCAGACGCTGCTCGAGCTGGGCTCCGGCGCAGACGTCGACGATCGTGTTCCCGCTGCCGATCGACCTGATCGGCCCGCTCACCAGACCTGCTGCGCACGCGGACGGCGACGGTGGTGGCGGCGGTGGGAGCGGCCCCGGTGGCGGCGGGAGCGGTGGCGGCGGCTCGACGACCCCACGCAGGAAGCCCAGAAACCCACGCGTGCAGCCGGGTCTCGAGCCCACCGACGAGCCGAAGGCGCCGCCGGTGACGCCCGGACTCGGGCCTGGCGACGACGTGGATCCCTCCGAGCGCCCTGCGAGCTAGGACCGTCCTGGCCTCCGCGGCGGTGCTGGTCACCGCGGCGTTCGTCGTCTACGCGGTCCAGTACTCGGACTTCGGCAAGGGCGGCACCACCACGGTGAGCCTCCAGGGGGTGCCGTCTCCCCAGGCATCCCAGATCGCGGTGCGCCTGGCAAATGCGGTTGGCCGCGCGAGCCTCGGGCGCCGCTTCCGGGCGGTGGACATGGCGTCCGTCGCGCCGTTCGGCTGGACGCGCGTGTACGTGTTCCGGGACGAGACGGGCGCCGACATCCAGCAGCGGCTCGGCTTCGACTGGCCCGGTGCGCCGGAAACGGTGCCGCGCAGCGGCGAGCACGAGAGCCTGATCGCGTTCGTGGACGGCAGCCGCGTGGTGGGGTCCGCGTTCTTCTCCGACGCGATCGGCCATCTGGACTGCCTCACGGCTGAGGCGGTTACATGCGGGGGACACAGTTCGTCGTCCGCTTCGCGCGGAAGACGCACGGAGCCGTACCTCGCCACCACCCGCCCGGAGGGCGCCGACGCCGCCTGCCTGCGCGCCGTGGGGGCCTAAAGGTCGCGACCTCGCTGCCGATCGAATAGCTCGAATGCCGAATCCCCGGACGGTCCGGGGAGCGGGGGACCCAAGTTGTCCCGGGGCTAGTTCCGCGGTGATCCGCGGGAGGCGCCAAGCCCTTCGCGCCAGCCCGTCAGCTAACCCCGCAGGCCTAAGAAGGAGACTCGATCTTGCGTCGCACAACGCTCTGTGCCGCTTTTGCGTGCGCTGCAGCCCTCGCCGCCACGGCGAGCCCCGCGCTTGCAGCCGACACCGGCGGCACCCCCAACTACGACAGCGGCGGCACGCACGTTCCCGGGTTCGATCCCGGCCAGTTCGGCGGCGGCCACGCTCCGGACACGCCCGACTCGTTCCACCGGCTGCCCGACGCCCGCCCCTGGCAGACCGGCCGCACCTCGCGGTGCTGTCGCACGGCGTGGCCAGGGCGCCCGCCGGCGCGCTCCGCTCGCCGTACGGCTGGCCATCCGCGCCGCCAACCACCTCCGGCACAAGCCCTACGTGTGGGGCGGCGGCCACGGCTCGTTCCGGGCCCGCGGCTACGACTGCTCGGGCTCGGTTTCGTACGTGCTCCACGCGGCCGGCCTGCTCGAGCTCCCCGGAGGTTTCAGGGGCGCTCGCTCACTGGGGCGTGAACGGCAGCGGCAAGTGGATCACGGTCTACGCCAACCGCGGCCACGCCTTCATGTTGATCGCCGGCCTGCGCTTCGACACGAGCGGCGAGGGCCAGAGCGGCCCGCGCTGGCGTGCCGAGCCGCGCTGGCTGCGCGGCTTCCATCGCCGCCACCCTGCCGGGCTCTAGCCGGCGGAGAAAGGAATCAGGCGGCCGCGCGGGCGGTCACGGCGGCGGGGCGCCATAGCGCGTCGTCGCCGAGCTGCTCGCGCTGCGCGGCCCCGCTTGCCACCAGCTCCACCAGGGCCTCGGTAGCTGCCGCGTCGTCGGGCTCGTCGTTGCGGATGGCCATGGCCAGCGCCACCTCGCGCGTGGTGATGCCATAGGGGAACTCGGCAAGCAGCTCGCCCACGGTTTCCGCCTCGGGGCGGCTCGTCAGCGTCGGATCGAGGTTGGCCACGCACAGGTCGTACGCCGCGATTGGCTGGTAGCCGCCGGCCACGAGCCGCTCCCCGTCCTTCTCGAAGATCAGGGTGGGCGCGGTGTAGCGCTCCACGCCGTCGCGGATCGCCGTCTTGCCCTGCATCGACGCGGGCGAGCCGGCGGCCCGGCGCGCCTCCTCGCGGTCGCGCTGATAGGCCTCCTCCACCTCGGCTGAGTCGAGCCGCGACATGATCGCGTCCACGTCGAGCTCGGGCGCGCTGGCCAGCGCTTGCGGCGATCTGCTCGTCCTCGTCCATCAGCAGCGTGGAGGTGAACCAGCCGAAGCGCAGCGCGCGCAGGGCGATGTAGCCGGCCTCGACCGAGTCCATGCGCGCGGACACCACCGCGCGGCAGGCGCGGCCGGTGCCGGGTACGCGCGTGCGCGGCTCGCTCTGGAACGGCATGCCGAATCGCTTGAAGCGCAGCCCGAGGCCGGCCTGGCGCTCAGGCGTATAGCCGCGCGCTTCGTACTCTGAGCCGCTCTCGGTGAGCCCGATCAGGACGATCCGCCAGTCGAGCTGGTCGCCGTAGCGCCAGCGCAGCGTCGTGATCGACGGCTCGATCGAATAGGCCCACGGGCACCCCGGATCCGTGATGTGCGTGACCCGCACGCTTCCCACTTACGGGAGGTTAGCGAAGGGAGCTACTGGGCGACGACGCGGAAGGCGCCGCGCATGAACGGGTGGATCCGGCAGAAGTACGTGTAGGTGCCGACCGGCAGGTTGGTCGGGGTCTGCCACGTCTGCTTGTTGTTGAACGCGGTAAGCCCCGGGGGGCCGAAGCCGAGCTGGCCGGAGTCGAAGCCGCCATCGCCGTTGGCGATCGGGTAGCTGACCCCGGTGGTGAGGTTGCACGGCGCCTGGCAGGCAGTGATCGAGTGGGAGATCTGGAGCTGGAAGGGCGTGGTAGGGCGTGCCGTCGCCGTTGATGAACGTGAGCGACTGGCCCTGCGGGACCGCCGCCGGATCCTTGCGCGCTGCCCTTGCTCGTGAGGTCGCCCTGCTGGTACTTGAAGTCCTCGATCCGCACCGTGTTGTTCGCCACCGGCACCGCGGGCAGCGACAGCGGGTTGGCGAGCCCCGGCGCGATGCCGCCGTGCACGTTGTTCTCCTTCAGGTGACCGTGGGTCAGTGTGGCCGCGCAGCGGAACCGCATGGCTGAACGGGTCGGTCGCCTGCCGTGGAGTTCTGTGCCAGGTAGACCACCATGATCCCCATCGACTCGTACCAGGAGCCGAGCTTGGTGTCGTAGGTGGTGGTGGTGCGCAGCGTGTCTCCCTTGCGGAGGTGCACGCGCCAGTTCTTGGCGGTGGCGCGTCATCGCCACGTCCCACGAGGTGGGCGCTCCGATGTCCGAAGTAGTGCGCGTGGGAGCGGAACAGCCGCACCGAGTTCGGCACGTCGCCCGGCACCGGTCCTCGCTTGCTCGCGGACACGCCGGTCGCCTGGCCGCACCGCCATCAGGTCGTCGTAGAGGCCGCCCGGGTGGAGGTGGCCGGCGGTGGCCACCAGCGTGGCGTCGTACGGAAGCTTCCACTCGTTCAGCGCTCCGCCGTTGCGGTACGGGTTCGCCGCCTGGTCCGGGAAGGTGAAGCGCCCGTTCGTGCCGCTGCCGCGCAGCACGTCGAACACCGGGTACGCCTTGCCGTTCTGCACGTCCATCCAGACCGGCCTGACCGGCTTCATCTTCCTGCCCGAGCGTGGAGTGAAGCGGCACGAAGTCCACGTCGTAGGTGATGTACACCGTGTACGGCTTGTTCGTGAGGTCGTGGATCATGTAGTTGATCAGCCAGCGGTCGCTGGCCTTCACCGGGTAGCCGTAGGGGGCGGGAATCGAGAAGATCGTCTTCTCCTCGCCCAGAGGCGAAGAAGCGCTCCGGGAAGACCCGGGCTCGTTGCGTCCTGGGCGCCCAGGTTGAGCCACACGCCGTGATGGAGGTGCAGCTTGTAGGTGGGCGGGACCACGCCCTTGGTGGTCACCAGGTTGGGCGTGAGCCGCGTGACGTAGCCGTCCTCGCTCGGCTTCTCGGTCGGCTTGGCGGTCCCGGCAAGGATCAGGTTCGAGCCCGGGCGTATGTGCAGCGGGCCGAAGCGGAAATGCAGGTGCTGGACGCCTCTGGTCGCGTGCGTGCTTCTTCGCGGCCATCGCGGGCTGCGCAACGACCAGCAGGGCGGCGCAGGCCAGCAGGATAGGGTAGATGCGCTTCACGAGATCCCGTCGGGGCGACCCTCCCGACCGCCTCGATAAGCATAACCCGGCGCAGAGACGAAGTGGAGCGGATACTTCAGGGGGCGCTGGGACGTCTCCGCGCGGCCTTCCTTGGCGGGCGCCTTGCGCGCTTGCGGCTCGCCCGCCGGCGCGCCTCCTCGAGCAGCGCGACCAGCGAGTCCTCGAGGAACAGCGCGAGGTCGTCGAGGTCCGACATCGCGTCGTAGTCGCCGAGCAGTCCGAAGTCGAGTCGCGCCGTTGTAGCTCATGATCGCGATCGCGAGCGCGTGGTTCTCGGGCAGGAACGCGATCGGGATCAGCTCCTCGAGCTCGCGCCCGAGCAGGTAGAGCGGGAACTGCGGGCCGGGCACGTTCGTCACGATCACGTTGAACAGCCGCGTGGAGAAGTTGAGCCGCGACGCCTGGGCGAGCAGCGTGGGCGGCGCGAAGTCCTCGAGCCCGGAGATCACCTCGGCGCCGAGCGCCTGCTTCGACTCCTTGACGCCCGCCATCGCCTCTCGCACGCGGTCGAGGCAGCTCACCGGGTCGTCGCAGTACACCGGCAGCGGGCCGCGCATCACCACGATCCGGTTGCCGAGCTGGTGGTGCTCGTCCTCGGTGCGGATCGACACCGGCACGAGCGCGCGCAGCTCGAGCCCCTCGGTGCGCACGCCGCGCAGCCGCAGCCAGCGCCGCAGGGCGCCGGTCACCACGGCCAGCACCACGTCGTTCACGGTGCCGCCGAGCGCGTTCTTGATCTCCTTGAAGTCGTCGAGGCTGGCCTGCACCCAGCGCACGCGGCGGTGCGGGCCGATCGGCACGTTAAGCGGCGTCTCGGGCGCCGGGTTGAGACCCGCCCAGACGATCTCGCCGATGCCCTCCGCCGCCTCCCGCGCACCCGCGCGCGGTGCGCCCGGGGTGGCGCAGCGCGCCGAGCGCGCGTCCGGCCAGCTCGAACGGGAACTTGGCTACGCCCTTCACCCCGGTCGCCACCAGCTCGGCCTGCGACGGCTCCGGGCTCGGGCGCCCACGGCTCCTCCGGCTCGACCTCGGCGGGCACCGGCCCGAGGTCGAACAGCACCGTGGCCAGGTCCACGCCCGAGATGCCGTCGACCATCGCGTGGTGGGTCTTCGTGATCAGGGCGAAGCGGTTGTCGCTCAGGCCCTGCACGAGCCACATCTCCCAGAGCGGCTTGGAGCGGTCGAGCCGCTGGGAGAAGATGCGCCCGGCGAGCATCCGCAGCTCGTCGATCGAGCCTGGCGACGGGCAGCGCCGTGTGGCGCACGTGGTACTCGATGTTGAGCCGCGGATCGTCGATCCAGAGCGGTCTGCCCATCTCGAAGCGCGGGAACGCGAGCTTCTGCCGGTAGCGCGGCACGAGGTGCAGCCGCGACTCGCACGTGGGCGATCAGCTCCTCGTATGCGGGCGGCGGACCCTCGAACAGCAGCACCGCCCCCACGTGCATGTGAGACGACCGACCCTCCTGCGCGAGGAAGGACGCATCGACCGCGCTGAGGCGGTCCTTGTGCTGAGTGGCCACGAAGCTGAGCCTATCCGGCGGCTCCGTCAGCACTCAAGGAGGACCAAGGGATGGCCGAATACTCGGATTGTGAGCTCGCCACAACGTGGCATTTCGAGCATCGTGAGCTGCCTGGGTATCCCGAGGCACGTCGCGGCGTGCCCGCCGCCGGCGCGAGCTGGTGCTGCATGGAGGCGAGTTCGGCGCTCGTCTGCGTTCGGCCGCACGCGCGAGGCGGTGGAGGAGATCGCCGTGCACGCGGCGATCGCGATGCTGCCTCGCGCCCACGGCGTCCGCGCGACGATCTTCCGCGGCGACGAGAAGACACGATGACGGTGTACGCGGCGGCGGGCGACCACGCCGAGCGCGATCATCGGGCACCAGGTGGAGCTGCGGCCCGAGACGAGCGACGCCTGCTGCGCGGCGAGCCGATCACCGCGACCGACGTGCCGGCACGACGAGCGCGCCGCCAGCGGCGAAGTGGCCAAGCTCGGCGATCTCTACAGCGCGCCACTGCTCGTGCACGGAGAGCTCGCGGGCGCGCTGATGGTCACGGCCGACGGCCGCCTGCCGCACGCCTTCGAGGACAGCTTCCGCACGCTCGCGAGCCACGTGACGGTCGACGCTCGAGAGCATCAGCTCACCGAGAACGTGCGCCGCAGCGAGGAGCGCTTCCGGGCGCTCGTGCAGAACGCCTCGGACATCATCACCGTGGTCGACCTCGAGGGCCGCATCCGCTACCAGAGCCCGTCCAGTCGAGCGGGTGCTCGGCTACCGGCCCGAGGAGCTCGAGGGCCGCGGGATCCTCGACATCGTTCACCCCGACGACGTCGAGGCCTCGATCGCCTTCTTCCTCGAGGCCATCAAGCACGGCGAGGTGACCGCGCCGGTGCGCTGGCGTGTGCGCCACGCCGACGGCTCGTGGCGCTACGTCGAGACGATCTACAACAACCTCGCGGACGACCCCAACGTCGGCGGCATGCTGCTCACCACGCGTGACGTGAGCGACCAGAAGGACCTCGAGGACCAGCTCGCCCACCGCGCCTTCCACGACGCGCTCACCGGTCTGCCCAACCGCTCGCTGTTCACCGACCGCGTGGAGCACGCGCTGGCCCGCCGCGTGCGCGAGCCGGGCAAGATCGCGGTGCTGTTCCTCGACGTGGACGACTTCAAGACCGTCAACGACAGCCTCGGCCACGCCGCCGGCGACGAGCCTGCTCGTGGCGATCGCCCGGCGCATCGACGAGTGCCTGCGCGGCGGCGACACCGCCGCTCGCCTCGGCGGCGACGAGTTCGCGATCCTGCTCGAGGACGTGGCCGACCCGGCGCGAGGCCGCCGGCGTCGCGGACCGCGTGATCGAGGCCCTGCGCCCGCCGTTCGACATCGACGGCAAGCGCACCTTCGTGTACGCCAGCATCGGCATCGCCACGAGCGCGGGCACCGCCGGGCGAGCGCGCCGAGGAGCTGCTGCGCAACGCCGACGTGGCCATGTACATCGCCAAGCGCCGCGGCAAGGGCGGCCACGAGTTCTTCGAGCCGGACATGCACCTGGCCGCGCTGAAGCGCCTCGAGCTGAAGGCGGAGCTCGAGCAGGCGCTCGAGCGCAACGAGTTCGTGATCCACTACCAGCCGGCCGTCGACCTGGCCAGCGGCCGCATCACCGCGCGTCGAGGCGCTCGTGCGCTGGGACGCATCCGGAGCGAGGGCTCGTGCCGCCGCTCGACTTCATCCCGCTCGCCGAGGAGACCGGCCTGATCGTGCCGATCGGCGGCTGGGTGCTGCGCGAGGCCTGCCGCCAGGCGCGCGAGTGGCAGCTCGCCCACCCGGCCGAGACCCCGCTGTCCGTGGGCGTGAACCTGTCGGGCCGCCAGCTCCAGGACCCGAGCGATCGTGGCCGAGGTGCGCGCCGCGCTCGAGGCCAGCGGCCTGCCGCCGCGCCAACCTGATCCTCGAGATCACGGAGACCGTGCTGCTCCAGGACGCCGAGGCCGCCGCGGCCACCCTCGCGCCAGCTCAAGAAGCTGGGCGTGCAGCTCGCGATCGACGACTTCGGCACCGGCTACTCGTCGCTCGGCTACCTCGACCGCTTCCCGGTGGACATCGTGAAGATCGCCAAGCCGTTCATCGACGGCGTGGCCAACGGCCCGGACGAGTCGGCCGTGGCCGCCGCGATGATCACGCTCGGCGGCACGCTCGGCCTCAAGACCGTGGCCGAGGGCATCGAGGACGCCGACCAGCTCGCCGAGCTGCGCGCGCTCGCCTGCGACCAGGGCCAGGGCTTCTTCCTGGCGCGCCCGGTGGCGCCGCGAACGGGATGGACGCCCTGCTGTCCGCGGGCGAGCTTCCGGCCGAGCGCCTAGACACCACGGCGCGGCCCGTGGCCGCGACAATCGTTCCATGCGCCTCCTAGCCGCCTGGCCTCATCGCTGCTCTTCTCTCGTCGGCGCTATCGCGGCGCCGGGCGCACGCGAGGCCTTCGCGCCCACCGCTTCGAGCGCACAGGGCGCCATGCACTGGACGCGGATTCAGGTGGGCTACGGGCCGCGGCCAGCCGGCTCGGCCGCGTCGCGGGCGCTCGGCCCGAGCGGCTGCGCGCGTGCACTGCCGCACGGCCGCTTCCAGGCGGTGCCCGGCGGGCTGCGGAACGTGATCGCACGGGTGCCGGGCCGGGACCGGCGCGACGTGGTGGTGATCGGCGCGCACTACGACACCAAGGACATTCCCGGCTTCCTGGGCGCCAACGACGGCGCGGCGGGCACCGCGGTGGTGCTCGAGCTGGCGCGGCACCTGCGGCCGCGCGCAGCTGCGGGCCACGCTCGATATTCGCGCTCTTCGACGGCGAGGAGAGCCCGGCCGGCACGCCCGACTCGGAGTTCGAGCAGAGGGGTCTGCGCGGCAGCAAGGTGGCGGCCGTCACGCTCCGCGGCGCCCGGGCGATGATCCTGCTCGACTTCGTCGGCCTGCCGAACCTGCGCATCCCGCGCGAGCAGAGCTCCGACGCCGCGCTGTGGGCGCAGCTGCGCGCGGCCGCCAGGCGGGTGGGGGCGCGGAGCACCTTCCCGGGCGCCATCGGGCCGGAGATCCTCGACGACCACACGCCCTTCGAGGCGGCGGGCGTGCCGTCGATCGACCTGATCGACTTCGACTACCCCTGCTTCCACAGGCTCTGCGACGACCTGTCACAGGTCTCGGCAACGAGCCTCGACCGGGTAGGTGAGACGGTCGCGAGCCCTTCTCCCTAGACTCTGAGCCCGGATGGCGAACGTCCCCGAGAAGATCTATCTCGCGGCGCCGCGCGGCTACTGCGCGGGCGTGGATCGCGCCGTGCAGACCGTCGAGCACGCGCTCGAGCTGTACGGCGCGCCGGTCTACGTGCGCAAGGAGATCGTCCACAACAAGCACGTCGTGGAGGAGCTGCGCGAGCGCGGCGCGATCTTCGTGGACCAGGAGACCGAGGTGCCCGAGGGCGAGACGGTGGTGTTCTCGGCCCACGGCGTGGCGCCGAGCGTGCACGCCAACGCCGAGCCGAGCGCAAGCTGCGCACGATCGACGCCACCTGCCCGCTCGTGACCAAGGTGCACGTCGAGGCGCGCAAGTTCGCCGAGCAGGGCTACACGATCGTCCTGATCGGCCACGACGGGCACGAGGAGGTCGAGGGCACGATGGGCGAGGCGCCCGACCGCATCGTGCTGATCGAGAGCGAGGAGGACGTGGAGCGGCTCGAGGTCGAGGACCCGGACCGCGATCGCCTACATCTCGCAGACCACGCTGTCGGTCGACGAGACGCAGCGCCATCATCGACAAGCTCCACGAGAAGTTCCCGAACATCGTCGGGCCGCGCACCGACGACATCTGTTACGCCACCACCAACCGCCAGCTCGCGGTCAAGCAGATGGCGGGCGAGTGCGACCTCGTGCTCGTGATCGGCTCGCGCAACTCGTCGAACTCCAACCGGCTGGTGGAGGTGGCCCGCTACCACGGCGCCGAGTCCCACCTGATCGACAACGAGACCCAGGTGGAGGAGGAGTGGCTCGAGGGCAAGCGCGTGGTGGGCATCACCTCCGGCGCCAGCGCGCCCGAGAACCTCGTGCAGCGGCTCGTTCGAGTTCTTCCGCGAGCGCGGGGTCACGGACATCGTCCGAGTTCCACGTGGTCAAGGAGGACGTGCGCTTCATGCTGCCGAAGCACATCCGAAGCGCCCTCGCGGGCACTTCGAGTACGTCCTCAGCTCGCGGGCGCGAGCGGCGTGAACTGGAAGCCGTGCAGGCGTAGGCCCGGGTCCGTCGGCCTCGACCATTCCGTCGGAGCCTCGTAGAGCCCCGGCTCCAGCGGCGCCTGGACAGCACCGCCCACGCCTCGCCCGCCCGGAAGCTCTTGACCCGTCGCGCCGGCGCCGGCGTCGGCGGCCTCGATGTAGTCCTCGCCGTCCGACCCAGTCGCGCACCAGCTCGAGCCGTTCGCGATCCTCCGGCAGCACGATGTCGGCGGTCTGCGGCTCCATCTTCACGCCGGGCTCGTCCTCGGGGCGCAGTGGCGCCATCGGCTCCGGCAGCGCCACGTCGGAGTCCAGCTCGCGCAGCACCTCCTGGATCGCCAGCTCGGTCTCCAGGTACTCGCCCTCGCCGTAGTGCACGAAGCGCAGCCAGCCCGAGCGGTCGAACAGGTAGCGCGCCGGCCAGCCCTTGTTGCCGTACAGCTGCCAGACCTCGAAGTGCGGGTCGAGCGCCACGGCGTATTCGATTCCGAGCCGTTCCACCGCGCGTTCGACGGTGCTCGCGGTCGCGCCCGAACGAGTAGCCCGGCGTATGGACGCCGATCACGCGCAGCCCGCGGTCCGGCGTAGCGCTCGTGCCACGCCTTCACGTAGGGCTGCGTGCGCAGCGAGTTGATCCGCGCGTAGTCCCAGAACTCGACAGGATCGCGCTGGCGCGCCCAGCTCGGCTTGCATCCGCAGAAGTCGCGACGTTCAGCCAGTCGAGACCCTGCGGGGAACTCGGGCGCCGCGATCTCGGCGTCAGGGAGGCGTCCTCACTGGCTGGCATGCACCATATTTCGCCGGATTCCCGCAACTTGCTGGTTCCTGGCTGTTTATAGTGCGAATGCCTCCCGGGCACGGGAGGCCGATTCGCACCCCAATCTGCCCCAGGAGAGATGATGCGCAGACTCGTTGTTCTGTTGGCCGTCGGCGCGCTCGTGTGCGCCTGGCGGCGACCACGGCGTTCGCCCTGACGAGCAACACCGTGAAGTATCAGGCGAAGCTCAAGGTGAAGGGCAAGCCCAAGCAAGGGCAAGCCCGCGCCGGCTCGAGGTACGAGGGCATCCTGGACGTCGGCACGACGGACGGCAAGCAGCCGAACATGGCGCCGACGACCACGATCTACTTCGCGAAAGCAGATCGTTCAGCAACGCGAAGTACTTCCCGGCGTGCAACCCGAAGACGATCGACGGGCAGACCGTCCGTGCCTGCCAAGCTGCAAGAAGGCGGTGATCGGGCAAGGGCACGGCGACCGCGTATCCCGGGCCAGCCCGGGCGGGCCGCCGTCCCGGCTATCAAGGAGAACCTGAAGGTCGACCGCGTACAACGGGCTGAAGGGCAAGCAGATCCTGCTCGTCGCTCAACGGGTCGACGCCGGCAGGTGATCACAGAACCGCGTGATCGTCGGCACGATCGGCAGGGGCAAGGGCGGCAAGTTCGGCTACACGCGTGAAGTTCCGCGTGCCTGACGACCTGCAGGTTGCAGCCCGGCTTCCAGATCGCGCTGACTCACTTCGACGTGAAGATCCAGCGGCAAGACGATCAAGGTGAAGGTCAAGGGCAAGAAGAAGAGGCTCCCCTACCTGGGGCTCAAGAGCTGCCCGAAGAGCCACAAGCTGCCCGTCGGAGACGACGGTCGTCACTTCGCCCAGGACGGGACTGCGGGCACGCCCGGTCGTCCGGCCGGTGGCCAACGACGGTGCACCTCCAAGTGCAAGATGAAGTGCTAACTGCATCAGCTCGACTGAGCTAGTTGCGAACGGGGCGGCCTTCGGGCCGCCCCGTTTCAGTTCTAGGACGAGAGCGCGATCAGCAGGTGCGGCGAAACGTAGACCTCGACCAGCGCGGTCACCACCAGCACGGGCGCGGAGATCGCGAAGGTCACGAACGTGGCGGCGAGCAGCTTGTGCCACTCACCACGGCGGCTGGCCACGAGCCAGGCGGCAAGCGGCAGGAACAGCGCCACGAGCTCGGGCAGGGCGTGGGGGAGCAGCGCCACGAGCAGCAAGCGCGCGCGACATGTGCATCTCCGCCGCGACGGTGGAGACGCCGCCGCCGAGCACGTACGCCTGCGTGACGAGCGAGAAGGTGGTGGCGCATACCACGAAGCCGATGGCCAGCGGGCCGGCCTTCTCGTGAATCAGGCGCGAGAGGCCGCTGCGCTGGGCGGCCGACTGGGGCAGCGAGCTGCCCGCGATGAAGCCGGCCACGCACGCCATCACATGCAGGGCGAGCACCAGGGAGTTGTGGTACAGCACGCGCGCGGCGTCGCCGATGTGCGCGTGGTAGTGCACGCCGGGCAGGAGCAGCGGCGTGGAGTCGGGTGTGGAGAGTGTGGCCACCCACCAAACCGCGCCCAGCAGCAGCCACCGACACGGCGAAGCTCAGCAGCAGCCAGTCGCGCAGCACGCTCCAGGGCGCCCTGTTCCATTCGTGGAGGGTCGTCCGGGTGTCCTTGATCCCCTGGACGAGCACGAGGTCGTTCACGCTCACCCCCAGTCAATCGGCACGGCCGGGTCTCGACATTGAGCGCTGCTGGGATACTGGGCGCCCGTGACCGCTGCCGCCAGGACCCTCCGCTGCCCGGCCTCGCTGCAGACGCTGGGGATGCTCAGCCGGCCGCACGGCTTCCTCGAGCGCTGCCGCCGGCGCTACGGCGATGTCTTCACCGTCAACGTCGCGCCCTACGGCCGGATGGTGTTCCTGGCGGACCCAGCGCTCATCCGCCAGGTGTTCACCGGCGATACGCGCCTGTTCCACGTGGGCGGCGTGCGCGGACGGATCCTCTCGCCGATGCTCGGCCGGCACTCGCTGCTCCTGCTCGACGAGGACGAGCACATGCGCGAGCGCAAGCTGATGCTGCCCGCTTTCCACGGCGAGGCGCTGCGGCGCTATCCGGAGCTGATCCGGGAGATCGCCGAGGCGGAGGTGAGCCGCTGGCCGGTCGGCGAGCCGATCGCGCTGCGTCCGCGGATGCAGGCGATCACCCTCGAGGTGATCCTGCGGCTCGTGATCGGCGTGCGCGACCCGGAGTGCGCTCGGGCGGCTGCGCGACCTGCTCGGCGCGGCTGCTCGACCAGAGCACGATGGTGCTCTTCCTCGTCACCGCGCTCGACCGCGACATCGCCTGGTTCCCGCCGTGGCGGCGCTTCCTGGAGATCAGGGCGCAGGCCGACGAGCTGATCTACGGCGAGATCGCCCGCCGCCGCGCCGAACCCGCCGGGCGACGACATCCTGTCGCTGCTCGTGCAGAGCTCAGCCGAGGGCGGCGACGCGCTCACCGACGAGGAGCTGCGGGACGAGCTGATGACGCTGCTGATCGCCGGCCACGAGACCACGGCCACGGCGCTCGCCTGGGCGTTCGAGCGGCTCACCCGCCACCCGGCGGTGCTGGCGCGCCTGCGCTCGTCGATCGAGGCGGGCGACAGCGACTACCTCGACGCCGTGATCAAGGAGACGCTGCGCGTGCGCCCGGTGGTGATGGAGGTGGGTCGCGACATCACGGAGGCCACGCAGATCGGACCGCTGGGAGCTGCCGGCGGGCACGCGCGTGATGTCGTCGCTAGGCCTCGTGCAGCGCGCCGAGCAGCGCTGGGGAGACGACGCCAAGGCGTTCCGCCCGGAGCGCTTCCTCGACGCCCAGCCCGCGCCCTACACCTGGATCCCGTTCGGTGGCGGCCCGCGGCGCTGCATCGGGGCGAGCTTCGCCACCACCGAGATGGCCGCGATCATCCCCGTGGTGCTGAGGCACTTCGACCTGGCCCCGGACCGCCCAGAGCCCGAGCGCTCTCTGACCCGGAACGTGACCCAGATACCGGCCCGCGGGGCGCGGGTGGTGCTCAGCCGATCGAGCCGACCATCTCGAGCTGAATCAGCCGGTTCAGCTCGACGGCGTACTCCATCGGCAGCTCCTTCGTGACCGGCTCGATGAAGCCGTTCACGATCATCGCCGCGGCCTCCTCCTCGGAGAGCCCGCGCGACTGCAGGTAGAACATCTGCTCGTCGGAGATCTTGCCGACCACGGCCTCGTGGGCCACGGTCACGTGCGGGTTCTGGATCTGGATGTCCGGCCACGTGTCGGAGCGCGAGCACTCGTCCATCATCAGGCCGTCGCACTGCACGCGTGCCTTGGAGCCCTGCGAGTTGTGGCCCATGCGGACCAGTCCGCGGTAGCCCATGATCCCGCCGTCCTTGGAGATCGACTTGGCGAGGATGTTCGAGGTGGTGTTGGGCGCCAGGTGCATGACCTTTGCGCCGGTGTCCTTCCACACGTTGCCGCTGGCGACGCCCACGTTGAGGTGGTCCGCCCGCGCGCCCTCGCCGAGCAGGAACGAGCCCGGGTAGAGCATCACGTACTTGGCGCCCATCGAGCCGCCGACCCACTCAACCGTGCCCTCGGCGCCGACGACGGCGCGCTTGGTGTTGAGGTTGTAGACGTCCTTCGACCAGTTCTGGACCGTCGTGTAGCGGGCCTTGGCGCCCGTCCTTCACGAAGATCTCGACGACGGCCGAGTGCATCGAGTTGACGCTGTAGGTCTGCGCCGTGCAGCCCTCGATGTAGTTCACGTCGGAGCCCTCGTCGGCGATGATCAGCGTGTGCTCGAAGGTGCCCTCGCCGGCGCCCTCCATGCGGAAGTAGGCCTGCAGCGGCAGGTCGACCTTCACGCCCTTGGGCACGTAGACGAACGAGCCGCCCGACCAGATCGCGCCGTGCAGCGCCGAGAACTTGTTGTCCTGCGGCGGCACGCACTTCGTCATGAAGTAGGGCTCGACGAGCTCGGGGTACTCCGTGATGGCGGTGTCCATCGAGCAGAACAGGATTCCGAGGTCCGCGAACTCCTTCTTGAGGCCCTCGTACACGGGCTCCTGGCGCCAAACGCCGACGACGCCCGCGAGGTGCTCGCGCTCGGCCTGCGGAATGCCGAGGTCCTCGTAGGTCTTCTTCATCTCCGCGGGGACGTCGTCCCACGAGTTGTAGCGGCCCGCCGTGGGCGGGGAGTAGAGCACGAGGTCGTCGAAGTTCAGGCCCGAGAGGTCGACGCCCCACGTCGGGATGGGCTTGCGCTGGAAGATCTCGAGCGACTTGAGCCGCTTCTGCAGCATCCAGTCCGGCTCGCCCTTGATCTTCGACATCTCCTCGACGACCTCACGGGAGATGCCCTTCTTCGCGACGAGCTGCCCCTGCTCGTCCTCGGCGATCGGGCTTGGCTTCTGGATTCGAGTCTTGTCAGTGCTGGCCATGTAATCCCTCGTACCGGAGTCGGATATGGCATGGAGTCTAGCGATCCAGCCAGTCCGAACGTGCCCCGCCCAGGCGGCGCCGAAACGTCGCTCAGGAGGCGCTTTCGGCGGCTCGGACCGCGGTCTCCAGGGGGTTCCGCGCGCCGAACGCGGCCCGAGCGCCAGCGCAGCCACGCCCGCGGCGGCCGAGGGGATCGCCATCAGCGCGTACGCGTGGTGGAACGTGTGCAGCGACTGCCCGCTGCCCAGCAGCGCGATCAGCACCGAGATGCCGAGCACGGCGCCGATCTGGCGCAGGCAGGATGCGATCGCGCTGCCGGTGGCGAAGCGGGTGGGTGGAAGCTCTGCCACGGCCGCGCTGCTGAACGAGGCGAAGCTCATGCCGACGCCGGTGCCGGTGATGAGGGTGGCCGGTAGGTAGTCCGACAGGTAGTGCGACTCCGACCCGAGCGTCGAGCGCGAACAGCGCGCAGCCGGTGGCGAACAGCAGCGGGCCTGGGACGGCCATCACGCGCTGGCCGTAGCGATCGGACAGCCTGCCCGCGGGGCCGGCGGACAGCGCGGCCATGAGCGGACCGGGGGTGACCGCGAAGCCGGCCTTGAGGATCGAGTAGTGCCACACCTCGGTGAGGAAGAGGATGTTGCACAGGAGCAGCGCGTAGAACGCGAGCGAGAACAGGAAGGTGCCGGTCACGGCCACGCTGAAGGAGCGCACCTTGAAGAGGCTCAGCTCGAAGACGGGGGCCGAGTGGGTGCTGGAGCGCCAGACAAGGGCGATCAGGAGGACGGCGCCGGCTGACCAGCGAAGCGATGAGTCTCGGCCATCGCCCCAACCCCAATCAGATCCCTTCACTATCCCCAGCGAGAGCGCCGCCACGCCCAGCGTGAGCAGGGCGGTTCCGATGGCGTCCGGCAGCCTGCCGCCCTCCTGCTTGACCTCGTCGCAAGAGGCTGCGCGCGGGAAGCAGCGCCGCCAGCCCGATCGGGATGTTCACGAAGAACACGAGCCGCCAGTCGGTGGCGTGCACGAGCACTCCGCCGAGCGACGGCCCGGTGGCGGCGGCCACGGCGCCGGTGGCGCCCCATAGCGCCGTGGCCGTGGCGCGCTGCTCGAGCGGGAACTCCGGCAGCAGCAGGCCGAGGGAGGTGGGCACGAGGATCGCGCCGCCGGCCGCCTGCACCACGCGCGCCGCAACGAGCATCTCGACGGAGCTGGCGGCCCCGCACACCGCCGACGCCGCCAGGAAGGTGAACAGGCCGATGAAGAACATGCGGCGCCGGCCGACGATGTCCGCCACCCGTCCGGCGGGGACGAGCAGCGCCGCGAACACGACGTTGTAGGCGTTCAGCACCCAGGACAGGCCGGCGAGCGAGCTGTCCGGGAACGACGCGCGGATGTCCGGGAACGCAATGTTCACGATCGTCACGTCGAGGAACCCCATGAACACCGCCACCGCGGTGACGAGCAGGACCTTCCAGCGGCGCTCCACGGCTCAGGCCTCTGCGGCGAGGATCACGCAGGAGCACGTGCCGGTGGCGATCAGCTTGCCGGTGCGAGCCGGAGAACACGCGGCCCTCCGCGGTGGCGATGCGGCTGCCGCTGTGGATCACCACGGCCTCGCACACCACGCGGCCCGTCTCGCTCGTCATCGGGCGCAGGAAGGTGGTGTTCAGGTCGAGCGTGGTGTAGCCCACGCCGACGTCGAGCGTGCTCTGCACCGCGCAACCCATGGCCGAGTCGAGCAGCGTCGCGGCCAGCCCGCCGTGAACCACGCCGATCGGGTTGTAGTGCTTCTCGGCCGGTTCGACGGCGAAGGTGGCGCGCCCATGTCCCACCTCCACGAGGTCGAAGCCCATCAGCTCCGCGATCGGGGGCGGCGGGGATCTCGCCGTCGCGGATGGCCTCGAGATGCTCGAGGCCGCTCATCTCGAGTGAGCGGGCGTGTCGGCGCCTCCGCCTCGCGCGTCACTCGGCGCGCTCCCGGCTGACCGGCCACATGAGATCGGCGACTAACTCCTCCTCCGTGGGCCCGAGGTCGGCCAGCCGGCGCGGATCGGAGAGCAGGATCGGCGAGGGATTCCATGGGGTCTCCTCTTAACGTGCGTTGCATGACGCAATGCACTATTGCACACTGAGTTGCATGAAGCAACTAAACGTGACTAGAATCACTCACGTGCTCAAGAGGGACTACGACAGGACAGAACTGCTCGATCGCCCGCGCGCTCGAGCTGATCGGCGAGCGCTGGAGTCTCCTAATCATCCGCGACGCCTTCCTAGGCGTCCGCCGCTTCGAGGACTTCCAGGCCGAGCTCGGCGTGGCCCGCAACGTGCTGAGCACGCGCCTCGCCCGCCTCGTCGACGAGGGCATCCTCGAGAAGCGGCCCTACCAGGAGCGGCCGGTGCGCTACGAGTACCGGCTCACCGAGAAGGGCATCGGCCTCTGGCCGGTGCTGATTTCGCTCGTCAAGTGGGGTGACAAGTACGTCGCCCCGGAGGGTCCGCCACGCATCATCGAGCACCGCGACTGCGGCGGCCAGGTGAACGACCACCTCACCTGCGACCGCTGCGGCCAACCCCTCACCGCCCGCGATGTCGTCACCCGCCCAGGACCCGGCGTAGCAGCCGCCGCGTAGGGGGGCGAATCCCGCCGCTTCGGGCCTTATCCCGAAGTGGCGATCCGCTCGCATCACCCCGCCGCCGGCTCAAGGAAGAGCCGGCGGCGGTGACATCGGAACTGCGCTACTTCCTCAGTGCCGGCGGTGCCTGTGCTTCTTCCGCACCTTGATGCTCTTGGCGGGACTGGTGCCCGGATAAACCATGCCGCCGGCGGACACCACCACGGTCTGGTACGTGCCCGTGCGCGACAGCCTCAGCCGCCGGTTGTAGGTCGACGCGAACGCGTTCTTGTGGTGCAGGTTGGTGTGAGCCACGGTGTGGAAGCAAGCCGTCCCGGCCGCGCTTCTGGATCTTCACCTCGCTGCCGTCCTGTGCCGGGAGCACGGTGCCCTTGAAGCGGGCAAGGTGTCCCTTGCGGACATGGGTAGTGATGTGGAGCGAGATCAGCGACTGCACGGGAATCGGCACGATCGTGGTCGGCAGCGGCGGATTGGTGTTCGCCTTGATCTGGATCTGCATGCTGCCCGTGGCCGCCGTGATTGGGAACGTGTACGTGCCGTCGGCGTTGCTCACGACCGGGTTGCCGACCTGCGCAAAGGGAGCCAGATAAGGGAACGGCCGCGCGAGCAGCGTCACGGTCGCGTGCGCGGAGCCCGTGCCCACCAGCTGCCCGGAGATCGTGAACGGCCGGCTGAAGATCACCGGGTTCGGGCTGAATGACGGCGCAGTGGTGGGCTTGGCCGTCTTGAACGAGCGGTCGCCGCTGCGCTTCGTGCCGGCGCTGCTCACCGCCACCAGGCGGAAGTGGTAGCGCGTGCCCGACTTGAGCCCGCTCACGTTCGCGAACACGGGTATCGGCGTCGTGCCTGCCCCGACCTGCTGCTTGGGGGTCGTCTTCTCCGTACTTCTTCGTGGTTCCGTACTGAAAGTGGATCGTGGTGGCGTGGCCGTTCGCGTTCACGTCGCCATTCGACGTTGCGCTCAGCGGGCCGACGCTCGTGGCCGGAGCGCTGTGCGGCGTGGGCGCGGTGGCCGCCTGAGCCGGTGCGGCAAAGAGGCGGCGAACGACAGCAGTGCCAGGACGGTATGGCGCATTTGTCTCCTTGGTGAGGGTTCCCCCGAAACCCGCGCCGGTGCGCTCAGTTGCGCTTCGGCACGGTGCCGAATCAGTACCCGATCCGGTATGGGAAACCCACCTCCCGCGGCGGGCCCGACTGCAATCAGTCTTGCGGCCAGGAGGGGTCGCCGGTGGTGGCGCCGCGGAGCACTTTGAGGCTGAGCAGCGCGCACTTGCGCCGCGTGGGGGAGATGTCGATCCCGAGCTGTTCGATCACCCAGTCCGCGGACAGCTCGCCCACGTCGTCCACGGGCATCCCAATCAGCTCCTCCGAGGAGATCGACGCGGCCGCCTGCGAGATCGCGCAGCCGTGGCCGTGGAAGCGAAGGTCGGCGATCTTGCCGTCCTTCACTTTGATGTGGACGCCCAGTTCGTCGCCGCAGAGCGGGTTGTGATCGTGGAACTCCAGGTCGTGCTCCTCGAGCTCGCCGAAGTTCCGCGGGTTCTTGTAGTGATCGAGGATGTTGTCCCTGTACAGCTCGTCCATTGCCATCGCTTACGGAAGGTTAGCTAGAGCTCGAACACGCGCCGGGCTTCATGCAGCGCTTCGACCAGGCGATCCACGTCGTCCGGATGGTTGTAGACGTGGAACGACGCGCGGCCGGTGGCGCCCACTCCCAGGCGGCGCATCAGCGGCTGGGTGCAGTGGTGGCCCGCTCGGATGCAGACCGCTTGCCGGTCGCACACCTCGGCGATGTCGTGCGGGTGGATGCCCTCGATCGTGAAGGACACCACTCCGCCGCGCGCGCTCGGCGTCGGGCGGCCCATAGACCGTGAGGCCCGGCACCTCGGGGAGACGCGCGAGCGCGTAGCTGGTGAGGGACTCCTCGTGTGCGCGCACACTGTCCATCCCGAGCGCGCTCAGATAGTCGACGGCGGCGCCCAGTCCGATCACCTCGACGATCGCGGAAGTACCCGCCTCGAACTTGTGCGGCAGATCGCTCCAGGTGGACATCTCATCGTCCACCCGGGAGATCATGTGACCGCCGGACACGAACGGCCGCATCGCGGACAGGAGCTCGCTGTTCCCATGCAGCACGCCCACCCCTGTGGGCCCGAGTGCCTTGTGACCGGTCCAGGCGTAGAAGTCCGCGCCGATCTCGTCCACGTCGACGGGCATCTGCGGCACGGCCTGCGTGCCGTCCACCACCGCGACCGCGCCCGCCGCGTGCGCTCGCGCCGCGATCTCGGCCACCGGGTTGATCGTGCCGAGCACGTTCGACACGTGCACCACGCCGGCCAGCTTCACGCGCCCCTCGGCGAGCACTGCGTCGAGCTCGTCCAGAGACAGCGGTGCCCTCGTCCGAGATGTCGAGGTAGCGCAGCTTGGCGCCTGTGTCCTGGCACACGAGCTGCCAGGGCACGATGTTCGAGTGGTGCTCCATCCGCGTGATCAGAACCTCGTCGCCGGGACCGAGGTTGTCGCGCGCCCACGAGTACGCCACCAGGTTGATCGCCTCGGTGGCGTTGTGGGTGAAGATCGTGGTCTCGGCGTCGCCACCCACGAAGCGCGCTATCCGCTCGCGCGCGCCCTCGAACAGGTCGGTGGCCTCGCGCCCGAGCTCGTACACCCCGCGGTGCACGCTGGCGTTCGACTCGCGCAGGAAGCGGTCCATCGCCACCAGCACCTGCTCGGGCTTCTGCGACGTGGCCGCCGAGTCCACGTACGTCACGCGCCGCCCGTTCCACTCGCGTGTGAGCACGGGGAACTGGGAACTGACGTCCGGGAGGGTGGTTGCGGGAGCCGTGGCCATCAGCGCTGGGCGATGTACTCCTCGACGTGCTCCTCGGCCGCGGCGATCTTGCCCGCGATGCGCTCGCGCACGAGCTCCTCGAGGTGGTCGTCCTCGAGCTTCTGGATCACCGGCTCGAAGTAGCCCTCCACGAGGATGCGCACGGCCTCACGGCGCGGGATGCCGCGGGTCATCATGTAGAAGACGACGTCCTCGTCCACCTCGCCGACGGTGCCGCCATGCGAGGCCGACACGTTGTCGGTCTGCACGATCAGCGACGGGATCGAGTCCGCCTTCGCCTTCGGCGACAGCAGCATCGAGTGCGTCTGGAGATACGTGTTGGTGTTCTGCGCGCCCTGCACGATGTGGATCAGGCCCTCGTACGACGCCCGCGACTCGCCGGTGAGGGCGCCCTTCCAGACCGTGTCGCCCGTGGTGTCGCCCTGTTCGTGCAGGTCGGTGGTGAACAGGTCCAGGTGCTCCGAGCCCTCGGTGAAGTAGAGCCCGTTGTGGCGCATGTCCGAGCCCTGCTCGGCGGTGATGATGTCGAGCGTCTGCTTGGTCAGGTGACCGCCGAGGTGGATCGGCACCCAGCCACAGTGGGCGTCGCGCCCGATCTCCACGCGCTTGGTGGAGATGTCGAACACCTCGCCGCTGCCCCAGTCCTGCAGGTGCGCGAGGCGCACCTGCGAGCCGGTCTGGCAGTAGAGCTCGAAGCCGCCGGCGTGCAGCGCCTGGCCCTCGAAGTCGGGCGCCAGGCAGTACTCCCGCACATAGCACTCCGCGAACTGGCCGACCACGCCGAGGGTGTGCGCGTACTGCGCCGTGCCCGGCTCGTCGATCACGTAGATCACCTGGATCGGCTTCTCGACCTTCAGGTTCCTCGGCACGTGCAGGAAGGCGCCGCCGCTCCACAACGCCGCCGACGCGGCGGGGAACTTGCCCTCGTCCTCGACAGGCGCTTCATGTACCACTGCTCCACCAGCTCGGAGTGCTCCTCCGCCGCGCGCTCGAGTGAGTTGAGGATCACGCCCTGCTCGGCGAGCGAGTCGTCGAGCGTGCTGAAGATCGTGCTCGCTCCGCGCTGGACGATCAGCCCGCCGAGCTCCTCGTCCCCAGGGCCTCCGCGAGCCACCTCGGGCAGCTCGTCGAACGACACGACCGGGTCGTAGTGGCGCGGCTCGAGCTCGTCGAGTCGCAGGTTGCGCAGCGACGTGGTCCAGAACCCCGAGCGCCGCCAGGTGGGCACGGGCTCGCGCTCGTAGACCTCGAGCGCGGCCTGACGCTTCTCCTCGAGGAAGCTAAGAGGCACCGGCGGCCACCTCCTCGCGGACCCAGTCATAGCCCTTCTCCTCGAGGCTCGTCCGCGAGCTCGCTGCCGCCCTCCTGCACGATCCGGCCGTCGAGCATGATGTGCACGAAGTCGGGCTTCACGTACTGAAGGATGCGCGTGTAGTGCGTGATGATCAGCGTGCCCATCTCGGGGCCGCGCAGCGCGTTCACGCCGTCGGACACGATCCGCAGCGCGTCGATGTCGAGCCCGGAGTCGGTCTCGTCGAGCACCGCGAACTCCGGCTTGAGCATCGCCATCTGCAGGATCTCGGCGCGCTTCTTCTCGCCGCCCGAGAAGCCCTCGTTGAGGTAGCGCTTGGTGAACTCCGGATCGATCTTGCAGCAGGTCCATGTTCGTGCGCTGAGCGTCGAGCCGAACTCCTTGACCTTGATCGGCTCCTCGCGACGCGCGTTCACGGCGGTGCGGAGGAAGTTCGCGACGGACACCCCGGGGATCGTGGCCGGGTACTGGAAGGCCATGAACACGCCGGCCTTGCGCGCGCTCGTCGGGATCGGCCTCGGTCACGTCCTCGCCGTTCACGAGGATCTTGCCCTCGGTGACCTCATAGTTCGGGTTGCCCATGATCGTGTTGGCAAGGGTGGACTTGCCGGACCCGTTGGGCCCCATCAGGGCATGGGTCTCGCCCTTCGACGACCTTCAGGTCGACGCCCTTGAGGATCTCCCGCTCCTCGATGCGGACGTGAAGGTTCTGAATCTCCAAGCTCATACGGTTGCTTTCTTCCTGGTGGTCGGGACTACGAGTTCTGACAGCGTGATGTCCTTCAGCGTGCGCACGATCGAGCCCTGAACGCGCGTCCAGAGGACCTTGGTGGGACACACCCGGTCGCTCTGCGCCTCGCGAGCAGCAGACGAGCGTGCCGTCGTCCTGCGCGCTGATGCACTCGATCGGGGCGATGTCGCCCTCGAGGGCCTCCACCACCTCGGCCATCGTGATCTCGTCAGCCGGGCGCGACAGGGTATAGCCGCCGTGCGCTCCGCGCCTCGAGTCCACGAGCTCCGCGCGGCGCAGACGCTGCACGAGGTGCTCGAGGTAGGCGAGCGGCAGGCCCTCGGCGTCGGCGATGGCGGACAGGGAAACGGGGCCGTCGCCGTCGTAGGCGGCGAGGTGGGCCATGATCCGGATCCCGTACTCGGCTTTGGTGGAGAACATCATCGGTTGGAAAACCTACCTGGCAGGTAGGATAACGCTCACTCGCGCTACTCGCGGCAAGCAGGCGCATGTCGTGGGCGATGTGCTCCGGCGAGGTCTGATCGAAGGGGTAGCCCACCCGCTGCATGCCCTTCTTGTCGATCAGCACGATGCGCGCCATGTGCTCCTCGTCGGCGCGCTGCGGGGTGACCGCGTAGCCCTTCCAGATCGGCTCGAGCTGTGCCTTCGTGCCGAGCACCCAGCGGAACGGCGCGCCGATCTTCTCCTTGCGCAGGAATGCGTGGACGCTGGCCGCGGTGTCGTTTGCGGGTCGACCGTGAAGGCGAGCACGGTGGCCGGCGGGTTGCCCAGCTCCTGCACGGCCTGGTTGATCAGCCGCGCCTCCGCCGGACACGTGTCCTTGCAGTGCGAGTAGAGGAAGGTGGCGATCACCGGGCGGCCACGGAACTCGGCGAGATCAGCGGGCGTCCGTCCTGGTCGCGCAGGTCGAACCGGGAGCGGGCACGCCGGCGCGGCAGCAGCGAGCCGTCGAAGCCGTCGCTCGACTTGTGGCGGGCGGCCAGAGCCACGGCCACGATCGCGATCAGCGCGGCCGCGAGCAGCGTGGTGAGCGCGATCAACTGGCGCGAGCGCACGCAGGCCAGGGTAGCTTTCGAGGCGCAATGCGGGGGGCGTTGCTTCTCGGAGCCCTTGTACTACTGGCGGTGTTCGTCACACCGGCGGTGGCGGACGTGCAGCCCTGGGACGGGGCGAACCCGTTCAACTGCACGGTGCAGGACGGCGCCGCCCCGCAGGATCCGAGCGCGGATCCCTTCTGCGCCGGGTACGACCACCCCGGCTCGAGCCTCGCCGACGCGGAGGCACAGCTCGCAGCGCTCCTCACCGACGGGCCGAACCAGCTGGCGGCAACAACGAACAAGTGCGCGCTCTACCGGGTGGACCACTTCACGGGGCCGCTGTACGAGATCGACAGTGCGCTCTTCTTCGATAAGGCGGCCGGTACGGGCGGCACGGCGTTGACGAGCGTGACCATCAATGGTCTTCCCGCCCCGCCGAGCGCGATCCCGGGCCTGCCCGGCGACCTGGGCAGCATCGTAAGCGTGCCCGTCGTGCAGAGCTGCGGCACGCAGGGTCAGAGCGGTGGCGGAGGCGCCGGTACTGGCGCGGGCGGCGGCGTCCCCGTCGGGCTGAGCGGGCCGAATCCGGGCACGACCACCCGGCGCGGCGTGAGCTGCAAGAAGCTGCGCGGCAACGCCAGGAGCGGGCTCGGTCGCGCCCGCCTGGGCCTGAAGCGCACCGCCGTGCGCCGGCGGCTCAGCAAGCCCACCCGCCGCGCGCACGGCTTCTTCCACTACTGCCTGCGCAGCGGAGGCGACCTCGCCATCCACTTCGGCCGCCACGGCAGGACGGACGTGGTGATCGCGAGCGGCAAGTCCTTCCACGCGGGCAAGGTCAGGATCGGCACACGGCTGCGGCGTGTGCGCAGCGCACTGCGGCACGAGCAGGTGCTCGGCCATCGCAAGCGCGACTGGGTGATCGGCGTAACGCACCGGCGCTGGCGCCTGCTCGTGGGACTGTCGAAGAACCGGGTGGTCTACATCGCGGCGGTGTCGACCAAGCTGTCGCTCGGGAAGCTGGGCAAGATCCTCAGGGGCGCCGCCCGCTAGCCAACCGGCGCACGTGCGCGCGACGAGCGCTAGCTTTCCGGCCTCGATGCGGGGGGCGATCCTGGCAGGGGTTGTCGTCACCTTTGCGGTGGCGTTCGCAGCACCGGCTTCCGGTGCGAGCTTGCAGCCGTGGGACGGCTCGAACCCGTTCGTCTGCACGCTCCAGTTCGCGGGCCAGGGGACGACGTTCGAGCACCCGAACGCCGACCCGTTCTGCGTGGACTACGACAAGACGCACCAGGACATCACGGAGCTCGGCCTCGTCACCTTCCTGTCCAAGGAGCCTGCGCGCGTGGCGGCCGCGTCAGACAAGTGCTGGTACTACCAGCAGGACCACTGGACCGGCCAGATCATCGCGGGTGACGGCTCCACCGAGACCTACCACTTCGACGGCCACTACTTCTTCGACCGCCGCTGGGGCAACGGTGGCGTGCAGGTCGAGAACTTCACGATCAATCACCAGACCGCCGACCCGTCAGAGCTGCCGGGCTTCCCAGCCTCCTGGAAGCCGTACTTCGGCCCCGGGCGCGGGGGCGTGGCGTTCATCGGCAAGCTGAAGGCCGACCCCAGCTGTCAGGCCAAGCCGGGCCCCGGCCATTACACGCCGTACAAGGACCCGGGCAGATGGAGCGGCGCGCCCTCGAGCAGCCCCGCTCACAGCGGTGGCGGAGCGGCGCACGGGGGCGCCGGCAGCTCCGGGGGCAAGGGACAGGCCGGCAGCAACACCGGGCGCTCGGCGGTGTGCCGCAAGTTCGGCGGCTCGGCCAGGCGCGGGCTCGGCAGGGTGCACCTGCGCCAGCGCCGCTCCCGCGTGGTCAAGGCTCTCGGCGCCCCAACACGCCACGGCCACGGCTTCCTCCACTTCTGCCTCCGTGGGCGGCGCGACCTCGCCGTGCACTTCAACCGGCACCGGCGGGCCGACTTCGTCGTCTCCACCGCCAAGACGTTCCACTCAGGACGCGCGCGCGTGGGCGCCCGGCTGGGCGCCGCGCGCCGCGCGCTCCGCGGCGAGCGCGTGCTCGCGCACCGGTGCCGCAACTACGTGCTCGCCGTGAACCACCGCGGGTGGCGGCTGCTCGTGGGGGTGCGGCGTGGCCGCGTGAGCTTCCTCGCCGCCGCGTCGAGCAAGCTTTCCAAGCGCCGCCTGGGCGGGTTGCTCCTGTCCTCGGGCTAGGGCTTTCGCGGAGGCCAACGGGCGGGGGGCGGACGCAAGCAGGGCCCCCAGCGCGGCGCGCTAGCTGTTCAGCGAGCCCCCGAGGAAGCACGCGTGGGTGGCGAAGTCGACGCCCACCGTGATCACACCCTGGAACACCGTGCCATCGTCCTGCGCGAGCGACGCCCGGAACGGGAACGGCTCGCCCGCGTACAGATGGGGTCCAGACCCCATGGCCGGACCCGGGAAGCGTGCGACACTGGAGGTGGAAGCTTTCACGCCAAGTGGGCTTTCACAGCATGTCTTGGGTCTAGGATTCGAGGTGCCCTCCGGGGCGCCTCGGTCCACTTCTGGGGCCGCTACACTTAATGAAGTAAAGACCGACCGGCTTTCAGGAGTTTTCGCACGATGCCAAGCGGCGCAGACCTGATCCGCACGATCAGAAGCCAGATAAAGGAAGTTGACCCGGGCGACGTCCACGAGCTGATCTCGAACGGCCACAACGGCTACGTGGTCGTCGACGTCCGCGAGCAGCACGAGTTCGAGCAGGCTCACCTGCCGGGCGCCGTGCACGTTCCGCGCGGACACCTCGAATCGCGCATCGAGGGCGCTGCCCCCGACAAGGCCGAGCGCGTGATCACCTACTGCGCGTCCGGCCAGCGCTCCGCGCTCGCCGCCAACACGATGCTCCGCGAGCTCGGCTACGAGAACGTCGAGTCGATGACCGGCGGCATCACCCTCTGGAAGGACCGCGGCTACGAGGTCGAGGTGCCCAAGGCACTGTCGGCAGAGCAGCGCGAGCGCTATTCGCGCCACCTGCTGATCCCGGAGATCGGGCTCGAGGGCCAGACCAAGCTGCTCGAGTCCAAGGTGCTGCTGCTCGGGGCCGGCGGACTCGGCTCGCCGGCCGCGCTCTACCTGGCCGCCGCCGGGGTGGGCACGCTCGGCATCGTCGACAACGACGTGGTCGACCTCTCCAACCTCCAGCGGCAGGTCGCGCACTCCAACGACCGCATCGGCACTCCCAAGGTGGACTCCGCCGAGATCGCGATCAAGGAGATCAACCCGGACGTGAACGTCGTCAAGTACCAGACGCGCCTCGACGCCTCCAACATCATGGAGATCATCGAGGGCTACGACGTGATCGTCGACGGCGTCGACAACTTCCCCACGCGCTATCTGCTCAACGATGCGACGGTGCGCCTCGGCATCCCGGTGGTCTCGGCCTCGATCCTCGGCTTCGACGGCCAGCTGTCGGTCTTCAAGCCGCACGACGGCCCGTGCTACCGCTGCCTCTACCCGACGCCGCCGCCCGCGGAGCTGGCTCCGTCCTGCGGCGCCAACGGCGTGCTCGGCGTGCTGCCGGGCACGATGGGGCTGCTCCAGTCCACCGAGGTGATCAAGCTGATCATCGGCAGTGGCGAGCCGCTGATCGGCCGACTGCTCCTCTACGACGCGCTTGCCGCGAGCTTCACCGAGCTCAAGGTGCGCCGCGATCCGGAGTGCCCCGTCTGCTCGCGCGACCCAAGCGAGATCTCCGACGAGGAGATGGGCGTGTTCCCGGACTACGAGGCCTTTTGCGCAGCCGCGGGCTGAGTCGCTTCGCTAGTCTGCCCGCCGCATGAGCACGGTCAAGATCCCACCTGTTCTCCGCTCGTCCACGGGCGGGGAGAAGGAAGTGTCGGTCGACGGCGGCAACGTCGGCGACGTGCTGCGCTCGCTCGCCGAGCAGCATCCCGCCACCGAGAGCCAGCTCTTCTCTGAGAGCGGCGAGCTCAACCGCTACGTCAACGTCTACGTGAACGACGAGGACGTGCGCGTACTAGATGGGCTTGAGACCGCCGTCGGTCCGGACGACACGCTCGTGATCCTGCCGGCCATGGCCGGCGGCTCCTAGCCCGTTCGGCCAAGGCGGCAGAACGACGGCGGGCAGCGAAGCTTGTGGAGCTTGGCCACGACCTCCCTCGCGAGGGCGGCGGTGCGGCGGGTGTCGGCAGCACTGCCCTCCTCGACGTCGATCGTGTAGGTGTTGACCACGCCCGTGATGCGCCCGGCGCGGGACGCGACGTTCGCGCGCTGCTTCCTGGCGTCAGTCCCGGCCGCCAGCGTCAGCGAGCAGACCGTGCCGAGCACCAAGGTCCGCGATGTTCACCCGGATCTGGGTAGGGCAACCTCTATGGGCATGGGGACCCTCTACTTCGCATACGGCTCGAACATGTCGAGCTCGCAGCTGGCTGCCTGGGACACGCCGCACCGCGCGCTCGGCGCAGCCGAGCTGCCGGACCACCGGCTGGCCTTTCTGCGCCGCTCTGTGCGCTGGAAGGCGGGCGCGGCCGACATCGTGCCCAGGGAGGGCGACTCGGTGTGGGGCGTGCTGTGGGAGCTTCCGTTCGGCGCGGCCGAGCTCGATGTGAAGGAGTCGGCCGGCGTCGGCTACCGGCGCCGATCGGTGAAGGTGCTGCTCGACGGCTCGCCGGTGGAGGCGATGGCGTACGAGGTGATAGACAAGGCTCCCACCGAGCTCCAGCCGCGGCGCGAGTACGTCCAGCTGATGGTGGACGGCGCCCGCGAGCACGGCCTGCCGGAGGCCTGGCTGAGACGCCTTCAGGCCATATTCCCGTCGAAGCGCGCTTGACTTTGCTCGGGTCCGGGGAGCAGGATTGTCGATCCCTGCTTTGGGGCCGTCGCGGCGGGCGTTAGCTGCGCGGCCCCGGCTCTCTGGGTGGTGGGTCAGTTTGACCGTCCGAGTCCGAAGCCAGGATGTACGGGCGATGCTCAAGAAGACGGACCTTCCACCCGGCATTCTGGAAGCCACCTGGGATCGGCAGGGTCGGCTCGTCCTGCTTCCCCAGGATGCGATGGACCACGTTGCGCGACGGCATCCTGAGCTGGACGGCTGTGAGCTGGCCATTACAACTGCCGTCGAGAATGCCGAGTTCAGGTGCAGGGGAACGCGTCGCGGTCGAGAAATCTTGTACGCCGCGAATCTGGGTCCAGCAGCATGGCTAGCGGTCGTAGTAGCGTTTGGGAGGAACCATGGCCGCGTAATTACGGCCTACGCAAGCAAGCGCGGACCGAAGGAAACAGACCTCATATGAAGCAGATTCAGCTCGGAGACTGGTGCTTCGATTCCGTCGAATACGACGCGGAGAATGACGTGCTCTACCTGAGCATTGGCGAGCCTCGCCCCGGCTATGGCCGGCTCGGGACCGTAGATCTTTTGGAGCTGCGCCCAGTCGATGTCGTGACCGAACGTGAGGCCCACGGCTGCGATGTACGCGCCATAGCCGTCCGTCGTGAGCTGCACGCGGTTGGTCAACCGGCTTTCCAAGTCCTTCATGAACGTCCAGGCGTCGTCAACCGTGCGCTCGCCCACGAGCCAGGTAGGGACCAGCTTCGTATCGGCGCACAGGGCGGTCCAGGTCCATACGTCGCCGTAGCCGTACTCGCCTCGGTGTTCCTCTGGCACGTTCATTTGCTTCGCGTAGCAGTACGCCCAGATCTCGTCGCACTGGATCGTCTTGCAGGGCAGATCGACCAGTACCGCGTCTTGGTATTCGCTGCACGCCGCGCCGAGATCGACCAGCAGCTTCGTGACCGTGTTCTTCGCTGCGCCGGTCATACGGACGGTGGCGCGGATGCTGTTGCCCTCCACGAGCGCCCCAATGATCTGCGCACGCTTTTCGGTGGTCAGCCTGTTCAAGACGCTCACCCACGCGAGGCATAGCGGCTTCCACGAGGCTGACGCGATCGGTCTAAATGTGACGGCGTTGGAGACCGACGATCCCCTGCAAGACGCGGTGCTCACGGTGCATCACCTTTGCATCCAGACCCTCGCCGACACCGCGACGATGAAGCTCATTGAGAACCAGAATGGTGTGACCTGGGCCCAGGCCTTGGCTATTCAGCCGGTGGCGTTCGGAGCCGGACCACAGCCGCCCGTCAGCGCCGAGGCTAGCTAGGTTCGCCAGCGAGCCTGCGCGGCCTTCTTAGCGATCTCGCTTCGCTTCGCAGACGAGAGCTTCGCGGCACGCGCTTTCCCGCCCTTGTGCCCGCCGATGCGTCCAGCTTGCTTCTGCTGGCTCTCCGGCTCGGGCTGTGACTCGTCGGTCGCATCACCCACGATGGCTGCCGCAAGCGAGTTCAGATCGCGGGGTTTGCGGGAACGCTTGGCCATGCTTCGCACCTTAGCGGTGCTCCCGGCGCAGTCCAAACTGACCCACCACCGCTCTCTGGTGGTACTACACTTTCTGAAGCGATGATCGAGCCCCGTCTCGACAACCGCCCGTGTGGGGGAAGTACGGCGACATCGTCCAAGCGATCGGCCATACGCCCTTGGTCGAGCTCAAGCGCCTGTCGCCCAAGCCGGGCGTGCGCATCTACGCGAAGCTCGAGAGCTACAACCCCACGGGCTCGGTGAAGGACCGCGTCGCCCGCTCGATGATCGAGGACGCCGAAGCGCGCGGCGCGATCTCCCCCGGGCAGACGATCCTCGAGCCCACGTCGGGCAACACCGGCATCTCGCTGGCGATGATCTGCTCGCGCAAGGGCTACCCGCTCAAGGTCGTGATGCCCGACAACGTGACGCAGGAGCGCACGCAGCTGCTGCGCATGTACGGCGCGGACATCGTCTACTCGCCCGGCGAGCAGGGCTCCAACGGCGCGGTAGCGATGGCGCTCGAGATGGCCGAGGCGGACTCGTCCTACTACATGCCGTACCAGTACGGCAACGAGGCCAACCCGCTCGCGCACTACAACGGCACCGCGCTCGAAATCCTCGAGGAGCTCGACGAGGTGGCCGCCTTCGTGGGCGGCCTCGGCACCGGCGGCACCCTGATGGGCAACGCCCGCCGGCTCAAGGAGGAGGACCCGGACACGAAGATCGTGGCCGCCGAGCCTCTCCAGGGCGAGCTCGTGCAGGGGCTGCGCTCGCTCGACGACGGCTACATCCCGCCGATCATCGACCTCTCACTGCTCGACCGCAAGATCTTCGTATCGAACGCCGACGCCGTCGTCTGGACGCGCAAGCTGCTCCACGAGGAGGGGCTCTTCGTGGGTGTCTCCGCCGGTGCCATCGCCTCGATCGCCGTGCGGGTGGCCCGTGAGGTGGACGAGGGCAACGTGGTGTTCATCGTGCCCGACGACGGCTGGAAGTACCTCAGCTCGGGCGTCTACACCAAGCCTCTTGAAGAGCTCGATCTAGACTCGGCTTCATTCTGGTAGCCGGCCACAGCCCAAGCCGAGCATGCGCAGCCTGATCCGACGCCTGCGCTCGAACTCGATCGTCGAGCTCGTGGTGCTCGTGGCGATCGCGCTGTTCCTGGCACTGACGGTGCAGGCCTACGCGGTCAAGCCCTACCGCATCCCGAGCGGCTCGATGGAGCCCACGCTGGCGATCGGCCAGCGAGTGATCGTCGACCGCATCACGCACCGGCTCGGGTCGAGCCCGAGCGTGGGGGACATCGAGGTCTTCAATCCTCCCGAGGGCGCGGACGACGAGCGCTGCGGCGCCGCCGGAGAGGGCGAGGGCACCTCGTCGCCATGCTCGCGGCCGGTATCGAAGAAATCGAGCGAGACCTTCATCAAGCGCGTGGTGGCCGTGGGCGGAGACACGATCGCGATCCGCAACGGTCACGTGATCCGCAACGGCAAGCGCACCTCGGAGCCGTTCGCGGCGCGCTGCGGTGGCGGGAGCGACTGCAACTTCCCGCACGCGATCACCGTGCCGCACGGCTACGTGTTCATGATGGGCGACAACCGCGGCGAGTCGGATGACAGCCGCTTCTGGGGCCCGGTGCCCATCTCATGGGTCATCGGGCGCGCGCTCGTCACCTACTGGCCCCCTGGTCGAGTCGGCACCCTGTAGCTAGCGGCTGCTGCCAGCTACTCAGGGGGGCCAGGCAGCGTTTCGCGGGGCTCTTCTTCGTTATCGCCGCTGATGGCGTCCTTGAACTCGCGCATCCCCTTGCCCACCGAGCGGCCCACCTCGGGCAGCCGCTTGGGGCCAAGAACTACCAGCGCGATGATCAGCACGACGATCAGCTCGAGCGGACCAACGTTCGGCATGGCGTCCACGATAGTCGCTCGAGATAAGGAGGGCCACCGCACGGCTAGCCTTCCGCCCATGCGAATGACCAAGGCCCAGTGGGACGAGCTGATCGCCCATGCCCAGGATGACGCGCCCAACGAGTGCTGCGGCTACCTGCGCATGGACGACAGCAGCGTGGCGGAGACCGTCCGCTCGCGGAACCTGCGTGAGTCGCCGTACGGCTACGAGCTCGACTCGAAGAGCCTGTTCGCCGTCAACGAGCTTGACGACGAAGGTCACGGCGTGGGCATCTACCACTCGCATCCCCGCAGCGCGCCCAACCCGTCGCAGACGGACATCAACCTGGCCCACTACCCGCACTGGCTCTACCTGATCGTCTCGCTCGAGACCGATCCTGTGATCAAGGCCTGGCGGATCGAGGATGGCCGTGTCGAAGAAGAGCCCATCGACGTCGAGTAACGGCGCGCTCGTGTGCCCCACATGCGGGCGCGAGTTCAGCGCGGAGGAGCGCTTCTGCGACACCTGCAAGATGCCGCTGGTGCCGCCCGGCGAGGTGATCGAGTCGCCGCGCAGCGAGGCGCACGAGCGCGCACGCAAGGTCGACCCGCGCTTCACGCACGGCCCGCTCGTGCGCGTGGCGGGCGCCGCCCAGCAGCCCGAGGCGGAGATGATCTCCGGGTTGTTGCTCGAACAGGGCGTGCCGAGTGTGGTGCGGCGGTCCGCGGGCTTCGACGTGCCGGACTTCCTGGCCGCGGGCCCGCGCGACATCCTCGTGCCCGAATCCGGGGCGGAGACCGCCCGCGAGGCGCTCTACGGCGCTGGCCTGGGCTCCGAGGTGGCGGTGCCGAGCCGGCCGGATCCGCGACAGGTGGCGCTCGTGCTGGCGGGGATCTTCGCCGGAGGCGGTGCAATCGCGCTCCTTGCCTGGGCGATATCTCAGATCACCTGAACGGGTGGGAATGAAACCGCGCGGACCCGGGGACGGGTGTGAGCGTGAGACGCGTGCTGATCGGCCCGCAGACGCTCGTCGTCACCACCGGCTAGCGGCGGCGAACCGCGCGCAGGCGCAGGAGCGCGATCTGGTCGAGGGGCATTCCCAGCCTGCACAGTCGCCGCACCCGGATGAGCCGGACGAGATCCTCGGGGCCGTAGCGCCGTAGCCAGACTCCTCTCGCTCGGGCTCGGGCAGCAGGCCGACGGCGTGATAGTGGCGGACCGCGCGTGGAGTGGTGGAGGCGAGTCGCGCGAGTTCACCGATCCGCATCTGCCGAGGGGTAGACACGCGCACCCAGACCGATGAGATGCTGCCCGGGTGCCGGTCTATAAGGAGGCACCATGGCCTCAGGCGACACAAGGTCCGCGGTAGAGCTGGAGGCGGCGGGGAAGATCGTTCGCATCTCGAGCCCCGACCGCGTCTACTTCTCCGCGCGCGGCGAGACGAAGCTCGACCTCGCCAACTACTACCTGAGCGTGGGCGACGGCATCGTGCGCGCGCTGCGCGAGCGGCCGTGCATGCTGCACCGCTTCCCGAGCGGCGTGGACGGCGAGAAGGTGCACCAGAAGCGGATCCCGAAGGGCGCGCCCGACTGGGTCGAGACCGTGCGGGTGGACTTCCCGTCGGGCCGGTACGCGGACGAGCTGTGCGTGCGAAGCGTGGCCGATGTGATCTGGGCCGTGCAGATGTCGACCGTGGAGTTCCACCCCTGGAACTCGCGCCGCGCCGACACCGAGCGGCCGGACGAGTGGCGCATCGACCTCGACCCGATGCCGGAGTGCGGCATCGACTGCGTGCGCCGCGTGGCCCGCGTCGCGCATGAGGTGCTCGACGAGCTGGGAGCCAGCGGCTGGCCGAAGACCTCGGGTGGCTCCGGGCTGCATATCTACGTGCGGATCGAGCCGCGCTACGGCTTCGACGACGTGCGCCGGGCCGCGCTCGCGTTCGCACGCGAGGTGGAACGGCGCTGCCCCGCGGATGCCACCACCACCTGGTGGCGCAAGGACCGCGACCCGAAGAAGGTCTTTGTGGACTACAACCAGAACGCGCGCGACCACACGATCGCGAGCGCCTATTCGGTCCGCGGCGTACCGGAGGCCAGGGTCTCGACCCCGATCGCCTGGGGCGAGATCGACGATGCGGAGGCGCAGGACTTCACGATCGCGACGGTGCCCGAGCGCTTCGCGAAGCTCGGCGACCTGCACGCGGGGATTGACGACGCCGTGTTCTCGCTGGAGCCGTTGCTCGAGTGGGCCGAGGCGGAGGAGTCCGACTAGCTGGGATACTCCCGGCCATGGACTTCAACCCCACGCCGCAGGTCGAGAGCCTGCTCGAACGCATCAAAGAGTTCAACGAGGAGCACGTCTTTCCCGTCGAGATGGAGCTGCTCCGGGCGCTTGACGAGGAGGTGACAGTCCAGACTCCGCGCGCATACCCGGAGGGCCTCGTGGAGCTGCGCGAGCGCGCGAAGGCCGACGGGCTCTGGAACCTCTTCATGCCCGACGAGCGCTATGGCGCCGGTCTGACCAACTGGGAGTACGGGATGCTCTGCGAGGAGATGGGTCGCAGCGTCGATGGCGCCCATGGTCTACAACTGCTCGGCGCCCGACACGGGCAACATGGAGATCATCGCGGAGCACGGCAGCGCACGAGCAGATGGATCAATGGCTGCGGCCGCTGCTCGAGGGCGAGATTCGCAGCTGCTTCTCGATGACCGAGCCCGGAGACCTCCGGCTCGGATCCCACAGGTCTCTCCACACGCGCGGAGCTCGATGGCGACGAGTGGGTGATCAACGGGCACAAGTGGTTCACCTCGGGCGCGGTGGGGGCATCGATCGCGATAGCGATGGTGGTTACCGATCCCGACGCCGCGCCGCACAAGCGGGCAAGCATGATCCTCGTGCCCACCGACACGCCGGGCTTCAATCTCATCCGCCCGGTGCCGGTGATGGGGCACGACGGCGGCCCGGGCCACTGCGAGATCCGATACGAGGACTGCCGCGTGCCCGCGTCCAACACGCTGGGCGAGCGCGGCGCCGGCTTCAAGATCGCCCAGGACCGCCTCGGCCCCGGCCGCATCCACCACTGCATGCGCGCGATCGGCGGCGCCGAGCGGGCCTTCGAGATCATGTGCCGCCGCGCGAACGAGCGCGAGTCGTTCGGCGGCAAGCTGGCGGAGAAGCAGTTCGTGCAGGACTTCATCGCGCGCTCGCGGATGGAGATCCACGGCGCGCGCCTGATGGTGCTGCACGCGGCCTGGAAGATGGACACGGAGGGCAAGCGCGCGGCGCGCCAGGAGATCTCGATGATCAAGGTCGTGGCGGCCAACGTGTTCATGGACGTGCTCGACCGCGCGATCCAGGTGCTGGGCGCGCTGGGCGTGTCGGACGACACTCCGGTGGCGGCGATGTGGCGCCACGGCCGCATGCTGCGCATCGCCGACGGCCCGGACGAGGTGCACAAGATGGTGATCGCGCTGCGCGAGCTCAACCGCTTCAAGGTCGAGGATGGGCAGAGCCCAACCGGTGACGCGAGACCGGAGGTCGAGAGACCGGTTCAGACCGCGGGGCTGGATGCCCCGCGGAGGTAATCGTCGTGCCGGTCGCGTCATGAGCGATGTGGCGGCGCCATCGGCCTCGGCTCTCGGCCTGACCGACGAGCAGCAGCAGTTCGTCGAGTCGATCCGCGACTTCTGCTCGCGCGAGTTCGGCACCACCGAGAAGCTGTCCGAGCTGACGAACGGGTTCACCGACCCGCACAACCACGACGTGGCGCGCAAGATGGCGGAGCTCGGCTGGTACGGGCTGTGCATCCCCGAGGAGTACGGCGGCTCGGGCGGCAGCTTCCTCGACGCCACGCTCTTCCTCGAGGAGTTCACGCACGGACAGGCGCCGGTGGGCGCCTATGCGGTCACGCTGATCGTGGTCGGCGCGCTCAACCGCTTCGGCACCGAGGAGCAGAAGCAGCGACCTGCTCGGCCGCGTGGCCGAGGGCGGCACGCTCGCGATCGCGATGTCGGAGCCGGAGTCCGGCTCGGACGTGGCGTCACTCAAGACGAGCGCGGTGCGCGACGAACGGCGAGTGGGTGCTGAACGGCTCGAAGATGTGGTGCTCGTTCGCCCACAAGGCGAGCCACGTGCTGATCGTCTGCCGCAGCCGAGCGCACCGACAACCCGCACGAGGGCATGTCGATGATCCTCGTGCCGCACGACGCCGAGGGCTTCACGATCACGCCGATCCAGACCCTCGGCGGCGAGGACACCAACGAGCTCCACCTCGACGACGTGCGCGTGCCGGAGGACGCGCTGCTCGGCAGCGAGGGCGCCGGCTGGATGCAGCTGATGGCCGGGCTCAACAACGAGCGCGTGATCCTCGGGCGCCACGGCGCTGGGTCTGGCCCAGCGGGCCTTCGACGACGCTCTGGCCTACGCCAAGGAGCGGCGCCAGTTCGGCCGCCCGATCGGCACCTTCCAGGCGCTCCAGCACAAGTTCGCGGAGATGGCCACGGACCTCGCGCGCACGCGCCTGCTCGTGCACTGGGTGGCGCGCATGACCGACGAGGACCCGGGCCGGATGCTGCCGCAGGAGGCCTCGATGGCGAAGCTCGCGGCCACCGAGCTGGCCAAGCGCTGCGCGCTCGAGGGCCTCCAGATCATGGGCGGCTACGGCTACGCCAGCGAGTACCCGATGGAGCGCCACCTGCGCCAGGCCGTGGTCACCACCATCTACGGCGGCACGTCCGAGATTCAGAAGAACATCATCGCGAAGACGCTCGGCCTGTAGGCCGCGGCGTCCGCGTCGAGCAGCTCCGTGAGGTAGCGCCGCCAGGCGGGCTCGATCTCCGAGCGGTGCGCCGCCGAAGGCGTCCTGGATCGCGGCCACGCGCGCCGTCCGCGTGCGGGCTCGATGGCCAGCTCGACGCAGGCGCGCCGGCCCTGCTCGCGCTCGAGCAGCCCGAACACCGTGCCGCCGAGCAGCATCGCGTCGCGCGCGCTCGGCGGGAACGACGGCTTGCCGCCCTCGTGCATCCGCCGCGCGATCGCGGGGCCGAGGAACTGCGCCTGTCCCGACAGCCAGGTGGCCGCGCCCTCGCACAGCCACGCCCAGGCGATGTAGCGGCGGAAGCTGCCCGGGTTGAACGGGGGCGGGAGGCGCGGGGTTGTTGGCGCCCACCACCAGGTGCGCGTACTCGTGCAGCGGCGCGAGCTGGATCGCCTCGCGCGAGCCGGGCACGTTGGAGGCGCGCTCGCGCAGCACCACCGGCGAGAGCACGTGGATCTCGCGCGAGGAGAACCAGCCGGAGAAGTAGCGCCGGCTGGCCGGCGCCGCGAACAGCCGGGCCAGCGGCAGCCACGGCTGCGCGAGGTAGAGCTGCGCCGGGCCGGGGTGGATCACCACCGCCACGTCGCCGGGCGTGACCTCGAACAGCTCGCCGAGCCGCTCGCGGAAGGCCTCCAGCTGTTCGAGCACCGAAGCCGCCTCCTCCGCCTGCTCGCTCTCGTGGCGAGCGGTGAAGGAGAGCGACTCGGTCTCGATCCAGGGCACGCGCGTACTCTGCCACGCGCGCGGCGCGCTGCTACTGCACCTGCGCGAACCCGGTGAGCAGGCAGTCCACGGAGCCGCCCAGCGGCGAGCCGTGATCCGGATCTGGCTGTCCCGCCCCGGGGTCGGGTAGTTCTGGCCCGACGCCATGTAGTGGATGTAGACCACGTTGCCGGCCTGGTTCGTGTACATGATGTCGCGGTACTCGCCCTGGGTCGGGCCCAGGTTCCTCGGGCTGTCGCCGATCGAGAAGTCGTCCACCTGAACGTCGCCGCCGTCGCCGTGCGACTCGATCGCTGCGTGATCGGTCCTGGTGGTCGGCAAGGACGCGCAGCTGGCCGTTGCCGTCGCAGCTCGCGCTCAGCACCATGCCCGCCGGCGTCGAGCAGCGTGGTCTCGCCGGTGCCCGCCTTGGCGCGGAAGTCGAGCTTCTGGTTGCGCACGTAGTCAGACGCCGGATGGCCGCCGAGGCCCGCGGAGTTGTTGGCCACCTGCGCGCTGAGCGCGAGCGTGGCCCGCTTGGCCCTGCTCGCTGTCTTCGCGTACTTGGCCCGCTTGGCCCTGCCGGCCTTCTTCGCGTAGTTCGCGCGCTTCGCGTGCTTGGCGAACTTCACGACGCTCGTGACGGCCGTGGGGGCGGCGACCGCGGTGGTGCCTCCGACCACGAGCGCGACGACGACGGCAGTGACAATGGGCGAGCTGAAATGGCGAGTGATGCGCCTCATGCGCGAGCCTCCTGGGGACGGTGAAGAGGGGTGAGGGTCCGGCCCTTTTTGGGCGAACTTCCGGGCCGGTACAGGCTATCGACCGTTCAGCGGTGTGACTGTACTTCGACGACCTGCTGGAAGGTTGGCCGGTTGATCCACGGAATCAGCGGCTGCGTGACCGCGCCGAGCGGCCGGAACAGCACCTTGTCGTAAGCAGGACTGGTCGCCCTTCTGACCCTGCGCGGAGCAGACGTCGTCCTGGTACAGCCTCGAGGCGGGCGTGCGCGCCGCCTTCACCAGCGAGTTCGTCAGCTGGCTGCGGCAGCCGCGCAGCATCCGCCGGCGCGACTGGCGGCCGCTATGGCCGGCGCCGCAATAGATGCGCGAGAACTTGCCGCGCTCGCGGCGGCCCAGCAGGCGCCGCAGGTCCTTCGACACGTAGCCCCACCAGCCGTCCTGGTAGGCGGAGCCGAGGTGCTGGCCGCCGTTGTTGGGCGGGTTGTCGAGGCCGATCGACGTTCTCGATCTTGTCGAACAGGTCGGCGCCCAGCACCGGCTCGAACTCCGCGTGCAGCCACAGCGGCCACCAGGCGTCCATGATGCGGATGGCGTCCGCGTTGTCGTAGCTGCCGTCCTTGTTGCGGTCGATCCGGTGCGAGCCGTCCGCGTGCCAGGCCCTGAGCTCGTTGAGTGCCTGCGCGGCCGTCGGGTTCTTCGGCTTGCCGAGCAGCTTGAAGGCGAGCGGCAGCAGGCGGTCCGCGCGCATGTCCACCGTGCCCGCGTTCTCCATCGCGTTGACCACGCCCGCGAGCGTCGTCTTGCGCTTGCCCTTCACCTGCGGCTTGAGGCTCTCGTCGAGCAGCTGCGAGCGGTAGACCGGGCCGTAGCCCCACTGGCTGTCGGAGGCGCGGAAGCCCGGGGCCTGCTTGTTGTTCCAGCTCGTCATCCAGTTCTGGTCGACCACCTGCGGGTGATGTGAGAATGGGATGTACTTGGCGGTGTTGAGCTGGTCGTTGAAGCCCTTCCAGAGGAACTTCTTCTTGCCCCACACCGGCAGGTTGTAGTTGGGGCCGTGCGGGCGCACCGGGTCGTTGCCCGAGTTGAAGTAGGCGGTGTGCTTGTTGTCGACGTAGAACCAGTTGAAGGCGTAGCCCACCTTCGACATCGCCGCCTGGAAGCCGCGCGCGTTCTGTGACCTTGTCCGGGTCGTTGATGTCCTTGAAGCCGAGCGCGGAGTCCACCTCGTGGAAGTAGGTGGTGCGGTCGGTCACGTAGGCCACCGGCTTGCCCTTGATCGGTCGCGCGGCCGGACACGAGCCCGAGCACCGTGCGCTGAGCGGTGAGCGTCTCGCTGCCGGCGGGCGTCGGAGTCCGCGAGGTTGGGCTGCCAGTCGTTGTGCCGGGTGAGCGTCTCCATCTGGCGGCAGGCGCCCTTGTAGAGGTAGTAGTCCGAGTCGACCGTGGGCTTGCCGCCGTTCGGGTCGCATAGCGGCAGCGCCCAGGTGTCGGCGATGTCCTGGCCGGCGGAGGTGGCGCTCCAGGCGTAGTCGCGGCCGCGGCCGAGCTCCACGTACAGGTTCACGCCGGGGAAGGCCGCGCCGCGCGCGTCGATGCCCGGGCCGTGCACGTCCTGCTCCATCAGGATCTGCGGCGCGAAGTAGCCCACCTGCGGGCCGAACACCGCCAGCGGATGGCCCGACTGCGAGTGCGCCGCGGACACCACCAGCGCATTCGACTTGGCGTGCGGGAAGGCGAACAGGCCCTGGAGGCCGCTGGCGAGCGGCGTGCGCCCTTGCTGCGTGCTCGCGTTCGCTGGCGGTCGACGAGGAGTGGCTGATCGTCTGGCCGCGCGTGGACTTGAAGCTGCCGGGATCGAGCAGCGCGGAGCTGCCCTTGGTCGGCCGCTTCGGGAAAGTGCTCGTACGGGAAGCGCTTGCCGCCCCGCACGGTCGTCGGCGCCTCGGGGTCCTCGGCCTCGCGGAAGTCGTGCCACACCCTCGGCGCCGCGCTTCTCGCCGAAGCGCTTGCGCGCCGCCTCGTACACCTGCGCCGAGCCCAGCTCGCCGCCGCCGCCGTTGCCGAAGATGCCGCCCACGAGCGACGCGGTGGCGATCAGGTCCTCGGGCTTGAAGTCGTCCGGGCCGAGCGGCTTGCCGATCGCGGCGTACTCACCCGGCATCTTGAGCGGGTCGAGCTTGGCCTCCGCGATGTACTGCGTTGATGCCGGCGATGTAGTTGATGACGTCGTCGCGCCACCTGGGCGCCCTCGGCGCCGTAGAGCTGCGGTGAACTGGTTCGACCTGCTTGGTGAGGTCCGCCTCGGTGTAGGGCGCGCTCGCCCACTGCTGGGCGTCGAACTCCTGGTTACCGGGCGCGCCGCCGGCGAACGAGGTGAGCTCCGCGCGGCCCGAGGTGGCGCAGCACGTCGATGAAGAAGAGCCGGTCCTCCGCCGTGGCGTAGCCGAGGCCGAACATCGTGCCGGCCCGCGTGGCGCCGTAGATGTGCGGCACGCCGAAGCTCCTTGTCGCGCACGATCGTCACGTCGGAGCGCGGGCTCTCCGTGCTCTCCACGTCGCTCGGCTTGACGCCGAAGGTGGCGTCCTTGAAGTAGCTGGGGATCTGCGCGGCCGTGAGCCCGGGCGCCGCGTAGATCAGGTTGCGGTACATCCCGAGCTGGTCGTCGTTGTGCGGGCGGCCGGGCCTTGGTGGCCTCGAAGGCGGCGAGCTGCGCGGCCGTTGTCGAAGCCGTTCTCGCCCGGGGGCAGGATGTTGCGGAATCCGCCGCCGTCGTTGGCGCCGTACGGCTGCGGCTGAGGCCCGCTGCCGCCCGCGCCGGGCAGTGGCAGCGGCACGGGCAGGGGCAGCTGCGCCCAAGTGGGCGAGCAGAGGGCCAGCATCGCAAGGCAAACCGCCGCCGTTCCCGCAAACAGACGTCGCACCGTGGGCGGGCACCCTAGCGGGCGCTTTTCACGAGTGCGCCGGTTACCGCGGGTGCACCACGGCGAGCAGCGCGAGGGCGAGGAAGCCGAGCACCGCCACCGCGGGAGCAGAGATAGCGCGAGGACGATCACGCAGCACGTAGAACCCAAGGCTCGGCGCGATTCGCTCCGCCAGCCGGGGCGAAGCGCCTCGATCGCGCCGTGAACGGGTCGTGGACGAGCTGCTCGCGCGCGGCGTAGCGCCCGAAGCCCCGCCATCAGCGACGTGATCAGGAGCAGGTTGGCGCCGTAGAACAGCACCGCGGCCTCCTCGCCGTGCCCCACCCTGAACGCCTCCGCCATCAGCTTGCGAACACGCCATCACTGAACGCCTCAGTGCGCGCGCTATCGAAGCGGTCCTCGATATCCGCTTGTTCGCCCTCGCGGGCGCTGGTCCTAGGCGAAGACCGGAACGGCGTCCGAGGCGATCGCCTCGATCTCCGCCGCGGCGCGCTCGAACTCGTCGTCGGAGAGCACCGGGGTGCCCTCGAACGGCAGCTCGCGCTGCGATCTCGACCCACGAGCGGCAGCCGCCGTACTCGTCGCGCACCTTGACGGTGACGGGTCGAGGGATGCGGTAGGTGCGGAGCACGATCACGTGGAGCGGGTGGCGGCGCTTCCAGGCCAGCCGCTTCTCGGCGTAGTCGGTGGTCCACACGTAGTACGGCGAAAGAGCGTCCACGCAGCGGCGGTCCGTGATCAGGTAGCTCGCGGCCACCTCGGCCCAGGCGCGGATACGAACGCGCTCCGGCTGCGGAATGCCACCGTCCTGGATGAGCGCGCGCGCCGGCGGCTCACCCTCGGGCCACACGCCCTCCTCGAGCGCCCGTCCCAGCTCCGGCTTGTGCGACTCGCGCACGAGGTTGCCGGCCTGGTGGTCGAACGTGGGGTAGAGGAAGAAGCGGTCGTGCTCGATCTCGAAGTGGCGGTTCTCCTCGCGAATCCCGCCCTTGCGGAGGGTGAGGAGCTGCTCGCCCTCGGCGAGAGCGCGCACGGTGACAGCCCATTCTTTGAAAGCGATTGGCATAGAAGAGGAAAACCTCCGCCCGCGCCCAGTAACGACTTGATCGGCGGATCAGCGCGGGATGCCGCATTCTACGTAACCGCCTCTGAAATTCAAGGGATTACGCTGTGTGACGTCCGTCACTGAGGCTCTACGGCCTCAATTACCGCTGCAAAGTCCTCGTTTCCGTGTCCGAGGCCGGATGCCGCTTCGTAGAGCGATTTTGCGGCCTCGGCGACGGGTGTCCTGGCGCCCAGCTCGTGTGCCGCGTTCAGGCAGTGGCGGACGTCCTTGAGCATGTGGTCGAGCTTGAAGAGGGGTTCGTAGCGGTGCTCGATCATGGGCCCGGCCTTGAGCTGGAACATGGTCGAGTTGCCGGAGCTGGCGCCCACGACCTTGCTCAGCGCCTCGAGGTCGAGCCCTGCCTTCTCCGCCATCGCGATCGCCTCGCCCAGCACCGCCGCATTGGTGGCCGCGAGGGTGTTGTTGAGCAGCTTCACCATCTGGCCGTGACCCACCGGGCCGCAGTGCACGATCAGCTCGCCCATCGACTCGAGCAGGGGTAGCGCACGCTTGAAGTCCTGGTCGGAGGCGCCGGCCATGATTGTGAGCGTGGCGTCCTCGGCCTTAGGGCTCGAGCCGCTCACGGGAGCGTCGATGAAGGCGATGCCCGTCTCGCCGAGGCGCTCGGCGATCGACGTGGCGGCGGTGGGGGCGATCGTGGACATGTCGATCACAAGCGCGCCCTGCTCGAGCGAGCCCACGGCGCCCTCATCGCCGAACAGCACGGCCTCGACCTCGGGCGAGTCGACCACCATCGTGATCACGGCGTCCGCGCCTTCCGCGGCCTCCGCCGGCGTGGAGGCGACCCCCGCGCCCGACAGCTCCGCCACCGCCTCCGCCTTCTCGCGGGTGCGGTTCCACACCTTCACCTCGAACTCCCCGACCACCACGTTCGCGGCCATCCGGGAGCCCATGATCCCGGTGCCGAGGAATGCGACTCGCTCGATCTCAGTCATAGGCACGGCAGCCTACCGACGCCTCAGCACGAGCCCCCCGAGCGCGCCCAGCCCGACGCCCGCCACGCACAGCGCCGCCAGCACGACCCAGCTCGTGCCGCTGCCTCCCGAGCTCTTCCCCGCCCGCGGCGCCGGCCTGGCAGCGCTGTTGGTCACGGCGAGCGTCACGCCGAGGGGCAGCTGCACCGGCTGGCTGCCCTCGGGAAGGAAGTCGTTCACTCCGGCGGACACGTAGTAGTCGCCCGGCTCCTTCACGGGACCGACCTCCGCGCTCGTCTTCTTGAGGTGGGTGGTGGCGTCGCCCGGCCCCACCGCCTGCGCCTCCGCGTCCTTTGCCCGCAGCGGGTCGTAAAGCCGCAGGTTGAGGCTCGAGGTCCCGGTAAGGGAGGGGTCGAGGCTCGCCATGTCGAGCGAGACGCTGGCGTCGAGCCTCTGCCCGGCCTCCAGGTGCACCCTGTAGAAGACCGCGCTGCCTGTGTCGAGGGCGTCGGAGAACGAGCCGGCGGTGGGCGGGGCGGCGTCGTTGAAGCTCGTGCCGCCCACCACCGGCGGAACGGCCGCGGCCGGCGAGGCGGCGGCGAGCGCGAGACCTGCGATCACGGGCAGCGCGAGCCGCCTCATGCCGGCTCCTCGCTCTTTGCCCTGCGTCGCCCGAGAATCAGCGCAGCGAAAGCGATGAGCGCGCACGCAACCAACCCGCCGGCCGCGGCTGCCCAGCTCACGTCGTGCGAGGACTGGCCCGCGGGAGGCCCGGTCGCGGGCCCGCGCGGTGCCGGGCCGGCCTCCGAGGACGGCTCGAACAGGAGCTCCAGCCCGAACGAGCGTCCGCGCAGGCTGTGCGCCAGCTGCTTGTCCGGGGAGTCGTGAAGCGCCACCTGCACGCTGTTGCCGGCCTGCGACGGCAGGGCGGTGACGCTGACCGTGATCGCCTGATTGGGGTCGAACGCGAACAGGTTGGTGGCGGCGTCCGTGGCGTTGTTGCCGGCGAGCTTGCCGGCCTGTGGCTCCGCCCCGAACGCCTGCAGGCTGAGCGAGGAGCCGGGCGCGCTCACGTCGCTGCCCGGCGGGGCGAGCAGCGTGGCCACCGCGGTAAGTCGCTGACGTGGCGGAACCGAGACGTGGTACCAGCGCTCCGTGTCGGGAGCGATCGAGTCGATGTACTGGCCGGCGCGCGCGGTGGTGGCCTGCTGCTCTTCGAGCGCGCCCGCAAGCGGCCTGCCGAGCGAGCGGCGGTCGCGCGTAGCGCGTCCCAGCGCGGCCTCCAACTCGGGCTCGAGCGCCCGGCTGTCGGGCGCATCCACGTAAATGCCGCCGGTGTGCCGCGCCGTGCACTGGAGGTCGCGCCGCCCGGCGGGGTCGACATCGAGGCCGATCGCGTCCACGCTGATCGGCCGCGGGGCGCCGGTAACCGCCTGGCAGTCGGGCGCGGGAGCGCAGTCGTTGGCGTCGCTGCCGACGAGCACGATCGTCCGGGGGCCGGTGGGCGGCATGTCCTTGGCCGCGCGCGCAAGTGCGAGTGACACGGGGCTCCGCCCGCCGACGGGCTTCAGCTGCCTGAGCGCCGAGCGCATGGCGGCCGGGTCCGCCGGTCGCACCGGCACGACGCTCTGACTGTCTGAGCACGCCGCGGCGCTCCTCTTGGACGACACGCTGCCGCCGTACACGCGCAGGCCCACCGGAGTGCCGTCCGGCAGCGCACGCACCGCGCGCACGACGGCCCGCTTGGCCGCGGCGAGCCGCCGGCCCCCCATCGCCCGAGAGGAGTCGAGCACGATCTCCACGGACGAGTGCGGCTTGGCAAGATCGCTCGTCTGGGCTACCGCCGCGGCGGGCGCCACTCCGAACGCGGATACCGCGAGTGCTCCCGCCAGCAGCAATTTCCCTCTAACAGCCCCCACCGGGGACTTACTACCCAGGCGGCCTCCCATGCCCACCCCCACCCGGGGTCTCGATGCGCAGCCGGTCGCCGCGCCTGGAGCGTGCCGGAGGCCTTGGGCTCGAGCTCCTCGCCGTTCACCAGGTTGCGGCCCGGCGCGCCCGGCTCGCCGCCGTCCGCGCCCGGTGGCGCGTGCCGGCGCCGCTCGGTGATCAGCGAGAAGCTCATCTCGTCGAGCGCCTCGAGCTCGCGCACCACGCCGTCGCCGCCGCGGTGCTGCCCCGGCGCCGCCCGATCCGCGCCGCACCGCGTACTCCACCGCGCGCAGGGGGAACTCCAGCTCGAGCGCCTCGATCGGCGTGTTGAGCGTGTTGCTCATGGCCACGTGCACGGCGCTCGGGCCGTCGGCGTCGGGGCAGGCGCCCTGGCCGCCGCCGAGCGTCTCGTAGTAGGTGAAGCGCTCGTTGCCGAGCGTGAGGTTGTTCATCGTTCCCTGGCCGAGCGCGCGGCCGAAGGCGGCGAGCACGAGGTCGGCGACGCGCGAGGAGGTCTCCACGTTGCCGGCCACCACCGCGTGCGGCGGGCGCGCGTTGAGCAGCGAGCCCTCTGGCGCGATCACCTCACCGGCCGGTAGGCGCCCGCGCACGGCGGCACGTCCGGGTCGGTGAGCACCCGCACGGCGAAGTAGGAGGCCGACAGCGTGACGGCCAGCGGGCAGTTGAGGTTGCCGTCGTGCTGAGCGGCCGAGCCCGCTGAAGTCGAGCAGCAGCTCGTCGCCCTTCACCTCGGCGCGGAGGTGCAGCTCGATGTCGCCGTCCGCCGCCTCGAGCACGTCGCTCGCCTCGCGCACGCCGTCCTCGAGCTCGTCGATGCGGGCACGCGTGCGGCGCTCCGCGTAGTCGAGCGTCTCGCGCATCGCCTCCCGCACCGTGTCGAGCCCGTGGCGCTCCACCAGCTCCTCCACGCGCGCGGCGCCCGTGCGCCCGGCGGCGAGCTGCGCGCGCAGGTCGGCGCGGCGCTGGTCCGGGTTGCGCATGCGACGGGTGAGCTCAGCCAGCAGGTCGCGGTCCAGCTCGCCTTCCGATACGAGCTTGGTGGGCGCGATCACCACGCCCTCCTCGTCGAGCGTGTGCGAGTCCGCGGGCATGCTGCCCGGCAGCCTGCCGCCCACGTCGGCGTGGTGTGCGCGGCTGGCGGCGAACCCGGTCGAGCTCGCCGCCGGTGAAGATGGGGGAGATCAGCGTGATGTCCGGCAGGTGGGTGCCGCCGCGGTAGGGGTCGTTGAGGATCCAGGCGTCGCCGGGACGCTGCTCCTCCTCGATCACGGCGGCCACCGGCAAGCGGCATCGCGCCGAGGTGCACCGGGATGTGCTCGGCCTGCATCACCATCTCGCCGGCGGCGTCGAAGAGGCCGGTGGAGGCGTCCCGGCGCTCCTTGATGTTGGCCGAGTAGGCGGAGCGGACCAGCACCACGCCCATCTCGTCGCAGGCCGCGCGCAGCGCGCCCACCATCACCTGGAGCGTGACGGGATCCATCAGCTCGCGCTCCAGCACGATCGTGCCGTCGTCATCGGTGCGCGCCGGACCAGCCCGGCGGCACCACCAGCGTGGCCTCGCGGCAGCTCGCACATCGCCGGACCGCGCACGCTCGCCGATGCGGCCGCGCAGCACCTCGGCGTCCGCGCGCTCGCCGTCGAAGAGCGTCTCCGCTGGTGCCCGACGACGCCTCCTCGCCGCGGCCACCGCTGGCGGCCAGCTCGCCGCCCGGCAAGCGCCACGGCCACGCGGACGGTCACGAGCTCGAGCGTGGCCTCCGGGTCCGAGTAGCCGTAGCGCTGCTCGTGCGCCTCGTCGAACGCGCGCCGCAGCTCGTCCGACGTCGGGCTCGGGCTCGCCCGGCACCGTGATCTCGAACGCCTGGCCCGGCGTAGCGGAGGTCGTAGCGCACGCGCACGTCCGGCGTCCCGCGACCGCCCAGCTCCTCGCGGCCCTGCGCGGCCAGGCGCTCAACGGCGGCGGCGACGGCCTCGCGCGTGAGGGCCTCGCCGGCCAGCAGCACGCTCGCCACCAGCTCGCGGCGCCGCTCGGACACGATCAGCCCGAGCGCGGACAGCACGCCCGAGGCCCGCGGCACCACCACGCGCCGCATGTCGAGCTCGTCGGCGATCGGCGCACGCGTGGAGCGGCCCGGCGCCGCCGAAGGCGAGCAGCGCGAGCTCGCGCGGGTCGATGCCGCGCTCCACCGTCATCACGCGCACGGCGCGCGCCATCTCGGCGCCCGCCACGCGCACGATGCCGGCCGCCGTCTCCTCGAGCGTGAGCCCGAGCGACTTCGCCAGCGCGCCCACCGCGCGCTCCGACGGCCGACGCGGTCGAGTTCCACGCCGCCCGCCAGCGGGGACTCCGCGTCGAGGTAGCCGAGCAGCAGGTTGGCGTCCGTCACCGTGGGCTCCTCGCCGCCGCGCCCGTAACACGCCGGACCCGGGCTCGGCGCCCGCGGAGCGCGGCCCCACGCGCAGCGCGCCGCCCGCGTCGCGCCAGGCGACGCTGCCTCCGCCGGCGCCGATCGTGTGCACGTCCACCATCGGCAGCGCCAGCGCGCGGCCGCCCACCTCGCGCCCGCCGGTCTCGCCGCTGCGGCCGCCGAACGCCACCGACACGTCGCAGGAGGTGCCGCCCATGTCGAGGCACACCACGTCGGGCACGTCCGCGCGCTCGGCGCTGCGGGCGGCGCCCACGGCGCCGCCGGCGGGCCCGGACAGCACGGTCCACGAGCCGTGCCGCGCGGCCGTGGCGGCGCTCGCCACGCCGCCGCCCGAGAGCATCACCTCGGGCTCGGGCAGCCCGGCGTCCCGCGCCCGCTCGGCGAGGCGCTCGAGGTAGCGCGCGCAGCAGCGGCGAGAGCGCGGCGTCCACCACCGTGGTGGCGCAGCGCTCGTACTCGCGGAACACGCCGGCCGTCTCGTGCGAGGTGGACACGTGCACCTCGGGCAGCTCGTTCTCGAGCAGCGCGCGCCACGCGCCTGCTCGTGCGTCGCGGTGGCGGAAGCCCCACAGCAGGCAGACCGCGACCGACTCGACATCGCCACAGCCCTCGCGCACGCGCTCGCGCGAGCAGCGCCTCGTCCAGCTCGCGCAGCACGCCGTCCGGCCCGGTGCGCTCGGGCACCGGCACGCGCAGCTCGGGCGGCACCAGCGGCGGCGGGTGGCCGGCGCACAGCCGGTAGAGCTCGGCGCGCGCCTGGCGGCCCAGCTCCTCGAGGTCGGTGAAGCCCTCGGTGGCGAGCAGCGCGGTGCGCGCCACCTTGCCCTCGAGCAGCGCGTTGGTGCCCACCGTCATCCCGTGGGCGAAGCGTGAGACGTCCGAGGCCGCGCGCCGGCGCGCTGCGAGCGCGGCCGACGACGGCGTTGAGCACGCCCTCGGACTGGTCGCGCGGCGTGCGCGGCGCCTTGGCGGTGACCAGCCCGTCGGGCGTGAGCAGCGCGGCGTCGGTGAAGGTGCCGCCGACATCGACGCCCAGAAGCATGCGTCGGCACGCAGGCGCTCACGAAGACGAAGGTGCGGAGGTGCGATCCCTCCTCCCAACTCCTGTACTCCGCACCTACATCGAACTCGCCTCTGCGCCGCGCGCCTCCCTGCGCCGGCTCGCGGGGCGAGTTCGCCCCTACGCGGCCGTGGCCGCGAAGTCCTCCTCAAGGTGCTTGTGCGACGGGCAGTACTTGCTCCCCGGCAGCGGAACCCGCTGGCACGGCGTGCCCTTGCGCGTGCTCGCGTGACAAGACAGCGGACTGCCGTCGAGCGAGACGCCCTCCTGCATGTGCCGATCCACGTATTCCGCCTGCGAGTGCCATGTGGCGCTCGATCGTCCTGTAGACGCGGAGCTGGCTCGACATCGGGAAGTACACCCGTACGTCCCGGAACAGTGATCGAGCCGGCTTCGCGAAGTAGTGCCGGTCGCTCGCCAGGCGTTCCATCGCCGCCTCACAGGACTTCAGACAGCGCGATCCTGTTGGCGTGTGCGTCCTTGCCGTCCTCGACCACATCGGGTGCCAGTTCACGATAGATCGAGCGACTGAATTGGTACATGGCGCGGGCCTCCCATCCCCTTTGGTTAGCAGCCGTGCTGGGTTACTCGAACCCTTACACCAAGAGCGAGTATTCCACCGCGCTGTAAAGCCCAAACGAAGCGATTGTTAAGACAGCATTAATGAGCGCCCGTGCAAGCTCTGCGTCGCTTCCGAGAGCCAAATCTACTCGCCAAAGCTCCTTAGCGTCACCCCACCTTGTCGTCCACGATTAGGTGCAAGTGCGGCATAACCCGGATCGGTGACAGGGAAATCCCTGCGCTGGTGGGCCCCGCGGCTCTCCTCGCGGCTCAAGAGCGGACGCGCGCGATCAGGCGCGCGAGCGGGAACGGGATCCTCCCGCCAGGCGCTCGAGATCCTCCCCGGTCGCGCTGCAGCCCGGCGAGCCGCCAGAGCGCCTCGCGCGTGTCCGGCGGCGGCACGGGCGAGGGACCGCGGCCGGGGCGCCGGCGCCTCCGGTCGACCGGCTCGGGCTCGTCGAGTGCGGCGAGCGCCGCGCGGTAGCCGAACACGAAGCACTCGGCCAGCGAGTTCGAGGCCAGCCGGTTGGCGCCGTGCAGTCCGGTGCAGCCGCACTCGCCCACCGCGTAGAGGCCGGGCAGCGACGAGCGGCCGTCGAGGCTCGTGGCCACGCCGCCCATCGTGTAGTGCGCGGCGGGCGCGACCGGTACCGGCTCGCGCGCCGGGTCGAGCCCGGCGTCGCGCGAGCGCGGCGACGATGTTGGGGAAGCGCGCAAGGTCGATCTCGCGCATGTCGAGCAGCACGGTGCGGCCCTCGCGCAGCTGCGCCTGCACCGCCAGCGCCACCTCGTCGCGCGGCGCGAGCTCCTCCACGAAGCGCTCGCCCTGCGTCGGTGACGAGCTTGGCGCCCTCGCCGCGGATGGCCTCGGTGATGAGGAAGCCGTCGTGCGCGGTCGTCGGGGTGGACGAGCGCGGTGGGGTGGAACTGCATGAACTCGAGGTCGGCGAGGTCGGCGCCCGCGGCGTGGGCGAGCGTCATGCCCACGCCAGTGGCGCCGCGCGGGATTGGAGGTGCGCCGCCAGAGCGCGGCGGCGCCGCCGGTGGCGAGCACCGTGGCGCGCGCCGCCAGCGGGCGGGCGTCGCCGTCGGACCGTCCTCGGCGAGCACGCCGATGCAGCGCGCCGTCGTGCACCCACAGCGAACTGGCCGAGGTGAGCTCGAGCACCTCGATCCGCTCGTGTTGGGCGGCGAGCGCGGACAGCTCGCGCGTGATCCGCCGCCCCGTGGCGCTGCCGCCCGCGTGCACCACGCGGCGGCGCGAGTGGCCGCCCTCGAGGCCGAGCGCGAGCGCGCCGCGGCGGTCGGCGTCGAAGCGCACGCCGAGCGCCTGGAGGTCGCGCACGCGGTCGGGGGACTCCTCGCACAGCATCCGCGCCGCGCGACTCGCGCGAGGCGCCCGCGGCCGGCGGTGAGCGTGTCCTCGAGATGGAGCTCGGGCGAGTCGTCGTCGGCCAGCGCCGCGGCGATGCCGCCCTGCGCCCAGTAGCTCGCCGACTCGGCGAGCGGGCGAGCGCGAAACCAGCGCCACGCGCGCGCCCTCGCGCGCCGCCACCAGGGCCGTGTAGAGGCCGGCGCCGCCCGCGCCGACCACGATCACGTCGGCTCGCTCGGGCGTCGGAGGTCGCGTCGTGAGCCACGGTGGCGGATTACGGTATCCGCATCGGCCGCGCCCCTCTACTTCCGCCACACGTCGTCGCTCGAGCACGAAACCGGCCCGCACCCGGAGGGGCCGGGCCGGATCCCGGCGATCGAGCGCGCGATGGACGAGCGCGACTGGCTCGGCTTCGAGCTGCGCGACGCGCCGCGGGCAGCGATCGAGCAGCTCACTGCGCGTGCACCCGCGTCGAGTACGTCGAGCACGTGCGGCGCTGCCTGCGAGCGCGGCGCTGGCGCTCGACCCCGACACGATCACCTCACCGGGCTCCTGGGCCGCGGCGCTGCACGCGGCGGGCGGCGCGGTGGCGATGGTGGACGCGCTGCTCGGGCGGCGAGGCGCGAAGCTCGGCTTCTGCGGGCTGCGGCCGCCCGGCCACCACGCGGAGCACGCATACCGCGATGGGGTTCTGCCTGTTCAGCAACATCGCCGTCGCCGCGCGGCACGCGCTCGACGAGCACGGCCTTGACGCGGGTGTTCGTGCTCGACTGGGACGTGCACCACGGCAACGGCACGAACGAGATCTTCCACGAGACGAGCGCGGTGCTGTTCGCGAGCCTGCACCAGTCGCCGCTCTATCCCGGCACCGGCCCGCTCGTCGGACGTCGGGCTCGGCGAGGGCGAGGGCTTCTCGATCAACCTGCCGGTGCCGCCCGGATCGGGCGAGGACGAGTGGCTGGTCGCTCGTCGAGCACGTGGTGCTGCCCGCGGCGCGGCGAGTTCGAGCCGCAGCTCGTGCTCGTGTCAGCCGGGCTTCGACGCCCACCGCGCCGACCCGCTCGCCAACTGCATGCTCGAGACGCGCTCGTACGCGGAGCTGGCGGGGCAGGTGCGGGAGTTCGCCGGACGCGCTCGACGCGCCGGTGGGCGTGGTGCTCGAGGGCGGCTACGACCTTGATGCGCTGTCGTCCTCGGTGGTGGCCACGCTCGGGGCGCTCAGCGACGGAGGCCGAGCCGCTGCGAGCGGTCGACGCGCGACGCGCTCAGCGAGCGGGCGGCGTCGGTGATCTGGCCGCTACTGGCGCCTGTGACCATCGCCGCTGGCGCCGTGGGTTGTGCCGAGCGCGGCGGCCCGCTTGGGGTCCCTGGGCTTGCGGAGCGCCCCTGCTGGGCGCCGCAGTTGGTGCAGTAGTGCTCGCGGCGGGCCACCAGGTCCCCGCAATTGGCGCACCGACTCGACACGCCTGACGCGAGCAGGTCGTCGAGCGTCCTCAGCTCGTCGAGCGCCTGCACCAGCATGCGCGCCTCGGAGTCCACCGCCTCGAGCTCCCGCGTGCGCTCCTCCAGCGCTTCGGCCACTCCGTTCTGGTCGTGCTTCGATTCGAGCACGAGGCCGCCCACCTCGCGCATCAGCGCCTCGCGGCGGCGCCGAAGGGCGCGCAGCCTGCGCCGCATGAGCGTGCGCTCGCGGGCGGTGGGCACGCGTGGCTCACCCGGCTTGGGAGGCTCGATTCCCGCGGGCACCGAGCTACCGGCGGCCGCCCGATTGATCTTCTGGGCCGAGCGGTCGAGCAGACGTCTCAGAAAGGCTGGCATGGATCAGTGGGCAAGCTGAAGACTCCCCGGCGGGCCACTATACCCGCGAAAACGGCGCTTCAGCCCACCAGATCGCGGTAAGCGCAGGCCACGCGCTCGGCCATCCGGCGGCTACCGAAGAGCGCCGCCCGAGCGCGGCCTTCGATGCGCGGATCGGCCTCGCCGAGGTGGGGCTCGAGGCTGCGCAGCCAGACGTCGCGTTCGAACGGCGCGCACAGGGTGCCCGCTATTCCGGCGAGGGCCAGCGGGGCGATGCCGACGTCGGTGGCGAGCACCGGCACGTCGCACGCGAGCGCCTCGAGCGGGGCGAGGCCGAAGCCTTCGCGCTCGGAGGTGACCACCACCGCGTTGGCCGCGTTGATGTAGAGCGGCACGCGCTCGGGCGGAGTGCCGTCGTAGTGGATCAGCTCGACGCCGTCGGACACCAGCTGGCGGGCGCGGTCCACGCGCTTCTCGGGCCGGCTCGGGTCGGCGGGGAAGAGGAGGTAGCGGCCGTCCGGGTCGAGGCCGAGCTCGCGGCGGGCCTCCGCCCGCGGGATCGGCCTGACGCGCTCGAGATCGACGCCGCACGGCAGCACGGCCACCCGCCGCCGTGTGCCCGGGCCGCCGAGCCCGGCGGCCTCGGAGCGCGCCAGCCCCGCGGACACGGTGGCCGGCAGCTCGCTGAGCCGCGCGACGAGGCGCGAGATCGGCGCGACCTTCCCGAGCCGCAGGTCGTCGCCGTGGAAAGTGACCACGCGCGCCCTCGCTCCACGCAGCGCGAGCGAGCAGAAGCCGGTGAGCCCATAGTGCGAGTGCACCACGTCGTAGTCCGAGCCGCGGTAGCGGCGCCTGAGGGCGAGCGACTCGCTCAGGTAGGGACGGATGCCGCCGGGCGGGTCGAAGCTGTGCAGCTCGAGCTCGATGCCGTCGAGCGAGCGCAGCGCCTCCACCTGGTCGCGCACGAACGGGCCGAGCCCCGGCCGCCGCGAGGTCGGGTACATGTTGGTGACCACCAGTACGCGCACGGGCGGGAAGTTATCCGCCACGCGGGCGGTGGCCTCAGCGCCGCAGCGTCTCGAGCAGCTGCCGAGTGCTCGAGGAGGGCGCGATGCCAAGCTCGCCGAGCGCGCGCTCGCAGCGGCGGTACGCGGTGATCACGCGGTCCTCGTCGCCGGTCGCGTTGGCGATCCGCATCTCCAGGCGGTGCGCGCCCTCGCGGAACGGGTCCTTCTCCAGGATCGCCTCCACGAGGCGCGCCGCCTCCGGGTAGCGACCGGCCGCGAAGGCCAGCTCGGCGGCGTCCTGGCGGGCGTCCGCCACCAGCCGATCGAGGCGTTCGCGCCGCTCCTCTGCCCAGCCGGCGGTGGTGCCGGGCAGGTAGTCCCCGCCGGCGGCGATCGCAAGCGCCCGCAGGACGGCGTCGAGTCGTTGCTCGCCCTGAAGCCGCGCGGCTTCGGCCAGCAGGGTCTCGAGCCGCACGGAGTCGGTAGACACCTGGAGCGACTCGTCGAGCGCCACGCCGGAGCTGTCGGACACGAGGCGCACCTCCTCGGGCAGCACCTCGCGCAGTTGATGGATGGCCTGGCGCAGGTAGGAGCGGGCGGAGTCGTCGGTGCGGCCGTCGAACAGCGCGGTGAGCAGCTCCTCGCGGCTGGCCCGGGGGTGCGGGCGGCTCGTGAGGTAGGCGAGCAGCTCGTAGCTCTTGGCGATGCGCGGGCGCGGGGCGGGCTCTCCGTCCACGAGCAGAGCCGGCTCGCCGAACTCGCGTAGCTCGACCTGCGCGGAGAAGGGGAGCTCCACGTCGACGTCCTGGGAGCGCAACGCCCGGCCCAGCTCGTGCCAGGGCGAGTCCGCGCGCGGCTCGGCGTCGAGGCGGCGCGTGACCACGGCGGGGAAGTCGGCGAGCGCGAGCAACAGGTAGTGGTTCGAGCCATGGAAGCGCGCGGCCTTGTAGGCGAGGTCCGCGGCGGCGTCCGAGCCGTCCTCGTCGGCCGTGCGCCAGCGCGCTTCGCTGAGGTAGACGGATGCCGCGGGCAGCTCGAGCCGGCGGTCGGCCTTCACCATCGTCGTGACCGCGCGCTCCAGGTGGAAGCGCGCACGGTCATCCTCGCCGCGCACGAGCAATGCGAACCCTCGCCACACGTCCGCCTGCTCCCCGATGAAGCGGTACTCGGTGGCGGCCTGGCGGTCCTCGAGCCTGTCGAGCACGGCCAGCGCAGCCTCGGGGTCGCGGTTGAGGCGGATCTCCATCTTCGCCTCGATCAACTCGTTGAGCATCACGAACACGAGTGAGCCGCTCGCGCGCGTGAGGTCACGACCGCGCATCACGGCGGATCGCGCGTCGTCCGCGCGTCCAAGGTCGATGAGGATCTCGGGTCCCACCATCGCGTGGAGCCAGACGTGCGCCCAGCCCCCCGCCTGCGCCTGCTTGTACAGCTCGAGCGCCTGCTCCGGGTGGCCGCTCGCGCGCAGCAGGCCGATGCGCCACGGCTCGGTGACCGCCGCCGCCCAGCCGGACGCCCCGGCGTCCGCGAGCATGCGCAGCCGGCCGTGGGCATATGCCACGCGCACCACCAGCGCGTCGAGCGGGCTGCCGCTGAGCACCGGGTCGATGGGCTGCTCGCCGGCCAGCCGGTGGTCCACGAGGTTGAGCGCGAATCGCACGGCCTCGATCTCCGCGCTGTCACCGGCGGCGGACACGACCTCCTGGGTGTCGCGCCAGCGCCCCAGGTGCCAGTAGCTCCAGCCCATCATCCCGGCTGCCTGCGGGGACTCGCGCGCGAGCCGCTGGCGCTCCGCGACCACGTGCAGCCGGTCGGCCACGCGGCCGCAGCGAGCATAGTCCTCGCGCCCGAGGGAGAGCATCATCTCCGCCACCGCAAGCGTGCTGCCGCCGCCGTCCGGCAGCTCGGCGAGCGCCGCCAGCCAGCGCTCCGCCACCGCATAGTCGAGCCGGTCGATCACCTGGCCGATCGCGCGTTCGGCAGGCTCGAGCGCGCGCGCAGGCATGCGCGCCCGGAGAAACTCCTCCACCGCATCCTCGTGGTGGCCCTCGCTCATGAGCAGCTCCGCGTGGGCGGCGCGCAACGCGCGCACGCTGTCGCCACCGCGGCGCTCGAGGCGCTCGAGCAGGTACTCGCGCAGACGCGCGTGGCAGCGCATCGAGTGGCCGTCGTCCCGCCAGGCCACGGGCAAGTGCTTGGCGCGCAGCGATACGAGCCGCTCGGCGGCGCCCGGCTCGCCCAGCGCCTCGGCGCGCTCGGCGGTCACGTCGTCGAGCACCGAGGTGGTGATGAGGAATTCGCGGTCCCCGGGCTCGAGCAGGTCGAGGATCTGGGAGGACAGGTAGCCGTGCAGAGCGTCGGCCTCGCCGCCCATGCCGGCCACGTGCTCGTTGGAGCGCCAGGCCTCGAACAGCACCCCCGCCACCCAGCCGCCGGTGGCCTCCACCGCCTGCGTGGGGTCGATGTCGGCGCGGCCGGCATGGGCGAGCGCCTGCGCTGCCTCGGGCGCGCGGAAGGCGAGGTCCTTCTCGGTCACGGTCACGCTCCCTCCGAGCACGGCGCTCGAGTCGAGCTCGATCGTCACCTCGCGGCGGCTGATCAGCACGATGCGCAGGCCGGGTGGGGCATAGCGCAACAGCGCGGCGACCACGGCCAGGGCTCCGCCGGCGTCGGCGATCCGCTCGACCTCGTCGATCACGAGCAGCAGCGGTGTGTCGCCCACGGCCTCCGCAAGCAGGCCCGCGGCCTCGGTGTGCGGCAGCTTGGCGGCGAGCGCTCGCGCGGCCACGCCGCGGACGTCCGGTACCTGCGACACCAGCGCCGCCTCGAGGTAGGTGACGAGGCGGCCGGCGGCGGCGTCGGTGTCGTCGAGCGTGAGCCACGCCACGCGCCGCTCGATGCCGCCCAGCGCCTGCGCCACCGCCGTTGTCTTGCCCGAGCCCGCCGTGGCGCATACCCGGACGAGCGGGTGCTCATCGATCAGGTCGCGCAGCAGCCGGTCGATCCGCTCGCGCGGCACGAGCCGCTGCGGCGGCGGTGGAACCGCGACCTTCCGGCGTATGAACTGACCCTCCACGACGTCCAGAAGCATTGAACACCACCGATCTGGGAACTGGGAACTGGGAACTGAGAGCTCGTTTCTCGCGGGTTAACGGCCGGCAACGACCCGGTCCTCAATGACCGAGCTCCAGGCGCGCTATCGCCAGGCGATCGGCCGCTTCGCCACCGGGGTCACTGTGATCACGACGTACAACGGCGAGCGGCTGGCGGGGATGACGGCGAGCGCGGTGGCATCGCTGTCGCTCGATCCGCCGCTGCTGCTCGTGTGCATCAGCAACCGCCTGCCCACGCACGAGGCGCTCGAGCGCAGCTCGCCAGTTCGGCGTGAACGTGCTGGGCGAGGGGGACGAGAAGCTGGCGCTGCGCTTCGCCACCCCAACGGAGGACAAGTTCGCCGGGCTGCGCGTGGACACCGAGCACGGCGTGCCGCTGCTCCACCGCGCGATCGCGCGCTTCGTCTGCGACGTGCACGAGTGCCTGCCCGGCGGCGACCACTCGATCTTCATCGGCGCGATCCGCCACTGCGAGCACGTGCCGAGCCGCGCGGCCGCTCCTCTACTTCGCGAGCGGGTTCGGCGGCATCCAGCAGGTTGACGACGCGCTCGGCCGCAGCGCAGAGCTGTGGGCCGGGGATGACGCGGCAATCTGAGCGAGACCAAGAGAGACCACTGAAATGATCAGGACAGGCGAGCAGTACCTCGAGTCGATCCGCGACGGCCGCCGCGTGCTCTGCGGCGGCGAGATGATCGACGACCTCACCACGCAATCCCGAAGACCCGCGGCTACGCCCAGGCGATCGCGGAGTACTACGACATGCACCACGACCCCGAGCACCAGGACGTGCTCACGTTCGTCGACGAGAACGGCGAGCGCTGGGCCAAGCACTGGTTCCTGCCGCGCGACAAGGAGGACCTCGTCGCGCGGCGCGAGTACCACGACTACCTCTTCCGCCACTGGGCGCGCGGCGCGATGTTCACGCGGCCGCCGGCGAGCATGCTGCCGGTCTTCTACACGCTCTACCAGGACCCGGAGCCGTGGGAGTCCGAGTCGCGCGGGCACGACGGGCGCCCGCTCGCGGACAACATCCGCAACGCCTGGGAGTACATGAAGTCGAACGACCTGTCGGCGTCGCCGATGTTCCTCGACGTGCAGGGCGACCGCTCGGACCCGGACTCGGTGGCCGAGACGCCGATGCTGCGCATGGTCGACAAGAACGACCAGGGCATCGTCGTGCGCGGCTGGAAGGCGATCGGCACCGGCGTGGCGTTCGCCAACAACATCTTCATGGGCGTGCTGTGGAAGCCGGGCGCCGTGGAGGAGCAGATCGTGTTCGCGCTCGTGCCCGCCAACGACCCGGGGGTGACGCACGTGGTGCGGCCGTCGCTGGCGCAGCCCGACGCCGACCCGTTCGACCGGCCGCTGGCCAGCCGCGGCGACGAGCTCGACGGCATGGCCTACTTCGACGACGTCCTGATCCCGTGGGACAAGGTCTTCCACATCGGCAATCCGGACCACGCGAAGTTCTATCCCCAGCGGCTGTTCGACTGGATCCACGCCGAGACGCAGATCCGCCACGTGGTGAACGCCGAGATGATCGCCGGGCTCGGCATCCTGATCACCGAGGCGCTCGGCACCGCGCAGGCGCCGATCGTGGCCTCGCAGGTGGCGGACCTGATCCGCTTCCGCGAGACCTGCCGCGCATTCACGATCGCGGCGGAGGAGACCGGCTTCATGTCACCGGGCGGCCTCTACAAGCCGAACAACATCTTCGTGGACTTCGGCCGGGCGTACTACCTCGAGAACGTCCACAAGATGATCGAGATCCTGATCGACTTCTGCGGGCGCGGCGTGGTCGTGTACCCGACGAAGGCGGACCTCGACAATCCGGAGCTGGGCGGGGCGCTGCGCGCCGCGCTGCGCGGCCACAACACGAGCGCGGAGGACCGGACGAAGATCTTCCGGATGATCCACGAGCGCTTCCTGTCGGAGTGGGGCGCGCGGCACGCGATGTTCGAGAAGTTCAACGGCACGCCGCTGTGGGTGATCAAGCTCCTGACGATGCAGCGCGTGGAGTACCAGGCGGACGGCCCGCTCACCGAGCTGGCGCGCGCCGGTCTGCGGGCTCGAGGACGTGAGCGGGCTCGCCGAGCGCGCCAACGAGGAGAAGGCCGACTACCCGTCGATCCGGGTGCGGCCCGACTACATCAAGCAGCAGGACGTCGCGACCACGCAGGACGTAGAGGCGGCGAAGGCACTCCGAGCTCTGCCGTCACCGGGGTGCGCCGGCTCCCGGCAAGCCGGCGCACCACCACCGGTGCCAGCAGGACCATCACGAGCAGCCGCAGCGCCTGCACCGCGAGGATGAAGGTGGTGTTCGCGCCCGCGCCGAACGCCACCGCCACCACGGCGAACAGGCCGCCCGGCGTGGTGGCGAGGTAGGCGTCAGCCAGCGTCACCGACGTGGTGGCCTCGAGCAGCAGGGCCAGGCCGAAGCAGGCCACGAGCAGCCCGGCGATCGAGAGCAGGACCGGCACGAGCAGGCGTCCGAGCAGGCGCACCGTGTCCATCGTGAAGCGCAGGCCCACCTGCAGCCCGATCAGCGCGAACGCGGTCTGCGCAGCGAGCCGGGGCACCGTGAACTCTCCTCCCGGCACGGCCAGAACGACCACTGCCGCCAGCACCATCGGGGCGAGCAGCGTGCCCGCTGTCATGTTGGCGAGCTCTGCGATCGCCACGCCTGCTGCGGCCACGCCGAACGAGAGCAGCCAGTCCCTGGGATGGCCGAACGTCGAGGCGCCGGTGACCTGTCCGGCGTGGTGGCCTGGGAACGCGATGGCCAGGATCAGTGGCGTGACCAGCACGACCACCAGCACCCGCAGGTACTGCATGAACGCGACGAGCCGGGCGTCCGCCGCCGAGGTCGTCCGCCATCGCCACGATGCCCGAGGCGCCGCCCGCCACCGAGCCGAGCTGGGCGGTGGGTGCGTCGAGCGCCGTGAAGCGCGCGAGCAGGCAGCCGGCGAGCGATGCAGATGGCCAGTGTGGCGGCGCTGACCATCGTCACCGGCAGCCACGAATGCGGCGAGTGCCGTGAGCGCCGACGAGCGCACGAAAGCTCCAAGCGCCACGCCGGTGACCGCCTGGCCGGCGACGAAGGCGGGCCGAGGCAGGCTCGACGCGACCGCGGCAGCAGCAGCGCCACCGCCAGCCCCAGGAGCAGCGCCGCGAACAGGTAGGACGACGGCAGGCCGGCCCGGTCGAGCGCCCAACCGGAGCGCGAACGGTGGCCGCTCCCAGCGCGATGAGCGGCCCGAGCTTTCGCATCCGGCGGAGGCTACCCGGGGCGAGGGAGGCGCCCCGGGTAGCCGCGCGCACCGGGCTCAGCCGGTGGGTTCCGTCACCGGCCGGGGCGAGGGCTCGACCCGCAGCACGCGTGCCGCGCGTGCGGGGCAGCACCCAGTTCCAGCGCCCGAACAGCGACACGACCGCCGGGACGAGCAGCGCCCGGATGACCGTCGCGTCCAGCAGGATGCCCGCGGCCAGGCCGGTGGCGAGCACCTTCACGTCGGTGTCCGGTCCGGACGCCAGCGAGAGGAACGCGAGGAACAGGATCAGCGCCGCGCTCGTGACGAGCCGGCCGGTGCGGCCGATGCCGCGGACCACGGCCGTGTTGGTCTCGCCGGTGGCGTCGTACTCCTCGCGCATGCGCGCGAGGATGAACACCTCGTAGTCCATCGACAGGCCGAACAGGAACGCGAACACGATCAGCGGGATCCACGAGCTGATCGCGCCGGTGGCGGGGATGCCCCAGATCGCCTCGGAGCCGTGGCCCTCCTGCCAGATCAGCGTCATCACGCCCCACGCCGCCGCCACGCTGATCACGTTGAGCACCACCGCCTTGGCCGGCAGCAGCAGCGAGCGGAACGCCCGCGCCAGCAGCAGGAACGTGAACAGGGCGATCAGCCCGATCATCAGCGGGAAGTTGCCGTAGACCGCGTCGATGAAGTCGGTGTTGGAGGCCTGCTGGCCGCCGAGCTTCACGTCCGGGCCCTGCGCGTGGGCCACGTCCTTCACGTCGCTCACCAGGTTGCGCCCCGCCTGCGAGGAGCCGTCGGGGATCGGGAAGGCGTCGACGAGCGCGGTGCCGCTGCTTGCGCCACGCGGGGCCGGCTCGGCGCCACGGCGCCGTGGATGCCGTCGACCTTCGCCACGGCGCGCGCCACCTTGTCGGGCGGGGTGCGTGCTGCGTGAGGATCTCGTGCGGGAGCAGCGCGCCGGAGCCGATGCCCGACTTCTCGAGCGCGACGAGCCCGTCCTTGGCGTCGCCCTTCTTCGCGATCGTGTTCACGTCGGCGATGCCCGGGTGCAGGTTGGTGGCCGCGATCACGAGCGCGAACAGCACGAGCAGCGCGCCGAGCGCCGCGAGCCAGCGCCGGTTGACGATGCCCTGCGGCCCAGCGCGTCCAGTTGCGCGACGCCTTGTCGTCGGTGCGGCGATGCGGCCAGTCGAGCTTCGTCGCCCCACGAGTGCAGCATCACCGGCAGCAGCGTGAGCGCCACGAGCACCGACACGAGCGGGATCACCATGCCGCCGTAGCCCATGCTGCGCAGGAACGGCAGCGGCAGCACGATCAGCGCGAGCAGGCCGATGGCGACCGTGGTGCCGCTGAACACAACGGCGCGGCCGGCCGTGCCCATCGCCCGCACGATCGCCTCGTCGCCTTCGTAGCCGTGCGCACGCTCCTCGCGCCAGCGCACCACCACGAGCAGGGAGTAGTCGATCGCCACGCCCAGCCCGATCAGCGCGATCAGGAACTGGACGATCGGCGAGATGCCCGTGATCGTTGTGAGGCCGTAGACGATCAGGAAGCTCGTCATGATCGACGGGATCGCCATCAGCCACGGGATCAGGGCGAGGAACGACGCGAACACGAACGCGAGCACGATCAGGGCGCCGGCGCCGCCGATGACCGCCTCGAGCAGCACGCCGGGACCGTTGCCTCCGCCGCCCGCCTGCGCCTGCAGCGCCTCGTAGCCCGTGAGGTGGACGGGCGCCCCCGCGACGGTGGCTCCCTTGAGCGCGGCTTGCGCAGGTGCTTCTCGGCGTCGGGATTGCCGCCGAACGTCGACTTCGGGATCGGCCGGCGGATAGACGATCACGAACACCGTATGGCCGTCCTTCGAGAGGAACGCCTTGCTCCCGGTGGAGCCGTAGCCCGCCACGCGCGCGCCTGGGATCGCCTTCTGCGTCTTCTGCTCGATGTCCCGGAGCTGAGCGCGGACCGCGGGGTCGGTGGCGGACTTGCCGGCCGGCAGCGTGACCACCGGCAGGAGCGGCGAGGTGTCGCTGCCCGTCTGGTTGTAGATCTGCGCGATCTGGGCGTTGGTCTCCCAGCCCTCACGGCCGGGGACCGAGAACTTCTGGTCCATCGCCTTCGTGGCGTTGTTGACGGTGGCGATGCCGACGATCGTGAGCACGAGCCAGGCGATCACGACGAGACGGCGATGACGGAGAGTCCAGCGAGTCATTCGTTCCATGAAAACTTTGTATCACAAACGATTGAGAGGACGTAATATCGTCGTGAACATGCTTGGGGAGGAGCGCCCACCTGAGGCCCTCGCGGGCTACACGGGCTTTCTCATGAACTGGGTCGGGGCCCGCTCGCGGGCCCAGTTCGCGCACGCCCTGAACGAGCGCACGGGCCTGCATCCGCGCGAGTTCGGCGTGCTCAACGTGCTGGCGCGCAATCCCGGCATCACCCAGCAGGGTGTGGGCCACGAGGCGGGCGTGGATCCGAGCACGATGGTGGCCACGCTCGACCGGCTGGAGGAGCGAGGCCTGGCCGAGCGCCGCCCGCATCCCGACGACCGGCGCAAGCGCTCGATCTATCTCACGCCCGCGGGCGAGGAGACGCTGCGCGAGGGCCGCAAGGTGGCGACCGTGGTGGGTCGGGAGGCCTTCGCGCGGCTGAGCGCCGACGAGCGCAAGCAGCTGCATGCGCTGCTGCGCAAGCTGAGCGGTCTGGACTCGGACTGAGGGTTGCCGGGCGCCGGGCCCTCGTGAGAGGTTGAGCCAATGCGCTCGATACTCGTTTGCCTGGCCCTCGCCGTCGCGGTCGCCGGTAACCGCTCCCGCCGCCAGCGCCGCCAGGCTCTTCTACGCGAACTTCAACGTCACGGTGAGCGGCACCGAAACGTCGCAGGTGAGCGGCGCCGAGGAGTGCCAGGACGCGGCGGGCACGGTGGCCCCGGCCAGCGCCCAGGAGACGTTCACCTTCTCCACGCCGAAGGCGAAGAAGATGCAGTTCGCCCGCTTCCACGGCGGGCTGGTGCAGGTGACCCATCCCGGGCGCGGCTTCGGCAATACGAAGATCAAGGGCACCGGCAGCCTCACGCGCCAGAGCCAGTTCGTCCCGAACGGCTCCGAGCCGCCGGTGTGCCCTGGCGGCCAGCAGAGCCCGGGCTGCGGGGTGAAGACCCTCAGCGCCTTCACGATCCTCGTCCAGGGCGGCGTGAACGAGGTGACCATCCAGGGCAGCCAGGCGCGTCCGAGCCCCGGCCTCTGCCTCGTGCCCTCACCCTTCCCTGGCCCGGAGCTGCTCGGCCCGGACGACACCGGCGACGGCGCCCACATCACCTACAAGGCGAGGGTGCCGCGCAGTCTGCTCAACCCTCACAAGCGCGTGATCGTGATCCACGGCAGGGGAATCGCGACCAACAAGGGTCAGGAGGGCGCGATCCACATCACGAGCGCGACCACCACCCTCAAATTCACGATGCGACTGCGGCGGGTCTCCCTGCGCTGAGCTCGTAGGCGCCCGGCTGGATGCGCTCGGCGCGCTTGCGGTAGGTGCTCCATAGCCACGGCCACTGGTTCGGGTCGTTGCCGTTCTCGTCGACGTACCAGCTCGTGCAGCCGCTGTGCCAGACGGTCTGGCTGAGGGCCGTGCGCAGCTCGCGGTCGAACGCCTCCGCGGTCTCCCGCCTCAGCTCGATGCGGCTCGCGCCGGCGCGGTCCAGCTCGCGCAGCGCGGCGATCACGTGCCCGATGCCGGACTCGATCGTGTAGATCACCGAGCCCGTGCCGCCGTTGGTGTTGGGCCCGTAGAGCAGGAACATGTTCGGGAACCCGGGCACGCTCACACCCAGGTACGCGCGCGCCACCTCGCTCCACTCCTCGGCGAGCGTGCGGCCGCCCGCCCCCGCGACCTCCATCGGCGCCACGAAGCCATGGGTCTTGAACCCGGTGGCGAGGATCAGCACGTCGGCCGCGCGCTCGGTGCCGTCGGCGGCGCGCACGCCAGAGGGCGTGATCTCGGCGATGCGCTCGGTGACCAGCTCGACGTTCGGCTTGGTCAGCGTCGGATACCACTCGTCGGTGAGCATGATCCGCTTGCAGCCCACCTCATCAGTGGGGGTGACCTTGCGGCGAAGCTCGGGGTCCTTGATCGCGGAGTTGATCTGGTGGCGGCCGGCGGCGCGGAAGATGTTGAGCAGCGACGGCCGCGTGGTCATCGCCGCCGCGCCCATCTCCATGAAGGCGAAGATCGCGGCGCGGTCGAGCTGCTGGAGGGCAGGCACGCGCTCGAACAGCCTCATGGTGCGTTCGCGGTAGGCGAAGTCCATCTTCGGGAACGTCCAGCCGGGCGAGCGCTGGTAGACGTCGATGTGCTCCACCTCGGGCTGGATCGAGGGCACCACCTGGATCGCGCTGCAGCCGGTGCCCACCACGGCCACGTGCTTGCCAGCCAGGTCCACGTCGTGCCGCCACTCGGCGGTGTGGAAGGCCGGGCCCTCGAAGCTGTCGAGCCCGGGCAGCGGCGGCGTGCTCGGCACCGACAGCTGCCCGCAGGCCGTGACGAGCACGTCGGCCTCGTGCGGGCCCGCGCTCGTGTCAAGCAGCCACTTGCCGCGCTCCTCGTCCCAGCTGGCCCGCGTGACCTCCGTGTTCGTCTTGATCCGGTCGAGCACGCCGTGCCGTCGCGCCACGTCCTCGAGGTAGGCCTGGATCTCCGGCTGCGGCGCATAGCGGCGCGACCAGCGCGGATTGGGCGCGAACGAGAACTCGTACAGGTGCGAGGGCACGTCGCACGCCGCGCCCGGGTAGGTGTTGTGATGCCAGACGCCGCCGACCCGCTCGCCCTTCTCGAACACGGTCACGTCGTCGTAGCCCGCCCGGTGCAGCATCACCACGGCCCCGACGCCGCCGAATCCGGCTCCGATTACCGCGATCGAACGCGTGGGCTTCGCGCCGTTCGTATTCACAGGCGAGAGACTAACCGCGCGGCCAATCCCGGATCGCGGCGACGATCTCGTCGGGCGCGTCCTCCTGGATGTAGTGGCCGGCGCCCTCGAGCGTCACCGTGCGGTGGCTCGGGAAGATGGCCTCCCAGCGGCGCCGCTCTGGGTCGCGGAACGCGACGTCCTTGGTGGGCCAGACGATGAGCGCGGGCCGGTCGCGGAGCGCCGCCAGCCCCGCCTCGACCTCGGCCAGCAGCGGCCTGCTGCGCAGGATCTCGCGCGGGAACACGTGCACCGGACGCCGCGAGGCCGGATCGGGAAAGGGCCCGCGGTAGGCGTCCATCACCGTCTCGGATAGCTCGTGCCGACGGACGCCTCCCGGCAGGATCTTCTCGACGAACATGTTGCGCCGCAGGATCATGTAGCCGCCCACCGGGCCGCCGAGGAGCCGCGAGAAGAGCTGCGTGCCCAGGTCGGACTTGGGCCACGCCCAGGTGTTGCCGATCACGAACGCGTCGAAGCGGTCCGGGTGGCGGGTGGCGGCGGCGAATCCGATCGGGCCGCCCCAGTCCTGCACCATCATTGTCACACCGCGCAGGTCGAGCTCGAGGATGAGCCGCTCGAGCACGTGAGCGTGCTCTGTGGGAGTGAAGCCGTACGACGACGGCGCTCGCGAGAGGCCGAAGCCCGGGTGATCCACGGCGATGCAGCGGAAGCGGTCGCGCAGCCCCTTGATCACGTCGCGGTAGAGGAACGACCAGGTTGGGTTGCCGTGCAGCAGCAAGAGCGGCGGCCCGCCGCCCTCGTCGACGTAGTGCACGCGGGCGCCGGCGATGTCGGCGAAGTGGCTCTCGAAGGGATATAGGTCCGCCGGCACCCAGGCCGGCCTGTCGATGTCAGCGTTCATGCTTGCTCCTTGGTTCGCTTGCCCTCACCTCTTCCGACGCAAGACGTTGGGCGGCTTCGACATCTGCCATCTTTCCCTTCGATGAGGAGGGGACTCGCTCTCGCGCTCTGCGCCCTCGTTGCCTCGCTTGCGTTCGCGGGCGCCGCCGAGGCGCGCCTGGTAGCTCGCGGCAGCGTGAAGCAGGTGCAGGTGACCGGGGTGAAGGCGCACGCGCGCGTCACGCTGTTCAACCGGGCCGGGCGGAAGGTGAAGTCGCGCCGGGCCGACGCGCTCGGCGGGCTTGTGTTCCGCGGAGTCAACCCGGGGCGTGGCTATCGGGTGCAGAGCGGCCGCGCGAAGTCGAGCCGCTTCGCCGTGATGTCCGCGCGCTCGGCGCCGCCGGGCACCAAGATCTACAACCAGAAGATCCCGGCGTCGGGCTACGGCTACCTGACCACGCGCGACGGCACCAGGCTCGCGATCGACGTCCACCTGCCGGGAGGGTCGGGCCCGTACCCCACGCTGGTGGAGTACTCGGGCTACGGCTACGCCAACCCGGACGGCGCTGAGAGCTCGATCGAGCAGATCGCAACGCTGCTCGGGTTCGCCGTGGTGGACGTGAACATGCGCGGCACGGGCTGCTCGGGCGGCGCCTTCGACTATTTCGAGCCGCTCCAGGGCCTCGACGGCTACGACGTGGTCGAGACCGTGGCCCGCCAGCCCTGGGCACTTCACCACCGAGTGGGGATGATGGGCGTGTCCTACGGCGGCATCAGCCAGCTGTTCGTCGCCGAGACGCACCCGCCGAGCCTGTCGGCGATCGCACCGCTGTCGGTGATCGACAACACGGCCACCACGCTCTACCCGGGCGGCATCCTCAACACCGGCTTTGCCCTCTCGTGGGCGAAGGATCGGGTGCACGACTCGAAGCCGGCGTCGACGACGGGCGGCCAGGCCTGGGCGCTCAAGCGCATCAAGGGTGGCGACAAGATCTGCAAGGCAAACCAGGTGCTGCACGGTGACGCCGTGGACCTGCTGGCGAAGACACACCGCAACCGCTACTACCGGCCAAAGGTGGCGGACCCGCTGTCGCCGATCACGTTCGTCCACAAGATCAAGGTGCCGACCTACATGGCCTGCCAGTGGACCGACGAGCAGACAGGCGGGCACTGCGCCGATCTCGCCGAGCACTTCACGGGCACGCGCCGCAAGTGGTTCACCTTCACCAACGGCACGCACATCGACTCGCTCGATCCGGCGACCTTTACCCGCTGGTACGACTTCCTATCGCTCTACGTGGCGCGGCAGAAGCCCGCGCTGTCGCCGAGTGTGAAGGCGCTGGCGCCGACGGTGTTCGCGAGCGCCATGGGCGTGCAGGGTGTGACGCTGCCCGATGACCCGATCCAGTCCCAGCCCGATTTCGGCTCCGCGCTCGCCGCCTTCCAGGCGCTGCCGCCGGTACGGATCCTGTTCGACAACGGCGCCGGCGGCTCGCAGCCGGGAGCGCCGGTGCCGGGCTTCGAGAGGTCGTTCTCGCGCTTCCCGCTGCCGGGCACGAAGGCGCGCTCTTGGTACCTGGCCAACCGCGGCGCATTGAGCGACACCAAGCCGCGACCCGGTACCGAGCTGTTCGGCTGGGACAAGCACGCGCGGCCGCCAACCGACTTCACGGGCAACACCGGCGCGGGCACGAACGGACTGTGGACGGCCACGCCGCCGTACAAGTGGGTGGAGGGAGCCGAGACGAGCTACCTCAGCCCGCCGCTCAAGGCCAACACCGTGGTTGTGGGCGCCGGGGCGCTGCAGATGTGGGTCAGGTCGGCGCCCGATGTCGACCTCCAGGTGACCGTCTCGGAGGTGCGCCCGGACGGCAGGGAGACGTACGTGCAGAGCGGCTGGCTGCGCGCGAGCATGCGCAAGCTCGACCCGCGCAAGAGCACGCTGCTCGAGCCGGTTCCGAGCTTCCGGCAGCGCGACGCCGCGCCGCTGCCGCACCGCAAGTTCGCGAAGGTTGTGGTGCCTCTCTATTACGAGGGTCACGTGTACCGGGCGGGCTCGAGCATCCGCGTGACGGTCGGCGCACCGGTCGGCGACCAGCCCGTGTGGTCGTTCTCGAGAACCGTGCCGCGCCGCGGGGTGGACGTGTTCATCAGGCACGACGCGCGCCGGGTGTCGCGCCTCGTCCTGCCCGTCGTCTCCGGCGTGAACGTGCCCACGGGGCTGCCGCCCTGCCCGGGCTTGCGTGGCGAGCCGTGCCGGCCGTACGTGGCGCGGAACGTGAACTAGCCGCGCTGCGGGATCGCCTGCACGGCCCAGCCGTTGCCGTCCGGGTCGCTGAAGAAGACGAAGTCGCCCCAGGGGAACTGCTGCACGTCGCTCACCTCGACGCCGCGCTCGGCCAGCTCGCTGTGCGCGGTTTCGATGTCGTCCACCACGAGCTGGAGCCCTTGCACGGAGCCCGGCTCCATGGTCGAGCCGAGGCCGGTGCCGATCGCGATGGAACAGCCGGAGCCCGGCGGCGTGAGCTGAACGAAGCGGATGTCGTCGTTCACCTGGTGGTCGTGGTCCGCGTTGAAGCCGACTTTCTCCACGTAGAACGACTTCGCGCGGTCCACGTCTGACACGGGCACCTGGATGAGCTCGAGCCGCCAGTCCATGAGCGCGCGAGCCTATCGTCTGAGCATGGATCTGGCCCTGCGTCCGCTTGCCCCCGGTGACGAGGAGGAGCTGCTGCGGATCCACCGGACGCCCGAGGTGATGCGCTGGTGGGACGAGCCGTTCGACGGCTTCCCGTGGGACGAGCCGGAGTCCACGCGTTTCACGATCCTCGTGGACGGGCGGGTCGCCGGGATGATCCAGTACGCGGAGGAGACCGAGCCCAAGTACCGTCATGCCGCGATCGACCTGTTCGTGGATCCCGCGCTGCACGGCCAGGGCTTCGGCACCGAGGCGATCCGTCGGGTCGTGCGCATGCTGATCGACGAACTCGGGCACCACCGCATCACCATCGATCCCGCCACCGACAACACCGCCGCCGTCCGCAGCTACACCAAGGCCGGCTTCAAGCCGGTGGGCGTGATGCGCCAGCACGAGCGCGACTCGGACGGGCTGGGCTGGCACGACAGTCTGCTGATGGAGCTGCTCGCGAGCGAGGAGGAGCGATGAAGGCCGCCGCCTCCGTTGTTCTCGGGCTGCGTGTGGCGTACGGCGCCGCGCTTGTGGCCGCCCCCCGGCGCCTCACCGTGCGCTGGCTCGGGCCGGGAGCCACGCAGTACCGCGGAGGAGTCGTGGCGCTACGTGCGCTCGGTGTGCGCGAGGCGCTGCTCCACAGCGGCGCGCTGGCCGCCCTGTGGCGCGGCGAGCCGCTGCGCCCCTGGCTCGCGGCCAGCATCGGCGGCGACGTGGGCGACATCGCCTGGACGGTGGCGGCACGCTCGTCGCTGCCGGAGCGCTCGGCGCAGGCCACGGTGGCGGTGGCCGGCGGGTCGGCGCTCCTTACGCTGCTGGTTGGCTCGCTGGCCGAGCGCTAGCCACCAGCTCGTCGATACAGGCCAGCTTCTCGATCACCGGCGGGGTGAGGACGAACGGGTAGAGGTCGTCCTGGCCCATGCTGCGGTTGATCTCGTTGAGCGCATAGCCGAGGGCTACCCAGTCGCTCAGCAGCGTCCGCAGGTCGGCGTCCTGGACCTGCTCGGGCGCCGCGGAGAGGGCCGGATCGCGCTCGCCCAGCGCCGGACCGGCCACGCTCACGCCCTGGGCCGCCGCTGTCTGGAGCGTGGCGCGGATGTGCAGGAGGTGCGCGAACGTCTCGGCCCAGTCCTCGGAGGGATGCATCGACGCATACGCGCTCACGAAGCGCTCCGACCAGTCCGCCGGTGGACCGTTCGCGTAGTGGCGGTCCAGCGCCGCTTGGTAGTCGGCCCGCTCGTCGCCGAACGCCGCCCGGGCTCGCGCCAGACGAGGTTCGCCGGGGGCGAGGATCCCGAAGTAGAAATGCCCGACCTCGTGCCGGAAATGCCCGAGCAGCGTGCGGTAGGGCTCGCCCAGGTTCTCTCGCATTCGCGTGCGGTGAGCGTCGTCGGACTCGGCCAGGTCGAGCGTGATCAGCCCGTCCGCATGACCGGTGGTCACCGGTGCCCGCGCGCTCGAGAGCAGGTCGAAGGCGAGGCCGTCGGGATCCCCGGCGGCTCGCGCCGGGATCGGCAGGCCCAGCTCGCCAAGGTCAAAGAGCAATCGCCGCTTGGCTGTCTCGGCCTGGGCGAAACCGCCGAGCCCGTCCGCATCGTCGTCCGCGGGACGCGTGCGGGTGAGCGAGCAGCTGAAACAGAGCTCCCCATCGCGGTCAGGAATCCAGTTGCACGACGCGAGCTGGGCGTTGCGGCAGCGTGGCGGCGCCGAGTCGGGGAAGGCCCTCAGCTCGCGCTCGGGCCACGCGAAACCGAGCTGCGCATGGCAGCGGACGCAGCTCGAGCTGTCGAACGTGACGAACAGGCCGCAGTTGTCGCAGGCGAAGGCGCGCATCGCACCGAGTATTGCGTCAGGCCTTTGGTTCGAGCCGGTTGCTCACTTGTGACGCTCAGGTCTGGAGCCGTTACGCGTCGCCCGCGAGCATCGCCTCATGGTCAATTCACGGGCAAGGAGGCAGACATGACTCGCATTCGCACCACCGCACGGTGCGCGCTCGGCGGACTCGGACGGCTAGGCAGGCAGGCCGGGCAGGGCACGGTGGAGTACGTGGCCCTCATCCTGCTCGTCGCGCTGATCATGGCCGGGGTGGTGACGGCGATGAAGGGCTACAAGACCGACCAGGGCAAGTCACTGGGCGACACGGTGCTGCAGAAGATCAAGGACTCCGTCGACCACGTGCAGTTCTAGGCGGCTGCAAACCTTCGGCTGCCTGCGTCCTCGCTCGGCCGCTTGCGATTGCAAGCCGGCCTCCCTGCGTCCTTGGCATCCTCGGTTTTCGCTCGCCTAGACCTGCACGTCAGGTGGTTGATTCCTGCGCGGGCGGCGTCCTCGGTCGGCCGCTTGCGATTGCAAGCTGGCCTCCCTGCGTCCTTGCCCCGCTTGGTTTTCGCTCGCCTAGGTATCGACGCCGGGTGGTTGATTCCGGCGCAGGCGGCGCTTGATCAGGCGGCTGATCTGCCCGGCCTCGGGCACCTTCAGCACCACCACGCCGGCGGCGTACACGGCGATGCCTACCGCGATGCCGGCACCGAGCGAGATGATCTGGGCGCTGAGCGAGCGGCCGAGCGCGCTGTCGAGCAGGTGCCAGACGAGCCAGCTCGAGCCGGCGAGCGCCGCGCCGGCCGCCAGCATCTGGCGACGGCCACGGCGCGTGGCGCGGCCCTCGATGCTGCCGAGGTCGCGCCGCAGGACGTACATCTGGAAGAAGGTCATCGCCGCCGTGCCCGCCACCGTGCCGAGCACCACGCCCGAGATCCCGAAGGGCCCGTGGAGCGCGGCGGCCACGGCGGCGTTCAGGCCGAGGTTGGTGCACGCGAACGCGATCGTGATCCACGTGCGCTGGAGGCTGAAGAACGTGCGCGAGTAGAGCAGGCTCATGCCCTCGAACGGCAGCACCACCGCCCACCACACGAGAGCGCCGCGACACGAGGTGCGTGGCCTCCGGCGTGAACTCGCCGCGCTGGTAAACGAGCCGCGGTGGCGGGCACCGCCAGCACGATCATCAGCAGCGCCGCGGGGATCAGGAGCAGGCAGATCTGGCGGATGCTGTTCGCCATCGTGTGGCGCAGCTCGCCCCTCTGGCCGCGCACCGCCTGGCGCGCCAGCGTGGGGAAGATCACGGTCGCGATCGCCACGGAGAAGAGTCCCTGCGGCAGCTGCGAGAGGCGGAAAGCGCGGTCGATGGCTGCCGGCGCCTCGCTGCTCACGAAGGTGGCGAAGAAGGAGTCGACGAGCAGGTTGAGGCTGACGATGCCGAGCGCGATCGTCACCGGCAGCATCAGCTTCAGGACGCGGCGCACGTACTCGTTGCGCCAGTCGAGGTTGAAGGTGATCCGGCCGCCGCGGCCGCGCAGCCACGGCATCGGCAAGAGCAGCTGCACGATCGTGCCGCCGAGCACGCCGATCGCGTAGGCGTAGATCCGCTTGTCCTCCGGCAGCACCGGGGTCACCCCGATCAGGCAGCCCACCACCACCACGTTCCACGCGAGCGGCGCGAGCGCCGGAGCGGCGAAGTGCTCGAACGAGTAGAGCATCCCCACGATCAGGCCGGACAGCCCGAGCAGCGGCACGGTGAGGAAGACGATCTGCGCGAGGTGGACGGTGAGGTTGCGCAGCTCCGGCTGGTCGTGGAAGCCGGGCGCGAACAGCGGCATCACCACTGGCGCCAGGAGCACGAAGATCGCGGTGAGCGCGCCCATCACAAGGCAGATCAGCCAGAACACAGCGGAGGCCACGCGGAAAGCCTCCTTGCGGTCGCCGCGCTCGAGCAGCTCGGTGAACACCGGCACGAAGCCCGCCTGCAGCGGACCCTCGGCGAACAGCGCGCGCAGCACGTTCGGCACCTGGTAGGCGATCGTGAAGGCGGACATCGGCCCGGTTACGCCGAACTTGCTCGCGGCCACGATCTCGCGCACGAGCCCCGCGATCCGCGAGAGCCCGGTGGCCAGCGAGTAGAAGGCGGTGTTCTTTACGAGATGGCGGCGATGGGCCGCGGGATCGCCAGCCGCCGCCGGGGCCTCCTGTGCGCTGCCGGGCGTGGTCAAGTTCTCGGTGTCGTTCGCACGGCTGACTAAGGTGGCGGCGTGGTGCCGCCCGCAGTGCAAGCTACCGCCGCCCCCGGCCGCCGCAGCCCGCGATGTGCGGGATAGCGGGCATCCACGCGCCGCGCGGGGGCGCCGACCCCGAGCTCGTCCGCGCCATGACCGCGCGGCTCGAGCACCGCGGTCCCGACGGCGAGGGCTACCACTCCGCGGAACGCGTCGCGCTTGGCATGCGACGGCTGGCGATCATGGATCCCGAGCACGGGCACCAGCCGCTACTGAGCGAGTCGGGCGGGATCGTCGTGCTGTTCAACGGCGAGATCTACAACCAGCTCGAGCTGCGCCGCTGGCTCGAGGAGCGCGGCCACCGGCTGAGCTCGCACAGCGACGGCGAGGTGATCCCGCACCTCTACGAGGAGCTCGGGCCGCGGGTTCGTCGAGACGTCTCAACGGCATCTTCGGCATCGCCATCTGGGACGAGCCGAAGGGCGAGCTTCACCTGATGCGCGACAAGTTCGGCGTCAAGCCCCTCTACTGGTCGGACAGCGGCGGGCGCCTCACGTTCGCCTCCGAGCTCAAGGCGCTGCTCGTGGACGAGTCGCTGCCGCGCGATCTCGACCTCGCGGCGATCGACCAGTACCTCACCTTCCGCTTCGTCCCGGCTCCGCGCACGCTGTTCGAGCACGTGCGCAAGCTGCCGCCGGCCATCACGCTCACCTCCACCGCGGACGGAGTCTGACCGAGCGGCGCTACTGGACCGGCGAGCCCACGGCCGCCGACGCGACACCGACGCGCTGATCGACGAGTACGGCGAGGCGTTCGAGCGCGCGGTGGTGCGCCAGATGATGAGCGACCGCCCGATGGGCGTGATGCTGAGCGGCGGCATCGACTCGGCCGCGATCACCGCGGTGATGGCCAGGCACTCGCCGCAGGTGCGCACCTTCAGCGTCGGCTTCAGCGGCGGCGGCGAGGGGACCAACGAGGTGCCGCTCGCGGCGGAGACAGCGCGCCTGTTCGGCGCCGAGCACGAGTACGACGATCGTCGGCTCCGACGAGTACCTGGCGAAGCTGCCGGGCTCGCTGCTCACGCTGGAGGAGCCCGTCGGCTCGACCAGCGCGCTGGCCGTGCGCTTCGTGGCCGAGCTGATGAAGCCCACCGTCCCGGTCGCGCTCACCGGCCAGGGCGCCGACGAGCCGCTCGGCGGCTACGGCCGCCACCTCGGGGTGAAGCTCGCGTCCGGCATGCGCAAGCGCGGGACCGCTCACGCGGCCGCTGTCCAAGCTCGCCGACGCGCGCCAGCAGCGAGCAGCTCCGTCGCGGCCTGGCCACGCTCGAGACTCGCGACGACGGCGACCTGCTGCTCTCGGCGCTACACGATCTTCAGCGAGGACGAGAAGCAGCGCCTCTACAAGGGCGAGCTGCGCGGCACGCTCGGCCGCGAGGACGAGCTGGGGTGGTGGAGCGCCACCGCGGGCACGTGGCGGACCTTCCGCCGCTCGCGCAGATGCTCTTCGTGGACACGCGCCTCACGCTGCCCGACGAGCTGCTGCTGATCGCGGACAAGATGTCGATGGCCGAGTCGGTCGAGCTGCGCGTGCCGTTCCTGGACGAGGACCTGGTGCAGCTCGTCGAGTCGATGCACCCCTCGCAGAAGGTGCACGGCCGCACCGGCAAGTGGATCCACAAGCAGGCGATGCGCAGCCTCTTGCCCGCCGAGATCGTGAACCGGCGCAAGCTCGGCTGGGAGACGCCGCTCGGCGCCTGGCTGCGGCCGAGCTCAAGCCGCTGCTCGAGGAGGTGCTGCTGGGCGAGGGCGAGCTGTGCCGGGAGCTGTTCGACGAGGCGGAGCTGCGCCGCCTGATCGCCCTTCACGAGAGCGGCGAACGCGACCTCACCAAGCAGCTCTTCCTGCTGCTCAGCCTTGGTCTCTGGCACCGGGGATTCGTGGCCGGCGGCGCGCGGGCGGCCGCGGCGTGAGCGGCGTGACAGCCTGCGGCGCGTGCGAACATGCGCGCCGGTGCCGAAGCGCCACAAGAGCCTTCCGATCGCGATGTTCGACTCCGGTGTCGGCGGCCTCACCGTGCTCCACGAGTGCCTGGTGTCGCTGCCGCACGAGGACTTCGTCTACCTGGGCGACACCGCCCGCTTCCCGTACGGAAACCGCACACAGGACGAGCTCAAGGGCTTCGCGCTCGAGCTGGCCGAGCTGCTGCTCGCCGAGGGCGCCAAGCTGCTCGTGGTGGCCTGCAACTCAGCCACGGCCGCGGCGCTGCCGGACCTGCGCAGAGAACTGGACGGCCACGTGGGAGTGGTGGCGGTGGTCGAGCCCGAGTCGCGCCTGGCCGCGCAGACGACGCAGAACGGCCGGGTGGGGCTGCTCGCCACGCCCGCCACGGTCGACAGCGGCGCCTACGCGCGCGCCCTGCGCGACGCCGCGCCCGACGCGGAGCTCACCGCCGTCGCCTGCCCCGACCTCGCGCCGATGATCCAGGCGGGCGAGGAGTTCGACCAGCGGCTCGTGGACACGGTGGAGGGCTACTGCCGAGCCGCTGCGCGCGGCGCGGCGTCGACACGGTGATCCTCGGCTGCACCCACTACCCGCTCGTGCGCCCGATCCTCCAGCGCGCGCTCGGCCGCGGCGTGTCGATCGTCAGCTCGGGACAGGCGATCGCGGACGCCGTGCAGGCGGAGCTGGTGGCCGAGGGGATCGAGAACGACACGGATCGCCGCGGCAGCTACAGCTTCATGTCCACCGGCGACCCGAAGGCGTTCCGCGCGGTGGGCACCCGCTTCCTGCAGATGCCGCTCGGCAACCGTGCGTCACGTGGAGCCCGCGCAAGCCGCGGAAGGTCGCATGAGCGAGCGCCACGACGGACGCGCGCCGGACGAGCTGCGGCCGATCAAGATCACGCCGGGCTTCGTGCGCTCGGCCACCGGCTCGCGCGCTGATCGAGGCCGGTGGCACGCGCGTGATCTGCACGGCGTCGGCGGTCGAGGACGTGCCGCGCTGGATGGCCGGCAAGGGCCGCGGCTGGGTCACCGCCGAGTACGGGATGCTGCCCGCCTCCACCGGCGATCGCAAGCAGCGCGACGTCTCGCAAGGGCCGCGCCGGACGGCCGCACGGTGGAGATCCAGCGCCTCATCGGGCGCTCGATCCGCGGCGTGGTGGACTTCGAGGCGCTCGGCGAGCGCACGATCTACATCGACTGCGACGTGCTCGAGGCCGACGGCGGCACGCGCTGCGCCTCGATCACCGGCGGCTTCGTGGCGCTCAAGCTCGCGCTCGACCGGCTCGTGACCGAGGGCAAGCTGCGGCGAGGTTCCGCTCACGCGGCTCGGTGGCCGCGGTGTCCTGCGGCATGGTGGGCGGCCGCGCGCTGCTCGACCTCGACTACGTCGAGGACTCATCCGCCGAGGTGGACGCCAACGTGGTGATGACCGGCGACGGCGGCCTCGTCGAGGTGCAGGCCACCGCCGAGCGCACCCCGCTCTCGCGCGCGTCGCTCGACGAGCTGCTCGCGCTCGCCGCGGCGGGCATCGACCGCCTGAAGCGCGGCGCAGGCCGCGGCGGCCGGCTCGCTGCCCCGAGCCGGTAGCGAACGACATGAGGCTCGTCCTCTCCACGCGCAACCCGCACAAGGTGAGGGAGCTGGGCGTCCTGCTCGCCCGCACGAGGTCGTGCCGCTCCCGGACGACGTGGAGCTGCCGCCCGAGACGGGCGAGCACGTTCGAGGAGAACGCGCTCGATCAAGGCGCGCGCCGCGATGCACGCCACCGGCCTGCCGGCGATGGCCGACGACTCCGGCATCGAGGCGAGCAGCGTTGGATGGTGCGCCCGGCGTGCGCTCGGCGCGCTACGCCGGCGAGAACGCGACCGACGAGGAGAACCTGCCAAGCTGCTGCGACGAGGTGTCCGCGGAAGGCGATACGCCGCGTGGCGTACGTGTGCGCGATCGCGTACGTCGGCCCGACGGCGAGGAGCACGTGTTCGAGGGCCGCTGCGAGGGTACGCTGGCCCACGAGCCGCGCGGCAGCGGCGGGTTCGGCTACGACCCGGCGTTCGTCCCGGCCGACCGGCACGACGGGCGCACGATGGCGGAGCTGAGCCGGAGGAGAAGGACGCCATCAGCCATCGCGGCCGCGCAGCTCGCGCGTTCGTCGACTGGCTAGACCGGGCAAGCCGAAGCAGCATGAGGAGCATCGAGGCGCCCGCGCGCGCCGTCGCGCGCCGCCGCCCAGGCGCTCGAGCGAAGAGCCGCGCCGCCGGCCTCTCGATCGCGTCCAACGCCACGCTGATCGTCCTCAAGATCGCGGCCGGCGCGGTCACCGGCTCGATCGCGATCCTCACCGAGGCGGTGCACTCGGCCATCGACCTCTGGCCTCGGTGGTCGCGCTACTTCTCGGTGCGCAAGGCCGAGGAGCCGCCCGACCCGAGTCGCACCCGTACGGCCACGAGAAGGTGGAGAACCTCACCGCCGCGCTCGAGGGGATGCTGATCCTGGTCGGCGCCGCGATCATCATCTACGAGTCGGTGCGCCGCCTGATCGGGCCGGCCGCGTGGACACGATCGGCGTGGGCATCGCGGTGGTCGGCGTTCTCGGCGGTGGCGAACTTCGCGGTCTCGGCCTACCTGCAACACGCAGGCGCGGCTCACCGAGTCGCCCGCGCTCGAGGGCGACGCCGCGCACCTGCGCACCGACGCGTACACCTCGCTCGGCGTGCTCGTCGGCCTCTGCTCGTGAAGATCACGGGCGCACAGCGACTTCGACCCGATCACCGCGCTCGTGGTGGCCGGCGGCGATCGTCTGGTCCGGGCGTCAGGATCGTCAGCCGCTCGCTCGCGCGTGCTGGTGGACGAGGCGCTGCCCGGACGCTGGAGCTCGAGGCGGTGCGCGACGCCATCGAGAGCCTACGAGGCGCCCGAGGTGTCCGGCTTCCACAAGCTGCGGGCGCGCCGGGCCGGCAGCCGCCGCCACGTGGACCTGCACGTGCAGTTCCAGGACGGGCACGACGCTGCGAGCGCGCACACGAGGTGAGCCACGAGCTGCAGGACGCGATCGCAGCAGCGCCTGCGCGACGCCGACGTGCTGATCCACCTGGAGCCCGAGCACCACCCAGGGCTCGATCACCCGGACGGGCCCGTCAGCGCAGATTGACGGCCGCCGAGGCGGCCACCGCGAGCAGGATGCCGAAGTAGCCGACGTAGCCGTTGATGAGGAGCAGCAGCGCCGCCACGAGGCAGATCAGCACCACGCCAGCCAGGAAGCCTGGGGGAGAGTCACGTGGGTATCGTGACAGCGGTGGCCGATCTCGACGCTTACTCCCGAGCTCGCGCTGCGCTATCTCGACGAGCTGTCCACCGACATCAGGGCCGCCGTGCTGGTGGACAGCAGTGGCAACGTCGCAGCCACGCACGCCGCCGACGGCGAGCCTCCGCCCGAGCGGCTGGGCGAGCTTGCGGGCCGTCTCTTCGAGCATGCCGACGGGGCCGCCGGGTCGCGCACCGGTTTCGACGCCCCGGTGGCGCAGGTCGAGGTCACGATCGCCGATGCCGGCGCCGTGTTCGCGCGTCCGCGCCGAGGGCTGGACGATCGCCGTGGTGGCCGGCCGCTTCGCCCTCCCGTCGCTGATGTTCTACGACCTCCGCGCCGTGCTGTCCGACCTCGGGGAGCGCGCCGCGTGAGGAAGGAGCGCAAGGGTCCGCTCGGCAAGGTCGCCGGGCATCGCCGAGGACCTCGCCGCCGGGCAGCGCCGCCGGCAGGCCGCCGCGAGCCGCGCGTGGCGATCTACGACTCCGCCGGTCACGCCGCGTGCTCGGGCGAAGACGCGCCCGGCCGCGAGGAGCTGCTCGAGCTGGCGGAGGAGATGACGAGCCGTGGTGGTGGACGAGTGATCGCCTCCGAGCTTGCCGGGCGACCTGCTCGCCGCGCGCTGGCGCGCGGGGGCGACCTGGCCGAGCTGTACGTCGAGGAGCGCACCGGGCTCGGCCTGACTCTCGACGACCGGCGCGTGGAGCGCCCGCAGAGCGGCCGCGAGATCGGCGCCTCGATCCGCGTGGTGGTGGGCGACTCGACCTACTTCGGCCACGTGGACGGCCTCGCGCGAGGAGGACCTCGAGCGGGTGGCGGAATCCGTGTCCCAGGCCGTGTCGGGCGACCGCCGCGAGCCGGCAGCCCTCAGCGCCGCAGCCGAGCCGGCCGAGGCACACCGAGATCGCGCAGCGCCCGGAGGAGGTCGACGCCGCCCGCAAGGCCGAGATCCTGCGCGCCTGCGACGAGGCCGCCCGCGCCGCCGGCGGCGAGGTGGTGCAGGTGAGCGTGAGCTACGTGGAGACGCGCCGCCGCGTGCAGGTGTTCAACTCGGACGGCGTCGACGGCCGCGGACGACCGCACCCGCGTGCGCCTCGGCGCCCAGGTGGTGGCGCGCCGCAACGGCACGGTCGAGACCGGCACGAGACGCGCGGCGGTCACGCGGGCTTCGAGCTCGATGGCGGACAACCCGGAGCAGGTCGCCGAGCGAGCGCTGCGCGCAAGGCGCTGACGATGCTCGACGCCGTGGACGCTCCCACCGGTCGGATGCCGGTGGTGGTGGGCAACGGCTTCGGCGGCGTGCTGCTGCACGAGGCCGTGGGCCACGGCCTCGAGGCCGACGCGGTCCAGAAGCGCGCGAGCGTCTACGCGGGCAAGCTCGACGAGCTGATCGCGCCGGAGTTCCTGTCGCCTACGACGACGGCCGCAAGCCGGGCGAGTGGGGCTCGGACGGCATCGACGACGAGGGCACGCCCACCCAGCAGACGACGATCATCGAGAACGGCCGGCTCACCTCCTACCTCTACGACCTGCTGCGCGCGCGCAAGGACGGCGTGCGCCTCCACCGGCAACGGCCGCCGCGAGTCGTTCCGGCACCTGCCGCTGCCGCGCATGACCAACACCTACTTCGCCAACGGCAACGCCACGCCCGAGGAGCTGATCGAGGGCATGGAGCGCGGCCTCTACGCCGTGTCATTCGGCGGCGGCCAGGTCGAGCCCGCCACCGGCGACTTCGTCTTCGGCCTCTCCGAGGGCTACCTGATCGAGAACGGCAAGGTCACGCAAGCCGGTGCGCGGAGCGACGCTGATCGGCAACGGGCTCGAGGCGCTGAAGCTGATCGACGGCGTGGCCGCCGACCTGGCGATCGCCACGGGCTTCTGCGGCAAGGGCGGCCAGCGCGTGGCCGCCGGCGTGGGCCAGCCGCACGTGCGCATCCAGTCGCTCACCGTGGGCGGGACGGCGGCATGAGCCAGCCGGACCTCGAGCAGGTCGCGCGGCGCGCGGTGGAGGCCGCGCAGTCGGCGGGCGCCGACGACGCCGAGGCGTGGGTGGAGGAGGCAGTGACCCGCCAGATCCGCGTCTACGAGGAGCAGGTGGAGAGCCTTACCGACGCCGGCAGCCGCGGCATCGGCCTGCGCGTCTTCCTCGACGGCCGCTCGGGCTACGCCTACGGCACCGACATGAGCGACGAGGGCATCAAGGTCGCTGGCGTCGGAGGCGCGCGAGAGCGCCGGCGGTGGCGGACCCGGACGAGTTCGGCGGCCTGCCCGACGAGTTCGGCGCCACCGAGATTGAGGGGCTCCACTCCGCCGGGCTGGCCGGACTGGAGCACCGAGCGCAAGATCGAGCTGGCGGTGGAGATCGAGCGCGCCGCCCGCTCGCACGAGGGCGTGTCCCAGGTCGAGGACACGGTCTATGCCGACGCAGACGGCAGCGTCGCGCTCGCCAACTCGCGCGGCTTCTGCTCCTCCTACGAGGCCAGCTCCGCGTGGGCGTACGCGTCCGTGTTCGCGGGCGAGGGCGCCGACCTGATGACCGGTCTCGGCGTCGGCCTCGGCCGCGAGCCCGGCGAGCTCGACGCGCGCGCGATCGGCGACGAGGCCGCGCGAGCGCGCGCTCGCAGCTCGTGGGCGCCCGCCAGCCGGAGAGCCGCCGCTGCCCGGTGGTGCTCGACGCGTTCGTGGCCGCGAGCTTCATCGGCTTCATCGGCGGGATGCTGTCCGCCGACGCGGTCCAGCGCGGGCCGCTCGCTGTTCGCGGACCGCGAGGGCGACGAGATCGCCTCGCGCCGCCTCCGCCTCGTCGACGACGGCACCGACCCCGAGGGCCCCGACAGCGCGCCCTTCGACGGCGAGGGCTCGCCCGCCGCCGCACCCCGCTGATCGAGGACGGCAAGCTGCTCACGTTCCTGTTCGACGCGCGCACGGCGCGCAAGGGCGGCCGCCGAGACGCACGGCGCAGCGCCGCGCGCGGCTCCTACCGCACGCCGCCGTCGGTGGGCACCGCCAACCTGCTGCTCGAGCCGGGCGACGCCGACTTCGACGAGCTGGTGCGGCGCGCGGGCGACGGCCTGTACGTGACCGACGTCGCGGGCCTCCACTCGGGCGTCAACCCGGTGTCCGGCACCTTCTCCGTGGGCGCCACCGGCCGGCTGATCGAGGGTGGCGAGCTGGGCCGCCCGCGCGCGAGATGACGATCGCGAGCGACCTCGTGTCGATGCTGAAGGCGGTGCAGGCGGTGGGCTCGACGACCCGCTGGGTGCCGTTCGGGGGCAGCGTGAAGGCCGCTCCGGTGCTGATCGGCGAGATGGCCGTTTCGGGCTCATAGGCCGCCGAGCCAGTCCTAGAGCCAAAAACGCGCACCTGCGAAAGTCCGCAATTTGCGGGGTCGTTGCGGGCCGAAATCCGCCTTTCTAGAGCCTCATCGTCCGAATCCGTTGTTAGGTTCGGAGCCGTCCAAGACCCCCCGTAAGGAGGAGCAGGTGACGAAGTCCGAATTCGTAGACCAGGTTGCGTCCCAGTCTGGTCTGTCCAAGGGCGATGCCACGAAGGCCGTGGACACCGCCCTCGACGTGATCGAGTCGACGCTCAGCCCGCGGAGGCGAGATCAACTTCACCGGCTTCGGGAAGTTCTCGGTCGCAGACCGTGGCGCCCGCCAGGGAGTGAACCCGCAGACCGGCGAGCGGATCCAGATCGCGGCAAGCCGCGTGCCGCGCTTCAGCGCCGGCTCGGCTCTGAAGAAGGCAGTCAAGGGCTAACCGCGCACCCCGCGCTGGATCAAGCCCAAGCCGGCGGGGAGCCCTCCGGCAGCAGTAAGGTCGGAGGCGTTCTCCCGCTTCGCTGACAGGCTCGCTGCGCTCGTAGAGGAGCGGCGCAGCCAGATCGTCCTCGGCCTCGACCCCGACCCGGCCGCCCTGTGGCAGGTCGCGGTCGAGGCCGTGCGCGATCGCCAGGGCGACCCCGCGGAGCTCACCGCGGCGGCGGTGGTCCGGCACTGCCGCGCGGCGATCGACGCCGCCGGGCCCGCCTGCGTGGCGGTCAAGCCCAGCTCGCGTGCTTCGAGCGCCTCGGGCGCTCCCGGCATCGCGGCGCTGTACGACGGTCGGCGGCGCGCCGCCCGCGAGGCGGGCCTGCTCGTGATCGCCGACGGCAAGCGCGGCGACGTGCCGGTCACGGCCCGCGCCTACGCGCAGGCGCTCGTCGGCTCGACGCCGGGACGCGTTCGGCGAGGTGCCCGGGCTCGGCGCCGACGCCTTCACCGTCAACCCGCTGCTCGGCCGCGACTCGCTCGAGCCCTTGTCGACGCCGCGCGCGCGGCCGGGCGCGTGCCGTCTTCTGCCTCGTCCGCACCTCCAACCCGGGCGCCGCCGACGTCCAGGACCTTCCGGCGCCCGACCGAGCCGCTGCACGAGCGCCTCGCCGCGATCGTCAGCCGAGCTGGGCGACGGACGGCGTGGCGGGCTGCGGCCTGGCCGACGTCGGCGCCGTCACCGGCGCCACCCGGCCCGAGATGCTCGGGCGCCTGCGCGAGCTGATGCCGCGCAGCGATCTTCCTGCTGCCCGGCGTGGGCGCGCAGGGCGGCTCGGTCGAGCTGCTCGGCCCCGCCTTCGCCCCCACCCGGCGGCCGGGCTCGTCACCGCATCGCGCTCGATCGTGGATGCCTATCGCCAGTCCGGGGGCGACCCCGCCAGCGGCCGCAGCGGCGCCGCCGAGGAGCTGCGAGCCACCGCCTGGGGGCTGCGGTCCACGACAGAGGTATCGAAAAACTTCACTGCCGTACCGCAAACCTCCAACATTTGTCCAGTTGGGGTATCTCGGGTTTAAACCTCCGAACTGAATGGCGACATCAGATAGCGTGCCGCGAATTCCGTCCCTCGTGGCCGTGGGGTGCTGTGTCGCGTTTCCTGGTAGCCCCGCCGCCGCCTCAGCACGGCATCTTCGGCACGCGGCCGATCCCGATCTCGGTCGGCCCTCACGGTGAGGGCGCCAACGGCCCCTCGGGCCACGCCACGATCTCCGGTGACGACCGCAAGGCGCGCTACGTCGCGTTCGACTCCGCGGCCTCCAACCTCGTCGGCGGCGACACCAACGGCCGCACCGACGTCTTCGTCTGGAGCCGTCCGCACGGCCGTGCCGGGCTGCGCCTGAACAGGCCCGCCCGCCCGTCGGGCCACCTCTCCGCGCCAGCGTCTCCTCGGCGAGGCGCCAGGGCAACGGGCGACTCGTCCAACCCTTCGCTCGACGGCTCGATGCACCAGCAAGCCGCGCTGCGTCGCGTTCCAGTCCACGTCCACCAACCTGGCGCCGGGCGATGGCGATCCCGTCGCGGACGTGTTCGTCCGCAACTTCCAGCGACGGCCGGACGACCTGGTCTCGCGCGGCATCGGCGGCCCGCGCCGGCAACCCTTCGATTGACGGCAACTGCGGCCAGGTCGCCTTCGAGGCCGGCGGCATGTGTTCGTCGCCCGGTGACGGCCAGGCAAGCCGCACCTGCTCGGCTCGGGCAGCAAGCCCTCTTACTCCCGCGACGGCTCCGCGATCACCTGGCAGCAGGGCGGCGGCATCATGCTCCGCGCCGGCGGCCATACCGTCCGCGTGGCCGACAACGGCTCGCGACCCGCACGTGTCGGACAGGACCTCCGGCGGCTGGGCCGTGGTGTTCCAGACCGGCGCGCGGCTGACCGGCAACGACACGAACCCGGGCAGCGACGTGTACATGCGCGTGGTCCGCGCAGCGGCCACGTGGTCGGCACCGACCTGATCTCCGCTTCGCGCCGCGGCGCCCACAGCCTCGGCGGCACGAACCTCGCCGGGCGGCATCACCGCCTATGGCGCGCCGCGCGGCATCGTGACCTTCGCGAGCGCGCGGGCGGCAGCGACACGCTCTACTACCGCAACAACCACACCGGCAACATCGACGACCTCGCCCACGCGTCCGGTGGCGCCGTGATCTTCGACGTCGCCACGAGCGCACGCGCCAACTTCGTCGCCTTCAGCTCGACCTACGGCGGGTTCCGCTTCGACCACAACGGCGGACAGCAGGACGTGTTCTTCAAGGGCCTGGTTGATGGGGAGGCGCTGTAGTCCGCAGGTCGCAGGTCGCGGGTCGCAGGTGGCAGTCTCCGCCGTAGCCGCCTCGGGGTGCGGGCTAGCATCAGCGGGCGATGACTGGTCGGTCCCGAGGGGCTGGCGCGGTTGGTCGCGGTCGTGGCGATCGTCGGCTTCGTCGTGGCGTTCCTGGTCGTGCTCGGCAACTCCGGGCACCGACCACAGCGCCAGCAGCCAGACCACGCCGCGCGGGCAGCTCCCCTGAAGACCGGCGACGTCGACCACCAAGTCGCGCCTCGAAGTTCGCCCACCGGCGCACGCTACACCATCAAGACCGGTGACACCCTCGGGGCGATCGCGATCAAGACCGGCGTGAGCGTCGCCGACCCTCGAAGATCTCAATCCCGGACTCGACCCGCAGGGCCTCGTGGCGGGCCAGAAGCTAAAACTGAGGGAGTGACGGGCGCGCCAAGGATCCGGGATCGCCTCGTGCGCGCATCCGCCGCCGTGGCGATCGCCCTTGCCGGTCGTCGAGCGCGCACCGCTTCGGCCGCGACGCCGGCCCACGCTCAGCTCAACAGCCGCGATCGTGATCGACGCGCAAGACGCGGCGAGGTGCTCTTCTCGCAGCACGCCGAACGCGCGGCGCTCGATCGCGAGCACGACCAAGCTGATGACCGCGCACCTGACGCTCGAGCGGGCCACGCAGAGCGAGGTCTTCACGGCCCCGGCCTACAACCCGGGGCCGCGGAGTCGGTGATCGGCCTGCGCAAGGGCGAGCGCATGACGGTTCACGACCTGCTGCGCGCGCTGCTGCTGCCGAGCGCCAACGACGCCGCCTGGGACCTCGCCTACAACGTCGGCGGCTCGCTCGGTGCAGTCGGTTCGTCCGCCTGATGAACCGCGAGGCGAGGCAGCTCGGCCTCCGCCACACGCACTACGCCAACCCGATCGGGCTCGACGACCCGCGCAACTACTCCACGGCGGCCGACCTCGCCAAGCTCGCCTCGATCGACATGCGCAACCGGGCATTCGCCAGGATCGTCGACCTCACCCACGCCACGCTGCAAGAGCGGCTCGCGCGTGCGCACGGTCATCAACCGCAACGACCTCGTGGGACGCTACCGGCTTCGTGGACGGCGTCAAGACCGGTCACACCACCGACGCGGGCAACGTGCTGGTGGCGGCCGCGCACCGTCGCGGGCGCGCGCGTGATCAGCGTGGTGCTCGGCGAGCCGAGCGCGTCGCCGCGCGCGACGCCGACTCGATCGCGCTGCTGCGCTACGGCCTCGCGCAGTACCGCCGCGTGGCGGTGTTCAAGGGCAGCAAGGCGATCGCCAGCGTGCCGATCCATCAGCACGGCGGCAACGCGGATCTCGTGCCCGCGCGGCCCGTCTCGCTCACCGTACGCCGCGGCACGCCGGTGCGCGTGCGCCCGATTGCGCCGGGCGAGCTCAAGGGACCCCTGCCCGCCGGGCGAGCGGTGGGCCGGGCCGAGGTGCTCGTGGACGGCAAGGTGGTGCGGACGGTCCCGCTCGTGACCGCTGACAAGGTGCCCGGCTCCGGCGTTCTTCCGCAAGCTCGAGGGCGTGCTGCGCGCCGCGCTGATAACGCTGGCGGTGCTGTTCATTTTGCTGGCCTGTACGCTCGTTGCGCTGCGGGTGCGTGTCGTGCGCCGGCAGCGAGCCAGATCAGCGCGATGATCATCACGGTCACTCTCAACGCCGCCATCGACAAGACGCTGGCGGTACCGAACTTCCGGCTGGGCCGGCGCCACCGGGCCGTCGAGCAGACCTCGATGGCGGGTGGCAAGGGCGTGAACGTGGCCCGGGCGCTCAAGTCGCTCGGGCCAGCCCGTGATCGCCACCGGCGTGGCCGGCGGGCCCAACGGCACGCGCATCATCGAGCAGCTCACGGAGGAGGCGATCCTCAACGACTTCGTCCGCATCCGCGAGGAGTCGCGCATGTCCACGGCGGTGGTCGACCCGACCTCGGGCGAGCAGACCGAGATCAACGAGCGCGGCCCGCTCGTCACCGAGGCCGAGCTGGAGCTGTTCGTGGACAAGCTCCTCTACCTGGCCAAGGGCGCCGAGGTGTGCGTGTTCTCCGGCAGCCTGCCGCGCGGCGTCGAATCCGACGTCTACGCCCGGCTCATCAGCGAGCTGCGCAAGCTCGGGGTGACTCACGGTGCTCGACTCAGAGGGCGACGCCCTGCTGCTCGGCACGCGCGCCGAGCCCACCGTGGTGTCGCCGAACGAGCTCGAGGCCGAGGAGCTCGTGGGCCACGAGTTCGCCGACGACGAGGACCGGCTCACCGGGCTCTGCACGAGATCGCCGAGCTGGGCGCGCGCGAGGCCATCATGACCAACCCCTCGGGCTGCCTGGCGCTGCTCGGCGAGTCGGAGCGCACGCCTCTACCGAGCCACGCTCGACCCGCTCGAGCCGGTGTCCAAGGTGGGCTCGGGCGACGCGTTCGTCGCCGGCTACGTGGCCGCCCGCTACGCGCGCAAGCCGGAGGAGGAGTGCGTGCGCTTCGCGGTCGCCTGCGGCGCGGAGTCGACCCAGCACTTCGGCGCCGGCGTGCTCGATCCGCGCGAGGTGGAGCGGCTCGTGCCCGAGGTGCGCGTGGAGACGCTGGACGCCTCCGCCGCCGAGGCCAGCCGCTGAGGGGGTGCATTCCCGCAAGCTGCGGATTTTCGGCTTCCGGAGCGGCGTCGAGCCGTTGATATCGTCCTCTTTCAGTCCGCCGCCGAACATAGGATGCCTCCATGGAAGTAGAGATCGGTCGAGGCAAGAAGGGCCGCCGCGCCTACGGCTTCGATGACATCGCCATCGTTCCCTCGCGTCGCACAAGGGACCCCGACGACATCGACATCACCTGGACGCTCGGGCCTTATCGGTTCGAGCTTCCGCTGCTCGCCTCGGCCATGGACGGGGTCGTGTCCCCGCGCACGGCCGGGATCCTCGGGCAAGCTCGGCGGCCTCGCCGTGCTCAACCTCGAGGGCATCTTCACGCGCTACGAGGACGCCGAGGACCAGCTCGAGCGCATCTCCCAGCTGCCGCGGGAGCATGCCACGGCGGAGATGCAGGCGATCTACCAGGAGCCGGTCAAGCCGGAGCTGATCGCCAGGCGGATCGAGGAGATCAAGGAGCAGGGCGTCGTCTGCGCCGCCTCGCTCACGCCGCAGCGGGTCCGCGACTACTACGAGATCGCGGTCGAGGCCGGGCTCGACATCCTCGTCATCCAGGGCACGGTGATCTCGGCGGAGCACGTCTCCACCACCAGCGAGCCGCTCAACCTCAAGCAGTTCATCAAGGAGGTGCCGCTGCCGGTCGTCGTGGGCGGCTGCGCCTCGTACTCCACCGGGCTTCACCTCATGCGCACCGGCGCGGTCGCCGTGCTCGTGGGCGTTGGGCCGGGCGCGGCCTGCACCACGCGCGGCGTGCTCGGCATCGGCGTGCCGCAGGCCACCGCGATCGCCGACGTCGCTGCTGCGCGCTCGCAGCACATGCTCGAGACCGGCGACTACGTGAAGGTGATCGCCGACGGCGGCATGCGCAACGGCGGCGACATCTCGAAGGCGTTCGCCTGCGGGGCCGACGCCGCGATGATCGGCTCGCCGCTCGCGCGCGCCTACGAGGCGCCTGGCCGCGGCTTCCACTGGGGAATGGCCACGTTCCATCCGTCGCTGCCGCGCGGCGCGCGCGTCAAGACCACCCAGAACGGCACGCTCGAGCAGATCATCCTCGGGCCCGCCCACGAGAACGACGGCACGTTCAACCTGATGGGCAGCCTGCGCACCTCGATGGCCACCTGCGGCTACGAGGACATCCCGTCCTTCCACCGCGCCGAGGTGATGGTGGCGCCGGCACTTCAGACCGAGGGCAAGCAGCTCCAGCGCGACCAGGCGGTGGGCATGGGCGCCACGGCCGCAGCCGCGGCGGCGCCCGGGCCCGACGTGTCGAACGGCCACACCGCTCGCCGATCCCGCGCTCGTCGGGGAGAATTGAGCGACACGCTCGTCACCGGAACCGCTGAGCGGCGCGGAGGGTGCGGGCGCTAAGAACGACGAGGTTCTCGTCCTCGACTTCGGGGGCCAGTACTCGCAGCTGATCGCGCGGCGGGTGCGCGAGTGCGGCGTGTTCTCCGAGCTGCTGCCGCACCACGCGCCGTTCGAGGAGATCAAGCGGCGCGCGCCGCGCGGGCTGATCCTCTCCGGCGGTCCGGCGTCGGTCTACAGCGAGGGCGCGCCCAAGCTGCGTCCGGAGCTGCTCGAGCTCGGGATCCCGGTGCTCGGCATCTGTTACGGGATGCAGGCGATGGCGCTCGAGCTGGGCGGCCGCGTCGAGGGCGCGGCGATCGGCGAGTTCGGCCGCTCCACGCTCACGGTCACCGAGCACGGGCCGGCTGCTCGCCGGGCTGCCGTCCGAGCAGACGTGCTGGATGAGCCATCGCGACACGGTCTTCGAGCCGCCCGCGGGCGCCGTTGCGCTGGCGTCCTCGTCCGAGTCGCCGGTGGCGGCGTTCGAGGACACCGAGCGCGCGGGCTGTACGGCATCCAGTTCCACCCCGAGGTCGTCCACACGCCGTACGGCACCGAGGTGCTGCGGCGCTTCCTCGAGGACATCTGCGGCTGCGACATGGCGTGGAGCGCGCGCGTCGGTGGCCGAGGAGCAGATCGAGCGCATCCGGGAGCAGGTGGGGGACGGCCAGGTGATCTGCGGCCTGTCGGGCGGCGTGGACTCGTCGGTGGCGGCGCTGCTCGTTCACCGCGCGGTCGGCGACCAGCTCACCTGCGTGTTCGTCGACCACGGCCTGATGCGCCGCAACGAGGGCGAGCAGGTGGTCGCGGCTTTCCGGGACAACTTCCACGTGCCGCTCGTCGCGGTCGACGCCGAGGAGCGTTTCCTCGAGCGCCTCGAGGGCGTCACCGATCCCGAGCCCAAGCGCAAGGTCATCGGCGCCGAGTTCATCCGCGTGTTCGAGGAGGAGGCGGCCAAGCTCGGCAACCCCAAGTACCTCGTGCAGGGCACGCTCTACTCGGACGTGATCGAGTCGGGCGGCGGCACGGGCGCGGCCACGATCAAGTCGCACCACAACGTCGGCGGGCTGCCGGAGGACCTCGAGTTCGAGCTCGTCGAGCCGCTGCGGATGCTGTTCAAGGACGAGGTGCGCGCCGTGGGCGCGGAGCTTGGGATGTCGGAGCGGCTCGTCTGGCGCCAGCCGTTCCCCGGTCCGGGCCTCGCGATCCGGATCGTCGGCGGCGAGGTCACGCGCGAGCGGCTCGAGATCCTGCGCGACGCCGACTACGTCCTCCAGGACGAGATCCGCGCCGCCGGCCTCTACCGCGAGCTGTGGCAGTCCTTCTGCGTGCTGCCGGCGGATCTCCGCAGCGTCGGCGTGCAGGGCGACGAGCGCAGCTACGGCTACGTGGTCGTCATCCGCGCTGTCACGAGCGACGACGCCATGACCGCCGACTGGGCCCGCCTGCCATACGACCTGCTCGAGCGCGTGGCCTCGCGGATGATCAACGAGATCCCGCAGGTCAACCGGGTGACGCTGGACATCACGTCAAAGCCACCCGGCACGATCGAGTGGGAGTAGCCGAGCGACGCGGATAGCGTCGCTCTCCTGCGTCCTCGGTCGGCCGCTTGCGTGCGCAAGCTGGCCTCCCTGCGTCCTTGGATAGCTCGCTCTCCGCGCCGCTCGGCGCGGGGGCTACCCTTCGGCTATGGGAATTGTTTCGTGGGCTCTGTGGGGATTGTTCGCCGGCGCGATCGCGCGCTTCCTCAGGCCTGGCCGTCAGCCGATCGGAATCCTGGGGACGATGGTGGTCGGCGTGGTGGGCGCGCTCGTCGGGGGCTTCATTGCCACGCACGTCCTGCACATCGCCGACGACAGCAACTTCGACTTCGGCAGCTTCCTGATCGCCGTCGCTGGCGCGTTCGTCCTGCTCACGCTCTGGGAGCCCTATGAGCGGCGCCGGCAGAAGCGCCAGACGCCGCCCTCGCCCGTCTAGTCCACGGCGGTAGCCGCCAGCAGGCTCTGCGGCCCGGCCAGCTCGCGGAGCTCAACGGGCTTCCAGCCGGCCTCCGAAAGCCAGGGCCGGAACTCCGCGTCGCTGTAGACCCGGCCGCCCCCCGCCGCTGTGCAGGTAGAACTCGCCCGCCATCAGGGCGGCCATCGCGGGCTCGGTGTGCGTGGGGTCCGTCCAGAAGTCCACGATCAGCAGGGTGGCGCCCGGTTCCGCCGCCTCGCGGAGCGCGGACAGCAGTACCTGGATCTGGTCCTCGTCGAACAGGTGCACGAGGTTCGCCACGAGCATCGTGTCGTGGCCCGACGGCAGCGGCGCCTGGAGCACATCGGCCACCTGCACACTGGCGCCGGCCACGCCCGCCAGCTTCTCGCGCGCCACGGCAGCCACTTCGGGAAGCTCCACGAGGGCGCCTTCGAGCGAAGGGTGCGCTGCCAGCGCCGCGGCCAGGAACGAGCCGCTGCCGCCGCCCACGTCGAGCAGTCGCCGCGCGCGAGCGATCTCGGGCTGGGCGGCCAGTGCGTGCGCCGCTCCGGCCGTGATCGCCTCAACGCCGTCGGCGAAGATCCGCGCGTCTTCCCCGCCCAGCGGCGGCGGAGGGGAGGGACCGTTGCGCAGCGCCTCCTCGAAGTCGGTCCACAGCCGCCAGGAGAGCGTGCCCCAGAAGCGCAGGAAGGGACGCAGGTCCGCCGGCGTGCGTCCCGCCAGGAAGTGCCCGGCGGCCGCGCCGTTGCGGTAGCGCTCGCCGTCCAGCTCGAGCAGGCCGAGCGCCACCATGGCGTCGGCTGACATGCGGGCCGCCGCGGGTGGCACGCCGGTCTTCTCCGCCAGCTGGTCTGCGGCCAAGGGGCCGTCCGCCAGCGCCACGAACAGCCCCGCCTCGCTCGCGGCGAACAGGTGTTTGGCGGCCATGAAGCCGGTCGCCGTCTGCATGATCGGTCCGGGGTCGGGCGGGGGCGCCCCGGGTGGTGAGGGATCGGGGTGGGCCTGGGTCTGCATGTGAGGACCTCCTAAGATGCTTGACATTGTCAAGTATGTCTACGCCGGAACCCATCGAACCGGATGCATTCAGCTCCGCGGAATTTGCGGCCTGGCGCGGAATGCTCCGCGTCCACTCCACGGTCACGCGTGAGCTTGAGCGCCGCCTCGACCAACAAGGCGTGCTGTCGCTCAGCGACTACGCGCTCCTGATCACGCTGGTGGGCGCGCCCGGCAGGCGTCTCTCGATGAGCGAGCTGGCCCGGCGCAGGCTGCTGCATCCGAGCCGCATCACGCGCGTGGTGGGGAGGCTCGAGCAGGAGGGGCTCGTCGCGCGCGAGGCCGACGAATCAGACGCCCGCTCCGTGCAGGCCGTGCTCACCCGCAGGGGCCTCGAGCAGCTGCGCGAGGCTCAGACCACGCACCACGCGGCGGTGCGGGAGCTCTATCTCGCTCGCCTTACCGAGGACGAACGGCAGACGCTCGCCGGCTTGCTCGAGAAAGCCGTGCCCGGCGTGGTGTCGGCCGACGTCTGGCCGCCCTACGAGTAGGCGTCCCACTGCTCGAGCAGCGGCAGCGGGTCGAACGGATGCCCGCCGGTGTACCAGCCGGGCGGAGACCACGCCTCGAAGTGCAGGTGGCAGGCGGTGGCGTCGCCGGTGTCGCCCACGATGCCGATCGCCTCGCCGGTGGTCACGTGGTCGCCCCGCTGGAACGGAGACGGCGCGCGCATGTGCATGTAGCCGTAGTCGTTGCCGGTCTCCTCGCCATGGATCACCAGGTAGTGACCGGCGGCGGACTGCGTCTTGTTGTAGAGCACGGTGCCGGCCTCGGCAGCGAGGATCTTCAGGCCGCAGCGGGCCAGGATGTCTTCGCCCTGGTGGCTGTGGCCCTTCCGCCGCACGCCGAAGCCGTCGCCAAAGGTGTGACGCCCGCGCACCGGGAAGATGTGGTCGTGCAGGTCGAACACGTCCCGCGTCGGGTCCAGCACCTGGGCGCTCCGCGCCTTCGCGCCGGTCGCTCCGGTGGCGGTGAGCCGCCAGGCGTAGCGGCCGTCGGGCTGCAGCTCGCCGTTCGACATCCCCTGCCAGTTGATGGTGTTCACGGTGCCTGGCTGCACGTTCGGCACCTGCCAGGTCTGCACCGCGGCCCCGTCCGAGGCGCGCAGCAGGTCCACCTCCACCGACACCGGCGCGGGCGCCGTGACGCGGTAGGAGAACGTGATGCCGCGGCTCGAGCCGGCGATGGCGACGTTGCTGCTCGTGGCGGTCTCGAGCTGTGGACCGCCCGGGTCGCGCGGGCCGGGAACCGGGGTGAGCTTGCCGGTGGTGGGCGGGGGCGGGGGAGGCGGAAGGATCCGCAGGGCGCGCGTGCGGGCCGAGGTGGTCACCGTGCCGGCGGAGAGCAGCGCGATGCGGCCGCTGATCGCGTCAAGCGGCACCTTGACGGTGAGGCTGCGGTCGCTCTTGGGGCGCACCGTCACGGTCGCGTCGTCGGACTTCCCGCGGGTGCCGAGGAAGGTGACCGTGCCGACGCCGGAGAGCCCCGAGCCCAAGATGCGAACAGTGCCGCCCTGCCGCGCGCGCCCATGGCTGGCGCACAGCTTCACGCACTTCACGCGCGCCACCTTGGGGGTGGGCGTGAAGCTGACGCCGCCGTTACCCGCGGAGGCCGGGGCGGCGCTCATCGCCGCGACGCCGGCTGCGAGCGCGAATCCCTTCGCTGTGCGTGCGGCTGTCCGGGATGGCAGCGGCAGAAACGCCTCTCTTTCTTCGGCCTACGGAGTTAGCTGACGGGCTCGCGCCGAAAGAGCGGCGCTACGAGATGGCGCCCAAAAGCGCCTTCGATTCGCCCCCGAGATTCCGCCCCCGGTCTGCAATCCGCAGATCCGCTGGCTGCAATCTCTTCTGGTTCCCCCGTTCCTCGCCGCGAGGCGACGAGAATTCGGCAGGCTTATAAATCGCGCGGCAGTATAAAGGCGGGTCCAGTCGCAATAAGCCATGAAACCCCGCTAGTTGCGATCGAAACTTGTCCTCTCCGGGATTTGCCGCGCGAGGCAGCTACCCTCTTGTCTGCAAGGCCGAGCCCGCGGGTGCGCAACCACGCTCATGTGTCAACATGTGCGGCTGGCGCCGCGGGGGAACCGTGGCCCTGCTCTGTGCCCGCCCATTAGGCGGGACTCTTTTTCGATGAGGACCTACGTAGCCACACCTGCAACACGCGAGCGCAACTGGCTCGTCGTCGACGCCAGCGGCCAGACGCTCGGCCGTCTCGCGACGCAGATCGCCACCGCGCTGCGCGGCAAGCGCAAGCCCGAGTACACGCCGCACTGCGACGTGGGCGACTTCGTGATCGTGATCAACGCCGAGAAGGTGACTGTGACCGGTCGCAAGCGCGAGGCAAAGATGTACTACCGCCACTCCGGCTATCCGGGCGGCCTGCGGTCGCGCACCTTCAACGACATGCTCGAGCGGCGGCCCGAGGAGATCATCCGTCTTGCGGTGAAGGGGATGCTGCCCCGCACCCGCCTCGGTCGCCAGCAGCTCCGCAAGCTCAAGGTCTACGCCGGTCCGGAACACCCGCACGCCGCGCAGCAGCCGCAGCCGATGGAGGTAGAGACTTGATCGACGAAGAGCGCAACGACGCTCAGGACCAGGCCGAGGATAAGGCTCCCGAGCCCGAGGAGATGACCCCTCAGGAGGCCGAGGGCTATGAGGAGGAGGCGGCGCAGGAGGACGTTCCCGCTCCCGCCGCCAGCGGCGAGACCCCGCCGCCCGGCGTCGATGACGCGGTGAGCGAGGAATCCGCGGAGAACCTCGACGCGAACGCGCTCGAGGTCGAGCAGGAGAATCGCGAGGACCTCGGCGAGAAGCTTGAGGAGGCGGCGAAGGAGGCCGGCCGCCCGCGCGGCAAGGCCCCCGAGCCCAAGGAGTCCAAGCGCGAGGTGATCCCGGGCGAGCACCTCGAGCCGATCCTTCCGGAGGAGCAGCCGGCGGCCACCGACGACGAGTTCGGCTACGCCGCGAGTGCCTACGCCGACACTGAAGCCGACACCGAGGCCGCCGAGGCGCCCGAGGAGGCTCCTGCCCCCGCGCCGCGCGAGGTCAAGGAGCTGGCCGCGGACGCTCGCTACCAGGCCACCGGCAAGCGCAAGACCTCCGTGGCCCGCGTGATCATCAAGCCCGGCACCGGCGAGTACCGCGTCAACGGCCGCACGCTCGAGGACTTCTTCCCGCGCACCACGCTGCAGAAGTCGGTGCGCGCCCCGCTCGAGACGGCGGGTTACGAGGAGCGCATGGACGTGGTGGCGCGTATCCACGGCGGTGGCGTGTCCGCACAGGCCGGGGCGCTTCGCCACGGTGTGGCGCGCGCGCTCGTGGAGGCCGATCCCAACCTGCGCGGCGAGCTCAAGCGCCGCGGCTTCCTCACGCGCGACGCGCGCGCGAAGGAGCGCAAGAAGGCCGGCCTGAAGAAGGCCCGCAAGCGCCCGCAGTTCTCCAAGCGTTAACTTCCGCCCCGATGGGCGTGGTTCCGGACGAGCGCCGGCTCTTCGGTACCGATGGCGTTCGTGGAGCCGTCGGAGACCTCATCACCGCTGACCTCGCGCTTGCGTTGGGTCGCGCGGCGGCGGCGTGGTCACCCACCGAAGCGCCGCAGGTGCTCATCATCCGCGACACGCGCGAGTCCGGCGAGATGCTGGAGGCCGCGCTGGCAGCCGGCATCGCTGCGGCGGGCGGTCACGCGCTGATCGCCGGCGTGCTGCCCACCCCGGGAGCCCCCCTGCTCGTGCGCCGCTTCGGGCTGGACCTGGCGTGCGTGGTGTCCGCCTCGCACAACCCCTACCGCGACAACGGCATCAAGCTCTTCGGCCCCGACGGGATGAAGCTGCGCGGACAGCGCGGAGGCGGAGATCGAGGCGGCGGTGCTGGCGTCCGAGAGGCGCGCCGGCGGCACCCGGCCGCGTGCGCGAGCTGCACGGTGCGGGCGGCCGACTACCTGCGCGAGCTCGAGTCGCGCTTCCAGGGGCTCGACCTGGCCGGCGTGCGGGTGCTGCTCGACTGCGCCAACGGCGCCACCTACCGCGTGGCGCCGGAGATCTTCCGCCGGCTCGGCGCCTCCGTCGAGGCGATCGCCGCCGAGCCCGATGGCCGCAACATCAACGAGGGCTGCGGCTCGACCCACATCGACAATTTGGCCGAGGCGGTGCCTGCCGGCGGCTTCGACGTGGGCTTCGCCTTCGACGGCGATGGCGACCGCGTGCTTGCCGTGGACCGCACCGGCACCGTGGTGGACGGCGACGAGCTGATCGCCATCAGCGCACTCCACATGCGCGATGCCGGCCGCCTTCCTGGCGACGGCGTGGCCGTGACGGTGATGACCAACTACGGCTTCCACACCGCGATGGCCGAGGCCGGAATCGAGGTGGCCACCACGCCGGTGGGCGACCGCCACGTGATGGCCGAGCTCATGCGCCGCGGCTGGGCGCTCGGCGGCGAGCAGTCGGGCCACATCATCGACACCGGCTTCGCGCCCTCGGGCGACGGGATCGCCTCGTCGCTGCTCGCGCTCGAGGCGCTCGGCGGCCGCGACCTCGCGGAGCGCGACGCCATGACCAAGCTGCCGCAGCTGCTCATCAACGTCGAGGTGGCCGAGCGCGGGGCGCTCGAACGCGCCCCCGCCGTGCTCGAGGCGATCGAGCGCGAGAGCGCAGGCCTTGAAGGCCGCGGCCGCGTGCTCGTCCGCCCCTCGGGCACCGAGCCCCTGATTAGGGTGATGGTGGAGGCGCCGGAGGAGGCGGAGTGCCGCGAGGTGGCAGAGCGGCTGGCGGCCCTCGTGAAGCAACAACTGGGATAAACGTCCAGACGCCTCCAACTTCTTTTTTAGCCATGGCATAATCTCTTTTCCATGGCAACTGAAGAATTCCACCTCACCGCCGCCGTCGAGGACTACGCGAAGGCGATCTACGCGCTGCAGGCGCGCGGCGGCGACGACGTGAGCACCAACGCGATCGCCGACCGGCTGGGCGTGACGGCGGCCTCCGCCTCGAACATGGCCAAGAAGCTGAGCGCCCTCGGGCTCGTGGAGCACGAGCGGTACAAGGGCGTACGGCTGACGGAGGCCGGGGAGCGCGTGGCGCTCGAGGTTCTGCGCCACCACCGCCTGCTCGAGCTCTACCTGGCCGAGAACCTCGACGTGCCCTGGGATCGCGTGCACGACGAGGCTGAGGTGCTCGAGCACGTGCTGTCGGAGGAGCTCGAGGAGCTGATCGCGCGCAAGCTCGGCAACCCCACGCACGATCCGCACGGCGACCCGATCCCCACGCGCGAGCTGCAGATCGAGGAGGGGCACACGAGCAGCATGCAGTCCCTCGAGCCGGGGGCGCACGGCACCTTCGTGCGGATCTCGGACTCAGACCCGGAGATGCTGCGCTACCTGGCCGATCAAGGGATCGCACCCGGCGACGATTTCGAGATCGTGGACAAGCAGCCGTTCGAGGGTCCCGTGTCGGCGCGCTTCGGCCAGCGCGTGCACGTGCTCGGCGGCGCGCTGGCGCGCGCCATGCGGGCGGAGCTGGCGGGCAAGTGAGCAAGCCGCTGTCACCGGACGCCGTTGCGCTCCCCACGCCGAGCGCGCTCCAGGAGCTCCGCAAGCGCGGGCGCATACGGGGCACGCTGCCGCTGCTGGGGCCGGCGTTCGTGGCTGCCGTGGCCTACATCGACCCAGGCAACTTCGCCACCAACATCCAGGGCGGCGCGCGCTACGGCTACCTGCTGCTGTGGGTGGTGCTCGCGGCCAACCTGATGGCGATGCTGATCCAGATGCTGTCGGCCAAGATCGGCATCGCCACCGGCAAGAACCTGCCCGAGGTGTGCCGCGAGATCTTCCCGCGCGGCGTGACGGTGGGACTCTGGATCCAGGCAGAGCTGATCGCCATGGCCACCGATATGGCCGAGTTCGTCGGCGCGGCAATCGCGCTCAACCTGCTGTTCGGGGTGCCGCTGTTCGTGGCGGGCCTGATGACCGGCGTCGTGGCGTTCGGAATCCTGGCGCTCCAGCAACGCGGACACCGCCGCTTCGAGCTGGTGATCGCCGGGCTGTTCGGCATCGTGCTGCTGGGCTTCCTCTACCAGGCGTTCGAGGTCGGTCCGGACGCGAGCCAGGCGGTCAAGGGCTTCGTGCCGCACTTCTCCGGCACCGACAGCGTCCTGCTCGCCGCGGGCATCCTCGGCGCCACCGTGATGCCGCACGTGATCTACCTCCACTCCGCGCTCACCCAGGACCGGATCGCCGTGCGTGACGACGCCGAGCGCAAGCGTGTGATGCGCTTCCAGCGGCTCGACGTGGGCATCGCGATGAGCGTGGCGGGTGTGGTGAACATCGCGATGCTGATGGTGGCCGCGGCGCTCTTCCACAAGACCGGGCGCACCGGCGTCGACTCGATCGAAGGCGCATACAACGGCTTCAAGGACCTTGTGGGCAACGGCACCGCCATCGCCTTCGGTCTGGCGCTGCTCGCGGCGGGATTCGCGAGCTCGAGCGTGGGCACGTACGCCGGCCAGGTGGTCATGCAGGGCTTCATCAACCGGCGCATCCCGCTCCTGCTTCGAAGGCTCGTGACGATGGCTCCCGCGCTGGTGGTGCTCGGCGCCGGGCTCGACCCCACGCGTTCGCTCGTCATCAGCCAGGTGGTGCTGTCGTTCGGCATCCCATTCGCGCTCATTCCGCTCGTGATCTTCACGAGCAGGAAGAACCTGATGGGCGCGCTCGTCAACCGCCGGATCACCACGTTCGCGGCATCCGGCGTGGCCTCGGTGATCGTGGCGCTGAACATCTTCCTGCTGGCCCGTACCGCAGGACTCTGATCGCCACTGGTCGGCTGCCAAAGGCGCTGGTACCATCGATTTCGACCCCTTGCGGAGGGGCGCCAGGGAGCCGCGTTCCAGCGGCTCTTTCCGTCCCTAAGGAGGTGACAGCGCCGTGTGCGGGATCGTCGGATATGTAGGCAGGAGGCCTTGCCAGGAGTTGCTCCTCCAGGGTCTCGAGAAGCTCGAATACCGCGGCTACGACTCGGCCGGCCTGTCATTGCTCGCCGACGGTCAGATCGAGTCGGTGCGCGCGGTCGGCAATCTGTCCTTCCTGCGCGACGCCGTCGAGGCCAAGGCCGACCAAGGCGGCGCTGTCGCCACCGCCACGGCTGAACCGACCATCGGGATCGGCCACACCCGCTGGGCCACTCATGGCCGCGTCAGCGAGGCAAACGCCCACCCTCACTGCGACACCGGCGACCGCATCCACATCGTCCTCAACGGCATCGTCGAGAACCACGTGGCGCTGCGCGAGCGCCTCAAGGCGGAGGGCGCCGAGTTCACCTCAGACACCGACGCCGAGGTGGTGGCGCATCTGATCTCCTCGCACTACGACGGCGACCTCCCGGAGGCCGTGCGCGTGTCCTACAACGAGCTGCGCGGCCACTACGCATTCGTCGCGATGGCCGCCGACGAGCCCGAGGTGCTCGTGGGCGCGCGCAAGGAGTGCCCGCTCGTGGTGGGCGTGGGCGAGCACGAGTCATTCATCGGCTCCGCCATCCCCGCCTTCCTGTCGCATACGCGCACGGTGCAGTACCTCAACGACGACGAGCTCGTGGTGCTGCGTCCGGACGCGACCGAGTTCATGGACGCCTCGGGCGCGCAGCTCGAGCGCGAGACCACCCACATCGACTGGGACGAGAGCGCCGCCGAGAAGGGTGGCTACGAGACCTTCATGCTCAAGGAGATCCACGAGCAGGCGGACGCCGTGGCCGAGACGATCTTCGACCGCGTGCCGGGCGACCTGGTGGAGCTGGGCGACATCGGCGTGTCCGACGACGAGCTGCGCAACCTGCGCCGCATCGCGATCGTGGCCTGCGGCACCTCCTACCACGCCGGCCTCGTGGGCCGCTACGCGATCGAGGAGTGGGCGCGCGTGCCCGTCGAGATGGACATCGCCTCGGAGTTCCGCTACCGAAACCCGGTGGTGGACGAGCGCGATTTCGTGGTGGGCATCACCCAGTCCGGCGAGACGGCGGATACGCTCGCCGCGATGCGCCTGGCTCGCAAGAACGGGTCGAAGGTGATCGCCATCACCAACGTGATGGGCAGCCAGGCCACGCGTGACTCCGACGGTGTGATCTTCACCCGTGCCGGCCTCGAGATCGGCGTGGCCGCCACCAAGACCTTCGTCTCGCAGGTGGCGGTGATGTACCTGCTCGGCATCAAGCTGGCGCAGGTGCGCGGCACGCTCTCAACGGAGCGCGCGGCGGAACTGGCGCAGCAGGTCAAGCAGCTCCCGCACCTGATCAGCGAGCTGCTCGAGCGCATCGACGAGCCTGTGCGCGAAATCGCCAGGCGCTGGTCGAATGCGGGCTTCTTCCTCTACCTCGGGCGGCACGTGGGACTTCCCGTGTGCCTCGAGGGAGCGCTCAAGCTCAAGGAGATCTCCTACATCCCCACGGATGCGTATGCGGCGGGCGAGATGAAGCACGGCCCGATCGCGCTGCTCGACGAGCAGACCCCCGTGGTGTGCGTGGCCACCGACTCGCCCGTGCTCGACAAGGTGCTGTCGAACGTGGCGGAGGTTCGCGCGCGCGGGGCGCACGTGATCGCGGTGGCCACAGAGGGCAACCCCGAGGTGTCCATGCACGCCGAGGAGGTCATCACCGTGCCGCGCTCAGACTGGCTCCTCCAGCCGATCCTGGCGGTGATCCCGCTGCAGCTCCTCGCGTACCACATTGCCCGCGCCCGCGGGCTCAACGTGGACCAGCCGCGCAACCTCGCGAAGACCGTCACCGTCGAATAACGGCGAGCTCCCGTACGCTCCGCAGCATGAGCGGAATCGGGCTGGACCTTCTCGACATCGAGCGGCTGGAGCGGGCGCTCGAGCGGCGGCCGCGGCTGGCGCAGCGCCTGTTCAGCGAGCAGGAGCTGGAATACGCGGCGCGGCACGCGCGCCCGGCGCGGCACCTGGCGGCGCGCTTCTGCGCCAAGGAGGCCGTGGCCAAGGCGCTGGGCATGGAGGGCTGGAACTTCCGCGACGTGGAGGTGGTGGCCACCGGCGGCGCGCCGGAGGTGCGGCTGAGCGGCGCGGTGGCGGAGCGGGCGAAGGAGCTGGGCGCCCAGCCGGTGGTGTCGCTGACGCACACGGACACCACGGCCGGAGCGGTGGCGCTGCTGCGATGACTCTGCCGGGCTGGCTCGATCCCGTCTACGAGGCGGCGGAGATGCGCGCCGTCGACGGCTGGGCGATCGAGGAGCAGGGCGTGCCATCGCTCGACCTGATGGAGCGTGCGGGGATCGGCCTCGCTCGCGTGGCGGCCGCTGCGGCGCGTGGCGCGAGCCCGGTGCGGATCGTGATCGGCAAGGGCAACAACGGCGGCGACGGCCTGGTGGCCGCGCGCATCCTGCGCGAGGACGGACAGAGGGTGGACGTGCTGAGCCTCGCGCCGCTCGAGGAGCTGCGCGGCGACGCCCTGGCCAACCTCGAGCGCCTGCCCGGCGAGGCTCCGCTGCCGTTCGACGCGAGCCTGCTCGACGGCTCGAGCGTGGTGGTGGACGCGCTGCTCGGGCACCGGCTTCTCGGGCGAGCCGCGCGAGCCACTGGCGGGGGCGATCCGCGCCATCAACGCGCAGGACGCTCCGGTGGTGGCGTGCGACGTGCCGTCGGGCGTGGATGCGTCGAACGGGGAGGTGCATGGCGACGCGGTGCGCGCGCAGGCCACGGCCAGCTTTCACGGTTCGAAGGTGGGGCTGCACGTGAATCCCGGCAAGGGGCTCGCCGGGAAGGTGAGCGTGGTGGAGATCGGCATTCCGCGCGGCGCCCCCGCAGCGGCCGAGGCGGGGCTTATCTCGGAGCGCGTCGTGGAGCTCGTGCCGCACCGGGCACAGGATGGGTCGAAGTTCGACTCCGGCACGGTGGTGGTGGTGGGCGGCTCGCGTGGGCTCACCGGTGCGCCCACGATGGCGGCGCTTTCGGCGCAGCGCACCGGCGCGGGCTACGTGCAGGTGGCGGTGCCGCAGTCCGCCGAGCCGGTGCTTCAGCTCAAGCTGCTCGAGGGGATGACGCGAGCGCTGCCCGAGGAGGAGGGCGGCCACACGCCGCAGGGCGTGGATGAGGTGAGCCGGATGGCCGAGCGCGCCGACGCCCTGATCGTGGGTCCGGGTATAGGACGGACGGAGGAGGCGCTCGAGTTCGCGCGCGTGGTGGCGCGGGAGATCGACCGGCCGCTGCTGATCGACGCAGACGGGCTGAACGCCCACGCCGGCCGCCTCGACCTGCTGAAGGGCCGGCCCGGTCCCACCGTGCTCACACCGCACGCCGGCGAGCTGGCACGGCTGCTCGGCACCGAGTCGAAGGAAGTGGAGGCGCACCGCCTGGAGTGCGCGCGCGCAGCCGCCGAGCAGAGTGGCTGCGTGGTGGTGCTGAAGGGCGACGACTCGCTCGTTGCCGCCCCGGGCGGCCCCGTGGCCATCAGCCCCGGCGCCACGCCCGCGCTGGCCACCGCCGGCACCGGCGACGTGTTGTCGGGCGTGATCGGCGCTTTCCTGGCCAAGGGCCTCGGGGCCCTCGAGGCGGCGGCGGCCGGCGTGCTCGCGCACGCGCGCGCGGGGATGGTGGCGGCCGGCCGGCACGGCGCCGACCACGTGATCGCGGGCGACGTAATCGAGGCGATCCCGGAGGCGATGCGCGTGCTGCGCGGTGAGGACGCCCGGGATGGTTGAGCGCGCGGTGGCCCACGTGGATCTCGGCGCTGTCGAGCGCAACTGCGCCCACCTGCGCTCGCTGCTCACCGGGGGCGCGCGGCTGTGCGCGGTGGTGAAGGCCGACGCCTACGGCCACGGCGACGCCTGGTGCGCCAAGGCCGCCCTCGCCGGTGGAGCGGACTGGCTGGCCGTGGCCACCGCGGGCGAGGCGGCCGAGCTGCGCCGCCACGGGATCGACTCGCGCATCCTCGTGATGGGTGCCCTCACCCACGAGGAGGCGAAGATCGCGGTCGAGGCCGCGGCAGACGTGGTGGTGTGGGACGACCGCTTCGCGCGCGCACTCGCCAGCCTGCACACGCCGGGCACGATGCCGGTGAACGTGCACGTGAAGCTCGACACCGGCATGGGGCGCCTCGGCACCAAGGACGCGTCGGCCGCGCGCGCGGTGGCCGAGTTCGCGAGTGGCGACGAGCGGCTCACGCTGGCCGGGGCCATGACGCACTTCGCCACCGCGGACGAGGAGGGCGACGAGCACTTCCCCGCCCAGCTCGAGGCGTTCGGGCCATTCGCGCGCGCCCTCAAGCAGGCTCATCCGGAGATCGTCCTGCATGCCGCCAACAGCGCTGCCACGTACCGCGATCCCGCTGGCCACTTCGACATGGTGCGCTGCGGGGTGGCGGTCTACGGGCTCGACCCCTTCCAGCGCGACCCCGACCAGCGTGGTCTCGAGCCGGCGCTGGCGCTCGAGTCGTACGTGGCGGCGGTGAAGCACTTCGAGCGCGGGGAGAGCGCGGGCTACGGCCGCCGCTGGCGCGCCGGCGAGCCCACCTGGGTCGCCACCGTGCCGATCGGTTACGGCGACGGCTGGCGGCGCGCGCTCTCGAACAACTGCGAGCTGCTCGTGCAGGGCCGCCGCCACCCGGTGATCGGCACGATCAGCATGGACAACCTCACGATCGAGCTGGGCGCCGAGACCAGCGTCGAGCCCGGCGAGCCGGCCGTGCTGATCGGCTCTCAGGGTGGCGAGCGGATCCGCTGCGAGGAGGTGGCTGAGCGGCTCGGCACGATCAACTACGAGATCACGTGCGGGCTCAGTCCGCGGGTGCGGAGGCAATGGCACGGGTCGACGTGAGCGAGCGGCTGGCCGCAGAGCCGCTCGTGCGGACCGCGCGCGAGGCGCTGGCGGACGGCGCAGCGGATGAGGCGTGGATCGTGGGCGGCGCGGTGCGCGACGCGCTGCTGGGCAGGCCCGTCACCGATCTCGACCTGACGGTGCGTGGTGATTCCGAGCAGGTGGCGCGGCGGCTGGCGCGGGCTGTCGGCGGGCCGGTGTTTCCGCTGTCGGAGGCCTTTGGCGCGTGGCGCGCGATGGACCGCGAGCGCACCTGGACCTGCGACGTCACGGAGATGCACGGCGAGGGCATCGACGCCGACCTCGCGCGGCGCGACTTCTCGGTGAACGCGATCGCCGTCCCGCTCGGCGGCGGCGAGGCACACGATCCGCACGGCGGCGTGGCAGATCTGGAGAACGGCGTGCTGCGCGTGCTGGGCGGGCCGGACGTCGAGCACTCGGCCTACGCGGACGACCCGCTGCGGCCCCTGCGCCTAGCCCGCTTTGCGACCGAGCTCGACCTGCGCCCCGAGCCGGATACGGAGCGCCTCACGCGCGAGGCCGCGCGGCTCGTGTCGGGCGCCGCCGCGGAACGCGTGTTCGCGGAGCTGCGCCGGATCGTGAGCGCCGAGCGCGCGCTCGATGGCCTCGAGCTGTGCGACCAGCTCGGCCTCACTGCGGTGGTGCTGCCGGAGCTGCACGCGCTGCGGGGGGTCGAGCAGAGCCACTTCCACCACCTCGACGTGTACGACCACACGATCGAGGTGCTGCGCTGCTACATCGCGCTCGAGCGTGATCCGGAGCCGGTGTTCGGCGAGCTTGCCGAGCCGCTCGATGCTCTCATGCACGAGCCGTTCGCCGACGAGCTCAGCGGCTGGCAGGCGCTGCGCTTCGCTGCCCTGCTGCACGACTCGGGCAAGCCGGCCACGCGGGGCGTGCGTCCGGACGGGCGGGTGACCTTCATCGGTCACGACGAGGTGGGGGCGGAGCTGATCCGCTCGCTGTGCCGCCGCCTGAAGACGAGCGAGCGGCTGCGCGAGCTGCTCGCCGGCGTGACGCGCCACCACCTGGTGCTGGGCTTCCTCGTCCACGAGATGCCCCTCAGCCGCGAGCGCGTGTACCAGTACCTGGAGCGCTGTCAGCCGGTGGAGGTCGAGGTGACGCTGCTCACCTGCGCCGACCGCCTGGCCACCCGCGGCAAGAACGCCGAGCAGGCGATCGAGGCGCACCTGGAGCTGGCGCGGCAGCTGATGGGCGAGGCGCTGGCCTGGCGGCGCGACCCGCCCGAGCCACCACTGCGTGGCGGCGAGCTGGCCGAGGAGCTGGGGATCGAGCCCGGACCCGAGCTCGGCGAGCTGCTCGCCCGCCTGCGCGAGGCGAGCTTCACCGGCGAGGTGCGGACGCGCGACGAAGCCGTAGCTCTCGCCCGGCGGCTGAGGGAGAATTCAGCGCGATGATCGTCGACTTGGCGGTTTACGAGGACGGCTGCCGGCGCGACGGACAGCTCGAGCTCGAGCACGCGTTCGAGGCCGCTCAGGCGGACAACGCATTCGTCTGGATCGGCCTGCACGAGCCCTCGGAGCAGGAGTTCGCCGCCGTCGCGCGCGAGTTCGAGCTGCACCCGCTGGCTGTGGAGGACGCCATCCACGCTCATCAGCGTCCGAAGATCGAGACCTACGGCGAGACGCTGTTCATGGTCCTGAAGACCGCCCGCTACGTGGACCCCATGGAGGTGATCACACTCGGCGACATCATGCTGTTCGTGGGGCACGACTTCATCGTGTCCGTGCGCCACGGGGAGGGCAGCGGCCTCAAGGAGGTGCGCGAGCGGATCGAGGGCGACTCGGACATGCTGCGCTGCGGCCCCGGCACGATCCTGCACGCGATCGTCGACCACGTGGTGGACGACTACTTCCCGGCGGTGGAGGGCGTGGAGAACGACATCAGCGAAATCGAGGCGCAGGTGTTCTCGGAGTCGCGGGAGAACCCCGCCGAGCGGATCTACAAGCTCAAGGGCGAGGTGCTCGACTTCTACCGCGCCACCTCGCCGCTCGCCGAGCCGCTCCAGAAGCTCGCCCGCGGCGACCATGCGGAGCTGATCCACCCGCAGGTGCAGTCCTACTTCCGCGACGTCTATGACCACCTCCTGAGGGTGGTGAGCACGCTCGACGGCTTCCGCGACATGCTCACGAGCGTGCTCGAGGCCAACCTCACCCAGATCAGCGTGCGCCAGAACGACGACATGCGGAGGATCTCGGCCTGGGTGGCCATCGCCGTGGTGCCGACGATGATCGCCGGCATCTACGGCATGAACTTCGACCACATGCCGGAGCTGCGCTGGCGCTTCGGCTACCCGGCCGTGGTCCTCGTGATCCTGGTGATCTGCGGCCTGCTGTACCGCTACTTCAAGAAGGTCGGCTGGCTGTAGCGGTTAACGTTCCGCGCCGCATGCCCCACGACTGCATCTTCTGCAAGGTCCTCGCCCACGAGATCCCGGGTGAGTTCCTCTGGGAGGAGGACGAGACGGCCGCGTTCATGGACATCAATCCGTGGACGCGCGGCCACGCGCTCGTGATCCCGCGCAACCACTCGACGGACCTGCTCGAGATCTCGGCCGGCGATCTTGCCGCCACGGCAGCCGGCGCCCAGCGGCTCGCCCGCATGCAGAAGGAGCGGCTCGGCTGCGACGGGGTGAACCTGCTCAACTCGTGCGGCTCGGCCGCGTGGCAGACGGTGTTCCACTTCCACATCCACGTGATACCGCGCTACGAGGGCGACCCGCTGCAGCTGCCCGCGCGCCCACGCCCGGCGGAGCCGGACGAGCTCGCGAGCGTGGCCGCGGAGCTGCGTGGCTGATCGGCACGTCGGCCTCGAGCGCCAAGGCGACGTCGGGGTCGTCGTGGTGGACTCGCCGCCGCTCAACCTCTGGACGCCCGAGCTGCAAGCGGAGCTCGAGGCCGCGCTCGACCAGGCGGAGTCGGATGGCGTGCGCGCGCTCGTCATCCGGGCCGAGGGGCGTGCCTTCACAGGTGGCGTTGATGTACATCATTTCCAGGGGAAAACGCCCGATCAGGCGGACGAGATCTTCCAGGGACTCGTGCGCGTGGTGCACAAGCTCGAGGACATGCCGCTGCCCACGCTCGCCTCCGTGCACGCGCTCTGCCTCACCTGGGGCCTCGAGATGGTGCTGGGCTGCGACCTGATCTTCGCCTCGGAGTCGGCCAAGTTCGGCCTGGTGGAGAAGGTGGTGGGGCTCACACCGGCCGGCGGCGGGCCGCAGCGTCTCACGGAGCGGGCGGGTCCCGCGCGGGCGCGCGAGCTCGTGATGAGCGGTGAGCTGTTCGATGCCGCCACGCTCGAGCGCTGGAACGTGGTGAACCGCGTCTTCCCCGACGCCGACCTGACGGAGGAGACGATGAAGTTCGCCGGCGAGCTGGCTGCCGGGCCTACCAAGGCTCACGCCGCCACCAAGCGGCTGGTACGCGCCGCGGTGGAGGAAGGCGCGCGCGGAGCCGACGCCCGCATCCGCGAGATCGCGTCCGCGCTCTTCGACACAGACGACCTCCAGGGCGCTGTCGACTCGTTCCTCTCGGAGGGTCCAGGAAAGGCCACGTTCGAGGGCAGCTAGCTGCGGAAAGACGTGCATCGCGGCGCTGGATATCGCGTCCGAAACGGTGGTACGTTCTTCCCGGCACCACCGTGGACGAAGGAGGAAGGTGCGAGATGGCGACCGGTACCGTGAAGTGGTTCAACGACGAGAAGGGCTTCGGCTTCATCACCCCAGATGAGGGCGATCGCGACCTCTTCGTCCACTACACCGGCATTGAGGGCAACGGCTTCAAGTCGCTCGAGGAGAACACCAAGGTCTCCTACGACGAGGAGGCTGGCGACAAGGGCCCGAAGGCGGTGAAGGTCAGAAAGATCTAGCCCGGCGGCCGCGTTGCTCGCGGCAGGTGGCTAGCATGACGAGCGGTTTGCCGAAGGAAGAGAAGATCGAGATGGAGGGCGAGGTCGTCGAGGCCTTGCCCAACACGATGTTCAAGGTGAAGCTCGACAACGGGCACGAGGTGCTCGGGCACATCTCGGGCAAGATGCGGCGCCACTACATCCGCATCCTGCCGGGGGACCGGATCAAGATCGAGCTGTCGCCGTACGACCTCGATCGCGGCCGCATCACCTACCGCTACAAGTAGCGGGCGGTTGCCCGGCTTACGTGCTCCGGCTTACATTCCGGCCGGCGGCCGATACACCGGTTTTTCGCGCTCCTGAGCGCCTTTGGTCACTCCGATGAGTGAGTTCTGGCGCAGGGAAGTGAAGTTCCAGGGCGAATGAGCGCACCATCGGCCGTCCGGTCGTGTTCAATGCCCTGATCCATGAAGAGGTTTGTAGCAATCGTTACGGCCCTGGGGGCCCTCGTGGTGGTCGCGCTCGCCTGGGCGGACCATCCGATCGAGCTCGGGCAGACGAGCGGCCCGCCGGCCGTCAGCTGCCCTGACAACTGCCAGGCCGTCGGTCAGGTCACGGGCTTCGAGGTGCAGCAGGGAACGACCAAGAATCCCTTTGCCCGCAAGCGGCGCGGCAAGGTGGTCGCGTTCAGCGTCACGCTCGGCAAGCCGAAGAAGAGCGACGTCGGCTTCTTCAACAAGCTGTTTGGCACCCCGCCCCAGGCGCAGATCGTGGTGCTCAAGCCGGGCACGAAGCACCGCTACCGGGTCTCGGGCATCAGCCCGCCTTTCGACCTCACCAAGTACTTCGGCTCCACGCCCACCTTCGCGTTGCCGCGCCCGCTCACTGTCAAGCCCGGCTATGTGGTCGCCCTGACGGTTCCCACGTGGGCGCCGGCGTTCGCGGTCAACCTCGGCAACGACGAGGCCTGGCGCTCTTCGCGCGACCCCAAGCACTGCGACGACGTCCAGCAGAAGGCCGCCCAGGTCACCCGCGGACAGCTCGCCTCATACGGCTGCCTGTACCGCACCGCGCGGCTCATGTACACGGTCACGTTCATCCCGGATCCGCGCGTGACGAATCCGGACACGCCGAGCAAGAAGAAGAAGAAGAGCTCCGGCTGATCCGGCCGCTCGGCCGAAATCGGCACTAGCGCCCCTTCCCCAGAGCGGTACTATCGGCCTGATGGCTTCGTGCGTCATCGGAGGGGACGGATGAGCACCGAGGGCTGGATCTTCATGATCGGCTTCCGGGTGCTGGACGTCGGCCTTCTGGTGGTCTGGCTCGTCTGGTTCTTCCGCCTGCGCGACGACGACGACTCAGACGGCGGCGGAGGCGGTCCCGGCGGTGGCGGGCACGAGCCCGAGCCGCGCGGCGGGCCGGGCGGCGGAGGCGGCCTGGCGCTGCCCCTGGGGCGCTGGCGCCCTGCGGACCGCCGCCTGCGCGATCACGGCAAGCCGCACCACCGCGTGCCGCGCCGCGGCGCAGAGCCACTGCCGGCCCCATCGCCCGCCCGCATCAGGCGCCCAGCAGCGCCCACGCCGGTGCACCGGCGCGCGTAGGCGACCGACGTGATTGATCTAAAGGGCCATATATGGCCCCTCAAATCGACCAGGTCCTCGTTCGCCCAGCCCTAGCAGGCGCCTGGATTCTCCTGGCAAAACTGGTTGAACTTGCCAGGTGCGGTGCCGCCAGACGAAGGCGTTGTAGAACCGCCGCCGCCGCCACCGCTGCCGCCCGAACCGCCCGACGGTGAAGGCGTGCCGCCCGAGGGCGTGGTGCTCGGCGCCTGCGGCGTGACGGTGCCGCTGCCCGTGCCACCGCTCGACGGCGTCCCGCTGCTGCCGCTGCTGTCGCTCGGCAGCGTGGTGGTGGGCGTGGTGGAAGTGGTGTCCGGGAGCGCGGGGAGGGTGCTGCTGCCGGGCGTGGTGAGCGGGGGCGGGGGAGGGATGGTCTCGGCGCTGTCGCTCGACCCGCCGCCGCAGCCGGCCACGGCGAATCCGAGCACGAGCACGCAGATGAGTAGGGAGAGCGGCCTCATATGGGCGGCGCCGGTTAGCGCTCTACGGCAGGAAGGCGACGACCGCAGTGCGGGCAGTCGTTGAGGTCCTTCGGGGCCAGCTGCTCGAGGGAGCAGCCGCACAGTCGCAGATTCTCCACGGCCCAGGGCAGATTGCTCGGGGAGGGCGCGAGCGGGAGCAGCTTGCCCACCACCTCGAACGTCTCCCCGCTGTCCCGGTCCACGTACACGGCTCCAGGCTCGACCTCGCGAATCACTTCGCGGTCTGACCTGGCCCGAAGTCGGTATCTCTGGCGCTTCGGCATGAGCGCGGAAACATATCAACGGCACGGGCCACCTTCCCGGGTAGGGAGCAACATACTGCAGGCTGCGGGGGACGGAGGGAGAAGAACAGCGGCCAATGAGGATTCTCATCTTCCACGGCTATCTGCTCCGCGGAACGGGCAGCAACATCTACAACGCGAGCCTGATGGCCGCTCTGGCCGCTGCGGGGCACGAGGTCCACATCCTGTGCCAGGACCGTGCCGCCTCCGAGCTGCCGCTTGTGGGCGCCGTGGGGAGCTGGGAGGGGGGCAAGCTGCTCCTGGAGGGCGATCACTCGGCGCAGGTGACCGCCTACCTGCCGGACATCGGCCGCGTGCTGCCCGTGTATGTGGCCGATCAGTATGAGGGCTTCGACGCCAAGCGCTTCCTGGACCTGACGGACGAGGAGCTCGATCACTACCTGGCCACCAACGTGGCGGCCGTGCGCGACGTGGTGGAGCGGGTGACGCCGGACCTGGCGCTGGCCAACCACGCCCTTATGGGTCCCGCGGTGCTGGCGCGCGCGCTCCCCGACGGGCTGCCGTACGCCGTGAAGATCCACGGCAGCGCGCTCGAGTACACGCTGCGGCCCGATCCGGATCGCTTCCTTCCCTACGCCCGCGAGGGCGTGGCCCGGGCGGCCGGCGTGCTCGTGGGCTCGCGCCACATGGCGGAGCGGCTGTGGGAGTTCATGCCAGAGACGCGCGACCGGACCCGCCTCGGGCCGCCAGGCGTGGATGTGCACCGTTTCCGGCCGCTCGAGCCCGCACCGGCGGCCGAGCGCCTCAGCGCGCTCGCCGACCGGCTGGAGGGCGGCGAGGCCGCCGGCTGGGGCGGTGACCCGGCTGCGCCGGCGGCCCTGCGCTCGCTGGACCCGGAGCGCGACGCGCTCGTGAGCTTCGTGGGCAAACTGATCGTTTCCAAGGGCGTCGACCTGCTGCTCGCGGCCTGGCCGCTGGTGGTGTCGCAGGTGCCGAACGCGCGCCTGTGCGTGGTGGGCTTCGGCACCTACCGCGAGGCCTGCGAGCGGATCGTGGCGGCGCTGGAGGCGGGCGACCTGGATGCGCTGCGTCAGATCGCCGCGCGCGGCCGCGAGCTGGAGGGCGGCCCGCGCGGGCGAGCTGCGCTTCCTCGCGGCCTTCCTCGACGGGCTCGAGGGCGAGCGGCGCGATGCCTACGTGGCGGCGGCGCGCGATGCCGCCCAGCGCGTCCACTTCACAGGGCGGCTCGAGCACGACGACCTGCCCGACCTGCTGCCCGCGTGCCTCGCCGAGGTGGTGCCCAGCACGTTTCCCGAGGCGTTCGGCATGGTGGCCGCCGAGGCGGCCGCCTGCGGGGTGTTGCCGCTGTCCGCGATGCATTCGGGCCTGGCGGAGGTGAGCGCCGTGCTCGCGCCCTCGCTGGACCCGCCGCTGCAGCGCCTGCTCGGCTTCGAGGTCGGTGAGGGGGCGGTGGAGGACATCGCGCCAAGCTCGTGGACTGGCTCACGCTCGATCCGGCGGAGCGAGCCAGGGCCGGAGCCGCCCTGGCGGCCACCGCCGCACGGGCGCTTCGGCTGGGAGCAGGTGGCCGAGGGAGTGATCGCCGCCGCGCAGGGCCGCCTGGACGAGCTGCCCGGCGCCGCTTCCGGTGGGGAGTCCTGGCGTCCGCCGCTCGGATAATGTTCCGGCCCTTGACTCTGTCGCGGGACAGGATCCGGGTACTCGCGCTGCCCGCCGCTCTGGCTGCGGTGGCGCTCGTCGCCGGCTGCGGGCGCGGCGACAAGCCCGACCTCGTGAACGGCAAGACGCTGTTCGTGCAGAAGTGCGGCTCGTGCCACACGCTGGCCCGCGCCAACACCAAGGGCATCCAGGGCCCCAACCTCGACGCCGCCTTCACCGAAGCGCGCGCACAGGGCTTCGGCGAGTCCGGGATCAAGGGCGTCGTGCTTCAACCAGATCTCCCACGTGCGCCGCGGCAGCATCATGCCGCTCAACCTGGTGACGGCGACAACGCGCGTGACGTGGCCGCATACGTGGGCTTCGCGGCCGCCAAGCCGGGCACGGACAGCGGCGAGCTGGCAAACGCCGGCCAGCCCAAGCAGAGCAGCAAGCCCGCCGTCGAGCAGAACGGCCAGCTCAACATCCCCGCCGACCCGACCGGCGCGCTGGCGTTCCAGTACAGCAAGGCCACCGCCAAGGCCGGGCAGGTGACGCTCGAGATGCCCAACAAGGCCCCGATCCAGCACGACATCTCGATCAAGGGTAATGGCGTGAACCAGCAGGGCCCACGCGTGGGTACCGGCGGCACCTCGAAGATCACCGTCAATCTGAAGCCCGGCACCTACACGTTCTACTGCTCCGTGCCGGGTCACGAGGCGGGCGGCATGAAGGGCACCCTGGTCGTTAAGTAGCGCCCTCGCGGGCGTCTGCGGGGCTACTGGATCGCGCTGTAGCTGCCGATAAGGGCGGTTAGAGGCGCCCCATTTGGCATGGCGGCCTCTATCGGTCCATCGATGAACCCGCCCCAGAACAGCCCTGCCGTGCAGGCCGTGCCCGACGAGGGCGCGACGAAGCCGTCCAGCGATCGCCTGGCGGGCCTCACCAGCCCGAGTACCCGCGGCCGCTCGGTGCGCCGCATCGGCGAGGTGATCGTCACGCTGGGCTTCGCCGAGCCCGAGGTGGTGGAGGCGGCCGTCGAGATGGCGCGCGACAGGGGCGAGCCCACCGGCAAGGTGCTGCTCGACACCGGCGTGCTGACCCCCGACCAGCTGGCCCACGCAGTGGCCGAGCGCTTCGGCCTCGACTACGTTGACCTCTCGATCTTCAAGGCCGACCTGGGCGCCGCCAACCTGGTGAGCCCGGCGGCGGCGCGCCGCTACGGGGCGGTGCCGGTGGCCTACCTCGACGAGCGCACCATCCTGCTCGCGATGGCGGATCCCACCAACATCCTTGCGGTGGACGACATCGCCATGATGACCGGCCTCGAGGTGCACCGCGCGGTGACCTCACGCGAGGACATCGACGGCCTGCTCAGTCAGCTCAACCGCATCGACGACGCGATTCAGGACGCCGCGGACGAGATGCCAGAGGCGATCGAGGTGACCGACCTGCGCGAGTCCGCGGACGACGCGCCGGTGATCAAGCTCGTGCACTCGATCGTGGCCGACGCCGTGCAGCGCGGCGCCTCGGACATCCACTTCGACCCCGCCGAGCGTGAGACGCGCGTGCGCTTCCGCATCGACGGCGTGGTGTCCGACTCCACCACGGTGCCGCGCCGGATGGTGCCGGGCGTGGTGTCGCGCATCAAGATCATGGCCAACCTCGACATCTCCGAGAGCCGCCGGCCGCAGGACGGCCGCATGGGCCTGAAGGTGGATGCGCGCAGCATCGACATCCGTGTGCTCACGATGCCCACCGTGAACGGCGAGTCCGTGGTGATGCGCATCCTCGACAAGGAGAGCGTCGTGATGGACCTCGACGCACTCGGCATGCAGGACCACGAGCGCGCGCGCTTCGAGAAGTCGATCCAGCGCAGCTACGGCGCCGTGCTCGTGACCGGTCCGACCGGCTCCGGCAAGACCACCAGCCTCTACGCCGCGCTGAAGTCGCTGAACACGCCCGACAAGACGCTGATCACCATCGAGGACCCGGTGGAGTACCAGCTCGACGGGGTCAAGCAGGTGCAGGTGAACACCAAGGTGGACCTCACCTTCGCCACCGGGCTGCGCTCCATGCTGCGCGCCGACCCGAACATCATCATGGTCGGCGAGATCCGCGACCGCGATACCGCTCAGATCGCCGTGGAGGCCGCCCTCACCGGCCACCTCGTGCTCTCCACGCTGCACACCAACGACGCCCCCACCGCGATCACCCGCCTCGTGGAGATGGGCATCGAGCCGTTCCTGGTCGCATCGGCGATCGAGTGCGTGGTGGCGCAGCGGCTTGCGCGCACGCTCTGCACGGCCTGCCGCGCGGAGACCAAGGTCTCGAAGGCCACACTGGCAGGTCACGGCTTCCACGTGAGCGCGGGCATCAGCTCCTACGAGGCCGTGGGCTGCAGGCGCTGCGGCGGAACCGGCTACAAGGGCCGCACCGGCCTCTACGAGACGATGCCGATCACCGACGAGATCCGCTCGCTCGTGCTGCAGCGCGCGTCGGCCGCCGAGGTGGCGGCCGTGGCGATCGAGCAGGGCATGCGCCAGCTGCGCGACGACGGCCTGGACAAGGCCAAGCAGGGCCTCACCACGATCGAAGAGGTCGTGCGCGTGACCGGCTCGAACTAGTCGGCCTGGTCCGTCGGCCGCACGAGCATCTCGTTCACGGCCACGCGGCGCGCCGTGTGACGATGTAGGCGGTCGCGTCCGCGATATCCGCCGCCTGGAGCTTCTCGACGCCCTCGAAGCGCTTCTTGGACAGCTCCTGGATCTCGGGTCGAAGGTGATCGGTGAGCTCGGTCTCCACAGCGCCCGGTTCCACCAGCGCGACCCGGACGCCCCGCTTGGTCACCTCCTGGCGCAGGGACTCGCTGAAGGCGCCCACGCCCCACTTGGTGAGGTTGTAGACGCCTGAGCCCATGCGGGCCACGCGCCCGGCCACCGAGCTGATGTTGATCAGGTCGGCCACGCGCCGCGGCGCGTCCTCGGCGGCACTCATCAGGTCCGGGATGGCGGCGTGGGAGCAGTAGAGGAGGCCCTGGAGGTTGAGCGCGATCATGCGGTCCCACTCCTCGGTGGGTGCGTCAACGATCGGCCCGAGCAGCATCACCCCGGCGTTGTTGACGAGCGTGTCGAGGCGGCCAAGCTCGCTCACCACGCGCTCGACGGTGGCCACGGCCTGGTCCTGGCTCGTCACATCGGTCTCGATCGCAAGCCCCGTGCCGCCTTCGCCGGAGATCCGCGAGACCAGGTCGTCGAGCCGCTCCTTGCGCCGGGCCGCCACCACCACGGCCGCGCCCTCCGCCGCCAGCGCCAGCGCTGTGGCTTCGCCGATGCCGCTGCTGGCGCCGGTGACCAGGGCCACCGTTCCGTCGAGTCGCTCAGCCATCCCTGTGTCCTCCTGTCGCGTTGAAGTCGTTAGGCCACCAGCTCGAGCAGCTGGGGCAGGAGCCCGGGCGACGCGGCCGCCATCCCCGCCGGCTCCCCTTCAAGTTCGGCCGTGGCGCCGCCCGCTTCGGTGACGATCAGGCGCGCTGCCGCCCAGTCCCAGGGCTTGAGCCCGCGCTCGTAGTAGCCGTCCAGCCGCCCGGCGGCCAGATAGGAGAGGTCGAGCGCCGCGGAGCCGGCGCGGCGGATGTCGCGGAAGCGCGGCAGCACACGGCTCACCACCTTGGCCTGGGCCGCCCGCACCTCGGCGCTGTAGCTGAAGCCGGTGGCGATCAGCGCGCGCTCTGGTCGCTCCTCGCCGCTCACCCTGATCGGGCCGCCGTTCAGGCGGGCGCCGCCGCCCCTCTCCGCCGTGAAGGTCTCGTCGCGGAGCGGGTCGTGCACCACCGCCACCGCGCTGCCCTCCCCGTCCTCGAGCGCCACGCTCACGCACCAGGCCGGTAGCCGGTAGAGGTAGTTCACGGTGCCGTCGAGCGGATCGATCACCCAGCGCCGCCCGCTCGCGCTCTTGTGCGCCGAGCCCTCCTCAGCCAGCAGACCATCCTCGGGGCGCTCGGCGGCCAGCAGCTCGCGTATCGCGGCCTCAGAGGTGGTGTCGGCCTCTGAGACGAGGTCTGTGACCGTGGACTTGCTCTCCACGTCCTGAAGCGGCCCGTGGTAGCGCTCGAGCAGCAGATCGCCCGCCATCCGGGCCGCCCGCTCGGCTAGCTGCAGGTCGTTCAGAGGATCGCCCTGAGCACGACCACCAGCACGATCAGCACGGCCACGCAGCCGGCGATCCACACGAGGAACCGGAACATGGCGTCCTCTGAGCGCAGGGGGTTCTGCACAGCTAGGCCTCGCTCAGAGGATGTACAGGCTGAAAAACACCACGATCCACATGACGTCGACGAAGTGCCAGTAGATGCCTGGCACCTCGACGCCGCGGTGCGCCTCGGGGCTGAAGTGCCCGCGGTTGGCGCGGATGTTCGCGAACAGCAGCAGGATCAAGCCGACCGTGACGTGCGCGCCGTGCAGGCCGGTGAGCCCGTAGAAGATCGTGCCCTGGGCGTGGTCCTGCGGGGACCAGCCGAGGTGGACGTACTCGTTGATCTGCACGGACAGGAACGTGAGGCCCAGGAAGAAGGTGGCGAACAGGCCCGCGCGCATGGCGGGGCGATTGCCGTTCTTGGCGGCGATCGTGGCCCAGTGCATCGTGAAGCTCGAGGACACCAGCACCGCCGTGTTGACCGCCGCCACCAGCACCGGGATCTCGGTGCCGGGCGCGGGCCACGGATCCCCCGCCACGACCCGCAAGAAGAAGTAGGCCGTGAAGAATGCTCCGAAGAGCATCACCTCGGAGATGATGAAGAGGTAGATGCCGAGCGTCTGCGCGTCGACGCGCGAGGACTGGTTGGCGGCAGGCGGGCCGTGGTGCTCGTGCTCGTGGGCGTGAGCGCCCGCGGCAACCGACGCGGATTCCATCAGGCAGCCGCTCCTTCCCGAGCCTCTTGCAGGCCCCCCTCGATGTGCTCCACGGGCAGCGAGGTGGAGGAGCGCGTGCGCTCCACCAGGTCCATCCGCAGCCAGCCCGAGCGCTCACCGGGAAAGGTCGAGATCACGATCTCGTCCACGCGGTAGAACTGCAGCGCGTTCTGGATCGCGGTGAACGGATCAGGGTCGAGCACCTGGCCCGTGGCCTCGAGCCCCGCATCGTGAAGGCGCGCCAGCGTCTGCCCGAGGCGCTCGTTGGCCTCTCGAGTGCTGCCCTCTCCCTGCGGCACCACCACGATGAAGCGGTGCGGCGCGTCCGCGGCCTTCTTCTTCAAGAGCTCGAGCAGCGGCTCGCCGCTCATGGTCTGGTTGGCGATCACGAGCGTGGAGGTGCTGTGGGCGCGGTCGGCGTCGAGGTCGACCACCACGTGGGTGACCGGCAGGCCGCTGTCCGCGCGGATGCGGTCCACGAGGTCGCGACGCAGCCAGCCCGAGCGCGTCTCGGGGTGAGTCGAGATGATCACCTCGTCCGCGCCGAAATGGGCGATGCCGTCCATGGTGGCCTGGTAGGGATCCGGATCCATGACCTCGCCGGCGGCGTCGATGCCCTCGGCGCGCAGCTCGCCGAGCGTGATCTCGAGCCGGTTTTCGGCCGCCTTGCGAACCAGGTCGTTGTAGACCACGTATCCGTGTCTGGGCTCGTTCTGGGGGCAGATGACCGTCACGTGGATCGGCCCCTGCGCGGCCCGCGCCTTGACGGCGTCGATCAGAGCCCGCCCGCCGACGGTCTCGTTCGCGACGACCAGGATTGTCTTTGCGCCGTCGTCGGTCATTCAGTGTTCACCGGGGGTGGCGCCCCGCCTCCGCCCGCGGTGATCGCCGGCACGCGCTCCTTGAACACGCCGTGCACCGCACCGGGCACGCCGTACTCGTAGGGCCCGCCGACGACGGTGGGCACCTCGTCGAAGTTGAAGATCGGCGGCGGCGAGGACACCTGCCATTCGAGCGTGTGCGCACGCCACGGGTTGGCCACGGCCTTGGGGCCGTGCCGCCAGCTCGTGACCACGTTGTAGAGGAAGATGAAGAACGTCATCCCGAAGATGAACGCCGAGACGGAGATGATCGCGTTCCAAGCCGCGTACTGGTGCGCGTAGTCGGCCACCCGCCGCGGCATGCCGTCGATGCCCACGAGGTGCATCGGGCCGAACGTGAGGTTGAAGAAGATGAACGAGAGCCAGAAGTGCAGCCGTCCGAGGCTCTCGTCGTACATCCGGCCCGTCATCTTCGGGAACCAGTGGTAGATGCCGGCGAAGATCGTGAACACGCTGCCGCCGAACAGCACGTAGTGGATGTGCGCGACCACGAAGTACGTGTCCGACACGTGGATGTCGAACGGGATGACCGCGAGCATGATGCCGCTGATCCCGCCGAGCGTGAACATCGTGATGAAGCCCAGCGCGAACAGCATGGGCGTGGTCAGGTGGATCACGCCTCTCCATAAGGTCGCGAGCCAGGAGAAGATCTTGATGCCGGTGGGCACCGCGATCAGCATCGTGGTGATCATCATCGGCACCCGCAGCCACGGGAACATGCCCGAAACGAACATGTGGTGCGCCCAGACCGTGAAGCCGAGCACCACGATCGCCATCAGCGAGAAGGCCATCATCCGGTAGCCGAACACCGGCTTGCGGGCGTGCGTGGAGATGACCTCGCTGATGATCCCGAAGCCCGGCAGCATCATGATGTAGACCGCCGGGTGCGAGTAGAACCAGAAGACGTGCTGGTACATCAGGATGTCGCCGCCGTTCTGGACGTTGAAGAAGTTGGTGTGCATCGCGCGGTCGAGGAGCAGGAAGAACTGCGAGCCGGCGATGAACGGCGTGGCGATCACCACGAGCAGCGAGGTGGTGAAGTTGGCCCACACGAGCAGCGGCATGCGCCAGAAGGTCATGCCGGGCGCGCGCATCGTGATGATGGTGACCAGGAAGTTGAGCGCCGTGGCCACCGATGAGGCGCCCGCGAACTGCACCGCCATCGAGAAGAACGTCTGGCCGAGCGGAGTGTCGGTGGAGAGCGGCGCGTAGGCCGTCCAGCCCGTGGCGAACGAGCCGCCGGGAGCGAAGAAGCTCGCGAGCATCATCGCCCCGGCGATCGGCAGCAGCCAGTAGGACAGCGCGTTGAGGCGCGGGAACGCCATGTCCGGAGCGCCGATCATCAGCGGCAGCACGTAGTTCGCGATGCCGGCGAACACCGGGATGATGAACAGGAAGATCATCATCGATGCGTGCACGGAGAAGAGGCCGTTGAAGGTGTTGGGGGAGACGAACTGCATCCCCGGCGCGGCCAGCTCGGCGCGCATGAGCATTGCCATCAGTCCGCCGGCCACGAAGAAGAAGAAGGTGGTGCAGATGTACTGGAGCCCGATGACCTTGTGGTCGGTGTTGACGCGGAAGTAGTCGCGCCAGCTCGTGGCGCCGTGGCCCGAATGGTCCTCGGGGATGGTGGGCGCGCCGGAGGCCCAGCGGAACCAGTAGTCGAAGGCGCCCAGCCCGATCAGGAAGCCGAACGGGATCGTGATCAGCTCGACGGTGGTGATCGCGTCCGTCTGGATCAGCGGATGCCAGCCGTACAGCGCGCGGATCGCCACGTCGAGCCCGAGGCCGAAGCCGGCGGCGATAAGGATGCCGAGCACCGCTCGGTACCAGCCTGGGGCCCTCAGCTTTGCCGCATACGCCACGCGCTACCTCCTCTTAGCCCTTGCCGACGCTCAGTAGGTATTTCACCAGAGCATCGACCTGCTGTGGGCTCAGCTGTTGTCCGAACGTTGACGGCATGACCCCCTTCGGGAAGCCGGGCACCACGAACTTGTCCGGGTTCACGATCGAGTCTTTCACGTACTGCGCCGGGCTCTCACCCTTCCCGTACTTGGCGGCGTTCGCCACGAGCTTGTTCAGGTCCGGGCCCACGGTGCCGTTGGAGCCCGCGTCGGCGAGCGTGTGACAGCCGCCGCAGCCGTTGGCCGTGAACACCTGCTTGCCCACCGCATTGGCGCCTCCGCCGCCTCCGGCTCCCCCGCCACCGCCGGCCTGCGGGGCGGGCTGGCCCTGCTTGCGGAGCCAGGCGACGAACTGCGCGCCGCTCACCACGTGCACCGGCGCGCGCATCGTCGAGTGGCCGAGGCCGCACAGCTCGGTGCAGACCACCGTGTAGTCCCCGAGCCTGTTCGGCCGCAGCCGGATCTCGGTGGTCTTGCCCGGTACGGCGTCCTCCTTCAGCCGGAACTCCGGCACCCAGAAGGAATGGATCACGTCCTTGGTGCAGATCTTGAAGTCGATCGGCTCGTTGTTCCTCAGCTCGAGCACGTTGGTGGTCACCTGGTTGGGACCGTTGCCGCCACAGGGACCTGGGTCGCCGTTGCCGTTCTTCGCGTACTGGAAGTGCCAGGCGAACTGCTGGCCCACGACGTTGATCGTGCGCTCGTTCGGCTTCTTCGCCTCGACGTTGTTGAGCACCACCCAGCCGTAGACCGCCAGGGCGGTGACCATCAAGAACGGGATCGTTACCCAAATCACCTCGAGCCTGGTGTTGCCGTGGATTGGCGCGCCGTCGCTCATGTCGCCGGGCCGCGCCCGGAACTTGACGACCGAGTAGATCGCCACCGTCATCACGAGCACGAAGATCGGCACCGAGCAGATCAGCAGTACGTCGTAGAGCGTGTCGATCGGATGCGCGGCGGTATCCGCCGACTTCGGGAACCAGTTGATGTTCAGCACGACGGCGATCCCGATCAGGGAGGCCACCACGCCGATGGTCAGCATCTGAACGATCGGGTGCTTACGCACCGGTCTTCTCCCTGGGACCCCTCGTCACGGCGCGCGAGTTTACTCGCCGCCCAACAGGAATGGCCTCGGGCCCCTGCGGAGCGGTGTCCCCGGGCGGCCGATCAGCCGTCCGCGTCGCCGCCGTTCGAGCGCTTGAAGCTGGACGGCGGAGCGCCGTGGTGGCGCCGGAAGGTCTTGGCGAACTGGGCCGGCTGCCGGTAGCCCACGCTGTAGGCGACTTGGCGCACCGGCATGTCCCCGGCTCGCAGCAGCTCGAGCGCGTGGCGCATGCGCACCTCGGCGAGCCGGGTGCGGAAGCTCGTGCCGCCCACCTCGGCGAAGGCGCGTTGCAGCTGGCGCCTCGACGTGGCGATCTCCGCGGCCACGCTGTTGAGATCGATCTGCCGTGGGTAGTCGCGTTCGATGATCGCGACCGCCTCGTCGTACAGCGCTTGTCTGCGTTCGAGTGTGGAATCTCTGCGAGCCATAAGATCGGATGCTCGGCTCATCGGGTACCGGGGGAAGAGGCCAAGCAGCCGGATGGGCCGCTGGGCTAAGCTTGAGCCAATTAGCACTTGACGTCAAATCGCCGCTGAAGGCAGAACGGAGGGGGCATGCAGGTCAGCGACGGGATGAGCTCGGTGGTACTGACGATTGGACCGGGGCACAGCCTGCGGGACGCCGCGAAAGCGATGACCGGGCGGAAGGTCGGCGCGGCCGTAGTAATGGACCCCGACCAGCCCGGTCCGGGGATCATCACCGAACGCGATCTGCTCGAGGCGATCGGCGCTGGGCAGAGCATCGACGACGAGAAGGTGGCCGATCACCTCTCCAGCAACCTCACCTTCGCGGCCAGCGACTGGTCGCTCGAGCGCGCCGCAGAGGCCATGGTGCGCGGCGGCTTCCGCCACCTCGTCGTGATGGACGGCGGCGAGATCGTTGGGATCTTGTCGATGAGGGACATCGTCAGGTGCTGGACGGCGGACGGCGCCACGTGTGATGTCCCGGAGGGCGCAAACGCGGCTTAACGCGCGAGCGAGAAGGGGCGGCGAAGTAGGCGCTGCTTACGGCTTACTCGCGCGGCGCGCTAGTGCTCAAGCGGGAGATCGCTGATCTCCTGGCGCGCTTCGCGCACCCAGCGCACGATCGATACCAGCGCGATCACCACGCCGATCCCGCAGAGGTACCAGGAGAGCAGGACGCCCACGAGCGCGACCGTGATTCCGAAGGCGGTCCAGACCGGCAGGTAGCTCGGATCGGGGAGGTGGACCTCCTCGGTGGGAGGCGCGATCTGCTCGTCGCTCTGCGGCGGAATCGGCTCGGTGGTCATCAGTAGAGGTACGCCGCCAGGAAGGCGAGCGCGAAGATGATCAGCGAGATCGCTCCCGCGATTAGCGCGGTACGGATGTTCCGGTTCGCCAGGCGACGGTCCATGCGCGCCCCTTTGTAACAGATCGGGACCCTGACCGGGACCGTAAGGCTTGTATGTTCTGAACGCGCATCGCGCACCCAGGTTGAATGTGAGCGAGATATCCGAGCTCAGTGTCGGCGTTGACGTCGGCGGCACGAAGATCGCTGCCGCCGCGGTTTCCGGCACCGTGGTGGTGGAGAGCCATGAGCGGCCGACGGTGCTCGACCCGGTAGGGATCCTGAAGGAGATCGAAGGTGCCGCCCGGGAGGTGATCGAGCGGGCCGGAAGCCCGGTGAGGGCCGTGGGCATCGGCGTGCCCTCGCAGGTGCACTTCGCCACGGGCCGGGTGATGGCGAGCGTGAACATCCCGCTCCAGGGAGTCGAGCTGCGCGAGGAGCTGGGGTCGCGGCTGGGGCTTCCCGTCTACGTGGACAACGACGGCAACTGCGCCGCTCTCGCCGAGGCCTACGTCGCGCAGGGCGCGCCGGTACGCAACCTCGTGATGTACACGATGGGCACCGGAGTGGGGGGCGGCATCGTGATCGGCGGGCGCGTGTTCCGCGGGGCCACCGGCCTCGGCGCCGAGCTCGGCCACGTGGTGATCCAAGCGGATGGGCCGGACTGCCCGGGCAACTGCCCCAACCGCGGCTGCATGGAGGCGCTCTGCAGCGGGCTGGCTCTCGAGCGCGACGCCACCGAGCTAGGACGCGAACGCCCGGATTCGCCGCTCGGTCGTATCGTGGCCGAGAAGGGACGGGTCAGCGGGCGCGACACCGTCGCCGTAGCACGTGAAGGCGATCCCGACGCTCTCGGGCTGCTCGAGCAGGTCGGCACCTGGCTCGGGGTGGGGATCTCCAACGCCATCAACGCTTTCGAGCCCGAGTGGGTGGTGGTGGGCGGCGGCCTGTCGGCCGCGGGCGACCTCTTCTTCGATCGCGCGGTGGAGGAGGCAAAGTCCCGCGCACTGCCCGCTTCGCTGCCGGGAGTGCGCATCGCAATGGCGCATGGGGGTCCCGCAGCCGGGGTAATAGGCGCGGCGCTTCTAGCGTCTCAGGAGTACGCGCGAGCTACACGGGAAACTCAAACCGAAACCGCAAACGAGGGAGTTCTATGACCACAGCTCCGACGGACACGCGGGCGCTCGAAGAGCTCTGCGTCAACACAATCAGAACGCTCTCGATGGACGCTGTCCAGGCCGCCAACTCGGGACACCCGGGCGCGCCGATGGCGCTCGCGCCCCTGGCGTACGTGCTCTACACGCGTGTGATGAAGCACAACCCGCGCAACCCGGAGTGGTTCGACCGCGATCGCTTCATCCTGTCGGCCGGCCACGCGTCGATGCTTCTCTACTCGACCCTGTACCTCTCGGGCTACGGGCTCGAGCTCGACGACCTGAAGAACTTCCGCCAGCTCGGCAGCAAGACCCCCGGTCACCCGGAGCGGGGCGAAGCGCCCGGCGTGGAGATCACCACCGGCCCGCTCGGACAGGGCCTAGGCAACTCCGTGGGCTTCGCGCTCGCTGAGCGGATGCTCGCTGCCCGCTTCAACCGCGACGGCCACGAGATCATTGACCACCACACGTTCGCGATCGCGAGCGACGGCGACATGATGGAGGGCGTGGCCTCCGAGGCCTCGTCGCTGGCCGGCCACCTCGGGCTCGGCCGCCTCACCGTCTTCTACGACAACAACCACATCTCGCTGGACGGACCCACGTCGCTCTCGTTCAGCGAGGACGTGGGCGCCCGCTACGAGGCCTACGGCTGGCATGTGCAGGACCTCGGCGAGAACCTCGAGCTCGACAACATCGAGTCCGCCACGCGGGCAGCGATGGAGGTGGGGGATCGGCCCTCGCTCGTGATCCTTCGGACCCACATCGGTGTGGGCAGCCCGAACAAGCAGGACACGAAGGCGGCGCACGGCAGCCCGCTCGGCGAGGAGGAGGTCGAGCTGACGAAGAAGGCCTACGGCTGGCCAACGATGGAGCCGTTCTACGTGCCTGAGGAGGCGCTCGAGCACTTCCGCTCCCAGACGCTCGATCGCGGCGCCCAGTTCGAGGAGGAGTGGGACGAGCGCGCCGAGGTGTACGAGGCCGCGAACCCGGAGCACTGGCACCAGCTCAAGCTGATCATGGACGGGCGGCTACCCGACGGCTGGGACGACGACCTGCCGCGGATCGACGCCTCGGAGGGCTCGGTCGCCACGCGCAAGGCCGGCCAGCAGGCGCTCGACTGGACGGCCTCGAAGATCCCCCACGTGATCGGCGGCGCGGCCGACCTGTCCTCGTCCACGCTCACCACGATCACCGACGGCGGCGACATCGCGCCCGGCAGCTTCGAGGGGCGCAACGTCTACTACGGCGTCCGCGAGCACGGCATGGGCGCGATCGTCAACGGGCTTGTGGACCACGGCTTCCGCGCGCTCGGGGCCACCTTCCTCCAGTTCTCGGACTACATGAAGAATACGATCCGGCTTGCCGCGCTGATGAAGCTGCCGTCGCTGTTCGTCTACACGCACGACTCGATCGGCCTCGGCGAGGACGGTCCGACCCACCAGCCGGTGGAGCACCTCGCCGGCCTGCGCGCGATCCCGAACCTGTACGTGGTGCGGCCGGCGGACGCCAACGAGACCATGCTCGCCTGGCGCTTCGCCATGTGGCAGCAGACGAGCCCGGTGGCGATCGTCGAGACACGCCAGGGGCTGCCGGTGCTCGACCCGGACAGGGTGCCGCTCGATGCCGTGGAGCGCGGCGCCTACGTGGTCAGCGATCCGGCGGACGGCGCCGAGCCCGACGTGCAGCTGATCGGCACCGGATCCGAGCTGAAGCTGTGCCTCGAGGCGCAGGAGCTGCTGGCCGCCGAGGGCATCTCGTCCCGCGTGATCAGCGTGCCGTGCGCCGAGCGTTTCTTCGAGCAGGACGATCTCTACCGCGACGAGGTGCTGCTGCCGGGGGTGCGTGCCCGCGTGGCCGTGGAGGCGGCCTCCACGCTGGGCTGGGAGCGCTTCACCGGCGATCTCGGCTCGGTGGTGGGCATGCACACGTTCGGAGCATCCGCGCCCGACAAGGTGCTGTTCGAGCACTTCGGCTTCACCCCGCAGCGGGTGGCCGAGGAGGCGCGCGCCTCGCTCGACCGAGCCCGAAGGTGAGAGGAGCTTTCAGATGAGCGTTACGCAGGGTGTGAACGAGCGCTTGGCTGCGCTCACGGAGGCAGGTGTGAGCATCTGGCTTGACCAGATCCGCCGCAGCCTGATCGACTCCGGCGAGCTTGAGCGCATGGTGCGCGAGGAGTCACTGCGCGGGGTCACGGCCAACCCGTCGATCTTCGAGAAGGCCATCCTCGGCAGCCCGGACTACGACCAGGAGCTGGCCGAGCTTGCGCGCCAGAACCTCGAGGCGCGCGAGATCTACCGCAAGCTGGCGGTGGAGGACGTGTCGCTGGCCGCCGACGTGCTGCGGCCCGCCTGGGATGGCACAGGCGGGGTGGACGGCTACGTGTCGCTCGAGGTGGCGCCGCGCCTGGCGCACGACACCGAGGGCACGCTGGAGCAGGCGCGGCAGTACTGGGAGTTGATCGGGCGCCCCAACGCGTTCATCAAAATCCCGGGCACCGAAGAGGGGGTCCCGGCGATCGAGCAGGCGATCTACGAGGGCATCAACGTCAACGTGACGCTGCTGTTCGCCGTGGAGATGTACGAGAAGGCTGCCGAGGCGTTCATCCGCGGCCTGGAGCGCCGGCGCGACGAGGGCCGCACGATCGACGACGTGCACTCCGTGGCCAGCTTCTTCGTCTCGCGTGTGGACACCGAAGTGGATAAGCGGCTCGAGGCTATGGGCAACACCGAGCTGCAGGGCACCGGCGCGCTGGCCAATGCCCGGGCGGCCTACATCCGCTTCAAGGACATCTTCTATGGCGAGCGTTTCGCCGCCCTGCGCGAGGCCGGGGCGCACGTGCAGCGGCCGCTGTGGGCGTCCACGGGCACGAAGAACCCGCGCTACTCGGAGACGAAGTACGTGGACGGGCTGGTGGCGCCCGACACCGTCAACACGATGCCCTTGCCCACGCTGCTCGCGTTCGGCGAGCACGGCGAGCTGCACGGCGCGACGGCGGACGCAGATCCCGCCGAGGTGGAGCGCGACCTCTCCGCCCTGGCCGAGGCAGGCATCGACATGAAAGACGTGACGGACAAGCTGCTGAGGGACGGCGTCGAGCAGTTCTCCGTGGCGATGAAGAAGCTGCTGGCCGGTATCGAGCAGCGGCGCCAGGCCGTGGTCACCGGGCGGCCTGACACCGTGGTGGCCACGCTGCCGCACGAGCTCGAGGGGCCGGTGGCCGAGCGCGTGAAGAAAGCGGCCAAGGAGGACGTGGCGCAGCGCATATGGCGCCATGACGAGTCGCTCTGGGGAGGGCCGGGGGTGCCGGAGATCGGCAACCGCCTCGGCTGGCTCACCGTGAGCGACTCGATGCTCGAGGAGGCGGAGGACATCCTGTCGTTCGCGCACGGCCTGGCGGCCGAGGGTTACAGGGACGCCGTGCTGCTCGGGATGGGCGGCTCGAGCCTTGCGCCGGAGGTGCTGCGCCGCAGCTTCGGTCGCGTGAAGGGCGCGCTGGCGCTGCACGTGCTCGACTCGACGGACGCCGGGGAGATCCTCGACGTCGAGTCCAAGCTCGACCTCGAGCGCACGATCTTCATCGTGTCGACCAAGTCGGGGGGAACGATCGAGACGCTGTCGCTCGCCAAATACTTCGAGTCGCGCCTCGGGGGCGACGCCGGCGAGCAGTTCATCGCCATCACGGACCCGGGCAGCTCGCTGGTGGAGCTGGCCGAGGAGCACGGCTGGCGGCGCGTCTTCCTCGCCAACCCCGACATCGGCGGGCGCTACTCCGCACTGTCGCATTTCGGCATGGTGCCGGCGGCGCTCGCGGGCATCGACATCCGCGCGATTCTCGAGCGCGCCCAGGTGGCCGAGCAGCGCTGCCAGCCGCACGAGCAGAGCGTGGACAACTCCGGGCTGTGGCTCGGCCTCCTGGTGGGCGAGCTGGCCCTGCGCGGCCGCGACAAGCTCACCTTCGTGGTGGACGAGCCGATATCGAGCTTCGGTCTCTGGGCCGAGCAGCTCGTGGCCGAGTCCACCGGGAAGCACGGCAAGGGCATCCTCCCAGTCGCGGGCGAGCCACTCGGGCCGCCCGAGTCCTACGGCGAGGACCGCGTGTTTCTGCACCTGCGCAACGCCGACAGCGCCGACGCCGAGCGCGACGCGGCGATCGAGGCGCTGGGCGAGGCCGGGCACCCGACCGTCGTGGTCAACATCCAGGGCTCAACCGACCTCGGCAGCCTGTTCTTCTTCGCCGAGTTCGCCACCGCGGTGGCCGGCTGGGTGCTGGAGATCAACCCGTTCGACCAGCCGAACGTGCAGGAGGCCAAGGACAACACGGCAAAGGTGCTCGAGGGCTACGCGAAGGAAGGCCGCCTGCCCGAGGCGGAGGACGCCGACGACGCGAAGCTCAAGGCGCTGCTCGACAAGCTCGCCGCAGGCAATTACCTCGCGATCATGGGCTACCTCGAGCCGTCCGAAGAGTTCGACCAAACGGTCAACGGTCTACGGTCAACGGTCAACGAACGCAAACCCGTCGCAACGACCTTCGGCTACGGCCCGCGCTTCCTCCATTCCACCGGCCAGCTGCACAAGGGCGGTCCCAAGACGGGCGTGTTCTTGCAACTGATCCACGACGGCGACCGCGATGTCGAGGTGCCCGAGGCCGGCTACAGCTTCACCACCCTGAAGAACGCGCAGGCGATCGGCGATCTCCAGACGCTGCACGAGCACGGCCTTCCGGCCGAGCGCGTGCGGCTCGAGGGCGACCCGGCGGAGGCGCTCAGACGGCTCACGCAGAAGATCGAGGAGATGCTCTGATGCAGATCGGCTTCGTAGGACTGGGCCGCATGGGCGGCAACATGGTGCACCGCATCTTGCGCGACTCGGACCACGAGGTGATCGCGTTCGATCCGGGCGCCGAGGCGGTGAAGGCGGCCGTGGGAGTGGGGGCGGACGCCGCGGAGTCGCTCGAGGACCTGGTGTCGAAGCTCGACAAGCCGCGCGCCGTGTGGCTGATGGTGCCGGCCGGCGAGATCACCCAGCAGTCGATCGAGAAGCTGATGGAGCTGCTCGATGAGGGCGACATGATCATCGACGGCGGCAACTCGAAGTGGACCGAGTCGAAGGCCCACGCCGAGGCCGCGGGGTCACACGGCATCGAGTTCGTCGACGTGGGCACGAGCGGCGGCGTGTGGGGGCTCGAGGTGGGCTACTGCATGATGGTCGGCGGCAGCGACGCGGCCGTGCAGCGCCTCGCGCCGATCCTCGACGTGCTGGCGCCGCCGGACGGCTGGTCGCACATGGGCGGCCACGGCTCGGGTCACTACGTGAAGATGGTCCACAACGGGATCGAGTACGGGCTGCTGCAGGCGTACGCCGAGGGCTTCGAGATCCTGCACGCCTCGGACTACGACCTCGACCTGCACGAGATCTCGCGCCTCTGGAACCAGGGCTCGGTGGTGCGCTCCTGGCTGCTCGAGCTGGCCGAGCGGGCCTTCGAGGCCGACGGCTCGGGCCTCGACCACATCAAGGGCTATGTGGAGGACTCGGGCGAGGGCCGCTGGACGGTGTTCGACTCGATCGACAAGAACGTGCCCGCGCCGGTGATAACTCTCAGCTTGCTCGCTCGGTTTTCCTCACGGCAGGAGGAGTCGTATTCGGCCAAGGTCATCGCCGCACTCCGGAACCAGTTCGGCGGACACGCGATCAAGAGCGAGTAGGCAGTAGGCAGAACTCGAAACTCGAAACTCGATGGCCACCGTCCAACAAGAAAACCCCCTCACCGAAGGCCTAGAACGCACCCCGGTCCACCCGACCAACCTGATCATCTTCGGCGCGACGGGTGACCTGGCTCAGCGCAAGCTGCTGCCGGCGGTCTACAACCTGGCGCACGAGGGGGCGCTGCCGGAGCGCTTCAACCTGATCGGGGTCGCGCGCACCCACCAGCCCGACGACGACTACCGCGCGTTCGCCCGCGAGGCGATCGAGAAGTACTCGCGCCGCAGGCCGGACGAGACCGTGCTGTCGTCGCTGCTCGAGCGGATGCGCTACGTGGGCGCCTCGTTCGACGACCCGGCGGCCTACGAGGGGCTCGAGTCGATCGCGAACGAGCTCGACGAGGAGGCGGGCCTCGCGTTCAACCGCGTCTTCTACCTCGCCACCGCGCCGGGCTTCTTCGAGACGATCGCGCAGTCCCTGGGCGAGCGGAAGCTCCATGCACGAGAGGGTGCCGAGGTGCGCCTCGTGGTGGAGAAGCCGTTCGGGCGCGACCTGGCCTCCGCGAAGGAGCTGAACCGCGCCCTGCTGTCGGTGTTCGACGAGCGCCAGATCTTCCGCATCGACCACTACCTCGGCAAGGAGACCGTGCAGAACATGCTGGTTCTCCGCTTCGGCAACGGGATCTTCGAACCGCTCTGGAACCGCGGCTACATCGACAACGTGCAGATCACCGCGGCGGAGGACATCGGCATCGGCACGCGCGCCGGGTACTACGACCGCTCGGGCGCGCTGCGCGACATCGTGCAGAACCACCTCCTGCAGTTGCTCACGATCCTGTCGATGGAGCCGCCGGTGTCGTTCTCCGCGGACGAGGTGCGCAACGAGAAGGTGAAGGTGCTGCACGCGATCAAGCCGCCGACGATCGAGGAGGTGCCGGAGCGCGTGGTGCGCGCGCAGTACGCGGCCGGCGTGGCCGAGGGCAAGGAGGTGCCGGGATACCTGGAGGAGCAGGGCGTGGCGCCCGGCTCCACCACCGAGACCTACGTGGCGCTGCGCCTCGGCCTGGACAACTGGCGCTGGGCGGGGGTGCCGATCTACCTGCGTGCGGGCAAGCGCCTGTCGCGGCGCGTTACCGAGATCGCCGTGACGCTCAAGCCGGTGCCGCACCTGGCGTTCCAGGAGTCCGGGTCGCTCGGCGTGCAACCCAACCAGCTGATCCTCAACGTGCAGCCCAACGAGGGCGTGTCGCTCTCACTCGTGGCGAAGATCCCAGGCGCGAAGATGCGGGTGCGGCCGGTGAACATGGAGTTCGCATACGGCACGTCGTTCATGTCTCAGTCGCCCGAGGCGTACGAGCGCCTGATCCTCGACACGATGCGCGGCGACGCCACGCTGTTCGCGCGCGACGACGAGGTGGAGGCCGCGTGGGGCATCGTCGACCCGATCCTCGAGGCGTGGGAGCAGGCCAGCGGGCCGCTGCCGCAGTACGCCGCGGGTTCGTCGGGACCTGCCGAGGCGGACAACATCCTGCTCGACTGCGCGGAGTGGCGGCCGCTGTGACCGTCGAGGTCTGGGCGGCCGAGAACACCACCCCGGCCGACATCGACGCCGCGTTGCGGAGGTTGCTCGAGGAGCAGCACGCGCGGGGCGAGACGCTCGCGCCGGCGCGGGTGCTCAACATGGTCGCGGTGGTGGACGCCGCCTGGCGGGGCGAGGTGCTCAACCGGCTCGAGCGCGTGGGCCGCTACCACCCCTCCCGCACCGTGCTCTGCGCGGTGGAGGAAGGCAGGACGACGCTCGATGCGAGCGCGCGCCTGAGCGCCGACGGCACGGGCGACCCGAGCCTGATTTCGGTGGTGGAGGAGCGGGTGGACATCCGCATGGGACCGAGCCACCTGCGCCGCCTCGACGCGATCGTGGATCCGCTGATCCTGCCCGACCTGACCACGGTGGTGTGGGCGCCGCACGGGCACCACGAGGCCATCGAGGCAATGCACGGCCTGGCTGACGTGGTGCTGCTCGACTCGTCGGACGATCCCAATTCCGGCCGCGCCATCGGCTGGGTGTGCCGGTTGCAGGAGCACGCCTACGTGGTGGACCTGGCCTGGCTGCGAGGCACGCCTTGGCGCGAGCGGATCGCCGCCACGTTCGACCCGGCGCAGTGGCGCCCGGCGCTGCGGAAGATCTCGAAGGTGGTGGTGCGACACCGGCCGGACTCGGCGGCGAGCGGCGTGTTGCTACTCGGTTGGCTGGCGTCCCGTCTTGGCTGGACGCCGGGCTCGCTCGTGGCCGAGAACGGCCGCCACCACGGCCGCGCGAAGGCTGGCAAGCTCGAGGTGTCGCTCAACCTCGAGCCCATGCCGGACCTCGGCGCGCCGGGGCTGGGGGGCATCACCGTGGAGACCGCCGACGGGCTGATGCTCTCGCTCGACCGCTCGCAGGGAGGCCTGGCGGCTCACCGCCGTACCCGCGATGGAGAGGAGTCCTCATGGGTGGTGCTTGGCGCCTCGCGCGGCGAGGCCGGCATTCTCGGCGAGGGCATACGCCAAGCGCTGCTGCGCGATCCCACCTACGGCCCAGCGGTGCGCTGCGCGGGGTCGATGCTGTCGTGAGCGAAGCCCAGATCGAGGTGCTCGACGATCCGGCCGCCGCGGTCGGCGACCTGATGGCGCAGACGGCGGCCGCCGGCCGCCATATCGTGCTCACCGGAGGGTCCACTCCGCGTGCGGCGTATGAGCACGCGGCGGCGCTGGGCGCCGACTGGTCGCGCGCCACGTTCTGGTTCGGCGACGAGCGCTGCGTGCCGCCGGACCACGAGCACTCCAACTACGGCATGGCGGAGAAGGCCCTGCTCGCGCACATCGAGCCGGCCGCCGTGCACCGCATGAAGGGCGAGCTCGGCCCCGAGGCAGGCGCCGCCGACTACGAGCGGCAGCTGCGCACCGTGTTCGGCGACGAGGGCGTGCCCCGGCTCGACCTCGTGCTGCTCGGGCTGGGCCCCGACGCCCACTGCGCCTCGCTCTTCCCGGGCGATTCCGCCCTCGGCGAGACGGAGCGGCTCGTGACCGGCGTGGAGGTGCCGGGCATGGCGCCGCTCGTGCCGCGCATCACGTTCACGCTGCCGCCGCTCGAACGCCGGGCGTGAGGTGGTGTTCCTCGTGGCGGGCGAGGAGAAGGCGGAGGCGGTGGCGCGCGCATTCGGCGGCCTGCGGCCCGGCCCGGACGCGCCTTCGAGCCTGGTTCGGCCTCCGGCGGGCAGCCTGCGCGTGCTCTTGGACCACGCGGCAGCCGCGCACCTATAGATTGATCTGCCCGTGCCGACTCCTGTCGCGCTTCCCGACCCGCGCCACGGCGGTGCCTTCCCGCCGATCGCCAACTACGGCTTCCTGTCGGACTGCCACACCACCGCGCTGATGGCGCCGACCGGCGCGGTGGAGTGGATGTGCCTGCCGCGGCTCGACTCGCCGAGCATCTTCGGCGCATTGCTCGACCGCGACGCCGGCAGCTTCCGCCTCGGTCCGCCCGACATCATGGTGCCCGCCGCGCGCCGCTACATCCCGGGCACGATGGTGCTCGAGACCACCTGGATGGCCCGCACCGGCTGGTGCGTGGTGCGCGACGCGCTCGTGATGGGTCCCTGGCAGCACGAGAAGGTCCACGAGAGCTCGCATCGCCGCCCGCCGGACGACTATGACGCCGACCACATGCTCGTGCGCATATGCAAGTGCGTTCAGGGCACGGTGGAGATCAACCTCAACTGCGAGCCGGTATTCGATTACGGGCGGCTCTCGCCGGAGTGGGACTGGGTGGACGACAGCTTCAACCACGCGGTAGCCCGCGCCAAGGGGGTGGACGATCTCGACCTGCACCTGCTCACGGACCTGCGGGTGGGCTTCGAGGGGCGCCGCTGCGAGGCGCGCACGACGCTGCGCGAGAACGAGGAGTGCTACGCCGCGCTGTGCTGGAACGACAACCACGACATGCCGAGGACCGCGGAGGACGCCGGCCGGCGCATCGACTCGACCAAGGAGTTCTGGCGCCAGTGGCTGGACCACGGGGAGTTCCCGGACCATCCGTGGCGCCTCTACCTCCAGCGCAGCGCGCTGACGCTGAAGGGACTCACGTACGCGCCCACCGGCGCGATCGCCGCAGCGGCCACCACTTCGTTGCCGGAGACGCCCGGCGGGGAGCGCAACTGGGACTACCGCTACGCCTGGATCCGCGACTCCACCTTCGCCCTCTGGGGCCTCTACACCCTCGGCTTCGACTACGAGGCCAACGACTTCTTCAACTTCATGGCGGACGCCTGCGGCAACGGCGACAGGCCGCTCCAGATCATGTACGGCATCGGCGGCGAGTCGAAGCTCGAAGAGCAGGAGCTCGACCACCTCGACGGCTACGAGCGCTCGCGCCCGGTGCGGATCGGCAACGCCGCCTACAAGCAGGAGCAGCACGACGTGTGGGGCGCGGCGATCGACTCGGTCTACATCCACACGAAGTCGCGCGACTATCTGCCCGACCAGCTCTGGCCGATGCTGTCCCGCCAGGTGGAGGAGGCGCTCAAGCACTGGCGGGAGCCGGACCGCGGCATCTGGGAGGTGCGCGGCAAGCCGCAGCACTTCACGTCCTCGAAGCTGATGTGCTGGGTGGCAGCCGACCGCGGCGCCCGCCTGGCCCGGCTGCGCGACGACGACGACATGGCGGACCGCTGGGGTAAGGCGGCCGAGGAGATGCATGCCGACATCTGCGAGAACGCGGTCGACAAGCGCGGCGTGTTCGTGCAGCACTACGACACCGACGCGCTGGACGCCTCGAACCTGCTGATGCCGCTCACGCGCTTCCTGCCCCCGGACGACGAACGCATCGTGAAGACGGTCTGCGCGATCGCCGACGAGCTCACCGAGCACGGCCTCGTGCTGCGCTACCGCACGGGCGAGACCGACGACGGCCTCAAGGGCGAGGAGGGCACGTTCCTGATCTGCTCGTTCTGGCTCGTGTCCGCGCTGGTGGAGATCGGTGATGTGGCCCGCGCCCGCGACCTCTGCGAGCGCCTGCTGGGCTACGCGAGCCCACTCCGTCTGTACGCGGAGGAGCTCGACCACATGTCGGGCCGCCACCTCGGCAACTTCCCGCAGGCGTTCACCCATCTCGCGCTCATCAACGCCGTGATGCATGTGATCCGCTCGGAGAGCGCGGGCGAGGATCCGACGCGCTTCGCGCCGGTGCGCCTGACGGCATGACATAGTTTGTTGCGCCTCATCCGGGGTACGTAGACCGACCGATGAAGATCCAGACCCTCGATCACGTCGCGCTGTGGGTCGCTAATCGCGACCGCCTCTCCGACTTCCTCACCCGCCACGTGGGGATGCACGTGATCGACCGGACCGACGCGTTCACGCTCGTGGGCTCCGACGCCCGCCGCGGCAAGATCACGCTCTTCGCTGCCGAGGGCGACCGCGCGCCGGGGCCGCTCGCACATGTCGCGCTGCGCGTACGCGACCTCGACGACGCGCTCGCGGCCCTCCCGCCGGGCACGGAGATCGACCTGCGCGATGACGGCGCGGCGATGTTCGAGGCGCCCGAGGGCCTGCGCATCGCTCTCGTGGAGGCCCGCGGCGTGGACTACGACATCCACCACGTGAGCCTGCGCGTGCCGGATCCAGACGAGAGCTTCAAGGAGCTGCTCGGCTATGGGTTCCGGGGCGAGGAAGGCCACCTCGTGGTGGGCGACTCCTACGTCGAGCTCGTGCCGGGCGGCGACGGCACGGAGCCCGAGCAGCCGCTGCTCAACCACATCGCGCTGCTCGTGGGGTCTGCCGAGGATCACATCCAGGAGGCCAAGCGCCGCGGGCTCGAGATCGCCGACATCAAGGACGCGGAGAACACCTACGCGGTGTTCATCTGGGGGCCCGATCGCGTGAAGCTCGAGTACGTCGAGCACAAGGAGAGCTTCTCCCTCGTCTAAGGGGGCCTGCGCCTATGGCCGACCTGGTGGTGGCCGGCGCCGGGATGGCAGGACTCGTGGCGGCCGCCCGCGCGCGCGAGCTGGGTGCATCCGTGGACCTGCTCGAGAAGGGCGACCGGCCCGGCGGCTCGATGCTGCTGTCGAGCGGGTTCGCCTGGCGGCACCGGGAATTCGACGTGTTTCGCGCGGAATGCCCCGGCGGCGATCCGGAGCTGCAGCGCCTCGTGCACGAGCGGCTCGACGGCGCGCTCGACTGGCTGGAGGGCCTCGGGGCACCGGTGGAGGAGCGCGATACGGGCAACCCGCTCACCGTGGGCCGCCGCTTCAATCCGCGCGGGCTCACGGAGCTGCTCGTGGCGCGCGCCGGCCCCGTGCGCCTCGGGGAGCCGCTGCGCGAGCTGCCTGAGGGTGTGCCGGTGGTGCTCGCCACCGGCGGCTTTCAGGGCGACCGCTCGCTCGTGCGCGAGCATGTGACGCCGGAGGCCGGCCACCTGATGCTCCGCGCCAATCCGTGGAGCTGCGGGGACGGGCTCCGGCTCGGCCTCTCGGCGGGCGCGTCGCTCAGCGACGGCATGGGGGAGTTCTACGGGCGCAACATGCCTGCGCCGCCGGCGCTGGTCGAGCCAGAGGACTTCGTGCCGCTCGCGCAGCTCTACGCCCGGCACGCGCGGGTGGAGAACGAGCGCGGCGAGCGCTTCGAGACCTCCACCTGGTCAGAGATCGATGTGGTGCAGTGGACGGCGCGCCAGCCGGGGGCCCGGGCACGCTACGTGGTGCCGGATTCGGCGCTGTCCGAGCGCGTGCGCGAGCGCACGGTGGGTGACCTCATCGCCGCCGCGGAGCGGGCTGGCGCCCGCGTGGAGCGCGGCCACGGCAGCACCGGCGTGGAGGTGGTGGCGGCGATCACCACCACGCTTGGCGGCCTGCGAGTGGACGGCTCTGCGTGCGCGGCCGAGGGGGTGTTCGCCGCCGGCACCGACGCTGGTGGGATCGCCACCGGCGGCTATTCCAGCGGGCTCGCGGCCGCGCTCGTGTTCGGTCTGATCGCGGCGGAGTCCGCCCTGGCGTGAAGCACGCGTTCGGACAGCGCCCGGACTTCACGCTGGGGGTGGAGGAGGAGCTGTTGCTCGTGGACGCCTCCACGCACGCGCTCGCCCACGACAGCGCCCGCGTGATCGACACCCTCGGGGCCGACCCCGCGGCGGTGCGCCACGACATCTACGAGGCGCAGATCGAGCTGTCCTCGCCGGTGGGGAGCGATGCCGCGCAGGCGGTACGGGAGCTATCCCGGCTGCGCGCGGCGGTGATCGGCGCGGGCGGCACGCCGATGGGCGCCGGCATCCACCCGGCCGCCGAGTTCGGCGACGTTCGCATCGTCGATCAGCCGCGCTACAGCCACCAGCGCGACTACCTCGGCGGCGTCGTGGACCGCACGCCGGACTGCGCTCTCCACGTGCACGTGGGAATGCCCGACCCGGACACCGCGATCCGCGCCTGCAACGGCCTGCGCGAGCACCTGCCTCTCCTGCACGCGCTGGCGGCCAACTCGCCCTTCTGGCACGGCGTGGACGCGCACCTGGCGAGCGCGCGCTTCGTGCTTCGCCGCGGGTTCCCGCGCGTGGAGGTGCCGCGCGCCTTCCGCGACTTCGCCGACTTCGAGCAGGCGATCCAGCCGCTGCTCGCCGCTGGTGACCTGCCGGACTACACCTACGTCTGGTGGGACGTGCGCCCCCATCCCAACCTCGGCACCGTGGAGGTGCGGGTGATGGACTCACAGTCCTCGCTGGAGCGTGTTGCCGGGCTGGCCGCGCTCATCCACGGCCTCGCCATCCACGAGGCGCTCAGTGGGCCGCGGCAGTGGCTCGAGCGCGACCCGATCGAGGAGTCGGTGTTCTGGGCCACGAGCCACGGGCTGGGCGCGCGCTTGCTGAGCGGCGGGCGGCTGCGACCGGTGCCGGATGTGGCGCGGGCCGCGATCGATCTCGCCCGCCCGCACTTGCGCGAGCTGGGCGCCGACGCTGCGCTCGAAACGATCGAGCGCATCCTCGCCGAGGGCGGCGGCGCCGACCTCCAGCGGCGGGCCTACGCGGAAGGCGGAATGCCCGAAGTACTGAAGCGCCTAGTCGCCCAAACTGGGGACTGGGAACTGGGAGCTATTCCTCAAGCTGCCCCGCATACAGCGCGAACACGCCGCCCTGCGGGTCCTTGATCACCGCGACCTTGGCGATGCCGATGTCCATCGGCCCCATCATCGTCTCACCGCCCAGCTCGGAGACCTTGGCCAGAGCCGCGTCGATGTCCTCCACCGCGAAATAGACGAGCCAGTTCGGCGGCATGTCGGGCTCCGCGAGGCCGCGAACGCCACCGTTCCCGCTCCCCTGGTTCATGATCACGAAGTACGGGTCGGGCGACGCCTCGAACTCCTGCCAGTCCCAGCCGAACACGCCGTTGTAGAAGCTCTTCGCGCCGTCGAGGTCGCCCGTGTACAGCTCGTTCCAGCAGAGCGCGCCCGGCACGTTCACCAGCTCGGCGCCGATCGTCGTCTTGGGCTCCCAGATCATGAAGAACGCGCCCTGCGGGTCCTGGATCACCGCCATGCGGCCGACGTCCATCACGTCGAACGGCGGCGCGTGCACGTTCGCCCCGAGCTCGCCGGCCTTCGCGGCCACGTCGTCCGCGCTGTCCACGGTCACGTACGAGTTCCAGATCGGCGGCAGCCCCATCTTGCGCTGATCCTCCATCTGCGGAGAGATCGCGGCCACGCTCTTGCCGCCGATCTGCTGCATCGAATAGACCATGCCGTCGCCCACCGGCCGGTCGTCGGCCTGCCAGCCGAACAGGCCACCGTAGAAGTCCTTCGCACCTTCCAGATCGGTCGTGCTGAGATCGGCCCACGAGAAGGTGCCTGGTGTGTATTTAGTGCGTTCGCCCATGGCTCCGCAGGCTAGCCGAGATCTGGCACGCAGTTGTTGTTGAGCATTTACGATCCAGCTCGCGGTGGGACTGCGCGCGCAACAACGCTGGGCCTGGGCCGGGGCGTGGCTCGTGACGGCGTCCGCGGCCTTCCTGCTCGTCGCGGCCGAGGTCGACCGCTATCCGGTCTCGCCGTGGCTTTGGCTAGCGGGCATCCTCGTGCCGGCCGCGGCTGCGGGCTTCATGCTCGACCACTACCGCTACTGCCTGCTCTGCCTTGTCTATTTCCCGCTCGTGCTCCTGGTGGCGCAGATCTCGGAGGACCCGGTGGCGGTCATTGCGGCGCCGTTCGTGCCGGTGGCCGCAGCGCTGCCGATGGCGATAGGGGTGATCGCACGGCACAGGCTGCGCACAACGGTCACGACCACCGTCTCGGTGCTCGCGGGCGCCGGTCTGGCGTTCGCCTTCCTGCCGGCCGCCCACGCCTACGTAGAGAAGCACCGCACGGTACGTGTCCACCGCTCGCATCCCGTGCTGATCGACGAGCGAGAAGGGACCGTGTCAGGCGCCGGCCTGGGCGACCGTCTGAGCCACATCATGTCGACGTTCGGCCCAGCGCTCGTCGACGATCCCACCACGGGGTACGGACCCCTGGCAGGCGACGGCAACACCGACGGGCCCGAGATTCCCAACCTCGTGCACGAGCGGGATCTCCGCTACCGCAACCTCTTCTTCGCCGCCGACAACCGTGTCCGCTACCTCGCTGTGGCCGATAGGCAGGCGCAGCTGTCCAGGGGGGTGGGCCCGGGTGACAGCATTTCGCTCGTCCGTCGCGCCTATCCCGGCCTCAACTGCCGCGAGGAGACCACCGGCGCGGACGCGGACATCTTCTATCCGGCGTGTGAGGGCACGCTCGCACGAGGCGTGTGGGCCTACATCGCGGGCGACTACACCCGGCCCGGCGTGCCCGTGAGCCAGATCTGGCTGGCCGACTTCGACCTGGCAATCAGCGCCGCCCACCTCAAGCCCCTAAGCCCGTAACGGATCGAGCTGCGGACTCTGCGGCGCGGGGCGGCTCTGTGGCTGTGGCTTCGACCGCTCGAACAGTGCCACGAGCCCGGGTGGCAGGCGGCCGTCGGTGGACAGCCACGAGCCGGCGAGGATGAGCAGCAGCCCGGCGATGGCGCCCGCCCCCGGCCGCTCGCCGAGGATCGCCACGCCCAGCGCCACCGCCACCACGGGGTTGACGTAGGTGACCACGAGCGCACGGCCCGCGCCCACCTCGGCCACCAGCATCCCGTAGAAGACGAACGCCGCGGCCGTGCAGAAGAGCCCGAGCGCGATCAGCGCCCCGATGGCCGCCAGCGACGGCATCGCGGTGGGGTGGTCGATGGTCGCGGCCGGCGTGAGGATCACGGAGGCGATCGCCAGGCTGAGCCCCATGGACGCGCGCGGATCGAGGTCGGCCAGCTTGTTCTTCAGCACCATCGGTCCCACCGCATAGCCGAAGGCCGCGGTGAGGATGGCGAGCGCTCCGAGCAGCTCACTCGACGACCCCGCCACATCGACTCCCATCAGGGCCACCACGCCCGCCAGCCCGATCACGAGACCGATGAGCCGCTTGCGGTCGGGACGCTCACTGTGGTCGAAGCGCAGCGCCAGCAGCACCACGAACAGCGGCGCCGCCGCCACGATGATCGCCGCCAGCGACGAGGCCACGTGCCGCTCCCCGGCGGCGATCAGCGGGAACGGGATGCAGATCTCAGCCACGGCGAACAGCACCAGCCACCGCAGCCGCCCCCGCAGGCCGCCCAGCAGCCCCGCCCGCCAGGCCAGGCCGAGCAGCACGGACGCGCCGAGCACCACCCGCACCCAGGCGAGGAACGCGGGCGGCACGCCGTCGTCCACCGCCACCTTGATGAACAGATACGGCACGCCCCACAGCGTCGAGACCGTCGCGAAGGCGGTCCAGGCGCGTGCGCTCATCTCGCCGAGACTACAGGCGGGCGTCTCCCACCATGGCCGCGAACAGCAGCGCCAGGTAGGCGAGCGAGAAGAGGTAGAGCTTGAGCGCTGTGCGGCGGTCGGCGTCGCGGCGCAGCTTGAGCGCCATCGCGGTGAACGCCGAGCCGAGCAGCAGCGCGGCCACGAGATAGAGACCGTCGAAGACGCCGAACGCAAACGGCAGCAACGTGACCGCCACGAGCAGGATCGTGTAGAGCAGGATCTGCCAGCGCGTCTCAGCCTCGCCGCGGACCACGGGCAGCATCGGCACACCGGCCGAGGCGTACTCGTCCTTCATCAGGAGCGAGAGCGCCCAGAAGTGCGGCGGGGTCCAGTAGAAGACGATCGCGAACAGGTAGATGGCGGTGCCGCTCAGATGGCCCGTGACCGCGGCCCACGCCACCAGCGGCGGTACGGCGCCGGCGGCGCCCCCGATCACGATGTTCTGCGGCGTGCGGCGCTTGAGCCAAAGCGTGTAGACCAGCACGTAGCCGAGCAGTCCTGAGAGCGCGAGCGACGCCGCCAGCACGTTGACGGTGAGCGCGAGCAGCGCGAACGAGCAGATGCCGAGCACGATGCCGTAGGCGAGCGCTGCCAGGGGCGCCACGCGGCCCGACGGCACCGGCCGGTTGGCGGTGCGGCTCATGCTGGCGTCGATGTCGCGGTCGAGGTAGTGGTTGATCGCGCCGGCGCCGCCGGAGGCGAGCGCGCCGCCGAGGCAGGTGAGCAGCACGAGCCCGATTGAGGGCGTGCCGGCCACGTACATCGTGGTGACCGTGGTGAAGAGCAGCAGCGACTGCACCTTCGGCTTGGTCATGTCCACGTAGTCGCTCACGACCTGGCGGACGGCACTTGCACGCCGCGCGCGCCTGGCGGCGGGGGCGTGGTGCGGGTGAGTTCTGGCTCCGGCTTCCATCAGGTTCCCGGCGCCACCGGTTGAGCCGAGCTGCCGACGGCGCGCTCCGCCGCCGCCACCTCGCGGCGGATGTCCTTCATCGGCTCGGCGCTGCGCACGCGCGGGATCACGTCGAAGTTGTTCTCGGGCGGCGGGGACTGCATGAACCACTCGAGGGTATTGGCGCCCCAAGGATCGTTGCCCGCCTTCTTCCCGACCTTGAGGCTGCGCACCACGTTGAACAGCGTCACGAGCACGCCGAGGGCGAGGATGAACGAGCCCACCGTGGAGATGAAGTTGAGCGTGCCCCAGCCGTTCTGGGACGAGTAGGTGTAGATGCGGCGCGGCATGCCCTCAAGACCGAGCGAGTGCTGGACCAGGAAGGTGAGGTTGAAGCCGAGGAACATCAGCCAGAACGAGAGCTTCCCGAGGCCCTCCGACAGCATTCGCCCGGACATCTTTGGGAACCAGTAGTAGAGCCCGGCGAAGATGCCGAACACGCTGCCGCCGAACAGCACGTAGTGGATGTGCGCGACGATGAAGTAGGTGTCCTGAAGCTGCCAGTCCACCGGGAACACCGCGGACATGACGCCCGAGATGCCGCCGATCACGAACTGGGCGATGAAGCCGACGGCGAAGTACATGGGCACCTTGAACACGAGCGCGCCGCGCCACATCGTCGCGATCCAGTTGAAGATCTTGATGCCCGTGGGCACCGCGATCGCGAACGACGAGAGCATGAAGAACGCGAGCACCACGATGGGCGTCGGTGTGGTGAACATGTGGTGCGCCCACACCAGCATCCCCAGGAACGCGATGGCCGCCGTGGACGCCGCGATCGCCTTGTAGCCGAAGATCGGCTTCCGGGAGAACACCGGGATGATCTCCGAGATCATCCCGAACACCGGCAGGATCATGATGTAGACCTCGGGGTGCCCGAAGAACCAGAAGAGGTGCTGCCACAACAGCGGGTCCCCTCCCTGCGCGACATCGAAGAAGCCGGTGCCGAAGTGGCGGTCGGTGAGCAGCATCGTCACTCCGGCGGCGATCGACGGCAGCGCCAGCACGAGCAGGTAGCTGTAGATGAGGATGCCCCAGATGAACAGCGGCATCCGCGCCCAGCCCATGCCCTTGGCGCGCATGTTGTGGATCGTCGCGATGAAGTTGATCGCGCCGAGGATCGACGAGAGCCCTGTGAGGTGGATCAGGAAGATCCAGGCATCGACCCCGTTGGAGGGGTTGAAGGCGTTGTCGGACAGCGGCGCGTAGAAGGTCCAGCCGGCGTTGGGCGGCGTGAAGAACACCGACACGTAGAAGACGATCCCGCCGAACAAGAGCAGCCAGAACGACAGCGCGTTGAGCCGCGGGAACGCCATGTCCCGGGCCCCGATCATCAGCGGCACCATGTAGTTGCCGAAGCCCGCCAGCACCGGCACGACGAACAGGAAGATCATCGTCGTGCCGTGCATCGTCACGAGCGCGTTGTAGGTCTGCGGGTTGATCAGCGTGTTCTGCGACTCCGACAGCTGGAGCCGCATCAGCAGCGCCTCGACACCTCCCAGCATGAAGAACAGGAAGGTCGAGTAGAGGTACATCAGCCCGATCTTCTTGTGGTCCGTCGTGGCGAGCCACGACAGCCAGCCGGTGGGGCGGTCCTTGATGCCCCGCACGGCAACCTCGGGGCGCGGCGGCCCGCCGTTCACCCGTGGCCGGGCTAGCGGAGCGCCTGTGTATTCCTGGGTTGCCACGTTGTCTGGATTCCTCTCTCTACTGACCCTCGCCGGCCTTGCGCTGGGCGGCCAGGTCCCTCTGCGACTGCAGGAGCCCCTGGCGCTGCGCCGTCAACCAGGCCTGGAACTGATCGGGCGACACCGCGTGCACCTGCGCCACCATGTCGGCGTGGTTGTTGCCGCACAGCTCGGCGCACTGCCCCCTATACACCCCGGGCTTCGAGATCTTGAACCACGTGTAGTTGTTGTGGCCGGGGATCGCGTCGGCCTTGCCGCCGAGCTTGGGGATCCACCATGAATGGGCCACGTCGGCGGAGTTGATCTGGAGCACCACCGTGGTGTTGGTGGGCACGACCATCGACTCGTATGCGTACACCGGCCGGTCCTCCGTGAGCCGCGGCTTGGCGCTGATGTAGTCGAAGCGCCAGATGTACTGCTGGCCCACCACGTTGATCCGCAGCGCCTTGCCGTTGGGCGGGTTGGGCTGCGTGAGCGAGGCGAACTTGATGCCGGCGAGCTGCTGGAGGCCGCTCGAGCTCGTGTTCACCGGGTTCTTGATCTTCGGCAGATAGATGAACGTGATCGCCGCGATCACGGCCACGATCGCTGCCGCGCCGATCGTCCAGCCCACCTCGAGCGGCGTGTTGCCGTGCACCATCGCGGGCTCCGGGCCGCCGCGCCGGCGGCGGAACCTCACCACCGCCGTGATCAGCAGTCCCTCGACGAGAACGAAGATCACGGCCCCGATGTAGAGCACGATCTTGTAGAGCGTGTCGATGTTGTCCGCGTTCGGCGAACCACCCGATTCCGGGCTGATCCAGTCCGCCGATGCGATCGGCGCGAGGGCAAGCAGGAGCACCGTGGCCCCTGCCAGCGCAAGGAAAATTGCTCTACGGCGAGGCAAGGCGCGCGGAATCATAACGGTGGCTGGTTGTCGGAACGGCCAGGCGTCGCTAGTGGCAAAAGGCGCTTTGCACCCGTCAACGACCCGCGAAGCGGGCTTCGCGCTTTTCGATGAACGCCGACACGCCCTCCACGAAGTCGTGCGTGCGGGCCAGGTCGTGCTGTAACTCCGCCTCCAGGTCGAGCTGCTCCTGCATCCGCGGGAAGAGCATGTTGTTGAGCGCTTTCTTGGAGCTGGCGTAGGAGCGGGTGGGTCCGCCGGCCATGCGGTCGACGAGCGCGTTCGCCTCGTCCATCAGCTGGTCGTCGGGGTGCACCTGGTTGATCAGACCCCAGTCGAGCGCCTTCTGCGCCGGCACGCGCTCGCCGAGCAGCGCCATCTGGAACGCCCGCGCCTTGCCCACCGCGGCGGGCACGAACAGGGTGGAGCCGCCGTCCGGCATCAGCCCGATGTTCACGAACGCGAGGCCGAAGTAGGCGGACTCGGCGGCGAGGATCAGGTCGCAGGCGAAAGCGAGCGAGGCGCCGATGCCCACAGCCGGCCCGTTCACCGCCGCCAGCACCGGCTTCTCGAGCTGGCGCACACCGGCGATGATCGGGTGGTAGAGCTCGTCGAGCTCCTTGCGCACGTCGGGGCGGCCGTCGTCGGGGTGCGGGTCGAAGCCCGACTTGAGGTCGGCGCCGCTCGAGAAGCCCCGTCCCGCGCCCGTGATCAGGACGGCGCGGCACGACGCGTCGGCCGCCTCGCCCTCGAGCACCTGCTTCAGCTCGCGCCCGAACTGGGCCGTCCACGAGTTCAGGCTGTCCGGGCGGTTGAGGGTGAGCCGGCCGGCGCCGCCGGACTGCTCCCAGATCACGGTCTCGTAGCTCATCACTGCTCCCATTCGAGGATTCGAGCCCGAAATATCCTCGATTCGATGCTGATCGAGGCGCTTGACTGGCTCGGCCACTCCGGATTCCGCTTGCGAGCGGGCCGCTCGACGATCTACATCGACCCCTACCGCGTGTCCCCGGACGCTCCCAAGGCCGACCTGATCCTGGTCACCCACGGCCACTACGACCATTTCTCGCCGCAGGACCTCGAGCGGCTCTCGCACAAGGGAACCTGGCTCGTGGCGCCCGCCGCCGTGGCCGAGCGCGTGTCCGGCAACGTGCTGTCGATCGCGCCGGGGGAGATGCTCGAGGACGAGCTGGTGCGCGGGGTGGCCGTGGCCGCGGTGGCGGCGTACAACACGTCGAAGCGCGACGCCGAGGGCAACGTCTTCCACCCGCCCGGTGCCGGCTTCGTGGGCTACGACCTGAACGTGCGCGGCGAGCGCCTCTACCACGCGGGCGACACGGACGTGATCCCCGAGATGGACGCGGTGGCCGGCGTGGAGGTGGCGCTGCTCCCGGTGAGCGGCACCTACGTGATGACCGCTCGCGAGGCCGCGGAGGCCGCGCGACGCATAGCGCCGCGGGTGGCCGTGCCGATGCACTGGGGCGAGCACCTAGGCACGCGCGCGGACGCGGAGGAGTTCGCCGCGGCCGCGCCGGGCGAGGTCAGGATCCTCGAGAAGGTGGCCTGAGCCGCCACGAACTGCAAGTTAGTCCCGGATAGCGAGACAAACTTGTAGTCCGTGAAAGTTGAGCAAGCGCCGGCGGAGCAAGCGCGCCTAAGCCGCTTCCCGCCCCGGGCGCGACTCGGTGCGCGAGACCTCGAACCACACCATGGTGCCGTTCTCATGCACCACGCCCCAGCGGTCGGCGAGCTGGTCGATCAGGAAGAGGCCCCAGCCGGATACCTCGTCCTCGTCGGGGCGGCTCGCGTCGGGCTCGAAGCCCGGGCCCTCGTCGCTCACCTCGATGCGCACCAGCTCGGAGCGCACGGAGATCCTCAGGCCGATCGAGTCCTCGGGACCGACCCCCGCGTGCTGCACGCTGTTCTTCACCGCTTCGGTAACGAGCAGGCGGAGGTCTTGGGCTAGTACCGGGTCGAGTTCGGTATCCAGGTTGTCGAGTGCCAGCCGCGCCGCCGTAGCGGCGTAGGGCCCGCCTGCCAACTCGAAGTCGCGCTCAGTCGCGCTCAACAAGAAACCTCCCCCGCCCGAGCTCATGTCTTGCGACATATCCGGACATGGATCGGCGAAACATACCGAGGCGAGCGCCTCGGCGACCCTGTGAGGATCGGCTCCGCGTCTTATACTGCCCGCGCCTTGCGGACATCGCGCGCCCTACGCACCGTCGCACTCGGGGCAGTGGCGGTCGGGGTGGCGGCGCCTCTCGTCCGGCACCGTCTCAGGTTGAAGCCTGCCCTCGTGTCTGCGCTCGCCTGGCAGGCGCCAGTGGCACTCGCCCTCGCGCGGCCGCGCTCGGGGCTGCGCGACGCCGGCATCTACGCGCTCCAGATGTGGGCCTATATCGCTCACTACGAGATGCCGAACGACGATCCGGACCAGCTGCTCTCGCGCCTGCGCGTGAGCTATCCGATCAAGGCGGACACCGTGCTCGGCGGTGGCACGACGCCGACGGTGCGTCTCCAGCGGCTCCTGGGCCGCCCGGGCGAGGTGCGGCGGCACGACCTCGCGCTCGCGTGGATCCACTGGAGCTGGTTCATCGTGCCGCACGGTACGTCGGCATACATTCTCCTTCGCCATCGCTGGCATTTCCCCAAGGCCGCGTGCATGATGGCCGGGGTGTTCGACCTGGGGCTCGTGGCGTACTGGTCGATACCCACCGCGCCGCCCTGGTGGGCCGGCACGGCCGGCCACATGCCGCCCGTCCGGCGGATCATGGTGGAGGCGGGTGAGCACTTCTGGGGACGCCTCTGGCGCCCGCTCTACGATTTTCTAGGCGGAAACCCATTTGCTGCGATGCCCTCTCTCCACTTCGCTACATCTGTGATGGCCGCACACCTGCTCACGGACGTCGGGCACGTGGAGGGTGTCCTTGGATGGGCCTACGCCGCCTCGCTTGGGTTCGCGCTCGTGTACCTCGGGGAGCACTATGTGGTGGACCTGATCGCAGGCCTGGGGCTGGCCGAGGGCGTTCGTGCCTTCGCTCCGGCTGCCACGCGCGCGCTGGCTCCGGCAGCCCGCGCGATCCAGAGGCTCGAGCCGGGCATGGCGTGATGGCGGATCAGGAGCGGCTCCGCGCGGTCAGCGACGACTCGGCCCCGCCCGAGATGGAGCCGACGACCGAGATCGAACAGGCGGGCACGCGCCTGCTGGGCGACCGCCGGCGGATGCTCACGGTGCTGGCCGCCTTCCTGCTGCTGATCGTCGGCATCTACGTCCTGATCCCGAAGATCACCGGTGTCAGCGGATCGCTCAGCAAGCTCTCGGATCCCAGCTGGGGCTGGGTGGTGGTGGCGATCGGCTTCAACGGCTTCTCCTTCCTCGCCTACGCGGCGCTGTTCCGCGGCATCCTCGGCGGCCGCAACGACCAGGATCTGATCTACAAGCGGCTCGACTTCAACGCCTCCTTCAAGATCACGATGGCCGGGCTCGCGGCGTCCACGCTCTTCTCCGCAGCGGGAGCCGGCGGCGTGGCGCTCACCTACTGGGCGTTGCGCAAGGCGGGCATGGAGCGCCGGCGCGCCGCGTGCCGGATGGTGGCCTTCCTCGTCCTGCTCTACACCGTGTACGCGGCCGCGGTGATCGTGTTCGGTGTGCTTCTGCGCACCGGCGTGCTGAGCGGCAAGGCTCCCCTGGCGGGCACGATCGTGCCCGCCGGACTGGCCGCGGCCGCCGCCCTCCTCACCGGGCTGATCGCGCTCATCCCGGGGGACCTCGAGCGGCGCATCGCGCGCCATCAGGACAGCCGCTGGGTGCGTCGCCTGGCCACCGTCCCCGCCACCGTGTCCACGGGCGTGCGCACGGCCATCGCCTATCTGCGGCACCCGCGCAGCGGTGCCGGGGCGATCGGCGGCGCGGTGGGCTACTGGGCCGGAATGGTGGGCATCCTCTGGGCCTGCTTCCACGCCTATGGCGGCGGCGTGCCGTTCGGCGTGGTGGTGATGGGCTTCTTCCTCGGGATGGTGGCCAACCTTGCCCCGTCTCCGGCCGCGGGCGTGGGCACTCTGGACGCCGGCCTGATCGGCGCCTTCCTGCTGTTCGACATCCCGGTCGATACCGTGTTGCCAGCCGTGCTGACGTTCCGTCTGGTGGGGTTCTGGTTGCCGATCATCCCCGGGGTGATCGCCTACTTTGCGCTACGCAAGCAGGTCAACTCCTGGGACGGCGAGGAGGACGTGTCCTATACTTCAGAAAGTAAAGTAACGGCGGAGGCCAAGTGACCAACTCACCGGAGAACGTGATCATCATCGGTAGCGGGCCGGCCGGCTACACGGCTGCCCTCTACACCTCGCGCGCCGATCTGCGGCCGCTCGTGATCGAGGGCTTCATCTGGGGCGGGCTGCTCCAGCAGACCACGGACGTGGAGAACTATCCGGGCTTCCCCGAGGGCATTCTCGGCCCGGAGATGATGCAGAAGTTCCGCGACCAGGCTGAGCGCTTCGGCACCCGCTTCATCACCGAGAACGCCACCCGCGTTGAGTTCTCGCGCGAAGGCGGGCTGCACAAGGTCTGGGTGGGCGACGAGCTTCACACCGCGCGTTCGGTGATTCTGTCCATGGGCGCCGAGCCCCGGAAGCTGGGCGTGCCGGGCGAGGAGGAGCTGGCCGCGCGCGGCGTTTCCTACTGTGCGACGTGCGACGCCGCGTTCTTCCGCGACAAGCCCACGATCGTCGTGGGCGGCGGCGACACGGCGATGGAGGACGCGATCTTCCTGTCCAAGTTCGCCAGCAAGGTGGAGATCGTGCACCGCCGCGACGAGTTCCGCGCCTCGCAGATCATGTACGAGCGGGCGCGGGACACGGAGAACATCGAGTTCGTCACGCCGTATGTGGTGGAGCGCTTCGAGGGCGAGGAGGGCCTGAAGCAGGCCGTCCTGAAGCACACCGAGACCGGCGACGAGAAGACTCTCGACATCAGCGGCGCCTTCATAGCGATCGGGCACCAGCCCAACTCGGCGATCGTCGAGGACCAGGTGGCCACCGACCAGGAGGGCTACGTCGCCACCGAGGGCAAGTCCACTCGCACCGGCATCCCCGGCGTGTTCGCCGCGGGCGACCTCGTGGACCACACCTACCGCCAGGCCGTCACGGCCGCGGGCTCCGGCTGCATGGCGGCGCTCGACGCCGAGGCGTACCTGCGTGACACGCCGGTGATTCCGGAGGAGCACTACCTCCATCACGAGCCGGTGGAAGCGCAGAGCTAGCGCTCCGCGTACCATCGGCCGACGGCCGACTCGCCTTCGATAGCAGCGCCCTCCACGCGCAAGGAGCACGCGCTCGAGTTGTTCTCGGGCCTGCCCCGGCACTACGACCGGGTGGCAGCGCTATTCAGCTTCGGCCAGGACCCGCGCTGGCGGCGGGCGATGGTGGAGACCGTGCAGGCCTCGCCGGGCCAGCGCGTGCTCGATGTGGCCACCGGCACCGGCCTCGTGGCCCGCGCGCTCAGGCGGCGCTACGGCTGCCGCGTGGTGGGGCTCGACCAGAGCGAGCAGATGCTCTCGCGCGCGCGGCCACTCGTCGGGACCGTGTACGAGCAGGTGATGCAAGGAGAGGCCGAGCGGCTGCCCTTCGCCGACGGCGAGTTCGACGCGCTCACGTTCACCTACCTGCTGCGCTACGTCGATGATCCGGCGGCCACGATGCGCGAGCTCGCGCGCGTGGTGCGGCCCGGTGGGCGGATCGCGATGCTCGAGTTCCACGTCCCGCCGCGGCCGGTTCTCCATCCCGCTTGGTGGCTCTACACGCGCGCGGGGCTGCCGGCGCTCGGCCGGCTCGTATCGCGCGACTGGTATGAGGTGGGACGCTTCCTGGGGCCGAGCATCGACGGCTTCTGGCGCCGCCATCCGCTGCCGCAGCTTGTGGAGATGTGGCGCCGTGCGGGAATCGATTCGGTGGAGGCTCGGAAGATGAGTCTCGGCGGCGGCGTCGTGATGTGGGGGGTGAGACACAACGGACGCACATAGGGGGGTCCAGCGACCGGCCTTCTACGCGCTCGCTCCCGGCGGCTGGCGCGACCTCGTCACGCTGCTCCATCCGCCGTACACCGCTTGGCACCTCAGCTACGTGGCGCTCGGAGCCGCCGCCGCTCCGACGGTCTATGGCGCCCGCCTGGCCGCCGCTCTCGGCGCCTTCTTCCTCGGCGTGGGCGTGTGCGCGCACGCGCTCGACGAGCTGAACGGACGGCCACTAAGGACGCGGCTATCGGACCGCGCGCTGATCGCCCTGGCCGCGGTGAGCCTGTTGGGCGCGGTGGCGATCGGCGTGCTGGGAGTGATCACGGTGTCGGCGTCGCTGGCCGTGTTCGTGGCGGCCGGCGCCTTCATCGTGGTGGCGTACAACCTCGAGCTGTTCGGCGGCCGCTTTCACTCGGACACCTGGTTCGCGGTGGCGTGGGGCGCGTTTCCGGCGCTCACCAGCTACTGGGCCAACGCGCTCACGCTGCGCCTGCCCGGAGTGGGCGTGGCGGCGGGTTGCTTCGCGCTCAGCTTGGCGCAACGGCGCTTGAGCACACCGGCGCGGGAGCTGCGCCGCCGGACGATCCATCTGAGCGGAACCCAGACACTCGCGGACGGAAGCGAGGTGAAACTCGACGTTGAGCGCCTCGCCGCGCCGCTCGACGGCGCGCTGCGGGCCATGGCGGTGGCCATCGTGTTGATTGCGGCCGCCGTGGTATGGACCCGCCTTTGAGTGTCTGCCACACTCGGGGTCATGGACTCGCGCGGCCCCGGACCGCGACTGGTGGCTTGCCCGTGACCGAAAGTGGTCCGGACAACGTGGCGGTGATCAAGCGGGTATTCGAGGCGTTCTCGAACCGCGACGCCGAGGCGATGGTGGAGCTGCTCGACCCAGAGGTGCTGTTCGAGCCGGCTCCCACATACGCCCGGCCGCACCGCTCCTACCTCGGACACTCGGGGATGCGCCAGTACTTCGAGGACATCGCAGACACCTGGGATCGCCTGGACGTGAACATCCAGGAGTACCGCCACGCCGGCAGCTACGTGCTCGCGTTCGGTCGCATCTACGCGTCGGGCGGCGGCTCGGTGGCCGACGACCCTGCGAGCTTCGTCTGGCGCCTCGAGGGCGGCAAGGTGGTGTGGGGCAAGGTGTTCCGCCGGCGGGGGGAGGCACTGGACGTGGTGGGCCTGGTCGAGTAGGAGCTCCATGTGAGGCCTACGGTGCAGATCCTGCAAGCCGGACGGCGGGTCGGCCCTGGTCAATCGAGGCAGGCGCCGGTAACGGCCAGTAGGAACAAGAGCGCGCCGAGCACGAAGGCGAGGAACGTGCCGCCGCCGAGGCCCACGGCGACGCCGCCGAAGAAGAGCGCCAGGTAGTCGCTGTCGCCGGAGAGGCCGCCCGGCAGCACGAAGCCGAACAGCACGCTGACGCCGATCGCCACCAGGTACAGCGCCGCGAGGCGCTTGCTAGTCCCTGCTGGCGCCTGTCCTGAACGAAAGCGACACCGGCAGGACGTACACGGCGAGGGCAATCACGACGATCAGGGCGCCCGCTCCCCACGCGGGCCGGGCCCCGTCACAGACAGCGAAAACGGTTACTGCTCTTCCCTCCTCACGGCCCCTACCGGAGGTAGATCGGGTTGGAGAGGATCCAGGTGCGGTCCCCGAGGTGTGCTTCCACCCGGTAGACGCCGGGCTCAGTCGCCTCGTGCGACAGCTCGGAGCCGGAGACCCGCGCCAGCTCCTCGCCGTTCTTGACAAGCCGCAGTTGGGCCGGTCGCGGTGCGCAGGCCACCAGGGTCTGCCGGTCGAATGCCACCTCACCGCCCATCGGCAGCTCGCCCGCCCCGAACGAGAAGCCGCGCGGCGGCGCCAGCGAGTCCACCGACATGTAGCAGCGGCCCGCCCGCAAGGCGGAGAACACCAGCTCCCGGTCGTGCTCGAGCGACCCGCTCAGCGGCTCCTCCACCAGCACGTGCGTGCGCAGGAAGCGGAACGAGCGTGCGTACGACATCAGCCGCAACGGCACGCGTCCCCGCACGCGCCATCCGATCTGGTGCGCATCGATGCCCGCGATGCCGACGACACGGCGCAGCTGGCACAGCCGGTCCCATTCCGCCAGGTTGCGAGCGGGTGGGTGGTCGAGCATCCGCTCGGGCATCGCCACAAAGCGCAGGATGTCCGGGATCGAGTCGAGCTTCTCTGCGGTGTCGGTGACGAAGCTCCAGACCTCTAGGCCCGCGAGCCCGTCGCAGTCGAAGTCCGTCCAGGGCATGCCCGCGATGCGGCTGAAGCGCTCGGAGCCCCGAGAGAACGGATGGGCGGCGAAGCCGAAGCCGCCGCGCGAGGCAACATCGCCCACGATCCCGGCGGCCTCCTGGCGCCGCGACACCTCGCGGTTGAGCCCGAACGCCAGATAGTGGTCGCGGTTCTTCGGGGTCACCTCCTCGCCCACGAGCAGGAGCACGTCGCCGTGCCAGCCCTCCTCGCCGGCGCGCCGGGCGGCGAGCGTGTCGTGGTCGGTCAGAAGAACAACATCAACCGAATTCCGAGCCGCCGCCGCCGCGATCTCACGCACTGTGCCGGTGCCGTCAGAGTGCGTGGAATGCACGTGCACGACGCATGTGAGGTCATGCAGCGGGTACATCGAGCGAGAGTAGGACACCCGATGAGTAGGGTTCAGGACATGCCCAATCCGAACAGCTTTGACGCCCGCGCGACCCTCTCCGTGGGCGGTAACGACTACGAGATCTTCCGCCTCGACGCGCTCCAGTCCAAGTACGACGTCGCGCGCCTTCCGTACTCCCTCAAGATCCTCCTCGAGAACCTCCTGCGCACCGAGGACGGCGACAACGTGACCTCGGAGGACGTGGAGAAGATCGCACGCTGGGACCACAAGGCCGAACCCAGCGAGGAGATCGCCTTCACCCCGAGCCGCGTGCTGATGCAGGACTTCACGGGCGTGCCCGCAATCGTGGACCTCGCCGCGATGCGCGACGCGATGGCCGACATGGGCGGCGACGCCACCAAGATCAACCCGCTCCAGCCCGCCGAGCTCGTGATCGACCACTCGATCCAGGTGGACGAGTTCCTCTCGCGGACGTCGTTCGCGCGCAACGCCGAGCTCGAGTTCGAGCGCAACAAGGAGCGCTACGCGTTCCTGCGCTGGGGCCAGACGGCCTTCGACAACTTCGCGGTGGTGCCGCCGAACACCGGCATCTGCCACCAGGTGAACCTCGAGTACCTCGGCCGCGTCGTATACGCGCGCGACGGCCAGGCGTTCCCCGACACGCTCGTGGGCACCGACTCCCACACCACGATGATCAACGGCCTCGGCGTGCTCGGCTGGGGCGTGGGCGGCATCGAGGCCGAGGCCGCGATGCTCGGCCAGCCCGTGTCGATGCTGCTGCCGCAGGTGGTGGGCTTCAGGCTCACCGGCGCGCTGCCCGAGGGCTCCACCGCCACCGACCTCGTGCTCACGGTCACCCAGATGCTGCGGGAGAAGGGCGTGGTGGGGAAGTTCGTGGAGTACTACGGCGAAGGCCTGGCGAACATGCCGCTTGCCGACCGCGCCACGATCGGCAACATGTCACCGGAGTGCGGGTCCACCTGCGGGATCTTCCCCGTGGACGCCGAGACACTTCGCTACCTCGAGTTCACCGGCCGGCCGAAGGAACTCGTGGCGCTGGTGGAGGCGTACACGAAGGAACAGGGCATGTTCCACGACGAGAACTCGGAGGAGGCCACCTACTCCGACACGCTCGAGCTGGACCTGTCCACCGTCGAGCCGAGCCTCGCCGGGCCCAAGCGCCCGCAGGACCGGGTGCGGCTGAGTGAGGCGCACGAGGCCTTCGCGGAGGCGCTCGCGTCAGACCTCGGCGAGAACGGCCACGGCCACGACCTGCACGACCACGACGAGGCCTCGTCGGAGTCGTTCCCCGCGAGCGACCCGCCGAGCTCGTCCAGCAGCAGCGAGCCTGACCCGGACAGCCGGGTGTCGGCACCCGTGTCGACGGTGGAGGAGAAGCAGGTGGGCGTGCCGGTGAAGCTCGACGGCGCCGAGTTCGAGCTCTTCCACGGCGCCGTCGTGATCGCCGCGATCACGAGCTGCACCAACACCTCCAACCCCTACGTGATGGTGGGCGCCGGGCTGCTCGCGAAGAAGGCTGTGGAGCACGGGCTCGAGCGCAAGCCGTGGGTGAAGACGAGCCTCGCGCCCGGCTCCAAGGTGGTGACCGAGTACCTCGACAAGGCGGGCCTCACCGAGTACCTCGAGCAGCTGCAGTTCAATCTCGTTGGCTACGGGTGCACCACGTGCATCGGCAACTCAGGGCCGCTGCGCGAGGAGATCTCGCAGGCCATCACCGACGCGGACCTGGCGGTGTGCTCGGTGCTGTCGGGCAACCGCAACTTCGAGGGGCGCATCCACCCCGAGGTGAAGATGAACTACCTCGCGTCGCCGCCGCTCGTGGTGGCCTACGCGCTCGCGGGGAGGATGGACGCCGACATCTTCGACGAGCCGCTCGGCGAGGGCTCGGACGGAGAGCCCGTTTACCTGCGCGACATCTGGCCGTCGCAGAAGGAGATCCACGACGTGGTGGAGCAGTCCGTGAAGTCCGAGATGTTCACGGGCAGCTACGGCGAGGTGTTCGAGGGCGACGACAACTGGAACGGCCTCGACGTACCGGAGGGCGACCGCTACGCCTGGGACGACGACTCGACCTACGTCAAGCACCCGCCCTACTTCGAGGGCATGCCGGCGGAGGCGCCCGACTCCTTCGACAAGATCGAGGGCGCGCGCATCCTGGCGCTGCTCGGCGACAGCGTCACCACCGACCACATCTCGCCGGCGGGCTCGTTCAAGGAGGACTCGCCGGCGGGCAAGTACCTGGTGGAGCGTGGGGTGGAGCGCAAGGACTTCAACTCCTACGGCTCGCGCCGCGGCAACCACGAGGTGATGATGCGCGGCACGTTCGCCAACGTGCGGCTGCGCAATCAGCTCGCGCCCGGCACCTCGGGCGGCTTCACTGTCCACCTGCCCGACGGCGAGGAGACGACGATCTTCGAGGCGGCCATGCAGTACGCCGACGAGGGCGTGCCGCTGGGCGTGCTGGCGGGCAAGGAGTACGGCTCGGGCAGCTCACGCGACTGGGCGGCCAAGGGCCCGCGCCTGCTCGGCGTGCGCTTCGTGATCGCGGAGAGCTACGAGCGCATCCACCGCTCCAACCTCGTGGGCATGGGCATCCTGCCGCTGCAGTTCGCCGACGGCGAGAACGTGGAGTCGCTCGGGCTTACCGGCAAGGAGACCTTCGATCTCGACGAGCTGACCGACGGCGACCGCAAGCTGGGGGTCACCGCCACGCCGGACGACGGCGATCCGATCGAATTCGAGACCACCGTGCGGATCGACACGCCCAACGAGTGGCTCTACTACCGCCACGGCGGGATCCTGCACTACGTGCTGCGGCAGCTGCTGGCGCGCTGAACGCCGCCGCCGGCTACTTCAGGTTCGTCCAGACCGTCTTCACCTCGAGGTAGGCGTCGAGGTTGGCGTGGCCCATCTCGCGGCCGATGCCTGACGCCTTGAAGCCACCGAACGGCGCCGCGGCGTCCACCATGCCGTAGCCGTTGATGTACACCGAGCCCGCCTTCAGCTTGCGGGCGAGGTTGTGGGCGTTCGCCACGTCACGGGTCCAGATGCCGGCGGCCAGGCCGTAGTCGGTGTCGTTGGCGCGCCGGGCCACCTCGTCGAGGTCGTCGTAGGGCAGCGCCACGAGCACCGGGCCGAAGATCTCCTCACGCGCGATCTTCATGTCGTCGGTCACGCCGGTGAAGAGCGTGGGCGGGATGAAGTAGCCGGAATCGCCGTCGCCACCTCCGTTGCCGCCGGCCACTGCCTCGGCGCCGGCCTCAAGCCCCGACTCGATGTACGAGGTCACGCGCTCGTACTGCTCCTTCGACACCACCGGGCCGAACTGCGTGGAGGTGTCGAGCCCGGGCCCCACCTTCGCGGCCTTGGCCGCCTCGGCCAGACCGGACACGACGCTGTCGAACTGGTCCTTCTGCACGAACAGGCGCGAGCCCGCGTTGCAGGCCTGGCCGGTGTTGAAGTAGATGCCCTGGAACGAGCCCTTGATCGCCGCCTCGATGTCGGCGTCGGGCAGGATGATGTTGGGGTTCTTGCCGCCCAGCTCGAGGGTCACGCGCTTGAGCAGCTCGCCGCAGCGGGCGCCGATCTTGCGGCCCACCTCAGTGGACCCCGTGAAGGCGATCTTGTCGATCGAGCTGGAGTCCACCAGCGCGCCGCCCGTCTCGCCGTCGCCCGTGAGGATGTTGATCACGCCCTCGGGGAAGCCCGCCTCGAGCGCGAGCTGGCCGAGCCGGATCGCGGTGAGCGGCGTCTGCTCGGCGGGCTTGAGGATCACCGTGCAGCCTGCCGCGAGCGCGGGCGAGATCTTCCACGACGCCATCAGCAGCGGGAAGTTCCAGGGGATGATCTGACCGCACACGCCCACCGGCTCCTTGAGCGTGTAGACGAACATGCCCGGCCAGGACACCGGGATCGTCTCGCCCTCGATCTTGGTGGGCCAGCCGGCGTAGTAGCGCAGGTGCGCGACCGCCTGCGGGACGTCCACCATGCCCGCGATCGTCACCGGCTTGCCGTTGTCGAGCGACTCGAGCTGGGCCAGCTCCTCCTTGTTCTGCTCGATCAGGTCGGCGAGGCGGTTGATCAGGAGCGAGCGCCCCGCCGCCGGCATCTTGCCCCACTCGCCCTCGAGCGCCGCCCGCGCCGCCCTGGCCGCGCGCTCCACGTCCTCGGCGCCCGCCTGGGCCACCTCACAGATCACCTCGCCGGTGGAGGGGTCGACCGTCTCGAACGTGCGGCCGTCGGTGGCCTCGGCCCAGTCGGCGCCGATCAGCAGCTTGTGCGGACCGCTCTCCACGAACTTGCGCGCGGCGTCGGACAGGGCCTCGGTGGCGATGGTGGACATGGGACAGCCTCCTCTTGGCTTCGGGCGAAGGCGGCGAGGATAGTTCAGGTACGGTGCTCGCATGGCCCAAGCAGGCGATGTCTTCAGCCTCAACGATGGGGAGAAGGTGACGGTTCGCACCTCCGCGGCCGATAGTGCCGGCACGCTGCTCGAGGTGGAGGCCGAGTGGGCGCCGGCCGAGCACAAGCCGCTCGCGCACTCGCATCCCTCACAGGACGAGCACTTCGACGTGCTCGAGGGCGAGCTGAGCCTGAGGCTCGGCGACGAGACGCGCGTCCTGCATGCCGGCGATTCGGTGGACATCCCGCGCGGCACCGTCCACGCCTTCTGGAACAGCGGCGGCAGCGTGGCGCGGGCCTCGTGGCAGGTACGCCCAGCGCAGCGCACCGAGCAGTTCTTCGAGACCGTGCACCGGCTGCGCGAGGAGGGACACGGATCGTCGAACGGCCTCACCCCGGTGGCCGGCGCATACGTGGCTCACGAATTTTCGACGGAGTTCACGCCCGCCATCCCGGGCGCGGCTCGGGCGCTGGCGCTTCCGCTGCTGGCGGGCTGGGCCCGGCTGCGCGGCTACTAGAGCGAGTCGGCCGGTCGGTTTGGCGAGCTGGCGGCCGCGGCGTGCGCCTTGTCCACAGCCGCAACCACGTCCTCCGGGTTGTTCACGCCGACGAACTTGAAGTCCGAGTCGCCCGTGCCGGCCGTGTCGAAGTCCACGGTGCCCACCTGGAGGACGCGCTGGATCACGCCCTGGCTCGTGTTGACGTTCTGCACCCGCTCGATCTGGGTCTGCTGAACGTTGCGCGCGATGATGCCGCGCTGGATGCGCAGGCGCTGGTTCGTGATCGTGTAGACGGTGAAGTAGCGGCGGATGAAGCCCACGAGGATCACCACCGCGAACACCACGGCGAGTGCGCCCGTGCCGAGCCCGACGTCCTTGATCAGCCACACGATCGCGCCGACCACGACGGCGATCAGCAGCCCTTTCAAATAGAAGGCGATCGTGGAGCGCCACGAGGGGTGCCCCTCGTAGATCACTTCCTCGCCTGAGTGAAGATCCATCGGCGGCGAGCCTAACCGAAGCTCAGGCGCTCAGCACGATCTTGAGCGCCTTGTGCCCGGCGTAGGTCTCGTACGCCTCCTGGGCATCGGCCAGCTTCATGTGGTGGGTGACGAGAGGGGTGGGGTCGAGCCGGCCGGCCGCCATCAGCGACAGCACCGGGTCCAGGTGGCCCATCACGTTGGCGTGCCCGGTGACGAGCTTGAGGTTCTTGATCCACACCACGCCCATGTGCACCTCGGTGCGCTCGGCGTGCACGCCCACCACCGACACGGTGCCCGCCTTGCGCGCCAGCCGGCAGGCCAGGTCGAGCGCCTGGCCGTTGCCCACGGCCTCCACCGCCACGTCCACGCCGCGCCCCTCGGTGGCCGCCTTCACCGTCGCGCGCGGGTCCTCCTCGGTGAGGTGCACCGGCTCGGCGCCCAGCGAGCGCGCCACCTCGAGCCGCTCGGGCACCATGTCGATCGCGATCACGCGCGCCGCCCCGGCCACCCGCGCCGCCATGATCGCGCACAGGCCGACTGGGCCGAGGCCCACAACCGCCACCGTGTCGCCCGGCTCGAGCCCCGCGGCCACCACGGCGTGGTAGCCGGTGCCCATCACGTCGCCGGCGAACAGCGCCGACTCGTTCGACAGCCCCTCCGGCACCTTGCGCAGAGTGAGGTTGGCGTGGGGCACGAGCACCTGCTCGGCCTGGGTGCCCTGCAGCGAGCCGAGCGTCTTGCCGTGGCCGAACACGCGCGACTCATCGCATTTCTGGAACACGCCCTTGCGGCAGAAGAAGCAGTGGCCGCAGGCGGAGTGGAAGGTGCCGAGCACGCGGTCGCCCACCGCGACGGTGCTCACGCCGTCGCCGGCCGCCACCACCGTGCCCACGTACTCGTGGCCGATCGTGAAGCCAGGCTCGATCTGCACGCGGCCGTGGAAGATGTGGAGGTCGGAGCCGCAGATGCCGGAGGCGTCCACGCGCACCACCGCGTCGTCGGCCTCGATCAGCTCGGGTTCGGGCCGCTCCTCCACGGCCACCCTGCCCGGCTCCTGGAAGGTCACCGCCAGCATGAGGCGGGTCAGCTTAAGGATTCGAGGCCGGTGGCGGCGACACGTTGCAACAGGGGGGCTGGTCTGTAGCGCTCCTCGCGGCGCTCCCGCCAGAGCCCATCGAGCGTCGCAAGCACGTGCTCGAAGCCGATCTCGCGCCCCCACGCCACTGGGCCGCGCGGGTGGTTGAGCCCGAGCGTGGTGCCCGCGTCCACGTCCTCGGCCGAGCCCGACTCCCTCGCCGATCGCGAACAGCGCCTCGTTCACCAGCTGGCACACGAGCCGGCCGAGCACGAGCCCGGGCGCGTCCGCCACCCACTCGTGGTGCATGCCCGAGCGAGGTGAAGAAGCGCTCGGCGGCCTCGGCGGCGTCGTCGCGGGTGTCGGGCAGGCGGGTGAGCTCCACGAGCTTGGTGTCGTTCATCGGCGGGAGCAGGTGGAACCCGGCGGCGCCTGGAATGGCCTTGGCGGCCAGCGAGCTGTCGGCGCACAGGACGGCGCGCGGCGCGCTGCCTTCCTGTGTGGTTTGGCCGAGGGTGGCATCGACGATGAGCTCCGGCTCACCGCTCTCGTGCGCGTCGTAGCCCGCGGCGCGCGCCCGCTCCCGCAGCCCGTCGGCCACCGCACCGGAGCCCGCGATCGCCACCGTGCGGCCGTCACCGCCGCCCGGCGCCGGCGGATCCTCGTCGTCCGGGCGGTGCGGGCCATCCTCGTACGAGTACCAGCCGCGCCCGGTCTTGCGGCCCAGCGTGCCCGCGGCCACCATCCGCGCCTGGAGCATGCTCGGCTTCCAGCGCGGCTCGCCGAAGCTCTGCTCGTTGAACGAGCGCGCCACCTCGTAGCCCACGTCGATGCCCACGAGGTCCATGAGCTCGAACGGCCCCATGCGGAAGCCGCCGCCGAGCCGCGCGATGCGGTCGATCTGCTCGAGCGTGGCCACGCGCTCCTGGAGCAGCGCGCAGCGCCTCGCCGTTCACCGGCCGCCCGCAGCGGTTCACGAGGAAGCCCGGGCCGTCGCTTGCCACGATCACGGTCTTGCCCATCGCCTCGCCCACGGCACGCGCCATGCGCGAGCGCGCGCTCGCCCGTCTGCGCGGCGGCGATCACCTCGAGCAGCCGCATCAGCGGAGGCGGGTTGAAGAAGTGCATGCCCACCACGTTCTCCGGGCGCGCGGCGGCGGCCGCCAGCGAGCTGACGAGGATCGAAGAGGTGTTGCTCGCCAACACCGTGTCCTCGCCGCAGACCTCCGACAGCCGCTCGAACAGCTCGCGCTTGAGGTCGGGGCGCTCGGGCGCCGCCTCGATCACCAGCTCGCAGTCCGCCAGGTCCTGGAGCTGCTCTGACAGCCGCAGCCGCTCGCCGGCGGCTTGTGCGTCCTCCTCGGACCAGCGGCCGCGCTCGGCGCCCTTGGCCAGGCCGCCGCGCACGCTCTGCTCGCCGCGCTCGAGCGCGCCTTCGACAGGATCGTGCAGTACCGTCTCCATCCCGGCAAGGCAGCCAAGCTGCGCGATGCCCGCGCCCATGGTGCCGGCACCGACCACGCCGAGGCGACTGGGAAGCTCACTCATTGGGTAGGGACTCCCACGGAGGCGGGCCATGTTAAAAGCCTCCGACTCGCCGCAACTTTCCCCCGACCCGAACGTCTAGACCTCAATGCTCAAAAAGCTGCTCATAACTCTTGCCACTAGCTCCGTCCTCGCCGGCGCCGTAGCAGCAGTCCCCGCGCACGCATCCACGCGCCAGGAGTCCGTCTTCGAGGACGACACCGCGCTGCTGTTCTCCGGCGACGCCGCACGCCAGCAGTCGCTCGACGAGATCAAGTCGCTCGGCGGCACCACGATCCGCACGCTCGTCCAGTGGAGCCGGATCGCGCCGGACTCGGAGTCCACGCATAAGCCCGCCGGCTTCGACGCCACCGATCCGAACGCGTATCCGCCCGGCGCATTCGCGGTCTGGGATCAGCTGGTGGGGGAGGCGCAGGCCCGCGGCCTTCAGGTGATCATGACCCCGGTGCTCGCGCCACGCTGGGCCGACACCTGCAAGACGAGGGGGCAGCACCACCACTGCAAGCCGAGCCCGAAGGAGTTCGGTCAGTTCGTGACCGCGCTTGGCAAGCGCTACACCATGGTGCACCGCTGGTCGATCTGGAACGAGCCGAACCAGAGCAGCTGGCTCTACCCGCAGCAGCAGCGCAAGCACGGTCACAACATCCCCACGGCGGCGATCGTCTACCGCAATCTGTTCCGCGCGGCCACCTCGGCGCTCAAGGCCACCGGCCATGGGCGCGACCAGATGCTGCTCGGGGAGACCGCGCCGCTTGGGCGCACCACGGGGTCGCTCGGCAAGCGCTTCCTCAGCCCCACGTCGTTCTTCCAGGGCGTGTTCTGCCTCAACTCGCGCGGCCACAAGCTGCGCGGGCGGATCGCCAGGGACGAGGGCTGCAGGCACTACAAGAAGCTCGCGGCCACCGGCATCGCGCACCATCCGTACAACCGCGGCGGCGGCCAGCCGCCGCTGCGCAAGCCCACCGGCCCGGGTGAGATCACGATCGCGAACCTGAGCCGGCTCAGCCGTGTGATCAACCAGGGCTCGCACAACCACCGCATCCGCGGCGGCCTGCGCTTCTTCTTCACCGAGTTCGGCTTTCAGTCGAACCCGCCGGATCACATCATCGGGGTGTCGCTCGGGCGGCAGGCGCGCTACATCAACCAGTCGGACTACATCGCGTATCACAACAGGCGCGTGTCGTCGGTCGCTCAGTACGAGCTGTTCGACGACGCGGCCGTGCACAGCTTCAACACCGGCCTGCGGCGCTCCAACGGCAAGGCCAAGCCGGCGCTGAACGCCTACCGGCTGCCGATCTGGGTGACCACGAGCGGGCACTCGCTCAAGGTGTGGGGCCAGGTACGTCCCGGCGGCGCTTCCGGCCAGACGGTGCGGATCCAGAACGGCAACAAGAAGTACAGGACGGTGAAGACCGTTCGCACCCGCGGCCACGGCTACTTCGAGGTGCGCATCGGGCGCAAGGCGGGCAAGAAGTGGCGCCTGCTGTGGAAGGCGCCCGACGGCACCGTCTACAAGAGCCGCACAGCCGGCATCAACCGCTGAGCTATCGAGGGGTCGCCACGTGGCGGCCCCTCTAGCATCCGCCCGCGATGCTGCGGCGAGCCGCGCCCTGGCTGGTATTCGCCCTCGGCGCCGTGGGGCTGCTCGTGGCGCTCGCCGTCTGGCAGGGCAACGGTTACTGGGAGTACTCGGACGGCGTCTACGCGGCCAGCGCGCGTGAGCTGCTGAACGGCCGCGACCTCTACGGGCAGATGGCGGGCGCCCACCCGCCGTTCGTGTACCTCGTGGGCGCGCTGCTGCTCTGGTTCCACGACGGGCTGGCGAGCATCCGCGCCGGAATGGCGTTGTTCGACCTCGCCACCGCCGCGCTCGTGGTCATGGTGGTGTGGCGGCTCACGGAGCGGCGCTGGCTGTCGATGGGCGCCGGTCTGGTGGCGCTGTTCCTGCCCTGGTCGCTCCATGAGCACGCGCAGCTCACGCCCGAGACACTGGCCGCGCCGCTGATCCTCGGCTCGGCGCTGCTCGCGGCGCGTGCGCCGCGGGCGGTGGCGGCCGGGTTGGTCGGAGCCGTGGCTGTGGCGTGCAAGCTCGCGTTCGCGCTGCCCGCGCTGCTCGTGGTGCTGGCCTCCGCGTGGCGGGCACGCGCGCTGGCCGGCCTGGCGCTCGGCTCGGCGCTGCTGGCGGCGCTGGGCACCGCGGTGTTCGACATCGATCTCTGGCGCGAGACGGTGGTGGCCCAGCTCCAGGTGGGCCGCCATCCGCTGCATTACGTGGGCGGCCTATGGGCGCAGGCGGCCTGGAACCTCGCGCCGCTGATCATCCCTGCGGTGGCCGCGGTGGTTCTGCGCGCGAGGGCGCACGAGCCGCGGCTCGTGATCACCACCGCTGCGGCCGCCCTCGGCGGCCTCCTGCTGCTCGGCACGATCTACAAGAACGGCACCTACCTCAACGTCGTTCAGGTGGCCGAGGCTCCGCTGTTGGCCCTGGCCACGGCCGGCGGGCTGTGGCTCGTCGAGACCCGGGCGCTCGCGGTCCTCGCCGCGGCGGCGTGCCTGGCGCTGCTTGGTGTCGCGGAGGTGACCTCACTGCTCGTGAGCCCGGACAACCCGCGCCCGTTCGGCCGGCCGTTTGCCGCGAGCGCGCCCGGCCGCGCGCTCTCGCCGAGCGAGGTGAACCGCGCCGCCGCCGCCGCGCGCGCCTGCCCGCCGGGCTTGGCCTACTCCGGCCCGCCCTACGTCGCATTCGAGGCGAAGCGCCGCATGCCCGGCCACCAGCCCGACCAGTTCATCATCGCCAATGCGCGCGAGGACGCTCGCTTCGCACGGCTGGCCGCCGCCGACCAGCCGCGCTGCCCCTAAGCTCGACGCCCCACTCGCCGCGGTCTTCGTGTCCGCCTAGCGGGGTGATTAATCCGGTCCTGGGCGTCTGTGTGGCGGCGCCGCGGGTCGGGCCAATTTCCATCACGTGTCCCCTTTCCCTCGCTATACAAGGGAAAAGTGACACGCGTGCTGGAACGAGCGCCGCACTCCGCCCAGACCCCATCCTTTATTGCTGCAGTAAGCGCGCTGCAAAGCAGCCGAGCATCGCCCTTGCCCCAATCTCACCCCGGTAAGCGACCACCCTCGCGGCGGTGAGTGCTAGGTCATCGCGTTGAGGCCGGTGGCGGCGCGGCCGATGATCAGCTTCTGGATCTGGGTCGTGCCCTCGTAGAGCGTGGCCACGCGCGCGTCGCGCAGGTAGCGCTCCACGGGGTGGTCGTCCACGTAGCCGGAGCCGCCGTGCACCTGGATGGCCAGGTTGGCGTTGCGGACGGCGGCCTCGGTGGCGTAGAGCTTGGCGATCGAGGTCTCGGTGGTGCTCGGCTTGCCGGTGTCCTTGCACCAGCCGGCCTTCCACACCAGCCCGCGGGCGGCCTCGGTGTCCACGATCATGTCGGCGAGCATTGCCTGAACGAGCTGGAAGCTCCCGATCGGGCGGCCGAACTGCTCGCGCTCCTTCGCGTACTGCACCGACGCGTTCACGCAGCCCTGCGAGATCCCGACGCAGCCTGACGCCACGCTGTAGCGGCCCGAGTCGAGCGCGGACATCGCCACCTTGAAGCCGTCCCCGATCTCGCCGAGCATCGCCTCGTCCGGCACCTCGACATCGGACAACGACAGCTCCGCCGTGTCCGATGCCTTGAGCCCGAGCTTGCCGTGGATCTCCCCGGACGAGAAGCCGTCCGAATCGGTGGGCACGAGGAAGCAGGCGAGGCCGCGGTGGGCCTTCTCAGGATCGGTCTGGGCGAAGATCAGGGCGAGCTTGGCGTAGTTGCCCATCGAGATCCACTGCTTCTGGCCGTTGAGCTTCCAGCCGCCGTCGACCTTGGTGGCGCGCGTCTTGAGGCTGGCGGCGTCGGAGCCCGAGCTGGGCTCCGTGAGCCCGAAGCAGCCGAGCGCCTCGCCGCTGCACAGCTTGGGCAGCCACTCCTGCTTCTGCTCCTCGGTGCCCCAGCGCTCGATCGACGAGCACACGAGCGAGGTCTGCACCGACACGACGGTTCGCGCCGAGGAGTCCCCGCGGCCGATCTCCTCAACGATCAGGCCGTAGGTGCGGTAGTCGAGCCCGCGGCCGCCGTACTCCTCGGACACGATCGCGCCGAGGAAGCCCATGTCGGCCATCTTCTGGACGAGCTCGGTGTCGAACTTCTCGTTGCGGTCGTTCTCGCGCGCCACGGGCACGATCTCGTTGTCGGTGAAGTCGCGCGCGGTCTCGCGGATCAGGCGCTGCTCGTCGGTGAGCTCGAAGTCGATCAAGTCAGATTCCTCCTAGGGAACGTCGGCGGCAATGCAGCGTAGCCAAGGTTTGTTGCATCGGGCGGCTCGTCCGCGCCCTTACACTGGCCTCGATGGATTTCGCCCTCATCGCGGCGGCGGGCATCGTGGCGCTGATCCTGATCTTCCTGGCGATCGGCAAGTGGTATCCGATGAGCGGGGCCGAGGTGCTCGACTGGAAGCCCACGCGCTCGTACGAGGACGAGGTGCGGCTGGAGCTCGAGGACATCGATCAGATGCTCGAGGCGCAGAACGAGCGGCGGCGCCGCAGCGGCCGGGCGGAGCTGTCGGAGGACGACGTGCGGGCTGAGGTGGATGCGGCGCAGCGCGAGCTGCAGGAGCGCGCCGAGACCTACCGCGAGCGGCCGGGCGACTGAGCCGTGGCGCGTGTGCTGCTCGTGGGCTGCGGCTGCCGCGGCGGGGACCTGGCAGCGGCCCTGCTGGAGCGCGGGCACGCCGTGCGCGGGACCACGCGCGAAGAGGCGCGCTTCGAGTCGATCGCCGCTGCGGGTGCCGAGGCGGCGCTGGCGGACCCCGACCGCCTGATGACGCTGATGCCCCACGTGGAGGGCGTGAGCGTGCTGTGCTGGCTGCTCGGCTCGGCGGAGGGCGACGAAGAGGCAGTGCAAGCACTGCACGGACCGCGGCTCGAGACGCTCACCGAGCGGCTGGTGGACACGCACGTGCGAGGCGTGGTGTACGAGGGCGCGGGCTCGGTGGCGCCGGAGCTGCTCGAGCAGGGCGCGGCGCTGGTCCGGCGGGCGAACGAGACCTGGAACATCCCCGTGGAGATCGTGCATCACGACCCCGGCGACCACTCGGGCTGGGTCGAGGCGATGGTGGAGGCGATCGATCGGGTGCTCTCGGCGTGACTGCCGTACAAGCGCCGGGGGATGTCGGAGCCCCCGGCGTTTGTACACAGGACTGCCGTCTCGCTGGGGCAAGACACCGCAGCCCCGTGCCGCGATGCTCCCCCGAAACGGCGCGCTCGAAACCGTCTAGGGGACGTTGAGGATGCCCGCAATCGCGAGCGCGGCGATCACCACAACCACCAGCACGGCGACGACCAAGGTCACGCGCCACGCGAGCGTCAGGCTCCGTGTCTCAGCCGGCGCCGCCGGCGGCTCGTCCACCACCCGCAGCGCGGCGGCCGGCACGGCGCGCGGTGCGGCGGGCGCATGCTCCGCCAGGTAGCTCTCCACCAGCAGGTCGTGCGCCTGGATCAGCTTGCGCTCGTGGGCGGCGCAGCGCTCGCAGGTGCCCATGTGGGCCGCGAGCCGCGCTTCGCCGGACGGTGCGAGGGCTCCGTCGAGGCGGTCGGAGACCAGCCGCTCGGCCCGTTCGCACCAGCCGCCCGATGGCAGCGCCTCGAGGGTCCGCCGCAGAGCCTTCCGGCCCGCGGCCAGCAGTTTGGACAGCTCGGCCTCGGGCACCCCGAGCTCCGTGGCAACCTCACGGCGAGGCCGCCCGCCGAGATCCACGAGCGCCAGCGCCCGCTGGGCGTGCGAGGGGAGGTCGGGGAGCGTAGCCTCCACCTGCGCCAGCGCGTGCACCGAATTCACCGGGCTTGGCAACCTGGCGGGAAGCGAGCGCAGTGGCGTCCCCTCCATGATGCGCGAGCATAGCCCGCGGCCCGGGCGCTCCGATCAGGCGGGGGCTAATATCCAAATCCCGGTCGCATTTAGACATTTTTGACGGAGGTGATCGCGTGGCGGACTACGCGAAGGACGTACTGGTAGAGACGCAGTGGGTGGAGGACCACCTCGACGACGACTCGATCCGCATCGTCGAGGTCGACGAGAACCCCGCCCTCTACGCGGAGGCCCACATCCCCGGAGCCATCGGCTTCGACTGGAAGAAGGACCTCCAGGACCAGGTGAAGCGCGACTTCCTCGGTCCCGATGACTTCGGCGCGCTGTTCGGCTCCCGCGGCATCTCGAACGATCACACCGTCGTGCTGTACGGGGACCGCAACAACTGGTTCGCGGCCTACACCTACTGGTACCTCAAGTACTACGGGCACGACAACGTGAAGCTGATGAACGGCCCGCGCGAGAAGTGGATCGAGGAGGGCAGGCACACCACAACGGATCTGCCGAGCTACAGCGCCGCCACCTTCAACGCCAAGCCCGGCGACGATGCCATCCGCGCCAAGCGCGACGAGGTGCTCGCTGCGCTCGACAAGGGCACGGCGCTTGTGGACGTGCGCTCCCCGCAGGAGTTCTCGGGCGAGCTGATCGCAATGGCGGGCTACGAGCAGGAGGGCGCGCAGCGCGGCGGCCACATCCCGGGTGCCGCCTCGGTGCCGTGGGCCCAGGCGGTGCAGGAGGACGGCACCTTCAAGTCGGCGGACGAGCTACGACAGCTCTACACGAGCAAGGGCGTGCTCAACGGCAACGACATCATCGCCTACTGCCGCATCGGCGAGCGCTCGGCGCACACCTGGTTCGTGCTGCACGAGCTGCTCGGCAACGACGCCGTGAAGAACTACGACGGCTCGTGGACGGAGTGGGGGAACCTCGTCGACGTGCCTATTGAAAAAGACGTGTAGCAAGTATCGAGTTTCTACTTTCGAGTTTCGAGTTGCCTGGTCGGGAGCTCCTGCTCGCTGACTTCGCCGTCCTGAGCGCTCCACTCTGTATGCCTTCGCCTCGGGGCTGCAGCTGATCGCCTCGACCAGCTCGCCGTCCTTGAAGTGGAGGGCCGCTTGGTTGTCGGCGGCGTAGCCGGCGGGGAAGCCGTTCGCGATCAGCTCGTGGTAGAGCGGGCGACGCTGCTCCTCGGCGTCGTAGTGGGGACAGGCACTGCCGGCGAGAAGGCCGAGGCCGTCGTGCAGCGGGGCGAGCCGCTCCCTGCCGAACGAGTCGGTGGTGGAGGCCTCGAACCAGCAGTTCATGCCGGCGCTCGAGCCGGTGAGCACCGCGCCCTCGGCGAGCGCCTGGCGCAGCAGCTCGTCCAGTCCGTGGGCCCGCCAAACGCCCAGCAGGCTCGCGGTGTTGCCGCCGCCCACGTAGAACACGTCCTGGTCGGTCACGAACGCCGGCAGGTCCTCCACGGTGCGGTCGAACAGCGTGAGGTCGGCGGGCACGCAGTCGAGCTCCGTGAACGCGCGGTAGAAGCGGGCGATGGCGCCCGGGTCGTCGCCGCTGGCGGTGGGCACGAAGCACACACGCGGCCGCTCGGCCCGCGCGAGGTCGAGCACGTAGCGGAGCAGCGGCGCGGTGTCCGGGAACCCGCCCCCGCCGATCGCGACGATGTGGCCGCTCAAGCCACCAGCGGCTCGAGCCGCTCCAGCAGGTTCTGGACGATGCGCGCAGTCGCGCCCCAGATCAGGTCGCCGTTGACCGTGTAGGCCGGCGTCTTGATCGGCACACCGCGGCGGATCAGGCGCTTCATCTCGAAGCCGCTCACGAGGTCGGGCAGGCTCAGCTCGAGCACCCGCTCCACCTCGGTGGGCTGCGGCGTCCACGCGTGGCCGGGCTGGATCACGCCCACGAACGGATGGATCTTGTAGGAGGTCACGAACGTGCCGGTGGGCGGCAGCGCACCCACCAGCTCGACGGCGTCGGGCGGCAGCCCGATCTCCTCGTCGGCCTCGCGCAGGGCGGTGTGGCGGAGGTCCTCGTCGGGGAAGTCCTGGCGCCCGCCCGGGAACGAGATCTCGCCCGCGTGGCGGCGCAGGTCCTCGCGGCGCTTGGTGAACACTGCGTGCAGGGAGCCGCGGTCGAGGTAGAGCGGCACTAGCACCGCGGCGTCGGTGCGCCCGGGCGCGTCGAGCGCCGCCGCCGCCTCAGGCGTGAGCAGCAGTTCGCGCAGCTGGTGGACCGTCGCCATCTACCTATTATCGAAATATGGGGCGCGCACTACTGATCATCGACTTCCAGAACGACTTCTGCCCGGGTGGTGCGCTGGCGGTGCCGCACGGGGACGAGATCGCTCCGCGCGTGACCGAGCTGCTCGATTCCGGGGGCTTCGACCTCGTCGTGGCCACGCGCGACTGGCACCCGCCGAACCACAACTCGTTTGAGGCACAGGGCGGGCCGTGGCCGCCGCACTGCGTTCAGGGCACGGACGGCGCCGAGCTCCATTCCTCGCTGGACCGCTCGAAGATCGACGTGATGGTGGACGCCGGCTTCCGCCCCGATCTCGAGGGCTACTCCGGCTTCGAGGAGACGGACCTCGAGGCGCAGCTTCGCGAGCACGGCATCGACAGCGTGACCGTGGTCGGCCTCGCCACCGACTATTGCGTGCGGGCGACGGCGCTCGACGCGCGGCGCGCAGGCTTCGACGTGACCCTTGACCGCGCGGGCGTGCGCGGCATCGACGTCGAGGCGGGCGACTCCGAGCGCGCGCTCGAAGAGCTGCGCGCCGCCGGCGCGACGATCGTCTAACTCAGCTCCACCCGCTCGTCGAACATGACCTCCCCCTCGAGCGTGCGGTGCACCGGGCACTTGGCGGCGATCTGCATGAGGCGCCGACGCTGGTCCTCGGGCAGCTCCTTGGGCATCCTCACCACCATCTCGAAGCGCGTGGGTGAGCCCCGCTGCGCGGGCTCGTAGTTCACGTCCACGGTCATGTCGCCGACGTCCCAGCCCTTGCGCTGGGCGTACATCTCCATGGTGATCGCGGTGCAGGAGGCGAGGCTCGCGGCGAGCAGCTCCTGGGGACTGGGTCCCTCGTCGTCGCCGCCCTGGTCCTTCGGCTCGTCCGCCGTCAGCCCGTGCTCGCGGATCGTTACCTCATGCGTGAGCTTGCCGCCCTCGCGGCGAGCGACTGCTCTCATGTTCTCCCTTCGAACAGCTTGGGGTCGGGTTCATCCGCGTAGCGGGCCATTGCGAAGAGGGCGTCCGATAGGCGGTTCAGGTATCTGAGCGGCGTCTCGTCCGGCAGCTCGCCGGCCGCCTTGAGGTCCACCACGCGGCGTTCGGCGCGCCGCACCGCGGTGCGGGCGACGTCCAGGCGGGCCGACAGCTCGGTGCCGCCCGGGATCACGAACTTGGGCGGGAGCTCCACCCGCTCCATGTAGCGGTCGATGTCGGATTCGAGCCGGTCGACCATGTCGCTCGTGACTTTCGATGTACCCGGCTCGAGCCGCCCGGACGCCTCTGGAGCGGTGGCCAGCTCGGCGCCGGCCACGAACAGCTCGTTCTGGATGCGCAGTATGTCGGCGGCCAGCTCGTCGTCGCTGCCCGTGGCCGCGGCTCGGCAGAGGCCGAGCGCCGATGCCGCCTCGTCCACTGCGCCGTACGCCTCGGGGCGCCCGCCCGACTTCGGCACGCGGCCGCCGTACCAGAGGCCGGTGCTGCCGTCGTCTCCCTTGCGCGTGTAGATCTTCACCACGGGTCCGGCAGGATACTCAGGGCAGGAGCGGCGCTTTCGGCGCTGAAAGGCGACCGGTATGGCTCCGCGAAAGCTCGGCGCCGCCAGTCTCGACTCGATCGGTGCCGGCGTGGCCGTCCTGACACTGATCGGCGAGTTCCACCACCGCGAGACCCGCGACCTCGTCCGGCGACTGAGCGAGGCGCTGGATGGGACCTACGCCCACGTGGTGGTGGACATGCGCGGGGTGACGGTGTTCGGTGCGCTCGGCCTGCGCGCGCTCGTGAAGGGGGCGCTGCGGGCGCGTGAGCGGGGCATCGGCTACGCGCTGGTGAGGCCGCCACAGGAGATCTGGCGCTCGTTCGAGATCACCTTCCTCGACGAGCAGCTCGTGAACGCGGGTTCGCTGGAGGAGGCCGTGGCCGCGCTACAGGGGTGAGGAGCCGCACCCAGGTACGCATGCGCACACCCTGGACCTGGCGCGCTGGGACAAGGACGATCTTTCCGTGTCGGTTCCCCCGCAGAACGAAGGGGGGCGCAGGTGCTCCAACTGCGGGGCCGATGTGCCTCTGGGGGCGGACTTCTGTCCGGCCTGTGGCAAAGACATGCGGCCGCGCAAGTCTCGCGGCTGGCTTACCGCCCTCGTCGCCCTGATCGCTCTCGGGGCCGGGGTGGGCATCGCGCTGGCCCTCGGCGCCGGGGACAACGGGGGCTCGCAGACCGTGACGGTGCCGGTCACGACGGGCGTGACGAACAAGCACTCCACGAGCGTGACGGTGCAGACCCCGACGCAGACCAGCGTGCAGACGGTCACGGCTCCGGCGAGGACGGTCACCGTGACGGTGCCGACGACCACCGCGCCGTAGCGAGCGCCTACTCGAGCGGGTTGAAGACCAGGCCAGTCGGGATCTTGGGGAAGAAGAAGGTGGACTTGGGCGGCATCGACTCGCCCGCCTCGGCCACCTCGCGCACCTGCTCTACGGGCGTGGCGCGCATGAAGAAGGCGGCGTCGGCGCGGCCATCGGTGACCGCCGCGCGGGCGTCGCGCGCGTCCTTCGAGTAGTTCAGCCCGTTGAAGTGCGAGATGTCGTCCTCGCTCATGCCGAGCGCGCCCTTCAGCACGAGCGCCTCCAGCACCGCGGTGTCGAGCTGGCGATAGGGCACAGGCTTGTCCGGCAGCGCGGCGTCGGCGATCGACTGGTCGCGCAGGCGCAGCCGCCGCGGCTCGCCCGCGAAGCGGTCGAGGTAGCCCAGCACGATGCCGCTCTCGTCCGGCCCGGGCTCGAGCGAGTCGGCGTCGATCGGGCTCGACTCGAAGTCGCGCTCGATCGTCTCGGCAAGGGCGGCCCGTTTGGCCTCGTCGCCGAGGTCGGTGAGCAGCCGGTGTGTGGCGAAGATCGTGAGGCCCGGATCGGAGAGCGAGCAGAGGAACATCAGCACGTAACGGTGCTCGCCCTCGCCGCCGATCTCCTCCGCGTAGACGCGGGCGGTCTCGTAGCGGTGGTGGCCGTCGGCGATCAGCAGCTCGCGATCCGACAGCGTCTGCTGGACCGACGCGATCGCGTCCGCGTCACTCACGCGCCAGATCTTGTTCACCGTGCCGTCCGGGTCGGTGGCTTCGCCGAACGGCTCGCCGCTCGTGTGCGGCTCGAGCGCGTGCCAGGCCGCCTGCTCGGAGTCCTCGAACAGGCTGAAGATCGGGGAGAGGTTGGTGCGCGTGGCGCGCGTGAGGCGGAGGCGGTCCTCCTTCGGCCCCGGGTGCGTGCGCTCGTGTGGCCGGATGCGACCCGGGCCGTAGTCCTCCACGCGCACGCGGCAGAGGAAGCCGTGCCGCGTCCGGGAGCGGCCGTCCGGGCCCGTGTAGTCCTGGCTGAGCGCCCAGATGGCGGGCTCGCGCTCGCGCACCAGCACGCCCTGCTGCTGCCAGGCCTCGAAGGTGCTCTGGGCGTGGAGGTAGGGGTCGCCGCCGTTCTCGCCCCGGGGGAGGTCCACCTCCACCACGTTGAACGGGCTCTTGGCCGCGAGCGCGGCGCGCTCGGCGTCGTCGATCACGTCATACGGCGGTGCGGTGACCGCGTCGAGCGAGCCGACCACGCGCGGCTCGTACCTGAGGGTTCTGAGGGGCTGGATCTCCGCCACGGGTGGCGGAACTTAGCGATCCGCTCGCGGCGGCCGCATCAGGCCGGCTTGCCGAAGTCCGTCGTGTAGGTGGCGGCGCCGTGCACGCCGCCCTCCGGCGCGCCGTTGGCGATGCCGATCCCGATGTCGCGGAACTTAGCGCGCAGGATGTTGGCCCGGTGCCCCGGGCTGTGCATCCACATGTCCACGATCGACTCCGGTGTGGAGTACCGGAGCGAGCCCCAGGCGATGTTCTCGCCGAGCGTGTAGCCGTGATAGCCGGCGTGGCGGATGCGGCCGGCGAAGTCGCCGTGCTCGAAGTACTTGTGCCGCACCATCGACTTGGAGTGTCGGGCGGAGGCGCGGTCGAGCTTGCGGTTCTCCCGCAGCGGGCGCAGGTGGTGCTTGCGGCGCTGGATGTTGAGGAGGCAGAGTGTGGCCTGCTCGGCGGAGGCTACGGACACGCTGGCCGGGCGCGCCGTTGCGGCAGCGCCACAGGCCGCCTGCGCCTGAGCGGCAGCCGGAACAAGCAGTATCGCGGCCGTAAGGGAGGCCGCGAAGATATGCCGGGGACGGAACGGCATTCCTCTCTCTGCATCGACTTCCCCCGCCTAGACTTGAGCAAACCGCCCCCGGGACCAACCACCCAACGGGGGTACACGGGGCGTAGCGCAGCCTGGTTAGCGCGCCTGCTTTGGGAGCAGGAGGTCGGCGGTTCGAATCCGCCCGCCCCGATTTGGCCGGGCATCTGAGCGCGCCTGGCGTGGTCGCTTGCGCGGCGGTCGTGCTGACGCACTGCCCCCCGCGCGCTCCGGCGCCAGCCACGCTCAGCTGCATCCCAAATCGGTGCGGGCAGGCCCGCCCGACTGGGAATCTCGGCGGCCGGCAGGGCGGGCGGGTACAAAACGGGTACATCCTCGCCCGCGCTGCGCGGAGCTGGTCCTCGGCCGAGCGGCGGTTGGTTCGGAGGGTGCGCGAGAGGAGCCGCACGTCCGCGGTGTCCCTACCGGGCGCGCCGGGAGCACAGCCTGGAGCCGTCGAGCCTCGCGGAGTTCGAAGCGGATCTCCCAGCTCGGCCCACAGGTGATGCGGCGGCCAGTTCCGCCACATGGCTTCAGCTAGCTGACTGCGGCCCGCCGCGACGAAGACCCCCGCGGCAGCCATGGCACTTCGGTGCCGACAACGGCCCTGAGCGCGGGTGGCGCGATCGCGCCTCTCGGGTTAGGCTCGGCGCAACTGGTTCGGTCGAGGGACGGGCAGACGGATGGGTGGTCGCCGCCGGGACGCGAGGGCGAACGGCTGGATTGCCGCGGTTGCATCGGCGATCATCGGGTTTGCGTTGGCGGCGGCGTCGCCGGCCATGGCGGCAACGACGCTCGGGCAGACGAGCGCGAGCAGTCCGGGCGACTGCACTGCCGGGGCCTGGCGTCTTGAGGACACGACGGGAACGGCCGCGCCGGGCTATGCGGCGCCGCCCGACAGCGTGATCACGTCGTGGTCGACCTACGCAGCGGCAGGCGCCGGGCAGCAGATGCAGCTGAAGTTGTTCCGGCTGACGGACGCCGCCTTCCACTACCTCGTCGTCGGCGAGAGCGCGATCGAGTCGCTCACCCCGAGCTCGGCGAACACGTTCTCGACGCGTATCCCGGTGGGCGCGGGCGATCTTCTCGGCAGCTATCAGCCGAGCACCTCGTCCGACATCGCGTGCGAGTTCATGACATCCGACAACGCAGATCACTTCGTCGGCGGTCCCGACGACGCCACGCCCGGTTCGACGGTCGCAGCACTCGGGGGAGGAAACGAATTCCGCCTGAACGAGAGTGCGGTCCTCGAGCCTGACGCGGACGGCGACGGCTATGGCGACGAGACGCAGGACACGTGTCCTCTTGACCCGACGACGCACACCGATCCCTGCCAGGCCGACCTGTCGCTGACCGAAGTGGCGAGCGCACCGGCGGTCACTCTGGGAGACACGGTCAGCTTCACGATCACCGTCAAGAACGACAGCGCGTATATCGTCGCGAAAGCGGTGTCTGTGAGCGCCCCGCTCTCATCGGGGCTCGCGCTCGTCTCGGCGACCGGGGGCAGCTGCTCGTTGGGAACGTGTGCGGTGGGCGACCTGGCGCCGGGTGGATCGGCGATCGTCACGGTCATCGCGCGCGGGACCGGGGTGGGCGCGCAGGCGCAGGCGGCGAGCGTTGCGAGCCAGACCCCGGACCTCAACACCGCGAACAACTCGGCGGTAATGGCAGTGACGGTGGTCCAGCCGTCCACCGGCCCCCCGAACAACTCGGCGGTGCCGCCAGTCGCCGTGCCGTCCGGCGGCCCGGCCCCATTCAGCGGCCTCAAGCTCAGGTCGCAGACGATCAAGGTCGGCAAGAGCGGCAAGGTCAAGATCACTGCAACCTGCGCGGCGACGGCAGTCGGGAACTGCGTCGGTACCGACACCCTGACCAGCGCGGGCAAGGTCAGGCTCAGGCGCATCGGGGCAAAGAGGAAGACGAAGACCCTGAGGCTCGGCAAGGCGACGTTCTCGCTCCCTGCAGGTCAGACGCGCAAGATCACGATCAAGCTGTCGAAGAGCGCGCTGAAGCTGCTCGCCAAGGAACACAGGGTCAAGGCGGTGCAGAGGGCCGTCAGCCACGACTCACGGAACACGCCGAAGACCACGACCGGCAGGATCACGCTGACGAAGTAGACCTGGGTCCGAGCACCGTTTCGGGCGGAAGGAGAAACCGCGCCCTGCGGAGCTAGCCGAGCCGCTCGTCGATCCGGACGTGGACCGTGTCGCCGGCCTGCTTGCCGATCGTCTTCGCAGCTCGGCCTTGACCGGAGCCGGTGCGTGCCATCGCCCTGGGCAATCAGCGCGCCGACGAACGGCTCGCCATCGATCGCACCGCGGATCTTCACGAGCCCGCGGGTACCGAAGAGCGCGGCCACGTCGCCCATCACCACGCACGTCCACGCACCTGGATTATCGCCCTTCTGAAGTTGAGCGTCGAACTCTCTCAACGTGACTGTTCCCCCCTCGAACGAGCAGCGATCGTCACACACTCGTGAGTACAGGCGCTCGTCGCGGAAAGCATCCCATCCTGGTGTCGCTATACGACACCAGGATGGGATAGTGCGGCCCACACGAGGCGGCTCGCCCGTTTCTTCTGGGTGTTGCTCACACCGCGGCGAGATCGGCGGCCGCAGCGAGGTACAAAACGGGTACATCAGCTCATTTTTCCGGCTCATCGCCCGTCCACAGCGATAGTTGCTGATCGTCCTGATTTGCAGGACTTTCAGTGCGTTCCGTGTCCTCGCGCACACGCTCGTTCACGCCCCTGCGCTCATTTGGGAGCAGGAGGTCGGCGGTTCGAATCCGCCCGCCCCGACTGACTGGGAATCTCGGCGTCCGAGACGTCGCGAGGGTGCATCCTCGCCCCGCCACCGGCCGCCGCTAGGCGCGGCCGAGCACCACCCCGGCGCCGACGATCATGGCTCCGCCGAGCGCGACCCGTCCTCGGTATGGGCCAGGAACCCTGCTACCAAGATCAGTACGTTCGATCTAATCGATGGGCACATAGACGTTCGCGCTCTCCACCGTGCCGGCCCTGATCGCCGCGCTGCTTCCCAGCGCCCGGTCCGCGCGCCGTGCGACGCCTCGATATCGCTCAGGTCGTGCGCGGGCGGTCGCTGTGAGTGAGCGGGGCAACGGCGAGAACCTGCTGCCGAGCGCGTCGGCGCGGTCAGCAGCCGAGCACGGCGTGACCGATGAGCGCAGCGAGGCCGATCGCCGCAGTGACGCGCGACTCGGCCCGGACGATGGGTTGAGCAGCGGGGAGGCCGCCGCGCGGCTGGAAAGCTACGGCCCGAACGCGCTCGCGGAGCAGCAGCGAAGCGTCGTGCTCGAGTTCCTCTCGCATTTCTGGGCTCCGATCCCGTGGATGATCGAGCTGGCTGTGGTCCTCACCGCGCTGACCGGGCGCTGGGCGGACTTCGGGATCATTCTCGCGCTGTTGCTGCTCAACGGGGTCGTCGGTTTCTGGGAGGAGCACCAGGCGGCGAACGCGATCGAGGCGCTGAAGGAGCGCCTGGCCAAGCAGGCGCGGGTGAGGCGTGACGGCGAATGGAGGACGGTGCCGGCCGAGGAGATGGTGCCCGGCGATCTGGTCGCGGTCGCGCGCGGCGATGTGATCCCCGCGGACGGGCGGATCGTCGACGGGACGGCGGACGCGGACGAGTCGGCGCTCACCGGCGAGTCGCTGCCGGTCGAGAAGGCGGCCGGCGACGGCGTCTACTCCGGAACGGTCGTCTCAAGAGGCTCGCCGAAGGTGCGCGTGTTGGCGACCGGTTCGCACACGGAGTTCGGCCGCACGGCGGAGCTGACCGGCGAGGAGGGTCCGCAGAGTCATTTCCAGGCGGCGATCTTCTCGATCGGCCGCTATCTGATCGTGATCGCGATGAGCCTGATCGCGGTGATCGTCATCGTCTCGCTGCTGCGCGGTACCAGCGTGACGACGACGCTGGAGTTCGCGCTGGTGGTCACGATCGCGTCGATCCCGGTCGCGCTGCCGGCAGTGCTGTCGGTCACCCTGGCGGTAGGCGCGCGCGACCTGGCCAGGCGCGAGGCGGTTGTCAGCCACCTGCCGGCGGTCGAGGAGCTCTCGGGTGTGGACGTGCTGTGCGCGGATAAGACCGGGACGATCACCAAGAACGAGCTGGCGATCGTCGACGTCGTCCCGAGCGCTGAGGGCACCGGGCGCGACGACGTTCTGCTCGAGGCCGCGCTGACCGCTGAGCCCGAAGGGCAGGACCCGATCGACGCGGCGATCCTCGCAGTTCTCTCGCAGCCGCCCGAGGGCTACGAGGTGCTTGAGTTCGAGCCGTTCGACGCCGATCGCAAGCGCGCCGAGGCAAGGGTGAGGTGTCCCGACGGCTCCGAGTGCCGGGTGGCGAAGGGAGCGGTGCAGGCAATCATCGACCTTGCCGGCGACTCCACCAGCGCAGCGGAGCGCGCGTCCGAGGTCACCGCGGCCTTCGCCCGCAAGGGCTACCGGGCGCTGGCAGTGGCCCGGACCGAGAACGACACCTGGCGGCTGGCGGGGGTGTTGGCGATCCAGGACCCGCCCCGAGACGACTCGCGCGAGACGCTGGAGCAGGCGCGCCGGCTGGGCGTGAAGGTGAAGATGGTCACCGGCGACCGGGTGGAGATCGCACGCCAGACTGCCGGCGAGGTGGGAATCGGCGAGCAGATCCTCGACTCGCATGCGATCGAAGACCTCGAGGGCGCGGAGCTCGCCACAAGGGTCGAGTCGGCCGACGGGTTCGCCCAGGTGGTACCGGAGGACAAGTATCGGATCGTCAAAGCGCTGCAGGCGCGGGGTCACATCGTCGGGATGACCGGCGACGGAGTCAACGACGCTCCGGCGCTCAGCCGCGCCGACGCCGGCATCGCCGTCTCAGGCGCGACCGACGCCGCGCGAGCCGCGGCCGACATCGTCTTGCTCGCGCCGGGGCTCTCGGTGATCGTTGAGGCGATCCACCGGGCGCGAGAGGTGTTCCGGCGGATGACCAATTACGCGATCTACCGGATCACCGAAACGATCCGCGTGGTCTTGTTCGTGACCCTGGCGATCGTCGTGTTCAACTTCTTTCCGCTCACCCCGACCCAGATCGTGCTGCTAGCGATCCTCAACGACGCCGCGATCCTGACGATCGCCTACGACCGCGTCCGACCGTCCTCCAGACCCGAGCGCTGGGACCTCACGGAGGTGCTCAGCATCGCCACCGTGCTCGGGCTCGCGGGTGTGGTCGAGTCCTTCTCGCTGGTTGCTTTCGCGGTCGGTCCGCTCGGTGTCGGCCACGCCGAGGTGCAGACGCTGATGTACCTCAAGCTCTCCGTCGCCGGCCACCTGACCCTGTTCGTCGCACGCACGCGCGGCCGACTATGGTCCGATCCTCCACCCGCCCGGATCGTGCTGATTGCCGTGATCGGCACACAAATCCTCGCCACCCTGATCGCCGCCAGCGGCCTGCTGATGAAACCGCTGCGCTGGGAGCTCGTCGCGCTCGCGTGGGGCTACGCGATCGTGTGGATCCTGCTCTTGGACCAGATCAAGCTGTGGGCGTACTCGATCCTCGAGCGAAGGCGCGAGGTCGCGCTGGAAATCGGGGCGCGCTGAGCGATCCGGCGGCAGAGGCAGGGACCCCGCGGGTGCCCGGCAGTGGAGACCTGCAGGGACGCAGGCCTGCGACCGAGGGGCTCAGACCGCCTTACCACCCGCGTACCCACGCACGGCGGCAGAGCAAGAGCGGCCTTCTGGGGTTGCGAGAGGCCAGCGCGATGGCGATCGGCGGAATGATCGGCGGTGGCATCTTCAGCGTCCTCGGTGTGACCATCGACCTCGCAGGTCACCTCGCGTTCGCGGCGTTTCTCCTTGGAGGCGCGATTGCCGGACTCACGGCCCATGCGTACGCCGGCCTAGCGTTGCACGCGGGGCGAGCTGGAGGGCCGTTTATGTATCTGCGCGAGGAGGGGCATACCCGGCCGGCTGCCTGGGTCGCGTGGCTTCTGATCGTCGGCTACGTCTTCGCGCTCGCCGTCTACGCGTTCACCTTCGGCCACTACCTCGCCAACGTTCTGGGCGCCCCGGTCCTGGTCGCGCGACTCTCCGGGATCGCCGTCCTGGCCGTGTTTGTCGCCATCAACCTTCGCGGAGTCGCGACCTCAGGGCGAACCGAAGACGTGATCGTGCTCACCAAGCTGGTCGTCCTCGCCGGCATCGCCCTGATCGGCGCGAGCATGTTCTCCCCGAACCGGCTCAGTCCATTGGACAACCAGGGCCTGCTCGGGGTGTTCCTCGGCGCTGGAGTGATCTTCGTCGCCTACGAGGGCTTCGAGCTGCTGCCCTACGACTACGACGACATCGCCGAGCCGCGACGGACGCTGCCCCGCGCCCTCTACCTCTCGGTCGCGGTGGTGATCGCCGTTTATGTGGCGGTCACCGTCGCCTCCCAGATGCTGCTTCCGGATCAGACGATCATCGCCCGCAAGGAGGTTGCGTTCGCGATCGTCGGCCAGAAGGCTCTCGGCGACTTCGGCCTATGGGCAGCGACGGTAGGGGCCGTCTTCTCCACAAGCTCGGCGATCAACGCGACGCTCTTCGCCACCGCGCGGCTGGTCCGTGACGTCAGCGCAGCCGGCGAGCTGCCGGCCCGCCTCGGCCGCGAACACCGAGGGCTCCCGGCCGTGGCCATCCTGTGGATCGCCATCGGCGGCGCGGCCTTCTCGCTGCTCCCCGCCATCACCGAGATCGTCTCATTCGGCTCGCTCACGTTCCTGCTCGTCTTCGGATTGATCAACCTGCTGCACGCTCGCCATACCGCATCGCGCGGCCTGGACCGCGGGCTTGCATACGTCGGCGCGGGCGCCTGCATCGCCGCTGCGGGCGGTCTCCTCTACTACCTGGCGCGCTCGGATCACGCCGCCCTCGCCTCGATCGGCGCCTGCGCCGCGACCATCGCAGCGGCCCGAGCAGCGTTCGTCAACTCGCGCCGGCGCGCGAGACAACACCGAACGTGACCCCTGCCGGATTCGCTCTTGTCTAGCGCAGCCTCGCGATCATCGATCGTGACAGTCCCTCATCGCTGCCCACCGATGTTGATCCTGTTCTGTCGCTGTGTCGTTTGGCGTGTCTAGCCACTCGTCGTGAAGTCGCCTAGGCTCTGTCTGTGGACGAAGACGCCATCCGTGCTTTGGTCACGAGCCTGTCCCGTCCGCACCGCTCCGGTGGCGATGTGATCGAGCGCGCCGCGATCCTGGCCGCTGGGTCCGACTCCTCGCAAGTCGTGGCATGGATTGTCGCCCACCACGGAGAGCCGGAGGTGGCGGCCGAGCCGGCCTCGAGGGGGCTGTATGGCTCCCGGTTGGGGGAGGGAACTCGCTCAGGGCCGCGCCCGCCGCTCCGGTACGTGCTACCGCCCGGCACGCTCGCCTGATTGGGCACCGAGAGCAGAAGCCAGCGTTCTTCGGCGACTGGATGTGCCCTAAGGCTGGCTGGCAGCGTCGTTCTCTGCGCGGAGCGAGAACGTTCCTGCCCCAAGACCCCGGTAATCCTCCTCCTCAACCCACTTGAGCCAGGCTCCCCGTGCTGAGACCTGCTCGTCGGCGGCGCGCAGCCTGGAGTAGGCGCTGAGCTCAGCCGGGGTATCGATGGCGGCGGTGTAGCGGCCGCGGGCGCGAGCCTGTTCCGCCATGGCCGTCTCCAACCGCTGCAGGGCGCTGTCGTGTTCGGTGCCCGTCATCGCGACCAACTTTCTGCCCTCTCTGCTGGAGTCGCACGGGAGACGAGGGTGACTGGCGCGCGATTTAAGTCTGAGTCAACCATAGCGGCTACCTCATGACCGCTTCGGCGGGCGGGGGTGGGTTCGCTAGGCGTCGGGCTCGAAGCCGCCCATGTCCGTGCGCCGGTCGCCGAGCAGAAAGAACTCGACCGAAACGTCCGCCTCGAGGTTGGTCTCGCTGAGGAAGGCTCTTACGACGCGGCCAGTGGCCTGCTCGACGATGCCCTTGAACTCGTCGGCCATCGCTTGCTGGAAGCGGCGGCGGATCTGCTGGATCGCCTCGGTCTCGCCCCGCGCGACGAGGGTGCGCTCCGCCTTGGTGAAGGTCTCCTCGAGCACCACGACGACGACGTCCTCGGTGATGTAGGTCTTGGCCTTTGTAGGACCCTTGCCGTAGTACTCGCTTTGCAGTCGCACGATCCGTGTTGCGATCTCCGCGCGTGCATCGCCAACAGCCCTGTCGTCCTGCCGTTCCATGTCAAGAACCCGAGCACATGGTAAGAGGAGGCTCGAGCCCGTTCAAGTCGGCGCTGCGTCCCAGAGCCCGTTCCGGCTCATGCCGGCCCGATGCGCGGGTCCGCCGCGCCGCGACCTGGACGTTACTTGCATCGCGAAGCGGTGTGTGATCGAGACGTGTCCGGGTAAGGTGACACCGACCACCGACGCCTTTCATTTGCGCCGGCCGACCGGTTGTCACACACCCGGCGGGCGGCGCAGGGAACTCGCCGGAGACTTCTATGCGGGACGCGCGAGCGGGACCGCAGGAGGGGCCGATCGAATGCCCTACTACAGCTGTCCTGAGTGCGCGCTCACCGTGCAGAGCGTCGCGGGGCGTTTTACGACCAAGACCTGTCCGAGGTGCTCGCTGCCGCTCAAGGGCAGCGATCAGATTTACTCACCCGAGCCCCGACCGGCCGCTATCAGCCGGCGCTTCGCGGCCGGGCCGCGGGCGGCTGGTGCGGGCCGGCGCGCGCTCGAAACGCTGCCAGGGAGACTCGACCCCGCACAGTTGCAGGTGGCAGCGCTGCTGACCACCGAGCTGATCGCCAACGCTGTCGAGCACTCCGGGCTGGGGAGCTGTGGCAGCGTGCGTCTCGAAGTCGCTGTGACCGCTGAGCTCCTACGGGTTGAGGTCGGCGACGAGGGACCGGGCTTCCTTCCAGCGCCGCGCGCTCCGGACGCCCCGCTCGACTCGCATTGGGGCCTTCACCTCGTGGAGGAGCTTGCCGACCGCTGGGGGGTCGTGGACGAACCCGAAACGCTCGTCTGGTTTGAGCTCGACAGGTGCACCTCCTCTGGGGCGGCGCACAGGTCTCAGACAAGCCGCCAGATCGCATCGGCGTAACAGCCGGCCGGCGATAGGCGGCCGGGGCGGAAGCGGTGGCACTGGTCTGGCGTCTGCCTCTCCGGCCGATGGCCAGTGAAGAGGTCAGCTGCGCTGCCGGCGCCTGGTGGTGCCGCAACCCTCCGTCCGGCGGGGCTGCCGTCCGGGAGGCGTCACCGCCCCGGCGTGTCCCACGATACGCCTTTCGGCTGGCCCCTACCGCCGGTGCGCGGATTTGCCTTGGGGCCTGCGCGTGGTGGACGGGTCCGGCCTAGTCGCCCACGGGCGGGTTCGCCCGCTCGCGGGCATGTCGGAGCCTGCGCTCGGCGGCGTCCGAAGCGAGTTTCAGCGCTCGGAGCCGAGCGGGACTGGTTGCTCGCGGGCCGTACACCTTCGCTCGGTAGAGGGCGTAGCGCTCCCGGTGATAGCGATCCTCGCGTTCAAGATCCTGGATTCGCCTCGCACGCTCGGTCTCGACCCCGAGGTCCGGGTCGATGTGGTTGTGGCTCATGAACGCGTCGGGCTGCGTCCGGTGTACTCGTGGAGGGTCATGCCAGCCTCCTCTCGTGGCCACCGACCGAGGAAGAAACGCGCCGCAAGATCGAAGCACACGGATGAACCCGGCGGGCGGCTTACGGCTGTAGCCCAACTGTAGGCCGGATGCTGAGATCTGACCGTCGGGGGCGGTCGCCGTCCGCGTCAAGCCCGCCGGCGACGAGTCGCAGGTGCGACTCCGCGGAGGCTCGCTGCTGTCGGCGCGGCACAAACGACCAAGCGTACAGCCACAGCGCGGCCTTCTCGTCAGGGGTGAGGCCGGAACGCTCGATCAGCTCGAGGTCGACGTCGTCGATCGAGTCGCCGTGACGCATCCGGCTGCGGATCTCGTCCAAGATCGGCGGACTCACTGGACACCCCCCGCCGCGTCGGCCCCGGGAGCGCCGCCGACGCGTCCCACCCCCTGCTCGGCACGCGGGACGGTTGCGTGGAGTTTGTTGTGGCGCCCCAGCGGCGCGCCGCAGTTCGGGCAGCGGCTCTCGCGGGCGGCGCTGTGGCCCCGAGACGCGCACCGGGGGCAGAGGAAGTGAGGCATGAGGTCCGGCTCCTTCCTCGCGTTCCGTCTGTCGCAACGGCTCGGCGTCCCGACGTCCGGCCCGCGATGAAGTCAGATTCCGGCTCTTGCCGGCGGGTGGCTCAGCGGCAAAGTTCGCGGCCGTTGAGAGAGCCCGGGGGTAAGGTCGGCGACCACCTCAAACCCTACGCCTCCCCGGCCGAGAAAGCGAGCGGCGCTCTGCTGGTCCATGGCTGGTGGGCAGGTCCTGCTGGGGCAGGGCCCCGCGGCCCTGCTCGCCACCTGAACGCGCGCATCCCCGACGAGAACCCGATCTTCCTTCAAGTGCCGACGCTGTCGCCCCGTTCGGGGGCGAGCAGCCCGACAACGGCACCAGGTACCTGACGAGAAGGTGCGGTCGTCAGACCTCGTCGGTCTCCGCTGTGGGTTGCTCTGCCGGCGCGTCGGAGAGTGGATCTTGCTGCTCGGCGGCTGCCAGTTTGCGCGCCTCTTTTCTGGCCTTCTTCTCGATGCGGCGCTCGCGGAGCTTGGCTTCGCGGACGCGCTTCGCCGTCGTGGTCTTCTGCTTACCGCTCGAGGCCATCGCTGTGTCCTTTGTTGGGCCGAGTCTGCCGCTCTGGGCGGCCGGTCCGCAAACGAATGCGCGCGGGAGAACCGCCCAGGGCGGCGCTCCCGCGCGAAAGCATGCGTGAGTTCTAGAGCGGCTGTACGTTGACGGCCTTCGGTCCCTTGTCGCCCGCTTCGGCGTCGTAAGAGACCTTCGAGCCCTCGGCGAGCGACTTGTAGCCGTCTCCGATGATGCCGCTGTGATGGACGAACAGATCGTTACCGGGCTCGTCGGGTGTGACGAAACCGAAACCCTTGTCGTCGCTGAACCACTTCACGGTTCCTGTTGCCATGTGTTCCTCCGATGTGATGTGCCGCGTGCGCGGAGGATGCTGTTTTACGGCAACGATCTGCGAGCGCCTGCACTGCTTGCCGACGATCAATGTCGGCCTCCATCCACGGACGGTAGCACTGAGTCCTGCTCTCGACCGCTTTCGCGGCGATGGACTACTTCCGCGGGCCGCGCTTGTCCAGGAGACTCCGGGCGGCTCTCTGGAGCTCGCGAACGAAGCCTTTGCGGCCGATGTCCGGTCGCTGGTTGCCCATCACACCCTTGCGCTGTGGAGCGGATGGGTCCCGCGGCGGCTCCGGCTTGGACGTCAAGACCCAGGGCCTGCCACCGCGGCCGCAGGCTCGACCGTCGTGGCCGCAGATGCTTGGGCGCTACGCGAACGGACAGCGCTCATCAGCCGATCGGCGCCTGCCCAGGCCGCGAAGCAGAGGCCCCCGACGGTGCCGGTGACCGTCATCAACACGCCGGCGGCGCCGGCCGCCGCCACGCCGTGCCTGCCGAGGATGAGGACCGCGGCGGCCGCGCCGAGGCTGGGGCCGACCGGAAGCTGACCAAGCGCCACCACGGCGATCAGTACGGCGATCGCATCCAGGAACGACGCGTCCACCCCAACGGCGTGAAGCAGGAGCCAGTTCCGCACCACCTGCGCGAGCACCGCGACCAGCACGAACGCGACCACACGACTCCCACCGCCCCGGCTCCGGAGTACGGCGAGACCCCTCCAGAGCGCGTGGCCGGTGCGAAGGGCGAGCCGGCGCAGGCCGGCGCTCGCACTTGCGACCGCGGCGATGCCGATCAGCGGCGCCCACCACGGAAGATTCAGCGGGGCGATCAGCGTGAACGATGCGAGGCCGGCGAGCGTGGCCTCAACAGCCAGGATCGGGAACTCCGCGGCGACCAGGGCGGGCACGAGCGGACACCGCTCTGCCGACGAGCGCCGCAGCGCCGCGATTCGCGCCGCCACGCCGAGCTGCCCGCTGAACACGCTGCCCAGGACCTGCATGCTCGAGGCGCGGTAAAGCACCCGCCTCGCGATCACTCCGCCGGCGGCGCCCACGGACAGGTGCCAGGCCTCGCTGCGTGCCAGCAGCGCGACGATCTGCCCGAGCACGGCAGCGGCAAGCACGCCCGGCGCGACACTGGCTGTGGCAGCGATGAACTCGTGACGGCGGCCGGCGAGCATGAGAACCACGAGAGCACCCGCTACGAGCGACCCGCCAACCGCGATCGGCGCGCGCCAGCGGCGCTCTATGACGGCCGCCGGACGGAGTTGCTCAACAGGTCAGTCTCGGACACCCAGACGGGACGGCCGATCACATCGTCGCTGATCAGGTAGGCGCTGGACTTCTGAGGGGTATTCCAGCCGAGCGCGATCGCGTAGCCGCTCACGTTGCCCTCACTGCCCGGCCGGACCACCGAGGTCTCAACCCAGAGGGGCAGGGCCAGGGCAAGCAGATTGTCGGGCCGGGGGGCCTCAGCGAACTCATCCGCGGGCCGACTCTCATTGCGAGAGGGAGAAATGCTCATGACACCCTCGACGGACGCCCCGGAAGCCGCAAAGCCGCCAAGCGGGTGAGGCTGGCACTTCTCGACACTGGCGACGAACGCCTCCTCGAAAGCGTCTCCTCTACGAACCAGAGCGCCGGAGGATCAAAGGAGACAAAAGAACCCAGAGGCGACGGACAGTCGGGTCAACTCTACTCCGAGCCCGCACTTCTCGGGACTGTCGCTCGATAAATGTCGGACGGGAACTCGATCGTTACTCGACGCGGACGAGCCACGGCATCGCGTCTTACCGCGAAGCGGGTAGGCTTGAAGCACACATCCACCGCCGGGTGTCGCCTCCGCGCCCCCTGTGGTCACAGAACCGGGGGCATCGAGGACGGGGTGAACATGACGGACACAGGGCGGGATGAACAGCAAGTACCGGCCCTCCGCGGCGAGGCGGGCTACAGGGCCCACAAGCAGGCGATCGCGGCATCGAACGATCGCGCAAAGGCGGCGGGCAAGCAGCAGCGGCTGGAGCGCGAGCAGCGCGAGATGGCCAAGCGCAGGGCGGACGAGCTCCGCGAGGACGCCGAGTTCGCGCGCAAGCTCAACGCTCGCCAGTCGAACTAGCGTAGCGTCGCGCGGCATCGCTCAGCGCTTCGACTGCCACAGCGCGATCTGGGCGCCCTCGGGCGTCGCCACCACGCTGCGCCAGCCCGCCGCGCCCTCGCGCGCGTCCACGGGCACGCAGGCGCCGAGCTCGCGGGCCCGCTCGGTGGCGGCCGCCACGTCGGGAACCTCGACGTAGGGGAGCCAGATCGAGCGCCTGGTGCCTCCCTGCACCACCCCGGCGCCGATGCCGAGCCCCGGCTCGAGGGCCTGGTAGGAGCCGCCCTCGAGCTCGACGGTCGCGGTCCGCCAGCCGAACAGCCGCGTGTAGAACGCGCACGCGCGCGCGGAATCGCCGGTGAGGAGCTCCAGGTGCACGACGGGGTTCGTGGGAGGTGGCCTCATGCCCTGTGACTAAGACCGGGGCAGACGCCAGAAATCATCGGTGCCCTCTAGGCTGGTGCGGAGCATGGCCCAAACTCGCACGGCTCTTCCGAATGAGGACAAGCTGCTGGAAGCGGCCCGCCGCGGGGACGAAACGGCGTTCGGCCAGCTCGTCGATCCCTATCGCCCGGAGCTGCACGCGCACTGCTACCGCATGCTCGGCTCGGTGCACGACGCCGAGGACGCCCTGCAGGAGGTGCTGCTGCGCTCATGGCGCGCGCTTGACCGCTTCGAGGGCCGCAGCTCGCTGCGCTCGTGGCTCTACACGATCGCCACCAACACCTGCCTCAACCTGATCGCCAAGCGCCCCAAACGCGTGCTGCCGGTGGACTACGCGCCTGCCACGGACCCGAGCGCCGGCCCGGGCGACCCCGTGGTGGAGCAGGTGTGGATCGAGCCCTACCCGGACGAGATGATCGGCCTTGAGGACGGCTACGCGGCGCCCGAGGCGCGCTACGAGATGCGCGAGAGCGTGGAGCTGGCGTTCGTGGCCGCGCTGCAGCACCTGCCGCCCAACCAGCGCGCCGTGCTGATCCTGCGCGAGGTGCTCGGCTTCTCGGCCAAGGAGACGGCGGACGCGCTCGACACCAGCACCGCCTCGGTGAACAGCGCGCTCCAGCGGGCGCGCGCGTCGGTGGAGGAGCGCACGCCCGAGCAGACCCAGCAGGCCACGCTGCGCACGCTGGGCGACCAGCAGGTGCGCGAGGTGGTGGAGCGCTACATGCAGGCCTGGGAGCAGAACGACGTGGACACCGTGGTCGCGATTCTGAGCGAGGACGTGTGCTTCGCGATGCCGCCCGCCGCCAGCTGGTTCCACGGCCGCGAGGCGCTCAAGGTGTTCCTGGCGGGCTGGCCGATGTCCGGCGACTGGCGCTGGCGCGCGATCCCAGTGAAGGCCAACGGGCAGCAGGCGCTGGCGTTCTACACCTGGGACGAGGACGAGCAGGCCTACATGCCGTTCGCGCTCAACGTGCTCACCTTCCGCGGCCACGAGATCCGCGACGTCGTCGCCTTCATCAACCGCACCACGGAGCCGACCGAGCGCGAGGCCTACCACCGCTGGGTGGAGCAGCCCGTCGATCCGTCGAGCCTCGTGAGCACGTTCGCGCGCTTCGGCGTGCCGGACCGCCTCGAAGCTACGAGCTCATAACCCCGATCACGTGACCCTCGGGATCGGTGAAGAGGCCGATCGTGAGCTGGTCCATCACCCGCTCGGGCCCCATCATCCGTGTGCCGCCCAGGCTCTCGGCCTTCGCCAGCGATTCCTCGACGTCGGGCACCTCGACGTAGAAGGTCACGTGTCCTCCGTAGCCCTCGGGGCCGGTGGCGATGCCGCCGCCTATCCCGACGCCGTCGGCGTTCACGTTGCCCTCGCGCTGAACGATCCCGTAACCCATCGGGTTGTTCGCGTCGACGTCCCACCCGAACAGCTCCGAGTAGTAGCTGCTGAGCTTCCTGCCGTCCTTGCCCGTGATCTCGAAGTGCACCACCGGCTGTCCCATCGCCATTCTCCTTTCAGGGGTCGCGGCAGACACTATGGCGACGGCGTTGCGCCATGTCATGTGACATCGTCCGGTGGCATGATCCGCGCCGTTCTGGGGTATTGAGTGGAGATGGCCGAGCGAGGCGCCCAGCCCAACGTGCCCAGGGTCCGGCAGCGGATCCTCCGCGCCGCGCGCGCGTTCACCACGCCGCTGCTGCCCGACGACTACCTCGAGATGATCAACCCGCTGTGGTCCACGCGCGAGCTGCGCGGACGGGTGGAGCGGATCTGCCCCGAGACCGACCACGCGGTGACCGTGGAGATCCGCCCGGGCTACGAGTGGAGTGGTCACGAACCCGGGCAGTACCTGCGCGTGGGCTTCGACATCGACGGCGTCCGCCACTGGCGCGCGTACTCGCTCACGTCCGAGCCAGACCGCCCGGACGGCTTCATCTCGATCACACCCAAGCTCGTGGAGAGCGGGAAGGTGTCGCCGTACGTCAACAGGCAGCTCAAGCCGGGGCAGCTCGTGTTCCTGAGCGATGTCGAGGGCCAGTTTGTGCTGCCCGACCCGCTGCCGGACAAGCTGCTCTTCATCAGCGCGGGCAGCGGCATCACGCCGATCATGAGCATGCTGCGCAGCCTGCACCGCCGGGAGGCGGTGGACGACGTGGTGCATCTGCACTCGGCACGCCACCCGGACGAGGTGATCTTCGGCTCCGAGCTGCGCGCCGTGGCGGACGAGCACAAGGGCTTCAGGCTCCACGAGCAGCACACCCGGGAGCACGGGCGCATGTCCCCGGCCGACCTCGACCGGCTGTGCCCCGACTGGCGCGAGCGCGAGGCGTTCGCCTCGGGTCCCGGGGAGATGCTCGACGCGCTCAGCGAGCACTGGGACCGCGAGGGCCACTGCGAGCGCCTGCACATGGAGCGCTTCCAGCCAGTGATCGGAGGCGACGTGGCCGAGGGCGAGGGCGGCACGATCACGTTCGTGAAGAGCGGTCGCGAGGTGGAGTGCGACGGCGGCACGCCGATCCTCGTGGCCGGCGAGGAGGCAGGGCTCGAGCTGCCGTTCGGGTGCCGCATGGGCATCTGCCACACCTGCGTGGGCACGTTTCGCTCGGGCAAGCTGCGCGACCTCCGCAGCGGCGAGGTGAGGGACGTGGAGGGCGTGACCTGCCGCACCTGCGTGAACGCGCCCGAAGGACCCGTCGAGATCGAACTTTGACCAACGCGAGGAGGACCACCGCATGACCACCGCAGAGGCCGACGCTCCCGAGATCCAGAGGCCGCTGGCCCGCCTCACGCCGGAGCAGATCGAGCAGCTAGGGGAGGAGTTCCAGCGCATCCATGACGAGGTGTTCGAGAGCCTCGGCGAGCGGGACGCCAAGTACATCCACTCGATCATCGGCCTCCAGCGGCGGCTGGCGCTGCTCGGGCGCGTGCTGCTGTTCGGGGCGCGCTACTGGCCCACCTGGATCGCGGGCACGGCCACGCTCTCGATGGCCAAGATCCTCGAGAACATGGAGATCGGCCACAACGTGATGCACGGCCAGTGGGACTGGATGAACGACCCCCAGATCCACTCCTCCACCTGGGACTGGGACACGGCCTCCACCAAGGAGGCCTGGAAGCACTCCCACAACTACATCCACCACACGTACACGAACATCCGCGGCAAGGACAAGGACCTGGGCTACGAGATCATGCGGATCGACCCGCATCAGACGTGGCACCCGGTCTACCTGCTGCAGCCCTTCTACAACCTGCTCTTGATGTTCCTGTTCGAGTGGGGCGTGGCGTTCCACGACCTCGACCTCGAGGCTCTGCGCAAGGGGGAGAAGAGCCAGAAGGAGGTGCTGCACGAGCTCAAGGGCATCGGCGGCAAAGCCCGCACGCAGATTACGAAGGACTACATCGCGTGGCCGCTCGTCTCGGCCGCCGTGGTGGGGGCCGTGCACTGGCTGATCGGGCCGTCCCTGACCGTGCGCGGCGAAAGCCGGCGCGAGAAGGTTCGCCGCCGCTCGCTAAAGCTGTTCGCGCGTGCGCGCGGGAAGCGGGTGGATACGCGGCTCGAGCATGCGCTCGAGGCGGCGTGGCAGTCGTATCGCGCGACCGCGCTCGCCGATGTGACCGCGAACATTGTGCGCAACGTCTGGGCGCACTCGATCATCTTCTGCGGGCACTTCCCCGACCAGACCTACACCTTCAGTCAGAAGGAGGTCGAGGACGAGAGCAAGGGCGCCTGGTACGTCCGCCAGCTGATCGGCGCGGCCAACATCGACGGCAGCCCGCTGTTCCACGTGATCAGCGGCAATCTCGGCTACCAGGTGGAGCACCACCTGTACCCGGACATGCCGAGCACGCGCTACGGGGAGATCGCTCCGCGCGTGCGCGAGATCTGCGAGCGCTACGACCTGCCGTACAACACCGGGCCGCTGTCGAAGCAGCTCGGGATGGTGCACCGCACGATCCTCCGGCTCGCGTTTCCCGGCGGCAAGCCGCGCCCCAAGCCCGGCCCCTACCGCGGTGGGCTGAGGCGACCGGGCGAGAGCGGCGCGCGTCCCGACGCCGCGGCGGCGAATAACGGGGCCGGCGGGTAGGAGCGTCTAGGCGCCCGCGGTGGCCGGCAGCCGCGCCTCGCTGCGGCGCGTGCGCGGCTCGAGCCTGCCGGCGGACGCCACCGCCCACAGCGTGGCGAGCCAGGACGCCGTGGCCAGCGTCACATGCACCCAGACCATGCCCGCCGGCACGTGGAGCCGGTACTGGATGAAGCCGAGAACGCCCTGTGCGAGCAGCAGCAGGCAGAGCACCGTGAGCGGCCGCGAGGCGCGTCGCTCGCCACCGTTCGTGCGGCGGTCGATCGAGCCACACCACCACCGCGGCCACGCCGAAGGCGGCGGCCACCACTCCGTGGCGCGCGACCATCCAGGACAGCGTGTTCGTTCCCTCGAACGTGAAGCGCTTGACGAGCTGCCCGGAGTGCTCGCCGGCGTGGGGGCCGGCGCCCGTGGCCATCGTGCCGAGTAGCACGGTGAGCTGCCCGAACGGCACGAGTGCGCGGATCGACCAGGTGCCGAGCCGGTCGCGGGAGGGCTCGCGCCAGCCGCGGTCATGCGCCGCGCACCAGGCGAGCGCGAACGATGCGTCGAGCAGCAGCATCGACAGGATGAAGTGGCTCATCACAAGGTAGGGGTTGAGGTCGTAGCGCACCACGAGCCCGCCGAGCACGGCCTGGCCCACGACGCCGAGCGGGAGCAGCACGCCGAGGATGGCCAGGTGGCGGCGATAGGGGCGGCGCAGGAACGCCAGCCCGGCCGCGGCGATCACGATCACCCCCACGAGCCCGGTGATCATGCGGTTGCCGAACTCCACCACCGTGTGGAACTGGAGCGGCGGGATCGTGCGGCCATAGCACTTGGGCCAGTCCGGGCAGCCGAGGCCGGAGCCGGTGAGGCGCACCGCCGCACCGGTGAGCACGATCAGCGAGAGCGCGGCCACGGCCACGAACGTCACGCGCCGGTAGAGCTCCGGCGAGATCGCCAGCCGCGCGCGCAGGGCGGCGCGGCGGCCCACGAGCTGTTCAGAATCGAGCGCCTTGCTGGTGCCGGCCATCCGGGTCAGAAGGATGGCAGCTTCACGCGTACGCGCCCTGTTCCTCGGCGGTCAGCAGGCGCACCACGCTGAGCGCCGCCAGCACGGTCATCAGCACGGCGCTGGCCACGCACCATTGGCACACCGCATGGATCCGGAACAGCTCGACGTAGGTGAGGTAGGCGCTGAAGCCGAAGCCCACCAGCGCGATCAGCGCGGTGGCCGCCAGACCGGTCTCGCCGGGCACGAACAGCGACGCGAGGATCGCCGCGTAGCCGGCGAGACCGATGGTGGCCACCGGGATCCCGGCGAGCTTCGACCAGTGCGACGACTGCACCTTCTCGCAGCCGCCGCTCGCGAGGCACAACGGCTGGACGCCTGCGTAGTGGATGTAGGTGAGGTACGTCGCGATCCCCAGCCCCACGAGCGCGATCGCGCCGATGGCCAGCTCCATGCGCCTCACTCTCAGCTCGCTCCCAGCGCCTTGTCGATCGGGCCCGAGAACTGCGAGACGTCGAACGACTTGTACTCGATCGGCGTGAGTGTGCTGCCCGACTTGCCCACCGCGAACGACGGCGTGCCCGTGAAACCGGCGGTGTTGAAGGCGCTCGACGCCTGGCTGAGCTGCTGCGTCACCGCCTGCCCGCCGCGAGCGGAGAACGCCTTGTTCACGTCGAGGCCGGGGATCGCCGAGCCGAGCCGGCGCAGGAACACGTCGTTCACGTAGGTGTCGGTCTCGCTCTGCTGGTTGAGGTAGAAGAGGTCCGCGAACTGCCAGAGCTTGTTCTGCTGGCCGGCCGCCAGCGCCATGCGCGCGGCGTGCTCCGAGTCGTCGTTCTGGTTCCCCACGAAATGCTGGAGCTGGAGCTCCATCTTCACCTTGCCGGTGCGCACGTAGCGGTCCACGAGCGTGGGGAAGGCCGACAGCGTGTAGCGCTGGCACACCGGGCACTTGAGGTCAGCGAACTCCACGAACGTCACGGGCGCGTTGGGGTCGCCGAGCACGAGGTCGTTCTGCGGGATGCCCTTGAAGCGCGCCGTCACCTCCGCGGCGCCCTCGATCTTGCCCGATTTCGAGCCGCCGCCACCGCCGCCAGAGCTGGCCACGATCGCCACGATCACCACCGCCGCCGCCGCGGCGAGAACCGCTCCCAGCAGCTTGAGCCGCTGGTTGCGCCTTGCCACGGCCGCCCGCTGGCGCTCGCGCTCCTGGCGCTCGGCCCGCAGGCGCTTCTTCTGCTCCGTTCGACTGCTCATCGCACCCCCTGTGAGGCTGCCAGCTTAGGCACGTCGTGCTCGATGTCGGCCGGCTTGAAGTTGGCTGGATAAATGGTCATGAGCTTGCCGCTGCGGTCGTAGACGAGCACGAGTACCAGCGGAACCACGGTCGAGCGGCTCACGCGCTGCATGGGTCATCACCTCCGTGGGGTGAGAGTTACGGGAGCGTGTTCGCCGGGTTACCGGCCGGGAGGCGCCCGCTCCGGGGCGCAGCGGGCGAGCGGGCTCGCAGGTGCGATGAAGACGAGCGAAGGTGCACGCACGGTGAGCCCCGAGACCCGCGGTACGCGCGGGGAGCGCCGGCCAAGACGCGCCGCCAGCACGATGGCGGCCTCGCCCCCGCGCACGAGTAGCGTGAGCACGCCGCCAACCGTGAACGCGGCGGGCACTGCCCACCAGCCGCCGCCGCCGAAGATCCCGGCGAGGCCGTCGGGGTGGCCGCTCGCCAGCAGCCCCTCGAGTGCCTCCTGCCCGGCGTAGATGAGGATCAGCGCGACCGACGCGGCCAGCCACAGGCGCAGCGTGGAGTGGCGCCGCCCGGCGCCGGACTCGCCGGTGCGCCACACGAGCGCGAGGCGCTGAAGGAAGCCGCCCACCCCGAGCCCGCACAGCAGCACGATCCAGGGCGTGAGCGAGTGGAGGTAGGAGTGGCCGGTCTGGGCGAGCTCGTGCCCGCCGCCGGCGCCGTACGCGAGGAGGAAGCGCAGCTGGTGGACCACGATGGCCGCCAGCAGAACCCACGTCGCCAGCAGGAGACGACGGGCTCTCGACCCGATGGGGGCGACACCGCGCACAGCTCCTGAAATGTAGTCAGGAGCGGGACAGACGCCCGAACCCGAGCGCGACGCCCAGGTTGAAGATGCCCGCGAGCCACAGGCCGGCCTTGGCGCCCGGGCGGCTGACCGCCGGCGAAGCCGACCACACGACGTCGGTGGCGATTTCGGTGCCGCGCAGCCAGGCCAGCGCCCACCAGTCACGCGGCTCGTCACGCACCGCGGCCACGGCATGGGCGGCGGCGAAGGTGAGCCAGATCGGCCCGCAGCGGCGGAACAGATGGCGCGCGTCCTCGGACGGCGTCTCGTGTCCCAGCGCGCGGAGCGTCTGGTCCGGCGCCACGAGGGCGGCCGTGCCGAGGAGAAGGTCGAATCCGACCATCGTCCTGTTGACTGAGCGGAGCGTCTGTTCGAGCGTCACCGACGCGGCAGCTTATGCGACGTCGCGTGGGCGACGCTGTGGCGGACCGTGCGCGAGAGCGCGTAGCCGATTGCCGCCGCCGTGATGCTCACGCGCCGGATAGTGCGCGTGGGGCGGTAGTAGACGAAGCCGTGCCTGCCCGTGACGAGCACGACCACGCGCTGGCGCTTCTTCCCGATGACACGCATCGCGACGATCGCCTTCTTCACGCCCTTGTCGCCCGCGCGCACCTGGAGGCGCAGGCGGCTGCCGCGCGTCTGGACCCTCACCCTCAGTGGCGAGGCCAGCGGGTGGCAGATCCGCAACTGCAATTCCGAGCGCGCGGCCGCTTGCATGGCGGGGGAGGCGAAGTACGCCGTGGCGCTGGCGTACGCCTGGCCGGCGGGCAGCAGCCCTTCGGTGGGCGACCACATGCCGTACCAGTCCTCGCCGTTGGAGGGATCCTTCTCGCTCGTCTCCCAGGAGTAAGGCTCGAAGGCGTCGATCCCGCAGTCCGAGCGCGCGAGCGCGTACGTCACGTTTGACATGTCCGCGGCCCGCGTCGCCTGGTCCACCGTCAGGTTCGTGTTGCCGTGGCGCTGCCAGCCCACCTCGGTCACTTCCATCGGCACGTTCGCCCCGCCCTCCGCGTCGAGCACCATGCGGAACCCGCGCACCGCCTCGAGCACCGCCTGCACCGTGCTCCCGTACGGGTGGATCCCGACGCCGTCCACCTGGCCGCGGAGCTCTGGGTGCGAGCTGTACATGTCCGCCACGAAGCCGATGTCCTCCGAGTTCATCCCGCCGATGATCACCTTCGCCGCCGGGTCGATCGTCTTGATTGCGGCGCGAGTGGCGATGTACATGCGCGCGTATGCCTCGGGGCCGCGGCCGGTCTGCCAGAACATCCGCGGCAGGTTGGGCTCGTTCCAGACCTCCCAGCGCGTGACCGGCAGGTAGGGGAGACCCGGGTGCTTCTTCCAAAAAGTGCCCTGCGGCGAGTAGCGCTGCACCATCAGCTGGGCGAAGGCCGCGTACTGGGCGATGTCGCGCGGCGGGCTCTTGGTGTTGCCCGGCAGGTACGCCGCCCAGGGGGCTGAGTAGCCGAGCATGGGGGTGGGGGTGATGCCCTGGCTCACGAGCGCGGTCACGGCCTTGTCGGTCCAGCTGTAGTTGTGGTCGGCGGGGCCGTGCGGCTGCACCGTGTCCCAGGGGAAGTCGATGCGCCCGTGCGTCGCGCCGGCGTAGCGGGCCACGGCGAGCGGGACTGTGTGCAGCGGGGTCGGGTCGTCGAACAGCACGCGGTTCACGTTCATGCCGAAGTAGTCCGGCGGCAGCGGGGCGTCCGCCAGCGCGCTCGAGCAGGCGGCGAGCGAAAGCAGACAGGTGAGTAGAAGCGTGCGCGCGAGTCCAGGCACGCCCTCTGAAATCGCCCGCGCGGCGCGGGTCTGTAGGCCACTACCTCAGACGGGGTGCCAGCTCTGACAGCGTTGCGGCTAGCCCTCGCGCAGCAGCCGGCCGATGAGTGCCACGGCCTGGTCCACGTCCGGGTCGTTGTCGGCGATCACATCGGCGTACAGGAAACTCTCGCCGAGGCGGACGATCGCGTAGGACAGGGTGGGGTGATCGATCCCGAGCCGCAGGTTGCCGCGCGACTCCTCGAGCTCCATCAGCCGCTCCAGCACCTCGATGATCCCGCGCTGGATCGGGCCGTGCTTGGAGGTGAGGATGCGCAGCGCCGCCTCGGGCTCGGCCTCGAGCAGCCGGGCCAGCGCGGGCTGGGAGTGCACGTCGCGCATGAAGCGCTCGACCACGCTGACGATGCGCTGGTCGCCCTTGAGCTCGTCCGTGCCCTCGTACGCGCGCGCGAGGGCACGGCGTGTGAGATACCAGATCACCGCGCCGAGAAGATGGTCGCGGCCGCCCACGCGGCGGTACAGCGTGGCGCGCGAGATCCCCAGCTCGATGGCCAGCGCCCTCATGTCCAGCCGGCGACGCTCGCGGAAGGTCGCGAGAGCGGCGTCGAAGATCTCGCTCGGGATGTCATCGGGCGGCTCGACGCCCATCGGGATGATCTCGTGGGCCGCGAGTGCCGGCACGCGACGCAGGCTAAACGAAGGGTCGCGCCTCGCGGGCCCGAAAGCCCCGCGTATCGGCTCTATTCTGGGCGAAGGCCCCGGTAGCTCAGTGGATCAGAGCGGACGGCTTCTACCCGTTAGGTCGCAGGTTCGAATCCTGCCCGGGGCGTCTGGTTGAGGTTCGCGTTGATCCAGTCGACGCTCCCTCCGTGGATGTCGCAACCCGAGAACTCGGCCACCTGCGCCTCCTCCACGAAGTGCCGGAGCGTCCGCCCGGCGCCGCAGCCGAAGTCGAGCACCCGCTTGCCCGACCACGCCCAATTCATGACGGTGTCGCGAAGCTCCCTACAAGCCGCCTCGTAGGAACGCAAGTGCAAGAAAAACGCAAGCAAGGCTAGGCACTTGAGTGGGCGTCTGGCTAAGCCCGCCCGCTACAGTCACGCGCATGTCCACCTGCCTCGTCACCGGCGGGGCCGGCTTCCTCGGCTCTCACCTCTGCGACAAGCTGATCGCGCGCGGCCACCGCGTGATCTGCGTCGACAACTTCGAGACCGGATCGCTCCAGAACATCGCGCACCTCAAGGAGGGCGACTCGTTCCGGTTCGAGATGGTCGACATCACGAGCCACTACGAGGTCGACGAGCCGGTCGACTTCGTCTACCACATGGCCTCGCCGGCCAGTCCGATCGACTACGCGCGGCTGCCGCTCCACACCCTCAAGGTGGGCGCGTACGGCACGCACAACACGCTCGGCGTCGCGAAGGTCAAGCGCGCGCGCTTCCTGATCGCCTCCACTTCCGAGGTGTACGGCGATCCGCTCGTGCATCCGCAGCCCGAGTCCTACTGGGGCAACGTCAACCCGATCGGACCGCGCGGCGTGTACGACGAAGCCAAGCGCTATGCCGAGGCCCTGACGATGGCCTACCTCCGCCAGCAGGGCGTGAACACGGCGATCGCGAGGATCTTCAACACCTTCGGGAGCCGGATGAGGCCCAACGACGGGCGCGCGATCCCGGCGTTCCTCAACCAGGCGCTCACCGACAAGCCGCTCACCGTGTTCGGCGACGGCAGCCAGACGCGCAGCTTCTGTTACGTCGACGACCTGATCGAGGGCCTGATAGCTCTGGCCGAGTCGGGCGTGCACGAGCCCGTGAACATCGGCAACCCCGAAGAGATGACGCTGCTCGACATGGCCAAGCTGATCCTGGAGCTCACCGAGTCGCGCTCGGAGATCCTGTTCCAGGCGCTTCCGGTGGACGACCCGAAGGTGCGTCAGCCTGACATCACCCGCGCGCGTGACCTGCTGGGCTGGGAGCCCAAGGTGCCGATCAGCGACGGCCTCCGGCGGACGATCGAGCATGCCACCGCCGAGCTCGGCCAGCCTTCCTAGCACTGAGCCGCCTTCTCTACACTGCGGTGCAGTGAGCAGCTCTGAGGCAAAGAACCTCGAGGTGATCAGCAAGGCGATCGATCACCACAACAAGACCTGCGAGTTCCCCGCCATCGCCGTGCGCATGAATCCGTTCGAGGTCGAGCGCCTCGGCTGGGACTCGATCCGCGGGCTCCCCATCGAGGGCGACCCCAACCTCGGCACCGGCGCGTTCCGCATCGTCTGCGCCCGCGACGAGCTCGAGCAGGAAGAGGTCGAGATGGTCGAAGCGATCGCCGAAGAGACAGTTCCGATCTCCCGCTGAGGACCATCTAGACTGCGCTCTGCTTGGTGGGCGTAGCTCAGTTGGTAGAGCTCCTGGTTGTGGTCCAGGCGGTCGCCGGTTCGAGTCCGGTCGCTCACCTTCAGTGAAGCCCCTGCTACGGCGGGGGTTTCTGTTTGTTGGGCGCGGTCTGGGCGGCCGAGCGAAGTACCAATGAGGTACCAAAGTCTTGCGCGAAGCTCGCTCCGCCGCCGCGCCTCGAGCCCGGTCTCGCGTGCTGGCGGTAGCCGCTGTGGTTCTGGCAGACGACGGTGCACTCAGCCACATCTACGCGTCGTCCTCAGGCCCGAACTGCTTCGGGCGCCATCCGGACTGGTAGCGCCTTGCAAGTTCCACGAGTTCACGATCGTCGTCGAGATCGATCGCGGACAGCCCGTCGATGGCGGCGTGGAGAGCCTCGTTCCCGCCGTACACCTCCACCAGCGTGTCCCACGCGAGGCGGGCTTCCCGGCGGACGCTCCGACTTCCCATGCTCTGGCTGCGCGCCTCGGACCGCGCAGATCGCAACACCGCCAACGTGAACTCCGGATCCGTCGAGAGGTCGACTGGCGGCTCGTCCTCGCCCGCATCGGTTCGAGCCCAGTACAGACTCCGGAGTAGGTCGAATTCGCGCGCCACGGTCTCGGGGTCGAGCGCTCGTACATCGTCGCGCCAGGCGCGCTCGAAATTGGCCGCGGCTTCCGGGCTCACGAGCTTGTGGCCCGCGCCTTCGCGATAGCCGACATCGGTGATTAGCTCGAACTTCGCCGAGACGGTCGCAAGCCGCGGGAGGATCGCTTCGACTGCCGCGGCGATGCGCGCCGGATCCTGAAGGGAACGGACGAGGCGGTAGGTGACTCCGCCGATCACAAAACGCGTATCGAACTCGAACATGCCGCGTGGACGATCGGGGATGTCAGGCAAGAGATTCAGGAGCACGGTCGTGCCTGGAATGACGTGCTCCTCACGGAAGTCCTTCTCGAAGCTCGTGAGTGACGACACGACGTCCTGAACCTCCGCGGGATCGATGGACCGGAGGTACTCGTCCAGCGCGGCCTCGTTCCCGAGCAGTTCGAACGCTCGATCAGCGCGATCAAACGCCTGGAGTCCAGCACCCGCGGCGCGTTCGAGGTAGAGCCGCAAGATGTCGCCGCTGGCTACGCGGCGAGCTCGAAGCCACGTGCTCGACCAGTCGGGGCCATAGTGGCTCTCGCCGATGTAGTGGCCGGCGGCGGGGAGGAGGCGCTTGATGAGCGCGGTGGCGACATCTCGCCGGTCACCGGCAGACTCGATGACGTCGGCGATTGCGCGCTTGTGATCTTCGGAAGTATCTCGGTTCCCCGCGAGGAGCGACGACGGGGTCGTAAGGGGTTCGACGGATCGCCGGACCGCGGCGAATACATCCGGCTCGAAGACCCGGATCGCCTCTAGCGCGAGGACATCGACCAGTTGCACGCGTCCGCCGACACTCTCGATGGTGGCGCTGATGGCGAGTGCGTACCGCCGGACATTACGCATGTTCCTGATGAGCGGCCGAATCACCTCCATGAACACATCCGGCCACGCCGATGCGTCCAGATCGATCTCCACACCGGCATGAGTCACGGCTTCATCGATTGCTTCGGCGGTCTGCTGGATCAGAGATTCCTCAGAGATCGAGGGAAGATCGATTGCGAGTTGGAGGATCTTCTCGAGGTAGTCGCGCCCAGGGACCCCCTCGTCGCCGAGAGCGGTCTCCACACGCGCGCGGTCGAATGCGACGACGTAGATCAGGTTCGGGAAACTCGCAGTGAGACGCACAAGTCGAAACACGTCCCGAATCTCCGCGGTCGTGAGTCGATCGATGTCGTCGAGGACCACGACGATCGGTCGGCTGATATCGGTGAGCTTCTCGCGCAGGCGGTCACGACGACTGGTCGTGCCCTCCCGACGGCGCTTGAGTAGCTGACCAAGAAGCTTCGTCGCACCCCGACCGCGTTCGATCCAGGGTCCGGAAGCGGCAACCATCCCAGGCCGGAAAGTGCTTCGCCGTAGCTGAGCAGGTCTTCGCCGACGTCCGCGAGGCTTGGTCGCATCCTGAGCTGTGCCGCGATCTCCACAAAGAACGACTGGACCAACTGCTCGGTACCACTGAACATCCAAGGGTTGAAGTCGACGATGTCCGCACGAGTGCGGAGCTCCTCACGCGCGAGGTTGATGAAAGAAGTCTTTCCGGATCCCCACGGACCAAGGACCCCGACCACCAATCCTTGGGAGGCATCGAGGCTCAGCAGTTGCCCAGCGAAGGCGCGAGCTGGCTGTATGCGGCCCAGCCGATCATCCTCGCTCGACCTAATCGGGTTATCACCGGGAAGTGTCATTAGGTTGCGCGAACGTGGGGAGTGCGAACCATGTGTATACGCGCGGTGGGGGACGGCACCGGCCGTGTGCCAGACGTCGGGCGCGGAAGAGAGCCCGCCCGCCGATGGAAGGTCGCGTGCGGTGTTCGACTTCGCGAGCGAGCTGTCAGTCAGTGATAGGTGCGTGGCAGCGCGGCGAGCGGCGCAAACAGAGCCCGAGAAGCACCGTGACAGCAGGTCCGCCGACCATCTGTCCCTCTCGCCTCGCTGCGCTCGGCGTCGCTGACCACCCACCCTCACCTGCGGTGAGTTCGGGTGGTCAGCAAACGAGGGACAGGCCGGCAGGTGGGCGGTAGGGCTGGCGAGGAGGCGTGAGGCGAACCGGTCAGCTGCGGGAGGCTGAAGGCAGGAGGCCGAGTGATGAGGTGCGGGGAAGGGAGCTGAGATGGCGAGGCGAGGTCTAGCGAGCGGGCTTCATGCGCTGCAGCTTGAGCGCGGGCGACGGCGAGCGCGGCGCTGGGGCCCTGTCGACGCCGTCGGGCCGCCCCCCGGGCAGGCGCCATCATCGTCATCCCCGGCCGATACCGTTCCTGTCGTGAGCAGCTCGCCGGAAGACACGATCGCTCAGCTTGAGGATCAGCTCGACGGAGCCTCCCGCACCCTGTCCGCGCTGAGCGCGCTCAACGCTCGTGAAGCAGAACGCATCGCGGCGCGAATGGACCGCCTCGCGTCCCAGCTGCTCGAGGTGAGTCCGCCGCCTCCAATCGAGGCGGTGCACCAGCGGTTGGGGACGTCGCCAGCCAGCAGCGAAGAGTTCGCTTCGATCGCCGACCAGATGGGTCCTGCCGACGGCGAAGGTTGACGTGGGCGAAGCCCGCCGCTTGGCGGTTCGCTTCGACGAGGCTGTCTGGCGCGAGGCGGTGCGCGGGTTCTCCGGCCGGCCGCTGGAGCTCGCGACGAGCGCCAGAACGACTGTGGAGCAGCACGGGATCGTGCTCCCGGACGTGCGTCCGTGTGAGGCCGAAGGCCCAGACGGGACCCGGCTCGCGGGCTGCGCCAAGCTGTACCTGCCATTCGTCGACGCGCCGCCGTCTGAGCGGCCGTTCGCGTTTGTGCTCCAGCTGGCGCGCGACGTGGACGCGACGCTCGTCTGGGTATTCGTGGCCTTCGGTCCACGCCATCCAGGAGCCGGTGTGCGGACCGTCTACGAGCGCGCTCACCGCCAGCTGCACGGCCGGTTCCCCGACCGCGGCTGACGCATCACGGTTCCGGAATGGTGACCGGCTCGGCGCCGGGCACCGCGAAAGCCGCCTCCACCCACTCGGCCTCGCGCACGCTCGGCGCATAGTCGGCGTAGATCAGCGTGTCCGGTGCCACGCGGGCGACGCGCTGAAGTCCGTGTCACGAGGCCGAGACTACCGGGCCCAGCGGAGGGCAAAGTACCAATGAAGTACCAAACTGAGGGAATACGATCGGACCCAAGATCATCGAAATAGCTGCAGATCAGCTATTTCGCAACTATCCAGATCCAGCACCTCCTGGTTGTGGTCCAGGCAGTCGCCGGTTCGAGTCCGGTCGCTCACCTTCAAGGCGCCGCCGCGGAATCAGTCGGCGGCGCTCACACGCTCGAGCGGCGAAGGGTCGCCACGCATCCGGCGCCTGGCGGCCACCACCTGGTCGGCCGCAATCACCCCCACCAGCACGGCCACGAGCAGCCCCGCCACCACCAGCGCGGGCGCGAAGGTGCCGATCAGCGCCACCGGCAGGCAGGCGAGGGCGCCGCCGAGCCGCCTGCCGCTGATCGTCCCCGTCATACGAAGCCGTAGCGCGACGTGGGCGAGCAGGTAGAGCGCCGGCCCGCAGACCACGGCGGCGAGCTCCGCGTCGCCGAGCTCCGACCGGGGGTGCGCGATCACCAGCTCGTCGCCCACCGCGGCGAGCAGGATGCCGGCGACGATCACCACGTGCAGGTAGGTGTAGGCGTCGCGCGCGAGCAGTGTGCGATTGCTTGAGCGCTCCAAGCGACGCTCGGCGATGGTCGCGACGAGGTTGAAGTACAGCCACCAGAGCGCCGCCGTCGAGAGGAAGGCGATCCCGAACGCCACCAGGGTGGCCGCGCTCAGCTCGAGCTCCGACGTGGTGGCGCCGGTGATCACGATCGTCTCCCCGAGCGCGATGATGATGAAGAGCTGGAAGCGCTCGGCGAAGTGACCGGTGCCGACCTCCCAGGCATCCGGACTCAGCGGCGGCAGGCCCGGCAGGGAGAAGGTCACAAGCGGAGCGCCGTAGTCGAGCGCCAGCGCAACCAGCCAGAGCGCGGTGCGGGCCGCGCCATCCACGAGTCCGCCGGCAATCCAGAGCACGCCGGCGGCGACGAACCAGACCAGGATGCGGCCCGCCCGCTGGCGCTCGATCGTGCCGGGCGCTCCGGCGATGAAGGTCAGGAAGGTGTGCCGTCCGACCTGTATCGCCACGTAGGAGCAGACAAACAGCAGCGCCTCGTCGCCGAACGCCTGCGGGATTGCGATCGCCATCAGCAGCGTGGCGAGCATGAGGGCGATCAGCAGCAGGCGGACGACGGTCGATTCGGGATCGAGCTCGTTCGTGACCCAGGTCGTGTAGTTCCACGACCACCAGACCACGAGCAGGATCAGCGCCGACTGCCCGGCGCCTTTCCAGGTCAGGTTGTGCAGCAGCAGGTGCGAGACCTGCGTGACCGCGAATACGAAGACGAGGTCGTAGAAGAGCTCGAGCGTGGTCGCCCGCTGCTCGACGCCGGCATCGCGGCGCAGCGAAGCTCTCAGCGCAGTGGCCACGCGGGCATTGTCCCGCGCGGCCCCGGACGGATGCCCCCGCTCAGCAGGGCTTCACAGCCAGCAGCGAGATGCTCTCCACCTCGTAGGTGCTGCAGGCGTCGAGCGCGCGCTCCGAGATGAAGCGGTAGTCGTTCTTGCGCACGTGCTTGACGTCGAGACCCTCGGCCTCGAGCGCCTCGAGGTACTTGGCGCGCGGGATCGCGCCCGCGATGCAGGCGGCCCACAGCTCGACGTTGCGCCGCGTGCGCTCCTTGAGCGCGTGGCCGCTGACAATGTCGGTGATCGCGAACCTGCCGCCGGGCTTGAGCACCCGCGCGGCCTCCGAGAAGACGAGGCCCTTGAGCAGCGACAGGTTGATCACGCCGTTCGAGATCACCGCGTCGAAGGTTGCGTCCTCGAACGGGAGGTCCTCGATGTGGGTCTCCACCAGCTCGACCTGAGAGAAGCCGTCGCGATCGCTCAGGCGCCGAGCCTTGTCGAGCTGCTCGTCGGTGAAGTCGGCGCCAACCACGCGGCCGGACTCGCCCACCTGCACGGCGGCGCAGAAGATGTCGGTGCCGGACCCCGAGCCGAGGTCGAGCACGTGGTCCCCGGGCTTGAGCGCGGCGAGGTCGAGGTGGTAGCCCACGCCGGCGAACGAGGCCAGGGCCTCGGGCGGAATGGCGTCGAGCAGGTCGGCCGGGTAGCCGAGGTACTCGGCCACGCCACGACCGACCTCGAAGTGCAGCTCCGCGTCGTCCTCGCGGGCCACGCGCCGGTACATGCTCTTCACCTCCGCCTCGAGGCGCTCGCCGTCTACGAGCGAGCTTGCGTCGAGTTGCGGCAGGGTCTCGGCCCGGCTCATTTCGTCCGCTACCGGGCCAGTCTTCAAGCTCATCGGTATCTCCTAGGGGTTGTTGGGCTGCGCGAGTCCCAAGCCGACCGTAATCGGCCCCGCGCTCACCCCAGGGTGACTTTGGTCACTCGAGCGACGTTGCGCCTCCCGCCGCGGCGGGCGCCGTGGGATCGCCCGCCTCGCCACCGGCGAGCTCGCGGGCGATGAACTCCTCGAGCGTCATCGGGTCGTCGCTCACGCGCTCGGCCACCTCGAGCAGGTCGCCCATCGTGGCCTCCTCCTCCACCTGCTCCTTGAGGAACCACTGCATGAACTGCTCGCTGAGGTAGTCCTGCTCCTCGCGCGCGAGGGAGAACACGGTGCTGATCTGCCCGCTCACGCTCTTCTCCTGCTCGAGCGCAAGCCGGATCGGCTCGATGAAGTCGGCGAAGTCCGTCTTCGGCGCGGGCACGCCCTCGATGCGCACGTCCGCGCTCGTGTCGAGCAGGTACTGACACATCATCATCGCGTGGTTGCGCTCCTCTACCGCCTGGAGGTAGAAGAAGCGCGAGAGCTGGGGGAGCGTGTGCGCCTCGTAGTAGATCGCGATCGCCACGTACTGCTGCGAGGCGGCGAACTCGTTGGTGATCTGCGTGTTGAGGGCCTCGACGAAGCGGCTGGCGGGTGCCAATTTACGGTCCTTTCCTCAGGGCTTTGCGAGAGCTGGGGCGCGGCCGGCGGACTGACCGCGTGCGAGCGCCATTCCCATCGCGGGGAATAGCACCACGGATAGCAGTCCGGCGCCCACCAGGGCGGCCGAGGTGGCCGAGCTCATCAGGCCGAGCTCCGTGCCGATCCCCGTGGCCACCACCACGAAGGTGAGCGAGGTGGAGAGCATGAGCCCCGCCGCAGCCGCCCCGCGGACGCCGAGCTCGCCCCGGAACAACAGCGCCGGCAGCAGGTGCACCAGCGACAGTGCGCAGAGGAAGACGGGCAGCCGCAGCGCGCTCGACGGGCTGGCGAACAGTGCGCCGAGATCGAAGCGCAGACCGCTCGTGACGAAGAAGAACGGCACGAACACGCCGAAGGCGATCGCCTCCATCTTCTCCTGGCTTGGGGCACGCTCGCTGTCGGCGAGCCCGCGGATCATGCCGACCGTGAACGCCGCGAGGATGGACTCGAGCCCGAGCTGGTCCGCGAGCAGCACCGCGATGCCCACGAGCGCGAAGTCGGCTCGGACGCGTAGCTGCGCGGTGGTGTCGGAGAGGCGGCCGATGGCGGCCCACACCGGGCCGGCCCGGCCGTGGGTGAGGAGCGCCGCGAGCAGGAAGGCGAACACCGCGAAAACGCCGAGATGCAGGAGGTCCGTGCCCGCCCCGGGCCGGTTGCCCGAGAAGAAGAACGACAGCAGCACGATCGACCCAAGCTCGGCGAGCGACGCCGCCGCGATCACAAGCCTGCCGAACTGCGTGTCCATCAGGTGGCCGTCTTTGAGCGGGACGATGATCACCCCGAGCGACGTAGCCACGAGCGTGATCGCCACGAGCAGCGGCGCGCCGCTGAAGCCGCTGAGGTTGAGCAACTCGGCGACCGCGAACGCGATCACGAACGAAGCCACGAACGAGACGCCCGCGAGCTTCGCTATGCGCGGGTCGAGCTTGTCGAGGCGGATCTCAAAGCCGGCGAGAAAGAGCAGCGTGGCGAGCCCGACCTGAGCGAACACCGTGGTGGGCGCGTCGATCGACACGAGGTCGAGCCCATGCGGCCCAAGGGCGACCCCGGCCAGGAGTTCGAGCACCACGGCCGGCACAAGCAGCGCCGGCACGAGCTCCCTCAGGAGCGGCGCCGCGAACGCGATGACCGCCACCGCGACGAAGCCGTTGTAGGAGAGGCTCACGGGCGTGAGCCAACGTAACTCCGCTGGGGCAGGTGGTCAAACGGCGCGTCTCAGCCGCGCCCGATGAACGGCATCTTCGTGGCCATCACCGTCATGAACTCCACGTTGGCGTCGAGCGGCAGGCCGGCCATGTAGAGCACGGCGTCGGCCACGTGGGCGACGTCCATCACGGGCTCAGGCGCCACCGAGCCGTCCGCCTGAGGCACCCCGCGGCGCATCGCGGCGGTCATGTCGGTGGCGGCGTTGCCGATGTCGATCTGGCCGCAGGCCACGTCGTGGGCGCGGCCCTCGAGCGAGATCGCCTTGGTCAGGCCGGTGATCGCGTGCTTGGTGGCGGTGTAGGCCGCGGCGTACGGGCGCGGCACGTGCGCGGAGATCGAGCCGTTGTTGATGATGCGGCCGCCGCGAGGATCCTGCTCCTTCATCGCGCGGAACGCCTCCTGCGCGCAGAGGAAGCTGCCGGTGAGGTTGGTGTCCACCACCGCACGCCACTCCTCGAGCGAGAAGTCCTCGAACGGGGCGGGCGTGCCGAACAGCCCGGCATTGTTGAAGAGCAGGTCCACGCGTCCCAGCTCCCCTCGCACCCGCCCGAACAGCGCGCGCACCGAATCCTCGTCGGTCACATCGGTGGGCACGATCACTGCCTGATCCGAATTCGCGGCGGCCTCCCGCAGAGGCTCCTCGCGCCGCCCGGCCAGTGCCACCGCGTAGCCCGCGCCGAGCAGCGCCCCGGCCACCTCGCGGCCGATGCCGGATCCGGCTCCCGTGACCACCGCTGTTTTCTGGCCCTCGCCCATCTCGGGGAGCGATTATTGACGACGCAAGCACCTGGGTACCCTCACCCCGTGAGCTCCACCGAGGCCCAGTTCAGGGAGGAGACGTTCGAGGACGGCGCCTTCCGCCGCCAGGACAGCGTCTTCCGCGGCCACGTTTCAGCCGACGGCTCGACCGACTTCCCCGCCGAGACCGGCCGCTACCACCTGTACGTCTCGTGGGCCTGCCCGTGGGCGCACCGCACGATCATCGGGCGACGGTTGAAGGGACTCGAGGATGCGATCGGCATGAGCTTCGTCGATCCGGTGCGCGACTCGCGCGGCTGGGCTTTCACCGGCGGCGAGTTCAGCGACGAGCTGAACGGCTTCGAGTTCCTCCGCGAGGCCTACCAGCGCACCGATCCGGACTACAGCGGCCGCGTGAGCGTGCCGGTGCTGTGGGACAAGGAGAGCGGCCGGATCGTGAACAACGAGTCCGGCGAGGTGCTGCGGATGCTCGACCAGGGCTTCGGCGACCTGGCCGACGACACCCACGACCTCTACCCCCAGGGCATCCGCGACGAGATCGACGAGCTCAACGACCTCATCTACGACAACGTGAACAACGGCGTGTACAAGGCGGGCTTCACCACCAGCCAGTCGATCTACGAGAGCGAGGTGCAGCGCCTGTTCGAGACCCTCGACCTCCTTAACGCGCGCCTCGCGGACCGGCGCTACCTGTTCGGCGACCGGCCCGTGGAGACCGACTGGCGGCTGTTTACCACGCTCGCGCGCTTCGACGCCGTGTACTACATCCACTTCAAGTGCAGCAAGCGCCGGCTCGTGGACTACGAGTACCTCTGGCCCTACTTCCGCGACCTCTACCAGTCGTTCGGGATCGCGGACACGGTGAAGCTCGACCAGATCCGCGCCCACTACTACAAGACTCATCCGTCGATCAACCCGAACGGCTTCGTAGCCGTCCAGCCCGACGTGGACTTCAGCGCGCCCCACGGGCGCGGCTAGCGCTTTTCCAGCCCCACGCGTTCACAGAGGCCGGCGATGGCCGCGTCCGGCCGGAACGAGATCAGATGCAGCCCGGCCACCCCCGGCACCGACAGCGCGTGCTGCGCAAGCTCAACGGCCAGCTCGAAGCACTCGCGCTCTTGGTCGTCCGAGTTGTCCACGCGCGCGATCACCTCCGCCGGCACCTCCACCCCCGGCACCCTCTCGTCCAGGAAGCGGAGCGCGCGCGACGAGCGCAGGATCGAGATCGAGGGCATGAACGCCACTCGCTCGCGCAGCCCCGCGGCCTCGACGGCCTCCATGAAGCTCTCGAGGTACGAAGGCACGAAGCCGATCTGCAGCTGGATGAAGCGGGCGCCCGCGTCGGCCTTCGCGCGCACCCGTTCAAGCCGCGTGTCGAACGGGGGCGCGCCGGTGGTCTCCACGGCGCCCACGAACAGCCGCGGCGCGGGCTCGAGCGGGCGCCCCGACAGGTAGCGGCCCTCGCTCAGGGTCCGCGCCACCCCCACGAGGACGGTGCCGCTCAGGTCGAAGACTGCGCGCGCCTCGGGTTCGTCCCCGGTGTCCACGTCGTCGCCGGTGAGGCAGCAGAGGTTCTCGATCCCGTGCATCGCAGCCCCGACGATCTCGGACTCGAGCGCGAGCCGGTTGCGGTCACGGCAGACGAGCTGCATCACCGGCTCGACCCCGCACTGGAGGCAGGCGATCGAGACGGCAAGGGGCGAGGCGTGTGCGTGCGCGGCCGTGTTGTCGGTGACGTTGACCGCGTCCACCCACTCGCGCAGCGGCTCGAGCCGCCGCTCCACCTCCGGCACTCCGCCGCCGTCCACCACCGGCAGCTCGGCGGTCAGCGCGAGCCCGCCTGAGCTGAGCCTGTCCTCGAGCTTCGACATTGGGCGGTAATCATGCCGTCGGCAAGGATGGACCTCGTGACGACCCTCGCTGCGCTCATCGCTCACGGCCGCCTGGAGCAGTGGCTGACGGACTACGGGCTGCTCGCCGTCTTCCTGATCGTGGGCATCGAAAGCATCGGCGTGCCGGTGCCAGGAGAGACGATGCTGATCGTGGCTGCGCTCTACTCGGGCAGCACCCACAAGCTCTCGATCGTGCTGATCGTGGCGGCCGCCGCGGCGGGCGCGATCGTGGGCGACAACATCGGCTACGCGCGTGGGCCGCCACGGCGGCTGGCGCCTGCTGAGGCGCTACGGACACCGGGTGGGGATCGACGAGCGGCGCCTCAAACTCGGGCGCTACCTGTTCCTCAGACACGGCGGAAAGGTCGTGTTCTTCGGCCGCTTCATCGGCATCCTGCGCACCTACGCCGCCGCGCTCGCGGGCGCCAACCACATGCCGTTTCGGCGCTTCTTCTCGTTCAACGCCAGCGGCGGCGTGATCTGGGCCGCGATCTACGGCTTCGGCTACTACTTCGCCGCCCACCTGCTCAAGCAGCTCGACACGCCGGTCACCGTGGCGTTCATCGTCGCGGCCGTGGCCGGGTTCGCCGGGCTCTTCGTCTTCATCCGGCGCAACATCGAGGATTGGGAGGACCGCGCCGAGCGTGCGCTGCCGGGACCGCTCTACTAGTTGGAGCGCGAGGCCTCCACGCGCTCGTGGAGCTCTGCGGGGCTTCGCATGCGCCATATGCGACGCACCAGCGGCGATTGCCTTCGCGTCCGGGGCGGGGAAGGGGCACGCGCCGCCCCGGACGCAGGCGGAGGCGTGGCTACGCCGCTGCGCTCTCGTAGGCGGGGGCGTAGACGTTGTGGGCCGCGTACAGCTCCACCTCGGGCTCGCCGGCGATGCCGACCTCCTGGACGACCTGCATCAGGCGTGTGTCGGCGAAGTGCTGGAACTTCTCCGCCGACTCCCAGAGGTCGACCACCCGCAGCTCGCCGTTCGTGAACGCCGCGATGTGGAACAGGCCGCCATCGAGGGGGTTGTTGTCCCAGTCGACGATCTTGCGGACCGCCTCGTACTGCTCGGGCGTGACGCCCTTCCAGCGCATGGACATGACGGTGGGCATGGGCCAGCTCCCTTCCATTCCGTTTGCGAGTACCGTCGGCATCTGTACGGCGCTGCGGGCGGCGCGGATCACCGCTTGGGGGGACCGCTGACGGGTAACACTTAGCCCGATGCTGTTTCGCCGGCACAGGGACAACGGCCCCCAGCCGAGCGCGCGCAGCGCGCGCGCCGTGCTCAAGCGCACGGTGCGCGAGTTCCGCGACGACAACCTCACGGACTGGGCCGCGGCGCTCACCTACTACGGCGTGATGTCGCTATTCCCGATGATGCTCGTGCTCGTGGCGCTCCTCGGGCTCGTGGGCCGCTACCCCCAGACGAGCGACTCGCTGCTTCGCATCATCAACGACATCGGGCCCTCATCGGCGGTCGACACGTTCCGTAAGCCGGTGCAGGGGGTCGTGCAGAGCAAGGGCGGGGCTGGCGCGCTGCTGGGCGTGGGCCTGCTCGCGTCGCTGTGGTCGGCCTCGGGTTATGTCGGCGCGTTCATGCGCGCCAACAACGCGATCTACGAGGTGGAGGAGGGACGCCCGTTCTGGAAGCTGCGCCCGCTCCAGGTGGCGGTGACGCTGTTGGTGGTGCTGCTGATCACACTCGTCTCGATCGGGATCGTGATCACCGGGCCCATCGCACGGGCGGTGGGCGACGAGGTCGGACTCGGCAACGAGGCGGTCACCGTGTTCAACATCGTCAAGTGGCCGGTGATCGTGCTGGTGCTGCTGACGATCATCGGCCTTCTCTACTACGCCGCGCCGAACGTGCGCCAGCGCGGATTCCGCTGGATCACGCCGGGCGGCGTGCTGGCTGTGGCGGCATGGGCGGCGGCCTCGGCCGGGCTTGCGTTCTACGCCGCCGAGTTCGGCTCCTACCAGAAGACCTACGGCACGTTGGGTGGCGTGATCCTGTTCCTCGTCTGGCTGTGGGTGTCGAACCTGGCCCTGCTGCTGGGAGCCGAGCTCAACGCGGAGCTCGAGCGAGGACGCGAGCTCGACGCCGGCCTGCCCGCCGAGGAGGAACTGCAGCTGCCCCATCGCACCGCGCCCTCGTCTTCCTGACGAGAATCAGCGCAACTACGCACCGTTCGTTTAGTTGTTACCCGTGGATAGACTGGCCACGGTTCTGGACTCGGGGAAGAGGATTACGCGATGAACGTGAAGCGCGCGGCTGTGGCGCTCACCGCCGGTGTAGCGGCGGCTCTCGCCTTCACTGCGCAAGCTCCCGGCTCCGTGTCGGTGGGCCACTCGGGCTGGAAGTGGGGGAACCCGCTTCCGCAGGGCAACACGATCCGCGTGGTCGACTTCAACAGCGGCACGGGCTATGCGGCCGGCGACTTCGGCACGCTGCTTAAGACCACCGACGCCGGCGCCACCTGGACAGGCATCCCCACCGGGATCACCTCCGCCCTGGACCGCATCGATGTGATCTCCCCCAACACGATCGTGATCGGCGGCGCCTGCTCGGCGCGCCGCTCGGACGATGGCGGCGCGACCTTCCACCGCTTGCCGTTCACCCCGAGCGAGCTGAGCTGCAGCTGGCCATCCAGTCGCTGTCGTTCCCCTCTGGGGCCGTGGGTTTCATCCTGCTGCATGACGGCACGCTGCTGTCCACGAGCGACGGCGGCGCCAGCTTCTCGCGCAAGACCGCGATCCCCAACAGCGCGGCGAAGGGACGCGGCGGCGAGCGCGCCCACAGACATCTTCTTCACGAGCGCCACCAACGGCGTCGCCGTGTCTAGCGCAACGGGGCGGCCGGCGGCATCTACCACACGGTCGACGGCGGCAACACGTGGACCCCGGTGCCGGGCCGGCCGGGGCGTTCAGCGCGGTGTGGTTCGCGGACGAGAAACCGGCTACGCGGTGGGCGACGGCAGCCGCTGTACGCAACCGTGGACGGCGGCGCCACGTGGATCCAGCGGCCGCTCACCGGGGCGGCTCCGGCGAACTCATCTCGATTCGCTGCGCCGGCTGATCTGCCTGCTGGCCGACCGGCAAGGGCAGCCACCTCGTGCGCAGCACCGACGCCGGCTTCACCGGCCACCGACGTCGTCGCCATCCACTCTGCAGATCTTCGCGGCGGCGTTCGCATCGCCGAGTCAGGCGGTGGCCGCCGGCCAGGACGGCGCGACGGTCGTGTCGGGCGATGCGGGTGTGACGTTCTCGCCCGTGCCGGCCACCGGCGGCCGGATCGCGGGCCCGTTCCTGCGGCTGCAAGGCGGCCAGCGCCAGCGAGGCGTTCGCCACAGGGCGCAACGGCACGCTGGCGCGCACGGCCGACGGCGGCGAGACCTGGAGCGATCTCGGCGTTCCCACCACGGGCGACGTGGTTGACGTGTCGTTCCCGATGCCTGAACGGGATATCGCGCTGGACAACATCGGCACGTTGCTCAAGAGCACGAACGGCGGCGCAGCTGGTCCTCTCAACACCGGCACTCGGCCGAGCCCGCGTCGGTGCTGGCGCTCGACACGCAGCGCGTGCTGCTGATCGGCCCGCGCGGCATGCGGCGCTCGCCCGACGGCGGCAACAGCTTCTTCGGTGCGTGGCAGGCGGCCATCAGGCGCACGGCGATCGCGGGCTGACGTCGCACGCGGCGCCGTGTTCGCCTATGGCGGCGTGTGCTGTTCGTGTCGACCAACGGGGCGGCACGCGTGGTCGAACGTCAAGCGCCCACGCGCAAGGGGATCCCTGCGCACGGTGGACTTCGTCACCGGCAAGCGCGGCTACCGCTCGACGCGAAGGGCAAGCGTGTGGTCGACCTCCAACCGCGGCAAGCACTGGACTCAGCTGATCGCCACGGGAACGCTGTCGGCGTACAACATGGCGTTCACGGCGCCAAGCGGGGCTACCTGGCGGTGAACAGCTTCGGCATCCAGCGCGGCGGCTTCCTGCTGAAGACCGCGGACGGCGGGCAGACCTGGCACCCGCAGCTCGTGAGCAGCCAACTGCTCGCGCGCGACGGGATCGCCACGGCCCCGGCGGCCAGACCGACTTCGCGATGGACAGCGCCGGGCGGCCTGTTCGCGACCACCACCGGCGGCGATCAGGGCGCGGCGTCGTCACTCAAGCTGCGTACGGCCAGGAAGAGACGTCAAGCGCGGCGCAGACGATCAAGGTGAAGGGCAAGCTCAACCCGGCCGCGGGCGGCGAGCAGGTGGTCGTGTCCGCGCGCGCCTTCAAGCACGGCTGGGTCCACAAGGTGGTGCAGGTGGCCGCGAACGGCACCTTCACCACGGTGTGGAAGGTCAGCCGCTTCACGATCTTCGTGGCCCAGTGGAGGGGCGATGCGGATCAGCCAGGGTGCGGGCTCGAAGGTGCTGCAGGTCTCCACTAAGCGTTAGTTGGAAGCCGCCCTTCCCGCGACGGCACGCCGCGTCCGGCGCACGCTCGACCGATGGAGTAGCGCCGCACTGCCAACCGGCTACGCGCGGGCCCGCGCCGCTCGCACCGCCTCCGCCAGCTCGCGGATGCCGGCGGTGATGGTGGGCTCAGGGGTTTGCGCGTAGCCGAGCAGCAGCGTGGGCGGCCATTCGCGCCAGCGCGTGAGGTAGCGGCCCAGCGTGCCGAGCTCGATCCCGCGGGCACGCGCTTCCTCGGCGATCAGGCGCTCGTCGTCGTTCGCCGGCAGCTCGATCGCGGCGTGCAACCCGGCCGCCACGCCGTGCACCTTCGCCTCCGGCAGCTCGCTCGCCAGCGCCTCCACGAGCGCGTCGCGCCGGGCGCGGTAGCGCCCGCGCATGCGGCGCAGGTGCCGATCCAGCTCGCCGCGCGCCAGGAAGTCGGCGAAGGCGTGCTGCTCGATGCGCGCGCTGCCCTGATCGGCCAGCCCCTTTTCGCGCGTCACGCCGTCGAGCACCCGGGGCGGCACCACTAGCCAGCCGAGCCGCAGCGCCGGGGCAAGCGTCTTGCTGGCCGAGCCGGCATAGACCACGCGTCCTGGCTCGAGCCCCTGCAGGGCGCCCACCGCGCCGCGGTCGTAGCGGTACTCGGCGTCGTAGTCGTCCTCGATTGCGATCGCGTCGTGCTCGCGCAGCCACGCGAGCAGGGCGGTGCGCCGCTCGCCGGCGAGCACGGCGCCCGTGGGGTCCTGGTGGGCGGGGGTGAGCACCACGGCGTCGGCGCCGGCGCGCTCGAGCCGGTCCACGCGCATCCCGTGCTCGTCGATCGACACCGGCACGGTGGTGAGGCCTGAGCGCGTCGCGATCTCGCGCATCTCGGGGTGGCTCGGGTCCTCGAATGCGATCCGGCGCGCGCCAGCGGCGGCCAGCGCGCGGCACACCAGGCCGAGGCCCTGCCAGTAGCCGTTCGTGATCACCACGCGGGCGGGGTCCGCGATCACCCCCCGCACACGCCCCAGGTAGTCCGCCAGGGCGGCGCGCAGCTCATCGACGCCACGCGGGTCGCCGTAGCCGAGGTCGGCGTCCGTGATCGAGCCGGTGGCCTCGCGCAGCGAGCGCAGCCAGGCTGCGCGGGGGAAGGTGGAGACGTCCGGCACGCTCGGGCGGAAGTCGAAGCGCGGCCGCCGCGCGCGCGGCTCGGGCTCCGGCCGCTGCGCCTCCCGCGCGGTCACTTCGGCCACCGTGGGGCGCGCACCCTGGCGCAGCACGAGGTAGCCCTCGGCGGCGAGCTGCGCGTACGCGTCCACGGTTATCCGCCGCGAGACGCCGAGCTGACGCGCGAGGTCGCGCGTCGAAGGCACCCGCATGCCGGCCCGCAGCGCGCCCTCGCGGATCGCGTGGCGGAGCCGATCCTCGATCTGGGAGCCGAGGGTGCCACCGGCGTCGCGGCTCACCGACAGCAGCAGCTCTACCGGCTGACTGGTCTCATCCACAAGGCGAAAACTGGATCTTGTGCATGCACCAGTTGAACTCTAACGTCGACGCCGTGAACGCGATCGTCAAGACACCCGGCGCCCTACGGCTGTTCGCTGTCTCGGTGCTGGCACGCTTCCCGCTCGCGATGGTCGGCATCGCGCTGCTCGTGCACGCGCGCCGCATCGGCGGCTCCTACGCGGCGGCAGGCGTGGTGTCGGGAGCCAGTGCCGTGGCGCTCGGCGTCGGCGGGCCGCTGCTCGGCCGGCTCGTTGACCGCCGCGGGCAGCGCGGCGTGCTGCTCGCCGGCGCGTGCTTCTCGGCCGCGCTGCTGGTGGCGCTCGCGCTGCTGCCGGTGGGCGCGCCGCTGCCGCTGCTCGTCGGGCTGGCCGTGGCGCTCGGGCTGGCCACTCCGCCGCTCGGCGCCTGCGTGCGCACCGTCTTCCCCGAGCTGATCCAAGATCCCGCCGCGCTGCGCGCCGCCTATGCGGTGGACGCCACCGCCGTCGAGCTCACCTGGGTGCTCGGCCCGCCCGCGGCGCTCGGCATCGGCGCGCTCGGGTCGAGCGGCGCCGCGCTGCTGGCCACCGCGCTGCTGCTGCTCGGCGGCAGCGCGGGCTTCGTGGCCCAGCCCGTGTCGCGCGCCTGGCGGCCCGCCGGCGGCGAGCCGCGCCGCCGCGGCGGCTCGCTGCGCACCCCGGCGATGCGCACCCTCGTGGCCGTGCTCGTGGCGGTTGGTGTCGTCTTCGGCGCCGCCGAGGTGGCGGTCACCGCGGCGGCCGAGGCGCTTGGCCACACGGCCGCGGCCGGTCCGCTGCTCGGCCTCTGGGGCGTGGGGTCGCTGCTCGGCGGCGTAGTGGCGGTACGGCTCGGGGGCGGGGCTCACAGCGCAGCCGGGCTCTCCCTCATGCTCGCCGCGCTCGCCCTCGGGCACCTCGCCCTCGCGCCCGCCGCCGCCAGCGTGCTCGCGCTCGGGCCCGTGCTCGTATTCGCGGGCGCGGCCATCGCGCCCACCTACGCCAGCGTGTTCGCGATGGTCGAGCACGCGGCACCCGCGGGCACGGTCACCGAGGCGTTCGCGTGGCTCGGCACCGCCATCGCCGTCGGCGCAGCCGTGGGCGCCGCGGCCGCGGGTGCTCTCGCGGACAGCGCATCGCCAGCCGCCGCGTTCGTGCTGGCGGGCGGCGCCGGCGCGGTGGCGGCGCTCATCACCGCTCTTCGCTCGCGCTCGCTCGCAGACGAACCAGAAAGGAGAAACGGCCATGGCCGAGTTCAGGTGGTCGCAGACCAGTCAGCAGTCGGAGCCCGGGCCTGAGCACCGGGCGCTCGACGTCTTCATCGGCAAGTGGATCAACGAGGGGGAGACGGTGGCAGGCGACGCGGCCCCCGCCATGAAGATCCTCACGAGCGACGTGTATGAGTGGATGCCCGGCGGCTTCTTCGTCCTCCACACCGCCTACGGCACCGTCGGGGGCACGGGCGTCGGCGGCACCGAGATCATCGGCTGGGACCCCGAGGCTCGCGTGTACCGCTCCCAGTTCTTCGACAGTCAGGGCGGGGTGAGCATGCATGAGCTGACGCTCCGCGACGGCCTGTGGACCTGGCAGGGAGAGGCCACCCGCTGCGAGGCTACCTTCAGCGACGACGGCCGGGTGCAGACTGCTCACCACCAGCGCAGCCAAGGCTCGGGCTGGGTTCCGTCAATGGAGGTGGTGCTGACCCGCGTCGCTCCCTAGGCCGGCGCCTCGGCGGGCTGGGGCCGCTCCCTGGCGGCCTCGGCCGGCGGAGCGCCGTACTCCTCGGTCACGTGCGGTAGCCAAGAGGTGATGCCTCCGTTCGACGTGAAGCCCAGTTGAGCAGCGCGGCTTGAGGTCGGGCGCTGGTCCGCGCCCGTGGGGCCGACTTACTACCCTCGAATGCTGTGTCCGACCGCCGCCAACGGAACGACGGTGGCACGAGGCTGTCGCCGCAAACGCTGATCGTCGCGAGCCTCGCCTCGCTCACAGCCGCGATCGTCACCTCCACCTTCTGGCAGAGGGGAACGCCGATCACTGCCGCGCTCACGCCTGTGATCGTGGCGCTGGCCAGCGAGCTCTACAGCCGCCCGGCGAGGCGCATCACGGAGCTGAGCTCACGCGCCGGCGTGGTGCGCACCCGAGGCGACGCCCAGGAGTCCGTGCGCGAGCCCGAGCGGGTGCTGAGCGGCGCGCCGACCCGAGCGCGGGGTGCCGGTGCGCCCGCCGGAGGACTCGTCGCTCGGCCCGATGCGGGTGTACCGCGCCGAGGCTCGGCAGTCGCCGATCCGCCGCATCCACATCCGCCTGGCACTCCTCACCGCGATGATCGCGTTCGTCATCGCCACCGCCGTGCTGACGCTGCCGGAGCTGGTGTTCGGCGGCGCCGTGACCTCACACGCCAAGACGACGCTGTTCGGCGGGCACAAGCACAAGACCAAGTCCACGAAGCAGCAGGACACCACCACACAGACGGCGCCGGCCACGAGCACCCCAAGCTCGAGCACCACGACGCCGCAGCCCACCACACGCCCCGAGCACTCCGCCGGCCCAGACCGCACCGCAGACCACCACGCCACGCCCAGCACCACCCCGGCGCCCGGCGCCGCAGTCGCAGACGCGCGGCCACCACGCCGGCGCCCGCCGCCCTAGGCGCGACCGGCGCCGCACGCGCGACCACCCAGTAGCGCGCCCACATCACCGAGATGTCGGCCACGATTCCGTACAGATGGCCGAGCGGACCCGTGTAGAGCCAGGCCAGCAGGTTCGCGCTCCAGGGGACCGCGTGACGCACGCGCCGCCACGCTATCGTGGCCGACCCATGCCCGGAACTGTCACCACCACTACCACCGAGCTGCCCGACTCGCGCGTGCGCGTGGACGTCGAGGTGGCGCCCGAGGCGGTCGAGCGCGAGCTGAAGAACGCCGCGCAGGCGCTCGGCCGCGACCTCAAGATCTCCGGCTTCCGCAAGGGCCACGTGCCGCCGCAGGTGGTGCTCCAGCGCGTGGGCCGCGAGGCCGTGCTCGACGAGGCCGTGCGCCGCGCGCTGCCCGCCTGGTACGAGGAGGCGCTCAGCGAGGCGCACCTCAACACCGTCGGCGATCCCGCGGCTCGACCTCGGCGACCTGCCCGACAAGGGCTCGCCGCTGTCGTTCTCGATCGAGGTGGGCATCCGCCCGCCGGCCAAGCTCGGCGAGTACAAGGGGCTCGAGGTGGGCAAGCCGCGAGCCCGAGGTGGACGAGCGAGGAGGTGGACGAGGAGATCGAGCGCCTGCGCGAGTCGCTCGCCTCGCTCGAGACGGTGGACCGCGCCGCCGCGAACGGCGACTTCGTGGTGATCGACTTCGTCGGCAAGATCGACGGCGAGCCGTTCGAGGGCGGCGAGGGCCGCGGCTACCTGCTCGAGCTCGGCTCGGGCCGCTTCATCCCGGGCTTCGAGGAGCAGCTCACCGGCGCGAGCGCCGGCGACGAGCGCGACGTGAGCGTCGACCTTCCCCGAGGACTACGGCGCCGAGGAGGTGGCCGGCAAGGACGCGGTCTTCTCGGTGACCGTGAAGGAGGTCAAGGAGAAGCGCCTGCCGGAGCTGGACGACGACTTCGCCGCCGAGGCCGGCGGCTTCGACAGCGCTCGACGAGATGCGCGCGGACATCGAGTCGAAGCTGCGCCAGGCCGAGGAGCGCGTGATCGACGCAGGAGTTCCGGCAGGCCGCGGTGGACGCCGCCGCGGCCAAGCGCCGAGGTCGACCTCCCGCACGAGCTCGTGCACGCGAAGGCGCACGAGATGTGGCACGAGACGGCTCACCGGCTCCAGCACCAGGGTGTCGACCCCGCCCGCTACCTCCAGCTCGTGAACAAGACCGAGGAGGACCTCGTCACCGAGGCCGAGCCCGAGGCCGAGCAGGCGCTGAAGCGCGAGGCCGTGCTCGCCGCGATCGTCGAGGACGCGAGCATCGAGGTGACCGACGAGGAGGCCTTCGAGGCGCTCAAGGACGTCGCCGCCCGCAGGCACCGAGAAGGTCGACGAGGACGCACTGCGCCGCTCGTTCGAGCGCGCCAAGGAGGAGGGCCGCGACGACGTGCTCCGCGAGGACATCGCGATGCGCAAGGCCGTCGACCTGCTCGTGGAGTCGGCCAAGCCGATTCCGGCCGAGCAGGCCGAGGCTCGCGACAAGCTCTGGACGCCCGACAAAGAGGCCGAGGAGAAGTCCTCCAAACTGTGGACTCCTGGCTCGTAGAGCCTGCGAAAGCGGCACCGGCCCATTGCTAGAGTCCCCGGCGTTCCGGGGTCGCTTCCGCGGCTCCTGAAGGATTCCGTCCCAGCAAGAGAAAAAGAGCGAGAGCCATGAGCCCCCTTGTCCCAATGGTCGTCGAGCAGACTTCGCGCGGAGAGCGCGCGTTCGACATCTACTCGCGCCTGCTCAACGAGCGCATCGTCTTCCTGGGCACGCCCGTCACCGACGAGATCGCCAACCTGATCGTCGCTCAGCTGCTCCACCTCGAGTCGGAGGATCCGGACAAGGACATCTCGCTCTACATCAACTCGCCGGGCGGCTCGGTGTACGCGGGCCTCGCGATCTACGACACGATGCAGTTCATCAAGCCGCAGGTCCAGACGATCTGCGTGGGCATCGCGATGTCGATGGGCGCGCTGCTCCTGTCCGGCGGCGCGGAGGGCAAGCGCATGGCGCTGCCCAACGCGAAGATCCTGATCCACCAGGTGTCGTCCAGCTTCCAGGGCCAGGCCACGGACATCGAGATCCACGCCAAGGAGATCATCGACGTCCGCCGCCGCCTCGACGAGATCCTCGCCAAGCACACCGGCCAGGAGCTCGAGAAAGTGGCCAGGGACACCGAACGCGACTACTTTATGAGTGCTGAAGAGGCGAAGGAATACAACCTCATCGACAGGGTGATCACCACCACTGACGTTGTCCCCGAGCCTCCCGGGGGAGGAGAGGCATGGCCCGGCCGACGGACTCAAACGAACAGCTCCTGTGCAGCTTCTGCGGCAAGTCGCAGCGACAGGTCAAGAAGCTCATCGCGGGACCCGGCGTTTACATCTGCGACGAGTGCATCGATCTCTGTAACGAGATCATCGACGAGGAGCTCACCGGCCCCGCGTCGTTCAATCTCGAGAACCTCCCGAAGCCCAAGGAGATCAACTCGGTCCTCCAGGAGTACGTGGTGGGCCAGGAGCCGGCCAAGCGCACGCTGTCGGTGGCGGTCTACAACCACTACAAGCGCGTGCAGATGATGCAGTCCGAGGATCAGGACCTCGAGCTGCAGAAGTCCAACATCCTGCTGCTCGGGCCGACCGGCTGCGGCAAGACGCTGCTCGCCCAGACGCTGGCCAAGATCCTCAACGTGCCGTTCGCGATCGCGGACGCCACGGCTTTGACCGAGGCGGGCTACGTCGGCGAGGACGTCGAGAACATCCTGCTCAAGCTGATCCAGGCCGCCGACTTCGATGTGAAGAAGGCCGAGACCGGGATCATCTACATCGACGAGGTCGACAAGATCGCGCGCAAGGCGGACAACCCGTCGATCACGCGCGACGTGTCGGGCGAGGGCGTGCAGCAGGCGCTCCTGAAGATCCTCGAGGGCACGGTGGCGTCGGTGCCGCCGCAGGGCGGGCGCAAGCACCCGCACCAGGAGTTCCTCACGATCGACACCACCAACATCCTCTTCATCTGCGGTGGCGCGTTCGCCAACCTCGACAAGGTGATCGAGCGGCGCATCGGCCACAAGGGCGTTGGCTTCGGCGCCGAGGTGCGCACCAAGTCGAACAAGGACACCGGCGAGCTGTTCGAGCAGGTGCTGCCGGAGGATCTCGTGGAGTACGGGCTGATCCCGGAGTTCATCGGCCGCCTGCCGGTGATCTCGGTGATCCACCAGCTCTCCCGCGACGACCTCGTGCTCATCCTCAACGAGCCGCGCAACGCGCTCGTCAAGCAGTTCCAGCGCTTCTTCCAGTTCGACGGCATCGAGCTGGTGTTCGCGGAGGACTCGCTCATGTCGATCGCCGACAAGGCGCTCGCGCGCGAGACCGGCGCCCGCGGCCTGCGCTCGATCCTCGAGGAGACGCTGCTCGACGTCCAGTTCGAGCTGCCCTCCAGGCGCGACGTGAAGAAGTGCGTGGTCACCAAGGAGACGATCGAGAAGGGCCTCAAGCCCACGCTCGTGACCGAGGCGGCCAAGGACACCGAGCCGCCGGCGCAGGCCGAGTCGGCCTAGCGTCCTGGTCAGGGCACTAGCCCCCGCCGAGCCTGCGGATCGCCTCCAGCTCCTCGATGTCGGCGAGATCCTTGGCGCGTCCGGCGGCAACCTTCATCGCCACCAGGTGGTCTATCGAGGCGATCAGCACCGGAATGCCGCCAACAGTGATGCGGTCGGCGTCCCTGCGAAGCTGTGCGTAGCTGGGCGCGCCGGACGGCTCGACGAGGATGTCGAGCGGCCCCGCCTTCGTGTCGAGGGTGAGCACTGAGGTGCGCCGGAGCGCGCGCTCGTCGGCCACGAACGGCACGTTCTCCTCCACGCCCCGGAGCCGAACGTCCAACGCCGCGAGCGCCTTCGCCAAAGCCTTGAGATTGGCCGCTTCTCGGGAGTAGATGACGTCGAGGTCTTGGGTGAGCCTCGCTGAGCCGCGCACCACCGCTGCGATGCCCCCGATGACGACGAAGTCGACGCCCGCGCCAGCGAGGGCTCGGAGCAACGCAGTGGGGCGGAACTCAGGCCAGGGCGCCTGTGAGCTTTCTGACATCCCGGTAGCTCGCCTCGAACGAGCGCAGCCGCTCTTCCGGCGTCAAGCGCAACTGCCGCGCTATGAGGCTCTCATCGATGCCCGGCTTGGGCTTCTTGGAGCTGAGCGACAGCAAATGCCCTGCCGCGAGCAGCGCGCGTTCCACGGTTTCGATTCGTGGGTTCGACCCGGCGCGCTCCAGCCGAGCGACGGCCGACTGCGTCGTGCCCAGCCGGCGGGCCAGCTCGGCCTGGGTGATCCCGGCTCGCTGCCGGCTGCGCCGGATCAGGGTGGCAGCGTCCATCTTGCACTTGATCATATAGCGGATTAGCGATATCGCCTAAACGATATGGCAGCGACGCCTGCTTTATCCCCTCCTTAGCGCTCCTTAACCGAGCTGTCGCAAGCTCGAGATGGATGGCGCTCGTGTCGCCGACGCCCGGTTGCCCGGTGAGGGGGCTTTCGCTATGGCGGCCGGGTCGGGCCGGAAGCCCAGTGCGCGGCGCGGGCGTCCATCCCATACGCTCGCGCGCGTGAAGCAGCTGGCCGAGGGCGTCTGGAAGCTGTCCGGGCTTCCACCGAACGCCATCAACGTGTACCTCGTGGGTGACGTGCTGGTGGACGCCGCCACCAAGTTCGCCACGCGCCGCATCATGCGGCAGCTCGAGGGCCGCACGGTGAACACGCACGTGCTCACCCACGCGCACCCCGACCATCAGGGCGCGAGCCACGCGGTGTGCGAGCGGCTCGGCATCCCGCTCTGGTGCGGTGAGAACGACGCGGACGCCGCCGAGCGGCCGGAGCTGATCCGCGAGCGGCAGCCCAACGCGTCGATCAACCGCCTGATCTGGCGTGTCTGGGCCGGCCCGGGGCACCGGGTGGAGCGACGGCTGCGCGAGGGCGACGAGGTGGCGGGCTTCCAGGTGCTCGACGTGCCTGGCCACAGCGATGGCCACATCGCCCTCTGGCGCGAATCGGACCGCGTGCTGATCGCCGGCGACGTGCTCAACAGCATGAACCTGATCACGACGATCCCGGGTCTCCAGGAGCCGCCGAAGACCTTCACTCCGGATCCCGCGCGCAACCGCGAGTCCATCAAGCGGCTCGCGGCGCTGGAACCCAGGGTGGCGTGCTTCGGCCACGGGCCGGTGTGGCGTGATCCGGCCAAACTCTCGGCACTTGCAGCGAAGTTGCCTTAGCGCTTAACGGTCTCAGGGGTCAAGTAAAGCCGGTGCCGGGCCGATGCGGTCGACATGTGGCGCGCGGCTGCACGCCTGAAGATCCGTTCTGCGCTCTGTGGCGCGCCTCTGCTCTGCCTGAGCGCGGTCGCCCTCAGCGGCTGCGGCGTGACCGGCCGCGCGGGCGCCGAGCCGCCCGCCCGCTCCGTCAAGGTCACCGAGCGGGACTTCCGGATTCAGGCGCCGCGCGAGCTGGCAGCCGGCGACGTGCGGCTGTCGGTGCACAACGAGGGCCCGGACATGCACGAGCTGATCATCGTGCGCGAGGGGTCGGGGCCGCTGCCGCTCCGGGAGCGACGGCCTGACGGTCGACGAGGACGCGACCGAGCGCTCCATGGCGGGAGTGCTCGAGCCCGGCCAGCCCGGGAGCGTTCGTGAGCTGAACGTGCACCTTCGGCCTGGCCGCTACGTCCTCTTCTGCAACATGTCCGGCCACTACCTGGGCGGCATGCACACCACGCTCGTGGTGAGGTGATCGATGACCGCCGCCGCGCCCGCATTCCGACCCTTCCACGCGCGCGGACGGCGCACGATCGTCGCGATCCTTCTCACCTTCGCGGCCGTGTCGAGCGCCAGCGTGCTGCTCTCGATCCGCGCCACCGCGCGCTCTCAGCACCGCGCCGCCGTGCTCGAGGTGGCGGCGCGGCAGCGCACGCTCGCCGAGCGCTACGTGAACGAGGTGCTGCTCGCGCGCAGCGGCGCCAAGGCCGACCCGGCGACCACTGCCTCGCTGCTCACGCGCAGCGCCGCGGTGCTGCTGCGCGGCGGCGAGGCGCCCGGAGTGGAGGGCGACGACGACGAGACCGACGCTCACCGCCGCCACCGACCCCACGGTGCGCGCGCAGCTTGTCGAGCAGCAACGCCTCGTGCGCGACCTCACCGCCACGGGCAGCGCGCTGCTGGCCGGACGGCCGGTGTCGAGCGTCCAGCTGACGGCGGACGAGCACGTGAGCGCCGCCGATCCGGTGCAGCGCCTGCGCGTTCTCGCGGCGCTCACGGCAAACGTCTCGCTCAACGCCGCGCGCACGATCGCGGCGACGAGCGACCACAACGTGACCCACCTGATCACGCTCCAGGTGACCCTCGGCCTGCTCGGGCTGCTGATGTCGCTGCTGCTGGCCTGGGCGCTGATCGCGGCCACCCGCCGGCAGACCGCGCACTTCCGCAGCCTCGTCACCTCCTCGACGGACCTCGTGCTGGTGTTCCGCGGCGGACACTGCCGCTACGTGAGCCAGGCGGTGATCAAAGCACTTGGCCGGCCCGAGAGTCGAGCTGCTGGCGGACGGCTTCAACAGCCTGCTGCACCCGGACGACCGCGCGCTGGCGGCCACCATGCAGAGCACGGCGAGCCGTCGGAGCTCGTGCTGCGCGTGCTCAACCGCTTCGACGAGTGGCGCCACCTCGACGCCCACGTGACCGACCTGCGCGACGACCGCCACGTGCGCGGCGTCGTGCTGAACGCGCGCGACGTGAGCGAACGCGTGCGGCTCGAGGAGGAGCTCACGCGTCAGGCGTTCCACGACGGTCTCACCGGCCTCGCCAACCGCGCGCTGTTCCGCGACCGCCTCGACCAGGCGCTGGCGCGCTCGGTGCGCTCGCATGGAGACGCTGCGGTGCTGCTGGTGGACCTCGACGGCTTCAAGCAGGTGAACGACACGCTCGGCCACGACGCCGGCGACCAGCTGCTCCAGAGCGTGGCGCGCCGCTTCGACGAGGTGGTGCGCCCAGCGGACACGCTCGCGCGCCTCGGCGGCGACGAGTTCGCGCTGCTGCTCGACGGCGCGCGCGGACGCGCAGGCCGAGGCCGTGGCGCGGCGACTGATCGAGTCCGTGTCGGCGCCGCATGAAGCTGGGCGAGCGCGAGCTGTCGGTGAACGCGAGCGTGGGGGTCGTGGTCCACACCGGCGGGCACGGGGAGAGCGACGAGCTGATCCGCCACGCCGACATCGCCATGTACGCGGCCAAGGACGCCGGCGGCGCCACGCACAGGGTCTTCCGCGCACTCGATGGCGCAGGAGTTCGGCGAGCTGCTCGGGCTCGAGCACGAGCTGCGCGAGGCGATCGAGCGTGGCGAGCTGACGCTCCACTACCAGCCGGAGATCGACCTCGACAGCGAGGCGCGATCGTGGGCGTGGAGGCGCTCGTGCGCTGGAACTCGCCGCGGCGCGGCCTCGTGTCCCCCGGCGACTTCATCCCGGTGGCCGAGGCCACCGGCCTGATCATGCCGCTCGGCGAGCTCGTGCTCGCGCGAGGCGTGCCGGCAGACGGCCGCATGGCGCAGCGAGGGCCTCGCGCCCGAATCGTTCGTCACCTGGGTGAACCTCTCCGGCCAGTCAGCTGTCGGCAGGCGGGGTGAGCGAGGTGGTGCGGCGCGCGCTCGACGAGGCCGGCCTGCCGCCCGGCTTCCTCGGGCTCGAGGTCACCGAGACGGCGCATCGTGCCGGAGGGCCCGGCCGGCGACCGCGCCCGCGCCGACCTGCAGGAGCTGCACGAGCAGGGCGTGCATATCGCGATCGACGACTTCGGCACCGGCTTCTCCTCGCTCGGCCAGCTGCGGCGCTTCCCGATCGACGTGATCAAGGTCGACCGCTCGTTCGTGCAGGGCATCGAGCACGACGCGCGCGACGCCGCCATCACCGCCAACCTCGTCACGCTCGCCCACGCGCTCGGTCTGGTGGCCATCGCCGAGGGCATCGAGTCCGGCGGCCAGCTCGCCTCGGTGCGCGAGCTTGGCTGCGACCTCGCGCAGGGCTTCCTGTTCGCGCGCCCGGTGCCGGCCGACGAGCTCAGCAGCGTGCTGGCGGACGGCGACTTCTCCGCCCTGATCGACGCGCCGCCCGCGCCTGCCGCACGTCACTAGAGGATCAGCACGGGCGTGCCGACGGGCATCAGGCGCCCGAGCCGCAGGATGTCGCGGTTGCGCATTCGCACGCAGCCATGCGACGGCCGGCCCGGCACGGCCTGGGGCTCGTTGGTGCCGTGGATGCCCACCACGCCGCCGCCCGGCCAGTCGGTGAGCTTGGGCGAGTAGGCGCTCGTGCCGAACGCCAGCGGGCCGTAGGCGCCGCCCCCGCCGGGGATCCTCAGCCGCTCGCGCACGTAGAAGTGGCCGGCGGGTGTGGGCAGCCCGCGCCTGCCTACGCCCACCGGGGCGCGGAAGATCGCGCGCCCGTCCCTGAAGAGCGTGGCGCGCAGCCTGCGGCGCTGCACCACGAGCTGCGTGTGCACGGTGTTGAGCCTGCCGAGCGCGGCTCGCGGCACCCAGCCGGTGCGGCCGTTGGGACGCATCGGCAGGCGCACCTGGATCCAGATGGCGCCGCTCGCGTCGGCCTGCTGCTTGAGCGTCTCGTACACCTCCGGCAGCCCGTCCTCGGTCTTGAGATGCAGGTGCTCCAGCGCATGGGAGGTCGCGTCCGGCGACATGCGCACGGGCGCGCGGCTCTTGGGGTGCGCCCACTGGGTCACGGTCTGCTCGTTGGAGAGCACCACGCCCGAGCCCGCGCTCGCCGGCACGGCAAGCACGATGGCACAGGCGAAGACAGCGGCGGGCAGGCGCGTGCAGGCTGTCACGGGCGCGGATTATGAAGCCGGCGCCGGATTGCCCGACATTCGGCTCACGGCGTCCGCCACCGCCTGGGGGTGCGTCACGTGAAGCACGTGGCTCGCGCCCGGCACGCCCACGATCTCGAGCGCCGGAAGCGCGGCCTCGATCCGGCGCGCGGCGTCCCAGTAGTCCGGCAGCGTGATGTCGCCCACGAGGCAGATCGCCGGGCAGCCGATGGCTGCCAGCTCGGCCTCCGTGACGTGGTCGCCGGTGCCGCCCTCGAGCTCGTGGACGATCGCGGTGGAGTTGCCGAGCAGGTGCGCCCGGTCCTCGGGCGTGGTCAGTTCGAAGCCGTTCCAGCCGTCGGTGGTGGTCGTGGCCCAGCGCATGAAGTGCTCGGCCGCGGCCTCGTCACCCGAGGCGGCGCGCAGCTCCATGGTCACGCCCATCTCGCGCTGCATCTCCTCGCTCGGGTGCTGGGTGAAGTGGAGCGGCGGCTCCACCAGCACGAGCGCGCGCACCAGGTCGGGGCGCCGGATCGCGAGGTCGATCGAGATGACGCCGCCCATGCTGTGGCCCACCACGACCGCCGGCACAGCGCCGAGCCCTTCGAGCAGCCCGGCGGCGTCGCGAGTGTGGCGCGGCAGCTCGCTGAGCGGAGGATGCGCCGAGTCGCCGAAGCTGCGGCGGTGGTACCAGATCGTCCGGTGCTCGCCGGCGAGCAGGCCGGGCAGCGGTTCCCAGAGCGCGCCGCCCGTGCCGTGGATCAGGAGCACTGGCGGGCCGCTGCCCCTTTCCTCGTAGGCCAAGTTGACGCCGTCAACCTCGAGCACGGGCACCGCGGAACCCTCTCATACACTTCGGCGCGTGTCAGGCGACGACCGTCTAGAGCAGCTCAGGAAGCGCACGCGCTACGCGCCCGCGGACGTCGAGCCCGGCGTCTTCGAGCGCTGGGCGCAGGCGCGGCATCTTCCATCCGGAGCCGGAGGGCGACACGAGCGACAACTTCTCGATCGCGATCCCGCCGCCCAACGTCACCGGAGTGCTGCACATGGGCCACGCGCTCAACGGCTCGATCCAGGACTCGCTGATCCGGCTGCGGCGCATGCAGGGCCGGCGCTCCAAGTGGATCTTCGGCACCGACCACGCGGGCATCGCCACCCAGGTGCAGGTGGAGAAGCAGCTCGTGGCGGAGGGCTCGAGCCGCCAGGAGATCGGGCGCGAGGCGTTCGTCGAGCGCGTGTGGAAGTGGCGCGAGCAGTACGGCTCCAGGATCGTGGAGCAGTTCAAGCGCCTCGGCGCCTCGGCGGACTACGAGGACGAGCGCTTCACGATGGACGAGCGAGTACGTGCGCGCGGTGAGCCACGTGTTCGTCCGGCTCTACGAGAAGGGCCTGATCTACCGCGACAACTACATGGTCAACTGGGACCCGGGCCTCGGCTCGGCGATCTCCGACCTCGAGGTGGAGCAGCGCAGCGTCGAGGACGTCCTCTACTCGATCGACTATCCGCTCGAGTCGGGCTCCGGCTCGATCACCGTGGCCACGGTGCGCCCGGAGACGATGCTGGCGGACACCGCGATCGCGGTGAACCCGGCCGACGAGCGCTACACGCGCCTGATCGGCGAGACGGCCATCCTGCCGCTGGTGGGCCGCCGGCTCACGGTGATCGCCGACGAGTACGTGGACCCCGAGTTCGGCACCGGCGCGCTGAAGATCACCCCCGGGCACGATCCCAACGACTTCGAGATCGGCCGCGGGTCACGGGCTACAGGTGGTGTCCGTGATCGGCGAGGACGGCCTGATGACCGAGGACGCGGGCGAGCGGTTCGCGGGCATGGAGGTGGAGGAGGCACGCGGCGCGGTCGTGGCCGCGCTCGACGAGGAGGGCCTGATCTCGGGCCGCCAGCCCTACCAGCACGACGTGCCGCTACTCGCACCGCAGCGGCCGCCGCATCGAGCCGCTGATCTCACTGCAGTGGTTCTGCGACATGGAGAAGCTCGCCGAGCCCGCCATCGCCGCCGCAAGGGACGGCAACCTGCGCTTCCACCCGGAAAAGCCCTGGACCAAGGTCTACCTCGACTGGCTCGAGAACATCCGGCCCTGGTGCATCTCGCGCCAGCTCTGGTGGGGCCACCAGCTGCCGGTCTGGTACTGCGAGAACGAGCACACCTACGTCGGCGAGCAGGAGCCGGAGCGCTGTCCCGAGTGCGGCGGCGCGGTGGAGCGCGCCCCGGACGTGCTCGACACCTGGTTCTCCTCGGCGCTGTGGCCGTTCGCCACGCTCGGCTGGCCCAACGAGACGCCGCGAGCTGAAGGCGTTCTACCCCACCGACGTGCTGGTCGACGGCGCGCGACATCATCTTCCTCTGGGTGGCGCGCATGGTGATGATGGGCGTGGAGTTCACGGGCGAGCTGCCGTTCACGGACGTCCCGATCACCTCCGTGATCCAGGCGCCGGACGGGCGCCGCATGTCCAAGTCGCTCGGCACCGGCATCGACCCGCTCGACGAGATCGCAGGCGCACGGCGCCGACGCCGTGCGCTTCGGGCTGCTGGCCATGGCCTCGACGCAGGACGTGCGCTATTCCGAGAAGCGCGTCAAGCAGGGCAGCGACCTGGCCAACAAGCTCTGGAACGCGTCCCGCTTCGTGATCCTCAATGTGGACGACGTGCCCGCCGCGCCGCGGCGGCGAGACCGTGGAGGATCGCTGGATCGTGTCGCGCCTCGAGCGCGCGACCGACGAGATCACCGCGCTGCTCGAGAGCTTCCAGTTCTCGCGCGCCGCGCTGGCGCTCTACGACGTCCTCTGGGGCGAGGTCTGCGACTGGTACATCGAGCTCGTCAAGCCGCGCCTCTACGACAAGGAGGCCGACCGCTCGGCGCTGTCGGCCAACCTGCTGTACGTGCTGGAGCGGGTGCTCAGCCTGCTCCACCCGCTGATGCCGTTCGTGACCGAGGAGATCTGGTCGTTCCTGCCCGGCGAGCGCGGCCTGCTGGCCGGGTCGAGCTGGCCCGAGCGGCGCCCGCACTCGATCGACCCCGAGGCCGAGCGCGTGGTGGGCGACCTGATCGAGGCGGTGACCGCCGTCCGGCGCTGGCGCGACGAGTTGGGGGTGGCCGCCGGCACGCGCGTGCGCGCGCGGGTGGCGGCGAGCGGCTACGAGCAGACAGCCGCGCACCTTGCGCAGCTCGCCCGCCTCGAGCTGCTCGAGGGCGATGTGAATGGCGACGTGGAGACCTCGGTGGCGATCCCCGGCGGCGCGGTCCAGATCTACGCGGCCGACGACATCGACGCGGGCGAGGCCGAGCGGCGCCGGCAGGAGAAACGCGACCAGCTCCAGTCCGAGATCGCGCGCGCCGAGAGCAAGCTCGCCAACGAGCAGTTCGTGAGCAAGGCCCCGCCGGAGGTGGTGCAGGCCGAGCGCGACAAGCTGACGCGCTTCAAGGCAGAGCTGGAGGAACTGGGCGAGTGAACCTGCGGCAGGCCGAGGAGTATCTCCTCGATCTCGAGCTGTTCGGCATGCGCTTCGGGCTCGACCGCATGCACAAGCTGATGACCGCGCTGGGAATGCCGCAGCGCCGCTTCGCCTCGATCCACGTGGTGGGCACCAACGGCAAGTCCTCCACGGTGCGCTTCATCGCCGGCATCCTCGAGCGCCACGGGATCCGGACCGGCAGCTACACCTCGCCGCACCTCGTTTCCTTCACGGAGCGGGTGGAGATCGGCGAGCAGCCCGTGTCGGGCAACGACTTCGCCGCAGCCGTGGCGCGCGCCGCGCACGCCGCCGAGCTCGTGAACCGCACGCAGGAGGAGGGCGACACGGTCACGCAGTTCGAGGCGCTCACCGCCGCCGCCTACCACGAGTTGGCACGGCGCGGGGTGGAGGTGGCCGTGATCGAGGCCGGCCTCGGGGGCCGCTACGACGCCACCAACGTGATCCCCTCCAAGGTCCAGGTGCTCACGGGCGTGGGGCTCGAGCACACGCGCTGGCTCGGCCCGACGATCACCGACATCGCCGAGGAGAAGCTCGCCGTGGTGCGCGACCACGCCGTGCTGGTGAGCGGCGATCTCCACCCAGATGCCGAGGCCGTGGCCGAGCGGGTGGCCGCGGAACACCATGCGCACCGGGTCCGCGCCACAGAAGCGGTGGACTACGAGCTGGCCGCGCACGGCTCCTTCCAGCGAGCCAACTTCGCGCTCGCCAGGGCGGCCGCCGAGGCGTTCGTGGGCCAGCTCGACGAGCACGCGGTGAGGCGCGCCGCCGCGGAGGTGCGCGTGGCCGGTCGCATGCAGGTGGTCTCGCACGAACCGCTGACCGTGCTCGACGGCGCCCACAACCCCGCGGGCGCGGGCGCGGTGGCGCAGGCGCTGCCCGAGCTGGTGGGCCACAGGCAGGTGGTCGGCGTGCTCGGCGTGCTCGATGACAAGGACGCCGCCGGCATGCTGCGGGCCCTGCTGCCACGGCTCGACCGCGTGGTGTTCACGCACTCCAGCAACCCACGCTCGCTCTCGCCGGGCACGCTCGAGAGCCTCGCCTCGAAGCTCGGCGGCGCACCGTCCGAGACCGTCGCCGACCCGCGGCGGGCGCTCGCACGCGCGCAGGAGCTGGCAGGATCCGATGGCGCGGTGCTCGTTACCGGATCGATCTACCTGATCGCGGACCTCGTCCGCGTCGAGAGCGCCGAGCGCGCCTCCACGCTATGAACGACGGCGAGTTCCCCAGCCTGCTCGTGGTGGTCGGCATCGTCGCCATCGTCGTGGCGGTGGTGATCCTCGTGTTCTTCGGGATCGGCTATCTGATCGGCCGTTTGGTGCTGTAGTTGCACTGACAGCGGGCTGCGCGATCGTTCGGCAGATCCGTTTCACCGTCCCTGGAAGTACCCCACCCCGAGTACACTCCGGCCACGATGGGCGAGCTCGCCATCTTCGGCATCCACAACGATGCGCTCAACCGCGTCGTCAGCCTGCTGATCCTGTTCCTGGTGGTCATCTGGCTGGCGCTGGTGTACTGGACCTACTCGGATGCCCGGCGGCGGATCGCCGACCCGATGCTCGTGGGCTGCGCGACGCTGTGCTCGCTGTTCCCGTATCTCGGGACCATCGTCTACATGATCGTGCGCCCGCCCGAGTACCTCGACGACGCACGCGAGCGCGAGCTCGAGATCGCGGCCGCCGAGGCGAGACTCGCCGAGCTCGAGCAGGGCTGCCCGTACTGCGGCTTCCGCGTGGAGAAGACTTTCCTGCGTTGCCCGAGCTGTCTGCGCCGGCTCAAGGAGCCGTGCCAGACGTGCGGCAAGCCGCTCGATCCACTGTGGAAGATCTGCCCCTATTGCGAGTCCGAGATCGCAAGCGCACCGGCCGCTGCCGCGGTGGTGCAGGAGCCGACTCGTCGCAGGGGCAGGCGCACTTCCGCCGCATCCACTCTGGCCGAACAGCCGCCTCCCACGCGGCGCCAGCCGCCCCGAGGCGACGGCGGTGCAGCCGCCGCCCCGCCCGGCGCCTGATTCCCAGATCCTGAAAGGAGCACCCTTGGAGAGGACCCTGATCCTGGTCAAGCCCGATGCGTTCGCCCGCGGTCTCACCGGCGAGGTGATCGCGCGTTTCGAGCGCAAGGGCCTGCGCATCGTCGCGCTCAAGCACATGCAGGTGGAGCGCGAGCTGGCCGAGCGGCACTACGCCGAGCACAGCGAGAAGCCGTTCTTCGGCGAGCTGGTGGACTTCATCACCGGCGGGCCGCTCGTGGCGATGGTGCTGGAGGGTCACGAGGCGATCAAGGCCGCGCGCCAGGTGATCGGCGCCACCAACCCGCTCGAGGCCGCGCCCGGCTCGATCCGCGGCGACTACGCCCTCGAGGTCCAGACCAACCTGGTGCACGGCTCCGATGGGTCCGAGTCCTCGGCGCGCGAGGTCGGACTCTTCTTCCCCGACCTCGCCTGACGTGCTCACACTCGCCTCGGCCTCGCCGCAGCGGCGGGCGATCCTCGCCCAGCTGGGCGTGGAGTTCGAGGTGGTCGTGCCCGATGTCGAGGAGCTCACCGGCGGAGACCCGCGCTCCACGGTGGTGGCGAACGCGCTCCGGAAGGCGCGCGCCGTGGAGGGCGATCCCGTGCTGGCCGCCGACACCGAGGTGGTGCTCGATGGCGATGTGTTCGGCAAGGCGGCCGGCGAGGCACAGGCCGAGGAGTTCCTGCGCCGGCTGTCGGGACGCGTCCACGAGGTCTGGGGCGGCCTCGCGCTGCGGCTCGACGGCCGCGAGCGCAGCGCGCACGCGGTCACGCGGGTGCGCTTCCGGCCGCTTCAGGACGCCGACATCGCCTGGTACCTCGGCACGGGCGAGTGGCGGGATCGGGCGGGCGCCTACGCCATCCAGGGCAAGGGCGCGGCGCTCGTGGAATCGATCGACGGCGACTTCTGGAACGTGGTGGGCCTGCCACTCGCCGAGCTCGTGAAGCTCGCCCCGGAACTAGTGGCGTAGCTGGGGGTCTTGCGGCCCAACCGTCAAGCTGGGAAAGACACCCAAGGTCATGCCCCTCCACGGGGCGCGCATGCTTGCCACGGGCCTCAGTCTGACTGATGTCACAGTCGCCATGCGAATGAGAAAATCGCCTTGTGTCGCAGGCCGCGCGGCAAAAGGCGGCGTGCGGCCGGGAGAACCCGAAAAAGGCTCAAGCTCAAGCTGAGGTTGTAACCCGCGGCAACCCTCAATTTCTGCTGCAGAGTCTGCCCATGAACGCCGCATTCTTGGCTACACTACGGCCCGGCTTCGGCGCCACCCCGCTCGTGCAGGATCTCTTGCGGCTGCCGGAGCCATAGCGGGCTGCCGCTGCGCGGCTTAACCTTCTTCGATCGATCGGTAAATGGGCTTTTTCTCCTACCTCACCGGCTTCGGCGGTCGCGATATGGCGGTCGACCTTGGAACGGCCAACACGCTCGTCTACGTGCGCGGGCGCGGGAATCGTGCTCTCTGAGCCCTCGGTCGTGGCGATCGACTCGCGCACCGGCGAGGTGCACGCCGTCGGAATCGAGGCCAAGCGCATGCTCGGGCCGCACGCCCGGCACGATCTCCGCGATCCGCCCGCTCAAGGACGGCGTGATCGCCGACTTCGACGTGACCGAGCAGATGCTCCGCCACTTCATCCAGAAGGTGCACCAGAACCGCTGGGCGCATCCGCGCGTGGTCGTGTGCGTGCCGTCGCGGCGTCACCGGCGTGGAGAAGCGCGCGGTGGAGGAGGCCTGCCTCTCGGCCGGCGCGCGCCAGGCCTACCTGATCGAGGAGCCGATGGCGGCCGCGATCGGCGCCGGGCTGCCCGTCGGCGAGCCCACCGGAAACATGGTCGTGGACATCGGCGGCGGCACCAGCGAGGTTGCGGTGATCTCGCTGGGCGGCATCGTCGTGTCCCAGTCGATCCGCATCGGCGGCGACGAGCTGGACGAGGCGATCATCAACTACGTCAAGCGCGAGTACAAGCTCATGATCGGCCAGCAGACGGCCGAGGAGGTCAAGCTCGAGATCGGCTCGGCCTTCCCGCTCGACGAGGAGGTGCAGGCCGAGATCCGCGGACGCGACCTCGTGTCCGGCCTGCCGAAGACCGTCGTGCTCACGAGCGAGGAGGTGCGCCTCGCGCTCGAGGAGCCGCTTCAGGCGATCATCGACGCCGTCAAGGAGACGCTCGACCGCACGCCGCCCGAGCTGGCCGCGGACATCATGGACCGCGGCATCATGCTCGCCGGCGGCGGCTCGCTGCTCCAGGGCCTCGACGAGCGCCTGCGCGACGAGACGCAGATGCCCGCGCACCTCGCGGAGTCGCCACTAACCTGCGTGGCCGTGGGTTCTGGCCGCTCCCTCGAGGAGTTCGAGGCCATCCACCGCAGCAACCGCAATTCCCGACAGCGACGGCGCTACTAGCGGCCGCCGGGAGGTACACCTCCGGTGTACGACAAGAAGGTGGTCCGCAGACGACGGGCGGTGCTCGGCGTGCTCGTCGCGCTCTCGCTCGGCGCTGCTCACCGTCTACTTCGGTGAGAACGGCGGCGGCTTCCTGCATTCGATCCAGCGCGGCACCTCGGCGGTCTTCTCGCCGCTCGAGAAGGGCGTCAGCGTCGTCTTCCGGCCGGTGAGCAACTTCACCCACTGGACCGGGCGACGTCTTCCACGCCAAGAAGGAGAACAAGCAGCTCAAGAAGCAGGTGCAGCAGCTTCGCGACGCAGCTCGCGCAGAACCAGACGGCGCAGCGCGACGCCGCTCAGCTCCGCGGGCTCGTGGGGCTCCAGCGCGAGAGCAACTTCGCGTCGGCCGGCAAGCTCATCACCGCGCGCGTGATCTCGCGCTCGCCCACCGTCTGGTACTCCAACGTGGTCATCAACGCGGGCAGCTCGGACGGCGTGCACGTGAACGACCCGGTCATCGCCGCGGGCGGCCTGGCCGGCAAGGTCACCTCCGTGATCGGCGGGCAGTCGCAGGTCACGCTGATCACCGACCAGTCGAGCAACGTGTCCGCCGAGGTGATGCCCGACGGCTCGAGCGGGATCGTGCGGCCCGAGGTGGGCAACCCGGACGACATGCTGCTCGACTACATCCAGAAGGGCGCGAAGATCTCGAAGGGCGACAGCGTGCTCACCTCCGGCTTCACGTCGTCCAAGCTCGACTCGCTGTTCCCGCGCTCGATCCCGATCGGCAGGGTCACGAAGGTGGAGCCGAGCGAGCTCGAGCAGTACTCGCGCGTGCACATCCATCCCTACGCGCGACCTGCGGCGCATGGACTTCGTGCAGGTGCTCACCGGAACCGTGGACCAGTCGCGCGCGCAGGTGATCAAGTGATCCTCACCCCTGGCGCCGTGGGACGGCTCGTGGCGATCGTGATCCTCACCGTGGTGATCCAGGCGGCGGGCATCCAGGGCATCACGGTGCTTGGCGGCACGATCGACCTCGTGCCGCTCCTGGTGGGCGCGGTGGCGCTCTGGGGCGGCAGCATCGCGGGCGCCGCAGTGGGCTTCTCCTGCGGCCTCCTGATCGACCTCACGCTCGGCCAGGACGTGGGCGCGTCCTCGCTCGTGCTCACCGCGGTGGGCTACTTCGTGGGCCGCTACGGCGAGGTCAACGAGCCCGCGCACGGCCTGCTGCCGATGCCCGTGGCTGCCGGCAGCCACGGCCGGCTATCTGCTGGGCACCACGATCGTCAGCCTGATGCTGGCCTTCGACGCCTCGCTGAGCATCTTCGCGTTCCGCGACATGTTCCTCACCCTGCTGCTCAACACGCTGATCGCGCTGCCCTTCTTCGCGCTCATCCGCCGGATCATCCGGCCGGTGCTCGCGCGCGACCCGCTCGACCGCCGCCGCAAGCGCGCCGCTCGCGATCGAGTCCGGCCCGATCGGGCTGCGTGGGCTCGGAGATCTAGGAGGGGCCGACCTGTATCTCGACAACGAGAACCGGCCCGCGATCACGCCTCAGCTCGCGCTCCGCGTGGCGATCCTCGGCGGCATCGCACTGCTGATGTTCGCGATCGTCTTCTTCCGGCTCTGGTACCTGCAGGTGCTGTCGGGCGACAAGTACCTCGCCCAGGCGCAAGGACAACCAGATCCGCAACGTCCTGATCCAGGCGCCGCGCGGCAAGATCGTGGACCGCAACGGCAACGTGCTGGTGGACAACCGGATCGGCTACGCGGTCACGATCAGCCCGGACAAGCTGCCCAAGTCGCAGGCGGTGAAGACCGAGCTCTACACGCGGCTGGCGCGCGTGCTCGAGCATGACGCGCCGCGAGATCCGCACAGCCGTGCGCAACCAGCTGCGCGCCCAGCCGTTCGCCAAGGCCACCGTGAAGACCGACGTGGCGCGCGACGTCTTCTCGTACATCCTCGAGCACCAGACGCTCGTTCCCGGGCATCTCGGTGGACCAGGTCTACCTGCGCTACTACCCGCATCACGACCTGGCGGCCCAGATCATGGGCACCGTCGGGCGCGTGACCGCCGAGGAGCTCAAGCTGCCGCGACTTCAAGGGCGTCGACCAGAACGACCGCGTGGGCCAGACCGGCATCGAGTCGTCGTACGACCGCTACCTTCGCGGCGAGGACGGCGCGGCGCGCGTGCAGGTGGACGCCGCCGGCGAGCTGCGCGGCGAGCTGAGCCAAGAAGCAGCCGGTGCCGGGCCACCAGCTGCGGCTGTCGCTCAACATGGAGGCGCAGAAGATCGGCCAGGCCACGCTCAGCGGCCGCCGCGGCGCGTTCGTGGCGATGGACGTGAACGACGGCTCGATCTACGCGCTCGGCAGCTCGCCGACCTTCGACCCCAACGTGTTCTCGAAGGGCGTCAAGACGTCGGTCTACAAGCGGCTGAACGATCCGAACAACGGCGCGCCGCTCGCCAACCGCGCCATCGCAGGGCCTGTATCCGACAGGCTCGACCTTCAAGCCGATCACCGCGGTGGCCGCGCTCAGCTGCGGCGTGGTCACGCCCGGACACGATCCTCTACGACGGCGGCACCTTCAAGCAGCAGGGCACGCTCGTCGCGCCACAACGCGGGCAACGCCGTCTACGGCCCGATCAACATCGCCAAGGCGCTGCAGGTGTCGAGCGACGTGTTCTTCTTCAACATGGGCGCCGACCTGGCGAACTCATGCGGCGGGCTGCAGCTGCAGAAGTGGGCGCGCAAGCTCGGCATCGGCCGCAAGACCGGCATCGACCTGCCGGGCGAGGGCCCGGGCTTCCTGCCCACCGCCGCAGCCTGATCGACCGGATCTCACAAGAAGGATCCGAAGCGCTTCGACCGCCCCTGGTACCCGGGCGACAACGTGAACCTGGCGGTCGGGCAGGGCTTCCTCGGCGCCGACCCGCTGCAGATGGCGGTGGCCTACGGCGCGATCGCCACCGACTACAAGGTCCGGCCGCATCTCGCGATGCGGGTGGAGGACAGCGAGGGGCGGGCGATCCAGGAGTTCTCGACGCCGGCGCCGCAAGAAGATGGACATCAACCCGGTCTTCCGGCAGACGATCATGGACGGTCTCTACGCGGCCGCCAACGACGCCGGGTGGCACCTCGGTGGACGTATTCAAGGGCTTCCCGATCCACGTCTGCGGCAAGACGGGTACGGCCGAGAAGGGGCTCGGCCGCACGACCAGTCCTGGTACGTGGTGCTGGCGCCGTGCCCGAACCCCAAGTACGTGGTGGCGGTCACCGACGAGCAGGGCGGCTTCGGCGCCCAGACGGCGGCGCCCGACGCCCGCCGTATCCTGGCTGCGCTGTTCGGGATCAAGAACCAGGAGAACAAGATCGTCGAGGGGGTCGAGCAAGACCCTGTAGGGGTCGGCTCGTTAGGGTGAGCTGCAGATGACCGCCACTCCGTACGGCGCATCGGTCAAGGGGTTCCGTGAGGAGGAGCGCCCCGCAAGGGCGATCCGCCTGCTGCGGGTGGACCCGCTGCTGTTCCTCGCCACGCTCGGGCTCGTGGGCTTCGGGATCTACACGATCTACACGGCCACGAGCGGGGACATCCCGGGCAGCCCCTACTACTACGTGATCCGGCAGGGCGTGTACGCGGGCGTGGGCGCGCTGCTGATGCTGGTGGTGTCGCGCTTCGACTACTCCCGCCTGCGGGAGTGGCGCTGGGGGATCTACGGGCTGCTGCTCGCCACGATCCTGATGACCCTGGCGCTGGGTACGGCGTCACACGGGTCGAAGCGCTGGATCGACTTCCCGTTCTTCAACTTCCAGCCCTCGGAGCTCGGCAAGGTGCTGCTCACGCTTGCCCTCGCCGGCTTCCTGGTCGACCGTACGCGGCGTCTCGGTGAGGGCGAGACGACCGCGCGGATCATGTTGCTCACGGTGATCCCGGCGATGCTGGTGATCGCCCAGCCCGACCTGGGCAGCGGCTTCGTGTACATCGCGATCGCCCTTGCCCTGCTGTTCGTTGCGGGCACCAAGTGGACGCACTTCGCGGCGCTCGGAGCCCTCGGCGCGGTGGCTGTGACGCGTCGTGCTGGTGGTGGCGCCGATGGCCGGCGTGCACGTGATCAAGGAGTACCAGGTGCAGCGCCTAACGGCGTTCGTGCACCCGACCGACAACCCGCGCGAGCAGGGCTATCAGCTCAAGCAGTCGATCACCGCGATCGGCTCTGGTGAGAAGACGGGCCGCGGTGCCAATGGGGCGACGCAGACCAAGCTCGACTTCATCCCCGAGCACCACACGGACTTCGTGTTCTCGGTGGTCGGGGAGGAGTTCGGATTCGTGGGCGCTGCGATCGTCCTCTCCCTGTACGCCCTCCTGATCTGGCGAGGGCTGCGTATCCTCACTATGGCGAAGAACCTTTACGGCAGCCTGGTAGCGGGAGGCATCATCGTGATGCTTATGTTCCAGGTCTTCGTCAACGTGGGCATGACTGTGGGAATCATGCCCATCACGGGGGTGCCCCTACCCTTAATGAGTTACGGCGGCTCCTCTGTGATAGTCACGTTGCTGGCAATTGGCCTGCTTCAGTCGATCCACGTGCAGGCACGCGAGATCGCTCAGTCCAAGGGCCGTCAGACACTTCTATGAGAGGAAATCTTGAGAAAACGAGTACTCGTCACGGTGGACCGTGGCGAAACCCGAGTCGCCATTCTGGAGGCGGAGGGGGACCCCTCACCCAGGAATGACTCGGGTGACCAGAAGCCGTCCGGCGGAAGGCGCCGGGGCGGCGCGAAGGCCTCCCAGAAGAGGGAGGAGCTGGGCGGCAACCACGTGGCCGAGCTCTACATCGAGCGCCGTGGAAGCCGATCGATAGTCGGAAACATCTACAAGGGCAAGGTCGACAACGTCCTGCCCGGCCTCGAGGCCGCGTTCGTGGATATCGGCCTCGACAAGAACGGCTTTCTCCACGCCGACGACATCGTCATGCCCGGCGTGGAGGTGGCGCGGCGCGGCCGCGGCGGCAAGGGGCAGCGCATCACCGAGCTGCTCAAGCCCGGCCAGGAGATCGTCGTGCAGGTGATGAAGGACCCGCTCAAGACCAAGGGCGCGCGCCTCACCATGCAGCTCTCGATCGCCGGCCGCTACCTCGTGTACGTGCCTCAGGGCGAGGGCGTGGGGGTCTCGCGCCGGCTCGAGGACAAGGAGCGCGAGCGGCTGCGCAAGCAGGCCGCGAAGCTCGATCTCGGCGAGGGTGGCGCGATCATCCGCACTGCCGCCCGCGGCGCCAAGCGCGCGGACTTCGAGCGCGAGATCAAGTACCTCCACAAGCTGTACGAGCTGCTTCAGAAGCGCGCCAAGGAGACGGTCGCGCCGGCGATGGTGTTCCAGGAGGCCGACCTCTCGGTGCGCGTCGTGCGCGACATCTTCTCCGCGCACTTCGAGGACGCGCTGGTGGACGACGAGAAGGCTTACCAGCGCCTCGTCTCGTTCCTCACCCGCACGGCGCCTGAGCTGGTCGAGCGCGTCGAGCTCTACAAGGACAAGGACAAGCCGCTGTTCGAGCACTTCGGCATCGACGAGGTGATGAAGTCGACGCTCAGCCGCAGGGTGGACCTGCCGAGTGGCGGCTATCTGATCATCGACTACGCCGAGGCGATGACGGTGATCGACATCAACTCGGGCTCGTTCACCGGCCGCGGCAAGGGCGCCCGGCTCGAGGACACGATCTCGAAGACCAACCTCGAGGCCGCCGAGGAGGTGGTGCGCCAGCTGAGGCTGCGCGACATCGGCGGCATCATCGTCATCGACTTCATCGACATGGCGCGGGCGCGCAACCGCGACGCCGTGCTGAAGACCCTGCGCAAGGCGCTCGACGAGGACCGCACCAAGACCTACGTGATGGAGATCTCCCCGCTCGGTCTGGTGGAGATGACGCGCCAGAACGTGACCGACGGCGTGCGCGAGATCCTGACCAAGCCCTGCCCCACCTGCAACGGCGACGGCGTTGTGCTGTCGGAGGAGACGGTGGCGATCGAGGTGGAGCGCAAGCTGCGCGAACTCGCCGCCGAGAAGCCGAAGGTGGAGGCCTTCCTGATCCAGGTGAACCCGCGGGTGTCGAGCGTGCTGCTGAGCGGCCCGGGCCGCCCGCCGCTGCTCGAGCTCGAGGAGGACGTGCACAAGCACTTCCACTTCGAGGGCTCGGAGGGACTGCCGATCGACCACTTCGCGGTCACGCTCGAGGGCACCCGCGCGGAGATCGAGGAGCGCGCGCTCCCGTTCCGCGAGGGCGAGGAGGTGCTCGTGACGATCGAGGAGCCGCACATGTACAACGAGGACGACGCCGTGGCCAAGGTCGACGGCTACGTGATCTCCGTCGCCCGCGGCGTGAAGCACCTGGGTGAGAAACGGCTGGTGAGGATCGAGGGGGTCACACGCTCCGCGGCCTCCGCCACGATCGTCGACAACGGCGCGATCGCCGAGGCCGATGAGGAGAAGGACGAGAAGCCGAAGCGCAGTCGTGGCCGCAGGGGAGGCCGCGGGCGCCGGACCAAGGCGGCGTCGGAGTAGAGGTGACTGGTGACTGGTGACTGGTGACTGGTCTGGGGTTGCGGCTCCAGTCACCAGTCACCAGTCACCCGCTTAGCTACACTCCAGCGCTGGCGCCCACGGGGGCGTCTCTTTGTGAGGAATCCATGTACGCAGTAGTAAAAGTCGGCGGTAAGCAGTACCGCGTGGAGAAGGGTCAATCGCTCGTGGTTGACCGCATGAGCGCTTCCGAGGGCGACAAGCTCACCCTCGACCCGCTGCTGCTCGCCGACGGCAAGGACACGGTGTTCGAGACGGGCGACCTCGGCAAGATCAAGGTCGAGGCCGTGGTCACCGCCCACGAGCGCGGACCCAAGGTCCACGTGCTCAAGTTCAAGCCCAAGCGCGGCTACAAGCGCCGCACGGGCCATCGCTCGGACCTCACCCGGATCGAGATCAAGGACATCAAGCTGCTGCAGCGCGCCTCCCCCGCCGTGAAGGAAGCGAAGGAGGCCGAGGAGACACCCAAGGCCGAGGCCGCCCAGGCTGAGACGAAGCCCAAGGCGCCGGCCAAGCCGCGCACATCCGCCGCCAAGCCGAAGGCGTCGACAGCTGCCAAGAAGCCCGCCGCCAAGAAGCCGGCAGCCAAGAAGCCGGCGGCGAAGCCGCGAACGACCAAGAAGGAGACCGAGGATGGCTCATAAGAAGGGCCTCGGCTCAAGCCGCAACGGGCGCGACTCGAACGCCCAGCGCCTCGGCGTGAAGATCTTCGCCGGCCAGGTGGTCACCGGCGGCGAGATCATCGTTCGCCAGCGGGGCACCAGGTTCAAGCCCGGCGACGGCGTCGGCCTCGGCAGGGACGACACGCTGTTCGCCAAGCGCGCCGGCACGGTCGAGTTCAAGACGGGCCGCCGCGGCCGCATCGTCTCGGTCAGCTCCTCAGCCGAATAACCTCCGCGCCATGACGTACTCGCTGGTCGCCCGCGATCCGGAGACCGGTGACCTCGGCGTGGCGGTGCAGTCGCACTACTTCTCCGTCGGCTCCGTGGTCTCGTGGGCCGAGCCCGGCGTGGGCGCCGTGGCCACGCAGTCGTTCGCGGAGGTGTCCTACGGCCCGCGCGGGCTCGAGCTGATGCGCCGCGGCCGCAGCGCTGCGGGCGCCCTCGGCGAGCTCGTGGACCGCGACGAGGGCGAGGCGATGCGCCAGGTGGCGATGATCGACTCCGCCGGCCGCGTGGCCGTGCACACCGGGCACGCCTGCGTGCCGGAGGCGGGCCACCGCGTGGGTACGCAGATGTCGGCGCAGGCCAACATGATGCGCAACCCCACCGTGCCGGGGGCGATGGTGGAGGCCTACTCGTCGATGAGCGGCGACCTGGCCGACAAGCTGCTGGCGGCGCTCGACGCCGCTGAGGCGGAGGGCGGTGACATTCGCGGCCGCCAGTCCGCCGCGCTGCTCGTGGTGGGCGGCAAGCCCACCGACACGCCCTGGAAAGAGCGCCGCGTCGACCTGCGCGTGGAGGACCATCCGGAGCCGCTGCGCGAGCTGCGCCGGCTCGTGACGCTGCGGCGCGCCTACGACGACATGGAGCTTGGCGAGCAGCTCGCGATGCGGGGCGAGCTGCCGGCGGCCGTGGAGCACTACGAGCGCGCGTATGCGGCGGCGCCGGACAACCTCGAGGTGGAGTTCTGGCTGGGCCTCGCGCTGGCGGGCGCGGGCCGCCCAGAGGAGGGTGGCGCACACATCCAGCGTGCCTGCGCGGCCAACGAGGGTTGGGCAGAGCTCGTGCAGCGGCTGAGCCGGGCGGGGCTGATCCCCGACGAGGCGGCCGCCCTCGTCCGCTCCACATTGCCGGAGTAGGGGCGTCGCGGCGTGCTCTACGACCGGGCGAAGATCTTCGTGCAGGGCGGCGGCGGCGGCAACGGCGTGGTGTCGTTCCGGCGCGAGGCCCACGTGCCGCGCGGCGGTCCCGACGGCGGCGACGGCGGGCGCGGCGCGGACGTGGTGCTCGTTTGCGACGCGTCGCTGCGCGACCTCCAGAGCTTCAAGCGACAGGCTCACTACAAGGCGCGCCGCGGTGGCCACGGCGAGGGCGCTAACCGCCATGGGGCGAGCCCGGAGCCACTGGAGGTGCGCGTGCCTCCCGGCACCGTGGTGGAGGACGTGGACGGCGAGCTGCGCTACGACTTCACCACCCCCGGCCAGTCCGGCGTGGTGGCCCGCGGCGGCCTCGGCGGGCGCGGCAACCGCCACTTCACCACGCCCACGCGGCAGGCGCCGCGCTTTGCCGAGCGCGGGCTGGCGGGGGAGGGGCGCTGGCTCGAGCTGCGGCTCAAGCTGCTCGCCGACGCCGGGCTCGTCGGGCTGCCCAACGCCGGCAAGTCCTCGCTGCTCGCGCGCATCACCCGGGCGCAGCCCAAGGTTGCGGACTATCCATTCACCACCCTCGAGCCCGTGCTCGGCACGATCGAGCGCGACGACCGCCAGCTGGTGGTGGCGGACATCCCGGGGCTGATCGAGGGCGCGGGGGAGGGTGCCGGGCTAGGCCACCAGTTCCTCGCCCACGTGGAGCGCACGCGGCTGCTCGTGCACGTGCTCGACGCGGCGCCGCTCGATGGTTCGGACCCGCTCGACAACTACGCCACCGTGGAGGCCGAGCTGGCCGGCTACGGCGCCGGGCTCGAACGGCTGCCGCGCATCCTCTGCCTGTCGAAGGCGGATCTGGTGCCGCCGGAGGAGGCCGAGACGGCGCGCGCCGAGTGGGCCGAGCGGCTGGGCCTCGAGACCATCGTCACCTCGTCGGTCACGGGCCAGGGGCTCGACGAGCTGGTGGAGGCCATCTTCCGGGGCGTGCCGGAGGAGGCCCCGCCGCCGAGCGTGGAGGGCCTCGAGGAGGCCGCAGCCGGAGCACCGCGTATACCGTCCCGGCGGCGGTGAGGGCTTCCAGGTGCAGCGGCTCGGCGACGGCACGTTTCGCGTGTCGGGCGGACGCGTGGAGCGCCTGATCGCCCGCCACGACATGGACAACGAGGACGCCCAGCGCTACGTGGAGGAGCGGCTGCGCGGGATGGGAGTGATCCGCGCGCTCGAGTCCGCGGGCTTCGAGCCGGGTGACGACGTGGAGATCGCCGGCATGGTGTTCGAGCTCGACCCCGGCGCGCCCGCGTGAGCGCGAGGCGGGGGATATTCGTCGCGCCGTTCGACGAGCTGGCGGACCCGCGCCTGCTCGCACGGCTGGCCGCGGAGGCGGAGGAGCGCGGCTTCGACGGCTTCTTCCTCTGGGATCACGTGAACTACAGGCCGCCCACGAGCGCGCTGGCGGACCCGTGGGTGGCGCTGGCCGCCGTGGCGGACGCCACCGAGCGGGTGCTCATCGGTCCGCTCGTCACGCCGCTGTCGCGCCGCCGCGTACACAAGCTCGCGCGCGAGACGGTGACGCTCGATCTGCTGAGCGGCGGCCGCACCGTGTTCGGCGTGGGCCTCGGCAGCGACAACAACGGCGAGCTCGAGCCGTTCGGCGAGGTGGTGGACCCGCGCGAGCGCGCCCGGCTGCTCGACGACGGGCTCGACCGCCTGGTGGAGTTCTGGGGCGGCGAGTTCGAGCCGCGGCCGCTCCAGCGGCCGCGCATACCGGTGTGGGTGGCGGCGCGCTGGCCCAACACGCAAGCCGATGCGCCGCGCCGCGCGCTGGGACGGTCTCTTCCCGATCGATCAGGAGGAGCCGGAGCAGCTCGCGGAGATGGTGGCGTACGTGAACGAGCACCGCCCGGACGCCGGTATGCCCTTCGAGGTCGTCGTCGACAATCCGCCCGGCACGGACCCGGCGCCCTGGGAGGCGGCGGGCGCCACCTGGTGCCTCACCGGGTTCGGCGCCACCCCTCGCGAGGCCGAGGTGCGGGCCGCGATCGACGCCGGCCCAGGTTAGCCCGCTAGGCAACTCCCCGCATTCCCGGCGGGATATCCGTACCAAAGCGCGCGGGCCGGCGGGTTAGCGTCCCTCGCATGACCACCGCAAGCTCCCGATACTGATCGCCATGGCGGCCGCCGCCCTCCTCGTGGGCGCCCCGTCCGCGCTCGCGGCTTTCCCTGGCAAGAACGGCCTGATCGCCTTCCAGAAGTCCAAGGGCGGCCTGTACAAGGACATCTACGTGATGAAGCCGAACGGCAAGGCCCAGAAGGACATCACGAACACCCCCAGGGTCACCGAGACCGACCCGTCCTTCTCGCCCAACGGGCGCAAGCTGGTGTTCGTCTGGACGACAGCCGACTACAAGCACTCCGGCCTCGGCGTGGTCAACTCGGACGGCACCGGCATGAAGCGCATCATCAGCGCCACCTACGACGAGGCGATCCAGTCGCCGTCGTGGACCAAGGACGGCAAGAGCATCGTCTACACGCGCTTCCAGGGCACCGACCCGCCGACCCACGTGTACATCGTCGGCGCGAGCGGCGGCAGCCAGCGCTAGCTCACGTTCGACGAGGACGTGCAGGACTTCTAGCCGCTCTCGTCGCCCGCAAGCGGCGAGATCTTCTACTACAGCTACCCGCCTGGCTCGCGGGCTTTCGAGTACGTGGTGGGCCGCAGCACTCCGATGGCCGAGCACCAGGCGAATGACTTCTCGCCGGACGGCAAGCGCTTCATCTTCCAGCGCGACCACGACATCTACGCGTGCGCGATCGACGGCAGCGGTCTCGTCAAGCTCGCGGCACTGCCGACCGTGGACGAGGCGCCGGTCTGGTCGCCCGACGGCAAGAGGTTCATCTTCACGAACGAGGCGTCGCACGACGTCTGGGTCGCGAACGCCGACGGGAGCGGCCTGAAGAACCTAACGCGCGCCCCCGGCTTCGAGCACGACGTGTCGTGGGGTGTGGCGGCGAAGCACAAGCACAAGCGCCACTAGCCCCATAACCTTCGCCACATGGCCATCACGGTGGTGAAGCTCGGATCGAGCATCGTCGCGGACGACATGGGCGTGGTGCGCAGGGACGCCCTGGAGCAGCTGTGCGCGGAGACGGCGGCGCTGCACGCCGCCGGCCAGTCCGTGGTGCTCGTGACCTCCGGGGCGATCGCGCGCGGGATGGAGGTGATGGACCTGGCGATCCGGCCGCGGGCGATGGACGAACTGCAGGCGGCCTCGGCCGTCGGCCAGGGCAAGCTCTTCCGCGTCTACGACGAGCTGCTGCAGGAGCGCGGGGTGTCGAGCGCGCAGGTGCTGCTCACCTTCTTCGACATGTCCGCGCGGAGCCACTACCTGAACGCGCGGCAGACCCTGCGCAAGCTGCTCGACTGGCGGGTGGTGCCCGTGATCAACGAGAACGACACCACCACCACGGACGAGATCTCGTTCGGCGACAACGATTTCCTCGCCGCCCAGGTGGCGATCCTGCTCGACGCCGACCTGCTGCTGCTCCTAACCGACACCGACGGCCTCTACACGGCCGACCCGCGGCGCCACCGCAGCGCCCGCCACGTGCCCGAGGTCACCGACTTCGAGCTGCTCGAGAAGATCGATATCGCGGTGTCCACATCGCCCCTCGGGTCGGGCAGGCATGCGCTCGAAGGTGGTGGCGGCGGAGATGGCCACCGCGGCCGGCATTCCCGCCGTGATCGCGAGCGGGCACCGGGAGGGAGTGATCGCCACGGCGGTGGCCGGCGAGGAGGGAGGCACGCGCTTCCGGCCCCAGGACGGGCGCGTGTCGAGCTTCAAGCTGTGGCTCAAGTACGCCAAGCCGGCCCACGGGCGGATCGTGGTGGACGACGGCGCGGCGCACGCCCTGCGCGAGCGCGGCACGAGCCTCCTGCCCGTGGGCGTGGTGGACGTGCAGGGGGAGTTCCAGGCGGGCGACGCCGTGGACGTGTCCTCCACGGACGGCAACGGCCGGCCGATCGGCAAGGGGATCGTGAACTACTCGGCCGAGGAGCTGCGGCGCATCAAGGGTCTCAAGACCTCAGAGGTGCGCGAGCTCTTGCCGCGCGCGAGCGAGGAGGCCGTGCACCGCGACTACTTCGTGCTCGAGTAGCGCGGCGCGTTCTCCTCGATCCACTCGCGCCAGGCCGCGGGCAGGCGCGGCGCGTCCAGCAGTCGGGGGAGAAGCGAGCGATTGCGCTGGTAGGCCTCCACGAAGAGCCCGAGGGTGACGTCGTGGTCGGGGCGGTCGACGATCTCGACCGCATCTCCGGCGGCAAGCTCGCCCTCCTGCACGATGCGTATGTACGCCCCGGGCCGGCCGGCGGCGGCGAAGCGCTTGATGAAGAACGGGTCCTCCATCTTCTTCGCGAGCTTCCAGCAGGGGATTCTCGGGGACGTGACCTCCAGCACCACCGTGCCGATCTTCCAGCGCTCGCCGATCCGGGCGCCGGTCACGTCGATGCCCCGGAGCGTGAGGTTCTCGCCGAAGATGCCCGGGCTCGAGCTCGCGGCCGAGCTCGGCTTCCCACCATTCGATGTCCTCGGCCGCGTACGCGTACACGGCGCGGTCGGGGCCGCCGTGCACGCTGCGGTCGGCCTGGTCGTCACCATCGATGTTCACGCCGCGCACGGCCACGCCGCCGGCAACGGGCGTCCTTCCAGATGGCGGTGGTCTCGATCCTGCCGTTCGAGCGCTCTATCGGCCGCGGCCTGCCTACGTTCACGGATTCGACGATGTGCCATCCCCACCAGTCTGCCGCACTCTCCAGTTGTTACGGGTGGCAGGTACCCTTGTCTGGTGGCCACCACCGCCGCATCGGTAGCGGAGATCTGCGCGGGCGCCAAGCGCGCCTCGCGCGAGCTCGCGCGTCTCGACACCACCACGAAGAACGCCGCCATCGGCGCGATGGCGGACGCGCTCGAGGCGCGCGTGGACGAGATCCTCGAGGCCAATGCGCGCGACATGGAGGCCGGCCGTGAGGCTTCGCTCGACGCCTCGCTGCTCGACCGGCTGCTGCTGACCCCGGAGCGCGTGGCCGGGATCGCCCGCGACGCGCGCCGGATCGTGGCGCTGCCGGACCCGGTGGGCGAGGTGATCGCAGGCAGCCGGATGTACAACGGGCTCGACCTGCGCCAGGTGCGCGTGCCGCTCGGCGTGGTGGCAGTGGTCTACGAGGCGCGGCCCAACGTTACGATCGACTGCAGCGCGCTCTGCCTCAAGTCGGGCAACGCGATCGTGCTGCGCGGGTCCTCGACCGCTTTGCACTCGAACACCGTGCTGGCGTCGATCGCGTCGGAGGCCGTGTCGGGCGCCGGGCTGCCGGACGGCGCCGTGTCGCTCGTGGCCGGCGGCGACCGCGACGAGCTGCGCGAGCTCGCGACCCAGGAGGGGATCGTCGACCTGATCATCCCGCGCGGCGGCGAGGGGCTGAAGGCGGCGTTGAAGGAGCACGCGAAGGTGCCGGTGATCTACGCGGCGTCGGGCAACTGCCACGTGTACGTGGACGAGTCGCGCCGATCTCGACGACGCGGTGGCGATCACGCTCAACGCGAAGGTGCAGCGGCCCAGCGTGTGCAACGCCGCCGAGACGCTGCTCGTGCACTCCGCGATCGCGCCCACGTTCCTGCCGCGCGCTCTGCGCTGAGCTGCGCGAGTCGGGCGTCGAGCTACGGGTGGACTCGCGGGCGCGCTCGCTGGCGGGCGACCTCGCCGGGTTCGCTGAACGACGCGGCCGAGGAGGACTGGGCCACCGAGTACCACGCGCTGATCCTCGCCGTGAAGGTCGTGGACTCGGCCGACGAGGCGATCGAGCACGTGAACCGCTACACGAGCGGGCATTCGGACGCCGTCGTCACGCAGTCCACCGACGTGGCGCGGGCGTTCACTTCCGGTGTCGACACCGCCTGCGTGTACGTGAACGCCTCCACGCGCTTCACCGATGGCGGCGAGTTCGGGATGGGCGCCGAGATCGGCAACTCCACCCAGAAGCTTCACGCCCGCGGGCCGATCGGCCTGCGGGAGCTGTGCACGTACAAGTACGTGGTCGAGGGCTCCGGGCAGGTGAGGGAGTAGCGGCCGCGCGAGTGGGAATCCTCGGCGGGACGTTCAACCCGCCCCACATCGGACATCTGATCTGCGCGCAGGAGGCGCTGGTCCAGCTGGGGCTGGACACGGTCGTCTGGGTGCCGGCCGGGCGTGCCGCCGCACCGCGAGGTGGAGGGCGACCCCGGGCCCGAGGCGCGCTACGAGATGTGCGAGCTGGCCGTGTCCGGCGACGAGCGGTTCTCTCTGTCGCGCGTGGAGCTCGATCGCGAGGGGCCTTCGTACACGTCGGACACGCTGCGCGCGATGCGGGACGCTTCGCCAGACGACGAGCTGTTCCTGATCCTCGGCGGCGACCAGGCGCCACCCTGCGCTCCTGGCACGAGCCGGAGGAGGTGCTGTCCCTGGCCACGATCGCGGTGGCGGAGCGCAGCGGGTACCCGCGGCCGGCGATCGGGGTGACACTGTCCGGGCTGCGCGGCGCGGAGCGGCTCGTGTTCTTCGAGATGCCGCGTGTGGACGTGTCGTCGTCGCTGGTGCGGCGGCGGGCGCGCGAGGGCAAGCCGATTCGTTATCTCGTCACCGACAAGGTGGCGGACTACATCGGGGCAGCAGAGCCTGTACGGGGCGTCGGCGCCGGCGGCGGTGAAGTGATGAGCTCCACGAAGGACCGTTCTCTGGCGCTCGCGGAGCGGATCGCGGAGATCGCCTCCGACAGGAAGGCGATCGACGTGCGGCTTTTGGATCTGCGCGGCGTGGTGGGCTACACCGACTACTTCGTGATCTGCACGGGCAACACCGAGCGCCAGACCAAGGCGATCCACGACGCGATCTACAAGGAGCTCAAGGACGAGGCGGGGCTGCTGCCGCGCCGCACCGAGGGCGACCGGCAGGCGCGCTGGATCCTGATGGACTACCTCGACTGCGTCGTCCACATCTTCACGCCCGAGGCGCGCTCGTTCTACCGGCTCGAGCAGCTGTGGGGCGAGGTGCCGGCGAGGTCTGTCGGGCTGACCGATTTAGGCGATTCCAGAGCCATTTTCCGTCCGATACAGGAACTAGTGTTCGGGTCATGGAATGGACGACAGACCAGAAGGGTGGCGTAGCTGAGCTGGCTATCGCCGCGGAAGCAGCCCAGCTTGGGATCGGCGTGCTCAGGCCCGTCATGGAGGGCGAGCGCTACGACCTGATCTTCGACCTGGGGACCGGATTGCTTCGCGTCCAATGCAAATGGGCGACGAGACGGGGAGCTATCAGTCGCCGTGCCGTGCCAGAGCGCGAGGCGGCGGACAGCGACCGGGCTGATCGCCAGGAGCTACGCGCCCTCTGAAATCGATGCGATCGCCGCGTACTGTCATGAACTCAAGAAGTGTTACTTCCTGCCGATATCGCTTGTGGCGGCCAGGCGGGAGGTTTCGCTTCGCTCGTGTCCGCGAAGAACAATCAGGCACAGGGAGTAAAGTGGGCCATGCAACATGAGCTTGGGGCTATAGCTCAGCTGGGAGAGCGCGTGACTGGCAGTCACGAGGTCGCCGGTTCGAGCCCGGCTAGCTCCACTAAGGAAGCCGCCCACAACGGGCGGCTTTTCTCATGATGGAGGCCGGGTCGTGCGCGGTGAGCCGAGCGCCGCCTCGAGCTGCTCCGCGAAGCTGCGTCGCGAACTTCGACTTCGTCATCTCGAAGCGGATCGCCGAGCCGTCGGCGCCGCGAGCTGGAACTGCTTCGTCACCTTGGCGTCCTCGATGGCCAGCCCAAGGCCCTCGCGGGGCAGCGTGCCGAGTTCGCCCTTGATCTTCAGCCCGGTCCAGCCCTTGCTGATCTTGAGGACCCGGAGAGCGGTCGGGGTGAGCACGACCATGAAGTTGATCGGCAGCTTAACGCCCTTGCCGCGATCGCCCGTCTGCATGCGGTCCCCGGGGATGCCCATGAAGCTCGAGCCGTCGCCGCCCAGTGCCACCCCGGCGCCGCCGACGATCTTGCCTGTCACGACGGCGCCCATCGCGCCGGTGCGCGACGCCCACCCGAGCACCTCGACCGGCTCGCCGATCTGCTGCTCGATCTTCTCGCTGGCCTTCGCGTCGAAGGAGTCGCCGAGGGCCATGCGGCGATCGTAAGTGGTTGCGGACTGCCAAAGACAGCCCCTGGAGCCTGCCTATGCAATGCTTAGGCACGACTCATGGCCGCCAAGGACCTCACACTGGGCGAGGCCGCCCGCGCGATCGGCGTCAGCGCGGACACGCTGCGGCGCTGGGAGCGCGCGGGCAAGCTGCGCACCAAGCGCGACACCTCCAACCGCAGGCTCGTGCCGCAGCGCGAGGTCGAGCGGCTCTCCGAGCGGCCCCAGCGGCACCGCGCCGGGGACCAGCTCTCGGCCCGCAACCGCTTCCCGGGCGTGGTCACATCGGTTGAGGTCGACGGCGTGATGGCGCTCGTGGAGATCGAGGCGGGACCGCACAGGATCACCGCCGCGGTTACCCGTGACGCCGTGGAGGAGCTCGGCCTGGCGCCTGGCGTGCAAGCGCCACGGCGGCGGTGAAGGCGACGTCGGTAATGATCGAGAGGAGCTGAGCTTGAGAGCAGGGAAGTGGCTGCCGGTTGGCTATGGCGATCGCGGCTCTGGTGAGCGCCGGCTGCGGGTCGCGGCGGCTCGTCGACGAGCGGCAAGCCGGACCTCGTGGTGTCGGCCGCGGCTTCGCTCAAGGACGCCTTCACCCAGTACGCCAGAAGTTCCCCGATGCCGCAACGTGCGCAGCTCCTTCGCCGGCTCGGACGAGCTGGCCGCCCAGATCCAGCCAGGGCGTGAAGCCGGACGTGTTCGCCTCGGCCAACACCAAGCTGCCCGACAGCTGTTCCAGAAGGGCCTCGTGGAGAAGCCGGTGGTGTTCGCCGGCAACCGCCTGGTGATCGCGGTGCCGGCCAGCGGGTGGCAAGGTCAGCTCGCCTGGCGGACCTCGAGAAGCCCGGAGTGACGGTGGCGATGGGCTCGGCGACCGTGCCGGTGGGCATCTACACGCGCAAGATCCTCTCCGGGCTGCCGCAGGGCGGAGTCCGCGAAGGTGCTCGCCAACGTGCGCTCCAACGAGCCCGACGTGGCGGGGGTGGTGGGCAAGCTCAGCACAGGGCGCGGTGGACGCCGGCTTCGTCTACATCACTGACGTCGACGCCACCGACGGCAAGCTCAAGGCGGTCGAGCTGCCGCCGGCCTCCAGCCCGAGGTGGCCTACGGCGTGGCGATGGTGAAGGGCGCGAAGCATCCCGAAGCAGGCGCAGGAGTTCATCGACGGGCTGCTCACAGGGCGCGGGGCAGCAGGCGCTGAAGGCGGCGGGCTTCGAGCCGCCGCCCGCCTCAGGCACGTGAAGGCAACGGCTCGCCCCGAAGAGGAGACCACGTGAGCCTCACCGCTCGCTCCGCCCCCGCGCCCACGCGCCGACCTCGTCGCGTGCGGTGGCCCACTTGGTTCCCGGTCTTGCTGATCGCCGCGCTGGCCCTGGTGCTGGTGTTCCTCGTGCTGCCCGTGGTGGCCGTGTTCACCCACACCAGTCCGGCGCAGCTCGTCTCGAGCCTGGGCGACGCGAGCGCGAAGGACGCTCTGCGGCTGAGTATCGAGACGAGCGCCATCGCAATAGCGCATCATCGTCGTGGTGGGGACGCCCGCCGCCTGGCTTCTCGCCACGCGGGACTTCCCCGGCAAGCGCTGGTGGTCACGCTCATCGAGCTGCCGCTGGTGCTGCCGCCCGCGGTGGCGGGCATCGCGCTGCTGGCCGCGCTCGGGCCCAACGGCATCCTGGGCGACGCGCTGAACGATGCCGGCATCGAGCTCGTGCTCCGCACCGCCGGCGTCGTGGTGGCGCTGACCTTCGTGGCGTCGCCGTTCTACCTTCGCCAGGCGCAGGCCACGTTCGCGTCACTCGACCGGAGCTGGCTCGAGGCGTCGCGGACGCTGGGGGCGGGGGAGGCGCGCACGTTCGCGCGCATCGCGATCCCCGCCGCCGCGCCCGGCCTGGCCGCCGGCCTGGCTCTCGCGTGGGGCCGCGCGCTCGGCGAGTTCGGCGCCACGCTTATGTTCGCCGGTTCCTTCCGCGGCATCACCCAGACCGCTCCGCTGGCGATCTACGAGCGCTTCTCGACGGATTTCGACGGTGCGCTGGCGCTCTCCGCGGTGCTCGTGGCCGTGAGCGGCGCGCTGCTGCTCGGCGTGAAGGCGTTGTGGGGCTCGGGGGCTCTCGGCGGTGCTGCGCACTGAGCTTCGCACGCGCGTCGGGACGATCGATCTCGACGTGGACCTGGAGGTGCCTGACGGTGCTGCCTGGCGCTGGCCGGACCGTCGGGGGCCGGGAAGACGACCATCCTGAGCCTGCTGGCCGGCCTGGCCCGGCCCGACGCGAGGGTCGCGTCGAGTGCGGCGGGGAGGTGTGGCTCGACGGCGCCACCGGTACGACACTTCCGCCCGAGCGCCGCCGCTGCGGCTACGTGTTCCAGGACTACGCGCTGTTCCCGCACATGCCGGCCTGGCAGAACGTGGCGTACGGCCTGCGGCACACGCCCCGCGCGGAGCGCCGAGCGCGTGCGACGAGTTGCTCGCGCGCTTCGGCGCCGCGCACATCGCGGACTCGCGGCCGCGGACGCTCTCGGGCGGCGAGCGCCAGCGCGTGGCGCTGGCGCGCGCGCTCGCCGCGGACCCGCGGCTGATCCTGCTCGACGAGCCGCTGGCGGCGCTCGACCCGCGCACCGCGGCGCACGCCGCCCGCGAGCTGGGCGGCTTCCTGCCGGGCCGAGGTGCCCACCGTGCTCGTCACCCACGACTTCGGCCAGGCGGCGCTGCTCGGCGATGTCGTGGCGGTGATCGACGCGCGGCCGGATTGTGCAGCGGGCGAGAGCGGCGGAGCTTGCGGCGTCGCCCGCCTCGGGTTTCGTGGCCGACTTCACGGGCGCGAACGTGCTGCACGGCAGCGCGGCTACGCGGCGCGGACGGCCTCACGCTGGTCGGCCTCGACGGCGGCGGCGAGGTGGTGAGCGCAGAGCCGGCGGAGGGCCCGGTGGCGGTCAGCGTCTATCCGTGGGAGGTGGAGCTGGAGCCGCCGCGCGCGAGCCACGCGGGCTCGGCGCGCAACCGCGTGAGCGCGACGGTGACACGGTGACCCCGCTCGGGGCGCGCGTGCGTGTGGGCCTGAGCGCGCCACAGCCGCTCACGGCAGAGATCACGGATGCGTCGCTCGAGCGCCTGGCCTCAAGCCCGGCGTGCCCGTGGTCGCGACCTGGAAGGCCGCCGCCACGCGGCTGGCCGCGCTCTAGGGACTCTCGGCCCAGCTGGGAACGTCGAGATCGTCGAACGGGCTGGCGCGCCGAGAGCCGCCGCGGGAGCTGGGCGTTTCGGACGCCGACGGCGGCGAGTGAGCTGCTGCCGCCTCCGCTCGACCGTACGCAGGTCGCCGCGGATGCGCTTGTGCCCGGCCTGCACGTCACGCAGGATCCGCTCGGCCTGGTCCTGCAGCGTGGCCCGAGCTGACGCAGCCCGCCGACACCGCACGCGCGTCGGCGAGCATCTCGTCGGCGCGCTGCTCGGCCTCAGACACCCGCGCGGCCGCCTCGCGGCGCGCTTCCTCGCCCATCCGCACCGCCTCGGTGCGCGCGTCCTGAAGGATCTTGTCGGCTTGGATCCGGCGCGTCGCTTTCCAGCTTCTTGCGCGCTTTCTCACCGGCCGCGCGAGAAGCCGTCGCGTCCTCCTCGGCCTTCGCGCGCGTCTGCTGCGCCGCCTGCTCCGCGGCGGCGGAGATCACGCGAGCCTTTTCCTCGGCCTCGCTCACCAATCGGCGCGCGGTCTCGTCCGCCTGCTGCCGCTGGGCATTCGCCTCGCCAAGCACCCCCTCAGCGCTTGCCTGGGCCTCGGCCAGCAGCGTGTCCGCGCGCTCCTTGGCCTCGGCGCCGAGCCGCACCGCGGCCGCCTGCGCCTCCGAGGTGGAGGTGTCGGCTTCGTTGCGCGCCTCGGAGAGGATCCTGGTGGCCTCCGCGCGCTGGTGGTCGGTCTCCTCCTTGGCGTTGTCGCGCAGCTGCTGTGCCTCGGCCCTAAGCGCCTCGGCATCCGAGCGCATGCGCTCCGCGGTGGCGCCGGCGTCTGCCGTGATCTCGGCAGCCTCGCGCCGAGCCGCGGCACGCGCCTCGTCGCGGATGTCCTCCGCCGCAGCCTGGGCGGCCTCGAGAATCGCCTCCACCTGGGTGGCGGCGTAGTCGGCCGCGCGCCCGCTGTCGCCGCCATTTTTCACGGGGATCCAGGCAAAAGTACCAGCCGTCTAACCTCTCCCCCGCAAATGGACCCGCGTTATGACCCCAATCAGATCGAACCCAAGTGGCAGAAGGTGTGGGCTGACGAGCGCACCTGGGAGGTCTCGAACGACGAGGTCACGCCTGACGACAAGGCCTACGCGCTGGTCATGCTGCCCTACCCGTCGGGCGAGCCGCACATCGGCCACCTGAAGGTCTACAGCGTGGGCGACGCGATCGCCCACTACCGCCGCCGGATCGGCAAGAAGGTGCTCCAGCCGATGGGCTACGACGCCTTCGGCCTGCCGGCCGAGAACCACGCGATCAAGACGGGCCAGCACCCCCGCGACTCCACCGAGGCGTCGATCGCCGAGTTCCGCCGCCAGTTCATGTCGTGGGGCATCTCGATCGACTGGTCGCGCGAGCTGGCCACGCGACGATCCCGAGCTACTACCGCTGGACCCAGTGGATCTTCCTGCGCCTGTTCGAGACGGGCCTGGCCACCGCAAGGAGGCGGCGGTCAACTGGTGCCCGAACGACCAGACAGTGCTGGCCAACGAGCAGGTGATCGACGGGCACTGCGAGCGCTGCGGCAGCGAGGTGGAGATCCGCCAGCTCGAGCAGTGGTTCTTCAAGATCACCGACTACGCCGACCGGCTGCTGGACGACCTCGAGACCGTGCGACTGGCCGCCGCACGTGGTGACGATGCAGCGCAACTGGATCGGCCGCTCGGAGGGCGCCGAGGTGGTGTTCCGCTGCGAGGAGCTGGGCGATCGACTACCCGGTGTTCACCACGCGGCCGGACACGCTATTCGGCGCGACCTTCTTCGTGATGGCGCCCGAGCACCCGGACGTGCTGCAGGCTGAACGACTCGCCCGAGGTGCACGAGTACGTGAACCGCGCGGTGCGCGAGTCGCCCGAGGAGCGCGGCGGAGGCCAGGAGAAGACGGGCATGCCGCTCGGCCACACCGTCACCAACCCGGTGAACGGCGAGGAGCTGCCGATGTTCGTGGCGGACTACGTGCTGATGGAGTACGGCACCGGCGCGATCATGGCCGTGCCCGCGCACGACGAGCGCGACTTCGAGTTCGCCCGAAGTTCGACCTGCCGATCCGGCAGGTGATCGACTGCGGTGACGAGCTGCCGTGCACGGGCGATGGCCCGATGGTCAACTGCGGCCGCTTCGACGGCGAGCACAACCGCGAGGCGTTCGAGCGAGATCGTCGCGTGGCTCGAGTCAGAGGGTCGAGGCAAGCCGGCGGTCAACTACAAGCTGCGCGACTGGCTGCTCTCGCGCCAGCGCTACTGGGGCTGCCCGATCCCGATCATCCACTGCCCGACCACGGGCTGGTGCCCGTGCCGGACGACCAGCTGCCGGTCGGGCTGCCGGACATCGAGGACTACGCGCCCAGGGGCCGCTCGCCGCTGGCGGCGGCGGAGGATTGGGTGAACACGACTGCCCGCAAGTGCGGCGGTCCCGCCAAGCGGGAGACCGACACGATGGACACCTTCGTCGACTCGTCCTGGTACTTCCTGCGCTACTGCGACGCGCACAACGACGAGGCGCCCTGGGATCGCGAGATCGTCGACTGCTGGATGCCGGTCGACCAGTACATCGGCGGCATCGAGCACGCGATCCTGCACCTGATGTACGCGCGCTTCTTCACCAAGGCGCTCGCGGACCTCGAGCTGGTGGGCTTCCAGGAGCCGTTCGCCAACCTCTTCACCCAGGGCATGATCACGCGCGACGGGCGCGAAGATGTCCAAGTCGCGCGGCAACGTCGTGAGCCCGTCAGCGAGTACGTCGAGCGCTACGGCGCGGACACGCTGCGCACCTACGTGCTCTATCTCGGCCCGATCGACCAGGACGCCGACTGGTCGGACGAGGGCGCCGGCGGCATACACCGCTTCCTGGGCGGCTGTGGCGGCTGGCCGCCGAGGTGGCGGAGGCCACCGAGCCGGCAGTCCGGACGGGCGCCCCGGGGCGAGCCCACCGAGCTGCTGCGCAAGGCGCACTGGGCGATCGACAAGGTCGTCGAGCGACCTGGGCGACCGCTTCGCCTTCAACACCGCGATCGCCGCGGTGATCGAGCTGGTGAACGACTCCTACCGCCACCGCGACGAGCTGATGCAGACGCCGGAGGGCCAGTCGCAGCTGCGCTTCGCGGTGGCGACTGGCGGCGTCGCTGATGTTCCCGTTCGCCCCGCACCTGGGCTCCGAGGTGTACGAGCTGCTCACCGGCGAGCGCGTGTGGGAGCAGCCGTGGCCGCAGGCCGACGCCGCGCTGCTCGTGACCGACACCAACGAGGTGGTCGTGCAGGTGAACGGCAAGCTGCGCGACCGCGTGGCCGTTCCCGCCGGCGCCTCGGACGAGGAGCAGGAGCGCCTCGCGCGCGGGTCTCCGAAGGTGGCGGCGCATCTGGACGGCCACAAGGTCGTGAAGACGATCGTCGTTCCGGGCAAGCTCGTGAACTTCGTCCTCGGCTAGAACACTCGCCTAGTCGAGGCCGTTTGGGGCGTAACCTTTCCTGCGAAAGGGAAACGTTTGGGAGCGTTGTTGAGGTAACCGTTGGGGGCAGGTTCCGGGGCCGCCTCGCTCGAAAGGCAGGGATCGTCGGATGGTCGGAACGAGCGTGAACGAGGAGGATCTGCTCCAGGGCATCGGCGCCGTCGTGTGGGAGGCGGATGCGGAGGACCTCCGTTTCACGTTCGTCTCCAGGCATGCCGAGAAGCTGCTCGGCTACCCGCCCGAGCGCTGGACCGCGGCGAGCGGCTGGGGCGATCACATGCACCCGGGCGACCGCGCCCGCGCCCTGCGCGAATGTCGGGAGCTTGCGCGAGCGGGGAGGACGGGGAACTCGAGTACCGGGCGGTGGCCGCCGACGGCAGCGTGATGTGGATTCGCGACGCCGTGCGCCTCAACCGCGCGCCCGACGGCGCCACGAACTGCTGCGGCGTGATGCTCGACATCACGCGCGGGGCGCTGTCGGAGCGCGAGATCCGCTTCCACTCGCGCCTGCTCGACGAGGTGGACGCGGCCGTGATCGCCACCGACATCAAGGGCACGGTCACGCACTGGAACCGCTACGCCGAGCGCCTGTTCGGCTACACCGCGACAAGGCGATGGGACGCGACATCGCCGAGCTGGGCGTGGTGGACGACCCCGGCTTCGCTACGCGCAAGATGCGGGTGCTGCGCTCCGGCCGAGCCGTTCGAGGGCGAGTTTCGCGCGCGGCGCAAGCGACGGCAGCGAGTTCGCCTGCTACACGCGCGACGCGCCGATCCTCGACGACGACGGCGAGCTCACCGGCTTCGTCGGCGTGGCGTCCGACATCACGGTGCGCAAGAGCGCCGAGCGCGCCATCGCCGAGAGCGAGCGGCGCTTCCGCCGGCTCGTGGAGCAGGCCGCCGACAGCTTCTTCGTGTTCGACTCGGAGGGCCGCTTCGTGGACGTGAACCAGGGCGCCGCCACGTCGCTCGGCTACACGCGCGAGGAGCTGCTCGGCATGCGCCTGCGCGAGGTGGATGCCGCGCTGAGCCAGGAGGCGCTCGAGGACATGTGCTCGGGCTCGGCCCGCGGCCGGCCGGTGACGATCGAGACCGTCTACCGGCCGCAAGCGACGGCACCACCTTCCCGGTGGAGGTGCGCGTGGGGCTGCTCGACGCGGGTGGCCCGAGCTGCTGTTCCTCGCGCTCGCGCGCGACATCAGCGACCGCAAGCGCGCCGAGGAGCAGATCGCCTACCTCGTCGAGCTACGACAGCATCACGGGCCTGCCCAACCGCGGCCTGTTCGAGGAGCACTCGAGCTGGCGCTGGCCGCGCGCGGCGCAAGGGCTCGTCGGTGGCGGTGCTGTTCGTGGACCTGGACCGCTTCCATCTGGTGCAACGAGAGCCTCGGCCGGGCGGCGGGCGACGAGCTGCTGCGCCAGGCGGCGTCGCGCCTGCGCGAGGTGGCGCGCACGATGGACCTGCTGGCGCGGCACGGCTCGGACGAGTTCCTGCTGCTCCTGCCGGACCTGGGAGGCGAAGCCGACACGGCGGGAGGAGATCGCGGCGGAGCAGGTGTTCGAGGCATTCGAGGAGCCGTTCCTGATCCATGGCGCGGAGTCGTTCATCGGGGCGAGCATCGGCATCAGCGTCTTCCCCTCGGACGGCGGCTACTCCGGCGACCTGATCGACCATGCGGCGGCCGCGCTCCAGGAGGTGCGGCGCGGCGGCAAGGCGCCGCTGGGGCGTGTTCGCGGGCGAGTCCGAGCGCCGCAAGGAGCGGCTCGGCCTGGTCACGCGGCTGCGCAGGGCGATCGACCGCGGCGAGTTCGTGCTCCACTACCAGCCGCTGGTGAACCTGCGCTCGGCGCTCGAGCAGGGCGTGGGCGGAAGCGGCCACGGCCTGCACGACCACATCGTGGGAGTGGAGGCGCTGATCCGCTGGCAGGATCCGGAGCGCGGGCTCGTGCCGCCCGGCAGAGTTCATCCCCGTGGCCGAGGAGCTGGGCCTGATCCAGCCGATCGCGGACTGGGTGGTGGAGGAGGCGTGCCGCCAGAGCCGCGAGTGGCTCGACTCGGGCTGGGCGCTCACGGTCGGCCTCAACCTCTCGCCGCGGCAGCTGTGGGAGCCCGAGCTCGTTCAGCGGATGCTCGACGACGCGGTGCAGGCAGGCATCTCGCGCGACCGCCTGGTGATCGAGATCACCGAGACGGCCGCGATGACCGACTGGGAGCGCACCGAGAAGGTGCTCTTTGACCTGCGCAAGAGCGGCTTCCGGCTGGCGATCGACGACTTCGGCGCGGGTCACTCCTCGCTGGCACGCCTGGGCTCGCTGCCCGCCGACTCTCTGAAGATCGACCGCTCGTTCGTCTCCGGCCTGCCGGGAGACGAGACCTCGGCGATGATGGTCACCGCGATCGTGCAGCTCGCGCGCAACCTCGGGATGGAGGCCTTCGCGGAGGGGATCGAGACCGAGGACCAGCTGCGCTTCGTGGTGGAGGCAGGGTGCGATCGGGGACAGGGATTTCTGTTTTCCCGTGCAGTTCCTGGCGAAGCCGTCGCTGCGCTGTAGGCCTCGGGTGTCGGGTCTCGGGTGTCGGGGAAGGTCACTTACATGCGCCGAATTGACTTCGCTCCGTTCCTGGCCGCTCTCGGCGGCCCTCTCCTGCTTGTAAGCCTGTTTCTGCACTGGTACCAGCCTGGGCTCAGTGCTTGGAAGGTGTTCGAGGTCTGGGATCTCGTGCTTGCCGCGCTCGCGCTCGGCGGGATGTGGGTGGCGATCTCCCAGCTTGTCTGGCAGGCTCCGCCGCGGGCCGGCGCGCTGCCGCTCATTGGCGGCGCGGCCCTTGTGATCGTCGTGTCCCAGCTCGTCAACCATCCGCCCGCCGCGCAGGGCGCCTCGCTCCAGTCGGGCGCGTGGCTCGGGCTCGGCGGCTCGGCGCTGATGGCGGCCGCCGGGGCGCTCAGCAGTGCGAATGTGTCGCTCTCGCTGTCGCTTTCGTCCGGGGGGCGGGAGCGGCAGCCGGACGCTGAGCCGACGACACCCCTACCGCGTCGCCGTGGCCCGGATCCCGCCACGGAGGCGGCCGCCGTGGAGCCCGAGGTGCACGAGGAGCTCTACCCGGTGGAGGAGCGCAGCGGCCCGATCGGCGCGGACGATCCGGAGATGTGGAAGGCCCCGGAGTTCGAGGGCGAGGCAGTCCCCTTCGACCACGAGAGCGACGAGCGAAGCTGAGCGACCGCCCCTACATCGCGGTGATCGGGCCCGGTGAGGCGTCGGCGGAGGAGCTGGAGGCGGCCGAGGAGGTGGGACGCCTGATCGCCGAGGGGGGCGCGGTGCTGGTGTGCGGCGGGCTGGGCGGCGCGATGGAGGCCGCCTGCCGGGGGGCACAGTCGGCCGGCGGGCTCACCCTGGGGATCCTGCCGGGGCGCGACAGGCACGAGGCCAACCCGTACGTGGAGGTGGCGGTGCCCACCGGCATCGGCGACGCGCGCAACGCGCTCGTGGTGCGCTCGGCGGACGCCGTGGTGGCCGTGGGCGGCGCCTACGGCACTCTGTGCGAGATGGCCTTCGCGCTGAAGGCCGGCACGCCGGTGGTGGGGCTCCACACCTGGGAGCTTGCGCGCAGAGGCGAGGCGGACACGGGCGTGCTGCAGGCGGGCAGCCCTGCCGAGGCCGCCCGCACCGCGCTCGACCTCGCCCGGAAATAGACTCGATCCTTGGTGGGTCCGTCACTCAAGATCTTGAGGCCTGGATACGGCCGCTCCGCGGCGCCAGCCACCACCCACTCACTCGCGATAGCTACAGCTATCGCTCCGCTCGCGTGCGGCGCCTGGCATCCACGGATGCACCGTCCCAGACCGCAATCTCTTTCGCGACGGACCCCATGGCCGAGCTAGACCAGTCGGCCGTCCGTCCAGGGTCGGCACCGGAGCCGTGCCGCGCCGGCACGGAGGATGCGCCCTACCTCGAGGCGCTGCGCGCATACGCCCGGCGCAACCCCGGGCGCTTCCACGTCCCCGGACACAAGGGCGGGCGCGGCGGCCGACCCCGAGCATGCGCGAGGCGTTCGGCGAGCCGGCGCTGGCGCTCGACATCCCGGCGCTCATGCAGGGCATCGACGTGGGCCCGGAGCCCACGCCGTTCCAGCGTGCGCAGGAGCTCGCCGCCGAGGCGTGGGGCGCCAAGCGCACCTGGTTCCTCATCAACGGCGCATCGCAGGGAAACCACGTCACCTGCATGTCGCTCGCGCAGATGGGCAGCGAGTTCGTGGTGCAGCGCAACGTGCACTCGAGCACGATCGACGGCCTGGTGATCTCGGGCCTGCGGCCCACGTTCGTGGCGCCGGAGCTCGACTCCGGAGCTGCTCATCGCCCACTGCCTCACGCCCGAGGCGCTCGACAGGGCGCTGCGCGACACGCCCGGCGCCGTGGCCGCGCAGGTCGGTGTCGCCGACCTACTTCGGCGCGGTGGCCGACGTGGCGCGCGCTCGCCGACGTGGCCCACTCGCACGGCGTGCCGCTGATCGTGGACGAGGCCTGGGGCGCGCACCTCGCGTTCCACCCGGACCTGCCCGCGCACGCCCTCTCGCTCGGCGCCGACCTCGTGATCTCGAGCACGCACAAGATCGTGGGCAGCATGACCCAGTCGGCGATGCTGCACCTCGGGCACAGCGACCTGCTCGACGAGCGCGTGATCGACCGCTCGCTGACGCTGCTCGAGTCGACCAGCCCGAACTCGCTGCTCACCGGCTCGCTCGACGCCGCGCGCAGGCAGGCGGCGGTGCACGGCGAGGAGCTGCTCGGCGAGACGCTCGACGGCACTCGCGGCCACGCGCGCCGCCATCCGCGAGATCCCCGGGCTCGACGTGCTCGACGAGCGGCATGGCCGGCCAGCCCGGGCGTGTTCGCCTACGACCCGCTGCGGCTGGCCATCGACGTGCGCGGCACCGGCAGGACGGGCTACGAGATCGCGCCGCTGATGCTGCGAGCTCGACGACATCAACCTCGAGCTGTTCGCCGAGAACGTGGTGGTGGCGGTGTTCGGGCTCGGCGAGAACGCGTCCAAGGAGCGGGGCGAAGCTGGTGGCCGCGCTCCATCACGTGGTGGACGAGCTGCCCGAGCGCGGGCGACCGCGTGGACGCGATGTTCGCGCCGCCGCCCCCGTGGGGCCCGCTCGCGATGGCGCCGCGCGAGGCCTTCCTCGCCACGCAGGAGGTCGTGCCCTTCCGCGAGGCGGACGGGCCGCATCGCCACGGAGTCGCTCGCCGCCTACCCGCCCGGCATCCCCAACGTGCTGCCGGGGGAGCGACTCACGGGTCCTACGCTCGACTACATCCAGCGCACGCTCGCCCAGGGCGGCAGCCTGCGCGGCGCCAGCGACCGCAAGCTGGAGACGATCCGCGTGGTGGTGGAGAAGTCGAATGAGCGCCGCGCCAGACGCCCACCAGGCGGCGATGGAGGGCGCCGCCGAGCCGCCGTTCCACGAGGAGCTTGAATAGGTTTGGGGCGCCGCCTTCGGCGCGCCATCGACGAGGTGGGGCCGCTGCGGCGCGTGATGGTGCGCAGGCCCGGGGAGGAGCTGGCCGCGATCCGGGCGGACGCCTGGGACGAGGAGCTGGGCGCGCTGGTCGATCCCGAGGGGCACTGGTACTGGACCGGCCGCAAGGCGCCGGACCTCGAGCGCGTGGCGGCGCAGCACGAGGGGCTCGTGGACGCCCTGCGCGCCGAGGGCGTGGAGGTGGATGTGCTGGAGCCGCTCGGCGGCAGGTTCGTCAAGTCCGTGTACACGCGCGACCCCTCGATCACCGTGCCCGGCGGGGCGATCGTCGGGCCGCATGGGCGTGCGGATGCGCCGCGGCGAGGAGCCGCACGCCACGCGCGCGCTGGCCGCCGCGGGGATGCCGATCCTCGGCACGATCACGGGCACGGGCACCCTTGAAGGGCGGCTCGTTCACCAAGCTGCGCCCGGGCCTCGCCGCGCTCGGCACCTCGATCCGCTGCAACCACGAGGGCGAGCGCCAGCTGCGCGCGCTGCTCGAACTGATCGGCGTGGAGCTGATCCGCGTGCCGGTGGCCGGGCTACAGCATCCACATCGACCTGCACTTCGCGATGGTGGACGTGGACCGCGCGCTGATCAACCCGGCCGGGCTGCCGTACGACTTCCTGGTCACGCTGCGCCAGCTCGGCATCGAGACGCTCGAGGCGGCACGCGGGTGAGGAGTGGGGGCTGAACCTGCTCTGCCTGCGCCCCGGGCCGCGTGCTGATGGCCGAGGGCTCCCGCGCACGCTGCGAGCTGCTCGAGCGCGCGGGGATCGAGGTGGTGACGATCCCCTACGACGAGATCCAGAAGAACGGCGGCGGGGTGCACTGCTCCACGATCGAGCTGGTGCGCGACCCGGCATGAGCGCGTCGCTCGCGGCCGCGGCGGTGTCGGGCGAGCGGCTGTGGTCCGACCTGATGGCGATGGCCGAGGTGGGGGCCACGCCCGAGGGCGGCTCCCGGCGGCTGGCGCTCACCGACGAGGACCGCGCCGGTCGTGAGCTGTTCGCCAGCTGGGCGCGCGACGCGGGGCTCGACCTGCGCGCCGACCGCGCGGGCAACCTGTTCGCGCGCCGCGCGGGTCACGACGTCGGCCGCCCGCGGTGATGAGCCGGCAGCCACCTCGACACCCAGCCGAACGGCGGGCCGCTTCGACGGCGTGTTCGGCGTGCTCGCGGCTCTCGAGGCCGTGCGCGCGCTGGCCGACGCCGGGCATCGACACGGCGGCGCCGATCGACGTGGTGGTGTGGGCCAACGAGGAGGGTGGCCGCTTCCCGCAGTTCTGCACCGGCTCGGCGGTATACGCGGGAGCGGCCAGCTTGGACGAGGTGCGCGCGCTGCCCGCCTTCGACGGGCCCTCCTACGGCGAGGAGCTCGACCGGGTGCGGCTTCGCGGGCGACGAGGAGCCGGGCTCGCTGCCGGCCTCCGCCTACGTCGAGCTGCACATCGAGCAGGGGCCGGTGCTCGAGCGCGAGGGCGTGCCGCTGGGCGTGGTGGAGGGGATCCGCGGCATCCGCAAGTTCGCGATCGAGCTTCGACGGGCAGCGAGGCCCACGCCGGCAGCCCGATGGCAGGGGCGGCGCGACGCGCTGCGCGCGGCGGCGCGCGTGATCGAGGCGCTGGGCACGCTGGGCGATCGGTCGGGCGGCGCGAGCATCACGACCGGGCGGATCGAGGTGGAGCCGAACGCGCCGTCGGTGGTGGCGGGCGCGCGCGCGGCTGCTCGTGGACGTGCGCGGCGCGGAGCTCGACTCGCCGGACGAGGTGGTCGCGCGCGCGCAGGGAGGTTGCGAGCGAGGCTCTCTCGGGCACCGATGTATCCGTGCAGGTGGACGACAAGCCGTGGCAGTACGGCCCCGTGGCCTTCGACCCCGAGCTGCTCGGCGTGCTGCGCGACGGCCGCCGGGCGCAGCGGCGAGCGCTCGCTCGACATGGTCAGCCCGGCCGGCCACGACGCGGGCTACGTGGCCCGGCGCCTGCCCACGGCGATGCTGTTCGTTCCCTGCCGCGACGGGCTCAGCCACCATCCCGCCGAGTGGGCCGAGCCGGCGCATCTCGAGCTGGCCTGCCGTGTGCTCGCGGACACGCTTGGCCAGCGTGGCGGGTAGCGCCTGTGAGCGCGGTGCGCAAGCGCGTGGTGGTGAGCGGGCGCGTGCAGGGCGTGTTCTTCCGCGACACCACACGGCGGAAGGCCGCCTCGCGCGGCGTGGCGGGCTGGGTCACCAACCGTCGGGACGGCGCGGTGGAGGCGGTGTTCGAGGGCGAGCGGGATGCGGTGGAATCGCTCGTTCGCTTCGCGAGCGAGGGCCCGCGCGGGGCGGACGTGGCGGACGTGGAGGTCGTGGACGAGGAGCCGGAGGGGCTGTCCGGCTTCGAGGTGCGCTAGCTGTAGGACCCGAGGAGGTTGTTCAGCTCGTTGAGGCGAGCTGCGGGCGGTTTTCGGCCGAGGGCGTTGTGTGGTCGGTGATGGTTGTAGCGCCAGAGCCAGCCGTCAAGCGCGCCGGTGCGTTCGTGCGAGCTGGCGTAGATGGCGCCGTAGGCCCATTCGCCGAGCATGGTGCGGATGAAGCGCTCTGCTTTGCCGTTGGTTTGAGGGCGGCGCGGCCTGGTGCGTAGGTGGCGGATCCCGAGCGCGCGGCAGGCGATCGCGTGCATGACCGAGCGGTAGGCGGAGCCGTTGTCGGTCATCACCGCTTCGACCTGGACGCCGTGGCGGGCGAAGAACTCGATCGCGTGGGCCAGGAACGCGGTCGCGCTGCTCGCCTTTTCGTCGGCGAGGACCTCGGCGTAGGCGAGCCGGGTGGCGTCATCGATCGCGATGTGCACGAAGTCCCAGCCGATCCTGCGCTTGCCGTCGCGGCGCAGGTTGCGCTGAAGCGCCTTGTTGCCGTGGATGCGATGGCCGGCGCCACCCTCGATGCGGCCGAGCTTCTTGACGTCGATGTGGACGAGCTCGCCCGGTCGCGAGCGCTCGTAGCGTCGCGCCGGCTCGAGCCCGAGGCGGCCAAGCCGCCCCAGCCCGATGCGCGTGAGGATGCCCGACACCGTCGTCTCGGCCATCGCCAACAACTCGGCGATCTGGGCGCCGCTGAAACGCAGCCGCCGCAGCGCGGCGATCGCCTGGACCCGGTCCTCGGAAGTGCGGTTCCAAACCCGCCGCGGCGCCGAAGAACGATCAAGCAAACCGAGCTCCCCCTCGGCGCGGAACCGCGTGACCCACTTGCCAGCCGTGCGCTCGCTGACCTCGGCGGCCGCGGCCGCCGAGCCCAACGACCAACCCTGCTCGACGACCCGCCGCGACAACAACAGACGCTTCTTCAGACTGAGAGCCGCGTTAGCGTGAAGCTTCATCCGGTGTCCTCCTTGGGACTGGTGGCGTTAGACACCTCCAGCCTCCAAGGGGGCCCGGATGAACAACCTGCTCAGGAACTACAGCTAGCGCGCTTCGCCTACGGCAGCAGCGCGGTGACTGTGAAGGGGCCACTGCCGGACACGCGGATCACCTGCACGGTGATCTTGCGCGAGCCGCAGATCGTGTAGTTGGCGGTGCCGGCCGGGTGCGTCGAGCGGCGCCGGATGGCGCGGCCGGCCGCCCGCACGCGCAGGCGATAACTCCCGCCCGGGGCGGAGATCTGGAAGCTCGCGTTGCCGTCGAGCGGTGTCCTCACGCGGAACGAGCGCTTGGACGAGCCCCGCGGATGGAAGGTGCCGTGCAGAGACACCGGAGCGGGCGGGTGCCAGGGGTGCAGCACGTCGTCCTTGATGGCGTCGAAGGCGCCCTGGTCCGGCTTGAGCAGGTCGGTGTAGATGAAGTCCACGCCGGGGAACTGCATGTCGCCGTAGGACTCGGCGAAGGCCTCGCTGGGATCGTTGTAGTAGTCGGTGCGCACCTTGTGACGGCGCTCGAGCCGGCAGACGTTCTCGTACGTGGCCCAGTGCTTCGCGCCCTGGTCGTAGGCCGACCAGGGGGTGTTCGAGCGGTTCAGCTCGATGTGGTGCCCGTACTCGTGCGCGATCAGGAACTGCACCGGCGGGTCGCTGTGCTCGCTCACGCCCGGCACGTACATGCGCTCGTCGTCGCCCACGTAGCAGGCGAGCGCGCCAGCGCCGCAGAAGGTGTTCTCGAGCTGGCTGGGAGTGGCGATGTAGATGCTGATCTTGCCGAGCTCGGTGCCGTGCATGAGGCCGCCGAGGAGGTTCACGTAGCCCTGCTCGACGTTGGGGTCGGGCGTGTAGGCGGAGGAGACCGCCACGGGGATCTCGTAGCCGTCCTGGGTGCGGAAGCGGGTCTCGGCCGAGTGCGCCCGCAAGCGCCTGGCCGCGCGGGCGCGGAGCGGCGCCTTGCGGACGCGGTCGCGCGCCTTCGGGTGGAAGAGACGGACGCTCTCGACGGCACCGGGCTGGAGCGGGCGCAGCTTGAGGCGGTGTGCCTGGGCCGGGCTGGCGGCGATAAGCAGGGTGGCGGCGATCCCCGCGGCCGAAATTGCCCGGAACGCGCGCGCGATAGGGACCCCTGCGCCCATGCGCCCTGGGTAATCGGCGCGAGCGCGGGATTCTGAGTACCGCTAATCAGCGATATTCGTCCGCTTTTGTCTACCCCGAAGCGGCGATCTCGACGGTCGGCTCTACCTCAACCTCGGTAGCGAGCGTGTTCGCGATGTAGCACTCGTGATGGGCCAGCTCGCACAGGTGCCTCACCCGTTTCTCGGTCGGTCCGGGGCGGACCACGATGCGAGGCCGGAGCACGATCCGCGTGAGGCGCATCGGCAGGTCGTCCTCCGGCATCTCCGCTTCGGCGTAGTCCTCGTACTCGATCACCTCCACGCGTGCCTTCGACGCCACGTGCAGGAACCAGAGCAGCTGGCACGAGGAGGCGGCCATCAGCAGGAGTTGCTCGGGGTTGAGCTGGGAGGGGTCGCCCTTCGCCTCGCCGGTGGTCACGGTGAGCTCGGTCTCGGCCGGCGGCGCGCTCGCCGTGTGGGCGCGCTCGTAGCGCTCCCAGCCGAGCGCGGTGTCGCCGATCCAGTGCGTGTGTGCCGTGTAGAGGTGCGCGGCCATGGCTCTGCAACGGGATTGTCACCGACCACGCACGCAACTGGTGCGCCGCGGTCTGGAGCTGTTACGCGGCGCCGCGTAGCTTGGCCCCATGCTCGAGGACATCGACAAGGGCAAGCTCGTCACGTACGCGGCCGTGGGGCTGCTGCTGTTGGCAATCGCGCTCCGGCTTCACGCGCACGGCGGCGGGGGAGCGCCGCCGGCCACGGTCTCGCTCGCTCCGGCGGGCGGCGCGCGGGCTCCCTCCGCGGCGTCCCCTGCGCCGGTCCGAGAGCTGTGGGTCGACGTGGCCGGGGCGGTTCGCCGCCCCGGCCTCTACAAGGTGCCCGCGGGGTCGCGGCTGGCGGCCGCGCTCGAGCGGGCGGGTGGCGTGTCCCGGCGGGGAGACGAGACGGGCGTGAACCTCGCCGCACCGCTCCACGACGGTCAGCAGGTGATCGTGCCGGTGCGGGGTGCGGCGGCGGTTGCCGGCGCCGCGGCGCCCGGTGGGCCTAGAGCGGCCGGCGCGTCAGGGCCGATCAGCCTCGGCCAGGCCACAGAGGCTCAGCTCGAAAGTCTCGACGGCATCGGTCCGGCGCTTGCGGGCCGGATCCTCGAGTACCGCCAGCAGCACGGCGGTTTCCGCTCGCTCGACGAGCTCAAGGAGGTCTCCGGCATCGGTGACAAGCGCTTCGAGGCGTTGCGCGGGGCGCTCGTCCCGTGAGCAGCGGCTTGTCGGGGCCGGCGGCTAACGCCGTCGCGCCAAGACTTCAGGCCCGAGGCGATGTACCCGGTTTGGAGGACGTGCGGTGTGGGGATATTCCGCGCATGACCGGCAGGGAAGTGAGTACGCCGGATCGAAACTTATGCTCGAGATAGTGCTCCCGAGCGTAATTGAGGAGGAGCAAGATGCTCTTGGTTGAGCGGGACAGCCGGTTTTCGGGCCTCGTGTGTGGTATCTGCCACGCGCCACTGCAGCCCGGCGATCGGATTCTTCCCAGCTATCGGCAAGGAAAGCCGCGGGCCATCCACGCCCATTCCTGCACGGCCACGCGGGTCGTGGTCGACAAGCCGCTCGCGCCGCTGGCGCGCGCCGCCTAGTTCGTAACGGATCTGGTGCACACCCGGCGCTGAGAATTTGCGCCGAGGCCTTTAACCCTCGCATGCCCACGTAGAAGCTTGCGTGGGTGCGCGCGCGGCGGCATCCGTACCACCTAGGGCTCGGCGCCTTCGTCGCGGGGCTGCTGCTCAGCGCGGCCTCGCTTGCCGACGTGGCGCTCGTCGTGGCCGGCGTGGCGAGCGCGCTGGCGCTGGCCCGGGCGCCCGCGCTGGCGCTGGTGGGCGCGCTGCTTCTTTCGGGTGGTGCGCTCGCCGGGCACGCACGCCTCGCCGCAATCGACGGGCCCAGCCGGCAGCTGCACGCGGGCCAGCGGTTCGAGGGCCGGGCCTGGCTGCTCGAGCGCCCGCGGGACTCCCGCTTCGACTCCTCGGCGGAGGTGCGGGTGGCGTCCGGGCCGGCGCGGGGCGCTCGTCTGCTTGCGCGGGCGCCGCTCGGCTGGCACTGGCCGGACGCGGGGGCGCCGGGCGCGGCGCTCGACATCGCCGGTCTGCTGAAGCGCCCGCACCGCAGCGCCGGGGCGGACTTCGACTATCCGGCGTACCTGCGGGGTCGCGGCATCCACTACGAGCTGGCGCTGGAGCGGCTGCGCCCCGGCGGCGCGCCGCGCGGCGGCTTCTCCGGGGCGGTCGACTCGCTGCGAGGACGGGCCGAGGCCGGGCTCGCATCCGGGCTGCGCCCGGGCGATGGCGCGCTCGCCATGGGGATGGTGCTCGGCGAGGACCAGCGCATCGGCTCCGACGTGAAGGACGACTTCCGGCGTTCGGGCCTCGCGCATCTCCTGGCGGTCTCGGGCCAGAACGTGATGCTGCTCGGCGCGCTCGTGTTCCCCCTGTTCGCCCTGCTGGGGGTCGGGCCGCGGGCGCGGCTGGTGGCGGTGGGGGCGCTCGTGGCGGTCTACGTCCCGCTCGCGGGCGCCGGCCCGTCACTCCAGCGCGCCGGCGTGATGGGGGCCGCGGGGCTGGCGGCGGCGGCAAGCGCCCGCCCGGCCTCGCGCTGGTACGCGCTGCTGCTCGCCGCGGCCGCCACCCTGGCGGTGAACCCCCGCGTGGCCGGCGATCCCGGCTGGCAGCTGTCGTTCGCGGCCGTGATCGGGATCGTGCTGCTGGTGCCAGGGCTGCGGCGTGGCCTCCGCTGGCTGCCGGGCCCGCTCGCCGAGGGTGCCGCCATCACGGCGGCCGCCACGCTCGCCACGGCGCCGCTGCTCGCCCACCACTTCGGCTCCGTACAGCTTGTCGCTCTGCCGGCCAACCTGGCTGCGCTCCCTGCCGTGGCGCCGATCATGTGGCTCGGCATGGTGCAGGCAGGGCTGGGGACCCTGGGCGGCCCGGCGCTTGCCGCGGCGAGCGCGCTTGGCGCCGTGAACGGCGTCCTGCTTGCCTACCTGCGCGCCGTGGCGCGCTGGTTCGGCGATGCCCCGCACGGGCAGGCGGCCCTGGCGCTCCGCTCGCCCGTGGCGGTGGCGGCGGCGTACGCGGGTCTGGGGGCGGCGGCGCTGGTGGTGCGGCGCGTCGCGCGGAGAGCAGAGCCGCACGCGCCAGGGTGGGGCGCCGCTTGGCGGCGCCTTCCCCGTCAGCGCCGCCTGCTGCTCGTGGCCGGCGCAGCGGCGGCGCTCGCCCTCGGCGGCTGGACCGCCACCGCGCCGCCAAGCCCGCCGCGGCGGCTGACCGTCTCGTTCCTGGACGTCGGCCAGGGCGACGCGACCCTGATCCAGGACCCGAGCGGCGCCGCCGTCCTGTTCGATGGCGGCCCGCCGGAGGCCCGCACGGCACGGCTGATCCGCAACCTCGGCGTGCGGAGGCTGAGCCTGGTGGTGGCCACGCACCAGTCGCGCGACCATCAGGGCGGACTCCACGAGGTGCTGCGCCGCTTCCCGGTCGGCCTCCTCGTCGATGGGGGCGACGGCACGCGCGACCCCGATTTCCTCAAGCTCGAACGCGAGGCCGACGAGCGTGGGATCAGACGAGTCCCCGCCCGGGCGGGCCAGACGCTCCATGTGGGCGGGCTGACGATCCAGATCCTCTCGCCGCAGCCGCGCGGTCCCGGCCCGCCGCCCGACGACCCGAACCTGCGCGCCGTCGTGGCCATCGTGCGCGAGGGCGGCTTCAGCCTGTTCCTGTCCGCTGACGCCGAGAGCCAGGCGCTGCTGCCGCTAGAGCTCCCGCGGGTGACCGCCATGAAGGTGCCCCACCACGGCAGCGCCGATCCCGGCCTCCCGCGGGTGCTCGCGGAGCTGAGGCCGCAGGTGGCGGCGATCGAGGTGGGTGCCCACAACCTCTATGGGCACCCGCGCCCGCAGACGCTGGCCGCCCTGCGCAGGGCCGTGCCGCATGTCTACCGCACCGACCGCGACGGCACCGTCACGCTCACAGTGGCAGGCGGTCGCCTGGCCATCTTCCCCCACTCCTAGACTCCCCCGGGTGAGTGGCCTCAACTCCGTCTACCTGATCTCCGGCGAGGACGACGCCAAGATCGACGCCTGGCGTGCGAGGCTGCGCAAGCGCGCCGAGGAGGAGGGCGGGCCGGGCGCGCTCGAAAGCTTCGACGCCCGTGAGACGAGCGCCGAGGCGCTGGCGGCTGAGCTAGCCACGCTCACCTTCAATCCCGGCACGCGCTACCTGCTGGCGGACCCGGTGCAGTCCTGGAAGGCGGGCGACCTCGAGCCGCTGGAGCGCGCCATCGCCGACATGTCGCCGGACACCGTGCTGGTGCTGATCGCGCGCGGCAAGGTGCAGGCGCGGCTGGCCAAGGCGGTGCAGAAGGCCGGGGGAGAGGTGCGCGCGTACGAGGCGCCCAAGCCGTGGGAGATGCACAAGTGGGTCATGTCGCGCGCGAGGGACGAGGGTCTCACGCTCGACTCCGAGGCGGCCAAGATGCTCGTGTCGGCAGTCGGCACCGGGCAGCAGCGGCTCGCCCGCGAGATCGAGAAGCTCGTGCTTGCGGCGCACCCGGCGGCAACGCTGAGCGCGGAAGAGATCGCGGAGCTCGCGCCTGCCGAGAGCCTCCGCAGCGGCTACGACGTGGCCGACGCGCTCGTGGCGGGAGACGGCCGTGCCGCGATGGCGCTCTCGGAGCAGCTGCTCGAGCGCGAGGAGCACGGCTCGAAGATCATGTACGCGATCACGCGCCGCCTGCGCGAGGTGCACCGCGCCGCCTCGCTGCTCGAGCAGGGCGTGCCGGAGCAGAAGGTGGCGGCGTCGCTGGGCGGCCCGCCGTGGGCGGCGAAGAAGGTGATCGCGCGCGCGAAGACCGCGGACCGCTACGTGCTCGAGCGCGCCCTCTGCACGTTCGCCGATCTCGAGGTCGACCTGCGCGGAGGCGGCAGCGGCGGGCCTCGACGAGGACACGGCGTTCTCGATCGCCCTCACCCGGGCCACGTCCTAGCCCCTGCTAGCTGTTGAGCTTGGAGCGAAGAGCGGCGGCGCGGGCCTTCTTGCGGGCGCCATTGTTGCGGTGCAGCGCGTGGCGCTTCACGGCGCGGTCGATCTTCGAGATCAGCTCGCGGTGCTCGGTGTCGGCCGTGGCGGCGTCGCCGGCGGCGACGGCAGCCTCGAGGCGGCGGAAGTACGTCTTGATCGCAGACGTGTAGTGGCGGTTCTCGAGCCGCTCACGCTCCGCCCGATGGATGCGCTTTTCTTGTGAGGCGATGTTTGCCATGACAGACAGTCGCCGCGACTCTTCTGGTCGCGGCGGCGGCTTACTATAGCGGCCTCGTGGCGGCTCCAGAGCGCCCAGCCGCGCCCCGAGGGGCCGACCGCGTGAGACCGCGCCGCGGCGGACCGCCCGCGGGCGGTGGGGACGGAACCCCGCCGGGAGGACCCGGCTCGAGCGGAGGCGGCCGCCGGCTCGCCGTCAGCACCGCCTTCTTCTCGGTCGCCACCGGGGTCTCGCGCGTGGCGGGCCTCGCGCGCGAGATCATCGCGGCCAGCTACTTCGGCGTGAGCGGCGCGATGTCGGCCTTCACGATGGCGTTCCAGGTGCCGAACCTGATGCGTGCCCTGTTCGCCGACGCCGCGCTTCAGGGCGCCTTCGTCCCGGTGTTCACGGAGCTGCTCGAGAAGGGGCGAAGACGCGAGGCGCTCGTGGTCGCGTGGAGCGTGTTCTCGCTGATGACCGCGCTGCTCGGCGCGCTCACGCTGCTCTTCCTCGTGCTGGCCGGGCCGATCATGTCGGCGGTCACGCCGGGCTTCGACCACTCGCCCGAGCTGCGCCATCTCACGATCACGATGTCGCGCGTGATGTTCCCGGTGGTGCTGCTCCTGGCGCTGTCGGGGATCGTCGTGGGGATGCTCAACTCGCTCGGGCACTTCAGCGTGCCCGCGCTCACGCCGGTGATCTGGAACCTGATCATCATCGGCTGCCTCGTGTTCCTGCGGGACCGCTTCAGCCCCTCGCACGAGATCTACGCGTACGCGATCGGCGTGCTGCTCGGCACCATCGCCCAGTTCCTCATCCCGTTACCGGTGCTGTTCAGGGCCGGGATCCCGTTCCAGCTCAGCTTCGACTGGCACAACCCGGACGTCTGGCGCGTGCTCAGGCTGATGCTGCCGGTGACGATCGCGCTCGGCCTCATCAACTTCGACGCTCTGATCAACTCGATCTTCGGCACGCTCGTGTCGGACTCGGCGCCGGCGGCGATCGACAAGGCGTTCCGCATCTACCAGCTGCCGCAGGGGCTCTTCTCCGTCGCGATCGCCACGGTGCTGTTCCCCACGCTCTCGCGCCTGGCCGCGCGCGAGGACTACGACAGCCTGCGCCACACGATGGCCAACGGGGTTAGGCAGACGTTGCTGCTGCTGATCCCGTCCGCCGCGCTGATGGCGGTGCTCGCCCAGCCGATCACGCGGCTCGTCTACCAGCGCGGCGCGTTCGGCGGCGGCGCCACCGACCTCGTTGCGACGGCGCTGCTGTGCTGGTCGTTCTCGCTGCCGTTCCAGGGCGCGAGCCTGCTCTTCTCGCGCACCTTCTTCAGCCTCCAGAAGCCCTGGTTCACCACCGCGCTGGCGCTCGGTGAACCTGGCGGTGAACGCGGTCTTCTCGGCGATCTTCTACTACCCGTGGGGAATCACGGGCGTCGTGCTCGGCTCGGTGGCGGGCACGCTCGTGATGGCCGTATGCCAGGCGGCGGTGCTGCGGCGCGACCTCGGCGGCATCGACGGCTGCACCACGCTCCGCACGGTCGCGCGCATCGTGCTCGCCACCACCGTGATGGGCCTCGTGAGCTACTTCGTGTGGTGGCTCTTCGACGCCGGCCTGGGCCGCTCGCTGATCGCGCAGGTCGATCAGCATGGGCGCGGCGGTCGGCGCCGGGATCCTGGTCTACGCGGGCTGCGTGATCGCGATGGACGTGCCCGAGGCCCACCAGATCAAGACGCCTGATCCTGAGCAGAGCCCGCGTCTAGCATCCATTGCCGTGAGCGCACCCGCCCGCAACATCCGGAACTTTTCGATCATCGCCCACATCGACCATGGGAAGTCGACGCTGGCCGACCGCATCCTCGAGATCACGGGCGCCGTGGACGCTCGCAAGCACCGCCCGCAGGTGCTCGACAAGATGGAGCTCGAGCGCGAGCGCGGCATCACGATCAAGGCGCAGGCCGTGCGCGTGGAGTACAAGGCGCGCGACGGCGAGACCTACCGCCTGCACCTGATCGACACGCCCGGGCACGTGGACTTCACCTACGAGGTGTCGCGCTCGCTGGCCGCGTGCGACGGCGCGCTGCTCGTGGTGGACGCCGCCCAGGGCGTGGAGGCACAGACGCTCGCCAACACCTACCTCGCGGTGGACGCCGGGCTCGAGCTGATCCCGGCGCTCAACAAGATCGACCTGCCGGGCGCCGAGCCCGAGCGCGTGGCCGGCGAGATCCACGAGCTGCTCGGCGAGGACCCCGACGAGGTGCTCCGCTTCAGCGCCAAGACCGGGGACGGGGTGGAGGACCTGCTCGAGGCGATCGTGCAGAAGATCCCGCCGCCCGAGGGCGACGTGGACGCTCCCGCCCGCGCGCTGATCTTCGACTCCGAGTTCGACCAGTACCGCGGCGTGATCGCCTACGTGCGGGTGGTCGACGGCGAGCTGCGCAACGGCGACCAGATCGTCGCCATGCAGACCGGCACCGAGGCCGACATCGACGACATCGGCTTCTTCTCGCCCGAGATGGAACCCGTGTACGGGCTGCGCGCCGGCGAGGTGGGCTACGTGATCACGGGCATGAAGGACGTGTCGCAGCTGCGCGTTGGCGACACGCTCACCACGCGCGCGCGACCCGCGGCCGAGCCGCTGCCCGGCTACCGCGAGGTCAAGCCGATGGTGTTCTGCGGCCTCTTCCCGGTGGACACCGACCAGTTCGAGGACCTGCGCGACGCGCTCGAGAAGCTGGCGCTCAACGACGCCGCCCTCTCATACGAGCCCGAGACGAGCCATGCGCTCGGCTTCGGCTTCCGCTGCGGCTTCCTCGGCCTGCTGCACATGGACATCGTCCGCGAGCGGCTGGAGCGCGAGTACGACCTCGAGCTGCTCGCCACCACGCCCAACGTGGAGTACGAGGTGACGCTCACGAACGGCGACGATCGTGGAGGTGCACTCGCCCTCCGACATGCCCGACCGCGGGCTGATCGAGGAGATCCGCGAGCCCTACATCCGCGCCTCGATCCTGTGCCCGAAGGAGGCGGTGGGCGCGGTGATGGAGCTGTGCCAGGAGCGCCGCGGCACCCACGTGGACATGCACTTCCTCTCGCCGCAGCGCGTGCAGATCCAGTACGACCTGCCGCTCGCCGAGATCGTGCTCGACTTCTTCGACCAGCTCAAGTCGCGCACCAAGGGCTACGCCTCGCTCGACTACGACCTGATCGGCATGCGCCCGTCGGACCTCGTCAAGCTCGACATCCTGCTGGCCGGCGACATGGTGGACGCGCTCTCGATGGTGGTCCACAAGGACAAGGCCTACAACGCCGGCCGCGCGATGACCGAGCGGCTGCGCAAGCAGATCCCGCGCCAGCAGTTCGAGGTGGCGATCCAGGCGTCGATCGGGTCGAACATCATCGCCCGCGAGTCCGTGAAGGCGGTGCGCAAGGACGTGATCGCCAAGTGCTACGGCGGCGACATCACGCGCAAGAAGAAGCTGCTCGAGAAGCAGAAGCAGGGCAAGAAGCGCATGAAGCAGGTCGGCCGCATCGAGGTGCCGCAGGAGGCGTTCCTGTCGGTGGTGTCAATCGGCAACGGCGACGATCCGCAGCGGTAGCCCTCGCTTGGGGCTGAGCGTGGGCATCATGCGGATCTTCAGCTCGTAGTCCGCCGGCAGTTCCAGGCGGAAGCGCTGCAGCACGAGCGCGGCGATCGTCTTGATCTCGAGCTGGCCGAAGCGCATGCCGATGCAGGTGCGCGAGCCGCCTCCGAACGGCACGTAGGCGCCCTTGGGCAGCGCGGCCTTGCGCTCGGGGGTGAAGCGCGTCGGGTCGAAGCGGTGAGGGTCGGGGAACACCTCGGGCAGCCGGTGGCTCGCCCACGAGCAGTAGTTCACGAGCGCGCCGGCCGGAACGGACACGCCGCCGAGCTCGAAGCTCTCCACCGAGCGGCGCGGCCCAACCCACGCGGGCGGGTACATGCGCAGCGTCTCGTCCATCACGGCCTCGAGCTCGGGCATCCCTGCGACGAGCTCCTCCGCGGTGGGCTCGCGCCCGGCGAGCACGGTGTCGATCTCCTCGGTCACACGCGCAAGCGCCTCGGGAGCCTGCAGCAGCTCGTAGAAGAGGAACGTGACCGTCGATGTGGTGGTGTCGTGTCCGGCGAACAGAAGGGTGATGAGGTGGTCGCGCACCTCGCGGTCCGACAGCGGCTCGCCGGCGTCATCTGTGGCCTCGAGGAGCACGCTCATCAGGTCCTCGCGCCGCTCGCCGCTCGCCCGCCGGCGCCGGATCTCCTCGTAGACCAGGACGTCGAGCCGCCTGCGGTGCTCTTGCATGTGGTTGAAGGGCGAGAACGGGCCGCGCAAAGTCTGGAGCAGGTAGTCGCGGCCCCAGAAGGCGAGCGCCTCCTCGAACTCGTCGGCGGCGTGGAGGTCCTCGCCGCGGTCGGCGTCGAAGCCGAGCAGCGCGCGCATGGCGATCCGCAGGGCGAGCCCGCGCGTCCAGTGGTAGAGGTCCACGGTCTGGCCGGGCGCCCACGACTCGAGCGCGTGCGTGATCTCCTCCACCATCGTGTCCGCCGACTGCGCCACGCGCTCGCGGTGGAAGGAGGGCAGCATCACCTTGCGCGACTGGCGGTGGTAGGGGCCGTCGATCGTCAGCAGGCCGTCCCCGAGCAGCGGGATCAGGTCGCCCATGCTGCCGTCGCGCCAGCGGAACTTGGACGCGTTCGAGACGGTGAGGAAGTGGTTGGCCTCCGGGCCGAGCAGGAACACCACCGGGCTGTGCAGGATGCGGATCGAGAACACCGGGCCGTAGCGCTCGTAGCAGTCGAGCAGGATCGGCAGCGGGTTCTGCGAGAAGCGGCGCGTGCGGACGAGGCTGAAGTTCATCGGCCCCGGCGGGAAGGGAATGCCGGAGGACCGCGCCGCGCGCTCTGTGCTCAGGTCGAACGCGATCCGCCGCAGCGGGTTGGTCGTGGGGGCGGGGACCAGTGACGCTGCCATGTGAGAGAGCCTACCGGCGGCGCCCCGCGGATTTGGCGAGCGCCGCCACGCCCTCCACCAGCACGTCGAGGGCGAACTCGAGCCGCTCCTCGACGTCGGGCTCCACCATCGGGTCGATCATCCCGACGAGGAGGGGGAAGCGCTCCGCGGGCAGCGAGCGGAAGTACTCGTGCACGCTGTCGTAGTACCCCTGGATCTCCTCGGGGCTCGCCTCGGGCGGGTAGAGGCTCTGCTCGTACGCCAGCGAGTTGATCGTCAGCGAGATGAAATCCATGGCGAGGCCAACCACCCGGTCGGGCACTCCCCCAGCGTGCATGATCGCGAGGAACTTCTCCGACTTGGCGAGCATGTTCGGTCCGAGCGGGATGCGGGCGAGGCTCGCGTACGCGATGTCGCGGTGGGCGATTAGCACGTCGTACATGGCGCGCAGCGCGATCTTCAACTGCTTCTGCCAGTTCTTCGGGTCCGGCTCGGGAATCTCGATCTCGCCGAGCACGCGGTCGTAGACCAGTTGGGTCAGCTCGTCCTTGTTCGCCACGTGCGCATAGAGGGAGGCGGGGCCGGTCTTGAGGCGCTCGGCCACGTTGCGCATCGAGAGGCCCGCGAGGCCCTGCTCGTCGACGATCGCCAGCGCCACGTCGACGATCGCGTCGCGGTTGAGCGTCCGGCGCTTACGCGTCTCCTTCCGCGGGCCCCCCGGGCGCGGCGGCTCTGGCAGCGGCTCGGCCGTCATCGCCTGGACAGTGTAGTTGACACGATCACTGTTCGTATGTTAGAACGCTGTTCGTCTTTTACGAACGCTGTTCCACTACAAAGGACCTCGCGACATGCAATCCACCACCAACAAGGGCCATCCCCGCAGGTGGCTCATCCTCTTCGTGATCCTCGCCGCCGAGTGCATGGACCTGCTCGACGCGACGATCGTCAACGTCGCCACCCCGTCCATCCGGGCCGACCTTCACGCGGGCTCCTCCGCGCTCCAGTGGATCGTCGGCGGCTACGCGCTCGCATTCAGCGTTGGGCTCGTCACCGGCGGGCGCCTCGGCGACATCTTCGGCCGCCGCCGCCTGTTCCTGATCGGCGCGGCTGGCTTCACGGCCGCTTCGATGCTGTGCGCGGTTGCGTCCTCGCCGGGAATGCTGATCGCGTTCCGCCTCGTGCAGGGCGCCTTCGGGGCGCTGATGATTCCCCAGGGTCTCGGCGTGATCAAGGAGGTCTTCTCCGCCGAGGAGCTGCCGAAGGCGTTCGGGATCTGGGGTCCCGTCATGGCTCTGGCGGCCGTGTTCGGGCCGATCGTGGGCGGCGCGCTCGTGAGCGGCGACCTGTTCGGCAGCGAGTGGAGGTCGATCTTCTTCGTCAACCTTCCGCTCGGACTGCTCGGCATCCTCGGCGCGTACCGGGTGATGCCGGAGTCGCGCTCCAAGCGCCGGCTCACGGTTGACTTCGGCGGCGCGGCGCTGTTCACCGCCGCGGCCGTGCTGCTAGTGTATCCGCTGATCCAGGGTCGTGAGTCCGGCTGGCCCGTGTGGGCGTTCATGTCCATGGCGGCGAGTGGCGCGGCGCTGCTCGGATTCGCGTACTACGAGCGCCGGCGGTCTGCCGGCGGCCGCGACCCACTGGTTGTGCCGAGCGTGTTCTCGAAGCCCGGCTACGTGAGCGGCCTCGTGATCATCCTGGTGTTCTTCTCGGGGATGGCCGGTGTGCTGCTCATCCCGACGCTGTACTTCCAGATCGCGCTGCATTACAGCCCGATCCATTCGGGCCTGACGATGGTGCCGTGGGCGATTGGCACGTTCATTGGCGCGGGCCTGAGCGGCGGCTGGCTCGGTCCCAAGTACGGCCGCCCGGTGATTCAGGGCGGATCGCTGGTGCTGCTCGGCGGCATCGCGTGGATGATCGCCGCGATTCACTCGAACGGCGCGTCGCTCACCACGTGGGACCTGGTGCCCGCGGAGCTGCTGCTCGGCGTTGGCATCGGCCTGCTGATAGCGCCGTTGTTCAGCATCATCCTTGCGTCGGTGAACGACGAGGAGGTGGGCTCCGCCTCAGGCGTGCTCAACGCGATTCAGCAGCTCGGCTCGGCGGTCGGCGTCGCGGTGCTGGGAACCGTGTTCTTCTCGGTCCTCTCCCACCACGGCTTCCAGGTCGCCACCGAGCGCAGCCTCTGGGTAGTGGGCGGAATCGCGGTGCTCGTGCTGGCGCTAACTCCGATGCTGCCGCTGCACGGGCGGCCGGAGGAGGAGCTGATGGGGGCGGGCACCGACCTCGAGGTTCCGCGGTCGGCTGTTCTCGCTGAGCAGAGCTAGACTCAGGGCGATTTCGGGGCGTGGCGCAGCCTGGTAGCGCGCACCGTTCGGGTCGGTGAGGTCCCCGGTTCAAATCCGGGCGCCCCGATTTTTTCGCACCGTCTGGACGCCGCTGGCGGTGTCGCTCATGCGGGGGCCGTGCTAGAGCACTGTCCCCCGCATGGCTCCTTGCCAGCGACGCCCAGCCGCGTGCGAAATCCCTTGCGATCGGTGCGCCTTCGGCGGCCCTCCGGCGCCCCTCCGGCGCTGCGCGCGCTAATCGCCTTCCGTCGTGCGCCAGGGGGGTTGGGGTGGTGCTGAGAGGAGCGCGCGGCGGAGCAGCGTCAGCAGTTGACGGCGCTCGGTTGGTTTCAGTCCGCCAAGTACCTGGTCTTCGACCTGCTCTGCCAATCGCCGGGCCGCCTTCAGGGTGCTTCGGCCCTTGGGCGTGATGGCCACCTCCCAGGCGCGGCGATCGTCGGGGCGCCGCCGGCGCTCGACCGAGCCCGCGCTTTCGAGCTCGTCGATCAGCGTGACCATGGCACTGGGATCGATGCCCATGTCCGAGCTGAGCTCCCGCTGAATCGCGCCCGTACGGCTACCCAGGACGTTGAGGAGGGCGAAGGTGGCGGGCGTGAGCCCAACGCCCTGAAGCGCCTCAGCGGTGCGCGTGTGGGACGCCCGCCACAGCCGGAAGAAGAGCTGACCGGCGAACTCGGCCACCTCCGGGTCGGTCGAGAGTTCCGTTGCCACGCCCTCGATGGTCGCAGTTTTCCTAGTTCGTGTCAATAATTGTTCGATCTGATCGTGGTAGTCTCCCATGATAGTCGTCCACAAGTTCGGAAGGAGTGAACATGACCGACTCGTCCACCCAGGGAATCAAGACCGTGCTGCATCCCGTGTCCGACCTGGCGACGGCCAAGGCTGTGTACGCCGCCCTGCTCGGCATATCGCCGCAGGCCGACTCGGACTACTACGTCGGTTTCGACGCCGAGGGCCAGCACATCGGGCTGGTGCCGGGCGGTGGACCACAGGACATGACCTCACCGGTGGCCTACTGGCACGTGCCTGACATCGAGGCGAAGCTGGCCGAGGTGACAGCCGCGGGGGCCACCGTGAAGGAGCCCGCACGCCACGTAGGCGGTGGCCGCCTGGTGGCCACCTTCACCGACCCCGACGGCAACGTCCTCGGGCTGCTTCAGGACCGCTGAGAGTGGAGGTGCTTCGCAATGGCTGAGACCAAACCTGCAAAGAAGGGCACGAAGGGATTCACCGAGGAGGAACGAGCCGCGATGAGGGAGCGCGCCAAAGAGCTGAAGGCGGACGCTCGCCGCGGCTCGCGCGCGGGCAAGGCGGACGGCGAGAGCGACGTGCTCGAGAAGATCGCCGAAATGCCGAAATCGGACCGCGCGATGGCCGAGCGGCTCCATGCCCTCGTCGAAGCCGCCGCGCCAGACCTCGCGCCGAGAACCTGGTACGGGATGCCCGCCTACGCCAAGGACGGCAACGTCGTCTGCTTCTTCCAAAGCGCGCAGAAGTTCAAGAACCGGTACGCGACACTCGGCTTCAGCGCCAAGGCGAACCTGGACGAGGGCGCCATGTGGCCGACCGCCTACGCGCTCACGCGGCTGACCGCCGCCGAAGAGAAGAAGATCGTCGCGCTGGTGAAGCAAGCCGTGAGCTGAGGCCCGCGCCTAATCTGGAGTGCGTCCAGATTTGTGACACACTGCGCGCATGCTGGCCACCTCGGAACTCGAGCGCATGCTGCGCGGGGCTTCGCTGCGCGTTACGCGTCCTCGGGTCGCGGTGCTGGGTGCGGTTTGCGGCCATCCGCACGCCGACACCAACGCGATCATCGGCTTCGTGCGCGAGGACCTCAGCGGGGTGTCCCGCCAGGCCGTCTACGACGTGCTGGGAGCGCTGACGGATGCGGGCCTGGTGCGGCGCATCCAGCCGCCGGGCTCCGTCGCGCGCTACGAGTCGCGGGTCGCGGACAACCATCACCACATCGTGTGCCGGTCGTGCGGCGCCATCGCCGATGTCGATTGCGCCATTGGCGACGCACCGTGCCTGATCCCCGCCGACGACCACGGCTACGCGGTCGACGAGGCCGAGGTCGTCTACCAGGGCCTGTGCCCGGCCTGCTCGACTGCGGCAAGCAACTCCCCCTGATCACCGAAAGGATGCCTTGTGTCTGAGATGCCCGACGCCCCCGTGGCCCCGACCAGCGAAGGGATTGGAGATGAAGGCGGCTGCCCCCACGCCAATGGAAACGGCCGCACGCCATACCCGACCGCGTCCGGCGGGAACCGGGAGTGGTGGCCGAACCGGCTCAATCTGAAGATCCTCGCCAAGAACCCCGACGTGGCCAACCCGCTGGACGGGGGCTTCGACTACGCCGAGGCATTCAAATCCCTCGATCTCCCCACGGTGAAGCGGGACCTCGAGGAGGTCCTGACCACCTCGCAGGACTGGTGGCCGGCGGACTTCGGGCACTACGGCCCGCTCATCATCCGGATGGCATGGCACAGCGCGGGCACGTACCGCATCAGCGACGGCCGCGGCGGCGCCGGGGCCGGCCAGCAGCGCTTCGCGCCTCTGAACAGCTGGCCGGACAACGCGAACCTCGACAAGGCGCGCAGGCTGCTGTGGCCGGTCAAGCAGAAGTACGGCCAGAGCATCTCGTGGGCCGACCTGATGATCCTCGCCGGCAACGTCGCCCTGGAGTCGATGGGCTTCAAGACCTTCGGCTTCGCCGGCGGTCGCGAGGATGTCTGGGAGCCGGACGAGGACGTCTACTGGGGTCCCGAGACCACCTGGCTGGACGACGAGCGCTACAGCGGCGACCGCGAGCTCGAGGATCCGCTGGCGGCCGTGCAGATGGGCCTCATCTACGTCAACCCGGAGGGCCCGAACGGCAACCCGGACCCGCTCGCCGCGGCCACGGACATCCGCGAGACGTTCCGTCGCATGGCGATGAACGACGAGGAGACGGTCGCGCTGATCGCCGGCGGGCACACGTTCGGCAAGACCCACGGTGCGGGCCCCGCGGACAGTCGTTGGGCCCGAGCCCGAGGCCGCCCCGCTCGAGGAGCAGGGCTTCGGCTGGAAGAGCTCCTACGGCAGCGGCAAGGGCGCGGACGCCATCACCGGCGGGCCCGAGGTCACCTGGACCGCGACGCCGACGAAGTGGGGCAATGACTTCTTCGAGAACCTGTTCGGCTACGAGTGGGAGCTGACCAAGAGCCCGGCCGGCGCCTATCAGTGGGAAGCGAAGGACGCCGCCGGGCGGACACCGTGCCAGGCCCCACCGCCGACTCCGAGCGGCGTGTGCCGACCATGCTGACGACGGACCTCTCGCTGCGCTTCGACCCCATCTACGAGCCGATCTCGCGGCGCTTCTTCGAGAACCCGGACGAGTTCGCGGACGCCTTCGCCCGCGCCTGGTTCAAGCTCACGCACCGCGACATGGGCCCGGTCGTGCGCTACCTCGGGCCCGAGGTGCCGTCGGAGGTCCAGATCTGGCAGGACCCAGTGCCGGCGGTCGACCACGAGCTCGTCGATCGCGACGACGTCGCCGCCCTCAAGGGCGAGATCGCCGCGTCGGGGCTGAGCGTCTCGCAGCTGGTCTCGACCGCGTGGGCGTCGGCCTCGACGTTCCGCGGCGGCGACAAGCGCGGCGGCGCCAACGGAGCGCGCATCCGCCTCGAGCCGCAGAGCGGCTGGGAGGTCAACGAGCCCGATGCAGCTGGCGAGCGTGCTGCGCACCCTGGAGGGCATCCAGGAGTCCTTCAACGCCTCAGCGCCGGGCGGCAAGAGGATCTCGCTCGCCGACCTGATCGTGCTCGCCGGCGGGGTGGGCGTCGAGCAGGCCGCCAAGGACGCTGGGCACGACGTGGAGGTCCCGTTCACGCCCGGCCGCACGGACGCTTCGCAGGAGCAGACCGACGTGGAGTCGTTCGCCGAGCTCGAGCCGAAGGCGGACGGGTTCCGCAACTACCTCCGCGGCGGCAACCGGCTCCCGGCCGAGTATCTCCTCATCGACAGGGCGAACCTGCTGACCCTGAGCGCCCCGGAGATGACCGTCCTGGTGGGTGGCCTGCGCGTCCTGGGCGCGAACTTCAAGCAGTCCCCGCTGGGCGTCTTCACCTCGACGCCCGGATCGCTGACCAACGATTTCTTCGTGAACCTGCTCGACATGGGCATCACGTGGAAGCCGACGTCCAGCGACCCGGACACCTATCGAGGGCCATGACACGGCTACCGGCGAGCTCAAGTGGACCGGCAGCCGCGTGGACCTCGTCTTCGGCTCGAACTCCGAGCTGCGCGCGGTCGCGGAGGTCTACGCGAGCGACGACGCGCGGGAGAAGTTCGTGCGCGACTTCGTTTCGGCGTGGGTCAAGGTGATGAACCTCGACCGGTTCGACCTGCGGTGAGTCGGCGCCCCCACTGGATAGGCTTGGCTGGCTAGCCAAGCAGGAGGAGTGTTCATGGGGCGAGAGCCGAGGTCGTTGGATGGGAAGGTCGTCGCCATCACCGGCGGCGCGCGGGGTATCGGGAGGGCCACGGCCACGCAGCTCGTGCGGGCCGGTGCGACGCGTCGCGATCGGCGACCTCGATCTGGAGCTTGCGCGGAAGACGGCCGAGGAGCTGGGCGGCTCGGTAACCGCCTACGAGCTGGACGTGACGAGCCGCGAGTCGGTCGCGCGCTTCCTCGATTCAGTCGAGGCCGACGTCGGGCCGCTCGACGTGCTGATCAACAACGCCGGGATCATGCCGCTCGGCGCCTTCCTCGAGGAGTCGGACGCGAGCGCGGCGTCGCCAGCTCGACATCAACGTCCACGGCGTCATCTTCGGGATGAAGGAGGCGCTGCCGCGGATGATCGCGCGCGGGCGCGGGCACGTCGTCAATCTCGCCTCCGTGGCCGGGAAGGGCGGCTTCCCTCACGCGGCCACCTACTGCGCCACCAAGCACGCAGTGATCGGCCTGTCCGAAGCGGTGCGCGCGGAGCTGCGAGGCACCGATATCGAGATCACCTGCATCCTGCCGGCGCTCGTGAACACGGAGCTTGGGTCGGGCGTCGAGGCCGGCCGTGCCGTGAAGAAGCTGGAGCCGGAGGAGGTGGCGGCGGCGATACTCGGCGCCCTGCGCGTGCCTCGCTTCGAGGTGTTCGTGCCTGCCTCCACCGGCACGATCAGCAAGGTGATGACGCTGCTGCCGCGCCGCGGGCGCGAGGCGATCAGCCACTGGCTGAAGGCCGACCAGATCCTCGTCCAGCGCGAACCGCGGGCAGCGCGCCGCCTACGAGGAGCGCGCCGCCCGGAGCGAACCGAACAAGACCGACGAGAGCAAGCCCGAGTTCGTGGCCTGAGCGCGCTGGCGCTCACGCCTGACGCTCGGCCGCCTGGCGCCGGATGTCTGCGAAGTGGGCCTGATGGGACTGGTGCTGGAGGGTGGAAAGCATCTGTCGGCTCCTTTGTCTCGCGCTTGCGTGAAATGAGACCGGGGCCGTTCCGGAAACTCATCGGGAGGCCGCAAATTGCGCCGCCGCCTCCTCTTTCATGCCGGGCTCGTAGTGGCCCGGCTCCACCCGCGCGGTGATCATCAGCCGGTTCCAGGCGTTGATCGCCGTGATCGCGAAGGCCAGCTCAGCGAGCTCCTCGTCACCGAACTCGGCGCGAGCCTGCTCCCAGACCTCGTCCGTCACGTGTCCATCGGTGATCAGGGTGATCGCTTCGCACAGCGCGAGTGCCGCCCGTTCGCGGTCGCTGAAGAGCGGGCTCTCGCGCCAGGCGTCGAGTGAGTAGAGCCGCTCTTCCCGCTCGCCGGCGGCACGAGCGTCCTTCCAGTGCATGTCGATGCAGACCGCGCAGCCGTTGATCTGCGAGGCGCGTACTGTCACGAGCTCGTGCAGCGCGGGGTCGAGGCTGATCGCGGCTTCGAGCCGAAGCATCGCCGCCAGTGGCTTGGGCGCGAGCGCGTCGAGCTGGATGCGGTCGGCGGGGAAGGGGCTGTTCATGGGTTCCTCCTATCGGTGGGTGGTTGAGCTCGGTGCGATGAAGCGCCGCACTGTCCGAGGGCACGGCTGCCGCCTGCCAGGAAGACGTTCATCGCTGCTCCTTTCGCTGTGTCTCAGTGGGCTTCGAGTTCGAGAATCGGCCGCTCAGACACGACCTCCGCGGCGCGCGGGGCATGAACCTCGCGCGGCGCCCGCCAGAGCACGAACCCGGCGGCTACGATGGCGCCGCCCGCGGCGATCAACATCGCGAGCCCGAGCCCGTCCACGAATGCGGCTTGAGCGTGTGAGGCGAGCGCCGCTCCCTCGGGGCCGAGCCTCTCGGCCAGCGCCAGCGCGGCGGGCAGCGCCTCGTGCGCGCGGTGGGCGAGGTCCGGCGGCGCGCCCGCGATGGCGTCGGGGACGCCTGCCTGATAGCGGTCGGTGAGGGCGCTGCCGAGCACCGCGATGCCGAGCGCACCACCCACCTCGCGCGCAAGATCGTTCACCGCCGACGCCACTCCCTGCTTGTTCGGCGGCAGCGAGGAGACGATCGCGGTGGTGGCGGGTGTGGTGGCCAGTGCCGGCCCCTGTGCCGAGCGGCAGCAGGCCGGCGAGCAGCAGCCAGTAGCCGGAGTTCGCGTCCGCGGTTGACAGCACGGCGAAGCCGGCGCCCATCAGGAGCAGCCCGAGGGAGCCGACCGGGCCGGGCCGCAGCGCGCGACCAGGCGCGGCACGCGCGGCGAGAGAGCCATCATCAAGACGGCGATGGGGGCGAGCGCCACGCCCGCCACGAACGGCGAGTAGCCCAGCACGAACTGGACGTACTGGAGGATCACGAAGATGAACCCGAAGAAGGCGAAGAACTGCACCGTGATCGAGACCGTGCCGGCGCTGAAGCCGGGCAGGCGGAAGAGGCGGGGATCGAGCAGTGGCTGCTCGCGGCGGAGCTCCAGACCACGAAGGCCGCGATGAGCAGCACCGCCATGCCGAACGCCGTCGCCGTCACGGCATCGGTCCAGCCCCGCTCGGGGCCCTCGATGATCGCGTAGACGAGCGCGGAAAGACCGAGCGCGGAGAGCACACCGCCGAACCAGTCGAGCTGAGCGCTGTCGAGCGTCGGGTTGGGTGCGATGCGCGCGGCCGCGATCAGGGCCGCCACGCCGAGCACGCTGCTGAAGCCGAAGATCGACTGCCAGCTGAACACCTCGAGCAGCGCGCCCGAGATCAGCAGGCCGAGCAGCGCGCTCGCTCCCGCAACGCCTGCCCAGATCGACACCGCGCGGTCACGCTCGTTCGCGGGGAACACGTTGGTGATGATCGAGAGGGTGGCCGGCATGATCGCCGCCGCTCCGAGCCCCATGGCCGCGCGGACCGCGATCAGCGCGCCGGGGTCGTCCACGAGCAGCGCTGCCGCGGCGGCCGCCGCGAAGATCGCAAGGCCGGCGAGCAGGACGTGGCGGCGCCCCAGCCGGTCGCCAAGGGCGCCGGCGAGCAGCAGCAGGCCCGCGAAGACCACCGCGTAGGAGTCGACGATCCACTGCAGCTGGGTCTGGGTGGCGCGAATGTTGCGCGCGATGTCGGGCAGGGCGACATTGAGCGAGGACACGGCGCTGACCACCGTCGCGAGCGCCACGCACATCGCCGCCAGGACGAGTTTTCGGTCGGTCTGGCTCGCTTGCTCTGTGGGATGTGGGGCCATGTTGGGCGCTCCCTTAACGGTGGTGACTTAACAGCGTTGACTTTACAACGTTGAACTCGTATGTCAAGGTGGGCGTGGTGACTCCTCCGCGACGCTCGACGACCAAGACGCCCCGGACCGGCCGCCGGCCGGGCAACAGCTCCACGCGGGAGCGGATCCGCGAGGCGGCCCAAAGGCAGTTCACGGAGCGCGGCTACGCGGGAGCGACGATGCGGAGCATCGCCGAAGAGGCCGGCGTCGATGCCGCCCTGGTGGTGCATTTCTTCGGCAACAAGCCCACGCTGCTCGCCGAGTCGGTGGAGTGGCCGTTCGACCCCGAGCTGGAGATGCCGAAGCTGCTCGTGGACGGCCGCCGCCACGTGGGGCGGCACCTACTCGAGCTGTTCGTGAGGACCTGGGACGACGAGGGCAGCCGCAACCCGATCCTCACGCTCCTGCGCGCGGCCACCACCGAGCCGCGGGCGGCGGAGCTGCTGGCCGAGTTCCTCAGCGAGCGGCTGTTCGCCCCGCTGATGGAGCAGCTCGGCGTGGACCGGCCTGAGCTCAGATCCGACCTCGCCGCCTCCCAGCTCGTGGGTGTGGGGATGGCCCGCTATGTGCTGCGGATCGAGCCGCTCGCGTCGGCCAAGCGCGACGAGGTGGTCGGATGGATCGGGCCGACGGTGCAGCGCTACCTGACGGCGAAGCTCGACCCGCTCTGACGCCCTATGCGTTCACCGCGCGCGCCGAGGCGAGCCACTCGTCGATCAGCGGGCGAGCGGGCACGACGACCACGCGTGGATCCGCCGGCGCGCGCCCAGGGAGGGTGTCGGTGGTGTAGAGCCGGGTGGCCCCGGCCGCCCAGATCTCCGTCCAGCCGCGGCCGGTGAAGAGCCCGTGTGTGGCCAGGATCGTGATCTCCTCGACTCCCCGCTCCCTCAGGATGCGACAGCAGGAGACGAGCGTCGCGCCCGTGTCGAGGATGTCGTCGACCACCACGGCCCGGCGGGACAGCTCCCCCGTCAAACCGAGATGCAGCATCCCCTCGCGCGTGCGGCGCTTGGTGAGCCAGGCAACGGGGGCTTCGATCCCGGCCGCCGAGCGGAGTTCCCGGGATCGCTCGATGGCTCCCTCGTCGGGGGCGACCACGGTCAGGCCGTCGATCCCCGAGCGGACCATCTCCGGCGCGAACAGGGCAGTGGGCGAGAGCGACGTGACCGGGATCGGAAACAGCCGCATAGCGGCGAGGCTGTGGACATCCAGCGCCACCACTCCGGCCACACCCGACGCGCGCAACAGCTCACCCACCCAGGCGGCCGCCAGGCTCCGCCCCGCCTCCTGGCGATCCTGGCGCGCGTAGCCCAGGTAGGGCAGCAGCGCCCGCACCCGGGAGGCGCCCTCGCCGGCCAGGGTGTGGGCGGTGAGCGTGAGCGCGAGCAGCCGCTCGTCGGGCGGTGCCACCGATCCGACGATCAGGCAGTCGCGTCCGCGGACGTCGGAGTGGATCCGGACATGCAGCTCGCCGTTCGCGAAGCGCGACGCAGAACAGGCGCCGCGTACCACCCCGGACCCCCGCGGCGCCAGTTCCTCGAAGCCCGGCAGCGCAAGCACCGTGACCTGCATGAAACCCAGCTTGGCGCTCCGGGGGACGGGCGGACATCCGTCCGGAGTGCGCTATCGGCGGGGGAGAACTACGGACGCCATGATTGCCACATGCGGCGAGGAGAATGACGGAGCCGAGTCCACGTACCGCACCGCGCCTGCCCTGGTGGTCGTTCGCCCTCGTGGCCGCCGCGGCCGCCGGGCTCTACGTCGGCCTACCGAAGATCGCGGGGCTCGATGAGACGTGGGGCCGGCTCTCGTCTGGCGATCCGCTCTGGCTGTGCGCGGCGGCCCTGTTCGAGATCGGCTCGTACGCCGCGTACGTACTCATGTTCCACGGGCTCTTCGCGCGTCCGGGGTCAGGCATCGGCTGGCGCGAGAGCTACGACATCTCCCTGGCGGGTGTCGCCGCCACTCGCCTGCTCGCGACCGCCGGCGCGGGTGGAATCGCGCTGACCGCCTGGGCGCTGCGACACAGCGGGATGGGTCGTCGCGAGGTCGCCAGCCGCCTCACCACCTTCTACGTGGCGCTCTACGGGATCTTCATGGCCGCGCTCGTGCTGGTGGGCACAGGATTGCGGACAGGCGTGCTGGCGGGCAGCGCACCCTTCGGCCTCACGGTGGTCCCCGCGCTCTTCGGAGGGTTCGTGATCGCCGCCGCGCTGCTCACGGCCATGCTTCCGCGCGATCTCGGGGCCTGGGCGCGGATGCCGGGAAGGGGGCGCTTCGCCCCGTGGCTGGGCAGGGTGGGCGGGTGGGCCGCCACGGTGGCGGGTGGCGTGAGGGGTGCCATCGGCCTGCTGAGGAGCGGGGACCGGGCGCTCCTCGCGGCACTCGGCTGGTGGGCGTTCGACATCGCCGTGCTCTGGGCCTGCTTCCACGCGTTCGGGGAGACGCCGCCGGTGCCCGTGGTGGTGATGGCCTACTTCACCGGCATGCTTGGCAACGTGCTGCCGCTGCCCGGCGGCCTCGGGGGCGTGGAGGGCGGGATGATCGCCGCGTTGCTCGGCTTCGGCGTCAACGGCGGGCTCGCGGTGGCGGCCGTGCTGAGCTACCGCGCGTTCGCCTACTGGCTGCCGATCATCCCCGGCGCGCTCGCCTACCTCCGGCTGCTGCGCACGGTCAGGGCCTGGGAGCGGGAGCCGAGCGGGGATGGGGCTTGAGCGGTCTCCGCTACCAGCGCTGATGCACGTACGGGGCGATCCGCTCCTCGTAGATCGCCGCGATCCGGGCCATCACCGCGTCGTCGAGTGCGGGCACGCCGGCGGCCGCCGCGTTTGCCTGCGCCTGCTCGGTGGAACGAGCGCCGGGGATCACGGTGGACACGGCATCGTGCATGAGGATCCAGCGCAGTGCAAGCTGGGCCAGGGTCGCGCCCTCGGGAACCAGCGGGCGCAGCTCCTCGACCGCGTCGAGTCCCACCTCGAAGGGCACGCCCGCGAACGTCTCGCCGACGTCGAACATCTCACCGTGGCGGTTGAAATTGCGATGGTCGCTGGCGGCGAACGTCGTCTCGCGCGTGTACTTGCCCGACAGCAGCCCGGACGCGAGCGGCACCCGCACGATGATCCCCACGCCTCGCCGAGCCGCCTCGCCGAAGAACAGGCGCGCCGGCCGCTGGCGGAACGGGTTGAAGATGATCTGCACGCTGGCCACGTTGGGGTACTCGATCGCCTTGAGCGCCTCCTCGACGCGCTCGACGCTCACGCCGTAGGCGGCCATGCGTCCTTCCTCGACCATCGCGTCGAGGTCCGCGAACACCTCCGGGTGGTAGTAGAGGTCGGTCGGGGGGCAGTGCAGCTGCACGAGATCGAGCGTCTCGAGGCCGAGGTTCTCCCGCGAGCGGTCGTTCCAGGCCCGGAAGTGCTCGGGCGAGTAGTTCTCGACTGTCTGGTCCAGGCGGCGGCCCATCTTCGTGGCGACGGTGATCGGCTCCCCGGCACGCTCGCGCAGGAGCCGTCCCACCAGGCGCTCGGAGCGCCCGTCGCCGTACACGTCGGCGGTGTCGAAGAACGTCACTCCGGCGTCGGCCGCCGCGTGCAGAGCCGCCATCGCCGCGTCCTCCTCGACGTCCCCCCAGTCGGCGCCGATCTGCCAGGCGCCGAAGCCGATCTCCGAGACGTCACGGGCTGTCTTGCCGAGGGTGCGGGAGCGCATCTCAGTGGAGGCTAGTGAAATCCCCCATATCTCCTACTCCAAGCGCTTTACAGCCCGGCCGGAGCGCGAAAACATCCTTTAGCGGTCTTCGGGAGGCGCGACAACCCGACCCACTCGTTCTCGGCGCGCGAGCAGATGCGGGCGAGTGCGCGGCCATCGGGTGGCTCGGCTCCGGTCAGCGCGACGAGCGCCAGGCAGAGCGCCACCTCGAGTGCCGCCGACGACGAGAGCCCCGCGCCCTGCGGCACCGTGCCGCCGATCTCGAGCCGGGCGCCCACGAGCGGTACGCCGGCGCGGCCCAGCTCGGCCACCACGCCTCTGACGAAGGATTGCCAGCCGCCGCTTGCCGGCGCTGGATCGTCGAGCTCGAACGAGTCCTCCTCGCGCAGATCCGCGGCCACGGCCTCGATCCGCCGCTCGGGCGTCGCGACGGCGGTCACCGTCACGCCCTCGGTGATCGCAAACGGCAGCGCTAGGCCGTCGTTGTAGTCGGTGTGCTCGCCGATCAGGTTCACGCGCCCGGGCGCGAACGCAGTCGCGCGCTCAGGCGGCATTTGCGATCGCCTCGCGCAGCGCGCCGGCGGAATCCTCGGGCAGCACATCCACGAGGAACGTGCCGGCGCCCTGCTCGCAGCCGGCCAGGTACTTGAGCTTGTCCGCGCTGCGGAGCGGCGGGTAGAACTCGACGTGCAGGTGGCCGTCGCTGTGACCGTCGGTGGGCGCCTGGTGCACCACCATCAGGTATGGGAAGGCCCGCGCGAACAGCTCGTCGTATCCGCGCGTGACGGCCTGGAGCGCAGCGGCCAGTTCCGTCAGCTCCCGCGGTGTGCAGCGGCTCAGGCTCGGCCGGTGCTCGCGCAGCGTCACGTGCACCTCGTACGGCCAGCGTCCGGCGTACGGCACGTAGGAGAGCACCGCGTCGTTTGAGTGCACCAGCCGCTGATCGTCACGACGCTCGCGGGTGAGGAGCTCGCAGATCACGCAGCCGCCGAGGCGCCTGTCCGCATCGAGCTCGAGCAGCGGCACCGGGGGCAGGAACGGGAAGCCGTAGATCTGGCCGTGCGGGTGATGGAGTGTCGTTCCCACCTCCACGCCGCGGTTCTCGAAGATCAGCACGTAGCTCACGTCCGGACGCGCGCCCAGCTCGTCGTAGCGCTGGCGCCAGACCCACATCAGCGCCTCGGCTCGTTCCTCCGGCAGCCGCCCGAACGAGCCGCGGTGCTGGTCCGTGTAGACGACCACCTCGGCCGCGCCGTGCGGGGCCTCGAACGAGGGGAAGCGGTTGTCGAAGACCGCGATCTCGAACTCCGGAAACGGGATCTCGGTGGCCGGGCCGCCGGGCTTGGTCGGGCACAGCGGGCACTCCGCTTCGGCCGGGAGGAAGGTACGCTCCTGGCGTTGTGCGGCGTACACGACCTGTTCGCCTCGCAGCTCGTTGAAGCGCTGCTGGTTCACGCTTCGCCGCCGCCCGGCTCCGCCGTGTCCACCACTCGCGAGAACAGGATGAGGGCCCGGCCGTCCTCCTTGACCACGCGCTGCAGGACGAGCGGTCCGATGCGCTCGTCGTCGTCACTGGATGCACGCTCGGGCGAGGGCGCGTCGGGCGGCGGTTGGCCGTCGGAGGCCACGGCGGACAGGTATAGCGCTATCTGCGGTTGCCCTGCGGTGACTCAACCGGCGTTCGTCAACAGCGGGATCAGGTCGCCGGGCTTCGCGGCTATCGCCTGCGCTCCCGCCGCGCGCAGCTCCTCGACGCTTCCAATGCCCCACGTCACGCCGATGGCTGGCACGCCCTGAGCGCGGGCGGCCTTCATGTCGAAACCGCGGTCGCCAACCATCGCCGCGCGCCGGGTGCCCAGGGCCTCCAGCGCCCGTGCCAGCGTTGCGGCTTTGTCTTCCTCGAGAGCGGACGCGGCTGGGGCTGCGGTCGTCTCGAACAGCGACCGTATGCCCAGCGACTCGAGGAGGGGGTCGACGAACATGTCTGGCTTGGAGGTGGCGATCGCCAGCCGCCGCGTGCGCGCGAGAGTCGAAAGGACCGGGACGATGCCTTCGACGAGCACCGTCTGCTCGAGGTACACGCGCCGGTAGTGCTCGTGGTAGCTCGCCACCACCGCGGCAACGAGCTCTGACTCGCGCGGCTGGGCGGTCAACTCCTCGAAGGCCTCGAACACAGGTGGGCCTATGTAGCGCCGCAGCTCCTCGGCCCCGCGCGGAGGGAAGCCATGGTCCACGAGCGCCTGGTTGGTGGCGCTCGTGACTGCCGCATGCGAGTCGATGAGCACCCCGTCGAGATCGAACACGACGGCGTCGAGGCCTGCGGCGCCGTCAGGCCCGCTTGGCGGCGGGTTGGTCACCGCGGGGAGAATGACAGCCGCCGGCTGGCCGTAGTGCCAAGCAGGGGAAACGTCTAGAGCTCGCGCCTGAGCAGCTCGTTGCCCTTCTCGAGCTGCTCGCGCGTGGCCGCGCCAACGGACGCCGCGCCGGTGGCGCGGTTGATGCGGGCGTGGACGTTGCGGTGCGGCTCGCCCGTCTTGCCCGAAACGAAGGTGGCAAGTCGCGCGCGCTCGGCGCGCAGTCGCCGGCGGGCGGCGGAGGCGGTCTCTGTCTGCGCCGCGGGCGCCGGCTGCGGGCGCACCGGCGCGGGGCGCGCGGGCGCGGCGTCGTCGGTGGGGAAGAGCTGCATGGTGGTCTCGCTGAAGATCGCCTCGGCGAGCTCGGCCGCGGTTGAGCTGAGCGCCTCGAACCGCTCGCCGGCCTCCCCGCGCTCCTGCGGCGGCTCCGGCTCGTCGAGCTCCCCGTCCTCGCTCGCCCCAAGCTCGAGCGCATGGCGGCGCTCCTCCTCGATCTGCACGGCGAGGCGCTTGAGCCGGTGGTCGGCCGGCAGCAGCAGGTAGCTCATCTGACGCGCGGGCGCCGGCGTGCGGCGCACGAAGCGGCCGACAACCTGGCGGAAGAACAGCTCGGTGCGCGCGGCGGTGGCGTAGACGCCGACGCGCAGGCGCGGGATGTCCACGCCCTCGGACACCATCAGCACCGACACGAGCCAGCGCCGGCTGGAGGCGGAGAACGCTGCGATGCGGGCGCTCGCCTCGGGCTCGTCGCTCATCACGATCTCCGGTGCCTCGCCCGCCACCCGCGCCAGCCGGGCGGCGATCGCGCGGGCGTGCTCCTGGTCGGATGCCACCACCAGGCCGCCGGCGTCCCGGTGCCCGTCCGCCCGCACGCGCGAAAGGGTCGCGTCCGCCTCCCGCAGCACCTGGCTCATCCAGTCGCCGTCCGGGTCGAGCGCGGTGCGCAGCCGGCGCGCGGCCTCGGCCTGGGGGAGCACGGTGTCGAACGTGGCGCGCCGCAGGCGCCCGTCGGCCCGCCACTCCATCTCGCCGTCGTAGGAGTGGAACGCGATCGGCCGGCAGACGCCGTCGAGCAGCGCGCGCGAGTAGCCATACCTGTAGTCCGCCAGGCTCACGCCGTCTTCGTCGTAGGTCACCCACGGGATCGGTGAGCTGTCGGACCGGAACGGCGTGCCGGACAGCAGCAGCCTGAACACCGCCCCGCCGAACGCCTCGCGAGTGCGCGTGCCCCAGGCGGCCTGGTCGCACATGTGATGCGGCTCGTCGGCGATCAGCAGCGTGGGCCGCCGGGCGGCCCGGGCGTGAAGGCGCGGACCCGCGGCGATCGTCTGATAGGTCACCGCCAGGCCATGGCGATCACGCGGCTCCGTGCCGTCGGCGTTGGGGCGGTTGGGCTCGAGGTCGAGGCCGTAGCGGGCCGCGTCGTTCGACCACTGGCGGCAGATGTGCGTGGTGGGAGCCGCCACCACCACGCGCTCAACGCGGCCGCTCGCGACCATCTCGTACGCCACCCGCAGGCCGAACGTGGTCTTGCCCGCGGCCGGCGTGGCGGAGGCCAGGAAGCTCGGGCCGGAGTGAGCCGCCACGGACGCGAGCGCCTCGCGCTGCCAGTCGCGCAGGAAGCGGCTGTCGGGCCAGGGCGGAAGGGCGCGCACGCGTGCCGCGGGTGTGGGGAGGCTGGTCACGGGGCCGAGCAAGGTAGGGGCGGGGTCGGTCGGAAGAAACGCTGGGATCGGAAACCCACTCGCTTCTCCGAGTGGGATACGATGGCCAGGTTGAGCGTGCTTGGGGGGTCTCCGCAGCCGCCGGTCCGCGGAGCGCGAGATCAGTCAGCCGTCAGCGGTTGGGACTCGCGATGCGGATGCCCTTTAAGACCGAGACCGATGCCTTTCGCGTGGCTGTCGCGCTGGGGTTGGTGGGCGGCGCCTCGGTGCTTCTGGGGTTCCTCACGTCGCGGGCGTACGGGATCGTCCTGTTCGCCGCCGGCGTCGCGGCCGGCTTGGTGTTCGAGCTCGCCGGACGCGAGACGGATCGGCGGGCGGCGTGGCGGGACGCCGCGGACGCGCCCCACCCTCACGGCGCAAGCGGGGGGAAGCGCCACATACTCCTGATCGCTGAAGAGAGGCTGGCCGGTGACGAGCTGGCCCGAGACCTGCGGGCCACGGTGGGAGCCGATGCCGAGCTCGACGTGCTCGCGCCGATCCTTGCCTCGCGGTCGCATCGCCTGGTGTCCGACATCGACCGCGAGCGCGAAGAAGCGCAGCAGCGGCTTGACGCTTCGCTGGCATGGGCCGGAGAGCAGGGCTTTACGGCCAAGGGGGAGGTCGGCGACCCCGATCCGATGGTGGCGATCGAGGACGAGCTTCGGGACTTCGGTGGCGACGAGGTTGTGATCGTCACGCATGTGCGAGACCGCAGGAGCTGGCTCGCGAAGGGCATGCTCGGCTATCTGGAAAAGGAGCTGGATGTGCCTGTGCGAGAGATCGTGTTGGGCGACGGGAGGCATTGAGGGGCGGCACGCGATGGGAAACGAGCATGGGGTCCTTGGTCGTCGTCTGATGCTCGCGCTTGGCGCGGCCATTCTGGTTGGGATCGGGGGCGTGATCGGCATCGCCGCGAACAGCGGCTCCACCAAGACGAAGACGGTCACGGTGGGAACGTCTCAGGCCGAAACCGCGGCCGTGGATCCGCACATCGCCGCCGGCGCGCACGACTTCATCCAGTTCGCCTGCTCCCAATGCCACGGCATGCAGGGCCGGGGCGGCATCGCGCCGGCCGTGCCTGCGCTCACGACCATCGCGAAGAGCCTGAAGCCCGCGGAGCTACGGTCGATCATCGATCACGGGCTCGGCGAATCGAGCAACCCGACCCAGCCGTACATGCCCGTCTGGGGAGCGGTCATCTCCAACACCCAGGTGAATGACCTGATCGCCTATCTGCGCGCCGGGCTGCCGGCGGTGGCGACAGCGGTGCCGCCGACGATTCCGAAGAAGCAGGGCCCCGCGGTGGAGGGTGCGGCCCTGTACACGAGCTACGGCTGCATCAACTGCCACGGCCCCAACGGGCTCGGCGGCGTACCCAACCCGCAGTCCGCGGACAAGACGATCCCGCCGCTCTCCGGCCAGGACTTCCGCAAGGAGTTCAACACCGACGCGAAGATCATCGACGTGATCCGCTCGGGCAGCGTGATCGGGAAGGCGCCGATCGTGAGCATGCCGCACTGGGGCGGGATCATTCCGAACGATCAGCTGCAGGCGCTCGCTGCATACCTGAAGACGCTCAAGTGAGCGGCTGAACAATCACCACGTCCAGCTTCCTCGGCCCGTGCACTCCCTCCACGCGCTGGAGTTCGATGTCGGAGGTGGCCGACGGGCCTGAGATGAAGGTGAGCGGCCGGCCCGCTCGGGCGGCGTCACCGAGCCGGTCGATGGCGTCCGGGAGGCCTGCCACCACCTGGTCGGCGCGCACCACGCAGATGTGGTGGTCGGGGACGAGGGTGAGCGCGCGGCGGCCGCACGCGGGGCTGCCGTCGAGCACGATCGTGCCGGTTTCCGCGATCGCCAGGGCGCAACCGGTGAGGGCGGCGTCGACGGCGTCGAGATCGGCGGGGGAGAGGTCCGGCGAGTCGGGGTTGAGCTCCGCGCCGTCGATCGTCCAGTCCATCCCGGGCGCGCGCAGGACGCGCGTTGAGCCGCGCTCGGCGCAGGCGGCCGCCAGCGCACTCGCGAGTTCGCCGGCCCCGGTCACGCGCCGGACGTTCGCCGTGTAGTCCGACACGCGCTCGCAGAACAGGTCGACCGAGGCCGGAGCCGCGCCCGCCGGTCGGTAGCTGCGCGGCGGCTCCGGCACGTCGACGTGGGACCGCACCGCGGCCCGGATCCCGGCCAGCATCTCCTCGCGCCCGCTCACGAGCCCCGCTCCCTCCACCAGTCGCGGAAGCTCTGGCGCGGCACCTCCGGCAGGTCGCGCGCCTCGCGCCACGCCGCCAGCGGGCCGAACGGGATCCTCGCGAGCGGACCGTTGCCCAGCCGCGCCAGGCGCTGCGCCGCCTCGTACCGCCGCCGCGAGCCGAACGCGCCCGCCACCAGCTTCATCGCCGCCCGCTCGGCGCCCGGGCCGCCGCCCTTGGCCTCGTTCACCACGCGCCCGCGCAGGTGCACGAGCACCGACGGGATGTCGATCTTCACCGGGCACACCTCGTAACACGCGCCGCACAGGCTCGAGGCCCATGGCAGCGTCTCGCCCTCGCGCAGCTCATGTAGCTGGGGCGTGAGGATCGCGCCGATGGGGCCGGGGTAGACGGAGCCGTAGGCGTGCCCGCCGGTGCGCGAGTAGACGGGGCACACGTTGAGGCAGGCCGAGCAGCGGATGCAGCGCAGCGCCTGGCGGCCCAGCGCGTCGGCGAGCACGCTCGTGCGCCCGTTGTCGAGCAGCACCAAGTGGAACTCGCGGGGTCCATCGCCCTCGGTCACGCCGGTCCACAGCGACGTGTACGGGTTCATCCGCTCGCCGGTGGAGGAGCGCGGCAAGAGCTGGAGCATCACCTCCATGTCCCGCCACTCGGGCACCACCTTCTCGATGCCCATCACCGTGACGAGCACCTCCGGCAGCGTGGTGCAGAAGCGCCCGTTGCCCTCAGACTCGACCACGCACACCGCGCCCGTCTCGGCCACGCCGAAGTTGGCGCCGCTCACGGCAAGCGGGGTGGAGAGGAACTTCGCGCGGAGGTGCTTTCGCGCGGTCTCGGTGAGCGCGCTCGGGTCGGAGCTGAGCTCCTGGCCCTCCGCGATCGTCCGCTCGAACAGCGCGCGGATCTCCTGCGCGGTTTTTGTGGATCGCAGGCACGAGGATGTGCGACGGGCTGTCGTTCCCGAGCTGCACGATCAGCTCCGCGAGGTCGGTCTCCACCGCGGCGATCCCCTCGGCGGCGAGCGCGTCGTTCAAGCCGATCTCGTCGGTGGCGAGCGACTTGACCTTGATCAGCTCGCGTGCGCCGTGCTGCGTGGGCGATCCCCGCGACGATCGAGTTGGCCCCGGCGCCGTCGCGCGCCCAGTGCACGACCCCGCCGGCCTCCTGCACCGCCGCCTCGAGCCGCTCGAGCTGCTCCGGCAGCGTCGCCAGCGCGCGGTCCTTGATCGCGGCGCCCGCCTCGCGCAGCTCCTCCCAGTCCGGCAGCTCGGACACCACGGCGGCGCGCTTGGCGCGGATCCTGGTGGTGGCGTGCCGCAGGTTGTGGCGGAGCTGAGCGTCGCCGAGCGCCTCGTGCGCGGCGGCTGGGAACCCGGGTGCAGTCATCGTCAGGTCCGGGATACCACATCGCCGTCGACCGCCCCACCGCGCACCGGGGCAGGACTGGCGGGCGCCTCGAGACCGAGGTTATAGCCGCATAGCGAGTGAAAACTCGGTCTCGATGGAGAACTAGGCCGCGCGCTCCAGGGCCGCGCGGCCGATCTCCGTTGTCTCGCGGCCCACCACCGTGGCGTAGACCTCGCGCAGGCCCGGCAGCCCGAGTGCGCTGATCAGCGGCCGCGTGGTGGTCACCGCCGCCACGTCGACCGCAGGCGAGCGGTCGATGCCGGCGAGCCGGCGCAGGTCGCGCGGCACGAGGGCGAGCGCGGCGTTCGACAACATGCGCAGCGGCACCTGGTACGGCAGCAGTTCGCGGTTTCCGAGCGGCGGGTGCAGCACGAAGTGGATCGCGTCGTGCGCGGCGGCGGACATGCGCAGCTCCGGCCGCACTGCCGCGAAGTACTCGCGCACCTCGGCAACGGAAGCGGGCACCATCGACGCCGGCGTGCCGAGCAGTGAGGCAACCTGCACGTTCTCAGCGAAATAGCGGTCCGCTTCCTCATTGCTAAGAGGACCACCGAAAGCCCTGAAAGCAGCAAGAAAGGAGTGGACCTCCACGGTATGCACCCACACCTGCGTCTCAGGATCGTCAGCGCTGTACTCGCGGCCGGTCACCGGATCGACGCCGCGCACGCGCTGGTGCATCCGGCGCACGAGCGCTGCGGCCCCATGCGCCTGCTCGGTGGTGCCGAACGTGGTGGCCGCCACGTAGCGCGAGGTGCGCTGCAACCGGCGCAGTGGCCGCGAGCGGTAGTCGCTGAAGTCCGCAACACCCGCCATCGCGAGCGGGTGCAGCGACTGGATCATCAGCGAGCGCAGCCCGCCGACGAGCGAGGCCCGGTGGCCCACCACCCGCCACGTCACAGACTCCGGCCCGAAAAGCCCCTGATCCCTCACCGCGGTTCCATTTTGGCACAACGCCAATTTCACTGCTAGCATGCCGCCCGATGCCGACGGGGGCGTCGCAGCGGCGCACTTACCTCGATGCAGAAGAGCGCCGGGCGCAGATCCTGCGGGTGGCAGCTCAGCTGTTCTCCGAGCGCCACTACGACGCCGTTTCCACCGCCGAGGTGGCGAGCGCGGCGGGCGTCGCGCGCGGGCTCGTGAACCACTACTTCCGCACCAAGCGCGACCTCTACGTGGCGGTTGTGCGCTCGATGCTGGAGGTGCCGGACGATCTCTTCCCGGCGCCCGGCGACGCGGACCAATCGGAGCGCCTCGCGGTGCTCTCGGACGCGGTGGACCGCTGGCTGCGCACCGTCAAGGCCAACCGCGGCACCTGGCTCGCGTGTATAGGTGCGCAGGGCTTCGGCCGCGACTCTGAGCTCGAGGCAGTGCTCGAGGACGCGCGCAGGCAGATCATCGACCAGCTGATCGCGCTCGCCTGGGGCCCGCCCGCGGAGGCGCCACCTGAGGTGCGCGCGCTGATGCGCGGCTACGAGGGATTCGCACAGGCCATCACGGCCGACTGGCTCAGGACCAACCGCCTTCCACGCCGGGACGTCCACGAACTGCTCGTCCAGGGTCTGGTCGCGCTCGTGGACGAGGCGCTCCCAAAACTGACAACGCAACAGACGACAGGAGTCACATCATGAGCAGCACCGAGGCCCTGGTCTTCGACGCGGTCCGAACGCCGCGCGGCAAGGGCAAGCACAACGGCTCGTTGCACTCCACCAAACCGGTCGACCTCGTGGTCGGCCTGATGCACGAGCTGCTGTCCCGGCACGTCCGCCTCGATCCCAACCGGATCGACGACGTGGTGCTGGGCTGCGTCTCGCCGGTGGGCGACCAGGGCGCCGACATCGCCAAGACCGCCGCGATCAAGGCCGGTCTGCCGGACACCGTGGCGGGCGTCCAGCTCAACCGCTTCTGCGCGTCCGGGCTCGAGGCCGTGAACATCGCGGCTCAGAAGGTGGCCTCCGGCTGGGAGGACCTCGTGTTCGCCGGCGGCGTTGAGTCGATGTCGCGCGTGCCGATGGGCTCCGACGGCGGCGCCTGGGCGATGGACCCCGAGACGAACTACGACACCTCGTTCGTCCCGCAGGGCATCAGTGCGGACCTGATCGCCACGGTCGAGGAGTTCACCCGCGACGACGTGGACGCCTACGCCGCGCGCTCACAGGAGCGCGCCAGCGCCGCCCGTGAGGAGGGCCGCTTCGCGACGAGTGTCGTGCCGGTGGTGGACATCAACGAGCAGGTGGTGCTCGACCACGACGAGTTCATCCGCCCGGGCACCACGGTGGAGACGCTCGGCAACCTCAAGCCCTCGTTCGAGGCGATGGGGGAGATGGGCGGCTTCGACGCCGTCGCGCTCCAGAAGTACCACTGGCTCGAGAAGATCAACCACGTGCACACGCCGGGCAACTCGTCCGGCATCGTGGACGGCGCGTCGCTCGTGGCCGTGGGCAACGAGCAGACCGGCGACGAGCTGGGCCTCACGCCGCGCGCGAAGATCCTCGCCACCGCGGTGTCCGGCGCCGACCCGACGATCATGCTCACCGGACCGGCTCCCGCCTCGCGCAAGGCGCTGAAGAAGGCGGGCCTGACGGTGGACGACCTCGACCTGATCGAGATCAACGAGGCGTTCGCGGCCGTGGTACTGCGCTTCGTCAAGGACATGAACCTCGACATGGAGAAGGTCAACGTCAACGGCGGCGCGATCGCCATGGGCCATCCGCTCGGCGCCACCGGCGGCATGATCCTCGGCACGCTAATCGACGAGCTGCACCGCACCGGCGGCAAGTACGGCCTCGCCACTCTCTGCATCGGCGGCGGCATGGGAATCGCGACGGTCGTGGAGGCCATTCGATGAGTATGGAAACGAGGCCGGAGGCTGAGAACCGCAATCAGGACGCGGGGCTGGATGCCCCGCGGAGCACTCCCTCAACTATCCGTTGGGACAAGGACGACGACGGCGTCGTCGTCCTCACCCTCGACGATCCGGGGCAGTCGGCAAACACGATGAACGCCGCCTACGTCGCTTCGATGGGCGCGACGATCGAGCGGCTCGAGGCCGAGAAGGACGACATCCACGGCGTGGTGATCACGTCGGCGAAGAAGACCTTCTTCGCGGGCGGCGACCTCAACGAGCTGCGCCAGGCCACGCGCGCCGACGCGCCTCAGGTGGCTGCCGGGGTGCGCGAGGTGAAGGCGCAGCTGCGCCGCCTCGAGACGCTCGGCAAGCCCGTGGTGGCCGCCATCAACGGCGCGGCGCTGGGCGGCGGGCTCGAGATCGCTCTCGCCGCTCACCACCGCGTGGCGCTGAACGACCGCGGCGTGCAGCTCGGCTTCCCGGAGGTGCAGCTTGGGCTGCTCCCAGGCGGCGGCGGCGTGGTGCGCACCGTGCGCATGCTCGGCATCGTCGACGCCCTGATGCAGCTGCTGATGCAGGGTCAGCGCCTGCGGCCGGACAAGGCCAAGGAGCTCGGCATCGTGGACGAGATCGTGGAGTCGCGCGAGGAGCTGATCCCCGCCGCCAAGGCGTGGATCGTGGCCAACCCCGAGGCGCAGCAGCCCTGGGACGTGAAGGGCTACAAGATCCCAGGCGGCACGCCGTCCAACCCCAAGCTGGCGATGAACCTGCCGGCGTTCCCCGCCAACCTGCGCAAGCAGATCAAGGGCGCGAACTACCCGGCGCCGCACCACATCCTGGCCGCGGCGGTGGAGGGCGCGCAGGTGGACTTCGACACCGCGATCGAGATCGAGGGCCGCTACTTCACGGATCTCGTCTGCGGCCAGGTGTCGAAGAACATGATCCAGGCGTTCTTCTTCGACATGCAGAAGGTGAACGGCGACCGCGACCGGCCGGAGGGCATCGAGCAGTTCCACCCGGCGAAGATGGTCGTGCTCGGCGCGGGCATGATGGGCGCCGGCATCGCGTACGTGTGCGCGAAGGCGGGCATCGAGGTCGTGCTCAAGGACGTGTCGCTCGAGGCGGCCGAGAAGGGCAAGGCCTACTCGGAGAAGCTGCTCGCGAAGCAGATCGAGAGGGGCCGCTCGACGCAGGAGAAGGCGGACGAGCTGCTCGCGCGGATCAAACCGAGCGCGGACCCGGCGGACGCCGCGGGCGCCGAGCTGGTGATCGAAGCCGTGTTCGAGGACCCGAAGGTGAAGGCGCAGGTGTTCGCGGAGATCGAGCCGCACCTGGCCGAGGGCGCGCTGGTGGCCTCCAACACCTCCACGCTCCCGATCACCGAGCTGGCCGAGGGCGTGTCGCGCCCGGCGGACTTCATCGGGCTGCATTTCTTCAGCCCGGTGGACAAGATGCCGCTGCTCGAGATCATCAAGGGCGAGCAGACGTCCGAGGAGACGCTCTACCGGTCCCTCGACGTGGCCAAGCTGATCCGCAAGACGCCGATCGTGGTGAACGACAGCCGCGGCTTCTTCACCAGCCGCGTGATCGGCACGTTCATCAACGAGGGCATCGCGATGCTCACCGAGGGCGTTCCGGCGCCGTCGATCGAGCAGGCGTCGTCGCAGGCCGGCTATCCGGCCCCGGTGCTGCAGCTCAGCGACGAGCTCAACCTCAAGCTGATGCGCAAGATCCGCGATGCGGCCAAGGAGGCGAATGCCAGCGGCAGCGGCTGGGACGCGCACCCGTCGGAGCAGGTGATCGACCGCATGCTCGACGAGTTCGAGCGGCCGGGCCGGCTCGAGGGCGCCGGCTTCTACGCGTACGAGGACGGCAAGCGCGCCGGGCTGTGGCCGGGCCTCAAGGAGGCGTTCGGCGGCGAGAACCGCGACGTCCCCTTCGAGGACCTCAAGGAGCGGATGATGTTCATCGAGTCGATCGAGACGATCAAGTGCCTCGACGAGGGCGTGATCGAATCGGTGGCCGACGCCAACATCGGCTCGATCCTCGGCATCGGCTTCCCGGGCTGGACCGGGGGCGTGCTCCAGTACATCAACGGCTACGAGGGCGGCGTCGCCGGTTTCGTCGCTCGCGCGCGCGAGCTGGCGGAGACCTATGGCGAGCGCTTCGAGCCGCCCGCCTCGCTGGTGGAGAAGGCCGAGCGCGGCGAGACCTACCACGACGAGCAGCCGGCGCTCGCCACTGCGTAGACCCGACTGCTGGCAGCTCGCGGCGATCGCGCCGCGGGCTGCCACAATCGCGTTATTCGCACCCAGCTGCTCCTACTTGTGGGCGCCTTTGTGATCGCGACGCTGCTCGCGCTCGCGTTCGGCGCCAAGAACCTCGGCACGGCGCTCACGTTCGGCCAGATGGCCTTCGCAGCGGCGCTTCTCGCCGTGCTGCTGTTCGCCGCCCGCCCGGACAGGCCAGAGCGCGACTGAGCCAGTGCTCGCGCACATCCACATCGGCGGCATCACGATCCAGACGTTCGGCATCTTCTTCGCGCTCAACTTCGTGGCCTGGGGGCTGCTCGCCGCACGGCGGCTGAAGGAGCTCGGCAAGCCCGTGGACTGGGCGTACGAGATCGTGATCGTGGCGGTGGTCGGCGGCCTGATCGGCGCGCGCGCCTACTACCTGATCCAGAACCACGGCTCGCTGCAGGGCAGCCTGCTCGGCAACGTGTTCGGCGGCTCCGGCCTCGTGTGGTACGGCGGCTTCCTCGGCGGCACGATCGCCGTGCTGCTGTGGGCGCGCTGGCGCGACTTCCTCAGCCTCAAGCTGTTCGACATCGCCGGGCCGGGGCTCGCGCTCGGCTACGCGATCGGCCGCATCGGCTGCCAGGTGTCGGGGGACGGGGACTACGGCAAGCCCTCGCACCTGCCCTGGGCGATGGGCTATCCGCATGGCACCACGCCCACGCCGCCCGGCGTCACCGTCCAGCCCACGCCGATCTACGAGACGCTGTCGATGGGGCTCGTGGCCTGGCTGCTCTGGACCTGGCGCGACCGCTTCCGCCCCGGGGTGCTGTTCGCCATGTACCTGGTGTTCGCCGGCATCGAGCGCTTCATCGTGGAGTTCTGGCGGCGGAACAATGAGGTGGCGCTTGGCCTCACCGCCGCGCAGCTCGAGAGCGTCGGCATCTTCCTGCTCGGCGCCGCGGCGCTGCTGCTCACCGTGCGCCGCCACGGCGGACTGGGGCGCGAGTCGGCGCCGCCGAGGGTCGCTGCACAGGCGTCCGCCGTCGGGTAGGGCTCGCACCGTGGGGCACGCGGATCGCACCCTCCAAGAGCTGCTCGACGAGGTCGCGGCGCGCACGCCCGCGCCCGGCGGCGGCAGCACGGCCGCCTGGGCCACCGCGCTGGCGGCTGCGCTGGTGGAGATGGCGGCGTCGTTCAGCGACCGCCCGGACACCGCCGCACGGGCGGGCGAGCTACGTTCCACGGCGCTGGAGCTGGCGGAGCACGAGCTGACCGCCTACGAGCCGGTGCTCGAGGCGATGCGGCTCCCCAGGGACGACCGAACCCGCGCGGAGCAGCTCGACTGGGCGCTGTCGCAGGCAGCGGACTCCCCGCGCGAGATCGCTCGCGCGGCTGGTGAGGTGGCGGAGCTGGCGAACGAGCTGGTGCGGGACGGCAACCGCACTCTCGAAGGTGATGCGAACACGGCCGCCCTGCTTGCCGAGGCCGCCGGCAAGGCGGCCGCGCGCTTGACCGAGATCAACCTCGCCCAGAGGTCGCGCTCCTAGCGCCTTGCTTCGCCCGACCCCGGCGTGGAAGACTGGGCCATGCCCTGGCTCGCGCGTGCGCTGGTGGTAGCTCTTTCCAGCGTCGTCTCGCTGAGTGTGCCGCTGGCCGCCCGGGCCAACGACATCCACGTGACCACCACGGGCGACACCGTGGCCGCCGACATGCAGTGCTCGCTGCGCGAGGCGATCACCGCCGCGGATACCGACACCGCGTTTGACGGCTGCACAATCGGCAACGGCGCCGACAATGTGCTGCTCGCCAGCGGTCATTTCGCGCTCTCCCGGACGGGTCCGGGCGAGAACGGCAACAACGTCGGGGATCTCGACATCACTGGGCCGGTCACCATCACGGGCGCCGGGGCGGCGAGCACGAGCATCGACGCGAACGGCTTCCTTCCCGCACCGCCGGACCGGGCGATCGACGTGCGGCCGGGAGCCACGGTTGTGCTCCGAGACCTGACCGTGACGGGCGGGCGTGCGCCCGATGGCGACTTTGCGCTGCCCAAGAACGGCCTGCCGGGCAATCCGGGTGAGACCGTGGTGGGGGGTGCGGGCGGCGTTGGCTCGGATGGCGGCGGCATCCTCAACGGCGGGACGCTGACGCTCGACGGCGTCACGGTGTCGGCCAATCACGCGGGTGCCGGCGGCGGGGGCGGTGACGCAAGCGGTGGCAGTGGCGACTCGTGTGCCTGCGACGCGGGCAGCGCGTACGGCGGCCCGGGTGGCGACGGCGGCAACGGCGGCGGCGTGGCCAATTTCGGCACCCTGACGGTGACCGCCAGCGCGATCACGAACAACGTGGCGGGCAGGGGCGGGTTAGGGGGCGCTGGGACTGGCGGGCAGGGAGGCGTTTTCGGCAACAACGCCGGCCACGGCGGCGATGGCAATGGCGGCAGCCCCGGGGTGGGAGGGTGGGGCGGCGGCATCTTCAACGCCGGCACGCTGACGGTCGAGAGCTCCTCGATACTCGGCAACGACGCCGGGGATGGTGGCGGTGGCAGCGCCGGGCACGGCGGTGGTGGAGGTGTCTCGCCGGTGTTCACGGCCGCCAGTGGCCTCGGCGACGGCGGTTCGGGCAACCAGGGCGGCTTCGGCGGTGGCATCGCTGATAGCCCGAACGTGGCCAACCCGAGCACGTCCATCTCCGACAGCGCCCTGGCCGGAAACGCGAGCGGCAGCGGCGGCATCGGCTCCGAGGGGATCGGCGGCGGGTCCACCGGCAACTCCTTCGGCGGAAGCGGCGGCGACAGCGGGTACGGCGGCGCGCTGGTTTTCCGCGGCAGCGGGGACACGGTGTCCAACTCGACGATCACGGCTAACGTGACCGGCGCGGGCGGGGGTGCGGGCTTCGCCGTGGCCACCGCCAGCGGCAGCGCCACGGACGGCCACGACGGCGTGGGGCGCGACGGGTCCGCGCTCGCCTCCTTCGGGCTCGGGGTTCTCCTGCTCCAGGACACGGTGTTCGGAAACGGTCCGCCACCCGGCGGCATTCAGCTGCCGAACGTCGGGCACACCACGATCTACCTGATCGCCGGATCGGCCACGATCACAAACTCGATCGTCGGGGGCGAGTGCGCGACGAACGGCACCCTCCCGCTCAACGACGGCGGGCACAACCTCGCCGCCGGCGCCACCGGCTGTCCCGGCTCGCCGGGCGATCCCAAGCTCGCGGCGCTCGCCGACAACGGCGGGCAGACGCCCACGATGGCGCTCGCGCCGGGCAGCGACGCCGTGGACATGGTGCCGGTGACCGGCGCCGGCTGCCCGCCCACGGACCAGCGCGGCGTTGCGCGCCCCCAGTTAGCGGCGTGCGACATCGGGGCGTTCGAGCTCACGTCGGCGCCGCCCGGCGCCGGCGGCGGCGGGGACACCGTGGCGCCCGTCGTGAGTCGGGTTGCGGTGACCCCTCGCACCTTCGCGGTGGGGCGGGGGTCCACGCCCGTCGCGGCCAAGCGCCGCAGGGTGGCCCGAGGCACGACGATCTCCTTCCGGCTATCCGAGGCGGCTCAGGTGAAGCTGACGTTCCAGCGCAAGTCCGCGGGCATCAAGCTCAGGACGAAGCGGGGCAAGCGGGTGTGCGTGGCTCCCACGAAACACAACCGGCGCATGCTGCTGGTCCAGGTGAAGACGAGGCTCGGCGCCAAGGCCACCGGCCCGGGCAGGGCTGGCCGTGTGAAGCGCGAGCTCCGGAAAGCGCGCTGCGCCCGGTTCGCTGGCAAGGCTGCGCTGAGTCGCGCGGCGGCGGTGGGGGCAAACCGTTTTGCGTTCTCCGGTCGCGCGGGACGCAAGGCGCTTCGACGCGGCTCCTACCGCGTGCGCGTGACCGCGAGCGACGGCGCGGGCAACAAGTCGCGACCGGGCGTGGCCGCGTTCAAGATCGTCGCTCCGTAACCGTGCGCTAGAAGCGCCGCGAGTGCGCGCGGCTGAGGAAGAAGCCGTGGTGGCTCTTGTTGCGGCAGGTGAGCCCGGCGACCGCCGACCTGCAGCGCAGTCCGCCGCGCGCGAACCTGTGCCCGTAGCGCAACACCCGCGCCTGCTTCTCGCCGACGAACGGACCCGGATCGCCGGCGCACGAGGGCTCGTGCGCCCGGCCGGTCCGCTCCAGGTTGACGAACTTGTCGGTGGGGTCGCCCTCGCGGCAGCGCACCTTCGGTGGCGGGGGCTTGAGGCCGCTCTTGATGCCGCAGGCCACGAACGGCTTCGTGCCCGCCAGCCCGCCCGCGAACATGCAGACGATGTTGTGGGACGGCGTCTTGAAGTAGACGATCGTGACCTTTTTGGCCTGGGCGCCGGTCGCGAAGCAGGCGGCTCCGACCAACACCAACGCTGCCAATCGCGAGATCACTGAGGCGAGCCTAATGCCGGTCGGCCCAGCGCGCCATGCGCATGAACAGCTCCGGCACCGGCGCCGGCTCGCGCCCGGGGTCGAACTCCCGGTAGGCGCTCTCCACGTTCACCGCGATGCGCTCGCTGTCGCTCCAGTCGGCGAACTCGCCGAGCTCGATGTCGTCGGCAGCCGCCTCCGCGTCCATGCCGGCGTCGAAGCGTCTGCGCGCCTCCGCGTATACGTACTCGAGATACGCCATCACGCCGCGCACGCCCGCGTCGCCGGTGGGCGGGCCGTGGCCGGGCACCAGCACGCGCGCGTCGAGGGAGAGGATCGTCTCGCAGGCGTCGAGCCAGTTCCTGTACGGGGCCGTGCCACACGATCGGCGTGCCGCCGATGAACAGCAGGTCGCCCGTGAACACCACGCCGGCGTCGGGCACGTGCACGATCGAGTCGCTGCCGGTGTGGGCCGGACCCAACTCGATGAACACGACCTCACGTTCGCCAACACCCAGCTCGAGCCGGCCGTCCCAGGTCGAGGACGGCAGTCGCAGCTCGCAGCCCTCCCAGTCGAACGGCCCGAAGTTCTCACGGGCGAAGGAGGTGAACACCGGGTCGCCGTGGTCGCCCTTGAACAGGAAGCTCACCAGCTCGGGCGGCGCCGCCTTCATCTCCTCCACGGCGGCCGAGGTTCCGTAGAGGGAGACGCCCGGCGGAAGCAGCTGGTTGCCGAAGCAGTGGTCGCCGTTGGCATGGGTGTTCATCGCCGCCTCGAGCGGATGCGCGTCCGTGATCGCGCGCATCGAGTCGAGCATCTCCTGGGTGAGCCTGAGGTCGAACAGCGTGTCCACGAGCAGCGACCCGCCGCCATCCGACGTCACAAGTCCCGCGTTGCTCCAGCCCCAGCCGCCGTTCGGCTGGAGGTAGGCGTGGAGCCCGTCGCCGAGCTCGTGCAGACCCTTGGTGTATGGGATGTTCATGATGCGAGTTGGGCGGGATTCTGCCTACAGATCCCACCCGAAGTAAACCTCCGCGCGGCAGATCTTGTCGCCGTCGAAGGTGAGCAGCGCTCCCAGTAGGTGGCGAGGTCGATGCCGGGGTCGGGTGGGCTGTAGAAGACCAAGTCGTCGGCCAGCAGCCGCTCGACCACGCTCCGGTCGCCGCTGGCGTAGCGGTGCCTCCTGAATTGATCGGGTTCGCCACGGTAGAGCGGCGAGTGTGCTGAATCTCATCGTTGCGTCCACCGGCGCGCGGGGGGAGGATGGGCCGGATGGGGAATCTGATGAGCGAGCAACAGTTGCTCGAGCGCTCCGAACAGTGGTCGGCGCTCAACGAGGCCGCGGCCGAGGTCATGAGCAGCGCGCGCGGGCGCATGCTCCTCGTCGGCGGCGAGGCGGGCGTAGGCAAGACCACGCTCCTGCGGGCGTTCTGCGGCGAGCGGGCCCGCGCCGTCTGGGGCGCGTGCGATGCGCTCTTCACCCCGCGCCCGCTTGGCCCGTTCTTCGAGATCGCGGAGGCCACCGGTGGGGAGCTCGAAAGCCTGGTGGCGAGCGGCGCGAGGCCGCACGAGGTGGCCGCTGCCCTGCTGGCCGAGCTCGCCGCGCCGAGGGGCACCGTGCTCGTGCTCGAGGACCTGCACTGGGCCGACGAAGCGACGCTCGACGTGGTGAGGCTGCTAGCCCGCCGCGTGGAGCAGGCCCCGGTGCTCATCCTGGCGAGCTACCGCGACGACGAGCTGGACCGCGCCCACCCGCTGCGGATCGTGCTCGGGGAGCTGGCCACGAGCCCGGCGGTCACGCGCGTGCCGATCGAGCGGCTGTCGCAGGAGGCGGTGGCGAAGCTGGCCGAGCCGCACGCCGCCATCGATCCCGACGACCTGTATCGCCGCACGGCGGGCAATCCGTTCTTCGTCACCGAGGTGCTCGCGGGCGGTGCGGAAGAGATCCCGCAGACCGTGCGCGACGCGGTGCTCGCGCGCGCCACCCGGCTGGATCCCGAGGCGCGGGCGCTGCTCGAGGCCGCGGCCGTGGTCACACCCCAGGCGGACATGTGGCTCCTCGAGACCTTGGCGCCGGACACCGTCGCCCGCATCGAGGACTGCCTAGCGTCGGGCATGCTCGTGCCGGCGCCCGGAGGCGTGGCCTTCCGCCACGAGCTCGCGCGGATCGCCGTGGAGGAATCCCTGACCCCCGATCGCGCGCTCACGCTCCACCGGGCAGCGCTTGCCGCGCTGGCCAACCCGCCGGCCGGCGCACCCGACCTGGCGCGCCTCGCGCATCATGCGGAGGCCGCAAACGACCAGGCCGCGGTGCTGCGCTTCGCCCGGCAGGCCGCCGCCCGCGCGGCGTCGCTAGGGGCACACCGCGAGGCCGCCGCGCAGTACGAGCGGTCGCTGCGGTTCGCGGACGCGGAACCGCCCGAGACGAAGGCGGAGCTGCTCGAGCTCTGCGCGCACGAGTGCTACCTGAGCGGGCAGGTGGAGAAGGCTGTGCCGCTGGCGGAGCGCGCGCTTGCGTACCGCCGCGAGGCCGGGGACCGGCTCAGGGAGGGAGACTCGCTGCGCGCGCTCTCGCATCTGCTCTCGTTCGTGGGGCGACCAGACGAGGGGGAGAAGGCCTGCCGCGAGGCCATCGCCCTGCTGGAGCAGCTCGAGCCGGGACCGGAGCTGGCGTTCGCGTACGGGACGCTGGCGCAGCGCCGCGCAAACTGGGAAGACCACGAGGGCGCGCTCGAGTGGGGCTGGCGAGCGCACGACCTGGCCGAACGGCTGGGCGAGATGGACATCCTCGTCCACGCCCTCACCACGATCGCTGTGGCAGAGCTCCGCGACGGGGTCGAGGGCGGCGGTGAGAAGCTCGATCGCGCTCTCGCGCTCGCCCGCCGCGAAGGACTGGAGGATCACATCGGCCGGATCTTCCTCAACCGCGCCTGGTTCCAGTTCCGGCAGCGGCGCTTCGGCGATGCGCTCGGCTCCGTGGAGGCTGGGCTCGCATACTGCGGCGAGCGCGGACTCGACTACTGGGGGCTCTGCATGCTGGCAGTCCGGGCCTGCTCTGAGCTGGCCGTGGGGCGCTGGGCCGACGCCGCCGAGTCCGCTGCGGCCGTGCTCCGCGACCCGCGCGAGCCGCGCGTTGCGCGTGTCCTCGCACTCATGGCCCGGGGACTCGTGCGCGCCCGGCGCGGAGATCCGGACGCCTGGACGGCGCTCGACGAGGCACGCGATCTTGCTGAGCCCACCGGGGAGATCCAGCAAATCGCGCCGGTGGTGGCGGCCGGGGCTGAGGCCGCCTGGCTCGAGGGAAAGCCGGATGCGATGACCGCGGCCACGGAGGCGGCGCTCGCCCTCGCGCTCCGAACCGGCGCCACCTGGGAGACCGGCGAGCTGGCCTGCTGGTGCCGGCGACTCGGCGGCCGGGCCGACATCGGCAACGCCGCAGTTGCCGAGCCCTACGAGCTGCAGCTGGCGAACAAGCCGGAGCAGGCGGCGGAGCACTGGACGGAGCTGGGCTGTCCCTACGACGCCGCGCTCGCCCTCGCCGACTCGGATGACGAAGATTGCCTGCGTCGCGCGCTCGACCAACTGCAGCAGCTCGGCGCGCGCCCGGCCGCCGCCATCGTCGCGCGACGCCTGCGCGAGCGCGGCGCGCGCGGGCTGCCGCGTGGCCCCCGTCCCTCCACCCGCGCCAACCGCGCCAACCTCACGCCGAGGGAGCTGGAGGTGCTGGCGCTGCTCGCCGAGGGTCTTCGCAACGTGGACATCGCCGAGCGGCTGTTCGTCTCCGAGAAGACGGTGGACCACCACGTGTCGGCGATCCTCCGCAAGCTCGACGCCCGCACGCGCGCGGAGGCGAGCGTGAAGGCGCTGCGGCTGGGGCTCACCGAGTAAGACCGGTAGGCGCCGGCCGGCAATCTAGGGAGGTCTCCCGATGCCGGGTACCGGGGTGCGTCCGTACGGTCGATGGCGACACGTCACCACCAAGGAGGTCCCCGTGAAACGCCTGCTGATCGCCTCTCTGCTCGCACTGCTCCTCGTCCCGGCCGCCGCCAGCGCGATGCTGCCGCGGGAAGATCCGCCCGTCGGCGTCCGCCACGAGAACGGGCCGGCGCTGTCCTCCCCGGCGGCGCGCATCACCACCACGAACGGCGGCGGCGACTCCACGCTTTCCATCGTGCTCGCCTCCGCGGCCCTCGGCATCGCGTTGGGCGGAACCGCGTACATGACCTTCCGCCTGCGGCCGATGCAGCGCAGCTCCTAGCCCAATCTCGCCAGGGCAAGGAACACGGGGCGCCGGCCGTTCGAGGCCGGCGCCCCTGCTGTCGGGCCGCTTACATCCGCGCTTACCGCGGCGGCGGTATCCCGTACCGCCAACTGCGCGATCCCGTGCTCTCAATGTTGTGCATCCGACATGAGCCCGGTTACCGGTAGGGGGCCAAGGGAACCTCTCATCCGCCAGCGGATTCGGCGTCGCAACGGGACAGGGGCCCGGCACACTGCGCGGCGTCGCGGAGGTAACGATGCGCAGGGGTACTGTCGCAGCGATGGCAGCCGCATGCGCGGTGTGCCTGGTCGGAGTCACGCAGACCCAGGGTGCGGTGCACGGCAAGCGCGCCACCGCCGTGGTCAGCCGCAACGCCAACGGGCCGAGCGGCGGCGGCTCCTTCAGCCAGGACGGCCGGCGGGTGCGCTACTACGCCTTCGCCAGCACGGCTTCCAACCTCGCGCCCGGCGACACCAACCGCCGCGTGGACGTGTTCGTCCTCAAGCGCCGTCACTCGTCGGGCGCGCTCGGCGGCAGGATCATCCGCGCCAGCCTCTCGAGCCACGAGCGGCAGGCCAACGGGGACAGCTCGAGCCCGTCGGTCGACGGCGACACCCACCACCGCCCTCACTGCGTGGCCTTCCAGTCGACCGCCACCAATCTCTCGGCGGCAGACAGGTCGCCGGACTCCGACATCTACGTGCGCAACCTGCGCACGGGCCGCACGATGCTCGTGAGCACCAGGCAGACCGACGCCGCGCATCCGGTGATCGACGGGTCGTGCGGGCTCGTGACCTTCGAGGCGGGCGGCGGCGTCTACCTCAGGGATCTCCTGAGCAAGCGCACCTACCGCGTGGCCACCGGCAGCCAGGCTGTGCAGCAGGCCGACGGCAAGGGCGTGGTGTTCGTCCGCGGCGGCCAGATCTACCACCAGTCCTACCAGCGCGTTCACCACCACGGGCATCCGCGCGTTGTCTTCCACGGCCACAACCGGCTCGTCAGCGCCGGCATCCACGGCGCCGGCAACGGGCCGAGTGCACGCCCGTCGGTGAGCGACAACGGCAAGTACGTCGCCTTCGAGTCGAACGCGACGAACTTGTGCACCGACCTGTGCACCGGCGTGTCCGCGGATCGCAACGGCGCGGTGACGGACGTCTTCCGCCGCTCGCTGCGCAAGCACGGCCGCGGCATGATGCAGATGGCCAGCTTCTCCGTGAAGGTCAACTCCCAGGGAGACGGTCCGAGCAACAACGCGGTGATCTCGGGCGCCGGCCAGTTCATCGCTTTCGACTCGGCGGCGACGAACCTGCGGCCCTCGTACTCGATCCACGCGATCGATCCGAACGGACCCACGCGCGACATCTATCTCTGGAACTCGCGCGGCCACCGCGGCGCCGGCAACGTCTCGCGCGAGTCGCGTCCGGGCGTGAAGGGCGAGTTCAACGGGCCGAGCGTGGGACCGGCGATCAGCTCGCACGGCAACTACCTCGCCTTCGCGAGCAACGAGCAGGGCCAGCTCGACGGGACCGGGCACGTGCTGCCCAACATCCTCATGCGCTTCCTCGGCGGGAAGTAACCGCCGCCGGCGAATGCCGGAACATATGGCGCGTGGCTGAGGCGAGCGAACACCGCGACACGCTCGGCATGCCGGACGTGCTTGACGAGTATCCGGTGCCCGCGGGGCGGGCCATGGACGGCGTGCTGGGCTTCCGCATGCTGTCGGTGGACGGCGACGAGGCGCGGGCGGAGGTGCCCGTGACCGACGCGATCAGCCAGCGCTTCGGCCTCGTGCACGGCGGCGCGTACGCGGCGCTGGCGGAGATGCTGGCCACCGAGGCCACCGTGCAACAGGTGTGGAAGGATGGCAAGCGCGCGATGGGGCAGTCCAACGCCACCAACTTCTTCCGCCCAATCACCGAGGGCACGGTGCACGCCCGCGCGCGGCGCAGGCACGCCGGCCGCACCACCTGGGTGTGGGAGATCGACATGACCGACGACGATGAGCGCCTCTGCGCCGTCTCGCGCGTGACGATCGCCGTGCGCCCGCGCTAACGGACGGCCGTCGCCGTTTTCCGGCAACCTGCGTGACAGTGGATCCCTTCGAAGCTCAGATCGAGGCGTACGCCGCCGCGCACACCAGCCCGCCCTCCGAGCCGCTCGCCGAGGTGGTGGCGGACACGCAGGAGGCGATGCGCTCGCCCGGCATGATGAGCGGCCTCGTGGAGGCGCGGCTGCTCGAGGCGCTCATCGCGATCTCCGGCGCGCGGCGCGTGCTCGAGGTGGGCACGTTCACCGGCTTCGGCGCGCTGACGATGGCCTCGGCGCTGCCAGACGATGGCCGGGTGGTGACGATCGAGCGCAACGAGGAAACCGCCGCCGTGGCGCGCGACCACATCGAGCGCAGCGAGCACGGCCACAAGATCGAGCTGATCGTGGGCGACGCCCGCGAGGAGCTCGCCAGGCTTGACGGCCCCTTCGACCTCGTGTACATCGACGCCTGGAAGTCCGACTACGTGCACTACTACGAGGCCGTGCTCGAGATGCTCTCGCCGCGCGGGATCATCGTGGCGGACAACGTGCTCTGGAGCGGAACCGTGGTTGACGAGTCCGTGCAGGAGGGTGAAACGCGCGCGGTGCGCGCCTTCAACGAGCACGTGCAGGCGGACTCGCGGGTGCACAACGCGCTGCTCACCGTGGGCGACGGCCTCATGCTGGCCTGGCGCGCGGGACGCGCCTCCGCATGATCCGCGCGGCGTTCGCGGCCCTCCCGGTTGCTCACCTCGGCCCCGCGCTCGCGTGGTACGAGCGGCTGATGGGGCGCCCGCCCGACATGGTCCCCAACGCGAGCGAGGCCTGCTGGAAGGTGGCAGAGGCCGGCTGGATCTACGTGATCGAAGATGCGGACCGCGCCGGAGGGGCACTGATCACCCTGGTGGTGGACGACCTCGACCCGTACCTCGCCGAATTCGCGGAGCGCGGGCTGGAGGCCGAGCTGGAGGAGGGGCCGGGGGTGCGCAAGGCGTTGCTGAGGGATCCGGAGGGCAACACGGTCGCCTACGGCCAGCCGCTGGCGGCAACCTGACGCGGCGGTTGGATTGCACAAGAAGCGCTAGCCGTCGTGGCGATGGCGCCGCAGCCACGACAGCGGTAGCGCGTACCACAGCACCAGGAACAGCAGGAGCGCGAGGCTCGAGGCGATCACCGCCATCGCCGTGCCGAAGAGGAAGTCGGCGATCAGCAGGATCACCCCGACGATTGCCAGCGCCAGGCAGGAGAGCCCCGCGATGGCCATCCAGTTGCCACTCGCGATCAGGTGCGCCTTCTCCTGACGCCGGAAGAGCAGCCGGTGAGCCGACGCCGGCGCGATGAAGAAGGCGGCGGACACCGCGGCCAGCAGCAGCGTGGCGAAGTACACGTCGCGCTGGAAGGTCGTGACCTCGTTGAAACGCTGGGCGAACGGCAGCGCGAGCAGGAACGCGAACAGGATCTGCACTCCGGTCTGCGACACGCGCAGCTCCTGGAGCAGCTCGTTCATGTTCCGGTTGAGCCGATCCTGCTCGGACTCCCCGGTGCGCTCGTAGTGCTCGGCGTGTCCCTCCTCCATCAGAGGATTGTTACGGCAGTCGGCCCGCGACGCGCGTGGAGACGGCGGCGGCCGCAATCAGGAGCGCGATCCCGCCGAGCGCGAACGCCGCGGTGATCTGCTTCTTCCTGTCCTGTGTGCCGAGCTGGGAGCCGAGCGACTTGTAGATCGACGCGAGCTGCGTGTCGTCCTCGGCTGCGAAAGCGCGGCCGCCCGAGGCGTGCGCGATCTCGCGCAGCGTGGCGGGGTCGGGCGGCACGGGCACCGGCGGGCCGAACCCGCCCGGGTTGGGGATCAGGGCGTTTTCGGTGCCGAGGCTCACCGTGTAGATCGGGATGTGGAGCTTGCCCGCCTCGCGCGCCACGCCCACGGGATCCCGCCCGGTGGTGGTGCGGCCGTCGGAGAGCAGGATGATCGAGGAGGGGTCGCGCTTGCCGCCGTTGGCCGCGCCGCTGAGCGCCTGGATCGCCACCGCGAGAGCGTCACCGGTGTCGGTGGCGCCGCCCGGCTGCTGGGCATCGATCACCCGCCGCGCGGCGGTGTGGTCCTCGGTCGGCGCCTGCACCGTGTCGGGCGTGTCCGAGAAGGCCACGGCGCCCACCTTCACGTGTTTGGGCACGCGGCCGAGGAAGCTGTGAGCGGCGGCCTGGGCCGCTGAGAGGCGGTCGGGCTGGACGTCGTCCGCCTCCATCGACAGCGAGTGGTCGGTCACCAGCATCACCGAGGCGCGGCCCACCGGCACCGCCACGGACCGCTGCGGTCGGGCCAGCGCCAGGGTCAGCAGCGCGAGCGCCGCCAGTGCCAGCGCGGTGGGTACGTGCTTGCGCCAGGAGGGTCCGCTTGCGGCCGCCGCGAGCTTGAGGTTGGACACTCCGGTGAAGCGCACGGCGTAGCGGCGCACGCGGCGCTGCTGCACGAGCTGAAGCAGCAGGAGCAGTGGCAGCGCCAGCAGCCCGAGCAGCCAGATCGGGTTGCCGAAGCTCACCTGAGCTTCCTCCCGAGCTGCCGCAGCCAGTCGCCCTCGGTGGACACCACCACGTGCTCGACGCGCAGCCGGCGCAGCTCGCGCGCCACGCGCGCGCGGTCGGCCGCCTCGAGCTCTGCGAACTGCTCACGAAGCCGCCGGCGCGAGCTGTCCACCTGGATCAGCTCGCCCGACTCCGGGTCCACGAGCGCGAGCTGGCCTGCGTCGGGCAGCAGGCCCTCGCGCGGGTCGCGCACCTCCACCGCCAGCACCGAGTGGCGCGCGCTCAGGGCGCCGAGCGGCCGCGTCCAGTCGTGCTGGTCGCGGAAGTCGGACACGATCACCACGAGGCCGGCCTGCCTGGCCACCTTCGCGAGGCGCACGAGCGCCGTGCACATCGCCGCCGGGTCCGCGCTGCCGTCGGGCACGACGCCCTCGGCGAGCGCGCGCCGGATCGCGACGATGCCGGGCCGCGCGGCGCGCGGCGGCAGGAGCCGCGGGCGGCCGGCGCCGAAGGTCATCAGCGCCACGCGGCCCGCGCGACGCACCGCCAGGCGCCCCACCACCTGCGCCACCCCCTCGGCCACGTCGCTCTTCAGCCGCTCGGCGGTGCCGAACGCCATCGACGGCGACACGTCAACAACCACCCAGGTGGTGAGCGTGCGCTCGGGCACGTGCAGGCGCACGTGCGGCTCGCCGGTGCGCGCGCTCGCGGCGGCGTCGAGCTGGCGCACGTCGTCGCCCACCTCGTACGGCCGCAGCTGCGCGATCTCCGTGCCGGAGCCCACGCCCGCACCGAGGCGGTCGCCCGGCAGCGCTCCGCCCACGCGGCGCGCCACCACCAGGTCGAGCGCCTCCACGAGGGCCTGCGGCATGGCGCCGGGACCCTGCCGGGCCTCGGGCTTGACTAGCTGCGGCTGCGTCAAGCCGCCACCGTCCGCCTCATGTGGTCGGAGGGCGGCTCGTCGACGGCGGCGAGCACCGCGTCGAGCAGCTCGTCGGCGCCCACGTTGTCCGCCAGCGCGTCGTAGGAGAGCACGAGGCGGTGGCGAAGCACGTCCGCGGCGAGGTCGCGGATGTCGCCCACGGACACGTGGCCGCGGCCGCGCAGCAGCGCGAGCGCGCGCCCGGCGTTCACCAGTCCGATCGGCCCGCGCGGGCTGGCGCCGTACTCGATGTAGCCGGCGATCTTCTGGAGCCCGTAGCGCTCCGGGTCGCGCGTGGCGTCCGCGAGCGCGACGGCGTAGCCGATTACCTCGCGGTCCACGAGCACCGTGTGCGTGGCGCGCGCGAAGCGCTCGAGATCCTCGAGCGTGAGGCACTCGCGGATGTCGGCGGGAGCTTCCAGGGAGCGACCCACCACCGCGGCCTCCTCGCCGGTGCTCGGATAGTCCACGAGCACCTTCATCAGGAAGCGGTCCACCTGCGCCTCGGGCAGCGGGTACGTTCCCTCGGCCTCGATCGGGTTCTGGGTGGCCATCACGAGGAACGGATGCGGCACAGGGAATGTCTGTCCGCCGATCGTCACCTGCTGCTCCTGCATCACCTCGAGCAGCGCGGACTGCACCTTGGCGGGCGCGCGGTTGATCTCGTCCGCGAGCAGGAAGTTGCCGAACACGGGCCCGAGCTCGATGTCGAACTTGCCGCTGTCCGGGCGGTAGATGCGCGTGCCCACGAGGTCGGCCGGCACGAGGTCCGGCGTGAACTGGATGCGCCGGAAGGTGCCGCCAAGCACCTCCGCGAGCGTCTTCACCGTGAGCGTCTTGGCCAGGCCGGGCACGCCCTCGAGCAGCACGTGGCCGCGCGCCATCAGCGCGATGAGCAGGCGCTCGAGCATCGCGTCCTGACCCACGATCACACGCTTGATCTCGTGCAGCGCCTCGTCAAGCGCGGCCGCGGCCTCCTCTCTCGCCGCCGAGCGGTCCCTGGGGTTGTCGATTTCCATTTGCGTCTCCTTTCTCGAAAGTCAGATGAGCCGGCCAAACCAGCCGAGCGACATGCCGAGCCCGGCCAGGAGCAGGACCGCCGCCCCGCCCGCGAAAGCCGTTGTGATCTGGTGCTTCTCCTTGCGGTGGCCGAGCTGCGAACCGAGCTTCTCGTACACCTGGCTGAGTCCGGACGCGGTCTGCGCCGTGAAGGTCTTGCCGCCGGACGCGCGCGCGATCTGCGCGAGCGAGGCCGGGTCGGGCGGCACGCGCTGGGTCACGGTGCCACCGCCGCGGCGCGGCACTGTGATCGTGCCGCCCGGCGTGCCGAGCGCCACCGTGTACACCGGGATGTGAAGCTTGCGCGCCGCCTGCGCGGCGGCCACCGGATCGCGCCCGCGGGTGGAGGCGCCGTCGGACAGGAGCACGATGGCCGACGGCGGGCGCTTGCGGCCCTGGCCGGGGGCGCGCTGCAGCACGCCCACCGCGGTGTCGATCGCGTTGCCGGTGGCGGTGCCGCCGCTCGAGGTCATGCCGGTGATGGCGGCGTTCACCGCCTGGCGGTCGGTGGTGGGGCTCTGGAGCACTCGCGCGATGTCGTTGAAGGCCATCACGCCCACGTTCACCCGCTTCGGCACCTGCTGCACGAAGCGGCGCCCGGCCGCCTTGGCCGCCTCGAGCCGCGTGGGCTTGACGTCCTTCGCGGTCATCGAGCCGGACACATCGGTGGCGAGCATGATCGAGGCGCGCTCCACCGGCACCGCCACGGTGCGCTGCGGGCGCGCGGCGGCGAGGATCAGCAGCGCGATGGCGATCAGGATCGCCACCATCGGCAGGTGGCGGCGCCAGCGGGGGCGGTGCGGCGCCACGGAGGCCTGCACGCGGGGCGAGGCGAACGCGGCCGCGGCGCTCACGCGCGTGCGCTGCTCGGCGAGGTACATCAACGCGAGCACGGGCAGACCGAGCAGCCCCAGCAGTACGAGCGGGGCCGCGAAGCTCACGGGGTCCGTGCGGGCCGCTGGCCGAGCTTGACCTTCAGGTGGATGGGCGCCCCGGCGCGCTGCACGGTCACGCTGACCGTGTCGCCGGGGTTGCGCTGGCCGATCGCCGCGGAGATGTCCGAGGGATCGAACACGCGGCGGCCGTCCACCTCGGTCACGAGATCCGCCACCTGGATGCCGCCCTTCTCCGCCGGGCCGCCCGGCACCAGGTCGCGCACGATCGCGCCGCCGGATGCGTTCACCGACACGGTGCTCGACAGGCCGAGGTAGGCGTGCTTCACCACCTGGCGCTGCTCGAGCGCGGGCACCACCTGGCGCACGGTGTTGGATGGGATCGCGAAGCCGATGCCCACGTTGCCGTTGCTGCCGCCGCCCGTGGCGATCTGCGAGTTCACGCCGATCACGTGCGCGGAGGCGTCCAGCAGCGGCCCGCCGGAGTTGCCGGGGTTGATCGGGGCGTCCGTCTGGATCACGGAGTCGATCTCGAAGCCGTTGGGCGCCTCGATGTGGCGGCCCACCGCGGACACGATGCCCTGGGTGGCGGTGCGGTCGAGCCCGAACGGGTTGCCGATGGCGATCGCCGGGTCGCCGATGCGCACGCTCCGCGAGTCGGCGAACTGAAGCGGCTTCACGGCGCGCGGCACCGCGCCGGCGTCGATGCTGAGCACCGCGAGGTCGTCGGAGGGGTCGGTGCCCACCACCTGGGCGTCCAGCGACTCTCCGCGCGAGCCGAAGCGCACGAGCACGCGGCTCGAGCTACCCACGACGTGCGCGTTTGTCACGAGCTTGCCGTCGCGCGAGATCAGGAAGCCCGTGCCGGAGCCCTCGTTGGTCTTCACCGACACCACGGCCGGGCTGGCCGCCGCGTACACGGAGCCCGCGATGGTCTTCGCGTCCTTGGAGGGCACGGGGTTGGACGCCACCGCCGGCAGCGGCGGCGGAGTGTCACTTCCCTGATGGAGGAAGAAGCCGACGATGAACGCGGCAGCCACCGCGGTCACAGCAAGCGTCACGCTCAGCAGGGTGAGGCGTGCGCGGCGGCGCTCCTTCACCTCCACCTGTTGGGCGGCCCGGCGCGCCAGCTCGGCCCGCCGCAGCGCCTCGCGATGGCGAGCAGCCGCCTCGGCCGCCTCCCGGCTCGATGTCTCGGCGTCCGCCCGCCAGTCGCCGGACCAGAGGTGCTTGGGAGATCTCACTGGCCTTGATTTAAGCCGCGGCACTCAGCCGAACGTCAAGGGACGGTAAGAATCGCGTAAGAGGGCCCACAGAATGAGGTTAGGCTGCGCACGCCACAGCGACGCCGCAGCCCGGGTGGGGGAGCCCTGGGGCTACTGCGCCGCGAGGACGGTCTCGTAGTCGTCCCAGGTGTCCACGTCGGGCGGCACGCGGCCGGGCATGCGCACCTCGCGCACCAGCTCGGGCCGCTGTTCGAGCAGCTTCCACACGGCCTTGTCGCCGTGCAGCCCGCCCAGCTCGCGGAACATCTCGCGCGAGAAGGCGAAGGGGTGGCCGCGGCCGTCGTCGTAGCGGCACACCGCCACCGGCGAGTCGCCGCGTCCCTGCACGAGGCCGCAGACGTTGGCGGCGGTCACCCCGGGCTGGTCGCCCAGCATCAGCACGAGCACATCGGCCTCCGGGTCCACCAGCGGCAGCGACGCCGCGATCGACGACGAGCAACCCTCGCCGAACGAGTCGTTCACCACCACCTCGGCGCCGCGCATGTCCACCCTGGCGAGGATCTCCTCGGAGCTTCCGCCCACCGCCACGATCAGCTGGTCGAGTGGCGACGCGCAGGCTGTGGCGAGGATGTGCTCGAGCAGCGTGCTGTCCCCGTACGGAAGGAGCTGCTTGGGCTGGCCGAGCCGGCTTGAGCCGCCCGCCGCCAGCACCAGACCGGTGACGAAGCGGCTACCCGAGGGATGCGGCATAGCGGGCTGGGTCGCTCTCGAACGCGTTGCGGCAGCCGTCGCAGCAGAAGTAGACGGTGCGGCCCTGGTGTGCGGCGGTAGGCGTCGCGCCCGACACCGCCACGCTCATCCCGCAGACCGGATCGGTGGCGGAGCGCACCGGCTCGGGCAGCGACACGCGCGCGTGGCGGGTGGCCACGATCTCGGCCAGGATCGACAGCGCGATCTCCTGCGCGCCGGCGGCCCCGATGTCCAGGCCGGCTGGCGTGTGCAGGAGCCGCAGGCGATCCTCGGCGACCCCGCGCGAGCGCAGCTCCTCGATCACCGCCGCGCCGCGCTTGCGGCTGGCCACGAGCCCCACGTAGGGAACGGCAGCGGTGAGGGCCGCGGCCAGCGCGTCCTCCTCGTTGTGTCCATGGGATGCCACCACCAGAGCTACGTCCTCCGAGACGTCCTCGGGGGCGCCGTCGCTCAACTCGACCTCGTAGCCCACCCGCTCGCCGATCGAGGCAAGCGCGTTCGCGATCGGCGTCCTGCCCAGCACCGCGATGCGCGGCGCCGGCAGCCGTGGCTCGAGGAAGATCTCGAGGGCGCCGCCGGACAGGCAGGGGTTGTGCACCACCATCGCGCCCTCGCTGTCTGCCGTCTCGTCGCCTTCGGGCACGATGCGCAGAAGCAGCGCCTCGCCGGTCTCGAGCGCACGCAGCGCCTGGAGCCGGACGGATGTCTCGGCGCACGCGCCGCCCACGAAGCCCTCGATGGTGCCGTCGCCGAGGACGATCCCGGAGTCGCCGGGGCGCACGCTCGTGGGATGCTGGGCGCGGACCACGGTGGCGACCACGAACGGAGTCCGTTCAGACACGAGCGCGTCGACGCGCCGAGCAATCTCCGGCTGCATCACCACGCGACTAGTGTAGGGCGCGACAGTACGATCGGTAAGCGGCGAATTCGCCGTTGCACGTGATCGAGGGGAATCAGGAGGAACGCATGAGCGACGTGCTTGCCCAGGCGCACAAGTGGTCAGAGCGCGGCGACGCCGTGGCGCTGGCCACGGTGGTCGACACGCGCAAGTCGGCGCCCCTTCCGCCCGGCTCGAAGATGGCGATCAGCAGCACGGGCGACGTGGTGGGCGCGGTGTCCGGCGGCTGCGTGGAGGGTGCCGTGGTGGAGGTGGCCGAGGAGATCCTCGCCGGAGCCGACCCGCGCCTTCTGCACTTCGGCATCGCAGACTCGGACGCCTGGGACGTGGGGCTCCCGTGTGGCGGCGAGATCGACGTGTTCGTGGAGAGGTTCGAGCCTTGAGCGTGCAGGGGGAGTTCGCGCGGCTGGCGCGCGAGGGCGAGCGGGGTGCGCTCGTCACGGTCGTGCGCTCCGACGGCGAGCCGGCGGTGGGCACGCGCGTGCTGGCGCGCTCTGACGGCTCGCTCGAGGGCTCGCTCGGCGATTCGTCTTTGGACGCCGCGGCCCGGGCTCACGCCGAGGAGCTCATGTGGGGTACCGAGCGGAGCGAACTGCGCAGCGAGAGCGGCGTGGGCCTGTTTGTGGACGTGACCGCGCCCTCGCCACGCATCTTCATCTTCGGCGCGGTGGACTTCGCCCTGGCGCTCTGCCGCACCGCTCGCGTCACCGGCTGGCGGCCGTACGTGATCGACCCGCGCTCGCGCTTTGCCACCAGGGAGCGCTTCCCCGAGGCGGAGGACGTGGTGGCGGCCTGGCCGGCGGAGGCGGTGGAGCAGCTCGGCGGCATCGACCGCGCCACCTACATCGCGATCCTCCACCACGACCCCAAGCTCGACGACGCCGCCCTCACGGTGGCCTTCGACTCGGACACTCCCTACATCGGCGCGATGGGTTCGCGCCGCGCGCAGGCCAAGCGGCGCGAGCGGCTGCTCGAGGCGGGCATCGCCGAGGACCAGCTCGAGCGCGTGTCGGCGCCGATCGGGCTCGACATCGGCGCACTCGGCTCAGAGGAAACCGCGCTGTCGATCATGGCCGAGATCGTGGCGGTGCGAAACGGGCATGGTGGCGGCCGGCTGGCGGACGCCAAGGGCCGGATCCACGAGGCGGTCTAGCTGAGCAGCGCGCGCAGGTCCGCGCGCATCCACGCCGAGTCCTCGAACACGTCGGCCCACGTGTAGCGGCGAAACTCGTCGCCGCGGGCACGCGCTTCCCGTTCGCGCCGCCTGTCCTGCTCCCAGGAGTGACGGGAGTTGTGGTAACGGAAGCTGTCGAGCTCCGCCGTGAGGCGGTGTTTCGGCCAGCGACAGTCGACTCGGTAGCCACCGGCCGGGCGGTTGGTCTGTGGAAGCGGAAGCTCGTCCTCGCGCAAAAGGGCAATGAAGCCACTCTCCAGCTTGCTGAGGAGAACGCGGGCGTCGCCGGTCATGACGGCGCGGAGGTGTGCGGCACCGGGCGCAGTGCGACGGCGGGCGAGCACTGCCTCCACGTGCTTCGGAGTGGTGCCGTACTTCACGCCGGCTTCGTGGCAGGCCCGCGCGAGGTCGTCGAGCGACAACACCGGCGCGAGGTCGACCAGCGTCCGCGCGACCGTCGTCACCGGGATGTTGCGCCACTTCATCGCTTCGCTGCGGTGCAGCGAGCGGTAACGGCTCGTGGCGATCCCGTCAATGTTGTGGTCGTTCGGCGCGATCACCTCGGGCGGAGGTGGCTTCCCCTTGATGAGGGCGAGCAGGTACCCGGCCGCGCGTCCGCTTAGCAGCGCCCCGTCACCGCAGGCGTATACAGCAGCTAGGTAGGAGGACTCGACGCTCGGGGCGCGGTGCCCGACCCTGTAGACGCCCGGGTACTCGACAAGCAGGGCTCCGGTTTCCAACCTCGTGCGGATCTGCCTCAGCGAGATACCGCAATGAAGGAGCTCGCGCCGCCTGACGACTCCGTACGCGGAGAACGCCAAACGACCGAGGATCGCCTCTACCGTCCCATCCAGGTGTCGCATACCGACACTTAGTTGGGATGCTGCGGAAATTCGCCCCCCCCGGAGGGCTCAGCCGCCGATGGGGGCGCGCGGGTTCGAGCCCCAGAAGACCTGGGTGCCGAGCATGCCCACCAGGTGCACGCCCACCACGTTGAGCACCATCGACTTGGCGGTGGCCGTGCCCACGCCGACGGGTCCGCCGCTTGCGGTGTAGCCGTAGTAGGCGCCCACGAGCACGATCAGCGTGGCCATCGCCATGCCCTTGATCAGGCTGTATAAGAGGTCGGGCGGGTTCTGGAACATCCAGAAGATCAGGAAGAAGCCGCCCGAGGACACCTCGCCGATCTGCTGCACCACCGCGATGTAGGACGCCAGGAACCCCGCCCCCACGGCGGCGAGGTACATGAACGGCAGCACCATCCAGGCCGCGAGCAGGCGGGTGGCGCAGAGGAACGTCATCGACGAGATGCCCATCACCTCGAGCGCGTCGATCTCGTCTGAGATGCGCATCGCGCCGATCTCCGCCACGAGCCCGGTGCCCACCTTCGCGGCCATCATGTAGCCGAAGGCGTAGGGGATGATCTCGCGCAGGTCGCACCAGGCCGAGAAGACGCCCGCGTTGGCCGGCGCGCCCACGGAGCGGCTGAAGTAGGCACCCTCGATCCCGCACTGCAGGCCGAGGATGAACGCGAGGCCCCAGATCACGATCGTCGAGCCGAGGATCAGGATCCCGGCCTGGCGCAGCGCCTCGCCGAAGAACTCGAACACGCGCCCGGACCACACGAGCGCGATCACGCGCCCGCAGAACTTGGCGATCGTGCCGAGCGAGGCAATCCAGTCGCGCGGCACGGCCAGCCAGGTCACTTGATCACCGAGATCTCGGGATGGGTGGCCAGCAGCGTCTGCGTGAAGACGTAGTTGAAGGCGAAGATCCCGAGGAACGTGATCACCACGCCCTGGTTCACCGAGCGGCCCACGCCCTCGGCGCCGCCGGAAGCCGTCATCCCCTTGTAACAGGAGACGATCGCGATGATCGCTCCGTAGATCGTCGTCTTCACCACGCTGCCCCAGAGGTCGGTGACCGACGCGTTGGTGAGCAGCGTCGAGAAGAACGGCCCGAGCGGCGCGCCGAAGCTCAGCGTGGCGAGGATGCCGCCGAGGATCCCGAAGATGATCGCGTAGATGTCGAACAGCGCGGTGACGATCATCAGCGCCAGGAAGCGCGGTACCACGAGGTTCTTCACCGGGTCGACGCCCAGCACCTGAAGCGCGTCCAGCTCCTCGCGGATCTTGCGCGCGCCGAGGTCCGCGGTGATCGCGGTGCCCGCGACGCCGGCCAGGATGATCGCCGTGACACTCGGGCCGAACTCGCGGATGGAGGTGAGGACAAAGAAGCCGCCGAGGCGGTCCAGCGCCCCGAACAGCACGAGGAAGTTGCCGGCCTGCAACCCCGGCGCGCCATACGAGATCGCCACCGTGGAGATCAGCAGCGGGAACCAGCAGAGCCGCAGCGCGAACAGGAACTGGTTCACGAACTCGCCGCCGTAGGGGTAGGGCGGCCGCAGGGCGGACACGAGCGTCTTGCCGGTGAGGATCATCATGTCCCCGACCTGCTCGAGCACACGCTTCGTGGGCAGAAATGCCCGCTCCGCTACAGCGCGAACCACTCGCTTCCCCTCCCTGCCTGTACTCCCAGTGCAGAAATGAATCTTGACTCAGTTATGAACTGCTGTCAAGATTGAGCCCGCAGATGGCCGATCCAGCCCGGGTTCCAGCGTCGCGATCCGAGCGCCGCAAGGCGCGCACGACCAACGCGATCATGGACGCCGCCGAGCGCCACTTCCTGGAGCGCGGCTTCCAGGACGCGAAGGTGGACGAGATCGCCGAGGAGGCCGACGTGGCCGTCGGCTCCGTCTACAACCACTTCGGCAGCAAGGAGGGTCTGTACCGCGCGTCGCTCGAGCGTGCGCTCGCGCTGTTTGAGACCTACATGGACGAGGAGCCGGCGCCCGAGGGCCCGGCGCTCGAGCAACTGCTCGAGGTGGCCGGGCGCGTGGCGCGCTTCGGCCGCGAACGCCCCGGGCACCTGCGCATGCTCGTGCTGCCCCACCCGCGTCAGGCCGAGGAGGCGCTGCGCGAGCCGCTGGACCAGGTCCGCACAGCGCTGGCCGCGCAGGAGCGCCGCACGGCTGCGCTGATCGAGGCCGCGGTGCGGCTGGGCGACGCCCGGCCGCTCGACTCGCGCCGCGCCGCCGCGTTCCTGTGGTCCTCGTGGCTCGGCACGCTCGCCCTCGGCCAGCGCTCCGACCGCGAGCTGCGGGCGGTGCTCGAGGCCGGGCTGCGCGTGGTGCTGGGAGGGATCGCCTCCGACGCGAGCCGCGAGTCGAGCGAGCTGGTGCGCGCCCTGCTCGAGAGCTCGGCGCCCGCGCAGCGCGCGCCCGAGGCGGAGGCGCTCACACGCGCGCCGGTGCTCGGCTCGCTGCGCGCCGACTTTCCAGAGCTCGCGCTGTGGACCGCGGAGGTGGCGGCGACGCCTCGCAGGAGCCCTGAGTCCGTGGTCCGCCGCCTCGGGGAGCCCAGGCCCAGCGCCGCCGAGGCCGAAGGAGCGCGCCGCGAATCGACGCCCTGGGCCTACCGCGTCCTCGCGCGCCAGCTCGGGCTCCAGCCCTTACTGCAGCAGTCAACGACCGAGCCATCGGGGCTGCCCGCGGATGCGCTCAAGATCGCCAGCGCCCAGACAGGCGTGCCGCTCGTCGCCTTCGACGCGGCGAAGCTGAACGGCGGGCTGGCGCTCCGTCGCGCCCGCGCGGGCGAGCCGCTCGGGGAAGAGGGGCAAGTAGTGATCGCCGATCGCGAGAAGCCCGTCGCGATCCTGCTCGGCCCGCACGACCCCGAAGCTGAAGTCACCGCAACCACGGAGCGCATCGCGCTCGCCGCGATTCAGGCCAAGGGGGTGCCGACGCTCGCGGTGGAGGAGGCGCTGTGGACCGCCATCGAGATAATGAGGGAAGGCAGATAGGGGAGCAGATGGAATCGGCGATTCGCATCGAGCGCGGCGCGTCCACCAAGGTGGCGGAGTACGCCCTCGTGGCGCTGATCTTCATCGGCAGCCTGGTGATGTGGATCGGCCTGCCGGTGGGGTGGCTCTGGCTCGTCACGAGGCTCGCGGACCACTACCCGGACGTGTATGCCGGGGCACTGTTCGGCTGCCCGGTGACGATGGTGCTGTTCGGCCTGCTGCTGGCCCGCCTCGATGCGCTGCACCTGCGGATCAGCGGCGGCCACGGGGCGCGCAGCCGCACCGCCTGGCTCAAGAGCCTGAGCGGCGATCGTGCCGCAAAGCGCCAGCGCACCGTGCTCGACACGAGCATGGTGGTGTCCGTGGTGCTCGCGATCGTGACGATGGCCGTCTGGTACTTCTTCTTCGCGCACTCCTACACCCCCGGCCTGCCCGCTCCGTAGCGCTCAACGCCGCCTCCGAGCGGCCGATCAACCGGGGGGATGAACGAGCGGCGAACGAGCCGGTCAGCCTCGGGCGTGCGCGTGCACGCCCGTTCCGACCTGCCCACACGCCACGCCGTCACGGCCGCGCTCATGGCCGGGTTCTTCATGACCGGCAACGGGCTGGCGCTCACGTGGACGCTCACGAACCACAACCCGCTCATGCGCCACGGCTTCGTCGCGCTGATGGTCGGCATCTCAGCGGCGATGTTCCCCGTGGTGATGTGGGGCCTGTTCAAGCTGCCGCGCGTTGCGGTGCAGGGGGTGGTGGCCGCCACCACCTTCCTCGTGGCCGCGGCCATCTACGGCGGCGGCGATACGCAGGCGCCGCTCTCGTTCCTGTTCCTGTGGGCGATCCCGTACACGATGGCCTTCTTCAACGCGCGCCAGGCCGCGGGCCAGGTGGCGCTGGTGTGCGTGGCATGCGGCGCCGCGTTCGCCGGCGTCCACGCGCGCGTCCATGGGCAGCTCGGCCTGAGCGCCGACGAGGCCATGCGCTGGGCGTTCGTCGTCTGCACCGAACTGGCGCTCTCAGCTCTCGTGATTCGCATGCGAAGCGCGCTCCGCGCCAGCTCCAGGCGCCTGCGCCAGCGGGCGGCGCAGCAGGCCACCGTGTCCGAGATCGGTCAGCGTGCACTCTCCGATGTCGCGCTAACCCCGCTGCTCAACGAGGCGGTGATGATGGTGTCCCAGACGCTGTCGATCGATCTGGTGACCGTGCTCGAGCTGCAGGCCGACGAGCAGCACATGCTGATGTGCGCGGGGGCGGGCTGGCCGCCCGGCGTGATCGGTCACCACCTGGTGCCCTTCGACGCCGCCTCCCAGGCCGCGCTGGCGATCCGCGCGGAGGCGCCCGTGGTGGTGGACGACTACTCCACGGAGATCCGCTTCAGCGGCGCGGCGGTGCTGCGCGACCAGGGCGCGCTCAGCGGCATCACGGTGCCGATCCGCGGCCGCGAGCGTCCGTTCGGCGTGCTCGCCGCCCACGCGCGCTCCCTGCGCGGCTTCAGCGCCGACGACGTGAACTTCCTCCAGTCAGTGGCAAACGTGCTGGCGGCCGCCATCGAGCGCCGCCGCAGCGAGGCGGAGACCCGCCATCTGGCGCTGCACGATCCGCTCACCGGGCTGCCCAATCGCGCGCTCTTCCGCGACCGCCTCCAGCACGCGCTCGCGCGGTCGCGGCGGCGCGACACCACGCTGGCGGTGCTCTTCCTCGACGTGGACAACTTCAAGGTGGTCAACGACAGCCTCGGCCACGAGGCTGGTGACGAGCTGCTCACCGCGCTCGCCCCGCGGCTGGCCGAGGCGGTGCGCACCGGGGACACCGTGGCGCGCTTCGGCGGCGACGAGTTCGTGCTGCTGTGCGAGGACGTGGAGGACGAGCAGGAGGCGCTCGAGATCGCCGAGCGGGTGAAGCAGTGCTTCGCGCGGCCGTTGTCGATCGCGGGTGGCGAGCACTTCGTGACGGCCAGCATCGGCGTGGCGCTGCCGAGCGCGGGCCACGAGCTACCCGAGAGCCTGCTGCGCGACGCCGACGCGGCGATGTACCAGGCCAAGGAGCGCGGCCGCGCCCGCTTCGAGGTGTTCGACGCGGACATGCGCGCAAGCGCGCTCAAGCGGCTGCAGGTGGAGGCGGACCTGCGGCGCGCGCTCGAGCGTGACGAGATGCGCCTCGTGTACCAGCCGGTGATCGAGGTGGAGTCCGGCCGCATCGCGGCTGTCGAGGCGCTGCTGCGCTGGCACCACCCCGAGCGCGGCGTGGTGCCGCCGCTCGACTTCATCCCGGTGGCCGAGGAGAGCGGGCTGATCGTGCCGCTCGGCGCCTGGGTGCTGCGGGAGGCGATGCGCAAGGCCCATCACTGGCGCCAGCTGTGCGGCCCCGGCGAGACTCCCTTGGTGGTGTCGGCGAACCTCTCCGCGCGGCAGATGGTCGAGCGCGACCTGGTGTCCACCGTGGCAGAGCTGCTCGAAGGGACCGGCGTGGACCCGCGGCAGATCGCGCTCGAGATCACCGAGACCGTGCTGGTGGAGGACACCGCCAGCGCCGCCGAGCAGCTGCGCGCGCTCGAGGAGCTGGGGGTGAAGCTGGTGCTCGATGACTTCGGCACCGGCTACTCGTCGCTCGGCTACGTGAAGCGCTTCCCCCTCTCGTTCCTGAAGATCGACCGCTCGTTCGTGGCTGAGCTGGGCCGCAACGGACGCGACGCCGCCATCGTCTCGGCAATCGCCGAGATGGCGCGCGCCCTGGGCGCCCGCGTCGTGGCCGAAGGCGTGGAGACCGAGGAGCAGCTCGCCGGCGTGCGCAAGCTCGGCTGCGAGCTGGCGCAGGGCTACCTGTTCGCCCGCCCGCTGCCGCCCGACGAGATCGACGCCCTGCTGCGCACCGATCCCTGGCGCGCCACCGCGCACCTCACGCAGACCGCGTAGGCGCAGCGGTCCCCTCGCCCGCGGGCTGCTAAGAATCCGCGGGTGAGCGCCGAGAAGCCCAGCGTCGCCGTGCTCGGCACCGGAATCATGGGCGGGCCGATGGCACGCAACATCGCGGCCGCGGGCCTTGACACGCGGGCCTGGAACCGCACCCGCGAGAAGGCCGAGCCGCTCGCCGCCGACGGCGTGACGGTCTCCGGCACGCCGGCCGACGCGGTGGACGGCGCGGACATCGTGGTGACGATGCTCGCGGACGGACCGATCGTGGAGAGCGTGATGACCGAAGGCGGCGCGCTCGAGACGATGCGCGACGACGCCGTTTGGATCCAGTCCAGCACGGTGGGAATCGAGGCCACCGAGCGGCTTGCGCGGTTGGCAGAGGAACGCGGGGTGGTGTTCGTCGACGCCCCGGTGCTCGGCACCAAGGCGCCCGCGGAGGAGGGCAAGCTGGTCGTGCTGGCGGCAGGACCGGACGCCGCGCTCGACCGCGCCGTGCCCGTGTTCGATGCGATCGGGATGAAGACCATTCGCGTCGGGGAGGCGGGCGCCGGCACGCGGCTCAAGCTGGTGATCAACAACTGGCTGCTGTCGTTGCTCGCCAACCTCAGCGAGACGATCGCGTTCGCGGAGCAGATCGGGGTGGATCCGAAGTCCTTCCTTGACGCGATCGACGGCAGCGCGGTGGGAGCGCCGTACGCCCAGATGAAGGGCCCACTGATGATCGAGCGCCACTTCCCCACCGCCTTCCCCCTCAAGCTCGCGCTCAAGGATCTGGAGCTCGTGCTCGACGCCGCCCACCGCCACGACGCCGAGCTGCGCGTGGCCGGGGCCGCCGTCGAGAACTTCCGCGAGGCAGTCGAGAAGGGGCACGGCGACGAGGACATGTCCGCCGTCTTCCACGCGAGCGCGGACTAGATGGACGAGAGCAGGAAGGGCAAGTCGTACCCGCCGGTGGAGTACGAGGTGGGGCGCGAGAAGATCCGCGAGTACGCGAACGCGATCGGCGCCGGCGCCCCCGAGAACCACGACCGCGCCGCCGCGCGCGAGAAGGGCTACCGCGACGTGGTGGCGCCGCCGATGTTCGCGGTCGTCTACTCGGCGATGTCGGTGGCGGCGGGCGTGCTCGACCCTGAGGTGGGCATCAACTTCGCGCGCATGCTGCACGGCAGCCAGGAGTTCGTGTGGGGCGAGCCGGTGTGCTCCGGCGACACCATCACGACCACCACCACGCTCACGAACCTCTACGAGCGCGGCGGCATGGAGTTCTACGTGTTCGAGTCGGTGTCGGTGAACCAGGACGGCCAGGAGACCGTGCGCGGCACCTGGACCAACATCGTGAGGGGAGGCTGAGGCACGTGGACGTGGGCGACCAGATCCCCGAGCTGAAGGTGACGCCCGACAAGTACCTGCCGCACCGCTACGCGGGCGCCTCGGGCGACTTCAACCCGATCCACATCGACCCGGAGTTCGCGAAAGCCGTCGGCCTGCCCGGCAACATCCTGCACGGCCTCTACGGAATGGCGCTCGTGGCGCGCGCCAACGTGCAGGCCGCGGGCGGCGATCTGCGCAAGCTCAGGCGCCTGTCCGTGCAGTTCCGCAGCATGGGCTTCCCGGAGCAGGAGATCACCGTGAGCGGGACGGTGAAGGAAATGCGCGACGGCCGCGCCGTCGTGGAGTGCGTGGCAGAGCAGGGGGACCGCAAGATCATCAAGAACGCCGAGGCGGAGCTCGAGATCTAGGCCACAATGGTCTTGTGACCGCGCTCACCCCGCGCCAGGCTGAGGTACTCCGGAAGCTCGTCGAGACCCACGTGTCTCGCGGCCAGCCCGTGGGCTCCAAGTGGCTCGCCGAGCAGGCCAATCTGCCCTGGCGCCCGTCGACGATCCGGGCCGAGCTGGCCAAGCTCGAGGAGCTGGGATTGCTCCAGCACCCGCACACCTCGGCCGGCCGCGTGCCCACGGACTCGGGCTACCGCTACTACGTGGACGAGCTGCTCGAGGGCGGCAACCTGCCCGCGCCGCGGCCGGACTTCAGGCTCACGGTGATGCGGCGCGAGGTGGAGGAGACGCTGCGCGCCACCACCGAGCAGCTCTCGCAGGTCACCAACCTGCTGGCGATCGTGTCGGCGCCGCCGCTCGGCACCACCACGATCCGCCACATCGAGGTGCTGCTGCTTCAGCCGCAGCTGGCGATGGTGGTGGTGATCACCTCCACCGGCGGCGTGACCAAGCGCGTGGTCTCCTACGACCAGCCCGTGGATCCCGGCCTCGTGGACTGGGCCGGCGAGTACCTCAACGAGGCGCTCGGCGGGATGGCGCTCGGCGCCCGCATGATCCCCGCCAAGCTGGCGGACCCGGGGCTCGGCGCTGGGGAGCGCGCGTTCCTCGCCACGCTTCTGCTCGCGTTCACCGAGCTCGAGGAGACGGCGGTGGACACCCTCTACGTCGAGGGCGCCGCGCGGCTCCTGTCGGAGGACCGGGTGCAGGAGCTTTCGCAGATCGATGACCTGATGGCGCTGCTCGAGCGCCGCATGGCGCTCCTGTCGCTGCTGCGCGAGGCGCTGTCCGAGCCGAACGTCTACTTGCGCATCGGGCAGGAGAACCGCGCCCCCGCACTGCACTCGCTCAGCATCGTGGCCGCCAACTACGGCCTCGCCAGCCGCAACCTGGGCGCGGTTAGCGTGATCGGGCCGCTGCGGATGGACTACGCCCAGGCGATCGGCTCGGTGCGCCAGGCCGCCGCGGAGCTCTCCCGCTTCGTGGGAGAGCTCTACGACGAGTAGTGCTCCGCGGGGCATCCTGCACCGCGTTCTGATGTCGAGGACTCCGTCCCGTCGTCCGTAACCGGACGGGCTTCGCCCGTCCTTCTAGCGGTCCTCAGCGTGGTGACGGCCGTGCTTTGCGTGGTGACGCCCGTGATGACGGTGCCGGTGACGGACCTCGGGCTTGCGAGCCGCCGGCTGGCGGTCGTCGTTCACGTCGTGGTTTGCCGGGTCGTCGGCACCGGGGGCCTTCACCACGAGGCCGCCGTTGTCGTCGCCGGCGTTGTGGTTCGGCGGATCGTCGGCGCCGTTCTTGGCCATTGCCGCGGGCACCGCCGCGGTGGCGAGAGCGCCGGCCATTCCGATCGAGGCTATGAGCTTCCTGTATCGCTGGGTCATGGTGGTTCTCCTTTGCTGGTTTTGGACCCTGCGATGAGGTTGGCCCTACCCCGGTCGAGCTTTCAATTGGACCTTGGTCCTACGACAACCGTGACATTCGGGGGTATCGTCGTGTTGCCGGAACATGACTCGCACTTACGTCATCCCGGGCCAGGGAGTGGACGTGCCGGCACGGCAGGAGGCCGCCGTTCCTCCGCCCGCCCCCCGTCGCCGCCGCCTGGCCTTCGGCTCGGGCCGCTCCGCCGTTCTTCAGTTCGCGCTCTCGGGCCTCGCGATCGTGGTGCTGCTCGGCCTCGCGGGCGTCGAGCTGCTGCGCCACACCGGCAATGCCGAGGCGCTGCGTGACGCGAAGAACAACACGCGCATCGCGGCCGTGGGCGTCGCTCAGCCCAATCTGACGCCCGGGGTGATGCGCGGCGATCCGCGGGCGCTGGCGCGCTTCGACCGCATCATGCGGGCCAGCGTGGTCAGGGATCCGATCGTGCGCGTCAAGATCTGGACCGCGGCCGGACGCGTCGTCTACTCGGACGAGAAGCGCCTGATCGGCCAGCGCTACGCGCTCAACCCCGGCGACCTGGCCGTGCTCCGGACGGGCGGGGTGGACGCCGACGTGAGCGACCTGTCGCGGCCCGAGAACCGCTTCGAGCGCGGCCAGGGCAAGCTGATCGAGGTCTACCTGCCGGTGACAGGCCCTGGCGGGCAGAAGCTCATGTTCGAGGCCTACGAGCGCCAGAGCTCGGTGACCGCGAGCAGCCGCCGGCTGTGGCTCACCTTCGCGCCCGCGCTGGTGGGCGGCCTGCTGCTCCTCCAGCTCTTCCAGCTTCCGCTCGCGCGCTCGCTCGTACGGCGCGTGCGACGAGCCGGCGAGGACCGCGAGGCGCTCCTCCGGCGGGCGGTGGAGGCCTCCGACCAGGAGCGCAGTCGGCTCGCCAGCGTGCTGCACGACGGCGTGGTGCAGGACCTCGCCGGCGTCTCGTACGGGCTCGCCGCGGCGTCGTCTCGTGAGACCGTGCCGGGCGCCGTGGCCCGCGAGGCCTCGAGCGAACTGCGCGGCAGCATCGCCCAGCTGCGCGCGCTGCTCGTGGACCTCTACCCGGGCGGGCTCCATGGCAGCGACCTGCGCTCGGCGCTCGCCGAGGTGGCACTCCAGCTCGAGCGGCAGGGCGTGGATGCGCGCCTGGAGATAGATCTGCTCGAGGCACTCGACACCGACGCCGAGGAGCTGGTGTACAGGGCGGCCCGCGAGGGCGTGCGCAACGTGGTCAAGCACGCGGGGGCGACGCACGCGGTGATCCGGGTGTGGCGCAGCGGAGGGCAGGCGATCGTGGAGGTGGAGGACGACGGCCGTGGCCTGGCGCGCGAAGCCGACGGCCCGCGCGAGGGCCACTTCGGGCTCGCGCTCTTGCGCGACCTGCTCGTGGAGTCGGGCGGAAGCCTCGAGCTCGCCTCTGCTCCGGGCGGCGGTGCCCTGCTGCGGGCGGAGGTGCCGCTCAAGTGACCCGAGTGATGATCGTGGACGACCACGCGCTCGTGCGCGCGGGCCTGGCGGAGCTGCTCGGCGGCGATGGGGACATCGAGGTGGTGGGGACCGCGGCCAACGGCGAGGAGGCGCTCGAGGTGGTGGCGCGTGAGGATCCAGACGTGGTGCTGATGGACCTCTCGATGCCCGGCATGGGCGGCGCCGAGGCCACGCGGCGGCTGCTCGCCACCGGCACAGGCGCGCGCGTGGTGGTGCTCACCTCGCTGTCGGCTCGGGAGCGCATCCTCGATGCGCTCGACGCCGGGGCGATCGGCTATCTGCTGAAGGACGCGGAGCCGGACGAGCTGATCCGCGGCGTGCAGGCGGCTGCGCGTGGCGAGTCGCCGTTGTCGCCCAAGGCGGCCACGCAGGTACTCGCCGCCCGCAGCGACCAGCGCCCCGCGGTGGATCTCTCGGCGCGCGAGCGCGAGGTGCTCGAGCTCGTGGGTCAGGGACTGCCGAACAAGCTGATTGCGCGCCGCCTCGAGATCAGCGAGAAGACGGTGAAGGCTCACCTCACGCAGGTGTTCGCCCAGCTCGGCGTGACCGACCGCACCCAGGCCGCGCTGTGGCTCGAGCGCAACGGCCTGCCCGAATCTGTCTGACCGACACGGGGAAGAACGAGGGTGCCCGGCGCGTCTTCCTCGATACCCGATCAGGAGGTTGGATTGTTGATGCGCAAGCCGACGTTGCTGGTCTTCGGCGCCACCGCGGCCGCACTGGCGGTAGCCGGCTGCGGCGGAGGAGGCGGCAGCAGCTCCACGAGCGCGAGCTCCGCGCCCGCTTCCACGCCCGCTCCGGCTTCCAGCACGCCCGCGCAGACCACCGCAAGCAGCGGCGGCGGCGAGACGCTGAAGATTTCCGCTGACCCCGGCGGCAATCTCGCCTTCGACAAGAAGTCCCTCTCCGCGAAGGCGGGCAAGGTCACGATCACCATGGCCAACCCGTCGCGGCTGCCGCACGGCGTTGCGGTTGAGGGCAACGGTGTGGACAAGGACGGACAGGTGGTGCAGAACGGCGGCACCTCCACCGTCACGGTCACGCTCAAGCCGGGCAAGTACGAGTTCTACTGCCCGGTGCCCGGCCACAGGCAGGCCGGCATGGAGGGCACTCTCACAGTTTCCTAGGCGCCCGGCACGCGGCGCGCCTTGCGGAGACGCGCGCCGCGATGACGGCCAACTCCGCCGCGCTCGCTACTCTCGCTTGCGCAGATGGCAGCGACCAAGCGCGATCCATACGAGGTCCTGGGCGTGGCCCGGGACGCGGACGAACAGCAGATCAAGAAGGCCTTCCGCAAGCTCGCACGCGAGCTTCACCCGGACGTGAACAAGCACGATCCGGAGGCCGAGGAGAAGTTCAAGGAGGCCGCGGAGGCCTACGAGATCCTGTCCGACTCGGAGCGCCGCGCGATCTTCGACCGCTATGGCCATGAGGGTCTCGGGGCGCGCGGGTTCGAGTCCGGCTTCGGCGGTTTCGGCTCGTTCGCGGACATCTTCGACGCGTTCTTCGGCGGCGGCGATCCGTTCGGGGGCGCCTTCGGCGGGGCCGCGGGCGGCCCGATCCAGGGCGGCGACATCGCCGTGTCCGTGGAGGTGTCGCTGCTCGACGCCGCGCACGGCACGCAGGTCACGGTCGAGCACGAGGCCGTGGACACCTGCGAGCACTGCCACGGGAACCGCGCCGAGCCCGGCACGCCGATCGAGACCTGTGAGCGCTGTGGCGGAACGGGGCAGCTGCGCAGCGTGTCGCGGACCGCCTTCGGCCAGCTGATGCGCACTCATGTGTGCGACAGCTGCGGCGGCGAGGGCAAGACCGCGCGCGAGCCCTGCTCCGAGTGCGCCGGGCGCGGCCGGGTGGCGCGCCGGCGGACGCTCGAGGTGGACATCCCGGCCGGCATCGCCGACGACCAGCGCATCCGCTTGACCGGCCGCGGCCACGCGGGAGAGCGCGGCGGTCCACCCGGGGACCTCTACGTGGTGGTGCACGTGACGCCCGACGAGCGCTTCGTGCGTGACGGCAACGACCTCGTGACGGTGATCGACCTGCCGGCGCCGCAGGCGGCCCTCGGAGCGAAGGTCTCGGTGCCGACGCTCGACGGCGAGGAGGAGCTGGAGATCGAGCCGGGCACGCAGCCGGGCTCGGTGTTGACCCTTCGCGGCAAGGGTATGCCGTCGCTGCGCCGCGGGCGGCGTGGCGACCAGCGCGTGGTGGTGAACGTGGTGGTGCCGCGCAACCTGAGCGCCGAGCAGCGCGAGCTGCTCGAGCGCTTCGCGGGCACGCTCGGCGAAGAGAACCTGCGCGAGCACGGCGACGAATCGCTGTTCGCCCGCGTGAGGCGGGCCCTGAGCTGATCCGGCTCTCAATACGCGCGCCCGCGGAGGCGGCGGAGCAGGTGCTGGCGGCGCTGCTGGAGATCGCGCCCGCCGGGTTCGAGCAGGTGGATGGCCACGAGTTCGTGGAGTTCGCGCTCTACGGGGCGCCTGGCGAACTGCCCACGTTCCCGGATGGCGAGGCCGAGGTGGGCGGCGTGCGCGTGCAGGTGCACGGCGAGGAGGTGCCGGACGACTGGGAGGAGCGCTGGAAGCGCTTCCACGTGCCGGTGCTCGTGGGCGGCAAGCTGTGGGTGCGGCCGCCGTGGGAGGAGCCGGCGGTGCGCCCGGGCGTGATCGAGGTGGTGATCGATCCGGGCCGCGCGTTCGGCACCGGCACGCACCCCACCACCCGCCTCTGCCTCGAGCTGATGCTGGACGTCGACGCTCGTGGCTCCTTTGCCGACCTCGGCTGCGGCTCCGGCGTGCTCGCCATCGCCGCGGCGAAGCTGGGCTTCGATCCGGTGAGCGCGTTCGACTCGGACCGCCTGGCGATCGAGGCCACGAACGTGAACGCGCGCGACAACGGGGTGGTCCTGGATCGCGTCGAGCGCTTCGACCTGCGCCGGGGCGCGCCGCCGGTGGCCGATGTGGTGGCTGCGAACCTCATGCGTCCGCTTCTTCTGACGCTTACGGCAGCAATGAGGGAACGACCGAAGGTGCTGATTGCCTCCGGCCTGCTCGACCACGAGGCCGACGAGGTGGCCGCGGCGTTCGCGCCGCTGGAGGAGCGTCGGCGCCTGAGCATGAAGGGCTGGACCGCCCTACTCCTGCAGCATCCCAACTAGCTGCCGGTATACGACACCAAACTGGGACACTAGGCCAGCAGGGCCCGGACCTGACGCGCGATCTCGAGGTCCTCCCGCGCGGCAATGACGAGCGTGCGGACCAGGGCGGAAGAGGCGGTCACATCGGTATCTCCCTCAGTGCTGCCGTTCAAGCCGGGGTCCAGCTCCACTCCGAGGAAGCCGAGCCCGTCGCAGGCCAGCGCCCGCACCTCCGCGGCGTGCTCGCCCACGCCGCCGGTGAACACCAGCACGTCGAGCCCGCCCAGGGCCGCGGCCATGGCGGCGATCCCGGCGCGCAGCCGGTGCACGTAGACGTCGAGCGCCAGCGCCGCCGCGTCGTCGTCGCCGCGCGAGCACCTCGCGCATGTCGGCCGTGCCGGCCAGCCCGAGCAGCCCCGACTCGTGCTCGAGCGCGCGCCGCCATCGCTCGGGCTCGCATGCCGCCCGCGCTCGAGCAGCCAGAGCACGCAGCCCGGGATCGACGCTGCCGGAGCGCGTGGCCATCACGAGGCCCTCCAGCGGCGTGAAGCCCATCGTCGTGTCGACCGAGCGCCCGTCGCGGACCGCGCACAGCGACGCGCCCGCGCCGAGGTGGCAGGTGACGATCCGCGCGCGGCCGCGCGCCCAGCCTGCGGTCGCCGCCGCGGCGGCGCGTAGGCGTGGGACAGCCCGTGGAAGCCGTAGCGGCGCAGGCCGCAGCGCTCGCGCAGCGTCTGCGGGCAGCGCGTAGGTGGCCGCCGCGGCCGGCAGCGTCGGCGTGGAAGGCGGTGTCGAAGCAGGCCACCGCGGGCACGTCCGGCAGCGCGCGCGCCGACCGCCTCGAGCGCCGCCAGCGACTTGGGCTGGTGCAGCGGCGCGAGGTCGGTCAGCTCGCGCAGCTCGCGCATCGACCTCGTCGTCGACGCGCACGGCGTCGCGAAAGCGCGTGCCGCCGTGCACGATGCGGTGGCCGACGGCGTCGGCGCGCCAGCTCGTCGAGCGCAGTCGCGCAGCCGCCGGCGTCGACCTGGCTCGCGGCGCGTCGAGGTCGCGTTCGCCGAGCAGCGCGTCGTCCGTCGTCGAGCAGCCGCAGCTTGAGGCTGCTCGAGCCGGCGTTGACGACGAGGACGCGCAACGCGCGCTGGGCCGGCTCAGCCCGGACGGGCCAGCACCCAGTCGCGCACGTCGGGCGGGTCGTCGCCCACCTCGCGCGTGTAGGCCCGGTGGCGCAGCCGCTCGTCGACCATCCGCTGGCGCAGTGCGGCGGCGTGCTCGCCCAGGCTGGGCACGCGGTCGATCACGTCCATCACCAGGTGGAAGCGGTCCATGTCGTTCAGCATCACCATGTCGAACGGCGTCGTGGTCGTGCCCTCCTCCTTGTAGCCGCGCACGTGCAGGTTGTGGTGGTTGGTGCGCCGGTAGGTGAGGCGGTGGATCAGCCAGGGGATAGCCGTGGTAGGCGAAGATCACCGGCCGGTCGGGCGTGAAGAGCGCGTCGAACTCGCGCGTCGGAGAGGCCGTGCGGGTGCTCGCTGCTCGGGCTGCAGGCGCATCAGGTCGACGACGTTGACGACGCGCACCTTCAGGTCGGGGAAGCAGCTCGCGCAGGATCGCCGCGGCGGCCAGCGTCTCGAGCGTCGGGATGTCGCCGGCGCAGGCCAGCACCACGTCGGGCTCGCCGCCGTCGTCGCTCGACGCCCAGTCCCAGATGCCGATGCCGCGCGTGCAGTGCGCGATCGCCTCGTCCATCGTCAGGTAGTCGAGCGCCGGCTGCTTGCCGGCCACGATCACGTTCACGTAGTGGCGGCTGCGCAGGCAGTGGTCGGCGACCGACAGCAGGCAGTTGGCGTCGGGGGGCAGGTAGACGCGGACGATCTCGGCCTTCTTGTTGACCACGTGGTCGATGAAGCCGGGGTCCTGGTGCGAGAAGCCGTTGTGGTCCTGGCGCCAGACGTGCGAGCTGAGCAGGTAGTTGAGCGACGCGATCGGCCGCCGCCACGGGATGTCGCGCGTGACCTTCAGCCACTTGGCGTGCTGGTTGAACATCGAGTCGACGATGTGGATGAAGGCCTCGTAGCAGTTGAACAGGCCGTGGCGGCCGGTCAGCAGGTAGCCCTCCAGCCAGCCCTGGCACATGTGCTCGCTGAGCACCTCCATCACGCGGCCCTCGGGCGCCAGGTGGTCGTCGGTGGGCAGGCGCTCGGCCTCCCACTGGCGGTCGGTCGCCTCGAACACGGCGCCCAGCCGGTTGGACGCCGTCTCGTCGGGGCCGAAGACGCGGAAGCGGTCCGGGTTCGCGCGTCATCACGTCGCGCAGGAAGCCTGCCGAGCACGCGCGTCGCCTCGCTCGTGGCGCGTGCCGGGCTCGCGGCACGTCCACCGCGTAGTCGCGGAAGTCGGGCAGCTCGCAGGTCGCGCAGCAGCAGGCCGCCGTTGGCGTGCGGGTTGGCGCCCATGCGGCGCTCGCCCTCGGGCGCCAGCGCGGCCAGCTCGGGCCGCAGCGCGCCGGCCTCGTCGAACAGCTCCTCCGGGCCGGTAGCTGCGCATCCAGCCTCCAGCTCGGCCAGGTGCTCGGGCTCGCTCGGCGAGCCCGGCCAGCGGCACCTGGTGCGCGCGCCACGTGCCCTCCACCGGCAGGCCGTCCACCTCCTTCGGCCCGGTCCAGCCCTTGGGCGTGACGAGCACGATCATCGGCCAGCGCGGCCGCTCGGACGCGCCGTCCGGAGCGCGCCCGCTCCTGGATGGCCGCGATCTCGCCGACCGCGTCGTCGAGCGTGGCGGCCATCTGCTGGTGCACGCTCGAGCGGCTCCGAGCCCTCCACGTAGAGCGGCCGGTGGCCGTAGCCCTCGAGCAGCGCGGTCAGCTCCTCGCGCGGGATCCGCGCGAGCACCGTGGGGTTGGCGATCTTGTAGCCGTTGAGGTGCAGGACCGGCAGCACGGCGCCGTCGTGCGCGCGGGTCGAGGAACTTGTTGGAGTGCCAGCTCGTGGCCAGCGGGCCCGTCTCGGCCTCACCGTCGCCCACCACGCAGCACACCAGCAGGTCCGGGTTGTCGAAGGCCGCGCCGTAGGCGTGCACCAGCGCGTAGCCCAGCTCGCCGCCCTCGTGGATCGAGCCCGGGCGTCTCGGGCGCCACGTGGCTCGGGATCCCGCCGGGGAAGGAGAACTGCCGGAACAGCCGCCGCAGCCCCTCCTCGTCGTGGCCGATCGTGGGGTAGATCTCGGTGTAGGTGCCCTCCAGGTAGGTGTTGGCCACCAGGCCCGGGCCGCCGTGGCCGGGCCCGGTGACGAAGATCGCGTTGAGGTCGCGCGCCGCGGATCACGCGGTTCATGTGCGCGTAGATGAGGTTCAGGCCGGGCGTGGTGCCCCAGTGGCCGAGCAGCCGCGGCTTGACGTGCGCGAGTTCGAGCGGCTCGCGCAGCAGCGGGTTGTCGAGCAGGTAGATCTGGCCGACCGAGAGGTAGTTGGCGGCGCGCCAGTAGGCGTCGATCCTCTGGAGCTCTTCCGAGCTCAGTGGTGCGGCGGTGGACTCACGGGCCGTTTGAGTCACGTCCTCCGGATGGTACGGACGATCCGGCTAGCTGTAGTTCCTCGTTAGGTCGTTCCGGTTAGATCGTTTAGGCGAGCTGCCGGGGGCTTGTGGCTGAGTGAGCCGTGTGGTCTGCGGTAGTTGTAGTGGTTGAGCCAGGCCGGGAGGTTTGAGCGGCGCTCGTCCGAGCTCGTGTAGGCGCGGCCGTAGGCCCATTCGTTTTGGGGTGTCTGGATGAAGCGCTCGGCCTTGCCGTTGGTCCTCGGTCGGTAGGGGCGGGTGCGAAGGTGGCGCAGCCCGAGCGATCGGCAGGCGTCGGCGTGGGCGCGCGAGAGGTAGCAGGAGCCGTTGTCGGTCATGACCCGCTCGATCTGGACGCCGCGGTCGGCGAACCAGGCGGCGGCTCGTGCGAGGAACCCGGCGGCGGTCGCGCCGCGCTCGTCGGCGAGCACCTCGACGTAGGCGATCCTGGTGGCGTCGTCGACGCAGACATGGACGAAGTCCCAGCCGACGACGCCGCGGCCGCTGCCCTTGGCGGTCGTTTGCGTGTCCCGCTGGTGGCCGCCGCGGCCGGTGACGCGGTGGCCGGGGCGGCGGAAGCGGCCGAGCTTCTTGATGTCGACGTGGACGAGCTCGCCCGGACGGTCGCGCTGGTAGCGGTTCGGCGGCTCCGGCGGCTCGAGCCGCGATCGCTTGCCCAGCCCGATCCGCTTCAGCCACCGCGAGACGGTCGCCAACGACATCCCCAGCTTGAGCGCGATCTCGGCTGCGGTCAGCCGCAACCGCCGCAGCGCCTCAATCGCCGCGACCAGCTCCGGCGGCGTGCACCGCGGCCGCCGGTGCGGTGCCGAGGACCGGTCAAGCAGACCCGGCGAACCCTCAGCCCGGAAGCGCGCAACCCACTTCCCCGCCGTACGCTCGCTGACGCCGGCGGCCTCGGCCGCCGCCGCCAGCGACCAACCACGCTCCAACACCCGCTCGACGATCAACGCGCGACTGTTCGGACAGGTCCTCGCGTTAGCGTGCAACTTCATCCGGTGTCCTCCTTGGGACTGGGGGCTTAGACACCACCCAGCCTCCAAGGGGACCCGGATGAACAACCTTGTGAGGAACTACAGCTAGCGCACGATCCGGAACGATCGCCTGACGGTCCGCCTCTTCCCAGCGGCCGTGGCGGTAGCGTCCAGCCGGTAGCGGCCGGGATGCAGCTTGCGGTGGCGGATGCGGCCCGTGAAGTGGAAGCGGTTGCCGCCGGCCGTGGCCTGGCGTGAGAAGCCGCCGACCTTGACGAACAGCGTGCAGCGATGGCCGCGGCTGTGCCGGCGCGTGCGGCGCACGCACTTGCCCGCGCGGCTCCGGACTCCGCGCCTGGGCGCGCGGACCACGAAGCTGGTCCCGCCGGCGACGAGCTGCGTGTAGGACACGGTGGTGCCGGTGCGCCGCCGGCGCTTCTTCGCGGCGATGCTGCCGCCGCGGCCGGCCGCGGCGAACCTGGTTGGGTGCATGCCCAGCTTCGAGATGGCGAGGCCAGCGACAACCGGGGGCGGGTTGCCGGCGGCCGGCGGGCCCGGGCGGGCCGTGTCCACCGCTCCGATGTCGCACGGGTTGGGCGCGAAGTAGGGCACGCCGCGCTGGTCGGTGGGCGGGCACCTGGTGGCATCGGCGGCGCCGATCGCCGGGCTGTTGGGGATCGGCTGTCTCGTGAGCGTGGGGCCGCCGTTGTCGCCGAGCGCGGTGAGCAGCGGGTCGGTGTTGACCAGGCTGCCGGGTCCCTGGAAGTGGCAGGTGTCCTGGTCCTCCAGGTTGTGGTCCCCCGTGACGGTGTTGTCCTTATCGCAGTTGTCCTCGCCCGCCTTGCCGGTATTGCCGGCCAGGATCGTGTTGAAGACCGTCGCCCCGCCGCCCGTCGCCACCAGTCCGGCGGGGCTGCCCGGGTGCATCATCGTCTCGGGTGCCGCGGTGTTGCCTGCGATCGTGTCGTTCAGCAGGAGCACCTGCGTCCCGGCCGCAACGAGCGTGAAGACGCCACCGCCCTCGAAGCCGCCCGTGGGGGCGTCATTCCCCACCACCGTGCTGTCGACGAGCGTCAGCGCGCCGGAGCCGCCGGTGTTCTGGCTGGCAACGCCGCTCCCGCCTCTGCCGGCAGTGTTCCCCGAGATCGTGCTTCGCTCGATCGTCATCGTGCCGGTGTTTGCGATCCCTCCGCCGGAGCGGCCGAACGGCGTGGTGTTGCCGGACACGGTGCTGTCGCTGATCGTGGCTACCGGGGCGGTCTCGCCGTCGATGGTGATCGTCGCCACGCCGCCGCCATCGCCACCCGACGTGTTGTCGGAGATCGTGCTGTGGTCGATCGTCAGGGTGCCGTCGCGGTCGGACACGCCGCCGCCGGCATCGCCGCCGATCGTGCTGTTGGCGGTCACGAGCACGCGCGAGAGGTGCAGCGTGTCGGAGTCGCGAACGAGCACACCGCCCCCACCGGGGACCTCTGTCGTCTTGCCATGCGTGATCGTGAGATCTGAGATCGTCGCGGTGGGGTGTGTCGTCCCCATGGCGGGAAAGTCGAAGACGCGACTCGCGTTGTTGCCGTCCACCACGGTGGTGCCTGCGCCCGCGCCCGTGATCGTGATGCTGTGGGAGATCACGATCTCCCCGCTAGTCAGGACAATCGGGTTGCTGATCGACGCGGGAATCGCGACCGTGTCGCCGTCGCCCGCGCTGCCTACAAGCGCTCGCAGCGAGCCCGGATCGGCGTCGCTTGAGTTCGAGACGGTGAGGGTCTGAGCATCAGCCCGCGCGGCACCCACCAGGAGAACCAAAAGGACGGAGCAAAGGCCCAGGCGCGCGAGCATCATGACCAGTAAGACGCCCGGGGCACCCCACGCTACGTGATATAGGTCACTCAGTGGCCAAAAAAGGCGAGCGCCCGCTCCAGCACCAGATCCGGCCGCTCGTCGGCGATGAAGTGGCCGACGCCGTCCACAAGCTCGATCTTCACCTCGGCATCGGCATACGGCTCGGTGCCCTGCAGCATGAAGGGCCGGATCACCGGGTCGCCCGTTCCGTGCAGCCACAGCACCGGCGCCTTGAGCCGCTTGTCGCGGTAGCGGCCGCGCACCATGGCCGCCAGCTCGCGCAGCACGAAGCTGCGGTAGGTCTGCACCGAGGCCCACGCGCGCTCGCGCTCGGCGAACTGCCCGAGGAACACGCGCGTGTCCTCCGCGTTCCACGCCTTGCTGCTGCCCGTGACCCGGTAGGAGCGCTCCGGGGGGAGCTTGGACAGCAGGCGCACGGCGAGCATGCCGAGCAGCGGAGTGGAGATCACCCACTGGTACCAGAAGCGGCGCAGGTCGGGCACCCGCCGTCCGTCGATCCGCGGCCAGGGGTGCGCGGTGTTGAGCGCGAGATACTGCTTCACGAGATCCGGGCGCTCGAGGCAGAGGATCCACGCCGCCACCCCGCCCCAGTCGTGGCCGATCAGGCGCACGTCGCCCAGCTCGAGCGCATCGAGTAGCGCGGCGATGTCCGCGGCGAACTCGCGCTTCTCGTAGCCGTGGCGCGGCGCCTCGGACCAGCCGAAGCCGCGCAGGTCGGGACAGATCACGCGGTAGCGCTCGGCCAGCCCGGGGATGATGCCGCGCCACACCCACCAGTTCTGCGGCCAGCCGTGCAGGCACACCACCGGCTCGCCGGTGCCCGCCTCCGCTACGTGCAGCCGCACCGCGCCGGCCTGAACGTCGCGGTGCGAGACCCCCGCCAGCTCGGGCAGCGGCCGCGTCACTCGCTCTCCGCGTACTCCGCCAGGCCCCACAGGTCTCGCCACTCGTAGTCCGGCTTCTCCTGGCCGGGGGCGGATTCCACGTGCCGGTTCACCCAGGCGGTCTGGCAGCCGAGGCGCTGCGCGGGGGCGATGTCGTACTTGAAGCCGAAGGCCACGTGGATGATGTCGGTCGGGTCCTCGCCGAAGCGCTCGAGCGCCTGCTGGAACACGCTGTCGGCCGGCTTGTAGGCACCCGCGTCCTCGGCCACGAACACGTGGTCGACCGGCACCTCGAGGTGGCGCAGGCTGTGCTCGATGATGTCGCGGTCGGTGTTGGAGATGATCGCCAGCTTCATCCCCGCCTCGCGCGCGCGTGCGAGAGCCGGGCGGGTGTCCGGGAACGGCTGCCAGCCGCGCATCGAGCGCACCAGCGCCTGGGCGTCGTCGTCGCGGACCCCGTAGCCGCGCTCATCCGCCCAGCTGCGCAGGCTCTCGGCGAGGATCTGCTTGTACGGCTTGTACGGGCCGGTGACCAGCTCGAACTGCAGCTCCTCCCAGCGGTTGCGCAGGACCATGCCGGCCGGCGGGTCCGGGTCGCCCTCGCGCAGGGCGATCCCGTACAGGAAGCCGGCCGCGCCGCCCTCCCAATCCACGAGGGTGCCGTAGCAATCGAAGGTTGCGAGCTTGGCTCGGGGCATCGAGCCCGCCAGCCTACACTTCAACTGTGTCACTTATAGAGAAGGTCAAGTCCGATACAGCAACCGCGCTCAAGGCCGGTGACAAGGAGCGCGTGCAGGCTCTTCGCCTGATCACAAACGAGCTTCAGAAGGCCGCCAAGGAGTCGTCCAATGGTGACGAGACGGCCGTGCTCCAGCGCGAGCGCAAGCGCCGCTTAGAGGCAGCCGAGGCCTACGCCGACGCAGGCCGCGAAGACCTCGCCGCCGGGGAGCGCCGCGAGGCCGCGATCATCGAGGAGTACATGCCCGAGCAGCTCTCCGACGAGGAGCTGCACGCGATCGTGGGCGACGCCGTGGCCGAGTCCGGCGCCGACTCGCCCAAGGAGATGGGCAAGGTCATGTCGCTCGTCATGCCGAAGGTGCAGGGTCGCGCAGATGGCAAGCGCGTATCTGCCGTCGTCCGTGAGAAGCTAGTTCCGTAGTGCGGACGCAGCTCGAGCTCACCAACGACGTCGCCAGTGAGCTGGCGGGTCCGGGTGACGCGATCATGCGCACACTCGAGGGCCACCTCGACGCGAAGCTGTTCCTGCGCGGCAACGTGCTGACGCTCGACGGGGAGCCCGATGCGGTGCAGACCGCCGAGGCCGTGGTGCGCGAGCTGGCGGACCTGGTGCGCCAGGGCCACGACATCGCGCCCGGCACGATCGCCGCGATCACCGACGCTCTCGACCACCACGAGAGCCCGAGCCAGATCCTCGAGGACGTGGTGTGGCGCCACCGCGGGCTCAAGGTCGCGCCCAAGACCGTCAACCAGAAGCGCTACGTGGACGCGATCCGCGAGCAGACGATCACGATCGGCATCGGCCCGGCCGGCACCGGCAAGTCCTTCCTGGCCGTGGCAATGGCCGTGGCCGCGCTGTCGCGCCGCGAGGTCAACCGCATCGTGCTCACACGCCCCGCCGTCGAGGCCGGCGAGCGGCTCGGCTTTCTGCCCGGCGACCTGATGGCGAAGGTGGACCCGTACCTGCGCCCGCTATTCGACGCGCTCTACGACATGCTCGAGCCCGAGCGGGTGAACCAGCATCTCGAGCGCGGAGTGATCGAGGTGGCGCCGCTGGCGTTCATGCGGGGAAGAACTCTCAACGACTCGTTCATCATCCTCGACGAGGCGCAGAACACGAGCCCGGAGCAGATGAAGATGTTCCTCACGCGGCTCGGCTTCAACTCGAAGATGGTGGTGACGGGCGACATCACCCAGATCGACCTGGCCAAGGATCAGCGCTCGGGGCTCGTGGTGATCGGCGACATCCTGAAGGACGTGGAGGGCATCGGCTTCGTGCGCTTCGGCGGCGAGGACGTGGTGCGGCACAAGCTGGTCCAGCGGATCGTGGCGGCCTACAACGAGTACGCGGAGAAGCAGGCGCCCGAGCTGCGCCCGGCTCGCTCCGAGCGGCGCTGACTCTCGAGCTCGAGATCCACGGCGACGAGTCCGCCGATGTGCGCCGGGCGGCCGAGGCGGCGCTCGCGGCGGTGGGAGTTGGGGACGGGCACCTGGCGATCGCTTTCGTGGACGAGGAGGAGATCCGCGGGCTCAACCGCGACCACCGCGGCCGCGACACGCCCACGGACGTGCTCTCGTTCCCGGTGGACGGCATGGCGCCGGACAGCGCCGGACCGCGCGAGCTCGGGGACGTGGTGATCTGCCGCGAGCACACCTCGGACGTGGTGGAGGCGGTGGTGCACGGCGTGCTTCACCTCTGCGGCCACGACCACGAGACCGACTCCGGCGAGATGCTGGCCCTCCAGGACGAGATCGTGGCGAGGCTGGGCGCGTGACCGAGGGCGCAACGCGCAGCGGCTTTGTGGCCCTCGCCGGGCGGCCGAACGCTGGCAAGTCCACGCTCGTCAATCGCATCGTCGGGTCGAAGGTGGCGATCGTGTCCGACAAGCCGCAGACCACCCGCCGCGCGATCCGCGGGGTGGCGAGTGGCGAGAGCTGGCAGCTCGTGCTCGTGGACCTGCCGGGCGTGCAACGCCCGCGCGACCCGCTCACCGAGCGCATGCAGGGGCGGATGCAGCGCGAGCTCGAGGACTCGGACGTGGCCCTGTTCGTGCTCAACGGCGAGCAGCAGATCGGCCCGGGTGACCGCTTCATCGCGCAGGCGATCCGCGAGGTCGGCCTGCCAGCGGTCACCGTGCTGAACAAGATCGACCGCCTCAGCCGCCCGAAGGTCGCCCAGACGCTGCAGGCCGCGGCGGAGCTGGACGTGCAGGGCGAGCTGTTCCCGGTGAGCGCGAAGACGGGGGAGGGGGTGGGCGACCTGGTCCAGCACCTCGTCTCGCTGGTGCCGGAGGGGCCGTTCTTCTATCCGCCCGAGGAGCGCAGCGACCTGTCGCAGTCGGTGCAGCTGGCCGAGCTGATCCGCGAGCAGGTGCTGCTGCGCACGCGCGAGGAGCTGCCCCACGCCGCCGAGGTGGAGATCGACGAACTTGAGGAGCGCGACGACGGCCTGCTGGTGATCGCCGCGCGCGTGTGGGCGGAGACCGAGTCGCAGAAGGGGATCCTCATCGGAGCCGGCGGCCGCATGGTGCGCGCGATCGGCAGCGCCGCGCGCGCCGAGATCGAGGCGTTCCTCGGCCGCCGCGTGCACCTCGACCTGAGCGTGCGCGTGCGCAAGGGCTGGCGCCGCGACGAGGCGCTGCTCGACCGGCTCGGGATCGACTAGGCGCGGCGCCTCACCACGAGCAGCCCGGCGGCCAGCAGGAGGGCCGCTGCGCCGGCGCCCACCCAGCCGTAGGGGAACGAGCTGCCGTCGCCGCCGATCGAGCCGGCGGCCACGGGCACGGGCGCGCGTGCGCGGTCGGCGATCGTCACGGGCTCCCAGTTCTGCTCGTCGATCGGCGTGCCCATGCCCTCCACCGAGTAGTCCCAGCGCCCGGGAGCGGGGAACAGCACGTGGGCCGCCCACACCTCCTTGATCACCCGGTGCGCGCGGAAGCTCAGGGCGCGGCCACTCTTCTCGCTCACGATCCTCACCAGCGGGTGGGTGCCGGGAGGAAGGATCACCGCCGCGTCGTTGCGGATGTAGCGCAGCGACACGTCCCACGGCTCGCCCACCTTGAGCCCATCGGGCGGTGGGTTGAGCGAGAGCCCCGTCTTGGCGACGGCGGCCGCGGGCAGCAGGGCGAGCAGGACAAATGCGGTGGCGAGCGGTTTCATGCCCCAACTACAAGCCCCGCCGTGGTTTGGTTCCCGGGCTCAGCCCATCGAGCGCGCGATGCTCAGCGCGCTGGCGAGCGGCACGTTCGCCTCGATGCGCACCAGCACCCCGCCGTGGCGCCAGAGCAGCGTGTTGCCGGCCAGGCGCAGCGTGTCCGAATCCACCTGGCCGCCAGGGCCGCGGTAGAGGAGCTCGTGCGGGCGGCCGGCGATCCACACGCCCGGATCGCCGTTGACGCGGACTTTGCGGGCACTCGTGCCAGGGGCGAGCGTCTTCTGGAGGAAGGCCGCCGGCTGCTCGCCGCGGAACTCGGTGACGAGCATGCCCACGCGCGTCCCGGGAGAGCGGGGGAGCGTGGTGCTCGGAGCGTACGCGAGCGTGACCCGGCGTCCCACTGGCGCGTCGGCCAGGTACACCTCGTCCGGACGCAGCGCCGGAACGAGCAGCGGAAATCCGGCGTGCGAGCGCGCGCCGGCCAGCGTGGTGCGGGTGCCGAGGCCGAGGTCGCCGGCGGCGCGCCCGGGCGGAAGGGCGGGCAGCGCGGGCCTGCGCTCGATCTGGACGCTGCGCAGGCCGAGCCAGTGGAGCACGCTGTGGCGCACGCCGGGCGCGGCGGCGAATGCGGCCCCGGCCCCCATCAGGAGCAGGGCCAGGGCGATGGCAATCGTGCGCCGCGCCGGGCGCCGCGCCGGTGGCCGGCGATGCCGCACCCGCTCGGCCACGGCGGGGGCGATGTCCGGTGTGGCCGGGTAGTGCAGCTCGGCGGCGAGCGCGCCGAGTGTGCGTTCCAGCTCACTCGTCCGAGTGCCTCCTCGCCGAGCTCGGAACGCAGGCGCCCGAGGGCGCGCGACAGCCGCGACTTGAACGTGCCGCGGCGCCAGCCGAGCACCTGCGCGGCCTCGCGGTCGGACAGCCCGAGGAAGTAGCGGCAGGCGATGGCCAGCCGGTCCTCCTCGCGCAGCCGTTCGATCGCCGCCAGCAGGTCTCGCCGCTGCTCCGCGGCGAGCAGGGCGGCCTCCGGGGACGGGTCCGCGTCCTCCGGAGGCCGCTCCGCTGCCGCCCGCAGCGCGAGCGCCTCGCGCCGCACCGCCGAGCGCACCCGGTTGCGCGACTCGTTCACGGCGATGCGCATGAGCCACGGCCGCAGCGGCGCACCGGCGCGGAAGCGAGCGAGCGCGCCGTAGGCCTTCACGAAGGCGTCCTGCGCCGCCTCCTCGGCGTCCGCGCTCGAGCGCGTGACCAGGAGTGCCACGCGGAACACCGGCTCCCGGTACCGCTCGACGATCTGTTCGTAGGCACCCACATCACCACGCTTCGCGCGCTTCACGAGCTCGCCGTCGGCAAGCTCGACGGAGTTCAGCGGCCGGACCACCACCGCGCCTTCTACACCGCGGCGGGCGCCGCGGTTCCCGTCAGCCGGTCACGACCAGCTCGAGCGGGAACCCATCCACGCACTCGCTGCCGTCCTCGGTGACGATGAACGTGTGGCCCACGAACATCCCGAGCAGGCCGTCCGCGGTGATCGGGTTGGGTTCGGCCATCACCACCATCCCCGCCTTCATCACCTCGTCGAACGGCTGGCCCTCGATGCGCTCGGTGAAGATGTGCGGCTGGTCGCTCACGAAGTCGATCCCGTGCGCGTGGATCGGCCGCGACTGCACGCCGCTGTCGCGGAAGAAGCGACCAGCCTCGCGCAGCCCCTCCATCGGCTTGCCCGGGCCGATCTCGGCCGCCATCCGCTCGTAGCCCGGCAGGGCGATCTCGTCCCAGAAGCGCCGCACCTCGGCCGGCGGCTCGCCGATGCAGATCGGTGAGCCGATCTGCGCGCTGTAGCCGCGGTAGCCGGCTGCCAGCTCCATGATGATGATGTCGCCCTCCGCGAGCTCGCGGCGCGAGGGCCGCGGGTTGCCGAACACCATCGCGGGATCCGTCATCGAGGTCGAGCCGATGATGAGGAAGTCGATGTCGCCACCGCCCTCGAGGATGGCCGCGCCGGCGGCCGCGCGGAGCTGGTACTCGGTCACGCCCGGCGCCGCCCGCTCCACGATCGCCTCCATGGCGTCCTGGCACAGACGCCCGGCCACGCGCACGCAATCGAGCTCCTCCTCGCTGTGCACCGACAGCAGCTCGTGCATGATCCCCTTGGTCAGCACCAGCTCCGCGCCGGGCAGCGAGGTGCGCAGCACCTCGTACTGGTTCACCGGCAGGTGGTCGTCGTGCCGAGGGTCCACCTCGAGCAGCCCGATGCGCCCGCTCTCGAGCCCGAGCTCGCGGATGCGCTCCACCATCACCTCGCCGAAGCGCCCGCCGCGGCTCGAGCGCACGTCGGACAGCGCCGCCGCCGTCTCGCGCCTCACGGCCTCGATGTGGGTGCCGCCCATGGCGTAGATCAGCGTGGGCTCGCCCTCGAGCGGCACGAGCACGTAAGCCGCCAGCGCGTGCCACTCCCAGTGGCCGCTCAACCACAGCATCCCGCCGCCGAAGCTCCAGTGGCTCGGGCCGCCGGGCGCCACCACGCAGTCGAGACCCAGCTCGCGCATCTTCGCGCGCAGGGCCTCATAGCGGCGGGCGTACTCCTGGGCCGAGAACTGCTCGTAGACGGCGTCGCGGTAGTACGGCGTGCCGTTCATGCGGTTGAAGGCGAGGCCCTCGTCAAGGCGGTGGCGAAGCTCGTCCCAGGGCAGCGAGGCGTGGGGGGCGACTGTCATGGCCTTCCTCTCGACTGCAAACGATTGCCTACGTTGAACACGGGAGACTTGCACGCCGGCCGCTTCTCTGCAAACGTTTGCGCAACATGGCGGAGTACGGACGCGACATGACACGGCGCGGCGGCTGGTCCTACGTCGTGCGCGAGACCGTGCGCCTGCCGCTCGACTGGACCTCGCAGGTGCCCGTGCCGGCCGGGGAGTCGCCGCTCATGCTGCACATGGTGTTCACCGACGATGGGCTCTACGCGCCGTGCGTGATGAGGACGCCGCCGGGCCGGGGACCGTTCCCGGCCGTGATCTGCATCCACGGCGGCTCCGGCGGCCTCGGCATCTCGTTCCTGATGGACCACGTGCTCGAGAACGGCATGGTGTACGACCGCCTGCTCGCCGAGGGCTACGCGGTGTGCGTTGCCGAGGGCCGGATGGAGCACGAGGACGCGTACGGATCAGAGCGCGCCGAGCACGTGGTCGATCACCAGGACATGATCGCCGTGTTCAACCACGTGCGGGCGCAGCCCGAGATCGACCCCGCGCGGATCGCCTTCTTCGGCGTGAGCCACGGGGGCGAGATGCAGATGAAGGTGATCTCCGACATGGGCGGCGGCCCGGCTGCGCTCGTGCCCACCGAGCCCGCGGTGATCGAGTACCTCGGCCTGCGCTATCCCGGGGAGCGCACCGAGGCCGAGCTGCAGTTCAACGACGACATCGAGGACGCGCAGGTGGACATGGAGCATGCGATGCGGCGCATCGAGCGCATACCGCCCGAGCTGCCGATCCTCGTGATCGGGCGCGACGAGGACCACCTCCAGGGGCTGTTCCGGAAGCTCTACGACCTGCTCGCGCGCGCGGGCCGCAACGCCCACTGGGCGAGCTTCAGCCACCCCGAGCACGCCTACCAGTGGGGACCGCGCCGCGGCGGCGAGCGCTACGAGGCGGACGAGGCCCAGCGCGCGACGCTCGAGACGGTGGTGGCGTTCCTCAACGAGCATGTGCGCGACCGCGAGCCGCAGCCGGAACTCGCGGGCGCAGCGTAGACAGATCAGAAAAGGAGCGGATCCGTGCCGAACATCAACTACTACCCCGTGGAACAGCTCGATGACCCGGAGCTGTTCGGGTACCTGGAGCACGCGGCCAGGTACGGCACACCGCGCCCCGAGAGCCAGGCGATCCGCGCTCACGTGCCGGCGGTGCTCCGCTCGTTCTCACGCAACTGGGACGCCGTGTTTCGCAACGGCGTACTCGATCACCCGATCAAGGAGCTCTGTCGCGTCTACGTCTCGCAGACGATCGACTGCCACTACTGAGGCTCCCAACGGTCTCTCCGGGGCGGAGAGCAAGGTCTCACCGAGACGGACTACGACGAGCTGCTCGAGTTCGAGCGCTCGAGCCGCTACGACGAGCGTCAGAAGGCAGCGCTGCTCTACACGAGCGCGATCGTCTGGAATCCCGAGGGGGTCGACGACGCACTGTGGGAGCAGCTGCGGCTCCACTTCAGCGAGGAGGAGCTCGTGGAGCTTGGCTACTTCATCGCGCTCACGTACGGTCAGCAGCGCTGGATCAAGACACTCGGCATCGGCCATGGCGAGGTGCTCGATCTCACGAAGGCCGGCCTCGCCCAGGGGAGAAGCATGAGCTCGCGCATCGAGCCGGTGGGGCCTGGGAACGCCGTCGCGCGCCAGGGTGCCGGACGCCCTCCAGCGTGTACGCGGAGACACGCGCGACGGTGCTCGACGGCGGGCTCGTGGACCGTTCGCTGAAGGAGCTGTGCGCCCGCTACATCGCGGAGGACGAGGAGGTGGTGGCATTCGCGAGCTCGGACCGCTTCGACGAGCGCGAGCGCGCGGCGCTCGAATGGGCGCACGCGATCGCGTGGGACTCAGACGCCGCGGACGAGAAGCTGTGGGCGCGCCTGCACGCGCACTTCAGCGAGCCGGAGCTCGTGGAGCTCGGCTACGCGATCGCGTTCACGCTCGGCCAGTCGCATTGGCTGCGGAGCCTCGGCCTGCCGCCGCTGGCCTAGCCGGACGCGGTCCGGGCGGATTCCCGCGACGACTACCCGCGCATGCATAATCGCCCCATGTCCAGCATGCGCGCCGGAGCGCCCGGACAGCCCGGTGACGCTGCGGGACGTGGCCCGGGCGGCGGGGGTCCATCCCGCAACGGCCTCGCGCGCCCTCAACCCGGACACCCGCTCGCTCGTGAGCGAGGCCACCGCCCAGCGCGTGCAGGAGGTGGCCCAGCGAGCTCGGCTACCACCCCAACCCGATCGCGCGCGGGCTCAAGACCAACCGCTCGCACACGATCGGCGTGCTCGTGCCCGACCTGATGAACCCGCTGTTCGCCGCCATCGTGCGCGGCATCGAGGCGGTGCTCGACGAGGCCGGCTACACGCCGCTCATCACCAACACCGACAACGACCCCGAGCGCGAGCGCATCGACTTCCAGGCGATGCGGATGCGGCAGGTGGACGGCTTCATCACCGCCACCGCGCACCGCGACCACCGCCTGATCACCGAGGCGGTGGGGCCGGACGCCACCGTGGTGCTGGTCAACCGCCGCGTGGACGACAACGCGCTGCCCGCCGTGAGCGCCGACGACGTTGCCGGCGCTCGGCTGGCGGTGGAGCACCTCGCCGGCCTGGGGCACCGCCGCATCGCCCACCTGGCCGGGCCGCTCGACCTCTCCACCGGCCATCAGCGGCACGAGGGGTTCCTGAGCACGATGCGGGCGCTCGGGCTCGAGCCCGATCCCGAGCTGATCGTGATCGGCGACAACTTCACGGAGGCGAGCGGCGCCCGTATCTGCCGCGAGCTGGTGGAGCGCAAGGCGGAGTTCACCGCGATCGTCGCCGGCAACGACCTGATGGCGCTCGGCTGCTACGACGCGCTCGCCGACCACGGCCTCGTATGCCCCGACGACGTGTCGGTGGTGGGCTTCAACGACATGCCGTTCGCCGCGCGCTTCAACCCGCCGCTCACCACCGTCCGCATCCCGCACTACGAGATGGGGTCGAAGAGCGCCGAGCTGCTGCTCGAGCTGCTCCAGGATCCCGACGCTCCGCCGCGCCAGGTGCTGCTCCAGCCCGAAATGGTGGCGCGGGGATCGAGCGCACCGCCGCGTTCGCGGGTTCCGGCTTGACAAGCCGTAGCCTGCGGCGATAGGTTGCACACGTTTGCAGCAATCGTTTGCATAGCTGCCTGTGGATGCGCTGGTCCCGGACGGAGGAGGTCCGATGAGGAGTTTGGGGAGAGGTCTCGTACGCGCTCGCGCGGGAAGGGTCCGGGGGCTGATTATCGCCCTGGGTGTAGTCGTCGCCCTGGTAGCGGCGGGCTGCGGAAGCAGCAACAGCAGCACAGCTCGAGCAGCGGCGGCGCGTCGACCAGCGGGGGCGGCAAGCCCGTGACGATCGGGGCGTCGCTTCCACTGTCCGGTGACTTCTCGCAGCCCGGCAAGGCCGCTCAGCAGGGCTACAAGATCTGGAAGGACATGGTCAACGCCAAGGGTGGCCTGCTCGGCCGCCCGGTGAAGATGAAGATCGTGGACGACGCCTCGAGCCAGAAGACGATCGTCACCGACTACAACCGGCTTATCAACCAGGACCACGTCGACCTGCTGCTCGGCACGTTCTCGTCGCTCCTGAACCTCCCGGCCTCGGCCGTGGCGGAGAAGAACCGCATGGTCTACGTCGAGCCCGCCGGCGGCGCGCCCGACATGTTCTCGCGCGGATTCAAGTACCTGTTCTTCGCGCAGCCGGCGGTGTCCACCCACCAGGCGGACCTGTTCTCGCAGTGGGTCACGGGCCTGCCGGCCGACAAGCGCCCGAAGACGGCCGCCTACATCTCGCAGGACGACCCGTTCGCCAAGCCGGTGGTGGATGCGGTGCAGAAGCAGCTGTCCGCCGCGGGCATCAAGACCGTGTACGGGCTCAAGCTCTACCCGGCCGACCAGACGGGCTTCGACGCGATCGTGAACGGCCTCAAGTCGAGCAACGCCGACGTGGTGGTGCAGGGCGCCGTATTCGACGACGCCATCGGCGTGATCCGCCAGATGAAGCAGGTGGGTTACAACCCCAAGGTGCTGTTCCAGACCTCGGCTCCCTCGGAGGGCGATCAGTTCGCCAAGGGCGTCGGCGCCGGCAACACCGAGGGCATCTTCTACGCGGTGAGCTGGAGCGCCAAGGCTCCGACGCCACAGAACAAGGAGTTCGTGGCGGAGTACCAGAAGCGCTTCGGCGGCACGCCGCCTGAGGACGCCGCCGACGCGTTCGGCACGGCGCAGGTGCTGGAGGCGGCCGTGAACGCGACCAAGTCCTTCGATCAGGACAAGATCCGCGACTGGCTGCACAGCAATACTGTGAACACGGTGGAGGGACCGCTCAAGTGGGACCAGACGGGCGCGCCTCAGGGCCAGTTCCTCGTCGCTCAGTGGCAGGGCCCCGGCACGGAGATCGTGCTGCCGCCCGACCTGGCCACGAGCAAGAAGATCGTGTTCCCGAAGCCGGACTGGAAGTAGGGGGAAGGGGAGCAGGACGGACGCTGACGCGAGGCCGGTGGCGTGACCCAACTGGTGCAGGCACTGATCCTGGGCCTGCTGCTCGGTGGGGTCTACGCCCTGGCCGCGTCCGGCCTCACGCTGGTCTTCGGCGTGATGCACATCATCAACGTCGCGCACGGCGCCTTTCTCATCCTGGCGGCGTACCTGACGTGGGAGGTGTGGTCACGCACCGGCATCGATCCGATCGCGGTGAGCGCGCTCACGATGCCGATCATGTTCGTGTTCGGCTGGGTCGTCTACCAGCTCACGATCAGGCGCATCCAGGGGGGCCCGCCATCGATGGCGGTGCTGATGACCTTCGGCATCGCCCTCGCCCTGGCGGGCCTCTCCGGGATCATCTGGACCAACAACTTCAAGTCGGTCACGCCCGGCTACTTCAACAAGGCCTACCACGTAGGTAACTACTTCATCCCGGCCGCGCGCCTGTATGCGTGCGGGGTCGCGCTGGCGGTGCTCGGAGCGCTCTGGCTGCTGCTCACCAAGACCTGGCTCGGCCGCGCGATCCGGGCCAGCGCCCAGAACCGTGACGGCGCGCGGCTGATGGGCATCGACGTGACGGCGGTGGCCGCGCTCACGTTCGCGATCGGCGCGGGAACAACGGGCGCGGGCGGGTCGCTGATCAGCATCCTGTACCCGTTCTTCCCGTCGTCGCAGAACCTCTGGATCTCGCGCGTGCTCGGGATCATCGTGCTCGGCGGCATGGGCAGCCTCACCGGCGCGCTCGTCGGCGCCCTCTTGATGGGCGTGGCCGAGTCGCTCGTGTCCACCTACATCTCCACCCGCTGGACCACCGCGGTGCCCTACATGGTGATCTTCGTCGTGCTGCTGGTCCGGCCGCAGGGCCTGTTCGGAAAGCGCACCCGAGAGGACGTGGCGGTGGCGCACGGATGACGAACGTCGCGGAGCCGGCGCTCGAAGGCATCGCTCCCGGGCGGCTCGAGTCGCTGCTCGAGCGCCTCACCACCCGGCCCGTCAGGTACGGCGTGATCGGCGCCTGCACCGCGTTCCTGATCCTCTACCCGCTCGTCACCCACAACCAGTACTGGCAGAACATCCTGCTGCTGTGCTTCCTGATCGGGATCCTCGCCAGCGGCTGGAACATCGTCTCGGGCTACACCGGCTACGCGTCCCTCGGCCAGGGCGCGTTCCTCGGCTTCGGCGCCTACACCACGGCGCTGCTGGCGACTCCACACGGGCGCGTCGGTCTGGTGGTTCGTGCCCGCGGGCGGCGTCGTGGCCTGCCTCATCGCCGCGCTGCTCGGCCTCGTCTCGATGCGCACGCGCGGCCACTCCTTCGTGATCATCACGATCGCGCTGATCTACATCTCGCAACTGATCGCGCTCAATTGGTCGTCGTTCACCGGCGGCTCGCGCGGGCTCACGCTGCCGCTCACCACGTACGCGCGCGAGTGGCAGAACACGCCCTTCTACTACGTGCTCCTGTTGCTGCTCGCGCTTTCAGTGGCGCTGTCGTGGTGGATCCGGCGCACCAAGCTCGGCATGGGACTGCTCGCGATTCGCGAGGACGAGGACAAGGCTGTGGCGATCGGGGTGAACGGACTCGTCTACAAGGTGCTCGCCTTCATGGCGAGCGCGCTGTTCGCCGGCATGGCGGGCGGGGTGTACGCCTACTACCTCACCTTCATCGACCCCACGGGGATGTTCGACATCCTCTTCAGCGTCCAGCTCGTGCTCGCCGCGCTGCTCGGAGGGCGCGGCACGCTGTGGGGGCCGGTGCTCGGCGGCTTCGGAATCGAGCTGCTCGACGAGGGCACCAACAACGTGTTCGGCGGCACCGAGGCGCACGTGGTGGTGTTCGGCATGCTGATGGTGCTCGTGCTGCTGTTCCTGCCGCGCGGGGTGCTGCCCACCACCCAGCGCTTCCTCACGCGGCGGCGCGAGCGCGCGGCGGGCGCGCTCAGCATCGACGTGAGGGGTAAGGGCGCGCCGGCCCCGATCCGCGAGCGCGCGGTGAGTGACAAGGTGCTGCTCGACGTGAAGGGCCTGCGCAAGAGCTTCGGCGGCGTGCGCGCGGTGGACGATCTCTCGTTCCAGGTGCGCGAGGGCACGATCACGGGGCTGATCGGGCCCAACGGCTCGGGCAAGACCACCGCCTTCAACTTGATCCAGGGGATGAGCCGCTGCGACGCCGGCGAGGTGTGGTTCGACGGCCGGCGGATCGACCGGCTGCCCGCCTTCAAGCGCGCGCACCGCGGTCTCGGTCGCACGTTCCAGATCACGCGGCTGTTCCGCGAGATGACGGTGCTGGAGAACGTGGTGGCGCCGCTGCCGAGCTTCAGCTGGCGGCAGCTCCGCGCCGACGCCGTGTCGGGCGTGGAGGCCCAGCGCGCACGTGAGCTGCTCGACTTCGTGGGCATGCTCGGTTTCGCCGACCGCCCCGCGGGCGCGCTCTCGTTCGGCCAGCAGAAGCTCGTGGAGCTGGCCCAGACGCTGATGCTCGAGCCCAAGCTGATCCTGCTCGACGAGCCCGGCGGCGGCATCAACCCGGCGCTGCTCGACCGGATCGTCGACAAGATCCGGGAGCTCAACTCGCTCGGCACCACCTTCCTCATCGTGGAGCACAACATGCCGCTCGTGGCAGACCTCTGCGACCCGGTGATCGTGCTCGACCGCGGACACCGGATCGCGGTGGGCTCGGCCGAGCAGATCCAGCACGATCCGCTCGTGCTGGACGCCTACCTGGGCCAGGACTGGAACGTCGAGCAGACGGTGGGTGCGTGATGCTGCTTCAGATCCGCGACGTGGTGTGCGGGTACGGAGGCGGCGACATCCTGCGCGGGCTCGACCTCGAGCGTGGAGCAGGGCTCGATCACCTGCATCGTGGGGCCCAACGGCGCGGGCAAATCCACCGTGCTGCGCGCGGTGAGCGGGCTGCTGCGCCGCGCGCCAGGGCACGATCGACTTCGATGGCAGCGAGATCACCGAATGCGTCGCCCGCGCGGATCCTGTCGCTCGGCATCGTGCAGGTGCCGCAGTCGGACGGCCTGTTCCCGAACATGACCGTGCGCGAGAACGTACTGCTCGGCGCCTATCCGATCAGGCGCCAGCGCAAGCTCGTGGAGCAGCGCTACGCCGAGGTGTGCGAGACGTTCCCGCTGCTCGCCGAGCGCCGTTCGGACCGCGCCGGGGACCTGTCGGGCGGCCAGCGCCGGGTGGTGGAGTGCGCCCGCGCGCTGATGATGGACCCGCGGCTCGTGCTGCTGGACGAGCCGTCCGTGGGGCTCGACCCCAAGGCGCTCAAGCAGGTGTACGACGCCGTGCTTCTGATGCGCGACAGCGGCAAGACGATCCTGCTCGTGGAGCAGAACGTGCGCATCGGCCTGAGCTGCGCCACCCACGGCGTGGTGATGGAGAGCGGCAAGGTGCGGATGCACGGCGCCGCGCCGCGAGATCCTCGAGAACCCGGAGATCGGCGAGCTGTACCTCGGCGGCCACGTGACCCGCGGCTTGAACGGCAACGCGGCCGCGGCGGACGTCGCCCAAGGCGGGGCCGGCGGGCAGCCGCTCGGGCTGAGATGGGATCCGCGCTCGCCGCCGCGTCGGGCCTCGGGTTCGGCGCCTTCCAGTCGATCAACCGGCGCGCGGCCGCGGGGATCAAGAGCGCCTACGTATCGACCTTCCTGCAGCTCGTGGTGGCGCTCGGTGGTGCTGGTGGCGGCGAGCGTCACGGCCGCGGACCCGGGCCGGCTCGGCAGCGCCACGGCGGCCACCATCGCCTGGTTCGGCGCCGCCGGGGCCGTGCACTTCTTCTGCGGCTGGACGCTGCTCAACATGAGCCAGGAGCGGATCGGCGCGGCGCGCACCAGCCCGCTGCTCAGCACCTCGCCCGTGTTCGCCGCCTTCGTCGCCTGGATCACGCTCGGCGAGCTGCCCGCCGCGCTCGCCTGGCTCGGCATCGCGCTGGTGGTGAGCGGCGCCGCGGCGGTGGCGATCCTGCCGGCGCGCGCGCTCGCCCGAGCCGGCCTCCTGGCTCGACGCGCGCTTCGGGATCGGCACCGCGCTGGCCTGGGCCGTCAGCCCGGTGTTCATCCGGCACGGCCTCGACGGGCTCGACTCGCCGCTTCTCGGTGTGACGATCGGGCTGGCGGTCGCGGTGCTGGCGTACCTGGCGGCGCTGCCGCTGTTCGGCCGCGCCGTTCGCCGGCGGCGGCCTCGGCTCGCGCGAGGCGCTGATGCTCAAGCTGCTGGCCGGGCTGCTCGTGGGCCTCGCCACCTGGGCGCGCTACGCGGCGCTCGACTCCGTGACGATCGCGGTGGTGGCGGGACTCCAGCTCCTGTCGGTGCCGGTGGTGCTCACCCTCTCGCCGCTGCTCATGGGCGGGCATCTCGAGAACGTCAACCGCACGGTGTGGGCCGGCGCCGGGCTCGTGATCGCGGGCTCGCTGCTGCTCGTGGTGGCCAGCGCATGATCGTCGACTGCCACGCGCACGTGATCGTGCCCGGAGGTGACGCGCCACGCGGCGCCCCGACGAGGCGTGGCGCCCGCTCGTGGGCTGGGAGGACGGGCGCCAGTTCGTGGAGACGGCCGGGCGGCGCATCTGGTCCGCCGTGCAGGAGTTCTGCGACGCCGCCGCGATCCTCGACGCGCAGGACGCCGCTGGGGTGGACCGCGTGCTGCTCTGCCCGTGGGTGGGCCTGCTCGGCGACGGCGCCGAGCCGCGAGCTGGCGATCCGGATGGCGCGGATCCAGAACGACGGCCTGGCGCGGCTTGCCGCCGAGCACCCCGAGCGCATCAGCGTGCTCGGCACGGTGCCGCTGCACGACGTCGGAGCTGGCCGCGCGCGAGCTGCGCGAGCTGGTGCGGCGGCCGGGCGTGGCGGGCGTGGAGCTGCCGGCCAGCGTGGGCGGCGTCTACCTCGGCGACGAGCGCTTCGAGCCGCTCTGGCAGGCCGCCGAGGCGAGCGGCGCGCTCGTGTTCGTGCACCCCACCACGCGCGGCTTCGACCAACCGCTGTTCCAGGACTACTACCTCTGGAACACGGTCGGCAACCCCCTCGAGACGGCGATCACGGCCGCGCACATGACCTTCGCCGGGGTGATGGAGGCGCACCCGCGCCTGCGCGTGCTGCTCGCCCACGGCGGCGGCGCGATCGCCGCCGCTGCGGGGCAGGCTGCGCCACGCGTGGAGCTTCCAGCCGCAGGCCCGCTCGCGGCTCGAGCGTCCGCCCGAGGAGTCGCTCGCGCGCTTCCTCTACGACACCGTGGTGCACGACCACGGCGTGCTGCGCGACCTCATGTACTGGGTGGGCGCGGAGCACGTGCTGCTCGGGCTCGGACTATCCGTTCGACATGGGCGACGCCCGCCCGGCGGAGCACGTGCGGGCACTCGGCCTGCCGGCCGAGCAGGAGGAGCTGATCCTCGGCGGCAACGCCGCCCGGCTCCTCGACCGCGACAGAGAGGAGGCCATGCCGTGAGCACAAGCGCCGACATCGTGGTGGCCGGAGCGGGCCACAACAGCCTGATCGCGGCGGCCTACCTCGCGCGCGCCGGGACGCGAGTGCGTGATCCTCGACTCGCGGCCGGTGCCCGGCGGAGGCGCGGCCACGGAGGAGCCGCTGCTGCCCGGCTTCCGCGTGGACACCTGCTCCACCGGCCACACGCTGATCCGCGTGAATCCGCTGCTGGCGAACGACGAGCTCGGGCTGCACGCGGACTACGGGCTCGAGTACATCGAGCCCGATCCGGTGGCGCACGTGGCGTTCCCGGACGGCGAGCAGATGCGCATGTGGCTCGACCTCGATCGCACCTGCGAGGAGATCGCGCGCTTCTCGACGCGCGACGCCGAGAGCTACCGCCGGCTGCTCGCGGACTACGACGCCGTGAAGGGCGCGTACGGCGCCAGCCGCTTCACCCCGGTGGGCTTCGGCCCCTCGCTCGAGGAGCGCCTGGCGGAGCTGCCGGGCGGGCGCAGGTGGCTGCGCATCAACGCGATGAGCGCGTGGGACGTGGTGCGGCACGAGTTCGAGGACCGTCACGTCCAGGCGTTCATGCTCTGGATGGCGTGGCAGACGCTTCAGCCGCTCGACCAGCCGGGCTCCGGATCGCTGGCGTACTCGCTCGTGTTCGGCCGCCAGCAGCGCAGCTGGAGCGTGCCGCGCGGCGGCTCGGGCGCGCTCACGGACGCGCTCGTGCGCTTCCTCGAGGACCACGGCGCCACGGTGCTGTGCGGGCGGCGGGTGAGCCGGCTGGTGCTCGAGGGCGGCCGCTGCGCGGGCGTCGAGACGGAGGACGGCGAGCGCTTCATGGCGCGCGAGGCGGTGCTCTCGACGATCCACGTGCAGGCATCTCCTGGAGATGGCGCCGGCGGACGCGTGGGACGCGGACTTCGTCTACGGCGTCGAGACCTTCGACCTCGGGCGTGCCGGCGTTCGGCGCGTACTACTGCACCAGCGAGCGGCCGCAGCTCGACGCGGTGTCCTCGGGCACCGCCGGCTGGCCCGAGGACCAGATCCGGGCGGGCCGCGACGCCAAGGAGGGGCGGCCGATCCTCGACGGCGCCTGGCTGCTGTTCGCCACGCCGAGCCTGGTGGATCCCTCACGCGCGCCCGAGGGCCATCACACGCTGAAGATCCTCGGGCCGCAGCCGTGGGATCCGGGCGGCGGACCCGAGCGCTGGGAGGAGCTCAAGCACGAGGTGGCGCAGGCCAACCTCGAGCACCTGCGCCACCTCGCGCCCAACATGACCGACGACAAGCTGCTGGCGGCGCTGGTGAAGAGCCCGGTGGACATCGAGGCCTCCAACGAGCACATGATCCACGGCACCTTCCACGGCGGCGACCGCGGGATCGCACAGAACGGCGCGCTCCGGCCGGCGCCCGGGTGGGCGCAGCACCGGATGCCGATCCCCGGGCTCTACCAGACCGGCGGCACCACGCACCCCGGCGGCTCGATCACGGGTGGGCCGGGGCGCAACGCCGCGATCGTGATGCTCACCGACCTCGGACTCGACCCAGCGGAGGTGATGGAAGGTGCCCGACGCACGGGTGCAGGCAGCCATCGATAACTGGGCGCCCCGCTTCATCGCGATGGGCGTGGACTACAACGACTTCATCCGCACAACCGCACGCATCGAGCACTGGGAGGAGTGGCTGCCCGAGTGGGGCGCCACGGCCGACCAGCACCTGGAGCTGGCGGCCGAGGCGGAGCAGGGAGGCGCCGCGCTGAGCGCGGGGGAGGCGTACGTGCGCGCGGCCGTGTGCCTCCACTTCTCAAAGTTCGTCTGGGTGCTCGACGACTCGCTGCACCGCGAGCACACCCGCCGCTCGATCGAGGCGCTCGCGCGCGCCCACGAGCTGCTCGACCCCACGGCGGAGCGCGTTGAGGTGCCCCTCGACGGCGCCACGCATGGCGGCCAACCTGCGCCGCCCGGAGGGGGTGGAGCGGCCTCCGCTCGTGGTGCTCATCCCCGGCCTCGACTCGACCAAGGAAGAGTTCTTCCACTGGGAGAACGTGTTCCTCGCTCGCGGGATGGCGACGATCTCGATGGACGGCCCGGGCCAGGGGGAGACCGGCTTCGAGCTGCCCATCCGCGGCGATTACGAGGTGGCCGTCACGGCGCTGCTCGACGGCATCGCGGGGCGCACGGACGTGGACCTCGAGCGCCTGGGCGCCGTGGGGGTGAGCCTGGGCGGCTACTACGCGCCGCGCGCCGCGGCGTTCGAGCGGCGGATCAGGGCCGTGGCCGGCATCAGCGGCCCGTACCGCTTCGCCGACCGCTGGGACAACCTGCCGCCCATCACACGGGAGACCTACGTCTACAAGTCGAAGGTGGCGGACGAGGCCGAGGTGCTCGAGCGCCTCGCCACGCTCGACATGAGCGGGGTGGCGGAGCGGCTCACCCAGCCCACTCTGATCGTCACCGGCAAGCTCGACCGCCTCGTGCCCTGGGAGCAGACAAAGCGCATCGCGGACGAGGCGCCCGGCGGCCGCTTCGTGCTCTACGAGGAGGGCAGCCACGTGTGCAACAACATGCCCTACCGCTACCGGCCGCTCGTGTCGGACTGGATGCTCGAGCAGCTCACCGGCGCGCGCGAGACCACGCCGGCCGCAGCCTGAGTGAGCGGCAGGCCGCTCACCCGCCGCGAGGACGAGCGCATCCTGCGCGGCCATACGCGCTACCTCGACGACATCGCGCCGCCGGGCTGCCTCCACGCCGCTTTCGTGCGCAGCCCATGCGCGCACGCGCGGATCGTGTCCGTGCATGTGCCGGCCGACCGCACCCGGGCTCGTGGCGGTGCTCACCGCCGACGATCTCGACGGGCGCGTCAGGCCGCTGCCCACGATGTGCCCCGAGGGCGCCACGCTGGCCGCCGAGCCGCATCCGCTGCTGCCCTCGTCGGAGGTGCGCTACGCGGGCCAGGCGGTGGTGGCCGTGGTGGCCGAGTCGCGCGCGCTGGCGGAGGACGCGGCGGAGCTGGTGGAGGTGGAGTACGAGCCGCTCGAGCCGTGGTGGACCCGAGCCAGAGGCGCCGAGCTGATGCACTGGCAAGCGGGCGAGCGGCGAGGTGGAGGGGGCGTTCGCGGACGCCGACTCGGTGGTGAGCGCGTCGTACTCGATACCGCGCCTCGCTGCCGTGCCGATCGAGCCGCGCGGCGCGCTGGCCAGCTACGACGCCGCAGCGGACATGCTCACCGTCTGGTGCTCGGCGCAGGACACGCACCGGCCCGCTCGCCCACCTGGCCCACGTGCTCTCTCGCGAGCCCGAGTCGATCCACATGATCGTGCCGGACGTGGGCGGAGCGTTCGGCAGCAAGGGCTCGCTGCCGCCGGAGTCGGCGGTGGCGGCGGTGGCGGCGCATGCAGCTCGGCCGCCCGGTGAAGTGGGCCGAGGACCGGCTCGAGAACTTCCTGGCGGGCTACCAGGGGCGCGGCATCGAGGCCGAGGTGGAGCTGGCACTCGACGCCGACGGCCGCATGCTCGCGCTGCGCGCCCGCATCGTCGCGGACCTGGGCGGCTACCTGCTGCCCACCACCGCGATCCCGCCGCACACGATGGCGATGCTCATGACCGGCTGCTACGCGATACCCGCGGCTGAGGTGGAGCTCCGGGGAGCGCTCACGCACAAGGTGCCCACCGGCCCCTACCGCGGCGCGGCCGCCCGGAGGCCGCCTACGCGCTCGAGCTCACGGTTGATGCCGCGGCGCGCGAGCTGGGGATGGACCCGGTCGAGCTGCGCAGGCTCAACCTGATCCGCGAGTTCCCGCACCAGACGCCGCTCGGGTTCACCTACGACTCGGGCGACTACGAGCGCTGCCTCGAGCGCGCCGTGGAGCTCGCGCGGCCCGAGCGGCGTGCCGATGCGGAGACCCTCGTGGGCAGCGGCGTGGCGATGTACGTGGAGCGCTCGGGCGGCCAGTGGGAGAGCGCGCAGGCCAGCGTCGAGCGGGACGGGCGCGTGCTGATCCGCAGCAGCTCCTCACCGCACGGCCAGGGCCACGACACCGCCTTCGCCCAGGTGGCCGCCGAGCGGCTCGGCATCGAGATCGGGCAGCTGGAGATGCGCTTCGGGGACTCGGCGGAGGTGCCGCCCGGCGTCGGCACCTTCGGCAGCCGCTCGATGGCGATGGGGCGGCTCCGCCGTGGCACGCGCCGTGGACGAGCTGCGTGCCGCCTGCACCCGCGCGGCCGCATCGCTGCTCGGCGCGGAGGAGGGAGACGTGGAGTGGAGCGGCGGCGTCATGTCCGCGAACGGGCGCCGCCTCACGCTCGCCGAGCTGGCCGCCGCTGCCGATGCGCCGCTCGAGGCGGGCGCGCGCTTCAGCTCCGATTTCGTGTTCTCCTCCGGCGCCTACGCCGCGGTGGTGGAAATCGAGCGCGCCACCGGCCGGCCGCGCGTCCTGCGGCTGGCGGCGGTGGACGACGCCGGCACGATCGTCAACCCGCTGCTGGCCGAGGGACAGGTGATCGGCGGCTCGGTGCAGGGCCTCGGGGCCAGCCTGGTGGAGGAGGTGCTCCACGACGATGCCGGGCAGCCGCTCAGCGCCTCGTTCGCGAGCTACAGCCTGCTCACCGCCGCCGAGGTGCCGCCGATCGAGACCGCGTTCGTCGAGAGCCCGTCACCGCTCAACCCGCTGGGTGCCAAGGGCATAGGGGAGGGCGGGGCGATCGGGGTGCCCGCCGCGCTCGGCAACGCGATCGCCGACGCTCTCGGAGGCAGGCGCGTGGACCCGCCCTTCAGCGCCGCCAAGCTTTGGAGGGCCGCTGCACAATGAAGCCGGCGCCCTTCGAGTACGCCGCCCCGCGCTCGCTCGACGAGGCGCTCGGCATGCTGGGCGAGGACGCCACGCCGCTCGCCGGCGGCCAGAGCCTCGTGCCGATGCTCAACTTCCGCTTCGCCCGCCCGGCGCTGCTGCTCGACCTGAACGGCGTCGGCGAGCTCGACTACCTGCGCGAGCGAGGACGGCGCGCTGCGGATCGGGGCGATGACCCGCCAGCGCGCGCTCGAGCGCTCGCAGCTCGTCGCGCGCCGCTGGCCGCTGCTCAGCCAGGCGGTGCGCCACGTCGGCCACATCGCCACGCGCAGCCGCGGCACCGTCGGCGGCTCGGTGGCGCACGCGGACCCGGCGGCCGAGCTGCCGGTGGCGCTCGTGCGCGCTCGATGCGCGCTTCCACCTGCGCTCGGCGGCGGCGAGCGCGGGCGCTGGCGGCGGAGGAGTTCTTCCGCGCGCCGATGATGACCGCGCGCACCGCGGACGAGCTGCTCACCGAGATCGAGGTGCCGGCGCCCCGGACGGCGCGGGCAGCGCCTTCCTCGAGTACGCCGCCACGCACGGCGACTGGGCGCACGGCGGGCGCGGCGGTGGTGTCCGCCCCGGCGGCGCCGCCGCGATCGCGCTGCTGGCCGCCGGGCCCGCGCCGCTGCGCGCGCGCGAGGCCGAGGCGGCGCTGGCCGGCGGCGCGAGCGCCGGCGGAGGCCGCCGGCATCGCGGCGGCGCCGGTGGCGGACGATCACCGCCGCGCGCTCACCACCGAGCTCGTGCGGCGTGCGCTCGAGGAGGCCGCGGCGTGAGGGTCGAGATCGAGATCAACGGCCGCGTTACGAGGGCGAGGTGGAGCCGCGCACCCTGCTGTCCGACTTCATCCGACGAGGCGGGCCTCACCGGCACGCACGTCGGGCTGCGAGCACGGCGTGTGCGGCGCCTGCACGGTTCAGCTCGACGGCGAGCCGGTGCGCTCCTGCCTGATGCTCGCGGTGCAGGCCGACGGGCGCTCGCTGCGCACCGTCGAGGGGCTGGCGGGCGAGGGCGAGGAGCTGCACCCGCTGCAGCGGCCTTCAACGAGACGCACGCGCTCCAGTGCGGCTTCTGCACCCCGGGCTTCCTGATGGCGCTCGACGCGTTCCTGCGCGAACGGCCGCGACCCGAGCGAGCGAGGAGATCCGCGAGGCGCTGGCGGGCAACCTCTGCCGCTGCACCGGCTACGTGGCGATCGTGGAGGCGGCCGCCGCGCCGCCGCCGAGCTGCGCTGAGCGCCTCAGCGCAGCGCGGGCGCGCCGCCGTCCGCGGACGGCATGCCATTGCGCGGCAGCGCGATCCGGCGCTCGGAGTCCAGCTCCGTGTTGAGGTGCGACTGGGGATCGCGCTCGAGCGGCAGCGTGCCGCCAACCGTGTGGTACGAGCTGCCGGCGATCACGAGGTCCTCGGCCGGGAAGCGCGTGATCACCTCGCAGCCGTCGGCCGTCACCACGAGCTGCTCCTCGATGCGCGCGGCCGACCAGCCGTCGCTCGCCGGCCAGAACGTCTCGAGCGCGAACACCATCCCCTCGCGGATCTCCTCCGGGTGGTCGAGCGACACCAGCCGGCTGAGGATCGGCTTCTCCCAGATCGTGAGCCCCACGCCGTGCCCGAACTGGAGCGCGAAGGCAGCCTCTTCGTCCGGGAAGCCGAACTCCTCGGCGCGCGGCCAGACGGACACCACCTCGTCCGTCATCACACCCGGTTTGATCAGCGCGATGGCGGCGTCGAGGTAGTAGCGGCAGCGCTTGTAGGCGTCCACGAGCGCGGTGGACGCGCTGCCCACGGCGAACGTGCGGTAGTAGCACGTCCGGTAGCCCATGAAGCTGTGGAGGATGTCGAAGTAGGCCGGGTCGCCGGGCCGCAGCGCGCGGTCGGTGTACACGTGGGGATGCGGGCTGCAGCGCTCGCCCGAGATCGCGTTCACGCCCTCCACGAACTCGGAGCCCATGTCGTAGAGCACCTTGTTCACGAGTGCCACGCACTCGTTCTCACGCATGCCGGGCTTCATCGCGCGGTAGAGCTCGTCGTAGGCCGCGTCCACCATCGAGCAGGCGGTGTTGAGGAGGATGACCTCGTCGCGCGTCTTGATCACGCGCGCCTCCTGGAGCAGCTGCTGCCCGTCCACCACCTGGATCCCCTCCGCCTGCAGGGCGAAGAGCACCGCGGGTTCCACGGCGTCCACGCCGACGGGCTCGGACAGCAGCCCGCGCTCCTCCAGCTCCACGCGGATCTTGCGCGCCACGTCCTCGGCGCGGCCCGACGCCGGCGACATCGCGCCGCGCATGGTCGAGATCCCCGCGCGCGAGCGGCCGTCCGAGAGCCATGGGTTGTAGAGCTGGTGATGGCGCGCGGCGGACCCGAAGTCCCACATGATCGGCAGGTCCGAGCGGATGAGCAGGCAGAAGCGGTTGAGCTTGTCCTGCGCCCACGTGCCGATGTGGGTGGCCGTGATGTAGCGGATGTTGGCCATGTCGAAGCACAGCAGCGCGCCGAGCTCCGACTGCTCGAGCATGGAGGAGATGCGCGCCAGGCGCTCCTCGCGCAGGCGGTCGAAGCGCACGCGCTCCTCCCAGTCCACTCCCATAGTGCCGTAGCTGTGAATTCCCATAGCGCTCACCTCGAGCCGTCGCGGCTTGCAATCGTTTGCAGCATACTAGGAGCCGTCCACCCTTGAGCGAGCTTCCGAGGCGGGGGCACGGCGGTTGACGAGTTCCGCCCTGTCGGCTAGGGTGCAAACGATTGCAAAGCGGTGCGACGGCGCGGCGACGGGGGCCGCTCGTGCCGAGATCGCGAGGAGACAGCCAATGGATCACGGGAACGACCGGGGGCAGCGATTGGGGTGGGTCGGTACGGGCCGGATGGGCTACGCCCTCGCGTCGCGTCTGCTCGAGGCGGGCTGTGATCTCGCGGTCTACAACCGCACGCGGGCGAAGGCCGAGCCGCTCGCGGAGCTCGGTGCCACCATCGTCGACACCCCCGCCGAGCTGGCCGACCGGGACATCGTCTTCACCATGGTCGCCGGGCCGGATGACTTCAAGGAGGTCCTCACCGGCAGCTCCGGGCTGCTGTCCCGCGACGACGTGAAGCCGCGCATCGTGGTCGACTCCACCACGGTCTCCCCGAGCGCCTCCGAGGAGGTGCGCCGCCAGGCCGAGGAGCGCGGCATCGAGCTGCTCGCGGCACCCGTCAGCGGCAACCCCAGGGTGGTGGAGAGCGGGCGGCTCACGTTCGCGGTCTCCGGCCCCGAGTCCGCCTTCCAGGAGGCCGAGCCGTACCTCGAGCTGCTCGGTGCCGGCGCCACCTACGTCGGCGAGGGAGACCGCGCCCGGCTCGTCAAGATCTGCCACAACCTGATGCTCGGCGTGGTGGCCCAGACGATGGCCGAGGTGGCGGTGCTGGCGGAGAAGGGCGGGATCTCGCGCGCGAGCCTGTTCGAGTTCCTCAACAACAGCGTGATGGGCTCGATGTTCACGCGCTACAAGACGCCCGCCTACGTGAACCTCGACTTCCACGTGACCTTCACCCCGCTCCTGCTCCGCAAGGACTTCGACCTCGGCTTCGAGGCCGCGCACGAGCTGGATGTGCCGATGCCGGTGGCGGCCGCCGCCCAGCAGGCGATCCAGGCGCTGATCGGCGCGGGCTACCGCGAGACCGACTTCGCCACGCTGCTCGAGCTGGAGGCCAAGCTGTCCAGCCTCGAGCTCGAGCCGGAGAACGCGGAGGTGAGCGACGGCCTGGCCGACCCCGCCGAGGCCAGGCAGCGTCTGTCGACCGGCCCTGCGAGCTGACCCGGGCGGCGGGGAGAGGAGCGACAGTGGCCAAGGCGCAGTCCGCTGCAGCGTCCGCCCGCCCGGCGGCGTCCAAGCAGGATCCGGCGAGCTGGCTCCCCCGCTACGAGCGGATGCTCCTGATCCGCCACTTCGAGAGCGAGATCCAGCGGCTGTTCCTGCGCGGCGAGGTGCACGGCACCACGCACCTGTCCACCGGGCAGGAGGCGGTGCCGGTCGGCGTGTGCTCGGCGCTCGAGTCCGACGACTGGTTCGCCGGCACCTACCGCGGTCACGGCCATGCGCTCGCCAAGGGCACCGACCCAGAGGCGCTGGCGGCGGAGATGCTCGGGCGCGCCACGGGCATGTGCGGCGGCCGCGCCGGGCTCGATGAACGTGATCGACCTCGAGCACCGGCTGGTCGGCTGCTTCGGCATCGTCGGGCGGCAGCATCGCCGCCGCCACCGGCGCGGCGCGTCACGCGCGGCCGCGCGAGGGCGGCGTGGCGGCCGCCTTCTTCGGCGACGGCGCCGTGAACCAGGCGTACTTCCCCGAGTGCCTCAACTTCGCGGCGGTGCGCTCGCTGCCGCGTCCTGTTCGTCTGCGAGAACAACTTCTACGGCGAGTTCACGCCGATGGGAGCGGTCACCGCCGGCGGCAGCATCGCGGCGCGCGCGGCGCGCATACGGGCATCCCCGCCGAGCGTGGTCGACGGCAACGACGTGTTCGCGGTGCACGAGGCCGCGTCGCGAGGCAGCGGATCGCGCGCGCGGCGGCGCAGGGCCGACGCCTGCTCGAGTGCCTGACCTACCGCCTCTACGGCCACTCCAAGTCGGACCCCGGCGCCTACCGGCCCAAGGACGAGGTGGAGCGCTGGCTGGAGCGCGATCCGCTCGGCGTCGCCCGCGCGCGGCTGCATCGAGAGCGGGGCCTCCGAGGACGACGCTCGACGCGGTGGACGACAGTCGCGCCCGCGAGCTGATCGACCGCGCGATCGAGGGCGCGCTGGCGGCGCCGTTCCCCGAGCCCGGCGAGCCGGTGGCCACGGAGTTCGCCCCGTGAGCCGAGCTCGAGTTCCGGAGCCGCCATCCGCGACGCGCATCGCCGAGGAGATGGAGCGCGACGAGCGCGTCGTCTTCTTCGGCGAGGACGTCGCGGCCGCGGGCGGCGTCTTCAAGGCCACGCCCGGGCTGCCGAGCGCTTCGGCGAGCAGCGCGTGTTCGACACGCCGATCTCGGAGCTGGCGCTGGCCGGCGCCGCGTTCGGAGCCGCGGTCACCGGGCTGCGCCCGGTGATCGAGATCATGTTCGGCGACTTCATGCCGCTGGCCATGGACCGCTCGTCAACCAGGCCGCCAAGTACTGGTTCATCTCGAACGAGCAGGGCAGCGTCCCGCTCGTGGTGCGCTCCGCCGTCGGCGGCGGCGGCCGCTTCGGCGCCATCCACTCCCAGACCCCCGGCACCTGGTTCCACGGGCATCCCCGGCCTCAAGATCGCCGCGCCGTCGACGCCGCGCGAGGCCAAGGGCCTGCTGCAAGGGCGCGATCCGCGACGACAACCCCGTCGTCTTCCTCGAGCACAAGCGGCTCTACTCGGTCAAGGGCGAGGCGCCGCCGACCGGCGAGCCGATCGAGCTCGGGCCGCGCGGTCGTGGCGCGCGAGGGCGGCGACGTCACGATCGTCTGCGATCGCCAAGGGCGTCGCACGACGCGCTGGCGGCGGCGGAGCGAGCTCGCCGGCGACGGCATCGAGGCCGAGGTGATCGACCTGCGCACGCTGCGCCCGCTCGACGTCGAGACGGTGCTCGAGTCGGTGGCGAAGACCAACCGGCTGCTGGCGGTGGAGGAGGGCCCGCGCACCGGCGGCTGGTCCGCCGGACTGCTCGGCGCCGTTGCCGAGCGGGGCCTGCACGACATCGACGACGCCTGGATCGTCGCCACCGACGAGACGCCGATCCCCTACAGCCCCACGCTCGAGGACGTGTTCATCCCGGACAGCGACGCCATCGTCGCCACCGTGCGGGAGCGCCTCGGCGTCGGCGCCGCGGCCTAGACGCCCGCGGCCGCGAGGGCCTTGGCGGGATCGAGGTACTCCTCGGTCCGCACCGCCACGCCGTCGCGGAAGCGCGTGACGAAGGCCAGCGGTACCGTCAGCTCGGGCCCGTCGAGGCTGGCCTGCGCGGTGATCGTGCCCACCTGCACCACGGCGTCGCCGGCGTCGATGTAGCGGCTCGCCGTGTAGTAGAGCCCCTGCACCGTGTCGCGCCAGTCCTCGAGGTAGATACGTATCTCCTCGCGGCCGCGGAGGGTGCGCGCAGACGGGTTGTTCTCGGCGATCTCCCACTCGGCGTCCGGGGCCAGGTGGGTCAGCATCGCGTCGAGATCGCCGCGGTTGAAGGCGGCCTCCAGGCTCTGGATCAGCTCCACGTTGGCCTCGCTCACGCCACCGAGTATGTCCGCCGCGGCGGTCACCCGGCCACCTCCTCCCGGGCACCGTCGCGCACGAACTCGCGCAGCAGCTCGGCCAGACGCTCGGGCTGGTCGATCGGGACGAAGGTGTAGCTGTCGTCGATCAGCTCGAGCCGGCCGTTGGGCAGCCGCTCGAGCAGCCGCTCGGCCAGCTTCACGGGGAAGAACTTGTCCTCGCGCGCCCAGGCGAGCAGCACCGGCCGGTCGAAGTCCCGCAGGCGCTCGGCGGCCGCCAGCGTGTCCTTGTTCGACACGCGGCGGACGAACTTCTCCGTGTCGCGCCGCACGCCGCTGGTTGCCGAAGTACGGGCGCAGCAGCGCCTCGGCCGCCTCGTCGCGGGAGCCGCGCTTGAGGCGTCCCCGAACCCGAGCGGGCAGTTGCGCACCGCGCGGAATGCGCAGCGGCTGCACCGCGAGGCGACAGCCCGCCGGGGATCTTCGACGCCCACTGCAACGGCCGGAAGCGCGGCGGGAAGAAGTGCTCGAAGCAGTCGCACGGGGTGAGCACGAGGCGAGCCGACACGCTCGGGGTGCTCGGTCACGAGCAGCTGGCAGATCGCGCCGCCGGTGTCGTTGCCCACCACGTTCACGTCGCGCAGGTCGAGCTTCTCGATGAGCTCGGCCAGCAAATTCGGCGACGCAGCGCGGGCTCAGATCGGCGTCCGGCTTCATCGGCTTGATGTGGCCGCCGAGCGGCAGCTCGGGCACGATGCAGCGGGCGCTGTCGGACAGCGGGGGACCACCTCGCCCACAGCTCCCGCTCGCCAGCAGGCCGTGGACGAACAGGATCACCGGGCCGGAGCCGCCCGTGTCCTCGTACTTGATCGTTCCTGCTGAGAGCTGGATTTCACGACTGGCTTCCATGGGGTCTCCCATCTACTATTCGCATACAGGCTGTACGGATTATGCATACAGACAGTACGAATGTCAAACGGGGGAGCAAGGCCGCGCAGTCGGAGGCCACGCGCGCCAAGCTCGTGAAGGTGGCGCGCCGGCTGTTCGCCAAGAACGGCTACTCCGCCGTCGGAACCGAGGAGATCGTGAAGAAGGCGGGCGTCACCCGCGGCGCTCTCTACCACCAGTTCGCGGACAAGAAGGAGCTCTTCCTGGCGGTGTTCGACCAGGTGGAGTCCGAGGTGGCGCAGGACATCGTCCAGCGCGCCGCGGCCGAAGCGTCCGACCCGATCGAGGCGCTGCGCATGGGCGCGCGGCTTTGGCTCGACGCCTCCCTCGATCCCGAGGTGCGCCGAATCGTCCTGCTCGACGCGCCGTCGGTGGTCGGCTTCGAGCGAGTGGCGCGAGGTGCTGTCGCGCTACGGGCTGGGACTGCTCGCGGCCGGGCTTGAGAGCCGCGATGGACACCGGCGAGATCGAGCGCCAGCCGGTGATGGCGCTCGCGCACGTGATCACAGGCGCGCTCGACGCCGCCGCCCTGTATGTGGCCGAGGCAGACGATCCGCAGGCCGCCCGCAAGGAGATGGACCCGGTGCTCGAGCGGCTGGTGGGGACGTTGCGCCCGTAGCGTCACTCCGATTAGGCTCGCGCCGGACTCGTCGTGAGCTTTGTGTGAGTGGCGCCCTTCAAGGTCTTCCCATGAGCCGAACGACTCGCAGGCGTCGCGCCCCTGTATTGGCGGCGCTCGCCATCTCGCTGCTGATCCTGGCCGCTCCGGCGCACGCGGCCACGATCACGGTCAACACCGGTGGCGACACCACGCCCGTGCCGGGCGAGTGCCAGGGCGCCGCGGGCGACTGCTCCCTGCGGCAGGCGCTCGACAAGGCGGTGTCCGGAGTGGACAGCATCGAGATCCCGGCCATCGTTCCCACGATCACGCTGGTCGCCGGGAACGGCCCGCTCGCCGTGAGCAAGAGCCTGGCGATCACCGGACAGGGTCCCGGCGCCAACACGATCACCGGCCAGGACAACATCGGCCTGTTCGACATCACAGGCGAGCGGAACGTGACGATCGCCGGCCTCACGCTGGCGCACGGCAAGGCTCAGTTCGGCGCAGCCGTGAGAGCGACGGCGGCCACCTGACGCTCAGCGACGTGAGCGTCACGAACAACACGTCCGGCGGGTCGAACACGAGCGGCTTCGGCGTGGTGACATGAGCGACCCCGAATCCGTCCACGCTCACGATCACCGGCAGCTCGTTCACCTCCAACCACGTCGGGGGTGGCGGCACGAGCGGCACGGCTTCGGCGTGGTGTTCGCGAGCCCGACCACCGAGACCGCGACGTGACGATCACGAACACGGACTTCACCGGTAACACGGTGGGCGGAGGCGGTGGCGACGGGTTCGGGGTGCTCAACGCCACCCCCACGAGCGGTACTCCGGTCGTGAGGCTCGACACCGTCGTGTTCAGCGACAACACGATCGGAGCCGGAGGCGGGTTCGCGTTTGGCACGGTGGACTTGGGGCGCAGCGGCCCGGGCCAGAGCCTGACCGTCACAGGCTCGACCTTCGACGGCAACACGCTGGGAGGCGGGGCCAACGGCGACAAACAACAGCGGAAGTGGGCACGGCGGCGGGCTCTTCATAGAGCCATCCGGCCGGCGACGGTGAGCGTCGAGAACAGCAGCTTCACGAACAACACCCTTGGCGGCCCCGGGGCGGGCGGCAACAACAGCGGCTCCGCCGAGGCGCCGGCATCTACGCCTCCTTCAGCGCCGTCGCCACGGTGGAGGTCGACCACAGCACGTTCAGCGGCAACACCGCCGGCGGCGCGGGGGGCGGAGGAGCGGCAGCGGCTCCGTGTTCGGCGGCGCGGTCTCACGAGCTTCGCCGGTACCGACGGGCACTGTCTGATCACCAACAGCGATTTCTCGCACAACACGGCGGGCGGGCCGGGCGGGGGCGGCAACAACAGCGGCGACGTGCTGGGCGGGGCCCTCTATGCGTCCACCGGCTCGGTGGCTGATACGACGCTGGCCGGCAACACCTTCAGCGACACTCACGCCGGCGGCAACGGGGCGGTGGGCAGCAACAGTGGCGCCGTCTTCGGCTGCCGCCCTCTACCTGTTCGGCAGCGCGCTCACCTCGACTTCGATGTCCACAACAACACGATCACCGGCAGCTCGGGCGGGGGGACGGCGGGTGCCGGCACCAACTCCGGAACGCGTTCGGCACGCTCAACATGCAGAGCGGCAAGTTCGACCTGGTCAACAACACGATCGATGGCAACACCGCCGGGGCCGGCTCGCTGAGCGCTGGAGGGATCTTCGGCGGCACCGGTGGCAGCGCCGCGATCACGCTGAGGAGCAACATCCTCGCCGCCAACAGCGCGAACGGAGCGGCGAAGAACTGCAACGCCGCGTTCGACTCCGGCGGCGGGAACATGGAGGACACCGCCCCCAGCCAATGCGGCCTCGGCGCCGGCGACCGGCTGGGCGTCAACCCGCTGCTCGCCCCCCTCTTCGCGAACGGCGGGCCGACACCTACGCAGCAGCTCCTCGCGGGCAGCCCAGCGATCAACACGGGCACGGGCTGCGCGGCCACCGACCAGCGCGGCGTGGCCCGTCCCCAGGGCGCGGCGTGCGATGCCGGCGCCTACGAGCTCGCGCCGCCGGTCCCCGTCACCGGTGGTGCCGGCGCCGTCACCACCACCGCCGCCACGCTGGACGGAACGCTCGCCAATCCCGACGTGGTGGGCGGCAGCGCGATGTTCGAGTTCGGCACGAGCACCTCCTACGGCTCCCAGACCACGGCGCAGGCCATCGGCGCCCGAGAGCAGCCAGGTGCTTTCGGCTGCGCTCGCCGGCCTCAAGCCCGCCACGCTCTACCACTACCGGCTGGTGGCCACCAACCCGGACGGCACGAGCGCCGGCGCCGACCGGACCTTCACCACGCTGATCACCCCGAAGCTCGCAGGCTGGGCGTGCGCCCGTCGAAGATCGTGGCGCAGAGCGGCCGTGGCCCGAGCCTCACCACTGCCCGCAAGAAGCGCCGCCGCGCGACCGGGGCCACGGTCAGCTATAGCGACGTGACCGACGCCACCAGCACCTTCACGGTGCAGGCGCCGCGCAAGGGCTTCCGCGCCGGCAGCCGCTGCCGGGCCAAGCGGCCGAAGCACGGCAAGCGCAGGCGCTGCACCTTCTACAAGAGCCTGGGCAGCTTCAAGCACCACGACAAGGCCGGGAAGAACAGCTTCCACTTCACGGGACGCATCAAGCGCAGGCCGCTGCACGCGGGCCGCTACCGCTTCGAGGCCGTGGCCCGCAAGGACGGCCTGAAGAGCGCCAAGCTGCACGCGAAGTTCCGGATCGTCCCCTAGCGGCGTCCGGAACCTAAAATCCCGTCCTTGGACGCGGAAATTTCATTTGACGAGAATGGCCTCGTGCCCTGCGTCGTCCAGGACGCCCGCACCGGCGAGGTGCTCACGCTCGCCTACATGAACGAGGAGGCCCTCGCGCGCACGCGCGACACAGGGGAGACGCACTTCTGGAGCCGCTCGCGGCAGGAGCTGTGGCACAAGGGCGAGACCTCGGGCAACGTGCAGAAGGTGCAGCGGCTGCGCTACGACTGCGACGCCGACGCGCTTGTCGCGCTCGTGGACCCCGCAGGCCCGGCCTGCCATACCGGCGAGCGCACCTGCTTCTACCGCGGCGACATCGACCCGGTACCCGCCGAGGCGCTGGCGGCGCTCGAGCGGACGATCGGCGAGCGAAAGGCCGAGCCCAACCCCGGCAGTTACACGGCGGAGCTGCTCGCAGATCCGCCGCTCATCGGCGAGAAGGTGCAGGAGGAGGCGGAGGAGGTGGCGCGCGCCGCCCGTGACGAGTCGGACGAGCGGGTGCGCGAGGAGTCGGCCGACGTGCTCTACCACCTCACCGTGCTGCTCGCCTCCCGCGGCATGTCGCTGGCGGACGCGTTCGAGGAGCTGAATGCCCGTCGCCGCTGACATAGACGTCCAGCCGCAGCCTCGACCGAGGTGCGCGAGCTCGTGCGCGGGCACAGCGTCGTGCCGCTGCGCCACACCTTCATCAGCGACACGGAGACGCCCGTGTCGGCGTACCTGCGCCTGCGCGGCGAGGGGCCGTCGTTCCTGCTCGAGTCCGCGGAGCAGGGCCAGCGCTTCGGCCGCTGGTCGTTCCTGGGCGTGCAGCCACGCTCGGTGATCCGGCTCGAGGACGGCGTGCTCACGGTGGGCGGCGAGCGGCGCGAGTTCGAGGACCCGTACGCCGCCGTAGCCGAGGAGCTCGAGCGCTACCGCGTGGCGCCGCTGCCGGACCTGCCGCCGTTCTCGGGCGGCGCCGTGGGCATGTTCGGCTACGACCTCGTGCGCTGGTTCGAGCCGAGCGTCGGCGAGCCGAACCCGACGCGCTCGGGCTCCCCGACCTGGCGCTGATGGTGTCGGACGTGCTGCTCGCGTTCGACCATCTGAAGCACGAGGTCACCGTGCTCGCCAACGTGTTCGCCGAGGGCGAGGGCGGCGATCTCGAGGCCCGCTACGACGAGGCAGTCGCGGCTATCGCGGACGTCCGCGAGCGCCTGGCCGCGCCCATCCCGCGCGCCGTCGCGGGCATCCGCGACGTGCCCGAGTTCACCTCGAACATCGGCTCCGGGGCTACGCCGCCGCGGTGGAGGCCGCCAAGGAGTACATCCGCGCGGGCGACATCTACCAGGTGGTGCCGAGCCAGCGCTGGAGCGCGGACGCTCCGGTGGAGGCTTTCTCGGTCTACCGCGGTCTGCGCACCGTCAACCCGAGCCCGTACATGTACTTCCTCGACTTCGAGGACTTCGAGATAGCGGGCGCCTCACCCGAGGCGCTGGTGAAGGTCACCGGCCGGCGGGCGGAGCAGCGCCCGATCGCGGGCACCCGCCCGCGCGCCGAGACGCGTGGAGGAGGACTACGAGCGCGCCAAGGGGCTGCTGGCGGACGAGAAGGAGCGCGCCGAGCACGTGATGCTGGTGGACCTCGCGCGCAACGACCTCGGACGCGTGTGCGAGTACGGCACGGTCAGCGTCGACGAGCTGATGGCGATCGAGAGCTACTCGCACGTGATGCACATCGTGTCGTCGGTCGCGGGCACGCTGCGCGAGGGCGTGACCGCGATGGACGCGCTGCGCGCCTCGCTCCCGGCCGGCACGCTGTCGGGCGCGCCCAAGATCCGCGCGATGCAGATCATCGACGAGCTCGAGCCCGTCAAGCGCGGCGCCTACGGCGGCGCGATCGGCTACCTCAGCTACACCGGCGACCTCGACACCTGCATCTACATCCGCTCCGCCGTGATCAAGGACGGCCGCATCCACGTGCAGGCGGGCGGCGGCATCGTGGCGCGACTGCCGAGGCCCAATACGAGGTCGCGAGACGGAGGCGAAGGCCGGGGCGGTGGTGGCCGCCGTGGAGCTTGCGTGTCAGCAGAGGGAGTGGGCATGAGCATCGGCGTGCGTCGCCGTTGGCCAGCGGCCCAACCTCCGGCCAACGGCCCGGTCATCCCGAGGACGAGCCATGCGAGTCCTGCTGATCGACAACTACGACTCCTTCACCTACAACCTCGTCCAGTACCTGGGCGAGCTTGGGGCTGAGCTTGAGGTGGTGCGCAATGACGCCGCCTCGGTCGACGAGCTGTGTCGAGCGGGCTCGTGGCGGCGGGTGATCGTGTCGCCCGGGCCGTGCTCGCCGTCGAGGCGGGCGTGTCCGTGGAGGCCATCCGCGCGATTCGCCGGGCGACGGCACGCCGGTGCTCGGGGTCTGCCTCGGCCACCAGGCGCTCGGCGCAGGCGTTCGGCGGCAAGGTGGTGCGCGGCCAGCCGGTGCACGGCAAGACGGCCGCAGGTGGAGCACGACGGCAAGACGATCTTCAAGGGCCTCGAGAATCCGCTCGTGGCCGGCCGCTACCACTCGCTGGTGGTCGACCCCGAGCTGCCGGATTGCCTCGAGGTGTCCGCGCGCGCGGGCGAGGTGCTGATGGGCATCCGCCACCGCGAGCTCCCGGCCGAGGGCGTGCAGTTCCACCCCGAGTCCGTGCTCACCGAGCTCCGGCAAGGCAATGCTCGCGCAACTTCCTCGAGGCGGACGGCTGATGTCCAATCCCGTGCTCACCGAGGCCATCGACAAGGTGGCTTCGGGCGCGCGACCTCTCCACCGACGAGTCCGCCACCGTCATGCGCGAGGTGATGGAGGGACGCGGCTCCGAGGTGCAGACCGCGGCGTTCCTCATCGCGCTGCGCACCAAGGGCGAGACCGTGGAGGAGCTCACGGGCTTCGCGCGCACGATGCGCGACCTGTCGCGGCGGGTGAAGGTGAGACACGACGACCTGCTCGACACCGCCGGCACCGGCGGCGGGCCGCCCACCTTCAACGTGTCCACCACGGCGGCGATCGTCGCGGCGGGCGCGGGCTGCAGGGTGGCCAAGCACGGCGGCCGCTCGAACACCGGCCAGTCCGGCTCGGCGGACCTGCTCGAGGCGCTCGGTGCGCAGCTCGACCTCGAGCCGGGCGCGATCGCCGCGTGCATCGACGAGATCGGCTTCGGGTTCATGTTCGCGCCGCACCACCACAGCGCGATGCGCCACGTCGTGCCGGTGCGCAAGGAGCTGGCGGTGCGCACGCTGTTCAACTTCCTCGGCCCGCTCACCAACCCGGCGGGGGCCACGAGGCAGGTGATCGGCATCTCCGATCCGACCAAGCTCGAGCCCGTCGCGCAGGCGCTTTCTGCACCTCGGATGCCGGAGCGGCTTGGTAGTGTCGAGCACGGATGGGCTTGACGAGATCAGTGTCTCCGCGGAGACCCGCGTCATGGAGGTAGGAGAGGACGGCGTCGAGGGCTTCAGCGTGAGCCCCGGCGAGCTTGGCGTTGAGCCCGTGCCGTTCGACTCCCTGCGCGCCGGCGCGCCCGAGCGCAGCGCCGAGCTGGCCCGCTCCGTGCTCGCCGGCGAGAAGAGCCCCGAGCGCTCGCTCACGCTGCTCAACGCCGGTGCCGCGATCTACGTCGGCGGCAAGGCCGGCTCGATCGCCGACGGCGTGATCAAGGCCGCCCAGGCGATCGACTCGGGGGCGGCCGAGGATGTGCTCGAGCGCTACGTCAAACGGACCTGGGAGCTCGCGCCCGCCTGATGCCGGTCCGGCTCGAACAATTGATCAGCGCCACGCGCGAGCGCATGGAGCAACGCAAGGGCGAGCGCCCGCTTGCGGAGCTCGAGCGCGAGGTGGCCGAGCGCGGCGAGGGCCGGCCGTTCCGCGAGGCGCTCGCGCACCCCGGCACGTCGCTCGTGGCGGAGTACAAGCGCCGCTCGCCGTCGGCGGGCGTGATCCGCGAGGGTGCGAGCGTCACCGACGTGACGCAGGCATACGAGCGCGGGGGCGCGGCCGCGCTGTCGGTGCTCACCGAGGAGGACCACTTCGGCGGCTCACTCGCGGACCTGCGCGAGGCGCGCGCGGCCAGCTCGCTGCCGATCCTGCGCAAGGACTTCACGCTCGACCCCTACCAGCTCTACGAGGCGCGCGCAGCCGGCGCCGACGCCGTGCTGCTCGTGGTCGGATCGCTGCACCCGGACGACCTCGGCCACCTCTACGAGGAGGCCCGTGCGCTCGACCTCGATGCGCTCGTGGAGATCCACAACGAGGCGGAGCTGGAGGTGGCGCTCGAGCTGGACGCCGACGTGATCGGCATCAACAACCGCAACCTCGAGGACTTCACGGTCGACCTTGCCCACACCTTCGAGCTGCTCGCCGACGTGCCCGCCGGCAAGACCGTCGTCTCCGAGTCCGGCATCGTCAACCGCGAGCAGATCGAGGAGCTCGAAAGCGTCGGCGTAGACGCCGTGCTCGTCGGCGAGACGCTGATGCGAGCGGCGAATCCAGAGTTCGCGTGTAGAGAACTGACGGGAGCCGAGGACACGCTGGTTGACGTAGTTCTCAGTTCTCAGTTGTCAGAGATATGAACCGAGAACTAAGAACTGAGAACCGAGAACCAGCGGAGGCCCTTCCACGCCGGGTTAATATCGACGTAGGTGGCCTCCGCTTCTTCCGACCCCACGGCAGTCGCTGCTCTCGGCAACCGGCTCGCCGAGAACGTCTCACGGGCAGTGAAAGTTCCGGAGGGCGTGCTGCGCAACCTGCTCGTCTGCCTGCTGTCCCAGGGCCACGTCCTGATCGAGGACTACCCGGGAGTCGGCAAGACCGCCCTGGCCCGGGCGCTGGCCCGTTCCATCGACGCCGAGTACGCCCGCCTCCAGTGCACCGCGGACATGCTGCCGGGGGACGTCGTCGGGCACCAACGTCTACAACCAGCGGGAGAACCGTTTCGAGTTCCGCCCCGGACCGATCTTCGCGAACGTGGTGCTGGTGGACGAGATCAACCGCGCCTCGCCCAAGACGCAGTCCGGCCTGCTCGAGTGCATGCAGGAGCGGCACGTGACGGTGGACGTCGCAACACACGAGCTGGCGCGCCCGTTCATGGTCATCGCCACGCAGAACCCGATCGAGTACGAGGGCACGTTCCCGCTGCCGGAGGCGCAGCTCGACCGCTTCATGGTGCTGCTGCGGCTCGGGTACCCGTCGGCGAGCGACGAGGCCGACATGCTCGGCGACCACGCCGCCGGCGACCGCGTGATGGAGCTCGAGGCGGTTACCGACGTGGCCGAGGTGCTGGCCGCCCAGGCCGCCGTGGCGAGCGTGCACGCGAGCGACGCACTGCGCCGCTACGTGGTGGCGGTACTCGAGCGCACACGCGCGGACGCGCGTACCGAGCTTGGCGCTAGCCCGCGCGCGGGACTGATGCTGCTCAAGGCCGCCAAGGCGCTCGCCGCTCTCGACGGCCGTGACCACGCCCTGCCCGACGACGTGCAGGCTCTGGCCGCCCACGTGCTCACCCACAGATTGCTGCTCGCCCCCGACGCCGTCGGCGTCGAGCGTGCCGACGTGGTGCGCGAGGCGCTCGAGCGAGTACCGGCGCTATGAGCAGGGCACCCCGGGCGGCTCTGTTCGGGGTGCTTCTGTGCATAGGTGGCGGCGCCTTCGACCTGCCGTCGCTGTACGTGCCCGGAGTGGGCTTCGTGCTCGTCGGGCTCGGCTCCGCCGGCTGGGTGTGGCTCGCCGCGCGCGGCGCCCGCGTGGTGCGCGAGTCCGGCCCAGCCACCGTGCAGGAGGAGGAGCCCTACCCGTTGCGGCTGCGCATGAGCCGCGGTGTGGTGCCGCCGCCGGGCGGCGAACTGGTGGAGCCGCTGCTCGGCAAGACGCTGCCGGCCACCGATCCGCGCTCGCGGCGCGTGCGCGTGAACGTGCGCTTCGCCCGCCGGGGGCGCAGACTGATCGAACCGGCGCGGCTCGTGATCCGGGACCCGTTGTCGCTCTCGGTGCGCGAGACCGAGAGCGAGCCCGCCGAGGTGCTGGTGCTGCCGCGGATCGAGCCCGTGTCCGTCGGCGCGGCTGCTGGCATGGCGGGACTCGAGAGCATGAGCGGCGCGCTCACTGAGGCGGCCGCGGAGCTCGAGCTGCACTCGCTGCGGCCCTACCGCGCGGGCGCCGCCGCCTCGCGCATCCACTGGCCCACCGTGGCGCGCACCGGCGTGATGATGGAGCGGCGCCTGGTGGCCGAGTCCGACGCCCGCCCGCTCGTGGTCCTCGATCCGAGCAACCCGCCGAGCATCGACGAACTGGACCGCGCTGTGCGAGCCACGGCCTCGCTGGTGGTGCACCTGGCGCGGCGCGCCCACGGCTGCTCCCTGCTGCTGCCCGGGCAGCGGCGGCCGATCGACCTCGACGGCGAGCTGCGCGGCTGGCCGGCGCTGCACGCCCGCTTGGCGTTGCTCGACGCCAGCGAGGGCGCGCCCCGCTCGCGGCGGCTCGAGCGCAGCGGGGCAGTGTTCTGGGTGAGCGCGGGCGGCGGTAGCGCCCCGCCGGGGGTCAAGCGCGGCGGCGGCTCGTACTTCATCAGCCCGGTGCCGGTGAGCGGCCGGGTGCCGGCCTTCACGGTGGCGGGCTGCTCGGGTTACCGGCTCGGCTCGCGCAACGAGCGGAGCGCGGCGTGACGGCGGGCGTCACCCACGCGGACGGCCGCCTGCCGCAGCAGAGCGCGCCGCCGCGCGCCGGGTTGTCGCTCACGCCGGCTCAGACAGAGGGGTTGCTCCGCATGGCCAGCTTCCTCGCGCTGGCGGCGTTCGCCCTCGCACACTGGGACAGCGTCATCCTGCACGCGCCAGCCGGGCGCGCGGTGGGCCTGCTCGCGATCTGCGCCGTGGGCGGCGCCCTGCTCTGGCTCAGCGGGCAGGTCGAGTTGCCCCCACCGCTGGCCTGGACGGTGCGTGTGCTGGTCGTGCTCGGAATGGTCGTCCTCGGGCTGCTCGTCACAGGCCTGCGCGCTCATTACGTGAACCCGCACCATTGGGGTTCCTTTGGCCGCCACCTCAATCACGGGCTGCTCGGCGCGCAGGCGGCCATGTATCCCTACGGAGGCGAGGACGGCTGGGTGCGCCTCACGCTGCTGCTGGCCGGTCCCGCGTTCCTCGTGCCGGCTGCGGCGCTCGCGTTCTGGCCGGCCAGGCCGCGCGTGGCAAGCGCGCTGCGCTTCGCCTCGCTCGTGCTGCTGATCCTGCTCTATGGCATGGCGCTCGCCGAGCGCTCCCCGCACGGCGAGATCGGGCGCGGCTTCGCGCTGCTGCTCCTGATCGCCGCCTGGCTGTGGCTGCCGCGCCTCCAGATGCGCGACGCTGGGGGCGCCGCTGCGGTGGTGATCGTGGCGGCGCTGGTGGCGCTACCCGTGGCCGCCAAGCTCGACGGTCACACCGGCTGGCTCGATTACCGCAACTGGCGCGTGCTCGGCAACTCGCCGGGCGTCGGCTACCGCTGGGACCACAACTACGGGCCGATCAACTGGCCGCGCCGCGGCACCACGCTGCTCTACGTCCAGGCCAGCCAGCCGTTCTACTGGAAGGCCGAGGCGCTGAACGACTTCGACGGCCGCGGCTGGATCCGGACGAGCGCGAACACGAGCGTCAACGCCGCGTCCGAGCTGCCCGCGAGCCCGGACCGGCGCTGGTTCCACGAGATCAAGTTCACGGTGGCGGGCCTGCGCGGCAATCAGATCATCGGCGCCGGCACGCCGCAGTCGGTGAGCTCCTCCGCGGGCGACCTCGAGCTGTTCGGCGACGGCACGGTGACCGCGCTCGAGCACCCGCTCCGCGACGGGGAGAACTACACGGTCTCCACCTACATCCCGACGCCCACGGTGGACCAGATGCGGGCGGCCGGACGCAACTACGAGGGCTACTACGGCGTCTACACGCGCCTGGTGCTGCCACTGAGGGTCGGGAAGGGTGTAACCGAGTCCGCGCGGTTCGACCCTGGCCTGTGGCAGAGCGCCTCCCTCGGGGACCCCGCGTCCTCGATGATCGCGTTGCACTCGCCTTACGCGCCGATGTACCGCCTCACCAGGCGCCTCGCCGCCAATTCGGCCACGGCGTACGACATGGTGCGCAACGTCGAGCGCTACCTCAATACGAGCCGCTTCGCCTACGACGAGCACCCGACCGTGCGCAAGTGGCCGCTCGAGTCGTTCCTGTTCAAGGACCGCATCGGCTACTGCCAGCAGTTCTCCGGCACGATGGCGATGATGCTGCGCATGGCGGGCATCCCCGCGCGCGTGGCCACCGGCTTCGCGCCCGGAGTCGCCCAGCCCGACGCGCCAGGTGTCTACAAGGTGCGGGACTTCGACGCCCACTCCTGGGTCGAGGTCTACTTCAACGACATCGGCTGGGTCACGTTCGATCCCACGCCGGCCAGCTCGCCCGCTTCCTCGCAGGTCGACGACCGCGCGCCGAGCATCGGCGCGGGCGGCCGCGCCCCGCGCGGGCTCGGCCAGTCCCAGGAGCACGATCCCGTGAGCAGCGCCACGGGCGCCGTGGCAGGGACCACGAACGGATCGAGCCTCTCCTGGTGGATGATCCCGATCGCGCTGGCCATCCTGCTCCTGCTCGGGCTCGCCGGCTGGCATGTGCGGCGCACCGCGTCGCGGCGGGCGCAGCTACCTCCCGACGAGCGCGCGATCGAGGATCTGTGCATGGCGCTGATCCGCATGGGCAATCCACCGGCGCCGGGCGCCACGCTCACCGCTGTGGAGAGAACGCTCCAGCGCCGCGCCGGCGCGGACGCGGCCGGCTACGCGCGCAAGCTGCGCGAGTACCGCTACGGGGGCAACGGCGCGACCCTTCCGCGCGCCAGGGACCGCCGCGCGCTGCGGCGGGCGCTCGCGCGCACCGCGCGCCCATTCGGGCGGCTCAAGGCGCTGCGCGCCCTGCCGCCGCTCCACCTCTAGCTGCGCTCGCGCGCTAGCTGCCACCATTGGGCGCGTGGGCACGCGAGTGAAGATCTGCGGCATCACGGGCATCGAGGACGCGCGCCAGGCGGCGGACCTCGGCGCCTGGGCGATCGGGATGATCTTCTGGGACGGCAGCCCGCGCCGCTGCGACCTGGAGGTGGGCGAGGAGATCGGCGCCGAGCTGCGCCGCCGGGTCGAGCCCGTCGGCGTATTCGTCAACGCCACGCTCGACGAGATCGCCTACAGCGCAGACCGCTGCTCCCTCGCCATCGTGCAGCTGCACGGCGACGAGGGCCCGGCCTTCTGTCGCGAGGTCGCCAGGCGCACCGGCTGCAAGGTGATGAAGGCCGCGCGCGTGAGGGACGCGGGCAGCATCCAAGCCCTCCACTCGTTCGAGACTGATTACCACCTCCTCGACGCCCACAAGGCGGGCCATGTGGGCGGCACGGGGGAGACCTTCGAGTGGGACCTCGTCAAAGCCCACGGCCGCCATGTGCCGGTGGTGCTCTCGGGCGGGCTCACGCCCGACAACGTGGCGGCGGCGATCGCGGCCACGCGACCGTTCGCGGTGGACACCGCCAGCGGCACCGAGGCGGCCCCCGGGCGCAAGGACCTGGCCAAGGTGGAGGCCTTCTTCCGCGCCGTGGCGCAGGCCGACGCGGAGGCGCCGGAGGATGGGCAAAGCCCATCCGGTTACACGAGACCGGATGTCGAGGCGCGTAATCAGAGGGCGGGGCTGGAAGCCCCGCCGAGGTAGGGACAATGATCCAGCACAGGTTTGGCCCCTATGGGGGCCGCTACGTGCCGGAGACGCTGATCCCCGCGCTCGACGAGCTCGAGGCCGCCTGGGTCGAGGCGCGCGACGACCCCGGCTTCCAGCTCGAGCTATCGGCGCTGCTGCGCGACTACGTGGGCAGGCCCAGCCCGCTCTACCGCGCCGAGCGCCTGTCCCAGGCGGCCGGCCGCGACCTCTACCTCAAGCGCGAGGACCTGCTCCACACGGGCGCGCACAAGATCAACAACGCGATCGGCCAGGTGCTGCTCGCGGGGCGCATGGGCAAGACCCGGATAATCGCGGAGACCGGCGCCGGCCAGCACGGCGTGGCGGCGGCCACGGCATGCGCGCTGCTCGACCTGGAGTGCGCCGTCTACATGGGCACCGAGGACATGCGCCGCCAGAAGCCCAACGTGGAGCGCATGGGACTGCTCGGGGCCACGGTGGAGCCCGTGGAGGCGGGGGCGCGCACGCTCAAGGAGGCGGCCAGCGCCGCCATCCGCGACTGGGTGGCGAGTGCGCACAACACCCACTACGTGATCGGCTCGGTGGTCGGGCCGGCGCCGTTCCCGGCGCTCGTGCGCGATCTTCAGCGCGTGATCGGGGACGAGGCGCGCGAGCAGTTCCTCGAGCGCACCAGCCGCCTGCCCGCCCGTGTGATCGCGTGCGTGGGCGGGGGCTCCAACGCCATCGGCACCTTCGCGGCCTTCCTGGAGGACGAGGGCGTGGAGCTGATCGGCGTGGAGGCCGGGGGCGAGGGCATCGAGAGCGGGCGTCACGGCGCGCCGCTCAGCACGAGCACGCGCGGCGTGCTCCACGGCTCGATGTCCGCCGTGCTCCAGGACGAGGAGGGCCAGATCCTCGAGGCGCACTCGATCTCCGCCGGGCTCGACTACCCCGGGGTGGGACCGGAGCACGCCTACCTGCGCGACACCCGCCGCGCCCGCTACATGCCGGTGACCGACGACGAGGCCGTGGCCGCGTTCCGGCGCACGTGCCGCCTCGAGGGGATCATCCCGGCGCTCGAGTCCTCACACGCGATCGCTTGGGCGCTCGCCAATCCCGGGGAAGGCCCGGACCTGATCACGCTGTCGGGCCGCGGGGACAAGGACCTGGCCGAGGTGCTCGGGCTTGAGTGACCGCATCGCCGCCGCCTTCGCCTCCCACGGGCGGCAGGCGGCCCTCATGCCGTACCTGATGGGCGGCTTCCCCGACCTCGATGCCTCGCGGGCGGTGGGGGAGGCGTGCATCGACGCCGGCGCCGACCTGCTCGAGCTGGGCGTGCCCTTCTCCGATCCGCTGGCCGACGGCCCCGTGATCCACGAGGCCGCCACGCGGGCCCTGGCCGCGGGGGCCACGATCCACGGCGTGCTGCGCGTATGCGAGTCCCTCGCGGAGCGCGCGCCCGTGGTGCTGATGGTCTACGCCAACGTCGTCCTGGCCGGCGGTGACAGCGGCTTCGTGGAGCGCGCCGCCGCAGCGGGCGCCGCGGGGTTGATCGTGCCCGACCTTCCGCACGACGAGGCGGGCGAGCTGCGCGAGGTGTGCGACTCCCAGGGCATCGCGCTCGTGCCCCTTGCCGCGCCCAATACCCCGCCGGAACGGCTGGCACAGATTGCCGCCGACGCCCGCGGCTTCGTCTACACGGTGTCGGTGGCGGGCATCACGGGCGAGCGCAGCGAGCTGCCGCCCGAGCTGCGCGCAACAGTTGAGCGAGTGCGCGAGGCCGCCAGCGTGCCGGTGGCGGTGGGCTTTGGCATCTCCAGCGCGGAGCACGCCCGCCAGGTGGCCGAGATCGCGGACGGCGTTATCGTCGGCAGCCGCGTGGTTCGCGCGGCGGGAGAGGGCGGCCCCGACGCCGTGGCCGAGCTCGTGGCGGAGCTCGCCGAGGCGCTGTCTTACTAGCGGAGCCCGGTGGTAGGGTGGCCCGATGGCCACCACCAGCAAGCGAAAGACAAAGGCGCAGCTCACCGAGGAGCACGCGCTCAGCTACTTCGAGGCGGTTTCCGCCCGCGACCTCGACGCGATGATCGCCCACATGGACGAGAACGTGATCGAGGACATCACGCCGGTAGGGATCCTGCGCGGCACCGGGGAGGTACGCGACTTCTTCTCCGGCCTGTTCGCGGCGTTCCCGGACTTCGAGTTCACCGTCGAGCAGGCCACCTCCACGGCGCAGGTATCGGCGATCCAGTGGCGCGCCACCGGTACCTTCCGGGGCGCTCCCTTCCAGGGCATCGAGCCCACCGGCCGCCGGATCGAGGTTCGCGGCTGCGACTGCATCGAAGTGGAGGACGGCAAGATCACGCGCAACACCGCCTACTACGACGGCGCGGCGTTCGCGCGCGGCCTCGGGCTGCTGCCTCAGACCGGCTCCGGCGGCGAGAAGGCGATGCTCGCGGCGTTCAACGCCGTCACCAAGGTGCGTAGCCGCTTCTCGCCGCCGTCCCGCTGATCCGGCCGAGTCGCTAACCTGCCTCGCCGCGGATGGGACTTCTGATCGCACTCACGTTCGGGCTGGCGTTCTGGATCGTCGGCTTCGCCCTGGGCTGGGGCCGGAGCCCCACGGATCCGTTCCTGGTCACGGTGCTGATCGTGGTGATCGCCGTCGCCGTGCGGGCGGTAAAGCCGTTCGTGCACCGCCTGCTCGGCAACGAGTAACGAGTTTCGAGTTAGCCGAAGAAGGCTTCGGCCATCTCGTACTCCTCGGGCGGGACCGTCTTCAGCTCCGCCACCGCCTCACTCAGCGGCACGAGTTCGATGCGTGTCGACCTGAGCGCGGCCATCTCGCCCCACCTGCTCTGGCTCGCCGCGTCGATCGCGGCGACGCCCAGGCGCGTGGCAAGCACGCGGTCGAAGGCGGTGGGGGTGCCGCCGCGCTGGATGTGGCCGAGCACCGTGGCGCGCGACTCGAAGCCGGTGCGCTGCTCGATCTCGCGCTCGAGCAGCTGGCCGATGCCGCCGAGGCGCGCGTGGCCGAACTCGTCGGTGCCCGAGCTCACGAGCTCGAGCGTGCCCTCCACGGGCGTGGCGCCCTCGGCGGCCACCACGATCGAGAAGTAGCGGCCGCGCGCGTGCCGGCGCCGGATCAGGCGGCACACCTCCTCGATGTCGAACGGCCGCTCGGGGATCAGGATCACGTCCGCGCCGCCGGCAAGTCCGGAGTGCAGCGCGATCCAGCCCGCATGCCGCCCCATCACCTCGACGATCATGATCCGGTGGTGGCTCTCGGCCGTGGTGTGGAGGCGGTCGATCGCCTCGGTGGCCACCTGAAGGGCGGTGTCGAAGCCGAAGGTCACGTCGGTGGCGCCGAGGTCGTTGTCGATCGTCTTCGGCACGCCGATCACGTTGATGCCCATCTCGCTCAGCCGCTTGGCCGCGCCGAGTGTGTCCTCGCCGCCGATCGCGATCAGCCCGTCGAGGTGCAGCCCGCGCAGGTTCTCGCGGATGCGCTCGGGCCCGCCCTCGCCCTTGAAGGGGTTGGTGCGCGACGAGCCGAGGATCGTGCCGCCCCGCGGCAGGATCCCGCGCGTCGACTCGATCGTGAGCTCTGAATAGGCGTTTTCGAGCGGTCCGCGCCAGCCGTCGCGGAACCCGACGATCGCGTGGCCGTAGCGGTCGATCCCCTTGCGCACGATGGCGCGGATCACCGCGTTCAGCCCGGGGCAGTCGCCGCCGCCTGTCAGGACCCCGATGCGCATCGCCTGGAACATACAGATCAAGCAACAAAGGCTTAACGGAAGTTCGCTCGCAGCCCAATTCGATTCGCACCTACGTGGGTTAGGATGGCCCGCGTTGGAGCTCGTTGTTCTCTAGAGGAGGGACAGTCCGTGCGAGGACGTAGGTTCGCTGTATCCAGCATGCTCGTCGCTGGTCTGGCTGTGGGCGTAGCGGCCTGCGGCGGCGGTGGCGGAGGCGGAAGCACTGGAGGGAGCGTGAGCGGCTCGTCGCTCACGATCTACTCGAGTCTCCCGCTACAGGGGGCATCCAAGCCCCAGTCAGACGCCCTGGTGAACGGGATGAAGCTTGCGCTGAAGGAGGCCGGCAACAAGGCGGGCAAGTTCACCATCAACTACCAGTCGCTGGACGACTCCACTGCCCAGGCGGGCAAGTGGGATCCGGGCCAGGTATCCGCGGACGCCCGCAAGGCGGCTCAGGACAAGAGCACGATCCTGTACCTGGGCGAGTTCAACTCGGGCGCGAGCGCGATCTCGATTCCGATTCTGAACCGCGCGGGGATCGGCCAGATCAGTCCGTCCAACACGGCGGTGGGCCTCACGTCCAACGCGGCTGGCGCGACTCCTGGTGAGCCGCAGAAGTACTACCCGACCGGCAAGCGCAACTATGTCCGCGTTGTGCCGAAGGACACCGTGCAGGCGGCCGCTTTGGCCACCGTCATGAAGTCCGAGGGGTGCCAGAAGCCGTACATCCTGAACGACAAGGAGGTCTACGGACAGGGCCTTGCCACGAACACAGTGGATTCCCTGAAGACCGTGGGCATTCCGTCGCTCGGCAACGACGGCTGGGACCCGAAGGCCGCGAACTACCGCTCCGTCGCGTCCAAGCTGGCGGGCAAGGGCGTGGACTGCGTCCTGATGAGCGGCATCACGGACAACAACGGCGTCCAGCTCACCAAGGACCTGGCGGCGGGCATCCCGAACGCCAAGCTCTACGGGCCTGACGGCCTCTGCGAGTCGGCATGGGCCGACCCGAAGAAGGGCGGCATCCCGGTGAGCCTCGACAGCCGCGTGGAGTGCACCGTTGCCACGCTGTCTCCGGACAAGTACCCGCCGGCCGGCCAGAAGTTCTTCTCGGACTTCAAGTCGACCTATGGCGAGGCCAACCCGGATCCGTACGCCGTGTACGGCTTCGAGACGATGAGCCTGGCGCTTGACGCGATCAAGCGTGCGGGCGACAACGGCAACAACCGCGACGACGTGATCAAGCAGCTCTTCGCGACGAAGGATCGCCAGAGCGTGCTCGGCACGTACTCGATCGACCAGAACGGTGATACGTCGATCACCGATTACGGTCTCTACAAGGTGAAGGATGGCCAGATCACCTTCGACAAGGTGATCAAGGCCAGCGGCGCCTAGTAGTCCAACCGGTCATTCGGGGGGAGCGGGTTTCTGACAGGCCCGCTCCCTCCGCCTTTTGACTTAGACTCGGACTCGGAGAGGGTTTGGAAGCCGCGAGCATTCCCGCTAGGGCCACGAGGGCCACGCCGCTGACGGCGCTGGAGAGTTTTCTCTCCCGCTACGGGCTGATCATCGTCCTGCTCGCCCTCCCGGTTGGCTTCACCGTGCACGACCTCCTGGCTGGGGACGGTCTCACGCACATCGCCCAGAACCTCAAGGACGGTGTGTCGAACGGCGCGATCTGGGCGCTGGTGGCGATCGGCTACACGCTCGTCTACGGAATCATCGAGCTGATCAACTTCGCGCACGGCGACGTGTTCATGATCGGCTCCTTCACCGCCTTCGGGATGTGGGGCACCCTGGGGGTCACGCTCGCCACCGGCACGCTGGGCGTGGTCGGCGGCCTGATCGTGGCGGGGCTCGTGGCCATGATCGCCTGCGGGTCGCTCAACGTGATGATCGAGCGCGTGGCCTACAGACCGCTGCGCAACGCCCCCAAGCTGGCGCCCCTGATCACCGCTGTGGGCTTCTCCTTCATCCTGCAGAACGTCGGGCTCGAGTGGCTCGGCGGCTCGCAGCACGGCGTCGACGACCTGATCCACGCGCAGAAGGTGCTGTTCACGGTGGGCGGCGTGCACATCATCCACGCGGACGTGCTCGCCATCGGGATCACGGTGCCGCTCGTGCTCGTGCTCGTGGGCTTCGTGCAGAACAGCCGCCTCGGCAAGGCGATGCGCGCCACCGCTCAGGACCCCGAGGCCGCCCGGCTGATGGGTATCAACGTGGACACCACGATCTCGCTCACCTTCCTGCTCGGCGGCCTGATGGCCGGCGCGGCGGGGCTGATCTACGCGCTCTACAACACCACGATCCGCTTCGACCAGGGCTTCGAGGCCGGCCTGATCGCCTTCACGGCCGCCGTGATGGGCGGGATCGGCAACCTCAAGGGCGCCGTGCTCGGCGGGGTCATCATCGGCTGCATCCAGCAGATCTCTGACGACCGGATCAACTCCACCTGGACGCCGGCGGTGGTGTTCGCCTACCTGATCCTGATCATGGTCTTCAAGCCGCAGGGGCTGCTCGGCGAGGAGACGCGAGAGGCCGGATGAACGAGATCCGCAACTTCTTCAGCTCGGTTGCCGACGGTTGGGACGATCTGCCGCGCAACGCCAAGCGCGGCGTCGGCGTGGCGGCGCTCGTGTTCCTCATCGTGCTGCCGTTCTTCTTCACCGCGGGCGGCTCCTTCACCGACAACGCCACCAAGGCGCTCGCCTACGCGGTGATGGCCCTCGGCCTCAACATCGTGGTCGGCTTCGCCGGCCTGCTCGACCTCGGCTACGTGGCCTTCTACGCCTTCGGAGCCTTCACGATCGGCTGGCTGGGCTCCGGCTTCTACGCACAGGTCAACAACCAGAAGGGCATCCACATCGGCGTGAGCGGCGTGGCCAGCACCCTGCCCGGCATCCATATGAACTTCCTTCTGATCATCGCGGCCGCCGCGATCATCTGCGCGATCTTCGGTGTGCTGATCGGGTTACCCACCCTGCGCCTGCGGGGCGACTACATCGCGATCGTCACGCTCGCCTTCGGCGAGATCATCGGCCGCGTGGCCGTCAACGGCGACTCGCTCAAGCCGTTCGGCTACGCCGTCACGGCAGGACGCCAGGGCATCACCCCGATCGACTCACCGGACCTGCCCGGGCTCTCGGAGTTCAACCCGCTGAACCTCAGACCCTGGTACTGGACCGCGCTCGGCATGGCACTCCTGTCGCTGTTCGTGAACTTCCGGCTGCGCGACTCGCGCCTCGGCCGCGCCTGGATCGCCGTGCGCGAGGACGAGGTGGCGGCCGCGAGCATGGGCGTGCCGCTCGTGCGCACCAAGCTGCTCGCCTACGCCACGGGCGCGGCCTTCGGCGGCATGGCCGGTGCCTTCTTCGCCGCCTACTTCAACACCGTCAACGCGGACCAGTTCGAGTTCTCGTTCTCGATCTTCGTGCTTGCGATGGTCATCCTCGGCGGCATCGGGAGCGTGTGGGGCGTGGTGGTCGGCGCCATCGTCCTGTCGTTCATCAACACCTATTTCATCCCCGGCCCGCTCAAGACGCTGCCGCACACCTTCGGGCTCAACTTCGACCTCACGGACCTGAGCTTCGGAATCTTCGGCTTCCTGCTCGTGATCATGATGGTGCTCAGACCCGAGGGCCTGATTCCCGAGCGAAGGCGCAAGCTCGAGCTCACCGAGGGCGTGGGCACCGACGAGGCCCTGTACGAGGCGCGCGCATGAGCGAGACCGCCCCGCCGACCGCCCCGACCGTCACCCCCGAGGGCCCGGGTCCCGCGCCGGGCGGGGATCGCAACGGCAAGATCCTCGAGGCCGGCGGCGTGTCGAAGATCTTCGGCGGACTCGTGGCCGTGGACGAGGTGAGCTTCTCGGTGCCGCACCGCTCGATCGTCTCGATCATCGGACCGAATGGCGCGGGCAAGACGACCTTCTTCAACATGCTCACCGGCCTCTACAAGCCGAGCACCGGCTGGATCGCGTTCGACGGCAACGACATCACCCGCACGCGCCCGGACCGCATCCTCGCCGCCGGCATGGCGCGCACGTTCCAGAACATCCGCCTGTTCGGCACGATGAGCGCGCTCGAGAACGTGATGGTCGGCGAGCACGCCCGCATGCAGGCGGGGCTGTTCGGCTCCATCCTCAGGCTGCCGATGGTGCGCAAGGAGGAGAAGGTGGCGAGGGAGAAGGCGGCGGAGACGCTCGAGTACGTGGGGCTGCGCACAAGCCACTTCAACCAGATGTCTGTGAACCTGTCCTACGGCGACCAGCGCCGCGTGGAGATCGCCCGCGCGCTGGCCTCGGATCCGAAGATGCTGCTGCTCGACGAGCCCACGGCGGGCATGAACCCGCAGGAGTCGGAGAACCTGCGCGCGTTCATGCAGCGGCTGCGCGACGAGCGCGGCCTCACGATCCTGCTCATCGAGCACGACATGAAGGTCGTTATGAACGTGTCCGAGTACATCACCGTGCTCGATCACGGCGAGAAGATCGCTGAGGGCAAGCCCGAGGACGTGCGCGGCGACGCCCGCGTGGTCGAGGCCTACCTCGGAAAGCAGACGGGGGACTAGCGGTGGCGCTGCTCGAGGTCCACGACCTGCACACCTACTACGGCAACATCGCCGCCCTCAAGGGGATCTCGCTGGAGGTCAACGACGGCGAGGTGGTCACGCTGATCGGGTCCAACGGCGCGGGCAAGTCCACCACGCTGCGCTCGATCTCCGGCCTCACGCCCCCGCGCGAGGGCACGATCCGCTTCGACGGCGAGGAGATCGGCGAGACGGCGCCGCAGGACATCGTCCGGCTCGGCATCTCGCAGGCGCCGGAGGGCAGGCGCTGCTTCGCGCGCATGAGCGTGCGCGAGAACCTCGAGCTGGGGGCCTACCTGCGTCGCGACGAGCGCATCACCGGCGACCTCGACCGCGTCTATGACCTATTCCCGCGCCTCAAGGAGCGCGAGAAGCAGAAGGCGGGCACGATGTCCGGCGGCGAGCAGCAGATGCTCGCGATCGGCCGCGCCCTGATGTCGAACCCGCGTCTCCTGCTCCTCGACGAGCCGGCGATGGGACTCGCCCCGGTGCTCGTGGAACGCATCTACGAGACCATCGTGGAGATCAACCGGCAGGGCACCACGATCCTGCTGGTCGAGCAGAACGCCAACTTCGCGCTCGACGTGTCAAAGCGCGGCTACGTGCTCGAGACAGGCACCGTCGCGCTCACCGACGAGTCGCAGGCGCTGCGAGAGAACCCCGAGGTGCAGAGGGCCTACCTGGGCGCATGATCACCGTATTCGCACTACTCGGGGCAAAGGCCCTCTGGCTCACCTACATCTGGCTAGCGTCGGCCATCATCGGCGCGTGGCTGTCGGACAGGAAGGGCTACGGCGAGAAGCCGGGCCTGGCCACCGGCCTCCTGCTCACCTTCATCGCGATCCCGATCTGGCTGCTGTGGCCGGCGCGCGAGGACTCGCGCTGGAAGGTGCAGGGCCCGATCCCGCGCCGCGGCGCGCAGACCGTGGCCGAGGCGCGAGCGGAGCGCGAACACCGGAAGGCGGGAGACTGAGCCGTGGGCACCGCGCTCCTCATCCTCGTCGAGATGTTCGTGTGGGGCATCGTGCTGCTGGCGATCGGCGCCCTCATCGAGGCCGGCTTCTCGCGTCTCCGCCGCCGTCGCCGAAACACGCTGGTCGACTAGCGGGATCCGCTAGGACTGCTGCTTCGGCTCGAACAGCTCGACGGCGTTGCCCGACGGGTCCTCGAGCAGCACCTGGTCGCCGCCGATCCCTCTGAGGATCTCGCTGCGGAAGCTCGCGCCGGCCGCCTTCAGCCGCTCGACCTCGGCGTCGAGCCCCGACACCTCGATCTGGAACCTGTTCCAGCCGCCGGGCTCGGGGCTGCGGCCGTCGGCGAGCACCTGTCCGCCGCCGCCCTGCCCGCTCGGCGCGCTGAGGAGGAGGCGCAGGTCTCCGCGAGCGAGCATCGCGAACATCGGCGCCGGGTGCATCACCACCTCGAAGCCGAGCAGGTCGCGGTAGAAGCCGATCGCAGCATCCACGTCGTCGACGATGTAGCGAACGCTTACGGGCGCCATCTTCTGCACCCTAGCGCCGCTGCATGAGCTTCGCGAGCGCCCTGCGCCCGGCGGGATCCTTGGCCCGTAGCTGAACCGAGTGGCCCGCGCCCCGCACCACCACCAGCCGACCGTTCGGCGCGTGTTGCGCCTCGTGCTGTGCCCACGCGAGCGGAGTCGAAAGGTCGCGGTCGCCGGCGAGCAGCAGCACCGGCACGTTCGGCAGGTCTTCATGCGGCGCGGCCACCCGCAGGGGCTCGGGTGGCCACTGCTCGCAGGCGATCAGCTCGCCGTTGCCGGTGGCGGTGGCGATGTCGAAGGGGGCGACCTCTCCCGGCGTCAACCCTGCTGCGGCACGCTGGATGGCCGCCGTGCGAGCTGGCACCGGCACGCTCGGACCGCCCCAGGGCTGGGGGTAGTCCGCGCAGAGCGTGCTGGCGTGGAGTCCCTGGCTGAGGAACGATGCCGGCAGCCGGTCGCCGCGGTGCGCTCCCTCCACCACGCGCTCGAGGCGGCCCGGCCGCCCGGCGCGCGCCTCGCTGAGCGCGCGCGGCACGGCGCGGTAGCTCGGATCGGCCACGCTGAGGGTCACGAGTGTGTCGAGCAGCTCGGGTCCGTCCTGGCTGCTGCGTACCACAGCGGCGAGGTCGCGCACGGGGTCGGTGCCGCAGCGCAGCTCTGCGCAGGCCGCGCGCAGCACGCGCGGCACGGCGTGGATCGTCTCGAGCTGGAACGGCTGGATGCCCTCCTGCGGCACCACCGAATCGAGCACGAGCCCGCTGACGCTGGACGGGTACGCGAGCGCGTAGCGCTCGGCCACGAAGGTGCCGTAGGAGACGCCGTCGAGCGTCCAGCGCCCCACGCCGAGGGCGATCCGCAGCGCCTCGAGGTCCGCCACGGTGTCGCGCGTGGTGAAGAAGCGGCGCTTGGGGCCCAGCCGCCGGGCGCAGTCGCGGACAGCGCCAGGCGGCGGCACCGTGAGGTCCGAGCCGCCCACCGCGCGCTGGAGCGCCGGGCAGTCGAGCGCGCCGTCACCCGTGCCGCGCTGATCGAGCATCACCACCCGGTAGCCCTTCAACGCCGGCGCCGAGCTTGCGCTCGACGGCGCGCAGGAACGGGAACTCCCGCCTCGCCCGGGCCGCCGCTCAGGAACAGCACCACGCCCCGTGGGGGCCTGGACGGTCCCGCCATCGCCACCTGTAGCTGGAGCTGTCCCGGCGTCTTGCCGGAGTGGTCGAGCGGCACGCTGAGGGTCGCGCACCTGGCGTCGCCCGCCCCGTGGCAGCGGTGGGTCTTGCCCAGACTCCCCGCGGGAGCCGCGGCCGTCTGGGCGTTGTGGTGTCCGTGACCGCCGCAGCCCGCCAGCACGGCGGTGAGCGCGAGGGTGAGGGCCGCGCGCCTCACAGGCGGCCGCCTAGGGCTTGACCGCTGCTCGCAGCGCCGGCTCGAGCTCGGGCCGGCGGTACTCGTACCCGAGCTCCTGGAGCCGCTTCGGAATCACGCGCGCGCCCGTGGTCACGATCGACGCCATCTCGCCGTAGAGGAACTTCACGGCGAAGGCCGGGCACCGGGGTGATCGCCGGGCGCACGAGCACCTGGCCGAGCGTCTTCGACAGCTCCTTGTTGGTCACCGGCTCCGGGCGCGGTGAGGTTGATCGGCCCGCTCGCTCGCTCGTCGTCGAGGGCAGAGCAGCATCGCGCCCACCACGTCGTCGAGGTGGACCCACGGCACGTACTGCTTCCCGCCCGCCACCGGGCCGCCCACCCCGAGCTTGAACGGCGGCAGCATCTTCTCGAGCGCGCCGCCCTCCTCGGCCAGCACCACGCCCGTGCGCGTCAGCACCACGCGCATGCCCAGCTCCTCGGCGGCGCGCGCCTCGGCCTCCCAGGCGGCCACCACGTCGGCGAGGAAGTCGCCCTGCGCCGCCGGCGCGGATTCGTCGAGCGGCTCGTCGCCCGTGCGCTCCGTACCAGCCGATCGCCGACTGCGACACGAGCACGCGCGGGCGCGGCTCGGCCGCGGCGCGCAGTCCCGCCACGAGGTTGCGCGTGCCGAGCTCGCGCGAGACGCGGATGCGGCGCTTGGCGTCGTCGGTCCAGCGCTGCGCGATCGGCTCGCCCGCGAGGTGCACCACGGCGTCGCGGCCGGCGAACGCGTCGGCCGGCGCGGGCTCGCGACGTCGGGCTGCGCCAGCCGTAGACCACCGCGCCGGGCAGCGCGTCCGCCGCATGCTCCTCGTCGCGCGTGAGCACGGTCACCTCGTCGCCGCGCGCCTGCAGCTCGCGCACGAGCGCGCGGCCGATCAGTGCCGGTGGCGCCGGTGACGACTACGCGCACGGGGCCCGCTACGCGCCTACCCGCGCGCTGCCCGAGCGGGCGGCGCCGCTGCGCTCGGCCTCATGCGCCACGGCGCTCGCCACGCACGAGCTCACGTAGCCGTTGAACACGCTCGGGATGATGTAGTCCTCGGACAGCTCGTCGTCGGTCACCACGTCGCGATGCCGTGCGCCGCCGCGAGCTTCATCTCCTCGGTGATCCGCCGCGCGCGCACGTCGAGCGCGCCGCGGAAGATGCCCGGGAACGCGAGCACGTTGTTGATCTGGTTCGGGTAGTCGGAGCGCCCGGTGGCCATCACGCGCACGTACGGCGCGGCCTCCTCCGGGTTCACCTCGGGGTCGGGGTTGGCCATCGCGAACACGAACGGATCCGGGTTCATGCGGCGCAGGTCCTCGAGCGTCGATGATGCCCGGGCCCGGACAGGCCGACGAACAGGTCGGCGCCCTCGAGCACCTCGGCCGGGCATGCCGCGTGCGCCGGTCGGAGTTGGTGTTCTCGGCGAGCCACGTCTTCGGCAGCGTTCATCGAGCCGTCCTCGTAGTCCGGGCGGCCGCTGTGGATCGCGCCGTGGCGGTCGCACGCGACGATCGTCTGCACGCCCGAGTTCGATCAGGATCTTGCCACCGCCACGCCGGCGGCGCCCGCGCCGACCATCACCACGTTCAGGTCCTCGATGCGGCGTCCGGTGAGGCGGCACGAGTTGAGCAGCGCCGCCAGCACCACGATCGCCGTGCCGTGCTGGTCGTCGTGGAAGACCGGGATGTCGAGCTCCTCGACCAGCCGGTTCTCGATCTCGAAGCAGCGCGGCGACGAGATGTCCTCGAGGTTGATGCCGCCGAAGGTGGGGGCGAGCAGCTTGACCGTCTGGACGATCTCGTCGGGATCCTTGGTGTCGAGGCAGATCGGGAACGCGTCCACGTCCGCGAACTCCTTGAACAGCATCGCCTTGCCCTCCATCACGGGCATCGCCGCCTGCGGCCCGATGTCGCCCAGTCCGAGCACCGCGCTGCCGTCGGACACCACGGCCACCGTGTTCGAGCGGATCGTGTACTCGAACGCCTTCTCGGGGTCCTCGTGGATGGCCATGCACACGCGGCCGACGCCCGGCGTGTAGGCCATCGAGAGGTCGTCGCGCGTCTTGATCGCGCGACTTCAGCCCCGTGTAGAGCTTGCCGCCGCGGTGGAGCTCGAAGGTGCGGTCGGTCACCTCGATCAGCGTGGCAGCCGTCGCACCGCCTCGACCGCCGCTGATGATCTCCTCGGAGTGCTCCTGGTTGGAGCACATCACGTGATCTCCCGGATCGCCTTGAGGTCGCCCAGCTCGATCGGCGTCGATCGCGCCGATCGACGCCGCCGGCCTCCCCGATCGCGGACGCGACCATGCCAAGCTGTCCCGGGCGGCGGTCGAGCTCAACCCGGAGCGTCAGCGAGAACTGTGCGCTCGGCCTAGCTGCCATGACTCCTCAGGGACGCGCGTTCCGGCGCTCGGACGACACCATGCGCCGACCGCCGCGGCAGGGTCGAGCCATCATAAGAGAGGCCCGAATTGCAGGGGATCCTTGGGCGTCTCCGGCGCCATTCATAAGATCCCCTGGTGGCCGAACAACGGACGCGAGCTCTTCCTGATCGACGGCAACAGCCTGGCCTACCGGGCCTTCTTCGCGTTGCCGGAGACGATCGCCACCTCGCGCGGGGTGCCCACCAACGCGATCTTCGGCTTCGCCTCGATGCTCGTGAAGGTGCTCACCGAGTACGGCGTCAACCCCACGCTGGTGTGCTGGGACGCCGGCATGTCCGGCCGCGAGACCGCGTACGAGGAGTACAAGGCCGAGCGGCGCAAGCGGCCCGACCTGCTGTCACGAGCAGTGGCCGCACCTCCAGCCGCTCGTGGAGGCGTTCGGCTACCAGAACGTGAAGGTGCGAGGGCTACGAGGCCGACGACGTGATGGCCACGCTGGCGGTGCAGGCCAAGGAGAAGGGCATCCCGGTGATGATGGTCACCGGCGACCGCGACATGTTCCAGCTGATCGAGCCGGGCGTGCGCGTGATGGCCACGAGCCGCGGCATCACCGAGACGAAGATCTACGACACCCAGGCGGTCGTCGACCGCTACGGCATCCCGCCCGAGCTGATCCCCGACTTCTACGGCCTCAAGGGCGACACGAGCGACAACATCCCGGGCGTCCCCGGCATCGGCGACAAGACCGCCGCGCAGCTGCTCCAGGAGTTCGGCACGCTCGAGGAGGTGCTCGCCAACATCGACAAGCGTCTCGGGCGCCAAGCGCAAGGAGAACCTCACCGAGCACGCCGATGACGCGCGCGTGTCCAAGCAGCTCGCCACCGCGATCCGCGACGTGCCGGTGGACATCGACCTCGAGCAGCGTGGCCGCGCAGGAGCCCGACCGCTCCAAGCTGCGCGAGTTCTTCCGCGAGTTCGAGCTGCGCGATCCGCTGCGGCGGCTCGAGGAGGCGCTCGGCGGGGAGGAGGCCGCGGCGCCGCGGCAGCGCGCGGTGGAGCGAGCTGCAGGCCACGGCGCGTCGAGGTCCCCGCCGTCGGACCTCGGGACAGCTGGACGGCGAGCACGCCACGCTCGCGGCCGAGCGCCCGCTGGACGAGGACGGCGTCCGTCAGCGGGCCGCTGCGCTTCGCCGCATACGCGGGCGGCGAGCGAGGTGATGGTGGGCGAGGCCGAGACGCTGGCGGCGCTCACGCTCGCGTGGGGCGAGCGCCCGCTCGTGGCGCACGACTGGAAGTCGCTCGCCATCGGGCGAGGGCCCGTGCGACACGCCGCCGCTCGAGCACGACACGATGGTGGCCGCCTACCTGATCGACCCCGCGCGGCGCAAGTACCCGCTGCCGGAGCTGCTCGAGGACGAGGGCATCAGCGCGGTGATCGACGGCGCCAACGGCCTCGCCGAGCGCGCCGTGTGCACGCGCGAGCTTGCGGAGCGCCAGCTCGCGGTGATCGAGGAGCAGGGCCTCACGCGGCTCCTGCGCGAGGTCGAGATGCCGCTCGTGGAGGTGCTGATCGACATGGAGCGCGCGGGCGTCAAGCTCGACACCGCGCGCCTCGCCGCGATCAACGAGGGCTTCGCCGAGCGCATCGCGGCGGCTCGAGCGCGAGATCTGGGAGCTGGCGGGCGAGGAGTTCACGATCGGCTCGCCGCAGCAGCTCGGCGCACGTGCTGTTCGAGAAGCTCGAGCCTGTCGAAGAAGCGCCGCGGCAAGACCGGCTTCTCAACCGACGCGCGCGTGCTCGCCGCCATCCGCGACGAGCACCCGATCGTCGCGAAGGTGGAGCAGTGGCGCGAGCTCACCAAGCTCAAGAGCACCTACCTCGACGCGCTACCCGAGCTGATCAGCGACGAGGACGGGCGCCTGCACACCACCTTCAACCAGACGGCCACCACCACCGGCCGCCTGTCGAGCACCAACCCCAACCTCCAGAACATCCCGATCCGTCAGCGAGGAGGGCCGCGAGATCCGCGCCTGCTTCGTGGCGGAGGAGGGCAGCAAGCTGATCTCCGCGGACTACTCGCAGATCGAGCTGCGCGTGCTCGCCCACATCGCCGACGAGCAGGTGCTCAAGGAGATCTTCCGCCGCGGCGAGGACGTGCATGCCGCCACCGCCGGCGAGATGTTCGGGTTGCCGCCGGAGCAGGTGGACCACGGCACGCGCTCCAAGGCCAAGATGATCAACTTCGGGATCGTCTACGGGCTGTCCGCCTACGGCCTCGCCGACCGGCTCAACATCCCGCAGGAGGAGGCGGCCGAGTTCATCGAGCGCTACCTCAACCGCTTCCCGAAGGTGCAGGAGTTCATCACCCGCACGATCACGAGCGCCACCGACGAGGGCTACGTCACCACGCTGTTCGGTCGTATGCGCCGCATCCCCGAGCTGCGTGCGCGCCAGCGCCAGACGCGGCAGCTGGGCGAGCGCCTGGCGGTGAACACCGTGATCCAGGGCACCGCCGCCGACATCATCAAGGTCGCGATGGTGCGCTGCTGGAAGGCGCTGCGCGAGGCCGGCCTGTCCACGCGGCTGGTGCTCCAGATCCACGACGAGCTGCTGTTCGAGGCGCCCGAGTCGGAGGTCGAGCAGGCCTCGAAGATCGTCCGGCGACGAGATGGTGCGCGCCTTCGAGCTCGAGCCGCCGCTGGGCGTCGACGTCGGCGTCGGGTCGAACTGGCTCGAGGCCAAGTAGCGCGCTGGCGCTCCGCCGTCGCCCGGCTTATTCTCGCCCCATGTCGGCTCGCACCCGCACCGCCACCGCGGTGATCATGGCCATCTGCGGCGGACTGGCCGCGCTCTACCTCTTCTTCGCCTTCGTGGGCACGGTCGATCTCGGCCGCTCCGCGGTGGCGAGCGCGGTCGCCGTCGCCCTGGCGGCCATCTGGCTCGGGGGCGTGGTCAACCGCGCTCGCACCGGGGCCACTCGCGTACAGCGGCACGACCGCGAGCGGCGGGGCTTCTAGCCGGCTACGACTGCTCGCGAATCAGCCCCGCCCGGGTGGGGCGGCGCGTCTGCGGCCGGGTGAACACCCGCTCGCGCGCGGACGAGAGCAGCGGCATGGCCCGCGCGGCGGCCACGATCGCCAGCGCCTCGAACGCCATCGAGGCGATGCCCGAGGGCTCCGCCCAGGCGCCGATGTCGTCCTCGCCCCCCGGCAACCCCGCCGTACGGCTGATCACGAATGCGGCCAGCGGCAGGACGGACACGGACAGGACGCCGGTCCAGAACACGCCCGGCGGCAGCCGGCGCGCGATTGCGGCCAGGGCCACGCAGCCCACCACGAGCGCGATGAACAGATAGCCCTGATAGCGCACGCCGCTCTCCTCGAGCTTGTCGGGCAGCTCGGCAACGTGAGTCACAGCGATGCCGAGCAGCGCTACCACCGCGACGGTGCGCAACCTGTCGAGTGTCGATGTCATGTCGGGACCTCCTGGTTTCCGGGTCGAAAGCCCAGTGATTCCCGGTGACCGTGGTGGTAACTGAGCCGCCGGTGAGAGTCCGCTTATCTAGCCTGTGGCCCATGGAAGCCGAGGGCCGGCCGGCCGTGGTGAGGGTGGACGACGTGGAGCGCATCCGGGTGGGAGAGCTCACCTGGCTGCCGCTGCGCCGCGCGCTCGGGGCCACCGGCTTCGGCGTGAACGGCTACGCGTCGGCCGAACAGGGCGGCGAGCTGATCGAGCCTCACGACGAGACCTCCAGCGGCTCCGCGGGCCATGAAGAGCTCTACGTGGTGATGTCCGGCCGCGCGCACTTCGACGTCGGCGATGAGGAGGTGAACGCCGGCCCGGGCACCCTGGTGCTCGTGCCGGTGGGAGTGCACCGCTCCGCCGTGGCACAGGAGCCGAACACCACCGTGCTGGTGATCGGCGGCCGGCCGGGCGCGGCCGAGCCGCCATCGGCATTCGAGCACTGGTACGCGGCACAGCCCGCCTACGACGCGGGCGACTACGAGCGCGCGATCGAGATCGCTTCCTCTGGGCTCGCGGACTGGCCGGAGCACCCGCTGCTCCACTACCAGCTCGCCTGCTACTGCTCGCTCGACGACCGTCCCGATGAGGCAGTCGAGCACCTCAAGAAAGCACTCGCGGGCGATCCGCGGGCCCGCGAATGGGCGGCCGGCGACACCGACCTCGACCCGCTCCGCGAACGTCCGGACTACCCGGCCTGACCGACGTGGTCGATCTAGCGGCCACTGGGAGGCCGTTAGATCGACCACGTCTCAGATGAGGCCCTTATCGCGCAGTTCCGCGATCGCGGACGGGCGCTTCTCCAGGCCCGCCAACCCCATGCCGTCCAATACCGGCGGCGCCTTCGTGAACTGGATGTCGCGGTAGTCCACGATCTGGAGCAAGTTGCCCCAGGGGTCGCGAAAGTTGAGGCCGACGGAGCCGACGGTCTCGATCCCGGCTGCCTGGACCGCCCCCCTCACTGCTTCCTTGTCGTTCACCACCAGTCCGAAATGCCGCGACTCATCGGGCCCCGCCGACCGGCCCTCGGACAGCGCGATGAACTGGTCTCCCATGTCGAGGAACAGCATCCCGGGCTCGCGATCCACGCGGGCGACCTCAAAGAGTCCGCTGTAGAACTTGAGCGCCTCCTCCAGGTCGCCCACCTCGAGGGCCACGTGGTTGATCCCGACGAGCCGCGCGCGCCCGCTCATGCGGCGGCGGCCACCTGCTCGCCGGCCGGCAGGGGCGCGGGGGAGGCGAACGACGGCGGCGCGATGTTCAGGTAGTGCGTGAACGACCAGTCCACGAAGCGCGGCGTGGACATCGCCACGATCGCCGGGCCGAGCAGCCGCGGCGGCACGCGCGGGATCACCCGCTGCACGCGCAGCATCGCCTCGAACTTCCGGCGGTGGGAGGCGCTGAAGGAGGCATAGCGGCGCAGCGCGTCCGGCCGCGAGGCGCGGCCCTCCACCACGGCCCGCAGCTCGCGCCCGCATGCGATACCGAAGTAGAACGCCGTGCGGATGCCCTCGGCGGTGAGGGGCAGGCAGTGCCCGGCCGAGTCGCCCGCGAAGAAGATGTCGTCCTGGGCCGCGGGGCGCAGCTTGTGCGGGATCCAGTTGCCCTGGTAGCGCACGGCGTCGCGCTCGAGGTCCTCCGCGAGCAGCACAGTCGTCTCCTTCACGTGGAAGCGCGGGTCGAACGAGCCCACGCCCACCCGCACCTCCTCGCCGCGCGGGGAAACTCCAGCCGTAGCCGGCCGGCACGTAGCGACGGTCGATCCAGATCTCGAGCTCGGAGCCGCTCCCGTGCGGGTGCACCTCGAGCCCGCGAGAAAGCGGGGCGTCGGGCGGCTGGTAGCCCGGTGCGTCCAGCATGCGCCGCCAGCCCAGGGCATCGACGATCAGGGGAGCGCTCAGGTCACCACGGTCGGTATGGACGGTGAAGCCGCTGCGCCCGTCCACCTTGGCGGTCTCGAACTGCACGTCGTTCTGGTCGTCGAGCAGCGCGCAGAGCTGCCGGTAGTCGAAGGTCGAGAACGTCCACGGCAGCCGGTAGCGGCGCGTGGCGTGCGGGGTGTGGATCACCAGATCGGGGAAGGTCTGGCGGATCGAATCCTCCAATCCGAGGGCCAGGAGCCAGTCCGTCGGGGCCGCGCATGCCGAGGTCTGGCGCTCGCCGATCTCGTAGCGGTCGATCATCAATACACGCGCGCCCGAGCCGGCCAACTCGCGTGCGACCGCCAGACCTGCAAAGCTTGCTCCGCAGATCAGGACGTCGAAATCGCCGGACAAGGGTGTGCGGTCTTCGCCCCTCTTCGTGCGTCGTCTGGGCATCGCGGCTGAGACTACAAGCCGCGTTCGGGCGTCGCTGCCAGGGCGTCCCCGCTAACCTTCGCGCAAGTGTCAGATACCGAAGCAGTAACTCAAGCCAAGCCAGTCGAGGGGTCAAACGGGCTGCTCCTCGAAATAGACGGTCAGATAGTCCCCAATTACGACGCCACCCTCGTCCCCTTCGAGGAGGGCGATGTGGTCACCGGAAAGGTGGTCCGCATCGACAAGGACGAGGTGCTCGTCGACATCGGGTACAAGTCCGAAGGCGTCATCCCGTCGCACGAGCTGTCGATCCGCAAGTCGGTCGACGCCTCCGAGGAGGTCGAGCTAGGCGAGGAGGTCGACGCGCTCGTCCTCACCAAGGAGGACCAGGACGGCCGCCTGATCCTGTCCAAGAAGCGCGCCCGCTTCGAGAAGGCGTGGCGCCGCATCGAGGGCGCCGCCGAGTCCGGCGAGCCGGTCGAGGGCACGGTCATCGAGGTCGTCAAGGGCGGCCTCATCATCGATCTTGGAGTGCGCGGCTTCCTGCCCGCGTCGCTCGTGGACATCCGCCGCGTTCAGAACCTCGACGACTTCCTCGGTCAGAAGATCGAGTGCAAGGTGATCGAGCTCAACCGCTCGCGCAACAACGTGGTGCTCAGCCGCCGCGCTGTGCTCGAGGAGGAGCGCAAGGAGGTCCGCCAGCAGATCCTCGACCGGCTCCAGCCCGGTCAGGTCGTGGAGGGCGCGATCTCCAACATCGTGGACTTCGGCGCGTTCGTGGACCTCGACGGCATCGACGGCCTGATCCACATCTCGGAGCTCTCGTGGAGCCACGTCAACCATCCATCCGAGATCCTCAACATCGGCGACGTCGTGCCGGTGAAGGTGCTCGACATCGACCGCGACCGCCAGCGCATCTCCCTCGGTCTCAAGCAGACCCAGGAGGATCCGTGGCAGCGGGTGATGGACACCTACAACGTCGGCGACGTGCTCGAAGGCAAGGTCACAAAGGTCGTCAGCTTCGGCGCGTTCGTGGAGATCCTCGACGGGGTGGAGGGGCTCGTGCACATCTCCGAGCTCGCCCAGCACCATGTCGAGAACCCGCGCGAGGTCGTCAACCAGGGCGACACGGTGAAGGTGAAGATCCTCGAGATCGACTCGGAGCGCCGCCGCCTCTCGCTGAGCGTCAAGCGGGTCGAGGACCAGGTGCTGCCACTCGCTCGCAGGCGACGGCTCGCCCGGCGCGGAGATCAGCGGGGCCGACCTCTCGAACGTGCCCGAGCTCGGGCTCTCCGAGGACGTCTTCTCCGGCGCCGAGGAGACGCCGCACGCCGAGGACGCGCGCCCGCCGAGGAGGCAGCAGGCGCCCGGCGGACGAGGCGCCGCCCGCCGAGGATGCGCCGGCTGCCGAGGATGACGCCGCCCGCCGGAGGACGAGGCTCCCGCCGAGGACGGAAGCCGCTCCGCGCCGAGCGCGCCCGCCGCGCGAAGAGACCACCCCGCCCGCCGAGTAGCCCGTGGCCGGGAGGGCCCCCGCCCTTCATCGGTCTCACCGGGGGGCATCGGGGCCGGCAAGTCGGAGGCTCTGAAAGCGCTCGAGGCGCTGGGCGCGGCCACGCTCTCCACGGACGCGGTCGTGCACGAGCTGCTCGGCCAGCGACGAGGTGCGCGACGAGCTGGTGGCCCGCTTCGGCGACCAGGTGGCGCCCGGCGGCCAGATCGACCGGAACGCCGTCGCCACGCTCGTGTTCGAACAGCCGGATGAGCGCAAGTGGCTCGAGGGCGTGCTGTGGCCGCGCGTGGGCGAGCGCGTGAACAGCTGGCGCGAGGAGATGACCGCGCGCAAGCCCGTCACCGCGCGCGCTCGTGGTGGAGGTGCCGCTGCTGTTCGAGGCCGGGATGGAGGCCGTGTTCGACCACACGATCGCCGTGATCGCGGGCGAGGCGATGCGCGCCGAGCGCACGGGCACGCGCGACCACGCCGGCGTCGGAATCGCGCGACGTCGCGCCAACTCTCGCAGCAGGAAAAGGCGGAGCGAGCGGAGTACGTGGTGCAGAACGACGGCGAGCCTGGACGATCTTCGGCGAAGCTTGTCGGCGCTCCTTGCGAACATAGGAGTCTGAGCTTGAGCACGGCATCCGCACGGGCACGCACCGGAGCGCGCCGCACAGCGGCGGCGTCGCAGCCTGCGCGCGCGATCGTGCGCCGCCGCCGCTATGCCGCCGCCGCGGTCGTCGCGGGCGCGCTGGCGGTGCTCGTGATCATGGCCGTGCAGGTCGGCCCGCACGCGGTGCAAGGAGCTCACGCTCCCGCTCAAGCACGAGGACATCATCCGCCAGCAGGCCTCCGAGAAGGGCCTCGACCCGGCGCTGATCGCCGCGGTGATCTACCAGGAGTCGAAGTTCCGCGACCGCACCTCGAGCGCGGGCGCCAAGGGCCTGATGCAGCTGCTGCCGGGCACCGCCGAGTTCATCGCGCACAAGTCGGGCGGCACGCAGCTTCGAGCTGCAGGACCTCGGCACCCCGCAGATCAACATCGCCTACGGCTCGTGGTACCTGCGCTACCTGATCGGCCGCTACAACGGCAACCAGGTGCTCGCCATCGCCGCCTACAACGCCGGCGAGGACAACGTCGACCAATGGGTGTCGAGGCGCCGGCGGCGCCGGCCAGCTTCGACGCCGTCCGCGACATCCCGTTCCCTGAGACGCGCGCGTACGTCCAGAGCGTGCTGGACAAGCGCGATGCAGTACACGCACACTACGCCAAGGAGCTTGGCCTCAAGCACTGAGGTTGCTTGCTCTTTATGGCGCGTTCACACCCCTAAATCATCCGTCCAGGACCCTAAAAAGGGGTACGTAGGGACCGAATACCCCGGCTAGAAAAGACCCTGACGTCAAGGAGGACTGTCAGTGAAAGGTCGAACCAGCGGACCGCGAGGGGTAACCCGGTGAGCGCGGCTACGGAATCCGCTGGGACGACGGCAAGCGGATCCGCCTCACGGCGGCGCTTCTGGCGACGCTCGTGCCGTTGCTGCATTTGTCGGCATGAAGGCGGGTGCGGACCGCTCGATGACCTCTGTTGTGGTCAGCGCGCGGGCCGGTTCCACAAATACCGCCGCCCGCTCCGTCGAGGCGCTCGGCGGCAAGGTGGGGGCTCGCATCTCCCTGATCCATGGCTTCCTGGCCAAGGTCCCTTCGGACCGGATCTCCGAGCTGCGGTCCGCCAAGGGCGTCCTGTCGGCTGCCCTCGATCGCACCGTGAGCCTGTCAGCCGCGAGTGACAACTCGGCCGCCGCGAGCGCGCCGGGGGCATCCCTCGCCCAGGTGAAGCAGGAGATCGGTGCCAACAAGCTGGCCGCGCAAGGCGTGACCGGCAAGGGCGTCGACATCGCAATGATCGACTCGGGCGTTGTCCCGGCACCCGGTCTCGACGGGGCTTCACAGGTCTACGTCGGGCCGGACTACACGCCGGAGGCAGCCAGCTCGAGCACCAAGGGCCTGGACACGTACGGCCACGGCACGCACCTCGCGGGGATCATGGTGGGGAACGACCCTGCCGGTCCCTTCAGCGGTGTCGCGCCTGACGCCCGTCTCGTGTCCGTCAAGGCCGCCGCGCACGATGGCTCCACCAACCTCGGCGAGCTTCTGCTCGCGATGAGCTGGGTGGTGACCCATGGCCATCGCGACGGCCTCAACATCCGCGTGCTCAATCTCTCGTTCGGCTCTGAGCTGGACGTGAGCTACGTCGCCGATCCGCTCGCCTATGCGGCGGAGCAGGCGTGGAAGTCGGGCATCGTGGTTGTGGCGGCCGTTGGTAACGGCAACGACATCCTCGGCGTCGACGCGCCGGCCGCAGACCCGTTCGTGGTCTCGGTTGGCGCGACCGACATGGGGAAGGATCCCAGCGTCGCTGACGACTCGGTGCCGAACTGGTCCCGTGTCGGCGATTCGACTCGGGCTCCCGACGTGGTGGCACCGGGCACGTCGCTCGTGAGCCTCCGCGATCCGGGGTCGTTCGTCGACCAGAACCACCCGGAAGGGCTCGTCGGTACGGACTACTTCAAGGGCAGTGGCACCTCCCAGGCCACTGCCGTTGTGTCCGGCGCGGCGGCTCTTCTGATCCAGCAGAACCCGGACCTGACGCCAGATCAGGTGAAGGCTCTGCTGGTGGGAGGCGCCACCCAGGTGCCGTCTGGGTCCCAGCTGACTGAGGGAGCTGGGCAGATCGACCTCGCCGGGCATCGGCGCTGCCGGTCCCGGCCGCCGTCCAGAGGTACCGGGCGGCGAGCCTGTAGGCGATCCTCAACGCGAGGCGCTCGTCGGACGTGCGGGTCGACCCGGGTGGAACCGGAAGCAACCTGGCCGCCAACCGCTGGTCCGCGAACCGCTGGTCCGCGAACCGCTGGTCGGCGAACAGGTGGTCGGCCAACCGCTGGTCAGACAGTTCGTGGGGAGACCCGACGGGATGACAGCCAGGCAGGGGAGGGCGGGCGCCTCGCGTAAAGCGGGGCGCCCGCACTCCGATCAACCGAGGAGAGGTCGCGGGTGGGTCGAGCGGAGGTGAAACAGACGGAGCGCAATGGTCGCCGCCGGTTCGGCGGCCTCTTCGCTGTCTGGGTGCTCAACGCCGCGATCGTCGGGGGCGCAGTGGCCCTCTATCTGCTCGTCCTTCGCGGAGCGTCGCCGCTTCAGGTGCGCCACACCATTCCGTGGTGGGCGCTGGCGCCGGTATTCGCCCTCACGGAGGTGTTCGTGGTGCACGTTCACTTCCGCCGCAGCGCGCACTCGATGTCGCTCGGCGAGCTGCCGCTGGTGGTCGGCCTGCTGCTTGCGAGTCCGCCGGACGTCGTGATCGCCCAGCTCGTGGGCTCCGGCATGGTGCTGGCGATCAACCCCGGGCGCTCGCTCATCCGGCTCGTCTTCAACATCGGGCAGTACGCGCTCGCCGCCTGCGTGGCCGCCTCAATCTTCCATCTGATCGTGCCCGCCCATGCCGGGCTCGGGCCCGCCGCCTGGGCAGCCGCGTTCACCGGCACCGCGGTGAGCAGCGCGCTGGGCGTCCTGCTCATCGGCGCCGCGATCACTCTTTCCGAGGCGCCCGTCGGCCTGCGCCGCCTGTTGCAGATGCTCGGCATCGCGGTTGTGGTGACGGTGACCAACACCAGCCTCGGTCTCGCGGGCGGCACCGTGATCTCAGGCGACCCGCGCGCCGCCTGGCTGCTCGCCATCCCCGCTATCACGCTCTTCGTCTCGTACCGCGCCTACATGGCCGAGCGGCAGAAGCACGAGAGTCTCGAGTTCCTCTACGGCGCCACCCGCTCGCTGCACCGCGCCCAGGACGTGGGCGACTCGCTGCGCGACCTGCTCGACCTCACGCTCCAGGCCTTCCGCGGCGAGCTGGCCGAGGTGGTGCTGTTCCCCGGCGAGGACGGCAGGCCGCCGCTGCGCACGTCCGCCGGCAGCGCGGAACCAGACCTGATGCAGCCCGTTCCGGGCGACGTGGCCGACGGCCTGCGGTCGATCGTGGGCGATGGGCATGCCGCCACGAAGCTCCAGCTCCCGTTCCCGCCCGAGCTCGAGGCGTACCTCGAGGAGCGTGGGGTTCGCGACGCGATGGTGTCGCCGTTGCGCGGCGAGACGCGGGTGGTGGGGGCGATGCTCGTGGCCAACCGCCTCGGGGTGGGACGCGGCTTCGGCAGCGACGATCTCAAGCTGTTCGAGGCGCTCGCCAACCAGGCCGGCGCCTCGCTGGAGCACGACCGGCTCGAGCAGGCGGTGTGGCAGCTTCGCGAGCTCCAGGAGCAGCTCGAGCATCAGGCCTTCCACGATCCGCTCACCGGCCTCGCCAACCGCGTGCTGTTCGTCGACCGCCTGGCGCACGCCCTCGCGCGCCGCGGCAGCCGCGTGGCGGTGCTGTTCCTCGACCTCGACGACTTCAAGGTGGTGAACGATCGCTACGGCCACGCCCACGGCGATGAGCTGCTGCGTCAGGTGGCCGAGCGCGTACGCGGCTGCCTGCGCCCTGCCGACACGCCCGCCCGCATGGGCGGAGACGAGTTCGCCATCCTGCTCGAGGACGCCGACGGCCCGCTTCTGATGGATGTGTCCGAGCGGATCGTGGCGGCGTTCACCGACCCGTTCACCGTCTCCGGCAGCGAGGTGCGTGTGAAGGGCAGCCTGGGCGTGGCCACAAACTCGGCCGGGGACGAGAGCGCCGAGGACCTCCTGCGCAACGCCGACGTCGCGATGTACACCGCCAAGACCAGCGGCAAGGGCCGCTTCGCGAGCTTCGAGCCGGAGATGCACGCCGAGATGCTCAAGCGCCACTCGCTCAAGGAGGAGCTGGAGGCGGCTGTGGAGCGCGACGAGTTCGTGGTCCAGTACCAGCCGATCACCCGGCTCGTGAGCGGTGAGACCCTGGCGCTCGAGGCGCTCGTTCGCTGGGAGCACCCGCAGCGCGGCCGAATGGCGCCGTCCGAGTTCATCCCGCTCGCCGAGGAGACGGGCCTGATCGTGCCGATCGGGCGCATCGTGCTCACCAAGGCTTGCCAGCTGGCGCGCGACTGGTCGGACGCGCATCCCGAGCGGCCGCCGATCAACATCCACGTGAACGCGTCGGCGGCGGAGCTGCAGGAGCCCGACCTGCTCGAGGCGGTCACGCGCGCGATCGAGTCCGCGCGGATCCGGCCTGACCAGCTCGTGATCGAGATCACCGAGTCGCTGTTGATCTCCGACGCGCCGGTGAGCATCGCCCGTCTCGACGAGCTGCGCCGAGTGGGCGTGCGCCTGGCGCTCGACGACTTCGGCACCGGGTACTCCTCGCTCAGCTACCTGCGCTGGCTGCCGCTTGACATCGTGAAGATGGACAAGTCGTTCGTCAGCTGGGCCGGCCACGGCGGCCGCGGTGCCGCGTTCGCACGCACCATCGCGGACCTCGCCCACACGCTCGGCCTCGACGTGGTGGCCGAGGGCATCGAGACCGAGGAGCAGCTCGAGGCGATGCGCGAGCTCGGCTGCGAGATGGGCCAGGGATACTGGTTTGCGCCGCCCGCCGAGCCGGATCTGAGCCGCGGGATGTTGGTGCGGGCGGCTTAGTCCACGGTCCACGGTCCACAGGCCGCAGGGCGACGGGTCTGGGTGCTAGCTTCGCCTCGTGCCCCAGTTCGAGATCAACCCTGCCTATACCGCCGTCGCCGATCAGCCCAAGGCTCGCGATGGGTTGGCTGAGGGGTTGACCGCGGGGGAGCGGTTTCAGACGCTGCTCGGCGTGACGGGCTCGGGCAAGACCGCCACGATGGCGTTCACGATCGAGCAGGTGCAGCGGCCGGCGCTCGTGATCGCGCACAACAAGACGCTGGCGGCCCAGCTCTGCAACGAGTTCCGCGAGTTCTTCCCCAAGAACTCCGTCGAGTACTTCGTCTCCTACTACGACTACTACCAGCCCGAGGCCTACGTCCCGCAGCAGGACCTCTACATCGAGAAGGACTCCTCGATCAACGAGGAGATCGACCGCCTGCGGCACTCGGCCACGGCGGCGCTGTTCGGCCGCCGCGACGTGATCGTGGTGGCGAGCGTGTCCTGCATCTACGGCCTGGGCTCGCCGGAGAAGTACGACGCGCAGGTGGTGATGCTCAAGAAGGGCGACATGCAGGACCGCGAGGCGATCCTGCGCAAGCTCGTGGACAACCACTACACGCGCAACGACAGCGCGCTCGGCCGCGGCAGCTTCCGCGTGCGCGGCGAGACGCTCGAGGTGTTCCCGGCCTACGCGGAGACGGCCTACCGCGCCGTCTTCTTCGGCGACGAGATCGAGCAGCTCCAGCACTTCGACCCGCTCACCGGCGAGGTGATCGCCGAGATCGAGCACGTGGGCGTCTGGCCCGCCACCCACTACGCCACCGACCGGCCGACGATCGAGCGCTCGGTGGGCGAGATCCGCGACGAGCTGGAGGCGCGCTGCAAGGAGCTCGAGGCGCGAGGGCAAGCTGCTCGAGTCGCACCGCCTGCGCCAGCGCACTCAGTTCGACATGGAGATGCTGCGCGAGCTCGGCTTCTGCAACGGGATCGAGAACTACTCGCGCATCCTCGACGGGCGGGCGCCCGGGTCGCGACCCTTCTGCCTGCTCGACTTCTTCCCGGAGGACTTCGTCTGCTTCATCGACGAGTCGCACCAGACGGTGCCGCAGATCGGCGGCATGTACGAGGGCGACCGCTCGCGCAAGCAGACCCTCGTGGACTACGGCTTCCGGCTGCCGAGCGCGATGGACAACCGGCCGCAGACGTTCGACGAGTTCCTCACGCGCACGCAGCAGATCGTGTTCGTGTCCGCCACGCCGGGCGAGTTCGAGCGCAGCCACAGCTCGCGCATCGTCGAGCAGATCGTACGCCCGACGGGCGTCGTGGACCCCGAGGTGGAGGTGCGCGAGACGCGCAACCAGATCGACGACCTGATGAACGAGATCCGCACTCGCACCGAGGACGGCGAGCGCACCCTCGTCACCACCTTGACCAAGAAGATGGCCGAGGACCTCACCGACTACCTGATGGAGTACGGCTTCAAGGTCCGCTACCTGCACTCCGAGATCGACACGCTCGAGCGGATCCAGATCATCCGCGAGCTGCGGCTCGGCGAGTTCGACGTGCTCGTGGGCGTGAATCTGCTCCGCGAGGGGCTCGACCTGCCGGAGGTCTCGCTCGTGGCGATCATCGACGCGGACAAGGAGGGCTTCCTCCGCGGCGAGACGTCGCTGATCCAGACCATCGGCCGCGCGGCCCGCAACATCCGCGGCAAGGTAATCATGTACGCCGACAAGGAGTCGGCCGCGATGCGCAACGCGATCTCGGAGACCGATCGCCGCCGCGCCATCCAGGTGGCCTACAACGAGGCGCACGGCATCACGCCGGAGACGATCGTCAAGGGCATCTCCGACATCAGCGACTTCCTGGCGATCGAGTCGAAGGTGCCCTCCAGCCGGCGCTCCCGACGCCGCTCGCAGGAAGCGCAGATGACGCCCGAGGAGATCTCGCGCACCATCGTCGAGCTGGAGGAGGAGATGCTCCTCGCGGCCGACGAGCTGCGCTTCGAGTACGCAGCCAAACTGCGCGACGAGATCAAGGAACTTCGGCGCGAGCTGGAGCGGGCGGAAGCCGGCGCCTAGACAAACGGCCGAGTTCCCGAACCGCTGAGCTGTCGCCTGGGCTCGTCGTGGCACCGGCCCTATGGCCGACGTGCCCACTCGCACGCAAGCGCCTGGCCGTGCGGCTTAGGCTCGATCAGGTGAAGCGCCTGTCAACGTTCGTCGCAGCGTTCTTCCTGTTCCTCGCGGCGCCGGCGCTCGCCTCGGAGAGCGATGTGATCTCGGGGAATCCATCGGTGAAGGCCGTGCAGTCTCACGGGCGCACCGTGATCAGTTTCAAGGGCACCGCCGGCAGGCGGTTGTTCCGCGGGCTGGCCAGCCGTGAGATCAGGCTCATCTGTCAGCCCGCGCAGATCGCCCCGGCCTCGCCGCTCGCCTCGGCGGACAACGACGACTTCGTCGCGCCGAAGCACGGCGGCAAGCTGCGGGCCATCCTCGAGGGGGACTGGTGTGAAGTCCTGCTCGTCCGCAAGCACCGCGGCGTGAAGCCGATAGTCGCGGTTGCCCTCACCCCCGCCGGCTCCGTCTTCCTGGACGAGCGCAAGCATGCCGTGGTCGTCGATGGACTTGTGACGGGTGCGACCGTTGAGGCGGGCTCCGGCAGCTACCCCACCGCCGAGCAGTTCTTGGCGCAGCACGCCGGCGTCATCGCCCTGGCGAGCCCAAGCGATCCGGTGCCGGCGGCAAGTACGGCTTCTACAGCGACGGCGCGCGACACGTCGAGGCGGTCGGTGTCACCCCGGCCGCAAAGCGCCTGTTCGAGGACGTGAACGGGGACACGGTCTCCACCAACGTCCTCGGCTACGTCGGCTCGTTGAACTTCGGCTAACCCCGGCGGCTAGCATCGGCCTATGGCCGACGCTCCCACTCGCAATCAGCAGGGCTCGCAGGAGCCCAAGCAGCCCTGGCGCGTCGAGGGGCACAAGGAGGAGCAGCCCCAGCCGCAGCGCGTAATGCCGCCGCCGCGCAGCCGCTTCTGGTGGTTCGTGATCGGGGCGCTTGCGCTCAACGTGATTCTCAGCTTCGCGCTGTCCGGCAAGCCGGCGCGGCCGTCGGTGCCCTACACGCTCTTCTTCAAGCAGGTGCAGGCGGGCAACGTCGCCGAGATCAGCTCGAAGGGCGAGGAGATCCAGGGCAACTTCAAGAAGCAGGTGGCCTACCCGCCCGGCAAGGACGCCAAGCAGATCACGAAGTTCCAGACGGTTCGTCCCGACTTCGGCGAGGACGGCCTGACCAAGGCGCTGCTCGACCAGAACGTGCCGGTGAACGCGCACAAGGTCGACAGCGGCACGCCGCTGTGGCAGACGCTGATCTTCGGCTTCGGGCCCACGCTGCTGCTCGTTGGCCTCTTTGTCGCGCTCGCGCGAAGAAGCTCGGCGGGCGGCATGCTCGGCGCGTTCGGCCGCTCGACGGCCAAGCGCTACGAGCACTCCGCCGACCGCACCAGCTTCAAGGACGTGGCCGGCATCGAGGAGGCGGAGGAGGAACTGGAAGAGGTGGTGGACTTCCTCCGCAACCCCACGCGCTACACGCGCGTGGGGGGCGCGATCCCCAAGGGCGTGCTGCTGGCCGGACAGCCGGGTACCGGCAAGACCCTGCTCGCACGCGCCGTGGCCGGCGAGGCTGACGTGCCGTTCTTCTCGATCTCGGCCTCGGAGTTCATCGAGGCGATCGTCGGCGTCGGGGCGAGCCGCGTGCGCGACCTCTTCGTGCAGGCCAAGGCGGCCGCCCCGGCGATCATCTTCATCGACGAACTCGACGCGATAGGACGCTCGCGCGGCGGCGGCGCCTCGTTCGGAGGCAACGACGAGCGCGAGCAGACGCTCAACCAGATCCTCACCGAGATGGACGGCTTCACCGGCACCGAGGGCGTGATCGTCCTCGGCGCGACCAACCGGCCCGAGGTGCTCGACTCGGCGCTGCTGCGCCCGGGGCGCTTCGACAGACGCGTGTTCGTCAATCCGCCGGACAAGGAAGGGCGCGAGAAGATCCTCGAGGTGCACACGCGCTCGGTGCCCCTGGCCGACGACGTGGACCTGGGCGCCATCGCCTCCAACACCCCCGGCATGGTGGGCGCCGACCTGCGCAACCTGGTGAACGAGGCCGCTCTCACGGCAGCGCGGCGCGATCACGAAAAGGTCACCTCATACGACTTCAGCGATGCGCTCGAGAAGATCGTTCTTGGCACCGAGCGCCGCATCACGCTCTCGCCCGAGGAGCGCGAGCGCACCGCCTACCACGAGTCCGGGCACGCGGTGCTCGGCATGCTCGAGCCGGGCGCGGACCCGGTTCGCAAGGTGTCGATCATCCCGCGCGGCCAGGCGCTGGGCGTGACCTTCCAGAGTCCCCAGGCCGACCGCTACGGCTACGGCGCCAACTACCTGCGCGGCCGGATCGTGGGCGCGCTGGGCGGCCGCGCGGCCGAGCAGATCATCTACGGAGAGGTGACCACGGGGGCGGAGTCAGACCTCGAACAGGTCACTTCGATCGCGCGGCAGATGGTCGGGCGCTGGGGAATGTCCGAGGCCGTGGGGCTCGTGTCAGTGCTCCCGCGCCCCGGTAACGAGAGCCCCTTCCCGGCGGCCGATGCCAACGCTCCGGCGGAGTCCACGCGCGAGTTGGTGGATTCAGAAGTGCGCCGGATTGTCGATGAGTGCTACGCCCATGCGGTTGAGCGTCTGACCGAGAACCGCGAGCGGCTCGACTCGCTCGCCCACGCCCTGCTCGAGCACGAGACGCTCGACGAGCGGGATGCCTATGCGGCAGCGGGCTTCGACTCGCCGCCTCCGACGGCCGCAGAGCCGCCGGCCACGGTCACTGCTCGGGACCTGCAATAGGTCCAGATCCGCTGGAAATTCGGCCCTTCAGGTACTAGGGTCCCGCCTCTCGGACTCGCAAGAATCGCGAAAAAGGGACCGCAAGCTAGGAGGCGCGAGCGTGAGCGCCTCGCCGGAGCTGATCGGCAGGAGAGGGGCACAGATGGCTGACAAGGCGAAGGCGCGCAAGGCGGACGGAGCCGCCGCCCCACCCGCCCGGGCGGCCGCCACTCGCGGCAGGAGAGCGACCACCGATGGCGCGGACTCGAGCGCCGCGCTCCTGCGCGAGCTGGTGGCGCACCTTAGGCAGAACCGGACCCAGCTGCGCGAGGAGTGGGCCCGCCGCATCGGCGAGGCCAAGCTGCTCACCGCGATGAGTCAGGAGGAGATCTTCTCCGAGGCTACGACGGTGTACGACAACTACGTCGCCGTGCTCGAGACGGGCAGCGTCGAGGCCCTCCAGGACTACGCGCGCAACCTGTCGGAGCGCATCATTCCGCGAGGGGTCGAGACCAACGAGGTCGTCGGCATCGTGCTGCTGCTGCGCGACGTGCTCGCCCGCTCGCTGTTCGAGAAGTACCAGTCGGATTTCGACCTGCTCAACCGCGTGCTCGACGCGTACGAGCCGGCCGCCAACCGCATCGCCAACACGGTGGCTGTGTCGTTCGTGCAGGAGCGCGAGCGCATCATCCGCCAGCAGCAGGAGGCCATCCGCGAGCTGTCCACTCCGGTGCTCCAGGTGCGCGAGCGGCTGCTGATCCTGCCGATCATCGGCGTGATCGACTCGCAGCGCGCGCGCCAGGTCACCGAGCAGCTCCTGCGTGGCATCCGGACCAACCGCGCCAAGGTGGTCGTGATCGACATCACCGGCGTGCCGACGATCGACTCCACGGTGGCAAACCACCTCGTGCAGACGGTCGAGGCCTCGCGTCTGATGGGCGCCAGCGTGATCATCACCGGCCTGTCGTCGGAGATCGCCCAGACGCTGGTGACGATCGGCGTGGACCTGAGCAAGATGAACGCCGTCGGTGACCTTCAGGGCGGCATCGAGGAGGCAGAACGACTACTGGGATACGAAGTCACGAAGGGCGAGGAAGAGGCAGTAGAGATCCGCTAGGCAGGCGGGGGTAACGCGGTATGGCTGTTCCGATCCTCAAGCAGGGCCACTACCTGATCGCCTCGATCCAGGCGGCCCTCAGCGACAGCGACGTCCTCCAGCTTCAGGACGACCTTGTCGAGCAGGTCGGACGGTTCCGCTCGCGCGGGATCATCGTGGACGTCACGGCGCTGGACGTGATGGACTCCTTCGCGTCGCGCTCGCTGCGCGGGATCGCCCACATGACGAGACTGCGCGGGGCAGAGACGGTGATCGTTGGAATCCAGCCCGAGGTGGCCTTCGCCATGGTCCAGCTCGGGATGAGCCTTGAGGACGTGCACACCGCCCTGGACCTCGAGGAGGGGCTCACCTTCCTCGACAAGCAGACCAAGGAGCCCGGCGACGGTGACCGATGAAGTCCTGGTCCCGGTCAGCTCAGATGCGGACGTCGTAGCGGCTCGCGAGAAGGGCCGTGAGCTGTCGGCTCAGCTCGGCTTCTCGAGCATCGACCTGACGCTGATCGTCACCGCCATCTCCGAGCTGGCCCGCAACATCCTGCTCTACGCGGAGAAGGGCGAGATCGTCCTCAGGCTGGACAACGACGGCGGCCAGCAGGGGATCGTGGTGGTGGCCCGCGACGAGGGCCCGGGGATCCCGGACCTCGAGCTGGCGATGCGGGACTCGTACTCCACCGGCAACGGGCTCGGGCTCGGGCTGCCCGGCGCGCGCAGGCTGATGGACGAGTTCGCAATCGAGTCGGAGGTCTCGAAGGGGACCACGGTCGTGATGAAGAAGTGGGCGCCTGACCGTGTCTGAGGCGGCAAAGGCAGTGCTGGACTGGGCGGTCGCGACGCTCGCGCTCGAGGGCGAGTCGGAGTCGGGCGACCTGCACGTGGTGATGCCGTTCGAGGACGGCGCGCTGGTGGCGGCGATCGACGGGCTCGGCCACGGGCCGGAGGCGGCCATGGCGGCACGCAGCGCGGCCGAGGCGCTCGAGCGCCACGCCGCGGAGCCGGTGGCGGATCTGCTCGACGCGCTGCCACGAGAGCCTGCGCGGCACGCGCGGCGCGGTGATCACCCTCGCCTCGTTCAACGTTCGCGACAGCACAATGTCCTGGGTCGGCGTGGGCAACATCGAGGGGACGCTGCTGCGAGCGGATCCGGGCGACGGGCGCAAGCGGGAGAGCGTGATGCTGGTGGGCGGCGTGCCGGGACACCAGCTGCCGTCGCTGCGCCCGAACGAGCTTCAGGTCTCGCCGGGCGACACGCTGGTGCTCGCCACCGACGGCGTTCGTGGTGGCTACCTCGACCTGGTGGACTCGAGCGATCCGCCGCAGCAGCTGGCCGACCAGCTGCTGGCCGAGTACCGGCAAGGCCACCGACGACGCCCTCGTGCTCGTGGCGCGCTACATGGGGATCGCGGCGTGACGCGATGCGCGAGACGAGTTCCGCGCCGCCTACGCATCCGCGTTCCACGACTACGTAACCGGGGCCGAGGCCGGCGAGCGCGGTCTGGAGCGGGCATACGAGCTTGGACGCACCGCGGTGAGCCAGGGCTTGAGCATGCTGGACCTCGCGGCGATCCACCACGAGTCGCTGGCCGAGGCGCTCGCGCTTGCGTCCTCGGCCGAGGAGCACGCGCGCGCGGCGCGGCGGCCACCGAGTTCGCGATGGAGAGCCTGTCCACGTTCGAGATGGCGCAGCGCGGCTTCCGCGAGGCGCAGGAGGCGGCCCGGCTCGAGCAGGGCCACAGCGGTCAGCTGCGCGGCCTGGCGGACGCCGCGCTTGCGATCGCCGCGGCGCGCACGGTCGATGAGCTCGCCGCAGCTCGTCACGCTCAACGCGCTCGCAGATCATCGGCGCGGGCCGGGCGGCGGCGAGCCTGCAAGAGCGGCGGGCAGCGAGGCCTAGTGCAGCGACACGATCGCCGCAGCCGGACGAGCCGATCCAGCGGCGCGAGCGCGCACGAGATGCCGCCGCTCCACCAGTGGGTGTGCGAGGGCGGCGAGCTGGCCCGCCTGAACGGCGCCGAGCTCGAGGCGCATCCCGGCCTGGTCGCGCATGGATCCGCCGGCGGGCACCGGCAGCTGGCTGGCCGTGCCGCTCGTGGACCGCGCCGGCCGCAACACAGGGCTGCTGCACCTGTCCGACAAGCGCGACGGCGCGTTCAGCGAACAACGACGAGGCGATCCTCGTGCAGCTCGCCCAGATCGCGGCGGTGGCGATCGAGAACCTGCGTCTCTACGAGCACGAGCACGAGATCGCCGCGACGCTCCAGCGCAGCCTGCTGCCGCCCAACCTGCCGGAGATCCCCGGCGTGGCGGTGGCCGCGCGCTTCCGCCCGGCGGGCGAGGGCGACGAGGTGGGCGGCGACTTCTACGACATCTTCGAGATGAGCCGCGGGCGCTGGGGGATCGCCGTCGGCGACGTGTGCGGCAAGGGCGCGGCGGCCGCCACCGTGACCGCGCTCGCGCGCTACACGCTGCGGGCCACCGCGATCCACGAGCGCGAGCCGAGCAGCGGATCCTGCGCGTGCTCAACGAGGCGCTGCTGCGCCACGCAGCCCGGATCAGCGCTTCTGCACGGTGGCGCTACGCCGCGTTCGAGCCCGCGAGCGCGGCGGCTCGAGATCGTCGAGCGGCGGTCACCCGCCGCCGCTGCTGCTGCGCGGCGGCGAGGTCGAGCACGCTCGGCAGCTCGGGCACGATCCTCGGGATCATGGAGGACCCGCCGCTCGACCGGCAGCGAGGTGGAGCTCGCTGCCCGGCGACACGGTCGTCTTCTACACCGACGGCGTGACGGACGCGCATGCGCCGGAGCGCCTGATCTCGCACGAGGAGCTGGCAGACGGCGCTCGCGGGCTGCCGAGGGACAGAGCCCGCCTGAGGTGGCCACGCCACATCGAGTCGCTCGCGCTGGGCGGCATCGAGGCGCCGCCGCGCGACGACATCGCGATCGTCGTGCTGGGCGTCGAGCACGGCGCGCGCAGCCGCCACGTGGAGGGGGCGGGCACGGTCGACCTGCTCGCTGGAGCTGCCGCCCACCGCCAGAGTCGGCCGGCGCCGCGCGCGAGGCGCTCGCCCCGCTCGGCGAGCGGCTCGTGGCCATCGCAGCTCGAGACGCGTGCGCCTGCTCGTCACCGAGCTGATCACCAACAGCGTCAAGCACGGCGACCGCGGCGACGAGCCAGGTGCGGGTCGAGGTCACTCTCACACCGCGACGCCGTGCGCGTGGAGGTGGCTGACAACGGCGAGGGCTTCGAGCCGCCGCCGCGGCCGGACGAGGCCGCTCGAGAGCGCCGTCCGGCTGGGGCCTCTACCTGGTCGACCGCCTGGCCGAGCGCTGGGGCGTGGAAGCGAGGAGGGCATCCTCCGTCTGGTTCGAGCTCAGACGGGTCTGACCGGACCGGCGGTTAGCTTCCGCGATCGGCAGGTTCCGCGCGCTCATAGGTGGCCTCCGGCTACGGGCGGGAGACTTCGCGCGTCATGCTGCGCAGCGAGCGCGGGGGCACCAGCCCGCGCACGTGCCGTCCGGTACGCTGAGGGCCGGTTTGCCGACGGGAGGAAGAGTGGAGTTGGACCGTCACTACATCGAGCGCAAGGACTTCACGGTGGCCCGGCGCGGCTATGACCAGGAGGAGGTCGACCTCCACCTGCGGCAGCTCGCCGACGCGATCGCCGAGCTCAAGGCGCAACTCAAGGCCACGCCGGCCGGCGTGGCTGGCGCGGCCGCCGAGCAGGTGCGCCAGATCGTGGAGGCCGCGGAGGAGAGCGCCGCTCAGATCGAGGAGCGCGCGACCGCGGAGGCGCGGCGTGTGACCGAGGACGCCTCTCGCCGCGCGCGCGAGACGCGCGAGCGGGCCGACCAGGAGTCCGCCGAGCAGCTTCAGCGCGTGCAGGAGACCGCGGCCAAGATGCTCGACCGCGCGGCGGCGCTCGAGAAGGAGCTCGAGACGCTCGTCTCCGGGCATCCACAGGGCGCCGGCAGCCTCGTGGATCGGCATGCGTGGCGGCGCGGGCGACCTCGAGGGCGAGCTCATGTCGATCCGCAGGAGCTGCTCACCGTGCGTCCTGTTGAGCCCGAGCCCGAGCCGGAGCTGGCCGCGGCCGGCGAGGACGAGCTCGCTGCGAGCCGGCGGCGGTGGCTGGCCGAGCGCCGCGGAGCGCGCCAGCCGCGCGGCAACGGCGCGAGCCAAGACGCCGGAGCCCGAGCCGCAGAGGCCGCGATCGCGGAGGAGCCCGAGGCGTCGGAGCCAGAGGCCCCGACAGCCCGACGCCCGAGCCCGGCACCGCGCCGCACAGGCGGCGCACTGGGCGGAGCCGGCCCCGAGGGCGCCCGGCTCGTGGCGCTCAACATGGCACTCAACGGCACCCCTCGCGAGGAGGCTGCCCGCTACCTGGCGGACAACTTCCAGCTCGACGACCAGGACGCGATCCTGGACGACGTCTACTCCGCGAGGTGGGCGGCCGCGCTCTGGGCGGCCTCGGCGCGCGACCGGGCGGTACTCCGCTGGCTCGCGAACGCCATCAGCTCCGGAATGACCTCGACGTGCCCGTTGGGGCGCAGGTAGCGGCTCGTAGAACGGCCGGTAGCCGAGCGCCCGCCCGATGCGGGGCGAGCAGGGCGAACATCACGCGCTGGACGATCCGCGGCGGCTGCGTGAACTCGACCACGTCGCGGAACTCGTCGCGCGATCACCGCGAGCTGGAGCAGGTGGGGTATGCCCTTGTCGTTCGTCAGGCCGTCGTTTGCCAGGCCGAAGAGGGTGGAGATCATCAGCTCGAAGCGGCGGCCCGGATCGATCTCGACGACCACCTGCGCCTCGACGTCGCCCGCGTTCCACCAGTCGTGGACGAATGCCGGGCGGGACGGTCACCTCGTCGCCGGGGCCGAGGATGCGCTCGGCGCCGTTGATGCGCACGCAGAGGCGGCCGGAGACGCACGCGGAAGCGCTCGGTGATCGAGGGGTGGATGTGCTCGCCCACCACAGCGCCGCCCGGGCCGCACGCCGAGGAAGCAGACGGTGCGGCCGTCGCTGCGAGTCGTCGGTGCCGACGAGCACGATCGCGCGCTCGCCGGTGACGTTGTTCTGGATCACGTCGCCGCGGCGGGATTTGGGGATGGCGTGGACCTCGGCCATGCGCGAATATTCGCGACCCGGGAAGCGCCGAACAATCGCGTCACCCCGCCGCTTGGCGGGTGCGGATTCCCGCACCGTGCGCCCAAAACGCGGCTGGGGAACATCCGTTCGTATGCCTAGACTTGCATACCAGTGAGGCCACAGGGCGAACTAGTAATCGCCGGCGCCCGCGAGCACAACCTCAAGGACCTCCACCTGAGGATGCCTCGCAACGCGCTGGTTGTCATAACCGGGCTATCGGGCTCCGGCAAGTCGAGCCTTGCCTTCGACACGATCTACGCCGAGGGCCAGCGCCGCTACGTCGAGTCGCTGTCCGCCTACGCGCGCCAGTTCCTGGGCCAGATGGACAAGCCGGACGTGGACTCGATCGAGGGTCTCTCGCCGGCGATCTCGATCGACCAGAAGACCACCTCGCGCAACCCGCGCTCGACGGTGGGCACGGTCACCGAGATCTACGACTACCTGCGCCTCCTGTGGGCGAGGATCGGGCATCCGCACTGCTACAACTGCGGCCAGCCGATCGCCGCCCAGTCCGCCGAGCAGATCGTCGACCAGGTGATGACCTTCGAGGAGGGCACGCGGTTCATGGTGCTGGCGCCGGTGGTGCGCGGGCGCAAGGGCGAGTACGGCAAGCTCTTCGACGAGCTGCGCGCCGAGGGCTACACGCGCGTGAAGGTGGACGGCGAGCTGCGCCGGCTCGAGGAGGACATCGTCCTCGACAAGAAGTTCAAGCACGACATCGCGGTCGTGGTGGACCGCCTCGTCATGCGGCCGGACCTGCGCAAGCGGCTGGCGGACTCGATCGAGACCGCGGTGGGGCTGGCCGAGGGGATCGTCGAGGTCGAGCTGGTCGACTCCGGCGAGATCAGGACCTACTCCGAGCGCTTCGCCTGCCTCAACTGCGGCACCTCGATGCCGGAGCTCGAGCCGCGCATGTTCAGCTTCAACTCGCCGCACGGCGCGTGCCCGCGCTGCACGGGCCTCGGCTCGCAGATGGAGATCGATCCGGAGCTGGTCGTGCCGGACCCGTCGCTGTCGCTCGGCGAGGGCGCGATCCTGCCCTGGTCCACGCAGCGCCTCCAACTACTACGAGCAGATGACCCAGGCGATCGCCGACCGCTACGAGATCGACATGGAGACGCCCTGGGAGGACCTCTCCGAGGAGGTGCAGGACTGCTTCCTCTACGGCACCAACGGCGACCGGCTCTACATCTCCTACCGCAACCGCTACGGGCGCCGGCGCTCGTACACCACGAGCTTCGAGGGCATCGTCACCAACCTCGAGCGCCGCTACAAGGAGACCGACTCGGAGTACTCGCGCGAGAAGATCGAGGAGTACATGTCGGTGCGGCCCTGCCCGGAGTGCAAGGGCGCGCGGCTGCGGCCGGAGAGCCTGGCGGTGAAGGTGGGCGGGCTCGGGATCCACGAGCTCACGCGGATGTCGGCCAAGCGGGCGATCGAGTGGTTCGACGCAGCTCGAGATCTCGGACACCGAGCGCCAGATCGCGCGGCTCGTGCTGCGCGAGATCGACGAGCGGCTGCGCTTCCTGGACAGCGTCGGGCGTCGGCTACCTGTCGCTCGAGCGCGCGGCCGGGCACGCTGTCCGGCGGTGAGGCGCAGCGGATCCGGCTCGCCACCCAGATCGGCTCGTCGCTCGTGGGCGTGCTCTACATCCTCGACGAGCCCTCGATCGGGCTGCACCAGCGCGACAACGAGCGGCTGATCGCCACGCTGGAGCGGCTGCGCGACCTCGGCAACACGGTGATCGTGGTGGAGCACGACGAGGGCACGATGCGCGCGGCCGACCATCTCGTGGACCTCGGGCCGGGCGCCGGCGAGCACGGCGGCCACGTGATCGCGCAGGGCACGCCCGAGGAGGTGATGGCGGTCGAGGAGTCGGCCACCGGGCAGTTCCTCGCGGGCACGCGCGCGATCGAGGTGCCGAAGAAGCGGCGGCGGCCCGAGCGGCTACATCGAGATCGAGGGCGCGAGCCAGCACAACCTGCAGCAAGATCGACGCCAAGGTTCCGCTCGGCGTGTTCTGCTGCGTCACGGGCGTGTCGGGGTCGGGCAAGTCCACGCTCGTCAACGAGGTGCTCTACAAGGCGGTGGCCAACAAGCTGCACCGGGCCAAGATGCGGCCGGGCGCGCACAAGCGGGTCACCGGGCTCGACCAGGTCGACAAGATCATCAACATCGACCAGTCGCCGATCGGCCGCACGCCGCGCTCCAACCCGGCCACCTACACGGGCGTGTTCGACCAGATCCGCGACCTGTTCGCGCGCACCCAGGAGGCGCGGGCGCGCGGCTACAAGCCGGGGCGGTTCAGCTTCAACGTCAAGGGCGGGCGCTGCGAGGTGTGCCGCGGCGACGGCCAGATCAAGATCGAGATGCACTTCCTGCCGGACGTCTACGTGCCGTGCGAGCAGTGCCACGGCAAGCGCTACAACCGCGAGACGCTCGAGGTGCGCTTCAAGGGCAAGACGATCGCGGACGTGCTCGACATGCCGGTCGAGGAGGCGGTCGAGTTCTTCAAGCACATCCCGAAGATCAAGCGCCGGCTGCAGGCGCTGCACGACGTCGGGCTCGACTACATCCGGCTCGGCCAGCCCGCCACCACGCTGTCCGGCGGCGAGGCGCAGCGCGTCAAGCTCGCCACCGAGCTGCAGAAGGTGGCCACCGGCGCGGACGCTGTACATCCTCGACGAGCCCACCACGGGGCTTCACTTCGCGGACGTGCAGCGGCTGCTCGAGATGCTTCAGCGGCTGGTGGACAACGGCAACACGGTCGTCGTGATCGAGCACAACCTCGACGTGATCAAGACCGCGGACCGCCTGATCGATCTCGGCCCCGAGGGCGGCGAGGAGGGCGGCACGATCGTGGCGTCAGGCAGCCCGGAGGAGGTGGCGGCGGTGCAGGAGTCTTACACCGGCGGCTTCCTGGCGGACCTCGTCAAGCCCGCAGCCCCCAAGCGCAAGCGCAGCACGAGCCGCAAGAAGGTCGCGGCCGCGGCGTAACCCTCAGCGCGCCGCGAGAGCGCCGCTGAGGAAGCTGACAACCCGCGCCCTGTAGACCGCGGGCTCACGGGCGAGCGCCTTGGTGTGCCCTGCGTTCGGCACGTACCAGAGGGTGGCGTCGCTGCCGATCCTGCGCTGGAACGCCTGGTCGGTGGCGCGCTCGTCGGCTGCGTTGGAGGCGATCAGGAGCGTCGGCACGTGGATGCCCCGCACCACGGTGGCGAGCGGTGCCGGCTCGTCGTCGCCCGAGAATGCCTCCACGCCGCGCATCGTGAGCCAGGACACGGACGCGGGGATCGCGGCGCTCGAGGTGAGTCGCATGTCGCCGGTGGTGGACGCGCCGGCGCCGTCGGCGATCACAGCCGCCAGCGGGATGCCCCCGCCGGCCGCCCGCAAGGCCTGCTCAGCGCCCATCGACAAGCCGAGGGCAGCGATCTTGTCGGGGTTCACGCCGGGCTGTCTGCGCAGGAAGTCGACGGCGCCGGCGACGTCGTCGGCGCCGCGCCAGCCGAGCGCATTGGTCTGCCCGCCACTGCGCCCGTGCCCCCGCGCGTCGAAGGCGAGCACCCCGTATCCGGCCGTCGCCAGCATCCGGAGGTGCGGGAGGGTGGCCGTCCGCGTGCCGTGCGAGCCGTGCATGAGGATCACCGCCGCATCGCCTCGGCCGGGCACGTACCAGCCCGAAAGCCGGGTGCCGTCACCGGCCGCGAAGGTCACGTCCCGGGCGCCGGGGAGGCCGAGCGTTGCCGCGCCTGCGATGTGCGGGTGCGGCGCATTCGTCACGATGCCGGCGGTGGTCACCGGCAGGACGAACCACTGCGCGAGCACGAGCACCACCGGAATGGCGAGAAGCTTGATCCGGAGGCTTCGACCGCGCAGAGCCACGCGGAAGGCCAGCGCGATCAGGGTGATGCCCGCAAGACCCAGCAGCACGCCGGTGTAGTCGCTGGCCTCGGGTGAGGCGACCACGACGCGCGCCGCGTGGTGGGCGAGCCCGGCGGCGGTGGCGCCCAGACCTACCAGGCCCGCGAGGAGGGTGCGTACCATCCGGCCTCGCGCGCGGAAGGCGAGCATGGCCGCCGGCGCGGCTGCCACTCCCACCACCGCGGCCACCGTCGCGTCTCGGTTCCGGCTGAGCCCGGCCACCAGCACGAGGTGGACCGCCACCACCAGGATCGCGAGGTCAAACACCCTCTCTTCGCCGCGCGTGGGCCCGATCGCCCGCCGCCCGGCCGAGATCGGCGAGGGCAGGCGCCGAGTCGCTTGTGGGAGCGTCAAACCGTGCAATGGCACACCGTCCTGTTCGCATCATGGACGGGGCGGCATGCTCAAACCACCGTGCCGAGCACGCGTCCTGCGTCGGTAAAGACCCGCAGCCTGCCCTCAGCGGGCAGCGTCCACTCAGGCGGCGGGAGCGAGCCCGTCGCGCGGGGCGAGCTCGCGGTGCTTGCCGAGGTCGATCTCCTCGGGCGGGACCGGCTGGCCAAAGGCGTTCGCGTGAACGCGCACCAGCGGGAGCTCGACGCAGTCGCTGGGCACCGACGCGACGATGGCATGGCGGCCGTCGGCCAACACGATCTCGGTACCGGCGGGGTAGGGGGCCACGACCTTGCGGAACGTGTCGACAATCGCGGGGTCGAACTGTCCCCCGGCGTTGTCCACGATCGTCCGCACGCCCGCGTGCGCGGGCTTGGCGACCGCGTATGGGCGCTCGCTCGTGATCGCGTCGAACACGTCGGCTACGGCTGCGATGCGCGCGAACTCGGGGATGTCGACGCCCGACAGCTTCTGCGGATAGCCCGAGCCGTCCCAGCGCTCGTGGTGCGAGCGCACCACGGACTTGGCGAGCGGGCCCACCATGTCGCCGGGCAGAAGATCGAGGCCCACCATCGGGTGCGTCCGCATCAGCTCCTGCTCGTCCGGGTCGAGCGGGCCAGGCTTGTTCACGATGCGCGCCGGGATGCTCAGCTTGCCGATGTCGTGGAGCAGCAGGCCCACGCCCAGCTTGGTGAGCTGCCTGTCCATCTGGTTGTGGCGGCGCTTGCCGAGGGGCGCCGGGTGTCCGTAGCGCTGGAAGTGGTTGCGAGCGATCAGGATGCCAAGGGCGGTCACGTCGATCGAGTGCTGGAGCGTGTACTGGTCCGCGGCCGCCAGGTCGCTCAGCGCGAGCACGGCGTCGTCGGCGCCCGCCAGGTCGCTGCAGATCAGCTCCGCCACCTTGGCGAGCTCGTCCACGGTGTCCTCCGAGATGGTGCGCCCTCTGGCCGCAAGCGCGGGCACGTCGCCGAATGAGCGCACCAGCGCCTTGGTGGCCTTCTCTCGCGTCTCCTCGCTCAGCGCGGGGGACACGGGGATCCCGGCACCAAGCTCGTCCTCCACGTACACCGCGTGGATGCCGGCGTCCAGCAGCGCGCGGCGGTATTCGTCCCGGAGCTTCACTCCCGCGCGCAGGAGCGGGATCCGGCCGTGAACCCCGGTGACGACATCTCGTCCCAGCACCATCTCGGGCTTGAGTCGATTTGTGGCTACTAGACGCATGAGTGGAGCGGGCCGAATGCAGCCCTACAGCTTGTGATCGCCCGCAGTAAGCAGGGCTTTATGCCTCAGAATGGGCTGCCAAGCCTGCTGCATGACCCCACGCGGTCCGGCGCCGCACCTCCGGCATAGACCGGGGCGTCTGGCAAGCTTGCCGCGTGGGCGACGGCGCGGCCAACGCGAAGCTCTGGTGGCAGAAATGGCGCTGGTATGAGCGCAACTCGCTGCCCTGGAACAGACTGCGAATCCACCGGCACATGGCCCGGCGGCGCTCGTTCATCCGCTTCCCGGTGCAGGGCAACGTGCTCGAGTGTCTGGACGACGGGCGGCTCGCGATCGGACCGCACACGCTGCTCGAGCCGGGCTGCTGGATCACGATCTCGGACGACGCCCACGTGAAGATCGGCGAGGGCTGCTTCCTCAACCTCGGCACGATGGTGGCGGCGGTCGACGGGATCGAGATCGGGGATCACGTGATGTTCGCCAACCACTGCTTCATCGGCGACGCCGCCCACCGCTACGACGATCCGGACATCCCGATCACCTGGCAGGGCTTCACGTCCAAGGGTCCCGTGAGGATCGGCTCGAACTGCTGGTTCGGCGTGAACTGCGTCGTCACGAGCGGGGTGACGATCGGGGACCGCTGCGTGATCGGCTCGAACTCCGTGATCACGCGCGACCTGCCTCCCGGCGTGGTGGCGGCGGGGGCTCCGGCGCGCATCATCAGGGAGATCGAGTTCGTCCCAGAAATGAGAAGGGCGTCCGGCCTTTCGACCGGACGCCCCTCCGCACGTGGCATCGAAGGCGGACGCTAGGGTGTCAACACCATCGATGCCTTGGTCGCAGGCCCGACGCCGTCCACGTCGGCCACGACCAGCATGACCCGAAGCCGGGGGCGCCCTTCACGCCCACTGTGGCAATACGGGTCAGGCCTTGGCCTCGTTCTCGAGGTGAGCTGCAAGTTCTGTTCTCCGGTAGGGGGCTGCGCTCGGGGCCGTGCCGCGACCCCCACATGCGCCCGACCGTAACACGGGTGGGCCGCTTTTCGCCACCCTTTCGGATGGCCTGACACTGGCCTTTAGCGGGCTCGGTGTAAGCGCCGTAACATCCACCTTTCTGCGGTGCAGATGTGGATGAATCTGCCGCCCTCTAGCGTCTTTCTCTTCAGGAGTGCGCCAACAGGTGGACATAGAACGTGACCTTGCCCGCCTCGCGGACGGCTCGCTGGCGCCGGAGCGCGCCCGTCGAGCTGGAGGCCGAGGTGGAGCATTCGCCCGAGCTGAGCGCCCTGCTTGCCGAGCAGCGCAGCGCGCTCGATGCCGTGCGCGGCCTCGACGACAGCGCCCCGATGGCGCTGCGCGAACGTGTGCAGTCCATGCGCGAGGGCAAGGCGCCCCAGCGCAAGGCGCGGCGCTACGGCCTGATCGGCGGGCTCACCACCGCGGCCGCCGCCGTGGCGGTGGCGCTCGCGGTGATCGTGGGCAGCCTGGTGCCAGCGGGCCCACGCTGTCGGAGGCCTCCGCGTTCACCCTCAAGCCCGCGCTCGGCCCCGCACCCGGTCACAGCTTCGACGGCGCGCTCGACCTCGACGTCGACGGCGTGCCTTATCCCTACTGGCAGGACGAGCTTCGGCTGGAAGGCCACCGGCTCGCGCGTGGACAAGATGGGTGGCCGCGACGCCACGACCGTCTTCTACCGAAGGGCAGCTGGCGGATCGGCTACACGATCGTCACCGGCAAGCCGGTGTCGGTGCCGGGTCGGCCACGGTCACGGTCAGCCACGGCATCCGCTTCCGCAGCGCGCCCCTCCATGGCGCCACGGTGGTCACCTGGGAGCGCCGGAACCACTCCTGCATCCTCTCCGGGGTGAACATGAGCCGCGCCCAGTTGCTCAAGCTCGCGGCTTGGAAGGACTCCGGCGAGTTGCCCTACTCGACTTCCTAGCCCCTCGCTCCGAGCTGGTTCGCCACGCGCTGGCGGGCTCTGAAGAGGCGGCTCGTGATCGTGCCCTGGCGCACCTTCAGCGCCTTCGCCGCCTCCTCGTAGGAGAGGCCGACGATGTCGATCGCCACGAGCGCCTCGCGCATGTCATCGGGCAGCTCGGAGATCGCCGCGTAGACCTCGCGCGCCTCCGCGGCCTGGTCGGGCCGCACCGAGGAGGGGGCCTCCACCGGGTCGGTCTCCTCGTCGAGCATCACCGAGGTGCTCTTGGCGGCGAGCGTACGGCGCTGGCTCAGGAAGACGTTCTTGAGCGTGCGCAGCAGGTACCAGAGATCCTCCTCGCCGCGCAGGAAGCGCGGGCGCGTGAGGATCTTCGCGTATGTGTCCTGCACGAGATCCTCCGCGTCCTCTCGCGAGCCCGTGAGGGCCCACGCGGCGCGGTAGAGGCGATCGAGGTGGTCTCCGAGCCTTTCGGGGTCAAGCTCACGCACGAAGCGCGCAGGATATGCCCGCGCGCTTAACGGCTACCAGTCCCCGGAGAACGGTTCCCGCTGGTAAGGTCCTGCGCGAGCAGGTCCTTGAGCCGGGTCGCCTCGTCCGGCGCCATCGTGTAGCCGTGGTCGGGCTCCGGATAGCGGCGCTCGTCGCACGTCATCCGCGAACGACGCCACCCCTCGATCATCGCCTGCGCGAATGTTCGCGTAGCGCTTCACGAAACGGGCGGCATGACCGTCGAAGATGCCGAGCAGGTCGTGGAACACGAGCACCTGGCCGTCAGTGGCCGGGCCGGCGCCGATGCCGATGATCGGGATCTCGAGCTGCTCGTGCACGTCCTCCGTGAACGGCGGCGGCACGGCCTCGAACACGATCGCGAAGCAGCCGGCCTCCTGCGAGGGCCATCGCGTCGCGCGCCACCTCGAGCGCACGGTCCGCGGTGCGGCCCTGCGAGCGGTAGCCGCCGAGGGCGGTGGCGGTCTGCGGCGTAAGGCCCACGTGGCCCATCACGGGGATACCGGCGTCCACGATCGCCTCGCGCGCGCTCCACCGAGCTGCCGCCGCGCTCGAGCTTGACGGCGTCGCAGCCCGCCTCCTTGATGAAGCGCTGGGCGGTGCGGATCGCCTGCTCGTTCGAGGCCTCGTAGGAGGCGAACGGCAGGTCGCCCACGAGCAGCGGCGTGCTCAGGCCTCGGCGCACGGCCGAACAGAGCATGAGCATCTCGTCGATCGTCACCGGCACGGTGCTCGGGTAGCCGAGCACGGTCATCGCGCCCGAGTCGCCCACGAGCACCACGTCCACGCCGGCCTCCTCGGCCACCTGGGCGCTCGGGTAGTCGTAGGCGGTGACCATCACGATCGGCTCGCCGAGCGCCTTCTTCTCCGCGAGCTTGGTGAGCGTGACCCGCTGACGCTTTGCGGGCGGGCCGGGCGTGATGCGGGAGCCGGAGCTCATGAGGCCACCTCCAGGAGGTCGACGTTCGAGTTCACGTCGATGATTTCGTTGTGCGAGTTCACGTGGACCACCTTGGGCTCGTAGCCCTCGAGCTCGCTGCTCGTCGTACGAGGCGTAGGAGACCACGATGATCGTGTCGCCGGTGTGCACGAGGCGTGCCGCCGCGCCGTTCACCTTCATCTCGCCCGAGCCGCGCTCGCCGGCGATCGTGTAGGTCTCGAAGCGGGCGCCGTTGTCCACGTCGAGCACGTGCACGAGCTCGTGCTCGAGGATGTCCGACGGCCTCGAGCAGATCGGGGTCGATGGTGATCGAGCCGACGTAGTGAAGGTCCGAGTCGGTGATCCGCGCGCGGTGGATCTTCGACTTGAGCATCTGGCGGTTCATGTGCCTCCCAGCATGGTGTTGTCGATCAGCCGCGCCCGTCCCACGCGGGCGGCCACGGCCAGCAGCGTCGAGCCGTTCACTCGCTCGACCGGCGACAGGTCCTCGGCGGACCGAAGTTCCAGGTACTCGGGCTCGATGCGCGACGGCGTCGAGCTCCGCGCGTGCGGCGGCCAGCACCTTATCGGCGTCGCGCTCGCCCGTGCTCACGGCCTGCTCGGCGGCGCGCAGCGCCTCGAGATCAGCCGGCGGCGCGCTCGCGCTCCTCGTCGCTCAGGTACGCGTTGCGGGAGCTCATCGCGAGCCCGCTGCCCTCGCGCACCGTGGGGCAGACGCGGATCTCCACCGGGATGTCGAGATCGCGCACGAGCCGCCTGATCACGAGCGCCTGCTGCGCGTCCTTCTGCCCGAAGTAGGCGCGGTCGGGCTGCGCCATGTTGAAGAGCTTGGTGACCACAGTGGTCACGCCGCGGAAGTGCTCGCGGCCGCGGTGCTTCGGGTCGCCCTCGAGCGTGTCGGTGAGCCCGCCCACCTCCACGCTCGTGTCGAAGCCGTCCGGGTAGACCTCCTCGACCGGCGGCGCGAACAGGATGTCCACGCCCTCGTCCTTGGCCTGGCTGAGCGTCGCTTGGCCTCGTCGCGCGGATAGGCGCCGAAGTCCTCGGAGGGGCCGAACTGCGCGGGGTTGACGAACAGCGAGACCACCACGGTCTCGTTCTCCTTGCGGGCAGCCCGGATCAGCGACAGGTGCCCGTCGTGGAAGGCGCCCATGGTGGGCACCAGCCCGACCGGCCGCGCGGCCTCGCTGAGCGCCTCGCGCAGTTCGGCGACCGTGCGCACGGTCCTCACGCGTCACCTCCGTGGGCCGGGCGAGCGCCTTGGCGCGCTCCACCATCACGTCGAACAGCGCCTCGAGCTGAGGCGCCGTAGCGCGCACGGCCTCGCGCTGGGCGGCGACCGTGAGCTCGTCGCCGCGCGCCACCGGGCCGGTGAGCGCGCGCTCGGGGCCGAGCGCGGCCCAGTTCTCCACGGTGGTGCGCACCAGCGGGGCGAGCGCGGCGCGGGCCTCGGCCGGATCGAGGCCGGCTCCGGCGGCCACCTCCTCCGCCGCCGCCTCGAGCGCCACCAGGAAGTTGGAGGCGATCGAGGCCGCGGCGTGGTAGGCAGGCCGCTGCTCGTCGCTCAGCTCGAACGGCTCCATGCCGAGCGAGCGGGCGATGCCGACGGCCGCATCGAGCGCCCCGCGTCCGTGCCGCCTACGGCACATCGACAGCCGCGGAAGCGCTCTGCGTCGCCGCGGCGAGCCGCTGAACGTCTGGAGCGGGTGGACGCCGAAGCGCCGCGCCGCGCCCGAGGGCTCGAGCGCGCCGAGGGCGGTGGCGCCGCTCGTGTGGCCGACGAGCGGGGCGGCGCCCGCCACGGCAGCGGCGGCGGCCGGGATCTCCGCGTCGGGCACGCAGAGGAGGATCGCGTCAGCGCCCGCGGGCTTCTCGCCGCGCCGGCGGGTCCGGAAACCTCGCGTCCCGCTGCGCGCAGGCGCCGCGCAGATGGCCGTGCCAAGACGGCCTCGTCCAACCACGCGATTGAAGTTCTCTCATTTTGCGGGTCCGTTCCGCTTGGGTAACGGCCTCATCGGCAATTCTATCTACCCCCGGGGCTAGGGTTTCATTCCCAGATGGGACGGCCCGCCGCAGAGCGCCGAGAGCAGCTCGTTGAGCTCTACCACGAGGTCCAGGCAGTGCCAGCGCTGCCCGCTTTACGCCACGCGCACGCAGGCGGTGTTCGGGTCTGGCAACGCCGACGCCGACCTGATGTTCGTGGGAGAGGCGCCGGGCTTTCACGAGGACCAGCAGGGCAAGCCGTTCGTCGGCGCCGCGGGCAAGCTGCTCGACAAGCTGCTGGGTGAGATCGGGCTGTCGCGCGAGGACGTGTTCATCGCGAACGTCCTCAAGTCGCGCCCTCCGGGCAACCGCGATCCGCAGCCGGAGGAGATCGAGGCCTGCAAGCCCTACCTCAGCCGCAGATCGAGCTGATCGAGCCGCGCGTGATCTGCACGCTCGGCAACTTCTCCACCAAGCTGCTCACGCGCCGCCAGGACGGCATCACCCGCGTGCACGGGCAGCCGCAGGACCACGTGATCGCGGGCCTGCCGATCCGCATCTACCCGATCTATCACCCAGCCGCCGGGCTGCGCAGCACGCGATGCTCGAGGCGCTGCGCGAGGACTTCCAGAAGCTCCCCGAGCTGCTCGAGGCTGCGCGGCCGCAGCCGGAGGCCGAGCCGGAGCCCGAGCCGAGCCGGGACCGGGCGGCGGTTCGGCCGAGAGCCGTGGCCGCCTCCCAGCTCGGCCTCTTCGGCTGACCCGAGCCTAGAGTTCCCGGCTCGATGCGAGGTCGAGACCGGAAGCGCCGGGCGAGACGGAGGCCGTGGGCGCCGAGCTGGCCGCCGCGTCTGCGCCCGGCGACTTCGTGCTCGTGGCGGGCGAGCTGGGCAGCGGCAAGACCACGTTCGTGCGCGGGGCTGCCCGAGCGCTCGGCGTGACCGATCCGGTTACGAGCCCCACCTTCACGATCGGCCAGGTGTACGGCGGCGGGCCAATCGAGGTGGCGCACATCGACCTCTACCGGCTGCACTCCCTGTCCGGGGAGGACCCGGCGCTGCTCGACGACTACCTCACGCCCGAGCGAATCGGCTTCGTGGAGTGGCCTGAGATCGCGGCCCCCGAGCTGGGACGCCCGGCCGCGCGGGTCACCATCGAGCACCTTGGGGGAGACCGGCGGGCGATCGATGGTCGAATGAACGTGCTCGGCTTCGACACCTCCACCGCGGCCACCAGCGTCTGCGTGCTGCGCGCCGACGGCGAGCACTTCGAGCTGATCCCGGACGACGGCGCCCTGCTCGGATCCCCCGGCCACGCCCGCGAGCTGATGCCTGGCGTGGCGCAAACGATGGGCGAGGCGGGCCTCGGCTACCGCGACCTGGACGCGCTCGCGGTGGGCGTCGGGCCGGGCACCTTCACGGGACTGCGCATCGGCGTGGCCACCGCGCGGGCGCTCGCGCACGCGCACGAGATCCCGGTGCACCCGGTGTCCTCGCTCGCAGCGCTGGCGGAGCGGAATCGACGCCGAGCTTCGCGCTGCCGCTGATCGACGCCAAGCGCGGCGAGCTGTTCGCGGCGCTGTACGAGCGGCGGGGAGGAGCTGTGGCCGCCCTTCGCCGCCACGCCGGAGCGCGTGATCGCGAGCGCGTCCGGGAAGGCTCGCTCAGGGCTATGGCGGCCGGAGATGGGTCGCTACGATTTCGAGACGCAGCTCGAGGCGGGCGGAATCAAGGTTGGACCCGCCGGAGCCCACGCGGTACGCGGGCTGCACATCTGCCGCCTCGCCGGCCGCGTGCCGGCTGTCCCGCCCGAGACGGTCCTGCCGAACTACCTGCGAGAGCCCGACGCCAAACCACAGCGATGAGCGACCAGCTCAAGATCCGCCGACTCACCTACGCCGACCTGCCGCAGGTGATCGCGATCGAGCGGCGCGCGTTTCCCACGCCCTGGTCGCTCGCGATGTTCGTGCTCGAGCTGTCCAAGCCGACCGGCATCTGCCTCGCCGCGATCGCGCGACGAGCGCGTGGCCGGCTACCTGGTCTGCTCGCGCTACGACCGCGTCTGGCACGTGATGAACGTCGCCGTGGACGACCGCCAGCTGCGCCAGGGCATCGCCACGGCGCTGCTCAGCGCGCCTGTTCGAGATCGCCGACCGGCCGGGCGAGCAGTACACGCTCGAGGTGCGCGAGTCCAACCACGGCGCGATCACGGCTGTACGAGCGCTTCGGCTTCAAGTCCGCGGGTCTCCGCCCCGGCTACTACCACGACAACAAGGAGGACGCCGTGATCATGTGGCGCACGGCGGAGTCCGGCGAGGCCGTGGAGGAAACGGCGGAGGGCGCCCGCCCCGCACACGCGTGATCCTCGGGATCGAGACGAGCTGCGACGACACCTGCGCGGCGCTCGTCACCCGCGACGGCGAGATCCTCTCCAACGTCGTCGCCTCGCAGGGGCTGCTCCACGAGCGCTACGGCGGCGTGGTGCCGGAGATCGCCTCGCGGCAGGCACCTCGAGCTGGTCGACGCGGTCACCGCCGACGCGCTGGAGCGGGCCGGACGCGTCGCTCGACGATGTCGGCAGCGTCGCGGTCACGCGCGGGCCCGGCCTGATCGGGGCGCTGCTCGTGGGCGTGTCCAGCGCCAAGGCGCTGGCGGCGGCGCGCCGGCTGCCGCTCACGCCCGGTCAACCACCTGCACGGGCACGTGCTGGCGAGCATGCTGGGCGAGCACCCGATCGAGCCGCCGTTCCTCTGCCTCGTGGCGAGCGGCGGCCACACGTTCGTCGCGCGCGTGGACGAGCCCGCTCGAGCACACCGTCCTCGGGCAGACGCTCGACGACGCCGCGGGCGAGGCGTTCGACAAGGGCGGCCGCATCCTCGGCCTGGAATATCCGGGCGGCCCCGTCGATCGACCGCCTGGTCCGCGAGGGCGACCCGGACGCGTTCGACTTCCCGCGCTCGCTGCCGGGCGATGCGCTCGACTTCAGCTTCAGCGGGCTGAAGACTGCGCTGCTCTACCGCGTCCGCGACCTGGGCGAGGACGAGACCGAACGCCGCCGCGCCGACCTCGCCGCGTCGTATCAGCGGGCGATCGTCGACGTGCTCGAGGCCCGCGCCCGGCCGGCGATCGAGCGCGAGGGGCTCACCACGCTTCGCGATCGGCGGCGGCGTGGCGGCCAACTCGGAGTGGCGCGCCCGCGTCGCGGCAGCTGGGCGCCGAGGTCTGGGTGCCGGAGATGGCGCTCTGCACCGACAACGCCGCCATGATCGCCGGCGCGGCGCGCTTCTCGAGCCGCTCGCCTACCCGGACGTACCTCGACCTGGACGCCTCCGCGCGGCCCGCTGCATGACGGTCGTCACCCTCTACGGCAAGCCGGGCTGCCACCTCTGCGAGGACGCGCGCCGTGTGATCGACGACGTCCGCGCGAGCCGCGAGTTCGAGCTGGAGGAGGTCGACATCAGCAGGGATCGCCGGTCTCTTCCGCCAGTACGGCGAGCGCATCCCGGTGGTGGCGATCGATGGCGTCGAGAAGCTTCGAGTTCTACCTGGATCCAGAGGGGCTGGCGCGGGCACTCGATAGAGTGAGCCGTGACCTTCAACGACTCGTTCCACGGCGGGCTCGACGTGGCCGAGCGGGGCGAGCGGCTGTCGCTCGGCGTCGCCGCCCGGCTGTCCCGCTACCTCCAGGTGCTCACGCAGGCCAAGAAGATGGGCAAGGAGACGATCTCCTCCCAGGAGCTCGCCGACTACACGCACGTCAACTCCACCCAGATCCGCCGTGACCTGTCGGGTTCGGCAAGTTCGGCAAGCGCGGGGTGGGCTACAACGTCGATTCGCTCGTCTCGCAGATCCGCAAGATCCTGCGCACCGCCGGGCCAGCACAACATCGCGCTGTTCGGCGCGGGGCACCTCGGCCAGGCGATCGCCGAGCTCGGACATCTTCGCCGACCACGGCTTCCGCGTCGTCGCGATCTTCGACACCGACGAGCGGCAAGGTCGGCCAGCCGGTCGGCCCCGACGGCAAGCCGGGCCGGCTGGTGGTGCGCGTCCTACGACGACCTCGGCCGCGTGGTGGAGGAGGAGGACATCGTCGTCGGGAGTGCTCGCCGTCCCCACCGAGGCCGCACAGGAGGTGGCGGACGACCTCGTCGAGGCGGGCGTGAAGATCATCTTCAACTACTCGGAGGCGCTGCTCCAGGTGCCGCCGGACGTGACGGTCCACACCTCGAGCCCTGCCGTGGACCTGCTCTACGCGCTCTACTTCTACCTAACCTAAGACCCAGAGCCGCAGCGTGGACACGGCCGGCGATCAGGGAGGTCTTCGAGAGCCTCCGACGACTTCACCGTGGGGATCGAGGAGGAGTTCGGGATCCTCGACCCCGAGACCGCTCGCTCACGCAGCGCTTCGAGGAGCTGCGCGACTCGGCCGACGGCCCAGGACCAGGTGCTCGGCGAGTCGATCGCCGGCGAGCTGATCTCGTCGGAGATCGAGATCCGCTCCGGCCGCGGCGCGACGCTGGCCGACGCGCTCGCGCACCAGCGCGAGGTGCGCGCCCGGCTGTTCCGGCGCGCCGCGGAGCACGACGTGCTGCTCGCCGCCACCGGCACCCATCCCTGGAGCCCGTGGCAGGAGCAGCAGATCATCGACACCGAGCACTACCGCCGCGTCGAGGAGGGCCTCAAGTACGTCGCGTGGCGCAACAACACCTTCAGCGTCCACGTGCACGTGGGCATCCGCGGCGCCGACCGCGCGATAGCGGTCTGCGACCGGCTGCGCCCGCGTGCTTCCCGAGCTGCTCGCGCTGTCGGCCAACTCGCCCTTCCTCGACGGGCGCGACTCGGGCCTCCACTCGGTGCGCACGCAGATCTTCACCAAGAGCTTCCCGCGCTGCGGGATCCCGGACGCGTTCGGGAGCTTCGCCGCCTACCGCGACTACGTCGACTTCCTCGTGCGCACGAACTCGATCGTCGAGCCGACGCAGCTCTGGTGGAGCGTGCGGCCGCACCACTCGTTCGGCACGGTCGAGATGCGCATCTGCGACGCCCAGTCCACCGCCGAGGAGTCCACCGCGCTCGTGAGCGCTGATCGTCGCCTGCATCGCCCAGGCGGCGATCGACTACGACGAGGGGGTCCTGCCCGAGCCGCCCCCGCGCACGGCTGATCGAGGAGAACTTCTGGCGCGCGATCCGCTACGGGCTCGACGGCAAGCATGATCGACCTCGAGCGCGGCGAGGAGTACCCCGCCGCGGCGGTCGGCGACCGCCTGATCGCCTGGACCGCGCCGGCGCGCGCGGCGCTCGGGGGCATCGAGGCGGCGCTGCCGGCCGAGAACGGCGCGCAGCGCCAGCGCCGCGCGCTCGAGGCAGGCGTCGAGCATTGAGGAGGTGTACGCCGCCGAGGTGGCGGCCACCCAGCGAAGCTATGCAGGGGAGGGGGTGAGGACATGACCGACGAGCCACGGCGGCGGGCAGCCGAGCGAGGAGGAGCTTCGCGCGGCCTCGAGGAGCAGATGAAGCGGATCACCGTGAGGGACGTGTTGCTCCAGACGGTGATCACTCTGATCAACATCGCGGCCCGCAAGCTGGGGCTGGCAGGCGAAGACGGGGAGAAGGACCTGAGCTGAGGCCAAGCAGGGCATCGAGGGCGTGCGCGCGCTCGTGCCGCTGCTGCCCGAGGAAGAGCAGAACGCGGTGAAGGAGCCGCTGTCGCAATTGCAGATGGCGTACGCACGGGAGTCGCAGGTCGCGGGTCGCGGGTCGCAGGAGGAGGAATCCCCGGCACCCGACACCCAGGACCCGACACCCGAAGATGACGAACGAGAAAAAGCCCGCTCCAAGATCTGGACCCCGCCCGGCACGTGAACGAGGTGCCGCACACCGTCGGCATCTTCGGCGGCTCGGGCTTCTACAGCTTTCTCGACGACGTCGAGGAGGTGGCGATAGCCACGCCGTATGGCCCGCCATCGGCCCGCATCAGGATCGGCCAGATCGAGGGCACCCGCGTGGCGTTCATGCCCCGCCACGGCGACCACCACGAGCTGCCGCCGCACCGGATCAACTACCGCGCCAACGTGTGGGCGATGCGGGAGGCGGGCGCCAAGCGAATCATCGGCCCGTGCGCCTGCGGTTCGCTCAGGCCCGAGCTGCCGCCCGGCACCTTCGTCGTGGCCGACCAGTTCGTGGACCGCACGCGCGGCCGCGAGGACACCTTCTACGACGGGCCGCAGACCACGCACGTCGGCGCCGCAGACCCGTATTGCGCAGATCTGCGCTCCACGCTGATCAGGACGGCCAGCGAGCTCGACATCCCGGTCACCGACGGCGGCACGGTGGTGGTGGTGGCCGGGCCGCGCTTCTCCACGCGGGCGGAATCGCGCTGGTTCGGCCGCGCCGGCTGGGACGTGGTGAACATGACCGCATACCCGGAGGGCTGGCTCGCCAGGGAGCTCGAGCTCTGCTACGCGAACGTGTCGCTCGTCACCGACTACGACGTGGGACTCGCGGGCATGCCGGGCGTGGAGCCGGTGTCCACTGAGGCCGCCATCCGGGTTTTCGCCGACAACCTCGATAGACTGCGCGCCCTCTTGTTCCGGGCTGTGCCAAGAATCGGGCCGCAGCCCAACGACATCTGCGCTAACGCGCTCGGCAGCGCAATCGTGCATTAGCCGACACACTGCGCCGGTTTGTAATAGCCGGCTTTAGCACTTTCGGAGGATTCTTCCTTGACTAAATTTCTGACCGATTGGGGAGTCGTCGTCGCGCTGGCTTGCGCCGGCTGTGCCGTCATCTATGGCGCCGCAACGGCTCGCTGGTTGCTCGCCAAGTCCCCTGGCAACGACGACATGCAGCGCATTTCGGCCGCCGTGCAGGAGGGCGCATCCGCCTACCTGCGCCGCCAGTACACGATCATCGCCGGCGTAGCCGTCGTGGTCTTCGTCGTTCTAGCCCTGGCGATCGACATCCGCACCGCGATCGGCTTCGCGATCGGGGCAGTGTTCTCCGGCTCGGCGGGCTTCATAGGCATGAACGTGTCGGTGCGCGCAAACTGCCGCGTGGCCGAATCGGCTCGCGGCGGGGTCCCCGCGGCGCTCGACGTGGCCTTCAAGGGCGGTGCCGTCACCGGGCTGCTGGTGGCGGGCCTGGCGCTGCTCGGAGTGGCCGGCTACTACGGCATTCTCGTTCTTACCAACGTCAGCGACAAGCACGCCGTGGACGCTCTCGTGGGCCTCGGCTTCGGCGGCTCCCTGATCTCGGTGTTCGCCCGGCTCGGCGGCGGCATCTTCACCAAGGCCGCGGACGTGGGCGCCGACCTCGTGGGCAAGATCGAGGCCGGCATTCCGGAGGACGACCCGCGTAACCCGGCCGTGATCGCCGACAACGTGGGCGACAACGTCGGCGACTGCGCGGGCATGGCGGCCGACCTGTTCGAGACCTACGCCGTCACAGCGGTGGCCGTGATGCTGCTCGGCGTGCTGACCTTCCAGGAGTCGCGCGAGGTGGCGATCTACCCGCTCGTGATCGGCGGCGTGTCGATCATCGCGTCGATCATCGGCACCTACGCCGTGCGCTCGCGCGCCGGCAACGTGGAACGCGCGCTCTACCAGGGCCTGATTGTGTCCGGCGTGCTCGCGGCGGCGGCCTTCTACCCGATCTCCCACTGGCTGATGGGCAACGTCGACCTCAAGGGCAACGTCCCAGCGCTCCTGTCGGGCGCCCGCGGGGCCACCGGCACCGATTTCTGGCTCTGCAGCCTGATCGGCATCGGGATCACCGCAGGGTTGTTCGTGATCACCGACTACTACACCTCGACCCGCTTCCGTCCCGTGCGCACCACCGCGCGCGCGTCACAGACCGGGCACGCCACGAACATCATCCAGGGCCTCGCCCAGGGCTTCCAGTCCACGGCGGCGCCCGCGATCCTGATTGCGTTGGGCATCCTCGGCGCCAACGAGCTCGCTGGCATCTACGGCATCGGCGTGGCGGTGATGGCGCAGCTCTCGCTCACCGGGTTGATCGTGGCGCTCGACGCGTTCGGCCCGATCACCGACAACGCCGGCGGCATCGCGGAGATGGCCAACCTGCCGCAGGAGGTCCGGGACGTCACGGATCCGCTCGACGCGGTGGGCAATACCACCAAGGCGGTCACGAAGGGCTACGCGATCGGCTCCGCCGTGCTCGCGGCGCTGGTGCTGTTCGCCGCCTTCATCCAGGGTCTGCATGACGAGGTGGCAGGCACCGGGAAGGTCGTGAAGAGCTTCGACATCTCACAGCCACCGGTGCTGATCGGCCTGTTGATCGGCGGCATGATGGTCTACCTGTTCGCCGCGCTCGCGATCGAGGCGGTGGGCCGCGCCGGCGGCGGAGTTGTGGAAGAGGTGCGCCGCCAGTTCAAGGAGAAGCCGGGGATCATGGAGGGCACCGAACTGCCCGACTACCGGCGCGCGGTGAGCATCGTCACGGCGGCGGCTCAGAAGGAGATGATCGTCCCTGCGCTGATCCCGATCCTCGTGCCGCTGGTGGTGGGCTTGATCTCGTACCAGGCACTGGGTGGCTTGCTGATCGGCGTGATTGTGGTGGGCTTCTTCGCCGCGGTGTCGATGACCTCGGGCGGCGGCGCCTGGGACAACGCGAAGAAGCTGATCGAGGACGGCGAGTTCGGCGGCAAGGGCTCCGAGGCCCACGCCGCGGCGGTCACCGGCGACACCGTCGGCGACCCCTACAAGGACACCGCCGGCCCGGCGATCAACCCGATGATCAAGGTCGCGAACATCGTCGCACTGCTGATCATCCAGTTCATTATCTAGAACGAGTGACTGGAGACTGGTGACTAGTGGCCGGTACCAGTCACCAGTCACCAGTCACTTGCGCCACGGGCCGGCCAGAGTAGCGTTGGCCATAGGGAATGGCTGAACGCCGGCCAAAACACCAAGCGCTGGAGCGCGTCCTCGGAACGGGCGCGCTCTTCAGCACCGCCTACGGCAACGTGGGCAGCTCGATCTATTACGCGCTCGGGCTCGTGGCGGTGCTCGCGCTCGGCATGACGCCGCTCGTGTTCCTGATCTCGGGCGTGATCTTCGCCTGTACGGCCGCCACCTATGCGGAGGCCACCGCGATGTATCCCGAGGCGGGCGGCTCGTCGTCTTTCGCGCGCCACGCGTTCAACGAGTTCTGGTCCTTCTTCGCGGCCTGGGGCCAGATGCTCAACTACATCATCACGGTCGCCATCTCGGCGTTCTTCGTCCCTCACTACCTGGGCGTGTTCTTCCCCGCGCTACACCACGGGCCGGGCGACATCATCGGCGGCATCGTGGTGGTGGCCGTGCTCGGTCTCCTGAACATCGTCGGGGTGAAGGAGGCGGCCGGGCTCAACATCTTCCTCGCGCTCGCCGACTTCACCACCCAGCTCATCCTCGTGGTGGTCGGGCTCGTGCTCGTGTTCTCACCGTCCACGCTGGTGCACAACGTCCACCTGGGCACGTTCCCCACGATCCCGAACTTCCTGATCGCGATCCCGGTGGGCATGGTCGCCTACACGGGCATCGAGACGATCTCCAACATGGCGGAGGAGGCCCGCGACTACGGGCGCACGATCCCGCGCTCGATCGCGGGCGTGGTGATCGCCGTGATCGCGATCTACGCCTTCCTCCCGTCGGTCGCGCTGTCGGCGATGCCGGTGGTCAACGGTCACACCGAGCTGGCCACCACCTACGCCGGCGACCCGATTCTGGGCGTCGTGAAGAACATGGACCTGGGCGCGCTCCAGCGGCCCGCCGAGATCTACGTCGGCGTGCTGGCGGCCACGATCCTCTTCATCGCCACGAATGCGGGCGTGATCGGGGTGTCCCGGCTCACGTACTCGATGGGCCAGCACCGGCAGCTGCCCGAGAAGCTGCGCCAGCTGCACCCGAAGTTCCGCACGCCGTACATCGCGATCATGGTCTTCGGCTTCGTCGCGTGCATCACGATCCTGCCGGGTCAGGCCGACTTCCTCGGCAAGATCTACGCGTTCGGCGCGATGCTGTCGTTCACGATCGCCCACCTGGCGGTGATCAAGCTCCGCGCCAAGGAGCCCGACCGCGAGCGGCCCTATCGCGGTCCGGGCGAGATCAAGATCCGCGGCAAGCAGATGCCGCTGTTCGCCATCGCCGGCGGGCTGGGCACCGGCATCGCGTGGGTGGTGGTCACCGTGCTCAACATCTCCACGCTGATCTTCGGTTCGATCTGGCTCGCGATCGGCATCGCCACCTACGTGGTCTACCGCCGCAACCAGGGCCTCACGCTCACGCAGACGGCCAAGGTAGTGGTGCCCAAGCCGGTGGTGGAGCGGGAGGTGGAGTACGAGTCGGTGCTCGTGGCCTTCGAGGACGACGACTACTCGCCCGAGGCCGTGTCCACGGCCGTCAAGCTGGCCGCCCGCAGGCGTCGCGGCATCCACGTGGTGGTGCTGATCACCGTTCCCACCACCGCCCCGATCGGCGCGGCGATGCCGGAGCAGGAGTCGCGGGCCACCGCCACGATCGACTCCGCGCGGGTGATCGGCGGCCGGCGCGTAACAGGGCACTGGGAGAAGGTGCGCCCGGGCGAGGCCGGCAGGCGCATCGTGGAGGAGGCGCGCCAGATTCACGCCCGCGCGATCGTGATGTCGGCGCCCAGGCGGCGCCCCGCCGGCTCGCTGTTCGGCCGTACCCTCGAGACCGTGCTTGCCGAGCGGCCCTGCCGGGTGATCATCGAGGCCTCGCCCAACGGCGCCTCTCCTAACGGCAGCGCGCAGAGGGGTGCTTCGAGCCCACGTCCCGCGGCAGCCCGAAGTTCATAGACGCCGCATCTGCCCGCTCTAAGATGCGCCCGGTGCAGCGCCTGTACAGGGAGTCCACTCGCGCCGTCGGGGCGATCATCTGCCTGCTCGGCATCGCCATGGTGGTGATTACCCTGGCCAGCGGGGGCGGTCCGCTCGCCCTCGGCGTGATCCTGGGAGTGGCGTTCGCGCTGCTCGGCGCCCTCCGAGTGGTGATCGCCAACCGGCTCTCGCCCCCGCCCGGCGGCAAGACGTGAACTCCGGGCGCGGGTTCGGCGTCCCGGCGATCTTCGCGGTAGCGCTCGGGGCGGCCGGATCGTCGATCTACTTCATCCTCGGCGTCGTCGCGGGCTACTCGCTTGGCCTCACGCCACTCGTGTTCCTGCTCGCGGCCCTGTTCTTCGTCATCACGATGATGACCTACGTGGAGGGCAACGCCCTCCACCCGGAGCGCGGCGGTGCCTCCACTTTCGCGCGCTACGCGTTCAACGAGCTGTGGAGCTTCATCGCCGGCTGGGCGATCATCCTCGACTACCTGCTCGTGATCGCGATGGGCTCGTTCGCGATCGCCCACTATCTCGCCGCCTTCGGCGGCTGGATGGACGACAAGCTGGCCGAACACGTGATCGCCGGCGCGGCCATCGCCTGGGTTGCCTTCTCGAACATCCGCGGCCTGTCGGCCGAGCGCTACCGCTTCGTACTGCGACTCGGGTTGCTCAACCTCGCGCTCGCGTCCGTGATCGTCGTGGTGGGCGCGATCAAGGTGTTCGACTTCAGCAAGATCACAGACTCGATCCACCTCGGCAGCGCACCCACGTGGAACAACCTGCTCGTGGGGGCGGTGATAGCCACCGTGGCGCTCACCGGTATCGAGGCGGCGTCCGGGCTCGCCGGCGAACTGCGCATGCGCGGGCCCGACCTCCGCCGCCTGGTTGCCCTCGGCACGCTGACGGTGATCGTCTGGTTCGTCTGCATCTCGATCATCGCGCTGATGGCGCTGCCCGTGGTCGACGGGCACACGGCGCTCGGGGGCAAGGACCTGGAAGCGCCGATTCTCGGGGTGGTGTCCGCGTTCTCCTCGCCCACCTGGCTCGTGCACGTGTTGCGCTACGCGGTGGGCGCCACCGCCGCGCTCGTGCTCGTGACGGCGCTGAATGGACAGATGCTGGGGCTGTCGCGGCTCGCCTACTCGCTCGCCACCAACCGTCAGATCCCGAGCGCGGCGGGCAAGCTCCACGGCGACCCTGCGGCGCCGTTCGTGGCGATCCTGATCGCGGCGGCGCTCTCGTTCGTCCTCGTGCTCACGATGAACCTCAAGGAGCTGGCGGGGATCTTCGCCTACGGCGCGATGCTCGCATTCACGATCGCGCACCTCTCGATCGTGGCGCTGCGCTTCCGGGAGCCCGAGTTCGAGCGCTCGTTCAAGGTGCCTCTGTCGTTCCGCTTCCGTGGCCGCTCGGTACCGGGACCGGCGGTCCTCGGCGCCCTCCTGTCGCTGCTTGCATGGATCAGCGTGCTGGTGCTGCACTCGGCCGCCCGCTACGTGGGTAGCGCCTGGATGGCGGGTGGAGTCGCGCTGTACGTCGTCTACCGCAAGAGCCAGGGCAAGTCGCTGCGGCGACGCTTCACGATCCCGGCCGCGGCGCTCTACGAGCCTCCGGAGGTGGAGTACGGGAGCATCCTCGTGCCGGTCTTCGGCGGCACGCTCGACGACGACATCGTGGGCACCGCGGGACGGCTGGCCTCCGAGGAGGGCGAGCCGGGCGAGGGCGGCACGGTGATCGAGGCGCTGTACGTGCTCGAGGTGCCGATGTCGCTGCCGCTCGACGCCCGCGTGCCCGACGACCGCATCGCCAAGGCGCGCCGCGCGCTGGCGCGCGCCAAGGAGGTGGGGGAGGAGTACGAGGGCGTGGAGGTGGCCACGGCGGTGGTGCGCGCCCGCTCGGTGGGCGCCGGCATCGTGGACGAGGCCAAGCGCCGCGGCGTGGACGCGATCGTGGTGGCCGCGGAGCAGCCGAGCCGGGTGCGCGGCGGCGCCCTGCTGGGCGGCCGCGGCGGCGGGCCGCGCGAGCGCTTCGTCGGCGAGATGACCCGCTACATCGTGGAGAAGGCGCCCTGCAGGGTGATCCTCACGGCGGCCCCGAGCGGCGAGGACGGGATCAGGGAGGGGGTGGCGCCATAGCGAGCCCGACGCAGCAGCTGGGCCCTAACCAACGCTATTGTGGGCTCGTATGTTCGTTCTTATCGTCGGCTGTGGCAGGGTCGGCTCGACAGTCGCGCGCAGCATGCTCCAGGAAGGCCACGAGGTGTCCGTCCTGGACGAGGATGCTGAGGCGCTGGCCCTGCTCGAGAAGAACCAGGATCAGGCGTGGGAGGACCTCGGCGGATCGTTCACCGTGGGCACCGCCCTGGAGATCGACGCGCTGCTCGAGGCGGGCATCGAGCGGGCCGACGCGTTTGTCGCGGCCACCGACGGGGACAACACAAACTTGGTGATCGCCCAGCTCGCCAAACGCCGCTTCAACGTGCCCACGGTCGTGGTGCGGGTGCTCGACCCCGCGCGTGCGCAGTGGTACAGCGAGCAGGGCCTCAGCACGGTGTGTCCGACCGCGGTGGCGATCGAGATGCTCCAGGAGGCCGTGCGCTCGGAGGTGAAGAGCTAGGCATGTACATCGTCGTGGTGGGTGCCGGAAAGGTCGGTTGGAACCTCGCCCGCGAGCTGATCGGCAAGGGCAACGAGGTGACCGTGATCGAGTCAGAGCCGTCGCGCTTCGCGATGGTGGAGGAGGAGCTCGAGCACGCCGTCCACTACGGCGACGGATCGGAGCTGTGGGTGCTCGAACGCGCCGGGGTAGCGCGCGCCGACATGGTGATCGCCGTGACCGGCGACGACGAGGACAACATCCTCATCTGTCAGGTGGCGCGCGAGAAGTACGGCGTCGAGCGCGTGATCGCACGCTGCAACAACCCGCGCAACCTTCAGCACTTCGAGCTGCTGGGCATCAAGCCGGCGGTCTCCGCCACCGACCTGATCCTGCGCCTGATCGAGCACGAGGTGCCTCGCTACGGCTTCCTCCACCTGCTCGACCTGCCGCAGGAGCGGCTCGAGATCATCGAGATCGAAGTGGCCGAGGGCTCGCCCGCGGCGGGCGCGATGGTCAAGGACCTCGGGCCTGCCCGACGGCTCGCTCGCGATCGCGATCCTGCGGCACGGCACCGGCTTCGTGCCGCTCTCTGACTCGGTGATCGAGGCCGGCGACGAGGTGCTGATCGTGCTCGACACCGGCCTCGAGGCGAAGATCACCGAACGCTTCCAGCCGCCCGCCGAGGCGGCGTGATGGCGGACCGCTCGGTCGACTACCTGCTGATCGGCGGGGGCCTTGCCGCTGCCAACTGCGCCCGCTGGCTGCGCGAGGGGGGCGCCAACGGCACGATCCTGCTCGCGGGCCGGGAGCCCGATCCGCCGTACAACCGGCCGCCGCTCTCCAAGGGCTTCATGCAGGGCAAGGAGACGCGCGAGGATGCGCTCTTTCGCCCCGACGACTGGTGGACGGAGCAGACCATCGAGCTGATGACGCGCACCAGCGTCCTCGGGCTCGATACCGGCGCGCGGGTGGCCAAGCTCTCCAACAAGGAGGAGATCGAGTTCGACAAGGCGCTGCTCGCCACCGGCGCGAACGTCAAGCGGCTGAACGTCGACGGCTGCGAGCTCGAAGGCATCCACTACCTGCGCACGTTTGGCAACAGCGAGGCGATCCGCTCGGATGCGGAGAACGCCGAGCGCGTCGTGCTGATCGGCGGGAGCTACATCGGCACCGAGGTGGCGGCGTCGCTTGACCCTGCTCGGAAAGAAGTGCTCGATCGTGATGCAGGAGGACGTAACGCTCGAGCGCTTCTACGGCGAGGAGGTCGGGCGCTTCTTCCAGGGGGTGCTGGAGGAGCACGGGATCGAGGTGTACGGCGGGGACGAGCTGGAGCGCTTCGAGGGCTCCGACGGCAAGTTGACGAAGGTGGTCACGAAGGCCGGCAAGGAACTCGACGCGGACATGGTCGTGATCGGCGCGGGCGTGAACCCGGACGTGTCCCTGGCGAAGGCCGCCGGCCTCGAGATCGGCGACGGTGGCGGCGTGAAGTGCTCGTCCACGCTCGAGAGCGTCTCCGCGCCCGGGATCTGGGCAGCGGGCGACATCTGCGAGTACGACAGCGTCGTGCACGGCTCGCCCATGCGTATCGAGCACTGGGACGTGGCCTTCAACCACGGCAAGACGGCCGCGCTCAACATGATGGGCAAGCCCACCGAGCACGACGTGGTGCCGTACTTCTTTTCCGACCTCGCCGATTGGGTGGGGTACGAGTACGTCGGCCCGGGCTCGGGCGAGACCGTCATCCGCGGCTCACTCGACGATGGCGACTTCACCGTCTTCTACCTCGGCGACGACGGCGCCGTGAAGGCCGCGCTGACCGTCGGCCGCTCGGATGACCTGGAGCACGCGGGCCGCATGATCAAGGCCGGAACCGCCCCGGATCGCGCCGAGCTCGCGGACGAGGGAACGGACCTAGCCGGGCTATGAAGAAGGCCCGCCGGCGGCGGGCCTTCTTTCTAACTGGGGAACCAGGACTCGAACCTGGACTAACTGTTCCAGAGACAGCCGTGCTGCCGATTACACCATTCCCCATCGACATACCGGTGAACGCGTCGTTCACCCAAGCTCGCGAATTGTAGCCAGCAACAACCGGCCCATCCGGGGGAGCCTTGACACCTTAGTCGACCGCTTCCGGCCGATCCTTATACGAACATACGTTCGTGCCACGGAAGGCAAATGGAGAGATGCGCGAGGCAGTTCGGATGCTGCTTGAGGCCGCGCGATCACGGACCGCCATAGCGCGTGAACTCGGCATTTCCAAGCCGACCGTTACATACCACGCGCGGAAGCTAGGTCTGCCGGTCGACGTGCGCTGCAACCGCCGCTACGACTGGGATGAGGTCCAGCGCTATCACGACCTTGGCCACTCGATCACCGAATGCCAGCGGCAATTCGGCTTCGCTCGGAAGACGTTCGCCGATGCGGTCAACCGCGGCGCCGTGGTATCGCGCTTGCACGGCGCGCCACTCGAGACGTACCTCATCGCCGACCTGTCGCACCACCGCGGCAATCTCAAGCGACGGCTGCTGCGCGAGGGGCTGAAGGACAACCGCTGCGAGCGGTGCGGGATCTCAGAGTGGCTCGATGTGCCGCTCTCGCTCGCCCTGCACCACATCAACGGCGACGGGCGGGACAACCGGTTGGAGAACCTCCAACTCCCCTGTCCCAACTGCCACAGCCAGACGGAGAACTTCGCCGGCCGCAATGCCCGACGCAACGGGAAAGGCGCCGATGCGACCGCCTAGGCCGCGGCCTGCTCCGCCCAGTCGCGGTATAGCCGCGCGTAGGCTCCGTCGAGCTCGAGCAGCTCGTCGTGCGTGCCCTGCTCCACGATCCGGCCGTGCTCCATCACCACGATGCGGCCCGCGCCGCGGATCGTTGACAGCCGGTGGGCGATCACTATCGCCGTGCGGCCGGCCAGCAGCCTGCGCAGGCCCTGCTCGATCTTCGCCTCGGTCTGCACGTCCACGTTCGAGGTCGCCTCGTCGAGGATCAGGATGCGCGGGTCGGCCACCGCGGCGCGAGCGAATGCCACGAGCTGCCGCTGTCCTGCGGAGAGGTGGCCGCCTCGCTCGCCCACCTCCGTGTCGTAGCCCTCCGGCAGCCGCTCGATGAACTCGTCGGCGCCCACGGCGCGCGCGGCCTCCTCCACCTCGGAGGCAGTGGCGTCCGTCCGCCCGAAGCCGATGTTGTCCCGGATGGTCCCCGAGAAGAGGAAGCCCTCCTGGGGAACGACGCCGAGCTGCGAGCGCAGCGAGCGCTCGGTTACGTCGCGGAGGTCGTAGCCGTCCACGAGGATGCTTCCCGCGGTGGGGTCGTAGAAGCGAGACACGAGCTTGGCGAAGGTGGACTTGCCCGCGCCGGTCTCGCCCACGAGCGCGACGGTCTGACCCGGAGGCACAACGAGGTCTATATCGCGGAGCGCGAACTCGCCGCCCGGGCCGCCGTACGAGAACCAGACGTCCTCGAAGCGGATCTCGCCACGCACCTGCGGGAGCTCCACGGCGTCCGGCCTGTCGGTCACGTCGGGCTTCTCGTCGAGCAGCTCGAACACCTTGTCGAGCGCTGCCATTCCCGCCTGGTAGGTGGTGTAGAGCTGCGAGAGCTGCTGGATCGGGTCGAAGAAGCTCTGGAGGTAGAAGACGAACGACGCGAGCACGCCGATCGTCACACTGCTTCCCGTGACCACCTGGTGGCCGCCGTAGAGCAGCAGCACCGCGGTCGCGACGGCGGAGAGGAACTCCACAGACGGGAAGTACGCGGCGTTGAGGTAGACGGTCTTCATGTTCGCCGTCCGGTTCTCCTCGTTCAAGTCGGCGAACTGAGACGTGTGGCGGCGCTCCTGGCTGAACGCGCGCACCACGCGGATGCCCGACAGCGTCTCCTGGAGGTACGCCGTCACGTAGGCGATCTTCTCTCGCGTGAGCCGGTACGCCTCGGCGGACACGATCCGGAAGATCAGGCTGCCGATGAACAGCACCGGGAAGACGCAGAACGTGATCAGCGCGAGCCGTACGTCTAGCACCAGCAGGATCGCCGCCGTGCCGAACAGGGTGAGTCCCGCGGTGAACAGCGTTACCACGCCATCGGTTACGAGCTGGTCGAGCGCCTCCACGTCGTTCGTCAGGCGCGAGATCACGACGCCGGCCTTGTTGCGCGAGTAGAAGCCGATCGACAGCTTCTGGAGGTGGGTGAAGATCCGCAGCCGCAGGTCCTGCAGCGCCCGCTGCCCGACCCACTCGACGAGGTAGGTCTGCGCCCAAGTGGCGAACCAGTTGAGCAGCGCGCTGACCACGAACAGCAGTGCGATCACGTCGAGCGCCGAGATGTCGTGCGACTTGATGCCAGAGTCGATCGCGCGGCCGGCGAGGTACGGCGGCGCAAGGCCCGCGGCAGTGCCTATGAGCAGTACCGCGAACATCATCACCACGCGCATGCGGTACGGGCGCAGCAGCTCCAGCAGCCCGCGCAGCTTGCGTGCGCGCTGGTCCTCCTGCCGGCGGAACAGGTGCCAGCAGCGATACGAGTCGCCTCCGCTCGCCAGCGCCCACCTCCTCCGCGCGCTCGAACGGCTTGCGTGTGAGGAACACCTGGTCCGGCAGGCCCTTCTCGGCGATCTCGCGGTAGAGGTCAGAGCTCTCGAGCAGCTCGTCGTGCGTGCCGTGCGCCGCCATCCGGCCGTCCTCGAGCACCACGATCTCATCCGCCAGCGCGATCGTGGACAGGCGGTGGGCGATGATGAAGGTGGTGCGCCCACGTGTGAGCTCGTGAAGAGCGCGGGTAATGCGGCTCTCGGTGGTGGCGTCGACGCTCGAGGTGGCGTCGTCCAGGATCAGGATGCGCGGATCCTTGAGCAGGGCACGGGCGATCGCGATCCGCTGGCGCTGGCCGCCCGAGAGCGTGTAGCCGCGCTCGCCGATGCGGGTGTCGTAGCCGTCGCGGCAGGTTGGCGATGAAGTCGGTCGGCGCCGGCGCGCTCGGCGGCGTCGCAGCACCTCCTCCTCGGTAGCGTCCGGCCGCGCGTAGGCGATGTTGTCGCGCACGCTGGCGGAGAACAGGAACGGGTCGTCGGAGACGAAGGCCACCTCGCGCCGCAGCGAGCCGACCTCCACGTCGCGCACGTCGGCGCCGTCCACCACGACGCGGCCGTCGCTCACGTCATAGAGCCGCGGGATGAGCATCACGAGCGTGGACTTGCCGGAGCCGGTCGGGCCCCACGAGCGCCACCGTGCGCCCGGCCTCCACGGTCAGGTCGATGTCGCTCAGCACGGACCGGCCGCCGTCGTAGCCGAAGGTCACGTCACGCAGCTCCACGCGCCCGCGGCCGCTCGGCAGCGGCGGCGCGTCCGGCGCGCTCACGAGCGCGCGGCTGCGCGGTCGAGGATCTCGAGCACGCGCGCGCCGGACGCCACGGCGCGCTGCGCCATGCCGAGCGCGATGCCCGAGCATGCGCATCGGCCCGGTGAGCATCATCACGTAGCCGTAGAACGCGACGAACTCGCCAAGGGTGATCGTGCCGTCGATCGCCTGGCGGCCGCCGACGAACAGCAGCGCCGCCAGCCCGAGGTTGGGCAGGAAGCCGATCAGCGGCGAGTAGAACGCGCTCAGCCGCGTGGAAACCATCGACTGGTCGAACACGCGCTTCACCGACATGCCGGAAGCGCGCGAGCTGGCGCTCCTCCTGGGCGAACGCCTTCACCACGCGGATGCCCGACACGTTCTCCTCGGCCTCGGCGGTGAGCTCCGCGATCCGCTGCTGCACCTCCTGCGACGCCGGCCGGTTCTTGCCGCCCGTAGACGAACGCGATCCAGATGACGAACGGGGTGGGGGCGAGCGTGACGCGCCGCCAGCCCGGGATTGACCGCGAGCATCACGTCCGGCTGCGATCAGGATCGTGAGCGCCGACTGCGCGATGAAGATCAGGCCGTAGCCGAGGAAGAAGCGCACCGACTGCAGGTCGACGGTCGACCGCGACATGAGCTGGCCCGTCTGCTGCTGGTCGAAGAACCCCAGCTCGAGCGACTGCAGGTGCGAGTACATCCGGTTGCGCAGGTCGTACTCGACGCCGAGCGACACGCGGCCCGCGACAAGCCGGCGCGCGCCGCTGAGCGCGAAACGCAGCGTGGCGGCGAGCGACGATCGCGCCGGCGAGCGGCCAGAGGTTGGTGCGTCCGTTGCGGATCTCGTCCACCGTGCGGCCGACGAGGTAGGGGATGAGCACGCCCGTGCCCATCGCGAAAGCGGCGAGCAGGAAGGACCAGAAGACGCCAACCCGGTAGGGCCGCAGGAATCCCAGCAGTCTTCTGAAGACCTTCACGTCCTAATACTTTACTTAATGAAGTCGGGTACGCGGAACGCGCGGCCAGCTACTTCGCGCGCCTGCAGAGGTTGTAGCGGGCGTGGCACGGAAGCGCAGAGCGGCCGCGTTGTGGCTGGCGGGCGCGTGCGTCGTGGCGGCCATCGCGACGCCGCGGTCAGCCTCCGCCCAGCGTCCCCATCCGCTCGTGGTCGGCATCAGCGAGCAGAACCCCGACATCTTCGGCAACCGCTTCTACAGGCGGCTCGGGCTGCGCGTCGCACGGATTCTCGTCCCCTGGGACACCGCGCTCAGACCCGGCAGCCGCGCGCGCGTGGCGAGCTGGCTGGCGGCGGCCGCAGGCGATGGCGTGGAGCCGCTAGTCGCGTTCAGCCGCCTGCCCGGCGACCCGATCGCCCCGCCCGCCGTGTCCGCCTACAGGCGTGCGTTCATCGCCTTCACGCGGGCGTTCCCCAGCGTTCGCGACTACACGCCGTGGAACGAGGAGAACCATCAGGCGCAGCCCACGTTCAGGCGGCCTGCGCGCGCGGCCCGCTACTACGAGGTGGTGCGGGCCAACTGTGCCGGCTGCCGAGTCGTGGCCGCGGACGTGCTCGACAGCCACAACGCTGTGCGCTGGCTCAATGCATTCCTGCTCGCCCTGCACGGTCCTCGCCCTCGCCTCTGGGGCCTCCACAACTACCTCGACGCCAACCACCACCACCCGATCCGCAGCAGCGAGACGGCGAAGGTGCTCGCCCTCGTCCGGGGACAGGTCTGGCTCACCGAGACCGGCGGCCTCGTGAAGAGCAGGGTCTTCCGCTACAACGAGCGGCGAGCGGCGCGCGCCATCCGCTACGTGTTCACGATCGCGCGGGCGTTCCGCAGCCGCATCCCGCGCGTCTACATCCACAACTGGCACGGCGTCGTGAACGCGCGCCAGGCCCGCCAGGAGCCGCGCTCCTGGGACGCGGGCCTGACGGCGCCGAGTGGTCGCCTGCGGCGCGGCTATTACGCCCTGCGCGGGCGGCTCAAACGCTTCCATCTGGGCTGCTGGAGCCGTGGCGCCCTCTTCAGCGCAGCACCCTGGCTCGCGGGTTGCCGTTAGCACCGAATGCGCCTCACACGGTTCGGATGATGGCGGGAAGGGCTTGTGCGCCTACCGTCGCGACGGGAGCCTCGAGACGGAGGATGCCATCCGCGACAAGCCTCGTGAACCTCTGACCCCCGCACGCCCGGATTCCCATCCTTCTGTGGCCCCGTCCCCAACGCCCGGCCCAGACCAGCGAGAGCTGGCTGGGACCGATCCGAACGGGCCTCCGGGGCCCGCCGGGTCAAGTTCCGCCGGGACGGACTCGCCGCCGCCCGCCAAGCGGATGACGGTTCGCGGTGCTGTCTTTCTTGGCGTAGGCGCGATGGTCGGGGCCGGGATCTTCGCTCTGTTGGGCGAGGCGGGCGCGGTCGCGGGGTCGGCGGTCTGGATCTCCTTCCTGGTGGCGGGTGTGATCTCGAGCATGCTCGGCTATGCGGTGGTGAAGCTGGGGGTGCGCTATCCGTCGTCCGGCGGGATCCTCACGTACCTGATGCAGGGCTTCGGGAACGGTCGCCTCCTGGGGATCGCCTCGTGGCTCGGCTACTTCGCCGCGATCCTGCTGGTCTGCGCGATGGTGGCCGTCTCGTTTGGCGACTACGCCGTGTCGCTGTTCCTCGGCTCCGATGCGGCAACCGTCTGGACAAAGGTGTTCGCATCCGGAGTCGTGCTCGCGATGGCTGTCCTCAATGTCGTCGGTGTGCGCGGGGTCGACCGGGTGCAGTCGGCGATCGTCGTCGCGCTGCTGGCGGTGTTCGCGGTCTTCATCGTCGCCACCCTGACTCAGCTCGATCCGCATCTGCTCGCGCCGAGCGGCTACCCCTCGTTGCGCGAGATCTTCGCCAGTGTCGCGCTGACCTTCTTCGCCTACCTGGGCTTCTCGGTGATCAGCTTCGCGGCCGGCGACCTGCCGGACCCGGAACGGAACCTTCCGCGGCGATGTACGTCGCACTTGGCGGCACGACCGTGCTGTACGTCGCCATTTCGCTCGGCGTCTTCGGCACGCTCACGGTCGCCGAGGTGAGCAAGTATGGGGCCACGACGGTGGCGGAGGCCGCCCGCCCTGCGCTCGGTGACGCCGGCTTCACGGCGGTGACGATCGCCGCGCTGCTGGCGACCTCTTCATCCGTTAACGCGACGCTCTACGCCTCCAAGGGCTTCACCGGGACGCTTGCCGAGGTGGGGCACTTCCCGCCCCTGTTCGGGGAGCGTTCGCGGCTGGGGAGGCACGGCGGTCTCATCGTCACAGTCGCGCTGATCCTCGTGTTCGTGAACCTGTTCGACCTGAGTTCGATCGCCTCGGTCGGCAGCGCGGTGTCGCTGTCCGTGTTCGTGCTGGTCGGAATCGCCGGCTTCCGGCTGCGGAGGGAGATCCAGGCACAGACGTGGCTCGTCGCGTCGGCGGTCTGCGCTTCGGTGCTCGTGCTGCTCTTCTTCGCCGTCAACACGCTCCGCGACGACCCCAAGACGTTCGTGGCGATCGTGGTGCTGCTCGCGCTCGCCATCGCGCTCGACCTCGTCTGGAAACGGGTGAGGGATCGAGGCGTAGCCGTCCCAGGGCCACAAGCAGGCTGAGCACCGGGATTGAGCGCTAGGTTCCGGCGAGCGCCTTCTTGCAGTCGGCCGAGATGCTCTGCAGCTCCTCTTTCACGGCCTTCTCCTGGGAGCTGGGGTTGTCGCCTTCGAACAGTTTGCCGACGCTCGAGAGATAAGCCTGGGCGCAGTCGGTGGTGATCTTGGCCTTGGACTCGGCGGCCTGGGCGTCGGCCTTGGCCTGCTTTGCCTCGGCGTTCGCCTTCTCCGTCTGGGTGTTCGCCTTGTCCGCTTCCTTCTTCGCCGCTGCAGCATCCTCTTCGGCCTTCGCGGCCGCGTCTTGGGCCTGCTTGAGGTCCTGCTCGGTCGCGGAGAGGTCCGCGCTCGTCGTCCCGATCTGCTTCTGGAGGTCTTCGTACGCCGACTTGTACGACGCGGTGACGGCGCTGCCGGTTACAGCGCCAACGCCAAGCTGTGACTGCAACTGCTTGACGTCCTTGTTTGCCTTGTCGAGATCCGACTTGGTGTTCAGCCCCCAGATCAGGAGACCGATGGCCACGAGCGCAAGCCCGGCGCTGACCCAGATCCACGGATTGCGGCGCTCCTCCGGCGCTCCGTCCTCCCCGGTCGCAGCCCCGGCACCGCTGGGACGCGCGGCACCGCTCTCGGGGTCCTGCGTTGACATGACGTGATCGTCCCGGCGCTCGGCGCGGCCCGCAATCTTGCTCACACGTGGCCCGCTCGGGTGCCCGCATCCCTCTTGGCCGAGATGCCCGATAGCTCCGGGTGGACTCGAACCACCGACCTCACCATTATGAGTGGTGCGCTCTAACCGGCTGAGCTACGGAGCCCTGCTTGTAGAAGAGTATCGGCGGTGAGCGACCGCCCTCTCCTGCTCGCGGTGCCCAACGTCAGCGAGGGCGCCGACGCCCCAACGATCGACGCGATCGGCCGCGCGTTCGACCCGGCGCGCCTGCTGGACCTCCACACAGATCCCGACCACGGGCGCAGCGTGTACAGCCTGGCGGCGCCCCAGGGCACGCTGGCCGGGGCGCTGCTGTCGGGCGCCCGCGCGGCGGTGGCAAGGGTCGACCTGCGCCGCCACCGGGGAGCCCATCCGCACGTGGGCGCGATGGACGTGGCGCCCGTGGTCTACCTCGACGAGTCGAAGCGCGGCGCCGCCTGCGCGGAGGCGCTCACCACCGCCGCGCTGCTCGGCGACGAGCTGGAGCTGCCGGTGTTTCTCTACGGCGACCTCGCGACGAGGGAGGAGTGCCGCGAGCGAGCCACCATCCGCCGGGGCGGACCCGCGGCGCTCGCGGAGCGTATGGCTGCCGGCGAGCTCAAGCCCGATTACGGGCCTCAAGCGCCGCACCCGACGGCGGGCGCCGTGCTCGTAACCGCCCGCCCGCCGTTGATTGCCTTCAACCTCGACCTCGACACCGACGACGTGGAGCTGGCGCGCAAGATCGCGGCGCGTCTCAGAGAGTCCGGCGGCGGTCCGCGGGGAGTGCGGGCGATCGGCCTCTACCTTCCGGCCCGCGGGCGGGCGCAGGTGTCGTTCAACGTGCACGACCACCGGGCGGTGCCGCTGCGGCTGCTCGTCGAGGAGGTCCGCAAGGACGCGCGAGTAGCTGAGGCGGAGCTGGTGGGGCTCGCGCCGGCGGCGGCGTTCGAGGGCTTTCCGGAGGATCTGGCCATCCGCGACTTCGATCCCGGTCGGAAACTGATCGAGAACGCGTTACGCTCCCTCGACTGATGGCACAGACGAAGAAGAAACGCACCCGCAAGCATCGCGGCACCGCAGCCGGCACCGTGGAGAAGGCGGCACACAACCGCAGTCAGCGCCAGTCGAGCGTCAAGCCCACGAAGGAGCAGGCCCGCGAGGCGCGGATGAACCGCCCGCCGTCGTGGCGCAGCGCCGCCAACAAGGCGGCGATCGCGTCGGTGGTCTTCGGCGTCCTTCTGCTGCTGGCGTTCAAGCGCCCGATCGCCGAGGTGGTGCTCTGGACCGTGCTCGTGTTCTTCTTCTACACGCCGCTCGGCTACTGGACCGACCGCGCCGTGTACAACCGCCGCATGCGCGCCAAGGCCAAGAAGGCCGGGCGGTAGATTGGGAGCCCGATGGACGTCCGCATGTTCACCGTGGGCCCGGTGCAGGAGAACTGCTACCTGTTCCGCCGCGACGGCTCCGACCGCGCGCTGATCGTCGACCCCGGGGACGAATCCGACAAGCTGCTCGCCGCCATCGACGAGCTGGGCGTGACGCTCGACGGCATCCTGCTCACGCACACGCACTTCGACCACGTGGGCGCCGTCGCCCCGGTGGCCGAGGCCACCGGCGCCGAGGTATGGGTGCCAGAGCTCGAGAAGTTCGTGCTCGCGGACATCATGAGCTACGTGCCTTGGCCGGGCTTCGGGCCGTACGGGAGCTATGACGCCGAGCACACGCTGAAGGGCGGCGAGACCCTCGAGCTCGCGGGCTTCGAGATCGACGTGATGTTCACCCCCGGCCACAGCCCGGGCCATGTGACCTTCTCGATCGAGGACGAGCAGGCCGTGTTCAGCGGCGACGTGCTGTTCCAGGGCTCGGTGGGCCGCACGGACCTGCCCGGCGGCGACTGGCCCACGCTGCTCGAGTCGATCCGCTCGCTCGTCGACTCGCTGCCGGAAGACACCACCGTCCACCCCGGACACATGGGGCTCACCACGCTCGGCGCCGAGCGCGCCAGCAATCCATTCCTCGCCGAGCTCGCACGCTGACGTGGCGAGCGGCGGCAAACTCCAGGCCCCGCGGGGCACCTTCGACGTGCTGCCCGAGGAAGGCCGGCGGCGCGCCCGCCTGCGCACGCTGTGCGAGGAGCTGATCGAGCCGGCGGGCTACGGGCCGATCGACACGCCGGTGTTCGAGGCCACCGAGCTGTTCGCGCGCGGGGTGGGGGAGACCACCGACATCGTGCAGAAGGAGATGTTCACGTTCGAGGATCAGGGCGGCCGCTCGCTGACGCTGCGGCCCGAGGGCACGGCCGGCGTTTGCCGCGCCTACCTCGAGCGCGGCATGCACAAGCTGCCGCAGCCCGTGAAGCTCTGGTACTGGGGGCCGTTCTTCCGCCACGAGGCGCCGCAGGCCGGCCGCTACCGGCAGTTCAACCAGGTGGGCATCGAGGCGGTCGGGTCAGACGACCCGTCGCTCGACGCCGAGGCCATCCTGCTGCTGTACGAGCTGCTCGAGCGGGCGGGCGCGAAGGGCGTGCGCCTGCACATCGGCAGCCTCGGCACGCCCGACACCCGGCGCGCCTATTCGGACGAGCTGCGCGAGTATCTGCGTAGCCGCCAGGGCGAGCTTTCGGATGAGGTGCGCGGACGCCTGGACGCGAACCCGCTGCGCGCTTTCGATTCCGACCACCCGGGCACACGTGCCGTGGTGAAGGACGCGCCCAAGCTGCTCGACCGCCTGAACGCCGAGGACGCGGAGCACTTCGCTGACGTGCGCGCGCTGCTCGACGACGCCGGTCGCGAGTACGAGGTGGACACCGCGCTCGTGCGCGGGCTCGACTACTACACCCGCACGGTGTTCGAGTTCACGAGCGATGCGCTGGGCGCTCAGAGCGGCGTGGGCGGCGGTGGCCGCTACGACGGGCTCGTGGAGGAGCTCGGCGGGCCGCACACGCCAGGCGTGGGCTGGGCCGCCGGCATCGAACGCATCCTGCTCGTGTCAGATCTGCCGACCCAAGCGGAGCCCGTCCGGGTGTTCATCTCCCACACGCGGAGCAACGCACGGGATGCGTTCGCGCTATCGAGGTTGCTCCGGGAGCAAGGCGTGGCCACCCAGATGGAACAGGCAGGCAGGTCGCTCAAGGGCCAGCTGAAGCACGCTGATCGGCTTGGCGCATCCGCCGTTGTTCTGATCCTCGACGACTCGTGGGCCGTGCGGGACATGAAGAAGGGCGTTCAGCAAGAGGTGGCAACTCGCGACGAGGCCCTCGCACTGTTGGAAGGCCTCGCATGAAGCCCCCGCGCGACAACGCCTACCGCAACACCTGGGCGGGCCAGGTGCGCGCCGGCAACGTGGGCGACGAGATTCGCGTGGCCGGCTGGGTGCACCGCCGGCGCGACCACGGGGGGCTGATCTTCATCGACCTGCGCGACCGTACCGGGCTTCTGCAGCTCGTGTTCCGCCCCGAGGAGGCGCCGCAGGCGCACGCGGCGGCGCACTCGCTGCGCCCGGAGCACGTGCTGAGCGCGCGCGGGAAGGTGGTGCAGCGCGAGGAGGGCACCGTCAACCCCAGTCTGCCCACCGGCGAGGTGGAGCTGGCCGTGGAGGACATCGAGCCGCTCGCCGAGGCGCAGACGCCGCCGTTCGAGATCGACACCGACAAGCAGGTGGACGAGCTGCTGCGGCTGCGCTACCGCTACCTGGACCTGCGCCGCGATCAGATGCGCGACGCGATCGAGCTGCGCCACGACGTGATCGTCGCGATCCGCGAGTACCTGAACGAGCGCGGCTTCCTGGACATCGAGACGCCGTTCCTCACGCGTTCCACCCCCGAGGGCGCCCGCGACTTCCTCGTGCCGAGCCGCGTGGACCAGGGCTCGTTCTACGCCCTGCCGCAGTCGCCGCAGCTCTTCAAGCAGCTGCTGATGGTCGCCGGCTTCGAGCGCTACTACCAGATCGTCCGCTGCTTCCGTGACGAGTCCTCGCGCGCCGACCGCCTGCCCGAGTTCACGCAGCTCGACATGGAGCTTTCGTTTGTGGATGAGGAGGACGTGCTCAGCCTGTGCGAGGGCTTGATCCAGTCGTTTCTCGCGGCGGGGGGCGTGAACGTCGATATCCCGTTCGACCGCGTGCCCTACGACGAGGCGATGCTGCGCTACGGCACAGACCGGCCCGACCGCCGCATCGGCATGGAGATCCAGGACCTGGGGGAGGTGTTCACGCACTCCGAGTTCCAGGTGTTCCGCGGCGCACTCGAGTCGGGCGGCGTGGTGCGCGGGCTGAAGGCAACCGGCGCCGAGCTCACGCGCAAGCGCTTCGACGAGCTCACCGAGCAGGCCAAGCAGCTTGGGGCGAAGGGTCTCGTGTGGGCGGTGGTGGAAGCCGAGGGCTGGCGCTCGCCGATCGCGAAGTTCCTCAAGCCGGAGGAGATGAGCGGCGTGGCCGAACGGCTTGACGCGAGCGAGGGCGACGCGATCCTCGTCGTGGCCGACACCTCCGAGGTGGCCGCCCGGGTGCTCGGGCAGCTAAGGCTCGACCTTGCGCCGCCCGGCGAGGGTCACGACCTGCTTTGGGTGGTGGACTTCCCGATGTTCGAGTGGAACGAGGACGAGTCCCGCTGGGACCCGCTGCATCATCCGTTCACCTCGCCCACCGGGGCTGCTCGACGGCGATCCCGGGAGCTGGCGCAGCCGCGCCTACGACGTCGTCTGGAACGGCTGGGAGATCGGAGGCGGCTCGATCCGTATCAACCGGCCGGACGTGCAGCAGAAGGTCTTCACCGCACTGGGCATCAGCGAGCCGGACGCGCAGGAGCGCTTCGGCTTCCTGCTGGACGCTCTCAGGTACGGCGCTCCACCGCACGGTGGCATCGCCTTCGGCATCGACCGCATAGTCGCGATGCTCACCGGAGCTGAATCCATCAGGGAGGTGATCGCGTTCCCGAAGGCTGCATCGCAGGCAGACCCGCTCACGGGAGCACCCGCGCCGGTCGACGAAGAGCAGCTCAGGGAATTGGCGCTGAAGTTGGATCGGCCCGTTGGCCGTTGACCGTTGGCCGTTGGCCGGCGAACGGCGAACGGCGAACGAGCTCGGGCCGTGCGGACGCGGTCAGGGACCGCTGCTACGGTTCTTCGCGGCCCGAGCTTGTTCGTGTGTCGTCTCAATGTTTGAGCCAACACCATGGGAGCCGGGAGTCCGGCTCGGGGTTGGACCGTGGTCCGCCCCGGAGGACACCCAATCTTGCTGAGCAAGGTTCAACTCCCGAGGCGACAGCGGCAAGCTGGGGCCATCTTTTCTCGCAGCATGGCCGGATCTGAGACCCTTCCCTTGCATGGGTGACAGCACGCAGCTCGCGGACCACCTGTCGGCCCCGCGAGGCCAGGGAAGGCTTGAGGACTCGCCACACGCCGGCGCGGCAGGCGGCGCCGCCTGCGGGGACCTGATCCGGATCGCGGTGCGCGTGGAGGCGGATCAAGTGGCCGAGGTGGGATTCGCGGCATCCGGTTGCGGGGCCGCGCGAGCGGCCGGCAGTGCGGTGGTCGAACTCACCGAGGGTGAACCCTTCCTCGAGCGGCACGCCTCACCGCCGCCGACGTGTCGAGCGAGCTCGGCGGTCTCTCGCCCGCCACCCGTCACGCCGCCGAGCTGGCCGCGGACGCGTTCCACCGCGCTCTCGGAGCCGCCGCTCGTGACGGCGCCACACGCATCGCCCCCGACGCCAACCGCACGCTCGTGGCGATGAGCGGCGGGGTGGACAGCGCCGTGGCTGCCAGGCTGGCGCTCGACGCCGGGCACGAGGTGGTGGCCGTGACGCTCGAGCTGTGGGCGCACCCCGACCACGACGGCGAGCGGAGCTGCTGCTCGCCCCAGGCGGTGTCGGGCGCCCGCGCGCTCGCGCACCGGATGGGCCTGCCGCACGTGACTCTCGACCTGCGCGGCGCGTTCAAGCAGGAGGTGGTGGACGACTTCGTGACAGAGCACGAGGCGGGCCGCACGCCCAACCCGTGCGTTCGCTGCAACGGCCTCGTGCGCTTCGACCGCATGCTCGCGCTCGCCCAGCAGCTTGGCGCCGCGCGGCTCGCCACCGGCCACTACGCTCGCATCGAGCGCGACGCGGACGGCCCGCTCCTGCGCGCCGCCGCGGACCCGCGCAAGGACCAGACCTACATGCTCGCGCGCCTCGAGCCGGACGCGCTGGAGCGCCTATGGTTCCCCCTCGGCGAGCTGGAGAAGCCCGCGGTGCGCGAGCTGGCGCGCGAAGCGCGCCTGCCCGTGGCCGAGAAGCCAGAGAGCCAGGATCTCTGCTTCCTCGCGGGGCTCGACCGCGGCCGCCTGCTCAACCCTGGCGAGCCGGGCGAGATCGTCGACCTCAGCGGTCGCGTGCTCGGGCGCCACGAGGGCCAGGAGGCGTTCACCGTGGGCCAGCGAAAGGGCATCGGAGTGCCGGCACCCACTCCCCTCTACGTGCTGCACAAGGACGCGGCCAGCGGCCGCGTGACCGTGGGCCCGCGCGAGGCGCTGGCCACGCGCCGGGTGCTCGTCACGGGCGCGAAGCTGCTGCGTAGTGGGGCCGCGGCCAACCGCGTGAAGCTGCGCTACCGCTCAGCGCCGGTGTCGTGCCGGGTGCAGGCGGATCTCGCCGCCGGGCCGCACGAGAGACTGCTGCTCGAGCTCGATACACCAGTTGATGGAGCAGCTCCCGGTCAGACGGCGTGTCTAATGTGCGACGAGACTGTGGTGGGATGGGGCACCATCTCCGAACCCGAAGAGCCGCCGGCGGCAGCCGGCGCTCGCATGGAGGCCGCCAATGCCGCATGACACGATCGAGCTGACGACCCCGGTCGGACGTGACTGGGATCCGGTCGTCCGGCTCGTGCTCGGCGGCATCGCGGACAGGCTCAATCTGGGCTTCGAGGAGCTCGACGACCTCCAGCTCGCGGTGGAGCGGCTGCTGCTCGAGGCGGGCTCGCAGGACTCCGTCACGCTGGCGTTCGACGTGTCCGAGAACGGCGTGCGCACCCGCATCGGGCCGCTGCGTGCCGGCGCGTTGGCCGAGGCGCTGCAGGGGCCGCCGCCTCCGCCCGGTGAGCTGACGCTGCGCCGCATCCTCGAGACGGTGGTGGATTCATTCGGCGTCGAGCAGGTGGCCGAGGACGGCCAGCTGATCGTGCGCCTCGAGAAGGTGGTACGGGGAGTTTGAAGGTGGCATCAGCTCCCGAGCTCGCAAACGGATGACCGCGAGCTGCTGCGCCGCTATCACGTGGACGGCGACCGCAGCGCACGCGAGCTGCTCGTGCAGCGCCACCTTCCGCTCGTCCGCGCGCTGGCTCGCCGCTACGCCGGCCGCGGCGAGTCGATCGAGGACATCGAGCAGGTCGGCGCGATCGGCCTGATCAAGGCGATCGATCGCTACGAGCTCTCGCGCGAGGTCGCGCTCACCACGTACGCCACGCCCAACGTCGTCGGCGAGATCAAGCGCCACTTCCGCGACAAGGGCTGGGCGATCCGCATCCCGCGCGGGCTCCAGGAGCTGAACGCCAAGATGTCATCCACGATCGAGCGCCTCACCGCCAAGCTCGGGCACTCGCCGAGCATCGCGGAGATCGCGGAGGAGCTGCAGACCACGCCGGAGTCTGGTGCTCGAGGCGATGGAGGCCGGCTCCGCGTACGCACCGGTGTCGCTCTCAACCGGGCCGAGCGGCGAGGGCGAGCTCGATCCGATGGAGACGATCGGTACCGAAGACGCGAACTTCGAGCGCTCGGAGCAGCGCGCGTCGCTCGAGCCGGCGCTCGAGATGTTGCCCGAGCGCGAGCGCGAAATCCTGCGCATGCGCTTCGAGGACGGGCTCACCCAGACGCAGATCGCCGAGCAGGTCGGCGTGTCTCAGATGCACGTTTCGCGTCTGATCCGAAAGTCGCTCGCGCGGATGCGCGCGGAGCTTTCCTGAGCGGTTTCCTTAACCTCGCGTCAACAGTCGAGCCGCACTGGGGCCAGTGAAAGAGGTGTAACTTTCCCGGCCGCGAAGTTGGTGGGGATGCCGGAATGGGGAGAGAGGAGAGCCGGCGATCAGTCACGAATGCAGTAGCACACGCGGCACCGTCCGATGAGCACGCCGCCAAGAGTTCCGGGGACATGCAGCCTTTGACTGGCACGATCGATCTCGCACGCGAGTCGACCGCTGAGTCCGAAGTCGGCGGGATCCAAGCGCGCACTCCGCTGGAGCTCTTCTGGCGGCGGCTCCGCGAGGACCGCGTGGCGATGGCGGCCTTCGCGTTCGTCGTCCTCCTGGTCATCGTCGCGATCGCCGCGCCGCTGATCGTCAAGCTCGTCGGGCGCGCGGCCGCCGACGGCGCAGTCCACCAAGTACCTCGACTCGTTCGGCACGCCCACCGGGCCGAGCAAGGACAACATCTTCGGCGTCGACACGCTCGGGCGCGACCTCTTCAGCCGCGTGCTCTACGGCGCGCGCGTGTCGCTGCAGGTCGCGCTGATCGCCACAGCGATCTCGGTGTTCATCGGCGTGGTGTTCGGGCATGATCGCCGGCTTCTACCGCGGCTGGGTCGACACGGTGATCTCGCGCTTCATCGACGTGCTGCTGGCGTTCCCGATCCTGCTCTTCGGCATCGGCCTCGCGTCCGCGTGCTCGCTCGGCAACGGCTGCCTCGGCGGGCTGATCAAGCCGGGCCTGACGGTGGTGATCTTCGTGATCGCCTTCGTCAACTGGACCTACATCGCGCGCATCATCCGCGGCCAGGTCCTGTCGCTGCGCGAGAAGGAGTTCATCGAGGCCTCGCGCTCGCTGGGCGCGTCCAACTTCCGCATCATCTTCCGCGAGGTGCTTCCCAACCTCGTCGCGCCGATCATCGTCTACACGACGCTGATCATTCCTCAGAACATCCTGTTCGAGGCGGCGCTGTCGTTCCTCGGCGTCGGCGTCCAGCCGCCGCAGGCGAGCTGGGGCCAGATGCTCGCCGAGGCCACCGACATCTTCGACAGCGCCTGGTGGTACATGGTCTTCCCCGGCGCGGCGCTGCTGCTCACCGTGCTCGCGTTCAACCTGCTCGGTGACGGCCTCCAGGACGCGCTCAACCCGCGGGCCGGAAGGAACGAGTGACTATGGACGGAGAGGACTGTCAACAAAAGACGAAAGGACGAGAATGCAAAAGTTGCGGAGGCTATTGCCGCTCGCCGCTATCGGTGTTCTCGCTCTCGTAGCCGCCGGTTGCGGCGGCGGGGGCGGCGGTAGCAGCAGCAGCAAGACCAGCGCGGGCGACGTCAGGGAAGACGGGTGGAACCGTCACCCTCCTCGACGCCGCGGGCAGCGTGGACAGCCTGGACCCCGGCTACTGGTACTACCAGACCGACTACGAGGAGCTCGGGCAGACCACCCAGCGCTGGCTGTACAGCTGGAAGCCCAACGGACAACGTGCCCACGCCGGACATCGCCCAGGGCCTGCCGCAGATCTCTAACGGCGGCAAGACGCTGACGATCAAGATCAAGTCGGGCATCAAGTACAGCGCGCCGCTGCAGAACCAGACCGTCAAGGCGGCCGACATCAAGTACGCGATGGAGCGCTGCTTCGCTGCCGCCGGTCGGGCAACGGCTACGCGATCTCGTACTGGAACGACATCGTGGGCGCGCCGTCCGCTCCGACGTCGCAAGGTCAAGGACATCTCGGGCATCCAGACGCCGGACGACACGACGCTCGTGATCAAGCTCAAGCAGCCCGGTGGGCGTGCTCGCCAACGCGAACGCGCTCGGCCTGCCGTGCACGATCCCGGTCCCGAAGGACTACGCGTCCAAGTACGACGAGCAAGAGCCAGTCGACCTATGGCCAGCACCAGGTGTTCACGGGCCCGTACATGATCCAGGGCGCGGGCTCCGGAACGGTCGGCAAGAGCCGGCTACCAGCCGGCCAAGCTGATCACGCTGGTCCGCAACCCGAGCTGGGACAAGTCGACCGACTTCAAGCCGGCCTACTTCGACAAGATCGTCATCAAGAACGGCAGCGACGTGACGGTCGCGTCCCGCCAGATCCTGTCAGGGCACGAGCATGATGAGCGGCGACTACGCGGTTCCTCCGCCCGCGATCCTCAAGCAGGGGCTGTCGACGAAGAAGGACCAGTTCCAGATCTCGCCGAGTGGCGGCAACCGCTACATCTCGCTGAACACGCACGGTCAAGCCGTTCGACAACGATCAACGTCCGCAAGGCCGTGGCGGCGGTGATCAACCGCAACGCCCTGCGCCAGACGCGAGGCGGCCCGGCCGTGGGTACGGTCGCGACGCACTTCATTCCGCCGCTGATGCCTGGCTTCGACCAGGCGGGCGGCAACGCCGGTCCGGGTTACGACTTCTACAAGAACCCGAACGGCGACTTGAACGCTGGCGCAAGTCCTACATGAAGAAGGCGGGCTACCCGAACGGCAAGTACACCGGCGGCCCGGTGCTCGCGGTGGCGGACAACACTCCGCCGGCCAAGCAGACGGCCGAGGCGCTCCAGCAGCAGCTCAAGGCGATCGGCATCAACCTGAACCTCCGCGAGGTGCCGCACGCCACGATGTACTCGAAGTTCTGCCAGGTGCCGAAGGCGAAGGTGGCGCTCTGCCCGAACCTGGGCTGGGGCAAGGACTTCTTCGACGCCCAGAGCATGATCGACCCGATGTTCAACGGGAAGAACATCGTCCCGTCGGGCAACGTGAACACCGCGCAGGTCGAATGATCCGAAGATCAACGCCCGGATCGACGACGCTGCGTCGATCACGGACGCCGGCAAGCGCGGCGACGTCTACGGTCAGCTCGACAAGGACCTCACCGGCGGTGCTACTACGTCACCTGGCTGTGGGACAACGAGGTCAATTTCACCTCGAAGAACGTGCAAGGGCGTGCAGAGCGCCTTCAACGGCAACGCGTGGGACCTGACCTTCAGCTCACTCAAGTGAGGGTCGATCCTGAACTAGACGATCCGGCGGAGGCCCCGCCGCCCACAGCGGCGGCGGGGCCGCCGTCGTCGACCGTCGACAAATGACCACCTACATCATCCGCCGCCTCCTCTGGGTGATCGTGCTGCTGTTCCTCGTGAGCGCGATCACCTTCGTGATCTTCTTCGCGCTGCCGTCGGCCGACCCGGCGCAGCTGCGCGCGGGACGCCAGCCCAACCCGGCGCTGGTGGAGGCGATCCGCCACAAGCTCGGCCTCGACAAGCCGCTGCTACGTGCAGTACTGCCGCTACATGAAGCGGCTCGTCCTGCACTTCGACTTCGGCTACAGCTACCAGAACAACATCTCGGTCAAGCAGCAGATCTTCGACCGCCTGCCGGCCACGATCTCGCTGGCGCTCGGGCGCCGCGGTGGTGTGGCTCGTGATCGGCATCAGCGTCGGCACGATCTCCGCGATCAAGCGCCGGTCGGTGTTCGACCGCGTGGCGATGGGCGGCGCGCTCGTGGGCATCTCGGCGCCGGTCTACTGGCTCGGCCTCTTGAGCCTCTACCTCTTCGCCAACGACATCGGCAAGATCCCGATCTTCCCGGGCTCCGGCAGCTACGTGCCGTTCAGCCAGGATCCGACCAAGTGGTTCACCTCGCTGATCTTGCCCTGGTTCGTGCTGGCGGCCTCGTTCGCCGCCTTCTACGCCCGGTTACTGCGCGCAAACCTGATCGAGGTGATGTCCGAGGACTACATCCGCACGGCGCGCGCCAAGGGGCTGCGCGAGCGACGCGTGGTCTTCGGCACGGCATCCGCAGCGCGATCACCCCGATCGTCACGGCGGCCGGCCTCGACATCGGCATCCTGCTCGGCGGCGCGATCCTCACGGAATCGGTCTTCAACATCCCGGGCATCGGCCGTCTGGCCTACGACTCGATCCAGCAACAGCGACCTGCCGATGATCCAGGGCACGGTCCTGCTCGGCGCGTTCTTCATCGTGATGATGAACCTCGTCGTGGACATCGCCTACGCCTTCATCGATCCGCGGGTGCGCTACTCGTGAGTCCGCTTCTCGAGGTCGACGACCTCATGGTTCACTTCGCCACCGAGGACGGCATCGTCAAGGCCGTCGACGGCGTCACGCTTCTCGGTCGATCGCGGCAGGGTGCTCGGCATCGTGGGCGAGTCGGGCTCCGGCAAGAGCGTCTCGATGCTCACCGTGATGGGGCTCAGCCGCTCGAAGAACGCGCGGATCAGCGGGAGCCGCCCGCTTCGACGGGCAGGATCTGATCGCGGCCTCGGCCGAGGACCTGCGCGACCTGCGCGGCAACGACATCGCGATGATCTTCCAGGACCCGCTGTCGTCGCTGCATCCGTTCTACAAGGTCGGCAAGCAGCTCGTCGAGGCGATCCAGGCGCACCAGTACATGTCGAAGGACAAGGCCAAGGAGCGCGCGGTCGAGTTCCTCGGCATGGTCGGGATCCCGGACCCGCGCCGGCGATGTCGACAACTATCCCCACGAGTTCTCGGGCGGCATGCGCCAGCGCGCGATGATCGCGATGGCGCTGATCAACGAGCCGCGGCTGCTGATCGCGGACGAGCCCACCACGGCGCTCGACGTGACCGTGCAGGCGCAGATCCTCGACCTGATCGCGCGCCTGCAGAGCGAGCTCGACATGGCGGTGATCCTGATCACCCACGACCTCGGCGTGGTGGCCGAGGTGACCGACCACATCGCGGTGATGTACGCGGGCCGCGATCGTGGAGCGCGGCGGACAAGCGCGAGATCTTCCGCGCGCCCGAGCACCCCTACACGTGGGGGCTGCTCCAGTCGATCCCGCGCCTCGACCGCCCGCGCGACGAGGCGCTCGTGCCGATTCCCGGCCGGCCGCCCAGCCTGATCACGCTGCCCTCCGGCTGCAACTTCCATCCGCGCTGCCCGTACGTGCAGCCGCGCCACCGCGAGGTCGATCCGCGGCTCGAGCCGGTGCCCGACGATCCGAGCCACCGCGTGGCGTGCCTGCTGTCCGAGCGACGTGCGAAAGCGGCTGTGGCAGGAGCTGTCCGCGGGCAAGACGCCGGAGGAGGCGCGCGCGGAGATAGTCGAGGGAGGCCTGGCATGAGCGAGCCGCTCGTAGAGGTACGCGACCTCGTCAAGCACTTCCCGATCACCAGCGGGATCGTCCTGCAGCGCCAGGTGGGCGCGGTGCACGCGGTGGACGGCGTCTCGTTCGACGTGCTGCGCGGCGAGACGCTCGGCATCGTGGGGGAGACCGGCTGTGGCAAGAGCACGACGGCGCGGCTGATCACGCGCCTGCTCGAGCCCACCAGCGGCAGCGTCAAGTTCGACGGTCACGGACATCAGCCATCTCAAGCGCAGCCAGATCAAGCCGCTCCGCAAGGAGATGCAGATGATCTTCCAGGACCCCTACTCGTCGCTCAACCCGCGCAAGACGGTGGGCTCGATCATCGGCGAGCCGTTCAAGATCCACGGGCTGAAGCAGGGCAAGGGCGAGCGCAAACGCGCGGTGCAGGAGCTGATGGAGCAGGTGGGGCTCAACCCGGAGCACTACAACCGCTACCCGCACGAGTTCTCGGGCGGCCAGCGCCAGCGCATCGGCGTGGCGCGCGCGCTCGCGCTGCAGCCCAAGCTGATCATCGCCGACGAGCCGGTGTCGGCTCTCGACGTCTCGATCCAGGCGCAGATCCTCAATCTGCTGCGCGAGCTGCAGAGCGAGCTCGGCATCACGCTCGTGCTGATCGCGCACGACCTCTCGGTGGTGCGCCACATGTGCGACCGCGTGGCGGTGATGTACCTCGGCAAGGTGGTCGAGCTGGCCGATAGCGAGACGCTCTACACGCAACCGCGGCATCCCTACACGGGCGCGCTCCTGTCGGCGGTGCCCGTGCCGGATCCCGACCTGGCCGCCGCGCGCAAGCGCCAGATGCCCGGCGGCGACGTGCCGAGCCCCACCAACCCGCCGCCCGCGTGCCGCTTCCATCCCGCGCTGCCCGAAGGTGCAGGACGTCTGCCGCGAGGAGGAGCCGCTGCTCGCCCCGAAGGACGGCGGATCGATCGCGGCATGCCACTTCCCGCTCACGGACAGCCGAGGCCGCAGAGCGCATCGGCACCGCCGAACACGCCTAACGAACGCCTAATAGAGAGGCTCCGATTGCGGCGAGTGTAGGGTTCGCTCGCAGTCAAGCCTCGCACCCCCGTTCGGGGCATTACCTGGGGAGGTAACTGGCGAAGTGAGGATTTCGTGGAGTCGACGGTCGCTGCGCGCCTGCTCGTCGGTCGCGCTGGCTCTTGCCGGCCTGGCGATGGCGGTCGCGGCCTGCGGAAGCAGTGGTGGCAAGCAGCAGTGGCACGTCACTGCGGAGCAAGCCGACGGCGGCGGTAAGCAGGGCGGGCACGCTCACCGTTCTTTCGAGCGGCGACGTCGACAACGTCGCTCGACCCGGGCTACTCGTACTACCAGTTCGACTTCATGCTGGATCAACGCGCTGCACCGCACGCTCTACACGTACAAGCCGGACGGACACCACCAAGCCGTCGCCCGACCTGGCGGACGGGACGGCGCAGATCTCAGACGGCGGCAAGACCGTGACGGTCAAGATCAAGCAGGCGTCAAGTTCAGCCCGCCGGTCAATCGCGCGGTCACCTCGGCGGACGTGAAGTACGCGATGGAGCGTGACTTCCTGCCGCAGGTCGGCAACGGCTACGCGGGCGCCTACTGGGGCGACATCGTCGGCTCCAAGGCGTACGCCGCCGGCAAGGCCAAGGCGATCTCTGGCATCCAGACGCCCGACCAGCAGACGCTGGTGATCCACCTCGGCCCGGCCCACGGCTGCGATGTGATCGGCGCGATGGCGCTGCCGGGCACCGCTCCCGTGCCCAAGGAGTACGCAGCGAAGTACGACAAGGGCGCGCACTCGACCTACGGCCAGCACCTGGTCACACGGGTCCGTACATGGTCCCGAACAACGCCTCTGGCAAGGTCACCGGCTACCGCCGGGTCACAAGATCACGCTCGTGCGCAATCCGAACTGGGACAAGTCGACCGACTTCCGTCCTGCCTATCTCGACAAGATCGTGATCAACGAGGGCAACGACATCACCGTCGGCAACCGCAAGATCCTCACGGGTCAGAGCATGGTCGGTAACCAGTCCGACATGCAGGCCCCGCCGGCGATCCTGAAGCAGGCCACGACGTCGTACAAGTCGCAGCTGATTCCGGGGCCGTTCACCGGACGCTTCCGCTACATCTCCATGAACACGACGGTCAAGCCGTTCGACAACATCAACGTCCGCAAGGCGGTCATCGCGGCCATGAACAAGAACGCGCTGCGGCTTGCCTTCGGTGGCCCCGCTGATCGGCGCGATCCCGACGCATTTCCTGTCGCCGGGCATCGCGGGGTTCGAACAGGGCGGGGGGATGAACGGCCCCGACCTCGACTTCATGCACACCGACAACGGCGATCCCAAGCTCGCCGCTCGTACATGAAGAAGGCCGGCTACCCGAGCGGCAAGTACACGGGCGGCGGCAGTTCCTGATGGTCACCGACAGCGCGGCGGCGCAGAAGAAGGTGGCCGAGGTGGCGCAGCAGGGTTCCAGCAGCTCGGGTTCAAGGTCAACCTGCGCGCGGTCGAGCGCAGCACGATGTACTCGAAGTACTGCAGCGTCCCGAAGGCAAAGGTGGCCATCTGCCCGAGCGTGGGCTGGCTGAAGGACTTCGCCGATGCTCAGACGGTGCTCGACCCGACGTTCAACGGGAAGAACATCATCCCGGCGAACAACTCGAACTGGCCGCAGCTGAACGACCCGCGATCAACAAGGCGATGGACTCAGGCCGAGACGATCCTCGATCCCGCCCAGCGCGCTGACGCGTGGGGCAAGATCGACCAGATGGTCACGGCCGCGGCGCCCGGCATCCTGTGGCTGTGGGACAAGGGCCCGTCGATCGAGTCGAAGAACGTGAACGGCGTCCTGAACAAGGAGAACGCCGTCCTGGGACCTGTCGTTCACGTCGCTGAAGTAGCGGCAGCGCAAGGCGCTGAAGCAGCAGGAGGAGAGGGCCCCGCCACGGCGGGGCCCCTCTTTTACGCTGCAAAGCGCTGGCTTTGCACGAGCTTCGTGCGGGAAAGTTGACTTCTTGACAGATGCGTCATCTCGTGCCACAGTGCCTTTGCACAGGTTCGGCGCCTGAAGCTGTGCAGATCGATACTCGGGTACCCCAGTTCAGACCGAAGGAGCCCTCCATGGGAATGCGCGGTGGCTGAGTTTCTGAAGCACCACGCATGAGAAGGACCGTCCACAGGGCGGTCCTTTTCTTTTGCCAGCCGCTTTCTCGGCTAGCGTAAGCGATGCGCTCGATCGTGGGGCTGCTGCGGGGCGATCGTCAGGCCCGGCGTTTCTTCCTGGCCTACGGCCAGTCGTCGCTCGGCACGGGCGCCGGCTACGTGGCGCTGCTGCTGGTGGCCTACCAGCGCTTCCACTCGCCGCTGGGCGATCTGCGCTGATCCTGCTGGCGGACTTCGTGCCGCCGATGTTCCTCGCGCCGCTGTTCGGCACGATGGTGGACCGCTGGTCGCGGCGCTGGTGCGCCATCGTCGGCGGACGCGCTCCGTGCCGCCGCGTTCATCGGCCTGGCGCTCATTCCGCAGCTTCCCGGCCACCGTTCGCGCTCGCGCTCGTGGCTGGGCTCCGCCACCGCGCTGTCCAAGCCGGCCGCTGCTGGCCGGCCTGCCCGAGGTGGTCGACCGCACCCGGCTCTCGCAGGCCACCGCGCTGTTCGGCGCGCTGACCGAGCTCGGCTACACGCTGGGCCCCGGCATCGCGGCGCTCACCTTCATCTTCACCGGGTCCGAAGGTGCTGCTCGTGGCGGACGCGATCACGTTCGCCGTGTCGAGCGCTGATCCTGCTCACGCTCAAGTTCGGTCCGCGCGCAGACGCGCACATCGATCGGCTGCAGGACCGCGGCTCGCTGCTTGCGCGAGGCACGCGACGGGCTTGCGGTGCTGGCCGCGCATGCCCGGCGTGCGCACCGCGATCGTGGCGACCAGCGCGGTGCTTCTGTTCGGCGGCATGGTCAACGTGGCCGAGCTGCTGCTGGCGCGCAAGCTCGGCGCGGACGCGTCGGGCTACTCGCTGTTCGTGGCGGTGTCCGGCTCGGCGATCGCGGCCGGCTCGCTGATGGGCGCGTCGGGCGGCGAGCTGCGCGAGCTGCATCCGGCGCTTCCTCGCCGGCATCGTCGCTGGCCGCTGCCGGGCTGCTCGGCACCGCCGCCGCGCCGACGTTCGTGAGCGCGCTGGTCTGCCTCGCGCGTGCTCGGCTTCGGCAACGGGCTCGTGATCGTCTACGAGCGCCTGATCATCCAGGCCACGCGTGCCGCAGGAGCTGCTTGGCCGCGCGTTCGGCGCGCAGGCGGCGCTCGACGGCTCAGCGTTCGCGGCGTCCTACCTGGTGGCCGGCGTGATCCTCGCGCTTGTGTCGCCGCGCGTGCTGTTCATCATCGGTGGCGCGGGCGCGATCGTGGTGTGGGCAGTGGCGCGGATGCGTCTTCGCCCGCACGCACATCGCCGCTGAGCCGGTCGAGGGTCTACTGAGGCGGCAGCGGCCGAGCCGACAGCGATAGCTGCGCTCGAGGCCCACCGATAATCGCGGCGTTGCGGGCCAGCACCTGGTGGACGTCGAGCGGCCGGCGACGACTCGACGTGCAGGCCGTTGCGGATCACCGTGGCGAGCGCGCTCACCACGCGCGGGTCGAACTGCGTGCCGGCGTTGGCCCACAGCTCCTCGAGCGCGGTCTCCTGGCTCATCGCGGCGCGGTAGGGGCGGTCCGTGGTCATCGCGCTGTAGGCGTCGCAGGCGAACACGATGCGCGCCGCCAGCGGGATCTCGTAGCCGGCCAGGCCGTCGGGGTAGCCATTGCCGTCCCAGCGCTCGTGGCAGGAGCGCACCAGCGAGCCGACGCGGCCGAGGAGGCCGCCCACGCGGTCGAGCAGCACCTGGCCCTCGATCGTGTGGGTCTTCATGAGCTCGAACTCGTCGTCGCTGAGGGCGCCCGGCTTGTTGATGATCTCCTTGGGGATCACGATCTTGCCGACGTCGTGGAGCAGCGCCGCGAACTCGAGCTCCTGGCGCGCGTCGGGCTCGATCTCGAGCTCGTCGGCCACCGCGGTGACAAGCGTGACGACGCCGCGGCAGTGGTCGGCGGTGTAGTTGTCGTCCGCCTCGACGACGTCGGAGAGCAGCATCACGGTGCCGCGGTAGGCGCGGTTGAGCTCGAGGGCCGCGTCGTAGCGCTCGCGGCGCTCGTGGGAGAAGGTGTGGAGCAGCCAGAGCAGCGGGATCAGCGAACGACCAGCGCCAGGCGGGCTCGTCGAACGCGACGATCGAGGCCACGACCGCGAGCGGCCAGAGCGCCGCGTCGATGCGGTAGGTCCAGAACGCCTGGATCAGGCTCTCGCGCACGCTGATGGCCGCGCAGCCAGGCGCTCGCGCGTGACCGTGGGGATCACGTCGCCCGCGAACTGGGCGACGAAGGCGAGCGCGTAGACGGGCCACCACTCGAGCTTCGGGCGCGACCGCTCGCGAGCAGGCCGATCACGAGCACCGGCCCGAGCGACGAGCCACGAGTCGCAGACCGCGTAGATCGAGCGGTCGAGCGTGCTTCGTGCGGGTGAGGAAGTCGGGCACGGTGGCGAGGAAGTAGCTCAGCGGGACGAGCAGCGGCACGAGCGGCAGCGGAGCCACGAAGAGCAGCGGCACCGAGGCCGAGCGGGGTGGCGACGGCGGTGATGCTGCCCACCTCGAAGGTGATCGCAGGAGACGGCGGCGCAGAGGACCACCAGGCCCGCGATCGACCCACGCGGCTCGGCGTGGCGGTTCCACGGCACGGCGAAGGCAACCGCGCTGGCGGTTCCGGCATACGGCGATGCTGAGAGCCGCACACGACGGTGCGTTCCCGTACGTCCATCGGGCGCGGGTGGCGCTCTCTGGCATCGCCGACGAGTCGGTCGACGCCCTTCATTACTTACGAGTTGTCGGTGCTCGCGCGTGCGCGCGTAAATCCGGGACGAGAGATTGCACGGCATTGCTGTGCAAAACCTCCACGCCCGCTTTGCAGGCTCGACCACAAGGCTAACTCCGCAAAGTGCGTCTGCATGCGGACGCCCGACATCTAGACTGACGGGCCGTGAAAGCGGCCGAGATCCGTGAGAAGTTCCTGTCCTTCTTCGAGGAGCGCGGACCACCTGCGCATGCCTTCGGCGTCGCTCGTCCCCTCCACCTACGACCCGTCGGTGCTGCTCACCACCGCGGGCATGCAGCCGCTTCCAGCCCTACTTCCGCGGCGAGGAGGCGCCGCCGCACGCCGCGGCTCACCTCGTGCCAGAAGGTCTTCCGCACCACCGACATCGAGAACGTGGGGCTCACGGCGCGCCACCTCACGTTCTTCCAGATGCTCGGCAACTTCTCGTTCGGCGACTACTTCAAGCAGGGCGCGGTCGAGTGCGCGCATGGGAGCTGTCGACGCCAGGGCTTCGGCTTCGATCCCGAGCAGGTCTGGGTGACCGTGTTCGGCGGCGACGAGGAGCTCGGGCATCGGCCCGGACGACGAGGCGATCGAGTGCTGGCGCTCGGTCGGCGTGCCGGACGAGCGCATCGTGCTGCTCGGGCGCGACGACAACTTCTGGCAGGCGGGACCGACCGGTCCCTGCGGCCCGTGCTCCGAGCTCTACCTCGACCGCGGTCTCGACTTCGGCCGCGAGGAGGATCGCCCGGGCGACGACACCGAGCGCTTCCTCGAGTACTGGAACCTCGTGTTCATGCAGTATGTTCCTGCACGAGGACGGCTCGCTCACGCCGCTGCCCAAGCAGAACATCGACACCGGCCTCGGGCTCGAGCGCATGGCGGCGATCCAGCAGGACGTGCCGTCGGTGTTCGAGACCGACGAGTTCCTGCCCGCTCGTGCAGCTCGGCGAGGAGCTCTCCGGGCACAAGATGGGCGAGAGCCCAGGACGTCACGCGTGCGCTGCGGATCCTCGCGGACCACGGCCGTGGCATGACCTTCCTGCTGGCGGACGGCGTGGTGCCCTCCAACGAGGATCGCGGCTACGTGCTGCGGCGGATCATGCGGCGCGCGATCCAGCAGGGGCGCAAGCTCGGGCATCGAGCAGCGCTTCCTCGGACGTGCTCGTGCGACACGGTGATCGACGTGATGGGCGACGCCTATCCGGAGCTGCGCGCGCAGCGCGACACGATCCAGAAGTGGGTGAGCGCCGAGGAGGAGAGCTTCGGCCGCACGCTCGTGCAGGGCGAGCGGCTGCTCGCGGAGATCGTCGAGCGCGCCAAGGAGGACGAGACCTCGTGGGTGGACGCCCAGGACGCGTTCCGCCTGCACGACACCTTCGGCTTCCCCTACGAGCTGACCAAGGAGCTGCTCGCCGAGGAGGGGCTGTCGGTGGACGACGACGGCTTCGACGGAGCTGATGGAGCAGGCGCGCCAGATGGCGCGTGCCAGCGGCCGCAAGGGCGGGGCCGATGGGCACGAGCGCGTGCTCGCGTTCGCGCGCTCGGCGGGCTTCCACAGCCGCTTCGTCGGCTACGAGGCCACCGAGTGGGAGACCACGATCGGCGCGCTCGAAAGAGAGAACGGCCGCTACCTCGCCAAGCTCCCGGAGAGTCCCTTCTACGCGGAGGGCGGCGGGCAGGTGTCGGACTCAGGGCTCGTGGAGACGCCCACGGGCACGCGCCAAGGTCACCGGCGTGTACCGGCTCGGGGACGACCAGGCCGTGGCGCTCGAGGTGGGGGACGGTGCGACTCGAGGTGGGCGAGCCGGCGCGCGCGCTCGTGGACCGCGAGACGCGCCTCGCGACGATGGCCAACCACACCGCCACTCACCTGCTGCATCAGGCGCTGCGCGACGAGCTCGGCACGCACGTGCGCCAGGCGGGCTCCTACGTGGGCCCGGACAAGCTGCGCTTCGACTTCACGCACGGCGAGCGGCTCACGCACGACCAGCTCGCGAGCGGTGGAGGAGCAGGTGAACGACTGGATCGTCGAGAGCCATCCGGTGCGCGCGGTGCAGACCACGCGCGACGAGGCCGAGCGCCTGGGCGCGATGGCGCTGTTCGGCGAGAAGTACGGCGACATCGTGCGCATGGTCGAGATCGAGGACGTGTCGCGCGAGCTGTGCGGCGGCACGCACGTCGCCTCCAGCGCGGAGATCGGGCTCTTCCACCTCACGCACGAGACCTCGAGCGCGTCGAACGTGCGGCGCGTGGAGGCGGTCACGGGCTCCGGCGGCGTCGATCTGTTCCGGCAGCCGCAGCCAGCTCGCGTGCACGAGCTGTCGGCGATGCTGCGGGTGCCGGAGCACGAGCGTGGTGTCGGCCGTGGACAAGCTTCAGCAGCAGCTGCGCGACGCGCAGAAGCGCCCGCGCGAGGACGACCGCGCGCATGGCCGAGTCGCTCGTGAGCAGGCGCCGAGGAGCTGAGCGGCATCCGCGTGGTCACCCAGGTGGTGGAGGCGCCCGACGCGAAGGCGCTGCTCGAGCTGTCGGACCGCGTGAAGCAGACGCTCGGCGACTCGGCCGTGGTGCTGGGCACCGCGGTGGACGGCCGGGTGCACCTGGTGGCGAACTTCTCGCGACGCCGCGGTGGAGCGCGGGCTCAAGGCGGGCGACGTGGTGCGCGTGGCCGCGGAGGTCACCGGCGGCGGCGGAGGCGGCCGCGACACCATGGCCCAGGCCGGCGGCCGCGACCCCGACAAGCTTCCCGAGGCCGTCGCCGCAGCGCGAGTTGCGATAGAACGCGGCCTCGCATGAGCCGGATCCTCGCGCTCGACTTCGGCGACGCGCGCTGCGGCTGCGCGTTGTCGGATCCCACCGGCACGCTCGCCACCCCGATCGGGGCGGTGGAGCGGCCGGCCACCCGCAAGGGCCTGCAGCGGCTCGCGGACATCGCCCGCGAGAACGAACGTGGAGCGCGTGGTGGTGGGGCTGCCGCTGACGCTGGCGGGCGAGGAGGGCCAGCAGGCGGGCGCCACGCGCGAGTTCGCGGCGCGGCTCGGCGAGCTCGTGTCGGTGCCGGTGGAGCATGCACGACGAGCGCCTCACCACCCGGCAGGCCGAGCGCACGGGCGGCGGAGCGGACGCCGACTCGCGCGCGGCGGCGCATCTGCTCGAGGCGTACCTGGCGGCTGGCGGGCGAGCGAGTTGAGCGAACAGGGACCGCCACCGGTACCGGGCGCGCGCTCGGACGAAGAGCGTGAGCGCGCGCGTCTCGAGCGCGAGGCGCGCCGCGCCGGGCGTGAGGACGACGATGGGCTCTACGTGCCCGAGCGGCCTGTGCACAGTACCCGCAGGACGCGCAACCCCGGCGGGCCGAACGTCATCGCGCGGCGCGTGCGTGGCGCTGCTCGGCCTGGCGATCGTGGTGGTGGGCGCCTGGTTCCTGGTCTCGCTATTCCAGCCATTCGGCGGCGAGGGCAAGGGCAGCGTGACCGTCAGCGATGCCCGCAGGGGCGCGAGCGTTGGGGAGATCGGCGACATCCTCGCGCGCAAGGGCGTGATCTCCCACTCGTTCTTCTTCGAGCTGCGCGCGCGCATCGGCGGCCACAGCGGCGACCTCAAGCCCGGCGTCTACCAGCTCAAGAAGGACATGAGCTACTCGGCGGCGCTCGACGCGCTCACCAAGGGGGTGGCGCCCAACGTTGTGCGCGTCGTCATCCCGGAGGGCAAGGCGCGGCGTGAGATAGCGCCGCTAACGCAGGGACTCAAGGGCAGCTATCTCGCGGCGACCGTGCGATCGCCATACCTCAACCCGCGCCGCTACGGAGCGCGGCACGCGCGCAACCTGGAGGGCTTCCTGTTCCCAGCCAGCTACCAGCTGAAGAAGGGTGCCAGCGCGCGCGCGCTCGTGAAGGAGCAACTCCAGACCTTCCGGCAGAACTTCTCCAAGGTCAACCTGTCGTACGCCCGCAAGAAGAACCTCACGGCGTATGACGTGCTCATCATCGCCTCGATGGTGGAGCGCGAGGCGGAGTTGCCGAAGGACCGGCCGCTGATCGCGTCCGTGATCTACAACCGGCTGCACGACAACACGCCGCTTGGGATCGACTCGACGCTGCGCTACGCGCTGAACGACTGGACGAAGCCGCTGCGCGTGTCCCAGCTCGCGTCGCCGAGCCCGTACAACACGCGCACGCACCAGGGCCTGCCGCCTGGCCCGATCGGCAATCCGGGCCTCGCCTCGATCCAGGCCGCCGCGCACCCGGCGCACACCAACTACCTGTTCTTCGTGGTCAAGCCGTGCGGCAACGGCGCCCACGTGTTCTCGAAGACCAACGCTCAGTTCCAGCGCGACAGTGCGCGCTACAACGCGGCGCGGGCCAAGAACGGCGGCCGCTCGCCGCAAGCACGTGCAGGCGTAGCTCTGGCCGGGGTGCTCGGGTTCCCGGTGGCGCACAGCCGCTCGCCGGACATGCACAACGCCGCCTTCCGCGCCCTCGGCCTCGACTGGCGCTACGTGAAGCTGCCGCTGCCGCCCGAGCTGTTCGCGGAGACGGTGCGCGCGCTGCCGGGCTCGGGCTTCCGCGGCGCCAACGTCACGATCCCGCACAAGCACGCGGCGCTCGATCTTGCCGATGAGCGCACACCGTCGGCCGCGGCGATCGGCGCGGCCAACACGCTCACCTTCCTCGAAGGCGGCGGGCATCGAGGCGCACAACACGGACGCGCCGGGCTTCATCGCCGCGCTGGGCGAGGACGTTCGCGGCGTGCGCGCCCTCGTCCTTGGCGCAGGCGGGGCCGGCCGCGCGGTGGCATGGGCGCTGCGCGAGGCGGGAGCCGCCGAGGTGGCGGTGTGGAACAGGACGCCCGAGCGAGCGAAGGCGCTAGCGGACGACCTCGGCGCGACGCACATCCTGCGTCCTGCGACCTGCGACCTGCTCGTCAACGCCACTCGCGTCGGGCTGAGCCACGGCTGGACGAAGCCGAGACGCTGGAAGCACTGCAGCTCGAGCGGGCTCGATCCCCCGCGAATCGTGGTCGCCGACCTCGTCTACGGCGAGCGAGCCCACCGCGCTGCTCGGATGGGCCGAGCGGGGCGGCTCGCGGACGGTGGATGGGCTCGAGATGCTCGTGCGCCAGGGCGCGCTCAGCTTCGAGCGCTGGACGGGATCGAGCCGCCGCTCGAGGCGATGCGCGCACGCGGTCAGCGTCCAGGTAGTCCTGGACACATCCAAATACCCCCTAAACATCCGTCCACCCCCTGCCGATATGCGGGGCGATGGCTCTACCCCGTCCAGCCCTCCTCGGGATTCTCGGAGCACTGCTGATCCTGCCACCTTCATGGTGAGCCACAAGGGGGGTAAGTCCACGCAGCTCTTCGACTCCTACTCCGGCGCCGGCCCACGTGGCCACGCCGAAGCCGGCCCAGGTCAAGCACGCAGGGTCCAAGCCGGCACAAGCACGCGGCAGCCGCACCGGCCAAGCCGGTGAAGCACAACGCCGCCAAGCAGACCGCCGCGAAGAAGCAGGCTCCAGTCAAGACGAACACCACGAGCCGGCCAGGAGGCGGGCGCGTCCGTGGGACTTCCCTTGAAGGTGGCCCAGGCGCTCGCGAAGAAGCAGGTGGTCGTGCTCTACTTCGGTGGTGCGGGTGCTGACGACTCGCTCACCGCCGACTCGGTTCGCACCCTCAAGGCAAGCGCTGGGCACGGGGTTGCTGTCTTCATGGACAAGCTCTCCAATCTGGCGGACTACCGCCGTGTCGTCGAGGGGCTGAACGTCTCCCAAGCTCCGTCGATCGTCATCGTTGATCGCGCTAAGAAGGCGAAGGTCCTCGAAGGCTTCATCGACGCCGGGTCACTCCGCCAGGCCGTGGCGGACGTGACTCGATGACAGAACGCCGCAGAGGCTCCACACCTGCAGGCGATCCCGGGCGGCGACGGTGCCGCCGCAGCCGCGGCTGCCGAGTCGCCTGTCGAGCCGATCAACGGGCTGACGCCGCCGCGCCGCCGCGGCGGACGCGGCCGCTTCATCTCCGACGTGATCGTCGAGCTCGGCTTCGCGGCCGAGGAGCGCGTGCAGGCCGCGGTGGAGGAGGCCAAGTCGACCGGGTCGCACGCCGGAGCAGGTGCTGCTCCAGTCCGGCGCTCTGCTCAGCCCGAGCAGCTCGCGCGCGCGACGGCCGAGCGCTTCGGCCTCGACCACGTCGACCTCTCGATCTTCAAGCCGGACATCGGCGCGCTCAACCTCGTGAACGCGCAGGCGGCCCGCCGCTACAACGCGGTGCCGATCGGCTTCGACGGAGGGCGTGCTGCTGGTGGCGATGGCGGACCCGTCCAACGTGCTCGCGCTCGACGACCTCAAGCTGATGACCGGCCACGAGCTGCGGCCGGTGGTGGCCTCCGGCGAGGACGTGGCCGCGCTGATCTCGCGCATGAACCGCCTGGACGACGCGATCGCCGAGGCGGTCGCTGGAGGACGAAGTCCGAGGACCTCGCGCTGGTCTCGGACATCCGCGAGTCCGCGGACGACGCGCCGGTCATCAAGCTCGTCAACTCGATCATCGCCCAGGCGGTGCAGGACGGCGCCTCCGACCTCCACTTCGAGCCGGACGGCAGCCGCGAGATGCGCGTGCGCTTCCGCGTGGACGGCGTGCTCAGCGAGTCCACGACGATCCCGCGCCGAATGGTGGCCGGCGTCGTCTCGCGCGTGAAGATCATGGCCAACCTCGACATCGCCGAGAAGCGGCTGCCGCAGGACGGCCGCGTGTCGCTCGTGATCGAGGGCCATCCGATCGACGTCCGCGTGGTCACCCTGCCGTCGGTGCACGGCGAGGGGATCGTGATGCGCATCCTCGACAAGGAGCAGGTGCTGCTCGACGCTCGACACGCTCGGCATGCGCGACGACGCGCGCGACCGCTTCGAGAAGCGCCTTCAACGCAGGCCTACGGCGCCGTGCTCGTCACGGGCCCGACCGGCTCCGGTAAGTCGACCACGCTCTACGCGGCGCTCAACGCGATCAACTCGCCGGAGAAGAACATCATCACGATCGAGGATCCGGTCGAGTACCAGCTCGACGGCATCAACCAGATCCAGGTGAACCTGCGCGGCGGGCCTGACCTTCGCCCAGGGGCTGCGCTCGATGCTGCGCGCGGACCCCGACGTGATCATGGTCGGCGAGATCCGGGACACCGAGACCGCGAAGATCGCGATCGAGTCGGCGCTCACCGGCCACCTCGTCCTCTCGACGCTTCACACCAACGACGCGCCGTCGGCGATCACGCGCCTCACCGAGATGGGCATCGAGCCCTTCCTCACCGCCTCGGCGGTCGACTGCGTGGTGGCCCAGCGCCTCGCGCGAATGCTCTGCAAGCACTGCAAGCAGCGCACCGTGCTGTCGGTGGACGCGCTGCAAGCGGCGCCGGCTTCGAGGCCGTGTTCGACATCGAGGCCTACGAGCCGGTGGGCTGCGCGCGCTGCTCGCACACCGGCTACAAGGGCCGGACCGGCATCTACGAGGTGATGGTGCTGACCGACGAGATCCGCACGATGACGATCGAGCGCGTCGTCGGCCGATGCAGATCCGCGCAAAGGCTGTCGAGGAGGGCATGCGAGTGCTCCGGGCGGACGGCCTGGAGAAGGTCCGGCTCGGCCTCACGTCGATCGCCGAAGTCTCAAGGGTCACGTGATCCGGCGCACCTGCCGATAAGGAGAACGATGTTCGATTTCGCCGACGTCCTGCTCGACGTCCTCAGCGCTCAACGCGTCGGACCTCCACCTCACCGCCGGCTCGCCGCCGATGGTGCGTGCAGAAGGGCCGCTTGCGCGCGCTCGACTACCCGGCTCTGACCCCGCAGCAGACGCGGGAGATCGATCTACTCGATCCTCACGAACGACCAGCGCAAGAGGCTCGAGAACGACTGGCAGATCGACTTCGCCTACTCGATCCCGGGCCAGGCCCGCTTCCGCGTGAACGCCTACTTCCAGCGCGCCTCGCTCGGCGCCGCGTTCCGCCTGATCCCGAACGAGATGCCCGACGCTCGACGACGCTCGGCCTACCGCCGGTGCTCCGTGAGTTCACGAAGAAGCCGCGCGGTTTCGTGCTCGTCACCGGCCCGACCGGCTCGGGCAAGTCGACGACGCTCGCCGCGATGCTCGACGTGATCAACAAGGAGCGGCACGAGCACATCATGACCATCGAGGACCCGATCGAGTTCCTCCACCGTCACCAGAACTGCATCGTGAACCAGCGCGAGCTGGGCTCCGACGCCCAGAGCTTCGCGCTCGGCCTGAAGGCCGCGCTGCGCCAGGACCCGGACGTGATCCTCGTCGGCGAGATGCGCGACCTCGAGACGATCGCCACCGCGCTGACCGCGGCGGAGACCGGCCACCTCGTGTTCGCCACCCTGCACACGCAGGACACGGCGCAGACGGTGGACCGCATCGTCGACGTGTTCCCGCCCGCGCAGCAGCACCAGGTGCGCGTGCAGCTCTCGGTGTCGCTCCAGGGCATCGTGACCCAGCAGCTGCTGCCCACGGCCGACGGCCAGGGCCGCGTCTGCGCCACCGAGATCCTCGTTCCGACGCCGGCGGTCCGCAACCTGATCCGCGAGGGCAAGACCCACCAGATCTACTCCGCGCTCCAGACCGGCGGCGCCCACGGCATGCAGACGATGGACGCCGCGCTCGCCGACCTCGTGCGCCGGCAGCAAGATCACGCGCGAGCTGGCCGAGGCGCGCTCCTCGAGCCCCCGAGGAGCTGCGCCGCCTGATGGGCACGGTGCGGGTGGCGTAGACGCGCCATGTCCACCTTCGCATTCAAGGCACTCGACCTCACCGGCGCCGCCACGCGCGGCGAAGTGGAGGCCGAGGACAAGCAGACCGTCGCAGCGCAGCTGCGCGCCAAGGGCCTGATCGTCCTCGACATCGAGGAGCAGAAGCCCACCGACGTCGGCGACCTCCTCGGCCGCTTCAAGAAGGTCAAGGCGCACGAGCTCACCGTCGCCACGCGCCAGCTCTCGACGATGATCTCGTCGGGCATGTCGCTGCTGCGCGCGCTCTACGTGCTGGAGGACCAGGCGGAGAACGACAAGCTCAAGGAGACCTGCGCGCAGGTCCGCAAGGACGTCGAGGCCGGCATCTCGCTGTCCGAGGCGCTGGGCGCGGCACCCCGACATCTTCAACGAGCTCTACATCGCGATGGTGGCGGCCGGCGAGACCGGCGGCATCCTGGAGGGGACGCTCGTGCGGCGTCGCGGACCAGCTCGAGAAGGACGACTCGCTTCGCCGCCAGGTGAAGGCCGCGATGATGTACCCGATCGATGATCGCGAGCTTCGCCGGGCTCGTGATGATCGCGCTCGTGGCGTTCATCGTCCCGGTGTTCGAGAAGGTGTTCAAGGACTTCGGCGGCGAGCTGCCGGCGATCACGCAAGGTCACGGTCGGCATGTCCCACTTCGATCACGGGCCGCTGGTATCGTCTGCATCGCGATCGTCTGGGGCATCGATCTGTGGCTTCCGCAAGTGGAAGAGCAGCGAGCGCGGCCGCGAGCAGTGGGACCGCTTCAAGCTGAAGATCCCGTGGAAGATCGGCGACACCGTGCAGAAGATCGCGCTCGCGCGCTTCTCGCGCACGTTCTCGGCGCTCGTGGCGGCCGGTGTGCCGATGCTCGAGGCGATCGAGATCACCGGCCGCACGTCCGGCAACAAGGTCGATCGAGAAGGCGATGGCGGCCGTGAAGGAATCGGTGACCGGCGGCGGCACGGTGTCCGCCCCGATGCGCACCGCGCCCGAGGCCTTCCCGACGATGGTCGTGCAGATGCTGGCCGTCGGCGAGGAGACCGGCGCCATGGACACGATGCTCTCGAAGATCGCCGACTTCTACGAGGACGAGGTGGCGGCCGCAATCAAGGCCCTGACCTCGATCCTCGAGCCGCTGATGATCATCATCGTCGGCGCGATGGTCGGCTTCATCGTGATCTCGATGTACATGCCGCTGTTCAAGGTCTACGACGCGATCAAGTAGCAAGGCTCCACCCCGCTGTGACTTGACTGAAACCCTCGGCGCTAGCGCTTCACGATCGTGAAGGTGAGGCGCCGCGCCGCCGAGCGCGCTCCGGCTGAGTCGCGTGCCCTCATGATCAGCGTGTAGCGGCCGGGCTGCAGCTTCTTCCGCCGCGAAACCCTCCCCTTGAAGCGCACGCGGTTGGCGCGGGCGTGGCCGTTGACGGATAGAACCGCGACGGTGACCGTCCTCTTGCATGCGCGCCGTACCCTGTTGCGCTTGGTGGCCGGCACGCACTTGCCACCCACCCGTCTGCCAGGACGAGCCCGCGTGAAACCGAAGCGCACCTTGGCGGGCTCGTTCAGCGTAAAGCGGAAGGTGGTGCCGACCGGCAGCTTCCGGCGGCGTGAGATGCCGGGCAACCCCGGGCCCTCGATCCACCGGCGCGCCGCCTGGGTCACCCGGGTGAAGGTCGGCCTGGCCGGCTTCACGACGAGCGTCGCGCGGGCGCTCGCGCCCGGTCCCCCGCCGCAGGAGGCGGTCTGCCCAGTGAAGATGAAGGCGGTTGAGCAGCCCTCGTTGTCGGTGAGTGTGAGGGTGGCCTGAAACGTACCCGGCCTGTAGATGTGGCTCGTGGCCGGCCCCGCGTTCTGGGCGCTGCTGCCGTCCCCGAACGACCAGTCGTCGCGCGCGATGCTGCCGTCCGGGTCGATCGAGCCTGCTGCATCGAAGCTCACCGGCTGCCCAGGAAGCTTTCCGAGGTGGCTGAACGCGGCCTGGGGCGGCTGATTCGGAGCGATCGCGATCCCGCTGGAGAAGTTGTTGAGCAGCACGGCTCCGCTGGTCGCCTGGCCGGTGCGAGTGTCGATCACCACGGGGCCGGTGATGCTGTCGTCGTCGTTGGTGGCATAGGCGCGTGTGCCGTCGGGGGTGATCGCGATCCCCGCCGGGCTGATCCCCACCGGGATGGGCAAGCCGACCGTCTGGTTGGTTGCGGTATCGATGATGGAGACGGCGTCGGCGTTGTAGTGGCCGACGATCACACGGGTTCCATCCGGCGTCATGGCGAGCGGCTCGGGGTCGTCCGCGGTGGGGATGGGCGTCCCCACCGTCTGGTTGGTCGCGGTGTCGATCACCGACACTGAGTCCGAGCCCAGGTTCGAGACGTACACGCGTGTCCCGTTGGGGGTTACGACGATTCCCGCCGGGCCCGTCCCCACGGCGATCGGGTCCCCAACGGTCTGATTGGTTTGCAGATCAATGACCGAGACGGTGTCCGTGCCCGTGTTGGCAACGTAAGCCCGCGCGCCGTCGGGAGTGATAGCGATCGCGCCGGGATTTGCGCCGACCGGAATCGGCGAGCCCACGGTCTGGTTGGTTTGGGTGTCGATTACGGAGACGCTGTTCTGCCCGGTCTGCTGGTTGCTGATGTAGGCGCGCAGTCCGTTCGGAGCGATAGCGATCGCGTTCGGGCGCTGCCCCACAGGGATAGGCGAGCCGACGATCTGCTTGGTCTGGGTGTCGATCACCGACACCGTGTTCGAGCCCGAGTTCGCCACGTAGGCGCGGCGCCCGTCGGGAGTGATCGCGATGCCGTGCGGGTTGGTCCCGACTGGGATTGGAGAGCCGACGACCAGGTTCGTCTGCGTGTCCACCACCACGACTTGATTGGCGGTGCTGCCGCCCTCCGTGAGAAAGGCCTCGCGAGCGTATGCGGGTGCGGCTTGCAGCAGGACCCCCAGCCCGAAGATCCCGGTAAGGAGGCATGCGAGTCGGCGGGCCACGTTGCTCGGAACCTAACCCACCTGGCAAACGGCGGCAAATCGAGTGGCCCTGGCACATGCACCCGGGTGGAGAAGTTGGGTACCTTGCGGGCCACCGAGGAGTGGGCCGCGGGCGACCGGCTCCCGCGACCCACATTGCGAGCGCGCGGGGTCAGGCAGGGACCTCGACGACCATCAGCTTGTTGCCGTCGGGATCACGGAACCAGAGCAGCGGCGGCACAGGGTCGCCCATGCGGCTGACCTCGTCGTCGACGTCGACGCCTTGCGCCTTCAGGTCGGCGTGGACCGCGTCGATGTCGTGGGTCTGCAGGCCGATGCCCGTGTCCACGTTGCCGGTGGGGTTGCCGGGCGGCGGCGGGACGATCGCGATGGCGGTCTCGGTATCCGCGGGCGCCACCTCGACCCAGCGGTAGCCGTTGCCGAAGGGCACGTCGGCGCGCTTCTCGAAGCCGAGCGTGTCGACGTAGAACTCGATGGCGCGGTCCTGATCGCTCACCGGGATCACGACGACGCCGACCTTGGTGATGCGGGTGGTTGTATTGGGCACGACTTCCTCCTTGAGGTTGATCACACCCACTGAGACCACCGACCCCGCCGAAACTCATCGCTATTGTCCGCGGCTGCCTGCGCCGATCCCAAAGGGAGACGATGTCCGACAGCGTTGCGATGACCGCCGAGAGCTTCCAGGCCTTGAAGGAGGAGGTCGAGCGCCTTGAGACCGAGGGGCGGCGCGAGATCGCGGACCGCATCAAGACCGCGCGCGAGTGGGGTGATCTCAAGGAGAACGCCGAGTACCACGACGCGAAGAACGCCCAGGCGCACCTCGAGACGCGGATCGCGACGTTGCGCGAGAAGCTGCTCCGCGCCGACGTGCAGGACTCGACGCCTCCGTCGGACGTGGTGGCCCTCGGCAGCCGCGTGACGGTCAAGGACGAGGCGTCCGGTCGCGAGGACGTGTTCGTGCTCGTGCCGGCCTTTGAGGCGAAGCCTTCGGACGGCAAGCTCTCGTTCGAGTCTCCGCTGGCGCAGGCGCTCGCCGGCGCCAAGGAGGGCGACACCGTGACGGTGGCGACGCCGCGCGGAGCCCGCCGCCTCGCCGTTCTGTCGCTGGGCTAACCGGCGCCAAGGCCGGAACGGTCCGGAATACTTGCCGGCCACTGACAGGGGCGATCGCGCGCGGGGCGCGGTCAGGAAGGTGGCTAGGAGGCTCTCATGCGCGGACTTGCGCGCTACGTGCTGGTGGCCGCGCTCACGGTTGGCGCGGCGTTGATCCTTGCGGCGCCCGCCGCGCGGGCGGCGGCGCCCTGCAGCGCCAAGCTGTCCGCGAGCGGCGAGTGGCCCGTCTACGGGCACGACGCGGCCAACACGCGCAGTCAGCCGGCTGAGCAGTCGCTCGACCCGGCGAAGGCCGCGTCGCTCACGAAGGCGTGGGTCTTCTCCACAGCATCAACCGGCGACGCGGCGGGCTTCCAGAGCACGCCCGTGGTGGACCGCGGCTGCGTGTTCCTGGGCTCGACGAACGCTGTGATGTACGCCCTCGACGCGGCCGACGGCAGGCTCGTCTGGAAACGTCAGCTCGACCTGACGGGCGCGGGCTTTGGCGGCGGCATCGTGGGTGCCCCGCTCGTGAGCGGCGGCCGCGTGTTCGTGCTCGTGAACGAAGCCAACGCGCCCTACGTGGCGGCGCTCGACCGCACCACGGGAGCGCTGCTGTGGAAGAGTGCGCCGATCGCGGCGGGCGACGGCTTCTACACCAACGCCAGCCCCGTGATCGCTAACCGCTTGGTGGTGGCGGGGTTCTCGCCCGCCGAGGGCGACTCCACGGCCACCGGCGGCTTCGCGCTGCTCGACCCGGCCAGCGGCACGATCGAGAAGGTGACGCCGACGATCCCGCCCGCCGACCAGGCGAGGGGCTTTGCGGGCGGCGGCCTGTGGAGCACGCCCGCCTACGACCCGAGCACCAAGTACCTGTACTGGGGCGCCGGCAACCCGTTCAGCAAGACGCAGCAGCACCCGAACACGGACTCGATCCTGAAGATCGACCTGGCGCGCTCGCGCGCGACGTTCGGCCAGATCGTGGCCACCGCGCCCGGCAACGCGGACCAGTACACCGACACGCTCCAGACGCTCAGCGGCACGCCGGTGTGCGCCGCGTCGGACACGCCGGGGGTGCCGTACCCGCTGGACGATCCCGCCTGCGGCCAGCTCGATCTCGACTTTGGCTCCTCCGCCAACCTGTTCACCGACAGCAAGGGAACGAAGCTTGTGGGCGACCTCCAGAAGTCGGGCGTCTACCACGCGGCCGACGCCTCGACGATGAAGCCGGCCTGGAGCCAGATCGTGGGCGTGTCGTGCCAGGCGTGCAACGCGGCGTCGACCTCCTACGACGGCCACTCGATCCAGGGCGTGGGCACGCCGGGTGGGGCCCTCTTCTCTTTGGCCGCCGACGACGGCGGGCCGAACTGGCTGAGCCCGATCGCAGACGGCGTGCACTACCAGTCGGTGAGCACCGCCGATGGCGTGATCTACACGGTTGACGGCAACGGCTTCCTCGACGTGATCGACGCCGCCAGCGGCGACACGATCGTCCGCCAGCCGATGAGCGCGGACGCCGGCGTCCTGGCCGAAGGGCTGACGAGCAACGGCGTGTCGATCGCCGAGCACACCGTGTTCGCCTCGGCGAGCGAGCTGCCGCTGATCACCGGCGGGGCCACGGCCGGGTTGATCGTGGCGTACCGCCCGGGCTGAGCGCGCGGGCGGTTACGCTCCGCCCGCATGGGGAGCCCGTCCGACACCACGATCTTCACCACGATGACCGCGCTCGCCGAGCAGACGGGTGCGATCAACCTCGGCCAGGGTTTCCCGGACGAGGACGGCCCGACCGTGGTGATCGACGCCGCCGTGGACGCGCTGCGAAGCGGGTACAACCAGTACGCCCCGCTCCCGGGTATCCCGGCGCTGCGGCAGGCGATCGCCAGGCACCAGCAGGCGCGCTATGGGATCGAGCTCGACCCCGACACGCAGGTGCAGGTGACCTTCGGGGCCACCGAGGCGCTCGCGTCTGCGCTCCTTGCGCTCGTCAAACCGGGCGACGAGGTGGCGATGCTCGACCCGTCCTACGACTCCTACGCGGCCGTGGTGGCGTTGGCCGGCGGCAGGCCGCGCCCGATCCCGCTCGAGCCGCCCGGCTGGCGCGTGGAGCGCGCGGCTTTGGAGGCCGCCATCGGCGAGCGCACGCGCGTGCTGCTCGTGAACTCGCCGCACAATCCCACCGGCCGCGTGCTGGACACGGAAGAGCTCGAAATCCTGGCCGACGCCTGTCGCCGCCACGACGTGATCGCGCTCACCGATGAGGTGTACGAGCACCTGATCTACGACGGCGAGCACATCCCCGTCGCGACGCGCGAGGGGATGGCGGACCGAACGATCAGCGTCTCATCACTCGGCAAGACCTACTCGTTTACGGGCTGGAAGATCGGCTGGGCCACCGGCCCGCCGGAACTGGTGGCCGCTGTCCGCGCCGTCAAGCAGTTCCTCACCTTCGCGGGCGGCACGCCGCTCCAGTACGCCGCGGCGCTGGCGCTCGATCGGGCGGGCGACGAGCCGGCCGAGCTGGCCGGGTCGCTGGCCAGAAGCGCGGTCTGCTTGCCGATGGCCTGAGGGCCGCGGGCTTCGACGTGCTGCACACCTCCGGCACTTACTTCCTCACCGCCGATGCACGCCCACTCGGCCACGACGATGCCGTCGAGCTATGCGAGCGGCTGCCGCTCGACGCCGGCGTGGTGGCGATCCCGGTGTCGGCGTTCGCAGCCGACCCCGGCCGGGTGAGGCCGCTGGTGCGCTTTGCGTTCTGCAAGCGGCGCGAGGTGCTCGAAGACGCTGTCGAGCGCCTCAGGGCATGGAGTGGCGCCTAGGCCAGCTACGGTTGCGCCGCATGAACCGAGTGCACAACTGGTACTGCTCCTCCGACCGCTGGGCGCGCGGCGCGGAAGAGAAGCTCCTGCCCTGGGGGCTCAAGGGGATTGACCTCGGCGAGGACGTGCTCGAGATCGGCCCCGGCTTCGGTGCCACGAGCAGGGTGCTCGCGAAGCGCCCCGGCAAGCTGAGCATCCTCGAGCTCGAGGAGGACTACTGCGAGCATCTGCGCCAGGAGCTCGGGGAGCGCGCCGAGGTGCTGCAGGGAGATGCCACGCGGATGCCGTTCGGGGATGGCACGTTCTCCGGCGCGGCCTGCTTCACGATGCTTCACCACATTCCCTCGCCCGAGCTTCAGGACCGGCTGTTCGGAGAGGTGCTCCGGGTGTTGCGTCCCGGCGGCGTCTTCGCGGGCACCGACAGCATCGGGCGCGGCGTCCTCTTCAAGCTGTTCCACATCGGCGACACGCTGGTGCTGGTGGACCCCGGCGGGCTCCCTGGCCGGCTGCGCGCCGCCGGCTTCGAGGAGGTCCGGGTGAGCACGAGCAAGCAGTCGCTCCGGTTCAGCGCGCGCAAGCCGGCCTGACGACGGCTAGGTCACGTGCAGCGTGATGTGCCCGAAGCTGCCGCCACCGCAGCGCGCGCCTACGGCGTAGGAGCCGGGCGCGCGCGAGCTGGGGATGCGGGTCTTCGCCGCGAAGTTCCCGCTGGGACGGATGTGGATCAGGATCGCGTTCACTCCCGCGAACTCGTGACCCGAGTGGAAAGCAGCCGAGATGATGGTGACCTTGCCGCTGTGGGAGCAGCCACCGCCAACGTTGCCCGACACGTGAACGATCTTCCCGGCGGGCACGGTGTGCGGAGAGACGTGCAGGCCCACGGCCGCAGACGCAGCTGCGGGGAGGGCCAGGACGATCGCGAGTACGGCCAGGAAACGCACTGCAGGCCCACCCTCTCACTCCCGCAGGTACTGGCGCAAGCGCACAAGAACTTTGCATAGAGTCCCGCGCCGGGGAGGCAAGATATATGCACAGGTGGGGACTTTTTGAGGGCCGCGGGGCCCGCATTTCGGTGATCGCGTGCGTGCTCGGGCTGAGCGCGCCGGCGGTTGCGCTGGCCCATGTGGAGCGCACCTCTTACTGGCCGGATCCGCGGCCTGACACGTCGGTCAAGCCCGCCGCCGGAGGCGCCGTGCCGAAGGCGCGCTCGCTGGCCTCGGCGCTGAACAAGAAAGCGCGCGGAAGTACCCGCGTGGTGTGCCAGAGGGGCTCGCTGAGCCGGCTGCGCCACTCGATCCGCCGGGCCGAGACGTCGGGCTTCAGCAACCGGCCCACGCAGCCCCTGCACAAGCTCTCGAAGAAGTCCGGCAAGCGGCTGCTGCGCCTCAACCAGCGGCTCTACAAGCGCTGCCACTACCACCAGATCCAGCCCGCCGTGAGCGCCTCGCACAACAACGACCGCGTGGTGATCATGCCCGGCATCTACGTCGAGCCGAAGTCGCGTGCGGTGCCGGCGTTCCCCCAGCAGTGCGAGCAATACCGCACCGAGTCGGACCACGGCTCGGGCGCCGTCTCCTACGCGTACCAGTACCACTGCCCCAACGCGCAGAGCCTCGTGGCCGTGATCGGCCGCGCGCCCGGGCCCGGCCAGGACCCATCGACCTCGCCGACCGGTCGGCCGGACCCGCACGGGATCCCCAACCTCGGCCCCTGCATCCGCTGCAACATGCAGATCGAGGGCTCCGGTGTGGACCCCGACGACACGGTGATCGACGCCGGCCGGGTGGCCTCCGGCAACGGCGCGCCGATCGACGCGAAGAAGGACGTGGGCCTGAAGGCCGACCGCGCCGACGGCATCGTGCTGCGCAACTTCACGGCGCGGCACGCGGCCGAGCACGACGTCTACATTCTCGAGACGGACGGCTACCGGATGGCGCGCATGAAGTTCTTCTACGCGGGCGAGTACGGGGCGCTGATGTTCACCTCCGACCACGGCCTCACGGACACCTGCGAGGCCGCCGGCAACGGCGACTCGGGCGTCTACCCGGGCGGCGCGCCGGACACGGGCACCCGCCGCGACACGCGCTTCTACCCGGCCTTCCGGCTCAACCAGACCATCACGCACTGCGACAGCCACCACAACAACCTCGGCTACTCGGGCACGATGGGCAACGCCACGCGTGTGGTGGACAACAACTTCTACGACAACACCACGGGCATCGCGACGGACTCCTTCTTCGCGGGCGGCCACCCCGGGTACCCGCAGGACTCGTCGCTGTTCGCGGGCAACCGGATCTACTCGAACAACTTCAACGTCTACGCGCCGAACTCGGACGTGAAGTCGGCCGTGCCGGTGCCGATCGGGGTGGGCATCCTGATCGCCGGCGGCGTCGATGACACCGTGTCCGGCAACTACATCTACGACAACTGGCGCCGCGGCACGATGCTGATCGCCGTGCCCGACGCGATCTCGTGCGCTCCCAACCCGGACCAGGGAGCCCCGCCCTGCACGCCGCAGGGCGCCGCCACGACGTCGAACGGCAACCACTACTTCGACAACGTGATGAGCCGGACGCCCGACGGCAAGCCGATGCCCAACGGCGTGGACTTCTGGTGGGACGAGTTCCCCACCAACAGCGGCAACTGCTGGTTCCGCAACCAGGGCGTGGACGGCACCACCGCAAGCATCACCTCCGATCCGCCGCCACCGCCGGTGGAGGGCACGTCGCTGCCCAAGTTCCTGCCGGAGGACTGCGCTTCGCCGTCCAACGTCGGCGTCGGCGACGCGCAGAAGGAAGGCGTGCTCGTGGGTTGCGTCGCCGACTTCGCGCAGGGCAGCTACGACGCCACGGTCTGCGACTGGTTCGCGCCGCCGTCGAAGCCCAGCGGCGGAGGCGGGGGTGGTGGCGGCAGCGGTCTCCCGCTGCCGGCGCCCGGCGACAAGATCACACTCACCACGAGCCTCTGCGACCTGCTCGGCGGCGAGGGAGGCACGCTCACGTGCAGTCCGTTCTTACATCGCATCGGCTGACAGCGCCCGCTCGTGCGGGCCGCCGGGGCGCGTTCCTGCTGGCGCTGGTGGCGGCGTGCGCCGTGGCCCTCGCCGTGGCGCAGCCGCTGGGCCACAAGCGGCGGGCTGCGCCGGCTGGACCCGCCGGCGTGGCGCTCGTGGGCGGCCTGCCGCTCCAGCAGGCGCGCTGCGAGCAGTGGCTCGCCGCGAGCCAGGCAGAGCGCGACCGCGCCCTCGACGCGCTCCACGGCGTGGTGGGCGGGCCTACGCCGTACGGCCAGGCCACGGCGCTGACCCGCGCTGAGGCGCAGCGCCTCTTCGACCGCACCTGCTCGAACCCGATCGCGCGCAACTTCCTGCTCTACGAGCTCTACACGCGCGCGTCCGGCTTCCGCTCGCTGGTCCACCCAGACGTGTAGCCGTCGAGCTGGCGGGCAGAATGGTCCGTCACGTGCTCCGGCGGCTCGTCACATCGCTCACGCCTGACCTGCGCCCGTTCAGGGAGTCGCGCGACTACCGGCTGATCACGGCCGGCGCGCTCATCACCGGCCTGGGCACGCAGGCATCGCTCGTCGCGCTCCCCTACCAGGTGTACGTGATCGGCCACAAGCCGGTGCTCGTGGGACTGCTCGGCCTCGTGGAGATCGGCCCACTCGCCGCGGCATCCCTGTTCGGCGGCGCCGCGGCCGACCGCTACGACCGCCGGCGCCTTCTGCTCCTCTACCAGCTGCTGCTCGTGGCCGTGGCGGGAGCGTTGGCGGCCGTGTCGTTCCTCGGCACTCCGCAGATCTGGCTCCTGTACGTGCTCGCGGGCGCGCTGGCCGGGGCCGGGCAGCTCGAGCGCGTGGCCCGGGCGGCCATCGTGCCGAACGTGGTGACCCGCGGGTACCTGCGCCCGGCTCTCTCGAACATGTTCGGGCTGATGCAGCTGACGATGGTGGTCGGTCCCGGGCTCGGCGGGCTGCTGATCGCGGCGTTCGACGTACAGGCCGCCTACACGGTTGACGCGGTGAGCTGCCTGGGGATGGCGGTGGCGGCCTGGGTGCTCTCCCCGCAGCCGCCGATCGGCGCCCACCACGAGCCCGTGCTGCGCTCGATCGTCACCGGCCTGCGCTTCGTCAGCGGCGAGCGTGCGCTGGTCGGCAGCTTCGCCATCGACCTGCTGGCGATGACGTTCGGCATGCCGCGGGCGCTGTTCCCGGTGATGGCCCTCAGCCTCTACCACGCAGGCGCGGCGGGCACGGGCGCCCTGTTCGCGGCGGTGTCCGCGGGCGCCACCGTGGCGGCGCTCACCACCGGCTGGCTCGGCGGCGCGCGTTACCTGGGCCGGATCGTGATCGGTGCCGTCACCATCTGGGGTCTGGCGATCACGGCGGCCGGGCTCATGCCCGCGCTGGTGTTCGCGGCGCTGCTGCTCGCGGTGGCGGGCGCCGCGGACAGCGTCAGCGCGGTGTGTCGCAGCACCATCTCGCAGACGCTCACGCCGGACCACATGCGCGGCCGCATGTCGTCGGTGTTCAGCCTGGTGGTGGCGGGAGGGCCGCGCCTCGGCGACATCGAGTCCGGCTCGGTGGCCTCGCTCACATCCACGCGCGTGTCGGTGGTGTCCGGAGGCCTCGCCTGCCTGGCGGGCGTGGCGCTGATCATGGTGGCCTTCCCGCAGCTCGTGAACTACGACGGCGACGCCGTGGAGGCCGCCGCCGCGCCCGCCGCTGCTTAGAACGCCTTCAGGTTCCGCCCTAAGCTCGCTTGTGTGACGCTGCCGTTCTGGGCCTCTGACGTCTGCCTCGTGGCTGCGCAGGCCGCCACGGTCGCGCTTCCCGCGGCGCCGCGCATCCGCTTGCTCGACCGGCTGCGGAGCGGCTGGTGGGCGCTCGTCCCGCTCGGCTCGATCGTGGTGGTGATCTTCGGGATCCAGGCGGCTTCGCAGAGCGCGAACGCGCTCACGTATCTCGCGCTCATCGCGGTTCCGCCGCTCGCAGCGATCGCCCTGGCCGGGTTCGCGCGCGGAGGCCGGCCGTGGCTCGCGCTTGCCGTGCTGCCGCTGTTCGCCATCGCTTGGGCAGACCGGCACGGGCTGGCGGGCGAGGCGTGCGGCATCGCGCTGGCCGCGCTCGCCTGCGTCACGCTCGGCGTGCTGCTCGCGCAGGTGGCGCCGCTCTCGTGGCTGAAGCTGGGGATCGTGCTGATGTCGATCGGCGACACCATCCTCGTGATCGCACAGCAGCTCCAGGCGCCCAACAGCGTGCTCAACGCGGCCGCTCCCGGGCTCGGGCTGCCGCAGCTCCAGCGCGCGCTGTTCGGCTCGGCGGTGATGGGCTTCGGCGACTTCTTCATAGCCGCGGTGTTCGGTGCGGTGCTTGCAGCGGAGGGCCGGCGGCAGGGAGGAGCCGCGCGCCTCACGCTCGTCGTCGCGCTGCTGTTCGACCTGCTCTTCTTCGCCGTCGACCTGCTGCCGGCCACGGTGCCGGTGGCACTGGCGCTGATCGTCAGCGAGCGGCCGTGGGAGTGGGCTAGCCGCGGGGGTCGAGCGGCTCGTCGAGATCCAGCTCGGTGGTGGCCATCACACGCGCGAGCATCATGTACTGGCCGATCACCATCATCAGCTCGATCAGCTCGCGCGCCGACAGAAGCTCCGTAGCGGCCTCGAAGGTCGCGTCCGAGGCCCGCGCTTCCCGAACCACCTCGGTGGTGAAACGCAGCACGGTGCGCTCGGCAGCGGAGAAGCAGCCGGCCTCGATGTCGCCTCGCTCGAGCGCCGCCACCTGCTCCTCGTTCGCGCCCACCGAGCGAGCGATCGGCACGTGCTGCACCCACTCGTAGTCGGCGTGCGGGGTGAGCCGCGCCACCTGCAGGATCGCCAGCTCGCGCAGCAGCGGATCGAGCGCCAGGTCCGCGAGCAGCACGCCGCCCCAGCGCAGCCAGGGGCGGAACGCCGTCTCGGCGTTGGCCATCATCCGGAACACGCCCAGCGGGGGCATGGCGTCGAGCGCCTCACGGGCTGATCCGGGAGGCGCTCAGGGTCGGCGTATGGAAGACGCGTCATAACTCTGACGCTAACGGAAAGGCGTGGTCAAGAAGGCCGTCGGCCCGTCGATTAGCCGGGCTAACCCCAGGACTTCCGCGGCACCGCCGTGGCCTGGCGAAAGACCCAAACGCCTTTCAAGGAGGGCACAAATGCTGCGGAAGCTCCGCGCCCGTATCCAGTCCGAGGAGTCCGGCTTCACGCTGATCGAGCTCCTGGTCGTCATCCTGATCATCGGCATCCTGGCCGCGATCGCTCTGCCGAACTTCCTCGGCCAGCGCTCGAAGGCTCAGGACTCGAGCGCGAAGTCTGACGCTCGCAACGCCGTGAGTCAGCTTGAGTCCTGCTACACGGACAACAACACGTACACCGGTAGTGGCAGTGGCGGTAGCTGCCTCGATTCCTCGTCGGGCCTGGCCCTCGGCGGGGGCGACGGCCAGGTCGAGGTGAAGACCCCCGGCGACAAGGGCTACCAGGTCGTCGCTCACTCGAAGTCGGGCAACACCTTCACGATCACCAAGGCCGACACCGGCACCATCACCCGCCAGTGCACCGGCACCGGTGGCAGCTGCAACGGCACCAACGTCAGCTGGTAACAAGCCCCGCTTAACCAAGCGAGGTACGCGAGGCGGGCCAAATTTGGCCCGCCTCGTCTTCTTTTTGGGCCAAAGCTCAAGGTCAGCTTTCTGACAGCCGATAACCGGGTGCATAGACCCAACCCCTTATCAGGAGGTCACACCCCATGCTGCGGAAGCTCCGCGCGCGTATTGAGTCTGAGGAGTCCGGTTTCACGCTGATCGAGCTCCTCGTCGTGATTCTGATCATCGGCATCCTGGCCGCGATCGCTCTGCCGAACTTCCTCGGCCAGCGGACGAAGGCTCAGGATTCGAGCGCCAAGTCTGACGCTCGGAACATGGTCAGTCAGATGGAGTCCTGCTACACGGACGCCAACACCTATGTCGGTTGCCCGGGTTCGGGTACCGGAATGAGCATCGGTAGCGGTGCGGGGCAGGTGGCGGTGAGCGGCCAGTCGACCACCGCCTACGTGGTCACGGCCACCTCGAAGTCGGGCAACACGTTCGTCATCACGAAGAACAGCGACGGCACCACCGTCCGGAGCTGCACCGTCGGCTCCAGCGGCAACGCCGGCGGCTGCAACGGCACCAGCTGGTAGGCAGTCGAACCGCTCCATGCAGTCCGGCGAGGCGGGTCTCTGGACCCGCCTCGTCCGTTTTCTGACTCAGGCATTAAAGAAACCTGGGGGTAGTGGCGATAAGGGCTCAGTCAGGGTCACGGTGAAAGGGCAAACCCGCCGCGAGGTGGGGGCGCAAAGTCACGGGGCTCCGGACAAAGGAGCCAGCCGGGCTGCCAACCAAAGGCCACCGCGGCGTTCTGACGTAAGAGACCCAACGATCCCTCATGGAGGAGGTCAAGAATGCTGCGGAAGCTCCGCGCGCGTATTGAGTCTGAGGAGTCCGGTTTTACCCTGATCGAGCTCCTGGTCGTCATCCTGATCATCGGCATCCTGGCCGCGATCGCTCTGCCGAACTTCCTCGGCCAGCGGACGAAGGCTCAGGATTCGAGCGCCAAGTCTGACGCTCGGAACATGGTCAGTCAGATGGAGTCCTGCTACACGGACGCCAACACCTATGTCGGTTGCCCGGGTTCGGGTACCGGAATGAGCATCGGTAGCGGCCCGGGGCAGGTGGCGGTGAGCGGTCAGTCGGCCGACTCGTATGTGGTCACGGCCACGTCGAAGTCGGGCAACACGTTCGTCATCACGAAGAACAGCGACGGCACCACCGACCGGAGCTGCACCGTCGGCTCCAGCGGCAACAGCGGCGGCTGCTCCAGCTCGAGCTGGTAAGCACCCCCGAGAACGAAGCAGTAGCGCTGACGGAGCGGGCTTTCGGGCCCGCTCCGTCCGCATTTTGCAGGCGTTTCTAAATAGCCGCGCGCGCGGAGCCGATACGCGACACGACCCAAGAGACCATCCGGCAAGGAGGTCACCCCATGTTGTGGAGGCTCCCCCAGCGCCTCGAAGCCGAGGACAGCGGCTTCACCTTGATTGAACTCATCGTCGTGATCCTGATCATCGGGATCCTTGCGGCCGTCGCCCTTCCGAACTTCCTGAGCCAGCGCGACAAGGCTCAGGACGCCAACGCCAAGTCCGACGCCCGCAACCTCGTGTCTCAGCTCGAGTCCTGCTACACGGACGCGAACACGTATACGGGCACCACCGTGTCGGGCTCGGCGGTGAGCACCTGCCTGCCCTCGGACACGGGCCTGACGATCGGCGCGGGTCGCGGACAGGTTGACGTCACGTCCGCCACCGACCAGGGCTACATAGTCGTCGCCACCTCGAAGACCGGCACCACGTTCTCGATCACGAAGAGCGTGAGCAACGGCGTGATCAGCCGCAGCTGTTCGGGCTCGAGCGGCAGCTGCATCAACAACAGCTGGTAGACGCTTCGGAGGAGCCCCGCGGTCCGCGCCGAACCACTGGCGTGGGCCGCGGGCTCAAGCCCCGCCCGCTTTCGGACGAAGAACCGGTTAAGACGATGGAAACCGCCTTCGCTGGCATCTCCGGCGCCGTCATCGGCTCCTTCCTCAATGTGGTGGTGTACCGGCTCCCGATCGGGCAGTCGCTCGTCAAGCCGCGCTCGCACTGCCCGAGCTGCGACACGCCGGTGGCGCCGCGCGACAACGTGCCGCTGCTCTCCTGGCTGTTCCTCAAGGGCCGCTGCCGCCACTGCGGGGAGACGATCTCCGCCCGCTACCCGGCGGTCGAGCTGCTCACGGCCGCCTGCTTCGTGGCGGTGGTGCTCGCGCGCGGGTTCCACACCGAGCTGATCGCGCTGATCCCCTTCACGGCGGCGCTGATCGCCATCACCTTCATCGACCTCGAGCACAAGATCGTCCCGAACCGGATCGTCGCCCCGGCGGCGGTCTACGGCCTCGCCACCGCCGCCGCGTTCAGGACCGGACATGCTGCCCGAGCTGCTCATCGCCGGCGCGGGCGCGTTCACCTTCTTCCTCGTGGCCGCGCTCATCCATCCAAAGGGGATGGGCATGGGCGACGTGAAGCTTGCGGGCGTGATGGGCCTGTACCTCGGCAAGCTCGTGATCCCCGCGCTGTTCATCGCCTTCCTGGTGGGCTCCGTCGTGGGCGTCGGGCTCGCGTTGAGGTACGGGATGCGCTCTCGCAAGGTGGGCGTCCCGTTCGCTCCGTTCATGGCCCTCGGCGGCTTCGTGGCGATGCTCGCGGGCCAGCAGCTCATCGACTTCTATCTGGACAACCTGCGCTAAGACGCGCGGAGCGTCCAGAAGCTGCTCAATCTCGACTAAAGGCCGATGGGCAAGCGGTCGATAGGTGGGATGCAGGCTCTTCTCATGGCCCTAACCCTCGGCAAAAAGAACCCTCGCGGATCCGTCGGCCTTGATCTGGACGGCGCCTTCGTGGCTGCCGTTCAGGCGCAGGACGGACGCATCTCCCGTGCCGCCAGCATGGAGCTGCCGAGCGGCGTGATCACGGACGGCGAGGTGGCCGACGTGGAGCGCCTCACCGAGAGCCTCAAGACCTTCTTCAAGGAGAACGACCTCCCGACCCGTGTCCGGCTTGGCGTGTCGAACCAGCAGATAGTCGTGCGCCATCTCGAGTTGCCACAGATCGAGGAGGAGGCCGAGCTGGCCGCCGCGGTCCGCTTCCAGGCGGCCGAGGCGATCGCCATGCCTCTCGACGAGGCGGTGCTCGACTACCAGGTGGTTGGCCAGGCGACGAGCGCTGAGGGTTCGCCCCGACTGCGTGTCGTCGTCGTGGCTGCCCGCCAGGCGATGATCGAGCGCTTCGTCGAGGGCGTGCGCGGTGCCGGGCTCAAGCCTGAGGGGATCGACCTCAACGCGTTCGCACTCGTTCGGGCGCTCGCCAAGCCGGTCGCCGAGAGTGGCCCCGCCAGCCGAGGGCGAGTTCGGCGCACCCGACGAGCAGCTCGCGTGCGTGTACTGCCACCTCGGCGGCGTGACCAACCTGGCCGTGGCCGTCGGCAACAACTGCCTCTTCACTCGCCCGCTGTCCACCGACTGGACCGATCAGGGCGATCACGTGGCCTCGCGCGCTAGCCGAGGAGATCCGCCTCTCGATCGACTTCTACATGGCACAGCCCGACGCCCGCCCGGTGGGCGAGGTGCAGCTGTCCGGCCCCGGCTCGACGCATGAGGGCCTGGCCGAGCAGCTCTCGGGGCTGATCCACCTTCCCGTGGCCGTCGCCGACCCGCTCGGCGGGCTCGACGTGAACGGCGCCCTTGACGGCGAGGACCCGCACCGCCACACCGTGGCCGCCGGGCTCGCGCTGGGAGCGGCGTCGTGAGGCCGGTCAACCTTCTTCCGCAGAGCGCTCGCCCGTACGTGGCAAGCGGCAAGGCCGGCGGCGGCTCGTACATCGTCATCGGCGTGCTCGCCGCGCTCGTGCTCGCGGTGGCGGCCTACGTGCTCACCACCAACAAGATCACCACCAAGAAGAACGACATCGCCCAAGCCCAGCAGGAGACGCAGGCCGCGCAGGCCAAGTCTGCCGGGCTCCAGAAGTACGGTCAGTTCAACCAGGTGGCCTCCGCGCGCGCTGCAGTCCGTCGGGTCGCTCGCGGTCAACCGCATCGACTACGAGCGTCTGCTGCGCGAGACCTCGCGCGTGCTGCCCGGCGGCGTGTGGATCAACTCGCTCGACGCCGAGAGCACGGCGGTAGCTCCTCCAGCGCCAGCGCCAGCGCCACCTCGAGCCCAGCTCGACGGCTCGACCGGCGCCACCAGCCCGAGCGTGCACCTGCATCGGCTGCGCCCCGTCGCAGAAGTCGGTGGCCACCACGCTCGTGCGCCTGCGGGCCATCCACGGCTCGGACGAGGTCCAGCTCAACGACTCGGGCAAGGCGCTCACGTTCGGGTCGGCCGGCGCCAGCCGGCGGCGGAAGCGGCGACTGCGGCAACAACTTCGCGTTCGACATCGTCGTGAACCTGACGAACGAGGTCACCGGCTTCGGCGACCAGGGCAAGAAGGTCCCGGCGGCGCTCGGAGGTGGATCGTGAGCCTCACCGATCGCGACCGCAAGATCGTCATCGCGCTGCTCCCGCTGCTCCTGATCGGCGTCTACTGGTTCCTGATCCTGTCGCCCAAGCGCAAGGAGTCCACGAAGCTCGATGCCCAGGTCAGCGCAGGCGCAGCAGGCGCGGGACGCCGCGCGTGTCGGCAGGCCAACACGCTCGAGCAGGCCAAGGCCAGCTTCGCCTCCCAGTACTCGCAGATGGTGCGCCTCGGCAAGGCGATCCCGACCCAGGTGGACATGCCGAGCCTGATCGTCCAGCTCGACTCCGCCGCCAGGGGCACCGGCATCCAGTTCGGCGACATCAAGGTGGGCGCACGCGTGGCCGCCGCGCCGGCTGGCCGGCTCCACCTCGAGCACGCCGAGCAGCGGCAGCAGCCCAGACCGCCCTGTCGCGGCCGGCGGCACCCAGGCGCAGAGCACCTTCGGCAAGGCCGCCGAGTCGGCCAACAACGCCGCGGCCACGGGCAACGCCCAGGCGGTTCAGCAGAGCGGACTGAGCGCCGAGCGACACCTCCACCTCGACCGCCAGCAAGTCCGGCGGGCTCCCGGTGGGCGGCGGCTCGCGCGGTCAAGCGCGACGCCCATCACGCCGGGCCAGCCGGTGCCGGGGCCTCGACACCGTGCCGCTCACGTTCACCTTCGGCGGCAAGTTCAACAACCTCTCTGACTTCTTCCACCGGCTCAAGCGCTTCGTCCACATCGCCAACAACAAGATCAGCGTGCAGGGCCGGCTGATCACGATCGACAGCCTCAAGTTCACGAGCTCGGCCCAGAACTTCCCCAACCTCGAGGCCGACGTGTCCGCCACGGTGTACCTGTCGCCCAAGGACGGCGGCACCACCGCGGGCGCGACCTCCACCGGCCCGGCCACCACCACGCCGGGCGCCACCACGCGCCAGCTCGACCTCCAGCGCCTCGTCGCAGTCCTCGACCCCCGCTGCCACCCCGGCCCCGACCGCCGCACTCACCCGATGAACAAGCTTCCTGCTCGAACTCTGGCACGACCTGCGCGCCAAGCGCCTGTGGCCCGTGGCCCATCGTGCTCGTGATCGCGCTCGTGGCCGTGCCGCTGGTGCTGAAGAAGGACTCGTCCGAGCTCCGGTGCCCGCCGGCACCCGCGGCGGCCATCCGCGAGCGCCGCGCGACAACGCCAGCAAGGCGGTCGTGGTGGCCGACGACAGCACCACGGACAACTCCACGCTCGGCGTGTTCAACAAGAAGGACCCGTTCAAGCCCGACAAGGCCGTGCTCGCGGCCGCGCACCCGAAGCCCGCGAGCCGCCTCGACGCGAGCTCGTCGCAGACGCTCCTCGGGCTGGCAGCAGCGGCGGCGACGCACCCCGAGCTCCGGCGGCGGCACGAGCGGCCGGGCGGCACCGCACGGGCGGCAGCACCACGCCGCTCGCAGCCGACCAAGCCGCAGGCGCCCAAGGGCCCGTTCGCCTACACCGTGGACGTGAAGTTCGGCAAGCGCGGGCTGACGCGCACTGCACCACAACGTGCAGAAGCTCGACGTCCTGCCGAACCAGAACAACCCGCTGCTCGTCTTCATGGGCGTGAACACCGCGGGCGACACCGCCGTGTTCCTCACCGACACGAGCCTGAAGGCCGCCGGCGAGGGCACCTGCAAGCCCAACGGCGACACCTGCTCCTTCCTCTACCTGAAGCTCGACAAGGACAAGAACACCGAGGATCTGTCCGAGCTCGCCGCCGACGGCACGGGCACCGAGTACACGCTCACGCTCGTGGCCATCCACAAGGTCCCGGTGAGCGAGCTGGCCAAGGGCGCGAAGAAGGCCGCCAAGGCCGCTCGCGCACGAGGCGCGCCGCGCGCGCGTCGGCAAGGGCAAGGCGCCCACGCGCTTCTACGTGCCGCTCGGGCTGCAGCTCACGCCCGACACCGTCGGCTAGCCGGCCTCTAAGTCTCCCGGGCGGACAGTAGGGTTTCGGCCCTACATGGCTCTGCGGTTCACAACCGCCGGGGAGTCGCACGGCCCCGGCCTCACGGCGGTGGTCGAAGGGCTGCCGGCCGGTCTCACCCTCGCCCCCGAGGACATCGATCGCGACCTCGCGCGCCGCCAGCTCGGCCATGGCCGCGGCGGCCGGATGAAGATCGAGAAGGACCGCGCCGACGGTCACCTCCGGGCTCCGCCACGGGCGCACGCTCGGCAGCCCGGTGTCGCTGCGCGTGGTCAACCGCGACTTCGCCAACTGGGAGGAGCGGATGAACCCGTGGCCGGTGGAGGCCGCGATCGAGGAGGTGCACCTGCCGCGCCCCGGCCACGCCGACCTGGCCGGCGATGCAGAAGTTCGGCTTCACGCGACGTGCGCAACGTGCTCGAGCGCGCGAGCGCCCGCGAGACGGCCGCGCGCGTGGCCTGCGGCGCGCTCGCCAAGGTCTACCTGCGCGCGTTCGGCGTGGAGGTGCGCAGCCACGTGATCCAGATCGGCTCGGTGAAGGCGCCGGAGCGCGACGAGCTGTCGGTCGAGGACTTCGAGGGCGTGGACGAGTCGCCGGTGCGCTGCCTCGATGCCGAGGCGAGCAGCCGCGATGGTGGACGAGATCGACGCCGCGCGGAAGGCCAACGAGTCGCTCGGCGGCGTGTTCGAGGTGCACGCGTTCGGGCTCGTGCCGGGCGATCGGCTCGCACGTGTCCTGGGACGGCCGGCTCGACGGACGGCTGGCGCAGGCGATCATGTCGATCCAGGCGATGAAGGGAGTCGCGATCGGCGACGGCTTCGACGTGGCGGGCCGCGTGGGCTCGCAGGCGCACGACGAGATCTTCTGGTCGGAGGAGCAGGGCTTCTTCCGCGAGACCAACCGCGCGGGCGGGCTCGAGGGCGGCATGACCACCGGCGAGCCGCTGATCGTGCGCGGCGCGATGAAGCCGCTGCCCACGCTGACCAAGCCGCTGCGCTCGGTGGACACTCGAGACGAAGGCGCCGGCCGCTGCGCTGCGCGAGCGCACCGACTCGTGCACGGTGCCGGCCGCGGGCGTGGTCGGCGAGGCGATGGTGGCGCTCGTGCTGGGCTCGGCCTACCGCGAGAAGTTCGGCGGCGACCACATCGACGACGCCCGCGCCGCGCTCGACGCCTACCGGGAGCGGATCGGGTGGAAGCGCTAGGAGCGGCAGCGCAGGCGGGCGCGGGGTCCTCCGAGCGGGCGGCGCGCCGCGCGCTGGTGCTCGTGGGCTTCATGGGCGCGGGCAAGTCGAGCACCGCGCGGATGCTGGCCGCGGAGCTCGGGCGCCCAGGCGCTCGACTCCGACCGCGAGATCGAGCGCGAGCTGGGCGAGCCGATCGCCGACTTCTTCGACCGCGAGGGCGAGCCCGCGTTCCGCGCGCGCGAGGAGGAGGTGGTGCTGCGGCTCCTGTCCGACCCGCGCGCGCGGGTGATCGCGCTGGGCGGCGGCTCGCTCGGATCGGAGCGCGTGCGCGAGGCGTCGCGCACGCACGTGGTCGTGCACCTCGAGGTGGAGCCCGAGGAGGCCTGGCGGCGCGCGTCCAACAAGGGCCGGCCGCTGGCGCGCGACCAGGCGCGCTTCGAGCAGCTGCACGGCGACCGCGCGGCGCTCTACGACTCGGTGGCGCACGCGATCCTGCCGCCGGGCGACCGCAACATGCCGCGCCGCGCGCTCGCCGCGCTCGAGGCGCTGCGCGGTGCTCCGCCGGGCACGCGGCTGATGTGGGCCTCGGCCGCGCTCGGGCGACTACCCGGTGTTCCTCGGCCGCGGGACTCGTGGCGAGCGGCTTCTTCCACCCGCATGGCGGCCGCCGCTTCGTGGTCACCGACGAGAACGTGGCGCGCGCACCATACGGTCAGCGCGGAGGCGACGATCAAGATCCCGCCGGGCGAGACCGAGAAGACGCTCGCGCGCGCCGAGGAGGTGCTGCGCGAGCTGGCGCGCGCCGGCGCCACGCGCGGCCGACCTGGCCGTGGCCGTGGGCGGCGGCGTGGTGGGCGACATCACGGGCTTCTGCGCGGCCGTCTACCAGCGCGGGATGCGCCACGTGCAGGTGCCCACGACGCTCGTGGCGCAGGTGGACTCGGCCTACGGCGGCAAGACCGGCGTGGACCTGCCGGAGGGCAAGAACTACGCGGGCGCGTTCCACCAGCCGTCGGCGGTGATCGTCGACCCGTCGGTGCTCGGCGACCCTGCCAGCCGCGGAGGCGGCCGCCGGCTACGTGGAGGTGGTCAAGACCGCGCTGATCGCGGGCGGTCAGCTGTGGGCGCGCGTGCGCGCGGGCGGCGAGCCGGACGACGACGTGATCCTCGGCTGCCTGCGCACCAAGCTGGCGGTGGTGGCGGAGGACGAGCGCGACGAGGGGCGCCGCCAGGTGCTCAACCTGGGCCACACCGTGGGGCACGCGATCGAGGCGGCCACCGGCTACGCGCGCTACCGCCACGGCGAGGCCGTGGGGCTCGGGCTGCTGTGCGCGCTGCGGCTGTCGGAGCGCGACGCGCTGCGCGCCGAGGTGGGGGAGCTGCTGGCGGCGCGCGGGCTGCCGCAGACGGCTCGAGGGTGCCTCCGCCGCCGAGGTGGCGGAGCTCGTGGCGCGCGACAAGAAGCGCACGCGGCGACAGCGTTCCCTTCGTGCTGGTGGAGGCGCCGGGCGAGGTGACCCCGGGACACGAGGTGGACCCGCAGGCGCTGCTCGCGGCGATCGAGGAGATCGCGGCGTGAAGAACCGCGTGGAGATATGCACGGCGTGAACTTCGACGTCCTCGACCGCCGCGACCCGGAGATCTACGGCGGGCTGTCGCTCACCGAGCTCGAGGTGCGGATCAAGCGCTTCGCCCACGAGTTCGGCTTCGAGCGCGAGCTTCGAGCAGACCAACCACGAGGGCGAGTTCTGCGAGACACCTCCACAAGGCCGCGGACATGGCGGACGGCGCTGGTGCTCAATCCGGGCGCGTGGACGCACTACTCGTATGCGATCCGCGACGCGATCGAGCTCACCGGGCTGCCGGCGGTGGAGGTGCACCTGTCCGAGGTGGACAGCCGCGAGGACTGGCGCGGGTGTCGGTGATCCGCGACGTCTGCATCGGCCACGTGCAGGGCAAGGGCGTGGACGGCTACCGTGACGCGCTCGAGATGCTGCGCAAGGAGCTCGGCGCATGAGCGCCGCGCGCGCCGACCGGCTCGTCGAGCTGCTGCGCGAGCGCGAGCTCGACTCGCTGCTCGTCACGAACCTCGTGAACGTGCGCTACCTGAGCGGCTTCACGGGCACCAACGGCCGTCGTGCGTCGTGGGCCCGACGCAGCGCGCCTTCATCACCGACTTCCGCTACGTGGAGCGCGCCCAGTCCGAGGTGCCGGACTTCGAGCGGCTGCGCGGCAAGCAGGACCTGCTCGGCGACGCCGCCGAGCGGCTGAGCGGGCGCGTGGGGTTCGAGGACCAGCACATGAGCGTGCGCCACGCACAAGCGGCTCGAGGGCATGCTCGCCCGAGGGCGTCGAGCTCGTCGCCGGCGGCGGGCATCGTGGAGGAGCTGCGCGCGGTCAAGGAGCCAGCGGAGCTGCGACGCGATGCGCGCGGCGGCCGAGCTGGCCGACGAGATGTACGAGTACATCGCCTCGCGCGGTCTGGTGGGACGCACCGAGCGCGAGGTGGCCGATGGACGTCGAGCGCGAGATGCGCGCGCGCGGGCGCGGAGGATCCGTCGTTCCCCTCGATCGTCGCCGCCGCGGCGCAACGGCGCGCTGCCGCACGCCACGCCGCGGCGACGTCGGAGATCGCCGCCGGCACGCTCGTGATCGTCGACATGGGCTGCCGCGTGGACGGCTACTGCTCGGACTGCACGCGCACGTTCGCCACGGGCTCGCTGTCAGGACGAGGCGGCCTCGGTCTACGAGCTGGTGCTGGCGGCGCAGGAGGAGTCGCTCGGCCGCGGTGCGCGCCGGGCGCGGAGTGCAGCGCGGTGGACGCCGTGGCGCGCGACAAGATCGCGGCGGCCGGGCACGGCGACCAGTTCGGCCACGGGCTCGGCCACGGCGTGGGCCTCGAGGTGCACGAGGCGCCGCGGCTGGCGCAGACCGCCGAGGGCACCTCGTGGCTGGCAACGTCGTGACCGTGGAGCCGGGCGTCTACGTGCCGGGCGCGTTCGGCGTGCGCATCGAGGACCTCGTGGTCGTCACCGACGACGGCAGCGAGGTGCTCAGCCACTTCCCCAAGCCGCTGATCACGCTCGGCGCGTAGAGCTTCGCGGCCAGGTAGGCGGCCAGCGGCAGCGCCCAGGCGAGGTAGATCGCGGCGACCCTGCCCGGCTCGAGTCCCCACGGCACCCGTCGACCAGCAGCCAGAGCACGGCGTTCGACACGGAGGCGTGAGCAGCGGCAGGCCGCGGCGGTGGAGCGCCTCGAGCGCGAGCAGGGAGACGAGCAGCGGCACGTGGTAGTAGCCGATCGTCATCGGGTCGAGCAGCGCAGCGGAGCAGGAAGAGGAGGGCGAGCAGGGTGAGCGCGGTCGTCGCGGCTGATCGCGTAGCGGCGCGTCGCGCGCGAACAGCGCGAGCGGGAGCGCGATGCCGAGCACGCACGATCAGCGGGTGGATGAGGTCGGCGAGCCACAGCGGGATCACGCGGCGCTCGATCGGCCAGCCCGGCGTGCGGATGAACGTGCGACATGGCCGAGCGGCCACCAGATGCTGGCGGGCTGGACCGCTGGCTGGTCGAGCGCACGACGAGCTGGCGGGCGAGAGCAGGTGGTGCGAGCCGGCGAGCACCGGGACGAAGGTGAGCGCCGCGGCCGAGGGCGAGCCGATCGCCGCGATCTGCGCGCGGCCGCGCGGCGCCACGAGCAGCGTCGGGCCGGCGGCGAGGATCGCCCACTGCTTGGTGCCGAGCGCGAGGCCGAGCAGGACGCCGGCGGCGACCGGGCTGCGGCCGCTCGCGGCGCATGAGGACGGCCGCGACGCAGAGGGCGGCGCCGAGCAGCTCCTCGGGGTGGCCGTCGACGAGCGCGTGCCAGTTCATCGGGCCGAGGACGGCGAGGGCGATCACGAGGGCGCACGCGAGCGGCGGCGCGTTCATGTCGCGCATCTGCACCGCGAGCCAGACGCCGAGCGCGGCCAGCACGAGCACGCACGGCACGTTCCCCACGCGGTACTCGACCAGCGCGCTGCCGTGCCGGACGAAGAACACGAAGGGCGCTCTCAGCAGGATCGCGAACCAGCCCATGGCCGGTTGGTGGTGTAACGCCGCGCGCGAGGTCGCCGTTGACCAGCGGGTGCAGCGAGGGACCCGCATCGTGCGCGTAGTCAGCCGGACGTCTCTGCGGCCGGAATGCGAGGAAGACGCCCGCCGCGGCTGCGGCAGCACTCATCACGGCGATCTCGATGCGCCTCATGGCCCTGAATCGGCATTCCGAGGCGCGTTGTTGAGGTTTGGGCGCCTGCGATCTAGTCGTCTTCGAGCCACTCCTGGATCACGTGATCCGAGGGGTGGATGCTCACCTGGAGGAGCCGCTCGTCGCCGGAGTTCTTGAAGCCGTGGGGCGTGTTTTGCGGCACGACGACGATCTCGCCGCGCGGTCGCCTCGATCTGCTCGCCGCCGACAGTGAAGGTGCAGACGCCCTCGAGCATGATGAACGTCTCCTCGTAGGGGTGGACATGGAGCCCGGGCCCCTCGCCCGGCGCGTGCCGGCTGATGAAGGACGAGACGGTGGCGCCGTGGTCGCGGCCCTCGAAGCGGCGGGCGCGCTCGCTGCCCGGGAGGTCTGTTGATCTGAAGCGGAGTCATGCTGTTGAGTGTGGCGACACGTGGAGGTCGGGGCGGTCGGACGGGCCGTTGGCGGCACTAGCGGCTGTCTGCTGAGCGCCGTCTGCTCGCAACCTGCGCGGCCCCCGGACCACGCCCGCTCCCTGGCGGATTCGTCAAGAAAGTTGATCCCCCGTCAACAAAGTTGTTCCCGGGTCAATTTCTTTGACGAATTCGCGAAGCGGCTGCGGGCGGCAGCGGGGGCGGGCGCGCAAAAAAGTGCCCACGGCCCGGCGGAGGCCATGCCGGGCCGTGGGCAGGAGGAGAGAACAGGGGCCAGTCTCTACGGCCGTACCTAAACGGGGTCTAAGACCTTCCCCTCGTCCGCGATCTATGCGAACATACGTTCGTCTATGGTCATCTGCGTCCTGCTCGCCCGCTTCGCCCTCATCGCCGCCCTGGGCGACCGGCGGGCGCTGCTGGCCGAGCCGATCGCGCTGGCCCCCGAGGCCGGAGGGACGCAGATGGTAGGGGAGGTGTCGGCGGCCGCCGAGGCGTTCGGCGTCCACTCGGGAATGCGGCTGGGAGAGGCGCTCGCGCGCTGTCCGGGGCTGCGGCTCGTGCCTCCCGACCCCGACGGTGTAAGGGGCCTGTGGAGCGCGCTGCTCGACCGCCTCGAGGGCATCGGGGCGAGCGTGGAGTCGGACCGCGCGGGGCAGGCGTTCTTCGAGGCGGGCGGTCTCACGGGCATCCACGGCGGCAACCTCGAGGGCGTGCTCGCGGCCACCCGGCGTGCGCTCGCGGGCCGCGACGGCAGCGGGGCGGGCCGCGGTGCTCGCATCGGCGTGGCGCCCTGTCGCTTCAGCGCGTACGCGGCGGCGCTGCGCGCGCGCCCGCGGCGTCCGGCGGAGATTGTGGCCGCCGGTGCCGTGCGCGCATTCCTCGCGCCTCTGCCGGTGGGGCTTCTGCGCGCGCGCCCCGAGCTCGCCGGATTGCCGGAGACGCTCGAGCGCCTCGGCGTGCGCACGCTCGGAGAGCTGGCGGCTCTGCCCTCGCCTGCGATGGCGGAGCGCTTCGGCCATCCGGGACTGCTCGCACTCGACCTCGCGCGCGGGCGCGACACGCCGCTCGAGCCACGCCGCCCCGCCGAGCCGGTGGTTGAGCGGCTGGCGCTGCCCGAGGCGGCGTCTGGACCTCAGCTCGAGCACGCGCTCGTGCTCCTCATCGCGCGGCTGCTCGCGCGGCCGGAACGGCGGGGACGGTCGCTGCGATCGCTCACGCTGTCGGCCCGCTTCGTCGAGGGCGGCACGTGGCGGGCGCCCGTCACGCTGCGTCAGGCCAGCGCCGATCCGGACCGGCTGCGCATCGTCCTCACGCCCAAGCTCGGCGAGCTGCCGGCGCCGGCGGAGTCGATAGCGGTGGAGGTCGAGGCGTTCGGCCCGCCCGCGCGCGAGCAGGCGCGGCTGCTGGACGAGCGAGGGTCGGTCGAGTCGCGCCGGGAGCGCATCGGCGAGGCGGTGCGCCAGGCCAGGCAGGCGGCCGGGTCGGACGCCGCGCTGCGCGTTCTCGCCATCGACCCGGACTCGCGGCTGCCGGAGCGGCGCGCGGTGCTCGCCCCGTTTCCCGCCGAGCCGTCAGAGGAGCGCAGGCGATGAGCGGGCTGCATCGCCTCGGCACTCCGCGCCGCGCCACGGTGCGCGCGGGGCCGGGCGGGGTGCCCACCGCGGTGGGTCGCACCCGCGTGGACGCAGTCAACGAGGACTGGGTGGTGGAGGACCGCTGGTGGACCGGCAGGCTGCTGCGGCGTCGCTACTTCGAGCTCGTGATGGTGGACGGGCGCAATGTGGTGGTGTTCCTGGATCTTGAAAGCGGGCGCTGGTTCACCCAGCGCGCCTGAGATGGATGAGAGGAGAGATGACATGCCGGACTACACACTCGCCAACCTGAAGACCGACGTGGAGGACCAGGCCCCGAAGTTCGGGTTCGCGCCGAACCTCGAGTCGCGCTTCGCGCGCAGGACCGCTCGGACTTGAGAACTCGGGTCTCAGCTACTACCGGGTGGCGCCGGACTACCGCCTCCCGTTCGGCCACAGGCACGGTGAGCAGGAGGAGGTCTACATGCTCCTCAGCGGCAGCGCGCGGATGAAGCTCGACGACGAGATCGTCGAGCTGCGCCGTGGGACGCGCTGCGCGTGCCGGGCGAGGTCACGCGCGGCTTCGAGGCGGGACCGGACGGCGCCGAGATCCTCGCCTTCGGAGCACCGAACAATGAGAACCGGATGCCGAGATGGTGCAGGACTGGTGGACGGATTGAGTTGGCAGTGCGCAGGTAGGAGTAGGCCCGTACGTCGAGCTCCATGCGCACTCCGCCTACTCGTTCCTCGACGGCGCGTCGTTGCCTGTCGAGCTTGGCGGCGGTGGCGGTCGAGCAGGGCTATCCGGCGATGGCGCTCACCGACCACGACGGGCTGCACGGCGCGATGGAGTTCGCGCAGGCGGCGAAGCCGCTCGGGCTGCGCGCGATCACGGGCGCGGAGGTCACGCTCGACGACGGCGCTCACCTCACGCTGCTGTGCGAGACGAGTGACGGCTATCGAAACCTCTGCCGGCTGATCACGCGCGCGCACGAGGGCACGCGTGTGAAGCCGCGCAGAGCCCACTCCGCCCGGCGGTCATCGCTCGAGGACGTCGAGCGGCACGCGGACGGGCTCGTGTGCCTGTCGGGCTGCGCCCGCGACGGCGCGCTGGCGGCGCGGGTGGAGCGGCGCGAACACGCGGCGGCGGCGGCGATCGGGCGGCGGCTCGCTGAGCGCGTTCGGCAGGCGAGCGCTTCCGGGTGGAGCTGCAGCGGCCGTTCGCGCGCCACGACCGCCGGCGCAACCGCCTGCTCGCGGAGCTGGCGGAGCGGCTCGGGGTGCCGTGCGTGGCCACCGGCAACGTCCACGCGCACGCGCGCGGGCGCGTGCGCTGCAGGACGCGATGGTGGCCGTGCGGCTCGGCACGACGCTCGACGAGTCGGAGCCGGGGCGGCGTGGCAACACCTCGCACGTGCTCGCGCCGCCCGAGGCGATGGCGGAGCGCTTCCCCGACCACCCGGAGGCGGTGCAGGAGTCGGGCCGGCTGGCGGAGCGGCTCGAGTTCGACCTCACGCGCGACCTCGGCTACCGCTACCCCGGCTCGGAGGACGGCTCGGCCGACACGCAAGCTGGCGGAGCTCTGCCGGCAGCGCGCTCGTCGAGCGCTACACGAACGGCGGCGAACGCGGCGGCCGCAGGCTCCAACCTCGCCGAGGCGCGAGGCGCGGCTCGAGGAGGAGCTGCGCGATCATCCGCGCGCTCGAGCTGTCCGGCTTCTTCCTGCTCCATCGCGACATGCTCGAGCTCGCGCGCGAGGTGGCGGTGGAGGTGCGCGGGCCGGACAGCGGCGCGGGCGCTGCTGCCGCCCGGGACGCGGGCGCGGGTCGAGCGTGTCGTCGATCGTCTGCTACCTCACCGGCCTCTCGCACATCGACCCGATCGAGAACCGCCTGCTTGATGGGGCGCTTCCTCAACGAGGAGATCGCGGCGATGCCGGACATCGACCTCGACTTCCCGCGCGACATCCGCGAGGTGCTGATCCCGCGCGTGATCGAGCGCTACGGGCGAGGACCGCGCGGCGCTCGTGTCGTCGTTCGCCTGCTACCGGACGCGCGGCGCGGTGCGCGACTTCGCCAAGGCGCTCGGGCTGCCGCCGGGCGAGGTCGAGCGGGCGGCGCGCTCGGTCGACCCTGGAGCTCCGACGAGATCGAGCGCGACATGGAGAAGGCGATCACGGGCGGGGTGGGCAAGGGGCGGATCGAGGGGTCGCCGCGCTGGCGGGCGCTCGTGCAGCTCGTGCAGGAGGCGCACGGGCTGCCGCGGCACGTGTCCCAGCACCCGGGCGGGATGGTGATCGCCACCGAGCCGCTGTGCGAGATCTGCCCGATCCAGCCGGCGGCGATGACCGGCCGCCAGATCGTCCAGTGGGACAAGGACTCGTGCTCGGACGCCGGCTTCCTCAAGATCGACCTGCTCGGCCTGGGGATGCTGTCGGCGGTGGAGCGCTGCGTGGAGGAGATCGCGCGCGTGCGCGGGGAGCGGATCGACCTGTCGCGGATCCCCTTGACGACGACCGGACGTACTTCGCTCCATCAAGGCCGCGGACACCACGGGCACGTTCCAGATCGAGAGCCGCGCGCAGATGCAGATGCTCGTGCAGACGCTGCCCGAGTCGCTCGACGACCTCACCGTGCAGGTCGCGCTCGTGCGCCCCGGACCGATCCTCGGCGGCGCGGTGCATCCCTACATCGAGCGGCGCAAGCTGCTGCGCGCCGACCCCGGCTACGAGGTCCCCTACGAGCACCCGTCGCTCGAGCCGGTGCTGCGCGACACGCTCGGCACGATCGTCTTCCAGGACCAGGTGATCGAGACCTCGATGGCGTTCGCCGGCTTCTCGCGCGGGCGAGGCCGAGGGGCTGCGCCGCGCGATGAGCCGGCGGCGCTCCGAGGAGGCGATGCGCGCCTACGAGCAGAAGTTCATCGAGGGCGCGTGTCGCGAACGGGGCGTCGCAGCGAGTCGGCCGAGCGGGTGTACGCGCAGATCGTCGGCTTCTCGGGCTTCGGGTTCCCGAAGGCGCACTCGGCGGCGTTCGGGCTGCTGGCCTACCAGTCCGCGTGGCTGCGCGAGCACTACGGGCCCGAGTTCCTCTGCGGGCTGCTGAACGAGCAGCCGATGGGCTTCTACCCGCCGGACTCGCTGGTGCACGAGGCGCAGCGGCGGAAGCTGGAGATCCTGCCGGCGGACGTGCTCGCATCGGACGTCCTGTGCAAGGTCGAGCGCCGCGGACGCCGAGCCCGAGGTGCGGCATCGGGCTCGGGTACGTGCTCGGCGTTCGCGAGGCGGACGTCCGCGGAATCGTCGAGGAGCGGGAGCGAGGCGGTGCGTTCAAGTCGCTGGCCGACCTGGCGGCGCGCTGCTCCGCGCAGTCGGATGCGCTCGAGAAGCTCGCCTGGGCGGGCGCGTGCGACTCGCTCTGCTCGGGCCGGCGGGAGGCGCTGTGGCTGCTGGGAGTGTCGGCGCCCGGCGTGTCCGTGAAGGGTGGCGTGCAGCTGGCGCTGCCGCTCGAGACGGGCGACGTCGCCGGAGTTCCGGGACCTGACGCCGTGGGAGCGGATGGTCGCCGACTACGGCTCGACGCACGTGACGCTGCGGGAGCATCCGCTCGAGCTGCTGCGGCCGCGGCTGCCGGAGGACATGCTGTCGAGCCGGGAGCTCGAGCGGGCGCCCACGGGCCGGCGGGTGCGGCTGGCGGGGCTGGTGGTGGCGCGGCAGCGGCCGTCCACGGCCAAGGGCGTCACGTTCATGCTGCTCGAGGACGAGCACGGCACGATCAACCTGATCGTGCCGCCGCCGATCTACGACCGCTGCCGCCTGGCGATCCGCACCGAGCCGCTGATCACCGCGGAGGGAAGGCTCGAGCGCAGGTCGGGCACCACCAACGTGATCGTCGATGTGGTGGCGAGGCTCGAGCGTCCCGACCTTCCCCAGGCCGAGGTGCGCCACATCGAGCCGCGGCGGGTGTGGTCGAACGACGACGCGGACGAGCTGCGCGCGGTCGCGCCGGTGGCGCACAGCTTCGGAAGGAGGGGGAGGTGATCAGCGGCGGCGGTTCGGAGACCTTGCGTGCCGAGTGCGTCGAGCGACTGCTCGACCCAGCGCCTGAAGTACATGCGGCCGGCGGTGGCGTCGAACATGCGGTAGACGAGCCCGTCGGCTCCATGCCGAACTCGGCCTCCACGAACGTGTCCTCGCGCGCGGGCGTGAGCAGCCAGTGCGTGTACGTGCCGGTGTCGCGGCAGTGGAAGCTCAGCTCGCGCATGTCCTCGAGCCGGTCGATCTCGAGCGTTGTGGTCCGACGTGCCGATCGGCTGACGCGTGACCTGCACGAAGATGTCGCCGGGCCGGAACGAGTCGCCGCGCACCTCGACAACTCGCGGGAACCACTCGGGATGTCGCGCGGGGTTTCCGACGAGCTCCCACACGCGTTCGATCGGGGCCGCGATGAGCGCTTGATGGCGGTACTCGGACACTGTCTGCGATCCTCTCAGATCGTTCAGGCAGGGCCTGCGTTTGCGAAGAGGGGTGACTCGCGGCGCGAAGAACCATAGGCTTGCCACGTCCCCCGTCAATAGGAGACCAATGAGTCCCAGAGCAAGGACAACTGCCCCGAAGCGTTCGGGGTCCACAACCCGCCGTGCGAGCACGGCGAAGCGCGGCAAGGGACACACCGCGCTAGACCGTCTGACCAAGTCGGTCGACGCTGCGCAGGACGCCCTCAAGGATCTGCGCGGTGAGATGAGCAAGGGCTCGTCGTCGGCTCCTCAAGGACGTCGACAAGCAGCTCAAGGATGCACGCAAGAGTCTGCGGGGCGCGAGCAAGTCGGTCCTCAAGGATCTCGAGGGGCTGCAGCAGAAGGTCGCGTCCGCGGTCCCGCGCCGCGGCGGCGCGAAGAAGGCCTCGACCGCTCGCAAGAGCAGCTGGCAGCCCGCAAGGCCGCCAGCTCGCGGTCGGGCACGGCGCGCAAGACTGGCTCGACCTCGCGGGCCACGGCTTCGCGCTCCAGCGCCGCGCGCAAGAGCACGGCACGTAAGACGAGCTGCCACGCGGAGCAAGTCCACGGCCCTCGCGCGCGCGGGCGAAGAAGAGCTGAGGGCGTGCGCCTGGCCTCGGGCCCGCCGCCCGAGGCCAGGCGCGACCCGCTACCGTCGGTCTGTGGCCGGAAAGATTCTCGTCGGCACATCGAGCTGGGCCGATCCCGGCTTCGTGGAGGAGTGGTACCCGCAGGGACTGCCCGCGAAGGACCGGCTCCCGTTCTACGCCGAGCGCTTCCGCGTGGTGGAGGTGAACTCGAGCTTCTACGCGATCCCGGAGCGCGACACGGTCGGCCGCTGGGCGCGCGTGACGCCGGACGGGTTCGTGTTCGACGTGAAGCTGCATCGCCTGCTGTCACGCCACGCCGCGCAGATCAAGGAGCTGCCGCCCGAGATCCGCGACGGCGTGGAGACGAACCAGCGCGGCCGCGTGCGGCTGACGCCCGAGCTCGAGAAGGAGATGGTGGCGCGCAGTCGAAGCACGCGTGCGAGCCGCTCGAGAAGGCGGGCAAGCTCGGCGCCTTCCTGCTGCAGCTCACGCCCGGCGTTCTCGCCCGACAAGCACGAGCTCGCGGAGCTCGACCCGATCATCGAGGGGCTGGCGCCGCAGCCGGTGGCGGTCGAGTTCCGGCACCGCGGCTGGGTGCGCGACAAGCGCATCGAGCAGACGCTGCGGCTACCTGTCGGAGCGGCGCGCGGCGTTCGTGTGCGTGGACGCCCCGCCGGAGGACCACGTGCCGATCATGCCGCCGATCGACGCCGTCACGCGCGACGACATCGCCTACATGCGCCTGCACGGCCGCAACACCGAGGGCTACCTGCACGGCAAGTCGGTGGCCGAGCGCTTCGCCTGGCGCTACAGCGACGAGGAGCTCGAGGAGGTGGGCGAGCGCGTGCGCGGGCTGGCCGAGCAGGCGGGCGAGGTGCACACGCTCTTCAACAACAACCGCGGGGACGACGCGCCCACGTCCGCGCAGCGCTTCATGTCGCTGCTCGGGCAGGATCCGGGGCCGCCGCCGCAGGAGGCGCAGCTGCGGCTGGCCTGAGATGGGTGCGCGGCATAGGCACAGGACTCGCGACCGACGACGCCGGCGTGGACGCGTTCGCCGAGGCGTCCGGCCGCGCGGCGCTCGCGCTCGGCGGCGCACCCGCGGACCTCGTGTTCGTGTTCGCGGGCGCGGCCAACCTCGACCACGCCGAGGAGGGCCTCGCGCTCGTGCACGAGCGGCTCGGCCCGCGGGCGCTCGTGGGCTGCGGCGCGCAGGGCGTGGTGGGCTCCGGACGCGAGCTCGAGCAGGGCGGGGTGGCGGTGTGGGCCGCGTCGATGCCCGAGGCCGAGCTCGAGACCTTCCACCTCGAGACCCTCGCCACGGGCGACGCCGTGGCGGTGGCGGGAATGCCGGACCTCGACGCCGCCGAGGCCGCGTTCATGCTCGTGGACCCCTACTCGTTCCCGGCGGAGCCGCTGCTCGACCAGATCGCGAAGGACCAGCCGGGGCTGCCGGTGCTCGGCGGCCTGGCGAGCGCGGGCGGCGGCGAGCGCTCAACGCTGCTGATGTGCGACGGCGAGATCGTCACCGAGGGCGCGGTGGGCGTGGCGCTCGCCGGCGTGGACGTGCGCCCATGCGTGTCGCAGGGCGCGCGGCCGATCGGTCCCGAGATGGCGATCACGGCGGCGGACGGCAACGTGATCCACGAGCTGGCCAGCCGCCCGGCGCTCGAGCGGCTCAAGACCGCGATCACCGAGCTCGACCCGACGAGCGCGCGCTGGCGGCGTCGGGCCTGCTTGATCGGCATCGTGATCGACGAGAACCGCCCCGAGTACGAGCGCGGCGACTTCCTCGTGCGCGGCCTGCTCGGCGCCGACGAGGAGTCGGGCTCGATCGCCGTGGGCGAGCGCGTGCGCGTCGGGCAGACGGTGCGCATGCAGGTGCGCGACGGCACCTCCGCCGACGAGGACCTGCGCGAGGCGCTCGCGCGCGTGTCGGGCGAGCTGGGCAGCCCGCCCGCGGGCGCGCTGCTCTTCACCTGCAACGGCCGCGGCTCGCACATGTTCGAGGTGCCCGACCACGACGCCGCCGCGCTCGACCACGCGCTCGGCGGCGCGCCCGCGGCGGGCTTCTTCTGCGCGGGCGAGATCGGCCCGGTGGGCACGCGCAGCTTCGTGCACGGGTTCACGGCCACGATGGCCGTGTTCCCGAGCTAGTGCCACGCGCGACGAGCCGGGCGGCGCTCCGACCACGGCTGCGCCGCCTCGATCTGGGCCGCCAGCGAGAGCAGCAGCTCCTCGCCCGCCGGCGGCCCCACGAACTGCACGCCCACGGGCAGTCCGCCGCCGGTCTGGTGTAGCGGCAGCGAGATCGCGGGCTGGCCGGTGACGTTCCACACCGGCGTGAACGGCACCCACGTGGCCGAGTTCATCAGCATCTGGATCGGCGGCTCGCCCTCCTTCGGCTGGAGCGCGCCGATCTCGATCGGCGGCTTGGCGAGGGTGGGGGTGAGCAGCACGTCGATGCCGTCCCACATCGACGACGAGCTTGCGCGAGTAGTCGTGCAGCCAGTCGAGCGCGCGCAGGTAGTCGGTGGCGGACAGCTCGAGCGACATGTCGTACATCTGCCGCGACAGCGGCTCGAGCTGCTCGATGTCGAGCTCCTGCCCGGCCAGCCGGCCCCAGGTGTCCACCTCGTTGGCGGTACCGGCGATCCAGACGGTCACGAAGTTCGTCACATAGGCCTCATCCGCCTCGATCTCGATCTCCTGCACCTGGTGGCCGAGCGACTCGAGCAGCTCGGCCGCCTGGCGCGTGGCCGCCACGCAGTCGGGGTCCACCGGCACGCCGTTCGGCGAGTCGACCACGAAGGCCACGCGCAGCATGCCCGGCTCGCGCTCCACCGCGTCGGCGAACGGCGCCGACGGATCGGGCGCCCAGTAGGGGTCGCCCGGCTCGTAGCCCGCGACGATGTCGAGGCCGAGCGCGCTGTCGCGCACGGTGCGCGTGAGCACGCCGTCGGTGGCGAAACCCGCCGCCAGCTCCGACGAGGTGCGGCGCCCAGGACACGCGCCCGCGGCTCGGCTTGAGACCCACGAGACCGCAGCACGAGGCCGGGATGCGGATCGAGCCGCCGCCGTCGTTGCCGTGCGCGATCGCGACCATGCCCGCCGCCACGCCGGCCGCGCTGCCGCCGGACGAGCCGCCGGGCGTGCGCGAGGTGTCCCACGGGTTGCGCGCCGGGCCGAAGCGCAGCGGCTCGCTCACCGGCAGGATCCCCATCTCGGGCAGGTTGGTCTTGCCCACCACGATCGCGCCCGCGGCGCGCAGGCGGCGCACGGTGGCGCTGTCCTCGTCCGGCACCCACTCGCCCATCGCGCGCATGCCCATCGTGGTGCGCACCCCCTCGGTGATCGCGGCCAGGTCCTTCACGAGCAGCGGAACCCCGGCGAGCGGCCGCTCGTCGCCCGCTGCAACGGCGTCGGCTTCGGCGAGGGCGCGCTCGTCGCAGCGCGTGACCACGGCGTTGAGGTCGTCGTTCAGCCTGTCGATCGCCGCCAGCGAGGCCTCCACGAGCTCGCGCGAAGTGATTTCGCCGGAGCGCACGAGCTCGGCCTGATCGATCGCGGACTTGAACATCAGGTCGTCAGGCATTCCCACTCCTCGATCCGGGGCCAGTGGGCCCAGCCTATCCGTGCTCGCGCCTTAACGGACGATCCGGATGCGGCGATGGGCCACCACGCGCTTGCCGGCGGCGCTGGTGGTGAGCACCGCCTTTGCCGTCAGCCTCCGGTGCCGCCGCAGCGCCTTCTTCACGCGCCTCAGCTGCGCCTTGCTGAGCTTCAGCCTGAGCGTGGCCTTCGCGCCCGCGGCCACGTTCCTCGTCACGCGCTTGCAGCGGAGCACCACGCTCGCGGCCGGGACGCTAACCGTCGCCGTCGCGGTCACGGTGCTCGCCACGTTGGGCTGCACCGTTAGCACGATGCCGTGCTGGCGGAGCACGTGCTGGATGTGCCTGGCGGCGGCCTTGACGTGCAGCACCGGAGCGGGCGGCGGCGCGGGAGACGCTGGTGGGGTCGGGGGCACACAGCCGTTGGTCGGGCCTGTGGAACCGGGGCACAGGTCCTGGGTCTCGTCCCCGAAGCCGTCGCCATCGGCATCCGGCTCCACCACGGCGGCGATGTTCACGAGCTCCTCGATGCCGTCATCGAAGAACAGCACGGAGTCTCCGGTGGCGGGATCGACCGTTTGGTCCGGGCTGGCCTGGAAGGCGAAGATCGAATAGCCCGGCCCGAGGCCGGCCGGATAGGGGAAGTCGCACGGCCCGCCGTTGCCGCTCGCCGTGCGCACGCCGATGCGGTCGCCCGGCTGAACGGAGATGCGCGTGAGGCCGGTGTTCTCGGTGTCGGGCGTCAGGATCTTCGCGGCCGACTCGCCCACCACCGTCCAGGTGTTCGCATCGCTCGTGGGCCGGTACACCTTGAGCCTCGCGCCCGTACCCGTGCCAGGCCCGGGCTTGGTGCTCCACGACGTGATCACACCACCCGGCGCGGGCACGTCGTAGGAAGGCGTGGGACCGCCGGTGCCAACCGTGTTCTGCATGAACTCGGTGTTCGGCGTGCAGTTGTCGGCGTCGCTGGTGGCGACCATCCCGATCTGTGTGGACGCGTGCGCAGGCGCCGCGAACGCGAGCAGTGCGGAGCAGGCGACAATCGCGCGGGTGGGCCAGACGCCTCGCATCGCGCCACCTTACGACAGGTGAGCGCGATTGCGCCAGCTTTTTGCGGTCATCATTGGGACATGTCCGACACAGAGCGCATCCCCGACGGCGTCACCCGCGTGCGAGCGCCCAACCCTTCGGCGTTCACCCTCGAGGGCACCAACACCTACATCGTCGAAGGCTGGGTGATCGACCCGGGCCCGAACGACACGCACCACCTGAACGCCGTACTCGAGGCCGCGGGTGGCGCGATCGAGGGGATCGCCATCACGCACGCGCACCCCGACCACGACGCGGGCGCTCCGGCGCTTGCCGAGCTCGCCGGCGGGGCCTCGATCGTGAGGCCGGACGACGGGGACACGGTGGGGCCGCTCACTGCGCTCGCCACACCAGGCCACGCGCCCGACCACATGGCGCTCCTGTACGGCAAGATCGCCTTCACGGGCGACGCCGTGGCAGGGACGGGCAGCAGCTTCATCGTCCCCGGCGGCGGCGGGCTCGGCCGCTACCTCCAGGCGCTCGAGCAGCTGCGCGAACTGGATTTGGAGGCGCTCTGCCCGGGCCACGGACCGATCGTCAACGATCCGCAGGCCAAGCTCGACGAGTACATCCAGCACCGCCTCGAGCGCGAGCGCAAGCTGCTCGCGGCGCTCGAGATGGGTCTCCGCGATCGCGACGAGCTGCTCGACGCCGCCTGGGACGACGTGCCCTGGCACGTCTCGCCGGACCTGCGCCGCGCGGCGGGGGTGACGCTCGACGCCCACCTCGAGAAGCTGCGTGACGAGGGCCGCCTGCCCGCGGATCTCGCGGGCTAGCCGGGCCGCGCGCCGTTACGTCGCGTGCAGAGACAACCCCTGGCGCTTGAGCCCCCGCTCCACCTCGCGCACCACCCGCTCGAGCACGTGCACGCGCGCGTAGTGCTTCGACTCCGCCGGCACCACGTGCCAGTGCCCATGAGCCGTGTCGGTGTGCTCGAACATCTCCTCGATCGCCGCCTGGTAGTCCTCGCGCCGGCCGCGGTTCTCCCAGTCGTCCTTCGTGAGCTTCCAGCTCTTGAGCGGGTCGTTGCGGCGCGCCTCGAAACGCCTCAGCTGCTCCTCGGGCGAGATGTGCAGCCAGAACTTGATCAGCACCATGCCCTCCTCCGCGAGAGTCCTCTCGAACTCCACGATGTCGGTGTACGCGCGCTTCCACTGCTCGTCGGTGGCCAGCTTCTCCACCCGCTCCACGAGCACACGCCCGTACCAGGAGCGGTCGAACACGGCCCACCCGCCCCAGCCAGGAAGCGCCGGCCAGAAGCGCCAGAGGAAATGGTGGCGCCTGGCGTCCGGCGTGGGCGCCGCGAACTCGGCCACGCGCACGTGGCGTGGGTCGAGCGGCAGCACCAGCCGCTTGATCGCGCCGCCCTTGCCAGACGCGTCCCAGCCCTCGAACACGGCGCACACCGGCGGCCCCAGACGGCCGTCGCCCTGTAGCCCGGCGCTGATCAGCCGCAGCTCGAGTATGCGCTGCTGAAGCTTGGCGAGGCGCTTCTCCGACTCCGCCTTCGAGAGCGACAGCGAGAGGTCGACATCATCGAGCAGGCCCACGCGTCAGCGGTGGCGGCTGAAGCGGGCGCCGAGACGCTGGAGCATCACCATCGCGCGCTCGCCCCGCGATCCGGGCGGCGCCACGATGCCGAGCTGGCGCATGAGCCCGAGCGAGTCGTAGTCCGCGCGATAGCGGTACACGAGGCCGTCGCGGAACCACCAGTGGTCCACTCCCTCGAGCACGATCGGCTTGCCGGTGGCGGCGAATCCCGGCGGGTCGATTGGCCCCGTGTTCGTGCCGCGCATGAGCCACGGCACGATCGCCTTCGCGCGGTCGCTCGACACGTAGCCCGGCTCCGGCTCCTCGAAGCGGAAGTCCGGGAACGCGCGGTCGCACTGGCGCACCCACTCCGCCACCGGCGGGCGGCCGTGCACGGTGCCAATGGCTGGGTCGAAGAACTCGACGTCCTCGGTCACGAGCTGGGCGAGCGCGTCGCCGTCGTGCTTGTTCCAGGCGTCGAGCCAGCGGTGCGAGAAGTCCTCGAGGAATGCCGGGTCGAGGCGTTCGGTGGTGGCTGCGTCAGTCATGGGGTCCTCCAAATCGGGCGTGCCTGCATCCTCGCGCCGGATCGACGACGATGTCAACCGCATGGACACACTCACCGCAACCTCGGCCGACGGCAGCGTGATCGGCTGCGAGCTGGCCGGCGACGGGCCTCCGCTTCTCCTGATTCACGGCAGCACCGCAGACCGCCACCGCTGGGCCGCGGTCAAGGACGCGCTCGCCGAGCGCTTCCGCCTGCATCTGATGGACCGGCGCGGGCGGGGCCTTAGCGCGCGAGAGAACCCGGACAACTACGCGCTCCAGCGCGAGGCCGAGGACATCCGCGCAGTGGTCGGTGCGATCGGCGGGCCGGTGCTCGTGCTCTCGCACTCATACGGCGGCGCGGCCTCGCTCGAGGCGGCCACCGACTGTTCCGGCATCGTGCGCATGCTCGTCTACGAGCCGGCGTTGAGCACGGATCAAGGTTCGCTGAATCCTGACGAGGCGGTTGCCGAGATCGAGGCTGCGGTGGCTAGCGGGGACCGCGAGGCCACGCTCACGCTCTTCTTCGGCCGCATGCTCGAACTCGACCAGGGCGCGATCGATGCGATGCGCGCAACGCCGGTGTGGGAGCACCGGCTGGCTGCGTCGCACACGCTCGGGCGCGAGCTGCGCGCGGCCAACGAGTATCGCGCCGAGCCCGCGCGGCTTGCCGCCATCGGCGTTCCGGTGCGCATCCTGCTCGGTACCGCCACCACGGTGGGGCTCACGCGCGCCGCGCACTCGGTGGCCGACGCCGTGCCGGGCGCCGAGCTGGTCGAGCTGCCGGGCCACGGGCACGCGGCCATGGACGCGGACCCGCCGATGTTCGTCAGCCAGGTCGAGGACTGGCTCGGCGGCGGGGCCTAGAGGATCCGCCGCTCGGACTCGTCGATCTTGTAGTCGTTGATGCTCGCGTCGCGGCGGCGCATGAGCCCGGTCTCCTCGTCGAACTCCCAGTGCTCGTTGCCGTGGCTGCGCCACCACTGGCCGTCGGCGTCGTGGCTCTCGTACTCGAACCGCACCGAGATGCGGTTGTCCGTGAAGCACCACAGCTCCTTGCGCAGCCTGTAGTCCAGCTCGCGCGCCCACTTGCGCTTGAGGAACTCCACGATCGCCGCGCGCCCGCTGAAGAACTCGTCGCGATTGCGCCACTGCGAATCCTCCGTGTAGGCGAGCGAGACCCGCTCGGGGTCGCGCGTGTTCCACGCGTCCTCGGCCGCCTGAACCTTGGCCCGGGCCGACTCCTCCGTGAACGGAGGGACGATCTTCGGAGGGCCGCTCGTCACTCGACCGGTGCGGCGTCGACGATCATCGGCCGGCCTTCGCGATCCTCCCAGCGGGAGCGGATCGTGACCGTCTTGTCATCGCCCGTGTAGCGGATGTGGACGATTGCGTGATCGTCGGCGCCCTCCACGCTCAGCACCTCCGCCGTGTTGGTCGGGTTCGGCAGGATCTGGCCGATCACGGGAAGCTGCGGGTGCAGGTCCTCGATCAGGTCGCCGGCCACCGCGTCCATATCCCCGCGCTCGACGGCCCGCCCGTGCTCCTCTGCGTGCTCTCGTACCTTGCCTTCGTCCATATCTCCTCCAGTTGGTTGTCATTCGCCCGCGCGCACGGCGGCGAGCGTCACAGGCGTGCCGCCGCGCAGCGAGTTCGGTATCTCGGCAATGCGGTCCACGTGCTCAACCAGATCGCGCAGCCGGGCGCCATCCGCGTCGCCCGCGATCTCCACCTCGTACTCCACGGGCGTCGACACCGGCGGGTCGCCCTCGAAGTTGCCGCGCACCAACACGTGCACGTGGTCGAGCGTGATGCCGAAGGCCGGCGCCTCGCGGTAGAGGTCGTTCGAGACGCAGCCGGCGATGGCCAGGTACAGCAGCTGCCCGCCGTTGAAGCCGATGCCGTCGCCGCCGCCATCCGCCGGCCGGTCGACCACAAGCGTGTACGGCCCCGCGCTGCCCACGGCCGCCGCGCGGCCGGCCACGGTGCGGGTCTCGACCTCGAACACGGGGCGGGACGCTACCGGCGGGGGTTTGCCGTCGCAAGGCGAGCCACAGGAAGGTTCCACTCCCGTCGCGGAACTGTTGCTGCCGCGTCTTGCGGCGTTACTCGCTCACGTTTCATCGTGGGAGCCATGTACGACGAGATGATCGTGACCGGTTGGATCGCGGCCACTCACGAACCCGACTGGAGCCCCCTCGAACGGTTCCTCCCCCTAGAGCTCTGTGGCCCGTTCATGTGGATGCATGCCGTGGAACTTGACGACGACCGGGTGCTCCAGGCCTACAAGCACTCGGCCACCCGCCGCTATCTGCTCCCGGACGCAGACGGCGACGCCTACGAAAACCTTGATCGAGGGCGCTTTCGACGCATGCGGCACTCGGATGCGATCGAGCAGGTGCTGCCGTCGCATTGGTTGTTGAACGAGGCGAGCGAGGACGAGCGGAATGCGATCCGGCGGGCTTTTACGGCTGCCTTCAGCCGCGGCGATGGCGACGTCGCCGCCGGCGCGCATATCCTGCCGAGCTCGCCGGCTTGCGGGTTTCGCTGGCTTCCCTGAGGCGAGCCTGCTGTGCCGAAGAGGTACCACGATGTTCGCCGGTCCCTGCGCCAGGCCGGATGGGAGGTCCTGCGGCAGCGCGGCTCCCACGAAGTGTGGGGCCGGCCTGGTGAAGCGGTCCGTATGGTGGTTGCCGGGAAGGACAGCCGGACCGTGCCAGCAGGCACCCTGTCTAGCATTCGGAGGGCGAGCGGATTGGAGCACCTGCGTTGAGCGAGTACGTCGTGATCTTCGAGCAGGCCGAGGATGGCGGCTGGGGCGCTTACCTGCCCGACCTGCCGGGAGTGGTTGCCCTCGGCGCCACCCGCGACGAGGTTGCCGAGCGCATCCAGGAGGCGTTGGAAGCCTACGCCGAGGAGATGAGGCTGCTGGGGCAGGAGCTTCCGACTCCCCTCCACACCACTGGGACGGCACAGGTCTGAACCCACGGGGCGGTGCCGTCTCCTACCGTCCACGCCGTGATCAGCACCAACCAGTTCTGGTTCGCCGCGACAGCGAGTGTCGGGTGCCGGTCAGAGGGTGCGGCGCGCAACCAGGATCTCGGACGTGACACCCCACGGCCGTACCGTCGCGCGATAGGCGGTATCCCAGCGAGCGTCGAGCAGGGCGGCCAAATGGATCGGCCGGCAGCCGCCCACGAGTGCGGGCATCCGCCGCCAGACGGCCTCCCAAGCGTCCGACAGCGTCGTCGCCAGGCCTCCTCTGCCGGGTGTGATGCTCGCCAGGCAGAGCAGGCCATCGCCCTCGACCACCCGCGACGCCTCGTCCAGGAAGACCGCTTGGTCGCGTTCTTCGAGCAGGTCGAGCGTGTAGGTCGAAATCAGCCGATCACAGCTCCGATCGGCGAGAGGTAACAGCGGCGATCCATCCGTCACGATCAGGCGCGTGCGCTCGCCCCACGGCGCGAGACGGCGCCGCGCGAGGCGCTCCATCGTCGCGCTGATGTCGAAGCCCACGTAGGTCGCGTGCTCAGGCAGCGGGCCTGACAGCAGCTCGGCTGCGAGCCGACCGGTACCGAAGCCGAACTCGGCCACGGCGTGCGCGTCCTCGAAAGCGCCGCGAGCGATCAGCCTCCGCACTGCCCGCCCCTCATAGAACCCCTGCCAGTCCTGTGCTCGGCCGATCCGGTCGTAGACTTGCCGCGCGGCTTGGTGCGACAGCGTCATGCGTCAAGTCGAAGCGTACGCGACCGGCGCGGTGCGACGATCCGGCCATGCACAGGCGGAACTCGCACCGGCGCTTCTCGCGGGAGCCCGCCGACCCGCGGGCGTTCAGCGACTCCTTCGACCGTTTCTACACGCGCGTCGCACGGGCGTACGACGTGGGTGTGAAGCTCTGCCCCGTCTGGCGGTCATGGCTGCTGCGAGCGGTGCCGCACATCCGCGGTCCACGGGTACTCGAGGTGTCCTTCGGAACGGGCTGGCTCCTCAGCCGGTACGCGGGTGGCTTCGACGCTCACGGGGTGGACCTCAACTCCTCGATGGTGGAGGTGGGCCGCCGCAATCTCGAGCGGGCCGGCATCGACGCCGACCTGCGGCAGGGCAACGTCGAGTCGCTCCCCTATCCGGACGATTCCTTCGACACCGTCGTCAACACGATGGCCTTCAGCGGCTACCCCGACGCCGCACGCGCGATGGGCGAACTCTGCCGGGTGCTGCGACCCGGAGGCCGCCTCGTGATGATCGACATCAACTACCCGAACGACCACAATCGGCTCGGCACTTTCCTCGTGAACGCCTGGAGGCGATCCGGGGACCTGATCCGCGACGTGGGACCGCTCTTCGAGTCCTGCGGCCTATCCGTGCACGAGGAGGAAATAGGCGGCTTCGGCAGCGTGCACCTGTATGTGTGCACCCGCGAGGATGCGCGCTGACGGCCGACCGGGACCTGTCGGAAGACCACTACCCTTCGCCGTTGTGATTTCCACCAACCAGTTCAAGAACGGAACCCACATCGAGGTAGACGGCGTCGTCTACAAGATCGTCGAGTTCCAGCACGTCAAGCCCGGCAAGGGCGGGGCTTTCGTGCGTACCAAGCTCAAGCGCGCCAGCGACGGCGCGGTGATCGACAAGACCTTCCGGGCCGGCGAGAAGTTCCGCCCGATCCGCACCGAGACGCGCAAGATGCAGTTCCTGTACGCCGACGGCACCGATGCCCACCTGATGGACCTCGAGAGCTTCGAGCAGATCATGGTGCCCGAAAAGTCGGTGGAGGAGGCGCTCAAGTGGCTCATCCCCAACGAGAACGTGGACGTGCTCTACGTGGATGAGGAGCCCGCGGACCTGCAGGTGCCGAGCGCGGTGGAGCTCGCGGTCACCGAGACCGAGCCCGGAGTGCGGGGCGACACCGCGTCCGGCGGCGGCGACAAGCCGGCGCAGCTCGAGTCCGGCGTGACTGTGCGCGTGCCGCTGTTCGTCAACATCGGCGACCGCGTGCGCGTGGACACCCGCTCGGGCGAATACGTCTCGAGGGCCTGATTGAGGAGGTCAGACCAGCGCCGGGCCGCTGTGGTGGCCCTCTACCAGCGCGATGTCACCGGTCGCTCGCTCGAGGCCCTGCTCCCCCGCGACGCGAAGGAGTTCACGCGCGAGCTTGCGCTCGGAGCCGCGGCGGAGCAAGCTGAGCTGGACGCGCTGATCGAGCGCCACTCCGTGGGGTGGACGCTCGACAGGATCGCGCCGCTCGAGCGAAACATCCTGCGCGTTGCGCTGTACGAGCTGTTGAGGAGGGAAGACGTGCCCGCTGAGGTTGCGATCGACGAGGCCATCGAGGCCGCAAAGGAGCTGTGCGGCGCCGAGGCGCCGGGCTTCATCAACGGCATCCTCGGCGCGGTGTACCGCGAAAGGAGCGCCGCGCCCCGATGAGCCGCCTGGACTCCCTCATCGACGAGCTCGAGCAGACGGCGGCCCGCCTGCGCTCGGGCGAGCTCGACTCGGACGCCGCCGCGCAGGCCGTGGAGCGCTGCGCGGAGCTGGCATCGCAGCTCGGCTCGGAGCTCGACCTCCAGGCCCGCGCCGCCACCGCCGGCGAGCCGCCGGGTCAGGAGAAGCTCCTGTGAGTGCTCCGGCCCGCCAGGCCGAGTACCCGGTGGCGCTCCAGCGCGATGTGGACGCCTACCTCGAGCAGCTGCGCTTCTCGGAGGAGCGCACCACGGCTGGCCTGGAGGAGGCCATGCGCTACTCGCTGCTCGCCGGCGGCAAGCGCATCCGCCCCGTGCTGGCGCTCGCCACGGCCGAGGCGCTCGGCCGCTCGCAGGAAGACGTGTTGGCGCTCGCCGCGGCGATCGAATTGATCCACACCTACTCGCTGATCCACGACGACCTGCCTGCGATGGACGACGACGAGCTGCGCCGCGGCAAGCCCACCTGCCACGTGGTCTACGGCGAGGACGTGGCGATCCTGGCGGGCGACGGACTCTTCGCCGAGGCGATCAAGCTGGTGCTCGACGAGCAGGACGGAGAGCCCGACCGGGTGCTGCGCGCGCTGCGCCATCTGGTGGCCGCGATCTCGGTGAGCGGCATGGTCGGGCGGCCAGTACGTGGACGTCAAGGAGACCGCTCCGCATGACGAAGCGGGCCTGCGCCACCTGCACGCGCTCAAGACCGGCCGCCTGATCGCGGCTGCAATCGAGTGCCCGCTGCTTTTGTTTGGCGCGGGAGAAGCTGCGACAATGGGGCTTCGCCGCTTCGCGGCCGAACTTGGGGTGCTCTTTCAGATCGTCGACGACATACTCGACGTGACAGGTGACGAGGCCGCGCTCGGCAAGCCGCAGGGCTCGCGACGAGCGGCACGGCAAGCGCACCTACGTGAGCGTGTTCGGATTGGACAGGGCAAGGGAGCTGGCCCGGGACTCACACGCAGGCGCGCGCGCGGCACTGGCGGACGCGGGAGGCCAGACGGCCACGCTCGAACAGATCACCGACTACATCCTCACTCGCGACACATGAGCCTTCTCGAGAAGATCCACAAGCCCCAGGACCTCCACGAGTCTGAACGACGACCAGCTCCAGGCAGCTCGCGCAGGAGGTGCGCGAGCTGATCATCGACACGATCGGGGAGATCGGCGGCCACTTCGGCGCCAACCTCGGTGTCTGCGAGCTGGCGGTGGCGCTTCACAGCCTGCTCGACTCGCCCAAGGACAAGATCCTCTGGGACGTCGGCCACCAGGCCTACCCGCACAAGGTCCTCACCGGCCGCCGCGACCAGCTCGACACGATCCGCCAGTACGGCGGCCTCGCGCCGTTCTGCTCGATCTTCGAGTCCGAGCACGACATCATGGGCGCGGGCCACGCGTCCACCTCGGTCTCGTACGCAGTCGGCCTCAAGGAGGCGATGCGCCGCGGGATCGGCGAGGACGGCAAGGTCGTCGCGGTGATCGGCGACGGCGCGCTCACCGGCGGCGTCGCGTTCGAGGCGCTGCACAACGCCGGCGGCATGGACCTGCCGATCGTGATCGTGCTCAACGACAACGGCATGTCGATCGCGCCGAACGTCGGCGCGCTGTCGCGCTACTTCAACCGCGTCCGGCTCAACCCCAAGCTGCACCGCGCGCGCGAGGGCGTCGAGACCGGCCTGACCAAGCTGCCCGCCGGAATCGGCGACCGGATCGAGCGGCTCGGCCCGCAGATCAAGGAGTCGATCAAGGCGTTCTGGGCGCCGGGCCTGCTGTTCGAGGAGCTCGACCTCGCCTACGTCGGGCGTGATCGACGGCCACGACGTGCACGCGCTGCGCGACGCGATCGGCAAGGCGCTCCAGGCCAACCGCCCGGTGGTCGTCCACATCAAGACCGTCAAGGGCAAGGGCTTCGCGCCCGCCGAGGAGGGCGGCCTCGAGGGCATGGAGAAGTGGCACGCCGCCAAGCCCGCCTCGATCGTCAACGGCGCGCCGGCTCCCGCGCCCGCGAAGAAGAACGGTCGCGCGCTTCAAGGCCAAGCCCGCGCCGCCGCAGTACACGACGGTGTTCGGCGAGGCGCTCGTCGAAGAGTGCAAGCGCGACGAGCGCGTCTGCGGCATCACCGCCGCGATGAACTCCGGCACCGGCCTCAACATCCTCCAGAAGGCGATGCCCGAGCGCTACTACGACGTCGGCATCGCCGAGCAGCACGCGGTGCTGCTTCGCGGCCGGCATGGCGCTCCAGGGCATGAAGCCCGTGGCCGCGATCTACTCGACCTTCCTGCAGCGCGCGTTCGACCAGATCGTCCACGACGTCTGCCTGCAGAACCTGAACGTCGTGTTCGCGATGGACCGCGCCGGGCTCGTCGGCGACGACGGTCCCACCCACCACGGCGCCTTCGACATCGCCTACCTGCGCGCGCTGCCCAACATGGTGCTGATGGCGCCGCGCGACGAGGCGATGCTCGTGAACATGCTGCGCACCGCAACGCAGTCGACGATGGGCCGATCGCGCTGCGCTACCCGCGCGGCGAGGCCGAGGGCGTGCCGATGCCGGCGCGGCCCAAGCCGATCGAGATCGGCACGGGGCGAGGTGCTGCGCGAGGGCGAGCGCGTGGCGCTGCTCGGCTACGGCCTGGGCGTGTCGCTGGCGCTCGGATGCCGCCAAGGAGCTCGAGTCGCACGGGCTCGACGTGACGGTGGCCGACGCCCGCTTCGCCAAGCCGCTCGACACGCGAGCCTCATCGATTCCCTCGTGGCCGACCACGATCTGCTCGTGACCGTCGAGGACGGCGTGCTGATGGGCGGCTTCGGCTCGGCCGTCGGCGAGAGACCTGCTCGACCGCGGCCTGGCCGGCGACACCCAGATGCTGCGCCTCGGCCTGCCGGACCGCTACGTGACCCACGGCAAGCCCGCGCTGCTGCGCAAGGAGGTCGGCCTCACCCCGGACGGCGATCGCCGAGCGCGTGGCCGAGGCGGTCCTGGACCCGCGCGCCCTGCAGAGCGCCTAGCGGCCCGGCCTCGGCGGCGGTCCTCACCGGAACGACGCGCTCTGGCTCACCTCGGCAGCCGGAAAGAAGCGGCCCGCCTGTGAAGGCGAGCCGCTCGAGGGAGGAGATGATGCGTATGTGTGTGTCGATCGTGTGGGAGAAGTCTTATCGCGGCTGGCGCTGTAGCTGGTGGCGGAGACAGCGCGAGCTCGGCGAGCTCCGGCCGCGAGGAAGAGGAGGAGTGGACCGGCGCCGCTCCGTGATGCCGAAGACGATTGCCGCGCAGAGCAGGCCGATGGCCGCGCCCTAGTCGTAGGCCGCATGGGCCGAGAGTGCGAGACCGCCGCGGCCGCCCGGCTCGGAGCCCGCGAGGCGAGCCCGCGCGAGCACCCCGCCGATGGCGATGCCGACCATCACGGCCGCGGGCGAGAGCCCGAGCGCGTAAGGGAAGGCCGGATCAGTGCGCCGCCGCAGCGCGAGCTCGAAAGCCGCGTGCGTCTGGATGCTGAGGATCCCCGCTCTTCTCATGTAACTGACCGTAGGGAGCGGGCGCCGATCCTTGTGTGAGCCTGTTCACTGACTGGACGGATGTCCGTTCTCGGTTATCCGCCCGGTCGTCCGCGTCCCTCCGTATACCCTGCGCCGATGGCGAAGACGCGGCTCGACACGCTGCTCGTCGAGCGCGGGCTGTTCGAGTCCCGCTCGCGGGCCGCTGCGGCGGTGATGGCGGGCGAGGTACGGCTCGGGGAGGACGGCGCCCGGGCGGAGAAGCCGGGCCAGCTCGTGCGCCGAGGACGCCGCCGTTGCGGTGGACGAGCGGCCGGGCTTCGTGTCCCGCGGCGGCGTCAAGCTCGCCAACGCGCTCGATGCGTTCGGTATCGATCCGGCGCGGCGCAGCTGCCTCGACGTGGGCGCGTCCACCGGCGGATTCACCGACTGCCTGCTCCAGCGCGGCGGCGACGCACGTGGTGGCGCTCGACGTCGCCTACGGCGAGCTGCACTGGCGATCCGGCAACGACTCGCGGGTGACCGTGGTGGAGCGCGATGAACGCGCGCGCGCTCGATCTGCGCCGCGCTGCCTACCGCCCGGACCTGATCGCGATCGACGTGTCGTTCATCTCGCTCGCCAAGGTGCTTCCGGCGGTGCTCGCCTGCGCGCGCCGCGCGCTTCGACTGCCTCGCGCTCGTCAAGCCGCAGTTCGAGGTCGGGACGCGAGCGGGTGGGCAAGGGAGGGGTGGTGCGCTCGGCTGACGACCGGCGCGCGGCGCTCGTCGCGGTCGGCGAAGCTGCGCGCGGCGCTCGGGCACTCGGTGCTGGGCTTCGCCTCGTCGGGCCTGCCGGGGCCCGGCGGGCAACCGGGAGAGTTCGTCTGGATCGCCGAAGGCGGCCGGGAGGGCGCGCGCGACGACCTCGAGGCGCGCCGCGCGCGAGGTGGAGCCGTGAAGGCCGCCGCGCACGGTCACCATCCTCACCCACCAGGCGGTGGAGGAGACCTCCGACGCCGTCCGCCGCGTGATCGACGAGCTGACCGGCGCGGGGATCGACGGTGCGGGTGGACGCGGACGAGGTGGCGAAGCACTCGCTCACCGAGCGCGAGGGGCTCGTGCTCGGACGCGGACCCTGCCGAAGACGGCACCGACCTGGCGATCGTGCTCGGCGGCGACGGCACGATGCTGCGCGCGATGCGCACGTTCGCGGGGCGCGGCGTGCCGGTGTTCTCGTTCAACTTCGGGGCGATCGGTTTCCTCGCCACGGTCGAGCGGGACGAGCTCGAGGACGGGCATCCGGCGCGTGATCGATGGCGACTACGAGCTGCTCGAGATGCCCGCGCTGGCGATCGATGCCGGCGGAGTCCAGCATCTCGGCGTCAACGACATCTCGTTCCACCGGCGTGCGAACAACCGTGTGGCGGAGCTGGCGTACAGCGGTGGGCAGCGGACCAGCTCGGCAGCGTCCGCTGCGACGGGCTCGTGGTGTCCACGCCCGGTCGGATCCACGGGCTACAACCTCGCCAACGGCGGCCCGGTGCTGGCGTGGGGCGTGGAGGGCTACGTGGTGTCGTTCATCGCGCCGCACACGCTCACCGCGCGAGCGCTGGTGGTGGCCACGGACGCCGTGCTGACCGTGCAGAACGGCTCGGAGAGCGAGCCCGTGGACGTGACCACCGACGGGCGCATCGTGTGCGCGCTCGAGCCCCAGGACGAGATGGACATCCGCTTCCAGCCACGACAAGGTGCTGCTGCGCCCAGCGGCCGGGCTCGAACTTCTACCACCGCCTGCGCGAGAAGTTCGGGCGGCTCGCCTACTGAGACTTTTCCGCTGCTTTCGCCACGATTCTGTGACGGGAACAGCTGTTCGGTACCGATCCGTCGGACCCCACTGGTAGACAGGTATCCATGCTGCTTGAGCTGCGAGTGGAGAACCTGCTGCTGATCGACCGCGCGGAGCTGCGCCTCGGGGAGGGCCTGAACGCGGTCACGGGCGAGACCGGTGCGGGCAAGACGATGCTGGCGCACGCGCTGGATCTGCTGCTCGGCGGCAAACCCCGGCCCGGCATCGTGCGGCCGGGCGCTTCCGAGGCCTATGTGGAGGGCGTCTTCGCGGCGCCGCCCGGGCTGCTGGACGAGCCGGCGCTGGCGGAGCTGCGCGAGCGGCTGCCAGACGAGGAGGAGCCGGAAATCGTGCTCGCGCGGCGGGTCAGCGCCGAGGGGCGCTCGCGCGCGTATGTGCAGGGGCGGTCCGCGACGGCGGCGGACCTCGCGGAGCTGGGCGGCCGTCTGGTCGCTTTCTACGGGCAGCACGAGCATCGGCGGCTGGTCGTGTCCTCGGCCCAGCTCGAGACGCTCGACGCGTTCTGCGGGGCGGGCCACGTGGCCGCGCGCGACGAGTTCGCCGAGGCGCATGCGCGGGTCGCTGGCGCTCGAGCGCCGCAGGGAGGAACTGCGCTCGCGGGCGGGCGCAAGCGAGCGCGAGCGGGACCTGCTCGCCTACGAGCTGGCGGAGATCGAGTCGCTGGCGCCGGAGGAGGGCGAGAAGGACGGAGCTGCTGGCGGAGCGGGAGCGGCTGCGCGCCGCTGGATGGGCTGCGCTCCGCGGCGGGCGGCGGCGCGGAGGCGATCGCGCCCGAGGGCGGCGAGCCGGGCGTCGCGCTCCTGCTTGCGGACGCGGAGCGGCTGTCCGAGGCGGTCGCCGGGCGCGGATCCGGAGCTGGACGCGCTGGCAGGCGCGGCTGCGCGAGCTGCGGATCGAGGCGGAGGACCTGGGGGCGGAGCTGCGCCGCTACGAGGCGGGGCTCGACGGCGAGCCGGGGCGGCTCGAGCAGGTGGAGGAGCGGCTCGACCTCTACGACCGGCTCGAGCGAAAGCACGGCGGCACGCTGGAGGGCGGTGCTCGAGCACGCGGAGCACTGCCGTGCCGAGCTGGCGCTCCTCGAGGACACCGGGGCCGCGCTGGAGGCGCTGGACGCGGAGCTGGCGGAGGCGAGGGCGGGTGCCGACAAGCGGGCCGCGGCGCTGGGCGCCGCCAGGCGCAAGGCGGCTCCGAAGCTGGCCAAGGCGGTGCTCAAGGAGCTTGCGGACCTCGCGATGGAGGGGTCGAGCTTCGAGGTGCGGATCGAGCCGCGCGAGTCGCGCACGCGCTCGGGCGACGAGCGCGTGGAGTTCCTGATCTCGCCGAACGCGGGAGTGGCGCCCCAGCCGCTGCGCGAGACGGCCTCGGGCGGCGAGAGCTCGCGGGTGATGCTCGCCCTGATGACCGTGGCGAGCGGCGGGGGCGGCGGGCGGACGCTCGTGTTCGACGAGGTCGACGCCGGGATCGGCGGTCAGACCGCGCGAGTGGTCGGTGAGAAGCTGCGGGCGCTTGCCGGCGGCGGCCAGCTCCTGTGCATCACCCACCTGCCGCAGATCGCGTCACTGGCGCAGCGGCACTTCTCGATCGAGAAGGAGCAGTCTGGCGACGTCGCAACGGCGCGCGTGGCGCAGCTCGACGGGGGACGGAGTGGTGGAGGAGCTGTGCCGGATGCTGGGCGCGGACACCTCCGATTCCGGCGCACGGCGCCATGCGGAGGAGCTGCTCGCGGCGGCGTAAGGGCTGTAACGCACCCGCTCGCGGTCCCCGAAAGCCGCGTAGACTGGCACGCGGCCGATTCGCGCCAGCTTCCATGGCCGCCCCACGCATCACACGCCGCGCGCCACGAACGGGCGCCCCGCGCGCGTCCGTGAACGGGCGCAACGGCCGTGTGCCCGGATTCGAGGGTCCCGCGCGACTCGGCAAGCGCACCAAGCGGCTCGTGAAGCGGCTCGAGGCGGGGGACATCGCGATCGTCGATCACGAGGACATCGACCGAGTGTCGGCCGACGATCTGGTGGCCTGCGGCGTCCGCTGCGTCGTGAACGTGGCGCGCTCATCGTCGCGGCAGCTATCCCGAACAGCGGCCCGCTGATCCTCGCCGAGGGCGGCGTGCACCTGGTCGACGTGCCGGGCGCGGCGCTGTTCGACAGCTCAAGGACGGCGAGACGGTGCATGTGGTGGGCGCGGCGCGTGCTGCGTGGCGGCGAGATGCTCGCCGAGGGGCAGGTGCAGGACATCGAGACGGTCAGGCGCGCCCACGAGCAGGCGCGCAGGCGGATCGGCGAGGCGATCGAGTCGTTCGCCGCCAACACGATGGAGCACATACGCGAGGAGCGCGACCTGCTCGCGGGGCGGCTCGAGCTGCCGGACTTCGACACGCGCTTCCGCGACCGGCCGGCGCTAGTGGTCGTGCGCGGGGTGGACCACCAGAAGGATCTGCGCATCCTGCGTCCGTATGTGCGCGACGTCCGGCCGGTGCTCGTGGCCGTGGACGGCGGCGCCGACGCGATCCTCGAGGCGGGCTTCAAGCCCGACATGATCGTGGGCGACATGGACTCTGCCACCGACGCCGCGCTGGCTTGCGGCGCCGAGCTCGTGGTGCACGCCTATCCGGACGGGCGCGCACCGGGGCGCGAGCGGCTCGACTCGCTCGGGCTCGACTACAAGCTCGTGCCCGCGCCGGCCACCAGCGAGGACGTGGCGATGCTGATGGCCGCCGAGAAGGGGGCCGAACTGATCGTGGCCGTGGGATCGCACTTCAACCTCGTCGAGTTCCTGGAGAAGAACCGCGCTCGGGATGTCGTCCACCTTCCTCACGCGGCTGCGGATCGGCGAGATCCTCGTGGACGCCAAGGGCGTGAGCCGGCTCTACCGGCCGTCGGCGGGCCGCGGCCCGCTGCTGATTCTCACGCTGGCGGCGTTCGTCGCGCTCGTCGTGATCATCGTGTTCTCGCCGAGCCTCGGGCCGCTGTTCGACCTGCTCTGGCTCAAGCTCCAGATCCTGCTCGGCCTGAAGTAACGATGTTCGACTTCCGCTACCACGCGCTGTCGCTCGTGGCCGTGTTCCTCGCGCTGGCCATCGGCATCCTCTGGGCGCCACGATCGGCGACTCGCTCGTGTCCGAGGCCGGCAAGGGCATCAGCTCGTACGCTGCACCAGGACGTGGTGAACGCGCGCAACGACGCGAACCAGGCACAGTCGCAGCTGCAGCCAGCGCGACAAGATCATCTCGAGCGCCCTGCCGATGCTGGTGCAGGGCGAGCTTGGCGGCCAGCGCGATCGCGATCGTGGCCACCGGCTCGCTGCCGAGCAGCATCGAGTCCGAGGTGCGCCAGACGGTGGAGACGGCGGGCGGGACGGTGGACTCCGTGTCGGTGTTCGACGTGCCCGGCCAGCTCGACTCGATCGAGAAGGCCGGCGGCGATGCGCGGGCAGGGACCCGGAGCGGTCCAGGCGTTCGCCAAGCGCGTCGCGCGCTCGATCATCAACGGCTCAGGCGTGGCCAACCGCATGCACAAGGCGCTGCCGGACACGGTGCGCGGCGACTTTCAGGGTGCGGGTGCGGTGCTCTTCTACCGCTCGCCGCCGCCCGACCAGGAGACCGACCAGGACAAGGCGCTCCGCGAGGCATTCGAGAACGGGCTCGCCGATGGGCTCAACGCGCAGGGCGTGCAGACCGTCGGGGTGGAGGAGCAGGGCACCGATCCCTCGCAGGTGGGGTGGTACAAGGACCACCACATGTCGAGCGTGGACAGCGTCGACCTGCCCGGCGGGCAGCTCGCGCTCGTGTTCGCGCTCACCGGCGAGAAGGGCTCGTTCGGCATCAAGGACGGCAGCGCGCCGCTGCCCAAGCTGCCGATCGGGTCGGGCTAGCTGCGCGCCTCGTCAGGCGGCGCGAACCCCGTCCGCGCAGCGCGCTAGGGTGCGTTGGTGCAGTCATTGCCGTTCCTGGTTTCCCTGGGGGTGGCGGTCGGAGTCGTGCCGGCCGCCGTGCAGGGCCTCCGAAGCCAGGGGTTCGTGCGGCAGAACTACCGCGGCGTGGAGGTGGCGTTCCCGGCGGGCATAGGCATGGTCGGCGGCCTCGCTGGTGGCGCTCATCCCGCTCGCGCTGATCGACGAGCTCGGGCGACTCCAACGTCTTCCGCGCCGACTCCGGGATCGTGCTCGCGTACGTGACCGCGGTGGCGCTGCTCGGGCTGCTGGACGACCTCGTGGGCAGCGCGCGCACGAGGACCTGCCGCGCGGCTGGCGCGGGCACGCGCGCGCGACGATCGCGCGGCGGCTTCTCCACCGGCGCGCTCAAGGCGGCCGGCTCGCTCGGAGTGGCGCTGTTCGTGCTGAGCGGCCGCGGCGCGTCGGCAGGCGAGTACCTGCTGTCGGTCGCGCTGCTCGTGCTCGCGACCAACTTCTTCAACCTGCTCGATCTGCGGCCCGGCCGCTCGATCAAGGCGCTGATCCTGCTCGGCGCCGGGCTCACGATCGGGTCGCAGCGACGTCCACCCGCTGTGGACCGTCGGACTGTTCGCCGGCCCCGTGCTCGTTCTGCTGCCGCTCGACCTGCGCGAGCGGGCGATGCTCGGCGACACCGGCTCGAACGTGATCGGCGCGATCGCGGGCCTCTGGCTCGTGCTCACGCTGTCGACCCTGGGCCAGGCGATCGCGCTCGGAGTGATCGCAATTGCCACTGTTTACGGGGAATTCCGCTCGCATCTCCGAGCTGATCGAGCGGGCCCCGATACTCCGTCAATTAGACTCACTTGGGAGAGCGTGAATGCCTGACCGACTGCGGGAAACCCGCTTCATATTTGTGACAGGGGGCGTCGTATCGGCGCTCGGCAAGGGGATCGCCTCGGCCTCCATCGGCCGGCTCCTCGTGTCCCGCGGGCTCCGGGTCACGATCCAGAAGTTCGACCCCTACATCAACGTCGACCCCGGAACGATGAGCCCGTTCCAGCACGGCGAGGTGTTCGTGACCGAGGACGGCGCCGAGACCGACCTCGACCTCGGCCACTACGAGCGCTTCACGGACGTCAACACCACGCGCGGCTCGAACATCACCACCGGCGCGATCTACAACACCGTGATCCGGCGCGAGCGCCGAGGCGACTACCTCGGCGGCACCGTCCAGGTGATCCCGCACATCACCGACGAGATCAAGCAGCGCATCAGGCTCGTGGCCGAGGCCCAGGACGTGGACATCGTGATCACCGAGATCGGCGGCACGGTGGGAGACATCGAGTCGCTGCCGTTCCTCGAGGCGCTGCGCCAGTTCCAGGTGGACCACGGGCGCGACCGCTGCATGTTCATCCACCTCACGCTCGTGCCCTTCCTGGGCCACGCCGGCGAGCTGAAGACCAAGCCCACGCAGCACTCCGTGCAGGAGCTGCGCCGCATCGGCATCCAGCCGGACATGGTCATGTGCCGCTCAGAGGGCGCGCTCGAGCGCGACATCAGGGAGAAGATCTCGCTGTTCGCCAACCTGCCGGTGGAGGCGGTGATCTCGGCCCGCGACGTGGACTCGATCTACAAGGTGCCGCTCTACTTCCGCGCCGAGGGCGTGGACGACCAGATCCTCGACCACTTCAAGATCGAGGCCGAACCGCCGGACCTGTCCGAGTGGGAGGCGCTCGTGAAGCGCGGCGACGCCGCCGAGGACATCGTGCGCATCGGGCTCGTGGGCAAGTACATACAGCTCGAGGACGCCTACCTGTCGGTGATCGAGGCGCTTGGGCACGGCGGCATCCACCACGGCACGAAGATCGACGTGCGCTGGGTGGACGCCGAGGGGCTCGACCGCGCGGAGGCCGAGCGCCAGCTCGAGGAGTGCGACGGCATCCTCATCCCCGGCGGCTTCGGCGTGCGCGGGGTGGAGGGCAAGATCGCCGCCGCGCGCTTCGCCCGCGAGAAGGAGGTTCCCTTCCTCGGCATCTGCCTCGGGATGCAGGTGGCGGTGTCCGAGTTCGCCCGCCACGTGGTGGACATGGACGGCGCCAACTCCACCGAGTTCGACCCGGAGACGCCGTTCCCCGTGATCGACCTCCTGCCGGAGCAGAAGGAGGTTCGCGACATGGGCGGCACGATGCGGCTGGGGGCCGACCCGGTGAAGCTCCACGACGACACGCGGGCGCGCGAGATCTACGGCGAGCCGGTGATCTACGAGCGCCACCGCCACCGCTACGAGGTGAACAACCACCTGCGCAAGCACCTCGAGCAGGGCGGCCTCGTGTGCTCGGGCACCTCGCCGGACGACAGGCTCGTGGAGATCATCGAGCTGCCGAGGCACCCGTTCTTCGTGGCGAGCCAGTTCCATCCGGAGTTCAAGTCACGCCCGCTGCGCCCGCAGCCGCTGTTCAGGGAGTTCGTGGGCGCGGCGCTGGAACGCTCGAAGGAGCGCGCGCCCTCGGCACAGCCCGCCGCCGAGGAGGAGCGCACGCCGGAGCACGCAGAGCGTTAAGAGCGGTTTCGCACAACCGGCTCCGGGCATATCCGTAGCCATGAGGCGAATTCCGCGTACCAAAGGCGCTATCTCCGGTTTCCTGATCGTCGTGCTTGGCCTGTGGGCCGGGCTCGTGCCCTTCGTCGGCCCGTACTTCGACTACGCGATCCACTCCGACCAGACGTGGCAGTGGTTCAGCCGACCGCTTCTGGCTCGAGGTGCTGCCCGGGATCGTGGCCGTGATCGGCGGCTTGCATGCTGCTGAGCGGCACGAGGCGCGGAGGATGTCGCTCGGCGCGATGCTGGCGCTGGCGGCCGGTCTGTGGTTCATCGTGGGGCCGACAGTGAGCACGCTGTGGAACGACGGCCAGATGACGTCGGGCCGGCCGTGGCGCAAGCACAACTTCACCCGGATGCTCGAGTGGATCGGCTTCCACTACGGCGTCGGGCGGACTGATCACGATGTTCTCGTCGTACGCACTCGGCTTCATCGCTGCGCTACCGATCGTGGACGAGCGCGTGGTGGGCCGGACGGTGGCGGCTGGCGCCGGCGCTGGAGCCGGGTTCGCTGCTGGGCGCGCGACCGCTCCGGCTCGCAAGGATGAGCCGGCGCCCGCCACCGGTGAAACCACGGCTGCCCCGGGCGCGAGGGACGCCGACGGCGACGGCGTGCCGGACCGCGACGAGACTGCCACCGGCACGGCTCCGCGCAGGCGCACGGGCGGCTTCTTCCGGCGGCGTCGCACCACGACGCGCACCTAACGCCTCTGAACCGATAAACCTAGGCGCGTGACAGCTGCGCCCGCTGCCTCGCGCGAGGAGAAGGATCGCCTGCTCGAGGACTTCGTCCGGCTCTGCGAGATCGAGAGCCCGTCGCGCCGGGAGCGGCGTGCGTGGACGCGGTGGCGGCCGACCTGCGCGCGATGGGGCTCGAGGTCGAGGAGGACGACAGCGGCGCGCGAGACCGGCTCTGACTCAGGCAACCTGATCGCCCGGATCGCCGGCGCCGGACGGCGCGCGCACGATCATGCTCTGCGCCCACCTCGACACCGTGCCGCTCGCGGGCGCCGGTGGAGGTGGTGCGCGAGAACGGCAGCTCACCAACAGGCACGACGCGATCCTCGGCGCCGACAACAAGGCCGCGGTGGCGGTGATCCTGGCGGTGGCGCGCAAGCTCGCACGGGAGCGGCTCGCCGGTGGGCGATGGAGCTCGTGTTCACCACCTGCGAGGAGATCGGCTTGACGCGGCGCAAAGGCGCTCGACCGCGCGCAGCTGCGGTCCGAGTACGGCTTCGTGTTCGACCACGCCTCGCCGATCGGCGAGCTGATCGTGGCGTCGCCCACCTATTACCGGGTCGACGCGCGCTTCCGCGGGCCATGCGGCGCATGCGGGCATACGGCCCGAGGCGGGCCGCAACGCGATCGCGGCGGCCGCCGCGAGCCGATCGCCCGGATCGAGCTCGGGCGCGTCGATCCCGAGACGACGGCCAACGTCGGCAAGATCAGCGGCGGCACCGCGGCCAACGTGGTGGCCGAGCGCTGCGACGTGGCGCTCGAGGCGCGCAGCCTCGACCACGAGCAGCGGCGTCGGACGGTGAGCAGAGCGATGGTGGACGCGCTCACGGAGGCGGCCAGCGACGCCGAGTGCGACGTGGAGACCGCGGTCGAGGAGAGAACCGCGGCTACCGGATGGCGCGCAACTCGCCGCCGGTGGCGGTCACCGCGGCGGCGCTCGAGGCGCTGGGCATCGAGCCGAGCTACGTGACCACCGGCGGCTGCAGCGACGCCAACATCTTCGTGGCGGCCGGGCCTCCCGACACTGCAACGTCGCCAACGGCACCGAGCGCAACCACCAGCCGGACGAGAGCGTGACCGTCGAAGCGCTCGAGACGATGCTCGACGTGACGCTCGGGATCGTCGACCAGAGCGCGTGAGCCGCCTGGTCCTGCGGCGGGGCACCGTCGCCGAGCTGGAGAGCGACGGGCCGGTCGCGCGGGTGACGCGTGGACGTCGCCGGCGAGCAGCGGCCGGCGATCGCCTACACGGAGCTGACCGGCCCGGTCGAGCGTGGGCGACGACGTCGCTGGTCAACTGCGCGGCGCTCGACCTCGGGCTCGGCAGCGGGGGGTTCGACATCGTGCACGTGAACTTGACGCGGGGGTTGGACGGGGAGGGTGCGGGCCGGGGCGCACGTCATGAAGCTCAACTACACGTCGCTGCAGCACGCGGTGGTGCCGTATGAGGGCGTAGGGCGTGGGGCGGAGGGCGTAGGGCGTGGGGCGGCGGTTGGGCCTGTTGCCGTGATCGCTCTTCACGCTCAGCTTCCCTGCGTCGCTTGGGCGGTGGGCGCGGGTGCCGGGCGCGCGTATGGGCTATGTGCAGAGCTCTGGCGGCGCTTTGCCGGGAGCGCTGTCGGATGCCGTGCGGGAGCTGCGGCGAGCGCGGGCTGCTCGCGGCGCACGTGACGGCGGGGCCGTCGTTCGGCGGCGAGCACGACGCGATCACGGTGGCGGGCGCGCTGCGACGCGGGCTTCGGCCGCCGGCTGGGACGCGGCGATCGTGGGACCGGGTCCCGGCATCATCGGGTCGGGCACCGATCTGGGTCATGGCGGGCTCGCCGCGCTCGACAATGCCCACGCGGCGCTGGCGCTCGGCTGCCGCACGCTTGTGGTGCCGCGCATGTCTGAGGGCGACCCGCGCGAGCGCCACCGCGGCCTGTCTCACCACAGCGAGACGGTGCTCGAGCTGCTGCTCGGCCCGGTGCTCGTGCCGCTGCCCGAGGGCGCGGACGGGCCGCCCGGCGGACACGACTCGGCCGAGTTCGCCGTCGATCTCCAGGGCTATGCTGGCTCCGGGTTGCCCACACGACCATGGGCCGCACGCTGGAGGAGGACGAGCTGTTCTTCAAGGCGGCGCTCGCGGGCGGCGATGCACTGGCAAGGGAGATCAATGGCATTTGAGCGCGTGGGCGCAGAGACCGTGTGGAGAGGGCCGCATCGCCGAGGTGCGCCTGGAGCGCTGGCGCATGGAGGACGGCGAGGAGGTCGAGCGCGAGGTGGTCGGCCACCCCGGCGCGGTGGGGATCGTGGCCCACGACGGCGAGCAGCTCTACCTGGTCAAGCAGCCCCGCGAGCCCGTGGGAGACCCCGGGTTGCTCGAGCTGCCCGCCGGCAAGCTCGACGACGACTGCGGAGGACGTGCTCGCCACCGCCAAGCGCGAGCTGGCCGAGGAGATCGGCAAGGGCGCGCGCAACTGGCAGCACCTCACAACTTTCTGCTCGTCGCCGGGTTTCTCCGACGAGGAAATCCACGTGTACCTGGCCACAGACCTCTACGACGAGAGCGCGGAGACCGATGAAGAGGAGCGGATCGAGATCGAGTCACCGTGCCGCTGACCGAGCTCGACGACCTGATCCGCGACTGCCAGCGACTCGAAGACGCTGGCGGGTCTCCTGTGGCTCAAGGCGTTCGGGGGGAGCGCGTGAGGCGAGGCTGATGCCGCCACTCGGCGCTTGCGGCGTTCGGGCTGATGGCGCCCGCGTCCGCGCTCGCGCTGACCGTCACGAATACGAACGACTCCGGTGGCTGGCAGCCTGCACGCTGCCGCCGTGACGGCGGGCGGGCACCGTCGACTTCGCAGCCAGACCTCGGCCCGATCCAGCTCTCGGGCGCCCATCACGGCTCGACTCCGAGCGTCGACATCGCGGACCCGGAGGGCGACGTGACCGTCCGACCGATCGGCGGCACGTCAGCCCGTTGATCGAGTTCGCCCGGGGTCGGGCAATGACTTCGATCCCGGGCGTCAACTTCGCGAACCGGGCGGCACCGGCGATCAAGGTGGACGACGGCGTGACCGGTGTGAAGGTCGAGCGCAGCCCGATCTTCGGCGTCACGACTCGCTCGATCTGCTGGGCACGGCGAACGGCGGCATCGACCGCGCCGCAGCGGCCTCAGGGTGGGCCCGCGTCGGGCGGACGGAGCTCTGCCGGTCACGGGGAACGTGCGGCGCCGGCAACCGCGTGGACATCTACAGTGGCGATCCGGCGGGCGCGACGCCGACCAAGTTCCTCGGCGCCGCCACGCCGAGCTGCGGCTCCTTCTCCTCGTGCCGAGCCCGGAGCCGGCGGCGGGCACGAAGGTCGCCGCGACGGTCACGAGCAGAGCGCCGGCAGCGGCACCTCGGAGTACGCGAGATCGCCACCGTGCCGAGCGACGTGACCTCGCCCACGCTGAAGAGCGCGTTCGCGTTCAGCACCAACGAGGTGATCGTGACTCCCAGCGAGCCGCTGCCGGGCGGGTCGCTCAACCTCAGCGACTTCAGCCTGCAGATGGCGGGCTCGGCGCGCACGATCAGCTCGGGCGCCGTGTCGCCTGACGGCACGCGTATGTATCTGATCTCAATCCCAGCCGTGGAACCCGGGCGAGGCGGGAGCGATCTCGCTCACCGGCGCGGGCGTGATCACGGACGCTGCGGGCAACTTCAATCTGGGCGCCGAGCCCGATCTCGGTGGGCGCGGCGCCGGGCGACTTCCGCCGCCGCTGGTGCACAACGCTCAAGCTCAGCCCAGCAAGGTGTGCCTGACGAAGGCGCGCGGTGCAGGCACCCGGGCTGACGATCAGGTTCGTGACCAACGAGGTGGGCAAGGCGATGGTCGTGGTGAACAGGGCCAGCAACCGCCGCGCCGGCCAGTTCGTGAAGCGGGTGAGGAAGGCGGGGCCGTGAAGATCACGTGGCACGGCACGATCCACGGCCGCAAGCTGCGCGCGGGCCGCTACGTGGTCGAGGTGTCGATGCAGGACAACGTCGGCAATGTCACCACAGCCCGCCGTTCCAGATGATTCCGGATCGTCCGCACCCGCGGCGCTGGTCTGAGTGACGGCGCTCTTGCAGCGTCAAGGGATGCCGGCGCGGGCGGACGAAAGGTCTCGTCGTGGCCATCGCCGCGCGACCCCCGCAGTCGCAGCCGTTCGAGCACCTGATGCTCGACTTCCTCGCCTACCTGGAGTTCGAGCGCGGCCTGTCGCGCAACACGCTCGAGGCCTACCGCTCCGACCTGCTCCAGTTCGGTCGCTTCCTGGACGCGCGCGGCGCGTCGGCGGTCGGGCCGTCGAGCGCCGACGTTGCGGACTTCCTCGTCGGGCTCGCCCAGGGCAACGGCAAGCCGCCCGCCTCCACGGCCACGATCCACCGCAAGGCCGCCTGCCTGCGCTCGTTCTACCGCCACCTGCGGCGCGAAGGGCGTGCGCGACTCCGATCCCACGGCCGCGCTGAGCGCTCCGCGACGCGGCCGCAAGCTGCCGCAGGTGCTCACGCGCGACGAGGTGAACCGCCTGCTGTCCCAGCCGCAGGGCACGGAGCCTGCCGCGCTGCGCGACCGCGCTCTGCTCGAGACAATGTACGCCTGCGGGCTGCGCGCCTCCGAGACGATCGGGCTCGAGATCAGCGGACATCGACCTCGAGGAGCAGGTGCTGCGTGCACGCGGCAAGGGGTCGAAGGAGCGCGTGGTGCCGATCGGCCGCAAGGCGGTGGAGGCGCTCGCGCATGTACCTGGAGCGCGGCAGGCCGAAGCTCGTGGGCGGGCGCGCCGAGCCGCACGTGTTCGTGAACTTCCGCGGCGGCGCGCTCACGCGCCAGGGTCTCTACAAGATCGTGCGCCGCCACGCCCTGCGCGCCGGCCTGGCGGACCGCATGAGCCCGCACACGCTGCGCCACACCTTCGCCACGCATCTGCTTTCGGGCGGCTGCGACCTGCGCTCGGTGCAGGAGATGCTCGGCCACGCCGACGTGTCGACCACCCAGCTCTACACGCACCTGTCGAGCCAGCGCCTGAAGGACGTGTACTTCAAGGCGCACCCGCGGGCGACGGCGAGCTGAGCAATAAGCTCGGGTGGAGATGCCCGAGCTACCCGAAGTAGAGACGATCCGCCGCCAGCTGGCGCCCGCCGTGGAGGGTCGCGTGCTCGAGGAGCTGGAGGTGCTGGACCCGCGCTGGTGCGAGCCCGCCCCGCCCGAGGAGGTGGCGGACGCCGTGCGGGGCCGGCAGCATCGAGGCGCTGTCGCGACGCGGCAAGTACCTCGATCTGGGAGCTCGAGGACGAGGTCTACGTGGTCATGCACCTGCGCATGACCGGCAACCTGCTCGTGGTGCGCGCGGAGGACGACACCGGCGGCCGCCCTCACCTGCGCGCGCGCGCTCAGTGCTCGACTCGGGCGACCGCATGCTGTTCGTCGACGTGCGCCGCTTCGGCACGGGCGATCGTGCTGCTCGGCTGCGATGCGCTGGAGCAATACTTCGCCTCGAGGCTGGGCGTCGAGCCGCTCAGCCCGGACTTCACGGCGGAGGCGTTGCGCGCGCTCGCGCGCGGGCGCAACGCGCCGGTCAAGGCGTTCCTGCTGTCGCAGGAGCGGATCGCGGGCGTGGGCAACATCTACGCCGACGAGGCGCTTTTCCGCGCGTATATCCACCCGCTGCCGCCCGGTCGGGAAGCTGAAGCGCGAGCAGATCGTGGCGCTGCGCGACGCGGTGGTGGAGTCGCTCGAGGCCGGCATCGACGCGCGCGGCGCGAGCATCGACGACTTCCGCCATCCGGACGGCGCGAGGGCTCGTTCCAGGACCGCTTCCTGGTCCACCTGCGCGAGGGCGAGCCGTGCATCCGCTGCGGCACCACGATCAAGAAGATGCGCGCCGCCGGCCGCGGCACCTACGTGTGCGAGACCTGCCAGCCGCGGCCGCGCGTGCCCCGGGCTGGACGCGTTAGCCATACTCGTTAGATGGACCTTCGCACTACTCAGAAGCCGCTCAAGGACGCCTACCGGATCGATCCCGAGAAGGCGCTCGTCACTCTCACCGCTCGCGGCGGCGCCGCCGAGGACGGGCCGATCAGCTGCAACGTCGACATCGGGCGCATGATCTACGAGGCCCAGGCCCACCCGGGCGTGGGCGGGCCGGGCACCGGCGCCTGCTCCGGCGACCTTCTGCTCGGCGCGCTGGCTGCCTGCGCTCAGCTCACCTGCCAGATGGTGGCCACCGCGATGGAGTTGCCGGTGAACGGCATCGAGACCGTCGTGGAGGGCGACCTCGATCTGCGCGGCACGCTCGGCCTCGACCGCGAGGTGGGCGCGGGGTTCCACTCGATCCGCCTGCGCTTCGAGATCGACGCGCCGGACGTGAGCGAGGAGGACCTCGCCTCGCTGCACAAGAAGGCCGAGCGCTACTGCACGGTGTTCCAGACGCTCGCCAACCGGCCGGCGGAGCTGACCACGAGATGGTGTCGACCGGCTAGAGGCGCTCTTCGAGCCAGTCGGCCAATGGCCCCTGGGCCACTTCGACGAAGCGGTCTTCCAGCTCTGCGCCTACCGCCAGGAGCCGTTCGAGCACCGCTACGTAGTCGCGGCCCTCGACCCGGTGGGCGTTCGAACCGAGGGCGGCCCATGCGATCGGGGTGTCGAACTCGGCGCCCGACCTGGCCAGCGGATCCGCGCCGCGCTCGAGGAGCATCTCCACGGTCTTCGGGTTCCCGACCCAGCAGGCGTGGTGGATCAGCATGCCCGGAGGGCCGCCGCCCACATGACCGAAGTAGTTCGGCCCGAGCACGTCGACGATCCTGTCGAGGTGCACCTGCCTGAGCACGGCCAGAATGAGCACCTCCTGGGCGTCGGCGCTCAGCTTCTCCGGCAGCGGCTCGGCAGGACGCTCGCCGCGGGCAAGCCCGGCCACCGCGATGTCCTCCGGCGCCACCTCGGTGGAGGCGCCGAGCGACGCCAGCAGCTCGGCCAGCTCGTGGTTGCCGCGCAGCACGGCGTTCTGGTAGGCCGTGCGGTACTCGTCGCGCGGTGTCGACCACTCGCCGCCCGGGCGGTCTAGCGGCGCGCCATGCTCGGCCAGCAGCCGGATCATCTCCGAGCGGCAGCCGCGGCGGACCGCGTGCACGAGCAGCGCGCTCTCGGCGGGGTCGGCGCCGGCGTCGAGCATCAGCTTCACGTGCTCCATGCGGTCGTAGTCGATCGCGTGCGCCAGCCCGTTCGTGCCGTTGGGGTCAGCTCCGTGCTCGAGCAGCAGCCGCAGGCACGCGGGATCGGGCGATTCGGCGGAGTGGTAAACCGACTCCCCATCGTTGGGGTCGGCGCCGGCCTCGAGCAGCAAGAGCGTCAGCTCAGGGTTGTGGACCACCCCGGCGGCGCCGTACACGGCCGACATCTCCCCGTACTCGTTGCGGAAGGTCACGTTGGGATCGGCGCCGCGCTCGAGCAGCGAGCGCGCGAGCTCGACCGACGCGAAGCACGAGTGCGTGACGTACAGCAGCGGCGCCCAGCCGAGCGGCCCGCCGGGCGCCACCGGGTCACCGTCGAAGCCGCGGCCAAGCAAGAGCCGCGCCCACGGGTCGGAAGCGATCTCGGGCCGCGCCTCGAGCAGGCGCGAGGCGCGCTCGCAGCGCCCGTCGGTGGCGGCGCTGACGAACGACTCCACGCTCGCCTCCAGCGAGTGCACGAGCGCGGGCCAGCTCGAAAATCCCTGCTCACGGGCCAAGACCAGCTGCGCGCTCGCCAGCCTAACGGGCAGGTCGCCGAGCCGAGCGAGGGCCGCGGCGTCGGCGCTTCGCCCGGCACGGACGAGCTCCTTGGCCTGCTTGCGTAGCTGCTCGAGGTTGAGGTTCACGCCGATCTCCTCCAGTCGAGCCCGTGTCCGCGGCGGGCGGGAAGAAGATCAGGTGTTCCAGCGGGTACAGCGAGTGAAGGTGGGCTCAGCCCTTACCGCGGACCGGGTGCGCCCTTCGAGCGCAAGCCGATTCTACGCGGCGAGCAGCTGCTCGAGCACGCCGTCGCGGTCGGCCTCGAGCAGCTCGCGGAAGCCGCCGAGCGGCCGCTTGTCGATCAGGATCTGGGGAAAGGTCATCTGACCGGTGAGCGCCACCAGGTCGGCGCGCCCGTCCGGGTCCTTGGCGAGGTTGATCTCCTCGTACGCCACGCCGCGACTGTCCAGCAAGGCCTTGGCCTGCCGGCAGAAGCCGCACGGCTCGGTCGTGTAGACGACTACGTCCGCCATCCCCATCAGAGTCAGAGTCTAGAAAGTGCCTGGTCTCTTCAAGACAGAAGCGATAGTGCTGCGCTCGATCCGGTACGGCGAGGCCGACCGCGTGCTCCATCTCTATACCCAGCGAGCGCGGAAGGGTTGGCGCGGTGGCCAAGGGAGTGCGGCGGGTCAAGTCGCGCTTCGGCGGGCGGCTCGAGCCGCTGTTCCGCGTCAACCTCGTGCTGCACGAGGGCAGGGGAGAGCTGTGCACGGTCACGCAGGCCTCAACGGTCAGCGCCCATCCCAACCTGCGTGACCGGGGCGAGTCGCTGCGGCGAGCCACCCAGGCGTGCGACGCGGTGCTGCGCCTGTTCGACTCCCAGGAGCCCAACCGCCCCGCCTACAACCTGCTCTGCCGGCAGCTGATGGTGCTCGACCAGGAGCCCGGCGCCGCCACCCGCGCCCAGGCGCTCGCGTTCAGGCTCAAGCTGCTGCTAGCGGCGGGCTTCCTGCCCGAGCTCGCGGCCTGCGCCTCGTGCGGCGAGCGCGAGCACCTCGGCGCCTTCTCGGCCAGCGCCGGCGGCGTGGTGTGCGCGGGCTGCGAGGCGGGCTCGTTCCCGCTCGACCAGGCGGCCCATGCCTTCCTCGTCGACGCCCTCGCCAAGCCCCTGTCCGAGGCGCCCGCGGCGGACGAGGCCGCGCTGCGCCAGGCCGACCGCGCGATCACGGAGACGCTCGAACATCATGCGCATGTGCGGCTTGCCCGCGTCGCGTAGGGTTTCGCGCGATGGAAGGCAAGCGGCTCGTAATCGACCACGTCGGCGTGGGGGTTCGCGACTACGAGGAGAGCCTCGCGTTCTACTCGCGCGCGCTTGCCGCCGCTCGGTCTCGAACTCGTGCTCGAGTAGGAGGCCGACAACCGCGCCGCGGGCTTCGGCTACAAGGGTCGCGACGACTTCTGGATCCACGAGGGCCGCCCGCTCGGCCGCATGCACGTGGCGTTCGAGGCACAGAGCCGCGAGCAGGTGGACGGCTTCCACGCCGCCGCCCTCGAGGCGGGCGGCCGCGACAACGGCGCACCGGGCATGCGCCCGAGTACAGCAGCACCTACTACGCGGCTTACATCCTCGACCCGAACGGCAACAACATCGAGGCCGTGTCTCCACGGCGACGAGCCCAGGGACCAGCCGGCGCAGTTGCCGCGATGAGGGTTAGTGCTGGGCTCCCGGGCATGATCCGCCGGATGCGCGCGGAGGAGCTGCCCGCGGTGGCCGGCCTTCTGGCCCGGGCGTTCTACGACGACCCCGCCATGAGCTGGATCTTCCCGCGCGACCGCAAGCGGATCGACCAGGCCGAGCGCTTCTGGCGGATCCGGCTGACGCACATGGCGCCGCAGGACGAGATCTACGTGACCGAGGATGTCGGCGGCCGCCGCCTGGACGTTGCCGGACCGCTGGCACGTGAGCATGCGCGAGACGCGGCAGCTCGGCCGCATGATGCTCAGCCCGCGGCTGCCGACGCTGTTCCCGGGCTCCAGCGCCTCGAGCGCGCGCACCCGCACGCGCCGGCACAGCTTCTACCTCGCGGTGATCGGCACCGACCCGGCCGCACCAGGGCGAGGGTCTCGGCAGCGCGCTGCTCCAGCCGGTGCTCGAGATGTGCGACCGGGACGGGGTGCCCGCCTACCTCGAGTCCTCAAAGGAGCGCAATGTCGACTTCTATTCGCGCTTCGGCTTCCGCGTGAAGCAGGAGGTCAGGATCCCGGGCGGCCCCGATGTGGCCGATGTGGCGGGACGCTCCCGCTGGGCATTAGATTGCGCCGGGTGAGCATGACGGCGGGCACGAAGTACGTCTACGAGTTCTCCGAAGGATCGAAGGAGATGCGCGACCTCCTGGGCGGAAAGGGCGCCAGGCATCGCCGAGATGGTCCACATCCTCGGCCAGGAGCGAGTACCGCCGGGCTTCACGATCACCACGGAGGCCTGCGTCGCCTACATGAACGCGGACACGCGAGGAGCCCGAGGGTCTCGCCGAGCAGGTCGCCGAGGCCCTGTCTGCTTTGGAGGAGCAAGGCGGGCAAGAAGCTCGGCGACCCGGGCGATCCGCTGCTCGTGTCCGTGCGCTCCGGAGCGCGCGAGTCGATGCCCGGCATGATGGACACCGTCCTCAACCTTGGACTGAGCGACGAGGCCGTGGAGGGCCTGGCGAAGGTACCGGCAACGAGCGCTTCGCCTGGGACTCGTACCGCCGCTTCGCCCAGATGTTCGGCAACGTCTGCCGCGGCGTGCCGGGCGAGCGCTACGAGGACGCGATCGCGAAGCAGAAGGCGGAGCGCGGAGTAAAGACTCGACACCGAGCTCGACGTGGACGACCTGAAGGCGCTCACCCACAGCCTTCAAGGAGATCTTCAGCGACCACACGGGCGAGGAGTTCCCGCAGGATCCGCGGGAGCAGCTCGCGCAGGCGATCCGCGCGGTGTTCGACTCGTGGATGGGGCCGCGCGCGGTGGACTACCGGCGGATCAACCGGCTGCCGGACGAGTGGGGCACCGCCGTGAACGTGCAGCGGATGGTGTTCGGCAACCGCGGCGACGATTGCGCCACCGGCGTGGCGTTCTCGCGCGACGAGATCACGGGCGCGCCCGAGCCGTGCGGCGACTTCCTCATCAACGCCCAGGGCGAGGACGTGGTGTCCGGCGTGCGCACGCCGCTCGACATCTCGGAGATGAAGGAGGTCATGCCGGAGGCGTACGACGCAGCTGATGGAGATCCTCCGCACGCTCGAGTGCCACTACAAGGACATGCAGGACACCGAGTTCACGGTCGAGAAGGGGCACCTCTACATGCTCCAGACGCGCAGCGCCAAGCGGCCCGCGCAGGCGGCGGTGCGGTTCGCGGTCGACGCCGTGCGACGAGGGGCTGCTCGAGCCGCGAGCGAGGCAATCGTCACGATCGACGCCTCCACGCTCGACGCGCTGCTGCATCCGACGTTCGACCGCGACGCCGAGTTCGACGTGCTGGCCGAGGGCGTGAACGCGTCGCCGGGCGCCGCCAAGGGCGCGATCGTGTTCACCGCGGAGGACGCGGTGGCCGCGGGCGAGGACGGCCGCGACGTCGTGCTCGTGCGCCCGTTCACGGAGGCCGACGACGTGGCCGGCTTCCACGCCGCGCGCGGGATCCTCACGAGCGAGGGCGGCAAGGCGAGCCACGCCGCGCTCGTGGCCCGCGGCATGGGGCGGCCGTGCGTGTGCGGCGCCGTCCGCGCTCGACATCGACCTGAACGCGCGCGAGGTGCGCGTGAACGGCAAGGTGCTGCACGAGGGCGACATGATCGCCATCGACGGCACGCGCGGGATCGTGACCACCGACGACGTGCCGCTGGTGGACCCCGAGTTCGACGAGAACTTCGAGACCGTGCTCGGGCTGGGCCGACGAGATCCGCAAGCTCGGCGTGCGCGCCAACGCGGACACGCCGGAGGACGCCCGCAAGGCCCGTCAGTTCGGCGCCGAGGGCATCGGCCTCTGCCGCACGGAGCACATGTTCATGGCGGAGGACCGCGTGCCCAAGATGCGCGCGATGATCATGTCGGAGAGCGGGGGAGCGACCGCCGCGCGGCGCTCGCGGAACTGCTGCCGCTCCAGCAGCAGGACTTCGAGGGCCTGTTCGAGGAGATGGCAGGGCTGCCGGTGACGATCCGGCTGCTCGATCCGCCGCTCCACGAGTTCCTGCCGGGCCTCGAGGAGGTGGCGCAGGAGGTGGAGCGCGCGCGCATCGAGCAGACGCCGGACCTGCGAGGAGCTGGAGCTGACGCTCGAAAAGATCCACCACCTGTCCGAGACCAACCCGATGCTCGGCACGCGCGGCTGCCGGCTCGGCATCCGCACCCGGAGATCTACGAGATGCAGGTGAGCGCGATCATCCGCGCCGCGCGCGCCGTCAAGGAGCGCTCCGGCGAGACGCCGCATCTCGAGATCATGATCCCGCTCGTGGCCTACGAGACCGAGCTGATGGGCCATGCGCCGAGCTGGTCGTAGCGGGTGGCGGAGGACGGAGGGCATCGAGGGCCTCGGCTGAGCATCGGCACGATGATCGAGCTGCCGCGCGCGTGCTTCGCGGCGGACAAGATCGCCGCGCGAGGCGGACTTCTTCTCGTTCGGCACGAACGACCTCACCCAGACAGCGCTCGGGTTCTCACGCGACGACGTCGAGGGCCGCTTCCTCACCGCCTACCTCGAGCAGAAGATCGTGGACCGCAGCCCGTTCGACACGATCGACAAGCCGGGCGTGGGCTGGCTCGTGCGGCTGGCGGCGTGGACGGGCCGCGAGGCCAAGCCGGACCTCGGGCTCGGCATCTGCGGCGAGCACGGCGGCGACCCGGACTCGATCCACTTCTTCCACATGGCGGGGCTCGACTACGTGAGCTGCTCGCCGTTCCGCGTGCCGATAGCGCGCGTGGCCGCCGCGCAGGCGGCGATAGCGCACGATGGCTGGTCGAGGACGCCGAGTCCTAGAACCGGCCCGTGCCTTCACTGGGCTGGAAATCCGCGCAGGGCGTGCTCATCGCGGTGGGCGCCCTCGGCGTCCACGACCTGCGCTACCTGCTCGCGTACCGCGGGCACGCGGGCCGTGAGCTCGCGCTGCAGGGTCACGGCTACCTGGCCTCGCCGCGCCGCTGATCGGCGGATTGCTGGTGCTTGCCGCCGCGGCGTTCGCCTCGAGGCTGGCCGGTGCGCGCACGCGCGGGGCAGGCGCGGCCGGCGAGCCTCGCGCATCCGTCGCGGCGGCATGTGGGCCTTCGCGGGCGCGCTGCTCGTCCGCGTGTTCTGCACGCAGGAGTGGATCGAGGGCCAGCTCGCCGAGGGGCACGCGGCCGGCTGGCGGCGCCGTTCGGCCACGGCGGCTGGGTGGCGCTGTCCCGCTGGCGCTCGTGCATCGGCCTCTCATCGCCCTCGCTTCTGCGCGGGGCCGCGCGGCCATCGCCGATGGCCGCCGCCCGCGACGGCCCGCGCCTCGCTGGTCCGCTCGCCGCGCCGTGCCTCTGCTTCCGTACCCGCCGCACGTCTGGGCTCCGTCGGAGGGCGCCCCCGCAGCGGCGCCCTCGCCCGCGCGGCTTGCCCCGCGCGCCGCACGCGCCGCGTTCGTCGGGTTCTTCTTGAACCCGACGAAACGGAGGTAGCGACATGAAGCGAGCAGGTCTGCTCGCGCTGCTGGTCGCGGCCCTGGTGGTGGCGTTCATCCTCGCCAAGGGAAGCGGCAGCGACAACAACAACACAAACACCACCACAACCGTCACCGAGACCACCGCAGGCGGGCAGACGACGACGAAGACCGAGCCCGCGAATCCCGTGACGGTGATCAACGTCGTGAACGGCAAGCCGCAGGGCGGCGTCAAGAAGATCAACGTGAACAAGGGCGACCCGGTCCGCTTCAAGGTCAACTCCGACGTGTCGGACGAGATCCACGTGCACGGGTACGACTTCCACAAGGACGTGGAGAAGGGTGGGAGCGTGTCGTTCAACTTCCCGGCCAAGATCGACGGGATCTTCGACATCGAGCTGGAGAACGCCGGGGCAGCAGATCGCCTCGCTGGAGGTGAGCCGATGAGACGCCGGGCGGTCATCGCCGCCCTCGCGAGCGGTCCGGCGGCGGGGGCGTCTGTTCCCGTCGCCGGCGGCCGCCCACGGGATCGTCGCGCGCACCGATCTGCCGATTCCGGTCTGGCTGTTCGGCTGGGCGGCGGCGCTCGTCCTGATCGTGTCGTTCGCGGCGCTGGCCGCGCTGTGGCCCACGCCCCAGCTGCAGGGCGAGGTGAACAGGCGGCGCCTGTTCCGGATCCCGCTGGCCGTCGACGTGCTGGCGGGCCGGCCGGCATCTTCGCGCTCGGCGTGGTCGTGTACGCGGGCATCGCGGGCGTGCAGGACGCGCTCGGCAACCTGGAGCCCACGGTCGATCTACGTGGTGTTCTGGGTCGGCCTCGTGGTGGCGAGCGTGCTGTTCGGCGACGTGTGGCGGGTGCTCAGCCCGTGGCGGGCGCTCGCGCGCGGGGCGTCATGGATCTCGAGCAAGCTGTCGAGCGGCGAGCCGCCGGCGCCGCTCGAGTACCCGGCCTGGCTCGGCCGCTGGCCGGCGGCGCGCGGGGATCCTGTTCTTCGCCTGGGTCGAGCTCGACGTACGTGAACAAGGACGACCCCTCCACGCTCGCGATCATGATCCTCGCCTATGCGGTGGTGATGCTCGTGGGCATGGCGCTCTACGGCATCGAGACGTGGAGCGAGCGCGCGGATCCGTTCGGCGTCTACTTCGGTCTGTTCGCGCGGCTCGCGCCGCTCGAGCGACGCGACGGCGTGCTGTGCGCGCGGCCGCCGCTGGCGGGCGCGCCCAAGCTGGAGCTGCTGGCCGGGCACGCTGGCGCTTCTATGCGTGGCCATCGGCTCGACCAGCTTCGACGGCCTCGAGAACGGGCCGCTGTGGACCTCGGTCAGGCCGCACCTCGATCTCGTTCTTCGGCAGCGGCACGACGGGCGACCAGTGGGCCGCCACGCTCGGCCTCCTCGTGTGCGTCGCTGATCGTCGGCGCCTTCTACCGCCTCGGCGGTCGGCGGCATGAGCGAGGTGGGGGAGGGCCACACGCCCGGCGAGCTGGCCGCGCAAGTTCGCCCACACGCTGATCCCGATCGCGTTCGCCTACGCGCTGGCGCACTACTTCTCGCTGCTCGTGTTCCAGGGCCAGGCGATGGCGCACCTGATCTCGGATCCGCTCGGGCACGGGTCCGACATCTTCGGCACCGCGCACACGGGCATCGACTACAACGTGATCTCGGCGTCAGGGCATCTGGTACGCGCAGGTGGCGGCGCTCGTGATCGGGCCACGTGGCGGGCCTGGTGCTCGCGCACGACCGCGCCATCGACATGTACCGCGACGTACGCGACGCGGTGCGCTCCCAGTACTGGATGCTCGTCGTGATGGTGGGCTTCACTAGCCTCGGCCTGTGGCTGCTCTCGGCGGTGAACACGTGATCCCGCCGCTGGCGCACGCGGGCCACGTGCTCGTCGAGCTGCCGATCTACCTCGGGCCCGGTGATCTGCTCGTGATCGCGTGGTTCAAGCTGCGCGGAGTGGAGGCAGAAGCGGCAAGCGAGCGGGAATGACAGCGGGGCGGAGCCTGAGCGTCCGCCCCCTCGCGCCAGAATCGCTTCGTGACCTCCCACCGGCACGACGCGCAGTCGCACTTCGCGAGCGCATCGCGGCGATGGAGGACGAGTTCCTCTCGCCGCTCGCGCAGCGCTCCTATCCCGCGCGCCGCGAGGTGCAGCCGGAGGACGACTCGCCGGTGCGCACGCCGTTCCAGCGCGACCGCGACCGGATCGTCCACTGCAAGGCGTTCCGCCGCCTCAAGCACAAGACGCAGGTGTACATCGCGCCCGAGGGCGACCACTACCGCACGCGGCTCACCCACACGATCGAGACCACCGGCATCGCGCGCACCGTGTCGCGCGCGCTCGGCCTCAACGAGGACCTGACCGAGGCGATCGGGCTCGGGCACGACCTCGGGCCACGCGCCGTTCGGCCACATCGGAGAGGAGGTGCTCGACGCCTGCCTGCGACGAGCGCTACGGGCTGCGCTTCCAGCCACAACGTCCATTCGCTGCGGGTGGTGGAGCGGCTGGAGCGCGACGGCCAGGGACTCAACCTCACCGAGCAGGTGCGCGACGGGATCCTGCGCCACACGGGCGACGAGCTGCCGGCCACGCTCGAGGGGCGCATCGTGCGGCTGGTGGACCGCATCGCCTACATCAACCACGACATCGACGACGCCCTGCGCGCCGGCATCGCTGCGGCTCGACGCAGCTCCCGCGCGCCGAGATCGAGCTGCTGGGCGACACGGGCTCGAAGCGCATCGACACGCTCGTGCGCGACCTCGTGCGAGCGCTCCTCGGAGGCCGGCGACATCGTGCAGGTCCGAGGACGTGGGCGGCGCGATGGACCGCCTGCGCACGTTCATGTTCGAGCACGTGTACCTGGCGCCCGGCCGCGCAGCGCGAGCACCCGCGCATCGAGCGGATGCTGCGCGCGCTGTTCGACCATCTGGTGGAGAACCCACCCCCGCCGGCCACGCCCGACGCCACCGACGCCGACCGCGTGATCGGACTACATCGCCGGAATGACGGACCGTTACGCGGTGCGCGTGTTCACGGAGCTGTCGGCTGCCGCACGGCTTCTAGATGTGCGCTCTACACCAAAGACTCGATCGACAGCTCAAGGAGGCCGTCGACATGGTCGAGCTCGTCGGCGCGCGCACCGACCTGCGCCGGGTCGGCACGCGCTTCACCGGGCTGTGCCCGTTCCACGAGGAGCGCACGCCCGTCGTTCTCGGTCAACGCCGAGCACAAGCTCTACCACTGCTTCGGCTGCGGAGCCTCCGGCGACGCGATCGGCTTCGTGCAGGAGACCGAGGGGCTCGACTTCAAGCAGGCGGTGGAGGCGCTCGCCGAGCGCTACAACGTGGAGCTCAAGCGCGAGCAGGAGGACCCGGCCGCCGAGCGCCGCCGCGAGCGCCGCGAGCGGCTGCTCAAGCTGGTGCAGCGCGCCACGGAGTACTACGCGCGCTACCTGTGGGAGTCGGGCGAGGCGAAAGCTCGCGCGCGAGTACCTGGCCGGGCGCGGGCTCGAGGAGCAGGTGCTGCGCGAGTTCCGCGTCGGATACTGCGCCCGAGCGCGTGGGACAAGGTCACCGTTGCGGCGCAGCGTGACGGCTTCACGCGCGAGGAGATCGCCGCCGCCGGGCTGGGCCAGCGCGGCCGCGGCGGCAGCGGGCTTCTACGACCGCTTCCGCGCGCGGATCATGTTCCCGCTGGCGGACCCCCGCGGGCGCGTGCTGGGCTTCGGCGCGCGCGCCGATGCGTGCAGAGCAGCGGGCCGAAGTACCTCAATACGTCGCGAGAACGAGCTGTACCACAAGGGCCGCCAGCTCTTCGGCATCGACCTGGCCCGGGGGCCCGGCCGCCAAGAGGGGTAGGATCCTCGTGGTCGAGGGGTACACCGACGTGCTCGCACTTCACCAGGCTGGGACTGAACGAGACCGTGGCCATCATGGGTACCGCGGTCACGCCGGAGCAGGTCACGCTCCTCTCGCAGACCGCGAACACGGTCTTTCTCGCCCTCGACGCCGACCGTTCCGGCCAGGAGGCGATGCTGCGCGCCTCGCGCATCGCGGCGGACCGCGGAGTGGAGCTGCGGGTGGTGGAGATGCCGGAGGGCACGGATCCCGCGGATCTGGTCGCGGAGCGCGGGCGCGGACGCGTTCACGGAGCTGCTCGGCGCAGCGCGTCTTCGGTCGGTCGAGTTTCAGGTTCGGCGGGTACTGGCCGATTCAGATCTACAGAACCCCCGTGGCACGGGACCAGGCGTTCGAACAGGTCGCGCCCCTTGATCGCCACGGCCGACAGCCCCGCAACCCGCGACCATCTTGTGCGTTATGTCGCAGACAAGCTGGATCTCGCGCCCGAGGTAGTGACGATCTCCCTTCAATCAGCGCCGCGCCAAGGCCGCTCAGCGCTGCCGGAGACGAGCGAGCAGCAGCCTCGCCGCGCGCCGCGAGCGCCTGCTCGACGGCGCGTCCCGCGGCTGAGCGCGCCTTCCTCGCCATGTGCCTGTCGCAGGGCGACGTCGGGCGCGAATACCTCACGCGGGTCGACCGACGGGCAGCTCTCCTCGGAGGCGCTGCGCCTCACGCGGGACCACCTCATGAGCGCACTTCTGCGAATCCCCTTGCACAACTTCCTGCGGATGATCCCGTGATCGCGGCTACCATCACCGAGGTAGTCATGCTGGCGGACGAGGAGCCGTCCTCCGAACCCGCGTTGAGACTGGGCTTTCTCCAGCTGGAGCTACGCAGAATCGAGAGCGAACTACGGCATGCAGGGCAGGGAGATGACTTCGACAGGCAGCGCGAGCTCTTCAGCGGAGCGAGAGACCGTGAGAGAGGCCATCGGGCACGTGATGGGAGAGACGCCGTGAGCGAGCGTCCACGATCAGGAAGCGCGACCCGCGAGGAAGAGGTCGAGGAGCGCGAGGAGGAAGAGCGCGAGCCCGCCGCCGAGGCGCGCGGTCTTCGACCTGTTCGACGAGGGCGGCGTCGTCACCGCCGGCCTGCCCGTGGCGCCGCCCGAGGGCGGCCCCGAGGACAGCGTCCGCCTCTACCTCAAGAAGATCGGCAAGGTCCGCCTGCTCACGCGCGAGGACGAGGTGCGCCTCGCCCGCCGCGCCGAGCGCAACGACATGTCCGCGAAGAACGCGCTGGTGGAGGCCAACCTCCGCCTGGTCGTCTCGATCGCCAAGCGCTACACCGGTCGCGGCCTCACGCTGCTCGACCTGATCCAGGAGGGCAACCTCGGCCTGATCCGCGCGGTCGAGAAGTTCGACTGGCGCCGCGGCTTCAAGTTCTCCACCTACGCCACCTGGTGGATCCGCCAGGCGATCACGCGCGCGCTGGCCGACCAGTCGCGCACCATCCGCATCCCGGTGCACATGGTCGAGCGCATGAACCGAGTGGCCCGCGTGCGGCGCGCCCTGCTGCAGAAGCACGGCCGCGAGCCCACGCCGGAGGAGATCGCGGTGGAGCTGGAGATGCCCGTCGCGCGCGTGGAGGAAGCCTTGAAGGTGGGCCAGGAGCCGGTGTCGCTGGAGACGCCCGTGGGCTCTGAGGAGGGCGACGCCTCCCTCGCCGACTTCATCCCCGATTCGAGCATCGACCGCCCGCTCGAGGTGGTGGCCAACCGGCTGCGCGAGGCGGACCTCCAGGCGGCGCTCGAGTCGCTCCCCTGGCGCGAGCGGCGCGTGCTCGAGCTGCGCTACGGACTTGCCGGCGAGGGCCCGATGACGCTCGAGGAGATCGGCACTCAGGTGGGAGTCACGCGCGAGCGCGTGCGGCAGATCGAGTCGAAGACTCTTCTCAAGCTCAAGAACTCGGGTGAGGCGGGCCGGCTCGAGGGCACCGCTGACCTGGCCGAGGGCACCTAGCGGGGATACGGGCTCGTTGCGGGTGAGCGGGTTCTGAGCTATGGGTTAGGGGTGGCCCAGCACCGCCCTAGCCGTTGATCTGCCCCTCCTGCTCAACTGAGAACTCCGACAGCGCGCGCTTCCGCGTGGAGTGCGGCACGGTGCCGGCGGCCGCCGCGTGACACGACTCGCCCGCTATACGGAGGGCTTCCGCTCGGCCCTCCGTCACCGCGACCTGCGCCTGCTCTTCGGCGGGCTGGTGATCTCAGCGAGCGGGTCATGGGCGTACAACGTCGCGCTGCTCGCGTACGTGTTCGACCGCACCCATTCGCTCGCCTGGGTGGGCGCCGCGGGCCTCGGCCGCTTCGTGCCGGCGCTCGTGTTCAGCACCTACGGGGGCGTGCTGGCGGAGCGCTTCGAGCGCGTGCGGCTGATGGTGGCGTCGGACGTTGTGTGCCTCGCATTTCAGGCGGGGCTCGCGCTGGCGGCGGCTCTCACCGCTCCCGCGTGGGTGGCGATCACGCTCGCCGCCCTGACCGCCGTGGGCAACGTGGTCTACAGCCCGGCGGTGGCGGCGATGCTGCCCGAGCTGGCGGGAGAGGACGACCTCGTGGCCGCCAACGCGCTCAACGGCACGATCGACAACCTGGTGGTGATCGCCGGTCCGGCGATCGGGGCGGGTCTGCTCGCCCTCGGCTCCGCGTCGCTGGCGTTCGCGATCAACGCGGCCTCGTTCGGGGTCTCGGCGCTGCTCGTCGCGCGCATGAGGGCGCGCAGCCGACCGGTGGACGTCACCGAGGGCGACACCGCCAGTGTCCTCAAGCAGATGACGGTGGGCGTCGAGGCGATCTTCTCGTCCGGGGCGGCCACCGTGCTCGTGATGTTCAGCGTGCTGGCGAGCTTCGTGTACGGCACCGACACGGTCCTGCTCGTCGGTCTGTCCGACTCGCAGCTCGGCACGGGGCCGGAGGGCTTCGGGTATCTGCTCGCCGGCCTCGGCATCGGGGGCATCCTCATGGCGGTGGTGGTGGACCGGCTGGCCAGTTCCCGGCGGCTTGCGCTGATCATCACGGCGGGCATGGCTGTGTACTGTCTGCCCACCGCGCTGCTCGTGGCCGTGCACGCGCCCGGGGTGGCCTTTGCGTTGGAGATCATCCGCGGCGGGGGGACCCTTGTGGTGGACGTGCTCGCGATCACCGCATTGCAGCGCGCTGTGTCGGACGACGTGATCGCGCGCGTGTTCGGGGTGTTTTTCGCGCTGGTCCTCGGCGCAATATCGCTCGGCACGATCGTGACGCCGCCGATCGTGAATGGGCTGAGCCTCCACGCCGCGCTCTACATCATGGGCTTCGTGCCGTTCGCGATCGGGCTGCTCGGCTACCCAGCGCTCGTCCGAATCGACCGCGCCACAGCCGCGCGCTTCGACGAGCTGGCGCCGCGGATCGCACTGCTCGAGCAGCTCGGGATCTTCGCCTCGGCCAACCGGGCGGTGCTCGAGCGGCTGGCGGCGGCTTGCACTGTCGTGCGCGCGCACGCCGGCGACGCCATCGTCACCGAGGGCGAGGAGGCGGATGCGCTGTACGCGATCGTGTCCGGGCGCGTGGACGTGAAGTCTCGCGGCGAGGGCGAGGTGGAGCAGCACATTCGGGTGATGGAGCCGGGCACGTACTTCGGCGAGATCGGGCTGCTCGAGCGGATTCCGCGGACGGCGACCGTGACCGCGCTCGAGGACGTCGAGCTGTACCGGATCGAGGGCGACTCGTTCCTCGATGCGCTTGCCACCTCGCCGGCCACCGGCTCGCTCCTGGCGGGCGCGCGCACGCGGCTGGCCCGGACGCACCCCTCCTTGCGGCCGCAGTTCGACGCGGTCTCTTAGGATGGGGCTCGTGGAGCCACTAGCGGTAGGACCAGGCGAAGGCGCGAGGGTCCAGGGGCCCGCGGGCGGCCCGCTGACGTTCAAGGCACGCGGCGAGCAGACCGCCGGTGAGCTGACGGTTCTCGAGAACATCATCGCGCCGGGCGACGGGCCCCCCGCCCACACGCACGCCGCGCAGGACGAGTCCTGGTACGTGCTGGAAGGCTCGCTCCGCTTCAAGCTCGGCAGCGAGCTGCACAGCGCGCCGGCGGGCTCTTTCGTCTTCGTGCCGCGCGGGACCGTCCACGCGTTCCAGAACGTGGGGGAGGGCCCCGCTCGCATCCTCGTGATCTTCAACCCGTCCGGGATGGAGCCGTTCTTCGATCGCTTCCCGCGGTTGCCGGCGGGCGAACCGGTGGATCCGAGCGCCTTCGCGCGCCTGGGGGCGGACGTCGGGATGGACGTCGTGGGACCGCCGCTGGCGGTGTCTGACCCGATCTCGTAGGCGAACATATGTTCGATCATTCCGTCCGCGGCGGACGGAATGATTCGGGCATGGACAAGGACGTCTTGCAGACATTGCTCGCGCGCGGGCTATCGCTCGAGCGGATTGCGGATCGCTTCGGCGTCCACCCGAGCACGGTGGACTACTGGGTAAAGAAGCACGAGTTGGCGGCAGCGCATGCCGGTGTGCACACGGCGCGCGGCGGGATACCGCGGCGCGTCCTGGAGCAGCTGATCGAAGAGGGCGGCACGCATCGTTCGATGGCGGAAGCACTGGGAGTGAGCGTTGCGACCGTGCGGCACTGGCTCAAACGCTGGAATCTGCAGACACGGGCCAGCGTCGGTCGGCACACCTCTGGGCCACGGGACGCCGCTCGGCCACTCGAGATCCAACGAACCTGCAAGCGGCACGGCATGACTCGATATGTCTTGCGCACGGATGGGGCGTACCGCTGTCTCCGCTGTCAAGCGGCATCGGTGGCGCGCCGACGGCGCGCTGTCCGGCAGAGAGTCATCGAGGAAGCGGGCGGACGCTGCGTGGCATGTGGTTATGGGGATTACGTCGGCGCGCTGCAGTTTCACCACGTGGACCCGGCCGCGAAGGAGTTCGCGATTTCGGCCCAGGGGCTCACGCGCTCACTCGCGCGCGTGCGAGAGGAAGCCAAGAAGTGCGTTCTGCTCTGCGCCAACTGTCACGCTGAGGTCGAGGGAGGCGTCCGTGCGCTCGCGCTAGAGTTTCCCGGACGCTAAAGGCTGGATGCTGGATGACCGAATATCCGGCGTAGCCCGACGGTCCGGGGTAGCTCAATTGGCAGATGCGCTCGGCTGTTAACCGAGAGGTTGTGGGTTCGAGTCCCACCCCCGGAGCTTCTACCGCTCAAGCGCTCGCGCTGAATCGCTGAGCGAGATTCCGCTGCAAAGCGCCCGTCAGCCGAAGCGCGAGCGCTAAAGGGCGTCTCCCGGACGGCCGATGACCAAGGCGGATGAGACGTCCCCTCCGCTCTTCCGCGAGCGACCTTACGCCGGTCGCGCCTCACGAGGCTGATGAGCTGACCCGCTCGCGGCTGATCTCGGCCACGGCGCCCAGCGCCCAGGCGAGCATGCGCGTGCTCGCGTGGATGTTCCTCGGCGGAACCACGTTCGCCATCGGGGTCATCGCACTCACGCAGTCGGACCACCTCACCGACACCGTGATGCTGCCTCTCATCTGCCTCGCGTACGCGTTCGGCTGCACGCTCCTGCTCGGCTGGCGCCGGCTCCCGCCCGTGACGATCGACGCCGCCCTCGCGACAGGGATCGTGATCGTCACGATCGCCATCTCCCACCTCGGCCACACCTCCGAGCAGTACCTCTCGATCCTCTACGTCTGGTCCGCGCTCAACGCGGCCTTCCTCCTCACACGGTGGCGGGCCACCTTCCAGCTGGCCCTCATCGCCGCGTCCTTCGCGGTCTACCTCGTTGCCACCGATACCTCGGCCAGCAACGGCGTCCAGCAGTGGCTGCTCACCGTGGGCACCGCCATCGTTGCCGCAGGTCTCGTGGGCATGCTCAAGCTCCGCGTCGAGCGCCTGATCGAAGAGGTCGCCGAGACCGCCAAGCGCGACCCGCGCACCGGGCTGCTCAACGGTTCGGGCTTCGAGGAGCTGCTCGAACGCGAGCTCGAGCGCGCCCAGCGCGCCGAGGGCAGCCTCAGCCTGATCGTCATGGACCTCGACAACTTCAAGGACGTGAACGACGAGCTCGGCCACCGCCTCGCCGACGAGCGCCTCGCGGTGGTTGCCACCGTGCTCGAGCACACCAAGCGCCGCATCGACGTCGTCGCGCGGATGAGCGGCGAGGAGTTCGCCCTGCTGCTCCCCGAGACCGACGAGCACGGCGCCTACGTGCTCGCCGACCGCCTCCGCCGCGCCATCCGCGACCACTTCGCAGACGACGCCCTGGCCACCACCGCCAGCCTCGGCGTGGCCAGCTTCCCCAAGCACGGCTCGAGCTTCGAGGAGCTGTTCGGCGCCGCCAGCCAGGCCGTGTACGCCGCCAAGGAGCTCGGCCGCGATCGCTCGGTGATCTACAACCCAGAGATCACCGCCAACCTGCGCTCGGCCGCGATGCGCGAGGACATGCAGAGCGAGGAGCACCTGGCCGCCGTGCTCGTGCTGGCCGAGACGCTCGACATGCGCGACGACGGCACCGCCCGCCACTCCGAGACCGTCGGGCGCTACGCCAAGCAGATCGCCGCCGAGATGGGCTTCGCTCCCCGCGAGGTGGAGCGCGTGCATCTCGCCGGCATGCTCCACGACATCGGCAAGATCGGGATCTCGGACACCATCCTCCAGAAGCCCGGCAAGCTCACCGACGCCGAGTGGGACGAGATGCGCAAGCACCCCGAGCTGGGCGCCCGCATCCTCGACGGCGCACGCCTCGACGACATCTCCGCCTGGGTCCGCGCGCACCACGAGCGCCCCGACGGCCGCGGCTACCCCGAGGGCCTCGAGGACCGGGAGATCCCGATCCAGGCCAAGATCCTCGCGGTGGCCGACTCCTACGAGGCCATGACCGCCGACCGCGTCTACAAGGTCGGCATGCCGCACGAGGCCGCGCGCGAGGAGCTTCTCCGCTGCGCCGGCAGCCAGTTCGACCCCGCGGTCGTGATGGCGTTCATCAACGTGCTCACGCAGCAGCCGGTCGCCGCAGCCTAGCGCCGCGACGACCAACAGCCGGCGTCAGGTCTGGGTGGTGGAGGGCGCAGGTCCTTGGAACCCGCTGCCGTTGCCCGAACCCGACCCGTTCATGTGCGGGCAGTGATGCCCGGATCTGGGTTGAGTGCTTGCGGCCGGTGGTGTCGTGCTGGACTTCGGCGTGGTCGAACTCGAGCCCGAGCCGCCGGAGGCCGCATACGCGAAGGCCGCGCCGCCGCCGATCAGGGCGCCGGCCGCTCCCACCACCGCAAGCCCTTTCGCAATGCCTGAGTGCATCAGCCCTACCTCCTTCCATTGAGGTTGGTCTTGAGCCATCGTGGCACTTGGGGTTAAAGGGAGCCCGGGAGTTGGCTGAGAATCGAGTTCCTGGTTCCTAGTTCCTGGTCGTGAAGCGTTCTAGCTCGTCCGCTGCTGTTGCTGGTCCGTCGTGTGTCTTTGACCAGTTGGCTATCGCCTCGGCTCGCTGCCTGTAGCCCCGGTCGGCCAGTAGCTGGCGCACGGCCAGGCGGATGCCGCGGGGGGTTGTGAGCCGGCGTGGCAGGCCGACGCCCACGCCTGCCCATGCCACGCGCGCTGTGTTCTCCGCCATGTCGCCGGCTGCGGGGCATGCGACGAGCGGCACGCCGCACGACAGCGCTCGCGCCACGGTGCCGTGGCCGGCGTGGCACACAACGGCGTCGCAGAGCGGCATCGTGCGCGAGTAGGAGAGCCAGTCCACGAGCTTGGCGTTGGGCGGCACGGGCAGTGGGCCGCGCTCGGTGTCGCGGCGGTTGGTGCTCGCCAGTACGCGCACAGGCTCGTCCGCGAGCCCCGCCAGAGCGGCGGCGAGCATCCGCTGCTCAGGGTCTTGCGACGTGCTGGGTGCGATGAGCACGAGCGGGTCGTCGCCCGGCGGCGGCTCGACGTCGCCGCAGGGCTGCTCCCAGAGCAGCGGTCCCGTGACCTTCATCCACGGCTCCCAGCGCTCGCGCGGATACTCGAGCTGCGGGAAGGTGGCGATCAGCGCCAGCTCGCGCGAGGTCCCGCCGTGCACGTGTGAGAACGGCTGCAGCCCCACGCGCCGCCGCGCCTCGTTCAGCTCCTCGCGGCCCTGCACGGCCCCGCGCGCCGCCAGCGGGCCGAACAAGCGCCAGAACCGGCGGCCAAGGCCCGTGCGCGGCAGCCGCGCGCCGGTGGAATACAGCGGCCAGCCCGGCTCGCCCGTGGGCAGCACGTGCGGCACGAGCGTGGCCCACGGACGCCCCTCCATCCCGGCGGCCAGCGCCGCCGCCAGCGTGAGGATGTCCGCCACCACGGCGTCAGGGTCGAACGAGCGCACGAGCGGCACCGTCTCCTCCGCCGCCCGCACGGCGGCCTGGTACGGCTTCAGCGCCGGCGACGTCGGGAACACCGCGTACTCCGGCGCGCGGTCGAAGCGCATGCCCTCGGCCTCCACGTGCGGGCGCCACTTCTCCCACGTCTGCAAGACGACCTCGTGCCCGCGCGCGGCCAGCTCCCGCCCCAGCGCGATCATCGGGAACGCATGCCCCGGCTCGCCGAAGGCTGCGAGGAGAAAGCGGCGGCGCTCGCTCAGACCAGCTCGGCGAGGGTGCGCAGCGTCGCGATCCGCTGCTCGGGAACGAACGCCGTGGGCGACACCACCAGCGTGCCCACGCCGGCCTCGCGGTAGAGCTCGAGCCGCTCGGCGATTCGCTCGCGCGGCCCGCACAGCGACGTGATGTCGATCAGCTCGGCCGGCAGCGCCGCCATCGCCTCCTCCCTCTTGCCGCCGAGGTAGAGCTCCTGCACCTCCTCCGCCGCCTCCTCGAACCCGTAGCGCTTCACCAGCGCGTTGTAGAAGTTCTGCTTGCGCGAGCCCATTCCGCCCACGTACAGCGCGAGCACCGGGCGCATGGCGTCGCGCGCGCGGTCGATGTCGTCGTCCACGCTCACCATCACGTGCGGCGCGACGTCGAAGTCGTCAAGCGTGCGGCCCGCCCGCGCCGCGCCCTCCGCGAGCAGCTCGCGCGACTCTCCCACGTGCTCGGGGGAGAAGAACGTGGGCAGCCAGCCGTCGGCGATCTCGCCGCACAGCGCCGTGTTCTTCGGCCCGGTGGCCGCCAGGTAGATCGGGATCCGCTCCTGCACCGGCGTGATCATCAGCTTGAGCGCCTTGCCCGGGCCGTCCGGCAGCGGCAGCATGTAGCGCTCGCCCTCGAACACCACGCGCTCGCGCGCCAGCGCCATCCGCACGATCGCCACGTACTCGCGCGTGCGCTGGAGCTGGTGGGCGAAGCGCTCGCCGTGCCAGCCCTCGGCCACCTGCGGTCCGGACGATCCGATGCCGAGCAGCATCCGCCCGCCGGACATCACGTCAAGGGTCGCGGCGGTCATCGCGGTCATCGCCGGGGAGCGCCCGGGCATCTGGAAGATCGCCGAGCCGAGCTTGATCTTCGACGTCTGCCCGGCGAGCCAGCCGAGCACGGTAGCGGCGTCCGAGCCGTAGGCCTCGGCGGTCCACACCGAGTGGTATCCGAGCGACTCCGCCTCCTGAACCAGCCCAAGCTGGTCCTCGTTCGAAAGCCCGAGTCCCCAGTAGCCGATGCTCAGCCCTAGGCGCATGCAAGCTCCCGCCCAAAGCCGGCCGAACCGTTGCCTGGGACGCGCGGAGTCCCTACATTGAGGTCGCGGCCGGGGTGCAAGGGCCGCATCCTAAGGGAGACGAACGGAGCGACGTGAGGACACTACGCAGGCCGGCGCAGGAGCTTCGCAACGCGATCGACTGCCTGCCCGAGCGCACGCGCATCGCCATGCTCGAGGGAATCGACGAGGAGAACCGCATCATCGTCGGCGCGTACACGGCGCCGGGCGGGGGCGTGTGCCCGATGCTGGCGGCTCATCGCCGAGGCGGGCGGACGAGCTTCGCCACCTTCGCCAAGGCGTGGGACCGGTACACGAAGGCGGGCCAGCAGGCCCGGGAAGCCAGCGAGCGGGAGCTGCGCACGCTGCGCGCCATGCTGGAGGCGAGCCTGGCCGAGCTGCCCGGGGGCGACAGCTCGCTCGGCGACGAGGTGTCGCGCGTGAAGGCCGCCCGCCGCGCCAACGCGGAGCGCGCCGCGCGGGCCACCGGGCAGGGCTTCGTGTCCCAGCTCTGGCGGCGCCGCCGCGAAGAGCGCGAGCGCGAGCTCGTCTAGACCCCCGCGCCCGGCACGTCGCCGGCGCGGATGAACATGCACCTCGGGCACGAAACACGCCGGCGAGGTCCTGAGCAGGAAGCGCACCGCCTCGGCGATGTCATCCGGGCGGATCATCTTGTCCGCCGGCACCTGCTCACGCACCCATTCGGTCATCGGCGTCTCCACGAAGCCGGGGCAGAACGCGGTCACCTGCACGCCGGACTCGCTCAGCTCGCCGTGCGCCGCCGCGCTCAGGCCCACGACCGCGTGCTTGGTGGCCGAGTAAGCCGACAGCCACGGCTGCCCGTACTTGCCCGCGATCGACGCCGTGTTGATCACCAGCGCCTTGCCGTGCTCGGCGCCCGCCTCCTTCAGCATCGGGATCGACTCGCGCAGCATCAGGTAGACGCCGCGCAGGTTCACGTCGAACTGCAGGTCGAGCTTCTTCGTCTCGGCGTCCTCGATCGCCGCGCCGATGCCGACGCCCGCGTTGTTGATCAGCACGTCCATGCGGCCGAAGCGCTCCTTGTGGGCGGCGGCCAGCGCCTGGATCTCCTCCTCGTTGGCCATGTTGGCGGGCACGGCCTGAACGTCGATGCCCGCGTCGCGCCAGCTCCTTGGCGGCGGCCTCGAGCTTGTCCGGCCGGCGCGCGGACAGCGTGATGCCGTAGCCGTCCTCGCCGAGGGCGCGCGCGATCGCGAGACCGATTCCACTTGAGCCGCCGGTGACGAGCGCAGCACGACCTGACATCGAAGTCCTCCTCTTCGTGGGCCTGGCGGCGGGCACGTTACCGCGCTGACGCCGCGCAACGCGGTGTTCATATGTCGCTACTACTCTTTCGCCGATGCCCTTCGGTCGACCCCTCAGCGGGCTGGCGCTGCTCGCGGCGCTGGCGCTCGCCTCCTGCGGCAGCGGCGGCTCGTCGTCCTCGAGCAGCAGCAGCGCCACCGCGCCGACCCAGAAGGCGGCCGCGCCGGCGAACATCAGTTCCCCACGGCCAACGCCAAGGACTTCGCCACCCTCGCGCACTCGATCTCCTCGAACAGCCCGATCCTGGCGCTCACCGAGCAGGACTTCACGCCCGGCAGTCAGCCGTCTCGGCTTCGGCGTGTTCACCAAGGCGCAGAAGCAGGTCACCGGCGCGCCGGTGGCGCTGTACGTGCAGGCGCAGGGCGGCGGCCGGTGCTCGGGCCGTACGTGGCGCAGCGAGGAGTCGCTCGCGGTGAGCCGCGCCGTATCTCAGCGAGACGGTGACAGAAGGATCCCGACTCCGCCAAGTCCGTCTACGCCGCCACCGTGCAAGTTCCCGAAGGCGGGCAAGTACAACGTGATCGGCGTGGTCAAGCAGGGCGACCAGCTGGTGCCCACCGGTACGGGCCTGAAGGTGTCGGCGCACGACCCGGTCCCGGCGGTGGGCGACAAGCCGCCGGCGATCGACACGCCCACCGTCGCGTCCGTGAACGGCGACATCGCCTCGATCGACACGCGCGCGCCGCACGACGACATGCACGACGTCAACTTCCGCGACGCGATCGGCAAGAAGCCGATCGTGCTCGTGTTCGCCACGCCGCTGCTCTGCCAGAGCCGGGTGTGCGGGCCGGTCACCGACATCGCCGAGGACGTCAAGCACACCGATCCGGCGCGCCAAGGCGTGGCCTTCATCCACATGGAGATCTACAACAAGAACGACGCGAACAAGGGCTACCGGCCGCAGCTCACGGCGTTCCATCTCGCCGACCGAGCCGTGGGTGTTCGTGATCGACAAGTCCGGCCGCGATCTCGTCGCGGATCGAGGGCGCGTTCTCGGAAGAGCCGAGCTACAGGCCGCGATTCAGAAGGCCGTCAAGCAGTAGCGGCGCGCGGGGCCTTGGCCTGCCTGCGGCGCCGGCGCTTGGTGGCGAAGAACTCGCGCACCGCCCGGTGCGTCTCCGCGGGGCGCTCGACCTGCGGCACGTGGCCGCAGTCGAGCTCGACGTGCCGGGCGTGCGGTAGCGCCTCCTCCACGTGGCGGGCGAAGGAGATCGGCACGAGCCGGTCGCGCTTGCCCCACACGAACAGCGACTCGGTCTCGATGGCCGACGAGGCGCGTCCAGAAGCCGTTCTCGCCGTGGGGCTGCTCGAGGTAGATGTTGCGCGCGGCGGCGTAGAAGGCGGCGCGTCCGCGCGGTTGAAGGTACGCGCGCAGGAACTCGTCCACGCCGGCGGCGGTCCAGCCGTCGTCGGCGCCGGGGATGAGGCGGCGGACGATCGCGTCCACGATCGGGCGCGGCGCGATGTGGAGGAGGCCGAGCTCGGGGCGGACCAGGCTGCAGCGGTCCGGCCCACTTTCTGTCTCTCAGCCAGGCCAGCGAGGGGGCCAGCAGCGCGAGCTTGTGGACGCGGTCGGGGTGCTCGAAGCCGAGCTCGAGCGCCACGCGGCCGCCCATGCTGTTGCCGACGACGTAGGCCTTGTCGATGCCCAGCTCGTCGAGGAACGCGGTGACCGCCTCGGCGAAGTAGGCGGCGTCGTAGGGGGCGCCGATCGGCTTGTCGCTGTCGCCGAAGCCGGGGAGGTCGAGGGCGATCACCCGGTACTCGTCCGCCAGCGCCGCCACCGTCGGGAGGAAGCTGCCCTTGGTGCCGCCCAGGCCGTGGATGCAGACCACGTGGTCGCCCGTGCCCGCCTGGAGGTAGGAGATGTGGCCTTGCGGTGTCTTCACGCGGTGGAACTCGAGCCGGCCGGGGTCGGTCATGGCCGGAGGTCGCGGCCAGGAAGCCGACGCCGAGGTGGAGGTTGTGCCTGATGCGGAGCCGGCCCTTCCCGTAGGCCTCCATGCCGCCGCGGAGGTCTTCGCCCGAGCTTCTGCCAGGTGCGGGCGTCGGCCGTGATCGGTGGCGTCGGGGCTTGCGTCGGGGTTGGCGGGCGGAGGCAGGCGCCTCTTTGCCCTTGATCGTCACGTCCCAGCTGTCATTTGCCGGTGACCGCGAGCCGCACGCGGGCGCGCCGGTCCGGGCGCGTCGAAGGCGTCCGGCTCCCAGCGGTCGACAGGGTCTGAGGTACTCCGGTGCCTCGGACATCGCTGCTATCGACGATGGCATATAAGCCGGTCTAACTGTCGAACCCGAGGCCCAGCCGGTCGAGGGTTTTCAGCCAGATTCCGCGCTTTCCCTGGTTTTTGTCGGCCTTGCGCCAGGCGGTTTCTGGTAAGTTGCGATCACGGCGTATTTGAGCGGTTCCGGGGGGAAGGGGACGGGTTTTTGCGTGACATAGCTGGTGGCTGCGGTTGCTGGCTGTCGAGGATGTCGAGCGCCGTCTGCGCGCCGAACCGCGTGGCCGCTACTCCCAGGCCCGTGTAGCCGATGCGCGTAGGCGGTTTTGCCGTTGTGCGCCGTGCCGAAGAAGACGCTGAAGCGGCTGCAGGTGTCGATCGCGCCGCCCCATCTGTGCGTGAACCTGATGCCCTCTAGCTGGGGGAAGTTCGTGAAGAAGTGCTGGCTCAGCATGGCGAAGCTCTGCTCGTGGTCGTCCAGCTTCGCGCTTCACCGGGCCGCCGAAGCGGTAGACGGCGTCGTAGCCGCCCCAGAGGATGCGGTTGTCGGCTTGTCAGGCGGTAGTAGTGGAACTGGTTGGCGCTGTCGCCGGTGCCCTGGCGGTTGTGCCAGCCGATGTCTTGTTGTTGGGCTTGCGTCAGCGGTTCGGTCATTAGGGCGTAGTCGTAGACGGGAGCGATGTAGCGGTTCATCTCTTGAGCAGGCCGGGGTAGGCGCTGGTGGCAAGGAGGACGTGCTTGGCGTTGACGCGTTCCTTGGGGCGTGGTCGACCCGGACCGTCGCGCCGCCGTCGGCTCAGGCCGCGTGACGCGCGTGTGCTCGTAGATCCGGACGCCGCAGCCGATCGCCGTCTCGCCGCAGGCCGTCGGCGAGCTTGCCGGGGTCGAGTATCCCGGCGCCCGTCTTGTTCCAGACCCCGCCGCGATAGAGCGGCGAGTTGAGCTGCCCCCGCATGCCGGCTCGCGTCGAAGGTCTCGACCTCGTGCCCGAACCGCCTGAGCAGACTCGGCCTCCTCCTCGATCCAGCCGTCCTGGTAGGGCTCGAGGAGAGCCAGCAGGTCGCCCGTTTCCTCGAAGTCGCAGTCGATGCCGTAGGTTTGGAGGTCTTCTTTGAGGCCGTCGAAGTTCTCCTGTGCGAGCCGTTCGAGCTCTGGCATCTCGTCCTCGAACCTTGTGAGGCCGTTCGCGATCCCGTGGGTGAGGGACGAGATCACGAAGCCGCCGTTGCGGCACGAGGCGCCGATGCCGATGGTGTCCTGCTCGAGGAGGGCGACGTCGCGCCAGGGGTTTTCGTGTTTGGCGCGGAGGGCCGCCCAGAGGCCGGTGAAGCCGCCGCCGACGATGCAGAGGTCGGCGTTGGTGTGGCTGCTTAGCGTCGGGTAGGGCTCGCGGGGCGGGAGGGCGTCGAGCCAGTAGGGGACGGGCTTGGCGTCGGCGTACGCGGCCTTGTGCGCGGCCGTGGGTGGGGTGGTGGGCCAGGGCGAGGTCACTGGCGGCAGAACCTACCCACGATCGCCCGAACCCGCTGGTACCGTCAGCCAAACCGGGGCCAGTAGCTCAGCTGGTTAGAGCAGCGGACTCATAATCCGTAGGTCGTAGGTTCGAGTCCTACCTGGCCCATCTGATTTAGGCAGTTGTAGAGCGAGAAATAGCTTGTTCGCTCATTCGATGACAATAAAATTGGTCCCAAATTGGTCCCGACACTCCCGACAAGTCAGTGGGCTGCGAACTCCGCGACCATTCGGCCCAGCGCAACGCGTCGTAGCGTCGAATAGAGCTCAGCTCGTCACCGTGCTGGACCAGCGGTAGAGTCGAGTCGTGCCGGGACGGGACTCGCAGCGAACAACCTCCGCTAATACGTCCCCGCAGATCCGCAATCACGCGAACCTCATTTGGGGAATCGCCGAGCTGCTGCGCGGGGATTACAAGCAGGCGGATTATGGAAAAGTCATCCTTCCGCTGGTCGTGATGCGGCGCCTGGATCAGGTGCTCGAGCCTACGCGCGATCGCGTGATCGCCCAGGCGGCAAAGCTCGAAGCCACGGGCGTGGAGAATCCCGAGCGCGCGCTCTGCATCACGGCGGGCCAGCAGTTCTGCAACCGCCACCGGCTGCGCTTCCATCAGTTACTTGACGACCCCGGCAACATCGCCGCGCACCTGCGCTCCTACATCGACGGCTATTCGTCGCTCGCGCGCCAGGTGATCGAGAAGTTCAACTTCGACCCCCAGATCGATCGGCTCGCCGAGTCCAACCTCCTCTACAAGGTCATCGGGCGGGCATGCGAGGTCGACCTCCATCCCGATCACGTCTCCAACCACGACATGGGGGCAATTTTCGAGGAGCTGATCCGTCGCTTCGCCGAGGCCTCCAACGAGACCGCAGGCGAGCACTTCACGCCCCGTGAGGTCGTGCGACTGATGGTCAACCTGCTGCTGTCGAGGCGACGAGGACGCGCTGCGCGAGGAGGGCGTGATCCGCGACGTCTTCGACTGTGCCTGCGGGACCGGCGGGATGCTCTCAGAGGCGGAGGATCACATTCACCGCTTTAACACAAGCGCCGTGGTGCGCCTCCATGGTCAGGAGCTCAACCCCGAGTCGTACGCGATCTGCCTGGCCGACATGCTCGTCAAGGGCCAGGACGCCTCTCATATCGTGTTCGGCAACTCGCTCTCGGCGGATGGGCACGCCGGCGAGCGCTTCCACTATTGCATCGCCAACCCGCCGTTCGGGGTCGACTGGACCAAGGTTGAGGACTCGGTGCGGGAGGAGCACGAAACGCTTGGCGAAAACGGTCGCTTTGGCGCGGGCCTGCCGCGGAAGTCGGACGGTCAGCTGCTTTTCCTGATGCACCTGATCTCGAAGATGCGGGATCCAGCGCAGGGGGGCACGCGCATCGCGATCGTCCACAACGGCTCGCCCCTGTTCACTGGCGGCGCCGGCTCCGGCGAGTCGGATATCCGTCGCTGGATAATCGAGAACGACTGGCTCGAGGCGATCGTCGCGCTGCCCGAGCAGCTTTTCTACAACACCGGCATCGCCTCCTATGTCTGGGTGCTCACGAACCGCAAGTCCCCAGAGCGCCGGGGCAAAATCCAGCTCATCGATGCGCGCGAGCAGTGGGTCAAGATGGACAAGAGCCTCGGCGAGAAGCGCCGCCGAGATCAGCGACGAGCAGATCGACGAGATCACTCGCCTCCACGGCGCGTTCAGCGAAGGCCGGCTTGTGAGGGTCCTGCCCAACGAGGCGTTCGGCTACCGCACCATCACAGTCGAGCGCCCGCTGCGCGCGTACTGGGCGGTGGCGGATGGAACGTGGGATGGCGTTGAGGAGGAAAAGGCGCTCGCCAAGCTCGACGGGGGCGGGCGCGAGGCGCTGATTGCTGCGCTGCGCGCGATGCCAACACAGCGCTGGGAGAGTGCAGCCGATTGCGCCGCGGCGCTGAGGGCGGCGAGCAACGGCGCGCTGGCTAAGCCTTCGGCCGCAATCATCAAGGCGCTGGCCAGCCGCTGCATTGTGCGCGACCAGTCGCTGCCGGAGCAACACGACTCCAAGGGCCGCATCGAGTGGGACCCAGAGCTACGCGACACGGAGAATGTCCCGCTGCTTGAGGACGTTTCAGACTACCTCTCACGGGAGGTGCTGCCGCACGTGCCGGACGCGCGTGTCGAGAACGCCGACGGCCGGATCGGCTACGAGATCCCGTTCACGCGCCTCTTCTACAAATACACGCCCCCGAGGCCGAGCGAGGAGATCAAGGCCGAGCTGCGCGAGCGCGAAGCCCGTATCAGGCAGCTGCTCGAAAGAGGTGCTCTCGTGACGCGCCTACGGTATGTCGCCAAGCTCAACCCCGCCGTCTCCGGGCTCGCCAAGGGGGATGCCGGGACCGAAGTGAGCTACCTGCCGCTTGAACGCATCTGGTCAGACGAGCGGTTTGACGCTTCGCACGCTGTTGAGTTCACTGGTGACGTTCAGTCGTACAACCCAGTCGCTGAGGGCGACGTACTCCTGCCAAAAGTGTCGCCAACCTTCACTCACGGGAGGGTCGCCATAGCGACGGGCCTTGTTAACGGCCGCGGGCTCGCGAGCAGCGAAGTCTTCGTGATCCGACCCTTCAATCCTGAAGACGCTCGGTTTCTCAAGTACCGGCTGCTAGCGCGCGATTTCATTACCGAGGGGGAGGCAAGCTGGACCGGTGTGGCGGGACTCAAGCGCGTGTCGAGCGAGTTTGTATTGAACACGCGCATCGCGAATGCGGCGTGGGCAGCCCGACGCGCGATCAGCGACTTCCTCGATCGTGAATGCACGCGACTCGATGAACTGCGAGCCAGGGCGGAAGAGTTGGCAGATGGTGTCGTCGCGGAGGCGCTTGAAAGGCTCCGTGCAGTCGTTCTAGATGCGGGGTGGCCCCTGGCCCCGGTGAAGTACTACGCACGCACGGGAACGGGCCACACGCCATCTCGCACTCATCCCGAGTATTGGTTTCCTGAAGAGTGCGTGGTGCCCTGGTTCACGCTTGCCGATGTGAACCAGATCCGCGACGGTCGTGCCTGGGTGGTGGAGAACACAACTGAGCGCATCAGCGAAGTGGGGCTGGCCAACAGCTCGGCGGAGAAGCATCCGGTCGGTACGGTCCTGCTCAGTCGCACGGCTTCCGTTGGGTTCAGCGCCGTCATGGGCACGGACATGGCGGTGTCGCAGGACTTCATGACGTGGACTTGCGGTCCGGGGCTCGACCCTTACTACCTCTTGGTCGCGTTGCGTGTCATGCAGCCGGAGCTCCGGAGACTCATGTACGGGTCGACACACAAGACCATCTACATGCCTGATCTTCACGCGCTCCGTATTCCTCTTCCGCCGCTAGACCGCCAGCTATCGATCGTCCGCGAGGCGCGTGAGCGACTTGCCGTCGCGTGGGCTCTTCGCGACGACCTCGTCGCTCTGGACGCGGGGCTCGCGGAATACCGCGCGGCTGTCGTGACCCAGGCGGTCACCGGCATCCTCAACGTGGGACGCCGGTCCGACCAAGAGATGGACGAATCTGCCGGTGTGACCATTGCAGCGGGGAGCGGGAGGTCATGACGGCATGACTGTCCAACTCGATCACACCGAGTCAGCATTCGAGCGGCTGATCGTGGCGGAGCTGTGCGGTGCGGGCGGATGGGAGGAGGGTGACCCGCGTGGCTACGACGCGACGGCTGGGCTCTACTCCGATGACGTCATCGGCTTCATCGTCAACACGCAGGCGAAGAAGTGGGAGCGGCTCGTTTCGCTCGCGGGCGGCGAGGCTGCCGCTCGGGCGAGTCTGCTCAAGCGCCTCGTGCAGGTGCTCGACAAGCAGGGCACGGTGGAGGTGCTGCGACGCGGGTTCTCCGAACGCGGCGTGACGCTTTCGGTCTGCCAGCTGCGGCCGGCCCACTCGATCGATCCGGTCACCGAGGCTGCCTACAACGCGAATCGCCTGCGGGTCGTGCGCCAGGTGCGCTTCGATCCCAAGGGCGGCGATTCGGTCGATCTCGTGCTGTTCGTCAACGGGGTGCCGACAGCGACGGCGGAGCTCAAGAATCGCTGGACGGGCCAGACGGTGGAGGACGCGATCGAGCAGTACCGCACATCGCGCGACCCGAAGATCGTGCTGTTCGCGCGGCGCGCATTCGTGCACTTCGCGATCGACGCTGAGCTCGCCTACATGACGACCCGGCTCGCACATGCACAGACGGTTTTCCTACCTTTCAACCAAGGCTCTAACGGCCCGGGACGCCCCGGCGGCAAGGGCAACCCCGGCGCCGAAGACGGCCATGCGACGTCGTACGTCTGGCGCGAGGTGTGGGACCGCGATCGGTGGCTCGAACTCGTCCAGAAGTTCGTCCACGTCCAACCGCCGAACGACCCAAAGGCCAAGAGCGCCGCATCTACTCTGATATTCCCGCGCTACCACCAGTGGCACGTGGTCGTCGAGTGCCAGGCCCACGCCCGGGTGCACGGGGCCGGCCACAACTACCTGATCCAGCACTCGGCCGGCTCGGGGAAGACGAAGGAGATCGCGTGGCTGGCCCACGAGCTGTCCTCGCTACACGCGCATGACGACGCGAAAGTCTTCGACAAGGTCGTTGTGATCACCGATCGGCGCGTACTCGACCGGCAGCTGCGTCGGCAGATCGCGCAGTTCGAGCAGGTCGCCGGCGTCGTGAGGTCCGTGGAGCAGAGCTCGAGGGAGCTTCGCGAGGCGCTGCTGTCCGAGCAAGCGAAGATCGTCACGACGACGCTTCAGAAGTTCCCGTTCGTCCTCCAGGCGCTCGATGAGGCCCGGGAGGGCGAGGGCCTGAAGGACCGTCGCTATGCGGTGATCGTGGACGAGGCCCACTCGTCGCAGACTGGCGACTCAGCCACGGACCTGAAGGCGGTGCTCGGGTCGGTCAAGGCTGAAGAGCTCGACCTTGAGGAGGATGACGGCACGCCGGCAATCCTGCTCGCGCGACTTGCAGCGCGCGGCAAGCAGCCAAACCTGTCGTTTTTCGCATTCACCGCCACTCCGAAAGGCAGGACGCTCGAGCTATTCGGCCAGCGCGATGCGGCGGGCGGCCCGCTGACGGCGTTTCACACCTACTCGATGCGTCAGGCAATCGAGGAGGGCTTCATTGTCGACGTGCTGCGGAACTACACAACGTTCGACCAGCTCGCCCGGCTCGAGACCGAGGCTGACGAGGCGCTCGAGGTCCCGAAGAGCAAGACTTCGTCGTTCTTCAGCCGCTTCGTGAACCTTCACCCGTATGTGAAGACACAGAAGGCGGCGATCGTAATCGAGCACTTCGGGCGCGTTGTGAGGCCGCTGCTAGGCGGCACGGCGAAGGCGATGGTCGTCTGCGCGAGTCGTGAGGAGGCCGTCCAATGGCATCGCGCGCTCACGGCCGAGATCGAGAAGCACGGGCACACTGACGTCCGTGCGCTCGTGGCGTTCTCGGGTGAGGTGAGGATCACAAACCACGAGGCGGACAACCACGGTATGGCTTACACCGAGCCCGCAATGAACAGGCTCGTCGTGGGCAGGCCAGTATCAGAGGCGGGCCTCGCCGACGAGTTCGACAAGCCCATGTATGGCGTGCTCGTGGTTGCCGAGAAGTACCAGACCGGGTTTGATCAGCCAAAGCTGTGCGGCATGTACGTGGACAAAGTGCTCACCGGCGTGAACGCGGTACAGACGCTCTCGCGGCTCAATCGGACCGCCCCAGGCAAGGACGAGGTCTACGTCCTGGACTTCCAGAACGGCAGCGAGGAGATCCGGGCGGCCTTCGAGCCGTTCTACGGACAGACTGAGGCGACGCCCACCGATCCCAACGTTCTGTTCGATGCGGCTGATGCAGTCAGCGGGTTCGGGATCATCGACGACGCCGAGCTCGAACGCTTCCGCGAGCAGTGGGCGGCGCTCACCGAGGTCGACGATCACAAGCGCCACGCGATCCTCTCCACCTCTACGCAGGGCAGCTACGGTCGGGCGACGGAGCTCGAGGCGGAGCGGCTCGCCGAATTTAAGGACGCGCTCAACCGCTACGTGCGCTTCTACAGCTTCCTGGCGCAGGTGCTCCCGTACGTCCCGGCCGAGTCGGAGGTGCTGTTCCAGTTCTCCCGGGTGCTGCTCAAGCGTCTGTTGTCAGTTCGCCCCGACGGCGGCGTGAACCTATCTGGGACCGTCGAGCTGACGCACTTCCGGCTCGATGAGATCGGTACCGAGCACATCGCTCTATCCGAGGAAGACGCCAAGCCGCTCAGCGCGATCCGGGGCGATGGCGGTGGCGCTCATGGCACCGGGCAGATACCGCTCGGCGAGCTAGGCGCGCTTGTTGAGGTCTTCAACGAGCGCTACGGCACCGAACTTGGGCCGGCCGATGCGCTGAAGGTGCTTGAGGACGTCCGCGAGAGCATCGTCACAAACCACGATGACCTCGCCGCGCAAGTTCACGCCAACACGCGTGAGGACTTCGTGCGCCACCGCGACAACCTCGTGATAGGCGCGGCCCTCGACGTGACCGACGATCGCGACAAACAGGGGACCCTCCTCAAGGCCCTACTCGACGACGAGGACTTCCGCAGCCGTGCCGGCGAGTTGATCATGACGTCGATCTACAACGCCTTCAGTGAGGAACCGGCAACTTCCCCAACACCACCCGCCAACGGGTCCGTCATTTCGCGGCACCACCCGACTGGCTGCTCGACTGGCTACATGGAGTGGCTGAGAGGCGACTGGGACGCTCAAGTCGCCGAGGCACGCTCGTTGTCGCCGTTTGCGGTCGAGATCTCCGCTCTGTCGGAGCGCGAGCTCGGCTCACTCACGGAGTACATGCATTCGTCTCCAAAGATGCCCTTTCTGTATGTGAGCATTCACGGACCTTCGAAACACCGTGAAATCCCTGAAGACCAGCTTGTCGTTGCCTTGGCAGAGCTGGGGATGTGGGTAGACGCGATCGTCATGCACCCCGACACGATTGACGACCCCGCTCCCTACCGCCTGCTCGGGCGCAAGCTCGTGCTCGAGAACATGGACGCACGCAAGGAGATTGGGAGAACGGCGGAAGAGCTCATCCCGTTCTTCGAGCAGCTGCCCGAAGCCGGATTCTGTTTCGACATTGCGCACGCATGGTCGATCGACAACACAATGTCGGTCGGCGGCGACCTCCTGGACGCCTTTCGCGAACGTCTTCGCCACTTGCACATAAGCTCACTCTCGGCCGACCTTCATCATGTCTCTCTCACCGAAGAAGACGAGGAACTCTTCCGGCCGTTGCTTCACCGCTGCGTAGACGTTGCTTGGATCCTCGAGGCTCCCCCACGCCGAGTCTGACCGCGCTCAAATGACTGACGACGGCGCGCGCCCGCTCGATCGCCTTGCGACTGAAGGTGGGACCGACTTCCCGAACCTGATGTCGGCGAGACAGCTCACGACGGAGGGGCTCGATACCAAGCGTCCGCGTCTTGCCGAGTTAGAGCACGACGCTGATGCGGCGGTGGTGCTCATGGGATCTTGGGGACGCGCCGAGGTGACTACCGGAAGCGACGACGACTTCATGGTGCTCGTTGACGGGCCGCCGCGAGACGACATTGAACCTTCGGTCGACGCGGTCAACAACGTTCTCGATCAGGCTCCCGGCGACCAAGGGATCTTCGGTGAGCCGGTTTCGTGCGACCTGCTCGTCGACAACATTGGACTCGATCGCGACGACAACACGAATCTGAGCCGACGGATGCTGTTCTTGCTCGAGTCGATCGCAGCCACCGGGGACGATGCCTACGCCTCTGGGCGTGCACGGGTGCTCGAGCGTTATCTCGGTGAGTCGGTCAAAGACTTTCGGCCTCCGCGGTTCTTGTTGAACGATGCCGTCCGCTACTGGCGCACCATGTGCGTCGACTTCGCCGGCAAGGAACGCGAGGGTCCCGAAAAATGGGGTCTGCGCAATGCCAAGCTCCGCACATCTCGCAAAGTGTTGTTCGCTGGGGGGCTCCTCCCGATATTGGCCTGCGCGGAGCTTTCGAAGGATGAGATGTCCGCCTTCCTCGACTCCCAACTCAGCATGCCTCCCACGGATCGGATTGCCGAGTCCTTCTTAGCGAACGGAGCAGTGGATGCCGGAGTGAGAGCTCTCGATGCGTACGACGAATTCCTGGGGCTGCTCGACGATGAGGGTTTCAGGGACGAGCTCAATGGCGTAACGCGGGCTAGCGCTGATCAATCTGAGGCATTCCAGCGCGTCCGTCGGCTGGGAAGAGAGCTGCAGGCTGGGCTGCTCGGACTGATCTTTGAGACTGAAACACTGCCAAAGCTCGTGCGTGAGTACGGGATCTTCTGAGCCGGTTCGGGATTCTGCGGCCGGCCGGTGCGTGTGGCCACCGGTCGCATTTCACTTGGGAGTTCCCACTTGTCACCACCGGCGGACGACGGGGCCGCCTGATCGACTCTGATCAGGGGAACGCAGATCGACCTCGCCGCTTGGCCCCAGGAGCTCGAGGAGGAGCGGGCAAGGCTAGAGAAGGCCAATGAGCGCCGGATGGCGCGGAGAGGTTTTCTCGTATTCGCCACCGATCCCGAGCGCGCGCCGGACGAGCCGGGTTATCGCGAGGTGTTCGCCACCGAGGCGAGGACGCCCGGTGAGGCCGCCGCGAAGCTTCCGGCCGCTCGCCGAGGGCCGGCGGCTCCGCACCTTCCTGGCTACGGGCACCTACAAGGACGAGCTGGACGACGCCCGCGGGGTCGCGTAGCTCGCCTGCGAGGTCACCGGCTCTTCGCTGCCGCCGCTTCGCCGGTAGGCCATGCCCACCAAGCCGATGATGTTTTATCGCCGGAATACCACGTCGCCGTGCCACTCCAGGAATTCAGTGTCAGGTCGATCCGCCGGATTACCGGGCGTTGAGATCCTCCGACCTTCGAGCTCGTAATACACGCGGCCGTTGGCGTATTCCTCACGGAGCTGCCGACTCACGGCGAAGGTGTGATCCGGACGTACCGTGACGAAGCCGAGGTCGAAAAGCGTGTGAAGGTCCCGACGGAGCGGCAAGCCGTTGCGGACCTCGTGCGCCCCGCCCTGGTGGTAGGGCCGAATGTGCGCAGCCTCGAGAACCGGAAGGGAGTGCTCTGTCGTTACGGCGCAAGCGCCGCCGTACGCGTCAAGGACCGCCAGGCGAAAGCTTGCCTGGCCGAGGCGCGGCGCCATCAGGTAAGGCGAGCCATAGCGCAGCTGGTCCGCGGCCTCCGCCGTCCACGGATCCGGCGTTTGACCGGCAACCGCGCGCTCCACGCAAGTCTCCCAGAGGAGCCGCCCGGGACCGGTCATTAGATCGTAGGTACGACCGCTCACGATGTTTCGTTTCCAGTCCTCTGGCAGGTGGACCCACTCATCGGGGGCGAAGAACGTCGGGAACGCAATTGAGATGCAACCGATCGTCCGGTCGAGGTCGGATGCAGCCGGGGAGAACGAGAGCGCGTCGACTCGAGCACGGAGCGCACCGAGGTCCGGAACCCCGTTGGCCTCCGCAAATACGTCCCAAGCCATCCACAGCGGTAGCCGTGCAAATCGGGAGAATTGCCCGAAGCCGCCAATCGCGTCGTGCGGTGCCTTGAGCTTGAAGAAGAACGGTTCGCCCGGCCTGAGTGCGGCGAAGTTACCGCCACCCGGGCGCCAGAAGTTGACCTCTTCGATGTGTGGTCGCGTCCGAAGGTACTGGTACCAACCATGGTCGGTCGGCGCAACGAACCCTTGCACGCAGCCATTCTCGCTCGTGTCCCCGATCACGGCAAGTGTGTGAGCGGGTTGCGCGCGAGGAGCTTCTTGGCCATTCAAGCCAGCGTGATCGTGCGACGTGCCGATACCCGGCTCGAGTAGGCTCGGGGTATGCCCGTGAAATTTGGCTTATGGCGAGTCGACGGTGCCTCGGTTGAACAGGTGCCGACGAGCGGAATCGCCACTGAAGAGCGCTTGGAAGCGATCATCGAGGCACGCGTCGACATCCTCGGTCTGGGCAACCTCTTCCAGATCGGGCGCCAGACGATCACCGACTTTGGCAAGCGCATCGATCTGCTAGCGATCGACGCACAGGGCGATCTGCACGTCATCGAGCTCAAAAAGGACCGCACGCCGAGGGAAGTCGTGGCGCAGACACTGGAGTACGGCTACTGGGTCCAGAACCTCTCATTCGAGGCGATCCGTGAGCTCTACGCCAAACATCACCAGGGGGACGACTTCGACTCAGCCTTCACCAGTCACTTCGAGGCAGACCTTCCGGAGGCGATCAACACCAGCCACCATCTCGTAGTCGTGGCAACCGGAATGGACGTCAGCACCGAACAGATCGTCGAGTACGTGCGCGGATACGGAGTGCCGATCAACGTCCTGTTCTTCGAGTACCTGCGCGACGGCGATCGCGAGTACCTGGCGCGATCGTGGCTGACTGATCCCGAGCTTGAGGCACCTAGCAGCGGGAGCGGCAAGAAACAAGCTCCCTGGAATGGACGCGACTTCTTCGTCGCCGTCGGGGAAAACCAGCACCGTAACTGGGACGACATGCGCCGCTACGGCTTCGTCTCTGCGGGCCACGGCGACAAGTACCGGAAGGCCATGAGCACTTTGTTCGAGGGCTCGCGCGTTTGGGCGGAGATCCCGGGAATCGGCTATGTGGGCGTCGGGCAAGTAATCTCACCGGCGATCGCCGTGAACGACTTCCAGGTCGAGGTCGAGGGCGAGACGGTGCCGATTCTCCAAGCCCCGCTCCAGGCCACAAACATGGGCGAGGACGCAGGCGATCCCGAACAAAGCGAATATCTCGCTCGCGTTCGCTGGATCGATACGCGCCCACGCGAACAGGCCCTGTGGGAGAAGGGGATGTTCGCGAACCAGAACGTCGTGGCCAAATTACGCCAGCCCTTCACTCTCCAGCGGCTAAGCGAGGCGTTTGACGTCGGCGACGCCGCGTAACGCGCGCGGGGGTCAGCGGCAACCGACGACGCGAATGACTGCGTCCGCTCCGGACGTCTCCCGATCGTCTCAGGCCAAATACGCCGCCATAGACTTCGCCGCGCAATGGACGCCCGACAACACCTCGAAGACCTTCAGGGGCAGACCATCTACACGCTGGCGCAGCGGCGGCCAAACCGCATCCTCGCCATTGAGGGTGACAGAGTGATCGTCGGTACCGAGAAATCCCCCGGCGGAGAGTCGGTACCGATCGAGTGGATGCAGCGCGCGCTTGACCGACTCTTCCGAGACGGAGAGGTGCTCGTAAGCGTTAAGTCCGTCGGATACCGAAGTGCCTTTACACGGCTCCGGCGTGTCCAGTTGGATGTTGGAAAGGCGACCAGCCGTCGGTGATCCTCCCGGACATGATCGAGCCCGGGCTACGAGTGCTGTTTTGCGGTACGGCCGTCGGCACCAAATCAGCTCAGGCGCGCGCGTACTATGCGGGACCCGGTAACTCGTTCTGGGTCACGCTGCACGAAGTCGGCCTCACGCCGCGCCAGCTCCTGCCAAGCGAATACACGGACCTACTGCGCTACGGCATCGGTCTCACTGACATCTGCAAGGTCGGTTCCGGCTCGGACCGCGAAGTGGGCAACCGCGGTTTCGATGTTCCGCGCCTCCTGGTGACGCTCGAGGAAAACGCGCCGGGATGGCTTGCCTTCAACGGGAAGAACGCGGCCCGGGCTGCGCTCGGACGCCCAGTCGACTATGGCCAACAGCCAGAGTGCCTCGGCCCCTCGCGCGTATTCGTCCTGCCCTCGACGTCTGGCGCGGCGCGTGGCTTCTGGGAGGTGAGGCATTGGCGTCAGCTCGCAGCCGCCGTCAGAGAATCCGCCGAAGGGATCAACTAGACGGCTTGCGCGAATGTCCAGTCCAGGATCTCGAGGAATTGGTCGAGCGCTGCCTCGTCGACTAACGAGGCGAGCTGGATGCTCGGTCGCTTATCCAATGCATCGGGCGGGATCGCAACGCCTGACACGGCGTTAAGCCTGCGACGGAGTTCCTCGCGGAGCTCCCGGGCGTCGAACGGTGCGCGCCGACGCATGTACTCGAACTGAACCTCCACGCGTCCGTACGTGTAGAGCACAAACGGGAAGAGCCGCGCGGGCTGGTCGATTCCAGCCTGGAACGAACCGTCCTTTCGCCCGCTGCCGAAATACGAACGAAGATCGCCTCGTCGGTCGACCCATTCAAAGATGCGCCTCGCCACGACACCTTCTTCCACGCCTCGCTGTACTTCCAGCTCGGCGAGGACGGACTCTCGGTCCCAACGCCGGTTCTCGGGGCGACGCTTCGCCTGTCGTGCTGCCTCGGTCTGGCCGAGGATGCGGGGAACGACGGTCTGCCGTTGACCAGCCGCATCCACGTACTGTTTGACTTCGACGGCGAGCACCTCTGTACTCGCCATTTGGCCGTTCAAGAACTCGACGACCCGCCGTAACTCAGGCGGGATCTCATCGGCGACAAAGACGAGTCGCAACTTGCCAGCCGCGAGGTTCGTGCGGACCATTTCCCAATAGGCATCGGCATCGTCAACACCGTCGAATGCATCCACCAGCACTGCACTGGGGTCCTGACCGCGCTTGTCGCATGCTGCCTCGAACCACGCTCGGAGGCCCTCAATCTGCCAGTGAACGGCGGCGTTGGCGGCGTAGTCGAGCATCTGGCCGACTACCTCTCGCCGGATGCGGCTGTCGGTACTTCGCTTGACCTCAACAAGGGTGGGGATGGCCTCGTGATCAAGAAACAGGTGGTCGAGTGACCACCTTCCTGCGCCGTCTGGCTCATCGGCGACCGCGGCCTCCCGCTGGACTAGAAGCCAGGCTTGTCGGCTGTCGCCAGAGTCGTCGCCCGCGAGGACCTCAGGATGTTCTGCGAGGAGCGCTTGTAGCAGCGATTCCGCCTCATACGGCGCTTCTCGCATGGCGATGAATTCGGCACCCTGTCGCAGATAGATCCCGCTCATTGGCCTCACGGTAACGGCTCGCTGGCCACGGGGCGATCCCGTTGATCCGGGTCTCGAGTTTTGGCCACACACACTCGGCGTCGGCACGACATCGGGAATCGGTGCGCTGCCCAGCCGGCCCGCCTTAGCTGACCCTCAGCCGGCGGCCCCCGCGCCGATGAACGATTCCACAGGCCGGCCGAAAACCTGCAGGAGTGACTCCCGCCCGGCGTAGACTCGCCTGCGGGGGTATTTCGCTCACTTGGCACGCACAAAAGTTGAGGAAGTAGACGAGGCGCTTCTAGAAGGCGTCTGTTCGCGCATCCGCGAACAGCTCCCCGCCACAGACGCCGAGCTCGCCGAGGCCTTCGTCCGCCAGTACTACCGCTGGGTCTCGCCGGAAGATCTCGAGGAGCGATCCGCGGACGATCTCTTCGGCGCCGCCCTCGCCCACTTCCGCCTAACGAAGCAACGCACGCCAGACACAGCCAACGTCCGCATCTACAACCCGGACCCCACCGAGGACGGCTGGCACTCCCCCCACACGGCGATAGAGATCGTCACCGACGACATGCCGTTCCTCATCGACTCCGTGAGCATGGAGCTCAACAGGCGCGGCTTCGGGGTGAGCATGATCATCCATCCGGTCCTGCTCGTTCGTCGCAGCGCGGAGGGGGAGTTGGAAGAAGTGTTGCCGCCGCACGCCACGCAGGACGACACGGTCACCTCCGAGTCCGTCATCCACGTCGAGGTAGCCCGGCACACCGACGAGGACGAGCTCGACGAGATGCACGCGCACCTCAACCGGGTGCTGAACGAGGTGAGAGCCGCCGTCGAGGACTGGCACAAGATGCGTCAGAAGGCGTTCGATCTCGCCGCGGAGCTCGACCCGGCACACCTTCCCGTCAGCGACGCCGACGCCGCAGAGGCGAAGGCCTTCCTCGCCTGGCTCGCCGACGATCACTTCACCTTCCTCGGCTACCGCGAGTACGTGCTGGGCCACAAGAACAGCAAGGAGCTCACGCTCGACACGGTGCCCGACAGCGGTCTCGGCATCCTCAGGCAAAAAGCCGAAACCGATGCCTCGCGAGGCTTCAACCGCCTCCCACCGGGAGTGAGAGCGCTCGCCCTCGAGCCCTACCTCCTCACGCTGACGAAGGCCAACTCAAGATCTACCATCCACCGCGCCGCGTACCTCGACTACGTCGGCGTCAAGCGCTTCGACGACGACGGCAACGTCGTGGGCGAGCGCCGCTTCCTCGGGCTCTACACCACGGGCGCATACAGGCAGAACCCGAGCCAGGTCCCGATCCTGCGCCGCAAGGTCGAGGCCATCCTCCAGAAGGCCGACTTCCCGCCCGACAGCCACAACGAGAAGGCGCTCATCGAGATCCTGGACACCCATCCAAGGGACGAGCTCTTCCAGACGCCGGTTGGCGAGCTGTTCGAGATCGTCATGGGCATCCTGCACCTCGGCGAGCGCCAGCGCCTCAGGCTCCTCATCAGACGAGACACCTTCGGCAGATTCCTGTCCTGCCTCGTCTTCGTCCCGAGGGACCGCTTCAACACCGAGAACCGGCGAAGAATCGAGAGCATTCTCCGCAACACCTTCCAGGCGGAGGCGATCGACTACAGCACGCGCGTATCCGAATCCGTCCTGGTAAGGCTCCACTACCTCGTCTACACAGAGCCCGCCCTCGCACGAGACTTCAACGCGCGCGAGATCGAGCTCCACCTCACCGCGGCCACGCGCTCCTGGGCCGACGACCTCGAGGCCGCCCTCACCACCGAGTACGGCGACGAGAAGGGCACGCGCCTCTTCCGCCGCTACAGCGACGCCTTCCCGCTCGGCTACCGCGCCGACTGGGTCGCGCAGTCGGCGCTGAGCGACATCGAGCAGATCGAGAAGCTGCCGGTGCCGGACGGCCTCGCGATGAGCGTCTACCGCCCGCTCGACACCCCGTTCACCACGCGCGCGAAGCTCTACCGCTCCGGCGGCGCGCTCGCCCTCAGCGACATGCTCCCGATGTTCGAGAACCTCGGCGTGGAGGTGCAGGACGAGCGCCCCTACGAGCTCACGCTGCGCGACGGCGTGCTCGTGTGGATCTACGACTTCGGCCTCAGCACCACCCGCGACGAGCACCTCGAGGCCGACGAGACGCGCGAGGCCTTCCAGGACGCCTTCATCCGCGTCTGGCACGGCGACCTCGAAAACGACGGCTACAACCGCCTCGTCCTGCTCGCCCAGCTCACCTGGCGCGAGGTGGCGGTGCTCAGAGCCGTGGCCCGCTACCTCCGCCAGGCCGGCACCACCTTCAGCGACAGCTACGTGCAGCAGGCGCTCGTGGCGCACCCGGATGTGGCGCGGCTGCTGGTCGAGCTGTTCCGCGCGCGCTTCGACCCCGACAAGGCCGACGCCGCGCATGGCCGAGCTGCTCACGAACGAACTGACGGGCGCGATCGACGCCGTGGAGAGCCTCGACCAGGACCGCATCCTGCGCCAGTTCCTCGACGTGATGAAGGCGATGCTGCGCACGAACTGGTTCCAGAAGGCGCCCGAAAGCGGCGAGCCCAAGCAGCACCTCTCCTTCAAGCTCGACCCGTCGAAGCTCCCCTGGCTGCCCAAGCCGCGTCCGCAGTTCGAGGTGTTCGTCTACTCGCCGCGCACCGAGGGCGTGCACCTACGCGGCGGCAAGGTGGCGCGCGGCGGCATCCGCTGGTCGGACCGGCGCGAGGACTTCCGCACCGAGGTGCTCGGCCTGATGAAGGCGCAGATGGTGAAGAACGCGGTGATCGTGCCGGTGGGCGCCAAGGGCGGCTTCGTGGTGAAGCGCCCGCCGCGCCACGACGACCGCGAGGCGCTCATGCACGAGGTGACCGAGCTGCTACCGCACCTTCATCAGCGCCCTGCTCGACCTCACCGACAACATCGTGGACGGCGAGATCAGCCCGCCGCCCGACGTGATCCGCTACGACGACGACGACCCCTACCTGGTGGTCGCCGCCGACAAGGGCACCGCCACCTTCTCGGACATCGCCAACGGGATCTCGAAGGACCACAGCTACTGGCTCGGCGACGCCTTCGCCTCGGGCGGCTCCTCCGGCTATGACCACAAGAAGATGGGCATCACCGCCCGCGGCGCGTGGGAGTCGGTGAAGCGCCACTTCCGCCGAGCTCGGCCGCAACATCCAGGAGGAGGACTTCACCGCGGTGGGCGTCGGCGACATGTCCGGCGACGTGTTCGGCAACGGGATGCTGCTCTCGCGCCGGACCAAGCTGGTGGGCGCCTTCAACCACCGCCACATCTTCATCGACCCGGATCCGGACCCGGCGGCGAGCTTCGAGGAGCGCGTGCGCCTGTTCCAGCTGCCGCGCTCATCCTGGGACGACTACGACGCCACCAAGATCTCGCAGGGCGGCGGCGATCTACGCGCGCAGCGCGAAGGCGATCGCGCTGAGCGACGAGGCGCGAGCCGCGCTCGGCATCGAGGAGGACAAGAAGCTCACGCCCGACGAGCTGATCCGCGCGCTGCTCAAGGCGCCGGTGGACCTGCTCTGGAACGGCGGCATCGGCACGTACGTGAAGTCGAGCACCGAGACGAACGCCGACGCCGGCGACAAGGCCAACGACGCAGTGCGCGTCGACGCCAGCGACCTGCGCAGCCTGGTGGTGGGGGAGGGCGGCAACCTCGGTTTCACCCAGAGCGCGCGCATCGAGTACGCGCTGAACGGCGGCCACATCAACACGGACGCGATCGACAACTCCGCGGGCGTCGACTGCTCCGACCACGAGGTGAACATCAAGGTCCTGCTCGCCAGCGCGATCGACGCCGCCGAGCTGACCCGCGAACAGCGCGACGAGCTGCTCACCGAGATGACGGAGCCGGTGGCACACCTCGTGCTGAAGGACAACTACGAGCAGACGGAAACGGTCAGCATGTCCGTGGCCCAGGCCGAGAGCATGCTCGACGTCCACGCACGGCTGATCCGCAGCTACGAGCAGGCCCGCATCCTCGACCGCCGCCTCGAGGGCCTGCCCACCGACGACGAGATCGCCGAGCGCAAGCGCGAGCACCGCGGCCTCACGCGGCCGGAGCTGGCCACCGTGCTCGCCTACACCAAGATCCACCTCTACTCCGAGCTGCTCGACTCAGATGTGCCCGAGGACCCTTACCTGTCGAAGGAGCTCGAGGCCTACTTCCCGTCGCCGCTGCCCGAGCGCTACGCCGACCGCATGCAGAGCCACCGGCTGCGGCGCGAGATCACCGCCACCCAGGTGGTGAACAACACGCTGCACGGCGCGGGCACCACGTTCGTGTTCCGCATGCAGGAGGAGACGGGCGCGGTCGCCTCCGACATCGCGCGCGCCTACACGGTGGCGCGCGAGGTGTTCGGGATGCGGCCGATGTGGGCGGAGATCGAGGCAGCTCGACAACCAGGTGGACGCCGAGCTGCAGACGCAGATGCTGCTCGAGGGCCGGCGCCTCGTGGAGCGCGCGGCGCGCTGGCTGCTGCGCAACCGGCGGCGGCCGCTCGACATCGCCGCCACGGTGGCGGACTTCGCCCCGGGCGCTGGGGCGCTGTTCGACCAGATCCCGGTGCTGCTCGCGCCCGAGGAGGTGGAGCCGCTTGCCCACCGGCGCGCACGAGCTGCGCGACGCGGGCGTGCCGGAGAAGCTGGCCACGCGCGTGGCGGCGCTGCCCACGATGTTCTCCACGCTCGACATCGTGGAGGTGGCGGGGGAGACCGGGCGTCGACCTCGAGACTCGTCGCGCGGGTGCACTTCGACCTCGGCTACCGGCTTCAGCTCCACTGGCTGCGCGACCGCATCGTGGAGCTGCCGCGCGACGACCGCTGGCGTGCGCTCTCGCGCGCCGCGCTGCGCGACGACCTCTACGGCCTGCACCGCGCGCTCACCGCGGAGGTGCTGCACGCAAGAGATGGGCAGGGCGACGCTCACGAGATGGTCGAGCGCGTGGCTGGCTTCAAATACTGCCGTGGAGCGAGCCCTGGACACGCTTGCGGACGTCCGCGTGGGCCGTGTGTACGACCTAACCACGCTGCCCGTGGCGGTTCGAGAGGTGCGCAACCTTCTCTAGGCGCGCTATAAGAGTCGGGGTGGCAACTGGGCTCCTCGGCGCGACCGTCGCCGGCTATCGCATCGAAGACGTCGCCGGCCGCGGCGGCATGGGCGTGGTTTACCGCGCCCGCGACATCGCGCTCGACCGCGTGGTGGCGCTGAAGGTGATCGCCCCGGAGCACGCGCGCGACCCCAAGTTCCGCACGCGCTTCGTGCGCGAGTCGCTCGCCACGGCGGGGGTGGACCACCCCAACGTGATCCCCGTGTACGACGCGGGCGAGGACGACAGCGGCCAGCTCTACATCGCCATGCGCTTCGTGGAGGGCGACGACCTCGGCAGCCTGCTGCACGAGAGCGGCGCGCTCGCACCGGCGCTCGCGGCGGAGATCGTGGCGCAGGCGGCGTCGGCGCTCGACGCCGCGCACGCGCGCGGGCTCGTTCACCGCGACGTGAAGCCCGCCAACGTGCTGATCGCGAGCGGCGACCGGCCGCACGTGTACCTCACCGACTTCGGCCTGGCGAAATGGGAAGACACCACCTCGGGCCTCACCAGCACGGGCGGCTGGCTCGGCACGCCCGACTACCTCGCGCCCGAGCAGGTGGACGGCGGCAGGCCCGACGCCCGCACCGACGTGTACGCGCTCGGCTGCGTGCTGTTCGCGGCTCTGACGGGCCGCCCGCCGTTCGCGGACGTGCCCAAGCTGCGCAAGGCCACGGCGCATCTGAGCGAGGAGCCGCCGTTGCTGCGGCAGGTGGCGCCGGGGGTGCCGAAGGGCTTCGAGCCGGTGGTGAGGAAGGCTTTGGCGAAGGACCCGGCGCAGCGCTACGCGAGCGCCGGCGAGCTCGGCGCGGCCGCCGTGGCGGCGGCGTCGGGGGAGAAGCCGCCCCGCGAGCGCACGGCGCGCACGCGCCGGATGCGAGGCGCCGCCGCGCCCACCCGGCGGCTCACAGCGTCGGCTCCAACGGCCAAGCTCGCCACCAGGCGCTCGCCCCGGCGCTGGGCGCGGACAGCCGCAGTGATAGCGGGGCTGCTCGTGGCAGCCGCGGCGCTGGCGGTAGCGCTGGGCGCGTTCTCTTCCGGCACCCGACACCCGACACCCGAGACCCGACACCCCGCAAAGCCCCCACCGACCCCAACCGCAGCCGCCGGCACCATCCGCTGCAGCGCCGACTCCTGCACCCAGGGCGGCAAGAAGGTGCAGGCTCCGATTGAGGACGGCGCATGCGCGGGCGGCGCCGGCACCTGGACGCGGATCGACGCCGGCAACCCGCCGCTGATCGGCTGCATGACCGACGCGCCGCTCACGCCGCCGGCCGGGATCGCGATGCCGGACGTGATCGGCGGCCGCGTAGACAGGGTGCACAGCTACCTCGACGGCCTCGGCATCGACCACGACACGACGGGCGGCGGGCTGCTCGGGATTCTCGACGACAGCGCCTGGCAGGTGTGCGCCAGCTCACCGCCCGCGGGCGTCACGGTGACGCCCGACCAGACGGTGCGCCTTTTCGCCGATCGTTCCTGCTGACAGGCACCGCGGGCCGCGCGCCTCTACGATGCTCGAATGGAAGAACAGAGGGCACGGGAGCTTCTCGCGCGCGAGCGCGAGCGGATAGAGAAGGCACTGGCCGGTATCGGACCGGCCGAGGACCGCGACGAGCCGCGCGACGCGAGCGACGACGCCAACGAGCTTTTCGAGGAGGAGCTCGGCGAGGGAGTGGCCGAGCGGCTGCGCGAGGAGCTGGACGCGATCGAGCGCGCTGAGAAGCGCGTGGACGAAGGCACCTACGGCATCTCGATCGAGAGCGGCGAGCCGATTCCCGACGGCCGCCTCGAGGCCATCCCGTGGGCCGAGCGCACGGCGGAGGAGCAGAGCCGCTACGAGCGCGGCGGCTGAGCGCCCCTCGCGGTGAGCGCTCCCACCACCCTGCGGACCGAGACGGCCGAGGGCGTCCGCACGATCGTCTTCGCGCGGCCGGACGAGTACAACACGATCACCCCGGCGCTGCGCGACGAGCTGAGCGCCGCGATCGACGACGCCGACGCCGACGACGGGGTCCGCGTGATCCTGCTGCGCGCCGAGGGCAAGGCCTTCTGCGCGGGCTACGGGCTCGACTGGTCCACCGAGGCGCAGGCGGCCGAGCGCCAGTCCGAGCGCGCGTGGGACTCGGTGCAGGACATGGCGCTGATCGGCAGCTTCGTGGACGTGTACATGAAGCTCTGGTACTGCCGCAAGCCCACGCTCGCGGCGGTGCAGGGCTGGTGCATCGGCGGCGGCACGGACATGGTGCTGTGCGCGGACCTGATCCTCGCGGCGGAGTCGGCCTCCTTCGGCTACCCGCCGGCGCGCGTGTGGGGCACGCCGACGACCGCCATGTGGGTGTACCGGCTGGGCTTCCAGCAGGCCAAGCGCTGGCTCTTCACCGGCGACGAGATCCGGGCCGACGACGCGGTGCGGATCGGGCTCGTGCTCGAGGTGGTGCCGGAGGCGGAGCTCGAGGCGCGCGCCGCGCGACTTCGCCCGCCGGATCGCGCGGCTGCCGCCAACCAGCTGATGATGCTGAAGGCGCTCTGCAACCAGCCGGCGGAGGCGATGGGGCTGGCGGCGTCGCGGCGCCTCGGCACGCTGTTCGACGGCGTGGCGCGCCACACCCAGGAGGGGCTCGACTTCGTGGAGCGCGCCGGGCGAGGTGGGCTTCCGCCAGGCGGTGCGCGAGCGCGACGACCCGTTCGGGGACTACGGCTCGCGACCGCGGTAGTGGCAAGCGATTGAAGTATTTGCCCGCCTATGGCCGGGCGAATACTCCAAGCGATATCGCGTAAGCTTCGAGCCCTCGATGGCCACCGCCAGCGACAGACGTTCGTCCTCGAACGGGGCGCGGCCCAAGCTCACCCCGCGCGAGCGCATGGAGGTGCGGCGTGGGCAAGGTCATGGCCGCGCTGCCGCCGCGGGCGCAGGTCAGGCTGTCGGGCAGGCCGCCGATGCAGGCTCGACGGCCAAACGCTCGAGCCCGACATCCAGCTGCTGCTCGCGATGATGGAGCGCCAGGGCAACCCGCCGATCGAGACGCTGCCGCCGCCCGAGGCGCGCGCCGCCGTGCGGCACCAGGCCGCGGCGTTCGCCGGGCCGCGAGATCGCGGTGAAGGAGGTGCGCAACCTCGAGGTGGACGGCGCCGAAGGCCCGATCAAGGCCCGCCACTACGTGCCGCCGGAGGCCGGCGGCCCGCACCCGCTGATCGTCTACTACCACGGCGGCGGCTTCGTGATCTGCGACCTCGACACCCACGACGCCCCCTGCCGGCTGCTGTGCCGCTACGGGGGCGCGCACGTGCTGTCGATCGACTACCGGCTGGCGCCCGAGCACCCGTTCCCGGCGCCGATCGAGGACTGCCAGGCGGCGCTGCGCTGGGCGTTCGAGCACGCGGAGGAGCTGGGCGCGGACCCGAACCGCATCGCCGTGGGCGGCGACAGCGCGGGCGGCAACATCGCCACCGTGATGACGCTGCTGGCGCGCAAGGGCGAGAACCCGATGCCGCACTTCCAGCTCCTGATCTATCCGGTCACCGACTTCGCGGACCCGCACCCCTCGCGCGACATGTTCTCCGAGGGCTTCTTCCTCACCCAGTCCGAGATGGACTGGTTCCACGAGCACTACGCGCTGAGCTCGGCGCCGACTCGCGCGACCCGCGCCTCTCGCCGCTGCAGGTGGACGACCTCAGCGGCCTGCCGCCCGCCTACATCTGCACCGCCGGGCTTCGACCCGCTGCGCGACGAGGGCGAGGAGTACGCCGACAAGCTGCGCGCCGCCGGCAACACCGTGGTGCTGCGCCGCTTCCCCGGGCTGATCCACGGCTTCGCCAACATGACCGCCGCGAGCCGCACCTCGCGCGACGCGATGGTCGAGCTGGCCGGCGTCGGCGCGGGCGATGCTCGGCTCGCTGTGAGCGCCGAGTCCTTCGAGACGCTCATCTACGCGACGGACGGGCGCGGTGGCCACCGTCACGCTCAACCGCCCCGAGCGGCTCAACACGATCGTGCCGCCGATGCCCGACGAGCTCGAGGCGGCGGTGCACAGGGCGGTGGCAGACGAGGCCGTGAAGGTGATCGTGCTGCGCGGCGCGGGCCGCTCGTTCTGCGCGGGGTTCGACTTCGCGGGCGGCTTCCACCACTGGGACGAGGGGCTGACCACCGACGGCGAGTGGGACCCGGGCAAGGACTTCATGGTGGCGAACGCGCCGAGCCTCGGCCCGATCCCCAAGTTCATGAGCATCTGGCGCTCGCCCAAGCCGGTGATCGCGCAGGTGCACGGCTGGTGCGTGGGCGGCGGCAGCGACATGGCGCTGTGCGCCGACCTCGTGATCGCCAGCGAGGACGCGCGCATCGGCACGCCGTACAGCCGCATGTGGGGCGCCTACCTGACGGGCATGTGGCTCTACCGGCTCGGTCTCACGCGCGCGAAGGAGTACGCGCTCACCGGCAAGCCGCTGTCGGGGCGCGAGGCGGCCGACGTCGGGGCTGATCAACGAGGCCGTGCCGTTCGCCGAGCTGGAGACCGACGGTGCGGGAAGCAGGCCGAGCAGCTCGCCTCGATCCCGCTGTCCCAGCTCGCCGCGATGAAGCTGGTGGTGAACCAGGCCTACGAGAACATGGGCCTGGCCTCCACGCAGACGCTCGGCCCGATCCTCGACGGCCTGATGCGCAACACGCCGGACGCCAAGCGCTTCATCGAGCTGGCCGAGGCCCGAGGGGTGCGGCGCGGCCGCAGCGCAGCGCGACGAGCCGTTCGGGGACTACAGCCAGGCGCCTCCGGACGAGCAGCCCGATCCGAACAACGTGATCGAGCCCTAGGCCGCCGCGCCGCGCCAGTAGCCGCGCAGCAGCCGCAGGGCGTTGCCGGAGGTGATCGCGTCGGCCACCTCGTCGCCGTAGTGCTCGTGCAGCGCCGTGTCCAGCTTGGCCAGGTCGGCCGAGCTCTCGAGCCCGCCGAGCGTGGGCTTTATGAAGCCGTCGAAGTCCGTGCCAAGGCCGATGTTGCGGTGCGACCCGGTGATCTCGGCGATGCGGTCGACGTGCTTGCAGATCGCCGCGAACGACTCCTCGAAGGTCTTCGTCTTGCCCGGCTTGAGCCCGTCGAGCAGCTGGTGCTGGGCGAAGATCAGCCCGATCAGCCCGTCGCGCGCCGCCACCGCGCGCACCGTGTCCTCCGTGTACATGTACTCCTGCTTGCCGAAGCGGAAGCCCGCGTGCGACGAGAACAGCGGCACCTTGCGGTCGGGATCGAGCTCGTCGAGCTGTGCGATCAGCGCGGCCACCGAGCGGTCGCCCATGTGCGAGGCGTCGATGAGCACGTGCTCGCGCACCATGGCCTTGACGGCCGCCGTGCCCAGCTCGCTGAGGCCCTCCTTGGGCTGCGGGAAGAGCCGTCGTAGATCCGGTCGGGGATGAACGGAACTGCGTTGGCGTTGGTGGCCACCTGCCGGTAGAACAGGTGGGCGAGGGTGATGTAGGCCACACCGCGCGCGGCAAGCTTCGTCACGGCCGCGTCCACCTCCTCCGGCGTGGCGCCGAGGTGGAAGCCGCCCTCGAGCGCGTGCACGAGCGCGACCTTGCCCGCGGACATGGCGGCGTCGAGCTCGGCCGGGCTGTGCGCCACCGCGGCGGCCGCGGCGTGGTGCGACGCGATGTCCTCCTCCACGGTGTCGATCTGGCTCACCACGTCCTCGACGTAGCCGGGCGTGCCGGGCTCGCCGTAGGCCTTGTCGAGGTCCACCTCGTCGAAGAACGCGTACAGCACCGACAACGCCACGCCCACGCCGCCGGCGGTGAGCGACGTCCACGGTGATGCGCGGACCCGACTCGAACGAGCGGTAGTTGCCAAAGCGGCTGGCCAGGCCCACCAGCAGCGCGCGGATCTGGTCGCGCAGGCGGCGGCGCCCGCGCGCGGTGGTGATCGCGTCGATCGGCGAGCCCTTGTCCTCGGGCACGAGGTGCATCGGGTAGTGGGCGTGAAGGTCGGCGATCATCAGCGGGAGAAGAACTGCTCGATGTGCCACACCGGGCTCTTGATGAAGCCGGGGATCTTGCTCTCCACACCGGGATCGAGCGGGATGCAGCGCGACGCGGTGGACTAGCTGGGTGTCGCCCGCCTGCACGGTGATGCTCAGGTCCACCTCGTAGTGCTTCTTCGGCGTCGAGGTGGAACTTGGTGTTGAACTGCCCCTTCTCGTGGCCTTGGCCGCTACGTCGAAGGTGAACGTCTTGGGCGGCACGCCCTTCTCCTCACGCGAGTTGACGTGGCCAGCAGTCGGAGCGGCACGCCGGCCGCCTCGGCTGCGGAAGTCGCACATCACCCACAGCTCGTCCGTTGCGAGCCGCGGCGTCGAGCCTCGGGCGGCTTGGCCGGCTTCTTGGGCTTGCGGCGCGATCGCCTTCGTCCTCGAGCCTGTCGGGGAAGTCCAGTAGGGATGCTGCGCCGGTCCCGGTGGGGCTCGGGTCGTCGAGCCCTTGGCCTTGACTCGTGTGTCGCCCCAGGTGCCAGGCCACGCCACCCAGCCGGCGGGCTTGTCCGGGAGGATCTTGAGCTGGAGCTCGGGGGTCGCGCGCTCGCCGTCCACGATGTCGTACCAGCCCTCCGTCTCGTACACACCGGGCGCGAAGTAGGAGGCGTGCGAGCCGCGCGCCCGGATAGGTCACCGGGCGGCCGTCGTCCGTGAGCTCGACGTCGTCCCACGACTTCGACTCCGCGTACGCGTGCTGCGCGTACAGCGCGATGTCGGGCGAGTCGCCGAGCTGATCGGCCGTGCCCTTCATCCGCAGCTGCACCATCTCCCAGTCGCCCTCGTGCAGGCCGATGCCGCCGGCCAGCTGGTAGTCGTTGTAGAAGTAGAAGAACCAGTACTGGAGCCAGAGCCGGTCCTGCCCGTCCACCTTGGCGTGGCCATAGATCCAGTTGTTCAGCTCGGGCCGTGACTGGCGCAGTCGCGTGTACTGGTCGCGGTAGTCCTTGCCCTGGAATCGACAGGGCGTCGTCCTTGCCGGCCTTGCGTCTTGTCCTTGTAGACGGGGCCGAGCGAGTCGAGGGTGAGTCCCGTCTCCGCGGTGGCCATCACCTTGCCGCCCACGTGAAGCTGGTTGCCGGGGTTGACCGCCATCTGGTCGGCGGCGTCGGCGAAGAAGGCTTCCTGCCTGTCGTAGCGCGGTTGCGGCTTGTACTGCTTGAGGAGGTCGTCGTAGCCGCTCACGGCGCAACGCTACGCCCGCAGCCGCCCCAGGTCCAGTTCGACCAGCTCCCCAATCGCCTCGATCGTCACATCTGCAGCGGGATAGCGCTCGATCTGGTCCGGATCCAGTGCATAGTGACCCTGGCGCAGGAACACGGTGGTCACGCGCTCGCCCCACTGCTCCTTCATCGCGTGGAGGATGCGCAGCTTGTCGTCCACGAGCACGTAGCGGTCCGCCGGGTAGCGCGCCTCGACGTCGTCCAGCTCGTGCTCCTTGTGGACGTAGATCAGCACGTCGCCGTCCACCGCCTCGCCGATTCCCGAGCGCTCCACCTTGAGCGGCTGGAACACCACGTCGCCGTCGCTCAGGATCACGGTCTGACCGTGCTCGCGCGTGCGCGCCGAGCGCGTCGAGCGCGCCCGGGTAGAGGCGCTCGGCGAACGGGTAGTGGACGAGGAAGCTCGAGATCTCGAGCAGGCGCGGCTCGCGCGGGTAGGCGAGCCGGAAGCGCTGGAGCGCGCCGAGGTAGTCGGCATAGCCGAGCTCCTCGCGCAGCTCCTCGAAGAACTGCCAGTAGCGCTGCTGGCGCTGCTCGCCGAACGCCTCGGTGAGGTGGCCGCGCAGATCCGCGGCCACCGCGTCGTTGTCGAGCAGCGTGTTGTCGACGTCGAAGAGGAAGACCGTGCGGCTCAGGCGGCGGCACCCTCGGCCGACTTGGTCAGGACGATCTCGTAGACGCCGTTCGATACGACGGACTCCACGAGCGGGGCGATCTGTTCGACGCGGTCGTCGTACTTGTGCTGGCTCTGGCTCGCGTTGAGCTCGTCGAGCGTGCCGTCGAAGAAGCCGAAGGTCACGACCTCGTTCTCGTCGTTCACATTGCGCAGCATGTGGAAGCGGACCCAGCCTTGCCGTGCAGCTTCGTCGGGCGGGCCGAAGCCCTCCTTGAACTGCTCGAACGTGCCCGGCTTGAGCCTGCGGACGGTGTGGGCGCAGAGCATGCGAGTGCCTCCTGCGGTTCGGGGGTGTGGGTGCGAGCCTAACTGCTGACCGCCGCGAGGTTGCGGGCCACGACCTCCATCGTCTGCTCGTACTCGCCCGTGGGATTGAACTCCACGAGCTCGCTGCCGGCCTCGATCACCGGGATGTGCCCAGGCGGTGCGTAGTGGGCGTCGCTACGACATCCAGACACGGTGTCTGCGTTCATACCAGCAACCGGATCACATGTCCAGACAGCGTGTCTAGGAACTGTCCCGCACGATGCCTGTGAACATCTCGATGTCGGCAGGCTGGAGCTGGCACACCTCGAGCAGGTGGCCGAGCTCGGCGCTCGTGTCGACGTAGCCGGCGCGCACCCGGTCCGGGATCAGCACGGTGTGGTCGAAGCGCAGCCCGGACTCGGCGAGCAGCGCACGCACGCGCTGCCACTCCTCGTCACCCACGGGAACCTGGGTGGCGAGGTGGTGGAGGCGAACGGCGGGCGAGCCGTCCTCGGGCAGGAAGCGGCGGTAGAAGTCCACGTCGCCGGACACCGGCTCGATCAGCTCGACGATCAGCCCGCCGCGGGCCCCCATAGCGATGCGGGCCTCCCACGGGACCTCCGCATCGTTGTGGTCGATCACGCGCGCGGTGTCGGTGGGCACCTCGATGCAGTGCTCGAGCCCGAAGCGCTCGCGCATGAACTCCATGCCGCGGTCGAGGTCCGTGCAGACGTAGCCGAGCTGCCAGATGTTTGCGAACAGATCCGCCAGCGCCGTGACCGGGCGCGGGGATGCGAATAGGTCTTTGGTTGTCATCGGGCGACTGTAAGCGAAGCCCGCACGAGGAGCGAGCGGAGCGGCCGGGCCCTCGGAACGAGCTCGGCGTCGTCGATTGCCTCGTGCTCGGTCCAGCCGGCCTGACTGAGCAAGGCGAGGTGCGCGGACGCCGGCAGGATGGTGCGCCACGGCTCGCCCCGACCACCGCCGCGGGCTGCGTTGGCCAGGCGCACCACGGCCGCCGAGGGCGCGCCCTCGGCGTGCAGCGCGAAGCTCACGGCGAGCTCGCTCCCCGCGCCGGCGCGCGCGGCGAGAGCGCCCAGCAGGGCCACGATCTCCGCCTGCTCGAGATAGATCGTCAGTCCCTCGCAGACGAACAGCGTCGGGCGCGCTGCGTCCTGCCCGGCATCCGCCAGCAGCTCGGCCACCGGGTCGCGCACGAGGTCCAGTGGCACGAACACGAGATCGTCCACGTCCGAGCCGAGCGCCTCCACCCGCCGGCGCTTGTCCGCCTGCGTGGCTGGATGGTCGAGCTCGAAGAAGCGCACGCCGGGCGAGCGGAAGCGCAGCGCGCGGTCGTCGTAGCCGGCGCCGACGATCACCACCTGCTCCGTGCCGCGCTCGATCGCCCCCAGCACCGCGGAGTCGAAGAACCGGGTGCGGGCCAGCAGGTGGTCGCGCAGGCGCGGCGCGCGTCCCGCGCGCATGCCCTCGCAGAGCCGCTTCTGGGCGTTGGGATCCCCATTCGGGGTGTGCGGGCGATCCGAAAAGCCGGAGCGCACCACGGCCACGCCCTGAGCCGTTCTCGACACGCGACCGCCCACGCGCCCGATCCTATGCAAGTACGGCTAGCACCCTTGCGTGCGCCCAGGGGCGGGCGGATAGTGGCCGGCAAGGAACGCATATGGACTCGAAGCTCGAAGTAGCTCCGGCGCGTCCTGACGGAAGCACGAAAGCCCACCACTCTCCCGCCTGGCAGCGTCTCGAAAACCAGATTGACTGGTACGGCCGCAAGAGCGCCTACAACCAGCAGCGCTTCAAGGCCATAAAGGTCAGCCAGATCGTGGTGGCCGCTGTCGTACCCGTCCTGGCGGCCGTCGACGGAGTGCCGCGCTGGACCCTCGGAGCCATGGGAGCCCTGATCGTGATCCTCGAAGGCTTCCAGCAGCTGTTCCAGTACCAGCAGAACTGGATCACCTACCGGTCCACGTGCGAAGCCCTCAAGCACGAGAAGTTCCTGTACCTCGGCGACGCGGGCCCCTACATGCACACCCACCGCAAGGACGGCCTCTTGGCCGAACGGGTGGAGGGCCTCGTCTCGCAGGAGCACGCCCGCTGGACGAGTGGACAGGAAGACCTTGTGAAACGCGAACAGACGGAGGCCCAGTAGACGATGGGCGGCATCTTCATCAGCTACCGACGGCAGGACGCGCCTGGCTACGCCGGCCGCCTGTACGACTCGCTCGCGGCGCACTTCGGCGAGGGCGTGATCTTCATGGACATCGGCGCCATCAAGCCCGGGCAGAACTTCGCCGACCGCATCAACGAGGCGCTCAACTCCTGCGACGTGCTGCTCGCTGTGATCGGCCCGCAGTGGGCCACGATCACCGACGCTGACGGGTCGCGCCGCCTCGAGGATCCCGATGACTTCGTGGGCCTCGAGGTGCGCACCGCGCTGTTCCGCTCGGACGTGGTGGTGATCCCGGTGCTCGTGGGAGGCGGGCGCATGCCCGCGCGTGAGCAGGTGCCGCCGGATCTCGCGGAGCTGCGCAGGCGGCAGGCGCTCGAGCTGAGCGAGGAGCGCTGGCGCTACGACGTCGAGCGTCTGATCGAGACGCTCGAGGGCCCGCTGCCGACCGAGCCGCGGCCCGAGCCACCGACGCCCGAGCCGAAGCCGGAGCCTCTCCCGCCGCCATCCCCGGCGGTGCCGGTGGTGGGAGTAGCGCTCGGAATGCTGGTGGCCGCCGGCCCGGCGTACGCCGCCTACAAGGCGGGCCTCAACGTCAAGCGCGGCACGGACGTGCACACGGTGGCCCACTTCGCGGCTGGCTGGGCCGGCTTCTGGGCAGTGCTGGGAGCCGTGGTGAGCGCCGTCGTTGCGGCGATGGGCCGGGACCGCCACGAGATCCCGCCGCGAGCCGCCCGCGGGCTCTTGCTGGGCGCCCTCGCCGGCGCGCTGGGCGGGATCGTGAACGGCGTTCTGCGCGTGCACGGCGACAACCTCAGGCCCGGGATCGTGCTCGGCTTCGCTGTCACCGGCGCGGTGTTCGGACTCAGCCGGATCGCGGGCAGGTCGCTGGCGGTGGGCCTTGTGGGCGGCGCCGCGGCGGGAGCGCTCGGTGGCCTGATCGTGGCGGGGAACCTCGACGGCTTCGCCTCGCAGGCCCTGCCGGCGGCGGTGATCCTGCTGGGCATCGCCTTCCTGCAGTCACTGAGCACCGCTCCCGTGGAGCAGCCTGTGGCCGCGCTCACCCCGCTGCAGCGTCTGCAACGCCACTGACCACGGCCACTGCGATCATCGTCGCGTGGCAGCGATGCATGATGAGCCGGTGCTGTTCTTCGCCACGTCCGAGGCGTGGAGCGGCTGGCTGGCGGAAAACCACGAGTGCTCGAGCGGCGTGCGCGTGAAGATCGCCAAGAAGGGCTCCGGGATCGAGTCGGTGGCCTACCCCGAGGTGCTCGACATCGCGATCTCCTACGGCTGGATCGATGGCGTCCGGCACGCCCACGACGACACCCACTTCCTGCAGCGCTTCACCCCGCGCGGGCCGCGCAGCAGGTGGTCGAAGATCAACCGCGACAAGGCCACCCGCATGATCGAGAGCGGCGAGATGAAGCCCGCCGGCATGCGCGAGGTGGAGCTGGCGCAGGCCGACGGCCGCTGGGAGGCCGCCTACGACTCGCACAGCACGGCCACCGTGCCCGACGACCTTCAGGCGGCGCTCGAAGCCAACCCGGCCGCGGCGGAGTTCTTCACCGCGCTGAACAGCCAGAACCGCTACGCCGTGCTCTACCGGGTACAGGAGGCGAAGAGGCCGGAGACCCGCGCCAGGCGCATCGCGCAGTTCGTGGAGATGCTCGCCAAAGGCGAGAAGCTGTATCCGTAACGCGCGCTTGCCGCGCGGGACTGGCGGGTACACGGTCCGGCACCCCGACGGAAGGAGCAGGCCGCACATGAGCAGCGACTACGACGTGATCATCCTCGGCGCAGGAACGGCGGGCGAGCACTGCGCCGGGAGGCTCGCCGAGGGCGGGGCGAAGGTGGCGATCGTGGAGCGCGAGCTGGTGGCGGGCGAGTGCTCCTACTGGGCCTGCATCCCGTCCAAGACGCTGCTGCGTCCGGGTGAGCTGATCGCGCAGGCGCGCGAGGCGCCGGGCGCCGCCGAGGCGGTGACCGGCGAGCTCGACGTGAGCGCCGCGCTCGGCTGGCGCGACTTCATGGTGTCCGACTACGACGACGACGGCCAGGTGCAGTGGCTCGAGGACAACGGCATCGACCTCATCCGCGGCGACGGAAAGCTGGCCGGCAAGGGCAGGGTGGAGGTGGACGGCACCACGTACGAGGCGCGCGACGTGGTGGTGGCCACCGGTTCGTCCCCACAGTTCGTGCCGATACCCGGGCTCGACGAGCTGGACGGGCTCTGGACCAACCGCGAGGTGACCGGCATGAAGGAGGTGCCGGAGCGCCTGCTCGTGCTCGGCGGCGGCCCCGTGGGAGTGGAGATGGCGCAGGCGCTGACGCGCATGGGCGGCTCGGTGGCGCTCGTGGAGGGTGAGGACCGCGTTCTGCCACGCGAACCCGAGGAGCTCGGGAAGGGTCTTGGCGAGGCGCTCGAAGCCGACGGCATAGAGCTGCACTTCGGCCAGCACGCGAGCGGCGCACGCCGCCACGGCGAAGGCTACGCGCTCGACTTCCCCGACGGCACCGAGCTGCGCGGCGACAAGCTGCTCGTGGCCACCGGCCGCGCGCCGCGCACCGCGGGGATCGGTCTCGAGAGCGTGGGCATCGAGCCGGACAAGAAGGGCCTGAGGGTGGACGAGCGCATGTCCGCCGGCGACGGCCTCTGGGCCGTGGGCGACGTGACCGGCATCTGGCCCTTCACCCACGTGGGCAAGTACCAGGGCCGCGTGGCGGCGTCGAACATCCTCGGCAAGCCCGCACGCGCCAGCTACGAGGCGGTGCCGCGCGTGGTCTTCACCGATCCGCAGGCGGCCAGCGTGGGGGAGGCCGAGGGCGAGTACACCGCCACGACCGAGCTGGCCGGGGTGGCGCGCACCTCCACCTTCACGCGGGCGTACGCGGACAAGCCGGGCTTCCTCACGCTGGTGTCAGACGGCGAGCGCCTCACAGGAGCGCACGCGCTCGGGCCTGAGGCGGGGGAGTGGCTCCAGCAGGCCACGCTCGCGATCCGGGCCCGGATTCCGCTGGCCACGCTGCTCGACACCATCCAGCCGTTCCCCACTTTCTCCGAGGCGTTCCTGTTCGCGCTGATGGAGCTGGGGGCGAAGGTGGCGGGCGAGGAGTCGCCCGTGTCCGCGTAGGCCGGCAGCGCTAGGGTGCTCCGGGTGGCGGAGCCGCACAAGTTCGAGCCGTGGGAGATGGAGCTGCACGGCCACCGGGTGATCTACCGCGTGGCAGGGAGCGGTCCGCCGGTGGTTCTGATCCACGGCATGGTCAACTCCTCGCGCCACTGGGAGGAGGTCGCGCTGCGTTTGGCGGACCGCTACACGGTGATCGCGCCCGACCTGATCGGCCACGGCGACTCCGCGGCCGTGCGCGGCGACTACTCGATCGGCGCCCACGCGGCCAGCATCCGCGACATGCTCGCGGTGATCGGGATCGACCGCGCGACGATCGTCGGCCACTCGCTCGGCGGCGGCGTGGCGATGCAGTTCTTCTACCAGTTCCCCCAGCGCACCGAGCGGCTGGTGCTCATATCGAGCGGTGGCCTCGGCCACGAGGTGAGCCCGCTGCTGCGAAGCGCCGCGCTGCCCGGGATGAACGGCCTGATCGGGGTGATCGCGCACCGCCGGATCCTGGACGTGCTCTGGGAGCTCGGCAAGCGGCTGCGCGCCCGCGGGCACAGCAAGGGCATCTACGTGCAGGCGGTAGTGCGCGCGCTGCGGCCCCTCGAGCAACCGGGCGCGCGGGCGGCATTCCTGCACACGCTGCGCTCGGTGATCGACGTGCACGGCCAGCGCGTCAGCGCGGTCGACCGCCTCTACCTGCTCGGCTCGATGCCCACGCTGGTGGTGTGGGGGGAGCGCGATCAGACGATCCCGCTGGAGCACGGCCGCGCGATGCACGAGGCCGTGCCCCACAGCTACTTCGAGACCCTGCCGCGCGCCGCCCACTTCCCGCACCTCGAGGACCCGGAGGGACTCGCGCGCGTGCTGCGCGAGTTCATCGAGTCCACCGAGCCGGCGCGCATCGAGGATGCCGACTGGGGCGGGGTCATCGAGCCGCGCGCGGCGCGCAGGCGCCAGGACGCGGTGGCCTAGCTGGTCGCGTACTGCGCCTCGTAGAGCTGGTGGATCGGCTCCCAGCCGTCGATGTCCGTGAGGCTGCGGTCCGGCTTGCCGTCGAGCACGCCGGCAAGGGTGTCGAGGTGCCAGTGCCAGCCGGCCACGGTCTTCGTGCGGTAGTCGTCCGGCATCTGCGCGACCGTGTTGGTGAAGCGCAGCACCGTGCCGTCGCCGTCAGGCGTGAGCTCGAGCCGCAGCGTGGCGTTGTTCTCGCCCCAGGACTCGGCCTTCGAGCCCCAGACCCCGCTGGTCTCGAGCAGCCGGGGCGGGTCGTACTCCGTCAGCGTGCCACGCCAGCCGGAGGAGTTTTGGTTGAGCCAGCTCACGTTGAAGTCGCCGCCCTGGCGGAAGTCGGCGTTCAGCTCGCCCCACCATCGGATCACCTGCGCGGGATCCGTAATCGCCTCCCAGACGCGCTCCACGGGGTGGGCGAGGCGGCGCTCGAAGTGGATGACGGTCGAGCCGTCGGCGCGGTTCTCGATAACTCCATCAGCGGTGCTCATGACTTCTTTCCTTTCGTGGCGGTCTCGTCCAGGTGGCGTTCGAGTGCGTCGAGCTGCGACGCCATCGCGCGGCGATAGGGCTCGACCCACTGGATCAGCTCGGCCAGCGCCTGCGGGTTGAGCGCGTACACACGCCGCTGCGCGTCCTTCTCCACGCGCACGAGGCCCGACTCGCGCAGCACGCGCAGGTGCTTCGAGGTGCCCGGCTGGGAGAGCCCGGTGCGCTCGACGAGCTCCCCGACCGAACGGGGCTGCTCGAGCAGCAGGTCCATGATCTTCCTGCGGTTTGGCTCTGCAAGTGCCTCAAACGCCATGGCAACAATATACCACAGCAGTTATATAACCAAGCTAGGAACTAGGAACTGGGAACTAGTCCGCTAGCACCCCACTCATCCCCTTGAGCCCCACATCCATCATCTGCCACCCCATGCCTGCGTGGAACGGCTCGCCGGCGGAGAAGCGCATCGGCACCGAGAAGCCGAGCACCTTCTTGCCGAGCCGCCAGAGCGGGAGAGGTGCCGACCTTGTAGTCGCCGTCGGCGTCGGGGCGCACCTCGACCGGCCGCAGCGGATCGCCAGTCACGCGCAGCGGGACCTGGGCGAACGTGGCCTTGTCGAACATCTCCATCACGCACATGCTCACCGGGTCGAACGGCGTGACGAACTCGTGCTCGCCCACCGATGCCGCGATGTGGTCGGCGACCGAGTCGGCCTGCAGGAAGGCGAGGAACGCCTGCTTGACGGGGAAGTCGCCGGCGTCGCCGGGGGCGTAGATGTTGTCGTGGCCCGGCACCTGGCGGGTGGCGAGATCGGTCTTGATGAAGCCGCGCTCGTCCGACACGAGCGAGTCGTAGCGCACGGCCGACACGTACGGCGGGAAGGCGATCAGCTCGTCGAAGGGGCGCGAGCTGCCGTTTGCGTAGCGCACCTCGCCCGGGAGCACCTCGGTCACCATCTCCTCCGTGTGGCCGTCGATCCCGCGCTCGCGGAACTCGGCCTCGACCACGTCGTGAAGCCGCGGGCCGAACGCCTGGATGTACGAGTGCTCGTAGGTTGACCAGGCGATGTCCACGCCGCTGCGCGCGTCCTGGCGGCGCAGCCACGTCTCGAGCATCAGCACGATCTCGTAGAGCGGGCCGGCGCACTTGTTGTTCGGCGGGATCAGGAAGAGCACGTTCGGCCGCTCACCGGCGCGCTGCCTGCTGACCACGCGCTCGAAGCGTTCGCGCACGCCGAGCATCGAATCGGTGGTCCAGATCGTGGACGCGTGCTCCGCGAGCCCGGGCACCTCCTCGGGCGCCATCGCGGCGCCGGTGGCGATCACGAGCTTGTCGTAGTGCAGCCGTTCGCCGCCCGCGAGGCCGGCGTAGCGGTTGTCGGGATCCACCTCGGTCACGGAGCCGTGATGGAAGTCGATGTCGCGCCGGTGGAGCGGCTTGCTCAGATCCACCAGCAGCGAATCCGGGTCCCCGCCGAAGGGGACGTAGATCGAGTTCGGGCCGGAAGACGAAGTTGTCGTTGTCGGACACGAGCGCGATGTCCACCTTGTCGTGGGCGCGCATGCGCAGGAGGAAGGCGCGTTTCGAGTGCGGCGAAGCCGCCGCCGAGGATCAGTACGCGTGGCTTGGCGCTCATGGCTCGAGCTCCCTTTCGGTCGGTGGTCTCGAGCATCCGTCACTAGCGCGGTTGCGGCATCCGGGCCAGCCCCCGGTTCGGGTCCGCAGTTTTCCGTGTGAAGGAACAGTACAACTACACACTTGTACAACTGTGTGGTTGTGCTACTCTGGTCGTCATGAATCCGACCACGGCAGTTCCGCACCCGCTGCCCGAGCCTCTGGTGGAGCTGATCGCACAGCGCTTCCGAGTGCTCGGAGAGCCGATGCGCATCCGTCTCCTCGACCGGCTCCGCGACGGAGCCGCCACGGTCCAGGAGCTCCAGGAGGCCACCGGCGCCTCGCAGCAGAACGTCTCCAAGCACCTCGGGGTGCTGCTCCGGGAGCGCATCGTCAGCCGCAGCCGCGAGGGCAACTTCGCGCGCTACGCGATCGCTGGACGAGGCGGTCTTCCACCTCTGCGAGGACGTGTGCGGCGGCCTCCGTCAGCAGCTCACGGAACTCGACTCGCTCCTCAAGGGAGGTACACCCGCATGACCCGCTTCTGTTCAAGCGGCGGCCGCTGGCCGCTCGAGCGCGTGCTGTTCGCGATGGCCGGCACCGTGACGCTCGTGAGCGCGCTGCTCGCGGCGCTCGTCTCGCCCTGGTTCCTGCTGCTCACCGCCTTCGTCGGCGTCAACCAGTGGCTCTACGTCGTCTTCGGGGCCTGCCCGGCCTCGCTCGTGATCTCGCGGGTGTTCGGGCTGCGCTCGGCTGTCTACCCGCGTGAGGAGGTGTCGGTCCGATGACCCAGGTCGGCCCGATCGGCAGGCTCGGACACTGGACGGCCACGCACTTCCGCGTGGTGCTCGCGGCATGGCTCGTGGTGGCCGTGGGACTCGGCGTGCTCGCGCCGCGCGTGGAGAAGGCGCTGTCGGGCGCCGGCTGGGAGGCCAGCGGCTCGCAGTCCGTGCAGGCGCGCGCGCTGATCGACAAGAACTTCGCCGGGCTCTCGAGCTACGGCCTGATGACCGTCGTGCACTCGTCCACGCAGACCGTGAAGGACCCCGGCTTCCAGCAGGCGATCGCCGGCGCCGAGCGCGTGCTGCGCGCCGACCCGGCGGTGAGGACCGTGGTGGCGCCGCGCGCCGGGCGTGTCCATCTCCCGCGACGGGCACACGGCCGTGATCCAGGCCGGCGCGGCGCGCAACTCCAACGACATGGTGCGCGCCGCCGACGCGCTCAAGGGCCCGCTGGCGAGCACCGGCTCGGCCGCCGTGAGCGTGAACCTCACCGGCGCCTCCGGCATGTGGTCGGACTTCAACCACGCCAACAAGTCGGCGATGCTCAAGTCCGAGGTGATCTCGTGGCCCGTGACGATGGGCATCCTCGTGCTCGCGTTCGGGTCGCTCGTGGCGGCCGGCCTGCCGCTGATGCTCACGATCCTCGGCCTCGTGGCCGCGGCGGGCTCGCTCTACCTCGGCACGCAGCTGCTCGACATCTCCATCTGGGCGATGAACTTCGCGCTGATGTTCGCGCTCGCGCTCGGCATCGACTACGCGCTGTTCGTGGTGATGCGCTTCCGCGGCGCGTTCTTCGGCAGCGGGCTGAGCGCGGAGGAGGCCACGGCGGTGACGATGGACACGGCGGGCAAGGCCGTCCTGTTCTCCGGGCTCACCGTGCTGATCTCGCTCACCGCGGTGATGCTCGTGCCGAGCCCGGCCTTCCGCTCGATGAGCCTCGGGATCATGCTCGTCGGTGATCTTCGTGCTGGCGGCCACGCTCACGCTGCTGCCGGCCGTGCTCGCCAAGCTCGGCCCCAAGGTGGACAAGCTCTCGCTGCCGTGGGCGCATTCGGGCGAGCACCGCTCGGCGCGCTTCGCGGCCTGGGGCGAGCGCCTCTGGCGCAACCCGTGGCCGTACGGGATCGGCGCGGTGGCGGTGCTGGTGGCCCTCGCGCTGCCGGTGCTCGGCCTCAAGACCGGCATGCCGTCGATCAAGGTGGTGCCGGGCGAGCGACCACTCGCGCCAGGGCTACAACCAGGTGCAGTCGGCGTTCGGCCCCGGGGCCACCGGTCCGCTCCAGATCGTGGCCCCGCAGAGCGACGCGCGCCAGGTGGCTGCGCTCGCGCAGCGGGACCCGGGCATCGCCCAGGTGATGCCGGCGCAGACAGGCTCAGGCGGCCTCGCGCTCGTGCAGGCCATCCCCAAGCAGGACCCGTCTTCCAAGACCGTGGGCGCGACGATCGATCGGCTGCGGGGCGACGCTCCCGCAGGGCGCCCTCGTGGGAGGAGCGGTGGCCGAGAACCACGACCTCGAGCAGGCGCTTTCCGCGAAGACGCCGCTCGTGATCGGCGTGGTGCTGGGCCTCGGCTTCCTGCTCCTCCTGTTCGCTCTCCAGGCGCCGCTGATCGCGGCCGTGGGCGTGCTCACCAACCTGCTCGCCACCGGCGCGGCGTTCGGCGTGGCGCGCTTCATCTTCCAGGGAGGCGCGCTGCACTCGCTGCTCGGCTTCGAGCCGCAGGGCTTCCTGGACGCTTGGGGCCCCGTGTTCTTCTTCGCGATGATCTTCGCGATCTCGATGGACTACACGGTGTTCCTGCTCAGCTCGGCCAAGGAGCACTGGGACCACTCGCGCGGCGACGCCAAGGAGGCGATGGTGGGCGGCGTGGCGCACTCGGGGCGCGTGATCTTCGCGGCGGCGGCGGTGATGGTGGCGGTGTTCTTCACCTTCGCGCTGTCCGGACCGCTGCCGCCCAAGGAGATGGGCGTGATCCTCGGCGTGGCGGTGCTGCTCGACGCGTTCCTCGTCCGGCTGCTGCTCGTGCCGGTGATGCTGCGGCTGCTCGGGCGCTGGGCCTGGTACCTGCCGCGCTGGGTGGACCGGGTGCTGCCCGACGTCCGCTTCGGGCACGCGTGAGCTAATCGCCGTTCGCCGTTCGCCGTGGGCCGTCGGCCGGCGTGGTTCCGCCGAGCGATTCGCTCAGCTGGCCGAGCGCCTTCGTGAACTCGCTCGGGATGATCCAGACCTTGTTCGAGTCGCCCTGCGCGATCTGCGGCAACATCTGCAGGTACTGGTAGGCCAGCAGCTTGGGGTCGGCGTCGCCCTCGTGGATCGCCTTGAACACGGTGTCGATCGCCTTGGCCTGACCGTTCGCGTTGAGCACGGCGGCCTGCGCGGCGCCCTCGGCCTTGAGGATCTCAGACTGCTTCTGGCCCTCGGCGGTGAGGATCTGCGACTGCTTCACGCCCTCGGCGGTGAGGATGGCGGCGCGCTTGTCGCGGTCAGCGCGCATCTGCTTCTCCATCGCCTCCTGGATCGTGGCCGGCGGGTCGATCGCCTTCAGCTCCACGCGGTTCACGCGGATGCCCCACTTCCCCGTAGCCTCGTCGAGCACCACTCGCAGCTGACCGTTGATGTGGTCACGCGAGGTGAGCGTGGCCTCGAGCGCCATGCCGCCAATCACGTTGCGCAGGGTGGTGACCGTGAGCTGCTCGATCGCCTGGATGTAGTTGGCGATCTCGTAGGTCGCGGCCCTGGCCTGGGTCACCTGGTAGTAGATGACCGAGTCGATGTTCACCACCAGGTTGTCCTCGGTGATCACGGGCTGGGGCGGGAAGGAGACGACCTGCTCGCGCAGGTCGATCAGCGGCCGCAGCCGGTCGACGAACGGGATGATCATCGTCAGCCCCGGCTCGAGCGTGCGGTGGTAGCGGCCCAGGCGCTCGACGATCCCGGCGCGGGCCTGGGGGATGATCCTGATCGTCCTGAAGATGACGATCAGGAGGACGACGATGACAATGATCGCGACGATTCCGCCAGCGGACATTCAGACTCCTTACCTCGTTACGAGCGCCGTGGCGCCCCGGATCTCGACCACGACCACGCGCGTGCCGGGCTCGATCACCTCTTCGTCGGTGTAGGACCGCGCGCTCCATTCCTCGCCGCCGATCTTCACGCGGCCGCCGTCGGCGTCCACGCGGTCGAGCGCCAGCGCCGGCTCGCCCACCAGCGCGGCCGCGCCGGTGCGCAGTGCCGGGCCGTGGTGGAGGCGGCGGAGCACGGCGGGGCGCAGCAGCCCCAGTGCCGCCACCGACCCCAGCACGAAGACCACGAACTGCGCGACCGTGCCCGCGCCAAGGCCGGCGGCCACCGCTGCCCCGCCCGCGGCGAGAGCCAGCGGGCCGAGGAACACGCCCATCGTCGCGACCTCGCCGCCGAGCAGCGCTGCGGCGGCTATGAGCCAGACGAGCCACGCGGGCATGAACTCAATCTAACCCGCGCCAGGGGAAAGGTGTAGGGAAGCTGCGTTAAGCCGCTCTGCGCGCTGCCCTGTTGGAGCGGCTCTCGCGCTTGACGGCGATCGCCTCGGCGTCCGCCAGCTCGAGCAGCCCGGGCCCGTCCGCGGCGTCGTCGGGGAAGATCGCCAGGCCCACGCTCGCGCTCAGCGTCGAGATGCCAGTGGTCACTCCGGACACCGCGCGGCTCACGCGCTCGGCCAGGCACTCGCCTCCCTCGCGGTCGGTCTCGGGGGCGAGCACCGTGAACTCGTCGCCGCCCACGCGCGCCACCGTGTCCTGCTCGCGCAGGATCGAGCCGATGGCGGCTGCCACCTCGCGCAGCAGCTCGTCACCCGACTGGTGGCCGAAGCGGTCATTCACCGCCTTGAAGCCGTCGAGGTCCAGCGCGATCACGGCGAAGCTGCGCTGCTGGCGCGTGTGCCGCGCGATCTCGTAGCGCAGCCGCTCGCCGAACGCCCGGCGGTTGGCCACGCCGGTGAGCGGGTCGCGCATCGCGGTGGCGCGCAGTGCGCGGCGCTCGCGCTGGAACTCCTCCTCGATGAGGCGCACCACTGTCACGCTGCCGCCCACCACCACCAGGATCAGGAGCAGTGGGGGCGCGCCGCCGCGGGCGGCGGCGATGGCCAGGATCGTGATCGCGGAAGCGGGCAGCGCGGCACGCGCGTGGTTGGGAGCCCACGCGGCGGCCAGCAGGGCGAACGGAAGGGACAGCCAGAAGCCCTCGCCGCCGCCCGCAATCAGCACGAGCAGCGCCGAGCACCCGCAAACCGCCACCCCACGGATGAAAGGGTGACTTCTCGCCACGCGGCCAGTGTTGCGCGCCGGTCGGACGGCTCCGGTTAGTAGAACGCGAGCACCTGCGGCCACACCCGGGCCAGCGTTCCCGTGAGCGTGCAGCGGGCGATCGGCTGGCCCCGCTCCTCGTTGTCCACGGGCATCTGGATCCGCGCCACCACCCGGTAGTCGGCGCCGCAGAACGGCGCGCCGGAGCGGTCGAATCCCACCAGGACGGCTTGTCGCCCGCTGACGTCCGGACGCCAGTAGCGCATCGTCACATCGCCACTGCCCACCCGCGGCAGGCCGTGGCCGAAGAGCACGAGCGCGCCCGCCTCGCCGTAGTTGCTCGTGATCACCACGTCGGCGCCGCCCGCCACGCCCTCCACCGTCCGCGCCAGCTTGTGCCAGCCCAGCTCGTCCTGGTAGTCCGAGCGGGCGTCGATGACGCCGAGTTTGTCCGCGGTCTTCACCGGCAGCACCGGCAAACCGACCGGCAGCAGCAAGAGCAGCAGCAGCGCGAACGCGGCGCCCGCCACGCGCAGCCGCCGCGGCGTGGCCCAGCGGTCGAGCGGCAGCGAGCCGGCGGCGAGCGCGAACAGCACCGCCGGCATCGCGTAGTAGGACTTGCCGCCGAGCACGAGGTAGGCGAGCACCACGCCGATCACCGTCCAGCCGAACGGCCGCACCATCCGGTCGCGCAGGAGCATCCGGATCCCGGCCACCGCCACCGGGATGGACACCAGCCCGGTGAGCACCAGCAGGTCGGCCACGTAGCCGGGACGCGACTCGTCGGTGGCGCTCGACGGGCGGGTTGACGAAGAAGTGCACGCTCGCCCAGCCATGGTCGAGCTGCCAGAGCAGGTTGGGCACCATGAGCACCGCAGCGATCCCGGCCGCGAGCGCGAGCCCGCGCGGCTCGAGTGCGTCGCGCCTGAACACCAGGAACGCGAGCAGGAGCACGGCGAGGACCACCGCCAGCGTGTACTTGGTCTCGAGTCCGATCCCGATCGCGAGCCCGAGCAGCGGCCAGCTTCCCCGGCCGAGCGCGATCCGCAGCGCCAGGAGCAGCACGACCACCGTGGTGAGCTGGTCGAACGACACGGGCTGGAAGAGGCCGTTGACCGCGATCACGATCGGGGAGAAGCCCACGAGCACAGCCGCCAGCACCTGTGCCTTCGTGCCGCCGCCGAGCTCCCGCGCGATCAGCGCCGCCACCACGATCACGCCCGCGCCCGCGAGGATCGCGAACACCCGCAGCCCGTAGAGCGAGTCGCCGAACAGCAGCCTGCCGAAGGCAGCGAAGACAGCGCCGTGACGGGCGGGAAGTCCACGTAGCCGCCCTGCAGGTGGCGGCCCGCCACCGCGTAGTAGAGCTCGTCCCGCTGCCACCCGTAGCGCCCGGCGAACGCGAGATTAAGGGCGCTCTTGCAGAGAACCACCGCCAGCACCGGCCGGACGGCGAGGGCGCTCACGCCAGCCGGCGAGGCCGCGCTCGGCATCGGCACATCCAGCCCGGGGGTGGCGCGCTCGAGCGCCTCCCAGCCGCTGTCGCGGCGCCGCTGCTCCTCCTCGGCTCTGGCTCCGCCGCGCAGGCCGAACAGCCGCTTGGCAAGCAGCAGGTACACCACCACGGCCACGTTGATCACCAGTGTGACGATCTTGAACGGCGACAGCCTGCGGGTGAGCTCGTAGATCTCGAGCGGCAGGAGCGCGGTGGTGGCGATGAACGTGAGGTACTCCGCCCAGCGCTTCTGGTACCAGAGGCCGACGGCCTCGGCACCCTCGAGCACGGCGTACGCCGCCACCACGAAACCGACCTTCGTGAGCGTGCCGGAGTTGATCGAGAACAGGTGGTGCAGCTCGTAGATCGACGCCGTGGTGGCTGTTCTTCGACGGCCCGCCCAGTCCGCTCTGGAGGTCGGCGAGCGCCTTGAACACCGGCTGGCGCAGCCGGTCGGAGTTGGCGGCGAAGAAGAAGATCACCACCGCCAGCGCGGCCAGCAGCACGAAGTGGATCGCGCGGTCGACCGCAATCAGCGCGCAGCACGATCTTGTCGCGCAACGCGCTTGCCCGCGGAGCGGCAGCTCGAGCTCGTCGCGGTTCGGGGGGTGCCGCCGGACGGGATCAGACGGCCGCTCGAGTGGCAGCCAGCTGTCGCAGCGCAGGCAGCGGTACCAGCGCAGCCCGTCCGGCCCCGCCCGCGCGACGAGCGCGTCCTCGGGACGCAGCTCAGCGGCGTCCAAGCCCACGAGCTCATGTCCCACGAGGCCGCAGACGATCAGCTCGTAATGCAGCTTCGGCCGGAACCGCCGGGGCTTCTCGGTGCCAGGGAGCGCTATCGGCCCACCTTAGCCCGCTTGCGCCTGAGCGGTAAGGTCGCTGATGGGGCAACGTGGCCGAGAGCTTCGACATCCCTGAGGGCGCCTGGGCGCCCGACCCCGTGTTCGGTCCAGTGCTCGACTCGGCGCGTCTCGAGCGCACGGTGCGGCCGAGCGACATCGAGGCCGCGGGTGGGCTGAGCCCGGCCGAGGTGGCCGAGCTGGTGAGCGCGTTCGGGCTGCCGGCACCCCAGGCCGACGACCCGTGGTTCACGCCGGAGGAGGCCAGGATCGTGATCGAGCTGTCGCGACTGCGCGACGTCTGGCCGCGCGAGCTGTACCTCCAGGCCGCCCGCGTATACGGGCACGCGCTCTCGCAGATAGCCGAGAACGAGGTGCACCTGTTCCGCTATGACGTGGAGCGCAGGATCCGGGCCGAGAGCAGCGATCCCGACGAGGCGATCCCGCGCGTGCGCGAGGCGCTCTTGCAGCTGCTGCCGCTGGCGGATCCGATGCTCGTGGCGGTGCACCGCCGCTGGGTCGAGCACCAGATCGCGCAGGCAGAGGTGGGGGAGGCCGAGCTGCGATCGCCCGACTCGCGCCTGCCGGGGGCGCAGGAGGTGTCGTTCCTGTTCTGCGACCTCAAGGACTTCACCGCCTATGCGGACAGGCATGGCGACGCCGCTGCCATCGCCTCGATCGAGCGCTTCACGGAGATCGTGCACGAGGAGCAGGGGAGCGGGCGGATCGTGAAGGGCATCGGGGACGCGTACATGCTCGTCTACCAGCGGCCGGAGGCGGCGGTGGCGGCCGGAGCGCGCATCATGAAGCGCACCCACGAGGTGGGACCCCCATTTGTCCACGCGAGCGTGCACCACGGCGTGGCGATCTACCGCGACGGGGACTACTTCGGTCGCTCCGTCAACCTCGCCGCGCGCCTCCTGAACGCGGCGGACGAGGACCAGCTTGTGGCCACCAAGGAGGCGGTCGAGGCCACCGACGGGCGGCACCGATGGGAGCACCGCGGCGGCATCAGCGTGCGCGGCATGCGCGAGCCCGTGGACGTGTACATGCTGGCCGACGACCCGTCCTGACCCGCGTACTTTTCCGCGTCCGATCTGCCTCCGAACGCGGATGCGTGCTCCACAGGGGGCACTTAGCCTCGGCCGCATGCATTCCCGCTGCCGAGAGGAAGAGACATGCGCAAGTCAGTTCTGCTCGCGCTGATCTGCGGGGCGATGGGCGCGCTCGCCGTGCCCGTCCTCGCCGCGGTCCGCCACGAACACAAGTTCTCGATGACCTTCAGCTCCAAGAAGCCGAAGAGCTCGACCGGCATCAGCTTCAGCACCAACCGGGTGGGCTACAAGGTGCCCGCACCCGGCACCCAGGCCGACCCCGTGAGCAAGCTCGTGTTCACGCTCCAGAAGGGCACCAAGATCAACACCAGCGTGGTGCCCGCCTGCTCGAAGACGAAGCTCGACGCGCAGGGCCCCACGGCCTGCCCCTCGAAATCGAAGGTGGGCTCCGGCTCGGCCACCGTGATCACCGGCCTGCCGGCGCTTGATCCGGTGAAGGAGACCGTGACCCTGTTCGCCAAGAAGGGCGGTCTGCTTGCCTACCTCCAGGGCGCGCAGAACCTGACGATCGAGCTGTCCGCGAAGGGCAACAAGCTCAGCACCAAGGTGCCGCAGGTCTGCCTGCCCGGGGGCACGCCCGCAGACAACTGCAAGAACGGGGAGGCGGTGCTCACGATCCTCACCACGAAGATCAAGGCGAAGAAGACCTCCAAGGGCGCCTTCACCACCACTCCGAGGAGCTGCCCGAAGTCGCACAAGTGGACGAACAAGGTCGTCTACACGTTCCGCAACGGCGACACGGAGACCGAGAAGAGCACCTCGTCCTGCAAGACCTGATCCGCTCCCGCAGTTGACAAACCGGCCCCGGCCAACACCGGGGCCGGTTTTGCGCGGCGGAAACCCGCGAGGTGTTTAGGTGTTTCCCACGGATCGCGGTCGCGCATTAAAGGCCGATGCCGGGCCTCTGACGGCTCCCTAGGTTGCTCCTAATGCACCGCAACTCGGGGAGAGACCTGTGATCCGGCTCGCCAACATCGCCACTCGTCGTCCGAAGGCCACCCTCGTGGTGTGGCTGGCCATCTTCGCCGTGCTGGGCTACATCGGGACAAAGGTGGAGAGCCACCTGTCACCGTCGATCCTCGTCGTGAAGGGCACGGAGTCCTCGCGCGCGCAGGAGATCGCCACGAGCCGGTTCGGCAACAGCGTGCTGGTGCCGATCATGCTCCAGGGACCCGCGCGGCAGCTCGACAAGCAGGGCCCGGCGCTCGTGAACGCGCTGCGCGCCCGCCCCGACGCCCGCGTGCTCTCGCCGTGGGACAAGACGGGCGGCACCGAGTCGCTGCGACCCAAGCCCACCGTCGCGACGATCGTGACCGCGATTGAGCGGCCCGAGAAGACGGTGGCCGAACACCATCCAGCCGCAGATCCAGAAGACGGTTGACGCGAACACATCGGCTCCCGTCACTGCTTACGTCACCGGCCAGCCGTCGATCGACCGCGCGATGCGCCATCAGAGCGTCTACACCACGCGCACCGCGGTCCTGATCGCGTTGCCCGTCCTCTTCCTCCTTGTCACGCTGCTGTTCGGCTCGCCGGTGCTCGGCGTGATCGTCGCGGGCTTCTCCGGCTGGTGCTCGCCACAGGCTACGGGCTCACCGCCCTGGTGGCGCGCAGCATCGACGTCGACCCGGTGGCGCTCGCCGGGGCCGCCGTGCTGGGCCTCGCGCTCAGCAGCGCGTTCGCGCTCCTGATGATCGCCCGCTATCGCGAGGAGATCGTTCGCGCGGACGTCGAGCCTCGCACGGCTGACCGCGAACAGCGGCGGAGCGCCGTCGTCGCGGCCGTGGCGGGTGGTGGCCGCACCGTGCTGCTTGCCGGCACCGCGATGGTGATCACGATGATCATCGCCACGCTGCTGTCCACCACCGAGATCCTGAACTCGGTGGGGATCGGCGCGACGATCATGGCCGCGATGGCCGCGATCGCGGCGGTGGGCGTGCTTCCCGCCGTGCTGGTGCTCGGCGGGCACAGGCTCGAGACGTTCAGCTTCGTCGGCGTGGGTGAGCGCATCACCTCCCACCTGCCCAAGCGTGTCCCGGGCGGGATCGTCCGGCACCCCATCTTCATCGGCACCGTGGCGTTCGGTCTGCTGGTGGCGCTCGCGGCGCCCGCGCTCGGACGCAACTCCGGCCCGCCGGATCCCAAGCTTCTGCCCAAGTCCGACTCAGCGCGACAGAGCTACGAGGCCGTGGCGCGCGAGATGGGCGTCGGCTTCGTGACCCCGTTCGACGTGATCGTGGTGAAGAAGCAGGGCACCATCGCAACGCGCCAGTTCCTGGCCGAGCTCGACCGCTACCAGCGGGCCATCGCCAAGGACCCGGCCGTGGCGTCGGTGGTCGGGCCAGGCGCGATCGTCGCGAACGCCAACGACCTCCAGGGCGTGCCCAAGGGCCTCAACACCGCTTCCAACACGGCCAAGAAGAGCAAGAAGGACTTGAAGAAGCTGATCGCCGGCCTCGGCCAGGCGGGCGGTGGAGTGACGCAGCTCCGCGAGGGGCTCGCGGCCGCGGCCAGCGGCGCCGCCCAGCTCAACAGCGGCTCGGGCCAGGCAGCCGCCGGATCCAGCCAGCTGCGTGGTGGCCTCGAGCAGGCCCTTGCCGGCGCCGAGCAGCTCAAGACCGGCTCGGCGGCGGCCGCCGGCGGCGCCAAGACCCTCTCGGGCGGGCTCGGAACCGCCCAGCAGGGAGTGATCGACGGTCTGCCGATCCTCCACAATATCGCGGCCCGGCGACTCGGCGCGTCCGCCACCCAGGTGACGTAATCTGGCGGGCACCGCCCAGGGCGTGAACGGCGACGTGAACTCCGCCGCCCAGGCGCTCGACTCGATGACCACCGGCAAGAGCGACCCGCAGTACCTGACCGCGGCCTCCGCCATCGCGAGCGCGCAGGCGAGCAGCGGCCAGCTGGCGAGCGGGCTCTCCACGGCAGCGCAAGGCGTCAGCGCGAGCCACACCGCCGTGCAGGTGGTCGAGCAGAACCTCGTCAAGCTTCGTGACGGGCTCACCCAGCTTCACGGCGGAGCTGTGCAGCTCGCCGGCGGCAACGGGCTGCTCGCCAAGGGCGACAGCGACCTGGCCGCCGGTCTGGCCCAGCTCGCCGACGGCGCCCGCCAGCTCGAGTCTGGCCTCGGCCAGCTCCACGGCGGCACCGGCCAGCTGGCCAGCGGCCTCTCGGGTGGCTACACCCAGAGCGCGCCGCTCTCCAGCGGCATGGACACGATCACCAAGGCCGTGATCCACACCAAGGCCACGATCCCGTCGACCAAGGACCTCGAGCTGCTGAAGAAGCAGTCTCCGCACCTGTTCGACTCGGGCTACTTCGTGCTCGCCGCGCTGCAGGGTGCGCCCACGGCTTCCCGCCAGGCGGCCGGCTTCACGGTGAACGTGGAGCAGGGTGGAGCGGCCGGGCGCATCACGGTGGTGCCCAAGTACGGCGTCAACGACCCGCGCACGCAGGCGCTCGGCGACCGCCTCAGCGCCTCGGCGGCGGCCTTCGCCAAGAGCACCGGCACCGAGGCGGCCGTGGGCGGCAATGCGGCGTCGCTGATCCAGTACCACGACGTGGCCGCCTCGAAGGTGCCGATCGTGATCCTCGGGATCTCGCTCTTCACCTACCTGCTGCTGCTCGTGATCACCCGCTCGCTGGTGCTGCCGCTGGTGGCGGTTGTGATCAACCTCGCCACGGTGGGCGCCACATTCGGTGTGCTCACGCTTCTGTTCAACGGCGACAACCCGCCGCTCGGCGGACCCGGCCTCACCGATCCGGTGACCATCATCTCGATCGTCACGGTGGTGCTCGGCCTCGTCGCAGATCTACGAGGTGTTCGTCCTCAGCCGTGCGCGTGAGCGCTACGACTCCGGTGACAAGGTCGAGGCTGGCTTCTATGGCCTCAACCACACCTGGGCGATCGTCTCCGGCGTGTCTATCCCGATGCTTGCGGCGGCCGTGCTGTTCACGCCGTCGCTTCTCACGATCATCCGCGAGCTCTCCATCGGGATCCTCGTGGCCGTGTTGATCAACGCGATTGTCGTCCGCCTGTTCCTGCTGCCGGCCGCCATCGTCCTGCTCGGCCGCTTCAACTGGTGGATGCCCAAGCGGCTCTCGCGGATCGTGCCCCGGATCAGCTTCGGCCCGCCCGCAGCCGGGCCTCCCACCACCGTCCATCACAAGCCGAATTGAGGGAACCCATGACAAGCGTGACCGACACACACGGCATCACCGCAGAGCACGCGGTGAGCGCAGCGGGCGCGACCACGCTCGCCGAGCTGGTGGACCGGACGGCCGCGATGCACAGCGGCACGGCTCTCCGCTACAAGGAGGACGGTGGCTGGAAGGGGATCACGTTCACCGAGCTCCGCCAGTCCGTCCGCGAGATCGCCAAGGGGCTGGTGGCCCTCGGTGTGGAGCGCGGCCACCGCGTCTCGATCCTCTCGAACACCCGCCCGGAGTGGACCGTCGTCGACCTGGCGATCCTCTGCGCCGGCGCCACCGTGGCGCCGATCTACCACACCAACTCGCCTGACGAATGCCGCTACGTGCTCCAGCACTCGGACGCGCACGCCGTGTTCGTCGAGGACTCGGACCAGCTCTCGAAGATCGAGCAGGTGCGCGGCGACTGCCAGGCGCTCGAGCACGTGATCTCGATCGAGGACATCGGCGGCCGGGGCTACATGTCGCTGCGCGCGCTCAAGGACGCGGGCGCGAGCATCAGCGACGAGCAGCTCGACGAGCGCATCGCCTCGGTCCTCCCGACCGACGTCGCCACGCTCGTCTACACCTCGGGAACCACCGGTCCGCCGAAGGGCTGCATGCTCACGCACGCCAACCTGATCGCGACGATGAGCATGTACGAGCACCAGCTCGACCTGCGCGGCGCCGTGGTGTTCATGTTCCTGCCGCTCGCGCACTCGCTCGCGCGCGTGACGCAGATGGTGGCGATCGACATCGGCGCCACGATCGCATACTGGGAGCGCGACCCGGCGCGGCTGCTCGAGAACCTCGCTGAGGTCAAGCCAACTCACTTCCCGTCGGTGCCGCGCGTGTTCGAGAAGATCTACACCGCCGCCGAGGCCGGGCTGGAGGAGCAGAAGCGCGTCAAGCGCGCGGTCGCGCACTGGGCGTTCGCCACCGGCCGCGAGGCGCGCCGGCGCGAGCAGAGCGGCCGCCGGCAGGGGCGGCTCTTCCGCCGCCGCTACGAGCTGGCCGAGAAACTCGTGCTCTCCAAGGTCAAGGCGCTGTTCGGCGGCGAGCTCAAGCTCGCGCTCACCGGCGCCGCCCCGATCGCCCAGGACGTGCTCGAGTTCTTCGACTCGGCCGGCATTCCGGTGCTCGAGGGCTATGGGATGACCGAGAGCTGCGCCGCCTCGACTCTCAACACGGAGTCCGAGCGGCGCTTCGGCTCCGTGGGCAAGCCCCTGCCGGGCACGCGCGTGCGTGTGGATGACGACGGCGAGCTCCTGATGTGGGGGCCGCACGTGTTCGCCGGCTACTTCAAGGACCCCGACGCCACCAGCTCAACGATGGTGGATGGCTGGCTCCGAACCGGCGATCTCGGCCGTGTGGACGACGACGGCTTCGTGCACGTGACCGGCCGCAAGAAGGAGATCATCATCACCTCCAGCGGCAAGAACATCACGCCCTCCAACATCGAGAACACCCTCAAGGAGAACCGCTGGATCTCCGAGGCGATGGTGGTGGGCGACAACAGGCCGTACCTCGTCGCCCTGATCACGCTCGACCGCGAGGAGGCGCCCAAGCTCGCCGAGAAGCTCGGCGTGGACGCAGATCCCGCGAGCATGGCCGGCAACGAGCTGGTGCGGGCGCAGATCCAGGCCGCGGTGGACGAGACCAACAGCCACTTCGCCCGGATCGAGCAGATCAAGCGCTTCGCGATCCTCGACGACGAGCTCTCACAGGCGCGTGGCGAGCTGACGCCGACGCTGAAGGTCAAGCGCAAGGTGGTACACGAGCGCTATGCCGACGTCATCAACTCGCTGTACGAGGGTTGATCGACCTCCACTGTCATCTCCTGCCAGGGGTGGACGACGGCGCCCGGGACGTCCCGGACGCCGTCGCGATGGCGAGGCAGGGCGAGGAGGACGGCGTCGAGCTGGTGTGCGCCACGCCCCACATCCGGCACGACCACGACGTCCGGATCCACGAGCTGCCGGAGCGCGTCGAGAGCCTCAACGCCGAGCTCGAGCGCGCGGGGCTCGGCGTCCGGGTGCTGCCGGGCGGCGAGCTTGCAGAGACCGCGCTCAGCGGGCTGGACGACGGCGAGCTGCGCGCGGCGTCGCTGGGCGGCGGCGGGCGCTGGCTGCTGATCGAGCCCGCGCCCGGGCCGCTCGGGGAGCCGCTCGTGCGCCACGTCGAGGCGCTGCACGAGCGCGGCTTCCAGGTGCTTGTGGCGCACCCGGAGCGCCACCCCGGCGAGCAGTTCGTGATGCGCCTTATCGAGCTGTGCGAGCGCGGCGCGCTGATACAGCTCACCGCCGACGCCCTGGTCGGCGGCGAGGCGGCCGACGCCCTGCTCGACCTGGCGGGGCGCGGCCTCGTGCACGTGCTCGGCAGCGACGCCCACTCGTCGCACTTCGGCCGCGAGCTGCGGCTGTCCGCCGGGCTCGCCCGGCTCGAGGGTGTCGAGCGCTTGCGTCCGCACATCGACTGGATCGCCCGCGAGGCGCCGGCGGCAATCGTGCGCGGGGACGCGCTCGTGGCTCCGTACCCGGCGGGCTGACTGGCTCAGAGGCGGCGCAGCTCCACGCGCGGCAGCAACTCCTCGATCACCTCGCGCGAACCGGTGCCGAGCCCGTGCCGCAGGAAGTTGGCCGCGCCGGCGGCCGCCCCGCGCGTGAGCGCATCCTGCCAGCCCGAGCCCCTGCGCCCACGCGGCGGCCAGCCCGCCCATCATCGAATCCCCGCAGCCCTCGCGCGAGCCACGCTCGAAGCGCGGCGGCACCAGCTCCCAGGCCTCATCCCCGTCGAGCACGAAGGCGGGGTCGCCCGCGTGCGTGACCACCACGAGCCCGGCGCCGGCGTCCCTCAGCCGCTCGGCTGCGCCGCGCAGCTGCGCGGGCTCGCCCACCGGCCCGCTCGACGTAGGCGGCCAGCTCCCAGTCGTTGAGCTTCACCAGGTCGGGCCCGCCCTGCAGCGCGCTGTCGAGCCGCGGCGAGGAGAGGTCCACCAGCACCGGCGTGCCGTTCGAGCGGACGTCGCTCACGAGGTTGCCGTACACCTCGAGCGGCAGCGCCTCGCCGGGCGCCGGGTTGCACACCACCAGCACGTCGCTTTCCACGGCGGCGGCCGCGGTGAGCGAGAAGAGATCGTCCAGTTCGTGGCGCGAAGGTGGGTCGCTCCAGGCCGCGGACACAAGCTTGCGTTGCCCGCTGCGGCGGTCCTGCACGTAGCAGCCGCTGCGCGTGCCCGTGGGCACGAGCCGGCGCTCGCCGGGAAGGCCCTCGAGCAGGGGCTCGAGCATGCGTCCCGTCTCGCCGCCGACGAACCCGCACAGCACGGGCTCGGCGCCCAGCTCGGCGGCCATGCGCGCCACCCACACGCCCTGACCGCCCGCGTGCAGGTGGATGTCGTCTCGCCCTCCCCGCGACGCTCGATCGTGATCGTGAGCAGCGGGTGGGGGCCGAAGATCGCTACACGTGCCATGGCCGCTAATACTTGCCCACCTGGGCCCGTAGGATCTTTAAGTGATGCTCGAAGCGCGTCCGGACGTCGCAACTTCAACCGACGCCACCGCAGCGGCGGTGCCGAGGTGGTGGTCGACAAGGTGTCGAAGAGCTACGACAGCCGCATCGTGGCCGTGCGCGACGCGAGCCTGCGGCTCGAGCGCGGCGAGTTCGTCTCGCTCACAGGTCCGTCGGGCTGCGGCAAGAGCACCCTGCTCAACCTGATCGGGAGCCTGCTGCGTCCCGACTCCGGCGCGATCCTGTGGACGGCATCCTGGTGCAGGACCTGCGCACGCCGTCGGACTACCGCCGCACCACCGTCGGATTCGTGTTCCAGCTCCACCACCTGCTCCCGATGCTGAGCGCCGGGGGCAACGTGGAGGTGCCGCTGATCGGCGCGGGCGTGGGCCGCCGCGAGCGGCGCGAGCGCGCGCGGGAGCTGCTCGGGGAGGTGGGGCTGGCCGAGCGCGTGGACCACCTGCCGTCCCAGCTCTCCGGCGGCGAGCGCCAGCGCGTGGCGGTGGCGCGGGCGCTGGCCAACCGCCCGCGGCTGCTGCTCGCCGACGAGCCCACGGGTGCGCTCGACTCCGAATCGAGCAAGCGCGTGCTGGACCTGCTCGCCGCGCTCCGCGAGCGCTACGGAATGACGATGCTCGTGGTGTCGTACGACCCCGAGGTGGGCCGCCACGCCGACCGCACCCTGCGGATGGCGGACGGGCGGATCCTGGCCGGTTAGCGGCAATTCTCGTTTGACGGGCGTGGCCCTAAGCCCGCGCCAGCGACTCCGCCGGCATCAGGCGCGTCACCCGCCAGGCGGGGTAGAGGCCGCCCAGCACCCCGATCGCCACGCCCACCAGGCAGCCGCGCCCGAGCCCCCAGGCCGTGATGTGCGGCGTGACGAACGCCTGCGCGGACAGAGCCTTGACCGCGATCGAGCTCAGGGCGAGCCCCAGCGCCAGCCCGAAGCCGGCGCCGAGCAGGCTCACCCCGACTCCCTCGCCGAGGATCAGCCCCGCCACGCGCGAGCGGGCTCCAGCCCACCGCCGACAGCAGCGCCAGCTCGCGCTCCCGCTCGAGCACCGCCATCACCATCGTGTTGGTCACGGCGATTCCGCCGAGCGCGAGCGCCAGCACCACGATCACCAGCACCGCCTTGCTCACCAGCAGGCTGTTGGCGTCGGCGCGGGCCGCCTGGCCGGGATCGTTGATCACCACCGTGCCCGGGAAGAGCCGCTCGAGCTGCTTGGAGGCGGCCGAAGCCTTGGTGCCGCGGGCGAGCGCCACGGCGATCGTCGTGGCGGCGGCCGCGTGTCCCGACAGCCGCTGCGCCGCCGCGAGCGGGATGACCACGCCCGAGTCCTGGAACGTCGTGCCGGAGTGAAAGACGCCCGTCACGCGGAACGGCCGCTTCTTCACCAGCACCGTCATGCCCGGCTCCACGTGCGCCTGCTTTGCGAACTGGTCGCCCACCATCGCCTGGCCGGGCCCGAGCGCGTGCCTCCCGCGCACCACCACCAGCCGCTGGGCGTCGAAGCCGTTCGGGTCGAGTCCGAACGCGATCGCCGCGCCGTGGCCCTGGATCGCCTCGGTGAGCAGCTGCACCGGCGTGGCGCGCGCCACGCCCGGCTGCGCCTCGATGCGCGGCACCATCGACGTGGGCAGCACCGACGCCGTCGGATCCGAGATCCCCTTCTGGAACAGACCCCAGATCGGCCTTGCCGAGGTGGATGAAGCCGGCCGCCGTCTGCTTGAGCCCGTCGCCCAGCGAGATCAGCGCCACCACAGCCGCCACGCCCACCGCGATGCCGGTGGCCGTGAGCAGCGTCGGGCGAGCCGCCGCCGCAGGCTCGCCACCACGAGTCCGGTCACGCCCCCGATCCTACGGCGTGTATAAGACCGCACATGAGCGAACCTCAACCGTGCCGTTCGGCAACTACCAGTACGAGATCTACCTGGAGGGGCTCGGCGGCAAGCTGCCGGAGCTGCCCACGAGCTACGAAGCGCTCGAGCGAGGCGGCCCGGAAGGTGCTCACCCGGAGGCGTTCGGCTACGTGGCGGGCGGGGCGGGGGAGGAGACCACGATGCGCGCCAACCGCGAGGGCTTCGACCGCTGGCGGATCGTGCCGCGCATGCTCGTCGACGTGACGCGAGCGGGACCTGAGCACCAGCGTGCTGGGCATGCGACATGCCCGCGCCGCTGATGCTCGCGCCCGTAGGCGTGATGTCGATCGTGCACCACGAGGCCGAGCTGGCGGTGGCGCGCGCGGCACGCGAGCTCGGGCGTCCCGATGGTGCTCAGCAACGCCGCGTCGACCACGATGGAGGACGTGGCCATCGAGCTCGGCGACTCCGCGCGCTGGTTCCAGCTCTACTGGCCCACCAACAACGACCTGCTGCCAGCTTCGTGGCGCGCGCCAAGGACGCGGGCTACAGCGCCATCGTCGTCACGCTCGACACCCGCCTGCTCGCGTGGCGCCCGCGCGACCTCTCGCGCGCCTACCTGCCCTTCCTCAAGGGCGAGGGCGTGGCGAACTACCTCCAGCGACCCGGTGTTCCGCGACGCGTCTCGAGAAGCCGCCGGAGGACGATCCCCAGGGCGGCCATCGGGCTCTGGGCCACGCTCTTCTCCAACCCCGGGCTCACCTGGGACGACCTCGCATTCCTCCAGGCCCACACGGATCTCCCGATCATGCTCAAGGGCGTGCTCCACCCCGACGACGCGCGCCAGGCCGTGGATGCCGGGCGTGGACGGGCTGATCGTCTCCAACCACGGCGGCCGCCAGGTGGACGGCTCGATCGCCGCGCATCGAGGCGCTGCCCGAGCGTGGTGGACGCGGTGCCGGACGACTGCCCGTGCTGTTCGACAGCGGCATCCGCACCGGCGCCGACGTGCGTGAAGGCGCTGGCGCTCGGAGCGCGCGCGGTGCTGGTGGGCCGCCCGTACGTGTGGGGCCTCGGCGCTCGGCGGCGAGCGAGGGCGTGAAGCAGGTGCTGCGCAGCCTGCTCGCCGACTTCGACCTCACGCTGGCGCTGAGCGGCTGCACCAAGCCGTCACAGGCTGGGGCAGCAGGCTCCTGCGGCGCGACCGACGCGCTCTAGCTCGAGTCGTCTACCGCTGGTCGATGGCCGCAACGGCCGGCACGGCGACCCCCGAGGCTGTCCACCGAGCTCGTCGAGCAGGCGCAGCACGCTGCGGTGGGTGGCCATGCTCGAGCGGGACGGCGCGCGCGGCGGCCCGGCCGACCGAGCCGAGCGTCCAGCCCGCGAACAGCAGCGACGAGCGCGACGGCTTGCGCGCGCCCGGCGATCTCGCTAGCGAACCAGTCGAGACAGCGCGCGCGCACGGCCCGGCGCGCGCGGCGGCCGCGGGCCGTGCCGACCACCTTCGCCGCGTATCCGTAGAGATCCTGGCGGCGGTCGTCCGGCAGCCCGTCGTTGTAGGCGCGCAGGAACGCGCCGATGACAGGGCAGACGGAGCGCGGATGGTCGCTGAACGGTTCGCGCCGCAAGCATCGAGGCGAGCTCCATCACGCAGGCTCCCTGGTCAGGCGACTGGTGACGGCCGCGCGCCAGGCGGACTGTCTGATAGCTGGTGGGCGACATCGGCGTGCTCCTCCGTGGCGGTGGGATCCCTGCTCTAGGGATTCCCGATTTCCGATCATTGGGATCGCACGACTCACAAGCCGAACATGTCCCGAAACGTGCCGCGAACCGACCACTTCTGCGCCGAGTTCCCGCACCCGGCGCGCTCAGGTCGTGGTCTGAGGTGACGATCCGCAGCCCGCCCGGGCCGCATCCGCCTCTACCATCCGGACGATGTCGTCGTCCGCGGCGTTCGGCCCGCGGCGCGAGGCGAACTGCACGCGACACCCTCCACGGGCAGGTCGAACGGCGCGCCGTCGAACACCACGGTCAGCTCGCGCCCGTCGCCGGCCAGGCTCCGCGAGCCGCTCCGCGAGCGCCCGCATCGCCCCGGGCCGGTCGCGCCACCAGCCGTCGGGCTGCGAGCCGATCACGTTCATCCCGTCGACGATCCAGCGTTCCTTCGCCACACCGCGGAGTACACTTACTTACGGAACATTAGTCCCTTTAGGGAGAGAAGCTTTGGAAACATTGATACTCGTGCCGCTGGAAGACACCGTCGTCTTCCCGCACATGAACCTGACACTGGCCGTGGACGTCGGCGACGCCGAACGCGTGCTGCTCGTTCCGCGCCATGACAACGACTTCGCGAGCGTCGGCACCGTGGCCGAGGTGCTGGACCGCGTGCGCCTGCCCGGCGGCGGGCGCGCCGTGACGCTGAACGGGCTGCACCGCGCCGTGATCGGCGCCGCGCAGAGCGGCCCCGACGGACAGCTGCGCGTGGAGGCCGAGCCGCACCCGGACGCCGAGCCCGTCGACGGCCGCACCCGCGAGCTCGAGCGCGAGTACCGCGCCGTGGTCGAGGAGATCCTCGAGCTGCGCGGCGACGACGGCCGCATCGCGGCCTTCCTGCGCTCGATCGCCGAGCCGGGCGCGCTGGCCGACAGCGCCGGCTACTCGCCCGAGATCACGTTCGAGCAGAAGGTGGAGCTGCTGGAGACGCTCGACGTGACCGAGCGGCTCGAGCTGGCGGTTCGCCTCCAGCGCGAGCGGCTCGCCGAGCTGCAGGTGCGCCAGCGGATCCGCGACGACGTGCAGTCGGGCGCGGAGCAGCAGCAGCGCGAGTACTTCCTGCGCAAGCAGATGGAGTCGATCCGCAAGGAGCTCGGCGAGGACGACGGCTCGGTCGATCGACGAGTACCGCACCAAGATCGAGGAGGCCGGGATGCCCGAGGCCGTGCGCGAGCAGGCCGACCGGGAGCTCGACCGTCTCGAGCGGATGGGCGAGCAGTCGGGCGAGGCCTCGATGATCCGCACCTACCTCGACTGGCTGATCTCGGTGCCGTGGTCCGAGCGCTCCGACGAGCGCCTCGACCCCGTGTACGCGCGCGAGGTGCTGGACGCCGACCACGCCGGACTCGAGGACGTGAAGGACCGCATCATCGAGTACCTGGCCGTGCGCAAGCTGCGCAAGGAGCGCGGCGTGCCGGAGGACCGGCGCTCCGGCGCGATCCTCACGCTGATCGGCCCGCCCGGCACCGGCAAGACGTCGGTGGGCGAGTCGATCGCGCGCGCCACCGGCCGCGAGTTCGTGCGCATCTCGCTGGGCGGCGTGCGTGACGAGGCCGAGATCCGCGGCCACCGCCGCACCTACATCGGCGCGCTGCCGGGCCGGCTCGTCCGTGCCCTGCGCGACGCCGGCACGATGAACCCGGTGATCATGCTCGACGAGGTCGACAAGGTCGGCGCCGACTGGCGCGGCGACCCGTCGGCGGCGCTGCTCGAGGTGCTCGACCCCGCGCAGAACCACTCGTTCCGCGACCACTACCTGGACGTCGAGCTCGACCTGTCGCAGGTGCTGTTCATCGCCACCGCCAACATGGCCGACACGATCCCGGCGCCGCTGCTCGACCGCATGGAGGTGATCCGCTTCGACGGCTACACCACCGCGGAGAAGGTGGCGATCGCGCGCGGGTACCTGTGGCCGCGGCAGCTGGAGCGCAACGGCCTGCGCGAGGACGAGGTTGACGGTCGAGGACGAGGTCCTGCAGCACGGTCGTGACCGACTACACGCGCGAGGCGGGCGTGCGCCAGCTCGAGCGCGAGCTGGGCACGGTGCTGCGCAAGACCGCTACGCAGATCGCCAGCGGCGAGGCCGAGGCCCCGGTGGCGGTGGACGTCGACGCGGTGCGACCGACGCCCTCGGGCGCCAGAAGGTGTTCCACGAGGCCGCGGAGCGCACGGCGCTCCCCGGCGTGGCCACCGGACTGTCGGTGACCGGCACGGGCGGCGAGGTGCTGTTCATCGAGGCCAGCGCGATGCCCGGCCGCGAGTCCGGGCTCACGCTGACCGGCCAGCTCGGCGACGTGATGAAGGAGTCGGCGCAGATCGCGCTCACCTGGGTGCGCGCCCACGCGGACGAGCTGGGCATCGACCCCGAGACTGCTCGACGAGCAGCGCTTCCACGTCCACGTGCCCGCGGGCGCGATCCCCAAGGACGGCCCGAGCGCCGGCGTCACGATGGTCACCGCGCTCTCGTCGCTGCTCACCGGCGCGCCGGTGCGCCACACCGTCGGCATGACCGGCGAGGTGACGCTCCAGGGCCGCGTGCTGCCGATCGGCGGTCTCAAGCAGAAGGTGCTGGCCGCCCACGCGGCCGGGCTCACCGACGTGATCCTGCCCGAGCGCAACCGCGCCGACCTCGACGACGTGCCCGAGGACGTGCGCGAGCAGCTCACGTTCCACCCGGTGATGACCGTGGGCGAGGTGCTCGAGCTGGCGCTCGAGCCCAACCCCGCGCCGGCCCTCTCCTAAGGGTGCGAGGCTGCTCAGGCGGTTTTCGGCTCACACCGCCTGGGTAGCCCGCACTAGTGCTTCACATTACGAGTGCCGCCGCAGCAGCCATAGAGGAGATCACCGGGTCCGCGCCGGGCAGCGCCGGCGTGCGCATCTCCGTGCTGCAGGAGGCCTCCACCAACGGCAGCGGCCCGACGACCGTGTTCGACTTCTGCCCCGCGGATGGACCCGGAACGGGCGACGAGGTGGTCGAGGAGCAGGGAGTGCAGCTCTTCCTGGAGCCCGAGGTGGCGCCATACCTGGACGACAAGCTGCTCGACGCCGAGATCAACGGCGACGAGGTCCGCTTTACGGTGGAGCCGCAGGAGCTGCTGTAGGGCCCGGGTGGCAGGTCGCAGGTCGCGGGTCGCAGGGCTGACTTTGGGCGGTTAGCTCGCTCTTACGGCGGGTAATCCGCCAGCGGATGCGCGTGCCTCCACTCCGGTCAAGCAACTGCGCGATCCGCTCGGCACTCGGCCGCGCGGCGCAGTCGAGGCGGTCGGCGCGAGCTCGAGCCGCGGACGAAGAGCGCGGACAGGGTCGTCCAGTCGATCTGCCCCTACTGCGCCGTCGGCTGCGGGCAGAGGGTGTACGTCAAGGACGACAAGCGTGATCCAGATCGAGGGGGACCCGGACAGCCCGATCTCACGCGGCCGACTGTGCCCGAAGGGCGCCGCCAGCGAGGCTTACGTGAACAGCCCGCTGCGCGAGATGCAGGTGAAGTACCGGCGGCCCGTACGGCACCGAGTGGGAGTACCTCGACCTCGAAACCGCCACGGACATGATCGCCGAGCGCGTGGTCGCGCGCCCGGGCGCGAAACGTGGGAGGCGGAGGACGACAAGGGGCGGGCGCTCAACCGCACGCGAGGGATCGCCTTCCTCGGCGGCGCGACGCTCGATACCGAGGAGAACTACCTCATCAAGAAGCTCTTCACGGCGCTCGGCGCGATCCAGATCGAGAACCAGGCACGCATATGACACAGCGCCACGGTTCCCGGTCTGGGGGCCTCGTTCGGTAGAGGCGGCGCGACCACCTTCCAGCAGGACCTCCAGAACTCGGACTGCATCGTGATCATGGGGTCCAACATGGCGGAGTGCCATCCCGGTGGGCTTCCAGTGGGTGGTGGAGGCCAAGGAGCGCGGCGCCAAGGTGATCCACATCGACCCGCGCTTCACGCGCACGAGCGCGATGGCCGACCTCCACGTGCCGCTGCGGGCGGGCACCGACATCGCGTTCCTCGGCGGCGTCGTCAACTACATCCTCGAGAACGGTCGCGAGTTCCGCGAGTACGTGCGAGGAGTACACGAACGCGCGCGCGATCATCCACGAGGAGTTCCAGGACACCGAGGACCTCGACGGGTTCTTCTCCGGCTGGGTAGAGGAGACAGCGCAAATACGACATCAAGAGCTGGGGCTACGAGGGCACCCAGAGGACGGCCGCCGGCGGGGAGGAGCAGACCCGCCGTGACCGGAGAGCAGGCGCACGGCGCGCACGGCATCGAGCTGGAGCGCGGCAGAGCTGCCGCGCGAGGACCCGACCTCGAGGATCCGCACTGCGTCTTCCAGATCCTCAAGCGGCACTTCCGCCGCTACACGCCCGAGGTGGTCGAGCAGATCTGCGGCGTGCCGCGCGAGACGTTCCTGAAGGTGGCCGAGACGCTCTGCGAGAACTCGGGCCGCGAGCGCACCTCGGCGTTCGTCTACTCGGTGGGCTGGACGCAGCACACCGTCGGCGTCCAGTACATCCGCAGCGCGGCGATCATCCAGCTCCTGCTCGGCAACATGGGACGCCCGGGCGGCGGCATCCTCGCGCTGCGCGGCCACGCGAACATCCAGGGCTCGACGGACATCCCCACGCTCTTCAACATCCTGCCGAGCTACATCCCGATGCCCGAGCCGCGGGAGGAGCCGTCGCTCGAGACCTTCACCGAGATGAAGGGGCCGAGCACGGGCGCATGGGGGGAGCTCCGTTCGTACATGACGAGCCTGCTCAAGGCCTGGTGGGGCGACGCCGCCACGCCGGAGAGCGACTTCTGCTTCGACTACCTGCCGAAGATCGATGGCGACCACTCCAACTACGCCACGATGCTGCGGATGCTCGACGACGAGGTGAAGGGCTTCTTCGTCGTCGGCGAGAACCCGGCGGTGGGCTCGGCCAACGGCAAGCTGCAGCGTCTCGCGATGTCGCACCTCGACTGGCTCGTGGTGCGGGACACCAACATGGTCGAGACGGCCACCTTCTGGTGCGACTCGCCGGAGATCGAGACCGGCGAGCTGCGGCCCGAGGAGATCGGCACGGAGGTCTTCTTCATGCCGGCCGCGGCGCACACCGAGAAGGACGGCACGTTCACCAACACCCAGCGGCTGCTCCAGTGGCACCACAAGGCGCTCGACCCGCCGGAGGAGTGCCGCTCGGAGCTGCACTTCTTCTACCACCTCGGACGCAAGATCCGGGAGCGCTCGCGGCTCGAGCGACTGCGATCGACCGCCCCGATGCTCGACCTCACGTGGGACTACCCGACGGTCGGACCGCATGACGAGCCCGAGGCCGAGGCGATCCTCCGGGAGATCAACGGCAAGAACCTCGACACCGGCGAGTTCATCAAGGCCAGTACGACGAGTTGAAGGAGGACGGCTAGACCTCCTGCGGGTCGTGGCTGCACACCGGCATCTACGCGGACGGCGTGAATCAGTCCGCGCGCAAGAAGCCGGGCCAAGAGCAGAACTGGGTGGCGCTTCGGAGTGGGCCTGGTCGTGGCCGAAGAACCAGCGCATCCTCTACAACCGCGCCTCGGCCGATCCTCAGGGCAGGCCCTGGTCGGAGCGCAAGAAGTACATCTGGTGGGACGCCGGGCGAGCAGAAGTGGATCGGCTACGACTCTCCGGACTTCACGCGCGACAAGGCGCCCGACTACGTGCCGCTCACCGGACGCCACCGGCGTGGCCGCGCTCAGCGGGCGCGAGCCGTTCATCGTGCACCCGGACGGGCTCGGCTGGCTGTACGCGCCGTCCGGCGTGGTCGACGGCCCGCTGCCCACGCACTACGAGCCGCAGGAGTCGCCGTTCGAGAACCCGCTCTACGGGCAGCAGCAGAACCCCGCGCGGCAGCTGTATTACCGCAAGGAGAACCTCTACAACCCGGAACAGAGCAGCGGGTCTTCCCGTACGTGCTCACGAGCTACCGGCTCACCGAGCACCACACGGCGGGCGGGATGTCGCGCACCATGAAGCTACCTGTCCGAGCTCCAGCCCGAGCTGTTCTGCGAGGTGGGCCCGGAGCTGGCCGCCGAGCGCGGGCTCGAGCACGGCGGCTGGGTCACGGTCGTCACCTCGCGGACCGCGATCGAGGCGCGCGTGATGGTGACGGACCGGATGAAGCCGATCGAGGTGCAGGGGCGCCGAGATCAACCAGGTGGGGCTGCCGTACCACTGGGGCAAGCGCGGACTCGTGACGGGCGACACCGTGAACGACCTGTTCTGGCTGGCGCTCGACGCGAACGTGCATATCCAGGAGGTGAAGGCGGCGACGTGCGATATGGTGCCTGGGCGCAGGCCGCGGGGGCCGGCATTGCTCGCGTTCGTTGACGAGTACCGGCGCAGGGCTGGGTCCTCAGTCGGCAGTCCCCAGCCCGGAGGGTCATGAGCCATACGCTGCTGACACTCGATACGCGCACCAAGGCGGAGCCTCGGATGGGGTTCTTCACCGACACGTCGATCTGTATCGGCTGCAAGGCGTGCGAGGTGGCCTGCAAGGAGTGGAACCAGGTGCCGGACTCGACCCGGCGGTTCAGCGGCAAGTCCTACGACAACACCTTGGCGCTCGATGCCAACACCTGGCGCCACGTGGCGTTCGTGGAGCAGCGCAAGCCGCTCGGCGCGGATGCGGCGGCGGAGGACCTCGTGCAGGCCGCGGAGCGCGCTAACGCCGCCGACGGCTGGGGACTCCAGACCTACCAGGAGGGCGACGGGGTGCGCTGGCTCATGTCCTCCGACGTGTGCAAGCACTGCGACCTCCGCCGCCTGCCTCGACGTGTGTCCCACGGGCGCGCTGTTCCGCACCGAGTTCGGCACCGTGGTGGTGCAGGAGGACATGTGCAACGGGTGCGGCTACTGCATCCCCGCCTGCCCGTTCGGAGTGATCGACCGGCGCGAGGGCGATGGCCGGGTGTGGAAGTGCACGCTCTGCTACGACCGCCTCCGCGACGACATGGAGCCCGCCTGCGCCCACGCCTGTCCGACGAACTCGATCCAGTTCGGCGAGCTCGGACGACCTGCGCGAGCGCGCGGAGAAGCGGCTCGAGCGCATGGCGGAGGCGGGGCAGAGCGAGGCGCGCCTCTACGGCGCGGACCCGGAGGACGGCGTGGACGGCTTCGGCGCCTTCTTCCTGCTGCTTGACGAGCCGGAGGCGTACGGGCTGCCGCCCGACCCCGTGGCCACCACGCACGACGTCGGCCAGGTGTGGGCGGGCGTGCCTGGCCGGCGCGGCAGCGCTGCGGTGCCGGCGGCGATCGCCGGGCCGCGGTGTTCGCGGAGGGCCGCAGAGCGACGCGCGAGCGCGCGATGGTCCCGCGCGCCGAGCCGCGCTCCTACTACGGGCAGCCGGTGCTGAAGGCACCGGTGTGGCGGCCGGAGATCCCGTTCTACTTCTTCAGCGGCGGCCTCGCCGGCGCGTCCGCGGGCCTGGCTTTGGCGGCCGGCTTGAGCGGCAACCGCGAGCTCGAGCGCCGCGCCTGGACCTGCGCGCTCGCCGGCCTCGCGGTGAGCCCGCCGCTGCTGGTCTCCGACCTCGGCCGCCCTGAGCGCTTTCTCAACATGCTTCGCATGTTCAAGGTCACCTCGCCGATGAGCGTTGGCTCCTGGATCCTCGCGGCTTTCGGGGGCGCCACGGGGGTGGCCGCCGGCAGCGACCTCACCGGCCTCTTCCCCGCCGCGGGCCGCGCAGCCAAGCTCCCGGCGGCGCTGCTCGGCATGCCGCTCGCCACCTACACGGCCGGACTCGTGGCCAACACGGCCGTGCCGGTATGGCACGGCGCGCGCTTCACGCTGCCGTTCGTGTTCGCCGGCAGCTCTGCCGCCAGCGCCGGCGCGGCGGCCGCGATCGCCACGCCGCCGCGCCACGCCGCGGCGGCCAGGCGCCTGGCCGTGGGCGGCGCGGCCGTGGCGGTGGGCGGTGCCCTCGTGATGGAGAGGTCGCTGGGCGAGATCGGCGAGCCCTACCGGAAGGGCGTGGCGGGCAAGCTCTCGCGCGCGGCAGGCGCACTCAGCGTTGCCGGGGCCGGTGTGATCGCCACGCGGGGCAAGCGCTCCCGGGTGGCCGCGGTCGCGGGCGGCGTCGTGCTCACGGCCGGGGTGATCGCCGAGCGCTGGGCGGTGTTCCGCGCCGGCTTCCAGTCCGCGGCGGACCCCAAGTACACGGTCGGACCTCAGCGCGCTCGGGTGGAGCGGGGCGAGAGCCGCGGCGCGGCTCGCAAGGCTTGCACTAACTCTTAAGCGCCAAGTAGTGCCAACCTTCCCAAATCTCGCGCGTTAATACCTCGAATAGCGGGTAAAAACGCACTCGGGGAGGGGGTCTCACCTTGTCGCAGCGGGCAGGCGCAACAGCGAGCGAAGCTGGCATCGATAGCCCGGAGGAGCTTGTGCGGTTGGCGTATCGCGCGTTTGCGCGCAACGACGCACAGCTACTCAGCGGCTTCTGCGATGAGGCGCTCGAAGTGCGGCCGGTCGACGCCCTTGGCTTGGTCGGCGACACCCTCCACGGCTTCGCCGCCGCCCGCGACTGGATGCAGCGCTGCAACGAGCACGGCTTCAACGTCACCGTCTGGTTGCGCACCCTCGAGCGCGTCGGATCCGACCGCGTGCTCGGAGTGGGCATCGTGTCCGAGCGCGGGCGCGGTTGTGCCGCCACCGTCGCGTGGGTGTGGCAGGTACGGGACGGTCTGATCTACTCCGTCTGCGGCTATCCGAGCGAGGCCGCGGCGCGGCGCTCGCTGGGCTCGCCGCCCAAGCCGATCGGCTAGGCTCGCCCGCCCGATGGCGGAGTCACGCTCAATCGTGCTGGTGCACGGCGCCTGGCATGGGCCCTGGGCATGGTCGAAGGTGGCCGGGCCTCTGCGCGAGCGCGGCTTCGTGGTGCACACGCCGGCCAACCCGAGCAGCGGTCCGGACCCTGACTCGCTCGGCGACCTCTACGACGACGCCGACAACGTGCGGCGGACGCTCGCCGGGCTCGACGGCGAGGCGCTCGTGGTCGCCCACTCGTACGGCGGGGTCGTGGCCACGGAGGGCGCCGCGGGCGCCGGCAACGTGGCGCACCTGCTCTACCTCACGGCGTTCATGCTGGACGAGGGCGAGTCGCTGCGCGAGACAGTGGGCGGCGTGGAGCCGGACTGGCAGATCGTGGACGAGGCCGGGCTCGGCGTCACCGTCACCCGTGCCGAGGAGATCTTCTACAACGACTGCTCGCCCGAGGACGCGGCGGAGGCCGCCGGCCAGCTCGAGCCGCAGTCACGCGAGGCTCTCGGTCAGTCCGTGCGGCAGGCGGCGTGGCATGACATCCCGAGCACGTACCTGATCTGCGAGCGGGACAACGCGATACCCCCGTTCGTGCAGGAGGAGCTTGCCCAGCGCGCCGGCGAGGTGCGGCGGTTGGACGCGAGCCACTCGCCATTCCTGTCGCGCCCTGACGAGGTGATCGAGCTGATCGCCGAACTGGCCGGCTAGCCAACTCCCACTAGACTGCCCCGCCGTGGCAAGCGGCGGCCTCATCTTCTTCACCGGGTTCCCGGGGTTCATCGGCAGGCGCCTCGTGCATGAGCTGCTCGCGCACGACTCGAGGGCGCGGGTGGCTGCGCTCGTGGAGCCGCGCTTCGCGGCCACGGCGCGCGACGCCGCCGCGGCAATCGACGCCGAGCGCATCGAGATCCTGGAGGGAGACATCTCGGATCGCCGCCTCGGGCTCGACGACGACACCTACGAGCGGCTCACCGCCAAGGTCTCGACCGCGTACCACCTCGCGGCCATCTACAACCTCGCGGTGCCGCTCGAGATCGCCCAGCGCGTGAATGTGGACGGCACGGGCAACGTGCTCGACCTATGCGCCCGCTGCGAGAAGTTCTCGCGCCTCAACTACGTGAGCACCGCCTACGTGGCCGGCGACCGCAAGGGCGTCGTGTACGAGCACGAGCTGGTGTTCGGGCAGGGGTTCAAGAACCACTACGAGTCCACCAAGTTCCAGGCGGAGCTCTGGGTGCGCGAGGAGATGGACAAGGTGCCTACCACCATCTACCGGCCGGCGATCGTGGTGGGCGACTCGAAGACGGGGGAGACGCAGAAGTTCGACGGTCCGTACTACTTCCTGCGCACCATCTCGCGCTCGTTGCACCAGCACATGCCGATCCCGCAGTTCGGTCGTGCCGGGGCGCCGTTCAACTGCGTGCCGGTGGATTTCATCGTGGACGCGATGATGGTCGCGGCGGAGGATCCGGCGGCGGTGGGCGAGACGCTCCACCTCGTGGACCCCGACCCGGTGACCGCCGCCGAGGTGGGCCGCATGTTCAGCCGCGAGTACGCCCACAAGGAGCCCGGCATGCGGGTGCCGCCGCGGCTCATCGAGAACGCGCTCCGCGCCAAGCCGATCCGCGACCTCTACGGCGGCGCGCCCCACGAGGCCATCCGCTACCTCAACCACCCGGTGCGCTTCGACACCCGCCGCGCCGACGAGATCCTCGCCCGCGCCGGCCTGCGCTGCCCGCGCCTGGAGGAGTACGTGGGCCCTATCGTCGAGTTCTTCCGGACGCACGAGGCAGATCCGGCGCTCGTTCCCAGTTCCTAGTCCCCGCGCTCTTCGCGGCACGTCACTTCAGGCGGCCTGGGCTGCCTCAACGAACTGGGCGATCCACTTGCCGCTGATCTGCCTGGTGGTCGCGTTGACGCGGTTGAACGCGTTGATCGTCGCGATCGCGACCACGAGTGCGGCAAGCTGCGGCTCGCTGTAGTGCCGGGCCGCCTCATCGAAGACCTCGTCCGGTACGGGGTCCGGACGGTCGGCGAGACGAGTGGCGGCCTCCGTGAGCGCCAGCGCAGCGCGCTCGGCGTCGCTGAAATACGACGCCTCGGGCCACGCCGCGACCATGTGAATGCGCTCGCTGCTCTCGCCCGCGTGCTCGAGTTCGCGGGAGTGGATGTCCACACACACGCTGCAACCGTTGATCTGGCTGGCGCGCAGCTGCACCATGTAGAGCGTGGTCTCGGGGATCCCGGCCGTGGTCGCCGAGGCTCCGAGCTCCTGAAACGCCTCGAGCGCACCGGGGACGGTCAGCGCCGGATTCTTGATTCTTGCCTGCATGATCGTCGTCCTCCTGGGGGTCTGGTTCAACGAAAAGCACTCCAACCCCCTGGACGGGACAACCGTCGAACCTGTGACACCCAGCGGCGCTGCCTACGCGACCTAACCCTCCGCGGTCTTCTGAAACAGCACGTGATCCGACCACGTCCCGGCGATCTGCAAGTACCGGGGCGCGATCCCTATCCGCGTGAAGCCGTTCTTCTCGATCACACGCTGCGAGGCGATGTTGTGGAGCAGCGTGCCCGCTTCGATTCGGTGAAGTCCAAGCTCGCCGAACGCACGCTCGCACACCAGCCCGAGTGCGGCTGTGGCGAAGCCCTGGCCGTTGTGGGCCTCGGCCACCCAGTAGCCCACGTTGCAGCTCTGGAACGCGCCACGCACGACGTTGGAGAGGTTGATGGCGCCCACCAGGCGCCCGCCGGCCACCATCACGAAGGGGTACGCGTTGCCTGACGAGCGACGGTCGGTGAGCTGCGCGATGTGGCGGCGCTGGCCCTCGAAGGTGTAGAAGGCGTCGGGCCGCAGCGGCTCGAGCGGGGCCAGGAACTCGCGGTTCTCGCTGTAGAGCTGAGCCAGGGTGCGAGCGTCTGTGACCGCGAGCGGCCGGATGTCCACCGTGGCCATTGCGGTCCTAGTGCCCGAAGAGCTTCTGCATTCGCCAGAGGGCGATCGGGTTCCCTCTGGGTCGTAGCTTGCCCCTCAGCATCTGCAGGCGCGGATCGGCGCGGCCGCCCATCACGTCCACCCAATCCTCGTAGCGGCAGCGCAGCGTAAGGTCGGCCCGCGGAGCGCGGCCCCGCGCGACGCTCGTGTCGCCGTTCTCCACGCGCAGGTACCAGGGCTCGGCGTCGCTGAAGTCCCACTGAATCGTGGTTGGCCGCCCGTGCGAGTGGCGCGGATCGACCGAGATGCGCACCGAGTCGAAGAGCAGCTCGAGCACCTCGGACTCGCGCGAGGGCGGCCCGTTCTTCGCGCCGAGCACGCCCGCCTGAAGCAGGACGACGACGCGTCGAACGCGCTCCTCGACCGGAAGGTCGAAGCGGATCGGGATGCCAGACATCTGCTCGAGCGGCATGCCGGCCGTGCGCATCTTCGTCTCCATCGACTGCATGCCCTCGGCGAAGATCTCCTCGAGGGTGAACCCGAACACCTCGCTGTAGCGGCGGTCCCAGCCCGGCGGCACGAACACCGCGGCGGAGTAGGGGAACACCTCGCGGAACAGCTCGGCAATGGCGTCGCGGCACTCGGGGTCCTCCTCCACGAGCTCAGAGAGCAGCTTCACTCCGAAGCCGATGTGGCGCTGCTCGTCGAGCGCGACGTTGGCCATTCCCGAGCGGAAGCCGGGGAGGATCTGCCGCTCCTCGAGGTAGCTCTCGATGAAGTGCTGCCCGGGCTGCGCGAGCGTTGCCTCGATGAGGATGTGGTAGAGCGCGATGCCCTGGGCGAGCTTGGTGCGGGAGCGGTCGCGGCGCAGCTCGTCGGCCATCTTGTCGAGGCGTGCGAACACCTTCTTGAAGCCCCAGGTGAGCTCCGGGCGGGTGGCCTCGAGCGAGCTTGCGTAGCTGTCGCCGTTCTGCACCACCTCGCGCATGAAGCGCCCGAAGAACACCGCGTGGCGCGCCTCGTCCACCTGCTGGGTGGCGAGGAAGTACTTCTGCTCCTCGCGCGGCGCGGCGTCGATGAACGGCGACAGGTTGTCCGCCACCGAGTCCTCGCCGTGGAAGAAGAGCGCATAGTTCCAGAGGGCCGCTCGTCGCTCGAAGTCGCCGAACTCCTCGGTCCACTGCCGGCGGTCCTCAGAGAAGTCGATCTCGGTGGCGCTCCAGTTGCCCTTCTCCCAGCGGCGGTAGAGGTCGTCATAGGAGACGCGCTGGAGCATCTGAAGAGGCTGCGCCATGTAGCAGCGCACATTAACGGGGCGTCGATAGATTGCAGCGCCGTGCCCGCAAACGCACAACCCCTGGCCGGCCGTCGTGCACTCGTCACGGGCGCCGCCACGGGGATCGGCCGCTCCACGGCGGCGCGGCTTGCCGCCGAGGGCGCCTCTGTGGCGATCAACTACGTGGGCCCTGCAGACCTGGCCGACAGCGCGGTGAAGGAGATCACCGACGCCGGTGGCAGCGCCTGCGCCATCGCCGCGGACGTGTCGAAGGAGGCCGAGGTGGTCGCGATGTTCGCCGAGGCCATCGAGCGGCACGGCGGGCCGGTGGACCTGCTCGTGAACAACGCGGGCATCGAGAAGCCGTTCAAACTGGTGGACATGCCGCTGGAGGAGTGGGAGAAGGTGCTGGCGGTCAACCTCACCGGCGCGTTCCTCTGTACGCGCGAGGCGGCGCGCGGCATGCTCGGCGCGGGCATCCCCGGCTCGATCGTGAACGTGTCGAGCGTGCACGAGGTGATCCCGTGGCCGGAGTTCGGCCACTACTGCGCGTCGAAGGGCGGGATGAAGCTGTTCGCACAGACCGTCGCGCGTGAGCTCGCGCCGCAGGGCATCCGCGTGGTGAACGTGGCGCCAGGCGCGATCCTCACCCCGATCAACCAGGACCTGATCAACGACGCCGACAAACGCGCCGCGGTTGAGGCGGAGATCCCGCTCGGCCGCACGGGCAAGCCGGAGGAGATCGCGGCGGCGATCGCGTGGGTGTCGGGGCCGGAGGCGGAGTACGTGGTGGGGTCGACGCTGTTCGTGGATGGCGGCATGACGCTGTATCCGAAGTTCGTCTGAGTCCGCGTCATAACCGGAAGGAACTTCCGCCCCGCAGTTGAATCACTCCCGCGTGAGCCGCGGCGCAGGCACCAGTGCCCTGACCCTGAGCGAAGAGATCCGTCAGCGCTTCGACGAGTTCTCCCGTTCGCAGAAGGACGTCGGGCAGTACATAGTCGACCACCTCGACGAGGCGGCCTTTCAGACCGCGGAGGAGCTCGCCCGGCGGGCCTCCACGTCGAGCTCGACGGTGGTGCGCTTCGCGCAGGCGCTCGGATTCGAGGGCTTCCCTGAGCTTCAGGCCGCGGCGCGCGACGAGTACCGGCGCGTTCGCGAGTCCTCCAACGGCGCGGCGCTGGAGCTGAACACCCCGCCGCTGTTCCCGATCGACCAGACCGACTTCGAGGCGTCGCTCGCCGCCGACCACACCAATCTCGAGGACACCGCGCGCAAGGTCGACCGCGACGAGGTGGCGGCTTCCATCGAGCTGATCTCGCGCGCGGAGCGCATCGTGCTCTGCGGCACGGACCAGATGGCCTTCTTCGCGAGCTACCTGCGCCACCTGCTGATGCTGCTCGACCTGCGCTGCGAGGTTGTGGCCAGCCCGAGCCAGGAGGGCCTCGCGCGGCTCGGCCGCATCGACGAGAACACGCTCGTGATCGGCTTCTCCGCCGGCCGCCCGCATCCGCTCGTGGTGCGCGCGATGAAGCTCGCCCGCCACCGCAAGGCGGACACGATCGCGATCGCGGACGCCACGCTGTCCGAGGTGGCAAAGCTTGCCGACCAGCGTCTCTACTACTCGTCCAACGGGCCGGCGTACGTCCGCTCCCACACGGCGCTGCTCAGCCTCGTCCAGTCGCTGGCCTACGGCGTCTACGCACTCGACGAGTCCGCCTACGCCGACCGCATCAAGGCTTTCCGGCTGAAGTAGCCGGACGGAAGGGATCGGGGCGCGAGGCCGCCGGGGAGCTCTGAGCGGCCGCTGGCCCGGCCCGTTACACCGCCAGGAAGGTCAGCTCAGCCTCAGCCCGCTCCTCATCCACGGGCTCCGGCCAGCCCACCACGGCGAGCCCGCAGCCGCAACCGCATGCCAGCGCCTCGAGGTCCCCAAGCTCGCCGTAGGCCTCGAACAGCGCAGTGCAGGCGTCATCGGAGCAGATGAGAAGGGCTCGAACCACTCTGCAAAAGGGTGGGAAGCCGCGCGGACGGAATGCAGCGCCGCGCCCAAGCGATCGCACCCTGGTGCCCTGGAGGGGCAGCGCGACAGCCAGGCACGGCAAAGGGGTTAGATCGCGCTTGGAGAAAGGGAGAACCGGGGAAACGGACCTCCTATGCGCAGATCGCCGATCAAGATCCGCTGGAGCGAGCTCAGGCTCGTCGCGATCTGTGCCCTGCTGTTCGGCATCGCCACCGGGCTGCTGCTGCCGGGCGTCTGGCCGCTGATGCCGTTCCCGGCGCTGGCGCCGGTGGAGATCAGCGCGCTGCTCGGTTTCCTGTTCGGCTTCCTCACCCGCAGAACGTGGGTGATGGCCCTGCCGCTCACGGTCCTCGTCGCGCTCAACCCGTCGGGAGCCGGCTTTGCCGGTGCGCTGGTCGCGATGCTCGTGCTGTGGCCGTTCACGGCGGCGGCCGGGCTCGCCGGCGTGCTGGCCGGCAAGGGCCTGCAGCGGCGCATGCTGCGCCGCACGCTCAAGGCCGCGGCACGCCGCGAGCGGGCCACCAGGCCGAGGGCCACCGCGCGGCCGCAGGCCGCCGCCGGCCGCTGAGCCGCAGAGGCGCACGCGGCGGCGCAACTTTGTATGTCATTGCCCGCTTGTGTGACCCGTAACCGGGCACGGCGGGCGGATAACATGAAGCCCAGATGAGGGAAAGCGCGACATTCCGCGTCAAGTCCGGGCTCGCCGAGATGCTCAAGGGCGGCGTGATCATGGACGTGGTCACCGCCGAGCAGGCCCGTATCGCCGAGTCCGCCGGCGCGTCCGCCGTGATGGCGCTCGAGCGCGTGCCCGCGGACATCCGCGCGCACGGCGGCGTGGCGCGCATGTCCGATCCCTCGAAGATCGAGGAGATCCAGGAGGCCGTCACGATCCCGGTGATGGCCAAGGCGCGGATCGGCCATCTCGTCGAGGCGCAGGTGCTCGAGGCGCTCGAGGTGGACTACATCGACGAGTCCGAGGTCCTCACGCCGGCCGACGAGGCCAACCACATCGACAAGTGGAACTTCAAGGTGCCGTTCGTGTGCGGCGCCACCAACCTCGGCGAGGCGCTGCGGCGCATCGCCGAGGGCGCGGCGATGATCCGCACGAAGGGCGAGGCGGGCACCGGCAACGTGGTGGAGGCCGTGCGCCACATGCGCACGATCATGGGCGAGATGCGGCGCCTCAGCTCGATGGACGACGCCGAGCTGCCCACCGCGGCCAAGGAGCTGCAGGCGCCGATCGATCTGGTGCGCATGGTGGCGGAGAAGGGCGAGCTGCCCGTCGTCAACTTCTCTGCCGGCGGCATCGCCACCCCGGCGGACGCCGCGCTGATGATGCAGCTCGGCGCCGAGGGCGTGTTCGTGGGCTCCGGCATCTTCAAGTCCGAGGACCCCGAGCGCACCGCCGGCGCCATCGTCGAGGCCACGACCCACTACGACGATCCGGAGCGCATCGCCTCCGCCTCGCGCAACCTGGGCGCGGCGATGAGCGGCATCGAGATCTCTGAGCTGGGCGAGCAGGGCCTGATTCAGCACCGCGGCTGGTAGCGACTTGGTAGTCGGCGTCCTCGCCATCCAGGGCGACTTCGAGGCCCACGCCGGTGTGCTCGTGCGCCTCGGCGCCGAGGCGCGCATCGTGCGCACGCCCGCCGATCTCGAGGGGCTCGACGCGCTCGTGATCCCGGGCGGCGAGTCCACCACGATGACGCTCGGCATCGAGCGCGAGGGTCTGGCCGAGCCGCTGCGCGAGCTGGTGCGCTCGGGCGTGCCCACGCTCGGTACCTGCGCCGGACTGATAATGCTGGACCGCGACCATCTGGGCCTGCTCGACGTGAGCGCCCGTCGCAACGCCTTCGGCCGCCAGGTGCAAAGCTTCGAGGCTGACCTCGAGCTTGCGGGGCTGAATGGAGGGGGTCCCCTGCGTGCGGTGTTCATCCGCGCGCCGTGGGTAGACGAATACGGGGAGAACGTGGAAGTGCTTGCTGAGATCGAGGGGCATCCTGTGGCCGTGCGCCAGGGCAACATCCTGGCCGTGGCCTTCCATCCAGAGCTCACGGACGATGAGCGCATCCACGCCTGGCTCGTCCAGCAGGTGAGGCAGCACGCATGAGGGACCAGCGCGCGGACGCACTCGCCCAGATCCTCGTCCACTACTCCACCAAGGTGAAGAAGGGCGAGACCTGCGTGGTGCAGTCCTCCACCACCGCGGAGCCGCTGGCGCAGGCGGTGTACGAGGAGATCCTGCGGGCGGGCGGCTACCCCATCGTCCAGCTCTCGCCCGAGGGCGCGGCGGCTGCCTTCTACGAGCTCGCAGACGACGACCAGCTCGAGTGGATTCCGCCCACCGCGGCGTGGGCGGTCGAGCAGGCGGACGTGCGCATCGCGATCCTCGGTGACGCGAACACGCGCGACCTCTCGCAGGTCGACCCGAAGAAGCAGGCGCAGGGTGCAGAAGGCGCGCAAGGAGCTGATGGACACGTCCATGAGGCGGAGCGCGTCCGGCGAGTACCGCTGGGCGCTCACGCTGTTCCCGACGCACGCCTACGCCAGCGAGGCCGGCATGTCGCTGTCCGCCTACGAGGACTTCTACTACGCGCGCCTGCCTCGCCACCGACCCCGAGCCGGTGACGGCCTGGCAGCGCCAGTCCGACCTGGTGCGCCGCCTGGCCGACTGGATCGGCGGCAAGGAGGAGGTGCACATCACGGCGCCCGGCACCGACATCACGCTCGGCGTGGCCGGCCGCACCTGGGTGCCCTGCGTGGGCGATCGCAACATGCCTGACGGCGAGTTCTTCACCGGCCCGGTCGAGGACTCGGTGGAGGGCGAGATCAGCTTCTCGTTCCCCGCCGTGTACGGCGGGCGCGAGGTGGCCGGCGTACGCCTGCGCTTCGAGGCCGGCAAGGTGGTGGACGCCTCGGCCGAGCGCGGCGAGGAGTTCCTGCACGAGATGCTCGACACCGACGACGGCGCGCGCCGCCTGGGCGAGCTCGGCATCGGCACCAACTACGGCATCACCGACGCCACCCGCGAGATCCTGCTCGACGAGAAGATCGGCGGCAGCGTGCACATGGCGATCGGGATGTCCTATCCCGAGACCGGCGGCACGAACTCATCGGCGGTGCACTGGGACATGGTGTGCGACCTGCGCCAGGGCGGCAGCATCACGGTGGACGGGGAGCAGCTTCAGAAGGACGGGAAGTTCCTGGTCGCCTAAGTAGTTCCGACCTTTTCAGGTGCCCCGCGTTGTCGGTTCTGTAGCGCAAACCGATTTCGCAACCAGCAGGGAGGCACCACGATGTTGAAGACCAGGTTCGCAATCGCAATTGGCGTTCTGGCGCTCAGCGCGGCGCCGGCGCTGGCGGCGCCCGGGAACGGGAACGCCAACGGCCATGCTCCGGACAACCCGGGCAAGGCCCACCAGCAGCAGCCGTCCACGCCCGGTCCGAGTGCCAGCCCGCACGCCAAGGCCAAGGCGTACGGCAAGTACTGCCAGGGCGAGAGCAAGAAGCATGTGGCGGGCACGCCCGGCACGCCGTTCAGCAAGTGCGTGACCGACATGGCCAAGCTCGCCAACGGCTCGGCCAGCAACCCGACGTCCGCGTGCAAGAACGAGAGCAAGAAGCACGTGAAGGGCGAGAAGGGGACGGCCTACAGCCGCTGTGTCTCTGGCGCCGCGAAGCTGCTGAAGGATCAGCAGAGCTAGCGGAGCCGGAAGCTGGTCAGGTTCCGCCCGGAACGGAACCGCTCGGCCAGCCCCGTGTTGTCGACGGCCTGCGACCGGACGCTCCAGGTGCCCCGGGGCAGTAGGTGGGGAATGCGAAGTGTCCAGCGCAGGCTGTCGGTGACGCGGGCGTTGAGATAGAAGGGCCTGCCGCAGGAGCGGCGGAGCAGGTGGCCGCCGCGGGCCAGCCAGAGGCAGCGGCCGTGCCCGATGGAGCGTGAGGCCGCCACGCGCACGCGCGCGACCTGGCCGTTGTCCTCCACGGTTCCGGCGATCAGGTGCACCTTGCGCCGCAGGTTCACACCGAAGGGCTCGCCGATCAGCGAGTCCGGGCGCAGGTTGATCCCCGCAGTCACCTCCACCAGGGCGCCCGTCACCAGGTCGCGCCTGTAGATCCGCGAGCGGGTGCTCGGCGCCTCGGCGGCCACGACGCTGCTTGCCTGCGATGCGAATGCCACGTAGCGGCCGTCCCCGCTGATCGCGCCCTGGGTGCTCGGGCCGGCGAGCCCGCTGCCGTCGGGGTGCGTCGAGACCATCGTGGTGCCTGTCGTCGTGAGGTTGCGCGCGAACACGTCGGAGCTGTTGTTGGTATCGCCGAGCACGAGATTGGACGCGTTCGAGGTGAACACGGCCACGTTGCCGTCGGCCGAGATCGAGTCGGCCGTCGAGTCGCCCGTGGCGCCCGAGCCGTCCTTGCCCTGACTCACGAGCGCCACCGCGCCGCTGATCATGTCCTTGCGGAACACGTCCACCGTGTGGCCGTTCAGGCCGCCGCCGAGCAGGTCGGTGGCGTCCAAGTCGAACAGCACGAAGCGGCCGTCGGCGGAGATCTTCGGGTTCATGCCGCTGCCGTCCGAGGAGAGGGCGCCCGGCGGGACGTCCACGAGGCGTGTCTCCCCGGTGGCCATGTCGCGCCAGTACACGCCCGCCCGGCTGCCGTCGCCGGGCACGAGCCCGCCGGCGTCGCTCGTGAACGCGATGTAGCGGCCGTCGGCGGAGATCGACGGCGAGCCCGAGCTGCCGGCGGAGTCCACGCTGTCCGCGAGCGGTACGGACACGCGCGCGATGTTGCCGTTCGACGTGTCGCACTCGTAGACGTCGGGCTGGAGGTCGTGGTCGCCGCCCGCGAGGTTGGTGGCGCGCGACTCGAATGCCACGAAGCGGCCGTCGGCGCTGATCACCGGGTTGCCGGCGTCCGCGTTGCCGGCGCGGCACGCACGCGCGTGGGACCCGGTCACGAGGTCGCGGCGGAAGATCGCGTAGGCGGGCACGTGGCCGTTCAGGTCGGGCGTGTTGCTCGTGAACACGAGGAAGCGTCCGTCCGCGCTGAGCGCGCCCGACGGACCGCGCCCCAGCCGCCCACCGCGCGCCGCCGTTTTGCCCGACCGCCGCGCATCCCCGGCCACCGTCTTGCCAGCATTCAGATCCCGGACGAACGCGTCCGTGCGCGCCCCGTTCTCATCACCGCGGATGAGGTTGGAAGCATCCGAGGAGAACGCCACGCGCGACCCATCGGAGCTGACGGAAGGAGCGCTGGCGCCACCGTCCGGCGGCACGGCAGATGGCGGCGCCTGTGCCCGAACGGCCAACGGCGAACGGCGAACGGCGAACGCGGCGGCCACCGTGGGGACCACATTCGCGACACCGGGCGGCCACACCTCAGACGACGGCCGGAAGAAATGCCCGAAATCCGCCTGATGAAACTGCGCGGTGAACGCCTCGCAGTTGCGGTACACCGCGCGCCGCGCGGGGTTGATGGCCACCACGTCGTAGCCGCGGCCACAGTCCACGAAGGCGCGCGCGTTCGGGTCGCTGGTGTCGCCGCCGAGCAGGTTGATGATGTCGTTGCCCGCGCCGGCGCGGATCCGGTCGCCGTCGTATGCGCCCGCGATCAGGTCATCGCCCGGGCCGCCCACCAGGAGGTCCCGGCCCGAGCCGCCCTGCAGCTCGTCGTTGCCCGGAGGGCCGGCGTTCAGTGAGCGGGCGTCGCCGTAGAGGCGGTCGTTGCCGGAGCGCCCCGCCAGCCGGTCGCTGCCCGAGCCGCCCATCAGAAGGTCGTTGCCCGGCGTCGAGCCGTCGCCCTCGAGCTCGTCGTTGCCGCCGCCGCCGAACAGGCGGTCGTCGCCGCCCTTGCCCTCGATGAAGTCGTTGCCCGAACCGCCCGCCAGCGTGTCGGCCGAGCCGTGACCCAGGATCTGGTGCAGCGGGAAGCCCGCGGTGGGGTCGCCGTTGACGATGTGCTCGCAGTCCGAGCTGTCGCGCAGCGGGGCGTCCGCGCGCCCCGTCGAGAGGTGGTCGGGCGAGGAGTGGCGCACGCGGTAGACGGTGTCGTCACCGGGCCCGCAGTCGAAGGTGTCGCGGTTGGGCCCGCCGTAGAGCACGTCGTCGCCGGGGCCGCCGTATAGGTGGTCGCTGCCGGAGCCACCGACGAGCACGTCGTTGCCGGTGCCGCCGAAGAGGTTGTCGCCGCCGCGGCCGCCCGCGACCACGTCGTTGCCTGGTCCGCCATAGAGGTGCTCCCGCACGCCGAAGCGAAGCTCGCGCAGCGTGTCGTCGCCGAGGCCGCCGAACAGGGTGTCCGAGTCGTCGCCGCCGTCGAGGTAGTCCGCGCCGCGCTCGCCGAACATATCGTCGTTGCCGGGTCCGCCGACGAACACGTCGCCGAACTCGGATCCCTCCACGGTGTCGTGGCCGTTCTCGCCGAAGAAGGTGACGGCCGTGGGGTTGCCCGCGAACACCGCGTCGTCGCCCTCGTCGGTGCCGCAGGTGGGGCCACCCGGCGTGCTTCGCACGTCGCTCGATAGCTCGATCCCGCAGGCCGAGTGATAGCCGGTGGCGGCGTCCGCCACCGCCGGCGCCAACGCGGCGCTCAGCAGCAGGATGAGGGCAATCTGGCGCATCGGTACTCGAACCCAGTATTCGGCTGCCCGGATCGGTCCTCGTAGACTCTTGTCCGTGGCGGGACACTCCAAATGGGCGCAGATCAAGCGCAAGAAGGGCGCGACCGACGCCAAGCGCGGCAACCTCTTCACCAAGCTGGCCCGCGCGATCCAGGTGGCGGCGCGCGAGGGCGGGGGAGACCCCGCCGGCAACGCGGCGCTGGCCAACGCGATCCAGAAGGCCAGGGACGCGCGCATGCCCAAGGACAACATCGAGCGCGCGATCGCCAAGGGCACCGGCGCCGACGGCGGCGGCGACGACATCGAGGAGGTGCTCTACGAGGGCTACGGGCCGGGCGGCGTGGCGATCCTCGTGGAGGCCCTCACAGACAACCGCAACCGCACCGGCTCCGAGGTGCGCCACGCGTTCTCGAGCCACGGCGGCAACCTCGGCGAGCCGGGCTCGGTGGCCTGGACCTTCGAGAAGAAGGGCGTGGCGGTGGTCGATGCCGACCGATACTCCGAGGACGATCTCATGCCGGCCATCGACGCCGGGGCGGAGGACGTGGCGGTCGACGAGAACGTCTACGAGGTGATCGCCGAGCCCGCCGATTTCACCGCCGTGCGCGAGGCGCTCGAGCAGGCAGGCGTGGAGATCCAGAGCGCCGACCTAACGATGCGCCCCACCAACCGCGTACCTGTCGACGAGGACCAGGTGGGGACGCTCATGCGACTGATCGAGGCGCTCGAGGACCACGACGACGTGAATGCCGTGCACGCCAACTTCGACGTTGACGCGGACGTGCTCGAGCGCGTGCTGGCCTAGCGCTAGCTGTAGTTCCTGAGCAGGTTGTTCATCCGGGCCCCCTTGGAGGCTGGAGGTGTCTAACGCCACCAGTCCCAAGGAGGACACCGGATGAAGCTTCACGCTAACGCGGCTCTCAGTCTGAAGAAGCGTCTGTTGTTGTCGCGGCGGGTCGTCGAGCAGGGTTGGTCGTTGGGCTCGGCGGCCGCGGCCGCCGAGGTCAGCGAGCGCACGGCTGGCAAGTGGGTCACGCGGTTCCGCGCCGAGGGGGAGCTCGGTTTGCTTGATCGTTCTTCGGCGCCGCGGCGGGTTTGGAACCGCACTTCCGAGGACCGGGTCCAGGCGATCGCCGCGCTGCGGCGGCTGCGTTTCAGCGGCGCCCAGATCGCCGAGTTGTTGGCGATGGCCGAGACGACGGTGTCGGGCATCCTCACGCGCATCGGGCTGGGGCGGCTTGGCCGCCTCGGGCTCGAGCCGGCGCGACGCTACGAGCGCTCGCGACCGGGCGAGCTCGTCCACATCGACGTCAAGAAGCTCGGCCGCATCGAGGGTGGCGCCGGCCATCGCATCCACGGCAACAAGGCGCTTCAGCGCAACCTGCGCCGCGACGGCAAGCGCAAGGATCGGCTGGGACTTCGTGCACATCGCGATCGATGACGCCACCCGGCTCGCCTACGCCGAGGTCCTCGCCGACGAAAAGGCGAGCAGCGCGACCGCGTTCCTGCGCCCACGCGATCGAGTTCTTCGCCCGCCACGGCGTCCAGGTCGAAGCGGTGATGACCGACAACGGCTCCGCCTACCGCTCGGTCATGCACGCGATCGCCTGCCGCGCGCTCGGGATCCGCCACCTACGCACCAGGCCGCGCCGCCCTCAAACCAACGGCAAAGCAGAGCGCTTCATCCGCACCATGCTCGGCGAATGGGCCTACGGCGCCATCTACGCCAGCTCGCACGAACGCACCGGCGCGCTTGACGGCTGGCTCTGGCGCTACAACCATCACCGACCACACAACGCCCTCGGCCGAAAACCGCCCGCAGCTCGCCTCAACGAGCTGAACAACCTCCTCGGGTCCTACAGCTAGCGGTTATCCCAGCGCCGCTTCCAGTCCCGCCCGGCGCGGCGGGTGCGGCGCACGATCGTGGCCTGGTTCCAGTGCTCCTTGAGCCGCGACTGCGGTTCCGGCAGCGCGGCCACCTCTTCGGCGGTGATGTTGAGAGTGACCGCCCGCTCGGCGATGTGGGCCACCTCCGGCGCGTCCACGAAGCGCATGCCGTGACGGGTTTCCACCACGATCCCGTCGAAGATGTTCTCGCGCGCGTTGTCGAGCACACGCCGCACCTTCCCGACCTCGACGCCCTCCGAATCGCGGACGCGCGTCCCCCGCGGCAGCGCCTTGTAAGAAATCGCCGGGCCGTCGTCGAACTCATCCATGGAAGCTGAAAGTACCTCACGCAACTGGGAACTGAGAACTGAGAACTGGGAACAAGACGGAGGCGTCCGCGCTCCCACGCAGAATGGAGCGGATGGTGGTCGTTCTCGGCATCGATCCAGGCACCGCACATACCGGCTACGGCGTGGTGCTCGCGCGCGGCAGCGAGCTGGCGGCGCTCGACGGCGGCGTGCTGCGCACGCTGGCCCGCGACTCGCTGGCGCAGCGGCTCGCCGAGATCCACGGTCACGTCCGCGACCTGATCGACCGGCACGAGCCCGACGCCGTGGCCGTGGAGGACCTCTTCTTCGGGCAGAACGCCCGCAGCGCGTTCGCGGTCGGACAGGCGCGCGGGGTCACGCTGCTCGCCGCGGGACAGGCGGGCGTGCCGTGCTTCTCCTACACGCCGCAGGCGGTCAAGCAGGCGGTGTGCGGCAGTGGCCGCGCGGAGAAGGCTCAGGTGCAGCGGATGGTGGGCGCGCTGCTCAAGCTGCCCGAGCCGCCGGAGCCTGACCACGCGGCGGACGCCCTGGCGGTCGCCATCTGCCACGCCAACGGCGCGGTGCTCAAGGCGGCGCTCGCATGATCGCGTCGGTGCGCGGCACGGTGACGGTGCGAAGGCCCGATCACGTGGTGATCGAGTCGGGCGGCGTGGGCTACCGGCTGGCCGTGTCGGCGGAGACGCTCAAGGGCGTGCCCGCCACCGGCAAGGAGACGCTGCTCCAGAGCCACCTCGTCATGCGTGACGACGGCATCTACCTCTACGGCTTCGGCAGCGAGGAGGAGCGCGAGCTGTTCCTGCTGCTCATCGGGGTGCAGGGAGTGGGACCCAAGGTGGCGCTGGCGGTGCTGTCCGGCGGCACCACCCGCGAGCTGCTGCGGGCCATCGCGGCCGGCGACAGCGCGCGCTTCCAGGCCGTCCCCGGAATCGGCAAGCGCACCGCCGACCGCATCATCGTCGAGCTGCGCGAGAAGGTCGCGGGCGAGGCGGCGCTCGACGAGATCGTGATCACGAAGACCGACGATCCGCACACGCTCGCGCGCCAGGGTCTCGTGAGCCTCGGCTTCAGCTCCCAGGAAGCCGATGAGCTGCTGTCAGAGGTTGCAGGCGATACGCCTGAGGAGCTGATCGGCGAGGCGCTGAGGGCCGCGCGATGACCGAGCACGGCGGCATACGCACGCCTGGCGTCGAGCGGATCCAGGCGGCGCCGGCCTTCGGGGCCGACGAGGAGCTCGACCGCTCGCTGCGTCCGCGGCGGCTCGAGGACTTCGTGGGCCAGCAGGCGGTGAAGGACCAGCTGTCGGTGTTCATCGAGGCGGCCAAGCAGCGCGGCGAGGCGCTCGACCACGTGCTGCTCGCCGGACCGCCCGGGCTGGGCAAGACCTCGCTGGCCCAGATCGTGGCCGCGGAGCTGGACGTGCCGTTCGTGCAGACTGCCGGCCCGGCGCTGGAGCGCAAGGGCGACGTCGCGGCATTCCTGACGGCGCTCGAGCCCGGCTCGGTGTTCTTCGTCGACGAGATCCATCGCCTGCCGCGCGCGCTCGAGGAGACGTTCTACCCCGCGATGGAGGACCGCCGCCTGCCGATCACGGTCGGCCAGGGCGCGGGTGCGCGGGTGGTCACGCTGGATCTGCCGCCGTTCACCCTGGTCGGCGCCACCACCCGCGCCGGGCTGCTCACCACGCCGCTGCGCGACCGCTTCGGCGTCACGCACCGCCTCGACCTCTACGAGCCGGAGGACCTCGCCAAGATCATCCGCCGCTCGGCGGGCATCCTCGACGTGGACGTGGACGACGAGGGCGCCACCACCATCGCCGCACGCTCTCGCGGCACGCCGCGCGTGGCCAACCGGCTGCTCAAGCGCGTGCGCGACTACGCCGAGGTGCGCGGCGCCGGCCGCATCGACCGCGAGGTGGCGGAGGAGGCGCTCGACCTGCTCGAGGTGGACCACGCGGGCCTCGACCGGCTCGACCGCGACATCCTGCGGACGATCTGCGCAAAGTTCGAGGGCGGCCCGGTTGGCCTGTCCACGCTCGCGGTGGCGGTGGGCGAGGAGGCCGACACGATCGAGGACGTCTACGAGCCCTACCTCCTCCAGCAGGGCTTCCTCAAGCGCACGCCGCGCGGCAGGGTGGCCACCGCGGCGGCGTTCGAGCACCTGGGCGTAGAGCGCCCGGCGCACCACGCGGCTAGCCTCTTCTAACTGATGGCCGAAGACTGGCGCGTAAAGGTCGAGTTCCAAGAGGAGGAGCACAGGCACCGCCTCACGGGGTTCCTGCACGAGCACGAGCTCGAGAAGGACCTCGCGGAGCGCCTGCGCGGGCGCGTGTTCGTCAGCCAAGACGGCCCGGTCCTGTTTCTCTACGGCGAGACCCGCGACCAGGCGGAGGCTGCGATGGAGGTGGTCAAAGCGTTCCTGGCGGAGCACGCCGCTGAGGCGGCGGCCAAGATGGAGCTTGCCCGCTGGCACGAGGTGGAGGAGCGCTGGGAGGACCCATCGGCGCCGCTACCGGACAGCCCTGAGGACGTCAGCGCCGAGCGCGAGAAACTCACGGAGGAGGAGCGCGCCGAGTCGGAGTACGACCAGATGGACGATTGGGAGGTGCAGGTGGTGCTGCCCGACCACAAGTCCACCAAGGCGCTCGCCGAGAAGCTCGAGGCCGAGGGGCTCAAGCCGCTCCGGCGCTGGCGCTTCCTGGTGCTTCCGGCCCCGAGCGAGGACGACGCCAACGCGCTGGCGGAGCGGCTGAGGGGCGAGGTGCCGCCCGACGCGACCGTGGCGGTGGACGCGTCATACGGCCGCGTTGTGGCGAACAACCCCGCTGCAAGCGCTTTCTCCCTGTTCGGCGGACTGGGCGCTTAACGCGGTCGGGCTAAGCTGGACTGTCTGTCTGGCGCTCGGGAGCGCCTACTCTTCGATAGGAACACATGCCTCATTTCATCTGTCCCAACTGCGGTAACCGCACGCTCTCGGGGGAGCGCACCGCAGGATTCACAACTCGCGCCAAGGGCTGCTCCAAGTGCGGCTTCGGCTTCCTGTTCGAACTCCTGGACGACTACTACCCGGCGCCCAACGCGGCCTTCGTGATCTGCGACCAGGATGCGCGCGTGATCGGCTTCGGCCGCGGGGTGCGGGAGCTCACGGGCCTGGGGGAGACCGACGCCGTCGGCCAGTCGGTGCGCGACGTGCTCGGCCTGACCTTCGAGAACGGCGACGACCACATCGGCACGGCGCTCGAGTGGGGCGTGCGGGTGCTCGACAAGCCCGTGACCGTGCACGCGGAGGGCGACCGGCCGGAGCCCGCGAAGGCGGACATCTTCCCTGCCTACGACGAGGACGGCGGCCTGCTGCTCGTGCTCACTCCGAAGTCCTGACGCGATGACGAGCGCTCGGCGCAACGCATTCGTGCTGCTCGTGGTGCTGGCTCTCGTGCTGATCTCCGCGCTGATCATCACCAGCAAGCCCACCCGCCTCGGGCTCGACCTCAAGGGCGGCGTCCAGCTCATCTACCAGGGCGAGCCTACGCCGCAGGTGCCGAAGGTCACGCCCGAGGCGATCGACAACGCGATCAGCACGATCCGCAAGCGCACCGACGCCCTCGGCGTGTCCGAGCCGGAGATCCAGCGTTCGGCGGACAACCAGATCTCGATCGGTCTGCCCGACGTGAAGAACGTGGCGCGCGCCGAGCAGCAGGTGGGCAGCACGGCGCAGCTCCAGTTCTACGACTGGGAGCCCAACATCTACGAGGGGCCGAACAAGCTGGTGGACCCCAACACGGCGGCCACCAACAGCGCCCCGAACAACCCGATCTTCAGCCTCTACCAGGCGGTGCTGCGCGGCTCGAAGTCGCTGCCGCGGGCCGAGCCCACGGACGTCCCGGCGGGCGGGCCGGATCCCGCCATCGTCCAGAAGTTCTCGGGCAACCAGCAGCAGATCCAGCAGTACTACGACCAGAAGAACGACACCTCGGGCGACAAGTACTACCTGTTCGGGCCGGCGCCGGGCAAGAATCAGAACCCCAAGCTGATCACGGGCCCGGAGGGCAGCTGCAAGGAGCTGCTGTCGGACTACAGCGACAAGCTGGCCAAGGGCGCGCCCACGCCCGGGCCGCGGACCTTCGCCAAGGGCACGCAGTGCTCCGACGAGCTCAACCGCCTAGGCACAGCCGGCCCACCGGCGGGCAGCCAGATCCTCAAGGTGCCGAAGGGCGTCGTGATCATCGGGGCGGAGGCCACGAAGGGCGCCAAGCCCGGCACGCCGCCGCCCGGCTACTTCGTACTCGAGGACGACTCCTCGCTGTCGGGCTCCGACATCAAGAATCCCAAGCAGCAGACTGACCAGGCGGGCGCCCCGGACGTCACCTTCGAGTTCAGCGGCTTTGGGCGCCGCCAGTTCGCCGCCACCACCAAGCGCATCGCGCAGCGCGGCTCGAACCAGCTGCTACCGCCGGGCACGCCGCCGCAGAACGCCGACCAGCGCTTCGCGATCACGCTGGACAACCAGATCGTGTCACTGGCGACGGTGGACTTTCGCGACAACCCGGACGGCATCGACGGCCGCACGGGCGCGGAGATCAACAACATCGGCTCGATCCAGGATGCCAACGACCTGGCGCGCAACCTGCGCATCGGCGCCCTGCCGATCAACCTCAAGCTGATCTCGAAGACGCAGGTGTCCTCGACGCTCGGCAAGCAGGCGCTCCACCAGGGCCTGATCGCGGGCGCGGTGGGTCTCATGCTCACCCTGATCTTCCTGCTCTCCTTCTACCGCGCACTCGGCCTGGTGGCGGCCGCCGGGCTGGTGATCTACGCGATCCTGCTGTACGCGCTCATCAAGCTGATCCCGATCACGCTCACGCTGCCGGGCATCGCGGGCATGATCCTCACGCTGGGCGTCGCGGCCGACGCCAACATCGTCATCTTCGAGCGAATAAAGGAAGAGGTGCGCGGGGGCGCCTCGATCCCGCGTGCGATCTCTCAGGGCTACGGCAAGGCGCTGAAGGCGATCATCGACGCGAACGTCGTCACGATCGGCGTGGCCTTCATCCTCTTCATGCTCGCCACGAGCTCGGTCAAGGGCTTCGCGTTCACGCTGCTCGTGGGAACGCTCGTGTCGCTGTTCACGGCCGTGCTTGCCACCTCGGCGATTCTCGGCTCGCTGGCGCGCACGCGCTTCCTGCGTTCCAAGCACGCGCTCGCGGCGGGCAAGGAGCGCATCCGCTGGCACTTCGACTTCATGGGCAAGTCCAAGTGGTTCTTCGCCATGTCCGGCGCGATCATCTGCGCGGGCGCGCTGGCGATCGCGGGCCTCGGCGTCAACTTCGGCATCGACTTCGAGTCCGGCACGCGCATAACCACGCCGGTGCAGCAGGCCGCCAACGTCACGGCCGTGCGCAACGTGATCGCGCCGCTCGGCTACGGCGACGCGAAGATCCAGCAGGTGCAGGACAAGCAGCTGGGCGCGCACGTCTTCCAGATCACGGTGAAGAAGCTGCCGCCCAACCGGGTAAACACGGTCGAGAACGCGCTCGACCAGAAGCTCGGGGTGGTGAGGGCCAACTTCTCGGCCGACTCTGTGGGACCGACATTCGGGGCCCAGATCGCCAAGACGGCGCTGATCGCGATCATCGCGTCGCTCGTCCTGATCTCGCTCTACATCGGGCTGAGGTTCGAGTTCAAGTTCGCGGTGCCGGTGCTGATCGCCCTGGCGCACGACCTCCTGATCACGACAGGCGTCTACGCGCTGTTCCAGCGCGAGGTCACGGCCGACACCGTCGCCGCGCTGCTCACGATCCTCGGTTTCTCGCTCTACGACACGATCATCGTGTTCGACCGAATACGCGAGAACGTGCCGCGCATGCCGCGGGCCACGTTCTCCCAGATCGTGAACCGCTCGATGGCCGAGGTGCTTACACGATCCCTGGCAACGAGTCTCTCGACCCTGCTGCCGATCCTCGCGCTGCTCGTGTTCGGCGGGCAGACGCTCAAGGACTTCGGCTTCGCGCTGCTCGTGGGCGTGGCGTCCGGCGCGTACTCGTCGATCTTCATCGCCGGCCCGGTGCTGATGCACTGGAAGGAGCGCGAGCCCGTGTACGTGCGCAGGCGTCAGCTGGCGCTCGAGGACTTCGGCGGGGTGGTGCCCGCGTACGCGCCAGGCACCTTCGGCGGCGAGCAGGAGGGCGAGGTCGTCGCTACGCCGGCGCGCCGCGCGCCCGAGCAGCGGCAGCGGCTTGGCCGCGCCGGGCGTCCCTCCGCCAGACCGGTGCGCGGTAACGGGCCCGGTGACGGCGGGGCGCCGGCGGGCACAGCGGTGGAGGAACCGCCGACGGTCGAGCCGGTCCCGGCCGAGCCGGAGGAGATCGAGGAGATCGAGGAGCCGGCCACCGCCGCGGAGGAGACTCCGCCCGGCGACGGCGCCGACGGCGCCGATGGTGCCGACGGAAAGGACGGCCAGTCGTCCTCCACCAGCACGACGGGTCCCAACCAGCCGCGCAAGAAACAGCAACAGCGTCGACGGAAGAGGCACGGTCGCCGATGAGCATTCTCGTTTGGGTGATGATGGGCATCGCGATCTGGCACTTCGCGATCTTCTTCCCTGACCGCTTCTGGGGCGGGATTGTGGGCGCGTTCCTCGCGGCAATCGCCGGCGCGGTGATCGTTGCGTTGATCATCAACGGCTTCAACGTGCCCGGCCGTCACGACACGCACCTGGTGCAAGCCTTCGAGGCGATCCCCGGCGCCGTCCTCGCGCTCGCCGCCACTTACTTCTACGGCGACCGCGTCGAGCCCCAGCGCCCAGCGCTCTAGCCGCAGTCCTGGTGTCGCTTACCGGGGTGACTATTGATGACGGAGCGCCGGGCGCGGCACGCGCGTCCACTTTTCCCACCTATAGCGGGGGTAAAAGGACGCGCGTGGAATTGGCCGGGCCGGCCGCCCTCGCTGCTGCTGTAAACGCCCCGCCGGTGGTGCGCCCCCAGGGACACACGTAATCACCCCGGTAGGCGACACCAGGGTCGCTGCTGGCTGGATACTGCGGTGCGATGCCGCAGGAGAACGTCGACGTTGTACTGGCCCAGTTCGCGGCCACGAACGAGCAGGACTTCGCTCGCGCGATGAGCTACTACGCCGACGACGTCGAGCTCGTCGTGCAACCCGAGGCCTTCCTCGAAGGCGGGACGTTCAGCGGCCGGGACGCTGTGGGACGCTGGTTCGCCGACTGGTTCGGGACCTTCGAGCCCGGCTACCACTTCGACATCGAGGAGGCGCGCGACCTTGGGGAGGTCGTGCTTCTCGTTGCAAGCCACCGGGGCCGGGGCAGGACCAGCGGCGTGGAGGTACGCGGCCAGACCGCCTATCTCTACCGCGTGCGCGGAGGAAGGGTGGTGCGCGTTGCGCTATACGCGAGCCGCGCGGAGGCGCTCGAGGCGGCCGGCTCGTGGGGCACGGCGGAGTGACCGCGGCGCTCGGATGGGGCGCGCTCGCGGCGTCGTCGCTTGTGGTGGGGGCGCTGCTCGGGATGGCCAGGTCGTGGCCGCGCGCTCTCATCGGGCTCGTGCTCGCGTTCGGAGCCGGCGCCCTGATCAGCGCCGTGAGCTTCGACCTCGCCGAGGAGGGCACACAGGTGGGCGCGCCGGGCTTCGTTGGCCTGGGCCTGGCCGTGGGCGCGGTGAGCTACTTCGCGCTCGACCGGCTCGTGGTGCGGCGGAGCAGGAAGCGCGGAGACGACAGCGCCGGAACCGCACTCGCGCTCGGCGCCTTCCTCGACGGCATCCCGGAGCAGACCGTGCTCGGGATCGGCATCGCCAGCGGCAAGGGAGTGAGCGTCGGGCTGCTGGTGGCGATCTTCGTGTCGAACCTGCCGGAGGCGATCGGCTCGGCCACCGAGATGCGCGCCGCCGGCACCCGGGCATCGGCGATCCGCAGGCTGTGGCTGCTCGTCGCGCTGATCTGCACGGCCTCGACGGTGGTGGGCTGGGCGATCGCCGACAACGTCTCGGGAGACGTGAACGCGGGCGTCGACGGCTTCGCCGCCGGGGCGCTGCTCGTGATGCTGATCGACTCGATGATCCCCGACGCCGTGCGCAAGGGAGGCGACGTGTCCGGCCTCGTCACGGTGCTGGGGTTCGCGGTGGCGGCGGCGCTGTCCGCCGTCTCCTGAAGAAGCCCGCTAGCCCTCGTCCCACGAGTAGTCGAACGTCGACTCGTAGGCGCAGCGCCCGGTCACGGAGAACGCCAGGGGACCGGCGTCGACGTCGAGGCCGTCCGTGATCAGCTCGCGGCCCTGCCGGTGGTGGCCGGGGATGATGCAGGTGACGGTCTCGAGATCGGCGACTGGCTCGCGCACGCGCACCTCGACCTTGCTGCCCACCTTGAACCAGCCGCGCCCTGGGGTGTGATCGATCTCGATCTCGAGCGCCTCGACGCCGAGCAGGTGGGAGTCCTTGAACACCCAGGGGAACTGCTTGTACGGGGTTCCGCCCAAACGGCCGGTGAGGATGTCGGCCAGCGCCTTGCGCTGGCGCTCGTCGCCGCGCGCGTCCACGAACAGCGCCACGGTCCAGGGTGAGCCGGGCTCGTCGTCGTGGTAGCGGGTGGCGAGCACCGCCCGCATGTCCGCGAGGTCCACGCCGTCCGCGCCTCCCTCCTGCGACGATCCACGACAGCGCCCCAGGCATTCCCCGTAGGTCGATCGCCCGCCCTGGCGCCCGTCGATCCGACGGCAGGGGCAGATCGCCTCGCAGTTGCAGGCCTCGAGGTACGTGCCGGCGATCCGCCAGCTCATCGCATCGTGTCCATGCTCATGCCCGGCATCGCGATGCCGTGGAGCGTCCGAGGGAACGGTCGAGGCCGGGCACCTGCGCGGGAGCGGCGGCCACGCCGATGGCGAGCGCCACGAGCACTGCCGCCACGCCCGCCGTGGCCGCGGCCCGCCAGGGCAGCAGCTTCTCCACGGAGATCAGCAGCGCGATCACGATCATCCACGGCACGCTCATCGCCCCGAGCGCGAACAGCCCGGCCATCAGCGCGAAGCAGCAGCCGAGGCACCACGCGCCGTGCACGACGCCCATCCGCAGCGCACCGGCCGGCCCGTCGCGCCATTCGCTCACGAGGAAGCCGAGCGGCGAGCGGCAGCGCCGCGAGGCAGGCGTACTTGAGCGGCGTGAACTCGTAGACGGCGGCCGCCGCGAGCACGCCCGCGGCGGTCCAGCGGCCGGCGTGGTGCCAGGCGAAGAAGCCGCCGTCGAGTTCGCGGCCCAGCTTCAGGACCGCGTAGGCCGCGAGACCCGGCGGCGGCCCAGAGCAGCAGGTAGCCGGCCAAGAAGAGGGGAGTGGCCGCCCGGCCCGCGCGCCGCCCGCGGTCACGCTGGAGCCCCGCGAACGTGAGCACCATCGGTGCGGTGGACGGGAACATCATCGCGGCCATCATCACCACCCAGGTGCTGACGTAGAAGCCGAGCGTCCCGGATCCGTGCCCGGCCCGGCATCCATGCCATCCATACGCACCGCCGTCGACCACCATGCGAGTAGCGCCAGCGCGACCAGCGCTCCGACGATCGCGATGCGCCAGCGCAGAGGCCCGATCGGAGACGGTCAGATTCATCGCGACCGATTGTCCTGGGACGCGCGGGAGCGCGTCAAGGCAGCGGTTCCGTCCGGTCCCGGGCGGAATATCGGTTCATGCTCGCCGACGCTGCGCGCTGGTCTGCTGTGCCGTATTCGTACTCGGCCGCTGACGCGATCGCGCGCGAGCTGGGGCTGTCGCCCACGGTCGCGTCGATCCTCGTGCGGCGCGGCCACGAGTCGCCCGCGGAGGCGCGGCGCTTCCTCGAGGGCGCCGAGCGCCACGATCCGTTCCTGCTCGGCGACATCCGCGCGGCCTGCGAGGCGATCCTCGAGCCACGTCGAGCGCGGCTCGCCGATCGTCGTGCACGGCGACTACGACGTCGACGGCGTCTCGTCCACCGCGATTCTCGTGCGGGCGCTGCGGCGCCTGGGCGCGCGCGTGTCGTGGCACCTTCCGAGCCGCATGGAGGAGGGCTACGGCCTCTCGACGGCCACCGTGGAGCGGCTGGCCGCCGAGGGCGCCGGGCTGCTCGTGACCGTGGACTGCGGCATCACCTCGGCGGCAGAGGTGGACCGGGCGCTCGAGCTCGGCCTCGACGTGGTGGTCACAGACCACCACCGTCCCGGCGAGCGGTTGCCCGCATGCCCGATCGTGCACCCCGCGATCGGCGGCTACCCGTTCCCGGACCTGTGCGCCGCGGGAGTGGCCCACAAGCTCGCCGAGGCGCTCTACGTATGCGCGGGCAAGGATCCGGCCACGGCTGCCGAGGACATCGACATCGTCGCGCTCGCCACCGTGGCCGACCTCGTGCCGCTCCGCGGCGAGAACCGCCGGCTGGTGCGCGAGGGGCTCGAGGCGATGGCGCGCACCCGGCGGCCGGGCCTTCGGGCGCTGATGAAGATCTCGCACGCTCGATCCCGGCGACCTCGACGCTCGCGCGCTGGCCTTCCGCCTCGCGCCGCGGATCAACGCCGCGGGCCGCCTCCAGCGAGCCGACGCCGGCCTCGAGCTGCTGCTCACCGAGGACGACGCGCGCGCGGCCCAGGTGGCCGACGAGCTCGACCTGCTCAACCGCGAGCGCCAGGACACCGAGACGCGCATCATGTTCGCCGCCGAGGCCGAGCGTGCGCGCTACGACGGCGAGCCCGCCTACGTCCTCGCCGGCGAGGGCTGGCACCCTGGCGTGATCGGCATCGTGGCCTCGCGGATCGTGGAGCGCCACCACCGGCCCACGCTGCTGATCGCGCTCGACGGCGAGTCGGGCCGCGGCTCCGGCCGCAGCATCGGCCCGTACGACCTCCACGCGGGGCTCGCCGCCTGCTCCGAGCACCTCGTGCGCTTCGGCGGTCACCGGGCGGCGGCGGGCTTCGAGGTGGCGGCTGACCGTGTCGATGCCTTGCGGCGCGCATTCGTGCACCACGCAGCCTCCGCGCTCACGCCGCGGGACCTGATCCCGGAGGAGCGCGTCGACGCGCTCGTGCCCGGCACCGCCCTCGGCCTCGACCTCGCCGAGGAGCTCGGCCGCCTCGAGCCGTTCGGGATGGGCAATCCGCAGCCCACGCTGCTCGTGCCCGCCGCCCGGGTGGGCGACGCCCGCTCGATGGGCGAAGAGGGCCAGCACTGCCGCTTCACGCTGTCGAGCGGCGGGCGCTCGCGCCCGCGGCGTGGCGTTCCGCACCGCCGCCGGCAGCATCAGCGGCTGCGGCGACGAGCCGCACGACGTGGCGCTGCGGCTCGAGCTCAACCGCTGGAACGGCACCGTGGAGCCGCGCGTGGTCCTGCGCGCGCTGTGCGCCGTCGAGCCCGGCGAGGCAGAGGTGGTGGGGGAGGGCGACGACTTCTGGGCGCCGCTCGAGGCTGGGCTCGCCGGTGAGCCGGCGAGCGATCCGCTGACGGATCCGCCCGACCGCGAGCTGCGGGACCGCCGGGGCGAGGGCTTCGCCGGTGTGGCCGGTGGAGCTCGTGTCGAGCGGCGAGCCGGTGCTGGTGGTGTGCGCGGACACGCGCGGCGGCGCGAGGTGCTCGGGCGGGTGCTGGGCCGCCAGGCCGCGCCGCTCGTGTCCTGGGCCGCGCTCGGCGCGCAGCCCGCGCTGCGCCGAGCCGTTCGCGCATCGTGGTGGCGCTCGACCCGCCGTCCACCGCCGCGGGCGAGGCGCTGCTCGCCGCGCTTGCCCGGCGCGGGCTTCGCCCACCTCGCCTGGGGACGAGCCGGAGGTGGCGTTCGCGCTGGCGCTGGCGCAGGCGGAGCTCGACCTGCGCCCGCCGCTCACGGCGCTCTACCGCGCCGCTGCGCGATGCCGGCGGCGCGTCCGGCGAGGATCTGCGGGCGCTGCTTCGCGGCGACGGCCGCTATCCGCGCTCGGCCGGCGCTGTGCGCGCGGCTGCTGCGGGTGCTCGTCGAGCTGGGTCTGGCCTCGTACGCGGAGCGCCGCTGCGCGCTCGTCGCAGGCGCTCGCGCCGACCTCGAGACGGCTCCCACGTACCGCGCTGCCAGCAGCGGCTGGCGGCCACCCGTTCGTATCTCGCGAGGGCGATGCCCGCGTCGCGCGTAGCCGCCTAGCGGCGCACCGAGGGCCGCCGCCTGGCAAGATGCCCGGCCGGCGGGGATGGGCAGGACGATGGGACAGGGGAGCTTGAGGCTGGCGCTTGCGCTGGCAGCCGCGTGCTGCGCCGCCCGCGCCGGCGAGCTCGGCCGCCGCTGTGCCGATTCCCGAGGGACCGGACGCCGCCACGCTGCCCACCTTCATCGGCTCGCCCGCCAAGCCTCACCCGGTGAGGGGCACCAGCGGTGCCTCAGAACCCCTTCATGGCGCCGAACGGCCGCAGCAACCTGCATGACGACGCCTACATGACCGACAGCTACCGGCAGGCGGGACCGCTCGGGCGGGCCGATGAGGCGCACCTCCACGTTCCTGGCCCGCGAGTGCGCCTCCACCGCGTTCGACTCGCATGACCGGATCGTGACCGTCTGCGTTGGCCTCGATGGCCCGCAGCTCCAGCTGATGGACGCCGCACACGCTCGACACGCTGGCGGTGTTCCCGCTGCCGCCCCGCATCCCGAGCGGCGGCAACCCTTTCACGGACTTCTCGGGCGGCGGCTACTTCTACCTGGACAACCAGGACCGCGCGGTGATCCCCACCACCACGGGCCACATCTGGGTGGTGGGGGAGAGCGGCAGCGGCTTCAGCCTCGAGCGCGACTACGACGTGAGCGGCGCCGTGGCGCCGGGAGACAAGATCGAGTCCGCGCTGCCGGACTGGGCTGGGCGCATCTGGTTCGTCTCGGCCAGGGGCGTCGTCGGCTACGTGGATCCCGACAGCGGCGCCGTGCGTTCGCTCGCCACCGGCGAGACGATCGGCAACTCGTTCGCCACCGACGAGACCGGCGGCGTGTACGTGGTCACCGACGCCGCGATGTACCGCTTCGAAGCCGGCGCCGACGGCGCGCCCAGCGTGAGCTGGCGCTCGCCCTATCCCAACGACGGCACGGCAAAGCCCGGACAGACGGAGGTGGGCTCAGGCACAACGCCGACGATCACCGGCGGCTACGTGGCGATCACCGACAACGCGGACCCGATCGACATCGTGGTGTACCGCCGGACCAGCGGCGCCCGCGTCTGCACGCAGCCGCTGTTCGAGCAGGGCGCGAGCGACACCGACCAGTCGCTCGTGGCCGCCGGGAACTCGCTGGTGGCGGAGAACAACTACGGCTACAGCATCACGGCCACGGAGAACGGCGGCAGCACCGCGCCCGGCCTCGAGCGCGTGGACATCTGGCCCGGCGGCGGCTGCCGCACCGTCTGGCACAGCGACGAGCGCGCGCCGTCGGTGGTTCCCAAGGTGTCGCTTGACGCCGGGCTCGTCTACACCTACACGAAGGACCAGCGCTCAGACGGCAAGGACGCCTGGTACCTCACGGCGCTCGACTTCCGCGACGGCCACACGGTGTACAAGCGGCTGGCCGGCGAGGGGCTCGGCTTCAACAACAACTACGCGCCGGTCACGCTCGGCCCGGACGGCACCGCCTATGTGGGCGTGCTGGGCGGCCTCGTGGAGTTGAGCGAGGCCGGCTAGTCGCCGCGGAAGACCGCGGCCGCGGTCATGATCAGGATCTTCACGTCGAGCCAGAGCGACCAGTTCTCGATGTAGAAGTTGTCCCACTCGATGCGGTCGGCGAGCGAGGTCTGGCCGCGCAGGCCATGCACCTGAGCCCAGCCGGTGATGCCCGACTTCACGCGGTGGCGGGCCGCATAGCGGTCGTGGTCGGCGCGGAACAGCTCGACGTACTCGGGCCGCTCCGGGCGCGGGCCGATGAGGCTCATCTCGCCCTTGAGCACGTTGATCAGCTGAGGTAGCTCGTCGACCGACAGGCGCCGGATCAGGCGGCCGATGAAGGTGCGGCGGTCGCCGCCCTCGACGCCACCGGGGGCGCAGCCGTTGGTGGGCACGAAGCGCTCGGGCTCGGGCGGCATCGTCATCGAGCGGAACTTGAGCAGCATGAAGTCCTGCCCGTCGCGGCCCACGCGGCGCTGGCGGAACAGCACCGGGCCGGGCGAGCTGAGCCTGATCAGCAGCGACACCGTGAGCAGCACCGGCAGCAGCAGGAACAGCAGCAGGCCGGCCGCAACGCGGTCGAACGCGTGCTTGGCGGTGAACTGCCAGCCCTTGGGATCGACCGGCTGGAGCGACAGGACCGGGATACCGCCGAGGTGCTCGAGCATCAGCCGGTCGTTGACGGACTCGTACATGCGCGGCACGAGCGAGACGCGGATGCCGCGCTGGTCGCATGCGCGGATCACCGGCAGCATCGAGCTGTCCGGGAAGGACGAGAAGGCGAGGATCACGTGGCCGGCGCCGGTCTCGTCGATGAGCTCCTCCACCTCCTCGAAGCCGCCGAGCACCGGAACCGGCCGGTGGGCCGTCTCCTGAGCGGGCGGATCCGAGTCGACGAAGCCGACCGGGGCAAGTCCGTACTCGGGGCGGCTGAGCAGCCGCCGCGCCACCTGGCGGCCGACCACGCCGGCGCCGAGGATGAGCGTGGGCATGGCCATGCGGCCCCGGACGCGGGTCCAGTACTGGATGCGGTTGACGAGGATGCGGCCGATGCTCAGGAAGAGCGCGCTGAGCAGCCACAGGCGCAGCACCGGGGAGTTGATGTCCGGCTGGCCGAGCACGGCCTGGAAGGCGATCACGAGGATCGCGGCCATGGACGCCGCCGTGATCATCAGCCGAATGCCGTCGAGCAGTGGCATGAGCAGCCGCGGCCCATAGCTGCCGCGCAGCGACAGCTGAAGAAGGACAAGCAGGGGGAAGACCGCGAGCACCCAGTTGGGGGCGTCCTGGGCGGCGGCGCCGGCCGAGATCGCCGCGGTGGAGGCGACCGCCAGCAGGACCATCGAGGTGTCGATGCCCGCTATGGCCGGGCGGGAGGCGCCGCATGCGGCCAGGACGCGCCCGAGGCGCGTCTGGCGGTAGCGCGGGCGCTCGAAGTCGATCGTGGGCGCGGACGTGACCCGCACCGAGGACAGGTGCGAACGCAGCTCGGCCTCACCGTTTCCGATGGCTGGGCCTTCGTGGATGAGCGGCTCGTACGGGGGCATGGGGTCAGGCGACGCTTGGGGGGAGGGCATACGGGACAACATCGGCCTCCGGCTCGAATGCATTGAGCCGGGACAGCGATGTGGCGAGTGGCTGGGGACGGGGGCTGGGGATCTGCACGGGGAGGTGTTCGTTGGTAGCCGGACCGGCGAGGGCTAGGCCAGAATCCGGACTTGTCAGGCAACCACGGCTAACTCCGAATCGCCGGGAGTACCGGCGCTTCGTCGATGCTGGATCTCCTTTCCAACGTGTGAGTGGAGCTACATCCCGAACTGCCCGGGGGCGCGAGCAGGGAGTCCAAGATGCTCTAGATATAGAAGTAACCCAGAAGCCGCCCCCTGTCCAGTCCCGAAGTGTGAACTTCTGGTTTCTGTTCCCGCCCTGACTCCGGCGGCGCGAGCGCCCGGAAGGCCGGCTAATCGGCATACGCGGGCGCTGAGTGGATCGCTTGGGCGCTCTATCTGGCAGGATTCCGCCGGAGAGTGCGGGAAGATACAAGCGCTGTGTCTTGTGGCTGGTGCAGCATGCTGTATATAGCTCGCGGTACGCGATAACGGGGAGCGCATGACCCTCTGGCTGGTCCTCCTTGCTGTCTGGCTGATCGGGATCCCGGCATCGGTCCTGCTGTGCGGGCTGCTGGGGATGGGCTACGACCAGCACCGCCTGTCGAGACTCACCCGGACCCGGGCTGTGATCGCAACACCACGGGACGTGCTCGTCCGCCCGGGCAGCTGCGGTCGCCGGGTACATGCGGCCGCTCGGGGCCTGCACAGAACTGTCCGCCGCTCGAGCGGACGCCGCTCCGCCAGGTAGCCCCTGCGCGTACCCCATCTGGGCGAGAGGTTTATCCGTGCCTGCCCGGCTCTAAACTCGCAGGAGGATGGCGAAGTCCTCCAAGACTCCGGCGCAGCCCAGCGCGGCCCAGCGGCGCAAGGCCGCAGCCAAGCCTGCCGCGGCAGCCAAAGACGAGGCCAAGCGCCCCTCAAAGCCCCGTGCCACGCGCCCCAAGACCAGCGGTAACGGGTCAGGGCGCGGACGTGGCGGCAAGTCCGCGGCAGCCGCCGCGCCACCGCCCGCGGCCGAGGTGAGCTTCGAGCACAAGCCGGTGGGCATCGCCGGTCCGCACGCGCCGGCGGCGGTCATCGCGGACATCACGGAGTTCGAGCGCGGGCTCCTGGGCGACCTGCTCGCGGTGGTCGAGGAGCACTCTGGAGACGCCGCGCTCGCGATCGACCGCGACGCGGTGGAGCGCGCGTTCCTGTTTGCCTGCGAGCACCACGCCGACCAGCTGCGCCGCTCGGGCGAGGACTTCATCATCCACCCGGTCGGCGTGGCGAAGATCTGCGCCGGCATGCGGCTCGACACCGAGACGCTGTGCGCCGCCCTGCTGCACGACACGGTGGAGGACACGAGCGCCTCGCTCGACGAGGTACGTGAGGAGTTCGGCGAGGAGATCGCGACGCTCGTGGACGGCGTGACCAAGCTCACCGGTATCACGTTCCAGAGCCGCGACGAGCGCCAAGCCGAGAACTACCGCAAGATGATCGTCGCGATGTCCGCAGACGTGCGGGTCATCCTCATCAAGCTCGCCGACCGCCTCCACAACATGCGCACGCTCGGGTCGATGCCCAAGCAGAAGCAGCAGGAGAAGGCCAAGGAGACGCTCGAGATCTTCGCGCCGCTGGCGCACCGGCTCGGCATCCACGCGATCAAGTGGGAGCTCGAGGATCTCGCGTTCGCAACGCTGCACCCGCGCAAGTACAAGGAGATCAAGGCGCTGGTGAACCAGCAGCGCGAGGAGCGCGAGGGCTACGTGGCCCGCGCCGGCCAGTACCTGCAGAAGGAGCTCGAGGCGGTCGGCATCGGAGCGGAGATCTCAGGGCGCGCCAAGCACTTCTACTCGATCTACTCGAAGATGACGAAGAAGGGGCGCGAGTTCAACGAGATCTACGACCTGACCGCCATGCGCGTGCTCGTCGGCTCGGTGAAGGATTGCTACGGCGCGATCGGCGTGATCCATTCGCTGTGGAAGCCGCTGCCCGGACGTTTCAAGGACTTCGTGGCGATGCCCAAGTTCAACATGTACCAGGCGCTCCACACCACGGTGATCGGGCCCGAGGGGCGGCCGCTCGAGATCCAGATCCGCACGCGCGAGATGCACGACACCGCGGAGTACGGGATCGCGGCGCACTGGATCTACAAGGACGGCGGCTACCGCCCCGCCGATGACAAGGGCGCCGGCCCGCACGGGGCCACCGACAAGGTCGAGTGGCTCAAGCACCTGCTGGACTGGCAGCGCGAGCTGAAGGACCCGCAGGAGTTCGTGGAGGGGCTCAAGGTCGACCTCTTCGAGGACGAGGTGTTCGTCTTCACCCCCAAGGGCGAGGTCAAGTCGCTGGCCGCCGGCGCTACGCCGCTCGACTTCGCCTACGCCGTGCACACCGACGTGGGCCACCGCTGCGTGGGCGCGAAGGTCAACGGCAAGATCGTGCCGCTCCACTACGAGCTCACCTCGGGCGACATCTGCGAGGTGCTCACCAGCAAGCAGGAGCGCGGCCCGTCGCGCGACTGGCTGTCGCTGGCCAAGACCGCCCGCGCGCAGTCGAAGATCCGCGCCTGGTTCAAGCGCGAGCGCCGCGAGGACTCGGAGCGCTCGGGGCGCGAGATCCTCCAGGAGAGCCTCAAGCGCGCCGGCCTGCCACCCCAGAAGATGGCCGGCTCGCCGCTGCTCGCCGACGTGATCCGCGAGATGGGCTTCAAGAAGGGCGACGAGTTCTACATCGCGCTCGGCCAGGCCAAGATCTCCGCCAAGGTCGTGACCAACAAGCTGATGCAGCGGCTCAAGCAGGGCGAGGCCGCGGTGGAGCTGGAGGGGCCGGCGGAGGAGCTGCTCGCCAAGCGCGAGAAGCCCAAGCCCACCGCCGCCTCGTCGAGCTACGGGATCAAGGTCGAGGGGATCGACGACGTGCCGCTGCGGCTCGCCAAGTGCTGCCGGCCCGTGCCGGGCGATCCGATCGTCGGCTACATCTCACTCGGCCGCGGCATCACGATCCACCACGAGCACTGCCCCAACGCCCGCGCCCTGATGAAGAGCCCGGAGCGCTTCACGAAGGTGTCATGGGCGGGCACCGGGGCCACGTCGTTCCGCGTCGAGCTGGAGGTGGACGGCTGGGACCGCCACCGCCTGCTCGAGGACCTCTCGCGCACGTTCGCCGAGTGCGGGATCAACATCCTCGAGGCGCGCTGCATCGTCGATCACCCGATGGTGAAGAACCGCTTCGTCGTCGAGGTGGGGGACACGCAGGCGCTCAAGACGTGCGTCTCGCGGCTGCGCAACATCGAGTCGGTGTTCGACGCCTACCGCGTCACGCCGGCCGCCAGCGGCGGCTAGTCCTCGGCGGGAATCAGCTGGTCGCGCATACGCGCGAACTCCTCCTGCGCCTGCTCGTAGTCGTCGTGGCGTCCGATGTCGAGCCAGTAGTCGTCCGACTGCCAGGCTCGCACCGATTCGCCGGCGTCGATCAGGCGGAGGATGAGGTCGGGGAAGTCGAGCCGCTCGTTCGGCTCGATGAACTTGATCGCCCGCGGGCTGAAGCAGTAGACGCCCATGCTCGCGCGGTACTTGATCGTGGGCTTCTCGGTGTAGCCGGTGAGCGGCGGCAGGTCGCCGCCGCTCTCGTCGAAGTGGAGCACGCCCAGCGAGATCTGCACGTCGCGCTGGGTGGTGGCGATCGTGGCGGCGGCGTCGCTGGCGCGGTGCCGCTCGAGCAGCGCGGAGTAGTCCATCGTGGTGAGCGTGTCGCCGTTGATCACGAGGAAGTCGTCGTCCAGCTCCGGGATCAGCGCCAGCGAGCCCACGGTGCCGAGCGGCTCGGTCTCGCGGAAGTAGTCGATCACGATGTCGTAGCCGCTGCCGTCGCGGAAGAAGTTCTCGATCAGCTCGGCCAGGTAGCCGGTGGCCATCGTGATGCGCTCGAAGCCGTCGCGCCGGAGCTGCCGGATCACGATGTCGAGCACGGGCCGGTCGCCGATCGGCATCAGCGGCTTGGGCAGCACGGTGGTGTACGGGCGCAGCCGAGTGCCCTCGCCGCCGGCGAGTATGACCGCGCGCTTCACGGCCGGATCTCTCTGCCAGCTTGGAGTCGCAAAGGGGCCAGGGGAAAGGGGACCTCAGGATCATTGAAACCCAACTGGACCCGAAACCGCAAGCCGCTCGGGCGCGCCGTTAACACCCGGGTCACCGCGCTTACCCGCCGAGAACCGAGCGGACAGCGCTCACAACTTCGGCCACCGCGTCTACGCCGAGGTCTGTGCCGATCGGCAGGGCGAGGTTCTCGCGGGCGGCCTCATCGGTGCCCGGAAGGTCCAGCGAGCCGTTCACGAAGGGCTCCATCGCGGGTTGCAGGTGAACCGGCCGGCGGTAGTAGGCGCGCGCCCCCACACCGGCCTTGGCGAGGCCCTCGGCCAGCTCGTCGGCGCGCTCGGAGCGCGCCACGTAGAGGTGGTAGACCGGATCCGCGCCCGCCACCGGCTCCGGCAGCTGCAACAAATCGCCCAGCCCGGCGTCCGCGTAGGCCGCCGCCGCGGCACGCCGGGCGGCGTTCCAGCCATCGAGCTCCGGCAGGAAGATGCGCAGCGCCGCGGCCTGGAGCTCGTCGAGGCGGGAGTTGAACCCCACATCGACGAACGTCTGCTTGTCCTCCGAGCCGTGGAAGCGCAGGCGCCGCGCGCGCGCGGCCACCTCGGCGTCGCTCGTGGTGATCGCGCCGCCGTCGCCCATGCAGAACAGGTTCTTGGACGGGAAGAACGAGAAGGTGGCGGCGTCGCCGAGCGCGCCCGCCATGCGGCCGTCGAGCGATGCGCCGGCCGCCTGGGCGGCGTCCTCGAGGATCGGCAGGCCGAAGCGCCTCAGCTCCTCCACCGGGGCGACGTTGCCAAACAGGTGCACCACCGTGATCGCCTTGGTGCGCGGGGTGATGGCGCGCTCCACCGTCTCGGCGGTGACGCAGTAGGTGTGCGGGTCGATGTCGCAGAACACCGGCACGGCGCCCGCGTTCACCGCCGCCTCGGCGGTGGCGTAGAAGGTGAACGACGGCATCACCACCTCGTCGCCCTGCTTCACCCCGAGCGCCTTCAGCGCGATCGTCAGGGCGTCGGTGCCGTTGGCCACGCCGACGCAGTGCTGCGCGCCCAGGTAGTCGGCGAACTCCTGCTCGAACGCCTCCACCTCGGGGCCGAGGATGTAGCGGCCGCTGTCGATCACCGCGCCCGAGGCGCTCCCTGAGCGCCGGGGCATACTTGTCGTGCGAGGACGCGAAAAGCGGTACGGGCATCAGCTCAAGGTAGTAGGTGTCACTGCGACGGCGGGGCGAAGAACACCGACGCAGGTCGCAGCGCCTTGGCGCGCCGGTACGCCGTCGAGCGCCTGCTGCACGTCGCCCGCCTCGGCATCGATGCGCGACAGGAGCAGCGGCGGGCGGTAGTTGGTGGGCTCGCGCGCGATCGCGCGGTCGAGGTCGAGCTGTGCGGCGGGCAGCCGGTTGAGAGCCTCCTCCACGAGGGCGCGCTGCACGTACGGCGTGGACGGCCCAGGGCTCGGCGTCGATCGCGTCGTTGGCCCTGTCGAGCGCGGCGGTGAGCTCGCCGCGGTTGAAGAGCTTCTGGCTGCTGCGGGTGCTGGTGGTGGACACGAGGCCCGGGATCTGGATCAGCGCCGCCACCAGCGCGGCGACGGCCACCGGCACGCGCACGCGTGCCAGGCTCGGGCGCCGCTCGAGCGGCTCGGCTGTGGCCGCGATGGCCACAGCGATCAACGACAGCCCGAGGACCGATACGGCCGTGGATTCCCACATCCAATCCACGCCGGCGTGGAAGAGGTAGGCGAAGAACGGCACTATGAGCGCGGCCTGGAGGCCCACGTCAGCCTCGGGCAGCCTGCGTCTCACACGCATCGCGCCCACCGCGAGGCCGCCGAGCATGGCGAGCGTGAGCAGGCCGCCGATGATGCCGCCCTCCGCGAACGGCTCGAGGTAGATCGAATGCGCGTCGCGCAGGAACTCGTCGCCGCCTGTGTAGTTCCACCAGAACTCGAAGCTGCCGGCGCCGAGGCCCTTCACCGGCTTGGCCTTGAAGGCATCCACCGACGCGCGCCAGACGAAGTAGCGGGTGCCGTTGAGGTTCGCTAGGCGAGCGGTGGGATCCGCGCTCACCGGCGGGCGCTTCTCGTGGCGGAACTGGTGCCAGCCACGCGAGATCGCTCCGTGCCCGGCCGCCGGCACGGCCACGAGCACGATCACCACGCCTGCGGCGAGCGCGATCCGGGCGGTGCGGCGCGGGAGCCGCCAGCGCTGGTCGCCGCGGGCCCTCCAGGTGATGGCCGTGGCCACGACGCAGATCAGCGCCCCGGCCACGATGGCCAGCGCCACCGTTCCCCTGCCCGCCGTGCCGGTGGCATCGGCGATGGCGGGCTTGCCGTGGATGGCGACGGCCGCGAGCAGCGAGCCGGCCAGGCCCGCGAGGATGTGCACGAACGCGACCCAGCGGTTGCGGCTCAGCATCAGCACGAAGCCGAACGTGAGCGCCGCGCCGATGAAGCCGGCGCGCGAGTAACTCAGGTAGATGGCCGCGCCGCACACCGGCACGAACGCGAGCGACACCGCCCTGACGAGCCAGTTGCGGGCGTGCGCGCTCAGCATCAGGCCTGCGCCCATGGCCATCACCGACCAGGCCCCGACCGCGTTCCAGTAGTTGAACGGGTAACTGAGGCGGTCCACGAACAGCGTGCGGTTGATGTAGTTGGTGGGGAACGCGCCCGGTATCAGCCGGCTGGCCACCTCGAGCAGGGTCACCACGAAGGCGGCGGCGATGAGCCCGGCGGCGGCCGCGCGCCAGGTGCGGCGGTCGATCACGCACCAGATCAGCAGCAGCAGGCCGATGTAGTGCAGGTAGCGCGCCAGCTCCGCGAACGTGCGCTCCTGGCTCTGTGTCCAGCCCAGCCCGATGGCCGTCCAGAGCGCCAGCAGGCAGATGGCCGCGAACGGAATCCGGGCCATCGCCGAGGGCCGCGAGCGGGGGAGGAGACCGAACGCGAAGCCGAAGCCGAGCACGCTCCAGATCACGATTGCCTCCTCCTGCCGTGGCACGATGTCGTACGAGCCACCGCGAAGGGCGTAGTAGAGGACGGCGATTGCGGGGACCGCGAAAGCGGCTACGCTGGATATGGACAGCGGCCAACCCGACCGCGAGGAGTCTTCACTCAAGTGCAGGTATTTAGGCATACGCGCCGGATCGCCTTCCTGGGTGCGGTGATCGCCGTGGCAGTCGCCGCGCCGCCCGCCCTCGCGGTGAGCAACTCGACCTGCCAGGCGCCTCCCGGCACCTCCGCGATCGACCAGTATTGCGAGGCTCTACCGAGTCCTGGCGGCACTGGTGGCAAGCACCACAAGCCCTCGCACCACGTGAACAACAACACGAGCAACGAGCTCAAGCAGCAGGGCGCCGCCGGACAGGCCGTGCTCAATCTCGCGAACTCGAGCGGCAGCGCCACCACCCAGGCCGCACCGCCGGCGCCGGCTGCCGTCAAGCACCACGCGAAGAAGAAGGCGCACAAGCAGAAGAAGCATGCCGCCGCGCAGACCGCCAAGCCCGCTCCCACGCCCGCCGCGGCCCAGCCGCCCGCGGCTGCGGCGTCGGCGCCCGCAAGCAACCCGCTCGCGGCCGTGGGCTCGGCCATCGGCACGGGGTCCGGTGCTGGGACGGCGTTCATCACGCTGCTGGTGGCCATCGCTGTGCTCATGGGCGCCACGGCTCTTGTCGGCCGGCGCCGCCGCACCGGCGAGAACTGACAGAGCCCGTCCGCGCCGGCGCTACTTGGGGTTGAACACCCTCCAGGTGATGCTCGTCTGAGTTCCCTGGCGGGCCCTCACCATCGTTCCCACGCCCAGGCGCGCGCTGCCCAGGAACATGCGGTCGCTCGAGCGAGCGCTGAGCTGGGCGACGGTGGTCCAGGTGCTGCCGGTCTGCTTCTCGATGGCCACGGGGCCCGCCGCGGGGGCGAGGCCCCAGACCTGGGCGCGGCCCTTGCGCAGGTATGCGGTGAACGGGAACGTGAAGGCGGTGTAGGCGGGCTTGGGCTGGTCGTCCGCGACGT
>CAWEQJ010000005.1:0-11287 GCA_963811205.1 uncultured Thermoleophilaceae bacterium
TTGGTCGCGCGGAAGAAGACGCCCGACTGGAAGCTGTACGCAAAGCCCCTGCCGATCGGGTCGTCGCGCATGTTCCACCAGCCGGCCACGCTCACGCCCTCCTGCCACAGCTCGTGGAGCGCGCCCTCGAGATAGGTGGCCTCGAGGTTGGCGGGGACGCCCTGCGGATCGGGCGGGGAGCTGTCCCAGGAGAACTCGGTGGCCCAGAGCTGCTTGTGCCCGCGCGCGACTGTGTGAGCTTCTGCGCCTTGCGCAGCGGCCGCTTGAGGCGCGACCAGTCCGGGATGCTCACGTCGTCAGGGTTGGGTGCGTGCCGGCGCGGCGGGCCGATCGGATAGGGATGGTGGGCGAGCGCGTCGAAGTGCACCGGCGCCCCATGGCAGTGGAAGCGCTTCAGCGCCTTGCGTCCGCGCAGGCAGAACAGCTCGCGCACGAACAGGGCGGGCGGCATGCGGGGATCGCCCTTGTGGAGGTCGCCGAAGGGCGAGGTGCCGGCGGTGATCACCAGGTTGTGCTTGGAGACCTTCTTGATGCCCCGGTACCAGGCGTTGATCAGGCCGCGGTAGAGGCGCGGGCTCTCCGGTACGTACTTGCCGCCGTGGCGCACCCACTGGGGACTGAGGTAGGTGGTGAGGTTGGGCTCGTTCCAGCCCTGCCAGTAGCGGATGCGGGGAAGGGTCTTGCCCGGGTTGTCCGGGTCCGGGTAGCGGCCGGAGTAGCGGCGTGCCGCCGCCTCGGCGAAGTAGCCGAAGGCCTTGGCCGACGGCTTCCAGCTGCCGTCGGGCACGCCCGAGGGCTTGCCGCGGCCCTCGGCCCAGTCCGGCGCGCCGGTGGTCTCGAACAGCGGCTGCAGTCCGGCCGCCGCCGCCTCGCGCGTGACCTCGTCGACGAAGCCCCAGTCGTAGCCCGACCAGCCCGGATTGCGCGTATCAGCCAGGTGCGCCGGCCTGTTGGGGGCGGCGCCCGCCCAGGACCAGCTCAGGCGGACGATCTTGGCGCCGGCGGCCTTGGCGTGCTGGAAGGCAACCGCGCGGTCCGGCGCCGTGGCGCCCTGGAAGGCGTCGAAGTCGGTGAAACCGGTCACGAGCCCGCGCGTGGCGGCCTGGCCGCTCGCGGGCAGCGCGAGGGCAACGAGCAGAGCGCGGCAGACGCGAGTGCTACCGCCCTGCCGGCCCGGCGAGGTGTGGGGTCGTGCGAGGCCAACTCCGTCCAGTGAAACACGGATCGAGCGAATTCGGAGCGGACCGTGCACGGGCTTGCGCAACGAATGGGCTGCTCCTATTCTCGAAACAGGACGGCCCGGGACGCCATGGAGAGGCGACCGGTCCGCCCACCGTCCGACCACTTTTCGCCTGCGCGAATGGATTCCTCCGTACAAACGCAAGACCGCCCGAGCGGGGGCGGAATCAGGCTCTGGCTACAGCGTGCCGAGCGGCTGGTGCGAGCCCATCCGGCGCTGGTGCTGCTGGGGCTGTTCGCCTTCTACTGCGCGGTGGTGTTCCTCGCGCCCACCGAGGACGTGAGCCTCAACGACGAGCCCGTCTTCATCGGCTACGCCAAGCGGATGCTGCACCTGCACTACGCCACCCGCGCCGGCTACAAGATCGACTTCCTCTGGTTCGGACCGGGCCTGCCCACGCTGCTCACGCCCTTCGTGGCACTGCACCTGCCGGTGACCGTGATGCGGCTGGTGAGCCCCGTGCTGCTCGTGGCCGCGGTCTATCTGCTCTACCGCCTGCTGAAGCTCTACGTGAGCGAGCGCTCCGCCCTGGTGGGCGCCACCGTGCTCGCCATCTACTACCCGGTCTGGCGCCTGCTGCCGCGGGTGTTCAGCGAACCCTTGGCGATGGTGCTCCTGCTCCTGTTCGCTTACTTCTGCACGCGTTACATCCGCGAGGGCCGGCGCCGGTTCCTCGTGGCGGCGGGGGTGGCCCTCGCGGGCGTGGCGATGACGCGGCTCGAGTACGGCTGGGTGATTGTGGGCTGCATAGCGATCGGAGCCGTCTGGTTGCTGATCGCCCGCAACACGCTCGCGCGGCGAAGCCTGGCCACCTTCGCGCTCGCGGGCGTGCTCTGCCTGCCCTGGCTCGGCTACACGTACCACGTCACCCACAAGCCGCTCTACTGGGGCAACTCGGGCGGCCTGTCGCTCTACTGGATGGCCTCGCCCTACGGCAAGGACCTGGGCGAGCCGCACACGATGGACGACGTGTTCAACAACCCCAACCTCGCCGAGCACCGCAAGTTCTTCACCCACCTCGGCCACATCGGACCCGTGGCGGCCGACGAGGCGCTGCGGCGGGCCGCCTCGAGGGACATCAAGCGGCATCCGGGCCTGTACGCAAAGCGGCTGGCCTTCAACTTCAGCCGGCTCTGGTTCAGGACGCCGTTCAGCTTCCAGGGCTTCGGTGGAGCGAAGACGCTCTTCTACGCGGTGCCTGGGGTGCTGCTCCTGCTGACGTTGATCGTCGCGGCCTCGCGCTTCGTGCGCACGAGGGCCTGGCCGCCCGGCGAGCTCGCGCCGGTGCTGCTCGTGGTGGCACTCGGCTTCGGCGTGCATCTGGTCGCGGCCGGCTATCCGCGCTCGATAGCCCCGCTCGTGCCCGAGTTCATCCTGTTCGCGGCGATTGGCCTGACGGCAACGCGCGCCGTGGCCGAGCCGGCGGGAGCCAGGAGCGGCCCGGGGCGCCTGCAGGCAGGGGAATCACTAACCGGGGCGCGGCCCGTGGCCGCCAGCCCGACGCCTTAGCTGTACAGCGCCACCCAGTCCGGCGGCGGCCCAGGCGGTGTTCTGTGCCGCGCCCGCACTGCTGCCGCCGCACGCCTGGCCCGCTTGCCGAGCAGGGCACCGAGCGCGCGGCCGAGGTCCGAGATGTGGCCGAAGCGGCGGGCGGCACGCAGGTAGATGCGCGCGGCCGCGAACGGCTGGCCGCGGCGGCGGTGGCCGTCGGCCGCCCAGCGGATCTGGTCCACGCTGCCGAGCTCGAGCCCAGCCTCCGCCCAGGTGCGCTGGAACTGCTCCCACTCGGACTCGACGTCGTCGATCATCAGAACGTGCATGCCCTCGTCGTGGTGCACGTAGCCCACGAGCGGCTCGGGGCAGGCGGCGCCGCGCGCCTCGCGGGCGAGCTTGAGGGCGAGGTCCCAGTCGCTGAAGTGCTTGAGCGTGAGGTCGAAGCCGCCGATGGCGTCGAACAGGCGCCGCGTGACCAGCAGGTTGGAGGCGGTGGCCGGAAGCAGGTTGTTGGCGGTGAGCGCGCTCATCAGCTCGGGGTAGGGGGGCGCCTCCTCGTAGCGCACCAGGTCGAGATCCTCGTCGAGGATGGCGGCTGAGGTGTACGCGAACTCGCCGCCCTGCTCCTGCAACGCATCGAGCTGGCGCTCGAGCTTGTCGGGAGCCCAGATGTCGTCGTCGTCGAGAAACGCGATCCAGTCGTGTGTGGCCAGCTGGGCGCCGGCGTTGCGGGCGTTGGTCACGCCCTGCAGCTCGGGCCGGCAGACCACGCGGAGCCGGTCCGACTTCTCTAGCGTCTGCTCGAGGTCGGCCACCTCGGGACCGTCGGCCACGACCACCGCTTCGGTGACCACTCCCTGCTGCGTTAGCGCAGCGGATACCGCGCGCTGCACGAAGCGAGAGCGGATCGTCGGGATGACGACCGATACTGAACGGGGCGAATCCATGGCCACAAAGAACTTAGCCCATGTCGCGTAACCCGCAAGACCGTGCAATGACAAGCTTCAGCTCGGGTCCTGAATGGCCGACGTCTGTTGACGTGCACCGCGAGCAGGTCGCAGATCCCATGGCTGAGCAGCCGACGCCGGTGTCCGGCGGCTCACCCGACGACGGCGAGCACCCCGACGCAAGTCCAGGCGCGAAGGCGCTCCAGGGGGTGCCGTGGACGCTGCTCGGCTTTGCCGCCACGCGCGGCCTCTCGCTGATCGGAACGATCGTGGTGGCGCGCCTCGTGCCGCCCGATCAGATCGGCGTGGTGCTCACCGGTCTGATCGTCGTCAACTACCTGAACCTGCTGAGCGACAACGGCATGGGACCTGCGCTCGTGGTGCGCGACGAGGTGGATTCGCGCTACGCCGGCACCGTCCTCACCACGATGCTGTCGATAGCGGCGGTGGGCGCGGCCGCCGCCGCGCTGCTCGCTCACCCGATCGCGGACGTGTTCAACGAGCCGCGGCTCGCGTCCGTCCTGCCGTGGCTCGCCTGGTCGACGGTGCTGGTCACGGGCACCTACTTCTTCTCTTCCTATCTCCAGCGGGAGATGCTGTTCCGGCGGCGCTTCGCCGGGCAGTTCGTGCTGGCCGTGGCGTACGTGGTGGCCACCGTCACCGCCGCGGCGCTCGGCGCCGGACTGTGGTCGCTCGTGATCGGCCAGCTCGTGTCGGGCGCGCTCTCGTTCGCGGTGCTGTGGGTAATCACGCCGCGCAGGCCCCGGCCGTGCTTCCACCTCTCGAGCTTCCGCGAGGCGTGGCACGACTCGCGCCAGTTCATGTCACAGGCCGTCACGCAGGCCGCGCTCGACAGCATCCCGTTTGTGGCCGTGGCGAGCCTCCTCGGCGCGCGGCCGATCGCCCTGCTGAACATGGGCTACCGCCTCGGCGAGCTGCCCGTGCGCGGCGTCTCGATTCCGGTGGCCGAGGCCACCTATCCGGCCTTCGCCCGCATGCGCAACGGCGACGCCACGCGCTCCCTGCTCACCTCGCTCAAGTTCGTGCTGCTCGCCGGGATCCCGTTCCTCGTGACGATCGCCGCTCTGGCGGGGCCGTTCCGCGAGGCGGTGCTCGGCCCGCACTGGGCGGGGCTCGAGCCGGTGCTGCGCATCCTCTGCATCTGGGCGCTGATCGCGCTGCCCGCCAATGTCCTCAACTGGTACGTCAACGCCAACGGCGGCGCCCGCTACCAGGCGCGCGTCAACCTCGTCAGGCTCGCCATCGTCGGCACGTCGATCTTCGCCGCGGCGGCCGCGGGCGCGTCGCTCCAGGTGATCGCGCTGCTGGTGGCGCTCGACGCCACGCTCGACCTCACCTTCGTCTCCTACTACTGCCACAGCAAGCTCGACATCCACGTGAGCGTGATCTACGCGCAGCTCTCGCGCCTGGCCGCCGCCGGGGCGGTGCTGGCGGGCGCGGCCATCGCCGCCGACGCGCTGCTGCAGGGCGCCGGGCTGCCGCCGGGCGCCGTGCTGGTGGTGGGCGTGGTGGTGGCGCTGGCCGCGTTCGCGGGCGCGGTGGTGTTCTTCGACCGCGGCATCGTGGTGCAGACGCGCGACCTGCTGCGCCGCGCGCTCGCGCAGTCGTGAGCCCTCGCGCTCTGGTTCGCCGGCTGCGGGAGCTGGCGCGTCCACTCGACCGGATCCTCATGCCGCCGCTGGCGGCGGCGCTCACTCTCGCCGCGCGGCTGAGCGGCCGCAGGGCTGGCCTCGTGACGGTTTTCCACCGCGTGGGCGATCCGGCGGGCGATCCCACCACGGAACTGCTGCCTGCTCTGCCCACGGATCTGTTCGCCGCGCACCTGCGGCTGCTCCGCCGCGTGTACCGCGTGGTGCCGCTGGCCGAGCTACGTGACGCGGCTGCCTCCCGGCGTCGTGGCCAGCGCTTCCCGGTGGCCGTGACCTTCGACGACGACGCCCGCTGGCACCTCGAGGTGTCCGCTCCGATCCTGCGGCGGGAGGGCGTGCCGGCCACCTTCTTCCTCTCAGGGGCGTCGCTCGAGCAGCCATTCACGTTCTGGTACGAGCGCATCCAGGCGGCCGCCGACAGGGGCGTGCTCGAGCCGCTGCCAGGGCCGGTGGCCTCGCTGCCGGCCGGGTCGAGCGTGCACGAGGTGTCGCTGGCGGCCGAGGGGCTCGGGGCGTCGGGGCGGGACGAGCTGAGCGCGACGCTCGGCGAGCGCCTCGGCCCGGACCCCGAGGATGCCGGGCTCCGGGCCGCGAGCGTGCGCGCGCTCGCCGCGGAGGGCTTCGAGATCGGCTTCCACACGCGCCGCCACGACGTGCTGTCCACGCTCGACGACTCGGAGCTCGACGTGGCCGTCAGCGACGGCAAGCAGGAGCTCGAGCAGCTCAGCGGCGCGCCGCTGCGGGCGCTCGCCTATCCCTGCGGCAAGCACGACGAGCGCGTGCGCCGGGCCGCGGCCGGCGCGGGCTTCGAGCTGGCGTTCACCACCGATCCCGTGGCCGTGGAGCCGGACTCCGACCCGATGATGCTCGGCCGGCTGTATCCGTCGGACGACCTCGTGTCGCGCTTCGCGGCGGCGGCGGCGCTGGCGCTGCTGGGGCGCTAGAGCGGCCCTCTGCAGGATCTGTAACGGCTTTGTAAATAGCTCGCGCGGCGGGCATGCCCGGGTTACCATCGATGGGCATGGATGCAGTCGCGGCGACCCCGCGGCGTGGTGCCCGTCCCGCCCCCTCGGACGCTGTCCCACGCCGCCCCGACCGTCCTGAGCTGATCGCGCTCGGGGTGATCACGCTCGTCGCGCTCGCCCTGCGCGTCTACCACCTCGGCTTCCACAGCCTCAACGGCGGCGACGAGCCGTTCTCGCTCGCGCTCTCCCAGCGCCCCTTCTTCGACATGCTCAACCTGTTCGGGTTCGAGGCCAACGGCACGCTCTACTCGATCGTGCTCTGGCCGCTCGCCCGTATCGGCGACTCCGAGGAGCTGATCCGCAGCCCGGCGCTGGTGGCCGGCGTGCTCTCGGTGCCGGCCATCTGGTGGGCCGGGCGCGAGCTGGTGGGCGTCCGGACCGGCCTCGTGGCTGCGCTGCTGCTCGCCGTCAACCCGATGGCGCAGTACTCGTCGCAGCTCGCCCGGCCGTTCGCGTTCGTGCTGCTGTTCAGCGCGCTGTCGTTCCCCGCGTTGTCGCTGGCGCTGCGCTCCGGCCGGCGCGGCTGGTGGATCGCCTACGTGGCCGCCATGGCCGGTGCCGCGTACTCGAACACCCTCACGCCAGCGCTGCTGCTGTTGCCGCAGGCGGTGCTCGTGTGGCCGCGCGGCCGCGACGCGGTGAAGGACTGGATCCGGGCGCTCGTGGGGCTCCTCATCGTCTGCCTGCCGCTGCTGATCGCCCTGATAGTCGAGCGGGGGCGGCGCAACCCGCTCTACTGGCTGGAGCACGCGCGCCTCGGCGACCTCAAGTTCGCCACCGTGCAGTACTCCGCGGGGATGAGCGACAAGAACCTGCCCTGGGCCCTCACGGGGCTCGTGGTGGCCGCTCTGGCCGTCTGGGTGCTCGTGGTGGGCCGACGCGCCCGCGGGCGCGGCGAGCCGTTCCTGCCCTTCCCGCCCGTGCTGCTCGCCTGGGCTCTGCTGCCAGTGATCGTGCTGTTCGTGTTCTCACAGGTGTCGCCCGCCTTCCGGCCGATCTACGCGATCTCCACGCTGCCGGGCATCCTGCTGACGGTGGCCGCCGCGTCGCTGCTCCTGCCGCGCATAGCCACCGTGGCTGCGGTGGGGGCGCTGGTGGTGATCGGCGCGGGCACCTCGATCTACCAGTCGAACCACCAGGTGGACGAGAACTGGCGCGCGGCGATGGCCTGGATCGACCAGCAGCAGCGCCCGGGCGACCGCTTCCTCGTGGACATCCCCGCCATCTACACGGCCTACGGTTACTACGACCATCGCTTCCGCGCGTCGGACGGCGAGCTGAACGTGATCGAGTGGAAGGACCACAGCATCCCCTCGAACGTGATCTGGCGCGACGATCCCGGCGGCTACACCGGCATTCCCGGACCGCCCACACGGCAGCTCATCGCGAGCAACGCGTCAGGCGGCCGCAGCCTGTTCGTGACGCTGGCCGAGTACGTGGAGAAGCTCCAAGGCGACGTGCCGAACAGCGCCGGGCTCCGCTGGGCGCGGCAGAACTGCCAGGTGGTGGACCATCCGGTGAAGGACATCACCCTGCTGAAGATCAGCGGCTGCCCCGCCGCTTAGGCGGCGGCGAGCACTTCGCGCAGGGCGTCAACCACCTGCTCCACCTGGGACGAGGTGGTGGAGGCGGACAGCGGCAGCGCGCAGTGGCGCGCCGCGGCCGACTCGGCATGCGGCAGCGAGCCCATCGCGGCGAGCGGCTGGTACTCCGTGAAGCCGTGGATCACCGGGTAGCGCGTGGTCTGGATGCCGCGGCTCGGCAAGGCCGCTCGCGCACGCGCTCGCAGACGTCGCCGTCCGCGAGCAGGATCGGGAAGGCGAAGTGCGAGGCGCGCCCCACCTGCTCGTCGGTCCACGACGCAGCTCCACGCCGTCGACGTCCGCCAGCAGCTCGCGGTAGGTGCTTGCACGCTCCGGCGCCGGGACTCGATGTCCGACTCGAAGCCGCTCGAGCCGCGCCAGGCCGAGGGCGGCCCGCGGCTCGTCGATGCGGTAGTTGTAGCCGACGTCGACGATGTCGTAGGAGTAGCCGTGGCCGCGGTGGCGGTCCCAGGTGCTGGCCGTCATGCGCGTGGGAGCGCAGCAGGCGCACGCGCTCGTCCACGGCTCCGTCGTCGGCGTCAGCACCATGCCGCCCTCGCCCACGCACAGCTGCTTCTTCGAGAAGAACGACAGGCAGCCGAGCGTGGCCGACGGAGCCGGCGCGGCGGCCGTCGCCGTCCACCTCGGCGCCGATCGCCTGGGCGGCGTCCTCGATCAGCAGGATGCCCGCGCTCGTCGCAGAGCTGGCGCAGGCCCGACGACGTCTGCCGGGTAGCCGCAGAAGTGCACGGCCACGACCGCGCGCGTGCGCTCGGTGATGTGCGGCTCGACGCGACTCGACGCTCGAGGTTGAGGTCGGTCGGGGGAGGCGAGGTCGCAGAGCACGGGCGTCGGCGCCCACGTAGCGCGCGCGCCGCGAGGCTGGCCACGAACGTGAGCGCCGGCACGATCACCTCGTCGCCGGGCCCGAGGTCGAGCGCCCGGCAGGCGAGGTGCAGCGCGGCGGTGCCGCTCGACACGGCACGCGCCGTGCGGCGCGCCCGAGCACTCCGCCACGCGCCTCCTCGAAGCTTGCGTGAGCGCGGCCCCATGGTCAGCCAGCCGCTCCTCGAGGCAGCGCGACCACGGCGTCCACGTCGCCGTCGGTGACGGTCAGGTCGGTGAGCGGGACCTGCCAGCTCATGCGGCCAGGGCGTCCGCCAGGGCCGTCGATCACGCGCTCCTGCTGGGCGTCGCTCATATGGGGGAAGAGCGGGATCGTGAGCTCGGTGTCGGACGGCGATCTCGGTGTTCGGAAGCGACTGCTCGCCGAAGCGCTCCACGTAGGCGCTGAAGCGGTGCACGGCGGGATAGAAGAGCGACGTCTGCACGCCGCGCTCGAAGCGCAGGAAGCCGCGCACGTGCTCCCAGCGCTCAGGGTCCTCCACGAGCACCGGCATCACGTAGCAGGACGAGTGCTCGACGTCCTCGTCGCGGTAGGGCACGATCAGGCCGTCGAGCCTGGCCAGCTCGCGCGGTAGATGCGCGTGAGCTCGCGGCGGCGCGCGATGTCGTCCTCCAGCCGCGCGAGCCGCGAGAGCAGCAGCGCCGAGCGCGGCTCGTCGATGCGGTAGTTGAAGCCGAGGCCCGACGACGTCGTAGGAGGTGGTGGCGCCGCGTGTGGCGGCTCCAGGTGCCGGAGGTCATCGCGTGCGAGCGGAAGCGGCGCGCCGTGGCGGCCACCTCGTCGTCGTCGGTGGCGAGCAGCCCGCCCTCGCCCGCAGGACAGGATCTTGTTCGAGAAGAACGAGAACGCGCCGGCGAGGCCCCAGGTGCCGAGCTTGCGCGCCGTCGACCGTCGGCGCTCGGGCGCGTGCGCGACGTCCTCGATCAGCGCGAGGCCGTGCTCGTCGCAGAGCTCCGCGAGCTCGCGTCGACCGGCGCCGGGTAGCCGGCGAAGTGCACCGCGCACACGGCCTTGGTCCGCGGCCCGATCAGCGACTCCACGTCGGCGGGGTCGATGCTCAGGTCGTGCGCGCCCGAGGATGTCGGCGAACACCGGCGTGGCGCCGCAGTAGAGCGCGGCGCTGGCGGTGGCCGCGAACGTGAACGACGGGACGATCACCTCGTCGCCCGGCCCCGACGCCGGCGGCGAGGTAGGCGAGGTGCAGCGCCGCCGTGCACGACGACACCGCCACGCGCGTGCTTGCAGCCGAGGTGCTCGGCGAACGCCTCCTCGAAGGCCTGGCGTGCGCGGGCCGAGCGTCAGCCAGCCGGAGCGCAGCGTCTCCGCCACCGCCTCGATGTCCTCCGGCTCGAGCCGGAGGTCGAAGAGCGGGATCTCAGGGGATGTTCCGGTAGCGGCGCATCGAACGGGTCCTCGAACGCGCCCGGCGTCGAGCGCCGCGATCAGCTCGCGCGATGCCGTCGGGCACGGTCATCGTGCGTCTCGAAGCCGAGCCGCTCGCGCACCTTGTCGAAGCGAGACCTTGTAGTCGCGCGGGTCCTCGTCGCGGTGGACGAACGCCGACCTTGCCGCGGTCGAGTCTGCCGCTGGATCATCTCGACGAGGTCGAGCTTGCGGTAGTTCTCGCCGCGAGCGGCCGACGTTGAAGACCTCGCCGACGACCTGCCGTCGGCGGAGCGTCGAGCACCGTGCGGACGCCGCGCGCGGCGTCGCGCACGTGCACGTAGGGCCGCCAGAACTGCTCGCCGAAGACCTCGAGCTGGCGGTCCGCCCAGAGGTCGCGCGTGAACTCGTTGACGGTGAGGTCGAAGCGCATGCGCGGCGCGACGCCGTAGACGGTGGCGAAGCGCAGGCAGGTGAGCGGCATCGGGCGTGGATCGCCGCTCGAGCAGCGCCTGCTCGAGCGCGACCTTCTGCTCGGCGTAGAGCGACACCGGGGCCAGCGCGCCGTCCTCGGTGATCGGCACGGTCGGGTCGGCCATGCGGCCGTAGTTGGAGCAGGTCGAGGCGAACACGAAGCGCTCGACGCCGGCGTCGCGGGCGTCGCCGGCGAGCGCGCTGCGTGGCCTCGACGTTGACCGCCTCGGCGGTGCTCGGGATCGACGCGCGCAGGCGGGGTCGCCGACGATCGCGGCGAGGTGCACGACCGCGTCCGCGCCGTCGAGCGCGCGCGCGCGCGCGCGTCGGGGTCGCGGACGTCGCCGCGGATCAGCTCGACGCCGTCGGCCTCGAGCTGCCTGCCGCGAGCTGCTCCTGCCCGTGCAGAAGGCACGTCGAGCACGCGCACGTCGCGCCCGCTGTCCAGCAGCTCGTCGACGGCCACAGCGCCGATGTAGCCGGCGCCGCCGGTTACGAGTGTGGTGGGAATCTTGGGCCTCCGGATTCAGGAGCAATACGAGAATTCTACGAAGTACAGGAAAA
>CAWEQJ010000006.1:0-86448 GCA_963811205.1 uncultured Thermoleophilaceae bacterium
TGTGCCGCCTGGACTGACCAGTGCAAATCCATGCGCGGAGTCTTCCTTTTCTTCGAGTTTCACTCCCGCGAGCAGACTGCTGGCCCCGCGTCTAGGCACCACGTACAGCGGGCCAAAGATCCGGGGTCGAACTTCTCCCTCGTGTCGATACCGCGCCGTCACGCGCAGTAAGGTGCCCTGCGATGCCTCTCGAGGGACATTGGAAGCGGGTGACCACGCCCCTGCGCAGACTCACGCGGCGCGAGCGCAACGTGGCGGTCGTCGCCGCGGTGCTCACCATCGTCACGTGCTGGCGCTGGTGCTCGCCACCGTGGGCGACTCCCGGCCGGGCCCCAAGCCGGGCTGCATCTACGCGATCGTGCCCGGGGTGATGGGAGCAACGCCGGTGGACGCATGTGGCGCGCAGGCCAAGAGGACCTGCGCCCAGTACGCGGACCCGGGGCTCCAGAACCCCGTGTCACGCAGGGTGCGTGCGAGCTGCCGCCGCGCCGGTCTGCTCTAGCCTCGGCGTATGAGCGACGAAACACCGGCCTTCCCGGGACTCCCGGACGACCGCGCCTTCTCGCGCGAGGTGTTCCAGCACGCGCTTGATCGCAAGGGCGCGGTGCACAAGTGCGAGGCCTGCGGCAAGGACAAGTGGGTGATCAGCCAGAACATGATGCTGCTCCAGACGCTTCAGCCAGACGGCGGGATCCTGCCGGGCCACGGCGTGGAGGTGGTGCCGGTGTTCTGCAACCACTGCGGCCTGATCCGGTTGCACGCGACGACGATTCTGGCGGGGGATTAGGCGGTCTCCGCCCGCCGGGCGCCCCACGCGTGTCCCTTTTCCCTTGTATAGCGAGGGAAAGTGGACAAGCGTGGACTGGCGGAGACCGCTACGCGCTCGCTCGCTCCGCCCAGGCCGGGAACTGCCCCGCCACCTCCTGCAGCAGCTCGATCATCGGGGTCGTTGCGGGTGAGACTCCCGCGCTCCGTGGCGTGGCGGCCAAGCACCCGCCGCGTGACGCCCTTGCCCGCCAGCTCGCGCACCTCCACGTCGTCGCGGGCGCCGGCCAGCGCCAGCTCCGGGATCAGCGCCACCCCCACCCCAGCGGCCACCAGGCCGAGCACCGTGCTGGTAGTCGTCGCTCTCGAAGGACACGGTCGGGTCGAAGCCCGCCTCGTGGCAGGAGCGCACCACGTGCCGGGCGCACGGGCTGGCCGCGCTGGTCTGGATCCAGGACTCCTCGCTCAGGTCCTCGAGCTTCACCGTGCGCTTGTCGGCCAGTGGGTGACCCTTGGGCAGCACCACGTGCAGCGGGTCCTCGCGCAGCTCCACGCTGCGCAGCCCGCTCGTGACCTTGTTGGCGGCCGCGCCGTGGAACTCGAACAGCAGAGCCAGGTCGAACTCGCCTGCCCGCAGGCGCGGCGCGATGTCCTCGGGCTCGCCCTCCGCGAGGCTCAGCTGCACCTCCGGGTGGCTCGCGCGGAAGCGCGCTATCGCGAGCGGCATCAGCGTGCCGCCGGCCGTGGGGAACGACGCCATGCGCAGCCGCCCGCCGCGCACCCCGAGGATCGAGGCCAGCTCGTCCTCGGCGGCGTCGATGCGGGCGAAGATTCCATCCGCGTGGGACAGCAGCGCCTCGCCGGCGGCGGTGGGACGCACTCCCTTGCGGTCACGTTCGATGAGCGTGGCGCCGGTCTCGGCCTCGAGCGTGGCCACGGCCTGCGAAACGGCGGACTGCGTGTACGACAGAGCGTCGGCCGCGGCGGAGAAAGAGCCCCGCGTAGCCACCTCTTTGAGCACCCTCAACCGCTGCACATTCAGCATAAGCAACACCGATCCTAAGTATCAGGACGTTCATTGGTGCTTATGCAGGCGCGGTGACATCCTCGCTGAAACGAACCTTTTGAAACCAGCAAGGAGAGCCCGCAATGGCTACCAACATCATCGTCTCATATGACAACACCGAAAACGATCGCGACGCGCTCGCGCTCGGCCGCCGGCTGCGTGACGCGGGCGCGAACATCTCACTCGCGTACGTGCGCCACATCCAGCTGGAGGAGGCCGACCGCGAGGCGCTCGAGGAGAGCGAGGCGCAGCGGCTGCTCGCCGAGGGCGCCGAGCTGCTTGGCGATCCCGACGTGACCCGTCACGTGGGGGTGGACGCCTCCACCGGCGAGGGCCTGATCGCGCTCGCCGAGCGTGAGGGTGCCGATCTCGTGGTGTTCGGGTCCGATTACCGCACCGCCACCGGCAGCGTGCAGCCCGGCAACTCGGCCCGCCGCCTGCTCGACGGCGGCAGGACCGCCGTGGCCATCGCGCCCGCCGGCTACCGCGACAACCTCGACGACCTCGCCACGATCGGGTTCATCCCGAGTGCTGACGACTCGAGCGCCGAGGACAGCGCTCGCTCGCTGGCCGCTCAGACGGGCGCAGTGGTGGTCCGTGACGACTCGCGCGCGCCGGACCTGCTCGTGGTGGGCTCGCGGCCCGAGGCCCGCGACGGCCACGTGCTGATCAGCGCGGCCGCCGAGTACGCCATCGAGACCTCGGGTTGCCCCGTGATCGTGGCCCCGCGCGCCGCGGCGCTGACGTTCGCACCGGCGCAGACCCGCGTCCTCTAGCCGCAAAGAGTCAGGTACGGGCCGGCCGCCGGTAGCTTTCCGGCGGCCGGCCCTTCACCTTCCTACCCGCCCCTCTCCAGCAGGCGGGGACCGGGTAGCCCAACCTGCTGGTGAACATGGGCGCGCAGTCGAAGCGCACGGTCGGCGTGCGTGTCGTAGGCGTGGATCTGGATGGCCACCACCACGGCGGTGAGCGCCAGCACCCCGGCGGGCAGCCAGCGCCGCCGCGCGAGCGGCGCGAGCGGGAGCACCCAGACCACGTACCACGGCAGCATCCAGCCGAGCGTGGCGATCAGAAGAAACAGCGTCCCGGCACCAGCAGTCAGCCAGTCGCGGCGGCGCCAGGCGAGCGCCAGCAGCGCCAGCGCGCCGGCGTAGAAGATCAGCTCGTAGGTGTGGTGGCGCGCCGGGGTGAGGCCGCCCTGGCCGAGCACGTAGCCGAGATACCCCGGCACGTTGGAGATCGGCTTGGTGAACTGATCGTGATGCTGGAGCAGGTTCAGCATCGAGGACACGTGCGGGCCGAACGCCGCCAGCGCCAGCACCGTCACCGCAAGGGCGCCCGCCGCCGCTCCCGCCAGCACGCGCCAGCGCGAGCTCGATGCCACGAGCACGAAGGGGAGCACGAGCCCGGCCGTGACCTTCACGGCCACGGCGGCCGCCAGGGCCGCGCCCCCCAGCTCCGGCCTGCCGTCGAGGATCAGCAGCGCCGCCGCGAGCAGGAACAGCGACATCAGCACGTCGTTGTGCCCGCCGCCCACCGCGTACACGAGCAGAAGTGGGTTGAGCGCGAAGAACAGCATCGCGGGCACGGGCCGGATCCCGAGGCGCCTGGCGCACGCCCAGATGAGGGCCGCGCAGCCGAGCGCCGCGGCGCCGGCCATCGCCTTGAGCGCCCACATCGCGCCTGCCACGCCGAGCGGCACCACCGCGTAGCTGAGCAGCGTGAACAGCGGGCCGTACGCCGTCGGCGTGTGTAGCCACAGCGGACCGGTGAAGCGCACCGACGGGTCGGCGCCGATCGCCGCCGCGCCGTGCAGGTAGGGGTTGACGTGATAGAGCGCGCCCATCCGCGCGTAGGCGACGTAGTTGAAGATGTCCGTGGACAGGAGCGGCGGCGCCAGCGTGAACACGGCCACCAGCGCCACCACAGCGGCGATCGCGATGGACCTAGGGATCCAGCGGGCGCATACGAGGACCACTACGTAGAGAACGCCCAGCAGGATCAATAGTCGACCCAATCCGTCGACCCCGAGCGGACCGCCGTGGCCGGCGAATGGCCCGGCCATCCACGAGGGCAGCCCCATCCGCCCGGACGGCACGAGCAGGTGGGGGTGGTAGGTGGCCGCGGTGGCGATGCGCACCGACACAAGCAGCATCGCCACCATCGCGGCCGTGCTCAGCAGCGTCACGGCCACGCTGACCGGGCGAGCCTTGGCTATCCCGTTGGGAAACACAACGCTCTCCTCCCAACTGAAGGAGGAGAGCGTTAGACAGGGCTAAGACGGCGGTTAAGCGTCGGTGATTGTTACGGGCCCTGCTGGGTGGGCGCCTGGCTGGGCTGCTGCTCGAGCGTCACCGTGACGCTGCGGGTCTGGCCGCCGCGCTCGATCCCGAGCGTGATCTTGTCGCCGGGGCTGCGGCCCGAGATCGCCGACACCACGTCCTCCGAGGAGGTCACGGCCTTGCCGTCGATCGTGCGGATCACGTCGCCCTGCTGGAGGCCGGCGTTCTCCGCCGGGCTGCCCGGCTGCACCGATCCCACGGTGGCCCCGCCGGTCTTGGCGTCCCCGGTGGCGATGCCGAGGTAGCCGTGCGACACGTGGCCGGTCTTCTCGAGCTGCGTGATCACGGACTTGGCGGTGTTGATCGGAATCGCGAAGCCCACGCCGTTGTTCTGGCCCTCGCCGCCGGCGGTCGAGCCGTTGCTCGCGATCTGGGCGTTGATGCCGACCACGTCGCCGTTCGCGTCGAGCAGCGGGCCGCCGGAGTTACCGGGGTTGATCGAGGCGTCGGTCTGGATCGAGTGCCCGATCGTGAAGCCGTTGGGCGCCGTCATCGTGCGGTCGAGCCCGGAGACGATGCCCTCGCTGAAGCTGTTCGTGTAGCCGAACGGGTTGCCCAGCGCGTACACGGTGTCGCCCACCTTCACGGTGCTCGAGTCGCCGAGGTTGAGCGGCTGCAGGTTGAGCCCGGACGGGTCGACCTTGATCACGGCCAGGTCGTCCGAGGGGTCGGTGCCCACGAGCTTGGCGGTGTGGGTCTGGTTGCTCGAGTCGAAGCTCACGTTGAAGCTGGTCGCGCCGTCCACGACGTGATCGTTCGTGAGGATGTCGCCTTGCTTGTCGAGCACGATGCCCGTGCCGAGGCCGCTTTGGGTGGTGATCTTCACCACCCCGGCGTGGGTGCTGTTGTACACGTCCTCAGGGCTCTGATTGGTGGACACGGTGCGGGCGGTGGGCGTGGCCACGTTCAGGGCGGCCGTCTCGTCATTCGAGGGGTCCGATGCCGAGCCGCCGCTGCGCAACGCCACGATGCCGAGGGCGAGCGCGCCGACGGCGAGCACCGCGACGAAGGTTGAGAGCCTCAAGCTGAGGAGGCGATGGGGCTTACGCGTCATGGCTGGGGTCCTTTCGAAAATCGGTCTTGGACCGACCATTGACACGGTTGCTGAGTGAGCGCTAACGGCTCGATAAGAACTGGCGAAGAGGGGGTGGGTGCGGGCTTTAACCCGCTCTTAGACTGGCCCGATGCGGCTTGGCTTCTTCACGATGCCGATCCATCCGCCCCAGCGGAATTACGTGGAAACGCTCCGGGAGGACCGGGAGGCTTTCCTGCTCGCGGACCGGCTGGGCTACGCCGAGGCGTACGTGGGCGAGCACGTGACCGACTCCGCCGAGACGATCACCGACTGCGTCGTGTTTCTCGCGAGCCTTGTTCACGACACCGAGCAGATCACGCTCGGCACCGGCACGGTGAACCTGCCCAACACCCACCCGGCAGCGCTCGCGGCCAAGACGGCGATGCTCGACAACATGCTCGAGGGCCGCTTCATCCTCGGCGTGAGCCCCGGCGGGCTGCCGTCCGACTGGGAGATGTTCGGCAACCTCTCCGGCGTCGATCGCCGGGCGAAGGCGCAGGAGTGCATCGACCACGTGATCGCGCTGTGGACGGGTGAGGCGCCATACGACCTCGCGGGCGAGCACTGGACCCTGTCCACGCGCAAGACGATGCTCGCCGACATCGGCCAGGGCGTGATGATCAGGCCCTACCAGCGCCCGCATCCGCCGATCGTCGTGACCGCGGCGGAGCCGTCCTCGCCCAGCGTGGCCAACGCGGGCAGGCGCGGCTGGCAGGTGATCTCGGCCAACTTCCTTCTCCCGCAGTGGGTGAAGACGCACTGGACGACGTACGAGGAGGCGTGCGAGTCGGCGGGCAACGCGGCCGACCCCCAGACCTGGCGCGTGGCCAAGACCGTGTTCGTGGCCGATGACGAGAAAACCGCGCGCGAGTACGCGTTCGGGCCGGACAGCCCCTACCGCTTCTACTACGACCAGCTCGGCTTCAAGCTCATCCGCGCCGGGCGGGCCAACCTGTTCAAGACCCACGAGGAGATGCCCGACTCCGACGTGACCACCGACTACATGCTGGACAAGCTCGTGATCGCCGGCACGGTGGAGCAGGTGGTGGACGAGCTGCTGGCGTTCCGGGAGGTGGTGGGCGACTTCGGCACGCTGCTCTACTGCGGCACCGATTGGGTGGACGCCGAGCTGGCCAAGCGCTCGATGGAGCTGATGGCCACCCAGGTGATGCCGGCGATCAACCGGCGGATCGCGCCCTGAGCGCCAGCGCCAGCTCGAGCCGCCCGCGCGGCTCGTCGAGCACAGGGCCGAGCAGGTCGCGCAGCTGGCCGAGCCGGTAGCGCACGGTCTGCACGTGCACATGGAGCCGCTCTGCGGCGGGGCGCGCCTCGCCCTGGGCGTCCAACCAGGCCGCGAGCGTGGCCAGCAGCCGCTCGCGCGTGGCGTCGGGCAGCTCGTCGAGCGGCGCCAGCCGGCGGCGCGCGAGGTCGTCCGCCAGCGAGCCGCCGCTGTGCAGGATCAGCTCGAGCAGGTGGTCGTCGGCCACGATCAGGCGGCCGGGCCGCTCGGGCGCGAGCGCCTCGAGGGCGAGCTGCGCGCGCTGGGCCGACTCGGCCGCGTGCTCCACGGGCACGGTGGGGCCGAGGGCGGCGCTGGCATCGCGCAGCGCCGTACGCAGCTCGGCGCGGCGCCCGGGCGCGGCCGGATCCGGCACGAGCGCCCAGCCCACTCCTTCGAGCGGCGCGAACGGCATCGCCTCGGGCAGCCGCGCGCCGGTGCGGTCGAGGTGCTCCGACTGGAACGCGAGCACGGCCAGGCCTCGGGCAGCTCCCAGCCCACGGCCTCGGTGATCCGGCGCAGCTCGGCGGCCGGCGGCTGCGGCTCCGCCAGCAGCGCCTCGATCAGCCGCCGCATGCCCTGCTCCTGGCGCTCGCGCATGGCCAGCGACTGCTCGAACGTGTAGCCCTCCGCGGTCACCGCCGAGATCTCGTCGATGTAGGCGAAGATGCCCTCGGCCAGCGTGTAGAGCACCTGTGGCTCGACGCCCGCCTCGTCGCCCGCGCGAGCCATGCCGCGCCACGCCACGCGCGCGCCCGCGCGGTATGCGGTGAGCAGCGACGTCGAGCGAGCGGCCGCTGCGCGCCTCGCCGCGGCCGAAGGCGAAGTACACGTCGGTGCCGGGCAGCTGCGCCTCGTCGCCCCCGCCACGAGCTCGAGGAAGCCCTCCATCGCCTGCTGCACGCCGATGCGCACGTTGCGGTCGAGGCCGCCGCTCGTACGCCGGCACCGCCACCTGCACCGCGTCGATGATCTCCTCCACGAGTGCCGGCAGCGCGGGCCGGAGGCGGCTCGCCGCCTCGGGGGAGATCGCCTCCCAGGGTGCGGCGTTTTTGTTCAATTGCTCAAATCACGGCGCCCAGGTTGTGTTATGACGACCTAGGCGAGCTCAGTATCACGTCCCTACGCTCAAAGCATGTCACGACTAGAGCGCAACGCCAACATCGACCGCCGCCCTGCTGCCGTTCGTCGCCTTCGTGGCGGCGGTGGTGCTGCTCTGGAACCAGGCGGTGAGCTGGCGCGACCTCGCGATCTTCGGCAGGCATGTACTTGCTCACCGCGATCGGGCGTGACCATCGGCTACCACCGCCTGTTCACCCACCGCGCGTTCGACGCTCCGCGCGCCCGTGCGCTACGTGTTCGCCGTGCTCGGCTCGATGGCCGTGCAGGGCCCGCTGATCGACTGGGTGGCCGACCACCGCAAGCACCACGCCTTCACGGACACCGAGGGCGATCCGCACTCGCCGCACCACGACCACGGCGAGGGCCTGAAGGGCGCGCTCGAGGGACTCTGGTACGCGCACATGGGCTGGCTGTTCGTCACCCAGGGCACGGCCGAGAAGCGCCGCTTCGCGCGCGATCTGCTCGAGGACCGGGCATGCGCAAGCATCAGCCGCGCGTTCCCCTGGCTCGTGCTGCTCGGCCTGGCGATCCCGTTCGCGCTCGGCTTCGGCCTCAGCGGCAGCCTCGCCGGCGGGCTCACCGCGCTCCTGTGGGGCGGCTTCGTGCGGATCTTCATCGTCCATCACGTCACCTGGAGCGTGAACTCGGTGTGCCACTTCTTCGGCCGCCGCCGCTTCGACACCGACGACTACTCCACCAACGTCTTCTGGCTCGCCCTCCCCTCGCTCGGCGAGTCCTGGCACCACAACCACCACGCCTTCCCGCGCGCGGCCAAGCAGGGGCTGCGCTGGTGGGAGATCGACCCCTCCGGCCTGATCATCCTCGGGCTGAAGAAGGTCGGGCTGGCCAGCAGCGTGGTGCTCGTGAGCCGCGAGCGGCAGCTCGAGCGCAGCGGTCAGTCGAGCGGCTCGACGGGCAGCTCGGCGCCGCGCCAGGCCTGGAAGCCGCCGGCGAGGTCGGTGGCGTCCTCCAAGCCCAACTCCTGAAGCGTGGCGGCCACCAGGCTCGACTGGTAGCCCTCGTTGCACATCACGACGATGCGGCGCCCGCGCGTGAGCTGCTCGTCGGCATAGCCGGACGTGGGGTCCACCCGCCACTCGATCACGTTGCGCGGGATGAACACGGCGCCGGGCACCACGCCGTCGGCGGCGCGCTGCGAGTCGGCGCGGATGTCGACGATCAGGGCCTCACCCGACTCCACGGCGGCCTGCGCCTGCCGCGGATCCACGCGGTGGAGCCTGGCCCGTGCGTCGGCCAGCAGGTCGTCGACTGACTTGGGCATGCCGGAAGGGTAGGCCGCGCGGTTACGGCAGCAATGAGGGAACCAGGCCGGGTACCGTGGCATCTAGGTGTTTTGTCTAGCAACAGCCTGGGCGTCGCTTACCGGGGTGAGATTGGGGCAAGGGCGATGCGCGGCGCGGCTTACTGGCACGAGTGTCACTTTTCCCTTGTATAGCGAGGGAAACGTGACACGTGATGGAAACTGGCCGATCCGCGGCGCAGCCACACATACGCCCAGGACCGGATTGATCACCCCGGCAGGCGACACTGGGGCAACAGCTAGATGCCACAGTGGACTCGGTTGCCCGCCTCCGGCCGCCCGTTATTGCCGCAGTTCGCCGCGCGCGAGCGCGCCCTAGCGGGGGGTGAGTATCGCGACGCAGTCGAACTCCACCGCGGCGCCCAGCGCAAGCGCGGCGCAGCCCACCGTGATGCGCGCCGGCGGGTGGTCGCCGAACACGCTCATGTAGGCCTCGTTCATCTCCTCGAACTTGCTCATGTCCGTCATGTAGGCGTTCACCTTCACGACGTCGTCGAGCGAGGCGCCGCACTTCTCGAGGATGCGCTTGATGTAGGCGAGCGCCTGCAGCGTCTCGCCGCGCACGCCGCCGTCCACGAGGTTGAGGTCGGCGTCGGTGCCGAGCGTGCCCGCCACGTAGATGTGGTCGTCCACCTGCACGGCGTGGGAGAAGGCGGCGAGCCGTGGCACTCCCTCGACGTTCACGCGGCGCTTCACGGCGTGAAGCATGGCGCAAACGCACCGATCGAGCAACGGGCGGCCCGCCCGATCACAGGCCGCCCGCTCCGGCACCGCGCTGCCTCCTAGCGGCGAGCGCCTCTCAGCAGGCGGGACCAGCGGGTGCGCTGCTCGAGCGCGCGGCTGGCCAGAGCGTCGGCGGCGGCGTCCTCGCGGTCGGCGGCCGCTCGCCAGATCACGAATGCGTCGGCGCTCGCGCCGGAGCGCCACGCCTCGTACGCGCGCGCGGCCTCGTCGCGGGCGGCCACCCAGGCGGCGGCGAGCGCATCGCCGTCCGGGCCGGGCGGGCCCGGGAGCACGAGCACGTGGCTCTCGGGCGCGGCCGCGAGCATCGAGTCGGAGAGGCTGTGAGGGGAGCGGTTGGACACGGGCAATCGCCTGTACCCCCTATGACGCGGCCGCCCGCGCGAACCTTCCCTCGCCGGCTGGCGGCTACGCCGGGCGCCGGCCCACGCCGAGGATGTGGGAGATCTTCGGCACCGGGAAGCCGGGAGTGAAGCCGAAGCGGTCCACCTCGTGGAGCTCGAAGCCGGCGGCCGCGATCGCGTCCTCGGTGTGGCGGTTTGGGTGGCAGCCGCCGGCGATGTGGGGCCAGACGTGGTCGAACAGATCCTCGAAGCGCGCCTGGCGTGGCTTGTCCGAGTGCACGTGCTCGAAGAAGTGCAGCTCGCCGCCGGGCTTGATCACTCGCCGGAGCTCCGCCAGCGCCGCGGCCTGATCCGGCACGGTGCATAGCACGAGCGACGCCACGCCCGCGTCGAAGCTCGCGTCCTCGGCGGGCAGGTGGTCGGCCACGCCGGGCACGACGGTCACCTTCACCGCCGCCTCGCGCGCCGCGGCCTCCGCGTGCTCGCGCAGGTACGGCTCGGGCTCCACGGCCACCACCTCGGTCACGGTCGAGGGGTAGTACTTGAAGTTTCGGCCGTCGCCCGCCCCCAGCTCGACCACCCGGCCGCTGAGTCCGGCGAGGTTGCGCTTGCGGTGCTCGACGGCCTCCTCCGGGTCCTTCATCCGGACCCACATGCGCGAGAAGAAGCGATTGCGGATTTGATCTGTGTCGCGAGTTTGAGCCATGGCGCGTATTCTGACGGCCTACGGAGGAGGGAGGCTCGTGTTGGTCAGGGATCCGCGGAGTGCTGGGGTGCTTGCTGTCGTACTGGGCGCGATGTTCGCGTTGCCGGGGGCTGCGTCGGCTGCAGTCACGGTGTCCAGCTTCACAGTTACGCCGACGACGACAGCGGCCGGTGCGCATCCGGACGTCACCGTCAACGAGCAGTTCTCCTACGCCAGCGGCTCCGACAGCGTGCTCAACACCACGCTGCACTTCCCTGCCGGGCTGCTCGGCAACCCGCAGGCCAGCGCGAAGTGCAGCGCGGCCGCGTTCCAGGCCGACACCTGCCCGAGCAGCACCCGCGTGGGCAGCACCGTGGTGGGCGCCAGCATCGCCGGCCTGCTCCCGACCAACTCGAACGGCGACATCTACAACCTCGTGCCCGACGCCACCCACCCCGCGATCCTCGGGATCGTTGTGCGTCCTTCGGCCGGCGGAAAGATCTTCCTCAAGTCCCCGGTGACCCTGCGGACGAGCGGCGACTTCGGCATCGACTCGCCCGTGAGCAACCAGCCCAACTCGGTGTCGGGCCTGCCCCTCCAGATCACCTCGACCTCGATCACGCTGTTCGGAACGCGGCCGTGGCTGAGCACGCCGTTCATGTCCAACCCCACCTCGTGCAAGGCGGCCACGTCCACCATCGATGCGAACTCGCACGAGGCGCCGGGCACCACCTCCACCGCCTCGAGCACGTTCACGCCGACGAGCTGCGACCAGGAGGTGTTTGCGCCGCGGCTGGTGGCAACGATGGGCGAGCGGGGCTCCACCGTCACGGGCTCGCACGTGCCGTTCGAGGCCACGATCACACAGGCGGTGGGCGAGAGCGCGCAGTCGAGCGCGTCGGTGACGCTGCCGGCGTCGCTGTCGGCGGCGGTGGCCACCGGCGGCACGGCCCTCTGCCAACCGGCCGAGCTCGCGGTGGCCGCCTGTCCAGCCGCCGCGCGCGTGGGCACCGCCACGATCGCCAGCCCGCTGCTGCCGACGCCGGTGCAGGGACCCGTCTTCCAGGTGTTCAAGGCCGGCCAGCTCCCCGGCGTGGGCGTGGAGTTCGGCGGTGTGCTGCCGTTCGTGCTCGGCGGCGGCACCGGGCTCACCAACAGGCGGCTGCAGAACGTGTTCACCGGGCTGCCCGACGTGCCGCTCACGAGCTTCGCGCTGGCGATCGACGGCGGCCCTCACGGGCTGCTCGCCGCCAACCGGGACCTCTGTACCGGTACTCCGCCCACGGTGGACGGCGCGTTCGGAGCCCAGAGCGGCGCGAGCGCCACCCGCACGTCGCCGGTGACGCTCATTGGCTGCACGGGCAAGTCCGCCCCGCACGCCAAGCTGAGCCTCCGCCACCTGCGCGGTCGCCATCCCGTGCTCAAGCTCACCGTGACCAAGGGAGCGGCCAAGCTGCGCAGCCTGTCCCTGAAGCTTCCGAAGTCGATCAAGGTGAGCAAGGCGAGGCGCGGGCTCACCGCGGTGGGCGCCAAGTTCAAGCTCTCAAAGAGGGCGCTCAAGCTCTCGCGTAAGGGGAAGCTCACCGTGAGGCTCCCATCCCGCGGCGCCAGCCGCGTGACAGTGAAGCTGAGCGGCGGCCGCATCCACGCCAGCAAGAGGCTCAAGAGGCGCCTGAAGCACCACAGGACGGCGAAGCTGAAGCTGACGCTGACGACGGTCGATGTGCAGGGCCGCCACAACCGCCTGCACGTGAAGTTCACCGGCAAGCGCTAGGCCAGAGGCCAGAGGCCAGGGAGCTGAGAACTGAGAGCTGAGAACTTATTTTGCTATCCTAATTAGCGATGCAAACTATCGTGAACCAGGAGCTTCCTTCCCGCCTCCGCCTCGCCGTCACGCGCACAGCGCGACGGCTGCGCCAGGAGGCCGACGCCGGCCTGTCCCCGTCGCTCACGGCCGCGCTCGCCACCATCGAGCGCCACGGGCCGCTCACCCCCAGCCGGCTGGCCGAGATCGAACGCATCCAGCGCCCCACGGTCACGCGGCTGCTCGCCACGCTCGAGAACGACGGCCTCGTGGAGCGACTGGCGGATCCGGACGATGGGCGCGTGTCCCATGTGCTCGCGACCAAGGAGGGCCGCGCGCTCGTGAAGAAGCTTCGCTCCCGCAAGAACGCCTACCTGTCCAAGCGCCTGCGCCACCTCGACGACGACGAGCTCGAGACGCTGGAGCGCGCCACCGCGATCCTGGAGCGGATCCTGGAGGGTCCTGAGTGAGGACCCTGGGGGTCCAGCTCGGGAGGCCGTTCGACTCGCTCGCAGTACCCAACTACCGGCGCTACTTCGCCGGCCAGATCGTCTCGCTGAGCGGCAACTGGATGCAGACCGTCGGCGAGCTGTGGCTCGTCCTGTTGCTCACCGGGAGCCCGCTCGCCGTGGGCGTGACCACCGCGCTCCAGTTCACGCCGATGCTGCTGTTCGGCGCCTGGGGCGGCGTGGTGGCCGACCGGCTCGACAAGCGGCGGCTGCTCATCCTCACCCAGGCCGCGATGGCCATGCCCGCGATCACGCTCTGGCTGCTGGCCGGGTCAGGCGTGGTGCAGCCGTGGATGATCTTCGCGCTCGTGTTCACGCGCGGCGCCGTGAACGCGATCGACAACCCCGCGCGGCAGGCGTTCCTGGTCGAGCTGGTGAGCTCCGCGCGGCTCGTGAACGCGGTGGGGCTGAACAGCGCGCTCGTGCAGGTGGCGCGCGTGGCCGGCCCGGCGCTGGCGGGCCTGACGATCGCCACGGTGGGCGTGGCCGACTGCTTCCTCATCAACGCGGCCTCGTTCGCGGCGATGATCGCCGCCCTGCGCAGGATGAATCCGGACGAGCTCCACCTGAGCGAGCCCGCGCCGCGCCAGAGCGGGCAGCTGCGCTCGGCGCTCCGCTACGTGCGCGCCACGCCCGGGCTGCTGATCCCGCTCGCGCTGATGGCGGTGATCGGCACGCTCTCCTACAACTTCCAGACGCTGCTGCCGCTGCTCGCGAAGTTCACCTTCCACGGGCGCGCTGACACCTACGCCGCGCTCACCACGGCGATGGGCGTGGGAGCCCTGGCCGGCGCACTGGTCGCGAGCACACGCCGCGAGGTGGGCCCGCGCCTGCTCGTGGTGTCGGCCGTCGCGTTCGGGGGCGGGCTGCTGCTGGCGGCCGCGGCGCCGACGCTGGGCACGGAGGCGCTGTCGCTCGCGCTCACCGGCGCCGCCAGCGTCACGTTCGCCTCCAGCGTCAACTCGAGCCTCCAGCTGCGCGTGCGCCCGAGCATGCGCGGCCGGGTGATGGCCCTCTACTCGGTGGTGTTCCTCGGCAGCAACCCGATCGGCGGTCCGCTGATGGGCTGGATCTCGGGCGCGGCGGGTCCCCGCGCGGGTCTGCTGCTCGGCGCGGGCGCGGCCATCGCGGGCGGTCTGATCGCGCGCGTGGCGTTCGCCCGCATGCCGGACACGGGTACCGGCGAGCACCGCGCCGTGCAGCTGCACCCCGCCGAGGCGCGCCGGCCCCTTACGCCGGGCAGAGCGGGCAGACGATCCGGGCGCCGGACTGAGCCCGCGGCGGCCCGCTGCATGGCGGGCAAGGCTGAGGCGGAACCGGCTGAGGCGACGGGCTCACGGTGACCATCTGCAGGGTCGCGCCGCTGGCGGTCTTCGCGGCGAGCGTCCTCAGCGGCGCCGGTCCGCGGTGCCGGCCGGCCCAGAACTTCACGTGCCCGTGGCGCCTGCCTTTGTAGCGCTTGCCGGGCTTGGTCCGCATCGTGAGCTGCTTGCCGTCCGCGAACGTGGCCACGACCTTCGTCACGCTCTTCTTCGCGGCCCCGCCCACCAGCGAGAACGTTTGCTTGCTGTCCTGGAGCGAGGCGAACTGGAGTCCTGTCTGCGCGTTCAGCTTCTGCGCGCACACGCTCGAGCTGTGCTTGCCGGACTTCACGAGGATGCAGAGGCTCTTGCTGCGATCCCGGGCGTCCCACGCGAGCAGGCGGAAGCCCTTGCCCTTGACCACCACCACGTGCTTCGTCTGCACGCGCGCGAGTCGACGAACCCACCGCAACGAGCGCGAGCACGGCGGCGATGGCGACCAGCCAGCCCAGCCTTCCGATCCTCACATCGGACAGCCTACGCCGTTACGAGCTCCACCGGAACCAGCTCGAGCCGCAACGTGCGGCCCTGGCGGATCACGGCCGCCTGAACCTTCGCGCCGATCAGCTCCGCCACCATCATCTGCTGAAGGTCGCCGACGTCGCTGACGCGCTGGCCGTCCAGCTCCACGAGCAGGTCCTCCGGCCGCAGGCCGGCCCGCGCGGCGGGGCTGCCCTCCACCACCTCCACCACCTCGACGCATGTGCCGGCCGCCCCAGTCGGCGGCGGCCTGCGGCGGCAGTGGGCGCACGCCGCCCGCCACGCCGAGGTAGGCGCGGCGCACGCGGCCGTCGCTCATCAGCGCGCCGATGATCCTGCGCGTGGCGTCGTTGATCGGCACGGCCAGGCCCAGGCCCACGCCCGCCACCGCGGTGTTCACTCCCACCACGCGGCCGGCGCTGTCCACGAGCGCGCCGCCGGAGTTGCCAGGGTTGAGCGAGGCGTCGGTCTGGATCAGGTTGTCGATCACGCGCACGGCCTGGCCCGAGCGCGCGGGGAGCGAACGGCCGAGGGCGGACACCACCCCCGCCGTCACCGAGCCGGCGAAGCCGTTGGGGTTGCCGATCGCCACCACAAGCTGGCCCACGCGCAGCTCGTCGGCCTCGCCCAGGTGGGCGGCCGTCGAGGTCGGCCGCCTCGGCGCGCAGCACGGCGAGGTCCGACAGCGGGTCGCTGCCCACCACCTCGAAGCCGAAGTCGCGGCCGTCGGTGAACTGCGCGCGGCCGCGGCGGCGGCGCGGCCCGCCACCACGTGGGCGGAGGTGAGCAGGAAGCCGTCGGGCGTGAGCACGACGCCGGAGCCCGCGCCCACCGGCATGCTGACCCGCGCGGGTGCGGCGGGTCACGCGCAGGTTGGCCACCGACGGTCCAACGCGCTCGGCCACGTCACCACCGTGCGCGAGTAGGCGTCGAGCGCCTCCGTCCGTCGGCGGAACCTGCTCGTCCATCGCCCTCGCGCGTCCGGGGTCGCTGCTCAGCGGTCATGAGAACGACACCTCCAGCTCGCGCTCGTCGGTGCCGCGCACCACGGTGAGCGGCAGCTTGCCGTCGCCGGCAGCGAGTCGAGCGCCGCGTAGAGGGCGTCGACGCTCGTCGATGCCGCGCTCGCCGAGGCGCGCGATCAGGTCGCCGCGCTCGATCCCGGCCGCAGCGGCCGGGCAGCCGTCCTCACGCCGCGCACGAGCAGCCCGTCGCGCTCGGGCAGGCCCGACCGCGCGGCGCATCCGGCGTGCCACGCGCGGCGGCGCCACCGCCACGCCCAGGCGCGGGGTGGCTTGACGCCTCGCCGCGCGCGAGCGGTCGACGCGCTCGCGCAGCGCCGCCACCGGCAGCGCGAGGATCAGGTTGCCGTCAACGCGGATCGTGTTGATGCCGATGAGCAGGCCGTCGGAGTCCAGCAGCGGACCGCCCGACGAGCCGCGCGGCAGCGGCCGCCGTGTGCTCGATGGCGCCCGGCCACCCGGCGTCCGCGCGGGCCGCGGAAGCTGCGCGGGCCCGACGAGACGAAGCCGAGCGTGACCCGCAGCCCGCGCCCGCCCGGGTTGCCGAGCGCGAGCACCGGCGTGCCGATGCCCGGCTCGGCGCCGTCGCCCCACTCGAGCGGCGGGCGGCCGTTCGGTGGGCACGCTGATCACGGCGAGATCGAGGTCGGCATCCACGCCCGCCACGGTGCCGGTCTCGCGCTGGTGCCGTCGGCGAACGTGACGGTCACCTCGTCGCGGCGCAGGTTGTGCGCGTTCGTGAGGACCTGGTCCTTGCCCACGATCGTCCCGGAGCCGAGGCTCCAGCCCCGGCCGAGGCCGACCACCGAGTGGCCGATGGCGCTCCGCGCCCCCGGCGATCACCTGCTGAATGCTCTTCCAGTACAGCCATTTTCCGCATCCTTGTGAGTAACTTGCGAATTGCAAGTGACTAGTTATACCACCGCAAAGCGAAGTACCATGCGCCGCGTGGCCGAGCGGAGCGACGACCTCTCGCCCCTCGGCGAGGCGCTCGCCAGCGTCGGCGACCGCTGGACGCTCCTGATCGTGGCCGCACTGCTCGACGGCCCGCGGCGCTTCGGCGACCTCGAGAAGGAGCTCCCCGGGATCGCGCCCAACGTGCTCAGCCAGCGGCTGCGCAACCTCGAGTCGCAGGGGCTCGTACGGGCCGAGCGCTACTCCGAGCGCCCGCCGCGCTACGTCTACGAGCTGGCCGCCGCCGGGCGCGAGCTGGCCGGCGCGCTGCGCCTGCTGTCCGACTGGGGCGCGCGCCACACCGGCGACGTGGACCCGCCCCGCCACTCCGTGTGCGGCACTCCGCTCGAGGCCGTCTGGTACTGCCCCACCTGCGAGATGCCGGTGGAGGACGAGGGCGCCGAGGAAGACGTGCACTACGCCTGAGCCGGCATGGAGCCGGGCGTAGAGGCCGCTCGCGGCTCATACTTGGGCCATGGACGGGAACGTGGTCGTAGTCGGCGCCGGCATCCTCGGGCTCGCCACAGCGCGGGAGCTGCTCGCCCGCGCAGCCGGACCGGAAGGTGGTGGTGCTCGAGCGCGAGCGCGAGGTGGGCTTCCACCAGACCGGCCACAACAGCGGCGTGATCCACGGCGGCATCTACTACGCGCCCGGGTCGCTCAAGGCGCGGCTGTGCGTGCAGGGCGCGCGCGAGATGTACGAGTACTGCGAGCAGCACGGCATCGAGGCCAGGCGCTGCGGCAAGCTGATCGTGGCCACGCGCGAGGAGGAGCTGCCCGGGCTCGACGAGCTCGAGCGCCGTGGCCAGGCCAACGAGGTGCCGGGACTGCGGCGCGTCGGCCCCGAGGAGCTGCGCGAGATCGAGCCGCACGCGCGCGGCGTGGCGGCGCTGCATTCGCCGGCCACAGGCGTGGTGGACTTCCGCGAGGTGGCGCGCGCGCTGGCCGACGACGTCCGCGCCGCCGGCGGCGAGATGCGCCTCGGCTACGAGGTGAGCGGCGTGGACACGAGCAACGGCGGCGTGCGGCTGCGCTGACGGCGCGGCGAGGAGATCGCCGCCGCGCAGGCGGTCTTCTGCGCGGGGCCGTGGTCCGACCGGCTGGCGCTCGAGGCGGGCGCCGAGGCCGACCCCCGCATCGTCCCCTTCCGCGGCGCCTACCTCACGCTGCGGCCCGAGCGCGCCGACCTCGTCAAGTCGCTCATCTACCCGGTGCCTGACCCCACGCTGCCGTTCCTCGGCGTGCACCTCAGCCGCCACGTGGACGACGAGGTGACGATCGGCCCCACCGCCCTGCTCGCCGCCGCGCGCGACCCGCGGCGGAGGCTGTCGGCGGCGGACCTGGGCGCCACGCTCACCTGGCCCGGCACGCGCAAGATGGTGCGCCGCTGGTGGCGCACCGGCCTGACCGAGATCAAGCACGCCGCTGAGCAAGCGCGCGCTGGTGCGCGACGCCCAGCGCTACGTGCCGGAGCTCGAGCTCGACGACGTCCGCCCCGGCCACTTCGGCATCCGCGCCCAGGCGCTCGGCCGCGACGGCCGCCTGATCGACGACTTCGTGTTCGACCAGACCGGCCGCGTGCTGCACGTGCGCAACGCGCCCTCGCCGGGCGCGACGGCCTCGCTCGCGATCGCGCGCGAGATCGCGGACAAGCTGGAATCCGCCCCCTAGCCGCGAGCGCCGGGCTAACCTTCCGGCTCGACCTGGGGAAGGAAGCACGTCGTGGCAAGCAGTCCGTCCAGCACGCAGAGTGTGGCCGTTCTCGGCATGCCGCGCAGCGGAACGTCGCTCACCGCCCGCATGCTGAACGTGATGGGGGTCGACCTCGGGCCTGAGGAGCACATGCTCGAGCCCACCGCCGGGAGCAACCCCAAGGGCTACTGGGAGCAGCGCGAGATCAACGCGCTCAACGACGCGATCCTCCAGACTTTCGGCGGCACGTTCGAGAGCCCGCCGGAGCTGCCCCCGGGCTGGGAGGACGACCCGGTGCTCGATCCCCTCAGGCAGAGGGCGCAGCGCCTGATCGACGACTACTTCGGAGGCGCGCGACTGTGGGGCTGGAAGGACCCACGCAACAGCCTGACGCAGCCGTTCTGGCGCCGGCTCGTGCCGGATACGGCGTTCGTCCTCTGCGTGCGCGCGCCTGAGGACGTGGCCAGCTCCTGGCAGCGGCACGACTCCGTGCACGCGCTCGACTGGGATGAGCTGCTCGGGGTCTGGCTCCAGTACAACGCCGCCGCGCTGCGGAACACGGCGGGGGCGCCCCGGCTGGTGGTCCTGCACGACCGGCTGCTCGCCGAGCCGCGGGCCGAGGCGGAGCGCCTGGAGACCTTCCTCGCAGAGCTCGGAGCGGCGCCTCCGCCGGGCGCGCTCGAGGAGGCGCTTGACGGCATCGACGGCGCGCTCGTGCACCACCGTACGACGGTGCTCGAATCAATCGAAGACGCGCGGGTGCCGGTGGAGACGCGCGCCCTCTACGGGCTGCTCGAGGGGCTCGCCGATCCGCACGCCCCGGCCGATCGCGCCGCGGTCGTGGAGGCGCTCGCCGGCGCGCTCTGGGCCCACCACCGCGAGCGGCGCGTAGCCGCGGCACGCCCGGACGCCGCGGAGGAGACGGCCCGGCCCGAGCCGGCTGGGCCCGCCCCGTCGCTGCGCGCTACCGTCGGGGCGATGGTCCGACGGCTACGGCCCGCGCGCCGCCGGGCGGCAGCGCGGCAGGAGCGGCCGCTCGAGGAGATCGGGGCGTCGCTCGACTCGCCTGCGGACGGCGCACTGCTCAACCGCAACGACGTGTGGGTGTGGGGCAGGATCCTGTTCCCGAACGCCGCAACTGCGCGCGTGCTCGTGTCGGTGAACGGCGCGCCCGGCGTCCGCGCCCGGCTCGGCCTTCCGCGCGCCGACGTCGCTGCCGATCCCGCCCTCTCTCACGGCCACCGGGACGCGCCGGTGGCGGGCTTCGAGCTGCTCGTGCCGCCGCGGTGGCTGCCCGACGACCAGGACGAGGTCGAGATCGCCGTGACCGCCATGGCCACCGATGGCTCGAGTGTGGAGCTGCCGCGCCGCCGGGTGCGCCTGGAGCACCCGCAGCGCGGCACGGACCAGGACGACGCCCGCGCGCGCGAGCTGCGCGAGCGCGTGGACTCCGCCGGGCGGTGGCGCTCCGCGGGCGCGCCCGAGGCCGGCATAGTGCTGGCATTCAGCCGCGCGCTCCACCGGGAGGCCGCTCGCGAGCAGCTGCTCGGGCTGCTCGGCAGGCTGGGCGGGCGCGGAGTGCCCAGCGCCGTGGTCGCCACGATGGACCGCTCGCTGCACGACCGCTTCGAGGCGGCCGGAGCGAAGGTGCACATGACGTCCCCCGTGCCGCTCGAGGCCCCGGACCTGTACGAGTCGAGGCTGGAGGAACTGGCGGCGTGGCTCGCCGCGGCGCGCCCGCGCGGGATCCTCGCCCAGGGCATCGACTCGTTCCCCGCCATCGACCTCGCCGAGCGGCTGGAGATCCCGCACGCCTGGTTCCTTTATGAGGCCGTGGACCCCGGTGCCGGCTGGATTCGGCGCGGGCTCGCGGGTCCCGAGTACCAGTACGCGCGCGACCGCGCCGCGCTGGCGCTGCAGCGCGCCGACGCGCTGATCTTCCCCAGCGAGGCCACGCGGGCGTTCTACGAGCCCTACTGCGACCGCGCTCGGACCTCCGTGGTTCGCGCCGGCGTGGACAGCGACGCGATCGCGCGCTTCCGCGCGGACTTCGACCGCGAGGCGGCGAGGCAAGCGCTCGGTATCGCACCGAGCGCAACGGTGCTCTTCTGTCCGGGCCGCATCGTGCAGGCGGGCTGGAAGATTGTGGTGCTCCAGGCGCTCGCCGAGCTGAGGGAGCGCCACCCGGAGGCATATCTCGTGCTGCCGGGCGCGAGCGAGGAGACGAGCGAGCAGGTGGAGCTCTTCCGCGACTACGCGGCCAACGCCGGGCTGGCGGATGCCGTGAGGATCCTCCCGGCGTCGGGCGGCTACTACTGGTACGGCATGGCGGACGTCGTGGTGGTCGACACAGACCCGCAGGACATGCCAAGCGCCGCGCTGGAGGCGATGGCGTTCGAGGACCTGGTGGTGGCGAGCAAGCTGGGAGGGCTCGATGAGACGATCGAGCACGGAGTGAACGGCTGGCTATGGGAGCCCAACGACCTCGGCCAGCTGATCGACCTGCTCGACGCCGCGTTGTCCGCCGGCCCGGGGAGCGCCAGGCGATCGGGGCACGCGCGGCCGCGAGCGTCCGCGAGCGCCACGATCCCGATGCTCGCGCCGCTGCGGTCGAGCGGCTCCTCTCGGCCGCGCCTATGCTGCCGAGCCGATGAACCGGCGTGAGACGAAGCTCAAGGGCCCGATCCTGATCGAGCCCGCCGTTCACGGCGACGCCCGCGGCTTCTTCGTCGAGACCTACCGCCGCAACGAGTGGGCCGCGCTCGGCATCACCGAGGACTTCGTGCAGGACAACCACTCGCGCTCGCGCCGCGGCGTGGTGCGCGGCATCCACTTCCAGCTCCCGCCGGGCCAGGCCAAGCTCGTGCGCTGCGCGCGCGGCGCGATCTTCGACGTGGTGGTGGACCTGCGCCGCGGCTCGCCCACGCTTCGGCGAGTGGGAGGGCCACGAGCTCTCCGACGAGAACCACCGCCAGCTCTACATCCCGATCGGCTTCGGCCACGGCTTCTGCGTGCTGAGCGAGCTGGCCGACGTCGCCTACAAGGTGTCGGACTACTACGACCCGGAGATCGAGCGCGGCATCGCCTGGGACGACCCGGACGTGGGGATCGAGTGGCCGGCCGGGCTCGAGCTGAGCGTGTCGGAGCGGGACGCCGGGGCGCCGCGGCTGGCCGAACTGGGCGACGAGCTGGCGTTCGAGTACGCCTGACTCAGGCAGTGCGCCGGAACAGGCCGAGTATCGAGAGACCCGCCGGGAGGCGAACGCCTTTTCTGATCAGCGCCGCCTCCGCACGCATCGGCCGCTCGAGGAGCGGATTCATCCAGTCCGGCGTGCGCTCGAACTCCGACACCTCCGCACCCTTGCCAGGGCGCACCCGCTCGAACATTCTCGCGATCACGGCCACCGGCAGCAGGATCGAGTTGAAGTAGCTCGCGCTGAGCGTGTGCCATCCAGCGTCCTCGGCCGCGGCGACAAGCGTGTGGCGTGTGTAACGGCGGCAGTGTCGGTTGAGCTCGTCGTGCTGGCTCCACAGCCATTGGTAGGCAGGCACCGTGACCACGAGGAAGCCCTGCGGGCGCACCACCGTGTGCAAGTTGCGAAGCGCGCCGCGATCGTCCTCTAAGTGCTCGATCACGTCGAGGGCAGCCGCACCGTCGAAGCTGCTCGCGTCGAATGGCAGGAGTTCGAGCGAGCCTGGCATGACCTCACCGACGCCGCGCGCGCGTGCGACCGAGACGCTGGCTTCGGAGAGCTCGAGCCCGGTTACCTCCCCGAAGGCCCGCAGCTCTACCATGTTCCGCCCGCTGCCGCAGCCAGCGTCGAGGAGCCGTGCCGAGGCCGGCAGCTCAAGCGATCCGAGTGCCGCACGCAGCACCTGGCGACGGCCGCGATACCACCAATGCCGGTCTTCGACCGCAATGGTCACGCGCTCATAGCGGTCGTCCATTGCCTGCTAACGAACGACTTGATCGCCGTCGGCCGGCGCTTGGCGCTCTCCGGCCTCAGGGAAGTTCACCCGCTCGCGAACGATGTACAGCGGCCTACGCTTGACCTCGTCGTAGATCCGCGCGAGGTACTCACCAATGATTCCCAGCGTGATCAGCTGGATACCACCGAGCGCCAGCAGCAGGAGGGTAAGCGACGCGATTCCCTGGACCTTGTAGAGCCCGGCAAGGCGCAGCGCGAGCACTGCCACGATGCCGATGAACGCGAGGACCGACACTGCGATGCCGATCACGGCGGCCATCCTGAAGGGGGGCACGCGAGAACGACGAGAGGCCGTCGATAGCGAGCGCCAGGAGCTTGCGTAGCGGATACTTGGTCTCGCCGGCGTAGCGCGTGTCGCGGTCATAGGGGACGGCCGTCTGCGTGAAGCCGAGCCAGACCGTCATGCCGCGCAGGAAACGGTTGCGCTCGCGCATGCGGCTCAGCGCCTCAAGCGCCCTGCGATCGAGCAGGCGGAAGTCGCCCGCGTCGCTTAGGTACTCGACCTCGGAGATCTTCCCGAAAAGCTTGTAGAACCACTGCGTCGCCTTGGCGCGGAACCACGGCTCGCCCGGGCGGTTGTGGCGAACTGCGTAGACCACGTCAGAGCCCCGTGTCCAGTGGTGGACCATCTCCGTGATTACCTCCGGCGGGTCCTGAAGGTCAGCGTCGAGCATTACCACGGCGTCGCCCCGTGCGTGATCGAGCCCCGCCGTGAGTGCGGTCTGGTGGCCAAAGTTCCGGGACAGTGAGATCACACGTAGGCGTGGATCGCGCTCGGCCAGGGTGGCCAGGAGGTCGGGCGTACCGTCGGAGCTGCCGTCGTCGACCGCGATCAACTCGAACGGAACGTCGTCAAGCGCCGAGGAAACGCGTTGGTGGAAGGCCTCCAGTGTGGCCTCCTCGTTGTACATTGGCGCGACGACGCTCAGCAGGCTGAGGGTCCGCTCGGGGCCGCCACGAAAGGCGGTCGAATTGGCGCGCTGCTCCCCTGTTCCGCTTTCCCTCATCGTGGCGGCGACTCACGATATCTGTTCGACTGGAGCCCAGGCGGAACGGGGGGTTACTCATCAGAGCTACGATCACACGCCGATGAGCGGGGATGCAGTTACCCCGGTCCGCGGGCGCGGGCCGACCGCAGGGGCATCCAGGCGCCTTGGAGAGATGATCTCCAAGCTGGGCAGTCCCGTGGGCGAAATCGTGGTCGCCGCTGTCGGCCTCGCGATGCTCGGCGCAATCGCATTCCTGCCGTATGTGCACCGCGGCGGCTTCACGTACGACGACTGGCAGGAGCAGGCCATCGCGCAGCTGCACGGCTTCAGTGCGCTCTTCAACAGCATCATCGACACCACGCCGCGACGGCCGCTCGGCGCCCTCTATTTCTCGATCGTTCACACAATCCTCGGCGGGCACGAGCACATGCATCTCGCGCTCGCCGCCGGCCTGCGATTAGTGGCTTCGCTAGCACTGTTCGCTGTGCTGCGGCAGCTTCGGCTCGATCGCGTGAGCGCGGGCGCCGCCGCGGGGCTGGCGCTTCTCTTCCCGTATTCGGACGCCACCTGGCTATGGGCCACCGGCGCGCAGATGAGCCTTTCGGTGATCTGCTGGCTGCTCGGGCTGCTGCTGGGGCTCCGCGGCCTCCGGTCCGGCACGCGCATGTGGATCTGGCAGACGCTTGCCTGCGTTCTCTACGCCGCGAGCATCCTGATCTACGAGGACACACTGATCGTGGTGGTGTTGAGCGGAGCGCTCTATGTCGGCCGTGCGCCTCGCCGCGTGGTGCTTGGGGCCTGGGCGGCCTCAGTGGGAGCCGCGGCGCTGGCCTTCTTGCTCTTCACCTCGCGTTGGGTCCAGCTCGCCGGCGGCAGCGACACCCACGGGGAACTCGGCATACACGACACCCTCAAGCACGCGAGAGCAATCGCGAATCAAGGCCTGAGCCTGGCCGCGACGTCGCTCGTCCCGTTTGGTGCCCCCGGGCGGTGGGCCGTGGCCATCGGCGTGATTCTGCTAGCCGCCGTCGCGGGCCTGGTGGCGTGGCGCACTGCCGACATCCCCCTCCGACGGGAGCTCATCCAGTGGCTCGCCGCGGGGGTCGCGGGTGTGATTGTGGCCATCGGCGGTTGGGCCATGCTCGCGAGGGCCGACCCGTACTACTCGCCGCTGCAGGCCGGAATCGGAAATCGGATCAACGTCGTCGCCGGCATCGGCCTGGCGGTGCTGAGCGTGGGGATAATCAGGTTGGGCACGACACTCGCTTTGAGCTCGCTTCCGCGCGACCGGCGAGTGGTGTCCGCAGCGCTAACCGTCGCCGTGGCGACGGGGATCGGCGGCTCGTATCTCCACCGGATCGGCAGTGACCGCGGGGATTGGTGGCGCGCTCGCCGACTCCAGGGTGCGGTGCTTGCGGACCTGCGCGCGGTCGGCCGTCCGCCGCAGGGCACGACGGTGATAGCCCGAGGCTTCCCGTTGTTCAGCGCACCCGGCGTCCCGGTGTTCGCAGCAAGCTGGGACCTCGATGGCGCGCTCAAGTTGCTCTGGCAGGACCCGACGGTGAGGGGTCTGCCTGCGCCCCCTGCCGGTATTAGCTGTGACTCCACCGGAGTGAATATCGCGGGGGTGACCACCGAGCCGGTGCCGTACGGGCATACGCTGGTTGTTGATGTAGGGAGTCGGCGCGTCTCGCGAGTGGGCACCATTCTGCAGTGCCGACGGCTTACCCCGGCTGGATAGTGCCCGCTGGCAAGTGCCCCGTTCGGTAGCCTGCCTCCCTTGCTGAACGGCAGCAATCCTTCGGCTAACTTGCCGCTGCGGCACCGTCTATTTGGGGAGCGCGGGTCCGCAGTCCCGTTGCATACCGTCGCACGGGACCGACTGGTTCTCGGCGGGCTGGGCCTCCTCGTCGTGTTCGAGTTGCTGTACATCTTCCTGGCCCACACGCCGACCAACATCGCTGACGAAAGCGAGTACCAGCAGATCGGCCACCACTTCGGGAGTTGGTGGGCCTCAGGGGACGCCCGGCGCACGCCTGGCTACCCACTGTTCCTGGCGATCAACTACAAGCTTCACCTCGGAAACGTCGGGGCACAGCTCGAGCAGGCGGTTGCCGTGGCTGCGACGGCGCTCGGCGTTTCCCTGCTCATCGGGATGGCGGCTGGACTGACCTCAGCGCGAGTCGCCGCTTGGACGCAGGCCATCTACCTTCCGTTCCTCTCCTATGCGAGCGCGATCATGTCTGACGTGCTGGCCGTGTGCGCGTCCACACTCGGCGTCCTGTGTGTGGTATTGGCGGTCCGCGATGAACATGTGAACTACTGGTATGTCGCGGGGGCTGCCGTGCTCTTTGTGGCGGCGACGATTACCCGGCCGGTCAATCTTTTGTTCCTGCTAGCGGTGCTGGCGGTCCTGATCCTCTTGGCGGGCAGATGGAGAGACGCGCTCGGAATCGTCGTGGTCTTCGTGCTCGCGTTCGCGCTCGCTTTCGGGCCCTGGGTTAGCCGGAACTACGCGAGGGACTCCCACCCGTACCTCCTAGGCAGCACCGGACATACGCAGCTGGGATGGGGCCTTCACCTTCCCTGGGACAAGCGGGTCGGCGAGTTTGCACACTGGGACCGCTCGGTCACCTTCTACGCCAACAAGCGGCCTGACGGCTTCACCCCCACCGACGCGGCGTATCTCAACGTGGGCAAGACGCTCCGCGACGACCTGACACACCATTTCGGCGAATTCACAGTCAGCCGAGCCGTGGCCCAGGGTCAACTCTGGGTCTGGCCGATAACGGCACGCACACAATTCAACGCACGGGAGCATCTCCCATACGTGCTGATCATGGTCGAACACCTCGCGTTGCTGCTGCTCGGAGTGATCGGACTACTCTCGATACGCAAGCACTTCGTCGGGCGTCTGACCGGCATGCTTGTCCTCATCACTGCTGTCGAGTTTCTCTTCTACTACCCGGGGCCCCGTTACGCCTTCGCCGTCACTCCGTTTGTGGTTGGCGCAGCTGGCGTCAGCATCGCGGCGCTGCTCCGCCGGTGGCGTGAGCCCGGTACTGCCGCCCCAGGCTTCCATCAGCCGTTCAGCCGCGCGACGAGCCACGAGGCCTGAACTCAGATCTCTCACTCGGGCGGCTCGAGCATCGGCTCGGGGGTCCCAGCCGATAACCGGAAGTATCCGTTAATCGTCGGGAACTCGCCCGGGGGCCCGTCCGAGATACCGAACTCCTCCTCGCTCACGAAGCCCGCGGCCTCGAGCATCCAGCGCATCGCCAGCCTGCCGGGCACGAACCACCAGGTGGGGTCTCCGTAGTACGCGTTCGGAACGAAGCGAATGTGCTCCGAGAGCTCGGCGCTGGCGAGCATCATCGAGCCGAACAGCATCACGCCGTCGGGCGCGAGCATGCGCCGCAGCGCCAGGAGCATGGCCAGCGGATGTGGCTCGTGGTAGAGCACGCCGTGGCAGTGAATGAGGTCGAAGAGCCCGTGGACATCCGGATCGAGCGCCTGCCAGCCGATCCGCTGGAAGTCGATGCCGGTCCGGTAGAGCGACTCGAGAAAGCGGGCCTGCTCGTGGAACTCGAACGGCTCGCAGGCGAGGATCTCTCCCGCGCCACGAAGGTGGAACATGAACGGGTCATAGCCCGCGTTGCTCCCCACGTCGAGCACGCGCTTGCCCTTCAGATCGGGCACGTGCCCCTCCAGGCCGACCCAGCGCTGGTCGTTACGCCACGCGCCGCCCACCACCAGATCACCGCCCAGAAGGAACGGCCCTTGCAGCCAGGGCTGCAGTTCCTCCGCTCGCGCCGCCAGGTCCTCGCGCTCGCCGGCTGACAGCTCGGTCGGGAGATCGGGCGCGAAGTGCACGAGCTCGTCCGCCGCCACCTGTGCCGGCGCCGGTCTGTCCACGCCGAGCTGTTGCTCCACCGCGTGACGCAGACGGTCCAGCGTCCGTCCGCCCGGCTCTGTGCCGCTCCCCTCGGTCATTACATCCGCGCATTCTGGCCGAAACGCGACGCCCACGGAACGGTCACGCGCCTGATCGCGCGATCTCCCGTGATCGGAGCCGAATCGACGAGATAGCCCAAGAGCGTCGTGCGCACGTAGCCCATGTCGCCCGCCTCGATCGCTGAGTTTGTGAGCAGTTGATCGTTTGTCACCGAATGCACCGACGAGTAGAGCGGGATTCTGCCCGCAGCCGATTGTGGCGACAAGTAGCCGGCGGGCCGCTCGCTCAGGTCCAGCCGCGACGACAGGGGATGCCCCAAGGTCGTCGGCAGATCGAGGAGCCTGCGTCCAGCCGCCCGCGCGAGCGCGAGTCGTGGAGCCACGTCTCCCCCCCACGTCACCGGTGCAGCCACCCAGCGGGCGGCGCGCTTGGGGTCGAAGATCGGCAAGCGGGGCGAATAGCCGGAGGTGACCACCGCTCCCTCCGGCGTGAGCCAGAGGGGGATGCTGTCCGCGTCCGGCTCGGTCTGCAAGGCTCCCAGCTCACAGGCGAACTCTCCGCCGGGCGGCGCTCCGATCCCGTACACGTGCCGGCGAGCGTCGCGGTCCACCGTGCGGACGAGGCCCTTGATCCGAAACGGGAGCCGCGCATCTGGCGGGTGACGCGGGTTGACCGGGTGCGACTCCACAAACCCCAGCGTCCTCAGCGGGTCGACCTCGTCAATGATCGGATCCTCCTCGCCCGCGACCAGCACATGGTCGCCCGTCGGCCGGTGTATGCCAACGATCAGCGCGTCCAGCAGCGGGAGCGGCGCCTGCTCGATGAAGCCGAGGGTCATGCCATCGCCGACGGGCTCCGCCACATCGAGCGCGGCGTACCCGCCGCCGTTCAGCGAGACCAGGCGCCATGTGCCTTGCGCGGCGAACTTGCGCACCTGGCCGATGTCGTACTCGAGAAGGTATCCTGCCGGCGATCTGCGATCGTTAGTCACGGTGCGTCCGCTGCCGTCCTCGCGCACGTGCCGGCAGATGAGCTTGGTCTCGGGTGGCATCCAGGTCGGGGCAAGCTTCCAGCGCCGCACGCTGTCGCGCTCGAGCTCCGGGATCTTCGGCTCGATTTCGAGCCTGAAGCGGCGCTCGGAACGCGCACCCGCGCGCACGGGAGAACGCACACTCAGCGTGCGCGACGAACCGGGGCCGCCGTTCACGCGGCTCGCCGGCCGGGGAGCGTGGCGCCACTGCAACGACAGCGGCGCGCGGGCGATGGCCGCCGTGATCGCACCCACCTCGTCGCCCTCCACCACCCTGAGCCCATCGCCGAGGCCCTCGTACTGCTCCACCCGCCACATCACCGAGTGAGGCTCCAGAGGAACGTTGTCGGTCTCCGTCAGCAGACGCAACGGGAAGCGTCCCGCCTCGCCGGCGTCCGTGAGCGCGATTGCGGAGAGGTCGTCGTTGTGATCGAAGGTGCGCATCAGCTTCCCCACAAAGGCGCGGTCGGCCAGTAGATCGAGCCCGTTGCCGCTCGTCACGAGCACCAGCCGCCCCCTGGCTGCCTGCCAGGTGACCTCGAGCGCCTCCGCGGGAGAGCGGGCGAGCTCGGACGGGATGCGGCGCATGTTGGGCGCGCCCGCGAACTCGGGCCACTCCTCGGCCACAGGCGCCACCACCTCGAAATCCGTCAGCGACTGGCGAGTCGCGAGTTGGGCCAGCCGCTCCTGCTCGCCCCGATCGCGAAGCGGTGTCAGCAGCAAGATCGTGAGCGAGGGCGCCCACTTGGCCTTGATCTCATCCTCCGCCCGATACAACGTGGGATGCCGCGGCACGACTCGGTCGTGGAAGAGCTCGGGGCCGTATTCGACGAGATCGGAGCGAGTGAAGCCGGTCTTGCGGTAGAGCAGCGTCTTGGCGGCCGCAGGCTCCCCGTAGATCTCGCGCTCGGCGAGGCTGAGGGCAAAGTCCCAGTCCTCGTGCCCGAACACGATGTCCTCGGGATAACGCAGCGCGGCGTCGAAGATCTCGCGATCGAGCAGCGACGAAGTGTCTGCGAAGTTGCCCTTGAGCAGCACGAACAGATTGAAATCCGGCGCCTCGAAGTACTCGTTGCGATTGCCGAAGAACTGGAGGTTGGGGTAGATGTAACCCACCCGCTCTCCCGCCGACTGGAGCTGGTTCACCAGCCGTGCGACGGCGTCTGGGAGCAGCAGGTTGTCGGCGTCCACGGGCAGCAGATAGCGGCCCCGCGCGCGCTCCACTGCCGCATTGCGGGCACGGCTTGGTCCGCCGTTCTCAGGCATCCGGATCACCGTCACGTCGTCCGCGTGCCGCTCGATCTCATCCACCCGGGCAATGGTCTGGGGATCGGTGGAGCCGTCGTCCACGAGGAAGATCTCGAGTTCCGGATACGTCTGCTCGCGGATCGAGCTCAGGCAGCCCGCGAGGTAGCGCCCGTGGTTGAAGCAGGGGACGATCACCGACACAAGCGGGGTGCCGCGCGAGGGACGCGAGCGCAGGCGGAGCGGCTCCGGGGTGGATTCCGGGGGGCGCGCGGGGCACTTGGCGGGCAGGCGCGCGTCGCGGACCGCGAGCAACTCGTCATACAGCCGGCCGTGCTCCCGACCCATCTGCTGGAGCGAGAAACGCTCACGCACCCTGGAACGCGCGTGCTCACCAATGCGTCGGCGCAGGTCCGCGTCGGAGATCAGCCGCGCGAGCGCGTCCACGTAGGCCTCCACGTGGCCGCGTGGCGAGACGAGCGTGCCGCAGCCCTCGTCCATCAGCTCCGCGTTGCCGGGCAGCGCCGGGGCGACGATCGGCACGCCCATCGCCATCGCCTCGTAGACGACGTAGGGCACGCCCTCGAACACGCTGGTCATCAACAGCAGGTCGCACGCGGCATACCAGCGCGCGATCTCACTGGTGGGCGGATGGAAGCGAATCACGTCCTCCAAGTGGCCGCTCGCAACTCGCGAGCGAACCTCTTGCTCGAGCGGCCCTTCGCCCACCACGTGGATGCGAAAGTCGAGCCCTTTCCCGCGAAGACCCGCCGCGATCCTCACCATCAGCAGGGGATCCTTCTGGTCCACGAGACGGCCCGGGTAGAGGATGTGCACCGGACCCTGCTCGAGCCCCTCGATCGGCTCGACGTGGTCGGGGGCGAACTCCTCCTCGGCGTCGACCCCCGTGTAGATCACGCGGCATTTGGAGCGCGGGATGTCGTAACGCTCGACAGCGTCGGCCAGGTGGTGGCTCGTGACCGAGAACGCGTCCACGAGATTGCCGTAGCGCGTGGTCACGTAGCGCACGTAGCCGGACTTGTCCTGCTCCTCCACGTGGAGCTGCACCACAACCGCCGGCGGCCGAGGCAACGCGGCCAGATCCGGCAGTAGGTCGAAGCCGAGGCGCGAGTTCATCACGTGCAGCACGTCGATCTCGCGCGTGTGCAGGAAGTCGAAGATCACCTTGGGCATGTCCTCGCCGGCGAAGAACTCAGGACCCGCCCAGACCTCCTCCGCATAGGGCGGGACCTCGTCGATACGGCGATTCAACGAAGGCTGGGTAGTAAACAGCGACGGCGCGAACCGCTCGCGGTCTAGCCAGCGGAACCAGTCGATCGTGCCCTTGTCGGTGCCTCCGTAGTCGACCCAAGGGGCCAGGTACAGCACGCGTGCGCGCCGCCCCTTGCCCTCACGGGGCTGGATCTTGTCCTGCTGCTGCACGCGGCAGGATTGTAGGCGGGTTAGGCTGGGCATCCGGATGGAGCGGCGAACGAGACTCGCGCCGGTAGGGCCTGACATCACGCCTGCCGCCCCGCGGGACGCGCCTTCGGTGGACGACCGCGGACGGCGCATCGACGTGGGCATCGGGGACGTCGAGTTGGTGCGGCTCACGGCGCACGAGGACCACCGCGGATCGCTGCTCGAGGTGTACAACCCCGAGCACGAGTTCTGGCGCGAGCCGGTGGTCTACTCGTACCGCGTGACGATCAGGCCGGGGCGGATCAAGGGCTGGGGGATGCATCGCTTCCAGGCGGACCGCTACCTCGTCGCTGGCAGCCGGCTGCGCGTGGTGCTCTACGACGGGCGGACCGAGTCGCCGACCTACGAGCGCTTCGCCGAGTTCCACTTCACCGAGGCGTCGCCGGGGCTGCTGCGGATCCCGCCCGGCGTGTGGCACGCCGACCAGAACTGGGGCGACGTGGACGCCGTGATCGTCAACTTCCCCACCCGCCCATATGACCGTGCCAATCCCGACAAGTACCGGATCGATCCGCACTCGGGAGAGATCCCGTTCGACTGGTCGCTCAGCGACGGCTGAGGCGGCGCAGCACGCGCGCGGCCTGCTCGCCGAGCCGCCAGCGCCGCGACGAGCGCATGGCGGCGATCGTGGCCTCGCGCCTTCGCACCTCGTCGGCGTGCCACTCGATCGCCGCCTCGCGGTCGGCCACCCACTCCTCGAGCTCCCAGCCGCGGGTCTCGAACCACGTGAGGCGCTCCAGCTCGGACTCGAACAGCTGAGTCAGCAGGTCGAGCCGGCGCGCCGGGTCCTCGAGCATCTGCGCACAGTCGGCCAGCTCCGCTAGCCGCCGCTCCGGCGTCCAGCCGTCACGCAGGCTGCTCGGCAGGTGCAGCACGGTGGGCCGGAGCGAGCAGGCGAAGGTCGTGCCGGGCTGCTCCAAGAACTGCCTCCACATCCACGCGTCCGTGTACTCGCCCGGCGGAGTGACGCGCCAGCCGTGCGGCAGCCGCTCGTAGGCGTCGAGCGTGTGTGCGCCCGAGGACAGCGGCACGCGGTTGGCGTGCTCGAAGGTGAGCCGCCGGTAGCGCTCCTGCGCCAGGTCCACGATCCAGCGGTAGTAGCTGCCGTCGCCCATCCGCCACACGGGCGGGGCGTGCACGAAGTCGGCGCCCGTGGACTCGAACGTCTCGCAGATCGCCTCCACGTGGTCGGGGAACCAGAGGTCGTCGTCGGACAGGTAGAGCACGAACCGGCCGCGCGCGCCGGCGAGCGCGGCGTGACGGTGCAGTTCGCCGCGGCTCTCCCCCTTCGGGTTGTCGATCAGCCGCACGCGCTCGTCGGATCGCTCGAGCGCGCGCGCCACCTCGCGCGCCCCATCCGGCATGCCGTCGCCCACCAGGATCACCTCGATGTGCTCGACGGTCTGGCGCAGCGCGCTTCCGACCGAGTGCTCGAGCGTCGGTCCGTGGTCGTGCGTCGGCACCAGCACGGTGGCCTGCAAATCGCGCGGAGTGGCCATCTGGACCGCTAGATTGTGCCCGCGTGAGTCCTCAAGCGGACAGCGCGCCAGCGGTGGTCGTCGATCGGGTGTCGAAGCGGTTCTCGATTCCCCAGGAACGAGTGCACACCCTCAAGGAGCGTGTGCTTCATCCCGTCAGGCGCAGCGGCCACGAAGACCTTCAGGCGCTTCGCGAGGTGTCGTTCGCAGTGCAGCCCGGGGAGTTCTTCGGCATCGTGGGCCGCAACGGCTCCGGCAAGAGCACCCTGCTCAAGTGCATGGCCGGGATCTACCGCGTGGACGAGGGCGACATCTACGTGAACGGCCGCGTGGCCACCTTCATCGAGCTGGGCGTGGGCTTCAACCCAGACCTCGTGGCGCGCGACAACATCACGCTCAACGCGGTGATGCTCGGGCTCTCGCCGGCCGAGGCGCGCGAGCGCGTGGAGCAGGTGATCGAGTTCGCCGAGCTGCAGGAGTTCACGGACCTGAAGCTCAAGAACTACTCGTCGGGCATGCACGTGCGCCTGGCGTTTTCCGTGATGATCCAGGTGGACGCCGACATCCTGCTCATCGACGAGGTGCTGGCGGTGGGCGACGCGGCGTTCCAGCAGAAGTGCTTCGACGAGTTCCATCGCCTGCGCGAGGAGCAGAAGACGATCCTCTTCGTCACGCACGACATGCCGGCGGTCCGGCGCTTCTGCCATCGCGCGATGCTGCTCGAGCGCGGCGAGATGCTCGTGATCGACGAGCCCGAGCGCGTCACGGACTACTACATCAAGGTCAACTTCCCGCAGGAGTCGCTGGCGGCCTCGGTGTCCGGCGAGGGCGAGCTGGGGGACCAGGCCGCCGTGATCGTCGAGGCCTGGTTCGAGGAGGAGCAGGGCACCCGTCACGAGTACCTGCCGCAGGGCAGGCCGTGTTCGTTCCGCGCGCTCGTGAAGTTCAACAGCGAGGTCGAGGACCCGTCGTTCGCGATGATGATCCGCGACGACGAGAACCGCAACGTCTTCGGCACCTCCACGATCTGGACCGAGGAGAAGACCGGTCGCTTCGGCCCGGGGGACGAGGCAGTGTTCGGCGTGAGCTTCGAGAACATGCTGGCGCCGGGCCGTTACTTCGCCAACGTGCAGGTGGCGCGGCGTGGCGGCGGGCAGGTGGTGCTCGACCGCCGGGAGCAGGCGGCCACGTTCGTCAGCACCGGCTCGCGCAGCAGCGGCGGCGTGGTGGACCTGCCCCACGACGTTGAGGTGCGCCGTCCGGCGGGGATCAACATGCCGGCGCCCGCGCACGAGGAGTCCACGGCATGAGCACGGTGGACGTAACCGCCGACGTCGCGGCGATCGAGCGGGTGGGCGCCAAGCCGATCGGCGGCCCGTCCGCCCTGTCGGGCGAGCCCCGGCGTTTCCTCAACCTCACCTGGACGCTGGCGGTGCTCGAGTTCCGGCTCAAGTTCTTCGGCTCGGTGCTGGGCTACGTGTGGCAGCTCATGAAGCCGCTGCTGCTGTTCGGCGTGATGCTGTTCGTCTTCACCAAGGCGGTGCGACTCGGCGGCGGAGTGACGCAGTACCCGGTGGTGCTGCTGATGGGGATCGTGCTGTTCACGTTCTTCTCCGAGTGCACCGGCGGCGCCGTGAGCGCGGTGGTGGACCGGGAGGGCCTCGTGCGCAAGATCCACTTCCCGCGGCTCGTGATCCCGATTTCGGTGGTTCTCACGGCGTATTTCAACCTGGCAGCTGAACTTCCTCGCCGTGTTGGTCTTCATGCTTGCCCGAGGCGTCGATCCGCGCTGGTCCTGGCTCGAGCTGATCCCGCTGTTGCTCTTCCTCGGGATCTTCGCCACTGGGCTGGCGATGATCCTCTCGTCGCTGTTCGTCCGCTACCGCGACGTCCGGCCGATCTGGGAGGTCGTGCTGCAGGCGATCTTCTACGGCTCGGCGATCTTCTATCCGATCGAGAACATCCCGAGCGTCAAGCTCCAGCACCTGATCATGTGCAACCCGCTGGCCGCGGTGGTTCAGCAGACCCGCCACGCGGTGATCGACCCCGGGGCGCCCACCGCCGGGCAGGCGATCGGGGGCGATGTGCGGCTGCTGATCCCTGTGCTGATCACGGTGGGCCTGGCCGTCTTCGGCTTCTGGTTGTTCAACCGCGAGGCGCCGCGGATCGCGGAAGAGCTCTAGTGCCGGCCGAGTCGCGCCTCGCCCTCGAGGATCCGGCTGTGAGGCTCAAGCTCGAACTGCTCGAGCGTGCCCTGCCCGCCCGCGAAGCGATCGTGTTCGGCGACATGTGGGTGATCGAGGGCGCCTATTCGGAGCGCTGCCTCGAACTTGGCTGCGAGCGAGTGACGCTTGTGGACAGCTTCGAGACGCCGGGATTCGTCGAGGCGCGCCTGGCCAACCCCACGCTCAACTTCTACAAGGGCGACTTCTCGGACGCGATGTTCATGGAGTCGGTGCGCGAGCGCTACGAGGCCGGCGTGCTCTACGACATCCTGCTGCACCAGCCAACGCTTCTTCACAGCCTGCACCTCATGCTGTCGAAGATCAGCGGCCGCATCTGCTTCGTCCAGCCGATGCTGCGCGAGTCCGCCGATGGCGCCGTGGCCGTCTACCTGCCCGGGAACCCCGCAGCCGGGCGACTGCATCCGCTAGGCGAGCAGGAGGGCGCCATCTCGCTCGCCGGCGTGCGCGAGTCCAATCCCGCCCACTGGATCTGGGGGCTGACGCCGGAGTTCGTGGAGGCCGCGCTCGGCGGCGAGGGATTCGAGATCACCCACCGGGCGCAGGTGGACGCGCAGTCGTTTCCCAACCCGCGCTGGATCTGGTGGGGATGCATAGCCGAGCGGCGCGACGCCGACCTCGTGCACTGGTCGAACCATTACCGCGAACGCGACCTGCGCAGCGCGTCCTGACCTATAGATTCCACGCGTGCCCAACTCCACCGACACCGAGCGCGCGCTCGAGGAGGCGCTGCGCGAGCGGGCGCGGCTGTGGGAGCAGCTTCACGAGCAGCGCGCCGCCGAGCGCGAGGTGGAGGACCTGAAGGCGAGATCGCCGGATGCAAGGCGTCGCTGTCGTGGCGGATCACGGAGCCGCTGCGCCTCGCCAAGACGCTCTGGCACAAGCTCAAGCGGCGCCTGAACGCCGCCGGACTGACATGGCGCGGGCGTGGTGACCGTCGCGATCCCCGTGCTCAACGGGGCGCGCTATCTCGACGAGGTGCTCGGCGGCGGTGCGGTCGCAGGAGCTGCCTGGCGACGCGAGCTCGAGATCCTCGTGATCGACTCGGGCTCGACCGACGGGTCGCTGGAGATCGCGCGAGCGCCACGGCGCGCGTGGTCCACGAGATCCCGAAGAGCGAGTTCTCGCACGGCGGCACGCGCAACCTGGCGATGGGCGTGGCGACGCGGCGACCACGTGGCGTTCATCACCCAGGACGCGACGCCCGGCGCACGAGCGCTGGCTGGCCGCGCTGCTGGAGGGCTTCGCGCGGGCCGACGACGTGGCGCTCGTGTTCGGCCCGCACGAGCCGCGTCCCGGACGCGAGCCACATGATCAAGTGCGAGATGGAGCGCCACTTCGCGCTCTGGGCGGACGGCGACGTGCAGCGGCTCGACCGCTCGCCGCAGGGGCTGGTCGACTACCGCGCCTACCCGGGCAAGATCAGCTTCTTCAGCGACGTGAACGGCTGCGTGGCGCGCTGGGCGTGGGAGCGGATCCCCTACCGCGAGGTGCCGTACGCCGAGGACCAGCTGCTCGGGCGCGAGATGATCGAGGCCGGCTTCGCCAAGGTCTACATGGCCGACGCCGCCGTGCTCCACTCGCACGACTACCCGCCCGCGCAGTTCTTCCGCCGCTACTTCGACGAGTTCCGCGGCATGCGCGAGGTGCTCGGCCACGCGAGCCGTGGGGCGTGAAGCGCACGCCCTGGGCGGTGCGCGGGCTGTCGGGCGCGGACAAGCGCTGGCTGCGCGCGCACGGGGCGTGCACGGCACGGCGCTGGTGAAGCCGCTCGCGCGCTCGCGTGCATCCACCACACCACCCGGATGGCCGGCGCGATCAGTCGGCTCACGGGCCGACAGGCTGCCCGGCGCCGATCCGAGGGCAAGCTCTCGCTGGAGGGCCGAGCAACACATTCACGCCCTACGACGTCCCAGCGAGCCCCCTCCTGGAGCAACCAACTGAGAACCGAGGACTGAGAACTCGAGAACTGGCGGCGCAAGCCGCCGTCCGGCACGACGTTCACCGAACTGGTGGTACGACTTCGTCCGCCACGCCTATCCGCGCCGCCCGCTGCGGATCGACTCCGACGGCACGCCGCGCGGCGAGGGCCCGTGGACGATCGCGTGGGTGGTGCCGCCGTGGAAGATCGGCTCCGGCGGGCACACCACGATCTTCCGGCTCGATCCGGCAGATGGAGCTGCGCGGGCACCGCTGCGCGATCTTCGTGTTCGACCACAAGGGCGTGATGCGCAAGCACCGCGACGCGAGCTGCGCGACGAGATCCGCGAGCACTTCATCCCGATCGAGGCGCCGGTGTTCATCGGGCTCGACGACTTCGACTCCGCCGACGTCGCGATCGCCACCGAGTGGTGCACCGCGTTCCCGGTGCGCGACCTGCCGCGCTGCCGCGAGAAGGTCTACCTCGTGCAGGACGACGAGCCGCAGCTTCTTCGCCACCTCGGCCGAGTCGATCTGGGCCGAGGAGACCTACCGGATGGGCTACCGCTGCATCGCGTACACGCCCTGGATGGCGGAGATCCTCGAGCGCGACTACGGCCTCGAGGCGCGCTGGTTCGAGTGCGGCACGGACCTCGACACCTACACGTTCGCCGGCGAGGAGGGGCGCGAGCCGGGGCACGTGGCCGTGTACGGGCGGCGCGAGACGCCGCGGCGCGCGGTCGAGCTGGCGATCGCCGGCATCGCCAACCTGTTCGAGCGCCGGCCCGGCGCTGCGCGTCACGCTGTTCGGCTCGCACATCAAGGGCAGCGCGCCGTTCCCGTGCGAGGACCTCGGCGTGCGTGCCGCCCGCGCGAGCTGGCCGCGCTCTACCGCGCGGGCGAGCGCGGGCGTGGTGTTCTCCTTGACCACCCACTCGCTGGTGGCCCAGGAGATGATGGCCAGCGGCCTGCCGGTGGTGGAGCTCGAGGGCGACAACGTGTCGTCGCGCGCTCGGTGCCTCGGGCGAGTGCGTGATGCTGGCCGAGCACACGCCCGACTCGATCGCCGACGCCCTCGAGCGCGTGCTCGACGACCGCGAAGCCGCCGCGGCGATGGCGCCGCCGCGCCCGCGCGTTCGTGGAGGAGCGAACCTGGGAGCGCGCGGGCGATCAGGTGGAGAACGCGCTGCGCGAGTACCTGGCCGAACCCGCGCGCGGCCGGCGATGCATCTTGATGCGCCAGGGGTACACTTTGATGCATGCGCACCACCGTATCCATCGATGACGAGGTTTTCCGCAGCGCCAAACGTCGCGCTGCTGACGAGGGCCGCACGCTAGGTGACCTGATCACCGAAGCCTTGCGAGCACGCCTTGCGCAGCGGCCCGGCAAGGAAGCGAAGCCTTTCGAGCCTGTGACGTTCGGTGAGGGCGGGACGTTGCCAGGCATCGATATCACGAACAACGCTGCTGTTCGCGACGCCATGGACGAGGGTTGATCCTGCCGGACGTAAACGTCCTGGTGCTGGCTCATCGGGCGGACCAAGTCGAACACGAGCCGATAAGCCGCTGGCTCACGAGCGAGGTCGAACTCCGATCGTCCGTTCGCCCTCGCCGATGTCGCAGTTGCGGGATTCCTCCGCGTCGTCACTCATCCGCGGATCTACCGACAGCCCAGCTCATTGGCCACGGCGGTAGCGTTCGTCGACGGGCTCGTCGAGCAGCCAACCTGCGTCCCGGTTTCCCCGGGCGCTCGGCACTGGCAGATCTTGCGTCGCCTGCTGAATGACGCGGACGCTCGCGGCAATCTCGTTCCGGACGCGCACTTGGCGGCGGTCGCCATCGAACACGGCGCAACCGTTGCCACGCGTGATCGCGGCTTCGCGCGCTTTCCCGATCTTCCTTGGATGGATCCCCTCGCGGGATAGCCGGCGAGTGCCCCACATCGGCCTCAACCTGCTGTTCCTCGTGCCGGACGAGACCGGCGGCATGGAGATGTACGCGCGCGCAGCTGATCGAGGCGCTGGTGCAAGCAGCGGCCGGACCTCCGCTTCACCGCGTTCATCAACCGCAACGCCGCCGCGCAGCGCGGCCCCTGGAACGAGCTCGTGCCGAGCGTGACCGTGCCGGTGAACTCGCGCAACCGCGCGGCATGGGTGCTGGCGGACCAGCTGCTGGTGCCGCCGATGCGCTGCGCGCGCAAGCGCGTGGACGTGCTGCACAGCCTCGGCCAACATCGCCCCCGCCTGGGGCCGCTACCGGCGCCTGCTCACCGTGCACGACCTGATCCACCGCATCTTGCCCGACGCGCACGAGGGCCTGCGGGCCAAGGTGGTGGGCGTGATCATGCCGCTGGGCTTCCGCCGCTCGCACCGCCTGATCGCCGACTCACAGACCACAAGCGACGACCTGGTGAACCTGATGCACGAGCCCGGAGAAGATCGATGTGGTCCCCCGGGCCTGAACGAGCCGCACCCGGAGCGGCCATGCCCGAGGCCGAGCTGCGCGGCAGCTCCGGCGGGCGAACGGCAGATCGCCTTGAGCCTGTCCGCCAAGCGCCCGCACAAGAACCTGCCGCGGCTGCTCGACGCGCTCGCGCTGATCCCCGCCGAGCGGCGGCCGCTGCTCGTGATCCCCGGCTACCGCACCTGGCACGAGGACGAGCTGCGCGAGCGAGCGCGCAGTGCTCGGCATCGAGGACGACGTGCGCTTCCTCGGCTGGGTGAGCCGAGGCGAGGTCGAGGGGCTGTACGCGCGTCGGCGCTGTTCGTGTTCCCGTCGCTGTACGAGGGCTTCGGGCTGCCGGTGCTCGAGGCGATGCAGCGCGGCGTGCCGGTGGCGTGCTCCGACCGGACCTCGCTGCCCGAGGTGGCGGGCGACGCCGCGCTGATGTTCGACCCGGACAGGCCGGAGGAGATCGCCGCCGCGATGGAGCGGCTGCTTGGCGGCGGCGAGGAGGTCGAGCGGCTGCGCGCGCGCCGGCTACGCGCGTGCGCGCCGCGTTCACCTGGGAGCGAGACCGCCCGCGCTCACCGCCGAGAGCCTACGAACGCGCACTCGGCCCGTAGGCTGCGGCCACCGACGTCGAGCGAGTGGGCGAGCGACAGCCGCTCGGCGTTGTCGGCGAACCAGGCCGCGCGTGGACTCGCGCAGCGCCGGGCCCGCCTCGTGCACGCGCAGGATCGCCTCGGCAAGGTCGTCCGCCGAGGCGGACGCCGCCGACGAACCCGTTCACGCCCTCCTCCACCAGCTCGGTGGCGGCATTGTCGGGATCGCGCACCACCACGCTCGGCGTGCCCTGCGCCGCCGCCTCCACCACGATCAGCCCGTAGCCCTCGCGGCGCGAGGGCAGCACCATGCAGAGCGCCGTGCGCAGAGCCTGCTCCACGCGCTCGGCGGGCACGAAGCCGGGCGCCTCGACGGCGTCGCCGTTGAGGCCGCATGGCACGCACCTGCTGGAGCACCTCCGCACGCTCCGGGCCGTCGCCGAACAGCTCGAGGCGCAGCTCCGGCAGCCGCTCACGCGCGCGGGCGAAGGCGGGTACGAGCGCAGGCGCGCGCTTCTCCGGAATATGCCGCCCGGCGAACACCACCACCGGGCGCGGCTGCTCCGGCGGATGCGACTCGAGCGGACCGGCGTACTCGCCCTCGAGCACGGTCGCCTCGCCGGCCAGGCCGAGCTCGTGCAGGCGCTTTGCGTGCAGGCGCGAGAAGCAGAAGGCGCTCTGCGGGAGCGCCAGGCAGAGGCGCTGCACCCGCTCGCCCACCCAGCCGCCGACCCGACCGAGGTACTCGCGCCAGTACTCGCGCGTCCACACCTCGTGCCAGTCCACCACCAGGCGGTAGCGGTAGAGCGGCCGCAGCAGCGCCGCCATCAGCAGGTGGAAGTACGGGAACGAAGCGGTGTGCACGACGTCGTAGCGGCGCCCGTGCAGCAGCAGGTGCAGGAACGTGCCCGCGCCGAACACGAGCGGCTCGGTGACGCTGCGCCGCCCGCTCTCCACGTACAGCGCCAGTTCGGGCGCGACGGCAATAACCTTGACGCCCGGCACACCAGGATCGGTGCCGCGGGACCACTGCCGGCGCGTCAAGTAGGTGACCTCGTGCCCGTCGGCCGCGAGGCGCTCGGCGAGGTTCCGGTACCACCGCTCCGCACCTCCGACGGTATGGGGATAGAGGCAGTCGTAGATGACGCAGATGCGCATGGTCAATAGAGAGGCCAGGGGCCACAGGCCAGAGGCCAGAGGGGCTTGGGTCCTCGCGTGAGCGTATTCATCTGCTGGGTTCTGTTTCCGCTGCTGTTCTGCCTGCTGGCCCTAGGGTCCGGCCTGCTCGTTCAGCGCTTCGCCGGTGCGCCAATCCGTGGCGTGCTGCTGTTACCCGTGGGCTACGCGACGATTGTGGTGGCCTCGCAGGTCACGACCTTCTTCAAGGCGACCACGGTACTTGCAACTCCCCTCGTAGTCGCGCTGGCCGTGGCCGGCCTGGCGCTCGGAGCCAAAGCCCTGCGACCTGCGACCTGCGACCTCTGGGCGGCGTCAGCCGCCTTCGGCGTGTTCTGCGTCTACGCCGCTCCTGTCGTGCTGAGCGGTTCAGCCACCTTCCTCGGCTACACCCTGCTGGGCGACACGTCGATCCACTTCACGCTGATCGACTGGGTGATGTCGCACGGCTTCCACTCGGTCCCGAGCGGCCCGGCGTCGTCCACCCACGCAGCGCTGGCCAGCTACCTCGGCACCGCATACCCGCTCGGCGCGCACACCGCGCTGGGCGCCATCCGTCCGCTCGTGGGGCAGGACGTGGCCTGGGTCTTCCAGCCCTATCTGGCCCTGCTGGCCGGGTTCACGTCGCTATTGATCTACGCGATTCTCGAGCGCGCGATCCCGCAGCGCTGGCTGCTCGCGCTGGCGGCGTTCGTGGCGCCGCAGTCCGGGCTCGTCTACGCATACGCGCTCGAGGGGAGCATCAAGGAACTGGCCACGGTCTGCATGATCGCGATGCTCGTGGCGGTCGGGGCCGACTACGTGCGAGGGCGGGGTGGCATGCGGGCGGTGGTTCCGCTTTCCGTGGTCACCGCCGCAAGCTTCGGGGTGCTCAACGCGTCGATCCTGCCGTGGCTCGGGCCGATCCTGGTCGCCGTGCTTGTGGGGCTGCTCGCGCGCCGCGGCTTCGACACCTGGCGGGCCGCTGCGCTCGAGGCCGGGCTTTTCGCCGGCGTCGCCGCCGCACTTGCATTCGCGTCGCTCGCCAAGGAAGGCACATTCATCCACGACACCACGGCCACGCTTACCTCCTCGAGCAGCGCGTTGGGCAACTTACTCATGCCGCTCGGGAACTGGCACGTGTTCGGCATCTGGCCTACCGGTGACTTCCGTTTACCGCTGAGCAGTCACGTGACGCTCACGCACGTGCTGATCGGCCTGGAGATCGGGGCAATCGGGCGCGGAATTCTGTGGGCGCTCCGGATGCGCAGCGGCCGGCCGCTCGTGTTCTTGGCAGCTTCGATAATCGGCTGGGCATACGTGACGCGCGCGCAGCAATGCCTGGGGCGATGCAAAGGCATTGATGATCGTCTCGCCCGCGGTCATCGCGGCGGCGATGCTCGGCCCCCAGTCCCTGTGGTCGGCCGCACGGCGCCCAGAGGGGATCCTGCTCGTTGGCGCGGTCGCGTTCGGCGTTCTGTGGACGAACGCCCTCGCTTACCATGACGCCGACCTCGCACCGCGCGACCGGCTCGACGAGCTGGCGAGCATCGGCCACAAGTTCGCTGGCCAGGGACCTGGGCTCTACACCGAGTTCGAGGAGTTTTCGAAGCACTTCTTGCGCCAACTGCGATCCGACCGGGTCGAACTCGTCGTGGCAGGACGAGCCCAGGGCCACGCTTCCGAACGGCAACACCACCGGCTTCGGGGTGTCCAGCGATCTCGACGGCCTCTCCCAGGCGTATGTGCAGCGCTTCCGGTTGCTGGTAGTCCGGCGCTCGCCTTCCGCGGGCCGCCCACCTTCGAACTTCACCCTGGCATACAACGGCCGGTTCTACGAGGTCTGGCGCCGGTCTGGGCCGGCGCCGCCCCAACACGTGGGACTCGGCACGCCGCTTGAGCCGGGCGGCGTGGCGTCCTGTGCCGCCATCCGCCAGCTCTCGGGCCAGGGAACCCGACTCGCCTACGTGGAGCGCCCGCTGCTGCCGATTCTCCTTCCCGCCAGCGACCACTATCCGCGCTACTGGCATCCCGATCCCAGCGATCCGAGCAGCCTGGTTCCGGTCGGCGCCGGGGCGTTGACGGGCGATGTCGACTTGCAGCAGGCCGGGCAATACCGGATCTGGGTGCAGGGCTCGTTCGCGCGGGCTCTCGCCGTCTCCGTGGACGGGAGGCGAGTGGGCTCGGTGAGTCGCGGTCTGAACGGTCGCGGGCAGTTCGCTGCCGCGGGTCAGGTCACGCTCCCCGCGGGCCGGCACAAGATTCGTCTCGTCCGTGCCGGCGGCGGTCTCTATCCCGGCGACGGAAGCCGCGACCAGCGGATCGGGCCGATCGTGCTCGACCCAGCCAGCGATACGCGGACTGTGCGCGAGCTTCCTGCGTCGCGCTGGCGCGACCTCTGCGGCAGGCGGCTCGACTGGGTCGAGGCGATCAGGTGAAGTACGAGCTGAACACGTAGAGCTGGGCGAAGCCGCTCAGCGGCATCATCGCCGCCACGAGCGTGACGGCGCCGAGGGGCGCCCGCCGCCGCCCGAGCCCGAAGCAGGCCGTCACGCCGATCACCGCCAGCACGGTGAACGCCGGGAATGCGTAGCGCCCTTGCTCCTGGATCGAGGCCGCCGGGTTGTAGCGGGCGAAGCCGCGTGCGTGAAGCCCAGCACGCAGAGGAGCGAGCCGATCAGGAGCAGCGTCTCCGGTATGCGCGCGCGCACGAGCCGGCGCTCGAGCCAGACCCCGCGCAGGGCGAGCGCCGCGATCAGGCACATCACGATCGCGATCAGCCACGAGCACCCGTGCGGTAGGTTCACGTCGAGCGCAGCCGAAGCCGCCCCAGGGCCGCAGGACGTAGATGTCCAGAACGGGTTGCGCGCCGGGCGCGAAGTCGTGGTGCATGAACGGCAGCGGGGGCAGGAAGATCTGCCAGATGTAGGACAGCTTGGCCGAGATCCCGGGCGCGCCCCCGCCTCCCGCCTGGCCGACCACGCTGCCGCCGCCGCCCGGCACCGGGATGAAGCTGTGGTGGTAGATCGGCGCCAGGATCGCCCAGATTCCGATCAGCACCGCCGCGGTTGTGCCCATCGTCGGCCAGTCGCGCAGCTTGCCCTGACGGCGCCAGAGGAGCACCGCCAGCCCGAACGCGAGCACCGGCACGAAGGCGAACATGGTGGCCTTGGCCAGAACGCCGAGGATCATGGCCGCGGGAATCGCGATGGCCAGCCAGAGGGTGAGCCCCCGCCGCAGGGCCCGGATCAGCAGGAAGATGAGCGTCGGCGCCAGCCAGGTTCACTCCCACGTCCGCGTTCACGGTGCCCCTCGATGAAGCCGAACACGGGCTGGAACGCCGCCAGCATCGCCGCCGCCACCGGGGCCCAGGGCCGGCCGGGCGCGAGCTCGCGCACGGTGGCGAACACGAACGCCACCGTGAACGCTGCGAGCATCGCCGACGCCAGCCGCATGGCGAGCAGCCGGTCGAGAACGAGGTGCCGTAGAAAATGCGGTAGCCGAGCGCCGGCAACGCGTAGTACACGGGCCCGTGCACGCTTGCCGTGCTGGACCCGCCGCCGTTGCCGCGCTGCTGTCCCTTGGCCACGAGCTGGTCGTAGGCGTGCTCCGCGCCACGCGTCCACGGCGGGCGCGTGGCGTAGGCGAACTGGACCATGTCGTAGGTGGCAGGCCCGTCGGCCAGCGCGTTCATCTCGGACGTATAGAAGGGATTTGGCACATCGTCGCGCGGCGGATTCCCGTGCTCGGCCAGTTGAACCACGTAGCCCACGTGCGCCTCCTCGTCGGGCGCCTGAAGTTCGGCGTGATCAGTGCCCACACCGCCGCGTTCACGAACGCGATGAGCCGACCACCGCGATTACTGGCAGGCGCGGCGCCGTCTCAAAGTGACCCCCTACACGAGCCGCAGTCCGGTGGCCACGCGACCAGCATCACGATCGCCTCAGCCAGTAGGTCCACGCGCCCACGAAGCCAGCCCTGAACAGCGAGGCCCGATGCGTGCCGGCCGGGATGGCCGAGATGAGCCGCCGGCTGGGCAGACGAGCGTAGGAAAGCGCGAGCATCCCGATCGGCTGGCCGTCGATGAACGCGGCGCCCGCGCCCGTCGAGGTGCCCGGCATGCCGGACTCCGCGACGAGTGCGCGTGCGGTGGTCAGGCAGGCGGTGGCCGGGGAAGTGCGCCCCAGCGCTGCGAAGTGGAACTCGCCGCCGAAGTCGCCGGGAGGCGCCAGCGAGTGCGACACCTGCGTCCGCCCGCCGGCCATGAGCCGCAGCGCGACGGGAGTCGGAGCGCCGGGCTGGCCCGATAGGCGCAACCGGATCGCGTTGGTCTGCCCGGCACGGTGAGTCCCTTCATGCAGAGCCGCTGACCCGGGGCGAGCGCGGGCAGGCTGTAGCGCGGCGCGAGCGAGTTGGTGCCCGCCGTCGACACGTGTGTGAACAGCAGCCAGCCGCCCACGAGCAGCACGAACAGCAGCGCGACGGCGGCTACGGCAACCCCGCCGACCCGCGCCCGGAAGGCACGCCCTTCGGCAGCGTTCACCTGGCCGCTGGCGGCTGCGGATCCTCGAGCGCCGCGCGAGCGTCGCCGCAGGCCGAGGATCGACAGGAAGAAGGCGCCGAAGATCATCTGGATCCCCGATCACGATCAGGGCCAGTCCGGCAATGGCGAGCTTCTCTTCGCGCAGCTCGCCGAAGCCGCGGTTGATCCAGATGACCATCACCGTGACCGCCATCACGAGCCCCACGAGCGACAGCGAGGCGCGCCGGCGATCAGTCCATGCTCGAGACGCAGCTTGGCGCGCACCTTGTCGAAGAGCGGGTCGTGCTCGCCGAGGTAATAGAAGGCATACGTTCGCGCGGACACGCCGAGCTGCACCACCTGGGCGCCGACGATTGCGAGCATGGACCCGGCGATCAGCGTGTGCAGCTGCCACTGGCGGCCGAAGAGCGGGACGTTGAAGAGCGAGACCGCGCCGATGATCCCGCCGAACAGCACCAGCGCGAGCCCCGGGCACGAGGAACAGCCACGTGGGGCTGTGCACGAGCAGGAAGCGCAGGTGGCGCCAGCCGTCGGAGAACGACGACAGCTTGGACTCGCCCGTGCGCGGGTGGTACTCGATCGGGATCTCGCGGATGTCGAGCCCGAGCTTGGACGAGCGGATCACCTGCTCGGAGGCGAACTCCATGCCGGTGGTGCGCAGGTCGAGCCGCGGCAGCAGGTCGCGGCGGAAGGCGCGCATGCCGCAGTGGGCGTCGGACACGCCGGTGCGGAAGAAGAGGTTGAGCACGCCGGTGAGCACCGGATTGCCGACGTAGCGGTGCAGCCACGGCATCGCGCCCGGATGGATCTTGCCCTGGAGGCGCGACCCCATCACGAAGTCCGCGCCCTCCTCGAGCGGCTCGATGAAGCGGGCGATCTCGGCGAAGTCGTAGGTCTCGTCGGCGTCGCCCATCACGATGTACTTGCCCTGCGCGGACGCGAAGCCGGCGAGGTAGGCGCTGCCGTAGCCCTTGCGCTGCTCGTGTATCACGCGGGCGCCGGCGGCGCGGGCGAGTTCCGGGGTGCCGTCATCGGAGCCGTTGTCGGCCACGATCACCTCGCCACGGATCCCGTGTTGCTCCATCGTGTCGATCGACCTGCGCACGCATGCCTCAATCGACTCGGCCTCGTTCAAGGCTGGAATGACCACAGAAACGAGGAATTCGTCGGTCGCGGCGCTCGTGGCGGTGACCGGGCTGCTCGCGATTTTGGTTTCGCTCATGGTCCCGATAACCCCTGCGACGCGTGAAGGGTAGCGGTTCGAGCAGCGTCCCAGTTGCGCCTGTCTGTCCGCAACTTTCGCCATCAACGGGCGGTTTCTTGCTCCATGAATCTAGATCGGGCCAATACTGGTGAGGGATCGACAGATAGACTCCCCGCCGTGAAACCGGGCGGGGGAACCGGCGTGGACACGCGCGCGCACCGACAAGCAGACACAACTTTGAGCGCCAGGAAGAGAGAGGCGCGCCGCTTTGAGCGCGCGGCGGCCCTGCCCACTCCGAGTGATGTGCGCGAGCGCGAGATCCTCGGCATCCCGATCGCGATGACCGACTACGCGCAGGCGATGGACGTGATGGACGGCATGGTGGCCCGCCGCGAGCGCGGCTACGTGTGCGCCGTCGCGGTGCACGCCGTGATGGTCAGCCAGCACGACCCCGAGATGCGGCGCGCGGTGACCGGCTCGACGCTCACCGTGCCCGACGGGATGCCGCTCGTGTGGGCGGCCAACCTGCTCGGGGAGAACCTGCACAACCGCGTCTACGGCCCCGAGCTGATGGACCGCTACTGCCGCCGCTGCGCCGACCGCGGACACCGCGTCTGGCTGTACGGCGGCCGCGACCAGGGCTCGCTCATGCAGCTCGCGCTGAACCTTCGCCGCCGCCATCCCGGCATCGAGATCGTCGGCGGCTACTCCCCGCCGTTCCGCCCGCTCACCGGCGAGGAGGAGGACGCGATCGCCGAGCAGATCAACGAGGCGCGCGCCGACGTGGTCTGGGTGGGTGTGGGCGTGCCGAAGCAGGAGAAGTGGATGGCGCACATGCGCGACCGGCTCGACGCGCCGGTGCTGTGCGGCGTGGGCGCTGCGTTCGACTTCCACGCCGGCCGCATCTCGCAGGCGCCACCGTGGATGCAGGAGCGCGGGCTCGAGTGGATCTACCGCATCGCCCAGGAGCCGCGCCGGCTCCTCCCGCGCTACCTCTCCTACAACCCGCAGTTCCTGGCGGCCTTCGGACGTCAGCTCGTGCGCGAGCGGCGCGCGCGTTAGGCGCGCTAGCGCCGCCGATATAAGAGATCCAGCGGCGACAGCTGCTCGAGTGCCTCGTAGCGCTCGCTGAGCACATGCTCAATCACCGGTCTGCCTTCCGCCACGTCGTGAACCTCCACGAGGATGAACTTGGGTACGTGTCGGTCGAAATCCAGACCCCGGAGGACGTCCGGCTCGAAGCCCTCCACGTCGAGCGACAGGAGGTCGACTTCGGGAGCATCCACCTCGTCGAGGATGGCGCTCAATGTCCGCACCGGCACCTCGATCTCGTACTCGGACTCCATGCCCAGGCTGAACGCCGGCTCTACGTAGGCTCGGTCCGCTGCCTCCGATCCCCGCGAGCCGCTCACGATGGACATCAGGCCCGCGTGACGCATCATGACGGTGTCGGCACCGTAGTCAAACGGGACGAGCGCGCAGTTGAACACGTGGGCATCGGGACGCTCCAGGACGGCTTCCCGATATAGCTCGGGCACGGGCTCGACCAGCACCCCAGTCCAGCCTCGAAAGCGCTCGAGCCAATAGGTGTTGCTCTGCTCGAAGCCGTCATTTGCACCGGCCTCGACGAAGAAGCCACCGTCGCGATCAATGTGGCGGTCGAGCTTACGATCGAGGTCGTGAAGCGAGGGATGCGACCGCGAGTCGTCCCCCTGCGCCTCGAGAGCTCGGCGCCGCGCCCGCCTCCGCGCGCGCTGGTGCCGCAGATAGCGCACTCGCACAGGGTCCAAGCGAAGGGGAGTGAACGTGAACGCCAGTCGCGTGAGCTGCAGGCGGACAGACGCGAGTGCCTTAGGAGACATGGCGGCAGAAGTTTGCGGAACTCACCGGCAGTTCCGACCGGCATGTCAGTGCAATTACGTCTGGCCGGGCGCTCATATCAGGGCGCGCTCGTAGGCCTCGAACGTCTTCCGGGCGGCCTCGACCCAGCTGAACTCGGCGGCGCGCGGCGGGCCGGCGGCGGCGAGCCTTTCGTTGCCGAACGCCTCGCCAACCGCACGCGCCGCAGCCGCGGGATCGCGGGGGTCGAAGTACACCGCGGCGTCGGCGCCCACCTCGCGCATCACCGGGATGTCGGACGCCGCCACGGGCACGCCGCGCTGGAGCGCCTCCACGAGCGGCAGCCCGAAGCCCTCGGCCAGCGACGGGAACGCCATGCAGCCGCAGGCTCGCCAGAGCGCCTCCAGGTCGGCGTCCGGCACGTAGCCCGGGAAGCGCACGCGGTCGGCCACGCCCGCCGCGGCCGCGGCAGCGCGCAGCTCGTCGTCGTAGGGCTCCTCGGCGCCGGCCAGTACGAGCACCATGTCCTCGTCGAGCAGCGGCAGCGCGCGCACCAGCACCATCTGGTTCTTGTGTGGCCGCTTGGCGCCGACCGAGAGCACCACGCGCTTGCCCTCCAGCCCGTAGCGCGCGAGCGTCTGCGCCGCGTCAGCGGGCTCCACGTCAGGCAACCGCCCCGCGCCGTTGTGGGCGACCGTGATCGCGGCCGGGTCGAGCCCCAGCACCGCGCAGATCTCGTCGCGCGAGGCCTCGCTGATCGTGACGATCGCCGCGGCGTTCCTGCTGCCGCGCCGGACGATCTGCTGCATCGCGAAGGTGGTGCTCCAGCCGAAGGTCTTCTGCACGAAGAAGGTGACGTCGTGCAGCGTCACCACCGACGGCACCGTGCTGCGCACCGGGCAAATCGTGGCCAGGCTGTGCACCAGGTCCCAGCCCCCCCGCCGCGCAAGGCGAGGCACGAGCACCTGCTCGGCATAGAGGCGCCGCAGCCGCTCGCCCTCGTCGGTGGGCAGCTCCACCAGCTCCACGAAGTCACTGAAGCCGTCGCGGCGGAGCGCCGCCGCGCCGCGCCGGCTAGTGGCCAGTGTGAAGCGCACGCCGGGGAACTCCCCGGCCAGCGCGGGCACGAGGCCGCGCAGGTAGGTCTCCGGTCCGCCGGACCTTCCCGGGTCGAGAAAGACAGCGTTGAGGCCGACGTGACGCACAGGCGGGCATGGTAGGCCGCTAGGCTCCGCGCGCTGCAATGGGCTACTTCGACTGGCACGAACAGCCGGGCTACTACCGCGACGTCACGCGTCACTTCGAGCGCTCGGCCGAGCTGCTCGACCTGGGCTGCGGCACCGGCTGGCTCGCCGACCACTTCGACCACTACACGGGTGTGGACGGCGCCGAGGATGCCGTGGAGGAGGCGCAGCGACGCGGGCGCAACGTGTCGCGCACCGACCTGGACGAGCCACTGCCGTTCGAGGACGCAAGCTTTGACGCCGTGGTGATGAAGGACGTGCTCGAGCATGTGGGCGATCCGGTGGCGCTCGTGCGCGAGGTACGCCGCGTGCTGCGCCCGGGCGGGCGGGTGTTCGCCTCCTCGCCGGACGCCCAGCGCTGGGTGTGGGACGACTACACGCACCGCCGCCCGTTCACGCGCAAGAGCTACCGCCTGCTGTTCCGCGACCAAGGCTTCGAGATCGCCGCGTCGGGCTACGAGTCGGTGGCGCCCGGCACCGGCATCGTGTCCGGCATGATGCCCGGCAAGCGCCGCCCCGCGCCGCTGCGCGCCGCCGCCCGGCTGCCTATCGTGCGCCGCAACGTGTGGCTCTTGGCGCGACGGCCAGAGGAGGGCTCGGGCTGATGGCGGCGGTCGCCGAGTCACTGCGCCGTGCCTTGGCGAGGGCGCGGATTGGGCTGCCGCAGCCCTGGTCGGTGCTGCTTGGGCGCGCGGCCTACCTGCCCAAGGTCGTCTCCTCTCCCGACACCCGGCGGCACTTCCGGGAGGAGGCGTTAATAGCCGCGGCGGTGGAGTCGGAGCGGCCGCTGCCTTCGGGCGGGGAGGGGTTGAGCGAGCGCGTGATCGAGGTGCCGTGGGTGCTGAAGCACCTGCCGCCCGGCCGCATCCGCCTGCTTGACACTGGCACGGCCAACGCGCCGCTCGCCTACCAGCGGCTGCTGTGCAGGCTCGATGCGGAGATCGACGGCACGGACATCGTGCCGTTCGAGCTGCCCGGCGTGCGCTCCACGGTGGCAGACCTGCGCGAGCTGCCGTTCGCGGACGGCTCGTTCGATGCCACCACGTGCATCTCCACGCTCGAGCACATCGGCATGGACAACGAGGTCTATTTCGACGCAAGCGGACAACGCGTAGACGAGCAGGGCGATCTGACGGCACTGCGTGAGATGGGCCGGGTCACGCGGCCGGGCGGTCGGGTGCTCGTCACGGTGCCCGGGGGGCGCGACGAATCCTTCGGGTGGCACCGCCAGTACAGCCCCGACGCCTTCGCCCAGCTGGTGAGGGGGCGGGGCTCCAGCCGGTGCAGCTCGACCTGTTCGCGCACGATCCGGGGGTGGGCTGGCGCCCGGTGTCGCCGGAGGACCTACGCGGGCGCAACTACGGCGAGGGTGCCGTGGCGGCCGCGGGCCTGATCTGCGCCTCACTCACCCGATGAGCTCCGACGCCGACAAGCTCAACCTCGGCTGCGGCCATGACACCCGCGAGGGCTGGGTGAACCTCGACTCGGCAGAGCTGCCCGGCGTGGACGTGGTGCACGACCTGTCGGTGGTGCCGCTGCCGTTCGAGGACGGACACTTCTCGGAGGTGCTCTGCCAGGACGTGCTCGAACACGTGGACTACGTGCCGGTGCTGCGCGACATCCACCGTATCCTGCGGCCGGGTGGCAGGGTGACGATCCGCTCGCCGCACTACAGCTCGCGCGCCGTATATGTCGATCCGACCCATCGCACGGCCTTCTCGATCGACACGTTCGCCTTCTTTGCGCGCGAGTCCGACTATGCCGACCGCTCCTACTACTTCGACTTCCACTTCGAGCGCATCGAGTCCGCACGGATCACGTTCCATCGCTATCGCTGGCAGCCCTGGAATTATCTGGTCGAGCCGTTCATCAATTCGAGCATCCGCGTGCAGCGCTACTACGAGGACTCGTTTCTTAGTCGGCTCTTCCCGGCCGCCAACATCGAGGTCGTGCTCGTCAAGTAGCGGCGGCCTGCTCGATGGCCGCCAGCGTTTCCTCCGCGGTGCGCCGCCAGGAGAAGCGCGCCGCCTGCTCGGGGCCGCGGGCGGCGAGCTGCTCACGCTGCGCGTCGTCCGTCGAGCAGCTCCTCGAGCGCCTTGCGGATGTCCGCGGTGTCGCGCGGGTCCACGTAGCGGGCAGCGTCGCCGCCCACCTCCGGCAGGCTCGAAACGTTCGAGGTGATCGTGGCCGTGCCGCAGCGCAGCGCCTCGAGCACCGGCAGCCCGAAGCCCTCGTGCAGCGACGGGTACACGAACAGGTCGGCGGAGCGGTAGAGCGCCGGCAGATCCTCGTCCGCCACGTATCCGAGCTGGCGCACGTGGTTCGCATTCGCCCGCAGGGTCTCCATGATCGGTCCCGTCTTCCAACCCACCGCTCCGGCAAGGCAGAGCTCGAAGCGCTCGCGCAGCTCGCCCGGCAGGCCGACGTAGGCCTCGATCAGGCGCTCGAGGTTCTTGCGCGGCTCGATCGTGCCGAGGGCGAGCGCGAACGGCCGCTTGAGGCCGAGGCGCTCGCGCTCGCCGGGCTGGGCGTCCGGCGTGAAGCTGTCGTCGGCCGCAAGCGCGGTCACGCGCGCCTTGCTCGCCGCGCGCGGAAAGTGCTCCACCAGCTCGTGCCGCGTGGCCTCGGAGATGCAGAGAAGCGCCTTCGCGTGACGCACCGCCAGCCGCAGCGTCCCCCGCTCGGCCAGGCTGCCGAGCGGCGCGCCGAGATCGCCGTGGAACGGCACCATGTCGAACACCACCGCCACCGACGGGATCCGCAGCAGCGACGGCATCAGGTAGGTGGTGGTGGCGAGGAAGACGTCGCACTCGCGCCGCGCCGCGCGCGCCGCCGGAATCTGCCAGAGCGGATCGCGCCCGGACACGAGCCGCCACTCGAACCGCTCGTCCAGCTCCGCGCATTCCCAGCGCTCGCGCGCGTACAGCAGCACCCGGTGGCGGACGTCGAGCGCGGCCAGATGGCGCAGGAGCTCGCGCACGTAGCGCCCCCTGCCGGCCGGCACCTCAGCTGCGGCGCGCGCGTCTATGCCGATGGTCAGCGCGCTGAGGTCGGCCACGCCTGCCACGATAGTCGCCGATGCCGACCCAGCAGAGCGACGACGGCCGGGAGCTGGCGGCGGAAGTCGATCTGCTGCGCTCCGCCGACGTCGGGCCGCGCGTGGTGCGCGGCGGCGCGCTGCGGGGCATCGGCTACGTGGCTGGTCTGCTGCTCGTCGCGGGCGGCTCCGTGCTCCTGCTTCGCTACCTCGGCGTAGTCGACCTCGGCCGCTACGTCACCGTGATGGCGCTGATCGGAATTGTCAGCGGCGTGAGCGACGCTGGTCTGACCACGATCGGCGCGCGCGAGATGTCGATCGCAGGCGAGGAGGACCGGCGCGACCTGCTCGCCCACCTGATCACGCTGCGGCTGATCCTCACGCCGCTCGGGGTGGTGGGAGCGACGCTGTTCGCGGTGATCGCGGGTTACGACCACACGATGGTCTACGGCACGATCCTCGCAGGCATCGGGCTCGTGCTCGTGAGCACGCAGGCCACGCTGATGCTGCCGCTGGCCGTAGAGCTCAAGTACGTGCGCCTCACCGCCGCGGAGCTGATCAAGCAGACGGTGACGGTCGCCGGTATGGGCATCCTCGTGATCGCCGGGACCTCGCTGCTGCCCTTCTTCGCGCTGCAGATCGTGGTGGGGCTGGTGGTGGTGTTCTCCACGCCGCTGATCGTCGGCCGGCAGTGGTGGCACCGGCCGCGCGCCAACCGCGGCCGCCTGCGCCTGCTCGTGCGCGAGGCGCTGCCGATGGCCACGGCGCTGGCGCTCAACGTCATCTACTTCCGCACGCTCGTGATCATCGCGTCGCTGATCGCCACGGCGGTCGAAACGGGCTACGTGGCCACCTCTTTCCGCATCTTCGAGATCCTGCTCGGCGTGCCCACGATCGTGATGGGCGTGGCGCTGCCGGTGCTGTCGGCCGCGGGCGAGCAGGGCGGCGGGCGGCTCCAATACGTGATCCAGCGCATGACTGAGGTGGGCCTGGCCGGCTCGGTGTTCCTCGCGGTCATGATCGTGTTTCTCGCCAAGCCGGTGATCGTGTTGCTGGGCGGCGATCAGTACGCGGGCGCAGCGTCGGTGCTGCGCATCCAGGGCTTCAGCCTGATCGGCCTCTTCCTCGGGCAGGCGTGGCAGCTCGGGCTCGTTTCGCTCCGCCGACAGCGTGACGTGGCCGTGGCCAACGCCATCGCGCTCGGGTTCGTGATCGGGCTGGGGCTCGCGCTGATCCCGTGGCTGGGCGCGGACGGCGCGGGCGCCGCCGCGGTCGCCGCCGAGACGCTGCTGGCCTCGATCCTCTTCTTCATGCTCCACCGCCGGGCCGCGGCGCCCAGCTTGGGCTTCGCCTGGAAGGTGGCGATTGCGTCGCTGCTCGCGCTCGCGCCGCTGCTCATACCCGGGCTGCCGGAGGTGGCCGGCGCGGCGATCGGGGCGCTGCTGTTCCTGGCGGCCGCCTGGGTCACCAACCTGCTGCCGCCAGAAGTGCTTGACGCCTTTGGGCTGGGGCGCCTGATGCGCGCCTAAGGGCGTTTCGCGACCACCACCACCGAGCGCCCCTCGTGACCGTGCGCCCGCTCGCGCACGTTCTCACGCTCGATCTCGAAGTCGGCAAGCAACTCGTGCACCCGCTCTGCGCTGAACGTGTGCGGCTCGGTGGGCGTGGCGGGATGGTCCAGATCCACGTTGAGGATGAAGGCTCCGCTCGGCCGCAGGATGCGCCGCACTTCGTCCACCACAGCGGCCGGGTCGCGCACGTGGTCGAGGCTGTTGCGCGACAGCGCCACGTCCACCGTTGCGCTCACGAGGGGGATCTGCTCGGCGCCCACCGCCAGGTAGATCGCGCGGCTGTCGGGGATGAGCAGTCCCGCGGCCGCGAAGCGCTCCGCCAGCGGCTCCACGCCGATGCTCACGGCCGCGCCGCAGGCGTCCGGGAAGCCGAGCGGGCCCGGCCCGATGTCCACCACGACCTTCCCGTCGAAGAACTCAGGGTCCTCGACGCCGGATTCGCTCAGCACGCGCCGCACCTCCGCGCGCGCGATCTGGCGGCGGCGGCCCTCGTAGGTGTCGGCGGCGCGCTCGCCCGGCTCCAGGAACTCCTGCACGTCGCCAGGGTTGAAGCCACCATCACGAATCACCGGATCCCAGCTTTCGAGCCACCAGCGCAGCTCGGCGTCGAGATCGGCCGCACGGGCCCTTGCGCGTGGCAGAAAAGGCGCCATTGCGCACTAAGGTACGCGCATGTCCGCCGCTAGTCCCAGCGTCGCCGTCGTCGGCCTCGGCCGCATCGGCCTGCCGCTAGCCCTCTCGTTCGCCGACAGCGGGCTCGACGTGGTCGGCGTGGACAAGGTTCCGGCCGTGCTCCAGTCGATCTCCTCCGGGCGAATGCCGTTCGAGGAGACCGGGCACACAGGAGCTGCTCGAGCGGACGCTCGCAGGCGGCCGACTCCGCCTCACGCACCAGATCGAGGAGGCCGCGTGCCTGCGACCACATCGTGCTCACGATCGGCACGCCCGCGTTCAGCCACATCGAGATCGACATCTCGGACGTCCGCAGCGTCACCGACGACCTGCTTGCCCGTCCTGCGCGAGGGACATTCGCTGATCCTGCGCTCCACGGTGGCGCCCGGCACAACCGATTGGCTGGCCGGATACATCGAGCAGCGCCGCGGCTTCACCGCCGGCGAGGACGTGTTCGTCTCGCACGTGCCGGAGCGCATCGCCGCCAACCGCTTCCTCGCGGAGATCTCCTCGCTGCCGTGCATCGTCGGTGGCGTGGGCTCGGGCTCCGGCGCGAAGGCGGCCGAGCTGTTCGAGGTCTTCGGCACCGAGATCGTGCAGACCACGCCGGTGCAGGCCGAGCTGGCCAAGATCTGGACCAACATCTTCCGCTACTCCACCTTCGCCCTCCCCAACCTGCTGATGATGAACTGCGAGCAGTACGGGGCGAACGTGTTCGAGGTGATCGACCTGATCAACCACGACTATCCGCGCGGCGGAATCGGCCAGCCGGGCCTGACCGCCGGCATCTGCCTGCGCAAGGACTTCACCTTCAGCGAGGAGCGCTCGAGCGCGCCGGGCATGCTGCTGGCGGTGTCGCGCGTGCACGAGAGCGTGCCGCTGTTCCTCGTGGAGGGGCTCAAGCGCCGGCTCGGCGGGTCGCTGCGCGATCGCAAGGTGGCGGTGCTCGGGCTCACCTTCAAGCGCGATTCCGACGACGCACGCGACTCGCTCTCCTACAAGCTCATCCGCCTGCTCGAGCGCGAGCTGGCGCACGTGTCGCGCCACGACCCGTTCGTGCCCGCCGAGTCCGAGCCGCTCGAGACCGCGGTGGCCGGCGCCGACGCGGTGGTGATCGCCACCAACCACTCCGCCTACGAGACCGTCCTGTCGCAGGTCCCGAAGAGCGCCCTGCTCGTGGATCCCTGGAACGTGACCGGATCGGCGCAGGTGTTCGCGTACGCGGACGAGCTCGTCTCAACGTGATCCTCATCACCGGGGTCGCCGGCTTCGTGGGGCAGCCATCTGGCGGCGCTGTGCGCCGAGCGCGGAGCCGAGATCGCCGGGCATGGGCCGCGGCGAGGCACCCGGCCTCCCGGGGCTCGGGCCTCGAGCGGCTGGACCTCGCCGATGCCGCGGCCACAGAGCGGCGATCGCGCGCCTGAAGCCCGACTGGGTTGTCCACCTGGCGGCGAAGCGTCGGTGGCACGCTCGTGGGAGGCGCCCGGCGAGGTGATCGACGCGAACGTGACCACCTCGCTGAACGTGCTCGAGGCGGTGCGCGCGGAGGCGCCAGAGGCGAAGCTGGTCGTGGCCTGCTCGGGCGAGGAGTACGGCAGGCCGCAGACGCTGCCCGTGGACGAGACCCACCCGCTCGAGCCGCGCAACCCCTACGCCACCAGCAAGGCGATGGTGGATCTGCTGGCCGGCACCTACGCCGCCGGCGCACGGCATCGCGTGATCAGGACGCGCGCCTTCAACCACGCGGGGCCGGGCCAGTCGGACACGTTACGTCGTCGGGGAATTCGCCCGCCAGATCGCCGAGGCCGAGGCCAACGTTCCGCCCAGCGGCCGGGCCGAGATCTCCACCGGCAACCTGATGGCGCGGCGGGACTTCTGCGACGTGCGCGATGTGGTGCGCGCCTACTGGATGGCTCTGGAACGCGGAGAAGCGGGCGTTTTCAACGTGTGCAGCGGGCGCTCGACTGGCCGTGTCCGACATACTCACGGGCCTTGCGGCGCACAGCTCACTGGACGTTGAGTGCCGCATCGACCCGTCCCGGCTGCGCAACAACGAGGTGATGGAGATCAGGGGCTCCCACGAGAAGCTGACGAGGGCAACCGGCTGGCAGCCGGAGATCGAGCTGGCCGAAACGCTGCGCGACGCGCTCGACTGGTGGCGCGAGCGGGTGGCGGCGGAGGTGGCGCGATGAGCGAGCGGCGCCGCGCGCTGATCACCGGCATCACCGGCCAGGACGGCAGCTACCTCGCCGAGCTGCTGCTCGAGAAGGGCTACGAGGTGCACGGCATGGTGCGCCGCGCCTCGACCGAGACGTTCCAGCGCCTCCAGCACATCCGCGACGCGATCAACGCTCCACACGGGCGACCTGCTCGACCAGCGCTCGCTCGGCGACGTGATGCGCGAGTGCCAGCCGCACGAGATCTACAACCTCGCGGCGATGTCGTTCGTGGCGGCGTCGTGGAACCAGCCGGTGCTGACCGCCGACTTCACCGGCGTCGGCGTGACGCGCATGCTCGAGGCGATGCGCGAGGTCGCGCCGGACGCTCGCTTCTACCAGGCCTCCTCGTCGGAGATGTTCGGCAAGGTGCTGCGAGGTGCCGCAGACCGAGAAGACCCCCTTCTACCCGCGCAGCCCCTACGGCGTGGCGAAGGTGTACGGGCACTTCATTACGGTCAACTACCGCGAGTCGTACGACCTTTTTGCCTGCTCAGGGATACTTTTTAACCACGAGTGCTTGTCTTCCAGCACGCCGCTGATGGTGCGCGAGAACGGCGTCCTCGCGATCAAGACGCCCGCCGATCTCGTGCCACTGCGGCGCAAGGGCCCGAGCGTCCAGAGCTTCGAGCCTGACCGACCTGCTCGAGATCTGGGCCGGCGAAGACTGGACGCCCGTCAACGCAATCACAGCCACGCGCCGGCGGCGCACCGATCCGGACCACGAGCTGCTCAGCATCGAGGCGCGCGGCGGCGTCGTCGCAGGTCGACCGCCCACCACACGATGCTCGACAGCCGACGGCGACGAGGTCAAGGCCGGCGACGTGGCGGTGGACGACGAGCTGCTGCGTGTGCGACGAGATGCCCGAGCCGCCGGTGCTGGACCGCCGTGACCGAGCGAGCTGGCGGAGCTGCTCGGGTTGCTCGCCGCCGACGGCTTGTGTCAGCCAGGACGGCACCAGATCTGCTTCACCAACAACGACCCGACAGCTCCGCATGCGCGTGGCCGCAGCTCTGGTCGAAGCACTTTCCTCGGCACGTCGCACGAGTGGATGGGCCGGTCCGGGCTTCGATCGCCGAGGCCGAGGTCGGCAAGCTCAACCTCAGCGGTGGCCGGCGCGTCGCGCCCTGGCTCCGCGAGCAGCTCTACACGCCGCACCGGCCACAAGCAGGTGCCGCCGGTGATCCTCAACGCGGACGCCCGAGCGCAGGAGCACTTCCTCGAGGGCTACTACGCGGGCGACGGCCTGAAGAAGGGCAGGGGCGATGAGCATCAAGACGAACAGCGCCGTGCTCGCCCAGGGCCTGTCTGCCTCTACCACTGCGCTCGACCAGCCGTCGTCGGTCTACGTCGAGCAGCGCGGCGGGCAAGTGCTACTACCAGCTCAACCTCGCGCCCGCCGTGCGCCGGTGTACCAGCGGCAAGGGCGCGCACCTGCGCAAGCCGCCCGCCGAGGTGCGCCGGATCGTGCCGGCCGCGATCGAGGACGACGAGTGGGTGTTCGACCTCGAGACCGAGGCCGGCGTGCTTCAGCGCCGGCGTCGGGCCGGCTGGTCGTGCACAACTCCCCCGCCGCGGGCTGGAGTTCGTCACGCGCAAGGTCACCGCACGCGGCGGCCGCCATCAAGCTCGGCCTCGACGGACGAGCTGCGCGCTCGGCAACCTCGACGCCGAGCGCGACTGGGGCTACGCGAAGGACTACGTCGAGGCGATGTGGCTGATGCTCCAGCAGGACGAGCCGGACGACTACGTGATCGCCACCGGCGAGGCGCACAGCGTGCAGGAGCTGCGTGGACATCGCGTTCGACCAGCGTCGACCTCGACCCGGAGCGAGTACGTGCGGATCGACCCGCGCTTCATGCGCCCGGCCGAGGTGGACCACCTGATCGGCGACTACTCGAAGGCCAAGGAGAAGCTCGGCTGGGAGCCGCGCACCAGCTTCGAGGAGCTGGTCAAGCTGATGGTGGACTCCGACCTCGAGCTGCTGCGCAGCGGAGTGCCCACCAAACAGGCCGGCTGACGTGGCGCGCGTGCTCGTGACGGGCGGGGCCGGGACGATCGGCACCGCCGTGGTGCGGCGGCTGCTGCGCGACCGCGAGCGGCTTCGAGGTGCGCGTGTCCGACCAGCGCACGCCGCCCGACTGGATGCGCGAGGCCTGCGAGATCCACACCGGCGACCTGCGCGACTACGCGCGAGGCGCGCGAGCGCCGCCGACGGCTGCTCGCACGTGATCCACCTCGCGGCGATCGTCGGCGGCATCGCCAACTTCCACAAGCTGCCGCACACGCTGCTCGAGGTGAACACCGGCCTCTACAACGCGGTCTTCCGCGCGGCGCTGGAGCAGCGCGTGGAGCGCCTCGTGTACGTGTCGTCGCTCGATGGTGTTCGAGCGCGCCACCGAGTACCCCACCACCGAGGCGTACATCGACGGACACGCCGATCCCGCGCTCGGCCTACGGCTTCTCCAAGCTCGCCGGCGAGGTCTACTGCCACGCGCTGCACGACGAGCACGGGCTGCCGTTCACGATCTGCCGGCCGTTCAACGCCTACGGCCCGGGCGAGATGCCCGAGGACGAGCCCGGCATCGCGCACATGGTGCCCGACGTGATCCGCAAGGTGCTGTCGGGGCAGAGGCCGCTCCAGATCTTCGGCTCGGGCGAGCAGACGCGCACGATCACCCACGTGGACGACATCGCCGACGGCATCGTCACGGCCATGTCGCACCCGGCGGCGCGAGAACGAGGACTTCAACATCTCGGCCAGCGAGGAGATGACCGTGGCCGAGATCGCCCGCGTGATCTGGGAGGAGTGCGGCCAGCCGCCGGAGGAGTTCGAGCTGGAGCACCTGCCGACGCTTCGAGGTGGACGTGCAGCGGCGCTGGCCGTCGGTGGAGAAGGCGCGCGAGCTGCTCGGCTGGGAGGCGCAGATCGGCGTGCGCGAGGGGATCGCGCAGACGGTCGAGTGGCTGCGCGAGCGGCAGGGCGCCGCTTAGGCCTCGCCCGACCGGTCGCCATCGCGCGGCGCGTCGCCCATGAGCTCGTCGTAGATGTCGCGCAGGCGGGCGGCCGCGGCGGGCAGCGAGTAGCGCTCCAGACGCTCCGGCTCCGGCGGGCGGCGCGTGCCGGGCGGGCTGCGACAGCGGGCCCTGGTGGAGCGCGCCGGCGAGGCCCACCCAGTCGCCGGGCGCCGAAGAGCGTGCCGGACCCTCCCACCACCTCGGGGATCGCGCCGGACGCCGCGGCCACGATCGGCACGTGCGCCGACATCGCCTCGGCCAGCACCATCCCGAACTGCTCCTCCCAGAACGGCGTGGGCATCGAGCCGAGCACGAGGCAGGATGCGCGCGCGTACACCGCGGACGATCTCCTCGTACGGGATCCAGCCGCGGAACTCCACGACGTCCTCGAGCTCGAGGTCGCGGACCACGCGGCGAAGGCGTGACTCCTCCGGGCCCACGCCCACGATCAGCGCGCGCACGTCTGTGCGGCCGTGCTCGCGCAGCAGCGCCATCGCGCGCAGCAGGTCCTGGTGCCCCTTCTCCCACACCAGGCGGCCGATCGAGAGCACGAGGTGGGTGCCGTCGGCCGGCGGCGAGGGCTCGCGCGCGGCGGCGAAGCGCTCGACGTCGATGCCCGGGTAGCAGACCCTGATGCGCTCCTCGGGCACGCCCTCGAGCACGAGCGCGTGCAGCGCCCGCTCGGTCCTGGTGATGAACAGGTCGGTCTCCCTCGAGCACCCGCTGCCGGTAGGGACGCGTGCGGATGTTGCGGTAGGCGCGCAGGAAGGGCAGCGTCTCCCAGACCGTCACCGCGAGCTCGAAGCCGAGCTTCTCCTTGAGCGCCGCGGTCTGCGCCGTGAACCAGAAGCCGAGCTCGGACGGCGTCCACGATGTCGGCGCCTGCCAGCCGCTCCTCGAGGTCGAGGTAGCGCTCGCCGACGGCCCGCGTGAGCAGCTTGCCCACGCGCCCGTCCGGGCAGCTTCCCGCCGAGCGTCGGCACCGGCACCTTCTCGAGGTCGAGCGACCGGTGTCGAACTGAGTCGTTGGGCGGCACGAGCACCTCGACGTCATAGCCGCCGTCGATCTCCTCCCAGGGGCGCAGGTCCCACGGGTTGACGAGCGTGCCGCGCACGAGGACAACCCGGCGGCTTGCCGGTTGCTGCTGCGCGGCTGAAGCGCCCGCCGGGACTGCGTCCTGCCCGTTGCGCGCGTGAGTGTCTGAGAAGCGTCCCCCCACGGTGTCCATCGTACATCGAGGCGTAAGCTGCGCTGGCGATGGCAACGATCCACCCAGCCGCGCGTGAGCTGCTCGAGTCGGACGCGCTCGCGCACCTGGTGACGATCAATCCCGACGGCAGCCCGCAGGTGAGCATCGTCTGGGTTGGGCTCGACGGCGACGAGATCGTCAGCGGTCATCTGCCGCTCCACCGCAAGCTGCGCAACATCCAGCGCGACCCGCGCGTGAGCATGTCGATCGAGGCGCCGACGCTCAACAGCATCGGGCTGCGCGAGTACCTCGTGGTGCACGGGCGCGGCCGGATCGAGGAGGGCGGCGCGCCGGAGCTGCTCCAGCGGCTGGCGCACGTGTATCTCGGACCGGACGTGAAGTTCCCGCCGATGGACGACCCGCCGCCCGGCTACGTCCTGCGCATCACGCCCGGAGCGCTTCGGGGGCGTGGGGCCGTGGGCGGAGTGATCGAGGACCCGGTCCTCCGCCAGCGCCTCAGCTTCACCCGCACCACCGACGAGGACGGCAGCCGAGGTGCTCCACGTGGAGACCTGGATCGATCCGGGCGGCGGCGTGACGCCGCACATCCACCCCGCGATGGAGGAGCGCTTCGAGGTGCTGTCCGGCACGGCGAGCTTCCTCTCGGGCAAGAAGTGGGTCACCGCCGGGCCAGGCGAGACGGTGGTGGTGCCCGCGCGGCACCCGCCACGCCTACCGCAACAAGTCGGACGGCGAAGTGCACATGGTCTGCCACGTCGCGCCCGCCCTCGACGCTCCAGGAGTTCCTCGAGGACACCGTGCGCCTCAGCCGCTCGGGCGGGCTCAGCGAGAGCGCGATGCCCAAGTCCTTCGGCGCGCTGCTCCAGGGCGATCGTGATGGCGGAGGCCTACAGGGACATGGTCACGCTGCTGTTCCCGCCCTTCCCGCCGCCGGCGATCCAGCGGCTGCTCTTCCCGCCGCTGGCACGCCTCGGTGCCCGGCGCGGGTATCGCGCCGGGCACATCGGCGAGCGGCGCAGGCTCACTAGCGGCTACGCGGCAACGGGCACCGCTTCCGGCTCGGGCTCGCCGGCCGCCGCGGGCCGCGGCAGCAGCCTCGAAATCACGACGATGCCGATCGCCAGCGCGCTCATCTGGAGCAGGCTCAGCTTGAACGCGTGGCCGAGGTCGTGGCCTGGCGCCGAAGAAGATCACTCCGGTCACCGCCACGCCGAGGGCGTAGCCCACCTGCGTGATCGTCGACATCGCGCCCGAGGCGGCGCCTGCCCGGGCGCGGGTCGATGCCCGCTCAGCACCGTGGAGGTGAGCGGCGTGAAGCAGAGGCCGATCCCCGCGCCCACCAGCACGAGCCCGGGCACGAGCACGAGCAGCGAGCCGCCCACGCCCACCTCGGCCATCGCCAGCGCGAGCAGCAGCAGCCCGGCCGCCAGGGTCAGCGCCGCCGGCGCCCACCACCGAGCGGCCGAAGCGCTTGGTCAGCTCGGGCGCCGGCGCCGGACACGACCACGTATGCCACCGCGAGGATCGTGAACACGAGGCCCGGCCTCGAGCGGGTTCAGCCCGCGGCCGTCCTGGAGGTAGAACGCGAGGTAGACGAAGAACGCCGCCTGCGCGCTCGCCAGGAACAGCTGCGTGAGCACTCCCGCGGTGAACGCGCGCTCGCGGAACAGGCCGAGGTCGAGCAGCGGCGAGCCGCCCCGGCGGGCAAGCCGCGCCTGGTGCGCAACGAACGCGGCCAGGATCAGCGGCGCCGCGCCGAGCGACACCCACGTCCACACGGGCCAGCCGTGCTGGCGACCCTCGATCAGGGGCAGCAGCACCGCCGTCAGCCCGAGCGCGAGCACCACGGCGCCGGGGAGGTCGATCCGGGCGCGCCGCGGCGCGCGCGACTCGGGCACGAGGCGGGGGGTGGCGGCCAGCGCCGCGAGTCCGATCGGCACGTTGATCAGGAAGCAGCCTCGCCAGCCGAGGCCGGCGACGTCGGTCTGCACCAGCGCGCCGCCGATCACCTGGCCGCCCACGGCCGCGAGGCCGAGCGCCACGCCGTAGTAGCTGAGCGCGCGCACGTAGTCGCCGTCCCTGTAGGTGACGCCGATGATCGACAGCACCTGCGGCATCACGATCGCGCCCGCCACTCCCTGCACCACGCGCGCGAGCACCAGCGTGCTCGGGCTCGGCGCGAGACCGCAGGCGGCCGAGGCGAGCGTGAACAGGCCGAGGCCGATCGCGTACACGCGCCGGCGGCCGAACTCGTCGCCGAGCCGCCCGGCCGTGATCAGGAAGGCCGCGAAGGTGAGGCCGTAGCCGGCCACCACCCACTCGAGCGAGCTCTCGCCCGCGCCGAGGTCGGTGGCGATGGCCGGCAGCGCCACGTTGACGATGAAGAAGTCGAGAACCACCATGAACGCGCCCGCGAGCAGCACCGGCAGGGCGGCCCATTGCGTGCTCGGTGTGTATGTGCCGTTGAAGTTGTCATGGCGGCGATGGTGCCGCCGCCCGTGCGCGTCCTCAATTACCTCGGAGGTAAGTGCCGCGGCGCCGGGCGGGCGGTACTTTGAGGCCATGTCCCAGGTCAGCCGCAGAGCCCGCCCGCATCGGCCCGCTGCTACGCGACTGGCGCGAGCGGCGGCGCATGAGCCAGCTCGATCTGGCGCTCGGCGCCGGGGTGTCCGCCCGGCACGTGAGCTTCATCGAGACCGGCCGCTCCAAGCCGAGCGCCGAGATGGTGGTGCAGCTTGCGGAGTTCCTCGACGTGCCGCTGCGCGATCGCAACGGCCTGCTGCTTGGCCGCCGGCTACGCGCCCGCCTACGGGCAGCGAGGGCTCGACGAGCCGGAGATGGGACCGGTGCGCGAGGCGATCGACCGGCTGCTGCGCGGCCACGAGCCGTTCCCCGCATTCGTGGTGGATCGCCACTGGGGCCTGGTGGCCGCCAACCGCACCGTGGCGCTGCTCACCGCGGGCGCGGCGGAGCACCTGCTCGAGCCGCCGGTGAACGTGCTGCGGCTGGCCCTCCACCCGGAGGGCGTCGCGCCCCGCACGATCAACCTCGGCGAGTGGCGCGCCCACCTGCTGGACCGCCTGGGCCGCGAGGCGGTGGCCAGCGGTGACCCGGCGCTGTTCGCCCTGCACGAGGAGCTGGCGGGCTATCCCGGCGGAGGCGGCGGGCACGCCGTGGACCTCGAGGCCGGCCAGATCGCGGTGCCCTTGCGCATCCGGGTGGGCGACGCCGAGCTCACGTTCATCAGCACCGCCACCACCTTCGGCACCGCCGTGGACGTGACCGTGTCCGAGCTGTCGATCGAGTCCTTCTTCCCCGCCGACGACGCCACCGCGCGCTTCCTGCACGCGCAGACGCTCGACTAGTCGGGGCGCCGTGGCCGGCCGGAGGTCCAGCGCCGCCGCTCGTCGTCGAGGTGCTCCCGCCCGCGCTCCTTGCGGCGCTCCTCCTCTTCCCTCGCGCGCGCCTTGTCCTCGCTCACCCCGATCTCGTAGAACACGAGCAGCAGCACCGCGCCCATCGCGAGCGTGACCAGGCTGAGGCGCACGATCTGGCCCACCAGCCCGGGGATCACGAAGCCCAGGATGCCGCCCAGCACCGCCAGGCCGGCCGCCGACCCGTACGCGCGGATGCGTTGACGCCGCGCCACGCTCAGTCGCGCGGCTTGCCCTCGGCGAAGTGCTCGAGCCCGTCGTCGGGGATCGGCTCCCACGGCGCCGCGTAGGCCACGAACGTGCGCCACGAGGGCCGCACGCCCGGGTCGCCGTCGAACGCGCTCATCCGGACGCTCATGTGCTGCGCGCCGTCCGGGTCGCGGCTGAACAGGTGCGAGCCGCACTCGCTGCAGAAGCACTTCTCGAAGCCGCCGTCGGGGTGGCGCCAGCCCTTCACGAGCTCCTCGCCCTCGAGCAGGCGGAAGCTGCGAGCGTCGATGCGGGCCTGTGCGGAGGACGCCGTGCCGGTGCGCTTCTGGCAGCGGGTGCAGTGGCAGTAGCCGGCCCACCTCGGCGGCTCGGTGAGCTCGAAGCGCACGCCGCCGCAGAGGCAGCCGCCGGTGAGCACGGGATCGGCCATTGCGGCAAGTGTGGCAGCCAGGCGCGAGCTACTGGCGCTCGAGTGCGAGCCGTACGCCGAGCCCCACGAGTACCGCGCCGGTGAGGCGCTCGAAGCGCCGCAGCCACGGCCCCTCGACGAAAGCGCGGCGGGCCCGCGCAACGCAGTAGGCGAGCGACGAGTACCAGGCGAAGTCGATCAGCACGATCGTCGCCGCCATCAGCAGCGCCGACGGCAGCACCGGCGCCCCGTGCGGCACGAACTGGGGGAACAGCGCGACGAAGAACGCGGCCAGCTTGGGGTTGGCGAACGCGGTGACGAGTCCCTCGCGGAACGCCGAGCGGTGCGCCGCCGGCCGACGCCGCGCAAGCTGTTCACCGCGGCCGCGCAGCGACTGCATTCCCAGGTACACGAGGAACGCCGCGCCGATCAGCTTCATCACCGTGAACAGCTCGGCCGACGCCGCCACCACAGCCGCGATCCCCACCGCGGCGAACGCGCCCCACGCGAACACGCCGAGCGAGCTGCCCACCGTGGTGAAGAACGCGTGCCGTCGCCCGCCACGCGCGGCGTTGCGCACCACGAGCGCGGTGGCTGGCCCGGGCGCGAGCGAGAGCAGTGCGGCGACGGGGGCGAAGGCGATGAGGGTGCGGGTCATCGGGCGAGGCGAGCGTACAGGTCGAGCAGCTCGCTTGTGAACCGCTCGCGCCCGTAGCGCTCCCGCACGCGCGCGATCAGCTCGTCGCCGTCGGCCTTGCGCCGCGCCGGATCCGCCCACAGCTCGCGCAGGCGCTCGGCCATCGCGGGGGCGTCGTCGCGCGGCACGCAGCGCTGCCCGCCAACGAGCTCCGTCAACGCACCCGCGCGCGTGGCGATCACCGGCACGCCCGCGCCCATCGCCTCGAGGGCGGCGAGGCCGAAGGACTCGTCGCTGCGCGAGGGCACGAGCACGACGGCGGCGTCGCGAAGCAGGCGCCTGACCTCCTCGCGCGAGACGCGGCCGAGTAGCTCGGCCTGGCCAGCCAGCTCGCCGGCCAGCGGCCCGTCCCCGGCAACCTTGAGCGGCACGCCCGCCAGCCGCGCAGCCTCGATGGCGGTCTCCACCCCCTTCTCGGCGGACAGCCGTCCGGCCACCAGGGCGAACTGGCCGTCGCCGGCGCGGGACTCAGATGCGATCTCCTCGTCCGGCAGGTAGTGCGGCAGCGCGACGAGCCGCTCGTCGGGCACCCCTAGCCGCGCGAGTTGCCCCACGCCGTAGCGGCTGGGCGCGACGAACTGGTCCACGGCCTCGAGCACCCGCGGCAGCTGGCGCGACAGGCCGACCGCGTACACCGCCGCCTCCGGCACCGAGCCGCGGCAGTTCAAGACGAACCCCGGGAACGTGCGCCCGTGGTGGCAGCGGAAGCACGGCTCGCCGCGCCGGAACGCCACGCCGATCGCACAGAACAGCCGGAAGTTGTGCAGGTGCAGCACCACACGCGCACCCGCCTCGCGCGCGGCCGCGAGCGAGCGCGGGCCGAACAGCGGCTGCATGTTGTGCACGTGCACCACCGTGGCGCCGAACTGGCGAACGGCGCCGGCCACCTCGTCGGGATCGTCGCCGCCGCGGAGCATCGCAACGCCCGCGCGGGCGGCACCGGCGTCGGCGGAGTCCCGGACCAGCTCGCGGTTGGCCACCCCGGCCTGACGCAGCGCCTCCAGGTGCAGCTCCACCGCCCGCTCCTCACCGCCGTGCACGCGGTAGCGGTTGTGCAGCACGAGCACACGCGGATCGGTCATCGGATCCCCAACGCGGGCAGCACCGAGCTGGCCACCACCCGCTCCACCACGCCGGCGCGGAAGGCACCGAGCAGCTCGCGCGCATGCGCGGCGTACGCGCCGGGATCGGGCAGGTCGAGCCCGGCGCGCAGCGCCGTCGCGAGATCATCCGAGACGAGCGCGGGCGCCAGCGTGCGCGCGATCGGCAGCGCCTCGTACGGCCCCGGCGACGGCACGGTGACGAGCGCGCAACCCGCGGCCAGCGCCTCGAGCTGAGCGAGCCCGTGGTCCTCCCGCCGCGACGCGTTCACGAACACCCGCGAGCGCGCCACCAGCGCGAGCCACTCCTCGCGCGGCGCCAGCCCATGCCACTCGATGCCGGGCGGCTCGGGCATGCCGCCGCGCTCGAGCCACTTCACCCCGCGCGAGCGCTCGATCCCGCCGATCACGAGCCGCTCGCCCGGCCGCGCCGCGCGAGCCCACGCCGCGCACAACAGGTCGAGCCCGCGCTTGTGCGGGTAGCCCGCGTAGGCGATCGCGTCCACGTCGCGCACGGCCGCGGGCGGCAGCTCCTCCACCGGCACGCGCACCACGATGCCCGGCGCCGCGCGCGCCACCTCGTCGCCCCAGGGCAGGAGCACGGTGGCCCGCTCGAGCACGCCGCGCTCGCGGGCGCGCTGCCACGCGCCGGACCAGCCCGGCCGGTTGAGAGCCGCGGTGGAGTCGAACCTCACAGCCCAAGGAACCGCGGGCGTCTGCTGAAGGAGCGCGGCGGTCACGCTCGAGAAGATCAGCGCCCGCACGTCGAGCCCGCGTGCGGCGCGGCGCGCGGCCAGCGCCTCCACCAGGTCCGTCACCGCGGCGTTGCGCCGCAACGCGCCCGCGGCGCGCCCAATATGCACCGGCACGACCTCACAGGTCGCGCCGGCCGCGCGCACCTGCTCCGCCAGCGCCGCGTCCGCGCGTCTCAGTCCCGGCGTGGTGCCGAGCGAGACCAGCCCGATGTCCACCGTCCCGGCCACGTCGGCGCAGGCTAACCTGCGCGCGTGCCTGCCGTTGAGACTGGATTAGGTTGCGAAAACCAAGCCCTGCAAGGACGCAGGGAGGCGCGCATGCTCCGCATGCCGCCGACTGAGGACGCCGCAGGGCGCAGGTTTGCAGCCTCCTAATCCAGTCTCCCAGCCCGTGGTCTCCGTGGTGGTGCCCACCCACAACCGCGCGGACTACCTCGCCGTCACTCTCGCCTCCCTGACCGCGCAGGAGATCGAGGAGCCATATGAGGTGATCGTGGTGGACGACGGCTCTTCTGACGGAACCACCGGCGTGGCCCGCCGCGCGGGCGCGAGATACATCCGCCACGACCGCCCGCGCGGCGCCAACGCGGCGCGCAACGAGGGCGCCCGCGCAAGCGCCGCGCCGCTGATCGCGCTGGTGGACGACGACGTGCACGCCCCGCCGGGATGGCTCGATGCAATGGTTGACGGCGCCGCCGCACACCCGGATGCCGAGGCCTTCGGCGGCCCGATCCGCGCGCGCTTCGATGGTCCGGCCCCGCGCTCGTGCGGCCGCGAGCTGCCGCCGATCACCACGCTCGACCTCGGGCCGGCCGACCGGGAGGCGCAGCTCGTGTGGAGCGCGAACATGCTCGTGCGGCGCTCGGCGCTCGGGCCGCGTGGGCGATTTCGACGAGAGCCTGCCCACCGGCGGCGACGAGGAGGAGTGGCTGCGCCGCTTGCGCGCGGAGGGCGGCAAGGTGGTCTACCTGGCAGCGGCCGGTCTCGAGCATCGCCGCGCCGGGGACGACGCGCGCCTGCGCTCGCTGATGCGCAGCGCCTACCACCGCGGCCGCAACATGCGCGCCTACGACACGCGGCGTGGGGTGGAGCCGCCGCTGTCAGAGGAGCTGATCACCCTGGCGGGCTGCGGCTGGCACGCCCTCCGCCGAGCATGTCCCCAGGGGCTGATCATGGGCGCCCACTCCGCCGGCCGCGCGCTGGAGGCGGTGCGCCCGCGATGACAGATGCCCCGCAACCCGAGGACTTCCTCTCCGGCGAGACGGGTCACGTGGCGGGCGCGCGCCGCACGCTGGGGCGCACCGTGGCCGACGCCCTGCTCGACGTGCGCGCGCGCCGCGGCATCCACGCGCTCGACAAGCTGTCCGAGTCCACGCCGCGCCGCTCGGTGCTGGCACTGTCGGTGTACCGGCCGGACAGCAAGCAGATCGAGCCGGCCGTGAGCGAGCTGCAGACCGCTCGCCACGAGCTGCACCTGGCGCTCGGCTCCACGGGCGACCCGCTGCCCGGGCTCGCGGCCAACACCGCGGCCAGCCACCTCAGCGGCGGGAAGTTCCAGAACCTCAACGCGCTGCTCGAGAGCACTGGCAGCCGCAGCTTCGACTGGCTCCTCGTGCTCGATGACGACGTGGACCTTCCGCGCCGCTTCCTCGACCGCTTCATCGCGCTCTGCGAGCACTTCGACCTCGAGCTGGCGCAGCCCGCGCAGACGCTGATGAGTCACGCCGCCTGGCGCGTGACGCGCCGCCGCGCCGGCTCGCTGGTGCGCGAGACGCGCTTCGTGGAGATCGGCCCGGTGACGGCATTCGGGATGGAGGCGGTGGCGGCGTTCACTCCGTTCCCGGACCTGCGCTACGGCTGGGGGCTCGACCTGCACTGGGCGGCGGTGGCCGAGGAGCGCGGCTGGAAGCTCGGCGTGGTGGACGCTCTGCCCGTGCGCCACGAGAGTGCGCCGGTGGCCACCTCCTACCGCCACGAGGACGCGATCGAGGAGGCGCGCGCGTTCCTCACCGGCAAGCCCTTCGTGCACGCGGACCGGGCGCAGGAGGCACTCGTCACGCACAGGAAGCTGGCGCGATGAGGGTGTGCGTGGTGGCCGAGTACTACCCGCGCCGGCGCGACCCGGTGCTGGGCGTGTGGGCCCACCGCCAGGCACTCGCGGCGCACGACGCGGGCGCCGAGGTGAGGGTGCTCGCGCTCGAGCGGCCGCTGCCCCCCGCCTCCACGCTCGCCTCTGCCCGGCGCCTCACGCGCGCGCTGGTGGGCGCCGCGCGCCAACCGCGCCACGACACGCTCGACGACCTCGACGTGGAGTACGTGCGCTTCGTCTCACCGCCGAGGGATCGCAGCTACGCCACCTGGGACCGCTGGGCGCGCGGGCCGCTCGGCAAGGCGCTGGACAAGCTGCACGCCGACTGGCCGCTCGACCTCGTGCACGCCCACTACGCGCTGCCGGCCGCCGGCGCGGCGCTCGCGTTCACGGAGCAGGAGGGGCTGCCGCTGGCGGTGTCCGTGCACGGCGGCGACGTGCTCGGCCCGCTCGTGTCCACCCCGCAGGCGCGCGCCCGCGTGGGCGGCGTGCTGCGCCGCGCGAGCGTGGTGCTCTGCAACAGCAAGGACACGCTCATCCGCTGCTCGTCGCTCACCGGCTCGGCGGCGCGCATGTGCATCGTCCACCTCGGAGCGGAGGCCCCGCGGAACCCGCCGCCCAAGCACCAGCGGCCCAGCGTGGCCACGCTCGGTCACATCGTGGGGAGAAAGCGTCATGTGGACGTGCTCCACGCGCTCACGGTGCTCGCGGCCCGCGTGCCGGACGTGCGCTGGGTGGTGATCGGCGACGGGCCCGAGCGGCCGGCGCTCGCGCGCCTCGCGGCGCAGCTCGGCATCGCCGACCGCATCGACTGGCTCGGGCAGCTGCCGCCCGACGAGGCGCTCGCCGAGCTGGCTCGTTGCCACGTGATGGCGCTGCCGAGCTTCGACGAGGCATTCGGCGTGGCCTACGTGGAGGCGCTTGCCTGCGGCCTGCCGGCGATCGGCTGCGAGGGAGAGGGCGGTCCGGAGGAGATCGCGACCTTCGGCGAAGGCATGCTGCTCGTGCCGCCGCGGGATCCGGACAAGCTTGCGGAGGCGATCGCCGGCCTGCTCACCGACGAAAGCCGTCTGGTCGCCCTGTCGGAGGGCGCCCGCAAGACCGCGGCTGACGAGTTCTCCTGGGACCGCTGCGGCCGCGCCACCGTGCGCGCCTACGAGCGCGCCATCGAGGAGGGGCCGCGCTGAAGCCCGCGGCGCTCATCACGGGCACCGTCACCGACTACCGGCGCGAGCCGTTCGCGCTGCTCGCCGAGGAGGCGAACGTGGAGGTCCTCGCCTGGGCGGACGGCGGCATCACCCAGCTCCAGGCCGCGCGCCGCGCGGGCTCGGGCCGCTACCGCGCGATCATCTGCGGGCTCGGCGGCCGCATCGCGCTGCCCGGCAGCTACCTGGGCGCGCGCCACGCTCAGATCCCGTTCGTGCTCTGGGCCTCGTTGTGGGGCCATCCGCGCACGCCCGCGCATGCGCTCTCGTACCTCCCGCTGCGGCACATCTACCGGCACGCGGACGCGGTCGTCACCTATGGCAGCCACGTGTCCGCCTACGTGAGCGAGCGGCGCGGCAGCTCGCACAACGTGTTCGAGGCGCCGCAGGCCGTGTCCGCCGAGGAGTTCGGCAAGCAGATCCCGGACGACCTGCGCAGGCACGCCCGCATGCATGCCGGCGCGCCCGCGGACGGCGGCTTCCTCGCCCTGTTCGTCGGCAGGCTGGAGAAGGAGAAGGGCGTGCGCGTGCTGCTCGAGGCGTGGCGCCGCGCGGACCTTGGCGAGGGTGCCGTGCTTGCGCTGGCGGGCGAGGGCCCGCTCCGGACGGATGTGGCAAACGCGCCGGCCGACGTGCAGGCGCTCGGCTTCGTCCCGCGGGACCACCTGCCCGCTCTCTACGCCGCCGCGGACGTACTAGTCCTCCCCTCGATCCGAACCGAAACTTTCCTCGAGCCCTGGGGGTTGGTCGTAAATGAGGCCATGCATCAGGGAACGCCGGTGATCACGAGCGATGCGGTGGGCGCCGCCCGCGGCGGGCTCGTCCAGGACGGCCGCACTGGTCTTGTGGCCGCGCACGGCGACCCGGATGCGCTTGCCGCGCGGCTGCGCTCGATTGCGCAAAATCCGCAATTACGGGCGGCCCTGGGAGCGGCGGCCCGCCAAGAGGTGGCGCGTTTCACGTACCCTGCCTGGGTTACGGGGATGCGGCGGGCACTGGCCGCCGCCGGGAGGACCTAGCGCATGGACATTGCTAGCCTGAGGAGGGAGCGGCCGTCCGCGGCTTTTCTTTTCGCGCCGTGCCTTGAGGCATGCCGCCGGTACGGAGGTTGTGTAGAGGGACGCTCGACGGGGGAACGTTGTTTGTTGTGATGCGCCGAATTCGGGACATGCTCATCTTTCTTGTTGCCACAGCCGGGGTGGCTGCCCCTGCCGTGGTGCTCGGCATAGCGGCGGGCACGACGATGCTCGCGTCTCCCGACGTGGCGCTCGCAAGCCCGCAGGCCGTGATCCGCGACTGCGCGCAGGACGGCAAGCTCGACCAGCACTACTCGCTCAGCGACCTCAAGAACGCCGAGAAGAAGCTGCCCACCGACGTCGACGAGTACACCAACTGCCGCGACGTGATCAACCAGGCAGAGGTGCAGGGCTCCGGCGGGAAGTCGAACGGCAAGTCGCACGGTGGCGGTGGCGGCGCCGCTAGCGGCGGAGGTGGCGGCGGCTCGCAAGCCTCGGCCAGCGACGTGCGCGCGCTCGCCCACGCCAAGAGTTCCGGCGCCAAGCCGCTCTCGCTCCACGGCGAGAAGGTCCTGCCAGGCAGCGGCGGCGTGTTCAAGACCGCGGGCGCAGCCAACGGCCTTCCGATGCCCGTGCTGCTCGCACTGATTGCCGTGGTGGCGCTTACCGCCGCCGGCGGCCTGGTGGCCCTCAAGCGCCGCTTCCCCGAGGTATTCGGTGCAGCGCTACGCATCCTCCGCCGCTAGCGTCGTAATCGGCGCCGCGTTCGCGGCCGTCGCGTTCGGCGCCAAGGGCGGCTCCGTCCTGTCGTCGCTCACCTGGGTCGAGATCGCGGTGGTGATCGTGGGAGCGCTGCTGGTGGCCGCGGCCGTGGTGCACGGTCGCAAGGACCAGCTCGACGGCGGCTCAGCGCTCATGGCTTTCGTCGCACTGGCCGCGCTCACCACCCTGTCGGTGCTGTGGTCTATCGCGCCCGACCTCACCTGGATCGAGGCCAACCGCACGCTCACCTACCTCGTGGTGTTCGCCGCGGGAATCGCCCTGGCGCGCCTGGCCCCGGGCTCGTGGAGCGTGCTGCTCAAGGGACTGCTGCTCGCTGCCACCGCCATCGTCGGCTACGCGCTCGCCTCGCGCGTGTGGCCCGGCTCGCTGGCCGCCAACGAGATCTACGCGCGCATCGGTCAGCCCTACGGCTACTGGAACGCCGTGGGTGTGACCGCGGCGCTGGCCATCCCGCCGGCGGTGTGGCTCGGCGCGCGGCGCTCCGGTCACGCGCCCGCGAACGCGCTCGCCTACCCGCTGCTCGGCATGCTCATCGTGGCGCTCTTCCTCAGCTACTCGCGCGGCGCGCTGGCCGCGGCGATCGTCGGGTTGATCGTGTGGTTCGCGTTCGTGCCGCTGCGCGTGCGCAGCCTGGCCGTGCTCGGCGTTTCCGTGATCGGCGCCGTGCCGGTGATCCTGTGGGCGCTGAGCCGCGACGCGTTCACCAAGGACCTGGTGCCGCTCAGCGTGCGCGAGAGCGCCGCCGGGGAGTTCGGGCTGCTGCTGATCACGATGGTGGCCGTGCTGCTCGCGGCCGGCCTGCTGATCGGCTTCCGGCGTGAGCCGCGAGGCACCCTCGCCGCGGATCCGCCGGCGCGTGGGGCTCGCGGCGGCCACGTTCGCGTGCCTCGTGCCGCTCGTGGCGTTCACGTCCGTGGCGTTCAGCCAGCGCGGCCTCACCGGCACGATCTCCGACCCGCTTCCACGACCTCACAAGCGAGACCGCCTCCACCTCCGGCGGCCCACAGCGCCTCACGCAGACCTCCTCCTCGCGCGGGCGCTACTGGCGCAACGCCGGGCACATCTTCGCGGCGCATCCGCTGGACGGCACCGGCGCCGGCACGTTCGGCACGGCGCGGCTGCGCTACCGCAAGGACGTGCTGGTGGCGCGTCACGCGCACGGCTTCTTCGCCCAGACGATGGCCGACATGGGCATCCTCGGGCTGCTGGTCGTGCTCGCGTTCGCGGGCGCATGGCTGGCCGCGGTGTTCAGGACCACGGGCGGGCGGCTGCGCTTCTGGCGGCCACGCCCAAGCGGGTCCACTCCCTGGGATGCCGAGCGTGTGGGCGTGACGGCGCTCGTGCTGTCGGCGCTCGTGTTCGGCCTCCACTCGGCGATCGACTGGACCTGGTTCGTGCCGGGCTGTGCCGTGATGGGGATCTTCGCCGCGGGCTTCGTGGCGGGACGCGGCCCGCTGCCCGTGCTCGGCGCGGCCGCGGGCGGAGCCACGCTGGCGGCCGCGGGTCCCACACTGCCGCGGGACTGGCGCGGCTGGCTCGTGCCGAAGGATCACCTGCGCGCGGGCGCAGCGATCGCCGTCGCGCTCGTGGCGATCCTATGCGCCTGGGCGATCGCCCAGCCGGAGCGCTCGGACTCGGCCACTCGCGACGCCCTGTCGCTCGTGGCGGACGGCCACTTCCAGGCCGCGCTCGACAAGGCCGACCACGCGCACAACCTCAACCCGCTCTCCCCCAAGCCGCTGCTCGTGCGCGCCGCGGTGCAGGACTCGGCGGGCGACCACAGGGCCGCGCTCACAACGCTCGAGGCAGCGGTGATCGGGCAGCCGAGCAATCCCCAGCTGTGGATGAAGCTCGCGGACTACCAGCTCAACACCATGCACCAGCCGGCCGCGGCCCTTGCGTCGCTGCGCGCGGCGCTCTACCTCGACCCGCTCGAGCAGTCGGCCCAGCAGCAGTTCCTCGAGGCAAGCGCGGAGGCCCGCGGCGCGAAGGTCAAGCGCCACAAGCCCGCGGCCTCGCCCGCCGCCGGCGGGCTGGCCCCCTCGCCGGGCGAGTAGCCGGCCTCCTCAGCGCCTGGCGGCCGCCAGCAGGGTGCCCTTCACCCGGCGGATCGAGCGCACGTCGTAGCCCAACTCACCGAGCAGCCGCACCAGCGAGCGCTTGGTGAAGAAGCGCAGGTGCGGGGAGAGCGGGTCGAAGCCGTTGTCGAAGCCGCGCACGAGCACCTTCAGCCCGGTGAGGCGAGAGTGCGCGGGGGTGGTAACGGCAAGCGTTCCGCCCGGGCCGCAGCACGCGGCGCACCTCCGACAGCAGCAGCTGCACGTCGCGCACGTGCTCGAGCGTCTCGGCGCAGAGCACGAGGTCGAACTGCGAGTCCTCGAGTGGCAGGTCCGCGTCCGGGTCCAGCTCCACGATCTGCGTGTCCGCGCCGAGCCTCCCGCGTGCGCGATCGAGCGCGACCGGCGAGACGTCGGCCGCGTACAGCTTGAGCGCGTCCAGCTCGGCGGTGAGGCGACCGTCGCCACAGCCGATGTCGAGCGCCCGCTCCGCCTGCCCCAGCGAGTGCACGAAGTCCACGATGTGCGCCGGCGGGCGGCCGCTCCCGAATTCGGGCACGAGCTCCCAGAGATCGTCGTCGTAGCGGCTCGCCATCGCGGGAATGATGTCACCGTCACCACCCAAGGACATTTGGGAGTAACGGGACTAGACTAGATATTGCAATGAACGAGGAACTGACGCTCACTCCCCCCGGCGCCAAGCTGATCGAGGAGTTCGTGAACACCAACGAGCTGGATGAGCCGGACGGCGAGAAACTGCGCGATCCGGACGCGCTCGGCGAGTGGCTCAGCGGGCGCGACTCTACTGCCCGCGGGCGCAAGCGTGAGCGGCGACGATCTCGAGCGCGCGGTGCGGGTGCGCGAGGCGTTGCGCTCGCTGCTGCTCGCCAACAACGGGGCCGCGCTCGACCCCGCCGCGGTCGCCACGCTCAACCACGCGGCCGACGAGTCGCACCTGCGGGTGGCCTTCTCACCCCGTGGCGCGGCCGAGCTGGTGCCCGACCAGGCGGACGTGCCGGGAGCGCTCTCTCGCATCCTGGCCGTGGCCTACACCGCGATGGCTGACGAGAGCTGGGAGCGGCTGAAGGCCTGCCGCCTCGATGACTGCCAGTGGGCCTTCTACGACCAGTCGAAGAACCGCTCGCGCACCTGGTGCAGCATGAAGGTGTGCGGCAACCGCGCCAAGGCGCGCGCGTACCGGGAACGCCAGCGGGCTTAGCAGCCGGTCGCAATCTTTAAGAACAGGTTGCGCAACTTCGTCCGCTCAGGGCGTGTTTTGCCGGGCACATCACGATCTCTGGGAGGGATCAATATGAAGGGACGTAGTACGCGCCTACTGGGGGCGGCGGTTGCCTGCATTGTTCTCGCAGCCGTGTTTGCGGCCACGGCGATGGCGGCCACGATCATCGGAACGCCGCACCGAGACCGGCTCCGCGGCACCGTGGACAACGACACGATCACCGCGCTCGGCGGCCGCGACATCGTGCACGCGCTGGCGGGTGACGACAACGTCGGCGGCGGCCGCGGTTTCGACCGCCTCTACGGCGGCGACGGCAACGACACGATGGCCGGCGGCCGTGGCCTCGACTTCGTCTTCGGCGGCGACGGAGACGACAACCTGTCCGGCGACCAGGGCCTCGACTTGCTGTTCGGCGGCCCGGGCAACGACCGGCTGCACGGCAACATCGGCCGCGACCGCCTATGGGGCGGCCCCGGCGACGACACGCTCACCGGCAACCCCGGCCGCGGCCGCGACCGGATGTTCGGCGGGCCCGGCAATGACCAGGTCAACGGCGGCAACGGCCGCGACCGCCTGCATGGCGGCGACGGCAAGGACGTGATCAACGGCGCCGACGGCAACGACCTCATCTCCGGCGGCCTCGGCGATGACCAGGAGCACGGCGGCAACGGCAACGACCTGATCTTCGCCAACCAGGGCAACGACGAGATCTGGGGAGACGACGGCAACGACAACCTGTGGGCGCTCGCCCTCAAGGACGTGACCGGCCCGGGCGACATGACGGGCGACACGCTGCACGGCGGGAACGGCAACGACAGGTTCCACACCCGTGACGGCGAGCAGGACAACATCGACTGCGGCGACGGCAACGACCGCGTGCTTGGCGGACATCCAGGACGTGATCGTCGACGCCACGCCCACGAACCTGAACGGCTCATGCGAGCACGTGTTTCGCAAGGCGCCGAACTCGACGGACCAGAACGAGGAGAACAAGTTCCAGGATCCGTCGGAGGACCACCGCACGCACTGAGCACGCATTACCTCTGGTGTGCGTGAAGGGGCCCCGCTCCGGCGGGGCCCCTTCTGTTGAGCGTTAGGTGTCTCCCTTTAGGCATGACATAGGGCAATAAAGGGAGACACCTGGTCTGCGGACGCTCCTTCAAGCTCGCCCGGCAGCAGCGAGAACATGTTGATGTCCACGCGCCTGCCCTTCATCTCAGCGAACGAGCGCAGCAGGCCCTCGCGTGTGAAGCCCGCTCGTTCCGCCAAGCGCTCGGACGCGACGTTGCCCGGCAGCGTATGGAGTTGGATTCGCGCGAGCGACAGCTCCTCGAACGCCCAGGCGCAGAGCAGCCGCACCGCCCGCGTCGCCACGCCGCGGCCGCGCGCGGGCGCCGCCAGCCAGTAGCCCACCTCGCCGACAGCCGGCGCGGGCAGCCGGAACCCGATCGCGCCGAGGAAGCGGGTCGTCTGAGCCGCCACGATCGCGCAGCGACAGTCTCTGGGTGATGGGCGCGCTGCGTACGCGCGACGAACTCCCGCGCGTCCTCGCTGCTATATGGCGAGGAACACTCGTCCAGCGCGGGATGTCCGGGTCCTGGCACGCGGCGGCCACCGCCGGCGCGTCGTCCACGCGAAACGCGCGCAGGGTCACAACCGCGTCGGTAAGCGGCTCGGCTGGCCGGACGCCTACCAGGCGCCCTTGGCCTTGATCACGGCCGGGATCGTCTTCAGCAGGATGCTGAGGTCGAGGAAGACCGACCAGTTCTCGAGGTAGAGGAAGTCGAGCCGCACGAGCTCGTCGAAGTCGAGCTCCGAGCGGCCGGACACCTGCCACAGGCCGGTGATGCCCGGGCAGCACGAGGTAGCGCTTGCGGTGCCAGTCGGCGAGCCGGTCGAAGTCGCGCTGCGGCAGCGGCCGCGGGCCCACCAGCGACATCTCCCCGCGCAGCACGTTGAAGAGCTGCGGCAGCTCGTCGAGCGACCAGCGGCGCAGGAACTGCCCGACCGGCGTCACGCGCGGGTCGCGCTTGATCTTGAAGATCGCGCCGCCCATCTCGTTGTGCTGTCTCGAGCTCGGACTGGCGGCGCTCGGCGTCCTCGTACATCGTGCGGAACTTGAGGCACGGGAACGGCTCGCCGCCGATGCCCGGCCGCATCGAGCGGTAGATCACGCCGCCGCGCGAGGTGAGCTTGACCGCGAGCGCGCTGAGCAGCATCACCGGCGAGAGCACGAGCAAGATCAGCAGGAGCGAGCCGACGATGTCGAACGAGCGCTTGAGCACCAGTCGACGCCGTCGAACACCGGCGGCTTGAGCTCGAACAGCGGCAGCGTCTGGCCGGGCACGAACTCCACCCGGTCCATCAGGATCTCCATCGTGGACGGCGCCACGCGCACGCGCACGCCGTGGCGGTGGCAGCGGTCCACCAGCTCGACGGCCTCGCTCTGCGGGAAGTCCGGATCGGCGATCAGCACCTCGTCGATCTCGCCGAAGTAGCGGTCGAGCTGCTCGAGCGGCCGAGGTTCTTGAGGCCGTTCTCGGGCAGCGGCGTGAGCGAGACGAAGCCCACCGGCTCGACCTCGGGGTGCTTGCCGCCGCCGAGCGCCGCGGCCACCTCCTGGATGTGCGCGCCCGAGCCCACGAGCACCGCGCGGCGCCGGTAGCCGGCCGCGCGCAGCAGCGCGCCGCTCGCCTCCTCGAACCCCCAGCGCAGCGCCGACACGTAGATCAGCGCGAAGAACAGCGAGCCGTAGAAGATGTAGTACGAGCTGAAGTGGCCGCCCTCCACGACGCCGTAGATCAGCGACACGATCATCACCTGGAACAGCGAGCCGATCACGCGCGCGAAGCCGGGGCGGATCGCACGCGGCCCGTAGAGGCGCGAGCGCGCGAACAGCAGGATCGTGACGAGGCACGGCCAGCGGCGCGACGTCCCAGGCCTGGTGGAACGAGAGCGCGAGGTCGGACTTGCCGCGCAGCGCGGCCTTCACCTCGAGCGCGGTCCAGATGGCCATGAACACGCCGACCACGTCGAGCGTGACGAGCGTCGCGACGCGCACGATCGTGCGGCGCGGTCTCGAGGCGAAGGAGCAGGGGCTTGCGCGCGCGCACATCGCGGGGCGGAAGCGCAACGGGTGCCGCCGACTTCACCTCCTCAAGCTGTCTCACTAGCCCATTGGCCATTCTCGCCCTGCCTCTAGGAAACCTGTCCGGCGCAGAAATGTATCGGTGCACACGCCACCGTGAGCGCGGCTGCGCCGGGATCGAGCAGGACCGACTCTAGACGGTGAGGCACGAGGGAACCCCCCTTGTCGGGGGGTTGATCGCCTCTGGGTGGTCGGCCAGGACCGAAGGGGTAAACCGCGAACGGAGCGGAAACTGCCCCGAACCTACATCCGATCCGCGGATTTCGCCAGCAGAGCGTCGTCAATGCACACTTCTACGCGCCCGCGCCCGGCCTCCTTCGCGCAGTAGAGAGCGCGGTCGGCCGCCAGGAAGAGCTGCTCCGAATTCCACGCCGAGCCGGCCACGCCGGCGCTCAGGCTGAGTGGCACCTCGTCGCCGGCTGTCTCGCTGGTCACCACGTCGAGCACGCGCTCGGCGAACGCCTCGGCGCCAGCTTCGTCCACGCCGAACAGCACGACGGCGAACTCCTCGCCACCGATGCGGGCCAGCACGTCTGCGAGCCGTCCCTCGCGCTCGAGCAGCGCGGCGAGGCGTCTCAGCGCACGGTCGCCGGCGGCGTGGCCGAGGCGGTCGTTCACCTGCTTGAACCAGTCGACGTCGAAGAGCACGAGCGACACCGGCAGCCCCGCGCGCGCCGCCCGTTCGACCTCGCGGTCGAAGGCGGACTCGAACGCGCGCCGGTTGAGCAGGCCGGTGAGCGAGTCGGTGGCGGCCGTGAACTGGAGCTGCGCGATCAGTGCGGCCACACGCTCCTTCAGGAACACGACCAGGACGGTGACGATGGCCACGCTGGCCACCGTGTCCTGGTAGACGATCGCGCGGGAGCCGGGCTGGGACCACTTGAACATGCAGGCGGCGAAGCTGACGACGAACGCCCGCGAACCCGACCAGGACATCGCGGCGCGGGAGGAAGTACGCCGTGTAGAGCAGCGACCAGAGGTAGAAGAACGGCGTGCCCCCGATCGGATCGCCGACGGCCACGATCGCGCTGATCATCGCGGTGGCGTACAGGGGCGCCAGCCTCAGCATCCACAGGCGCGGGACACGGATCAGCATCAGCACCACGGCGGCGAGCAGGATCAGTCCGCCCACGATCGCCATCGCACCGTGGTCGTGCGGGTCGGGATCGGGGGCGAGCAGGACCAGGAACAGCGTTATCCCGCCGGCGATGAACTGCCAGATCGCCACGCGCCGCATCAGCCCGAGGTCGGGCCGATCCAGCGTCTCGTCAAAGGCAGGTTGCACGCGCTTTTCCCCAGTGCGGGTAATCGGCGCTGCCTTGGGGGGCTTGACGCTCACCCGGGCGCGGTGGATGCTCGCGGTATGGATTCTTACGACGCGGTGGTGGTGGGCGCGAGCACGGCCGGCTGCACCGCCGCGCGCTTCCTCGCATTCGCGGGCGCGCGCGTGGCGCTTGTGGAGCGGCGGCCGGACCCAGATGCCTACAAGACCGTGTGCACCCACTTCATCCAGCCGAGCGCGACGCCGACGATCGAGCACCTCGGCCTGGCTCCACTGATCGAGGAGCGCGGGGCGGTCCGCAACAGCATCGAGGTCTGGACCCCGTACGGCGGCTGGATCCGGCCGCCGCGCGAGTTCGACTACGGCTACAACGTCACCCGCCGCACGCTCGACCCGATCCTGCGGAGGCTCGCGGCCGACACCCCGGGCGTGGACTACATGCCCGGCCAGACCGTCGTCGGCCTGCGGGAGAACGGGCGCGTGTCCGGCGTGGAGCTCGAGGACAGCGCGCGGGCGCGGCGCTCGCTCGACGCGCGCCTGGTCGTAGCCGCCGACGGCCGCGACTCCGGGATGGCTCGCATGGCGCGCGTGCCGGGCCGCGTGCGGCCCCACCGGCGCTTCTTCTACTGGGCCTACTACAGCGGGCTCGAGCCCGGCAACACGCGCTCGCGGATGTGGTTCATGGAGCCCGACTGCGGCTACACGTTCCCCAACGAGGACGGGCTCACGATCGTGCTGGCGGGCCCGCACGAGGACCGGCTGCCCGAGTTCAAGGCCGACCTTGACGGCGCCTACTCGCGCTTCATCGCGGCGCTGCCGGACGGGCCTGACCTGTCAGGCGCCGTGCGCGAGTCGAAGATGATCGGCAAGCTCAAGCTGCCCAACGTAATGCGCCCGGCCGCCGCGCGCGGCATGGCGTTCGTCGGCGACGCCGCGCTGGCCAGCGACCCGCTCTGGGGAGTGGGCTGCGGCTGGGCGTTCCAGTCGGCGGAGTGGCTGGCCGAGGAGGTGGGCCCGGCACTCGGATCGGGCGGCGACGTGGACGCGGGGCTCGAGCGTTACCGCAAGCTGCACCGCCGCCGGCTCGGGCCGCACCACTTCCTGATCGCGGACCTGGCGTCGGCCCGGCCGGCCAATCCGTTCGAGAAGGCGATGTACCGAGCGGCCGCCCACGACCCCAAGGTCTACGCGGCCTTCGAGGGCGTCGGCTCGCGGCGCAAGTCGCCGGCCACGATGTTCGACCCGCGCGTGCTGGCGCGGGTGGTGCGGGCTGAAAAAACCCGCTAGTAGCGGGTTTTCGGCGCCGTTTGCGGTATTGCCGGGGGGCGAAAGTCGCCTCATTCTGGACTTCCGGCAGGGGAATGCAGGAAGCGATCCGACACGGAGGTCGGGCGGCCGATGACCGCCCCACGCGCGAGCAGATGGAGCCCGCGGCGCGCGCGCTCGTGGAGCGCCACAGCGTGCAGCTGATCGCCACCGCGCGCCGCTACTCGCTGAGCGCCGAGGACGCCGAGGACGCGTACCAGCGCGGGCTCGAGATCATGCTCACGCGCGCGCCGTCGCTCGAAGAGAACGATCTCGTGCCCTGGCTGAAGACCGTGGTCAAGCACGAGGCGTTCGCGATCCGCAAGCAGCGCCAGCGCGCGGAGCTGGCCGGTAACCCGGAGTTCGTGCCCAGCCACGTGCCGCCGGCGCACGAGCAGGCCGAGCGGCTCGAGCGGCTCCGCGTGGGTATCGAGGCGATGAGCCGGTTGAAGCCGCAGGAGGTGCGCTGCCTGCTGCTGCGGGCCGAGGGCTACTCGTACAAGCAGGCTTGCGAGGAATTATTTTCGGCCCTGCTGAGCCCAACGCGCTCGGGCATGGGCGTAATCCCGAGAGGGCCATAGCCCGCGATCGCATTGGCTCGGATGTGCGGGACGATCTCGTATTCCCCCCGTGGGCCAATACCGATGAGGTCGGGGGCGATCACGTCACGGTCGGCTACCCCCAGCCCATCGGCCTGTTTTACGTAGACGCCCTTCTGTTCGGTGGGGCTCAGTTGCCGCAATGTGAAACCCTCGAAACGGCTGACGAGAGCTGCCCTAACAGCCGCGATGTCTCCCGTCCCACGGCCCGATGCGATAGCCAACTGCACTTCCGCGAGAAAACGGAGGGTGTCGGCCTCGGCGTCATGCCGTGCCGCTCCTCCTATCGCCGCCTCTTGCTGAAACAGACGGGTCAGCGCGGCGCCGGCTGCATCCTGCTCCGCAGTTAACTGCTCGCGCTGATCGCGCCAGTCGTCAGCGTCAAGCTTGCCGTCCTGGTAGTCGCGCCGGACTCGCTCGTATCGCTCCACGGCTCGGCGTTGCTCCCGCTCGGCCTCGATGCGCAGGGCACTCGTCTCCGCGAGCTTGTTTTCAACCTGCGCGGCCACCGCCCTCTCGGTCTGCTCGCGGTCATGCGCCGCAGCGTCGAAATAGCTGAACGTCGCCACGTCGATCTGCCCTCGCTTGACGCGAGGTTGAGCGCAGAACTCCGGTCCCCGTTGGAGCCTCCCTCGACATGCGTAGTAGTCCCCGCGTGGCGACATGGCAGACCCACAGTGGCCACAGCGGAGTAGGCCATTCAGGAATAGATGGGTGCCGCGTGGCGGACGCCCACGGCCCTTAGAACTCGTCTCCGCCACCGCCGCAAGTCGGCGCTGTACGGCCTCCCACAAGTCCACCGGAATCAGCGGCTCATGGCTGCCCTCGATCACTTCGCCGCGATAGACCACCTTTCCCGCATAGACCGGGTTGCGAAGAATGCGCCCCACCGATCCCTGATGCCACGTCCCGCGCTGGCCTTTGCGCTCGGGACCGATGACGCCCTCGTCATTGAGCCCGCGCTGTATCGCGTTCATCGACGCCCCGGCTTCGTACTCGCGGTAGATGCGCTCCACCGTGACCAGCTCGGATGGCTCGGGGATCACTCGGCCATCCCGCTTTCGGAGCCCGTAGTTCGGTGCGCCTAGGTGCTCGCCGCGCTTGAACTGTCGGCGCTTGCCGTCGCTCACCGCCTGACCCTTACGCCGCGAATCCTCTGTGTTGCGCTCGCCGATCAGTACGGCCATGACGATGTTCTCAAGGTTGGAATCGTCTTGGACGCTTCGGAGTCGCACTCCTGCTCGGCGCATCTCTAGCCACACTTCGACTAGGTGGTCAGCGGTCAGGCCATCGCCACGAGCTAGGCGGTCGGAGTGCTGAACCCACAGCTCGGCGCCACCGTGTTCCTGCGCGGCCTGAATGGCGGTCGCCTTCGCCGCCGCTAGGCCAGGGCCGCGGTTGCCGTGGTAGGCGGATCGGGCTTCGTCCTTGAACTCTTCGACTATCTCCCGTCCGCCCTGACGCTCGATTGCCTCTCGGCAGTCCGCGATCTGCGTAGGTATTGAGCCGTGTTTGTCCTCCGTGGACTTGGCTGCATAGATGATCGTTGGCGTGGTCACGCTGGCCTCGGAGTAAAAGCGAGAACGTTCGCGGGGGCTAGATCGGCTGGCAGTTCGGACGCGCCCACAACGGCGAGGGGTGGGTCTAGGTATTCCTCGCCAAGCGCCGTGGCTAGCGAGAGCCACGCGCCAGAAAACAGAGGGTCGAGCGAGGACATGGTTTCTGCCTCGTCTCGGAGCATCGCTTGGACGCGGTGAACCGAATCGACCGCGAGAGGAGAGGGAGTCCGGCGCCGCGTTGGCCCGTATCCTGAGGAACGCATAGGGGCTTCTACCTCCTGTGCCGTGCCCCCGGACCCGTCACGGTCGCGGGGGCTTTTTGCGAATCACTACGGCAAAGTCTAAGGCCAGTAGTCAACCCCAGCGGAATGCATTGCGTGTGGTGCAAATCACCGTACCGAATCGCCCCCCGGACCACCCCGCTAGAACCCCTCAGCGCCCCTGAGAGGACCCTTGATCGGGGCCGATCTCGGCTATTCTCCACTCTATCAGTAGACAAAGGGGAAAACCGCATTCTAGAGCCACATTTTTTCGTGCGGACCTAAGCGGGTGTAGGCGCTTCGATTTCCGAAGTGAACCCACCCCCCCTGTCTCCTCACGCTGCCTTCCGAGCATGTCGTCCACGGGCTAGTACAAGGTCGCCCTGATCCAGCTCGGCCACGATCCACGCCTTTACTGAATCGAATTCGACCATAGGCACATGTGGGTAGTCGAACAGCACCAAGCGGCCATCCTCAAGCCCGAAGTTGTTGGGCCGAGGGCCAGCGCGCTCAAGCAGCTCATCCGCCCATGAGTCGCCGCCGAGCTTTCGCAATAGGTCCGCGATCCTCTGGCCGTATGCGTCCACTGAGTCGAGCACGTCAAAGTAGTTGGCTGGCATCGGGTGGCCCGGATCGAATGACGGGGCGATTGGTGCCGCTCGCGTCATCCACAGTACGCCCGACCGCGAGAGCGCAAGCGCGGTGTTCAGCACCGTGGCGCGGTCGTCGTCTGCTGCCATCCAGACCGCCGCCTCGCAAAGGTTGATGTCCTGTTCCCCGTAGGGCGGGTGCCAGGGCGATGGGTTCCATTGGAGCTTCGCCACCAACCGAGAGCCGAACGGCACGGCCACGCGGGCAGAGCCAATGCCGAGCGTGGCGTATCCCGAGTCAGCACAAATGTCTAGAACCTCGGACGCTATGGACGGTTCAAGGATGCTGACCTCGCCGGGGGAGCCGCGCTCGATGGAGTTCAGTACGTGCGCCTGTAACGCGCCCTGTATTTGATCCATCGCCCGCAACAGTCCATCGCCCTCAAAGAACGAATAGCCGGCGCAGCGGGCGCAAAGCTGAAGCACTAGCGGCCCCTGGGCAGCGACACGGACGCCCTTTCCTCTTCGCAACAGTCACACAGCGCTTTCGACACGAGCGGCCTACCTCGGGATGGCATCGGCCATCGCCAACCGACCAGTCAGCTCGGCTGTCCGCACCGAGGCACGCTTGCGCCGCTCAGTGGCATAGCGACACTGGCGGCAGAGTGGGCCGCGGTGATCCTCGTCACAAGAAACCGGGTGCCGCATGGGCACGTTCGGCCAAAGTCGCGCTGGTGCAATCCCATCCTCTCCGTAGCCGTCACCGTCGCCGTCTCCAACTCTTTCCTCTGTCGCGTTAGTCCGTAGCCGTATCCGTCTCCGTAGCCTTATCCGTAGCCGTCTCTTCTCTGTCCCTTCGATGGGGCTTCGATGCGGCTCCCTCGGGGATGCCGTAGTGCGCTCGAATCGACTTTGCAAGGTGGCTCGCGTACTGATCTGCCGCCGCGAGGAAGGCTGCGAATAACTCCGGTGCGCCGTGTGTCCGGTCCAGTTGCTTCAGGGCGCCGACGATCTGTTGGTCGCTGCGATTCGGGGCGTTGTATTTGAGCCCGCGATGAATGG
>CAWEQJ010000007.1:0-265918 GCA_963811205.1 uncultured Thermoleophilaceae bacterium
GTTTGCGCCTAGGCGTTGAAGCCAAAGCGCTTGGTCACGGCGGCCGCGCGCGCGCCACGCCCGCCGGACCGCCGCCGGGATCGAGCTTCCGCGGCACGAGCACGCCGGTGGGGAAGCCCTTCTGGTGCGCGTCGTTCAGCCCGTTGACCACCGCGTTCCGCTGCGGGCCGAGGAACCGCTGATCGTGTGCGAGAGCGACGAGGCGCGCGTGAGCAGCCCGAATGCGTCCTGGTACGCGCGCCGCCCGCGATCGCTGAAGCCGCCCACCTGCGCGGCGAGCGCGTACTCGCGCGCGCCCTGCTCCGCGAGCTGGCTCATAACCTGCGCGGTCACGCCGGGGTCCTTGAAGCCGGGCCGGGTCATCGAGTCGCTGATGGCGGCGTCGAGCAGTTGGCCCTGCACGAGCCCCATCCGGTTCATCACGGCGAGCGGCGGTGCGCGCTGGTCGATCTGGTGTCGATCACGGGGAAGGCGGCGTGGAACTCGCGGTCGAGCGCGCCGTCGCGCTGCCGGACGGCGTTCGTGAGCGCGTCGTACTCCTTCTTGGCGCTGGCCATGTGCGCGGACGGCGAAGTCGAAGCGCGCGTTGTTGTAGAGGCGCGCCGCCACGAGCAGGTGCACGCGCATCTGCTCGGCGGTCAGGTCTGCGCCGCGAATCGGAGGCGGGATGCCGGGCAGACGGGGGACCCTGGGGCGGCTTGGGGATCCCGCCGCCGCCGCTCCCGCCGCAGGAGGCGAGCAGGAGCGAGGCGGCCAGCGCCGCGACAAGCTGAGGAACGACCCGCCTCACGCGGCGGCCGACTGCGCCCCGCCGCGCAGCGCCCGCGGCACCACGAAGCGGATGCCTGAGCGCTCCTCATCGATCGAGCACGTCTTGTTGTCGATCAGCCCGCGCTGCTTGCCGCCTGGCACGAGCGCCATCTGGTTGACGTAGCCCTCCTGGCCGCGCTTGGGAGTGATCAGCCAGAGATAGCCGGTGTCGCGCAGCCGCGGCCGGTAGCGTCGAAGACCTCCTCGGCCTCCTCGATCGACTCGACCATCACGATCGCGCCATCCAGCTCTCCGGAGCGCACGAGGCCGCGGCCGAGCGACCTCTTTCACGTCCCTGCGCAGGCCGGCGCCCACGTCGCCGACGACCTCGACGCGCTCATCAGGCTTGACGCCCAGCTTCTGGACGACGCTGCGGTGGCTGTAGTCAGTGGTGGCCTGAGCCATAAATCCCCCGCAAATTATGACTTGTGCCTCGGAGACGCGCCGATTTCCCGCCGGGCGCGGAGGAACGGCGATGGGTCCTCCAGTCCTGGGATAATCGGCGCGTGACTTTCGGGGGAATTCTCACGGCGATGGTGACGCCGTTCGACGAGCGCGGGCGCGTGGACGAGGACGCCTTCGTGGCGATGGTCCACCACCTGCTCGAGAACGGCAGCGACGGCCTGGTGGTTGCCGGCACCACCGGCGAGGGCGCCACGCTGTCGCCGACGACGAGAAGGTGCGCATCTGGGAGCTTGCCGTGGCCGAGGCCGGCGGCGCGCCCGTGATCGCCGGCACGGGCACCTACGACACGCGCGCACTCCGTGCACCTCACCGAGAAGGCAACCGAGGCCGGCGTGGACGGCGTGCTCGTGGTCACGCCCTACTACAACAAGCCGAACCGCCGCGGCCTGCGCGCCCACTTCGAGGCGGTGGCGGGCGCCACCAACCTGCCGGTGGTGCTCTACAACATCCCCGGCCGCTGCGTGATCGACCTGCCGAACGAGTTCCTGCGCGAGCTCGCGCAGGCGATCCCGAACGTGGTGGCGGTCAAGCAGGCGCGCACCGAGGACATCGAGGCGATCGACGGCATGGACCTGCTCGCCGGCAACGACGACAAGCTCGCCGAGGTGCTCGACAAGGGCGGCACCGGCGGGATCTGCGTGGCGTCGCACATCGTCGGCCGCGAGATGCGGCGCATGATCGACGAGCCGGACCAGCGCCAGGAGATCCACGACGTCGCTGGCGGACATCTTCGACGTGATGTTCATCACCGCGAGCCCCACCCCGGTGAAGGCGGCGCTGAACATGCTCGGCATGCACGGCCGGCACGCTGCGGCTGCCGATGGTTGAGGCGTCGGAGGAGGAGGAGCAGGCGATCCGCGGCGTGCTCGAGCGCCACGGGCTCCTGAGCGCGGTTTGAGCGGCACCCTTCGCGTCCTGCCTCTCGGCGGGCTCGGGGAGATCGGCAAGAACATGACGGTCGTCGAGTACGACGGCCGGATCGTCGTCGTCGACACCGGGCTCATGTTCCCCACGCCGGACCAGCTCGGGATCGACCTCGTGCTGCCGGACTTCACCTACCTGCGCGAGCGCGCGGACGACATCGAGGCGATCGTGCTCACGCACGGGCACGAGGACCACGTGGGCGCCCTGCCGTACGTGCTGCGCGAGCTGGGCGAGGACCACGTGCCGAACGTCTACGGCGGCCCGCTCACCGTCGCGATGGTGCGGTCGAAGCTCGACGAGCACAAGCTCAAGGACATGCCCGTGTTCGAGGTCGAGCCGGGCGAGCCGATCGAGTGCGGGCCGTTCGAGGTCGAGATGGTGAAGATGGCGCACTCGATCCCGGACGCGTTCGCGGTCGCGCTGACCTGCGAGCTCGGCACCACGCTCGTCACCGGCGACTACAAGTTCGACCAGACGCCGGTGGACGGCGTGCCGGCCGACGTGTCGCGCCTGGCGGAGTTCGGCCGCGAGGGGCTGCTGCTCCTGTGCGGCGACTCGACCAACGTCACGCGGCCCGGCATCGCTGACTCCGAGTCGAGCGTCGGACCGCACCTCGAGCAGGCGCTGTCGCGCTGCGAGGGCCGCGTGATCGTCACCTGCTTCGCCTCGAACATCCACCGCGTGCAGCAGGTGGTGGACGCCGCGGCCTCGCTCGGGCGCAAGGTGGCGCTCGTGGGCCGCTCGATGCGCAAGAACGTGAACATCGGCCGCTCGCTCGGCCACATCCACATCCCCGACGGGATGCTCGTGCCGGTGCGCGAGATCGAGGACTTCCCCGACCACAAGATGGTCGTGATCTCCACCGGCAGCCAGGGCGAGCCGCTGTCGGCGCTGCGGCGCATGGCGCACGGCGACCATCCGCAGGTGGAGCTGCACAGCGGCGACACGGTGATCTTCTCCGCCACCCCCGTGCCCGGCAACGAGCGCGCCGTGAACGAGACGATCGACCGCATCTTCCACCTCGGCGCCGACGTGATCACGCCGCAGGACGCGCCCATCCACGCGAGCGGCCACGGCTACGCCGAGGAGCTCAAGCTGATGATCAACCTCACCAAGCCGCGCTACGTGCTGCCCGTGCACGGCGACTTCCGCCGCATCCGCGTGCACGCCGAGCTGGCGCGAGGCGGTGGGGGTGGACCCCGAGGACGTGTTCCGGGGCGAGAACGGTCTGCCGCTCGAGATCGACGAGCACGGCGGCCGCTTCGTGGAGCGCGAGCAGGCGGGGATGATCTTCGTCGACGGCGTGGACGTGGGGGACATCGAGGACGTCGCGCTGCGCGACCGCCGCATGCTCTCGGCCGACGGCATCTTCATCGTCGTGGCCACGATCTCCGAGCAGGACGGTCACTCGGTGGCGCCGCCCGAGATCATCTTCCGCGGCGTGCCGTTCGCGGAGGACTCAGACGACGGGCTGCTCGACGACATCCGCGACGCCGTGGAGGAGTCGCTCGCCCGCTCGGCCGAGGAGGAGATCAGGGAGATCGACCTGCTCCAGACGCACCTGCACGACGACGTCGCGCGCTTCGTCTACGAGCGGCTGAGGCGCCGCCCGATGGTGCTGCCGGTCGTCGTAGAGGTCTGAGGCGGTTTCTGTTCGTCGACCGCTGACCGTTGGTTATCGGTCTACGGTCAACGGAACCCCTGCTTCGCGGCGGGCGCCGGGCAGCGTCACGACAAACCTGGCTCCGCCGGCGGCGGGCTCTCCAGCGACAACAGAGCCTCCGTGTCCATCGGCCACCGCCTTCACGATCGCGAGACCGAGGCCGCTGCCTGACCGGGAGCCGGCGTCGCCGTAGCCGCGCACGAAGCGGTCGAAGATGCGCTCCCGCAGCTCGGGCGGCACGCCCGGGCCGTCGTCCTCCACCGTCGAGCGTGACCGCGTCACCGTCGTGGCGCAGCGTGGCGTTCACATGCGGTGCCGGCGGGCGTGTGGCTCACCGCGTTGCCGATCAGGTTCACCGCGAGGCGGTGAAGCTCGTCGGGCGAGCCGTTCACCGACAGATCCGATTCCTCGGCTTCCACCGACAGCTCGTGGTCGACGGCCGTCGGCGCTACCTCGGCCGCCGCCTCCCGCACCACGGAGGCGAGGTTCACCGGCTCGTGCGGAGCCCGCCGCCCGGCGTCGGCGCGCGCGAGCAGCAGCAGGTCTGCCACGAGCCGGCGCATGCGCTGGGACGAGCGCAGGGCGGCGCCGGCGATCTCGCGATCCTCGCCGTGGAGGTCGGCCTCGAGCAGCTCGAGGTTGGTGAGGATGCTGGTGAGCGGGGTGCGCAGCTCGTGGGAGGCGTCCGCCACGAACTCGCGCTGGCGCTCGAGCATCGCCTCGTGTCTCGCCGCGGGCGGAGTCGAGCGCGATCAGCATCTCCTCGAGCGTGCCGGCCAGATCGGCGATCTCGTCGTCGGCCTCGGGCATCGGCATACTGCCGCCCGGGTCGCGGGTGCGGGCGATGTCCTTGGCGGCGCTCGTGAGCCGCGCGATCGGCGACATGCGCTCGGCGCGCGAGCGCGTGTCCCGCGAGCAGTGCCAGCGCGCTTCCGCCGAGTACCCCGAGGATCAGGAACAGGCGCACGCGGCCGATGGTGTGGTCGAGCGTGGCCTCGGGCTTGGCGTACTCGAGGACGGCCACGGGCCGGTCGAAGGCCTGGATGTCGCGGGCCACCACGCGATAGCCCTTGGTCTGGCGGATGCCGTAGCTGGGCTTGCCCAGGTCGGGGGCGTTCGCCGGCACGGCTCCGTTCTGGACCAGGCGGCCTCGCAGGTCGAAGATCCGGATCACGGCTCCATTGGCCGTCGCCGCCTGCATGAGGTTGGGCGTAGTTGGATTGAGCTGGACCCCGTCGAGCGTCCTCTCGGCGCGGATGTGGTCGGACAGCTGCTGCGCGCTCGCCCGCAGGTCGTTGTCGAAGTCCGAGCGCATCCGCGAGACCGTGACCACCTCCACGAGGACCGCGAAGAGCAGGAGGATCACGAACGTCAGTCCGGCCGAGGTGATCGCCAGCCGCCAGCGGACCGGGAGCTTGTCGAAGCGGTTCATGCCGCGCGCAGCACGTATCCCGCTCCGCGAACCGTGTGCAGGACACGCGGCTCGCCGCCGGCCTCGAGTTTGCGCCGCAGGTTGGAGACGAACACGTCGACCGTGTTGGTCTCCACGAGAACCTGGTAGCCCCAGACGTTCTCGAGCAGCGCTTCCCTCGAAACCACGAGCCGCTCGTTGCGCATCAGATACTCGAGCAGCTCGAACTCGCGGGACGTGAGCTCGAGCGGGCGGTCCCCGCGCTGGACTTCGCGCGTGTCGGGGTTCAGGCGCAGATCCCCGACCACCAGGAAGGCACTGCCGCGCGGCGGGCGCCGCCGGAGCAGCGCGCGCAACCTCGCGAGCAGCTCCTGGCGGTCGAAGGGCTTGACGAGGTAGTCGTCAGCGCCGGAGTCGAGCCCCGTCACGCGTGCGTCCACGCCGTCGCGCGCGGTGAGCATGAGGATCGGCACGTCACTCGAGTCGCGCAGCCGCTGGCATACCTCGATGCCGTCGAGCCGGGGGAGACCGAGGTCGAGGACCACGGCATCCGGCTCGAACAGGGTCGACTCCTCGAGCGCCGCCACGCCGTCCTCAGCGAGGCGCACGTCATAGCCCTCCAGCCGCAGTGAACGGCGAAGAGCGCCGCCGATTTCGGCGTCGTCCTCCACCACAAGTACTCGCGGCTTAGGTGCCATTCTGCTGATGGTATTTCGAGCGGACCGCCCGCTCGCGCTGCTTTAACCCTCTTTTAAGCCCTGAGATTCGGTGTTTTGGCGCGGGGAGGGAGCCGCGCGCCCGTGTCGAAGCCTTCGGGGCTAGACATGGCCAGCCGCCGACCGACCAAAAAGAAGGGTCGCCGCGGGCGACAGAGCGCGTTCTCGGACGCGCTGCGCCTGCCGCGAATGCCCCATTTCGACGACCAGGAGCTCGACCTCATCGGGCTCGGCCTGGTGGCGCTGGCGGCTTTCTTCGCCTTCGTCTTCTATCTCGGCTGGGACGGCGGCAAGGTGGGGGAGACGCTCGGCGACGGCTTCATCTATGCCTTCGGCGGCGTGGGCTACCTCGCGCCGATCGCGCTGTTCGGCGCGGGCGCGGTGCTCGTGCTGCGCCAGCTGCTGCCGTCGGTGCGACCGTTCAAGGCCGGCTCGGCCTGCCTGCTGGCCGGCCTGATGCTGGGCCTAGCGGCGGGGTCGTTCGGACTTGGACCCGACCATCCCGCGCGCCACGGCTACTTCAATCCCGAGTACTTCAAGCACCACGGCGGCGCGGTGGGCGACGCGATGTACGCGATCACGAAGACGCTGATCCAGCAGTTCGGCACCGGACATCCTGTTCCTGTTCCTGATGGCCGCGGGCATCCTGCTGCTCACCGGCGCTTCGCTGGCCGGAATCGTGCGCGCCACCGGCGAGAGCGTGACGGCAACGACTCGGCGCGTGCGCCAGTCCACGCACGAGTTCGCCGCGATCGTGTCCGGAAAGCCGGTCGAGGAGCAGCCGGAGCCGGAACCGGCGCTCGAGGATGACAAGCCCCCCGAGGTCGAGCCCGTGGTGCGCGCCACTCACGTGGAGGCGCCCGCGCTCGACGGCGAGCGCCGCTTCCCCGACCTCTATGGGCATGACGAGGCGGAGACCATCGATGAGGGCGAGCCAGAGGAGGAGGAGTCAGAGCTCGAGCGACGATGTGGCAGCCGGCGTGGCCGCTGTGCGCGAGGACGCCCCGCCGCGCCAGGAGGAGCTCACGCCGATGGGCAACAAGCGCTCGGCCGTGACGGAGGCGGACGAAGACCTCGAATACACGCTGCCCAACCCCTCCAAGCTCAAGCACTCGAACGGCAACGCGAAGGTGGACACGAGCGGCCAGGCGCGCACGGCCGCGCAGCTGGTGGAGGCGCTCGGGCCACTTCGGCGTGGAGGCCCAGGTGACGGGCACGGTCACCGGCCCGCACGTGAGCCGCTACGAGCTGCGCCTCGCGCCCGGCACCAAGATGTCGAAGGTGAGCGCGCTGAAGGACGACCTCGCCTACGCGCTCGCGGCCACCGACGTGCGCATCCTCGCGCCGATCCCCGGCAAGCAGGCCGTGGGCGTGGAGGTGCCGAACCAGGTGCGCCGCATCGTGCACCTCGGCGACGTCTACCAGGAGGCTCCCAAGGGCTGGTCGCCGCTCACGGTGTGGCTCGGCAAGGACATCGCCGGCAAGGCGATCGGCACCGATCTCGCCAAGCAGCCGCACATCCTGGTGGCCGGCACCACCGGCTCGGGCAAGTCCGGCTGCGTGAACGCGATGCTCTCTTCGATCCTGCTGCGCGCCACGCCCAACGAGGTGCGGCTCGTGCTCGTGGACCCCAAGCAGGTGGAGCTGAACCACTACGACTCGATCCCGCACCTGCTCACCCCGGTGATCACGAGCCCGCGGCTGGCGGCCAACGCGCTGGCCAACCTGATCAAGGAGATGGAGGAGCGCTACTCGATCATGAGCCGCGCCCGCACGCGCAACCTGGTGGAGCTGAACCGCCACCGCGAGCGCGAGGGCGAGCCGCCGCTGCCGTACATCCTGTGCGTGATCGACGAGCTGGCGGATCTGATGATGGTCGCTCCGGGCGAGGTGGAGGACTCGATCATCCGGCTGGCGCAGAAGTCGCGCGCGGTGGGCATCCACCTGCTGCTGGCCACCCAGCGGCCGAGCGCGGACATCATCACCGGCATGATCAAGGCCAACGTGCCGGCGCGCATCGCGTTCGCCGTCTCGTCGCAGACCGACTCCCGCGTGATCCTCGACCAGAACGGCGCCGAGTCGCTGCTCGGTCAGGGTGACATGCTCTTCCGGCCGGCGTCGGAGTCGCGCGGCGGCGCGCATCCAGGGCGCGTTCATCACCGAGGAGGAGATCGAGAAGATCACCTCGCATTGGGCCAAGCAGGGCGAGCCGGAGCTGCACGAGGAGCTGCTCGAGGCGGTGGAGGGCGCCGGCGACGACACCGACCGCGACTTCGACCCGGATTCCGACGACCTGCTCGGCGACGCGATCGCCACCGTCGTACAGATGGGCACGGCATCCACCTCGATGCTCCAGCGCCGCCTGCGCATCGGCTACACCCGCGCGGGCCGCCTGATCGACATGATGGAGCGCCGCGGAGTCATCTCCGGCTACGAGGGCTCGAAGGCAAGGCAGGTGCTCATCACCGAGGGCGATCTGCCGCGCGTGCTGGATGCGCTCGACGAGCCGGTCAGGCGCTCCGAGCGAGTAGGCTGCCGAGGGTCGGGCCTGGGGTTGAGCGATGCCCGATGCCCTATGCCTTAGCCCGCCACAATACGCGGCGATGCCCCAGCAAATCGGCGACACGCTGCGCGAAGCGCGCATGCGCCAGAAGATCGACATCACCGAGATCGAGGCGAAGACCAAGATCCGGGCGAAGTACCTGCGCGCGATGGAGAACGAGGAGTTCGACCTCCTCCCGGGCAGCACGTTCGCGAAGAGCTTCCTGCGCACTTACGCGGACGCACTCGGGCTCGACTCGCACCGGCTGGTGGAGGAGTACCGCGCCCAGTACGAGCCGCGCGATGAGGGCGACCTGCCGCCGCTCGCCGGGCAGGCAGGCCGACGCGCCCGGTGGCCGTGAGCGCCGCTACGACCGCCGCGGCGCCGCCCGGCGCGCTGCCGCGGCCGTCGCGCTGGTGGTGGCCGCGATCGTGGTGCTGTTCGTGATCGGGGTGTTCAGCAACGGCAACAGCTCGAAGAACCCGAGCAGCGACCTCCACCCAGGCCGCGAAGCCGAAGAAGAAGCACAAGAAGAAGCAAAGCTCGAGCGGCGGCACGACCACGACCACTCCGAAGCGCGTGAGCCTGGTCGTGACGCCCACGGTGCCGACCTACATGTGCGTGGACCGCGGCGAGGGCACCACGCCGATCTACCAGGGCATCACCGACCAGCCGCCAGACGTTCAAGGGCCGCCACGTGCGGATCAACCTCGGGAAGACGTCGGTCACGCTCACGGCCAATGGCAAGCGGGTGGCCGCTCACGTCAGGGTCCTAACCCCGCGGGCATCGACTTCACGCCCGGCACGCACAAGGACATCCCTGTGGGCAAGCGGCCCTGCGCATGAGGGTTCGCGCGGGGATCGTCGTGACCGGCACCGAGGTGCTGAGCGGAAAGGTGACCGATCGCAACGGGCCGTGGCTGGCGGACCGCCTGTTCGAGCTGGGCATCGACCTCGCGCACATCACGATCTGCGGCGACCGTCCGGAGGACATGGAGGCGCAGCTGCGCTTCATGGCCGACCAGGGGGTGCAGCTGATCGTGACGACAGGCGGCCTCGGACCGACCGCCGACGACCTGACGGGCGAGGTGGTGGCCGGCTTCCAGCAGCGCACGCTCGAGCTGGACGCGGACATGGAGCGCAAGATCGCGCGCATCCTCGAGCCGCTGATGAAGCGCTTCCAGCATCTCGACCGGGACGCGATCCTCGCCGCCAACCGCAAGCAGGCGATGGTGCCGCGTGGCGCCACGCCGATCGATCCCGCCGGCACCGCTCCGGGGCTGGTGGTGCCGCCGCCCGATGGCGCGGGCGGCCCCACGATCGTGGTGATGCCAGGCCCTCCGCGCGAGCTGCACTCGATGTGGCCCGTGGCCGTGAACACCGAGGCGTTCCAGGCCGCGGTAGCGGGGCGACCGGAGTACAGCGAGCGGATGCTGCGGCTGTTCGGCATCCCAGAATCGGAGATCGCGGAAACGCTTCGCGTCGCGGAGAAGCAGATTGCGGGGTTCGACCAGGTGGAGATCACCACCTGCCTGCGGCGCGGGGAGGTCGAGGTGTCTGCTCGGTTCGAGCCGTCCGGGGCGGAGGCCTGGGAGGCGATCGAGGAGCTGATCGCCGGGCGCCACGCACGGGCGCTGTTCTCTCGCGACGGATCCAGCATCGACGACCAGGTGGCGGAGCTGCTGGAGGGCAGATGGGTGGCCGCCGCCGAGTCGTGCACGGGCGGTCTCCTCGCGGCGAGGCTGACCGAGCGGCCAGGGGCCTCGGCGTACGTGGCGGGCGGGGTGGTGTCGTACTCGAACGAGGCGAAGTCCGAGCTGCTGGGAGTGGATCCGGCCTTGATCGCGCGCCACGGCGCGGTCTCGCCCGAGGTGGCCGAGGCGATGGCTGACGGCGCGCTCGCCCGCTTCGGCGCGGACCTGGCGGTGTCGATCACGGGCGTGGCGGGACCGGGCGGCGGCACCGAGGCGAAGCCCGTGGGCTACGTGTGCTGGTGCGTGAAGGGCTCGAACGGCGAGCACCTCGCCCGCGACACCCGCATTCCCGGCGATCGCACTGAGGTCCGCGACCGCTCCACCACGGTGGCGATGCACCTGCTGCGGCGCGTGCTGCGGGGCGAAGAGGCGCCGCTCTGACCAAGCAGCGCCCCGGCTCGCCGCGCGCGCGGCTGTTCCTCGCTCTGGACCTGCCCGAGCAGGCGCGCTCCGAGATCGTGGTGTGGCGCGAGCGGGTTCTCGCCGGGCGCCGCGACCTGCGCCCCGTGGCCGTCGAAGCGCTGCACGTGACGCTCGTGTTCCTGGGCTACCTGCCGGAGAAGGAGATCGGTCGCGTGACGTCCACCGCCTTCCGGCGGCTCGGGGGCATGGACGTGCCGCGGCTGGCGGTGCGGGAAGTGCGCGGGGTGCCGCCGCGCTCGCCGCGCCTGTTCGCGCTCGACCTGGCGGACGAGAGCGAGCGCGCAACCGCTGTGCAGGCCGCCGCGTCGGACGCGCTCGCAGCCGCAAAGCTCTGCAGGCCGGAGAAGCGGCCTTTCTGGCCGCACGTGACGATCGCGCGCCTCAAGCGCGGCGAGCGTCGACCGCCGCCACTGGAGGGCCCGCAACCCCCTCAGGAGCCCTTCGTGGCCAGCGTGGTGACGCTGTACCGGTCCCACCTGAGCCCGCGCGGTGCGCGCTACGAAGCGCTCGAGCGGCTGCATCTCGGGACCTGACACTCAAGGAATCCGGCCCGGCGTCCGATGCACATCGCGGACCCTGCGGATGAAGACGATCGACTTCGACCTCACTGCGACGCTCGACCGCGTCGCGGAGTGGGAGGGCTCTGACCTCCACCTCAAGCACGGCTCGCCGCCGCTGATCCGCGTGAACGGCGAGCTCGTGCCGGTTCCGGATCTTGCACCCCTCACGCCGTCCGACACCGAGCGCTGCCTCTGGCACATGCTCGAGGATCCGGCGCGCGGCGCCGAGTTCGAGAGCGAGCACGAGGTGGACTTCTCCTACAGCCACCACGGCGCGCGTCCCGGCCGCTTCCGCGTGAACGCTTTCCGCCAGCTCGGTGGCGTGTCGCTCGTGTGTCGCGCGATCCCCTCGCGTATCCGCTCGGTGGAGGAGCTCTCCCTGCCGCCGGTGATCTCCGAGCTGGCGCGCGAGGAGCGCGGGATCGTGCTGATTACGGGTTCCACAGGCTCCGGCAAGACCACCACGCTGGCCGCCATGGTCGATCAGATCAACTCCGAGCGCGCCCGCCACATCGTCACGATCGAGGACCCGATCGAGTTCGTCCACAAGGACCGCCGCTCGGTGATCAACCAGCGCGAGGTGGGCAGCCACACGGCGTCCTTCAACCGAGCTCTGCGGCGCGTGCTGCGCCAGGACCCGGACGTGATCCTCATCGGCGAGATGCGCGACGAGGAGACCGTGCGCACGGCGCTCTCGGCCGCCGAAACCGGCCACCTCGTGCTCTCGACCCTCCACACGCTCGATGCCACCGAGAGCGTGAACCGGATCGTGGACCTGTTCCCGACGCGCGTCCAGCAGCAGGCGCGCCTGATGCTGGCGAGCACGCTGAAGGGCATCGTGTCCCAGCGCCTCGTGCGCACTGCCGACGGCCGCGGCCGCGTGGTGTGCTGCGAGGTGCTGCGGACCACGGGCCGCGTGCGCGACATGATCATCCGCCCGGAGGAGACCACACGGCTGTCCGAAGCGATCGCCGAGGGCGGCTACTACGGGATGCAGAGCTTCGACCAGACACTGCGAGAGCACGTGGACGCCGGCCGCATCGCGATGGACGAGGCCGTGCTTGCCGCCTCCCATCCGCACGACTTCAAGCTGCTCGTGGCCGCCGAGGGTAACTCGCCGAGCTCCATCGAGCAGGTCATCCCGTCGTAACGCTCTCCCGCTCGGCGATCAGCGCGAACGCCGCGCACGGGAAGAGCCAGACCACGTACAGGTAGGACCAGTTGCTCGCGCTCAGCTGGAGCGCGGCGAGGATGGCACCGGAGAGCGCTGCCAGGCGCGCCGGCTCGGCGGCGATGCGGCGCGCGTTGATCGCTCCCCACGCGCCGAGCGCGATCGTGGCGGCCTGCGCCACCTGCTGAAGCGCTCCCAGGCCGAGCAGCGTCCAGGCTGACTGGAGCGTGCCGCGGTTCAGCTGGAACGACATGGCGTGGAGCATGTGGCTGACGCCCGCCGGGCCGCCCAGCACGAGGACCCAGGCCGCGAGGGCGGCGCTCAGGCCCGCCGCGGCGGCCAGCGCGCGCAGGAGCGGCCTGCCCTGCGTGCGCGCCAGCCAGATCGGGAGCAGGGCGAGCGGCGCGAGCTTGATCCAGGAGCCAGCGGTGAGCGCGAGGGCGGCGCGGCCGCTGTGAGCCGCGAGCGCGAGCGCCAGCGCCACAGCGGCGGCCAGCAGCAGGTCGTTGGTGCCGCTGGCCACCGCCGCCGCCAGCGGCGGGAAGCAGAGCCAGGCGAGCACGGTGCGCGGACCGTTCTTGCGCAGCGCCACGGCCACCACGAGCGCGGCCGCGAACGCCACGAGGACCGCGCTCGAGGTGTCGTCGAACGCGTCGCGCACGGGGGCCACCGCGGCGGCCGGGAGGTAGAGCACGTAGGCGAGCAGCGGGTAGGTGTCGCCGTGGACCACGTCGGGCGGCATGTGGCCGTAGGGCAGCGTGCCGTGGAGGAGCAGCGTGGCGCCGGCGGTGGAGGCGAAGCCCACGTCGATCGCGCCCGGTGAGCTGGCCGCCACGATCGCGAGCAGCGCGGCGGCTGCGCCGATGCCATACCCAAGCAGGCGCGGCAGCCGGGGGGTGAGGAGCTCGTAGAGCGGCCGGGCGGGTGCACGCGTCCCGGCGCGGACGGTGCGGTGGAGCAGGCGCCCGCACAGGTAGGCGATCGGCACCCAGCCGGATAGCACGCTCAGCTCGAGCAACTGGTGGTCGCCCGCGAGGATCGGCACCGTGAGGGCGAGCAGGGCGAGCACGTCGAGGTTGCGCAGGCTGAGCAGCGGGAGCGTGGCCGTGGCCAGCACGAAGCCGAGCCCGAGTAGCCCGAGCAGCCAGGGAGCGTCGCTCAGCTTCGATCCGTACTGCGGCGCACCGGGCGAGTACATCTGGCTGTGCTCTGTCCGGCCGCGGGCATCCACGGCGGCCACCGCGCGGATGCGCGGCCCATCGAAGAACGACACCCGCGCCAGCCTGGAGTCGAGCGCGACCACGCGCGCATGGTCCCAGCCGTGGGCGTTGAGCTGCCGGTGAATCGCCGGATCCGCGAGAGCGGCATGCACGGCCGCCTGGCGCGGCAGCGGCAGCTTCGACTGCCCGTCGCCGCGCGCGAGCAGAGCGACGAGCGCGATCGCGAAGACCGCGATGGTGATGGCGAGGAGGGGTCGCCGGCTCATCTCCTCCCTTATCGGCCCGGGAAGGCCGTCTGCTGAGCCCGTCAGACCTCGGAGTCGCCTCTGTGCTTCTGCCTGATCAGGTCGTACTGCGCGCGGCGCTCCTCGTCGGGCACAACCACGCTGAGCCGATCCTCGGAGTGCGTTCGGTAGTACACCGCAATCGCGGGCACCTCGACGGGACGCGCGTCGCGGGTGAGCTTGAGCAGCAGGTCCCAATCGCCGTAGTAGGCGAGCCGCTCGTCGAAGCGGACCGCGCTACGGCGGTGCGCGATCACGTTCATGTCGGTCAGGTTCTGGGTGAGGATCAGCTCGGGGTCCCAGGGCAGGAAGTGCATCGCGGCGCGGGCGCTCACCATGCGCCGGAGCGCGCGTCCCTCGTCGTCGAACACGCGCACGCCGTAGCAGACGCTGGTGTCCGGCAGCGCCTGGAAGGTCCACGCCACGGCCTTGAGCCAGTGCGGGTCCCACAGGTTGTCGTCGTCGAGATAGGCGATCACCTGGCCGTAGGCGGCGTCGAGGGCGGCGTTGCGCGCGGCGCAGGAGCCCACGCCGGCGGTCTCCAGCTTGCGGACGCGCGGGTCCTCGAGCGCGGCCAGGTACTCGGCGGTGCCGTCGGTGGAGCCGTCGTCCACGATCAGGAGCTCCCAGGCGTTGTAGGACTGGGCCTCCACGGACGCGATCGCGGCGGGAAGCGACTCCACGCGGTTGCGCGTGGGCATCACGACGCTGATCAGGAGTGTCCGGCGGCACCTCCGCGTAAGGCAGCCAGGCGTTCATCGCGGCCACGAACGACTCTCGCTCGAGCGGTTCCACGCGCTGCTTGAGCTCCTGGATTGCGGCCACCGCATCCTGCGACTGGTGATGCGCGCCCCAGGCGCGGTCGTGAGCGGCACGCGCGGCGAGCGTGAGGTCCTGCCGCGCCCGCACGAGCGAGGGATCCTGGCGGTCGGGCCCAGCCCGGGCGTCGCGGCGCTCGCCGGCGCGGTCGAGCGCCGGCCCACACGGCTTCGCGCGCCGGGCGTACCCGCGGCGCGGCGCTGGCGGAGTGCCGCCGACACCCGGCACGATCGAGTCGATCGGCCTGCCGTCGACGTCCTCGAGCTCGACGCCCGCGGCGGCGCTGAACGTCGCGCCCAGATGCCACGTGTCGAAGGTCGCGCGCGCCGTCCCGGGGCGATGCCGGGACCCGATGGCGAGCACGAGCCCCTCGCGCACGTGGTCGCCCTGGCGCCAGTGGTCGTACGGCAGCGCCACCGTGCCCACCGACGGCGACCACACGTGCTCGATCGGCTCGCTGCGCTCCCACTCGACGTACAGATCCGCGAAGGCGTCGTCCGGCGAGCGGCGGTAGACGTCATCGGTGATCACGCAGCGGCGGATCACCCGGCCGCCAGTTTCCACGTTCACGAGCTCGGCAAGCCGCTCCGAGAGCCAGCGAGCACCTCGCGCCGGTCCTCCGGCTGGATGCGGCCGTGCAGGCTCGCGGCCCGGCGAGGTTGAGCCGCACGGCTCCGTCCACCGTGTTGTTTGGCGCGTGAACCAGCGCCGCTCGTGCAACGGCGGGAGCGGCCGGGCAGCGCCGTGCGCGCGCGCGCGAGCGCAGGACGGGGCGCGGCCGCGCGCAACACCGGCCGCCGCCGGCCGCGGCAGCAGGCGCGCCAGCTCCGCCGCCGCGCGGGTCTGCGCCCAGGCCGGCGGGTCGTCCAGCGACCAGTCGAGCCGGTGGAGCACGTGGTCGAACAGGTGGGTGCCGTCGTTGTGCGCGGTCATGCCGTGCGGGAAGAGCACGTAGGCCGTGTCCTCAGGCCCGAGCCGTGCAAGGTGCTCGCCGATGACGGTGTCGAGCCGCCGGTAGACCGCGCGGACCGGGTCGCCCTCCATGCGCGCGGCCAGGGCCGCGATCGTGCGCGGGGATGGGAGGGATCGTGCAGGTGCCAGAGCTGATGGCCGACGCAGTGCGACTCGCCCATCACGTTCAGGAACAGATCCCAGCCGCCCCGGTCGAGCAGCTCGAGCGACGCGCGTCGCTTGGACTCGAGCCTCTTGCAGATCCGCTCGAACAGCGCGACGCTCTCCTCCTCGCGTGCGCTCGTCCCCGGCGCGGTCGACGTAGTCGCAGGGAGCAAACTGGTCGCGCCCGGGAGGGTCGGCACGCCGCGAGGTGGGCCCGTGCCGCGCGGTAAGTTCGTCCGCCAGCTCGGCGGGCCACGACGCCGTGCCCACGTGCCGGTCGTGGCAGCCCCACTCGGCCAGCATCACGCCGTTCACCGGCCTTACGAGGCTGTGCGGGACGTCGAGCACCGCCACGCCGCTTGCCCGCCTCCGACAGCGTCTCCCAGAACGGCGTGCCGTGCACCATCGAGGGATCGGTCTCGCGGTAGTCGTAGGTGCCGCCGATGTACTCGTTCCAGCACAGGTAGCGGTGGCGGTCCGGCGACGTGGCGGTGAAGATCGTCGGCCAGTTGGCGCTGACGAAGACGCCCATCGGGAGCGATCGTGCTCACCTCCGCCGCGCGGCGCGAGGAAGGCCGCCATCGCCGGCATCTCGCCCGCGCGCGCGAGCTCACGCACGAGGCCTGGGTCGGCGGCGTCAAGCGCCAGGACCATCACACGAGCCTTTTGGGCCATTGGGGCGAGCCTAACCCGAGCGGCGTACATTCGGGGAACTGTCTTCTGAAATTCACATCACGAGTGAAACGATCAGGCTCGGCCAGTTGCTCAAGCTCGCCGGGCTGGTGGGCAGCGGCAGTGAGGCCAAGGACCTGCTCGCCTCCGAGCCCGTGCTCGTGAACGGCGAGCCCGAGGAGCGGCGCGGGCGGCAGCTCCGGCCCGGCGATGTGGTGCGGGTGGGGTATGAGGAGCTGCGCGTGACAGGCTCGGCTGGCAAGATGCCCGCCAATGACGAGCCCTGAGCCGATGACTCGCGCCTATCGCGTCGCCATGCGCGTGTGCTCGCCGATCGTGCGCCGCTGGGGCCGCCTGGAGGTGGACGGGCCTCGAGCACATGCCCGAGCACGGCCCCGTGCTGCTCGCGGGCAATCACGACTCCTACTGGGATCCCGTGGCAATCGGCGTGGCGGCACTGCCGCGCCGGCAGATCCGAGCGCTCGCCAAGTCCTCGCTCTGGAAGATCAAGGGCCTCGGCCGCGTACTCGACGGCATGGGCCAGATACCGATCGAGCGCGGCCAGGGCGACCAGAACGCGATGGGCCGCGCGATCGAGGAGCTGCGCGGCGGGGCCTGCATCGGCATCTTCCCCGAGGGCACGCGCAGCCTGGGGCGCGAGCTGCGCGCCCGCAGCGGCTTCGGGCGGCTCGCGGAGGCGGTGCCCGAGGCCGAGGTGGTGTGCGTGGCGGTGTCCGGGACCGTGGACATCCCGCGCTTTCCCAAGCGCCCGCAGGTGCGCGTCCGCTTCTTCCGTCCGGCCGAGGGAGGCCTATCGAACGGGGAGGAGCCGGCGGCGCTCGCGCCACGGCTGCTCGCCGAGATCCGCGGGCACGCGCCGATCGCCATAGCCGGCCGGCGGCGCCGACAACCGGTGGCCTGACGTCGCATGGATAGCGTCCGTGTCCGAGGACTGGGCGCCAGGGGCCTCGTCGTGCTGGCAGCGGTGCTGCTCGTACTGGGCACGCTCGCGGGCTACGTGCGCCACACGCTCGTGAACTCGGACCAGTTCGCGCGGCGCGCCGCTGACACGCTCCAGGATTCGAGCGTCCGCACGCTGATCGCCGAGCGGGTGACGGACGAGCTCGTGCTCAAGCAGCAGGCGGACCTGCTCGCGGCGCGGCCGCTGATCGAGTCGGCGATCTCGAACCTGGTCGCCGGCAACGCGTTCCGCAGCCTGTTCATCCGCGGCGTGACGGACGTGCACCGCGCGGTGTTCGACCGCGACCAGAGCACGCTCACGCTGACGCTGGCCGACGTGGGCTCGGTGGTGGCCGCTGCCGTGGAGAAGCTCCGGCCACAGCTGGCGGCGCAGATCCGAAGCGAAGGGGAGGTGACGCTGCTTAGGCGCGACGTCGGCGACGCCACCGCCAACCTGGCGAGGCTGGCGGACAAGATCCGGGTGCTGGCCTACCTGCTTGCGGCACTGACGCTGGTGGCGGCGGTGGTGGCTCTCGTGATCGCGCCCGACCGGCGAGCTACGACCTTTGAGCTCGGGTTGGGCATTGCGATCGCCGGAGTGCTGCTGGTGATCGGCTGCACGGTGGCGCGCGCGATCGTGCTCTCGCGCGTGCACGATCCCGACAGCCGTGCGGCGGTGGCGGCGGTGTGGACCGCGTTCGTGGGCGACCTGCGCACGTTCGGCTGGGTGCTGGCCGGGTCGGGTGCGGTGATCGCCGCCGCGGCCGACTCGGTGCTGCGCCCGGTGGAGATCGAGGGCACGCTGCGCGAGGGCTGGCGGATCTTCACGCGCGAGCCACGCGTCACCTGGCTGCGCGTCGCTCGCGCTCTCGGCCTGATCGCGCTCGGCGCCCTCGTGGTGGCCGCGCCGGGCACCGCGCTCGAGGTGGTGGCCACGCTCGTGGGCGTCTACCTGATCTACAAGGGCGTGATGGTGATTCTCGCGCTCGTCTATCACCAGCCGGCGGACACGGGCGAGGGGGAGATCTCGCGGCGGCGGAACTTCGCGCGGCAGCTGGCCGTGCCCGTGATCGCCCTGGTGGTGATAGCGGGCGGGGTGACGGCGTTCGTGGCCGGCGGCGGCACCACGCAGGGCGCTCCCGCGAGCGTGACCGGCGGCTGCAACGGGTTTGAGGAGCTGTGCGACCGCACGCTCGAGCAGGTGGTGCTGCCCGCCACCCACAACTCGATGTCCGTGCCGCTGCCGGGCTGGTTCTCCTCGGAGCAGGAGACGCCGATCGGCACCCAGCTGGCGGACGGGATCCGCGGCCTGCTGCTCGACACCCACTACGGCGACAAGCTGTCGGGCGGCAAGGTGCGTACCGACTTCGGCAGCAACGCCGACATCCAGAAGATCGCGCAGCAGGACGGGGTGAGCCAGGAATCGGTGGACGCAGCGATGAGACTGCGCGAGCGCCTCGGCTTTGGGGGCAATGGCACACGCGGGATGTACCTCTGCCACACCTTCTGCGAGCTGGGCAACACGTTGCTCTCGACCGCCCTCGGCCAGATCCACGACTTCCTCGCCACCCATCCGGACGACGTGATGGTGATCATCAACCAGGACTACGTCACACCGGACGACTTCGTGAAGGCGATCGGCGACGCCGGGCTCACCCAATACGTGTTCAAGGACTTCGACCGCTCGCCGCAGCCGACCCTGCGCGAGATGATCGACTCGAACCAGCGGCTGATGCTGCTGGCCGAGAACCACGCGGGCGGCGCGCCCTGGTACCGGCTCGCGTACAAGAGCCTGACCGAGGAGACGCCCTTCGAGTTCAGGAGGGTCTCCCAGCTCACTGATCCGGCCAAGCTGCCGGCGAGCTGCCGTCCCAACCGCGGCCCCGAGCACGCACCCCTCTTCCTCATCAACCACTGGATCTCGACCGATCCGATTCCGCTGCCGAGCAGCGCCGCGCAGGTGAACGCGTACAAGCCGCTGCTCGCCCGTGCGCGCGAATGCCAGAAGATCCGCAACCACCTGCCCAACCTGCTCGCGGTCAACTTCTACAAGGAGGGCAACCTGTTCCGCGTGGTCAACACGCTGAACGGGGTGGGGAAGTGAGTCTGGATCGCCATCACGCCGTTGGACGTTCGCGTGCAGGTTGTTACAAAACGGTCACAAAGTCGGTGTAAACGAGCGTAGAAGTCGTCCGATCCCACACGTAGCCTGCGTGCATCTCGAAGACTGCGAGGAGCACCGACATGGATACGGAAAACGAGAAGGCGGCGAAGGCCCGCGATTCCGCGCTGAACAGCGCACTGACCCAGATCGAGCGCCAGTTCGGCAAGGGCTCGATCATGCGCATGGGCGACGAGGAGGCGGCCGTCAAGGTGAACGCCATCCCGTCCGGAGCCCTGTCGCTCGACCTGGCGCTCGGCGTGGGAGGCTTCCCGCGCGGGCGCATCGTGGAGATCTTCGGCCCGGAGTCCTCTGGTAAGACGACCCTGATCTACCACGTGCTGGCACAGGCCCAGAGGGCCGGCGGCATCTGTGCGTTCGTGGATGCCGAGCACGCGATGGATCCCGCCTATGCCAAGCGCATCGGCGTCGACGTGGACGAGCTGCTCGTCTCGCAGCCCGACCACGGCGAGCAGGCGCTCGAGATCGCCGACCTCCTGATCCGCTCCGGTGCGATCGACGTGGTCGCGATCGACTCGGTGGCGGCGCTCACGCCGAAGGCCGAGCTCGAGGGCGCGATGGGCGACCAGACGGTCGGCCTGCAGGCGCGCATGATGAGCCAGGCGATGCGCAAGCTGGCCGGCAACCTCAACCGCACCGGCACGCTCTGCATGTTCACCAACCAGATCCGCGAGAAGGTCGGTGTCATGTTCGGCTCGCCGGAGACCCAGCCGGGCGGCCGCGCGCTCAAGTTCTACTCGTCGCAGCGCCTCGACATCCGCCGCATCGAGACCCTCAAGGAGGGCGTCGAGGCGGTCGGCAACCGGGTGCGCGTCAAGGTCGTCAAGAACAAGGTGGCGGCGCCGTTCCGTCAGGCCGAGTTCGACATCGAGTACGGCCACGGCATCTCCGCCGAGGGCTGCCTGATCGACCTGGGTCTCGAGCACGACATCGTCCAGAAGTCCGGCTCGTTCTTCTCCTACGGGGACGACCGCCTGGGCCAGGGCCGCAACAACGCCAAGGCCTTCCTGCGCGAGAACCCCGCGATGGCGCGGGAGATCGAGCTGAAGGTCTACGACGCGGTGGGCATGACGCCGTCGACCACCGGCGCCAACGTGGCGGAGGTCGCGGAGATCGACCCGAAGGCCGCGAAGGAAGCTGCCGAGGAAGCGGCTGAGGCCGCGACCAAGGCTGAGCAGCCTGCCGAGCAGGCCGCCTAGAGGCTTCCACTCCCGAGGTGCGGGCGGCCCAGCGCCGCCCGCCGTCCGGCTGGCGATAAGCGTCGCCTGGCGGCGTCCTCGGTCGGCCGCTTGCGCTTGCAAGCTGGCCTCCCTGCGTCCTTGCGAGACTCGGTCTTCGGGACCGGGGGCGCTCGCGGTTCACTATGCGTGTGTCCGCCGACGCCGAGTACGACGAGATAGGGCGCAGCTATACCGCCACGCGGCGTGAAGATCCGCGGCTTGCCGCCGCGATCTGGGCGGCGTTAGGGGACGCACAGAGCATCCTCAATGTGGGCGCGGGCGCCGGAGCGTATGAGCCGAAGGACCGCGAGGTGCTGGCGCTCGACCCGTCCGAGGTCATGATCGCCCAGCGCCCCGAGGGCGCCGCGCCGGTGATGCGTGGCAGCGCGGAGGCCATTCCGCTGCGGGACGGGAGCGTGGACGCGGCGATGGCGATCCTGAGCGATCACCACTGGAGTGACCGCCGCGCCGGGCTGGTCGAGATGCGCCGGGCGGCTCGCAAGCGGGTGGTTCTTCTCAACGCGGACCCTGCGGAGTTCGGGCGCTTCTGGTTCACCATGGAGTACTTGCCGGGGTTCGTCGGGCTGATCTCGGCCGCGTACCGCGAGCCGGGCGTATGGGAGCGTGAGCTGCGGATGCTGCTCGGCGAGATCACGGTCGTGCCGGTCCCGATACCGCACGACTGCGTGGACGGCTTCTTCGGCGCCTACTGGCGGCGGCCGGAGATGCTGCTCGACCAGAAGGTGCGCGATGGAATCTCCGTGTTCGCCAAGGTAGGAGCCGAGGCCACCGACGCCGCGGTGGCACGGCTGCGCGACGATCTCGCCAGCGGCGCCTGGCATGAGCGCCACGCCGACCTCCTCGCCCTCGACGAGCTCGACCTCGGGTACAGGCTCGTGATTGCGGAGTTCGAATAGCGCACAGGCGTCCGAAACCTTGCGCGCGGAGTGCGCCGGGTTTACTCTTGTGACAAGCGGCCGATTCGGTCGCCGTGAGACGAATAGCCAGCAAATCGCACGTTTTTGATGCGGGCACAGGACATTTTCGACTTGACATTCTTCTTCCATCACCGGTCTGAGGACGAGCTCGAAAGGAGAGGTTGAGCGCGTCACTAGCCGTACTGTGAGCGCGCCGTAGGCGCGCGCCCCCGCTGTGAAAGCACGCCTGGTGTCTTGCGGAGCCGAGACGCACCGCTCGACGATGACACGTGACGCCGGCGCGCGGAAGCGCCGGATTGGAGACAGCGGAGATGGAGATCGTGCTGGCGGCAGTGGTTGCGGCGGTGGTGGCCGCGGCTGTGGTCGCGCTGATGACCCGCCGAACGCGCCCCGCCGCGGTGGCGCTCGGCCCCGCGCCCCCGCGGCCTGTGGAGCCCGTGCCCGCGCGGACCGCCGCCACCCCGATGCGCACGCGGGACGACGAGCCAGAGCTCGACGTACGCAGGGCCGAGCTGGCCCGCATCGAGGAGCGCCTGCTCAGCAAGCAGGAGGCGCTCGACCTGCGACTGGCCGAGGTCGCCCGGAAGGAGCAGACGCTCGAGGACAGGGCCCGCAATCTCGACAGGGACGCGGAGAAGCTCAAGGAGTCGAAGCACGAGCACGTTCGCGAACTCGAGCGCGTGGCGGGGCTCAGCGCCGGCCAGGCGCGCCAGATCCTGCTCAAGGAGCTCGAGGACGCGCTCCGCCACGACAGCGCGCGCCTGATCAGGCAGGTGGAGGAGGAGGCCAAGCACGAGGCCGACAGGCGCGCCCGCAACATCCTCGCCACTTGCCTGCAGCGGATGGCGGCCGGCCATGCCGTCGAGACCACGGTGTCGGTGGTGGAGCTCCAGTCCGACGATCTCAAGGGGCGGATCATCGGCAGGGAGGGCCGCAACATCCGCGCGCTCGAGACCCTCACCGGGATCGACTTCATCATCGACGACACGCCGGGAGCGGTGATCCTGTCGGGCTTCGACGGCGTGCGGCGGGAGATCGCCCGCCTGACGCTCGAGAAGCTGCTCCAGGACGGCCGCATCCACCCTGCGCGCATCGAGGAGGCCTACTTCCAGGCGCGCTCCGAGATCGAGCAGCACATCGCCGAGGTGGGCGAGCAGGCGATCTTCGAGGCGGGCGTGGGGGCGATGCATCCGGAGCTCACCAAGTTGCTCGGCCGCCTCCACTACCGGACGAGCTACGGCCAGAACGTGCTCGCTCACTCGATCGAGTGCGCGCACCTGGCCGCGCTGATCGCGAGCGAGCTGGGGGCGAGCGCCAAGACCGCCCGCCGCGCCGCGCTGCTGCACGACATCGGCAAGGCCGTGACGCACGAGGTGGAGGGCCCGCACGCCCTCGTGGGCGGCGAGATCGCCCGCAAGTACAAGGAGTCCGAGGCGGTCGCGCACGCAATGGAGGCCCACCACAACGAGGTGGAGATGCAGACCGTCGAGGCGGTGGTGGTGCAGGTGGCCGACGCGCTGTCGGGCGCCCGCCCGGGTGCGCGCGGGGAGTCGCTCGAGCAGTACGTCACGCGGCTGCGCAACCTCGAGGAGATCGCGATGCGCCATCCCGGCGTTGAGAAGGTGCACGCGATGCAGGCGGGCCGCGAGGTGCGCGTGATCGTCTGCCCCGACGACATCGACGACGACGGCGCGGCGCTGCTCTCCCACCAGATCGCCCGCGACGTTGAGAAGGAGCTCGAGTACCCCGGCCAGATCAAGGTGACGGTGATCAGGGAGAGCCGCGCCACGGACTACGCCAAGTAGGGCGCCGCAGCCCGAGGGGCTATATCTTCAGACGGTCGTGAAGACGTACCACGTCACCACCTTCGGGTGCCAGATGAACGAGCACGACTCCGAGCGCATGAAGGGGATGCTCGAGTCGCTCGGCTATCGCGAGGTGCCGGAGCGCGCCGAGGCCGACGTGATCCTCTTCAACACCTGCTCGATCCGCGAGTCGGCGGACAGCCGCTTCGTCGGGCACCTCGGCGAGGCCAAGCGGCTCAAGTCGGAGGATCCGGAGAAGGTGATCGGCGTGGGCGGCTGCTGGGCTCAGTCGGTGAAGGACGACGTTTTCAGGCAGTTCCCGTTCGTGGACGTGGCATTCGGCCCAGGGCAGATCCCCAAGCTCGCCGAGTTCCTCACGAGCGACAGCATCACCGCCCAGGGCTACTTCGAGTTCGAGGGCTTCTCCGGCCACCTGCCAATGAAGCGCGAACGCGACTTCCAGGCCTGGGTCCAGATCAGCGTGGGCTGCAACTGCAAGTGCTCCTACTGCATCGTCCCGTCCACGCGCGGGCGCGAGGTGAGCCGCGACCCGGGCGAGCTGCAGCGCGAGATCGAGCAGCTGGCCGCCGACGGCGTCCGCGAGGTCACGCTGCTCGGCCAGAACGTGAACTCCTACGGGCGCGACCTGCCGAAGGACGACCGCATCCGCTTCAGCGACCTGCTGCGCCAGATCGACGCGGTCGACGGCGTGGACCGCATCCGCTACACGAGCCCGCACCCCAAGGACATGCGCGAGGACGTGATCGCCGCCCACGCCGAGCTGGCAAGCCTCTGCGAGCACATCCACCTGCCGCTGCAATCGGGCTCGAGCCGCATCCTCAAGGCGATGCGCCGCACCTACAACCGCGAGCGCTACCTCGACCGCGTGGCGATGATCCGAGAGCACGTGCCGGACTGCGCGATCACCACCGACATCATCGTGGGCTTCCCGGGCGAGACCGACGAGGACTTCGAGCAGACGATGGAGGTGGTGGAGGAGGTGCGCTACGACGGCGCGTTCACCTTCATCTACTCGCCGCGCCGCGGCACCGAGGCGGCCACGCTGGAAGAGCAGGTGCCGCACGAGGTCAAGCGCGAGCGGATGGAGCGCCTGGTGGACGCCGTGCAGCGCATCCAGCGCGAGCGCGCGCAGCGCTTCGTGGGGCGCACGATGGAGGTGCTCGTGGAGGGGCCGTCGCGCACCGACCAGTCGAAGCTCCGCGGCCGCACGCGCCACAACAAGACTGTGAACTTCACCGGCCTCGCCCAGCCGGGCGAGCTGGCGCAGGTGGAGATCACGGCCGCGACGAGCACCACGCTCGCGGGCGAGGAGCCGCTGCTCTCCCGCGCGCTCGCTTGACGCCCCGGGCCCGCGTAATCGCCATCTTCGGTCCCACGGGGATCGGCAAGACCGCGGTGGCCATCGAGCTCGCCCACCTCCTGCGCCACCGGGGGCAGGAGCCGGTGGCGATCTCCGCCGACGCGCTGCAGGTGTACCACGGGCTCGAGGTCCTGAGCGGCGCGCCGACCGAGAAGGAGCAGGCGCACCTGGAGCACCGCCTGATCGGCATCGTCCCCGCCACCGAGACGTTCTCGGTGGGCGAGTTCATGCCGCTCGCGCATGCGGAGATAGACGCCGCGCTGGCGGAGGGCAGCACCCCGATAGTGGTGGGCGGCACGGGTCTCTACCTGCGCGCCGCGCTCACGGAACTCGACCTCTACCCGCCGCCGCCGGCGTCGGTGCGGGCGCGCTGGACCGAGGAGGTGGAGCGCCGCGGTCCCGAGGAGCTGCACCGGGAGCTGACCGAGCGCGCGCCCTGGGCGGTCGAGGGGATAGAGCCGACTGACCGCAGCCGCATCGTCCGCACGCTCGAGCTGCTCGAGATGGGGGAGCTCGAGCCGCGCGAGGGCGAGTCGCAGCTGTGGACCGACCGGATGCGCCACCCGACGCTGCTCGCGGGGTTGACGATGGAGCGGGAGGCCCTCTACGCCCGGATCGACGAGCGCGTGGATGCGATGCTGGCGGCGGGAGCGCGGGAGGAGGTGGAGCGCGTGGAAGGGGCCGGTGCATCGCGCACGGCGCGCAAGGCGCTCGGCTACGAGGAGCTGCTCGCGGGGGACGTCGACGCCATGAAGCGCCGCACCCGGCAGTACGCCAAGCGCCAGCTCACCTGGATGCGAAAGCTGGCGGGCGTCACCACTATCGACGTGACCGGCCGCGAGCCCGCCGACGTGGCGCGCGAGATTAGGCAGCGGGCGGAGGCGCGGGCGTGAGCCCGTGGCGGCGCATCACGTCGCTGAGGCGCGCGAAGTCGGGCGGCCCACCGGCCGCGTCCGCGAACACCGCGGCCACCTCCCGGAAGTAGTCCGGTCCCAGGATCCCGGGCGTGACCACGGCAAGCGCCCTGGCGTCGACGTCGCCGCGGTTGTCGAAGGCGTGGACCGCGCCGCGCGAGATGCAGAGAGCGTCGCCGGGGCCGACCTCGATGGTGTCGCCCGCGACGGTCCAGGTCGAGACACCCTCGAGGCCGTAGATCGTCTCCTCGTAGGCGTCGTGGCTGTGAGGCGCCGGCATCTTTGCCTGCGCGGGAATATCGAACTCGAACACCGCGACCGAGCCGTTCGACTCAGCTCCCTCCACGAGGTAGCGGATCGTCATGGCGCCGACCTGAATGGCTTCGCTGGGCATGGAGCGCACCCTAACGCTCAGCGCGCCGCGCCACCGCGCGCAGCAGCTCCATGCGCACGAAGCGCATGAATGGCGAGACCACGAGCCAGACGGAGCGGAAGCGCATCTCGGCGCCGCGGTCGGTGCACCACACGCGGATCTCGGTGACGATCTCGGAGCCGCGCTCGTGCTCGCGGACAGCGGTCAGGACCGCGGCCTTGGCTCGTCCGGGCCGCTCGTATTGCCTATAGTCCGCCGCCGACTCGAAGCGGGCGTATTCCCCTCGTGGGGCCCAGAGGCAGCCCGCCACTCCGGAGATCGAGTAGCGGTCCCCCTCCTCGAGCAGCGTGAAGATGTCTGTCCTGAACAGCTCCCTGAAGGTCGTGTCCGCCGCTGGTGCATGCGGGCCGAGCCGCGCGCCGATCAGCGGGCGCAGTACGCGTGTGTCGCGGATGCGCGTCTGCTCGGCGGCCTCCCACAACCTGTCGGGCGTCGCGCGCGACGTGCGCCGGTGCACGGCCCGCACGTGGTAGTCCGGGAGCCAGGAATCGAGCGAGGGGGCGGAGTGCGGTTCGAGAAGTGGCAAGCGCTCGGGAACGACTACATCATCGTGGAGCAACGGGACCTCCCGTTTGAGCTGACCGCCGAGCGGGTCAGGCTGCTGTGTGCGCCGCACACCGGAGTGGGCTCGGACGGCATCCTTCTCCTTTCAGACGCGAGCGAGCCCGGATTCGTTGCAGGCCTGCGCATCTTCAATCCCGACGGCTCCGAGGCCGAGCTGTCCGGTAACGGCGCACGCGAGGCGATCCTCTACCTCCGCCGCAGCGGCTGGACCGGCGAGGACGTGTTCTCGATCCAGACCGCCGCCGGTGAGATCCGCCCGCGCATCACCGGCGAGACGACGTGCACCGTGGACATGGGTCGCGCGAGCGTGCGCTCGAAGGACTACCCCGGCGGGCCCGATGACGGCCGGGGCAACGTCGAGTCGGGCGGGCGCGAGTTCGAGTTCCAGCACGTGTCGATCGGCAACCCGCAGTGCGCGATCGAGGTGGGCGACGAGCTTCCGGACCTCGACCTGAGCCTGTACGGGCCGGGCATCGAGCACAACGACCTGTTCCCCAACCGCACCAACGTGTCGTTCTGGCGGCACGACTCGGGCAACGAGATCAGCGCGCGGATCTTCGAACGCGGGGTGGGGGAGACGATGTCGTCGGGCACCGGCGCGAGCGGCGCCGCGGTGGCGGCCGTGCTGGCGGGCGGCGACAGAACGGTGACGGTCCACCTGGACGGCGGCGACCTCGACGTAGAGGTGGGCGAGGACCTGCAAGTGAACCTGACCGGCTGGGCCGTGCCCGTGTACGCGGGGACGCTCAGCGACGAACTTCTGGAGGACCTGCGTGAGGCACAGTAAGCGGCTCGAGGCACTGCCCCCGTACCTGTTCGCGGAGCTGGAGCGAAAGATCCAGGCGAAGAAGGCGCAGGGCGTGGACGTGATCAGCCTGGGCATCGGCGATCCGGACACCCCCACGCCGGGCTTCGTGATCGACGCCCTGGCCGACGCCGCGCGCGATCCGGGCACGCACCAGTACCCGTCGAACCGCGGGCGGCCCGAGTTCCGCCAGGGCGTGGCCGTCTTCTACGAGCGCCGTTTCGGCGTCACGCTCGACCCGGACACCGAGATCATGCCGGCGCTCGGGGCGAAGGAGTGCATCTTCAACCTCAACCTCGCCTTCCTCGACCCGGGCGACACCGCGCTGGCCTCCGATCCTGGCTACCCGGTGTACACCGGCGGCCCGCTGCTGAGCGGGGCGGAGCCGGTGCTGATGCCGCTCATGCCCGAGCTTGGCTTCGCGCCCGACCTCGACGCCGTCGCGGACCCCGCGAGGGCCAAGCTGATGTTCCTCAACTACCCGAACAACCCCACGGGAGCGATCGTCCCGGACGGGCTGTTCGAGCGGGCGATCGAGTTCGCGCGGGAGCACGACATCCTCGTGGTCCACGACGCCTCCTACACGGAGATCTCCTTCGACGGCTACAGGCCGCCGAGCTTCCTCGAGACAGCTGGCGCGAAGGACGTGGGAGTGGAGGTGTTCTCGCTCTCCAAGGGCTACAACATGACCGGCTGGCGCACCGCCGCGATCGTGGGAAACGCCACGGCGATCGACGCCTACTGGCGGCTCAAGACGAACATCGACAGCGGCATGTTCGACGCCGTGCAGCTGGCGGCCGTGGCGGCGCTGCGTGACGGCGACGACACCGCGAGGGAGATGAGCGCGATCTACCAGCGCCGGCGCGACCTCGTGTGCGGCGCGCTGAGCGAGATCGGCGTGAACGTGACCCCTCCGAAGGGCACGATCTACGTGTGGGCGCCTGTGCCGGAAGGGCACACCTCGGCCTCCTACTGCGAGCTGGTGCTCGAGGAGTCCGGCGTGGTGATCTCGCCCGGCGGCGCGTACGGTCAGAGCGGCGAGGGCTGGTTCCGGATCTCGCTGACCGTGCCTGACGAGCGCCTCAGCGAGGCCGTGGAGCGCATGAGATCGAGCCTCAGGGGCTGAACCGCACTTGCGCTACTGCGGGATAGCGCTGGGCCCCGGATTCCTGCAGCTCGTCACGCTGGAGGAGGTGCTGGAGCTACAGCCGCCGGTGCGCCTGCGGGCGAGCTTCTACGAGCCCGGCGACGCCACCCAGGTGGTGGCCGCTCTGCGCGCGCTCGGCGACGTGGTGGTGGGCATCGGGGCACCCGCGGGCGAGAATCGCACGTGCGACCACGAGCTCGCCCGGCTCGGCATCCCGCCGATGCCCTACTCGGAGCCCGCGGCGCGCCTGTACGCGGCGCTCGCCGACCTCGGCGTGTACGCGGGCGGGCAGAGCGGTCAGGTGGAGGAGGGCGCCTTCCGTACGGCGGCAGTGTTCGAGACGAGCCCCGACGGCGTGTTCGCCGCACTCCAGGGGCGACGAGTGCCCGCGCGCCGCCACCCGCTCGGCGTGCGGCGCCGCATCGAGGAGCTCGAGCAGGACCACGTGCACGACCCCGGCAGCGACCTCTGGAGCCGCCGGATAGAGGAGATCGAGGCCGCGGGAGTCGCGCTGGCGGCGCACAGGTACGCCGTGGCCCACGCGTCATGGTTGGGCGAACCGGCCGAGGGAGTCGTCGTGCTACCCGGTTCGCGCATCCCGGAGCGCTTCAGCGCGGAGGGCGTCCTACCGCAGGTGCCGCGCGAGCAGCTGCCGCCAGCCGCTTGAGCGCATAGGCTCGCGCCAGCAATGGTCGACGAGCGCTCAGAGGACGCCGAGATCGTCGTACGCTGCTTCGAGGCGTTCGCGAATGGCGACACCGAGGCCCTGCTGGAGATGCTCTCCCCGGACGTCGAGGTGAAGTCGCTGATGACGGAGCCCGAGCGCCTGCTCTACCACGGGCACCAGGGAGTGCGGGAGTGGATGCGCAACGTCTACGAGACCTTTCCCGACTGGACGCCGATACCGGCTGAGGTGACAGACCTCGGCGGCGCGGTGCTGGTGCGCATGGACGTGACAGCCACCGCGGTGACGAGCGGCGTGCGGATCGCTCAGATCTTCTGGCAGATGTCCACGCTCGAGGACGGCAAGATCACCTGGTACGGCTTCTACCGCACCAGCGAGGAAGCGCTTGCCGCGCTCGAGGACCGGCGCGCCGGCTAGCTGTAGCTCCTCACAAGGTTGTTCATCCGGGTCCCCTTGGAGGCTGGGTGGTGTCTAAGCCCCCAGTCCCAAGGAGGACACCGGATGAAGTTGCACGCTAACGCGAGGACCTGTCCGAACAGTCGCGCGTTGATCGTCGAGCGGGTGTTGGAGCGTGGTTGGTCGCTGGCGGCGGCGGCCGAGGCCGCCGGCGTCAGCGAGCGTACGGCGGGGAAGTGGGTTGCGCGCTTCCGGGCTGAGGGTTCGCCGGGTCTGCTTGACCGGTCCTCGGCACCGCACCGGCGGCCGCGGTGCACGCCGCCGGAGCTGGTCGCGGCGATTGAGGCGCTGCGGCGGTTGCGGCTGACCGCAGCCGAGATCGCGCTCAAGCTGGGGATGTCGTTGGCGACCGTCTCGCGGTGGCTGAAGCGGATCGGGCTGGGCAAGCGATCGCGGCTCGAGCCGCCGGAGCCGCCGAACCGCTACCAGCGCGACCGTCCGGGCGAGCTCGTCCACGTCGACATCAAGAAGCTCGGCCGCTTCCGCCGCCCCGGCCACCGCGTCACCGGCCGCGGCGGCCACCAGCGGGACACGCAAACGACCGCCAAGGGCAGCGGCCGCGGCGTCGTCGGCTGGGACTTCGTCCATGTCTGCGTCGACGACGCCACCAGGATCGCCTACGTCGAGGTGCTCGCCGACGAGCGCGGCGCGACCGCCGCCGGGTTCCTCGCACGAGCCGCCGCCTGGTTCGCCGACCGCGGCGTCCAGATCGAGCGGGTCATGACCGACAACGGCTCCTGCTACCTCTCGCGCGCCCACGCCGACGCCTGCCGATCGCTCGGGCTGCGCCACCTTCGCACCCGCCCCTACCGACCGAGGACCAACGGCAAGGCCGAGCGCTTCATCCAGACACTCCAAAACGAATGGGCCTACGGCCGCGCCTACACGAGCTCGGACGAGCGCCGCTCAAACCTCCCGGCCTGGCTCAACCACTACAACTACCGCAGACCACACGGCTCACTCAGCCACAAGCCCCCGGCAGCTCGCCTAAACGATCTAACCGGAACGACCTAACGAGGAACTACACCTAGCTCACGCCCAGCGTCTGCCTCAGCCCGCTGTCCAGGTCACGCGGCGCGAAGCCCAGCTCGTCGCGCGCCTTCTGGTCGGTCATCCAGAAGGTCACGCCGTCCGAGGTTTTGATCAGCTCGCCGAGGTTCGGCGGGAAGCCCATCAGCTTGCCCACCACCGGGCCGATCGGGACCGCCATCTTCATCATCACGGCCGGCATCGGCAGGCGCGGCGGCTTGCGCCCAGACAGCTCCGAGGTCTTGTCCACGAGCTCGCCCATCGTGCCCTTCTCGCCCGCGAGGTTGTAGGCCTCGCCGATGCGGCCCTTGTCGTAGGCGAGCAGGATGCCCTCCGCCACGTCGTCCACATAGATGAAGTTGAAGCCGGCCTCCGGGAACAGGCGCAGCTTGAGTTTGCCGGTGCGCGCCTGGTCGATCATGTTCCCGAGCTCCGAAGGGTCGTTCGGCCCATACACGCCGCCGGGCTGCACGATGATCACCGGCGCGCCCTTGGCGATCCTGTCGAGCGCCACCTCGTGCGCCTTGTACTTGGTCTCGTCGTAATAGGAGAGGAAGTCCGGTGGCTGCGGGCGCTTGTAGGTCTCGTCCACCACCTGGCCGCGCGTGTTGCCGTACACATTGCCCGTGGAGACGTAGACGATGCGGCTCACGCCCGCCTCGGTGGCGGAGTCGATCACGCGCTCGGTGCCGCGCACGTTGGCGTCGTACATCGCCTCGTGCTCGGACTTCGGGATGCCCACCTTGTAGGTGGCGCCCACGTGGAACACGGCGTCGCAGCCCTGGACTCCCTGGCGGATCGCGTCATCGTTGGAGAGGTCTCCCTCCACGATCTGGGCGTCGAGGTCGGCGGCCTTCGAAGGGGTGCGCACGAGCACGACCACCTCGTCGCCGCGCGCACGCAGCTTGCGCACGAGCTGCTTGCCGATGAAGCCCGTCCCCCCGGTCACGAAGGCCTTCACGCGCGGCACTGTAGCCGAGTTGCACCGGGCCTACACTGGACAGCGTGGAGAGAGGACGCAACGGACGCGCGGCCGAGAGCCGCTACGGAGAGGGCATTCGCAACCCCCGCGCGCGTCAGCGTGCGCTCTGCATCGCCGTGGGGCCGGAGGAGCCCGACCTCGCCGAGCTGCGCGAGCTGCTGCGCACCGCGGGAGTGGCCGTGGCCGGCGAGCTGATGCAGCGGCGCGCCGCGCCGGACCCGGACCGCTACTTCGGCAAGGGCAAGCTGAGCGAGCTCAAGCAGGCGATCAAGGAGAATGACGCCAACCTGGTGGCCTGCGACGACGAGCTGCTCCCGCGCCAGGAGCGCAACCTCGAGGAGGCCGTGGGCGTGCCGGTGATCGACCGCACGGCCATCATCCTCGACATCTTCGCCGACCACGCGCAGTCGGCCGAGGGCAACCTCCAGGTGGAGCTGGCGCAGCTCGAGTACAACCTCGCGCGCATGCGTGGCCTGTGGACGCACCTCGAGCGCCTCGGCGGCGGGATCGGCACGAGGGGCCCGGGCGAGAGCCAGATCGAGACCGACCGCCGCCTGGCGCGCGACCGCATCTCCGCCCTCAAGCGCCGCCTCGAGCGCACGAAGGCCGGGCGCGACGTGATGCGCGCCGAGCGCGAGCGCGCGCACCTGCCCACGGTGGCTCTGGCCGGCTATACGAACGCGGGCAAGTCGACTCTGCTGAACGCGCTCACCGGCGCGACGGTGGGCGTGCAGGACCGGCTCTTCCACACTCTCGATCCCACCACGCGAACGTTCGAGATCAGCGGGCGCCGCTACCTGCTCACCGACACGGTCGGGTTCATTCGCAAACTGCCCCACCAACTCGTGGACGCGTTCGCGGCCACGCTGGAGGAGGCGCTCGAGGCCGACCTGATCCTGCACGTGGCCGACGCCTCGGCCCCCGAGGGGGAGCTGATCGAGCAGCTCGACGCCGTGGACGAGGTGCTGGCGGAGATCGGCGCCGCGGAGCGCCCGCGCCTGCTCGTGCTCAACAAGGTGGACCTGCTCGACGCGGCGCGCCGGCGCGAGCTGTCCTTCCGCTACCCGCGCGCCGCTCAGATCTCGGCCGCCAGCGGCGAGGGGCTCGAGGCGCTGGCCGACGCGATCGAGGCCCGATTCCTCGCCACGCTGCGCCCGATGGAGCTGCTCGTTCCCTACGACGAGGGCGGGCGCCTGTCCGAGCTTCACGACCTCGCGGGCGAGATGGAGCGCGAGGACACCCCGGAGGGCGCCCACATCCACGCCCGGGTGCCGGTGGGCGTGGCGGCGCGCTTCGAGCGCTTCTCGGTGAACGGGCTGGGCGGCGCGGAGCCCGACGAGGACGAGTGACGCTCCAGTTCACGCGTCTGTCCGCCGGCGCGCGCGAGCCGAGCACGGCACACGACGGCGACGCCGGCTACGACCTCTACGCCGTCGAGGCCGCGAGCATCGCGCCCGGAGAACGCGCCAGCGTGGGCACCGGAATCGCGCTCGCGATACCGGATGGCTGGGCGGGACTCGTGCTGCCGCGCTCGGGCCTCGCGGCGCGGCATGGGATAACGATCCCCAACGCGCCCGGCCTAATCGACGCCGGCTATAGGGGAGAGGTGCGGGTGCTGCTGCTCAACACCGACTCCCAGGAGCCGTTCGAGGTCGCGCCGGGGGACCGGATCGCGCAGCTCGTGTTGGTGCGGCACGAGTCGCCCGAGCTGGTGGAGGTGGCGTCGCTCGAAGAGACCGTGCGCGGCGCCGGGGGCTTCGGTTCAAGCGGTAGGTAGGCCGCGTCGGCCGCCCGAGCGCGTGGCCCGGGCGGCCTCGGCGGCGATCACGCGGAGTGGCGCTCGCCGAACTGGCCCGGATCCGACCAGTCCGCGGGAGGCGTGGAAGGCACCTCCCAGTAGCCGGGCTCTGGCTCGCTGTCTGAGACGGGCTCATGCTCGAGCGAGAGAGTGGGCTCGGGCTCCACAGCGAACAGGGGAGCGGGCTCCGGCTCAGGCTCGGGTTCCGGCTCGGGTTCCGGCTCGGGCTCGGGCTCTGCCGCCACGATGGGCTCGGCGGGCGCCATGTAGACGTCCACCGCCGGCTCGGGCTCGGGCTCGACGGCCGGTTCCGGCTCCGCCGGCTGGTCCTCCACCGGCGCCTCCTCAGGGCTCGCCGCAACCACCGGCTCGGGCTCGGGCGCCGCGAACTGCGGAGCCGAAGCCACGAGCTCGGTGGTACGCCTGCTGCGGCGAAGCACCGTCACCACGACTGCCGCGAACAGCCCCAGTGACAGCAACTGGAACATCGAAAAGCGAAAACGGGACATCAATCGACTCCTGACTCGAGTCGGCGCATCCCGCTTAGGCGCCTATCGGCCACTCTTGCCGGTGACTTGACCCGCCCGGCGCGCGCTCTCATACGCTGGACCCGTGTACGTGAAGCTCGCGCACGCCTAGACGCCAGCCGCCCGGCGCGCGCTCATGTGCGCGGCCAGCTCGAGCGAGTCGTCGGCCAGCGGCTCGAGCTCGATGCCGAGCGCCAGCTCGATCAGGCGGTCCGCGAGCCAGACGTTCTTCGGCAGCAGCGGGCCGTGCAGGTAGGTGCCGATCGTGTTGCCGCGGCGGACGCCCTCGTAGCCGTCGCTTGCCGTTGTTGCCGAAGCCGCTCAGCACCTTGCCGAGCGGCTGCTCGCCCGTCGCCGAGGTAGGTGCGCCCGCCGTGGTTCTCGAAGCCGGCGATCACGCGCGGTCCGCCGCCGAGGTCGCTCTCGATCGCGCAGTTGCCGATCAGGCGCGGCCCCGCCTCGCGCACGGTGCGCAGGTCCACCAGCTCGACGCCGGGCAGCTTCTCGTCACCGAGCTGGTAGCTCGAGCCCGAGCAGCTGGTAGCCGCCGCACACCGCGAGGATCACCGCCGCGCGCTCCTGCGCCGCGTGCAGCGCGTCGCGCTTGGTGGCGACCATGTCCTCGGCCACGGCCACCTGGTCGCGGTCCTGGCCGCCGCCCATGTAGAAGAAGTCGGCCGACTCCGGATCCAGCGGCTCGCCGAGGCCGGAGCTCGACAGCTCGAAGCCGATCCCGCGCCACTCGCAGCGCGCCCGCAGCACGGCGATGTTGCCGCGGTCCGCGTAGATGTTCATCAGGTCCGGATAGAGCGAGCACAGCCGCAGCGTTGGCATCAGGCGGCCTCCAGCACGACCACGGTGCTGCCCACGTAGCCGTCGGTCTCGCGGCACGGTGCGTCTCGCAGGGCGCGGAACACGGCCGAGCGCCTCCGCCTCGGCCTCGAGCTGGGCGGGCTCGAGGCGGTCGAGCACGATCGTGGTCATCGCCTCGGTGAGCTCGCCGTGCGGGCGACACCGCCTGGCGCAGACGGTCGATCGCGGTGCTGGCGCCCTCGGCGCGCACCGCCACGCGGCATGCTCGAGAACACCCAGCCCTCCTCCTCGCGCACGTCGGGCAGCGGCGGCAGCGCGTACTCCTCGGGCACGCCCTCGAACGGGTCGGCCAGCGCGGCGCGCGAACAGCCCGCCGCGGCTCGAGGTGCGCACGCACGCAGCGCAGCATCGCCGCGCGGCCCGGGCTCGCCACCCATGAGCTGCGCCACCTGCATCGGCGCGATGGCCAGCGCGAACGGCGCGCCCGAGGTCGAACGCGCGCGCGTCGGCCACGCTGGTGCGCACGCGCAGGCCGCGCTCGCGCGCGCGCGACGCGAGCGCGGCCACGAGCGCGGGGTCGGAGTCGAGCGCGGTCACGTCATGGCCGAGCGCCGCCAGGTCGAGCGCCACGCGGCCGGTGCCGGCGCCGACGTCGAGCAGCCCGCCGCCGCGCTCGCGCGGCCAGCTCGCGCCAGAGGTCGAGATCGGCCGCGTACGACGCGCACTCCACGTCGTGCCAGATCACCGCCTCGTCGACCGTCCTCAGTCCGACCACCGCCTGGCCAGGCCGCGGTCCGCCAGCAGGTCGCGCAGCTCGAGCAGCGCCGTGTAGGTGGGCAGCGCGTACAGCGGCTGCGCCGTCGCCGCCGGCCACGGCCGAGTCGAGCGAGCGGCCCAGCTCCCGCTCCACGGTCACCGGCGCGTCCACGCCCGCGTACTTGAGCCGCAGCGCCATCTCCTCCGCGCGCGTGCCCGTGCATGTGATCCGCCGCGCGCGACCGGCGAGCAGCTCGAAGTCGGCGTCCCAGATCCACGAGATGTCGCGGCCGTCGGCGATGCCGTCGTTGAGCGCGATCCAGAGGTCGAGCGCCCCGTCCTCGAGCGTCAGCGTGCGCAGCACCTCGTTCGCGCCGGCGGGGTTCTTCACGAGCAGGATCGCCAGCTCGCGCCCGTCGACCTGGAGCCGCTCCACGCGCCCGAAGGCGGCCGCGAACTCGCGACAGCGCGTCGCGCACCTGGCAGGGCGATGCGCCCAGCTCGAGCGCCGCGGCCGTGGCCGCCAGCGCGTTGTAGACGTTGTAGAGGCCGGGGAGGGGGAGGCTCAGCTCGATCGGCCCGGCCGGGCGTGGCGATGCGCACGTCGGAGCCGGACATGCCCGCGCAGCGTCACGCGCTCCGCCGCCACCTGCGGCTTCGGGCCGCTCGCGCCCGCAGTTGGGGCAGCGGTAGCGGCCCATGTGGCCGAGGTACACGGCCTCGTAGGCGTACTCGTGGCCGCAGTTGCGGCAGCGCTTCGAGTCCGAGGCGTGCTCGAGCGCCTCGAGCGAGTGCGAGCGGTCCTCCACGCCGAAGTACACGACGCGCTGGCGCTCGCGCCCCAGGTCCGCCACCAGCGGGTCGTCGGCGTTGAGCACGAACGTGGAGCGCCCGTCGCGCTCTGCCACCAGCTCCGCCCAGCGGTCGGCCAGCAGCTCCAGCTCGCCGTAGCGGTCGAGCTGGTCGCGGAACAGGTTGGACAGCAGGATCAGGCTGCGGGTCGAGGTCGCGCGCCACGGGGGCGAGCCACGCCTCGTCCACCTCGAACAGCCCGATCTGCCCCGGCGAGCGGCCGGCGTCGAGCAGCGCGGTGGCGACGCCCCAGTTCATGTTCGAGCCGGCGCGGTTGTGCACCACCTCGCGCGCCCGCCGTCTCGAGCACGGAGGCGAGCATCGCCGAGGTGGTGGTCTTGCCGTTGGTGGCCGAGACCACCACCGAGCCGCGCTCGAGCCGCCTGCCGAGCACGCGCGATCGTGCCCGAGTCGAGCCGCAGCAGCACGCGGCCGGGCAGCGTGGTGCCGCCGCGGCGCCCCAGCCTGCGGCTCAGCACGCGCAGCGCGCGCGCGAGCGGCGAGCTTGCAGGCGCAGCATCACGGGCGCGATCACCCGCAGCGCCTGCTTCGAGACCGTCACGGTCACGGGCAGGTCCGCGATCGGGTCGCCGTCGGCGTAGACGGTGAACGGGCGGTCGGCGCTCACCTCGATCGCTCGCGCCCGGCAGCCACTGGATGTGCGGGTCGTCCACGTGCGTGCCCTTGAACACCTTCGGCAGCGAGGCCAGCCAGTGCAGCTTCGAGTGGTGCGCCGTGAGCATCACGTCGAGCCGGCCGTCGTCAAGCTCGCGCGTGGGGGACGAGGTACATGCCGCCGCCGTAGGCCTTCGAGTTGGCCACGGCCACCGCGTAGCCGGTCACGCTGTGGCGCTCGCCGTCCACGACGACCTCGAACGTCGCGTCCTTCCAGTGCCACAGCGCGCGCAGCGCCGCGTAGAGGTAGACCAGGTCGCCCTTCACCACGCGCGTCTCGTTCGCGATCCGGTTGGCGTCCGAGTCGAAGCCCACGCTGGCGATGCCCACGAACGGCGCTTCCCGTTCACCGCCGCCACGTCCACGAGCTTCTCCTCGCCCTCGAGCACGAGCCGCGCCGCCTCGCGCGGCGTCCGATCGGGATGCCGAGCACGCGCGCGAAGTCGTTGCCGCGCCCGCCGCGGCACGATCCCGAGCGCGGCTCTTCGTGTTCATCAGGGCGCCGGCCAGGCAGCCCACCAGGCCGTCGCCGCCGATAGCCACCACCGTCTCCTCGGCGGCCGCCGCCTCCAGCGCCGCCTCGCGCGCGTGCTCGAGGCTGCGCGTGTCGAGCACGCGGTAGCGTGGCCCGCATGCGGTCCAGCTCGTCCTTCACCTGCCGCGAGCGCGTGCGCAGCACGACCCCCGGCTGCGGCGGGGTTGAGGAACAGCGCTAGTGCTTGCGCTCACTCGGCGGCGGCCAGGCGGGCCGCCCGCTCGGCCGCGAAGCGCCCGCGCTCCTCACCGCGGAGCTCGTGCCCCTCGGTGAACTTCACGATCTCGGCGCGCTCCAGCAGCTCGTCGCCGATCAGCCGCTGCGCCTTCGGCTCCTCGACGTCGCGCGGGTCGAGCGTGAGCAGCACGTCCTGCGCCACGCAGTGCCACGGCTCGTCTCGTGATCTGCTCCGAGGCCACGAGCAGCTGCCCGGGCCGGTGCAGCCAGTGCAGCTCGAAGATGCCGAGCTTGTAGGCGTACAGCCGCTCGCCGTCGCCGAACAGGAAGTTGAGCCCGGACAGCGGCGAGCGCTCGATCACGGCGGTCACCGCCTGGCGCAGCGAGCCGACGATGTCGCGCCGGTCGAGGCGCGACATCAGGTAGTTGAAGAAGTGCTCGGTGTCGGTGTCGCCCTTCGGCTCGCGGCACCCCGAGCTCGAGCAGGCGCGGGAAGTGCAGCACCGTGCCGTTGTGCGCCGAACGAGTACGGCCCGAGGCAGAAGGGATGCGTGTTCTCCATCACTAGGCCGCCCATGGTCGCGCGCCGCACGTGCACGTTGAAGATCCGCCCGCGCAGCTGGGTGGCGGCCTCGAAGCCGTCGTCCTCGAATGCGGCCTCGGGGAAGCGCATGCAGGTCGGGCTCCTCGCCCTCGCCGCGGCTGTAGACGGCGATTCCCCAGCCCGAGTCGTGGTCCTCCGACTGGCGGATCATCGGGTTCTCCGCCTCGAGCAGCTCGTGCCGCAGTGAGACCGGCTCTGCGGCTACGCAGCCAAGCACACGGCACATGGGGGCGAGAACCCGTCGCTCACGACTTAGGAGTCTAAAGCGACCGAGGAGCGTGCATGAAGGAACCCAATCGAATCTGGTGGGCGCGGCCCAGGAAGCTGTGCGCGATGGAGCGGCCGGGCGGCGGAGGGCGCAGCCACCGGCCCGAGCGGCGCGAGTCCGACATCGCGTATCTGAGGAGAGCGGCGTGCGCCTCGTGATCTCCACGATGACCACGCGCCACAACCTGGGCGACTACGAGGCCGCCGGGCTCGAGTGGCTGCACGTGCCGGTGGCCTCGTGCGACGCGGGCGCCGAGGCGCTCGACGAGCTGCTCATCGTGCTGCGACGCGAGCTGCGAAAGCGCGGCGCCGTGGCCGTGCACGGCAACCGGCACACGGACTTCGTGGCGGCGCTGTGCGCCGCGCACCTGCACGAGTGGCGCGGGGTGGACGCGGAGCTCGGCACTGGCGGCCGCGGTGGACGCCGGGCTGACGGTCACGCCGGAGGCGGCGCGGCTGCTCGGCGTGGGCTACGAGGCGGTCCAGCCGCGCTCGCGCATGGCCTCCTCGACCGCCTCGGGCCTGTCGGTGACCACGTAGGCGTCCACGATCGCGCCGTCGGTGTTGATCGTGATCGACAGCCCCGAGTCGGTGCGGCGCACCTTCGAGATCGGGGCGATCGGCCGCCCGGAGCCCATCCGCGGCTTGATGCGGCCGGTGGCCACCCGATGCACACCGTCGATCTTGGCGAGCCCATCGAGCAGCCGCCGGTAGCCCTTGGTGGAGGAGTGCTTGTGGTGGGTCTTGCGCGGCATGCCTACTGCTTACCCAAGCACCAGCTCAGCGAGGTTCGCGGCGATCGCCACCGGCTTCGGTTTCTTCGCTGCGGCCGCCTCCTCGGCACTCGTATCGCCGGTCAGCACGAGCGCTGCGTCCAGGTGGGCGCGCGAGGCGCCCAGCACGTCGCTGTCCAGGCGGTCGCCGATCACGAGCGTGCGGCCTTCGCCGAGGCGGTCGAGCGCGGTGAAGAAGAGCTGCGGCTCGGGCTTGCCGACGATCGACGCGGTCTCGCCGGACGCGGCCTCTACCGCGGCGAGGATCGCGCCGGTGCCGGGCCAGTAGCCCTCGGGCATCGGGTAGGTGGGATCGCGGCCGGTGGCGACCAGGTCGCCGCCGCGGCGCGCGGCGAGCGCGGCGTACTTGAGGTCGTCGTAGGTCAGCTCCAGGGTGGCGGCCACGACCACCACCTCCGCGCGCGATGCCAGGTCGGTGCCGTTCAGCACGCGCACGCCCGCGTCCTGCACGTGACGGAACATCGCCTCCGAGCCGATCACGAACGCGGTCCGGCCCTGGCGCGTCTCGGCGAGCAGGTGCTGCATCGCGCCGCCCACGGTCACCACGTCGGCGAGCGAGCGCGCGCACGCCCATGCCCCAGAGCTTCGCCACCTGGTCCTCGCCGGAGTACCACGAGTTGTTGGTCACGAACGCAAGCCGCAGGCCGGCCTCGCGGATCGCGTTGATCGCGTCCACCGAGCCGGGGATCGGTTCCGGGCCGATCCAGACGCAGCCGTCGAGATCCAGGATCACCTGGTCGTAGCGGCTCAGGAGGGGAGTGAGCGCCATGGGGCTGGCAATGGTCTCATGGAGGGCCGCTAGCCTTACGCGCCGTGCGACACCTAGCGCTGACGTGCACACTCGTGCTGGTGCCGCTCGCGGCTACCGGCTGCGGAAGCTCGAACTCCGGCAGCAGCTCGAGCGCCGCCGGCCTCATCGGCTCCGGCCGCCAGCGCACCCGCCTCAAGCCAGGCCTCGAGCCAGGGCGGTTGCACCACCGTCCAGGCGCCCGCTCCGCGGAAGGCCGGCGGCGAGAAGAAGCCCACCACCAAGCTCGACGCGAGCAAGACCTACACGGTCACGATCGACACGAACTGCGGCAGCTTCGCCTTCAAGCTCGATGTGAAGGACTCGCCCGACACCACGGCGGCCTTCGCCGGTCTCGTGAAGCGCGGCTTCTTCGACGGTCTCATCTTTCACCGCATCGTCCCGGGCTTCGTGATCCAGGGCGGCGACCCGGCGGGCACCGGCACCGGCGGCCCCGGCTTCAGCACGGTCGACCCGCCGCCGAAGCACGCCGACTACACGCTCGGCACGGTGGCGATGGCCAAGACCCAGACCGAGCCGGCGGGCGCGGCCGGCAGCCAGTTCTTCGTCGTCACCGGACAGGACGCCCAGCTGCCGCCGCAGTACGCGCTGCTCGGCAACGTCACGAAGGGGCTCGACGTGGTGAAGAAGATCGGCCAGCTCGGCAACCCCACCGACCCGAACGGCACGCCCACCCAGGTGGTGGTGATGAAGAAGGTCACGGTGAGCCCGTGACCGCCGTCTTCGACGTCGGCGAGCAGGACTTCATGGAGCGCGTGATCGAGCGCTCCAAGGAGATGCCCGTGGTGGTGGACTTCTGGGCCGACTGGTGCGGGCCCTGCAAGGCGCTCGGTCCGGCGCTCGAGAAGGCGGCCAACGAGCGCGCGGGCAAGGTCGAGCTGGCCAAGGTGGACGTGGACCAGAACCAGGGGCTCGCGCAGAGCTTCGGCATCCGCGGCATTCCCGCCGTCAAGGCGTTCCGCGACGGCCGCGTGGCCGCCGAGTTCACCGGCGCGATCCCGCCGGCCGAGGTGGAGCGCTTCTTCGACAAGCTCGTGCCCTCGGAGGCCGACGAGCTCGCCTCGGGCGGCGGCGACGAGGAGTCGCTGCGCCGCGCGCTCGAGCTCGAGCCGACTCACGCAGGCGCCGCGGTGGCGCTGGCGCGCATCCTCCTGCAGCGCGGCGAGCTGGACGAGGCGCTAGCGCTCGTGGAGCCGCTGCACGCCGACTTCGACGGCGCTCGGCCTCACGCGCACGCATCAAGCTCGCGCAGATGGGCAAGGAGCCCGACCGACGCGTTCGAGGCGTGGGACGAGGGCGACTACGAGACCGCGCTCGAGAAGCTTCAGGAGGCGCTTGCCGGCCGCCGCCGACAAGGACGAGCGCGACCTGCTCCGCCAGGTGATGGTGGCGATCTTCACCGAGCTCGGCCCGCAGAGCGAGCTGGCCAGCCGGCACCGCCGCCGGCTCGCGGCTGCGCTCAACTAGCGCCGGCCGGGCGCTGCTCGTTCACGACCTCGAGCGACTCCACGCGCAGCCGTCCGACCTCGAGCTCCTCGATGCGCAGGTACTGGATCGCCGCGCGCCGTATGGCCAGGCGCCCGATGGCCAGCGCGCCCAGGGCGGTCGCTCCGACGGCGAGCGAGCCCACCGCCGCCGCGCCCGTGGGCTTCCAGCCCGTGATGCTGCCGATGCGGGCCTCGATCCCGAACGCCTTGAAGGGCGCCTTCACCGTCAACCTCCGCCGGCTAAGCGGGTCGTCGGCCTGAGCGCGTTTCTGGCGTCTTCGACCGAAGAAGGCGAGGCCGGCGAGCGCAATCACGACGATCAGGATGCCCCAGAAGATCGCCACCGTGGAGCTGACACCGCCAAACGGGAGCGCGATCAGCATCGCGAGGCCCCAGCCGATGGCGAGCGCCACCACGATGATCACGAGCAGCAGCAGGTAGCCGCGGGCCCGGAGCAGGACGGAGGAGCCGGGGGGCGGGGCCACGAGGCTCATCAGGCGCAGCATCAGCAGCTGGCGCGCGCTCGGAGGCTCCTGGCCGAGCTTGGTGACGGCGTCGCGCAGCTCGTCTGGACGGCGCTCCGCGAGCGCCAGGGACGCCTTCATCATCTGCCGCAGCGCGGGCCGCTCCTGCGGGTGGCAGCCGGCTAGTGCCTCGTTGAAGTAGGCGCGGGCGGCCTTCGCGTCATAGCGCTCGGCGGCGCGCGCGCCGAGGATCGCGCGGGCGGCGGCGCGGTGCTTGGACTCGCTCAGCAACTGCTCGTCGGTGCGGCTCTCGAGCTGCTGGATCGCGGCAAGGCTGCCCACCCGCTGCTGCATCTTGATCTGTCTCTGCTTGGCCATCGGCACGTCAGTCTGGCAGAAGGAGCCGTCGTGGCGGACCGTGCGCCGATCGGGTTTGGACCCCATACGAGCACGGGTACCTCAAAGTGCGAGCCGTCGATACGAGGCAGAGGGACGCCCGGCGGCCAACAGCTTCACGACTGAGCGCACGCTTCTCGCTCGGCCCCGTCGGCAATCCGCATCGCCGCGAGCCCGGGCAGAAGCCGCTCCGAGCCGCCGCGCATCGCCCCGCGCGGCGGCTCAACCTTTTCTGTGAGTAGCTTGAGCGGATGCACCGGCTCACCCAGCTCAGCGACCGGCCCGCGCTGGCCGCTGTGGCCGGCGCGGTGACGATCGCCTTCTCGGCCATCCTGGTGAAGGCGGCGGACACGGCGCCCTCCACCGCCGCGGTGTTCCGCTGCGCGTACGCGCTGCCGGCGCTGGGACTGCTCGCCTGGCTGGAGCGCCGCCGCTTCGGGCCGCGCAGCCGCCAGGACCTCCGGCTGTCGCTCGTGGCGGGAGCATTCTTCGCCGCGGACCTGATCCTCTGGAACTACGCCATCGCGGACGTGGGCGCCGGCCTTGCCACCGTGCTCGGCAACCTCCAGGTGGTGCTCGTCGGAGCGCTCGCCTGGATCGTGCTGCGCGAGAAGGCGGAGGCGCGGGTGTTCGCGGCCGATCCCGGTCGTACTCGTGGGCGTGGTGCTCATCTCCGGCGCCATCGGCCAGGGCGCCTACGGGCGGGACCCTGCGCGCGGCGTGCTGTTCGGCGTGCTGACCGCACTCACCTATTCGGTCTTCATCCTGCTGCTCCGTCACGGCAACAGCAACCTGATGCGCCCGGCGGGCACGCTGTTCGAGACCACCCTGGTGTGTGCGGTGTTCTGTTCCTTGGCGGGCCTCGTGATCGGCGACGTGAGCTTCGCGCCCAGCTGGCCGTCGCACGGCTACCTGGTGCTGCTCGCGCTCGGCTCGCAGGTGCTCGGGTGGCTGCTGATCTCGATCTCGCTGCCACGCCTGCCGGCTGCGCTCGCATCGGTGCTCCTCACGATCCAGCCGATGCTGTCCGTGCTGCTCGGTGTGGCGATCTTCGGCGAGTCGCCGTCCGCCGCGCAGTTCGCCGGAGTGGCGGTGGTGATCGGGGGCATCACGCTCGCCACCGTGGGGCCGCGCCGGTCCGCGGCCGTGGCGTGAACCTCGACTCGACGCGGGCCCGCCGCGTGCTCGAGCGGGTCAGGGAGGTACCCGAGGGGTTCGTGCGCACCTACGGCGACCTCGAGCCCGGCGCGCCCCGCTTCGCCGGCACCGTGCTCGCGGCCTGTGACGACCCGCACCTGCCCTGGCACCGCATCGTGCGAGCCGACGGGTCACTGGCCAAGGGAGAGAGGCAGCGGCGGTTGCTGGAGGCCGAGGGCGTGCCCTTCCGCGGTGAGCGGGTGGACATGCGCGTGGTGCGGCTGCCGCCCTAGTGTCGTGAGTCTAGGACTGCTCGGCGAGCGAGTTCAGGATCGCGCCACCGCCCGCGGCCACGATCGAACCCATCAGCGTGCCCAGCAGCATGTCGCGCAGCTCCCTGCGCGAAAAGTCGCGCTCCCGGACCCAGTCGAGGCAGGCGCCGTCCATGAACCAGAGCCAGCCGCGCACCGCCGCGCGCACCGCCGGCGGTTGCGCCTGACCCTCGGGCACGAGGCCGGCCAGGATGCGCTGCGCCGTGAGCTCGCGCACGTTGTCGATCAGCTCCCGCACCTCGGCCACCGTGGTGGCGCTCTCGATCAGCTTCTCGTAGGAGGCGGAGTTCTCCTCGATCAGCTCGAGATAGCCATCCAGGCTCGCCGTGAGCTGCTCGAGCGGCGGCTTCGAGGGATCGGGCTCGGTACGGGCGCGCAGCTCCTCGGCGGCGCGCTCCAGCGTGGCGACGAAGAAGTCGCGCTTGCTGGGGAAGTAGTGGTACAGCAGCGCCTTCGAAATGCCTGCATGCCGGGCGATTTGGGCCATCGACAGCTCGCCGTAGGAGTGCTTCGTGAAGAGGTCCGTACCCAGCTCGAGCAGCTGGCGCCTGCGTTCGTCGACACCGAGGCGCGTGTATGCGGGCCCAGTCACCTGGGCAATCCTAGCTGCTTGTTGACCGAGGGTCAATACCGTGTTAGGGTGCTTGTCGACCAGCGGTCAACAAGCAACCTGGGAGGGTCGCGATGCTGAAAGAGGACAGACTTGACCTGCTCGAACGGCGCACAGCTGCGCTGAGCGAGCGCCTGGAGCGCCTGGAGGGGTGGATCGACAGCGGCTACGTGGTTACGCGCGCGTCCGCGGCACGGGCAAGCAAGCCGCCGGCGACACGTCCGGCGCCCGCACCGAGGCCGCGCGCGGCGGCACCCGCCTCGCGCCGACCGGTTGAGCCGCCGGCGCAGCGCCCGCCGCGTCCCAGGCCGCGCCCGGAGGTGGCCATGGAGGATCTGCTCGGCGGCCGCGTGCTGGCGTGGCTCGGCGGCATCGCCGTGCTCGTGGGGATCGTGTTCTTCTTCGCGCTGGCCGTGTCGCACGGCTGGATCGGGCCCGCGGCGCGCACGCTCATCGCCGGGGGCGGCGCTCTCGCGCTGCTCGGCGGCGGCATCTGGCTGCACGACCACAAGGGCCGCACCGACGCCGCCCTGGCCGCTGTGTCCACCGCGGTGGCCGGGCTCTTCGCCACCGTCACGGTGGCGGCGCAGGTGTACCACCTCGTGCCGTCCTTCGTCGGGCTGCTGCTGGCTGCCGCCGTGGGTGCGCTCGCCACCGCCCTTGCGGTGCGGTGGGAGGCGCCCGGCGTGGCCGCCCTCGGCATCGGGGGCGCGCTGCTCGCGCCAGTGCTCGTGGGCGCACCGGCGAGCGTCGGCTCGATGGCGTTCCTGCTCGTGGCCGGCGCGGCCGCCTCCGGCGTCCTGCTCTGGCAGCGCTGGGATTGGCTCGCGTTCGGCGCCTTCGCGGCAACCACGCCGCAGTGGATCGGGTGGCTCCTCAGCGATCCGCCCGCGGGCGTTGCGCTCCTGGTGCTCGCCTGCTTCGGCCTGCTCAACGTCGCGGCCGCCCTCGGCTTCGAGCTGCGCATGGAGGGCGCGCGGCTGCGCCCGTCGTCGAGCTTCCTGCTCGCGCTCAACGGGCTCGTCCTCGCCACGGTCGGCTGGTTCTGGCTCACGGGCCAGGACCACCACACGATCGCTCAGCTGTGGCTCGTGGGGCTCGCCTTCGCGCACCTGGGCGTGGGTCTTGCGGAACGGCGCGTCAAGCGGATCTCGCACGAGATCGGCCTGCTCTCGCTCGTGCTCGGCGTGGCCGTGGCCGACGTCGCGTTCGGCCTGATCGCCCATGGTCCCGCTCTGGCGGTGGGCTGGGCGGCCGGCGCAGTGGGCTTCGCGGTGGTGAAGAAGCACAGCCGCCGGGGCAGCAGCGACGAGATGCTGGCGCAGGTCGGTCTGGGCGTGCACGTCGGGCTCGCGCTCGTGCGAGCGCTGCTGGCGGACGCGCCGCCCGCGGCCGCGGTGGATGGCGCCGAGGCCAGTCTGCTGTCGGCGGCGGTGGCACTGTCGGCGCTCGCGGCGGCGTGCTTCGTCTCGGCCCGCGTGGCTGAGGACGGCCGACCCGAGCTCCGCCTCGTGCTCGACTCGCTCGGCCTCGCGGCGCTCGCCTACCTCACCGCGATCGCGCTCGACGGCATCGCATTGCCGCTGGCCTGGGCGGCCGAGGCGGGCGCGCTTGCGCAGATCGCCCGTCGCTCGACGGACCCGGTGGCCAGCTGCGGCGCGCTCGCATTCCTTTCGCTGGCGGGCGCCCACGCCACGCTGATCGAGGCGCCCCCGCGCGCGCTCGTGTATGGCGTGGACCACCTGGCGGCGGCCGCCCTGGTGCTCGTGGTGGTGGGGGCCACCACGCTGCGCATGGGGCAGCTCGGCACGGGCGGGGAGCGTCACCGCCTCGTGCTCTACGGATCCGGCGCCCTCACCCTGCTCTACGCGGCGTCGATCGCGATCGTAAGCGCGTTCCAGCCCGGCACGCCGGGCGCGGAGCTGTCGATCCTCGACATCGGCGTTCGCCAGCAGGGGCAGGTGCTGCTCAGCGCGATGTGGGCGGCGGTGGGTGTCACGGCGCTGCTGATCGGGCTGCGGCGGGACGTGCGCGGAGTCAGGATCGGCGCACTGGCGCTGCTCCTCGTGGCCGTGGGCAAAGTGTTCCTGTACGACCTGGCCACGCTCACGTCGGTGTACCGGGTGGTGTCGTTCGTCGGGCTCGGGATGCTGCTGCTGTCCGGCGCGTTCGCGTGGCAGCGGATGCGCCCTCGCACGCTGCCCGACCTCCGCGACGTGCCGAGAGCGGTGCGCTAGGAGGAGCCGTCAGCGGCGAAGGCCCGGAGGGCCTCGCGGCCTCCGCCCACCACGGGATTGCCGTGGGCCATGAGCAGGTTCTCGAACTCGAGCTCATCGGCCAGGCGCCTGTAGGCGGCGCGGAGGCCGTTCTTTACGCCCTCCGGGTCGTCGCCCAGCAGCCAGTCCGGAACGAAGGCGAGGCCGGTCTGTCCCGGCCACTCCACCACGCCGTCGGCAACGCTCAGTGACCCGCCGCCCGCCCGGATGTAGAGGGCGGACTCCTCCGGGCAGAGCGCGCCCACCTCATAGGCGGTGATCCCGGGCGCCACCTCGTCGCCGAACTCGAAGCCCTGCACGTCGGGTCCGCCCTCGAACTCGTGCAGGCCCGACGAGTGGCACCGCACCCGGGTGCCGAAGCGGTCCGCGAAACGGCCTGAGTGCCTGTAGTGGTGGCGGTTGGTGAGCAGCACCCGCTCGGGCGCAACGCGCTCGGCGAACCAGTCGAGCCCGTCCTCGGGCTCCATCGGGTCGATCACCGCCGCGGCCTCCGGAACGTAGTAGGAGTGCACGTGCTGCTTGATGCCGTCGTGAAAGGCGGTCCAGTGGAAGATGCCTGGTGCGATCTCCTGCATTGGCGGCGAAGGGTAACGCCGGTCCGCATGCGGGTGTGCAAGCGTGTTGGTGATGGCGGGGAGCCGAGCCACCAGGCCGCGCGTGCCCATTCGGGCGCTGCTGGCCGCATTTGTGCTCGTGGGCGCCGCGGTGGGCATCACGCTGGCTCTGTCGAGCGGGGGCAGCCGCGATCTGGTGCCCGGAGCGGGAAACAAGTCGGGCACCTTCGACCCGCTCGCCTACTCGCCCGAGCGCGAGGGCCAGCTCACACGCGCCGCCACGGCCGGTGAGAGCCACATCGTCTATGCCAAGAGCCCGGGAGGCGTGTTGGCCACCGCGCGGCGGGTGGCCCACTGGCGGCCGCTGATCGACCGGGTGGCTTGGACCGCCGGCGTGAACGCGGACGCTCTCGAGGGGACGGTCTTCCTCGAGAGCGCTGGGCGCCCCGACGTGATCGCCGGCAGCGATCCCGCGAACGCCGCCGGACTCGCTCAGATCCTCGCGGAGACCGGGCAGAACCTGCTCGGCATGCACGTGAACCTGGCGGCCAGCCGGCGGCTGACGAAGAAGATCGCCCGCGCTCACACGGCGGGGCGCGTGCGCAAGCTCGAGGCCGCGCGCCGCAGGGTCGACGCGCGCTTCGATCCCACCAAGGCGCTGGCCGGGGCGGCGCGCTACCTGAACATCGCGAAGAAGCGCTTCGGGCGCGACGACCTCGCCGTGACCTCGTACCACATGGGCATCGGCAATCTCGAGAACGTGCTGCGGGCCTACGCCGGCGACACCGGCACGCCGATCGGCAGCCTCGTCCGCGAGAAGCACCTGAGCTATGCCCGCGCGTACTTCGACTCCTCGCCGCTGCGGCACCGGCAGGCATGGGGCCTGCTCTCGCGCTTGGGCGACGACTCCTCCAACTACTACTGGAAGGTGCTGGGCGCCGAGCAGATCATGAATCTGTACGACGCGCGCCCGGCGCAGCTCGCCCGCCTGTCCAGGCTGCAGAACGCGCGCGCGTCCGCCGAGGAGGTGCTGCACCCCGAGGGCTCGACCACGCAGTACGCCGACCCGGCCGCGATCGCGTCCGGAGCGGCCGCGGGCCGGCTCGTGACCGTGCCGAACGACCCGCAGCGCTACGGCTTCCGGGTGGATCACTTCCTCGGCCAGTTCGCGGCCCGGCTCGGGCGGCGGCGCGCTCTCTACCGGCACCTGCGGCCCGAGGCGCTCGGGCTGCTCGTGTACATGGCGGTGGGAACGCGGGAGATCGGCGGCAAGGCCACGCCCCTGTACCTGACGAGCGCGGTGCGCGACGAGCAGTACCAGCACCTCGTGGCGACCGCCAACATCGAGGCCACGCGCGGCTACTCGCTGCACACCACCGGCTTCACCTTCGACATCAGGCGGCGCTACTCCACGCACAAGGAGGCGCTGGCGTTCCAGTTCATGCTGGACCGGCTGCAGGCGCTGAACCTGATCGCCTGGGCGCGGGAGCCCTCGGCCATCCACGTGACGGTGTCGAGCGCCGCGCGGGTGCTCGAGCCGCTGATCCAGTCTGTGCGCTAGATGCCGATCACAGCGGTGGATGGCCACGGCCGGGCTGATCTCGGCTACCGTGGTCGGCGGACTCCTGTCTGCGGTGAGGACTTGATCGAATCCATGAGCCTGTGGAGGGTGCTCGCGCGCACCCGGCACGTCGTGCTGCGCCCGAGCCTGCTCGCGGTGCTCGGTGTGCTCTGCTTCGGCGCGCTTCCGGCACCCGCGTCCGCGGCCTCGACGGGGAGGTTCCATCGCTGCTCGGGGCGGCCGGACGTGCAGTGCGGCCGGGTGGTGGTGCCGTTCGACCAGACCGGCGTCGTGCGGGGCGCGCTCTCCCTGCATGTGGAGCGCATGCACACTCAAGGCTCGGCTAAGGGTGCGCTGATCGCCCTCGCGGGCGGCCCCGGGCAGGCGGCCACGCCGTTCCTGGGCGACTTCCGCATCACTCTCGACGCGGCACTGCACGGCCGCGACCTGGTGGTGTTCGACCAGCGCGGCACCGGCCTCTCCAACGAGCTGTTCTGCAACGGGCTCGGGTCGCACAAGCTGCCGGACCTGGGCGTGGGGCGCTGCGCCGCCCGGCTGGGCGCGATCCGCGGCTTCTTCTCGACCTCTGAGTCGGTGGCGGACATCGAGGCGGTGCGACGGGCGATTGGCGTGGACAAGATCGACCTCTACGGCGTGTCGTACGGCACCAAGGTGGCGCTCGACTACGCAATCCGCTTCCCGCAGCACGTCGACCGGCTGATCCTCGACTCGGTGGTGATGCCGAATGCTCTCGACCCCTACGAGCTGAGCAGCTTCACGGCGGTGCCCCGGATCCTCAGCCAGGTGTGCGCGAAGAACGCGTGCCGCGGCATCACCGCCGACCCAGCAGGCGATCTCGCCAGCTCTGGTGGGAGCCCTGTCGAGCCACCGGCACAGCGGCTTCGTGGTGAACGGCCACGGGCGGCGGCGCCGGGCGAGCATCCGCCGCACCGCGATGCTCAACGTGCTGTTCGAGGGCGACTTCGACCCCGTGATGCGCGCCGACTTCCCGGCCGCGGTGAAGGCGGCGCTGCAGGGCGACGCCGCGCCGATGCTGCGGATGATGGCCGCCGTGAAGGGGTCAGAGAACCTGACCGGCGCCGACAGCGAGGCGCTGTTCGCCGCAACCTCGTGCGAGGACTCGGCACTGCCGTGGGATCCGGCCGCCTCGCCCGCTCAGCGCGTGGTGCAGGCCCGGCGCGACTTCGACGGGATCCCGGCGTCGAGCTACGCGCCCTTCGACCCCGCCACGGTGTTCAAGTTCAGCCTTGCGCCGTTCTGCGCCACATGGCCGGAGGCCGGTCCGAACCCGCCGGTGGAGGAGAACCCGCTGCCCGACGTGCCGACGCTCCTGCTGAGCGGCAACGACGACCTGCGGACGCCGCAGGAGGACGCCGCCAAGCTCACCTCGCAGCTGCCCAACGGGACCCTCGTGCGCGTGCCCGCCACGGGGCATTCGGTGCTCGGCAGCGACCTGTCGAGCTGTTCCACGCGCGCGCTGCGCAACTTCTTCCGCGGGCTGGCGCCCAAGACGTGCAAGGACCAGGGCGAGCTGCTGCCGCCCAGCCCCGTGCCGCCGCGCTCGCTCTCGCGCCTGCCGCGGGTGCGCGGGCTGCCGGCGCGCACCGGCCGCACGCTGCTCGCGGCCCGGCTCACGCTCGCCGATCTGTTCGAGCACGCCCTCGACGCGCTTCTCTTCTCCTCCGACGGGCTCACGATCCCGCCGGTGGGCGGCCTCCGCGCAGGCTACTTCGACGCCTCTTCCTCCACGCTCCGGATGCACGGCTACTCGTGGGTGCCGGGGGTGACGCTCACGGGCAAGGTTCCGCTGCGCGGCACCGCGACGATCAAGGTCGGCGGCAGCGCTGCTGCGCGAGGCACCCTGAGGATCAGCGAGCGCGGCGCGGTGCGCGGCAAGCTGGGTGGCCACCGGGTGTCGGGCCACTTCGCGGGCGCGGCGCGCCTGGCGGCGGCCGCCGCCGGCGGCGGACCGTCATGGGAGGAGAGCCTCCGCCGCTTCTCACCGTTCGGCACGGACCTGCTGCCGACGGGCTAGAGAGCGACCGGTCAACGGTCAACGGCCCACGCCCCACTCATCTCGATCCGCCGCATGATCGTCGGGTGGGTGCCCACGAGCGCCTGCCACCAGCCGGGCGGGCGCGGGTCGGCGAGGCTGGTGCGTGCCAGCCGCTGGAAGAGCGCCGTGGCGGCCGCGGGGTCGCGCGTGGCGTTCAGCGCGGTCCAGTCGGCCTCTGACTCCATGCGGCTCGAAACCGCGTTCTGGAGTGGGGAGGTGGCGAGCTGGAGCACCACGAACACGAGCAGCGCCAGCGGCACGGCCCGCGGCGAGTAGAGGCCGCCGCGGCCGCGGGTGGAGAGCGCCACGAGAAAGGCGATCGGCAACAGGAAGACCGCGGTCCAGCCGAGGCCCTTCCAGATGTGCTCGTGCTTGAGGTGGGCGAACTCGTGTGCGAGCACCACACGCACCTCCGCCCGCGGGAAGCGGCCGTGCCGGATCAGCGTGTCCCAGAGGATCACGCGCCGCGTGGGGCCGAGACCCACCGACTCCGCGTTCGGCGCGGTGGTGAACTCGTGCACGTTCTGCACCTCCACCGGGATGTGCGGCAGTCCCTCCACGTGCTCGAGCTGACGAGCGTCGGCGTTGAGCCGCGGATCGTGCAGCCGGTGCGTGGCCGGGATCAGGAACGGCGTGATGAACGCCACCAGCACGCCCACGGCCACGATCGCGGGCGCTCCGGGGATCCACCAGCGGTTGCGGAGCAGGCCGGCGAAGCCCATGACGATCGCGATCACGAGGCAGATCGACAGGAACGCGCCGCCGAGCCCGAGGAAGCTCTGCACGATCCAGCTCAGGTAGCCCTGGTGCGAGATCCCGTGGCGGCGCTCCCACCAGAGCTCGGCGACGCCGAACGGCAGCTGCGCGAACCAGACGATGCCGAGGCCGAGCATCCCGAGCAGGAGCCCCGTGCCCACCCGTCCGGCGGCCGACTCCTTGGTGAGGCGCTCGCCGCGCAGCGCGTAGCCCACCAGGGCCGCCACCAGTGCGACCTCGGAGAGCAGGTAGTCGATCCGAACGAAGCGCTCGAAGCTACGCGCGCGGTGGAGCTGCGCCGGTGTGAAGTAGTCGGCCTCGGCGAGGTGGGGGAGGTGCAGGCCCGACGGGACCGTGGTGTGCAGCAGCCGCGTGATCGCGTAGACCCACGCGGCCGTGAGCGCCGTCAGGCCGATCAGGGATGCGATCCGGCGGTTCAGCTCAGGGCGGGCTCGATCGCGGTCGGCGCCTCCGCCTCCGCCACCGGCGGTGCGGGGCTGGCGTACGGATAGCGGTCGGTGAGCAGTACCAAGTAGGCGGATACCTGCGCCGAGTAGCGCAGCGCGAGCACCTGCGCCTGGCGCAGGTTGCGCGGCATCCGTCCGGTGAACAGCGCGGCGAACCAGCCGAGGAAGGCGGCCACGAACATCGTCGTGCTCAGCGCTCCCGACACGAACGCCGCCGGGATCACGAGGACCAGGCGGAACCCGGTCTTCCAGCGGTTCTGCCGGGCGCGCAGGTCCACCTCCAGGTCCACCGGGTAGCTGCCGGCTTCGCCCGCGAAGCCCGGGAATGGGTTGGCCGCGAGCACCAGGTATGCGCTCAGGTGCGTGTAGTAGCGGACGTAGCGCGTGAGGAAGTTGTGGATGCCCTCCGGCACCTGGGCGGTGAACAGGGCCGCAAACCAGGCCACCACGACGGCGAAGAAGGCGGCGATCGACCAGAGCATGAGCCAGACGTAGTGAGGGATCACGAGCAGGATGCGGAAGAACACCGTGAGGCGCGAACGGGTCATGTCGTCCTCCGCGGTGGGGAGCCGCACCGGGTGGTAGCCGGACGATGCCGGCACGGGCTCGACGAACGGGTCGGCGTCCGGGTAGCGGTCCGTGACGAGCAGGGCGTAGGCCGTGGTCTGGGCGGAGTAACGGAGCGCGTAGAGGTTGAGGTCACGCAGCCCCTCCGGCATCCGGCCGGTGAACATGCACGCCCACCAGGCGAGGAACGCGTTGGTCCACAGCGCGCCGCCGGAGTACGAGTAGCCCGAGCGGCCGCCGCCACCGCCGCCCACGAGCGATCCGTCGACGAGGAACGCCGGTATGCCGAGGATGAACCTGAAACCCGTCTTCCAACGGTTCTGTTCCTGCGGCTCTTGCGGCATGTGGACGTCGATGGCGTAGGAGCCGGGCCGGCCGACGAAGTCCGGGAACTTGTCACCGGTGAGCGACATATAGGCGGCGAGATGCGCGGAGTAGCGCACGAACGCGGTGAGGAAGTTGTGGCAGAAGAGCGGCGGGCGGCCCCTGAACAGCGTGACGAACCAGCTCGCGATGACCACGAAGAAGACCCCGATGGCCCAGAAGGTGATCCACACGAGATGCGGGAGCGCGAGCAGCAGCCGGAAGAACACAGTGAGCCGTGAACGTTCGAGCCCTTCCTCGTTAGTGAGCCGAACTGGGTGGTCGTACATTGGCTAGTCCCCGATCGAGAACATCGCGTCGAGATCGTGCTGCGAGAACACCTCGAACGCGACCATCGTGTAGGTCCGGACAATGCCGGGCAGGCGGGCGAGCTTGCTGGTGATCACGTCGGCCATCTGGTCCTGCTCCTCCACGCGGATCACCGCCACGAAGTCCCACTCGCCCGTGACCGACCACGCCTCCCGCACCCCCTCCACCTCCGCGAGGCGGCTGCCGAGCACCTTGAGCGCGTCCCGCTCGGCGCTGATGAGCACTACGGCGTGGGTCATCGCGAGCGAATGCTACGGAGCCAGGCGGGTGATCGCCCAGCCATCGCCGTCGGGGGTGTAGACGAGCCGGTCGTGCAGCCGGTCGTTGCGGTGCTGCCAGAACTCGTACAGCTCCGGCTGCACGCGGATGCCGCCCCAGTGCTCTGGCAGCGGCAGCTCACCGTCCTCGTTGAGCGCCGCCAGCTCCGCCACCAGGCGCTCGAGCTGCTCGCGGCTCTCCACGGGCTGGCTCTGCGGCGAGGCGAGCGCGCCGAGCTGGCTGCCGCGCGGGCGGCTGCGGATGTAGACGGCCGACTCCTCGGCGCCGATGCGCTCGGCGGGGCCCTCGATCCGCACCTGGCGCCCGAGTGTGTCCCAGTGGAACAGCAGGGCGGCGCGCGGGTTGGCCAGCAACTCCGCGCCCTTGCGGCTCTCGTAGTTGGTGTAGAAGACGAAGCCGCGCTCGTCGAACTGCTTCATCAACACCATGCGTACGGACGGCGCCGCGGACGGCGTGGCCGTGGCCACCGCCATCGCCTCGGGCGCGCGCTCGCCGGAATGGCCGGCCTCCTCGAACCAGGTCGCGAACTGGCGCAGGGGATCGGGATCCGCGTCCTCCTCGCGGAGCGCCTTTGCGAACTCCTCCACGCGCGGGAGGCTAGACGGCTTCGGAGACGGCTCGCTGTGCCCGTTCGCCGAGCGCGTCCTGGGCGACGAACTCGGCCGCCCGCTCGCCGATCATGATCGACGGTGCGTTGGTGTTGCCCGAGGTGACGGCCGGCATGATCGAGGCGTCCGCCACGCGCAGGCCTTCGACGCCGTGCACGCGCAGGCGCTCGTCCACCACCGCCAGCTCGTCGCCGCCCATCTTGCAGCGTGCCCACCTGGTGGTGGTAGCTGATCGCGGTGCGGCGCACGTAGTCGCGCAGCTCCTCAGGCGAGCGCACGTCGGGGCCGGGGTAGCGCTCGGTGGTGCTCCACCCCTCGCGCAGTGCCGGCGCGTTGCCGATCTCGCGGCACAGCTCGACGGCCGCCTCGAGCGTGCGCAGGTCGGGCTCGGCGCTGAGGATGCGCGGGTCGATCACCAGCTCGTCGGCCGAGCGTCGGGCCGCTCAGGCGGATGCTGCCGCGGCTCAGAGGCCGGATCATCCCGGCCTGGAAGGTGAAGCCGTTCTCGGGCCCCTCCATCCACTCCTCGTACATTGGGAAGGCGAAGTGGATCGGCTGCATGTCAGGCCCCGCCAGGCCCGGGCCGGCTGCGCCACCAGAGGTGGGTCTGCGCGGGCGTGGCGCGCGGAGCGGGCGGGTCGACGTGCGCTCGGCGCTGAAGATCACCGGGGAGAGCAGGTGGTCGTGCAGGTTCTCGCCGACGCCCGGCAGGTCCACCAGCGGCTCTACGCCCACCGCGCTCAGGTGCTCCGCCGGACCGATGCCCGACAGCATCAGCACCTGCGGCGACTGGATCGTGCCGGCGGAGACGATCACCTCGAGCTCCGCCTCGGCGCTGTGCAGCTCGCCGCCCGACTCCCATTCGACGCCGCGGCAGCGGTCGCCGTCCAGGATCAGCCGCTGCACGTGCGCGCCGGTGACGAGCGTGAAGCCGTCCTGGCCCGACGATCGGCTCGAGGTAGGCCACGCCGGTGCTCTGGCGGCGGCCCTCGCGAGATCGTGAGGTGCATCTGCGAGATGCCGTCCAGCTCACCGCCGTTGTAGTTCTCGTTGAACGGGATCCCGGTCTGTGCGGCGGCCTCGACGATCGACTGGTGAATGGGGGCGAGCTGGTAGCCGGTGAGCACCTTGAGCGGGCCGGGGTGCTCCATCCGCTCGTACACCGGGCGCACGTCCTCCCAGCGCCAGCCGGGGTTGCCGAGGTAAGCCCAGTGGTCGAAGTCCGCGGCGGCGCCGCGCACGTAGATCGCCGCGTTGAGGCAGCTCGACCCGCCCACCACCTTGCCGCGCGGCCAGTGCAGGCGGCGCCCGGCGCCGTGCTCCTGGGGTGCGGTGAAGAACGCCCAGTCCTCGGGCGCGTGCCACAGCTCGTGCGCGCGGCCCACGTCGTCGATCGCGGGGTTGTCCGCGGGGCCGCCCGCCTCCAGCAGGAGCACGCGCGCCCCGTGGTCGAACAGCCTGCGGGCGGCGGCGGCACCGGCGGAGCCGGCTCCCACCACGATTACGTCAGCGCTGTGCGCCGGGCCTCGGCATGGCAGACCGCGAAAACCATATGGCATTTTCGTAGGATGCCCGCGATGGCGCTCGAGCCCGGCCTGACGCGCGACGACGAGTTCACGGTGGAGGGGCGCCTCGTCACCGATGTCGGCGGCACGCTGCGCGCGCCCGTGCTCTCCACGCCGGGGATGATCTCGATGATGGAGCGCAACTGCTCGATCCTCGCCCGCGATCACCTGCCCGAGGACAGGGGCACGGTGGGCTTCGAGGTCTGCATCAAGCACGTGGGCGGCGCGCCCGAGGGCGCCACCTGCACGGTGCACGCGAAGCTCACCGAGGTGATCGACAACCGCAAGCTGCGCTTCGACGTCGAGGTGAAACAGGGCGACCGAACCCTAGGCGTGGGAACCCACGAGCGCCGCGTCATCGACCTCGAAAGCCCACGCGCAGCAACTGAGAACTGAGAACTAAATACTGCGCTGATACGACCGAAACGCCCGCGTAGCAAACAGCACCGCGACCACCAGCAGCGCCAAGAGAAAGGCGGTGCGCGAGGCCACAAAGCCCCAGTCCGTGTGCTTGAGCGCGGCTGAGCGCCCGCCCTCCACCGCCCAGTTGAGCGGGTTGAAGTCCGCGATGTGGCTGGATCCAGCCGGGCACGAGGCTCAGCTGCATGAACGCGCCGGACAGGAACGTGAGCGGCAGGAGCAGGAACTGCATCAGCGCGATCAGCGTCTCCTCCTTGCGGACGTACAGCGCCACCCCGTAGGACCACGCCGTGGTGGCGGCGGCCAGCAGCACCGCGAGGAAGATCATCAGGGCCACGCCGCCCACGCCATTGCGGAAGTGGGCGCCGACGATCAGCGCGAGCACGATGATGATCATCGACTGGACGAGCACGCCGATCGCGCCCTGGACGATGCGGCCGGCCACGAGCGCGACGCGGTGCACCGGCGTGGTGAGGAAGCGGTCGATCACGCCGCGGTTGAGGTCGTCGATCACCGGCATGCCGCCCCAGCCGGCGCCGAAGAACGCGGTCATCACGAGCACGCCCGGCACCAGGAACTCGATGTACGAGCCGCCCTGGAAGCCGGGGATCTGCGACTACGCGCTTGAACAGCGCGCCGTAGAGCAGCAGCCAGATGATCGGCTGCACGAGCGTGACCGCGATCCACGCCGGCTGGCGCCATAGCGCGCGCAGGTGGCGGACGTCATGTGCCACGAGTCTCTGATCGTGACCGTCACCGGCTTGTCTCCACGGCCTCTGCGTCAGCCTTGTCGAACGTTCGTCCCGCGTAGCGCAGGTAGACGTCGTCGAGCGACGGCCGCGCCACGCTCACCGAGGCCACCTCCACGCCGCGGGCGTCGAGCGCGTGCAGCACCAGCGGCACCGCGCGCGCGCCGTCTCGGCCCGCGCGTGCAGCGTGCGCCCGTCCACCGACACCTCGCTGATCTCCGTGAGCGCCTCGAGCGCCGCGCCCACGTCGCCGTTGCCGTCGCCGCCGCCGCCGAGCTCCACATGGATCGCGTCGCCGCGCAGGTCTGCCTTCAGCCCCTCCGGCGTGCCCTCGGCCACCACGCGGCCGCGGTCCACGATCGCCAGCTGGGAGGCGAGGTTGTCCGCCTCCTCGAGGTAGTGCGTGGTGAGCAGGATCGTGAGGCCCTGCTCGCTGGCGAGGCGGGAGATCTCCGTCCACATGTCGGCGCGCACCTCGGGGTCGAGCCCGGTGGTGGGCTCGTCCAGGAACAGCACGCTGCGGGCGGTGGATCAGCGCCATCGCCACCACGAGCCGGCGCTCCATGCCGCCGGAGTAGCCCCGGGCGATGCGGTCGGCGGCGTCGGAGAGGCCGAAGCGCTCGAGCAGTTCGCGACGCGCGCGCCTCGAGCTCGCGGCCGCGCAGCCCGTAGACCTGCCCCTGGAGGCGCAGGTTCTCGCGGCCGGTGGCCTCGCGGTCGACGGTCGAGCCCTGCTGCACCGTGCCGATGCTGCGCCGCACCTCGTCCGGCTGGCGAAACGACGTCGAACCCGGCCACCCACGCCGTGCCGGAGTCGGCGCTGGGAGAGCGTGGTGAGGATCTTGACGGCGGTGGACTTGCCCGCGCCGTTGGGTCCCAGCAGGCCGAACACCGTGCCCTCCTCGACGCTGAAGCTCAGCTCGTCGAGTGCCTGCACGCCGCCGGGGTATGTCTTGACCAGGCCGTTGGCCTCGATTGCGCGCTTCATGTGCGGCGGCTGACCTTAGCGACGTGGCGCTAGCCGGCGTGCGCCGGGGCGGGAGCGGGCTGGGGATGGACCTGTGGGGCGGCCTGGCCGAGGCGCACCTCTTCGCCCGCGCCGCAGATCGCGCCGCCGGGACAGTGCTCGGCCCTGATCGCCGGTCGCTTGCGGCCCTCCAGGCCCACGAGCGAGATCAGCCCGCCGGCGATGGCCAGCGCGCCGCCGATGCCGATGCCGATGCGGAACGCCTTCACGGACGCCGACTCGAGTGCGTCGTGCACGCGCGCGCGATCTGCCGCCGAGGCAGCGCCCGCGTCGGTGACGAGCGTGCGCTTCTTGGCCTCGGTGATCGCGTGCTCGGTGCGGGGGCTGACGCCGGCCGCGGGCAGCTTCGAGTCGATCGTGCTCGCGAACTGCCCCGCCGCCACCGCGCCGATCACCGCAACCGCGAGCAGGCCCGCCACCCGTGCCACCGCGTTGTTCACGCCCGATGCGATGCCGGAGTGGTGGGGCGGCGCGCCCGCGAGCACCGTGGCCGTGAGCGGCGCCACCGTGGCCGACAGGCCGAGGCCGAACACCAGCACGCCGGGCAGCACGTCCTTCACGTAGTCGCCGCTCGAGTCGATGCGCATCATCAGCAGCAGACCGATGCCGGCCACGATCGGCCCGAAGCCCATGAACGGGCGCGGCCCGATGCGGTCTGCAAGCGCGCCGAAGCGGCGCGAGAGCGCGAACGTGAGGATCGTGAGCGGTAGCAGCGAGAGGCCGGCCTCGAGCGCCGAGTAGCCCGCCGCCTCCTGGAGGAAGAGGGCGAGCAGGAAGGTGGCCGCGCCGAGGCCCGCGTAGAGCGCGAGCGTGGTGAGGTTGCCCACGGTGAAGTTGCGGCTCTTGAACAGGCTGAGCGGCAGCATCGGGTCGCGCCTGTGGCCCTCCCACCACACGAACAGCCCGAGCATGGCGATCCCGACCACGAGCGGGATGACCACGATGCCCGCCGACCAGCCGTGCTGCGGCTGCTGGATGAGGGCGAACACCGGACCGGCCAGCCCCAGCGCGGCGAGCAGCGCTCCTAGCCAGTCCACCCGCACGTTCTTCATCTGCTCGCCGGCCGGTGCGAAGCGCAGGAGCCAGATCGTGAGCAGGACGGGCACGACGTTGATCGCGAACACCCAGCGCCACGACGCGATCCCGATCAGCAGGCCGCCTCCGAGCGGGCCGACCACCGTAGCGATCGCGGTCCAGGCGGTCCAGGAGCCGATCGCCGCGCCGCGCTCCTCCTCGGGGAACGTGTCCATGATCAGCGCCAGCGTGTTGGGCACGAGCATCGCGCCGGCGATGCCCTGGAGCGCCCGCGCGCCCACGAGGAACGCCCCGGACGGCGATACCGCGCACAGCAGCGAGCAGAGCCCGAACGCGCCCACTCCCCACGCAAATACGCGGCGGCGGCCGAACAGATCCCCGAACGAGCCCCCCACGAGGATCAGCGCGGACAGCGTGAGCAGATACGCCTCCAACACCCACTGCTGCTCGGCGAGCCCCGCGTGCAGCCCCTCGCGGATCGCCGGCAGCGCGACGTTGACCACCGTGCCGTCGAGGAACACCGTGCCCGAACCGAGGATGCACGCGATCAGCGTGAGGCGCTTGCTGGGAGCTGGGCCGGCTGCCAGAACGCCGGCTAGGGAGGCCATGCCTCAAGCTTGACAGGGGAGGCAAGCGCCTCCGGCTAGCGCCGGCCGGGCTCCCGCTGGTCGGCGGCGGCGTAGATGCCGCGCCCGGCGGGCACGAGCGCTCCGCCCCTCACCGCCGCGCGCAGGGCTGACCTGAAGCGGCCGGGACCCCAGCGGCTTGCGTGCACGTCGGCGGCGAGCCTGCGCGCGTGCACCGGGCCCTGCTCGCGGGCCACGGACACGAGCGCCTCGATCTCCTGTGCCTGGAGCGGATCCTCGGCCAGCTCGTCATAGCTGAGCTGGAACGGCGTCCAGGAGCTGCGCCGGCCACGGGGGAGGGGATCCGGGTGCGCGCGCACGAGCGAGGGCTCCACCCGGGCGCGCGGACGGCGCCGCTTGCGCTCCGGCGCCGCGGGCTCGGCCTCGCCCTCTTCCGCGGTGAGCGGCTCGGCGATGTCCTCGAGCGACTTCTGCTCCGCGGGCACGCCCAGGATCGCCTCGACGAGGCCCGCCGCGGCCATCAGCCCGGCCGCGAGGAAGTAGCCGGCGGCGAGCTTGCCCGGGTGCGCGGGGTCGATCAGGTTGCCATAGAGCACCGGGCCGATCGCGCCGCCGATGCCGGTGCCCACCGCGTAGAAGAACGCGATGGCCATCGCGCGCGTCTCCATCGGGAAGATCTCGCTGACGGTGAGGTAAGCGGCGCTGGCGCCCGCGGACGCGAAGAAGAAGATCACCACGAAGGCGATCACCTGCGTGGCCGTGGTCAGGTCGCCGCTGCGGAACAGCACCGCCATGACGGCGAACAGCACGCCGGAGCCGATGTAGCAGCCCGCGATCATCGCGCGGCGGCCCACCGTGTCGAACAGCCGGCCGAGCAGCACCGGACCGAGGAAGTTGCCGATCGCGAACGGGATCAGGTACACGGGTCCCGAGCTCGAGGAGGCGCCGTAGTACTTGGTCATGATGTTCACGAAGTTGAAGGTGACCGCGTTGTAGATGAACGCCTGGCCGATGAAGAGCGACAGGCCGAGCACCGTGCGCCGCGGGTAGATCGTGAACACGGTCTTCGCGATCGAGAGGAAGCCGATCGTGTCCCGCTGGCGGATCGTGAGCGTCTTGTCCACCGGCTCGAGCTCCTCGCCGGTGTCGCGTACGACCTCGCGCTCGATGCCCTCCACGAGCCGGTCGGCCTCCTTGTCGCGGCCGTGGATGAAGAGCCAGCGCGGACTCTCCGGCACGTTGCGCCGCACGAGCAGGATCCCGAGGCCGAGCACGGCGCCGATGCCAAACGCCAGGCGCCAGCCCACGTTGGCGGCGAACAGGCTCTCGTCGAGCAGCACGAGCGACAGCGCCGCGCCGGTGGCGGTGCCGAGCCAGTAGCTGCCGTTGATCACGAGGTCCACCGTGCCGCGCACGCGCGCCGGGATCAGCTCGTCGATGGCGGAGTTGATGGCCGCGTACTCGCCGCCAATGCCGGCGCCGGTGAAGAAGCGGCAGACGAAGAACCACAGCGGGCTCATCGAGAACGCCGTGAGCACCGTGGCGGCGAGGTAGAGGCCGAGCGTGGCGATGAACAGCTTCTTGCGCCCGAGACGGTCGGTGAGGTAGCCGAACACGAGCGCGCCCGTGCAGGCGCCGATCACGTAGATCGTGCCCGCCAGCCCGAGCTGGGCGGCGCTGAGGGTGAGGCCCGCGCCCTTCTCCGTGAGGCGCGAGGAGATCGAGCCGACGATCGTCACCTCGAGGCCGTCGAGGATCCACACGGCGCCGAGGCCCAGCACGACCATCCAGTGCCAGCGCGCCCATGGCAGCCGGTCTATCCGTGCCGGCACGTCGGTCTCGATGGTGGCCCTGGACGCGGCCGTCTGCGTTCCGTCGCTCATCTGTGCGCCTCCCTAGCTCGCTAGGGGGCGCATTACCCGCTCGCGCGGGCGGTCAATCAGCCTTCGACCAGTCCTCGCGCGGATTGTGAATTGGAGTGACCGTCCGCTCCACCTGCTCGCGCAGCGGCTCGAAGCGCGGCGGCAGCACCAGCTTCTCGCCCAGGTGCTCCGGGTCCTCGTCGGTGGCGAAACCGGGGCCGAGCGTGGCGATCTCGAACAGCACGCCGCTCGGCTCGCGGAAGTAGATCGACAGGAACCAGAAGCGGTCGATGATCGGCGTGGGGTGGGCCTCGCTGCCGGCAACGCGCTGCTGCCAGGCCTCGTGATCGTCCATCTCGTCCGCCCAGGCCACGTGGTGCACGGTGCCCGCGCCCTGCAGGCCGCGCTCGGTGGACTGGTCGAACACGTAGAACCCGCCACGTCTGTCGCCGCGGCACTCCCAGGACGCGTCGCCCGTGGGGGAGAAGCCGAGCGTCTCCTCGAGCAGATTGCGGCTGCGCTCGGGGTCGGCGCTGTAGGCGCGCACCCCGTCGAAGCCCTGGATCGCCATATCCCGCGGGATCTCCGGGTGCTCGCGCGACCAGCGGCTCGTCGCTCGTGTCGGACGCGCGCAGCTCGAGGCCGAGGCCCTCCGGGTCGTCGAATACGAGCGAGTCGCCGGACAGGCCACGTCGACGCCGTTCGAGGTGAGGCGCTCCTCCCAGAAGGTCAGCGCCTCATCGGAGGCCACGCGGAACACCACGCGGTGGACCATCCCGGCGCCGGCGCGGCCAGGCGGCGCGCCGGGATACTCGAAGAAGGTGATGTCGGAGCCGGGGGGAGCCGTTCTCGTCGGCGTAAAAGAGGTGGTAGACGGTCGGGTCGTCCTGGTTGACCGTCTTCTTGACCATCCTTAGGCCGAGCACGCGCGCGTAGAAATCGACGTTGCCGGGCGCGTTGCCGGTGATCGCCGTCACGTGATGGATGCCTTCGAGCTTCATGGCCAGATCCTCCGGTTCGTATGAGCCGGAAGGGACGATAGCGCCGCGCGTCAGTCGCGCAGAAGCGCGGCGAGCACGCCCGCCACGGCCAGTCCGGCAAGGGCGATGACGCCAGCTCCGACGGCGAAGATGGTGTGCGTGCGGATGAAGTCGGGCGCCACCGCGGCCATCACTCCCACGGCCACGAGCAGCGCCGCCAGGAGGGTGGCCGTGAGCACCCTCGCCTGCACCTGGGAGAGCAGGCGCCCGGCCGCCTGGCGACCCGTGTGAGCTGGCCAGCGCTGGTCCGCCGCGCTTAGTCCTGCCACGCCGAGGCACATCCAGCCGCCGGCCACCAGATAGCCGCCGAGCACGTCGCTCGGGTAGTGCCAGGCGAGCGTGAGGAAGGCGTAGCTCACGGCGATCGCGAACAGCGCACCGAGTGCCGCCACGTACGGGCGGTAGCGCGGGGCGGCCACGAGGATCGCGCACAGCGCGAGCGCCATCGACGCCGTGGCGTGGCCGCTCGGGAACGACCCGTCGGCGATCTGGTGGAAGGTGAGGATCGCGTCGTAGCGATGCCCCGACAGCCCGGGCTTGAGGATGTAGTCCGTGGTGACGGCGGCGCCGACCAGCACCACCAGCACGGCGGCCGCGGCGCGGATCCGGCTCTGCAGCACCGCGATCCCGATCAGCAGCGCGCCAAGCAGGCCGTACGGCGCAGGGTCCGCGACGTGCGCGATGTCGCCCAGCAGCCCGTAGATCGAGGGCCGGTCGAGCGAGATGAAGTCGTGCAGCACAATCGCGTCCGCGTGGTGGAGGTGCGGCACGAAGGCGAGGACCCTGAGCAGGGCGACGCCGAGGCCCGCCACCAGTGCGCCAGCGAGAGCTGTGCGGGTGGTCCTCGTCATTCCAGTTCCAGGCTAGTCGGATACCCGTTCCTGGCTCGACGGTTAACCGAACTCTCAGAAGCAAGCTGGCCCCATGTGAGGCAAAGGCATGGCGGGCGAACCTTCAGCACCCCACCTGCTGATCCGCAAATTTCGCCCGACTCCCGCCTAGGAGAACCATGAACAACTCCACCCTCACCGCAGCCTCCCGCGTACGTGCCGACATCGACGTGCTGCGCGCCGTCACCGCCGGGGACGTGTACGCGCCCGGCGACGCCGGCTACGACGCCGCTCGCTCCGCCTTCAACCTCGCTGTCGACCTGCGCCCCGCGGCGATCGTGGTGGCCGACTCCGCCTCGGACGTCGTCAACGCCGTCCGCTTCGCCCGCTCCACGGGCCTGCGCATCGCGCCGCAGGGCACGAGTCACGGCGCCTCGGCGCTCCAGGGCCTCGAGAACGCGATTCTGCTCAAGACCACTCGCATGCGCGGCGTGGAGATCTACCCGGCCACGCGGACCGCGCGCGTGGAGGCGGGTGCCGAGTGGCAGGACGTGACCGTCCCAGCCGCCGAACACGGACTGGCCGCGCTGGCCGGCTCCGCGCCCGACGTGGGCGTGGTGGGCTACACCCTCGGCGGCGGCCTCGGCTGGCTCGCCCGCCGCTACGGCCTGTCCGCCAACAGCGTGGTGGCCGTCGACATCGTGACCCCCGACGGGCGCCTCGTCCGTGCCGACGAGCACGTGGAGCCCGACCTGTTCTGGGCCGTGTGCGGCGGCGGCGGGAGCGTCGGCGTGGTGACGGCGATCGAGATCCAGCTCTATCCGGTGCGCGAGGTGTACGCGGGCGCGCTGTTCTTCCCGCTCGAGCGCGCGTCGGAGGTGCTGCACGCGTGGCGCGAGTGGACGGACACCGTGCCCGACGAGGTGACCTCGGTGGGCCGCATCATCCAGTTCCCGCCGATCCCGGAGGTGCCGGAGCCGCTGCGCGGCAACTCGTTCGCGCTGGTGGAGGCCGCCTACCTCGGCGACGAGTTCGAGGGTGCCGAGCTGATCCGCCCGCTGCGCGAGCTCGGCCCGGCGATGGACACGTTCGCGGTGATCGCGGCGCTCGCGCTACAGCAACTGCACATGGATCCGCCGGAGCCGGTCCCGTACGACGGCGACGGCATGCTCCTCGCCGACGCCCCCGCGGGCGCGATCGACGCGATGGTGGCGGCCGCCGGTGCAGGCTCGGGATCGCCGCTCCTGAGCGTCGAGCTCCGCCATCTCGGCGGCGCGCTGGCCGAGGGCTCGGCCGACGCCGCCCAGGGCCGCATCGACGCCAAGTACGCGATGTTCGCGGTCGGCATGGCGATGACGCCCGAGATGGGCGAGGCCGTGAGCTCGCACGTGCGGGTGATCAAGGAGACGCTCGCGCCCTGGCGGGCCGAGTTCAACTACTACAACTTCGTCGAGAGCCACGCCGGCGCCGACGAGGTGCTCCCCGGCGACTCGTACCGGCGCCTGCGCAAGATCAAGGCCAAGTACGACCCGCACGAGATGATCGTGTCGGCGCATCCGGTGCGGCCGGCGCGCTAGGACCGCAGTCGCAGGCCGCAGTGGCGATGGCCGGATTCGTCCGGTCATTGTCATTGCGGCCAAGCGGCGTTGGAGGGATCATGGCCTCATGGATCTCGCGCGTCGTGTCGTTCTCGTTGCGTTCGATGACCTTCAGACGCTCGATCTGATCGGGCCCAACGAGGTCTTCTCCGTTGCCAGCCGGCTCGTGGAGGGGGCGTACTCGGTGGAGATCGTCGCGCCCGCCCGTACGTTTGCGAGCTGGAGCGGTGTGCGCATGGAGGCGCACAGCACGATCGCCGGCTGTCGTCGGGGCGATCGACACGCTCATCGTGGTCGGCGGCGACGGTGTGGCCGCCGCGGAGGACGACGAGCGGTTGATCGCCTTCCTCAAGCGCGCCGCCGGGCGCTCGCGCCGCGTGGCCTCCGTGTGCACCGGGGCCTTCCTTCTGGCGCGCGCCGGCCTGCTCGACAACCGCAAGGCCACCACGCACTGGTCCGGCTGCCGCGAGCTTGCCCGCCGCTACCCGGGCGTGAGCGTGCAGCGCGATCCGATCTTCGTGCGCTCGGGCAACGTCTACACCTCCGCTGGCGTGACCGCCGGCATCGATCTCGCCCTGGCCCTCGTGGAGGAGGACCTCGGGCCCAAGGTGGCGCGCGACGTGGCCCGCTGGCTCGTGCTGTTCCTGCGGCGGCCGGGTGGCCAGTCGCAGTTCAGCGCCGCGCTCGCCGGCCAGCCCGCCGAGCGCGGGCCGCTGCGCGAGCTGCAGGGCTGGATGGTCGACCACCTCGACGAGGACCTTTCGGTGCCCGCGCTCGCAGAGCGCGCGTACATGAGCCCGCGCAACTTCGCCCGCGCCTTCAAGCGCGAGGTGGGGATGACGCCCGCCGCCTATGTGGAGGCGCTGCGCGTGGAGCGCGCTCGCGGCCTGCTCGAGACCGGCGGCGAGAGCGTCGAGCAGGTGGCGCTGCGCTGCGGCTTCGGCACCGTCGAGACCATGCGCCGCGTATTTCGCAGGAGGCTCGGGGTGAGCCCGGGCGACTATCGCGACCGGTTCCACAGGAGGGCCGCCTGATGCAGATCGCCATACCGCTGTACGACAGGTTCACCGCGCTCGACGCCGTCGGGCCGTACGAGGTGCTCTCGCGCCTGCCGGGCGCCACCGTGCACTTCGTCGCGGCCGAGCCTGGCATGAAGCGCACCGAGACCGAGATGCTCGGCCTGATGCGCCGACCTCGCGCTGGACGAGATTCCCAAGCCCGACGTGTTCGTGATCCCCGGCGGTTACGGCACGCGCGCGCTGATCGACGACGCCCAGATGATCGACTGGATCCGCCACGCGCACGAGACGAGCGAGTGGACCACATCCGTGTGCACGGGCTCGCTGCTCCTCGCCGCCGCCGGGCATCCTCGACGGTCTCGAGGCCACCACGCACTGGCTCGAGTACGACCTGCTCGAGGGCCTGGGCGCGAAGCCGGTGCCGCGCCGGGTGGTGCGCGAGGGCAAGGTGATCACCGCCGCCGGCGTGTCGTCGGGCATCGACATGGCACTCGTGCTGGCCGCCGAGATCGCGGGCGACGACGTGGCCAAGGCGATCCAGCTCGGAATCGAGTACGACCCCGAGCCGCCGTTCGACAGCGGGTCGCCGGCCAAGGCCGACGCCCGGATCATCGAGCTCGTAACCCAGCTCGCCAGGGCCGAGCAGGCGGAGCTCGAAGCTGCCTCGTAGCCGCTCGGCTAGTAGCCGACCGGGTGGCGGACCACGAAGCCGGCGCCCGAGCGCGCCCCGCTCTTCCAGCGGCTTCCGCCGCCACCGCCGGTGTCGAAGCGGCGCCCGTCGATCGTCATCCAGGCGTGGCCGGAGTTGGCGTAGATCGTGACGTGCGGTCCGGGACCGGGCGCGCCGTAGCCCTCGAGCGCGCGTCGAGTCCTCGGGCGCGCTGAGCAGGCCGCCGCGCGTGCAGCACGTAGCTCACGGAGCCGGAGCAGTCGTAGCCGCTCGACACGAAGCTGCCGTGGCCGCCGCCGTACACGTACGGGCGTGTTGGCGATGTGGTCCGCGGCCGCGATCATGCGGGCGATCACGCCGCTCGAGCCCGGATCGAGCTCGAGCCGCTGCCGACTGCCGAGCCCGAGTGATGCTCGTGGAGCGGGGAGGACGGTGCGCTGATGCCGAGCGCCTCGGCGGTGGCGGGCCCGACAACGCCGTCGGCGGTGAGGCCGTGCGCCGACTGGAAGTGCTTCACGGCGGCAGCGGTCTGCGGGCCGAACAGCCGTCGGCGGGGATGCCGAGCGCCTTCTGCACGTCCTCCACGGAGCTGCTGCCCGAGCCGCTGTCGCTGCTCGAGGCGTGCGCGCTCGCGTGGTGGCTGGGTGAGCCTCGCGGAGCGGGGCGGAGGGAGCGCCGAGGCCCATCGCCTGGGCGGTGGCCGGGCCGACGATGCCGTCGGCGGTGAGCCCGTGCGCTGCCTGGTAGCTGCTTCACGGCGGCGGCGGTCTGCGGGCCGAACACGCCGTCGGCCGACGACGCCGACCTGCGCTCTGCACGGCGCGTGACCGTGGCGGAGGAGCCCGAGCTCGAGCAGTGGCGGCGGTGGCCTCGCGCTCGCAAGCCCGAGCGAGCCGAGCGTCTGCGGGCCCGACGATGCCGTCGACCGTGAGGCCGTGCGCGGCCTGGTAGCTCGCGCACCGCGTGCTGGGTCTCGCGGGCCGTAGATGCCGTCGGCGGCGATGCCGAGCGCGCGCTGCACGCTCGCCACCTGGCGCCGGGCGCGCTGGAGCGGGGCCGCCGCGGCGTGCGTGGAGTTGTCGGCGGTGGCCACGCCGGTGGCGGCCGGGAAGACGGCGGCCGCCGCGAGCGCCATCGAGCCGGCGCGGCGCACGGGCTTGCGGTTGGCGCGCGCCTGCTCGAGCGCGCGGCGGCGATGCTGGGAGCGCAGGATGGACTTCTCCCACAGCTCGACGCGAGGTGAGGTCACGCGGCTGCGAAGCGGGGCACGAGGCCCAGGGCCTGCGCCTCGGGGATGCGGACTCCGCGCTCGAACTTGGCGGTGGCGCGGGCGCGGGCGCCGGGGCGGCGCCGATCGCGGGAGCGCTTCAGCGAGTCCCGCCAAAGCTCGGGATTCGTGAGGTCACGAAAGTCGGTGGGCATGCTCAATCCTTGTGTTCCGGCGCCTACGAGGTGAGCTGACGGGCTCGCGCTAGAACACTCGCGCTACGCCACACGACGTGGCGATTCGCCCCCGCGGCCATCCGAGACCGCATTTGGTTCCCCCGTTCCCCGCAAGACGGGCTCGCGGAGATTCGGCGACTGTTTGTCGTGCGCCATTCAAGCACAATTTGCAGGAACTTTTGCGGGAGGAGGGATAACGGCGGTAACCCCGACGGGATAACCCGTGTCACCTCGGCGGCTACGCCGGACTTCTCGTTGCGAGCGAAAATCGAGCCCTCGAAGACGTAGAACAGCGCCAGGGCGCCGAACAGCGCGAAGCTCGCGGCGGGGCTCGACGAAGGCGAGCAGCGTGGACACCGAGTAGATCGGCACGCCGGGGCGGAAGCTGCGGGTGATGCCGGCGACGGTCGCTCGGATCGGCGTCCGCCGCGGAGCAGCCGGCCGCGGCGGATCGCGTAGAACCACATCACGTTGTAGGCCACCGCCATGAGCGTGAGCGTGATCCCGTAGGCGAGGACGGCGTCGCGGGCGTCGTTGCCGCCATCGCGGATGTAGTCGGCCACGAGCTGGGTGGGGAACGGGATGAACGCCACCACCATCAGGAAGAGGAGGTTGATGAACAGGAACGGCCGGTTGACCTTGCGCCAGCTGGCTCGATCACCATGTGGTGGTTCACCCAGATGATCCCGATCACGACGAAGCTGAGCGCGTAGGCGGCGTAGCTCGGCCAGATCGTGGGCAGCTCCTGCCCGAGCGGCGAGCCCTCCGCGCGGACGTCGAGGATCAGCAGCGTGGCGGCGATGGCAGCACGCCGTCGCTGAAGGTCTCGAGCCGGCGTGGTGGCCTCGGGCGCAAAGCTAACCGGCTCTCAGCCGGGACGTGGTCGATCTGGCCGACACTGAGGCCGCTAGATCGACCACGTCGGGCCGCGGCTTCCTCCAGCGCCGCCTGGGCGCCGGCGCTGAGCTCGCGGACGAGGTCGGCGGCGGGCAACTGCGCGGCGCCAGGCTGTGGGCCTGGCCGGCCCAGAGGTTGAAGCCGTCGGCGTCCTCGCGCTCGCGGGCGGCTGCGCGCATGCGCGGAGGTGGCGTGGTGGACGTGCGGGTAGGCGCGTCGGGGCGTCTGGGTGGTCGCGCATGAAGCGGTTCACGATCCCGCGCGCGAGGCGGCCGCTGAACGCGCGGGTGAGCGCGGTGGGGCGCCTCCTGCGGCATCAGTGCGCGCTGCGCCGGGTTGGTGGCGGCCTCCGGGCAGAGCATGAACGCGCTGCCGAGCTGCGCGGCGCGCGGCGCCCGCCGGCCAGCACCGCGGCGAGCGCGCGGGCGTCCGTGATGCCGCCGGTGGCGACCAGCGGCAGCGGCATCTCGTAGCCACCAGGCGTAGAAGCGCGAGCACGCCGAGGCCCTCGCCGCCGTCCGGCGGGGTCGTCGAAGGTGCCGCGGTGGCCGCCGGCCTCCACGCCCTGGAGCACCAGCGCATCGGCGCCGGCGGCGCGAGCCGCGCGCGCCTCGGCAAGCGAGGTGACCGTCACCCACACCTCGCTGCCGCGGATTGCAAGCGAGGACACGACGCTCGGCACGCAGGGCAACCGAACGTGAACGACACCACGGCGACGGGCGACGCATGCAGCAGCGCCAGCTTCCCTTCCCAGCCGTCGTCATCGAACCGCGGCTCGCCGGCCTCGGGGCCGAGCGCGGCCGACGTAGCGCGCGCGAGCCGCAGGGTCCGTCGTCGACGTCGGATGCCCGGCACGAACAGGTTCACGCCGAACGGCGCGGCGCGTCGCCACCGCCGCGATGTCGGAGCGCAGCGCCTCCACGCTGCGGTACCCGGCCGGCCACGAACCCGAGTCCGCCCGCGCCGCTCACCGCCGCCGCCAGCGCCGGGCGTGGACGGCCCGCCCGCCATCGGCGCCTGCACGATCGGGTGCTCTAGCTGGTCGAGAATCAAGGCCGCTCCTGAGGTTAACCCCCGGTCGAAACACCAGCCCTCCGGGTGTGCGCTCGACCGCCGGGAGTGCGATCTTCTGCACATGAGGTCAAGGCTCTTCGGCAAGAGGCGTGGAGGAGGCGCTCTTCCTGCTCTCGCGGCCTCCCGCTCGGGCATCGCTCTGGTTCACGATCGCTCGTGACCGTCTGGTCGCTCGCTCTCGGCCTCGCGGTCACGCCGCTCGTGATCCCGACTCGCGTTCGCGATGCCGTTCCTGATTCGCGGCGTGCGCCGGCGGTGGAGGCGGCGCTGGCGCGCACGCTGCTGCGACGTGCGCGTCTACCCGCCGCACCAGCCGATCGTCAAGCAGAGCTTCTGGCGCAGGGCTTCGGCTGGCTGGCCGACCCCGCGATGTGGCGCGCGCAGGCGTACCTGGCTATCCGCGCCGTGGTGGGCTTCGCGATCGCGACCGGGCTGGTGGTGCGGCTTCGGCGTCTCGCTCGGCGGCCTGGCGGCGCCGTTCTACTACTGGTCGCTCAACGGCGGGATCGACATCGGCATCTGGCGGGTGGATACGCTGCCGCGAGGCGCTGCTGCTGGTGCCTGCCGGCGCCGCTCGGTCTTCGTCATCACCATGCTGCTCTCGCGCCTTTTCTCCCAGCTCCACCGCGGGCGTCGCGCGCGGCCTGCTCGAGCACTCGCCCGATCCCGTCCGAGCGCGCCGGCGGCCGACGATCGAGCGAGCGCCGCCGGCTGCTTCGGGATGCGCGCCGCCGGGTTCGGCGTCGCGTTCGTCGTGCTGGTGGTGATCTGGGCGCTCAGCGGCCACGGCTACTTCTGGCCGGTCTGGCCGCTGCTCGCGTTCCTGCTCTTCCTGGGGCTCACGCCTGGAACGCTGTTCGTCGACGAGAACCCGGAGCGCTGGCGGCGCCCGGGGCTGAGCCCGCGCCTCGGCGACCAGATCGGAGCTCGGCGGTCGTGGTCCTGTTCCTCACCGGCGTCTGGGCCGCGACCGGCGCGCGGCACGTACTGGCCGGTGTGGCCGCTGCTCGGCCTGAGCGTCGCGGCGGCGGCCCGCTCGGCGCGCTCTACTTCTCGCCGCCCGGACCAGGAGGAGCTGACGCAGCGGATCGAGACGCTCACCACGACCCGCGCGGGCGCCGTGGATCAGCAGGAGGCCGAGCTGCGCCGCATCGAGCGCGACCTGCACGACGGCGCGCAGGCGCGGCTGGTGGCGCTCGGCATGAGCATCGGGATGGCCGAGCAGAAGATGGACGAGCGACCCGGAGGGCGCGCGCGAGCTGCTCGCGGAGGCGCGCGCCGGCGCCGGCCAGGCGCTCAAGGAGCTGCGCGACCTCGCGCGCGGGATCCACCCGCCGGTGCTGGCCGACCGCGGGCTCGAGGCGGCGGTCGACCGCGCTGGCCGACGCGCAGCCCGCTGCGCGTGCACGGTGCACGCGCGAGATCGCCGCAGCGGCCCGCCGACGCCGGTGGAGAGCGCCGCCTACTTCGTCGTGGCCGAGGCGCTGGCCAACGCGGGCAAGCACTCGCGGGCGCGAAGCGCGTGGACGATCCGCATGATCCGCGACGGCGACATGCTCAGCGTCGAGGTGGCCGACGACGGCGTGGGCGGCGCCGACCCGGACGGCGGCGGCCTGAGCGGCCTGCGCCGGCGGGTGGAGGCGCTCGACGGCACGCTGCGCGTGGCGAGCCCGCGCCGGCGGGCCCGACGTCGATGCGCGCGGAGATGCCATGCGGGTAGTGATCGCCGAGGACCTCGCGCTGCTGCGCGACGGGCTCGAGCGCCTGCTGCGCGACAACGGCTTCGAGGTCGTCGCCTCCGTGCGCGACGGCGATGCGCTGCTGCGCGAGATCGCCGCGCACAAGCCCGACATCGCGGTCGTGGACATCCGCCTGCCGCCCGACTTCCGCGACGAGGGTCTGCGCGCCGCGCTCGAGGCGCGCAAGCAGTCGCCCGGACACGGCGATCCTCGTGGTCTCCCAGTACGTCGAGCAGGCCTACGCCAAGGAGCTGCTCGCCGACGGCCGCGGCGGCGTGGGCTACCTGCTCAAGGACCGCATCCTGCACGTCGTCGAGTTCGTCGAGGCGGTGCGCCGGGTCGCCGGCGGCGGCACCGCGCTCGACCCGGAGGTGGTGGCGCAGCTGTTCTCGAGCCAGGCGGCGGGACGGACCGCTCGAGCGGCTCACCCCGCGCGAGCAGGAGGTGCTCGCGCTGATGGCCGAGGGCCGCTCGAACACGGGCATCGCCGAGGCGCTCGTGCTCACGCGTCGGCGCGGTGGAGAAGCACATCGCGAGCATCTTCTCCAAGCTCGATCTGCCGCAGTCGGGGATCGACCACCGCCGGGTGCTGGCGGTGCTCGCGTACCTGCAGGGCGGCTGGGGAGTGCGGGGCCGGTGCAGGGCTGCTCAGCCGCCGAGCTGCTCGCGCAGCTCGGCCAGCTCGCGCTCGTAGCTCTGCCACCTCGCGCTCAGGCGGTTCGCAGGCGGCTCGTCTCGGGCGGCGGGTGCCGGGTGCCGGGTCGTCGGGTGTCGGGGTCGGTGACCTGCGCTCGCTCCGGCTTCGTCGTCCTCGTCCAGCAGCAGCCGGTAGCGCTGCTCCTTCTGGCCCGGGCGGCGGTCCAGGCGGATCACGTAGTCGCGCTCCGCAAGCTGCGTCGAGCACGGCTTCGAGGGCGTCGTGGTCCGGGAAGCGGTGCAGGCGCTCGGTGCGCTGGCGCAGCTCGCCCGGCGTCTGCGGGCCGCGCAGCATCAGCACGGCGAGCAGCGGCCAGCTCGGCCGGGTCGAGCGAGAGCGTGTCATCGAGCAGGTGCCGGTACTTGGTGGCGCGGGTGGTGTGGCCGCTCGCGAGGCGCACGTAGCGGCGGCGCGCGAGCCGTTCGAGGGCGACGCGGATGTCGTGCTCGTCGTACTCCACCACCGGGTCGCGGTTGGTGGACTGGTTGCACGCCAGCCGCAGCGCGTTGAGCGTGAGCGGATAGGTGTCCGGCGTGGTGCGCTGCTTCTCGATCAGGCAGCCGAGCACGCGGATCTCCACCGGGTTCAGATCGAGCACGCCCGGAAGCCTACGAATCGGCGTCGAGAAGGTGCCGCTCGGCCGCCCAGCGCGACAGCTCGTGGCGGCTCGAGAGCTGGAGCTTGCGCAGCACCGCGGACACGTGCGCCTCCACGGTCTTGGCGGAGATCTCGAGCCGGTGCGCGATCTCCTTGTACATGTAGCCGCGCGCGATGTGCTGGAGCACCTCGCGCTCGCGCGGGGTGAGCTGGTCGAGCTCGGCGTCGGCGTCCGCGGCGCCGGCGCTGGCGGTCGCGCCGGCGAACGCGTCGAGCACGAAGCCCGCGAGCCTGGGGGAGAAGACGGCGTCGCCGCCGTGCACGCGGCGGACGCGTCCGCGAGCTCGTCGCCCGAGATCGTCTTCGTCACGTATCCGCGCGCGCCCGCGCGGATCACGGCGATCACGTCCTCGGCGTCGTCGGACACCGACAGCGCGAGGAAGCGCACGTCCGGCCGCTGCGGCGCGACGCGGCGGATCACCTCCACGCCGCCGCCTCCGGCATGTGCACGTCGAGCAGCACCACGTCGGGCTCGGTGTCGCGATCAGCGCTCGGCCGCGTCCTCGACCGTCTCGGCGTCGCCGAGGATCTCCACGCGTGCCCTCGAGCTCCGCGCGCACGCCGGAGCGGAACAGCTGGTGGTCGTCCACGATCACGATGCGCGGCTCGCTCACCGCTCGTCCTCTCCATCAGCAGCTCGACCTCGGTGCCGCCGCCCTCGGGGTGCGGATCGGCGGCGTGGCCGCCGTGGCGTTCCATGCGGCCCGACGATCGACTCGCGCACGCCGCGGCGGTCGGCCGGGATCGCGTCGGGTCGAAGCCCGGGCCGCGGTCGCGCACGAAGATCGCGACCGCGCTCGTCGCTCGCCTCCGCGTAGACGTCCACGGGCGAGCCGCCGCGCGAACTTGGACCGCGTTCAGCATCGCCTCGCGCGCGGCGGCCACGCGCGGCCTCGCCCGCGGCGTCGAGCGGGCGTCGCCGACGGCCACCACGTCGATCGGCACGCCGTGCTCGCCTCGATCTCGTCCGCCGCGGCCTCGAGCGCGGCGGCCAGCTGGCCGCCCGTTCGCGCCGCCGCATCGCGGCCGGACAGCCAGCTGCGCAGCTCGCGCTCCTGGCGGCGCGCCAGCGCGGCCACCTCGCGCGGGTCGTCGGCGCGCTTCTGCATCAGCGCGAGCGTCTGCAGCACGGAGTCGTGCAGGTGGGCGGCGATCTCGGCGCGCTCCTGCGAGCGGATGCGCTCCGCGCGCTCGGCGGAGAGCGAGCGGACCAGCCGCGCGATCAGCGGCGCGAAGATCACCGACAGGCCCACGGCCACCACGAGCACGGCCAGCACGACGTCGCGCGCGGCGCTGCAGCGAGCCGGTGGCCTGGAGGAAGACGATGCCGGCGGCGATGACCAGCGCGACGCCGAGGCCGGTGCGCGGAGATCGCGCGCGCTTCGCGCGCGGCTGCCGGGTGCGCGGTGCCGCGGTGGCGGGGCGCTCGGCTCGCGCGTCGCTCGTCAGTCGATTGGCGCCAGAGCAGTGCCGCTCCGGCGCCCACCAGCACGAGCGGCCACACGACGGCGTCCGAGAACCAGAGGCCGGTCGCCCGCAGCGCCAGCAGCAGCGCGAGCAGCAGGAGGCCCGCGCCCGCGCCCACCTCGATCGACGCCGCGCCGGCCCGACCACGGCAGCCGCCGCGGCGTCACGCCGGCCTCCGCCGGCATGAAGGCCCAGCCAGCAGGTAGACGACGACGCCGAAGCCGCCGGCGGCCGACGCCGCCACGAACGCGATCCGGGGCCAGCAGCGGGTCGATGCCGAAGTAGCGCGCCGAGCCCGGCGCACACGCCGGCGATCAGACGCCGCTCGGGGTCGCGGCGGATGCGTGGGCGGACTCGAGGCCGCGGACTCCATCACGGCCATCTTGGCCGATCAGCCGCTTCGCGTCAGGCCGCTGGCGAGGAGCGTCGCGCCCGCCACCGCGCAGGCCACCGGGGCGAGCGCGCCGAAGCCGAGCGAGATCACGTCCGTGCTGTCGAGCAGCGCCAGCACGCCGAGCACGATCACGCCGAGTCCCGCCACCAGCGGGCGAGCTGCAACTTACGCGGGCATGGTTCACCTCGCAGCCGCTGTTGATCTCCTGTCCGGGGCGCGGAAGCGGGCGGCTGAAGTGGTGGTAGCCAGGACCGAAGTCCTTCGGAGCGGTATGGCTGATGGCCACCCTGCCGACGCCCACGTGGGCGTCGAGCAGCACGCGCGGGTTGCCGGGCGCGGCGGCGGGCTGGTCCGATCCAGTCCACGTCGACGCCGCCGTTGGTGCGCTCGAAGGAGTCGCACCGCGCCCATGCCCACCTTGGCGGCCGTGGCCACGCAGACGTTGTCGGGCACGATCAGGTCCGCCTCGCCCACGCCCACCCGCAGCTTGAGCGGACGGTCGCCTGGCGGGAGCTGGGCGTCGCGCAGGTCGACCACGAGGCGGCCGGCGCCGAGCGTGGTAGCTGTCGCGCACCTGGGCCGCCGAGGCCGGCACGTACTGCTTGTCGCCGGCGCCGCCGTGCAGGTCGATGTTGGCCGCGGACACGAACGCGACGGGAAGCGCGAGGGAGAGCGCCGGGAGCACGAGCCAGCGGCCGTAGCCCTCGAGTGCGGCGCCCGCGAGGATCGCGCCGGCGGCGATCACCGCGATGGCGGCGGCCGTGCCGCCGCCCGCGCCCGCCAGCCAGGCGCCGCCGAGCGCAAGCGCGGTGCAGATGATCAGGACGCCGATGCCGCGGCCAACCGAGCGGAGCACGTCGCGGGCGTCGCCGTGCGGGCGCTCGCCGGACACGAGCCACCACACGGCCGAGGGCGGCGAGCGCGATGAACACGAACGGGCCGAACGCCCAGCCGGCGTGGAACACGCCGTGGGAGAAGATCGACCCGGCCGCGACCACGAGCAAGACCACGCCGATCACCGCCAGCGCGCGGTCGCGCCTGCGGCGCGACTCGGGGCGCTCCTCGCCCTCGTTGGGGATGAGCAGCACGGCGGCGATGTAGAGCAGCAGCCCGGCGCCGCCGAAGAAGATCAGCGCCACCGCGGCCACGCGGAACAGCACAGGGTCGACGTTGAAGTAGCGCCCGAGGCCGCCGCACACGCCCGCGAACACGCGGTCGTCGCGCGGGCGGGTCATCCGCCGCTGCTCGGGCTCGGGCGGCTGGTCTGGTTCCTGGATCTGGGTGGTGTCGTCGTCGGTCATCGCATGCTCCGTTTCGAGTCCGTGGGGTGCATGCACAGGGTCGACGCTCGGGCCTCTCCCGACAATTGGGAATGTCCCCTAGGGGTCAGCCGCCGGCGCGCGCCGGGGCGATGCGTCTGGTACAACGCCAGGCTCGCAGGGGTACGAGACAGGGGGACGGATGCGGGAGAAAGTGCTGCGCGCGGCGCTGGTCGCCGGGCTGATGACGGTCGCGCTCGGGCGCGGGCGGCGCCCAGGCGGCGCGGGACGAGCGACGATCGACGTGCTTCGAACAGGGCCGACCTGATCTCGGGCGGCGACGCGCTCGTGGCGGTGAACGGCGGGACTCCGTCGCAGATGACGCTGAACGGGCGTGACGTGACGAGCGAGTTCGCGCTGCGCCCGAACGGCCGTTACGAGGGCCTCGTGACCGGCCTGGCGGACGGCGCCGAACACGCTCAAGGCGGTGCTCCCGGACGGCTCCGGCGCCCGGATCACGCTCACCAACCACGCGATCGGCGGACCCGTGTTCGCCGGCCCGCAGATCCAGCCGTGGGTGTGCCAGGCGGGCGCGAAGGACGCGCAGTGCAACCAGCCGATCGCCTACTCCTACAAGTTCATGCCGGTCACGGGCGGCGGCTTCCAGTCCTATGACCCGAGCAGCCCGCCGCCCGACGCGCTGATCGCGACCACCACCACGGACCAGGGCGTGACGGTGCCCTACATCATCCGCGAGGAGACGGGCTACGAGGACCGCGACCAGTACGCGATCGCCACCCTGTACGACCCCTCCAAGCCATGGCAGCCATGGGCGCCGCAGCAGCAGTGGAACCACAAGCTCGTGATCGAGCACGGCGCGAGCTGCGGGGCCGACCGCCAGTCCGGCACGGCGCCCAGCGTGGAGGACGACGCCGCGCTGTCACGCGGGTTCGCGGTGATGTCAACGGCGCTCGACAACGCGGGCCACAACTGCGACGTGGTGACCGAGGCCGAGTCGCTGCTGATGGCCAAGGAGCACCTCACCGAGTCCTACGGCGCAGATCCGCTACACGATCGGCACCGGCTGCTCCGGCGGCTCGCTCGTGCAGCAGCAGGTGGCGAACGCCTATCCCGGCATCTACCAGGGCATCCTGCCGCAGTGCAGCTTCCCGGACGCCTGGTCCACGGGCCAGCAGCTGGCCGACTACTTCGTGGTGCGCCACTACCTCGAGGACCCGACGCAGTGGGCGCCGGGCGTGGCCTGGACGCCGCTCGGCGATCGCCGCGGTGGAGGGCCACCCCAACCACGCGAACTCGATCGAGCTGTCCACGCTCTACTTCGAGTCGCTCGGCGACCCGTCATACGCGTGCGCGGGCGTGTCCGCCTCGGAGCGCTACGACGCTCAGACCAACCCGGACGGCGTGCGCTGCGACCTGGCGGACTACATGGTCAACGTGTTCGGCAAGCGCCCCTCGCGACGGCTTCGCCGGCCGGCCGCTCGACAACGTGGGCGTGCAGTACGGGCTCGACGCGCTCAAGGCGGGGAAGATCACGCCGGCCCAGTTCGTGGACCTGAACGTGAAGGTGGGCGGCGCGGACATCGACGGCCAGTGGCAGCCGCAGCGCGTCGCGGCCGACCAGCCGGCGCTCGCGCTACGCCTACCGCAGCGGCGCGATCAACGAGACGAACAACATGAAGCGACGTCGCGATCATCGACCTGCGCGGCCCGGACCCGGGCGCGTTCCACGACGTCTACCGCGCGTTCGCGGTGCGGGCGCGGCTGCAGCGCGAGAACGGCACCTACGCCAACCAGGTGATCTGGGAGGGCCTCGCGCCGCTCGTGGGCGACGCCACCTACACCACGCAGGGACTCGTGGCGATGGACCGCTGGCTCACCGCCGTGGAGGCGGACCAGCGCGGTGGCGTGCCGCTGTCGCAGAAGCTGATCGAGGACAAGCCGGCGGACATCCACGACCAGTGCAGCGACGGCCTCGGCCAGGTGCTGCCCGGCACCGAGGCCTGCCAGGCGCTCGTGCAGGCGTACAGGACGCCGCGCGGTGGTGGCCGGCGAGTCGATCGCCACCGACAACAACAAGTGCCGCCTCAAGCCGCTGCGTGCGCACCGACTACTACCCGGTGCAGTTCACCGACGACCAGTGGTCGGCGCTCGAGGAGGTGTTCCCCGGCGGCGTGTGCGACTGGTCGAAGCCGGGCGTGAGCCAGGCGCCGTCGCTGCCGTGGCTTACCTACGACGGCACGGTGGGCGGCAGGCCACTCGGGCCGGCGCCGCAGAGCGCACCGCTGCGCTGAGCCGGGCCCAGGGCTTAGGATCGGCCCCCGCCGACCCTGCCCTGATCGAGAGGAGAGCCGTTGACAAGCGTGCGCGAGGCCGCGTTCGAGCTGTTCCGCCGCCAGGGATGACCACGATCTTCGGCAACCCGGGCTCGACCGAGCTGCCGATGCTCGCCGACTTCCCCGACGACTTCCGCTACGTGCTCGGGCTCCAGGAGGCGGTGGCCGTGGGGATGGCCGACGGCTTCGCGCAGGCGTCCGGGCTGCCCACGCACGTGAACCTGCACACGGCGCCCGGGCTCGGCAACGCGATGGGGGCGATCTTCAACGCGCAGGCCGAACAAGTCGCCGCTGCTCGTGACCGCCGGGCAGCAGGTGCGCGCGCAGATCACGCTGCAGGCGAACCTGACCAACAAGGACGCCACGCGCGTGCCGCACCCGTACGTGAAGTGGAGCTTCGAGCCGCCGCGCGCGCAGGACGTGCGTGCCGGCGCTGGCGCGCGCGGATCCACATCGCGTCGCTGCCGCCCTCGGGGCCGGCGTTCGTCTCGCTGCCGATGGACGACTGGAGCGCCGAGGTGGACGAGGTGATGACCGCCGCCGGTGCTGTCGCGCGTCGGTGAGCGGGCGGGCGGCGGCGGACCCCGAGGCGGTGCGCGCGCTGGCGCGGCGGCTCGAGGAGGCGTCGAATCCCGCGATGGTGGCCGGGCCGGACATCGACGCGAGCGGCGCCTGGGACGCCGCGATCGCGGCTCGCCGAGCGCCAGAAGCTGCCGGTGTGGGCCACGCCCGCGCCGGGCGGCGGGCGGATCGGCTTCCCCGAGAGCCATCCGAACTTCCGCGGCCTGCTCGCGCCGGCGATCGGGCCGGTGGGGCAGATGCTCGAGCCGTACGACCTCGTGCTCGTGGTGGGCTCGTCGGTGTTCCCGTACTACCCGTACATCCCGGGCGCGCCGCTGCTCGGAGGGCACGTCGCTGGTGGCGATCACGAACGACCCGGACGAGGCGGCGCGCGCGCCGATGGGCGACGCGATCGTGGCGGACGTGCGGCTGACGCTCGAGGCGCTGCTGGCGGAGGTGGGGGAGACCGCGCGCTCCGGCGCCCGAGCCGCTCGCCCGCCACCGAGCCCGCGGAGGTGGGCGACGTGCTCACCGGGGCGAACGTGCACGACGTGCTGTCGTCGCTCATGCCGGACGACGGGATCGCGGTGGTGGAGTCGCCGTCGAGCACGATGGCGCTGCGCACGCGGCTGCGGCTGTCGAAGCCCGGCAGCTACTACTTCAGCTCCGCCGGCGGCCTCGGCTTCGGGCTGGCGGCCGCGATCGGCGTGCAGCTCGCGCAGCCGGAGCGCCAGGTGGTGTGCGTGCTCGGCGAGGGCTCGGCGCAGTACGCGATCACCGGCTTCTGGACCGCGGCGGCGTACAAGGTGCCGGTCAAGTTCCTCGTCCTCAACAACTCCGAGTACGCGATCCTCAAGTGGTTCGCCGGGGTGGAGCAGGTGGAGGGCGCGCCGGGGCTCGACCTGCCCGCGCTCGACGTGGCTGCTGTGGCGCAGCGGGTACGGCGTGCCGTCGGCGCGGGCGGGCGTCGCGCGACGAGCTGCACGCGGCGCTATCCGAGCGCGTTCGACGCCGACGGGCCGCGGCTCGTGGAGGTGAAGGTGGCGCCCGGGATGTCGATCCTTTGACGCTGCTCGCGCCGGACACCGCGCGCATCGGCCGGCCCGACGGGGCCGCCGGCGCCGGACCGCGCGCCCGACAGCCTGGCGGCCGGGACGCCCGAGCCGCTGCGCGGCGACCTTGTGCCGGCTGCTCGGCGAGGACCGCGTGCTCGCGCGCGCGTCCGACCTGATCCGCTACGCCTCGGACGCGAGCCCGTACCGCCGCTTCCCGCAGGTGGTGGTGATGGCGCACGACACCGGACGACGTGCTGAAGACGATCGAGTACGCGCGCTCACACGGCATGCACCTCACCTTCCGCGGCGGCGGCACGAGCCTCAATGGCCAGGGGCAGACCGACGGCATCCTGGTCGACGTGCGCCGCCACTGGTCCGGCGTGGAGGTGGAGGACGAGGGCACGGCGCGCGCGCCTCAAGCCCGGCACGCTCGTGGGGATGGCCAACCGGATGCTGCGCCCGCACGGCTACCTGCTCGGGCCCGATCCGGCGAGCAAGGACATCGCCACGGTGGGCGCGGTGATCGCCAACAACTCGGGCGGCATGCGCTGCGGGGTGACCTGGGACTCGTACTCGACGGTGCGCGCGATGAAGCTCGTGCTCGCGTCGGGCACCGTGATCGACACCGAGGCCCCCGACGCCGAGGAGCGCTTCGCCGAGGCGGAGCCGGAGCTCGCGCAGGGCCTGCTCGAGATCCGCGACGAGCTGCGCGCCGACTCCGAGCTGGCCGAGCGCGTGAGGCGCAAGTTCGAGATCAAGAACACCACCGGCTACCGGCTGTGCGCGTTCCTCGACGCGGACACGCCGCTCGAGATCTTCCGCCGCCTGGTGGTGGGCTCGGAGGGCACGCTCGCGTTCATCGCCGAGGCGCGTGATGGAGACGCGGCCCGAGCCGCCGCGCACGACGGTGTCGTGGCTGCACTTCCCCTCGATCGACGATGCGATGACGCCCGTGTCGCAGCTGGTGGACGCGGACGCGCGCGCGGTGGAGCTGATGGTGGCGCCGGCGCTGATCGCGGCCGCGCACAACATCCAGGGCACGCCCGAGCACTGGAAGGAGCTGCCGCCCGAGTCGGCCGCGCTGCTCGTGGAGTTCGGCGGCGAGAGCGACGCGGAGCTGGACGCCCACGAGATGGCGGCCGACCGCATCCTGTCCGAGTACGAGCTGCTGCGCGAGCCGGAGTTCACGCGCGACGAGCACGCGATCGAGCTGGCGTGGGGCGTGCGCGAGGGCCTGCACGGGCTGGTCGGCCGCTTCCGCGCGCCCGAGACGGCGCTGATCATCGAGGACGTGTGCGTGCGCCCGGACCGCGTGGCCGACTGCGCGCGCGAGCTGCAGGCGCTGCTCGGCGAGCACGGCTTCCTCCCCGGCGTGGCCGGGCACGCGTCCGCCGGCAACCTGCACTTCCAGCTCACGCCGGACTTCGCCAAGCCGGAGGACCGCGAGCGCTACGAGGCGTTCATGGACAAGCTCGGCGAGCTGATCCTCGACAGCTACGACGGCTCGATGAAGGCCGAGCACGGCACCGGCGTGGCGATGACGCCCTGGGTGCAGCGCGAGTGGGGCGAGAAGGCCACCGCGATGATGTGGCGGGTCAAGCAGCTCGCGGATCCGCAGGGCGTGCTCAACCCGGGCGTGGTGCTCAACCGCGACGCCGAGGCGCACCTGTCCAACCTCAAGATCCAGCCGGTGATCGAGGAGGTGGCGGCGCACTGCGTGGAGTGCGGCTTCTGCGAGCCGGTGTGCCCGAGCCGCAACGTGACCACCACGCCGCGCCAGCGGATCGTGCTGCGCCGCGAGATGGCGCGCCAGCCCGAGGGCTCGCCGGTGTACGAGGCGCTGCTGCGCGAGTACGAGTACGACGGCATCCAGACCTGTGCGGCCGACGGGCACCTGCGCGCCGTCGTGCCCGCTGGCGATCGACACCGGGGCGCTGATCAAGGAGTTCCGCGCGCGCGAGCGGACCGAGCGCGAGGAGCGGGTGGCGCTGGGGTTGCGAAGCGCTGGGGTGCCGTCGAGCGCGCGGCGCGGCGCCGGGCCTGCGCGTGGCCGCGCGCTACGGCGACGGCGGGTGCCGCGATACCCGAGCGCGCTGCGGCGCCGCGTGAGCGCGGATCTGCGTGCCGGCGTGGCCGCGGCGGGATGCCGCCGCCCGCGCCGCCGAGCCTGCCCGCGACCTCGCGCGAGGGCGCCGCCGCGGTCTACATGCCCGCGTGCATCAACCGCATCTTCGGCAACCCGCGCGGCACGCCGCCGCAGCCCGACGCTGCCCGAGGCGCTGGTGGAGGTGTCGCGGCGCGCCGGGCTGCCGCTGTGGATCCCCGACGACGCCGCCGGCAACTGCTGCGCCACGCCGTGGAGCTCGAAGGGCTACCGGCGCGGCAAGGAGTTCATGGCCGCAGCACGTGCGCGACGTCGCTGTCGCGCTGGACCGGCGGCGGCAAGCTGCCGCTCGTGATCGACGCGAGCTCGTGCGCGCACGGCCTGATCCAGGACGTGGGCGGCGGACGGCGTCGAGGTGCTCGACTCGATCGCCTGGGCGCACGACCAGCTGCTGCCGGAGCTCGAGGTCGCGCCGCCGCGTGGGGTCGGTCGCCGTGCACCCGACCTGCTCCGCGGGCCACATGGGCAATCGCGACGAAGCTCGAGGCGCTCGTGCGCGAGCGCTGGCCGACGAAGTGGTCATGCCGGTGGGCACCACCTGCTGCGGGATGGCGGGCGACCGCGGGCTGCTCCACCCCGAGCTGCCGGAGTCGGCGCTGCGCGACGTGAAGGCGGCCTCGAGGGCCGCCGCTCGACGCCTGCGTGTGCGAGCAACCGCACCTGCGAGCTGGCCCTCCAGCAGGTCACCGGGCCGCCCCTACGCTTCGTTCGTCTTCCTGCTCGAGGAGCTGACGCGGCCGTAGCCTGGTCGCTGTTTGCCGCGTGTGAAGCGCTTGCGCTTTCACGCGGATGCGCAAGCGACGGTTGCGGGTCCCCTGAAGCACGAAGCGGCACCTGCTTTCCGCGGTGGCTGTTGCATAAAGGGGTGGTGGTGTCCGGGTCGGTGAGGACGATTCCGGGCATGGCGTCAGAACTTCATCGCGTGTGATCGTGAGCAGGAGTTGTTGTTGCCGCCGAGTCTGCGTGAGTGGTTGCCGGAGGGCCATCTGGCGTGGTTTGTGATCGACGCTGTTGGCGAGTTCGATCTCGGGCCGTTCTATGCGGCCTATCGGGCTGACGGTCACGGCCGGGCGGCGCACGATCCGGCGATGATGGTTGCGTTGTTGCTCTACTCGTACGCGCGCGGGGAGCGGTCGTCGCGGCGCGATCGAGCGGCGTTGCGTGGAGGATGTCGCGACCCGGGTGATCTGCGCGAACCAGACGCCTGATCACACGACGATCGCGCGGTTCCGGCAGCGGCACGAGGCGGCGCTCGCCGGGCTGTTCGGCGAGGTGCTCGCGCTCTGCGCCGACGCCGGGCTGGTCGAGGTCGGGGTCGTCGCGGTCGACGGGACGAAGGTGAATGCGAACGCATCGCATCACGCGACGCGCGCTTACGAGCAGATCGCAGCCGAGATCCTCGAGGAGGCCGCCGCTGTCGACGCGGCGGAGGATGAGCGGTTCGGCGATCGCCGCGGCGACGAGCTGCCGCCTGAGCTCGCGACTGCGCAGGGGCGGCGCGGCTGGCTGCGCGAGGCGAAGCGCCGGCTCGACGAGCAGCGCGCTGCCGAGGCCAGGCCGATCCCGCGCTCGCGGCCGGAACGGCTGGCCGAGTCGAAGCGGCGGCTCGAGGAAGACCACCAGGTCGAGCAGCGCGCGAACGCCGATTACGAGGCCTACCGCGCACGCGGAGTGATGAAGAACGGCCGCCGCTTCGGCAGGCCGCCGAAGCCCTACACGCCGCCGCCGACACCGCAGGGGAAGGTCAACGTCACCGACCCCGACTCGCGCAACGTCAAGACGCCGCGCGGCTGGGTCCAGGGCTACAACGCCCAGGCCGTCTGCAACGAGCGCCAGATCGTGATCGCCGCCGAGCTCCACGCCGACTCGCCGGACTTCGGCCACCTCGAACCAATGGTCGCTGCTGCCGAGCGCGAACTCCAAGCTGCCGGGATCGCCGACAAGCCGGAGGTGGTGCTCGCCGACGCCGGCTACTGGCACCACGACCAAATGGACGACATCGTCGGCCGCGGCACCGAGTGTTGATCCCACCCGACGCCGGCAAACGCAAAGGCACCCGGCCAGGCTGGGACGGCGGCCGCTACGACTTCATGCGCCGGGTGCTCGAAACCGACCCCGGCCGCGACCTCTACAGCAAACGCCAGGGCATGATCGAGCCGGTCTTCGGCAACACCAAGTTCAACCGCCGAATCGACCGCTTCTTACGCCGCGGCAGAGCCGCCTGCCGCTCCGAATGGCGCCTCATCACCGCCACCCACAACCTCCTCAAGCTCCACACCGCCCTCACGACCGCCTGAAGGCGGCCGTTTCCGCCGACGCGCCGGACCAGCTTTTCGCTAACGCCGCAGAACCACGAGCGGCCCGCGGCTTTACGCAACAGCCACCGTGCGGAGCGAGGCTGCTGGGGCCGCGGCTGGGATGCTTGTGTCGGGCTGAAGCAGGCGCCGCGCGGTGCGAGTCGGCGGTCAAGGGCCGGCGCCTGCCGATCGACCGCTCTGGGCGAGGAACTCGGCTTCGGCCTGCCCCAGCGGCGTCGCGGGCGGCGCGCCGTGCAGGTACTCCGCGGCGATCGCGCCCCAGTCTGCGCCGGCGCGCAGCTGCCCCAGGACCACGGCGACGATGCCGTGCATCCGCCGGATCAGGATCGCCTCCGGCGGCAACGTGAATTGGTTGACCTGCATCCTCATCGCGGCCCGCTCCTCCGGGTCCGGCCGTTCACGATCGCGGTCGCGGCGGTCGACAGGGGAGAAGCGGCGCTCTCCCGGGACCGCGTACCACTTGATCGCCATTCGCATCAAGGTCAGCGCGAATTCGGCGTCCACGGCATCTGCGCGGCTCGCCGGCAGATAGCCGCCCGCGCGCAGCGCGGCCTTGAGGGCCTCCGCGTCCCCATCCCGCACGGCGAGCGCGATCGCCCGCTCGGCGGCCACGCGTGCGGCGTCGACGCCTCGCAGCAGGCCGAAGTCGAGGAAGCACACGCGACCGTCGGGACACAGGAGGTAGTTGCCGGGGTGTGGGTCCCCGAGCGCGATGCGGTCGCGATACAGCAATCCGAAGTAGAGCCGAAAGACAATCTCGCCATAGCGGTCGCGCTGCGCCTCATCCGCTCGGCGGACCGCCTCGAAGCGCTCCCCCTCGACGTACTCGGACACGAGCACGCGCCGGGTCGACAGGCTCGTATCGACCCGCGGCACACGGACGAACGGATGTCCCCGCAGCAGCCGCCCGATGCGGCGCTGGTTCTGGGCCTCGAGCTCGTAGTCGAGCTCCTCCCCGATCCGCTCGCGCATCTCCGCGGCGAGCCCGTTCGCGTCCAGGCCAGGGGCGAGCCGCTTCACGAGCGGCAGCAGCATCATCGCGTTGCGCAGATCCGTGTCGACCGCCTCCGCCACCCCGGGGTACTGGATCTTCACGGCCACATCGTCGCCGTCGACCGTCGTGGCGCGATGGACCTGACCGATCGAGGCCGCTGCGAACGCACGCTCGTCAAAGTCGCGGAACACGCGCTCGAGCGGACCGCCGAACTCCCCGCGCATCAGCTTCTCGAGCTCCGCGAACCGAACCGGCGGGACGTCGTCGCGGAGCGCCGCGAGCCTCCTTTGCAGCTCCTCGCGCTCGTCCTCGGGAAGGCCGTCGAACTCGACCATCGAGATCATCTGACCGACCTTCATCGCCGCGCCTCGCATCTGCCCGAGCTGATCGACGAGCTGTTGGACGAGCGCCGCGGTGCGCTCCTTCTGGGCCGCCGCCGCCCGCTCAGGCGTCCGGATCCGATTGGCGGTCCGCATCCCGGCCCAGCGCAGGCCCTGCCCCGTCACGAGCCCGCCGACACGCGCCGTGCGGGCAGAGCCGGCCTTTGGGCAGCTTTCCCGCCTCACGGAGGGAATCTTCGTCCTGCGTACCCACTGACCGAGCGTAGCCGCTGTTCGGCTTCGGAATGAAAGCGGGACTCATGTCCTTGTCCGCGCGGAGCGGCACTTCCGGTTCTCGGGGCATGAAACTGCGCTTCGAAGGTTGACCTGATGTCCGGTGGCCGCCGTAGGTTCGGTTGACTGGGACGAGGGGCCTTCTGGGAGAACGCAGGCTGGGTAGGCCGTTTCTGGACGATGGGTATTCGAGCCCGTGCTTTTCAGTGGTCGCCCCTGCGACTTGCCCGGTTGCGCTGCGAGCGCGGATCCGTCGATGTCGTTTGCCCACCGGTTCTCCAGCTCCGTCAACCAACAGCAGCGAGGAGGTCGAGTTGAGAGCTGTGGCGCTGGACGTCCACCGTGACTTCTGCGAGGTGGCGATCGTCGAGGACGGCGAGCTGCGCTCGGCCGGCCGGATCAAGACGACGCCGGAGGAGATCGAGTTGTTCGCGCAGAGCCTCGGCACCCACGATCACGTCGCGCTCGAGGTGACGGGCAACGCGTGGGAGATCGCGCGCATCATCGAGCCGCATGTAGCGCGCGTGATCGTCGTGTCGCCGTCGGACACGGGCATCCGGCAAGCGCGGGCGAAGACCGACCGGCTCGACGCTCGCGCGTTGGCGAAGCTGCTCTGGGCCGGGCAGCTCGACTCGGTCTGGATGCCCGACGAGCGGATCCGCGCGATGCGGCGTCGGCTCGGCCGCAGGACGCAGCTCGTGCGGGCGCGCTCGCGCGCCAAGAACGAGGTCCACGCGGTGCTGATGCGCTGCCTCAAGGGGCGGCCGCCGGCGTCGGACCTGTTCGGCGTCAAGGGCCGACGCTGGGTGGCGGAGCTGGAGCTGCCGACGACCGAGCGCGAGACGGTCGACGCCGCGATCCGCCAGGTCGAGTTCCTCGACACAGAGATCGCAGCGGTCGAGCAGCTGATCGCGGCCGAGGCGCTGTCGTGGCCCGAGGTCAAGCGGCTGATGACCGTCCCGGGCGTCAACGTGATAGTCGCCGCGACGTTCATGGCCGCGATCGGCGACATCGCGCCGTTTCCCCGACCGGCGCAAGCTGACCGGCTACCTCGGGCTCGACCCGCGCGTGCGCCAGTCGGGTGTCGGGCCGGCGAGCCACGGCCACATCTCCAAGCAGGGCTCAGCGAGTGCCCGGCACGCGCTCGTCGAGGCGAGCTGGTCGACGGTCCAGCAACCGGGCCCGATCGCCGGCTTCTACGCTCGGATCAAGGCGCGCCGCGGTCACTCGATCGCGATCGTCGCGTGCGCGCGCAAGCTCGCGTGTCTGTTCTGGTGCCTACTGGCCCGCGGCGAGGACTACGCCTTCGCGCAGCCGTCGCTGACGAGGAAGAAGATGCGCCGGCTCGAGCTCTCCGCGGGCGCGCCGCGCTATCAGGGCGGCCGCGGGGTCTGGTCGACCAACGACGCGCAGCGCCAGGCCGAGCGCGAGCTCGCGCTGCAGGCCCAGCGCGCCTACGAACGCACCGTCAAGGACTGGCAACAGAACAAGGGCGCGAGCGCGACACCGGGCCGCGCATCTAGTGGCTCCTCGAAGGAGCAAGTCGCGCGGCAGACCACAAGGCCCAAGTCTGCGCTTTGACTCGTCGTCGCCCGCGCCCACCCGAACTGTTCCAAGGAGCCGCCACCCAGTCCAGACCGACTTGACTTTCATCCGTCGTCCAAAGCGACAGTCCGAGCCAGTCGTCTCGGCGCTAGCGCTCGTTGCTCGACGGACACGGGCCGACGAGGTTCCCCTGCATCGTCGGCCAGGGCTCAGCCCCGGTTGTGGTTGACGACCTCGACGTTGTGCCCGTCCGGGTCGAGCACGAACGCGCCGTAGTAGCCCGGGTGGTAGACCGCGCGCTCGCCCGGCGCGCCGTGGTCCTCGTAGCCCGCCGCGAGCGCGGCGGCGTGGAACGCGCGCACCGTGGAGTCCTCGCTCGCGGGGAACGCGAGGTGGACATGCTCCGTGAGCGGCCGCTCGTCCCGGACGAGCGAGAAGCTGTAGTCCGTGCCGGAGAGCTGCACGCGACCGGGCTCGTCGTGCACCAGGCGCAGCCCGGCGTGCGGGGCGATCGTCGTGTAGAAGCGCCGCGAGGCCTGCGGGTCGCGGATGCGAATCCACAGGTGGTCGACGCTGCCGACGGGCACGGCGTCCTCGCGATCGCCGTGGACCGCCTCGACGCTGTTGCCGTCGGGGTCGAGCAGGAACCCGCCGTAGTACGTCGGGCCGTACTGCGTGCGCGGCCCCGGCTCGCCGTCGTCGCGGTACCCCGCGTCGACGCCCGCCTGCCAGAACGCGTCGACCTGCGCGCGGTCGCGTGCGCGGAAGCCGACGTGGAGCCCGCGGGTCACCGGGTGCTCGCGGTCCGTCGGACCGATGGCCCAGTCCTCCCACTCGACCAGCTCCGCGTCCGCATGGCTGGGCTCGACACCCAGGACGCTCAGGACCGTGCGATAGAAGCGCTCGGAGGCCGCGAGGTCCGAGACGGCGATGCCGACGTGGTCGAACACCCGGCCGAGGCTACCGTTGAAGAGCTGGTCGAGGAACTCGGCGAGGCTGCTCGGCCTATCTGCTTCGCCCGGCCGTACGAGGCCTCGGAGCAAGCGGACTGCAGAAGGAAGGAGAGCCCGATGTCAAGCTCAATGGTGAACTTCATCGCGATCATCGTCCGTCGCTGCGGTGCGATGAGCTTGAAGCCATGCTGATCTACTCGATGGGCGTCTCGGTGGACGGCTTCATCGCCGACCGCGAGGGCGCGTTCGGGTGGACGGTCCCCAGCGAGGAGCAGTTTCGTTTCCACATCGCGCAGGTAGCGCGAGCTCGGCGGCTATCTGTGCGGCCGCAGGCTCTACGAGACGATGCTGCCGTGGGAGACGGATCCGTCGATGCGCGACGACGAGCTCGGGGCCGCGTTCGCCGACGTCTGGTGCGCGATCCCGAAGGTCGTCTTCAGCCGCACGCTCGACAGCGTTCAGGGCAACGCCCGGCTCGCCGAGGCGTCGGTGGCCGAGGAGGTCGCTGCGGCGCTCGACGCGACTGACAAGGACATCTCGATCGGCGGCGCCGGCCTGGCCGCGGCGGCGATCGAGCTCGGCCTCGTCGACGAGCTGCGCATGTTCCGCAATCCGGTCGTCGTCGGTGGCGGCACGCCGTTCCTGCCGCCGGTCACCGATGACGTCCCGCTGGACCTGATCGAGACCAGGACGTTCGGCTCGCGCGTGATCTACGAGCGCTACGGGCGCGCCCGCGATGAGTCGGACTGACACCGCCGACCAGGGTAGGCCGAACCGCCTTTTTCGAGTGTCATGATCGATTACACCGCTGACCTGCGCACCCGGCTGGGAGCGGCTCTGAGCGTGCATGAGCGGCGCCAGCACTCGCTTGAGGGGCGCCGTCACGCGGCGGTGGCGGTGGTACTCGTGGACAGCGATGCCGAGCGTCACGATGGCGACCCGCTCACAGCTGAGGACATCGACATGTCCGAGGTGCCGGGAGAGCTCCCCGCCGATGAGCTTCGATCGCTGGACGGCCGGATGGTTGGCGTTGCCGGCGGAGCGGCGTTCCTGCTGTGTCGGCGGGCGTCGCAGCTGAGGCGGCACGCCGGCCAGTGGGCGCTCCCCGGGGGGCGCCTCGACGAGCGTGAAACACCTCTGGACGCCGCACTGCGTGAACTCGACGAGGAGCTCGGCCTGCGGCTCGGCCCAGACAGCGTGGTCGGCTGGCTCGATGACTACCCGACCCGATCTGGCTACCTCATAACGCCGGTCGTGCTGTGGGGCGGCGAGGATCCGCACCTCGATCCAGCGCCCGACGAGGTGCTCGCGGTCTACCGCGTCGGCCTGCACGCATTGAGGGACACCGAGCCACGATTCGTCTCGATCCCGGAGAGCAACCGGCCAGTCCTGCAACTGCCACTTGGCAACGACCTCATCCACGCGCCGACCGCAGCAATCCTCTTCCAGCTGCGACAGGTCGGCTTGCTTGGCCGGTCGGGCGAGCGGGTTGACCATCTCGAGCAGCCTGTCTTCGCTTGGCGCTAAAGGGCGCCCGCGGCCTGTGCTGGCGGTTCAGCCGCGAGTGCTCCTTTGCACGGAGGCGGAAAGCGGAGCACGCCACGACACGGCTGTGGCTGCGGGAGCCCGATGAGGTGGCGATCGGTGCTTGAGATAGGCTGGCCAGGTCGCACGAGATCGCACGGTGTAAGTGGCCGTTGGCGTGATGGCTGAACCTATCTTTCGAAGGCATTGGCGTGGCTTTGGTCTCGCTGTTCGATAGCGACGACCATCTCCTGGTATCCGAGACGGCTGAGCACGCCGCCGGTTTGGTCGAACGTGGTGTCGCGGCTGTCGTGGTGGCCGGGACCACCGGGGAGCCCTGGCGGCTAGACGACGATGACCGTGTCGGCTTGGTGGAGGCCTGTCGCACGAGTCTGCCGGACGACGTCGCAGTGATCGCTGGGACCGGTGATTCGGATCCTGCCAAGGCCCGGGATTTGACGGCGCGGTGTTCGGCGGCCGGCGCAGATGCCGTGCTCGTGCTGTCTCCAGCCGACGACCGGCCGATACCCACGTTCTACGAACAGATCGGGCAGGCAGCGGCAGGTATCCCTGTCTTGGCGTACCACTTCCCGGCGTTCGCTCCACCTGGGATAGGCATGGATGAGCTCAAGGATCTGCCGGTTGCCGGGATGAAGGATTCCTCCGCCGATGCAGACCGCCTGGTCATCGAGGTCGACGTATGCGACTACGCCGTCTACACCGGATCGGCCAACCTGCTGAGCCTTGCTGGGGGCGTCGGCGCAGCGGGGGCCATTGTCGCGATGGCGAACGCTGAGCCAGAACGCTGTGTGAAGGCCTTCGGTGGCGACCTTACGGTTCAGGCCGAGCTGGCTTCAATGCACCTCGCGTCAATCAACGGCTTTCCTCAGGGCCTCAAGGCCCTGGCAGGGCTTGCCTGAGCGCCCAGCGCGCAGGCCGACCGCTCTGGAATGCGGAAGCTGCATGGGCTCGTCGCCGCAAAGCATCCCATCTAGGTGTCGCTATACGACACCAGGATGGGATAGTGCGGCCCACACGAGGCGGCTCGCGCCTTCTTCCGCTTGCGCGTGGTTGCGACCTGAATCGCTCGCCGGGTTCACGGGCGAGCATGGCTAGAAGGGACGCCGATGGCTGCGGGCGACAGCGAACGCGACGATCCCGGCGCGTTCAACGAGCATCCGCGCCCCTCGCGGGGCGCGCCTGACGCTCAGCCGGAGGTGAGCTGCGAGATGTCCACCGCGTTCGCGGGCGCAGCGAGCGAGACCGACTCGTTGTAGCGATCGAAGCTGAGGCTGCCTTCCTGAGAGCCCCCATGGGTCACTTGGACCGGATAGGGCTTGCCCGTCGTGGCGACGTAGAGCGTCCCACCGTTCGTGGTGTCTCGCACCGCCACCACCTTCTGGCCGTTCACCGTGCTGGTCTCTCCCTTGGCCAGCTTGCCGTGAGTGGACAGGAGCGCATTGAGGAGTCCCGGCAGGTCGGTGAGCCTGGCGACCGAAGCGAAATCGCCGCTGTTCGCGGGTGCCTTCAACCACTTGTCCTGCAGCAGTTGGGCCGCCGCGTCGCCTGCGACCCGGCGCCACGTGGCCGCGTCGGCCTTGAGGTACAGATCCTGGCCGATCGCGACGATCTGGAAGTTGAGATTGCCCTCGGAGACCTTGCCGCGGGCGCCCTTGCCTGCGACCATCTCGAGATCAAGCGCCGTGCGCTTGCCCGAGTCCACGATCGAGCCGGCGGCGTGGACGGACTGGAGTCCCTTGGCCGCATCGCTCGCATCGCTCACGATCGCGTCGGCGGACTTCGACTCCACGCCGTTGCCGGACGAGCTGGAGCCTCCGCCGCAGGCGGAGAGTGCGCCGGCGGCCAGGAGCGCGCAAGCTGCCAAGGCGGCGATCTTCGTGCGGATGCGCGCCATTGCCGCGAAGGTGCCGGCTTTGTTGGAGTCGCCATGGGCAGGCCGGCCGCGCGCCGCTTGGATGGCTGAATTTCGGTGGTTGGTCACGTACCACTACTACACGAACACCCGCGGGATCACAAATGCCCCCCGCCGGGGTCGGTCTGACCGGCGAGGGCTCCACGCGCGGGCTTGGCCACCGATCTCGGCAGCCACCAGAATCGGAACGCCGTTCTCATGCGGCTCTGCGCGTCTCGCTCTCACAAACGACGCAGAGCACGCCGACTGTCTGTGCCGCCGTCGCCCCTCGTCCAAAGCGGCGGTCGGAGGGCGCTTAGGACTGCCCTTCTCACGACCGCCGGCAGTTAATCAGCCCACCAGTCGCGCTGGCCCTCGACGTCTTCGCGCGGAGCCTCACCGAGATGGGGCGCGCCGATGACGAGGATCTCGAGGCCCTCCGGCCCGGCCTCGTAGCCTCGCCACGTTCCGGGCGGGACGCGCACCACGTCCCACTCCTTGAGCTCGACGATCTCGTCGTCGAGCTTCATGCGCCCGCTCCCGCGCACGACCACGTACACCTCCTCCTGCTTCTTGTGCGTGTGGCCGTACGGAAAGCGATAGCCGGGTGGGACGCGCTGGTAGCCCAGACCGGATTGCTCGAGCTCGAGCGCCTCGGTCGCCAAGCGGAACTCCAGGTCCGGCGCTCCGTCGAAGTTGGACCCGAGGTCCGGCAGGTCCCCCTTGAGGTTCCTGAGCGTGAACGGCACTGCGCAATCCTACGGTGCCTAGCCTGGCTGCAGCCCCCGAACCTGATGGCCAGCGCCCCGATGGCAAGACCAGTAGCGTCGCGAAAGGTGCGGATCATTCGGCGTGCGGCTTAGCGCATCTTGGAAGCGCTGCGAGCTAGGGCGCATCGGTGGAACACGGCAAGGCGCGTGGCGGACCTAGGGCATGACGGGCTATGCCGCCTGGTCGGCGACGACGCGTATCCGCTCGAGCGCCCGCCGAATTAAGCGGGACACATGCATCTGCGAGACGCCTATGCGCTGCGCGATTTCCGTCTGAGTGAGCTCCTCCACGAAGCGCAGATGGAGGATCAGGCGCTCCCGCTCGGGCAGAGTCTTGAGCGCCGGGCCGATCGACGCGCGGTCCTCGATGAGCGCGAGCCGCTCGTCCGTCTCGCCGAGAGTCTCCGCGACCGTCTGGCCCTCGTTGTCGCCGGAGTGGAGCGGCGTGTCGAGCGAAGCGGTGTCGTAGGCGGCGTGGGCCGCGATCGCCTCGAGCACGTCCTCAACGGGCAGGTTCAGCTTGTCGGCGACCTGCTGGGGATGAGGTGAGCGCCCAAGCTCGCCGGACAGCTGCTCCACGGCCGCGTTGACCTTGAGTACCCGCTCCTGCATCTCGCGCGGCACGTGCAGCGCCCAGCCGGAGTCGCGGAAGTAACGCCTTAGCTCGCCCAGCATCGTCGGCACCGCGTAGCTTGAAAAGCTGAGTCCGCGCTCGGGATCGAAGCGGTCGATCGCCTTGACCAGCCCGACGCTTGCCACCTGTAGAAGATCGTCGAACGGCTCGCCGCGCCCCTCGTAGCGGCGCGCGAGGCGGCGGGCGAGCGGCAGGTAACGCTCGGTCAGCTCGCGGCGCGCATGCAGATCCCCGTTGTGTTGACAGCGGCGGAAGAGCAGCTGCTCCAGACGCCTGGCGGCCGACCTGTCAGAGGCCTGCCGCTCGCGGCCGGGCGACCGGTCGCTGCGCAGTGGAGGGCTTAAGGCCGCGGCGACGTCCGTGATGACAAGACTTGATGTTCCGAGGTCGCTTGCGAGTGCCATCGGTAGCTCCGTCTTGGGTCGTCGTTGTGAATCAGCTAGCCGGCCCGCGTCTAGTGCCGGCGGCGGTATCCGCCTTGCTGTGTACAATTTGCGCAATAGCGGTTACCGTAATAGGGCTTGCCGCAATCGCTGTTGCTGCAATGGCTATTGCCGCAATGGCCATTGCTTAAACGTGAGGCAACCCGAGAAAGAGACCGATGGCTGAAGATGCGTTCCTCCGAGCTCTAACGGCGCTAGAGGAGGTCATCGCCGAGAACGACAAACGGGCGACGCTGATCAAGAAGCGGATGGCCCGGATCCGGAGGGCGCGCGCGCGGGGCGTCCCGTACTCCGACACGGTCTCCGACGAGGACGGGCCGCTGATCGTCCAACTGCTCACGGAGAGCTCGACAGCGTTCGACACCTGCGGAGCGAACGTCCGCCGAGCCGAGGCGCAGGCGCTGTACGACGAGGGTATGACGATGGACCAGATCGCGGAACGCTTCGGCGTTACACGGCAGCGCGTGTCGGCCCTCCTACGCAAAGCCCGCTAATCGGGAGCGAGCGCCATCGCCAGACCCGGGCTGCGGAGCCCGCGCCAGCCGGGTAGTAGGCTGGCGCCGCAGGGGGGACCCATGGCAGTCGACCTCGTCATCGACATCGAGAACACCCCTGGAGCGCTGGCGGAGGTGGCGGCCGCGATCAGCGATGCCGGTGTGAATATCGCGGCGGCGACCTGTCTTGGGTCGGGCGAGCGGGCCGAGCTGCACATCCTCGTGCCGCACGCCGAGGCCGTGCGGCACCTGTTGGGCATCTCCCACCTCGCCGTCACGCGCGAGCGCGAGGTCGTTGTGGTCGATGTGGAGGACCGTCCCGGCGTGCTGGCGGACCTGACTCGCAAGATCGCCCGCGCCGGGGTCGACCTCGACCTCGTCTACGTGGCCACGCGCAATCGCGTGGTGTTCGGGGCGGGCGACCTCGCCGGCCTGCGGGCGGCCCTGGAACCCGGGGGCTAGCGGCGCATAGGGTTGCGCGGCATGGCTCAGGGTACCCGTCGCCTTCGTCACCAATTTCGGCGACGGCACGAGGCGCTCACGCGCGACGGGCGCTACCTGTACGCGATCGACGCCGATGCCCAGAACGTGTTCGGCTGGACGGTGGGCAGCGATGACGTGCTGGCCTCGATCAGCGCGTTCGAGGGCGTCCCGGACACCGTCGCCGGACTAGCGGCCAGCTGACCCTCGCTGCGCGCGGCCACCCTCCCGCCTGGCCGGAGGACATCAACCACCTCGCCAGATCCGTCGACTCACAGGCCTCCGATCACTTCGTCGGCTGTCGCGGAGTAGCACCCCGCCAGCCGGACGTAGTCTTCAGCCAATGGCCGAGCGGCTCAACCCGGCGCTGAAAGCCGTGAGCGACGCGGTGCTCGCGGTGGCGTCCCAGCGGTCGGTGGAGGAGGTGCTGCAGCAGCTCGTGGAGTGCGCGCGCGACCTGGCCGGCGCCCGCTACGCCGCGCTCGGGATCCCGGACGGCGAGGGCGGCTTCAGCCAGTTCCTCACCACGGGGATGAGCGACGAGCTGATCGCGTCGATGGGGCCGCTGCCGCGCACGCACGGCATGCTCGGCGCGATGCTCGAGGAGACCACGCCGTTCCGCACAGAGGACCTCCACCAGGACCCGCGCTTCCGGGGCTGGTGGCCGCAGGGGCACCCCGACATGCGCTCGTTCCTGGGCGTGCCGATCGTCTCGCCCGACGGCGTGATCGGCGCCTTCTACCTCACCGACAAGGAGGGCGCCGACAACTTCGACGACGAGGACCAGGAGCTGATCGAGCTGCTGGCCGCGCACGCCGCGATCGCGATCACCAACGCGCGCCTATACGAGCGCAGCCGCGAGCTGTCGATCCTCGAGGAGCGCAACCGCCTCGCGCTCGAGCTGCACGACGCGGTGAGCCAGAAGCTGTTCAGCCTCGTGCTCACGGCGGAGTCCGCGGAGACGCTGCTCGAACGCGATGGCGACGCGGCAAAAGCGCAGGTCGAGCGGCTCAAGCAACTATCGAGCGAGGCGCTCGACGAGCTGCGCTCGCTGATCCTCGAGCTGCGCCCGCCGGACCTCGACCGCGACGGTCTCTGCGGCGCGCTGCGCAAGCACGTCGAGGTGCTGCGCCAGCTTCACGGCGTGGAGATCGAGCTGAAGCTCGACGACGCCGTGTCGGCAGGCGGCGACGAGCGCGACCAGGAGGTGTTCCGCATCGCGCAGGAGGCGCTGCAGAACGCGCTTCGCCACGCGGGCGCCAAGCATGTGGAGATCCGCCTCGGCCGCGACAACGGCCGCCTCGCGCTCGAGGTCTGCGACGACGGCGTGGGCTTCCAGCCCGACGACCCGGAGCTGCGCTCGCGCCGGCTCGGACTCACATCGATGGAGGAGCGGGCGGGCCGGCTCGGCGGCCGCCTGGAGATCCATTCGGCGCCGGGGAAGGGCACCGACGTCAGACTGGAGGTGGCGGCCGTGGCTGACCGGATCCGCGTGCTGCTCGTGGACGACCACGCGGTGGTGCGCGAGGGCCTGCGCACGTTCCTGGAGCTGCAGGACGGCATCGAGGTGGTCGGGGAGGCCGAGGACGGCCGGCAGGCGGTGGCCGAGGCCGAGCGGCTCGAGCCCGACGTGATCCTGATGGACCTCGTGATGCCCGTGCTCGACGGCGTCGGGGCGATGCGCGAGCTGCGCCAGAAGCTGCCGGCCACGCGCGTGATCGTGCTCACGAGCTTCGCCGAGGACGAGCGGCTGCTGCCCGCGATCCAGGCCGGCGCCGCCGGCTACCTGCTGAAGAACGTGCAGCCCAAGGAGCTGGCGCGCGCGGTCCGCGCCGCGCACGCGGGCGAGGCGCTGCTCGACCCGGCGGTGGCGGCGCGGCTGGTGGAGGCGATCGCGCAGCCCGCCGGGCGAGGAGCCGCGCGAGCGGCTGACACCGCGCGAGCGCGAGGTGCTCGAGCTGATCGGCGAGGGCCTGTCCAACAAGCGGATCGCGCTGCGAGCTCGGCGTCTCCGAGAAGACGGTCAAGACGCACGTCGGCCACGTGCTGGCCAAGCTCGGCGTCACCGACCGCACCCAGGCCGCGCTGCACGCCGTTCGCAGCGGCCTCCTCAGCCCAAGAGTCCTAGGACCAATTGCCACTGGTGGCTCGGACCGGCTCGCGCCTAGCGTTCGGCGCATGCCAACCGCAATCATCACCGGAGCCTCACGCGGCCTCGGCCTCGCGCTCGCACGGGCGCTCGTCGCGCGACGGCTGGCGGCTGGTCTCGACGCCCGCGGCGCCGCCGACCTCGAAGCCGTGGCGCGCGAGCTGGGCCAGCTCGGCGACGTGACCGCGCTGCCGGGCGACGTCGCCGATCCCGAGCACCGCCGCGCGCTCGTGGAGGCCGCCGGCGGGCGCATCGACCTGCTCGTCAACAACGCGAGCATGCTCGGCCCGAGCCCGCAGCCGGCGCTCGCCGACTACCCGCTGGCCGAGCTCGAGCGCGTTTACCGCGTCAACGTGCTCGCGCCGCTGGCCCTGATCCAGCTCGCGCTGCCGCACATCCCGGACGGCGGCACGATCATCAACGTCACCTCCGACGCCGCCGTCGAGGCCTACGAGGGCTGGGGCGGCTACGGCTCGTCGAAGGCCGCGCTCGAGCAGCTCAGCGCGATCCTCGGCGCCGAGCACCCGGAGCTGCGCGTCTACGCCGTCGACCCCGGCGACATGCGCACGCAGATGCACCAGGAGGCGTTCCCGGGCGAGGACATCTCGCGACCGCCCGCCGCCCGAGGAGAGCGTGCCCGGCTTCTCGCGCTGATCGACGGCGACCTGCCGAGCGGCCGCTACCGCGCGCACGACCTCGCGCACGTGCAGACGCGCGTGAGCGCGCCACGCGCTCGCGTTCGAGCTGCCGCACGGCGCTCGAGGCCGCACGAGCCGCCCGAGGCGCGCGGCCTCGCGCGCGACGAGGTGCGCCTGATGGTGGCGCAGCCGCGGCGACGGCTCGCATCGCCCACGCGCGCTTCCGCGACCTCGCCGGAGTTCCTGAGCCGGGCGACCTGCTCGTGGTCAACACCTCGGCGACCCTGCCCGCGGCCGTGCCCGCGCGGCGCGAGCGACGGCACGCTGCCTCGAGCTGCGCTTCGCCACCGCGGCGCCACGCCTCCCCGGACGGCCGCTGGTGGGTCGTCGAGCTGCGCAGCGGCGACGGCTCACGCCGTTCCACGGCGGCGAGGCGGGCGAGCGCCTGACGCTCGCCGGCGACGGCGACGCTCGAGCTGGCGGCGCCCTACGCCGGCGGGCGCGCGGCTGTGGCTCGCGCGCTTCGACCGCGCGACGAGCCGCTGCACGAGCTACCTCGCCCGCCACGGCCAGCCGATCCGCTACGGCTACGTGCCGCAGCGAGTGGCCGCTCGAGGCCTACCAGACCGCCTTCGCGCTCGACCCGGGCAGCGCCGAGATGCCGAGCGCGGCGCGGCCGTTCACCGACGAGCTCGTCACGCGGCTCGTGGCGCGCGGGGTCCTGTTCGCGCCGCTCACGCTGCACACCGGCGTCTCCTCGCCCGAGCGCCACGAGCCGCCCTACCCGGAGCGCTACGAGGTGCCGGCGACGACCGCGCGGCTCGTGAACGCGGTGCGCGAGCTGGGGCGGACGCGTGATCGCCGTGGGCACGACCGCCGTGCGCGCGCTCGAGACGGTCGCCGCCACCGGACGGCACCGTGCGAGCCGCGCGACGGCTGGACCGACCTCGTGATCACGCCCGGAGCGCGGCCTGCGCGCCGTCGACGGGCTGCTCACCGGCTGGCACGAGCCGCAGGCCTCGCACCTGCAGATGCTCGAGGCGGTCGCCGGCGAGGAGCTGCTCGCGCGCTGCTACGACGAGGCGCTCGCAGCACGGCTACCTCTGGCACGAGTTCGGCGACAGCCCCACTCTGATCCTGCCGTGAAGATCGACCCCACATAGCGGCGAGGGAGCTGCCGCCCGCGCCGCCGACTGGTACGCCCAGGCGTTCGGCGCGGAGGAGCGAGAACGCATCCCGCGCCTGAGCGGCAAGCTGATGTCGGTGGAGCTCCTGCTCGGCGAGTCGACGGTGATGGTGGCCGACGAGTTCCCCAGGCCGGGATCCCCTCGCCGCTCAGCGTCGGCGGCACGTCCACCGTCCTCAACAGCACCACCGACGACGTGGGACTCGCGCTGGCAGCGCGCGTGCACGCCGGCGCGCAGATCCTGGACCCGCTGGCCGACGCCTTCTGGGGCGACCGGCACGGGCAGAGCGTGGACCCGTTCGGTCACCGCTGGGGGCTCTCCCAGCAAATCCGGGACGTGCCGCACAACGAGGTCGTGCGCGCGGCGGCGGAGGCCTCCGGTGGCTAGAGCGCGTTAGTCTGCGCCGCCGATGAGCCGCGCCGCGGTGGTCACCGGCGCGGCGCGCGGGCTGGGCTTCGAGATCGCGCGCGGTCTGGCAGGAGCGCGGCTGGCCGTATGCGTGGCGGACGTGGACGAGGCAGGCGCAGCCGAAGCGGCGCAGAAGAATCGGCGGGACGGCGTGGGGGAGAGCGCTCGACGTGAACGACGCGGACGCCTGTGCCGCCGCCGCCCAGGAGGCCGCCGAACGGACGGACGGGCTCGCCGTCTGGGTGAACAACGCGGGCATTCTCCGCACCGGACCGTCGTGGTCGCACTCGAGACCGAGCGCCGCGCGCTCGTGGACGTGAACGTGCACGGCCTGATGAACGGCACGATCGCCGCGCTCGAGCCATGCGCCCGGCGGACGAGCGGCCACGTGATCAACATCGTGTCCCTGGCGGGGCTCGCCGCCCCGCCTGGGGAGACGGTCTACGCGGCCACCAAGCACGCGGCGCTGGCGTTCACGATCGGCACGCTCTACGACCTCCGCCAGCAGGGACTGCGCGGCGTCCGGGTGAGCGCCGTTGCCCGGACGGCATCTGGACGCCGATGCTGTACGACAAGGTGGACGACCCGCGGCCGCGCCGTCATGGTCGGGCGTGATGCTTCAGCCGGAGGAGGTGGCGACGCCGCGGTCGAGCTCCTCGACAAGCCGCGTCCGGTGGTGAGCATGCCGCGCTGGCGCGGCGGCGTGGCACGCGCGTTCGCGATCAGCCCGCGGCTGGGCGCAAGCGGTGGTGCCGGCGATGATGGCGGACGCCCGCCGCAAGCAGAAGCGCTGGGCGCGCAAGCATGCTGGCGACGGGCGCCGGACCGCTTAGCTAGCTCGACGGCTTGATGTTCGCGTTCAGCCGGAACAGGTTCTGCGGGTCGTACTTGTCCTTCAGCGCCTGAAGACGCGCGTACTTCTCCGGCCCGAAGGTCTGCCGCACCCGCTCGTCGCCGTCCTCGTTCGTGAAGTTGAGGTAGACGCCGTTGGTGGTGTGCGGCTTCATCGCCTCGGTGAGGTTCTTCGCCCACGCCACGTGGGCGTCGGCGGCCTCCTCGGACGGGTCCATCCACATCGACAGCGCGTGGAAGCACCAGGCCACGTCACGGCGACTGATCGCCGTGGAGTCCTCGTCCATCTCGGCGATCGCGCCGCCGAGCGGCTCGAGCAGCAGCTGCACCATCGGGCCGGGCCGGTTCGCGCCGCCCGCCACGAGCTTGTCGATGGCCTCGTCGTCATGTCCGACAGGAACTCGGCCTTGAGGTAACCGCGGACGCCGTACGGACCGCCCTCGTCGAGCATGCTCTGAAGCACGGTGTAGGGCATCTCGCCGACCATGTCGAGCACCGGCTGGGCGACCTCGCGGATGGGAGCGAGCACCTTCTCACCCTCCTCCGGCGAACCCGTCCAGCAGATCACGATGCCGACGACCGGCTTGAAGTGCATCTCCTCCGGGACGTAGGGGGAGAGGCGGAGCGCTGAGGAAGCCGATGGCCGCGCCGAGGTCCTCCGGCGCGTCGGTCATGTAGTCGCGCATGAAGCGGGTGATCTCGGTGGCGCGCTCCGGCAGGCAGCCGAGCAGGCCGCCGATAGATCATCGGGCCGACCTCGTGCAGCTTCAGCTCGAACTCGGTGACGACGCCGAAGTTGCCACCGCCGCCGCGGATGCCCCAGAACAGGTCCGGGTTCTCGTCCTTGCTGGCGCGCACGACACTGCCGTCGGCGGTCACCACCTCGGCCGAGATCAGATTGTCGGCGGTGAGGCCGCACTTGCGCTCGAGCCAGCCGCTGCCGCTGCCGAGCAGCAGCCCGGCGATGCCGGTGGTGGAGAAGCGGCCGCCTGTCACGGCCAGCCCGTGCATCTGGGTGGCGCCGTCGAACTCGCCCCAGGTGAGACCGGGCTGGCAGCGCGTGATCTGGGTGTCGGGATCGACGTCGATGCGCTTCATCGGCGAGAGGTCGATCACGAGGCCGTCGTCAACCGTGCTGTGGCCGGCGGCCGAGTGGCCGCCCGCGCGCACGGCGATCGTGAGGCCGTTGTCGCGGCCGTGGTTGACCGCGGCCACCACATCGTCGGTGCTCGTACAGCGGGCGATCAGCGCGGGCCGGCGGTCGAAGAGGCCGTTCCAGACGATGCGGGCGTCGTCGTAGCCGGCGTCGCCGGGACGCAGCTGCTCGCCCTTGAAGCCCTCGATGAGGGCTGTGCTCGAGAGGACGTCAGACATAGGGGGAAACTCCTTTGGGCCAGGGGGAGCGTTTTCGACATCAGTACGAAAGCGATATATCGAACGGATCACCTGACGTCGATGTCTGTCCTACCACGCATCGGGCCGCAGATGTTGTGAGTTGGGTCACCAGGCACACATCGCGGTGCCGCCTCGGGCGGGTTACGCGGGCTTCGTGGTCATCGCCCAGACACATGGCGAAGCCCGGCTGGTACCCGAGCTGCGGTAGGGCGGCTGTCGCCTCGGCTCCAAGCTCGCGCGCGAAGCTTGTGCGATCGCAAGTACCCCCATAGGAGCCCTGCTCTGGACGGGAAACACTCCCCACACGGACTCGGGCGCCTATGGGCGGGAGAACCTGATGACACGGCAGGATGGGGAGAACGCGACGTGCTGCACATCGCACTGATCGCGGGCGGCATATACCTGTGCGCGGCGGGCCTCGCGTACCTCGTGGTGTTCCCGATCCTGCGAGCCGGCCGCGAGGCGGACCGCTGGATGGATGCCGAAGAGCTGCCGGAGCCTGAGGCCACGGCGCCAGTCGCCGCCGAGCGCGCGCAGACGCGCACCCGCTTCCGCCGCCGCTCGCGCTTCGCCAGGCGCAGCCGCCGCCCGCTAGCCACTCGTCGACCGGGCGGCTGAGAGCAGTCCGCGCGCGCTCCGCGCCTAGTCGCCAGGCTGCTGGGACGCCGCGGGCGCGTCCTTGAGGTCCGGCTCCGCGTCCTCGGGTGGCTCCGCGCCGCCGTGGGTGGTGGCGTCGGCGTTGTCGCCGGCCTCGCGGTCGATGCCCTCCTCGGTGGCGGGCTCGTCCGAGCCCGTGGTGCGGCCGAGTGCGTCGCTGCCCAGCTCAGGGTCGTCATCGAGCATCTCGCGAGGAGCGTCCGAGCCGCCGAGATCCTCGGGCACGACGCCCTCATCAGCCTTGCCGGCCCACTGGCCCTTCTCGCGGGCCTCGGCCTCGTCCGGCGTCGTGCCGCCGCGCTGCTCGCTCGGCTTCACCTTCTGCTGCTCACGGTCGCTGTCCGCCATTGGTCCTCCTTGGTGACGCTACGGGAGTACCCGGCTCACCTCCGGCCATGCGCCCGGCCAGGTGCGAGATGAGCTCGCGCCGGCTGCGCACAGCCGTCTTGGCGAAGATCGCCTTCAGATGGTCCTGCACCGTGTAGGGGGAGATGCAGAGCGATTCCGCGATCTGCTTGGTGGCCAACCCGCCGAGCATGAGCGCTAGCAGCTGGCGCTCACGGCGGGTGAAGGCATAGGCCCTGCATAGGACGTCGAACACCTCATCGGGATGGGCCGCGCGGACCGTGATCGCCACCCCGCCTCCTTCGGCACCCTCCAGGGGCGCGCCGTCGATTACTGACCAGCGCCCGGTGGAGGTGCGGAGCCGCAGCCGGTTGGGCAGTCCACCGGGCCCCTCGGGTGAGGCGAGCGCCCTCGCGCCGATTTCGTACAGAGCGGGGGGCAGCATCCCGGGCTTCGGGCCGGATGGGGGAAGGTCGCCGAGCCAGTCCCTGAACGCCGGCGTCCAACTCGTTGGCTCGAGGTCGCGGTCGAGGACCAAAGTTCCGGGCGCTCGTGGCTCGGCGCTGGCGGGCGTGGCGCTCCAGGCTTTCGCCACGCTGCGGCGAAGCAGCGTGCCGAGGAGGGGCGCAAGCTCCTCGAGCAGCCGTTGCTCGTGATCGTCGAAGTGGGCGTCCGAGCTGTCGCGCATCAGCTCGACGCTGCCCCAGCATCCCTGGCGATCGCGGCAGGCGGTCATCAGCTCGTCGCCGATTCCGTAGGGGCTGAGGCACTCTCGCCAGCGCCTGCTGCGAACAAGCTGACCGCGGGTGGCGGCGCTCAGCGCGACGCTTGGCCGAGGCCCGGTCAGCAAGAGTGGCTTGCTCGTCACGTCGCCGCCGTGCTCGAGCGCAACCAGCCGCGCGAGCGATGGCCAGAAGTCCACCTCGCCGATTCCGCTCACCGACAAGGCGCTGGCGGGATCGGTGAGCGGCCAGCACCAGCGCTCGAAGCCCACCACGCGGCGCAGGGCCACGATCGCCTCCCAGCGCGCCTCGTCAGGGTCCAGTCGCGCGCCGGCGAGCGCCTCGACGCGCTCGCGGCAGCGGCTGCGCTCACGTTCCCGCAGTGCCATTTCTCCGAGCATAAGCGGAACAGCGCGAAATCCCAGCTTCGTGGGATTGCGTGCTGACAAGGGGCGCTGGAGCATCAAGCGCATGACCAACTACATCCACACAGCGGCGGGCCACGGCCCGCACCAACTCATGCTCGGCTGCGTCACGGTGAGCCGGCTCCTTGGCAGCGATCACACCGACGGACAGCTCTCGCTCGTCGAGCTGCGGGGACTGCCCGGCAGTGGGCCCGGCCCGCACATCGACCCGTGGCGCGAGAGCTTCTACGTGCTCGAGGGCGAGCTGACGTTCCGTGTCGAGCACGACGACGGCGAATTTCGCAGCCTGACCGCCCACGCCGGCGATTCCCTCACGATACCGTCCGGCGTCGGACACGCGTTCAGCGTGACCGGGGGAGAGCCGGCCCGCTATCTCATTGCCAGCACGCCCGGCGGCATCGACGCCTTCTTCGCGGACGCGGGAGAGGCCGTGGAGGATCCCACGCCGCCCGGCGAGCCGGCACCGTTCGACCGCGACCGGCTGCTCGCCGCGTTCGCAAAGCATGGTCTGCAACCGGTAACGGGTTAAGGAGCCGCCGGCGCAACGGTGAGCTGAACCGGGAAGGAAGCGCTTGGGAAGGGGGCTCCTGACGTCCGCAGCACGGCGATCGACACCTGAGCAGTCCCGGGCCCGGGCCCGGTGACCTCGACGGCGTCACTTCCGCCGGCTGCCAGGGTCGATTGCCCGGCGCCCGAGGAGTGGAAGCTGGCGCTGACGCCCGCTGGCGAGCCGACCAGCCAGAGTTGGAGGCGTTGCGCTTCGGAGGTCGGATTGTGCAACTCGAGCTTTCCGGCCTCGCCCGGAGTGACGGTCACGTGGTTGACGAGCGAGTCGGCGCTGGCAGTCACGCTTTCGCTGGCTGACCCGACGAAGCCGCCGAAGCTGGAACTCCCCGCGTTCGCGATGAGCGTGAGCGCGGCCATCAACCCGAGCAGCAGGAGCAGATTGCCTCTGGGCCTCACGGTTCCTGCCTTCTCCAGATCCTCCGCAGCGCGACCACCAGCGCGGCGGTGCTGGCAAGCACGAGCAGGAGGAGCCGGACGCGCCAGTCGCGGCTGTACTCGATCACGTAGCCCGCGTATGGGATGTCGGCCACCAGCTTGCCGAAGCGCCCGCGGCCGTTCACGGAACGGAGGCGCCAAGGGTCGACCTCCGGATTCTCATCTCCCTTCGTGGTGAACGCGAGGCCGTCGTGCGTCTTCGTGATCGCGTGGATGCGATGCGTGTAGTCGCCGTCGTAGCCGGGAGCGCGAAACATCACGACGTCGCCCACGTGCACGCTGGTGGCGCTCACGGGCTTGACGATCACGAGCGAGCCGACCGGCATCACCTTTTGCATGGATGCGGAAAGCATCGGCGCGGACTTGAAGCCGGCGTAGTTGAGGCCGGCGAACGCCAGGCAGGCGACGAACACCGCCACGCTGACGCCGGCCACGAGCAGACCCAAGCAGCGCCGGGAAACTCGCAGCGCGCGGTTCTCGGACAGCAGCCGGCGGCCGCCCCTGAGGGCGGCCGCCGAACCACTCACGTCAAACAGCTGCACCGCTACCGCCTCGGCTAGAGATCGACCGAGTCGTGGTAGGTGCGCACGGCGCCGTCACGCTGATAGGCCTTCACGGTGAAGGTCAGCGTCTGCTTGGCGCCCTGCAGGTTCGCGAGCAGCGGGCTGGGGTTGCTGCTGTCGATGTCTTCGGGTGTGCCGTGCTCGCCGGGCTTGTAGCCCAGGTTGTCCGTCGGCACCATGGTGAACGAGAACGGAATCGTCTCGTTCGCGCCCGCCGGAACGTGCACGTCGTTCTCCCATGCGCCGTGGCCCTCGACCGAGTTCAGGCCCCAGTTGGAGATGCCGAGCTTGGCCGAGTTGACCCAGATCGCGTGGTCGAGCACCGAGTTCGGGTCCGAGCGCGTGATCGTGATCGTCTCGTACTTGAATGCGGTCGGACCGGCGTTGTGGATGTTGATGTAGCCGTCGGCCTTGTCGCCGGGCACGATGTTCTTGATGCTGTACGGGTTGCCGTTGGTGTCCGTCACGCTCAGCGTGGGCAGCACCGCGCCCGCCGAGAAATTGTGCGTGGCGTTCGCCGAACCGACGAAACCACCGAACGTCGCCATGCTGCCGGCCACACCGATGGCCAGAACGGCGGCAAGCGACAACAGTGCCTTCATGTGAGGCATACGAGTCCCTTTCGTCTTGGAGGAGTGGACTTAGACAGGCACCCTCGCCAGACGAGGTATCCCTGGGGCCGCTGTGGCGGCTTGCGATCCAACCTCTAGGCGATCCACTCAAAAGTCAAGGTCTGCTCGCTGACGATTGACTAAACAGTGCAGCGATACCAAAAAGAACAGCCGGGCAGCGGTCATCCACTCGCCGGGGCGAGACCTACGAGTACGTGGTGGAGCGCCGGAACGGCTGGCTGAGAGCGCCTCCCGTCGAGCCAGCCGCCCTCGTCCTTCCTAACTTGACCGCGCCCGGTCTGTCAAGGAGAAGCGGTCACAGCGCGGACCAGCGATCGTGCGGTCAGGGGCGGTCGGTACCCTGGACGATTCATCCACGGCGCCTCGGATCCGGCAGGGACACGGGGCGCTACCGGAAGTCGCGCCAGCGCGGCTTGGAATGGAGAACCGAGACGAGGTGATTGGGACCCCGTGCTCTCAACTCTGACCGTGGCCGCCGCAACATCGCCGGCGGACCTCAAGGACGCATGCGGCAGCGATCCAGGCTTCGGCTGCAAGAAGCTCTTCAACGCCACGCACAACGTGGGGCTCACGCAGGTGGTGGACTTCGCGGTGGGCAAGCCGCTCGCGATCCTGCTGATCGTGCTCGGGGCGGCGATCGTGAACCGCCTCGCGCGGCGCGCGATCCGGCGTGCGCTCCTGCGGCTCAGCTCCGGGGCGGTGCGCGAGCAGCTGAGCGCGATGCGGAGCATGACGCCGTCCGTGCTGCTGCCCACCGGCGAGGTGAGCGTGCGCTCGAGCCAGCGCGTCGAGGCGCTCTCCACAGTGCTGCGCAGCGTGGCGAGCTTCGTGGTCTGGACGATTGCCGTCTTCCTGATCCTCGGCCGCCTCGGCATCAACCTCGGGCCGCTGCTCGCGGGCGCCGGTGTGATCGGCGTGGCGATCGGCTTCGGCTCGCAGAGCCTCGTGAGGGACTTCCTGTCCGGGATCTTCATCCTCGTGGAGGACCAGTTCGGAGTGGGGGACATCGTCGATCTCGGCGGCGCCAATGGCGTCGTGGAGGTGGTGAGCCTCCGCACCACGCGGCTGCGGTCGGTAGACGGCACCGTCTGGCATGTGCCCAACGGCGAAATCAGGCAGGTGGGCAACAAGTCCCAGCACTGGTCGCGCGCGCTGCTCGACATCCAGGTGGCCTACGCCACCGACATCCCGCTGGCGCGCTCGGTGATCAAGCGCGTGGCCGACGAGGTCTGGAAGGAGGAGCCCGAGGTGATCCTCGAGGAGCCGGAGCTGTGGGGCGTGGAGAACCTGGGCTCGCACGGCATCGACATCCGCCTCGTGGTGAAAACGCAGCCGTCCAAGCAGTGGGACATCAGCCGCCTGATCCGCGAGCGCGTGAAGGCCGCCTTCGACGCGGAGGGGATCGAGATCCCGTTCCCGCAGCAGACGGTGTGGATGCGGCCGGACATGCAAGCCGGCCGCGAGCACGAAGGCGTCGCGGCCGGAGATTGAAGGGCTTCCTCGGTATGGGAACTGGAGGTCAGAGGCTTCCATCCTCTTGGGCGCGACTGTGCGCGTGCACCAGCAGAACCGAGTAGGCGGCTGCCAGCAGCAGCTGTGAGCCCTTGGGGCCGAGCATTCCACCGACGGTCCAGGCGAACGCCCAGAACCACAGCGCTCGACGCGGGAACAGCCCTGCCCGCGCCGCGTCGGCGCAGAACAGTCCGATCCCGATGATCGACCCGAGCGTTCCGAGGATGTAGGTCGGTCCGCCCTGCACCTCGTGACCTGCCGCTACCGATGCGGCGAGCACCGCGATCAGCGCCACGAGCGACACCGACGCGATGACGACGCCGACCGTCGCCCTTCTGCCCACGCGCTCACCGTGGAGCTTGGGCAACGCCCACAACAGGACGAGCGCCGCGCCGGCGAACGGCACCCCGTTGGCGGTGAAGAGGTAGTCGCCGGCGTTGTGATAGCTCCCGCCTTCCGAGCTGGACGGGTGGACGAACCACACCGCCGTGAGGACGATCGCGGCAGCGATCCCCACGGAGAGCGCGGCCTCGGTGGTGCGCCAGAGGGCGCGCCGGGCTTGCGGACTTGCGCGATAGGCCGGAACAAACGTGCTTTCCATCTCGATCCCTCCATCGTCGATTGCGGTCGCCTCATGGCGTTGCAAGGACGCTAAGTCCCGACCGGCGTCGTGTCGTCGGACCAAAGGGCGAACGCGGTCCGCCGAAACGTTGATTCAGGAGGGGTCCCTCTCAGCCTGTGGGCGGATGCTGTCGCGGCCGATTCGCGTTAGGTTCGAGTCGTGCGCAAGACGGGCGCCATCCCTGCTGCCGACCTCGCCCTGGCGGTCGGGCTCTTCTGCATCAAGCTCTTCACGCTTGTGGCCGGAATTCAGGAGAGCGCGGGACCGATCAGCTACGTCGTCCTGCCGCTGTGGACGCTGTCTCTTGCATGGCGTCGCGTTCGCCCTGCTTGGGTGGCCGCAGCGGTGGGGGCGGCGGCGCTGCTGGAGGTGTCGATCGGCGGCTACCGCGACTCGATCGTTGCGCTGGCCTGCTTCGTCATCGTCCCCTACTCGCTGGCGGCCCACCACGGGAGCAGGCGGGAGCTCTTCGCGGGCCTCGCGGCCTTTGTCCCAGCCGGGATCGTGTCCGCGCTCGCGCAGAGCGGCGGCGCGGTCGCGAACGTCGCGGCCGCGACCTTGCTGCTCACCGGGGCGGTGCTCGCCGGGCTGTGGATCCGGCAGCTGCGCCTGCGTGCGGAGATGCTCGAGCGGTTGGGTGAGGATCGGGTCAATACGGCCGTTGCCGAGGAGCGGGCCAGGATCGCGCGCGACCTCCACGACGAGGTCGCGCACGCGATGAGCGTCATCGCCGTCCAGGCCGACGCCGCCGAGGGTGCGCTTGCGCACGACCCCCAGCTTGTGCGCACCCCGTTGGTCGCCATCCGCGACACCGCCCGCGTTGCGCTCGGGGACATGCGCCGGGTGCTCGGAGCGCTCGGTGGAGGCGACGCGGCGCCCGACCACGCACCACAACCGGGCTTGGCTCGACTTGATTCGCTCGTGGAGACGGCAGCGGCTGGCGGTCTATCGGTCGAGCTGTCGGTGGAGGGCGAGCCGCGCCCGTTGCCCGCACCGCTGGACGTGGCCGCCTACCGCGTCGTGCAGGAGGCACTGACCAACGTGCGAAAGCACTCCGGTGCGCAGCGGGCGGAGGTGATCGTGCGATACCGCGATGACACGATCCACGTCGAGGTCGTCGACGACGGGGACGGTTCGGGGCCCGGCGGCGGCAGTGGTAAGGGCCTGCCCGGTGTCCGTGAGCGGGTCGCGGCCCTTGGCGGCGACGTGGTCGCCGGACCGGGCCCCCGCGGGTTCGCTCTACGCGCCGTCCTGCCGCTGAGATGATCCGGGTCCTGCTCGTCGATGACCAAGAGCTGGTCCGCTCAGGATTCAAGCTGATCCTTGACCTGGCCGACGGCATCGACGTGGTCGGCGAGGCGGCCGACGGGCGCCAGGCGGTGAGGCTCGCCAAGGAGCTCCAACCCGATGTGGTCCTGATGGATGTCCGGATGCCAGAGCTGAACGGGATCGAGGCGACACAGCAGCTCCAGCACGCCGGCGTGGACGCGCGCGTCCTAGTTCTGACGACCTTCGATCTCGATGACTACGTCTACAGCGCGCTCAAGGCAGGCGCCAGCGGCTTCCTGCTCAAGGACGCTCCGCGAGAGCAACTCGTGACGGCGGTGCGCACCGTCGCTCGCGGAGAAGCGCTGCTCGCGCCAGCGATCACGCAGAGGCTGATCGAACGGTTCGTGACGCGCACCCGGACCGCGGACCCTTCACCCGCCCTTGCGGAATTGAGTGGACGAGAGCTCGAGGTGCTGCGGTTGATGTCCGGCGGCCTGAACAACGCCGAAATCGCTGAACAGCTGATCGTCGGACAGGCCACTGTGAAGACGCACGTGGCAAGCATCCTGCGCAAGCTCGCCGTCCGCGACCGTGTGCAGGCGGTCGTCTTTGCCTACGAGCACGGCATCGTCGAGCCAGGCCACTCGACGTCGTCCTAGTGAGGCGACCCTGCGGCATAGACTCGCTCCATGCGTCAGGAGGTCCGCTTCTGCCAGGTGCCGGGCGGACGGGTGGCGTGCGCCACCGTGGGCGACGGGCCGCCGCTCGTGCTCGCCCCCTGGTGGATCAGCCACATCGAGCTCGACTGGGAACGTCCTGACTTCCGCGCCTTCGTGGAGGCGCTCGCCCGAAACCGCACGGTGCTGCGCTACGACCCGCTCGGCACCGGCCTCTCGGACCGCACCGACGCCGAGCACGGCGGCCTCGAGGCCGAGCTGGTCACGCTCGAGGCTGTGCTCGACGGGACGGATGTGCCGCGCGCGGCGTTGCTTGGTATCTCGAGCGGAGCCTGCCTGGCCGCCGCGCTGGCGGCGCGCTCGCCGGAGCGCGTGGAGGCGCTCGTGCTGCTCGGGGGCTACGCGTCGGGAGCCAGGATCACGACCCCCGAGGTGCGCGACTCCATCCTCGCGGCTGTTCGCGCGAATTGGGGCCTTGGCTCCCGCCTGCTGGCGGACATCTTCCTTCCCGAGGCCACAGCGGCGGAGCTCGAGGCGTTCGCGCGCTTTCAGCGCGAGGCGGCCTCGACCGAGGCGGCCGCGGAGCATCTCGGCTTCGTGTACTCGGTGGACGTCCGGGAGGAGCTGCCACGCGTGCAGGCTCCGACGCTGGTGCTGCACCGCCGCGACGACCGGACGATCGCTTACGACCTCGGCCGCGAGCTGGCCGCGGCCCTGCCCGGCGCGCGCCTGTTCACGCTCGCCGGGAGTCAGCACCTGCCGTGGCGGGGTGACGCCGGCGCGGTGGTCGCCGCGGTGGGCGAGTTCCTGGACGGCCGTCCCGCGCCTGCTCCCGAACAGCGGCCGGTCGACGATGGGGCGGCCGTGCTCACGGAGCGCGAGCTGGAGGTGCTCCGGCTCGTGGCGCGCGGGCTGAGCGACGGCGAGATCGCGGAACGCCTCGTGGTGAGCCCGCACACGGTCCACCGCCATGTGGCCAACGTGCGCGCCAAGCTGCGCGAGCCCTCGCGCGCCGCCGCCGTGGCCAGCGCCGCCCGACTCGGCCTGCTCTGAAAGATGGCCGGATCCGGTCATCGCGGATGGCCGGATCAGGCGAAGTCGCGGGGCCGGGACGGGCGTTTAATCGCACCATGACAAACGAACCACATATCTCCCTATACGAACGATTCAGCGCTCGCATCTACGACCCGGTCGTCTGGCTCGGCGAACGGCGCGGCATGGCGAAACGGCGCCGGGCCCTGCTCGCCGCTGCCCGAGGCCGCGTGCTGGAGATCGGGGCCGGCACCGGGCTCAACGTGCCCCACTACCCGCCCGGAATCGACGAGCTCGTTCTGACCGAGCCGGTGGCGAGCATGGCCCGCCGCCTCGAGCGCCGCGCGGCCATGCGGGCGGGGGAGATGCCGCGCGTCGTTGTGGCTCCGGCGGAGCGTCTGCCGTTCCCCGACGACGCCTTCGACACCGTCGTGTCAACGCTCGTCCTCTGCACGGTTCCCGAACCCGACCGCGCGCTCGCGGAGATACGGCGCGTGCTGAAGCCGGGCGGCTCGCTGCTGTTCCTAGAGCACGTCCGCTCGGACGTGGAGCGCTGGGGCCGCTGGCAGGATCGCCTCGTTCGCCCATGGGCCGCGTTCGCCTCCGGCTGCCGCTGCAACCGCAACACACTCGACCTGGTCGAGGCGAGCGGCATGCGCGTGGCCAAGGTGGACCGGCGCAAGTGGAGCGGAATGCCGCGCGTCGTGCGGCCGCTCGCGATCGGCAGCGCTGAGTCCAGGTAGCCCAGCGTGCCGCGGGCATTCTCCCAAGGAAGTTCCCATAACCTCCGTTATCGAGCGTTGGGATCGTGCTTGGGAACCGCGCTAGTCGAGCCTGCCTGAGCCGGCCGCGTGAGAGATCGGATCGCCCCCGGGGCCGCGCAGGATCACCGCGCAGCCCACCGCGAGGGCCGCGCCGAGCAGCGGGCCGGCCACGTAGACCCAGTAGGCGCTCCAGTCTCCGCTCACCAGCGCGGGCCCGAACGAGCGCACCGGGTTCATCGAAGTTCCGCTGACGGGCGCCGACCACAACCCCGCCAGCGCTATGTAGCCGCCCACGCCGAGCGCTCCGAGCGCGCCCACGTTCTGTGCGGCGGACGCTGTGCCCAGGATCACGCTCAGGAGCCCCCCGGTCAGCACGATCTCCATCAGGAACGCCTGCCAGTCGTGGTAGCCGGGACCCGGCAGGGTCGCGCCGAGGTGCTGGACGTTGCCGAACACCGCGAGCAGGAAAAGACATGCCAGCGTCGCCCCCAGCAGCTGCATGATTATGTAACCCGTAACGCGCCTCCAGGGAAAGTCGCCGCGCACGGCGAACGCCAGCGACACAGCCGGGTTGAGGTGGGCGCCGGAGACCGCGCCCATGAAGAGGATGATGGCCATCACCATCAGCCCCGGCGCGACCACAGCCGCCGCGAGCGAGATCTGCCCCTGGCCGTGCAGGAGCCCGCCCCCGGCCGCCACCAGCACGAGGAAGAACGTGCCGAGCAGCTCCGAGAACAGCCGCCTGTACTCGAAGCTCGGATCGTCGAACTCGGCGCGCGACCCGAACTCGAGCGTCAGCAGATGCCGCGCCCGCGGCATGTCGTGGCTCATCAGATCCGCCTGTCGCTGAACGGGCACCGCCAGGAGGATCGTGCGCCCGGGCGCGGTGCCGCATCACCCCGATGGGATGAAGCGCAACCACCCCAGTCGGAGAAACTCAGCAGCGCGTGGGCAACGTTTCAAGATGGATGCCGGGCGTGCGCGTGCTCGCGTCCTATCGGGCTTCTTGGCTGCGTCGTGACCTCGTCGCCGGGCTCGTGCTCACCACGCTGCTTGTGCCACAGGGCATGGCCTACGCCCAGCTCGCCGGCCTGCCGCCGATAACGGGCCTCTACACGAGTGTCATGTGCCTGGTCGCCTACGCGCTGTTCGGCCCCTCGCGGATCCTGGTGCTGGGCCCCGACTCGTCGCTCGGGCCGATGATCGCCGCGGTGATCATCCCGATCGTCGGGTCGAACGGAGACCCCGAGCGTGCCGTGGCGCTCGCTTCGATGCTGGCCCTCCTGGTCGGGGCCATCACGATCTTCGCCGGCATCGGGCGGCTCGGCTTCATAGCCGACCTGCTCTCAAAGCCCACCCAGATCGGCTACATGAACGGGCTGGCACTGACGATCCTGATCGGCCAGCTGCCCAAGCTGTGCGGCTTCTCGGTGGAGGGAAACGGCCTGATCGATGAGACCCGCGACTTCGTCGACGGCGTGTCCTCGGGCGAGGTCGTGGGCGCCGCGCTGGCGGTGGGCGCGCTCAGCCTCGTGCTCATCCTCGCCCTGCAGCGCTGGGTGCCGAAGGTGCCTGCCCTGCTCGTGGCCGTGGTGCTCGCGATCACGGCGACCGGAGCGCTCGACCTGTCCGCCCATGGCGTCTCGCTGGTGGGGACGCTCCCCGAGGGTCTGCCTCCCTTCACGGTGCCGCACGCCTCCGATGTGCCGCTGCTCGTGGCGGGCGCGCTGGGCATCGCGCTCGTCTCCCTGACGGACACGATCTCCACCGCCTCGTCGTTCGCCGCGCGCGCCCACGAGGAGGTGAACGGCAACGGTGAGATGATCGGCATCGGGGCCGCCAACGTGGCCTCCGCGTTCTTCCAGGGATTCCCGGTGAGCACGAGCGGTTCGCGCACCGCCGTGGCGGCGCAGTCAGGCGCCAAGACGCAGGTGACCGGCCTCGTGGGCGCCGGCGCGATCCTCACGATGCTCTTGGTGGTGCCCGGGCTGCTGCGCAACCTCCCGCAGCCCGTCCTCGCCGCCATCGTCATCGCCGCTTCGCTCTCGCTCGCCGACATCCGGGGCACGATGCGGCTCTGGCGCCAGCGCAAGGTCGAGTTCCTGCTCTCCGGCGCGGCCTTCCTGGGCGTGGCCCTACTCGGAGTGCTGCCCGGCATCGGGATCGCTGTGGGGCTCTCGATCCTGAACGTCTTCCGGCGCGCCTGGTGGCCCTACCAGACCACCCTCGGCCGCGTGCCCGGCATGTCCGGCCATCACGACCGGCGGCTCCACCCCGACGCCGAGGAGCTGCCGGGGCTCGTGATCTTCCGCTTCGACGCTCCGCTCTTCTTCGCGAACGCGCGGACCTTCCGGGAGCAGGTGCGCGGCCTCGTGGGCGACGGCACGGAGCTGCGCTGGGTAATCGTGGCTGCCGAGCCGATCACCGACGTGGACACCACTGCCGCGGACATGCTCGCGGACCTGGACGAGCAGCTGAACGCCATGGGCACGTCGCTCGTGTTCGCCGAGATGAAGGAGCCCGTGCGCGCCAAGCTCGAGCGCTACGAGCTCATCGGCCCGCTCGATCCCGCGCACTTCTTCCCCACGATCGATGCCGCGATCGATGCCTTCCGGGAGCTCACGGGCGCCCACTGGACGCCGCCGCCCACCGGCAGGCTGGTGGGCTAGCCCCCTCCGGCGGCCAGCGCCAGTTCGAGAGTGCCCGCGCCGAGGTAGACGATCGTCGCGGCGGCGGAGGCCGCCGGCCAGGCAAGCCAGCTCTCGATCTGCGCGAGCAGTGCAGCCACGCCCACGGCGGCGCCCGCTCCGAGCCAGTGCATCGCGCCGGCCCATACGCGTGGCGGGCCGGGCGCCATCGGCTCCGCGCGCCTGATCACCCGCCGGCCGACCAGGCCGAGCAGGGCGAAGCCCGCCACCGCCCCGGCCAGGAACGCGAATACCTCTCCCACGCCGGGCTGTCCGCGGTAGTGGATGAGCAGCGCTCCCGAGCTCCATACCGTAATCGTGTACCCGTACGGCGCCGCGCTCGACTCGAGCATGCTGGCGAACGCGCGGCGGACGGACTCCTGCGTGGGCGCGGTGGAAGATCGGGACATGCTCGACGGATACCCGCATCGCGCCGCGCCTAATGGTCAGGGCGCGAGCACCACAAGCAGCGCGCCCGAGCCCGACGGCGCGAGGGCCTGCTCCACCCGCTCCTCGGCCTCCACCAGCGCGATGAACTCGGCCACCTCGCCGGCGTGGGAGATCACGTTGTCCACCACCAGCAGCCCCGACGGCCGCAATACGCGCACGAGCTCCGGCCAGTAGGCGACGTAAGCGGGGCGCTCCGAGTCGAGGAAGATGAAGTCGTAGGTGGCGTCGGGTGCCGCGCGGAGGGTTTCCGCGGCGTCGTCGGTGCGAAGCTCGACGACATCCTCGAGCCCGGTGCGCCGCAGGTTCTCCGCCGCCATCGCCGTGCGTGCGGGATCGATGTCGACCGAGGTCACACGGCCTCCCGTGGCCCGTGCCGCATCCGCCAGCCAGACCGTCGAATACCCGTTCGACGTGCCGATCTCGAGCAGGTCGCGGGCCCCCATGGCGCGTACCAGCACCGCCATCAGTCGCGCTGTCTCCGGCTCCACGTTGCGGAACCGGTCGAGGCGATCCGCCCTGCTTGCATCGTGCTCGCGGCCTTCGCGGTAGAGGCCGTCGAGGTACGAATCGAGCCGCGAGTCCACGAACTGCAAGTTAGTCTCGCATAGCGGAACTAACTTGCAGTCAGTGACTATTGAGCAAGTACTCGCCGCCGCCCTCCCCCGTTCCGCTCGGCCCGCAGCACGACGATCTCCCCGGGCGCGTTCTCGAGCAGCCAGGCGATGTCGTCGGCAGTCGAAGCCGGAGCTCGTCGGCGTGTCGCGCCGGGACCACGATGCGGTCGTAGCGCTCGTGCTGCGAGCAGCTGCCGGAGCGCGTGGCGGGCCGAGCGGCCGGTCTCGATGCGCGAGTCGACTGGCACGCCCAGCCGGGCCGCGCGCTGCTCGATCGTCTCGAGCAGCGGCATCGCGCGCGCGCATTGCGCCGGCAGCGGCGCCGCGATCGGCAGGTTGAACGGAACCGTGGCGAGATAGGCGGGCACGAGCGTCGCGTTCTCCGCGCGGGCGAGCCTCAGGGTGGCGTCAAGCGCGGAGCTGAGAGACCGTGTCGCCGAGCAACGGGAACAGGATGCGCTCGGCCGGCGGCGTGATCCGGTGCGGCGCCTGCTCCGGGTCGCGCCAGCGATACGAGCGGCAGCACGGCCAGCGCCAGCGACCAGCAGCGCTCCGGCCACCAGCGCGACGATCATGGCGTCCACCTCCTTTGCGCGCGCTTGAGCCCGGTCGGCGACGATGCGGATGTCGACTCCGGGCATCTCGCTCGAGAAGCTTCTCCGGCAGCGAGACCCCGAAGCGGCGCAGCCCGGCGGCCGAGCGCGGCTCGCCGATGAGCACGTAGGTCGTGCCGCGCTGCGCGCCCACGCGCGCCGCGGTCTCGGCCACGTCGTGTCCCTCCTCGACGATCAGGTGCGCGCCGAGAGCGGCGGCGAGCTTGCGCAGCGCCTCGCAGCTGCTCCTGCCTGCTGCCGCTTCAGGTTCGCCGCCGGGCTTCTTCACGTAGAGCAGGTCGAGCTCCGCGCCGAGCCGCTGGGCCGAGCGCCAGGCACGCCGTGCAAGCCGCTGCGACGACGGTCGTGCGCTCACCAGCGCCAGCAGCCGCTCGCCGACCGCCTGCGGGCGCGGCGATCGAGCACGCGGTCCTCGCGCGTACCCACGAGCTCGCGCACGATCCGCTTGGCCTCGACATCCTCGGCCACCTGGCGCAGCGCGATCTCGCGCAGCGCGTCCAGGTTCTCGACGCGGAAGAAGTTGTTGAGGGCGGTGTCCACGCGCTCCCGCGGGTAGACCTTGCCCTCCCGCAGCCGCTGGATCAGCGCCTGCGGCGTGAGGTCGACGAGCACGACCTCGTCGGCCGACGTAAGCACCGTGTCGGGGAACGTCTCGCGCACGCGCACGCCGGTCAGCTCGGCCACCTGGTCGTTGAGCTCTCGAGGTGCTGCACGTTGACCGTGGAGAACACGTCGATCCCGGCGGCCAGCACGTCCTCGATGTCCTGATAGCGCTTCTCGTGCTCGAGCCCGGGCGGGTTGGTGTGGGCGAGCTCGTCGATCAGGCACAGCTCGGGCGCGCGCGCGAGGACGCCGGGCAGGTCCATCTCCTCGGTGAGCGTGTCGCGGTAGGGAACGCCGCGCCGCGGCAGCACCTCGAGCCCCTCGCCTGAGCGCGTCGTCTCGGGGCGCTCGTGCGGCTCGAGGTAGCCGATCACGACGTCCCTCCCGGCCTCGAGCCTCGGCGCGGCCCTCCTGGAGCATCCGGTAGGTCTTGCCGACGCCGGCGGCCATGCCGAGGAAGATCTTGTAGCTGCCGCGGGCTTCGGTCCATGCTGGTCTCGCCATCGCTACGCCCCGAGGACGCCGTGGATGAGCAGGTCCAGCAGCTTGATCCCGATGAACGGCGCGATCAGGCCGCCGAGCCCGTAGATCAGCAGGTTGCGGCGCAGCAGCGCGTGGCGCCGACCGGCCGGTAGCGCACGCCCCTGCAGCGCGAGCGGCACGAGCAGCGGGATCACCAGCGCGTTGAAGACGATCGCCGAGATGATCGCCGAGCGCGGCGTGCCGAGGTTCATCAGGTTGAGCTTGTCGAGCGGCCCCTTGCCGCCCGCGCCGGCGTAGGTGGCCACGAAGATCGCGGGCAGGATCGCGAAGTACTTGGCCACGTCGTTGGCGATCGAGAACGTGGTGAGCGCGCCGCGCGTGATCAGCAGCTGCTTGCCCACCTCGACGATCTCGATCAGCTTCGTCGGGTTCGAGTCGAGGTCGACCATGTTGCCCGCCTCGCGCGCGGCCTGGGTGCCGGTGTTCATCGCCACGCCCACGTCGGCCTGGGCGAGCGCGGGCGCGTCGTTGGTGCCGTCGCCGGTCATCGCCACCAGGCGGCCGTCGCCCTGCTCCTCGCTTGATCAGCTCGAGCTTGCGCCTCCGGCGTGGCCTCGGCGAGGAAGTCGTCGACGCCCGCCTCCTCGGCGATCTTGGCGGCGGTGAGCCGGTTGTCGCCGGTGACCATCACCGTGCGGATGCCCATCGCCCGCAGCTGGTCGAAGCGCTGGCGCATGCCCTCCTTGACGTGTCCTTGAGGTAGATCACGCCGAGCACCTGGTTGTCGCGCGCCACGGCCAGCGGCGTGCCGCCCTCGCGGCCGATGCGGTCGAGCTCGGGCTGCAGCTCGGGCGGCGCCTGCCCGCCCTCGGCGGCCACCCAGGCCGAGGATCGCGTCGCCGGCGCCCTTGCGCAGGCGCGTGCCGTCCATGTCCACGCCGCTCATGCGCGTCTCGGCGGTGAACGGCACGAAGTGCGCGTCCGCCTGCGAGTGCAGCTCGTGCTCGCGGATGCCGTAGCTCTTGGCGAGCACGACGATCGAGCGGCCCTCCGGCGTCTCGTCGGCCAGCGACGAGAACTGGGCGGCCTCGGCCAGCTCCTCCTCGCTCACGCCGGGCATCGGGATGAACGTCGGCCGCCTGGCGGTTGCCGAGCGTGATCGTGCCGGTCTTGTCGAGCAGCAGCACGTCGACGTCGCCCGATGCCTCCACGGCGCGGCCGGACAGCGCGAGCACGTTGCGGCGCACGAGCCGGTCCATGCCCGCGATGCCGATCGCCGAGAGCAGCGCGCCGATGGTGGTGGGGATCAGCGCGACGAGCAGCGCGATCAGCGTGGTGACCGAGATCGTGGTGCCGCGAGTAGAGCGCGAACGGGCGCAGCGACACGATCACCAGCGAGGAAGACGAGCGTCAGCCGGCCAGCAGGATGCCGAGCGCGATCTCGTTCGGCGTCTTGCGCCGCTGCGGCGCCCTCGACGAGCGCGATCATGCGGTCGAGGAAGCTCTTGCCCGGGCTCCTGCGTGATCTCGACGACGATGCGGTCGGAGAGCACGCGCGTGCCGCCGGTGACCGCGGAGCGGTCGCCCCCGGCCTCGCGGATCACGGGGGCCGACTCGCCGGTGATCGCGGACTCGTCCACCGAGGCGATGCCCTCGATCACCGTGCCGTCGCCCGGGATCAGCTCGCCGGCCTCGACGACCACGACGTCGCCCTTGGCCAGCTCGGCGGCGGGCTTCTCGCCCGCCGTCGCGCAGCCGCGCGACGGTCGTCGGTGCGCATCGCGCGCAGCGTGGCGGCCTGGGCCCGCCCGCGGCCTTCGGCGAGCGCCTCGGCCAGGTTGGCGAACACGACGGTCAGCCACAGCCAGATCGTCACCGTGAAGGTGAACCACGCGGGCTCGTTGCCGCCGCCGAGCGGCTTGCCGCCGAACAGCTGGATCAGCCACGCGACCGTGGTGATCACGGCGCCGATCTCGACCACGAACATCACCGGGTTGCGGATCTGCACGCGCGGGTCGAGCTTGCGGAGCGAGCCGATAGCGCCGGAGGAGGATCGCGCGTTCGAACAGAGACGTTGACTTGCGTTCGGTCATCTACTTGAGCTCGTCCAGGGCGAGGTTGAGTTCGAGCACGTTCACGCCGGGCTCGCCCAGCACGCCGAGGAAGCGACCGGCCGTGTGTCTGCTTGATGAGCTTCTGCACCACCGCGAGCGGCAGCCGGCGCACCGCGGCGATCGCGGTGCGCCTGGATGGCCGCGTTGGCCTGGGAGATCTGGGGATCGACGCCCGAGGCCGAGCTCGTCACGCCGTCCACCGGCACGTCTGGCGCGCGGTCAGGCCGGGATTGAACGGCCGCTCGAGCTTGAGATAGGCCACGCAGGCTCGACGCTGTAGGTGTCGCGAGCGTCCTTGCTGTTCGGGCCGAGGTTGGTGAAGAGGAAGCATCGGCCGCGTAGGACGGTGGCGGTAGAGGGCCGCGGCTGGAAGTAGCGCCTGAGCGGCACCATCACGGGGTTGCCGTCGCTGTCGACCTTGGGCTTGCCGTCCGGACCCTTGGCCTGCACGCGGAAGTCCTGGGCGATCAGCTTCGAGCCAGCCACGCGTCCATTGATCTCTACCTTCGAGCCGTTCGCGCCGCCCGGGGAAGACGACCTGCGACACGCCGGTGATCACCAGCGGGTAGACGACGCCGAACAGGACCGTGAGGATCGCGACGCGATGAGTGAGGTGACGGTCTGGCGGCGCATCAGAACAGGTGTGTGGTCAGTGCCTGCACGATCGGGCCGAGCAGGATCGCGGGGAAGAAGGTGAGTGCGCCGACGGAGGATCACCACGCCGATCAGCAGCACCACGAACGTCGGCGTGTCGGTGCGCATCGTGCCCGGGCCGGCGGGAGCGACCTTCTTCCCGGCCAGCGCAGCCGGCGATCGCGAGCACGAGGATGATCGGCAGCGAAGCGCAGCGAAGAGCATCGTGAGCCCGCCCATGAGGGTCGGCGAAGGTCACGCCGTGAGCGCCGACGTTGCCGGGGCTGGGCTGGATGTAGCCGGTGTAGCCGGCGAACGCAGAGCCGTTGTTGTTGGCCTGCGACATGTAGGCGTAGAGGTTCTCTGAGAAGCCCCTGCGGCCCGCTCGCCGAGATCGACTGCCTCCCGGCCGGGCTCGCGATCGCCGATCCCGAGGCGATCAGCACCCTGAGCGGGGTGAGCCAGCGACGCGAGCGTGATCAGCTTGATCTCGCGCGCGCCGATCTTCTTGCCCAGGTACTCCGGCGTTCGGCCCACCATCAGCCCGCCGATGAAGACGGCGAGCAGGACGAAGACGAGCATCGAGTACAAGCCCGGTGCCCACGCCGCCGAACACCACCTCGCTCATGCCCATGTTGGCGAGCGGCACGGCGCCGCCGAGCCCGGTGTAGGACTCCATCGCGGCGTTGACGGCGCCGCTCGAGGTGACGGTCGTCATGACGTCCAGAGAGCGGAGTCGGCGATGCCGAAGCGCTGCTCCTTGCCCTCCAGATTGCCGCCGGTCGAGCCGTCCATATGGCGGGTCGTCACGCCCGCCAGGTGCTGTGCCGGCGTGCCGTGCTGCTCGGCGTGGTAGGCGATGCCGATCGCGCCGACCCGAATAGGACCGCCATGGCGGCGAAGATCGCCCAGCCCTGGCGGCGGCTGCCGACCATGCGCCCATACGTGTAGGTGAGCGAGGCCGGGATCAGGCATGATGAAGAGCATCTCGACGAAGTTCGACAGCGCGGTGGCGTTCTCGAACGGGAACGAGGAGTTGGTGTTGAAGAAGCCGCCGCCGTTCGTGCCGAGCTGCTTGATCGCGATCTGGCCCGCCGTCGGTCCGAGCGCGAGGGTCTGCGTCCCGCCCGCGAGCGTGTGTACGACCGTGAACTGCGAGAGGTTCTGGATCACGCCCTGCGACACGAGCACGAGCGCTCCGATGAAGGAGAGCGGCAGCAGCACATACAGCAGCGTGCGGACCAGGTCCTGCCAGAAATTGCCGAGGCTCGAGCCGCTACGGCCGCGGATGCCGCGGACCATCGCGATCAGCACGGCGATGCCCACCGCGGCGGACACGAAGTTCTGCACGGTCAGGCCGGCCATCTGGCTGAAGTACGTCATCGTGGTCTCGCCGCCGTAGTACTGCCAGTTGGTGTTGCTGACGAACGACGAGATCGTGTTGAAGGTCACGTTCCATGTGCCCGAGTGGAAGTCCTGGTGATTCCACGGGTGGATCGTCTGCGTTCGAAGGATCACGTACATCACGACCCAGAACAGGGCGGAGAAGACGATCAGGGAGCCGGCGTAGCGCTTCCAGTCTTGCTCCTCGCTCGGGTCAACGCGGAGCACGCGGTAGAGGAGGCGCTCGAATGGCCCGAAGGCGCGCTCGAGCAGAACACGCGCTTGCCCTCACCGTAGACGCGCGCCATGTAGCCCCCGAGCACTGGCGTGAGCGCGATCACGATCGCCACGAAGATGGCGATCTGAACCCAGCCCTGAACCATCAGAGCTGCTCCCCGCGGGCGAGCGCGTAGAGCAGGTACAAGAAGACCAGCGCCGAGACGGCGAGGCCAAACGCGTCCGCGCCGCTCACAGGCGATCGAGCGCCTTGATGCTCAGAAAGAGGATCGCGAACGCCGCGAGTGCGACCGCGACTGCCACTGCATCCATAACGCTTTCGATGTTGGACGCGGTCGCGTTACGGCGGCATGGGAATTCGACGCCTCAGCGTGACAGTTTCGTGTCAACCGTTCATGCGGTAGCCGATCCCGGGATCCGTGTGGATCAGGTCCTTGCCGATACGGGAGCGCAGGCGGGCGACCGTCGTGCGCAGCACCTGGGTGTCGCTGGCATAGCCGGGTCCCCACACCTCGGTGAGCAGCGAGCGGTGCGTCATCAGCCGGCCGCGGTTGAGCGCCAGCACGCGCAGCAGCTCGAACTCCGTTTTCGACAGATGCACCTCGGATCCGTCGCGCATCACGCGGTGCGCGGCAAGGTCGATCGTGAGCCCGTCGGCCTGGAGCACCGGGTCCTGCTGTCCTGCTGGAACACGCCGCAGCGCCGCCCGCAGGCGCGCGATCAGCTCGGGTGGGCTGAACGGCTTGGTCACGTAGTCGTCGGCGCCCGCCTCGAGAGCACGCACCTTCTGCTTTTCCTCGCCAACGGCGGAGAGCACGATGATCGGCATCTCGCTCCACTCGCGCAGGCGCATCGTCACCTCCACGCCGTCAACGTCCGGCAGCAGCAGGTCGATGATCGCTGCGGCCGGCGGATGCACCGCGGCGGCATCGAGCGCCTCCTCGCCGTTGGCCGTGGCCACCACCTCGAAGCCCGCGTCCTTCAGCACCACCCGCAGGGCGCGCAGGATGTGCATCTCGTCGTCGCAGATCAGGACGCGCTCGCCCGCCATCAGGCCTCGCTGGCCGTTGTCGCCTGCTCCGGGGCGGCGAACTCGATCGTGAAGGTGGACCCCTGCCCGGGCAGCGATTGCGCGCGCAGCTTGCCGCCGTTGGCCTCGACGAACCCTTTTGCGATCGCGAGTCCGAGCCCGGAGCCGCTTCCGGGCGATCCCTCGAGCCGGTAGAAGGGCTCGAAGATGTGTCCAAGCTGCTCCTCCGGGATACCGGGCCCACGGTCGCTCACTCGCACGAAGATCCGCTTGCCGACGGACGTGACGCGAACGCTGACCGGCTGGTCTCCGGAGTGGCGCGCGGCGTTCTCGAGCAGATTGCCGAGTGCCCGCTCGACCAGAGCGGAATCCCCCTGGAGCAACGGCAGCTCGGGCTCGAGCTCGACGTCGAGTGGCGCGGACACGCCCTGGGCAGCCGCCTCCACGACCTCCTCCAGCGAGTACCACTCCCGGCGCGGCTCCAGCGTGCCGGCCTCCAGGCGCGAGAGGTCGAGCAGCTTGTCGATCAGGCGCGCCAGGCGGTCGGACTCGTCGGCGATCGCCGCGGCGAGCTCGGCACGCTCGCTCTCGCTGACGGTCGTGGACGCGACCCCGGCCGCGGCGGTCCTGATCGCGGTGAGAGGGGACCGGAGGTCATGTGACACCGCCCGCAAGAGGGCGGTCTTGATCACGTCGCTGCGCCGAAGCGCGCGCGTCTCCACGAGCTGCTCCTCGAGGCGCCGCCGCCGCTCCGCAGCGCTCATCAGCGCCGACAGCGCGGGCGCGATGCGGCTCTCGAGTTCGCGCAGGTCGTCCGCCGGGGTTGCGCGCGGCACGAGCAGCGTGCCGACCCTTTCGCCTGCGCTCACCAGCGGGATCGCGATCCGCTGTTCGTCACCGTCCACCCAGCCAAGCTCGAGCTCGGCCGACGCAAGGCCCGATGCCGCGGCGATCCGCGCGCCCGCATCCGGCAGCGCCTCGCCTGTGTCCTGGGCGCCGAGGATGATGCGCGCAAGGTCCGCCGCCAGGTCGGCCTCGACGCGGCGCCGTTCGGCCTCCAGCGCACGCGCCCGGGCGGAGTCGGCCAGGGTGCTCACCACCACCGCCACCGCGAAGAACACGCCCAGCGCCACCCAGTTCTGCGCGTCGGCGATCGTGAAGCGGCCGGTGGGGCGGATGTGGAAGAAGTTGAAAGCCGCCGCGCTCCCCACGGACGTCAGCACGCCCAGCCACAGTCCCCAGTAGGTCGACACCAGCAGCACCGGCAGCAGGTACAGCACGCCGGTGGAGACCGCGGGCACGTGCTGGCGCAACGGGTAGATGACGAGCGTCGTGGCGGTGACCGCCAACGCAGCCAGGAGGACACCGGAGCGCTTTGAGCGAACCCTGCTGGCCATACTGGCGATTAGTTTGACGCCGAAAGCCGGTCTCTTCCGGAGAACCCGATGCAGGAGAGAACGTGTCCGAACTGATCCTCGACATCTCGATGTCGCTCGACGGCTTCGTCGCCGGCCCCGATGCCGACCTGGAGAACCCGCTGGGCCAGGGCGGCATGGGCCTGCACGACTGGGTGATCGCGACCAAGGCCTGGCGCGAGTCCCACGGCCAGGCGGGCGGCGAGGAGGGCCCCGACTCGGACGTGGTGGAGGTGCTGATCGGGCAGGCGGGCGCCACGATCATGGGCCGGCGGATGTTCAGCGGCGGCTCGGGCGCGTGGGAGAGCGACCCCAATGCCGACGCCTGGTGGGGCGACGACCCGCCCTTCCACCATCACGTGTTCGTCCTCACCCACCACGCGCGCGAGACGGAGGCTAAGTCCGACACCACCTTCCACTTCGTCACCGACGGGATCGAGTCCGCGCTCGACCAGGCGCGCTCCGCCGCGGGTGACAAGGACATCCGCCTGGCCGGCGGGGCCGACGTGGCTCAGCAGTATCTGAAGGCCGGGCTGCTCGACCGCCTGCAGCTGCACCTGGTGCCGGTGATGCTCGGCGGCGGTGCGCGGCTGTTCGAGGGCGGCCACACTCGCCCGGCGGGCGGACTCGAGCTCACGCGGGTCATCGAGTCGCCCACCGGGGTTGTCCACCTCGGCTATCGAGCCGCGGGGTAGCTCAGACGCCGAGCTGCTCGGAGGCCATGCGCGCCCCCTCGATACGTGCGGAGATCTTCTGCATCGCCACGTCGCGTGCGAAGTCGGGCGAGCCGTGCTTGGGCTTGACGTCGCGGCTGAACGGCGAGAAGCCGCAGTCGTCGGTCGCGCCCAGGCGCTCCACCGGGATGTGCTTGGCCGCCGTCACGAGGTCGTTCTTCACCTGCTCCGGCGTCTCCACCTCGGGGTTGAGGGGATCGATCACGCCCATGAAGCACACCTGCGCCACGCCGTTCGCGTCCTCGCGGCTGTACTTGCCGCAGAGCCGGTACACCTCCTCCTTGTCCTCCTCGCTCGCGCACTGGATCAGGAAGTAGCCGGCGTTGATGTCGAACATGTGGGACAGCAGCTTCTCGTAGGGCACCTCCTTGCTGTGCACCGAGTCGCAGTCGCCGCCGGGGCAGGTGTGGATCCCGATGTTCTTGCGCTCCTCCGGCGAGAAGCGGTCGAGCACGCGGTTGTTGAGGTCGATGAACTCCTGGAGCATGTTCTTGCCGGTCCAGGGGTTGCGTGAGTCGTTCTTGTTCGCGAGCCGGCCCTCCGTGAAGTCCACCGACACGCGAACCGCGCCCGCGTCGAAGCACTTGCGGATGTCCTTCTCGCACTCGTCGCAGAGGTCGTCGAGGAACTGCTCGCGCGAGTAGCCCTCGATCTCGCCCTCGAGCGGGTAGAGCAGCATCAGCATCGACGGCGCGATCACGGCCTGCTTCACCGGCTTGTTCGCGATCTTCTTGTTCTTCTCGACGAACTCCGCCGCGAACGTCTTGTACTTGAACGGCCCGCCCGTGAGCCGCGGCAGCTGACGGTGGTGGCCGTCGTCGAAGATCGCGAAGAACTGGCCGTCGCCGGCGAGGTTGTCCGCCAGGCCGGTGCCGGCAAGCGTGTCCGTGATGGGATAGGTCGCGAAACTCGACTCGCGTTGCTCGCCGTCCGTGACGATCGGCTCCCCCGTCTCCTCGAGGCGGTGTATCGAGTCCTCCGCGGCGGCGTCCTGCTCGGCCTGCAGCTGCTCGAACGTGATGCTCCCGTTGTCGTAGGCCTCGTACGCTTCCTGAAGCTTCATTGGACGCGGCAGAGATCCGACGAGCTCGGTGGGAATCGGCATGGTGCTCCCCTCTCCTTCTCCGGCGGCTGGAGGGCGATCGGCTCGCATCGCGGCGGATTCCGGGGGTCCCCGTGATGCGAAAGACCGATCGTTCTCCCTCTTCGAGCGCGAACATATAGCTCGGCCGGGGCCGAGTCAAGGCGGCTTTACACGGTCGGGCTCAGGCGGCCTGGAGGTGCTCCGCGAGGAGCAGCCTTGCGATCTCCTGCCCGCGCCGGGCAGCGTCCCGATCGCCCTCGCCCGCCGCCACGATCGAGCCCTTCATGAGGATGTGCCACTTGCGCGCGAAGGCGTCCGCTTCCTTTATCCCAGCGCGCCGGGCAAGGTCTTCGAGGATGCCGCGGATGCCCGCCAGGTATGCGGTGCTGGCCCGCCGCACCGGGTCGTCGTCTTGGGCGTGCTCGAGCATCACGTTGATGAACGCGCAGCCCTCGAAATCGGGCGTGTGGAACCACTCGTCGAACACGTCGAAGATCGCGACGAGCTGATCGGCCGGAGTGGTCGCGCGCCGCTGGATCTCCGCGTGCAGCCAGTTGCGCGTCCACACCTCGTCGCGCTGCTCGAGAAACGCGAGCACCAGATCCTGCTTCGAGCCGAAATGCCGGTACAGCGTCTGGCGCGCAACCCCCGAGCGCTCGATGATCGCGTCCACCCCCACGGCCTGTATGCCGCGCCGGGAGAACAGCTCGTAGGCGGCCTCGAGGATGCGGGTCCGGGCGCCCCCTGCTTCACCAACCGTCGTGGCCATGCGCCGAATCTACACCCAAGAGTGCCTGTCCGGGCAGGGCCGGCGGACCTTAGATGGGCAGAACGATCGGTCTCGCCGGGCGGAATTAGCGGCGCTTTCGCGCCACCACCCGCGCGCCGCGCGCGGGGATCATCGTGACATTGCGGTGGACCGCGTGCTCGGGCTCCGGGTCGTCCGCCTCGATGTCGAGGCGGCGCACCATCGCGTCGAGCACCACCCGCTGCTCGGCCATCGCCAGCGCCGCGCCGAGGCAGCGGCGGATCCCGCCGCCGAACGGGATCCACTCGTAGGTGCCGGGCTTGCGGCCGAGCCAGCGCTCCGGCCGGAACGCGAACGGCTCCGGGTAGAGGTCCTCGCGATGGTGCAGCAGCAGGATGCTCATCGTCACGGGCGTGTCGGCCGCCACCGCGTAGTCGCCCAGCCGCCACGGCACGGTCACGCGGCGGCCGATGATCGGGATCACCGGGCGCGAGCGCATGCCCTCGTCGATCGTCGCCTCGATCACGGCCTCCGCGTCCTCGTCCGAGCGCACCGCGTCGCGCAGGCGCTCGTAGGCGTCCGGCGTGCGCACCAGCCGCTCCCAGGTCCAGGCCAGCGAGTTGGCGGTGGTCTCGTGCCCGGCGAGCACCAGCGTGAGCAGCTCGTCGCGCAGCTCCTTGTCGGTGAGCGCCTCGCCGTCCTCGGTGCGGGCGAGCAGCAGGAGCGAGAGGATGTCGCGCGCGCTCGTCGAGGTCCTTGCGCGCCGGCGCGCGGCGATCACCGCGTAGGTGGGCCGGTCGAGGAGCGGCGAGGCCCGACTTGGTGAGCCCGACGGGCTCGTCGCGCCCGATGTTCATCAGCTCGGCGAGCTGCGCCAGCGGCCAGGTGGAGGCCGCCAGCAGGTACTTGGTGGCCATGCGCAGCCCGTGCTCGGGCGTGCCTCGCTGCGGCCGCCCCTCGATGCCGAAGATGCCGGCCATGATCACGTCGAGCGTGATCGCCTGCATGCGCGGCGCCAGCGAGAACGGCCTGCCGACCGGCCAGCGCTCGATCTCGCGCTCGGCCACGTCCGAGATCATCTGCACGTAGCGCTCGATCGCCTCGCCGTGGAACGGCGGCAGCAGCAGCTTGCGCTGGCGCATGTGGCGCGGCCCGACTGCGGTGAGCACCGAGTTGGGCCCGACGATCGGGCGCAGCGGCGACTCGCCGGTGAGCGACGGCGCGAGCTCGGGCTTGGCCGTGAAGAGCGAGCGGACGTGGTCGGGGTGGCTGGTGATCACGGGCGCGCCCGCCACGATGCCGCGCATCCGGAACACCTCCCCCAGCTCGCGCCGCGCGCCGAACACGAACTGGATCTGGCGCTGGTTGAAGCGCAGCACCTGCACGAGCCGCGGGAGCTGGATCGTCGGCGGTGACGGCAGGAGGGCTGCCTCGTCGGGCTCGAGCGGGCCGGCCGGGGACGGCGGCGCCTCCCCCACCAGCCCGTCCGGCTGCGGAATCAGAACTTCTGCGGCCTCCATCGCGCCCCAATGATTACACAGATCGGTGTCACATAGGGTCAGGCAATCACGGCAAGCGGCAGCACGGCGCTGACGATGTACTCGCCGGCGTCCACGATCTCGCTGATCTTCAGGTCCACGCAGAGGCTCGCCAGCACATAGGCGTCCTCGCGTGAGAGCGGCCGCGTGCTCACGAGGTGATCGATCATCGCGCGCAGCGCGTCCTGCGAGGCCACGTAAAGGTCCGGGCCCACGCCTGTGGTGGCGTAGAAGCCGCCGGCGTCCACGCGCGGGGTGAGGGCACCGGGCGAGGACCAGTGAGGCGCCGGGATCGAGCGCCCCTTCTCGAGCGTGAAGCGGAACGTGCCCGTCATCGGCGCCTCGATGCCCGTCACGCACACCTCGCCATCGCCCTGCGCCCCGTGGGCGTCGCCCGTGCTGAACAGCGCTCCCTCCACCTGCACCGGCAGGTACAGCGTGCTGCCCTGCACGAGCTGCCGCGTGTCCATGTTGCCGCCGAAGGTGCCGGGCGGCATCACCGGCTGCGCGCTCGCGCCGGCCGGGCACACGCCCATCGTGCCGAAGAAGGGCTCCACCGGGATCCTCGCCACGTCGTCGAGCGGGGTCACGTCGCCGCTCAGGTCGAAGATGCGCAGGTAGGGGTCCGGGAAGTCGTCAGGCAGCAGGCCGAGCCCGGGCAGGATCGCGGTCCAGCCCCAGCCCTGCGTCTCGATGGAGACCATCTCGACCGCCAGCGTGTCCCCCGGCTGCGCACCCTCCACGTAGATCGGCCCGACGAGCGGGTAGAGCCGGTCCATGTCCAGCGAGCCGAGCACCTCGGCGGTGGACTCCGGCGTGATCTGGCCGTCGCTCACCTCGCGCGTGCGCACGTGAACCTCGTCGCCGCTCGCTATCCGCAGCGTGGGCTGGTTGCCCTCGTCCCAGAGGTAGTGGACCTGGTCTTCCGGGACCGTGTGCGTGGCCATCGCACGCGCGATCCTCTCACAGCGTCGTGGCCGCTGCCTCCTCTGCCTCGCGGCTCACGATCGCGGCCAGGTGCCGGGCGCCGTCGAGGAAGAACGCGAGCTCGCCCGCGTCCTCGATATGACCGGGAACCCACACCACGAGCACGCCGGCGCGCAGCTCGAACCCCGGAGCCAGCGGGTGGTTTGCAAGCCAGTCCACGAGCGAGGGCGAGAACAGCTCGCGCAACGCCACCTCGTCCTGATCGGAGGCGCGCAGCAGGTCATAGCGCTCGTTGAACGCGATGCTTTCCAGCTCGACGCGACGTGAGCGGTCGCGCCGCAGCCAGTCGTCACCATGGAGCAGGCCGCGCTTCTGGCACACGTACACGCCCGGATACGAGGGCATCGAAGGCGCGAGGTCCATGACGCAAACGGTGAAGTCGTACGGCTCCCAGCGCACCGTCTCGCCGTTGCGCGTCTGCCGCCGGATCTCGTAGGTGTACATGCCTAGCTGCGCGCCCTCGCAGCCCATCGCATGGTCGAGGCGGCGGCGGTCACCGGCCGCGAGCAGGGGCGTGATGCCCACCACGCCCACCTCGCCGAGGTAGGTCATCCCCAGCGTCGGCGCGAGCGCGACGAAGAACTCGAGCTCGGAGCGGTTGTGCGCGTAGCGCTGCGCCACCAGCAGCACGAGCGCGACGGTGGCGAGCGGCCCGATCACCGCCACGCGGGCGTCGTGCCACGCCGCGGCCAGCAGCACACTGCCGCCGATGCCGGCGAACAGCGTCCAGAAGGCGGTACGGCCGCGCAGCGCCGAGCGGAAGTAGGCGCGCCGGCCCGCACGGGGGCTCGTGGGGGACCGGCGCCGCGCTCGCCATCGAGGGACCTAGAAGGCGACGGCGGGAACCGCCCGCTCGGCGGGATCCTGGATCTCGAAGAAGTGCCGCGGCTGGTACGCCCCGGCGAGCAGGCTGTTGGGGAAGATCTGGATGCGCGTTGTTGTACGCGCGCACGTTGCCGTTGTAGATGCGGCGCGAGGCCTGGATCTCGTCCTCGATCTGGGCGAGCTCGGCCTGCAGCCGCTGGAAGTTCTCGGACGCGCGTAGCTGCGGGGTACTGCTCGGCCACCGCGCGGATGCCGCCAAGCGCACTGGTCAGCGAGGCCTCGGCCTTGCCCTGCTGCTCGGAGTCGGTGGCGGCCACCGCGGCAGCGCGCGCGCTCGTCACCTCCTCGAGCACGCCGCTCTCATGCGCCGCGTAGCCCTTCACTGTCTCCACGAGGTTCGGCACGAGGTCATGACGGCGCTTGAGCTGGACGTCCACGCCGCTCCACGACTCATCCACCTGATTGCGCGCCCGCACGAAGCCGTTGAGCGTGACGATCGCCCAGACGACGGCGAGTGCGGCGACTGCGAGGAGGACATAGACGAGCGATGTCCATCCCGACCCAATTTCGGCTCGTGGCGGGGATTACTTGAGTGTCGCTGCCTGAGGCTCGCCCGCGGACCGACGCTCGGGGCTCTCCCGCAGCCGCAGCGCCAGCAGCCCGGCGCCGAGCGTGACCGCCGCGGCCACGAGCGTGCCGGCCGCGAGGGCGTCGCCGTACGCCGCCGCGCCCGCACGCGAGCCCAACTCGCTGAAGAACGCGGTGCCCGCGATGGTCACCCCCAGTGCGTTGCCCACCTGCTGCGCCGTGCTGAGCACCCCGGAGGCGGAGCCCGCATCCTCGGAGGGGATCCTGCGCAGGACCGCGGTGACGGCGGTGGGCATGAACAGCCCGTTGCCGCTGCCGATGAGCGCGAACGACAGCATCAGCGGCACGGCCGGAAGCGCGCTGCCCGTACCCGCCACCGCCACGGCGGCGAACACGAGGCCGGCGGACACCATCAGTGCGCCGCCCGCCAGCAGACGGTCGTGCGGGATGAACGTGAGCCGCCCGGTGTTGAGCGACGCGGTCACGAAGATCAAGGCCAGGGGCGTGAACAGCAGGCCGCTCGCCAGCGGGCTGTAGCCCAGGCCGTCTTGGAAGTAGAGGCCCACCAGCAGGAAGAACGAGGTGACCATCCAGAACATGAGCACCAGGCCCACGCCGATGCGGAAGCCGCGCTCGCGGAACAGGCTCAGCTCGACGAGCGGTGACCCGCCGCGCGCGCTCACCCGGCGCTCGTGCCAGAGCCACAGAGCCGCCGCGGGCACGGCGCCGGCGAAGGCCACCGGCACCCACCAGGGCCAGCCCGCCTGCCGTCCCTCCACGAGCGGGAACACCACGAGCGCGAGCGCGATCGAGCCGAGCACCACGCCGCCGAGGTCGAGCCGGCGCGCGTTCGGCGAGCGCGACTCCGGCATGATCCGGCGCGCGGCGATGAGCGCTGCGATGCCCACCGGCACGTTGATCAGGAACACGCTGCGCCAGCCCAGGCCGAGCACGTCGAGGGAGATCAGACCGCCGCCGAGGATCTGTCCCACGATCGCGCCGGCGCCCTGAACACCGCCGAGGAAGGCGAAGCAGCGTGCGCGCTCCTCTGGCGGGAACTCCACCTGGATCACCGACAGCATCTGCGGGAACATCAGCGCCGCCGAGATGCCCTGCAGGAAGCGCGCACCCAGCAGCACCCCCGGCGTGGGCGCGGCGCCGCAGAGCGCCGACGCGACCGTGAAGCCCGCGAGCCCGAGCTGGAAGCAGCGGCGTCGGCCGTAGATGTCCCCGAGCCGGCCGCCGGTGATCAGGCCCAGCGCGTAGGCGAGCACGTAGACGGCCACGAGCCACTGCAGCTCGTCGGGCGAGGCATGCAGGCTCGTCTCGATTGAGGGCGTGGCCACGTTGACGATGAACACGTCCACGATCGCCATGAAGGCGGCCGTGAGCACCACCGGCAGGATCAGCCAGCGGCGCGGATTGAGCGTTTGGGTCGAAGTCATGGCGTGAATATGCGATCATCTTCATCCGGGTACAAGAGAGGGAGTTATCCTGGTACCAGCAGCACCACCCAAGGCAGCGTCTCCGCAGACAAAACGCACCAACGGCACAGGACGTGAGGTGGCTGGCCGCGCCCGGCGCGCCGAGCTGGCGGACTTCCTGAAGGCGCGCCGCGCCGCGCTACAGCCCACCGACGTCGGGCTGCCCGGCGGCGGCCGCAGGCGCACGCCCGGCCTGCGGCGCGAGGAGGTGGCCACGCTGGCCGGAGTCGGCACCACCTGGTACACGTGGCTCGAGCAGGGCCGTGACGTGCGCGCCTCGCTCGACGTGTTCGAGGCGCTGGCACACGCGCTCAAGCTCACGCCCGCTGAGCGCTCGCATCTGATCACACTCGGGCGTGGTGAGGAGGCCCCTCCGCCCCCGCCGCAGCCCGAGCACGTCTCCCCCACCCTCAGGCGTCTGGTCGAGAACCTCGACCCGAGCCCCGCGTACCTACTCGGGCGCCGCTGGGATTACCTGGCATGGAACCGTGCGGCGTCGGTGCTGTTCGGCGACCTCGCCGAGGTTCCGCCCGGCAAGCGCAACCAGATCTGGCTCATGTTCACGGACCCCGCCCGGCGCGAGCTCCTGCCGGACTGGGAGGAGACGGCCCGGCGCCTGACCGCCCGCTTCCGCGCCGACTACGCGCAGCACGTCGGCGACCCCAGCTTCGACAAGCTCGTGGACAGCCTGCTCGAGGTGAGCCCCGAGTTCCGGAAGTGGTGGCCCCGCCACGAGGTGGCCGCGAGCGGGGAGGGCCGCAAGGAGATCAACCACCCGGTGGCCGGCATGTTCGTGTTCGAGCACGCCGTGTTCCGCCACGCGGAGAACCCTGAGCAGCGGCTACTGCTCTACTCACCCGTGCCCGAGGGAGACACTGCGGCCAGGCTCTACTGGCTGCTCAAGCAGCGCTGAGGCCGCGGATCAGATCCGCCGCCCGCTCGCCCACCATGATCGCGGGGGCGTTGGTGTTGCCGCCGGGGATCACCGGCATGATCGAGGCGTCCGCCACGCGCAGCCCCTCGACGCCGCGCACGCGCAGCTCGGCGTCCACCACGGCGTCCTCGCCGGAGCCCATCTTGCAGGTGCCCACCGGGTGGTAGAGCAGGTCCACGCGGCGGCGCAGATCGGCCGCCAGGTCCTCGTCGCTGTCCACGCCCTCGCCCGGGAAGAGCTCGCGGCCGGCGGCCTCGGCCAGCGGCTCGGCGGCCGCGATCTCGCGCGCGAGGCGCATGCCCGCCGACCAGCGCCTGCACGTCCTCCGGCTCCGACAGCGAGTTGGTGAGGATCCGCGGCTTGGCGCCCGGGTCCGCCGAGCGCAGCCTGAGCGAGCCGCGGCTCTTCGGGCGTCACGAGCACCGGGCCGAGCGTGAACGCGTGGCCCGTCGTACTCGTCGAAGCCGTTGTCGTTGAAGTAGGCGGGCGCGAAGTGGAACTGAAGGTCCGGCGCGGGCAGGCCGGGCCGGCTGCGCACGAAGGCGAACGCCTCGGCCACGCTCGAGGTGAGCGGCCCGCTGCGCCGCAGCAGCCATTCGAGCAGCGGCTTGGGCTTGTCGGCTCCGTAGAGCGAGTCGCCGACCGTGGACTCCCAGATGCAGACCACGTAGGGATGGTCCTGCAGGTTCTCCCCCACTCCGGGCAGGTCGTGCGCCACGGTCACGCCCACCTCGCGCAGGTGGTCCGCCGGGCCGATGCCGGACAGCATCAGCAGCTGCGGCGAGCCGATCGCGCCGGCGGCCAGGATCACCTCGCGGTCGGCGCGCACGAGCTGCTCGCGGCCGCGGCGGTCGCGGTAGCGCACGCCCGTGGCGCGCGTTGCCGTCGAACTCCACCCGCAGCACCTGCGCGCCGGTGACCACGCTCGAGGTTCTCGCGCTTCATGTTGGGCCGCAGGTAGGCGTCGGCCGCGCTGAAGCGGCGGCCGCCCTTCTGCGTGACCTGCACAGGCGAGGCACCGTCCTGCTCGGGCCCGTTGTAATCGGGCACGCGCGGGATGCCCGCCGCTTCGGCGGCCGCCAGGAAGCGCCCGGTGAGCTTGCGCGGGGAGCGCTCGTCGGCCACGTTCAGCGGGCCGCCGGTGGCGTGATGCTCGGACGCGCCGCGCTCGTTGTTCTCCGCGCGCAGGAAGTACGGGCGCACGTCCTTCCAGCCCCAGCCCGGGCAGCCCTCGGCCTCCCACAGGTCGTAGTCGAGCGGGCGGCCGCGCACGTACAGCATCGCGTTCATCGAGCTCGAGCCGCCAAGGCCCTTGCCGCGCGGGATGTAGAGCGAGCGGCCGTCGCAGGCCGGCTCCGGCTCGGTCGCGTAGTCCCAGTCGAGCTTGGTCTTGAACTGCTTGGCGAACGCGGCCGGGATCGCGATGTTGGGATGCACGCCCCTGCCGCCGGCCTCCACGAGCAGCACGCGCGTGGATGGGTCCTCGGTCAGACGCGCGGCGAGCACGCAGCCGGCTGACCCCGCGCCCACGACTATGTAGTCCGCTTCAGCCATCGTCAGAGAGTGAGTACCAGCTTGCCGGTGATCTTGCGGTCGCGGAAGTCCTGAAGCGCCTGCCGCGTCTCCGACCAGTCGCGCATCACGGCATCCACGCGCAGGCGTCCGTCGGCCACCAGTCCGGCGAGCACCCCGAGGTCCTCGCCGAAGGTCTCCTCGCCGGTGGCGTAGATGAAAAAGCCGATCAGGCGCCCGAGCCGGCCGCCGCCCACCGCGAAGTCCCAGAACGCGAGCGGCGTGGGCTCGCGCCCGCCGGCCACGCCGTAGGCCGCCACCGTGCCCTTCTCGGCGAGGTGGTGGATGGCGTCCGCGAGCACCTTCCCTCCCACTCCCTCGAGCACGAGGTTGAACGGGCCGCTGTCGTCGTTGAGCGCGGTCACCGTTTCGTGCGCGCCGAGTGCCCGCGCCGCCTTGGCGCGCTCCGGACGGCTCACGAGCGCGGTCACGTGTGCGCCCGCCGCCGCGGCCAGCTGCACAGCGAACGAGCCCACGCCGCCGGTGGCCCCGGTGATCAGCACCTTGCGGCCGAGCAGCGGGCCACCGGTGCGCAGCGCCCGCAGCGCGGTGAGTCCCGCCACGGGCAGGGCCGCCGCATGGGCGAACAGGACATCGTCGGGCAGCTCGGCCACGCGGTGGGTGGGCACCGTCGCGAGCTCCGACCAGGCGCCGCCATCCGCCAGTCCAATCACGCGCGCACCCTGGGCCGGGCCGCTGCCGTCCGCGGCCGCGCGCCTCACGATGCCGGCCAGATCCTGCCCCGGCATCCAGCCCTCCGTGCGCTCCTCGAGGAGCGACAGCTCGCCCCGGTTGACGGCATACGCGCGCACCTCGATCAGCACCTCGTGGTAGCCGGGCTCCGGGTCGGGCAGCTCGCGGCGGTCGAGTCCTCCGTCGGCCCGCGGATCCGTGATGTGGGCGAGCACGAGCGCAGTGTGACACCTGTGAGTCAACTGCAACAGATCGCACGATGTGTTGCTAGGGTGCCCGCCGCTGATCTTGGAACCGTGACGAAAGGCGGGGGGCCTGATGCGGGGATGGACTGTTGCGGCAATTGCGGCTGCCGTGCTGCTGACGGGGGCGTCGGCGGCGTACGCGCTCGACCCGGCGGTGGAGGCGCAGAACTACGGCAAGGGACTCGAGCGCCAGGCGATCTACCTCACGCCCGCCTACCAGGCCAAGCTCAGGCTCGTCAGCCACGAGAACGGCCTCAATGCGCTGACGATGCAGGCTGCCGACCCCGAGCGCGAGTTCGTGAGCGACCTGTGCTGGAACGGCAACGACGGCTGCGCGGGCGACGTCCGGCTGTACGACTGGCAGACGAACGGCTACGGGATCGTGCAGCCGGTGCTCTTCACCGCGCGCAACGGCGCCACGCTGTCTGGGCACGTGTGGGCCACCAAGGCGGGCCCGGCCAGGCGCCCGGGCATCGTGATCACCAACGGCTCGGTGCAGGCCGACGAGCAGCTCTACTGGTACGCCGCGCAGACGCTGGCCAAGGCCGGCTACGTGGTGCTCACGTTCGACCCGCAGGGCCAGGGCCAGTCGGACACCCAGGGCGAGGCGCCCGACCAGCAGGAGGGCACGCCCGCGCAGTCCGACGGCCGCCCGTTCTTCGACGGCACCGAGGACGCGATCAACTTCTTCCTCTCGAACCCGTCCAAGCCCTACGAGCCGGTGCCCTCGTGCGAGAGCGGCACGAGCCACGCCGCCAAGCAGGACCGGCGCGTCGCGGCCGGGCTCGACGCCGCCTACAACCCGTTCTGGTCGCTGCTCGACGCCAACGCGGCTCGGCATCGCCGGCCACTCCTACGGCGCGGCGGGCGTCTCGTACATCGGGCAGTGGGACCCGCGCGTGAAGGCGATCGTGGCCTGGGACAACCTCGCCAACCCGGACCCGAGCGCGTCCACCGGCGCCTCCGGCGGCGGCCCCGAGGAGAAGGGCTGCGTGGACGCCTCGCAGCGCACCGTGCCGCCGATCACCAAGCCCGCGCTCGGCATGTCGGCGGACTACTTCATCCCGCCCGTGCCGAACACCTCGGACCCGGACCCGCTGGCCAAGAGCACCGAGTCGCTCGCGTACAGCAAGGCGGGCGTCGACACCGGCGAGATCATCATCCGCGGCGGCACGCACTACGACTTCAGCTTCATCCCCAACCCGGCGTTCACGGCGTCGCTGCGCGGAGCGGACGAGATCGCCTGGTACACCACCGCCTGGTTCGACCGCTACGTGAAGGGCGACCGCAGCGCGCGTCCGGCGGCTGGTCACGGACCGCTGGCGCCACGACGCCGCCGAGGGCGGCCGTGGACCCAAACGGCGACCCCAACATGTTCTCCTTCTACTACCGCTCCCGGCTCGACATCGCGGGCTTCCACTGCGAGGACCTGCGCAAGGGGTGCAGGGGCATGACCTCGAACGACGGCGAGCCGCCGAACTACTCGTACGTGCAGATCGACACCACGCCTGACGGCGGCTGATGCCCGCCTACCGGGGGTGATTAGGTCTGCCCCTGGGGCGTACCCCGGGACGGGGCGTTTACCGCAGCAGTGAGAGCGGCTGGGGTCGGGCCAATTTACACGCGCGTCCCTTTACCACCGTATGGGAAGGAAAAGTGGACGCGCGTGCCGCACCTGGTACTCCGTCTCCGCTCCTTCTTGCTGCCGCAAGCGCGGCCGGTCAGGCACCGTCGTCAATAGTCACCCTGGTAAGCGACACCGTCCGGCGGCTAACGCAGCAGCAGCCTCAGGATCGGCTCGGCCCGCTGCGCGTCGGGGTTCTCGCCCGTGATCAGGTCGAGATACGTGTAGGACTCGATCAGCCGCACGATCACGTAGGCAACCTCGCGCAGGTCGGCCGGCAGCGACAGCCGGCCGGCCTCGCTCTCCTCGTTGAGGAGCGCATACACCCAGTCGATCAGCCGCGGCTGGAAGCCGGTGTCGTGGCGGGTGAGAAGGCGCATGGCCAGCTCGCCCTCCTCTGCCAGCCAGCGCTTCATCCCGGCGCTGGTGATCACTGCGTCGAGGAAGCGCGTGGTCACCTGCACCACCCGCTCCGTGCCGCGCTCGCTTACGCCCGCGTCCACCTTCTCGAGCGTGCGCTGGCCCACCGACCACACCACCTCCACGAGCAGCTGGTTGCGCGATCCCACCCAGCGGTAGAGCGTCACGCGGTTCACGCCCAGCTCGGCGGCCAGCGCGCTCATGTCAATGCGCTCTGCCGCCAGGAATTTGCGCCTGGCGAGCCTGAAGGCGTCCTCAGGCGTGGGCCGCGCATCGTCGCCGCGGGCCTGTGCGGGCGCGGATGTCACGCCCCCACGATCTCACAGGCCGCGCGCATGCGGAGCTCAGCAACATCCCCTCGACACGGCCAAGCTGAGCAGCAGCAAGGCGGTCAAGGTCAGGCTGCTGCGCTAGCCAGCCGGGACGAGAACGGCCCAGGCGTCGTGCCCGGGCCGCTCTCAGTTGGACTCGCAATCCCGCGGTGTGACCCGTCAGGAGATGGGGTCGCCGGCGTGCTGGCGCACGCAGCGGCGGAAGGCGTGACGGCCCTTCTTGTTGCCGTACTTGGTGCGGAACGCCGGCACGTCGGCGTCGCGCTCGGCCTTGCAGGTGGCGCGCGCCTGCTTCACGTGCTGGCGCACGCAGCGCCTGAAAGCGTGCCTGCCGTTCTTGTTGCCGTACTTCTGGCGGAAGGCTGTGACGTCGGCCTGGCGCTCGGCCTTGCAGGCCTTCGCGGCCGCGCCTGCGCCCACCGCCCGGTGGTGCACCCGAGAGTGCGAGGCACCGGCGGCCGCCGGGACGGCCAGTACTCCGATCGCCACGAGCGAAGCGATGGTCTTCTTCAAACGATCCTCCTCGTGAGGGGTTCGGCGCATAAACACGCCTCCCGCCGAGAAGTCGCGCGAAAAGCTCAGCCGCCCGCCACGAGCCAGCGGCGAGGCGCCTCGATCATCATCTGGTCCACCTGCTCGTCGCTCACGCCCGACTCCTTCAGCGCCGGAACGATCTCGTCGAGCACGTACGACATGTGCCAGTTGGGCGCCATCTGGGCAACCATCTCCTCGGGGAACCAGTCGATCGTGCAGCAGGCGTCCTGCGACAGCATCATGCGATCGGCGTAGCCGCGCTTCGCGAGCTCGACCACCGTGGAGTTGCGCTGGTCGGTGGGCAGGATGATGTCCAGCCCGTATCGGTCCATCCCGATGTAGGGACCGTGCGAGAGCAGTTCCTCGATGTACTCGAGCGAATCGGTGTCGCCGGTGTGCCCGATCAGGACGCGCGACGGGTCCACGCCCTCGTCCTCGAAGATCTTCATCTGCTCGATGCCCTGGCCCGACTGCGGATGGGAGTGGGTCATGACCGGCCGGCCCGTGCGGTTGGACGCGCGCGCGGTAGCGCGCAGCACCTTCTCCACGTCGTCGGTCACCCCCTGGTGGTCGGTGCAGCACTTGAGGAAGCCGGCCTTGATGTCCGTGCCCTGGATGCCCACCTCGATGTCGCGGACGAACTGGTCCGCCATGTAGTCCTCGTCGCGGTTCTGGAAGTGCGGCGCGAGGTAGTGGTACGTGTAGATGCCGGTGGACGCCACGAGCTGGACGCCCGTCTCCTCTGCCACCCGCGAGATGAAGCGGATGTCGCGCCCCGCCTCCATCACCGTGGGGTCGCAGATCGTCTTCACACCGCGCTCCATCGCCGCGCGCACCTGAGTGAGCGCGCGCTCGTACTCGTGCGCCTCGTCGTAGAGGTGCGGGAACTGGGCCGCCACCGACTCGGAGCGGACCCGCATGTGCTCGTGGATCAGCGTGAGGCCGAGCTCGCCGTCGTCGACCGGGCCGGCGGTGGTGTTGATGGCTCCCATCGAGGAGGCGATCCTACGGCAGATCCGCCGCCGCGCGCCGGAGGCAGGGTGAAGGTGAGCAGCAGACCGCCGAGCGGCAGCACGGCGAGCACGTACAGCGTGGTGTCGAGGCCCCACTTGTCGGCCACGAGCCCGAGCAGCGGAGCGCCCACGCCGCCGAGCCCGATCGCCAACCCGAGCGTGATGCCCGACGCGGTGCCGATGCGCCCGGGCAGGTACTCCTGGCCCATCACCACGGTCACGCTGAATGTGGCGATGATCGCCGCCCCGATGAAGAAGATCTCGATCGTCGATGCGGGCGGATTGAGCGCGTGGAAGAGAAGGATCAGCGGCGGCAGCGCGGCCATCGACCCGAACAGCACGTGGCGGCGGCCGAAGCGGTCGGCCAGCGGACCGCCGCAGAGCGTCCCGAACGCGCCGCCCACGAGCATCGCGGTGAGCGCCGTGTTGCCCGCCGCGTTGGACGCGCCGAGCGCGCCCGTGTAGTAGAGCGGCACGAAGGTCACCAGCCCGAAGTAGACGAAGGTGCGGAACGCGATCACGCCCGCGAGGCGCGTGAAGCCGGACCAGTCGTCGTCGGGGCTGCCGATCTGTCCTGCGTCGCTCGCCTCCGGCGGCCGGAAGGCCACGAGGTGCCCGAGGTTGGAGACCAGTACAAGCGCCACAATCGCGCCCGGGATCACCATGAACAGCGTGCCCTCGAGCCCGAAGCCGAGCACGAGCGGGGTCACGAGCACCGGCCCGAGCGCGAAGCCGATGTTGCCCCCGAGCGAGAACAGGCTCATGCCGCTGGCCCGCTTGACGCCCGACACGTAGTTGGCGAAGCGCGACGCCTCGGGGTGGTACGCGGCCACGCCGAGCCCGCTCAGCACCACCACGAGGAACGTGAGCAGGTAGGTGTGAGTGACCCCCACGAGCGCGATGCCGAGCGTGCCCAGGAGCGGCCCGGCGATGAGCAGCCAGGCCAGCGAGCGGCGATCGGAGAAGTGCCCGAAGAAGGGCTGGATCACCGACGACGACACTGTGGCGGCGAGGATGAGCGCCGACGCCGCGGCGTAGGAGTAGCCACGCTGCGCGACCAGGAACGGGAGCAGGGCGGGCACGGCGCCCTGGCAGGTGTCCACCGTCATGTGGCCCAGCGAGAGCAGGCCCATTCCGCGCCGGTCCACGCCCGTGCGCGGGGCGGCCCGGCCGGCTGACGCGCTCACGCCGCCGCGTCCTCCGCGTCGATCTCGCGCAGCCGCGTGCGCACGCGGCGCTGCCGCGCCACCAGCTCGCGCTCGAGCCGCTCGAGCTCTTGCTTGCGGCCGCGCACGAGCTTGAGCTGGTTGCAGATGTGCTCCGCGGCCTCGTCGAGCAGCCGGCGGCGGTGGTCCACGTCAGCGGTCTCGTGGAACTCGCGCCGGATCTCCGCTCGCGCGGCCTCGGCGGCCACGAGCTCGCCCAGCTCCTCGAGGCTGAGGTTGAGCAGGTCGCGCAGCCGGATCAGCTCCTGGAGGCGCTCCACGTCCGACTCGGTGTAGAGGCGCCGCTTGCCCTGCTCGCGGTCCTCCGAGGCGGGCAGCAGCCCAATCTCCTCGTAGTAGCGGATCGTGCGCGGCGTGGTGCCCGTGAGCTCGGCCAGCTCGCCGATGCGCAGGCGCCGCTCGCTCACGACTCCACCCTGATGTGCGCCGGGCGCATCATCGACACCACCGCGCCGAGCAGCGACACCGCCGCCAGGACCCACAGCGCGATGTGCATGTTGGAGATGAACGGATCGAGCTTGCTGGCCGAGAGCCCGCTGGCGAGGCCGGAGAAGATCTTGAACATCACGGTCTTCGGCACCGCCGCCGTGAGGATGGCGATCACGAATGCGATCGATATCACCGCGCCGGTGTTCTGAAGCATCACGCGCGCGCCCGCCGCGATGCCGCGCCGGTCGCCCCGCACGACGCCCATCATCGCCGCCGTGTTGGGGCTGTTGAACATGCCCGAGCCGATCCCAACCACGAACAGCCACAGGCCGCTCTGCCAGTAGGGCGAGTCGATCTGCAGCGTGGTCATCAGCGCGAGGCCGGCGGCCGTGACCACCATCCCCGCCGCTGCCAGGCCGCGCGATCCGTGGCGGTCGGCCACGATGCCCGCGAGCGGCGAGGAGATCAGCATTGCGATCGCCATCGGCGCGAGCTTGAGGCCCGCGATGATCGGCGTGTCCCCCTGCGGTCCCTGGAAGTAGAAGACGAAGATGAACATCAGGGCGAAGCGCGAGAGCCCGTTGATGAACGCGGCGCCTGAGGCGGCTGAGAACAGCTTGTTCTTGAAGATCGAGAGGTCGAGCATCGGCGCGCGCTGGCGGGATTCGATCACCACGAACAGCGGCAGCAGCACCACGGCGAGGATCAGGCTGACGATCACCGTCGGGTTGTCCCAGCCAGACAGCCCGCCCTTCGAGATGCCGAGCACGAGGCCGGTGAGCCCGAGCACGTAGGCGCTCGTGCCGAGCAGGTCGAGGCTGCGCTCCGGGTCCGGGCTCGCGAGCTCGTGGAGCACGTAGCCCGCCCACACGCTGCCGGCGATGCCGAGCGGCACGTTGAACCAGAACACCCAGTGCCAGGAGATGGCCACGAGCGCGCCGCCCAGTACCGGGCCGATCACGAGCCCCACCGCCGCGACCATCGTGTTGGTGCCCATCGCGAGGCCGAGCTGCTCACGGGGGAAGGCGTCGGTGACGATGGCGGCCGAGTTGGCGAACAGGAACGCGCCACCCACTCCCTGGGCGATTCGCCACAGGATCAGCTCCGTGCCGCCGCCCGCGAAGCCGGCGCCGAGCGAGGCCAGCGCGAACGCCAGGAAGCCGCCCACGTAGGCCTTCTTGCGGCCGAACAGGTCGGCCAGCCGCCCCGCCGTGAGCACGAGCACCGTGGAGGCGATCATGTAGACGAGGATCACCCACACAAGCTGGAGCAGCGAGGTGCCGAGGCTGCGCTCGAGGTCCGGCAGGGCGATGATCAGCGTGCCGGAGTTGATCGTGGCGAGCAGCATCCCGAGGCTCGTGCAGGACAGCGCCCACCACTTGTAGTGGGGATGCTCGGCGGCGACGCCGAGGCGCCTGCGGGGAGCTGTTGTGGTCTCGATCAGGGCCATCGCGTTTCTTACGTGAACGTAAGCTAGCAGTTCTGGGGATTGGGACAGCGCTACTTTTGGGTATCTCGCTCGTTGTTCAAGCGATGCGGGGCGCGACGAGACATCTTCTGCTGCTTGCGGCCGGCCTGACGCTCGCACTTCTTCCAGCGTCCGCCGCCGCCCAGAACCCGCCCGCCCCCACCGTGATCCTCGGCGGCCACCTCTACCCCAGGCCGTACGGCAACACATACGTGTACGGGCGCCTCGAGGTGCCGGCCACGCAGCCCGCGAGCACGGTTGCCGGCCAGACCGTGGCGCTGTACGCGAGCGGCTTCCCGTTCGTCGACTGGGCGCAGATAGCGACCCTCACGACCGACTTCGGCGGCTACTTCAGCTACCACGCCTCCATCGGCCAGAACACGAGCTATCGCGCGATCTGGCAGACCGCGGCCCCGGTGCAGAGCAAGGACAAGCTGGTGAAGCTGCCGCTCAAGCTCTCGCTGCACGCGAGTCATCACCGGGTGAAGCGGCGCGGCGTCGTCACCTTCAAGGGTGCCGACCGGCCGGCCCATCCCGGCGTGCCCGTCGAGCTGCAGCAGGCCGACCGTCACGGCCGCTTCAAGACCTTTGCCAGGACCGTCGTGTCGACGGCCAACACGTTCAGCAAGCGCGTGCGCCTGCGTCGCGGCGGCCTGTTCCGGGTGCTGTTCGCGGGCGACGGCCAGTTCGCCATCAGCGCCAGCCGTCCGGTACGGGTGACGGTGGTGAAGCGCCACCACCATCACAAGTAGCCGCGGCCCTGGTGTCGCTTACCGGGGTGACTACTGGTGGGCGGGGACGGAGTGCCAGGTGCGGCACGCGCGTCCCTTTTCCCCACCTATACGGTGGTAAAGGGACGCGCGTGGAAAGTGGCCGGACACAGCTGCCCTCGTTGCTGCTGTGAAGGCCCCGCCGCCAGGGCGCCAGGGGACACACCAGATCACCCGGCTAGGCGACAACAGGCCGCGGCTAGACGGGCGAGCGGTGCTCGGGCGCGAGCCGCCGCGCCATCTCGAGCGTCTGCGGGTCGAGCGGCGCCTCATGGATCTCGTACGCGGTGCCCAGTTGCTCCATCAGAGCTTGCTCCGCATCATCGAGCGTCACGCCTTGTGCCTCGTCGGATACCGCCCCCGCGGTCGATGGGTTCCACTCCAGCCCGAGCGCCGCGTACACCGGCACGAGCACGCCCCGCACGCGCGCGCCGTTCTCCACCACCAGCACGCCGCCCAGGTGGCCCGCGCCCTTGATCAGCTTCTGGCCGATGCCGGCCAGCTTCTTCTCCCCTCGGGCGTTCACGCTGTAGCCGCCCGGGCAGTACTCGCCGGCCACCTCCCCCACGCGCGCATCCACGCCCAGGCGCTCCATGGCCGCCCGGATCCACTCCGACGATTCCTCGAAGCGCGGGTAGATATGCGCCTGGGGGTCGGAGTCGGGACGAGCGTGCGCGATCGCAACGGTGTGCTCGTGGAACACCGCGGCACGGCCTCCGGCCAGCCGCTCGATGGGCTCGAACCCTGCCTTGCGCGCGGCGGCGACGCCAGCCGCGTAGTGCGCGCTCGCCACGTCCTGGCGGCCGAACGCCACCATCGCGGGCGGGCGTGTGATCCGCATGGTCTCGGGCAGCTCGCCGTCGGCGACGCGCAGTAGCAGCGCGCGCGACACGGCCACGTCGAGCGCGGGGTCGTCATGGAATGCCTGCCGGTGAAGACGAAGGGGCGGCTTCACCGGCAGGACTGTATGCGGGTCGGCGTTGCTACTTCGCGCTCGTGTCCAGCTCGAGCGCGCAGGAGTTCATGCAGTAGCGCTGCCCGGTGCGCCTGGGGCCGTCCGGGAACACGTGGCCGAGGTGGCCGCCGCAGCTGCCGCACACGACCTCGGTGCGGAGCATGCCGTGGCTGCGGTCCTCGATCAGCTCGATGTTGGCGTTCTCCGCGGGCTCGTAGAAGCTCGGCCAGCCGGTGCCCGACTCGAACTTGGTGTCCGAGCTGAACAGCTCCGCGCCACAGCCGGCGCAGCGGTACGTGCCGTCGTCCTTGCTGTGCACGTAGCGGCCGCTGAACGGCGGCTCCGTGCCCTTCTGGCGGAGAACCTGGTACTGCTCGGGGGTCAGCTCCTCACGCCACTGCTCGTCGGTCTTCTGAATGTTCGTAGTCATCTCTCTCCGAGGTTATTCGTGTCCTCTGCATAGTCTCGCGGACGGGCAGTTTGTTACCCGTCCGGGAAGGGCTGGAGCGGGATGCCATGGTCGGTTTCGCGCATGCCCAGCTCGTAGCTCGCGCCGGCGCGCGTGCTCAGCACCAGGTCGGGCCGGCCTTCGCGGCTCACCGTCAGCTCCATGTCCGAGATCGAGCAGTTCACGGTGTTGTGCTCCGGCCCCGCGGGATCAGCGTAGACCCAGCCCACGAAGTTCTTCCTGTCGGACCCCACCGTGCCGCGCACGGTGATGCCCGGCCCGGGGAACAGGAAGTCGCAGCGAGTCGGGCCCTCGGTCACGCGGATCGCGCGCGTGCGCTCGATGCCGCCGAGCCGGTAGCGCTCGCCGTCGATCGAGATGCCGCCGTTGCCCATCCAGGGCGTGGTGAACGGTCCCACCTTGATGCGGCCCACGGCAGCGTCGATCCAGGTGTCCTCGCTCTTGCCCTCGAAGCCGATGCCGTGCATCCACACCCAGCGCTCGGCGTGCTCGGCGCCCCAGTTGTGGCCCGCCATGCCTGGCCAGCGATCGAGCTCGATGGTGCGGTCGCCCACCCTCACGGTGCCGCTGTAGAGCGCCGCGGGCCGCGGGCTGAGCGTCTTCGTGCGCGGCAGCTTGGCCCTGTACATCCAGTCGCGAGGCAGGTGGAAGAGCGTGTCGGCGTCGCCCGTGTAGCGCAGATCCCACGATGCCTCGCCCGCGCTCCCGGCGACGGTTTCCGGGCCGAAGGTCGCGCCGGCGATCTCGATGAAGGCGCCGCTCGGCAGGCGCGGACCCGGCTCGGTGACCTTCACCGCCCACGGCCCATCCGCGCTCGCGTCGAACAGCGTGAACCAGAGCGAGCCTGTCGGCTCCGCCTCCGGCCGCTTGTGCACGGTGTAGCGGATCCAGATCCCGAGCGGCTCGGACGGGTGCGCCGCGCGCAGGTAGAAGCTCTCGTAGTGGCCGGCGGCGGCCGGCACGTCGGGAAAACGGGCGCGAGTGGGGTCGTCCATCCCGCCCGCAGCCTAAGTGATACAACGCCGCCCATGCCCGTCCTCGCGATCACAGGCGCCAGCACCGGAATCGGTGCGGCCACCGCGCACCATGCCGTGGAGGCCGGCTGGCAGGTGGTGCTCGGCGCGCGCTCGGAGGACAAGCTGCGCGACCTGGCGGAGGAGCTCGGCGGCGAGGCGCACGCCACCGCGGTCCGCTGCGACGTGACCAACTGGGACGACCAGCAGGCGTTCGTCAAGGCCGCCATCGACCGGTTCGGCAAGCTCGACGCGGTGTTCGCCAACGCCGGCTTCGGCGCCAAGCGCGGTTTCCTCGAGGAGAGCGTCGAGCATTGGAAGGCGATGATCGACACGAATATCTACGGCTGCGCGCTCACGATCCGCGCCGCCCTCCCCCACTTCCGCGAGCAGGGCTCCGGCCACTTCCTGCTCACAAGCTCGGTGGCCGGGCGGCTCAACCTCCCGGGCTCGCTCTACTCGGCCACCAAGCATGCGGTCACGGCGATGGGCCACTCGCTGCGCGCCGAGGTGGCGGACAGCGGGCTGCGCGTGACCTTGATCGAGCCGGGCGCAGTGGACACGCCCTTCTTCGACAACGCGCCGGATAGCGCGCTCGACGCCGACGACGTGGCGCGCGCCGTGATGTACGCCCTCACGCAGCCGCCCGCGGTCGAGGTGAACGAGATCCTCATCCGGCCGGTGCGCCAGAGCGCCTGAGCCATCCGGGCTGCGAACTAGCGTTCGCTCGGCATGGGGCGCTGCATCGCGCATGTCGACATGGACGTATCGAAGGCTTCGTAGCAGTCGAGTGGTACACTCGGCGCCATGGCGCTTCCGCTCGATGGCTACATCCGGGTTTCGCGCGTAGGTGATCGTTCCGGCGAGTCGTTCATCTCGCCCGAGGTCCAAGAGGCCGCTATCCGCGAGTGGGCAGCCCGCAACGGCCGCGAAATCGTCATCCAGCCGCACGAGCTCAACGTCTCGGGCGGCACCATGGATCGGCCCGTCTTCAACTCCATCTTGGAGCGCGTGCGCTCTGGCCAGTCGGGCGGACTCGTGGTCTGGAAGACCGATCGCTTCGCGCGCTCGCTATTGGGCGCCCTCAACGTCCTCAGCGAGCTGGGCGAACACCATGCGCGCTTTGCCAGTGCCACCGAACCGGGGCTCGACTACTCGACGCCTGCCGGTGCCGCCTTCCTGCACATGCTGTTCGTCTTCGCGGAGTTCACCCGCTCGACGCTCAAGGAATCGTGGGCCGTCACTCAGCGCCATGCGATCGAACGTGGCGTGCACATCTCCCCGAACGGCTATCTCGGCTATGACCGCCAGGAGGACGGCCACCTTGCGCCGAACGAGGACGCGCCCATCGTCGCTGAGATCTTCCACCGTCGTGCCGATGGTGAGGGCTGGGCGTCACTGGCCAGGTGGCTGAATGAGACGGCTCCACGGGCGGACGGGCGGCGTTGGACAGACGGCACCGTCAAGCAGCTCTGTATGAAGCGCATCTACCGCGGCGAGGCTTCCCGCTACGTGAATCAGGACAAAGACGGCCGCGGCGCGATCGTCAACCCAGATGCTCACGAGCCGATCGTCAGCGAGCGGGAGTGGCAGGCAGCGCAGATGGACCCACGCCTTCGCCAAGGTGGCCCGGACGGCAAGCCGCTACCTCTCCTCTCGGGGATGATCCGTTGCGCCGGCTGCCGCTACTCGATGTCGAGAGGCCGTGGCCCCAAGGGCGAGCGTCTATACCGCTGCCGAGCCAAGCACACGAGCGGCGAGTGTCCCGAGCCTGCGGGCATCATGGCCGATGCTGTAGAGCAGTACGTCGAAGAGGCCGTGCTCAGCACGATCGAAGGCAGTACCCAATACGTGCCCGACTCGGAAGAACGTACCGCCGTGATGGCTGCGCTTGAGGAGGCGCGTGAGGATCTCGAAAGCTTCAAGCGCGACACATCCGCCAAGCGCAAGCTTGGTGCCACCTGGCATGAGTGGCTCGACACCTACCTACGGGCCGTACGCGAGAAAGAAACAGAGCTCGATCTACTCGACAGCCGCTCCATGGCGATCGAAGGTGGGCTCACCCGTGAGGCATACCTCGACCTTGAGCCGGACGAAAAGCGCGAGGTTCTAGGGGGCTTTGTAGATGCGGTCTTCGTCCGTCGCAGCAAGGGCCGCGGCCGGAACGTCGATCCGATCGACCGGCGCACTCGCATCCTCTGGCGTGGCGAGGCCCCGCCCGACCTTCCGCGCAAGCGGATCGCCAACCGGATCGTCCCCTTCGAGTTCAAAGAAGACATCGAAGCCGGGCTGACGGCGCCGCAGAACGGCGCGTAGCGTCTCCAACCCGGAACGGCGGGCGTAGGCGCTCATGGGCCGCTGCCGGCCGTCTTCCCCCTGCTCCATCGGCGGCGAGTATGCAGAAGCGTCGTCATCTGTCAAAGGCCGTATCACCCGCTCGGGTGAGGTCGATTTCTGACCCGGATCAGGCCCGTTTTGGGCCATGCGGGGACCTTTCGACGCCCTCAAGCGCACTCGAAAGCGACGTGCAACCCATCGGTTGCGGCTTGCCAGAGCCTATTGTCCACTATGTTGGTGGAAATCATCGGCAAACGGAGGATTTTTTCGTGCGGACTTGACCGGGTGTTCCGCTCTTTCGTACCCCAGTAGAACCACCCCCCTACACCAAACGAGCCTCGGCCGGGCGCAGTCGGGTGGTCACTTCAGCGGTGCGCAGCTCCATCCCTCGGAGTCGTTGGAGCTCCGCTCGCCGCTGCCGCTCTGTCTTGTAGCGGCACTGTCGGCACAGCGAGCCTCGGTGGTCGAAGGTGACGAGGAACGTGGTGCCGCACTGGCAGCGCCGGGAGTGATCAGCGTGGTGCAAACGAGGTTCCCTTTCTGTGATCTCGAAGGCTTGAAGTAGCGCAACCGTTTGGTTGCTCGTGAGATGCGTTGTGCGCCCCGCTCCCGCCCTGCCATGTCCGGGTGTGACCGCGAGTCAAGGTGCAGTTGTCGAGCGCGCAGAACGGCTCTCGTGTGGACGGCACTCCCTGACACCCGCGCGCCCGTTGCTCGCCGTGAGCAAACCCGCAAAGTGCCAGGGAGTTGAGCCGTGCCGTCCGTCCCTGCGGGCGCCCGTCAAGGACCGCAGGGACGCTTCTAGATCAGAAGCTTGGGCTCACCAAGCCGCTACCCGTGATCAGTGAGATGGCCTTCGGCAGACGCCCCGCAATCAGGGCCATGTAGCCGTATACCTGGAAGCGCACCTGCAACGTGCCCGAGAGAACATCCTCGAAGACACGTAGGCGAGGCTCGCTCTCCCACAGGTAGATGTCATCCCCGCGATAGACGAGGATCTCGTCCTGGTTGGTTGTCCCTCCCAGGTTGGTCGGGATGTTGGCGTCGATGATCACGGGCAGACCCATGATCGTGCCGACCAGCGACTCGGCCGCAACTCGGTCCGCGATGCCCACCGGGTTGAAACCCGGCGCATAGCTCGGAACCACAAGCGGCCTGCTCGTACTATCCAGGTCCGCGTTGGTCCTCGCCCAGCGGTTCGGGTGCATGGCGATCACCTGCGGCGGCAGGAACCGACCCGTGTTCACCTGACGGATCGCGTCCGCCAGCTTCGGGTACAGCGTTGCCGTCGTCGGAGTCGCCTGCGTGTAGGTCACTCCGTTGGTGCCGGCCACCTGATCGAGGCCCTTGGCGTTCGTCACCGTGCCGCTGATCACCTTCTGATCGAGCAGCGCGGCATACGCCCGTGCCAGGTCATCGAAGATCACCACGTCGATGCCCGGGAGGCTCAGGTCAACGAGCTGGATGCTCGCGTCCTGCTGCCCCGCGATCGTCTGCACAGCACCCGTGACGACGCCCGACGTGATGTCGGTGCTGGACACGCTGCCGCCATCGGTCTGGATGGCAACCGTCGTGCCGCCCGTGACCTTCGGGATGTTGATGCTGTTGGTCCCCGGAGGTAGTGGGAGCTGGTGCAGCGTGTTGGCAATCGGGCGACTGGCTCGCTGGAGTGCGACCCACTCGTCCTGCAAATAGAGCGGAGGCGAGAATTCCCCGCCTGCTCCTGCCGTGGTCGAGATGGCACGCTGCTCACCGAGCTCGACGCGCATCTCCTGCGTGTGACGCGCCATCCGCGCCTGCGCTTCAGGGTTGCCCGCCTTCAGGCCGGCGAGGTCTGCGAAGAACCCTCGCTCGTGGTTGCCCTTCTCATACGTCAGGGGCTCCCGCGAGACGCGAGCGCCTCGGGTGCGGGTTGCCGAACCGCCAGCCCCGCCGTAGCCCTCGGGGGGATCGTCCGAGACACAGGCAACCGGAAGAGCAGCCCTTGCCTCTTCGAGTGCTTCACGGTTCTCAAGCGCCTCGATGGCCTTGTTGTGTGCGGTCCTGGCTTCGGTGAAGGCACGATCGAGCGCGTCTGGGTCATAGCCCGAGGCATGCGGATCGGCCTCTTCGACGGCGCGGAGAGCCCGCTCCATCGTCGTGTAGCTCTCGGCCACGCGCTCGCGCAGCCGTTCGATCTGATGACTCAACTGGTGTTCCGTTCGTTCGCGATTTGATTGGTCGCGATCGACGTGCCGCACTCCCGCTGACCCCGCGCGATCAGTTGCGGGCGGATGGAGTACGCACCTACGGCCCCATGGCCCGGGCGCCGCCCAAGACGCTGATCAGGCGTCAGGCTGCGGCGTCGCTCCCGGGGAAGGGGCGGTCTTCTGGGCGCCCTACGGCGCCTGAAGTTCTCTACTGGCCCGCCCGCTCGCAGGCGCGAGCCTGCTGCTTTGCGAGAACATCGGCCAGTGGGCGAGGCTCGGTCGTCAGGGCGTGATCGCCCTTGAAAACGACCGCTCGTACCTCACCATCGACGACGCGGGTTGCCGCGAAGACGCCATCGAGGAAAAACCCGAACATGGTGCCGTCATCAGCTTCGAGAACGAGGCGATCAGGGGTGTCCTCAGCGGCTATCCAGCGCCAGCCCGTGAGCTCGTGGCGCTCGGCCCAGCCGGCGCCGAGATGTAGTTCTGCCTCTTCGAGGATCGCGCGGGCACGCGCCTTCTGCGCGTCGGTGCCCAGTGCGGGAACGGCGATCGGATAGTCGATCATCGCTATGCCGCCGTCTTCTTGGCGGTCATCGCCTCGCGCCGACAACGGGCCACGAGATCGCGATGCGCCTTTGTGCGCTTGGCCTTGATCTCGCTTTCCGCGATGAGGCGGGCATAGGTGTCCGTCGCCTGGTAGGCGGGGAAGGTCACCGGACCCATCTCGAAGAGGCTGGCGATCTCAGTGACCGTGCAGAGCAGCGAGCCGTCTTCGCGCTCTGACCATCGTTCCTCGCTAGGGATGAAGATGAAGGAACTACCCGACACGTCGCCACGCTCGATCAGGGTGCGGACGTTCGCGGCGTAGTCCGTCTCGGGCGGGGTCGCGCTGTAGTGCACACCCTTGGCGTCCGCCCAGATGCGCGCCGTTTTGCTCGACGTGCGCCCGAGCACCTGCGAGGGATCGTGGTTGAAGCCGACAACCACGTCGGGCTTGCTCGCCAAGATCTTGCGCGTGGCGCCGCGGTCGATTCGCTCAACAAAGTCCCCGAGATCAAGCGAGTCGGAGTCGAAGACGATGCCGGTTCCGGTCACCATGCCGTTCGAGGCAGCCGCTTCCGCCCGCTCGAAACGAACGGCGCCGGGCGCCACGTGCCGGCGAGTGACCGGCACCTTGAGCGTGCGTACTCCCGCGCTCGTCTCGATGCGATAGATCGTCGTGGGCAGGGCCGCGCCTTGGAGTTCCTCGCGGCGAAACGACAGATGGTTCATGCGTCTCCCTGGCCGGGCTGGTCGATGGGCGGGGAAGGTCGAAGGAGACGCCGGGCCGGCTGTCTCTCCCCACGAGAGAACCAACCGGCCCGGCAGAACCATCAACCGACTTCCCACGAACGCGACAGGCCGACCAAAGCCACCGCGCTGTGCGCTTCAGCGTACGGACGTTTTGTTCTCACTCGGCCGTGTTCGGCCGCGCACTCGGCTGACCATCGAGCGCGTGCACGAAAGCGCGATGGCGAGCACCGCGCCTGGTACGTCTGGATAGCGCAGGATCACCCGCGTGCGCTCCTTGCCACGGATCTCCTCAACCTCATGAGGCTCGATGTCGAAGTCCTGCGCGATGCGATGGCGTAGCAACTCGACAGCCTCGGGCGTGGCTTTCGGGGGCGCCCGCCTGCCCCTCGTGGTGGCGTCGGCTCAGCGATCGTCGGCGTGACCGGCGCAGGCTGCGAGGTTGCCTGAGCTCGATTCAGTTCCTTGTGCGCTTCGCGGAGCACCCGCAGTCGGTAGCTCGCAAGCTTCGCGGTGTCATCGCCGGCATCCCAGCCCGCGCGCTCCCACGCCCGCTCGATTCGGATGATGCGAAGGGTCGTCGCGAAGCACCCCCGGTGGTCGCCAGCCCGGAGCCGTCGAGGTTGTCGAGCCCCACGATGACGTGGCGCCGCCGTAGTCCGATCCGGTGGCTACACGTAGCCGGATGATCAGTCGTTCGTAGAGCCTCGGGAGCTGGTCAGCGTGTCGGATGGCCAGCTCAAGCTGGCGGTCGGTTGGGTTGATGGTCGGTGCCTTTCGGATGTAGTTGTCGGTGATGCAACGTTCACGGCTTGGACGCGAGAAAGGAGGAGGAGCCAGCGCGGCGCTAGTGGCCTCTCGGGTGACCGCTCCGGAGCGCGAATCGGAAGACCGACCACGCCTGCCCACTCCCTCCCTTCTTGTCGCGTCGTCGTTCTGGGAGGCAGGACCCCAAAGGGTCCGGCCGACCTACGTAGTAGGACGTTTGGCCTTTGGCCCTTTTCCCTCACGCCTCACCCTTCACGGCGTAGCGTCCGTGGGCCACCTTGACGATCTGGCCTGAGTCGAGGTTGCAGTGCAGGGCACGCTTGAAGCTGCCGCTGCTGGGGTCAACTTCAAGTGCGGCGGCGAGCTGCGCCGTGGTCGTCTCACCCATCGCGGCGAGTGCGTCGAGCATCCGTTGTTCGGCGCGCGGTTTGGGTTCCGATGACTTCACTACTTCGCTGAGCACGCGCATCGCGAGCAGTGCCCCGTTTCTCTTCTCGCTTTCGATCACCACGTCTTCGACGGCGTTCTCCTCTCCGAAGTCGCGCACCTTCGGAAGTCGCAGCCGCACCCGATACCGCTCGATCACGAGGCCGTCCGCCGTGGTCTGGCGTGGCTCTCGCGGGTTCTGAGGCAACTCGACGGCAAGGTGTAGGTCAGCCTGTGCCCGCCATGACATCGCCCCCAGAGCGGCCCTGCCGGCGCTCGCCGTGCTGCGATCGGTGCCCACGTATCCCTTGCTCTCGTGGTGGAGGATCACGGCCACGAGGTTGTGTTCCTCAGCCATCCGCCGCACTCGCGCACAGAAGTCAGCGACGGCGCGATTGTCGTTCGGATCGACACCCGAAAGTGTGATCGCGGAGTCGAGCACGAGAAGATCCGCTTGGTGCTGAGCGAGCTCTTGCCGTAGGGCCTCCCGATGCTCGCGTTCGCTGAGCTGTAGTGGTGGACGGCGCCAGAAGCGCAAAGCGTCATCCGACGATCCGAGCCCAAGCGCACGCAGCCGCCGCAGTGCCGTCCGCGGTGGATTCTCAGCGTCGATATAGACCGCGCGCCCCTGCTCGACGGCACGCCCGAGCCATGGTCTGCCCTGAGCCACCGCGATAGCCAGGTCCGTGGCGATCAGGCTTTTGCCGGTGCCCGAGTCACCCGCCAGGAGAACGACGGAGCCGCGCTCGACGGTGCCGTCCACGAGGTAGCACGGTGGCGCGGGTGGCGTGTCCAGTTCGCTGAGGCGGAGGAGGGCATCCTCGGGCAGTGGCCTCAAAGCAGTTCAAAGCCCGGCTCGTTCACGATCTTGGGCACGAGTTGTTCGATCGGATGATGTGGAGGTTCGGCGTAGAAGGCTTCGACTGGCGCCCGATCCTGCTCGGGGGTTCTCAAATCGTCTCGCCTCTTGACATCCCAGCCCCAGAGCCAGCCGCCTACCCGAAACACCCGTTCATCCTCATCCCAGCGGACCAGCGCATACGCGGCACTGTCGGACTGCGCCGGCCGCACGATGATCGCGTTGTGCGTTGCGGGTGTTTTGACCCGAACCCACGTCGGCACGTCATTCACGCCGAGCGCGACGGCAAGTGCGCTGCGAGCTGCGGAGCTGATCCGGTTTTTTCGGACCTGAGCGGGCGTCGTGCGCGTCCTGTGTGACTCGAACTCCTCACCCCTGTGGCGGACCTTCGCGTCCAGTTGGATGAAACCATCAGCGATCTCGGCACTGCGCTCGCGGAGTTGGTCGAGGGTGATCGTCTCTGGCACTTGGTAGACGTGCTCGAAGTCGCATCGTTGGCACCAGCGAAAGAGCTGGTCACCTATTGCGTGGGGATCACCGAACTGGTGACGGTCTTCGGGGCAGCGGTCGGGCATCGGCTGATCTCCTTTGTAGGTCGGACTTTGTGCTCAGCTCGGTCCCATACGAGCGGCAGTCGCCGGGGCTCTCGTGGTCCACTCGGCTTCAGGAGATCTGCCCATCCAGTCGGGAGGTCGTGCCGCTGGCGGGTGGGGAAAGTGAATCGAGGCAACATCGTAGCAAGCCGCACGATCTCGACATGAAACGGTGTCACAGAAGGAGAAAGGCCCCACGCTCCCGGGTGCGCAGGGCCCTCGCCGAGTGCGACTGTGACCTTGCGCCTGCGAGTTGCGAATAGCTTCCTCATCGTTCCTCCTGTAGGTGTCCCCGCCTATCGCGGCCATCGCCAGATGCCCGATCGCCCGAGCGTCCGGCCAACGGCCCTGTTCTTGATGCGCCGAGCGATCCGCTTGGGGTCGCCCGATGCGATGGCGCTCGCGCATGCGGCAGCTCGCGCGGCCCTATAGAGCGAGCCCGTGAGGCTCATCTCACGCGCCTTCCGGTAGCGGGTCCGAGGGCTGATGCAGTTGACGGACGTTCCCCGGCAACGCGCGAGGGGGAGCTACACCCCACTCGTCACCGACTGCCCCTGCAAGCGCCCGCCACGCTCCTGCGATCCGGGGGCAGTACTCCATCTCGTCTGCCTCCTGCCGCAGTAGTTCCTGTACGCGCTCGACTGACCTGATCTCCGCTACCTGAAGGCGCCCCAGCGCACTGCGCCTCATCGCGGAGCCGCCGGCAAGGCGAAGATGGCCTCCAAGTAGTCGATCTCCTCCTCGGCGCGCTTGCCTCGTTCTGCGAGCTCCAACCACGCTGTGAGGGCTTCCCGGGCGGCGTCCACGAGACCGGGGTAGGAGCCTTCGAGCAACCGCTCTACCGACTCGTCAACCGGGCCGACCCGCTCGGCATCTTCGACCCACAACTCCCAGCCGTCGATGAGACTGAATGTGAGGCCCGACGAAGGGTGTTCGGCAAACGCCTGCCCACGATCGACGGTCATCAGTAGCCGTTGGCGGCTGTACGGTTCGTCCTGCATGAGAGCCAACTCCTCTCGTGCCAGCCCCGGGGCGTCGATGGCGCCGCCGGGGCGTTTGCTTGCTGGGGAAACACTCCCACCACCCTTTGGAACTGTCAAGTGCGTTTCCAAAGGGCGGAAGGGTCGCTTGCCCGCGCAGGCGAAGATTGCGCCTGTGGCTATGCGCCCCGAGCTATTGGGCATCCACGAGGTAGCCCAGCTACTCGGGGTCAGCCGTACACGCGCCGATCAACTACTGCGGCAGAAGGGCGCCCCGGAACCCGTAGCCGTCCTGCGCCAAGGTCGGGTGTGGCTCAAGGGCGACATCGAGGCGTGGATGCGGCAAACCGGCCGGCTGTAGCGACCGCTTTCCCCTCTACGCTGCCGCTATGGACCTACGATCCTGGCTCCACGTCTACGGACACGTGGACATGGACGCCTTCTATGTGAGCGTCGAGCTTCAGCGGCGGCCGGAGCTGCGCGGCAAGCCCGTTGTCGTGGCCGGCAGCGGGGCCCGGGCCGTTGTCACCACCGCGAGCTACGAGGCGCGCAAGTTCGGCGTTTTCTCCGCCACCCCCGCCGCCTGGGCGCGGCGCCGCTGCCCCGACGCCGTCTTCATCCCGCCGGACTTCGACACCTATCGCGCCCGCTCGCGCGAGGTGATGGCGGTGCTCAAGGAGCACGTGGAGCGAGTGGAGGTCGTTGGCCTCGACGAGGCCTACCTCGACCTCACCGAGCTCGACCGCCCGAAGGCCGCTGCGCGGAGGGTGAAGGCGGCTGTGCAGGAGCGCACCGGGCTGTGCTGCTCGATCGGCATCGGCCCCAACAAGCTCGTGGCGAAGATGGCCTCGGACGCCGACAAGCCGGACGGCTTCGTGGTGCTGAGCCGCGAGATGGCGCTCGAGCGCTTCGGTCCCAAGCCTCCCGGGCTCGTGCCGGGCATCGGGCCGAAGACCGCGGAGCGCCTGAAGGCGCGCGGGATCGAGACGCTGCACGCGCTCGCCCAGACGCCGGACGAGGAGCTGGCGGAGATGTTCGGCGGCCGCCTCGGCCCCCACCTGGCGCGGCTCGCGCGCTTCGAGGACGAGCGGCCCGTGGAGACCGTGCGCGTGGCCAAGTCGGAGTCGCGCGAGACCACCTTCGAGCGGGACCTGAGTGGCCTCGATGCGCTCGAGCCGGTGCTGGAACAGCTCACCGGCCAGCTCTGTACGACGCTCGCGAAGCAGGGCAACGCCGGCCGAACGATCAGCATCAAGATCCGGCTCGACGACTTCTCCACCCATACGCGCGCACGCAGCCTCTCGGAACCCACCAACGAGCTCGACACCGTGCTTGGCGTTGCGCGCCGGCTGCTGCGCGACTTCGATCCTCCAAGGCCGGTGCGCCTGCTCGGCGTGGGCGTCTCCGGGCTCGATCGAGGCGAGGTATCGGCCGCGGCGGCCGGCCAGCTGGAACTGACCCTCTAGGCGTTCGCGGCGTCCGCCGCTCGCAGAGTCTCGTCGCGGTCGAGGTAGCCGCGCGAGCCGATCGCCTTGCCATCGCGGAAGGTCCAGACAATGAAGACGATCGCCTCCACCGGCACACCGCTGCCGCGGCCCTCGCCGTAGAACCTGGTGCGAGCCACCACGCTGTCCCCCACCGAGATCAGTTCGGTGGCGTCCCAGCCGAACTGCCCGAATATCTCGCGCGTGTCGGCCAGGTACTGCCGGAAGCCGTCGTGGCCCCAGTAGGTGCGGCTGCCGGGCGCCTGCTCGATCGGAGTGACCTCCACCTCCGGGTGCAGGAAGCCGAAGATCGCCTCCTCGCCCTCTCGCCTGAATGCCTCATAGCCCTCGCGGACGATCTCAACGTTCTCGGCGGACACGCCGCCGAGTATCCCGGACCAGCGAGTGCATCAGCGCGTCGACCAGACGGTGCCGGTCGAGGGGAAGTGCAGCCGCGCCTTCACGGCGGGCGCCAGGTCCCATTCGCGGCCGCCCACGTAGGGGCCGCGGTCCACCACTCGGGCGCGAACGGTGTGCCCATGGTAGTGGAAGGTCACGCGGGTGCCGCAGGGCAGCGTCTTGTTCGCCACGCCCATGGTGCCCGCGCCGAGCGTGCTGCCGCACGCGGTGCGGCCGCCGATGAAGCCCGGGCCGTACCAGGACGCCACGGTGGACCGGTAGACGATCACCTTGCCGCCCGTCCGGATCGCGGACCCCTTCACGGCGGCGGCGGCATCCGCCGTCACCGTGCCCACGAGCCGCACGCGCATGCGGTAGCGGCCGAGGCCGTGCGGGCGGAAGCTCGCGTGAAAGCCGCCCAGCGGGCCGGTCTTGGCCCTGGCGACGGTGTGCCAGCCGTGCCCCTTGTTCACCTGGAGCAGGACCCGGCGTCCGCCCTGTTTCGTCAGGAGGGTGCCCGTAACGGGCACCCGCCCGCCGGACAGCACGTTGTGTCGCTTGAACTTGGCGTGCAGCGGCTGCGACGCGGACGTCGGAGCCGGAGCGTTCGGCTGTGCCGGTGCGGCAGCAGCCACCACGGCCGTCGTGGCCATGGCGACTGCGCCCGGCGCGAGCGCGCCCAGACCGGCGCCGCGCGTGAGCGCAGCGGTATCGAACTGCATTCGTTCCCTTTCTCGGCCCCGCCCGCGAGTGAGTGCAGGCACGCGCAAGCGCGCGACGTCCGGCGGTAAACCGGCCGTTTCGCCCCGTCTAGCCCCGGCGCCTCGCTGCGCGCGGGTGAGAGGCGGTCCTCCCGCCCACCGGCGTCAAATTGAAAGCCGGCGAATCGGCAAGGGCCGTTCGAACAACTGTTCGAGAGAGTTCCCTCGGGTAAGGGAAGCGACCGTGATCTCTGTCACGCAAAAAGGCCTGAGCCACAGACCTTTAGTGAAGCTTTAGTTGAGGGTTAGGAAACTTGAGGCTCTCAACCTGAGCGTTCGCCCACGTCGACCGGCTCGGGCGCCGGCGGCAGCGGCGCGCTTGGGGTGCAGGCAACGCAGAGCGCCATTAGTAACGCACCCAGCGCGGGCTTGCCGCGACCCAGTTCCTCCGGGCCACCGAGGCGATCCACCACCTCGAGCGCGGCGAGCACGGAGCGGCACACCTCGGCCTCGGGCGCCTCTTCCCCCACCTCGCACGCCAGACGCGCGAGCGAAATCGCCTCTCCCGCGAACTGTCCCACGCCGGCGAACGCCCCGCCCATCGAGAACACGAGCGACGTGGACACCCGGTCCAGCAGCAGGTTCGCCTCCATCTCGGACCGCCCGGGCGGCGGTCCCATGTCCACGGCGGGCTCGCCGTTCAGCAGGCGCTCTGTCTGCTCGCCGAGGATAGAGCGGATCTGCTCGTGGGAGAGCCCGGCCTCGAGCGCGCAGCGGGTGGCCAGGGTCACGCTCAGCACCGGGCGGCCGTAGGGGGCGTCGCTGCCGTACAGCACCTGTCCCGGCGGCACGAGCGCGAACAGCGTGATCAGGTCCGCCGGGTTCCACCAGGAGGTGTCGAAGAAGAGGTTGGGCAGCTCGGCGGCGCTGCGCCAGATCCAGGCGAGGTCGGAGATGCCGGCGTGCGCGAGGATCACGTTGGCGCCGGGGTAGCGGGCCGCGTGCTCCACCACGTGCGTGCCAAGCGCCGGAATGCCGCGCCCCGCGTGGATCAGCATCGGCACTCCGCGCTCCTGCGCGATCTCGAACAGGTCGTCCACCTGCGGGTGGTCGAGGGTGAACTGCTCGGCGCGCGGGTGGAGCTTGATGCCGCGGGCGCCGGCGTCGAGTGCACGCCGCGCTTCCGCGGGCGCGTTGTCGTGCGGGTTCACGCGGCAGAACGGCACGAAGCGCCCGCCTGTGCGCTCGGCCTCCTCGAGCACGCGGTCGTTGGCCTCGGGATAGCCGTCCGGCTCGTGCATCGTGAAGAAGACGGCGCGCCCGCCCACCGAGTCGAGCATCTCGGTGAGCTCCTCGAGGCTCGCGCTCATGCCGTCGGGATCGTTGGCACCCGTGTGCGTGTGGACGTCGAAAAGCTCGACGTCGCGCAACCCGTCGCCGAGCGTCGCGTCGAGCCAAGGCCGGAGCAGCTCTTGGGGATTCACGCGGGGAAGCGTAGAGTAGGCGCGCGCCATGGCCGAGGGTCGGCTCACCGGACTCGATGCGTCCTTCCTCCATCTGGAGAACGGTGGTGCGCACATGCACGTGGCGGGCCTGATGCTGTTCGACGGCGAGCCGCCGCCGTACGACCAGCTCGTGGAGGCCACCGAGGCGCGCCTGCACGTAGTGCCGCGCTACCGCCAGAAGCTCGCGTTCGTGCCACTCGGGCAGGGCAGGCCGCGCTGGGTGGACGATCCACACCTCAACCTGCGTTACCACATCCGCCGCACGTCGCTGCCGGGGCCAGGCAGCGAGGCGCAGCTGCGCGCCCTCGCGGGCCGGGTCTTCGCGCAGCCGCTCGACCGCGACAAGCCGCTCTGGGAGATGTGGCTCGTGGAGGGAGTCGAGGACGGCCCGGACGGCCCGCGGTTCGCGCTGCTCAGCAAGACTCACCACGCGCTCGTGGACGGGATCTCGGGCGTGGACATCGTGAGCGTGCTGTTCGACGCGACACCCGATCCGCCCGACCCCCCGCAGGAGCCGCCTCGCTGGACGCCGCGGCCGGAGCCGTCGCAGGCGCAGCTCCTGGCGGAGGCGCTGATCGAGCGCGCCACCGTGCCGCGCGAGGCCGCACGCTCGCTGAGGGCGCTGCTGCGGGGCCCGCGCCAGGTGCTGCATGCCGCGGAGAGCGCTCTCGTGGGCCTCGGGGCCATGGCCTGGGCCGGGCTCCGGCCGCCGCCACGCTCCCCCTACAACACGGCGATCGGCCCGCATCGCCGCTACGCGTGGGTGCGGGCGTCCCTCACCGACATCAAGGCGATCAAGGACTCGCTCGGCGGCACCGTGAACGACGTGGTGCTGGCCACGGTGGCCGGGGCGCTCGGACGTCACATGGAGCGGCGCGGAGTGGAGCGCCCCGAGACGCTGCGAGCGCTGGTGCCGGTGAGCGTGCGCACGGACGACCAGCGTGGCAGCCTCGGCAACCGCGTGGCGGCGATGATGGCCCCGCTGCCCGTGAGCGAGGATGATCCGCAGCGCCGGCTCGCCACCATCGCGGCGGCGATGCAGGGGATCAAGCGCTCGGGTCAAGCGGTGGGGGCGCAGGTGCTCACGCATCTCAGCGGCTTCGCCCCTTCCACGCTGATGGCGCAAGGGTCGCGGCTCGTGTCCACGGAGCGCCTGTTCAACGTGGTGGTGACCAACGTGCCGGGTCCCCAGTTCCCGCTCTACCTGCTCGGGAGGGAGCTGCGCGAGGCCAACCCGATGGTGCCGCTCGCCAAGGGCCAGGCACTCGGCATCGCGATCATGAGCTACAACGGCCGCATGAACTTCGGGCTGCTCGGCGACTGGGACGCCATGCCCGACCTCGACGACTTCGCGGGCGACCTCCAGGCCTCGCTCGAGGAGCTGGCAGCCGCGGCGGGTGTGAAGCTGGGCGCTCCGCCCGCCGGCCCCGCGCCCGCGCCCGCGCAGCGCAAGCAGCGTAAGCACGTGGCCACCTGAATAAGACTGGCGAATACAGTTGTCGTCAGGCAAGATGTGGCGGCAGCGTCACTTCCTCGAAGGACTGAGAGAACGGAAGATGTCAGGGAGGCCATCCGGATGAACGAGCGGGTGCTCACCGCTGCGCGTGAGCTCGGCCTGCAGGTGGAGATGACGAAGTTCGAGCGTCCCACGCGCACGGTGGGGGAAGCAGCCGAGGCGGTGGGGTGCCAGGCCGCGCAGATCGCCAAGTCGATCGTGTTCGTGGCCGATGGGGATCCGGTGGTGGTGATCGCGAGCGGCGCCCGCAAGATCGACCCCGAGGCCCTCTGCCGGGTACTCGACTGTGCCGAGGCGCGCCCCGCCAGCCCGGAGGAGGTGCGGGCGGCCACCGGCTTCTCGCCCGGCGGCGTGCCGCCGTTCTCCCACGGGCTGCCCGTGGTGATGGATCAGGCGCTACTCGACGAGGGGCGCGTGTGGGCGGCCGGCGGCGACGGGAACACCGTGTTCGAGGTGGACGCCCACAAGCTCGCCGACTGCACCGGCGCCACCGTGGCGCCCGTGGGCGCCGCGGGCTGACCGCGCCCGCTGCCGCAGCCAGTCGTGGAGAGCAGCACCGCTCCGGCCAGCAGCGCGGCCACGCGCGGAGCGCGGCGCCAGCCCCACTGGATGCGGGCGAACCACGCAAGTCCCGCCAGGCAGAGCACGCTCGCCACCCAGAAGTTGAGCCGCATGCCGAGGACGTGGTGCGCGGGGTCGATGCGCAGCAGCTCCTCCCCCACGCGCGCGAGCGAATAGCCGGCCACGTACAGCGCAAAGATCCCCGGCGCCTTCACCGTGCGCCGCCGCCAGAGCCAGACCAGGAAGGCGGCGAGCAGCAGGTTCCAGATCAGCTCGTAGAGGAAGGTGGGTTGGAAGGTGGCGTGCCGGAGGTAGCCCGCCGGCCGGTGAGCGGCGTCGATCCGCAGGCCCCACGGCAGCGAAGTGGGGCCGCCGAACAGCTCCTGGTTGAACCAGTTGCCCACGCGGCCGATGGCCTGCGCCACGAGCAGCCCGGGCGCGGCGGCGTCTAGGAACGCGGGGATGACCGTGCCGCGACGGCGCAGCACCCAGAGCCCGCCGAGCACGCCACACGCGATGCCTCCCCAGATGCCGAGGCCGCCCCGCCAGATGGCGAACGGACCCCACCAGTGCGGTGGCACCTCGTTCCAGCTTGTGGCGAGGAAGTAGAGCCGGCCGCCGATCAGGCCGGCGGGGAAGCCCACCATCGCCACCTCATAAACCAGCTCGCGCCGCCCGCCGCGCGACTCCCACAGCCAACGCGTGATGACGATCGCAGCGACCACGGCGAACACGTACATCAGCCCGTACGCATGGACAGACAGCGGTCCAATGCGGATTCCGGACGAACTTGGGCTCGGTATTGAGGCCAGAGGCCAATCGTAGAACCCTCTTCCTCCGCGCCTACTTGCAGATTCGTCAACGAATTTGACGGGGGATCAAATTTGTTGATGGGGGTTCAACTTTCTTGACGAATCGGCAAGGGGGCCGCCAGAGGACAGGGCGCTTCTCCATTCGTACAAAGAGCGCCGCCAGAACTCTGTACGACGGGCGAAAGACAGCAAGCCGCCCGAAAAGCAGCATGTGGCGAGGTTCGCCCGAGCGAAAGGAAGCCACTTGCCTAGCCTGCCCGATTCAGTAACCGCCATCGAGTCGACCTGGGTCATGGTCGCCGCGATCCTCGTCTTCTTCATGCAGGCGGGGTTCCTCCTGCTCGAGATCGGCTTCTCGCGCATGAAGAACGCCGGCACGATCGTGCCGAAGGTGATCGCCAACCTGTCGATCGCGTCGCTCGGCTACTGGGCGGTGGGCTTCGCGCTCGCGTTCGGCGGCTCGGGCTGGTTCGCGGGGACGCACGGCACGTTCCTCGGCACCACCAACGGCGACCTCTTCCCCGCCATCGCCTTCTCGCACGCCACCGTGGCGTCCAAGTGGTTCTTCGAGTTCGTCTTCTGCGCCGTGTCCCTCGCGATCGTGTGGGGCACCACGCTCGAGCGGATCAAGTTCGGCGCCTACCTGATCTACGCGGTGATCTTCTCGACGCTGATCTACCCGATCGTGTCGCACTGGATCTTCGGCGGCGGCTGGCTGGCGGCCAGCATCGGCATGCAGGACTTCGCCGGCTCCACCGTGGTCCACCTGATCGGCGCCACGGGCGCGTTCGCCGCGCTGCTCCTGCTCGGGCCGCGCCAGGGCAAGTACGGGCGCGACGGCAAGCCCAACGTGATCCCGGGCCATTCGATGCCGCTGGTGGGCCTGGCGGTGCTGATCCTCTGGTTCGGCTGGTTCGGCTTCAACCCGGGCTCCACGCTCGGCGCCATCGGCGGGCGCTTCGCCGAGGTGGCGATCGTCACGAACATCGCGGCCGCCGCCGGCGTGCTCGGCGCGATGCTCACGATCTACCTGCTCACGCGCACGTTCGACATCGGCATGACGGGCAACGGGGCAATCGCGGCGCTGGTGGCGATCACCGCGCCGTCCGGCTACGTGAACTACTGGGCGGCGCCGATCATCGGCTTCATCGCCGGCGTGATCGTGGTGCTGTGCGTGATCGCGATCGACAAGAAGCTCGACGACCCCGTGGGCGCGCTGTCCGCGCACGGCGTGGCAGGCGTCTGGGGCACGCTCTCGTGCGGCATCTTCACCACCCCGGCGCTCGCCGAGGCCAACGGCATCGGGCACGGCGGGCTCTGGTACACGGGCTCCTTCCACCAGCTCGGTGCGCAGGCGCTGGGCGTCACGGCGGCGTTCGTGTCGGTGTTCGCGGTCTCGTTCCTCGTCTTCTTCGTGATCAAGGCCACCTACGGCCTGCGCGTGAAGCCGGAGGAGGAGCGCTACGGCCTCGACATCGTCGAGCACGGCATGTGGGGCTACCCCGAGCAGTTCATGCCGGTGCCGGGCTCGGAGTACCACCCGCCCGCCCCGCCGGCGCAGCGGCCGAGACCGCGTCCGGTGCCAATCGGACTGGGACAGGAGGGCTAGAGACCGATGAAGAAGATCGAGGCGATCATCCGGGCCGAGCGGCTGCAGCACGTGCAGGACGCGCTCGACGAGCTGGGCGTGTCGGGCCTCACCGTCACCGAGGTGATGGGCTGCGGCCGCCAGAAGGGCTACACCGAGCAGTACCGCGGCTCGCGGGCCAACATCTCGCTGCTGCCCAAGCTCAAGGTCGAGTCGGTGGTGTCGGACACGGCCGTGGACAAGGCGGTGGAGGCGATCGTGGGCGGCGCCTATACGGGCGAGCTGGGCGACGGGCGCGTGTTCGTGTACGACGTCGAGCAGGCGATCCGGATCCGCACCGGCGAGCGCGGCGAGGAGACAGTGCGCCACGAGACGCCGGTCGGCTGGGGCTACTGACGCCGTGCGGCGCATCTGGCGCTGGATCCGCGCGGTGATCGCCGACCGCGGCGAGCACGAGCCCGTGCCGATCTTCCTGGAGAAGGGAGCGCGCGGCAGCTACAGCTTCCGGCTCGGCCTGCGGGCCGGGATTGACGGCCAGGAGACCGCCCGCATCCCGGTGGGCAAGCGCATCAATCCGGACCCGCACCCGATCCTCAAGGAGATCCACCACTGCGAGGTGGCCGGGCGCGTGCTCGAGGCGGCCAATGTCTACGCCCTGCGCGAGAAGGTGGGGGCGCTGCTCGACTCGATCGCGCCCTCGCGCTCGCTGCCGCTCGTCTACTTCCGGGCGCCTGCCATGGACTACGTGCTGCCGGTGTACGAGGATGACGGCCAGATCGTCTCCCCCGTGATCGGCGGGCCGAACCTCAAGTCACGCGACCTCGCGGGCATTCGCAGCCAGGTGTGCCGCTACCTGCTGGCGGCAGGCTACGTGCACGACGCCGACGAGGTGACCGTCGGCGTGCTGCTGCCAAGCGACCTCAGCCTGGTGCCGCCCGCGGCGGTGATCCGCTCGCTCGAGGATCCCGAGCTGTGGATCCTCACCGTCGAGGGGACCTCGGCGGACGGGCCCGTGGTGGGAGTGCTCGGGCACGCCGCGCACCTGCGCCCCAGCGAGCGCCGCCGGGCCGGCGCGGGACCGGCGCCCGAGGACACGGCACCCGCCGCCCCCGACGTGCTGTCGTTGCTTCGTTACGTGCGCGCCGAGCTGGAGCGGCTGCGCTCGGACACCGCCACGGACCCGCTGTACGCATCCGAGGTGCTGCCCGAGGTGTGGGCCGCGGCCGAGCGCAGGACAGAGGACGCGGGCTCGCGCCTGATCGCTCCGCTCGAGCGTGACGGCGAGTCGTCGAGCCTGGCCCTCAACGTGCGCCGCACCGGCGCCGGCGATCTGGCGGTGGCTCTCGAGGACCGGCATATCAACGTGTTTCTCGCCTCAGACGAGGAGGCGCTGGCCCGGCAGGTGGGGAGCTACCTCACGCAGGTCGGCTTCCTCGGCTCGGCAGGCGAGGTCAGGACATCTAGCGAGGAGGTTCTATCCGCATGACACCGCTCACGGTTGAGCGCTACGTGAACGGCCGCGAGGTGGAGGTGAAAGACGTCCTCGCGCTCGCCGAAGAGCACGGCGTCCGGATGGTGGACTTCAAGTTCACCGACCTGCCCGGCACCTGGCAGCACCTCGGCCTCTCGATCAACGCCCTGGACGAGGAGGCATTCAGCGAGGGCCTCGGCTTCGACGGCTCCTCGATCCGCGGCTTCCAGGAGATCTCCAACTCGGACATGGTGCTCGTGCCCGACGCCTCGAGCGCTCTGATCGACCCGTTCCACGAGCAGAGGACGATGTCGATCATCTGCGACGTGATCGACCCGATCACACGCGAGCCCTACTCACGCGACCCGCGCTACGTGGCGATCAAGGCGGAGCGCCACCTCGCCTCCACAGGCATCGCGGACACGTGCTTCATGGGGCCTGAGGCGGAATTCTTCATCTTCGAGCACGTGGCCTTCGACCAGCGTGCGCACACCGCCTTCTACGAGGTGGACTCGAGCGAGGCCTACTGGAACATGGGCCGCGGCTTCGCGGGCGAGGATGGCCAGCGCAACGGCGACTCCAACCTGGGCTACAAGATCCGCTCCCAGCAGGGTTACTTCCCGAGCGCGCCGTCCGACACCCACGGCGACCTGCGCGCCCGCATGGTCAGCCAGCTCGAGGCGATGGGCGTGCGCTGCGAGTTCCATCACCACGAGGTGGGCTCAGCCGGCCAGGCGGAGATCAACCTGCGCTTCAACACGCTGCTGCGCATGGCGGACCAGATCCAGCTCTACAAGTACGTGATCAAGAACGTGGCGGCACAGGCGGGCAAGACGGCCACCTTCATGCCCAAGCCGCTGTTCGAGGAGAACGGGTCGGGCATGCACGTGCACCAGTCGCTGGCCAAGGGCGGCGACAACGTGATGTACGACTTCAATGGCTACGCGCAGCTCTCGCGGGAGGCGCTCAACTACATCGGCGGCATCCTCCGCCACGGGCGCGCGCTGATGGCGTTCTGCGCGCCCACCACCAACTCGTACCGGCGTTTGGTGCCGGGCTACGAGGCGCCGGTGAACCTCGTCTACTCGCAGCGCAACCGCTCGGCCGCGGTCCGGATCCCGGTGTACTCCGCCTCACCCAAGGCCAAGCGGCTCGAGTTCCGCCCGCCGGACCCCACGGCCAACCCCTACCTCGCGTTCTCGGCGCTGCTCATGGCCGGGCTGGACGGGATCCACAACCGGATCGACCCTGGTCAGCCCGTTGACGTGGACCTGTTCGAGCTGGGCGAGCAGGAGCTCGCGCAGATCAAGCACGTGCCCGCCTCGCTCGACGAGGCGCTCGACGCGCTGGAGGAGGACCATGAGTTCCTGCTCCAGGGCGGGGTGTTCACGGAGGACCTGATCGAGACCTGGATCGACTACAAGCGCAAGAGCGAAGCGGACGCCGTCAGGCTCCGCCCTCACCCTTGGGAATTCGCTCTCTACTACGACGCATGATCTAAGCCTCCAGTTGGGTGGTTTTGAGCCCCGTATGGCCGGGAACCAAACCCACTGTGACAGGGGAGCGAGATATGCTCGAGCTGCGGCCGGATCCAGCGGAACTGGCCCGGATGCGGGAGTTCATTCGCCGGCGTGCCGCGGAGCACGGCCTGGATGACGCCGAATGCTTCCAGGCCCAGCTGGTGGCCACGGAGGCGGTCACCAATGCCATGCGCCACGGTGCCACCGAGGATTCCAAGCCGATCTCGGTGACCTGCGTGTGGCATGACAACGGCCTCGCCATCGAGGTGGGTGACCGCGGTCGCTTCCAGCATCGCGAGAAGTCGGAGCCGGACGCCACGAGCGGCCGGGGCCTGGGCCTGATCGAGCGCTTCACACGGCAGTTCGATCTCGAAACGAGCGACAGCGGCACCAAGCTTCGGATGCTGGTCGGCAGCGTCGTCTGACCTCTTAGCGGTCCCGCGGCTCGCCATACTGGAGTCATGAGCAATGGGCTCCTGAAGGTCGCCTTGGCGCAGATCGACACCACGGTGGGCGATCTCCAGGGCAACGCGGCCAAGGTTCGTGAGGGCATCGCGCGCGCACGCGACGGGGGCGCACAGCTCGTGGTGTTTCCGGAGCTGACGCTCACTGGCTACCCGCCCGAGGATCTGCTGCTCAAGACCCACTTCCTCGATTCCGCTGAGGCGGCTCTCAGGGAGCTCGCCGCCGATGTGGAGGGCATCGTGGCCCTGGTCGGCTACCCCGAGCGCGCGGACGACGTCTACAACGCTGCCGCCGTGCTGGCCGACGGCGCGGTGGCGGCCGTCTACCGCAAGGTCTACCTGCCCAACTACAGCGTCTTCGACGAGCAGCGCTACTTCCAGTCGGGCGACGAGGGCGCCCTGATCGAGCTCAACGGGGTCCCGATCGGCCTCACCATCTGCGAGGACATCTGGGAGCCCGGCCCGCCCGCCACGGATGAGGCGCTGGCGGGCGCGCGCATCGTGGTGAACCTGTCGGCGTCGCCGTACCACGCCGGAAAGGGCCTCGAGCGCGAGGCCATGCTCATCCAGCGCGCCCGTGACAGCAACGTGGCGGTGCTGTTCTGCAACCTGGTGGGCGGCCAGGACGAGCTGGTGTTCGACGGCCACAGCGTGGCGATCGACGTGGACGGCGAGGTGCTCGCCCGCGCGCCCCAGTTCGAGGAGGCGATGGTGTTCTGCACGCTCGATCCGGGCGCCATCTTCGCTCGCAGGCTGCAGGACGCTCGGCACCGGCCGGCTGTGCGCCGCGGCTCGGGGCGCGAGGTGCCCACGCTTGCCCGGCTCGAGGTGCCCCGCGCCGAGGCGCGCGAGGTCGGCGGCTCGGTGGCCGAGGTGCTGAGCGGCGAGGAGGAGCTATACCGCGCGCTGGTGCTTGGGGTGCGCGACTACGTGGAGAAGAACGGCTTCCAGCGCGTCGTGGTGGCACTGTCAGGGGGAATCGACTCCGCGCTCGTCGCGCTCGTGGCCGTCGACGCCCTGGGCGCCGAGCGCGTGACGTTCGTGTCGATGCCGTCCCCCTTCTCCTCCGAGGGCACGCGCGCCGACGCCCGCGCCATCGCTGAGAACCTCGGCAGCGAGTTCCTCGAGCTGGGGATCGAGGAGGCGATGCGCGGCTTCGACGAGCTGCTGGCGCCCGCGTTCAACGGCGCCGAGCCCGACATCACCGAGGAGAACCTGCAGGCGCGCATCCGCGGCAACATCGTGATGGCGCTGTCCAACAAGTTCGGCTGGCTCGTGCTCACCACCGGCAACAAGTCGGAGTTGTCGGTGGGCTACGCCACGCTCTACGGCGACATGGCCGGGGGCTTCGCGGTGCTAAAGGACGTGTTCAAGGGCGACGTGTACCGGCTCGTGCGCTGGCGTAACGAGTCGGAGGGACGCGAGCTCGTGCCGGCGTCCGTGCTCGAGCGCGCACCGTCGGCCGAGCTGCGCCACGAGCAGCGCGACGCGGACTCGCTGCCCCCATATGACGTGCTCGACCCGATCCTCGAGGCGTACGTGGAGCAGGACCTCGATGCCGACGAGATCGTCCGCCAGGGCTTCGCCCGCGCGGACGTGGACAAGGTGATCCGGCTCGTGGACCTCGCCGAGTACAAGCGCCGCCAGGCGCCGCCGGGCGTGCGCGTGTCCATCAAGGCGTTCGGGCGCGACCGGCGGCTGCCGATCACCAACCGCTTCCGCGGCAGCTGACCGCTAGGCGGCCGGCCCCACCTCGGCCGTGCAGAACGCGCAGCGTCGCGCCTTAGCGGGGATGTCGCTGAGGCACTCCGGGCAGGAGCGCACGGCCTCGTCCACCGGCGGCTCCGTGCGGCGCCGGGCCATCAGGTGGTTCACCGGCACCACCACGAAGTAGAACACCGCGGCCGCCACCGTCAGGAACGCGAACACCGCGTTGAGGAAGTGGCCGTACCTGAACGTGCTGCTGTTGATCGTGAAGGTGAGGTTGGAGAAGTCAGGCTTGCCGAAGATCGCCGCGATGATCGGAGTGATGAGGTCGGCCACGAGAGCGGCCACCAGAGCGCCGAACGCCGCGCCGATCACCACCGCAACCGCCAGGTCGACCACGTTGCCGCGCAGCAGGAAGGTCTTGAAGTCCTTGAGCATCATGAGCACTGGTTCGTCGTCTCGCGCCAGATTCCTCAGCGCGGACGCGCTTAGCTCAACGGCGCGGAACGCGGGGCGCCCGCCCGCGTCCAGTACAGCTGCGTTGCGGCCGCGGCCAGCGAGGCCGGGTCGATGTCGGCGCCGGAGTCCACGATGGCGTCCCCGGAGGCGTCGTAGCGGTGCACCTCAAGCGTGGGTGCGTCTTCGACCCGTGGGGATTACAGGTGGGCTTGGGATGGTGGCGCCTGGCCTGGGCCGCGCCCGGCAGGAGCGCGAGTGCGGCAAGAGCGAGCGCGGCCGCGCGCCTCAGTGGGGCTGGGGCCGGACAGCGATGGTCACGCGTGAGAGCGCGCAGAGCTTGCCGTCGTCGTTCGTGAACTCACACTCCCACACCCAGGTGGTGCGGCCCCTGTGCCGTGCGCGGCACTCCGCGTACACGGTGCCCTCGGTGGTGGGGCGCAGGAAGCTCGTGTCGTTCTGCTGGCCGCTGACGATGTTCCCGTCCTGCGCGCGTGCGAGCCAGGTACCGAGCGAGCAGAAGCCCTCCGCCATAGCCGAGTACACCCCGCCGTGCACCAAGCCGAGCTCCTGCTTGACCCGGTCGGTTACCGCCACCTGCCCCTTTACAAAGCCGTCGCCGGTCTCTGTGACCTCGATCCCGAGGGCCGTGTGGAGCGTCTCCTTCGGAAAGTCTTCGTCGGCGATCACGCGCGGCAGGTTACCCTTCGCCCTGCTCATGGCCACTTTTGACCAGCTCCCTGCGGAGCAGAGGGCCATTCTCGAGCTCGTTGTGGGGCGGGGACAGACCTACGACGAGCTGTCGGGAATGCTCGGAATGCCCGCCTCACGCGTGCGCGAACTGGCGCGCGACGCACTCAGCGATCTGGCGCCGGCCACGGCCGCGCGCGTGGACTCCGACTGGCGCGGCCAGATCGCCGACTACGTGCTCGGGCAGCAGACCGGCCCGGAGGCCACGGCCACCAAGGGCCACTTCAAGCGTTCCGAGCCTGCCCGCGCCTGGGCCTACTCGCTGCTCGACTCGCTCGGGCATCTCTACCCCGATGGCAAGCTGCCGGAGATCCCTGAGGCCGACGCCGCGGCGCCCGCGCCCGCACCCGAGAAGGCCAAGCCGGCGCCTGAGGAGCCCACACGTGTGCGCGAGCCGGCAAAGCCGCCTGCACCCGTGAGCCTGTCCCCCGCCGCCGCGGCGGTGGTGCGGCGCAGGCGGATCATCGGCGGGGCGGTGGGTTTGGTGGTGATCGCGCTCGTGGTGCTGCTCGTGACCGGCGCGTTTGGAGGCGGAGGCGGCAAGAAGAAGACCGGCTCCACCACCACCGCGGCTCAGAGCACCGCCACCGCTTACGAGGTGTGGCTCTACAACTCCCCGAGCGACGCCAAGCCGCTTGGCGCGCAGTTCACCGACGCCCAGGGCAACCTCCAGGGTCGCGGCGCGCTGCCCAAGAACTGGCGGCACTTCAAGTCCGTGATCCTCTCCCGCGAGCGCGTGGGCAGCAATCCGAAGACGCCGGCCAACGTGGTCGTGCGCGCCACCCTCAACAATGTCCCTGCCGCCACCAACCAGAACAGCAAGAACGGCGTGAAGATCATCAGCGAGGGCGTTCTCAAGGCAAGCAAGGGCGAGACCGGCACCGGCATCGCGGTGGTGCTCGTGCAGGGCGGCCAGGAGCAGCTCGTGGTGCAGGCCGCGCGCCTGCAGCAGACCACCCGCGTCCTGGCACCCGCCACCGGCACCACGGGCGGCAGCAGCACCACCCCGAGCTCCACGGGCACGACGGGCGGCTAACTCGCGCCTGGCGCCCGCCGGGCGAGCAGCGCCAGGAGGAGCGCCAGCCCGGCCACGGCCGCGAGCGCTGTACGCAGCGTGGTGGCGTGTGCGGCCACCCCCACCGCCGCCGGGCCCAGCAGGAAGCCGAGGTAAGCCACCGTGGTGACCACCGACACTGCGCTGCCGCGGCGCTCCGGCCGCGCGCGGCGGCCCGCGATGGCGATCAGCGTGGGAGCGCAGATCGAGATGCCGAGTCCCGCCGCCACGATCCCGCCGAGCCCGATCGCGGCCGAGGAGGCGGTGGCGGCCACCGCCGTGCCGGCGGCGGCGAGCGCCGCCGCGAAGGTGAGCGTGAGCCGCTCGGGCGTTCTGAGCGACTGTCCGGCGATCCGGCCAAGCGCCATCGAACCCGCGAACAGAGCCGGCGCCGCGGCCGACACGGCCGCGGAGGCGCCGAGGCTGTCCTGAAGATGAAGCGCGCCCCACGTCTGCCACGCGCCCTCGACGAAGAACGCGAGCGCGCAGAGGAAGCCCAGCGCCACGAGCGGCCACGGGGCGCGCAGCAGATCGCGCAGCTGCGGCGCGCCCTCGCGGTGTGGAGGCGCAGCCGCGAGCAGCAGAGTCGCGGCGGCCGCCGCCAGCACCGCGCCTGCCGTCACACCGAACACTCCGGCGGGCGAGGCGCCCGCGGCGCGCAGCCCGCCGGCTCCCAGCGCGGCCGTGACCGCCGCCAGGGAGAACATGCCGTGCGCAAGCCTCAGCACCGGCGGCCCGGCCGCCTCGGAGCGCACTCCCTCGGCGTTGATGGCCACGTCGAGCGACCCGGAGGCGGCCCCGAGCGCCAGCAGCACCGCGGCCAGCCCGGCGGGCGACGTGGCCAGCGCGGGCAGGAACCCGCAGACCGCGAACAGCACGGTGATGCCGGGCAGCACGCCGCGCCCGCGCCGGTCCACGAGCACGCCCGCCGGCCTCATGGCCAGCAGCGCGCCCGCGCCGATGCAGAACAGCGCAGCGCCCAGCGCGGCGTCGTCCGCGCCGGCGTGCGACTTCACGGCCGGCAGCTCGGCGCCCCAAGCTCCCCAGAAGATCCCCAGGGCCGCAAAGCCCGTCAGCGCCCGAGCCCGGCCCGCGTTCCGGGCCGCCTCCACACCCTCAGCTTTGCAGGCCCGGGTCCGGCAGCAGCTTGCCGGGGTTCATCACGCCGCGCGGATCGAGCCGCCCCTTGGCCGCACGCAGCAGCTCGATGCCGAGTTCGCCCACCTCCGAGCGCAGCCAGGGCGCGTGGTCGCGCCCAACGGCGTGGTGGTGGGTGATCGTGCCGCCGTGGGCCACGATCGCGTCCGTGGCGGCCGTCTTGGCGGCACGCCACTGCTCGAGCTCCGCGCCCTGCTCCTGCGCCGCGATGAACGTGAAGTAGAGCGACGCGCCCGAGCGGTAGAGGTGCGACACGTGGCACATCACGAGCGGTGGCGTGCCGCGCGCGGACAGGGACTCGCGCAGCGCCTCGGCCACCCCCGCGTACAGCTCCGGGAGGCGAGCCCAGGTGGTGGCCGTCTCGAGCGTCTCCACCATCACGCCGCGGTCGAGCAGGGCGTCGCGCAGGTACGGCCCCGCGTAGCGGCTGCGGAGCCAGGCGTTGCCGGGCCGCTCGCCGAGCGCCAGCCCCTCCGCGGAGCGGAGGATCGAGCGCGTGTGGGAGCGCCGGTGAGCAACGTCCAGCTCGTCGCCCTCGAAGCCCACGATCACAATGCAGCCGCCCTCGTGCCCGCGCAGGCGAAGATAGGCCTTCCCGGCGCGCTCGGCGGCGGAGCCGCTCGACGCCATCGCCAGCGACAGACGCGTCTCGTGCTCGTCGGAGAGCCGGGCCACGTCGGGACTGCCGCCCGACTGCTCGAGCCGCCTGAACGCCTGGCAGCCCTCCTCGAAGGAGCGGAACGACCAGGCCTCGTAGCGCCGCCGCGCGGGCAGCGGACGCACCGCGAGCGTGGCCTCGGTGATCACCCCGAGCGCCCCCTCCGATCCCACCACAAGCTCCCGCAGCTCGGGTCCCGCGGCGCTGGCGGGAAATGGCTTCACCACCAGCTCGCCCGCCGGTGCGACGAGCCGCACGCCGCGCACCAGCTCGTCGATGCGGCCGTAGCCCGTGGACGCCTGGCCGGCCGAGCGGGTGGCCACGTAGCCCCCGATCGTGGCGAATTCGTACGACTGCGGGAAGTGCCCGAGCGTGAAGCCGCGGCTGGCGAGCACGGTCTCCGCCCGCGGCCCGCTGATGCCCGGCTCGAAGGTGGCGAGCTGGGAGGTGCGGTCGAGGTCGGTGAGCCGGTCCAGGCGCGTGAGGTCGAGCGTGATCGCGGCCGGGAACTGGCCGCGGAGCGGCTCCACCCCACCCACCACGCTCGTGCCGCCACCGAACGGCACCACCGCCACGCCGGCCTCCGAGCACACCGCCAGCAGCTCCGCCACCTCGGCGGCGCCCCCGGGCCGGACCACGGCATCCGGCGCGCCGGAGCCGTCGCCCGAGCGCAGCCGCATGAGATCGGGGTAGCTGCGCCCGGCCGCGCGCGACACGCGGGTGAGGCGGTCAGCGAGCACGTTCTCCTCCCCCACCACACCCGCCAGTCGCTTGGCCACGTCCTCGCCGAGAGCGGGCTCCGGCAGCCGCACCTGCTCGAGAGCCACCGGCGGCGTGTGCCGCTCCGCCCCGCCGAGCAGCCCTCGCAGCAGCGGCTCCGCCCCAGCGGGCAGCTCCACCGTCGAGCTCCCGTCAGCTCCCCAGCCGAACCAGCGCATCAGTCGCTCGCCACCGTGCGGGCCAGCCCGTCGAGCGCGCCGTCGAGCTTCTGTCGCGTGGCGCGGCGGAACAGGAAGCCGCCGAAGCGCGAGTAGCCGCGCAGCTTCTGCACGGCGCGCAGCTTGACCTTCGTCGCGCCTTCGCCCTCGGGCTCGAGCTCCACCTCGGTCACGTTCTCGGCCAGGATGCGCTCGAAGGGCGACTCCTCGATCTCCTGCCTCCACGCGATCCTGCGCGGCTCCTCAGCGGTCATTCGGGTGAAGTCCGCGCGCACCGTCGCGCCCTTGGGCGTGCCGAGCACGGTGGTCCAGGCAAGCGGCGTGGCCTCCTCCACCCGCACCACGTCCGGCCACCAGCGCGGCAGATGCGACGGGTCGGCGATCACGTCCCACAGCTCCTGGCTGCTCGCCCCGATCGTCCGGGCGCGGCTGACCCGCGGCACTACTCCTCCTCGTAGACGATCAGGCTGTGCACGTCGTGGGGCGCCACGCGCTCGCGCCCGCCGAGGAAGGCCAGCTCGACGATGAAGCCGCAACCCGCCACGTGGGCGCCAGCCTGCTCCACCAGCTCGCAGAGCGCGCGAGCCGTGCCCCCTGTGGCGAGCAGGTCGTCGTGCACGAGCACGCGCGCGCCGCCGGCCAGCGCGTCCTTGTGCACCTCGAGCGCGTCCACGCCGTACTCGAGCACGTACTCCACGCTGTTCACCTCGCGCGGCAGCTTGCCCGGCTTGCGGGCGGGAATGAAGCCCGCGCCGATCTGCGCCGCCACGGCGCCGCCGAGCATGAACCCGCGCGCCTCCGCCGACACCACAAGGTCCACGCCCAGGTCATCCGCATAGGTCGACATCTGGTCGACGGCCGTGCGCAGCGCCTTCGGCTCGAGGAACAGCGGCGTGATGTCCTTGAAGACGATCCCCTCGCGGGGATAGTCCGGGATGCTCTTGATGTAGTCCCGCAGGTCCACCGGCGTGGCGGCGGCTAAGACGCCAGGCGGCGCAGGTCACGCACCAGCAAGAGGTACTTCATGTGCGAGGCGATCGCGGCCAGGTTCTCGAGCGCCTCCACCGCCTCCTTGCGCCGCTCCGGGTTGCGGGAGCGAAGCGAGGGAGCCAGGATCTGCTCGAGCAGGGCCGACTCGCGGTCAGCCGAGGTGCGGAACACGCGCAGGTTGCGGCCGCCCACTCCGAAGCGCGCCAGCTCCTTGGCGGCCCGCACCACCTCGCGCTCGGTGTCGTCGTACCAGGTGTCGCCGTCGCGGCGCTCGCCCTTGATCACCCCGAACTCCTCGAGCTCGCGCACGAGCTTGGCGTCCGCGCCGGTCTCGTCCAGCACGTCGGCGAGCGAGTAGACGGCACCCGAGCTCCGCACCGCCACGCTGGCACGGCGCAGCGTGCGCGGGTCGGGCGCGGCGCCCTTCGGCGCCTCCGAGTCCGCTCGGCCGGCCGCCAGCTCCTGGCGGATCACCCGCAGCGGCAGGAACTCGTCGCGCTGGAGCCGCAGGATCGTGCGCAGCCGCGCCACGTCGGCCGGTGTGTAGAGCCGGTAGCCGCCCTGCGTGCGCCGTGGGGAGAGAAGCTTCTGGTCCTCGAGGTAGCGGATCTTCGAGATCGAAATGTCCGGGAACTCACGCTCGAGCTGCTTGCACACGGCCCCGATCGTCAGCGACTTGCCGCCGGGAGGCGCTCCGGTACGCGCCGCGCGCTCGCGCAGCGACTCCGCGCTCTCCTCGGGCGTGGGGCGCTCGGGCCCCGTGCCCGGCCGCCGCCGGTTGGGTAGGTCCACGTCGGGGTTCATTTCTCGAGGTACGTCAGCTTGTACTTGCCGATCTGCAGCTCGTCGCCGTCCACGAGCTTGTGCGACTCGATCCGCCGGCGGTTCACGTAGGTGCCGTTGAGCGACCCGAGGTCGTCGATGTAGAGGCCGTCGCGCCGGCGCACGAGCAGAGCGTGGTTGCGCGACACGGTCACGTCGTCGAGGAACACCTCGGCCTCGGGACTGCGCCCGATCGTCATCCGCTCGCCGGCCACGGTGAAGCTCTCACCGGAGCGCCCGCCACCCGACCTGATCACGAGCGCGGCGCCCTCGGCCACAACCGGCTCGAGGTCCACGGGCTTGAGCTCGCCCGTCTCGTCGAGCTGGTAGGCGACGGTGGTGTCGCCCTCGGTGACGTCGCCGAGGAACGAACCGCACTTCTGGCAGTAGTTCGCCCCCTCGGCGTTCACAAAGCCGCACTCAGGACAGTGCATGAGCGGCCTGTCAGTCGGCTGACTCGCCCTCGTCGCCCGGGCCGGGCATGCCCTTGCCGGCGAGGATGTCCGTGAGCTGCTGGACATCCGCGCCTGTGATCACTGGCTCACCGACCTCATGCTTCTTTCGCAGCCGGTTGACCAGCTCCGCACGCAAGATGTCGATCTTGCCGTGGAGGATGCGGCGGCGATACGACAGCTCCTGCTCCTCCTCCGTCAGCTGCTGGATCAGCTCCTTGAGCTCTTGATCCGTCAGCGCCCCGAGATCGGGAAAGGTCTCCATGCTCGGTCCCCTGGTTGATTGGCGAAGCGCGAGTATAGCCCTACATTCAAGTCAAGCTTGAGTGTTTTGGTGCATGAGCGTCCACGCGTCCCTGAAGTAGAGCGCGGTCGCCCAGAGCGTCATCGCCAGACCAAGGTAAAGCAATGCGGGCGCCACCCACGTCGTGGACACCATGGCGAGGAACAACGAGGCCATCGTCGGCCACACCGCCCAGCGGCCCACCATGTTCACCTTCAGGTCCATGCCGTGCCGCATTCCGACCCGGGTGAGCACCAGCATGAGGAGCTCCCGCGCGGCCAGCACGATGAGCGCCCAGCGCGGCAGCAGCTCGAAGCGGTAGCAGACGATCGCGCCCGAGAGCACGAGCAGCCGGTCCACCAGCGGGTCGAGCAGCGCTCCCAGGCGGCTGTACTGGCCGGTGATGCGCGCCGTGATGCCGTCGAGGTAGTCCGTCCAGGCGATCACGGCGAAGATCGCGCTGGCCGCGCCGTCGCGGCCGTCCCCTGATCCAAGCGCGAGCACGAGGAACACGGGGATCAGCGCCAGCCGGACGTAGCCGATCGCATTCGGGATCGTCCACGGGTGGAGCGGCGCGCCGGCCGCGGTGGCGGGCGGCGGCGGGCCCGAGCGGTCGAGCCCGAGCAGCCGCCTGCGCGTCAGGGAAGGCTTTGCCACAGCTCCGCGGCCGCCTCCGCGGCTCCCTCGAGCGGCAGCGATCGCTTCTCCCGCCCGCGCCGGATCTGCGCCTCCACCTCGCCGGCCTCGACGCCCTTCTTGCCCACGGTGAGCCGCAGTGGACAGCCGAGCAGCTCGGCGTCGGCGAACTTCTCGCCCGGCGAGGCGTCGCGGTCGTCGTAGAGCACGTCGAAGCCCGCCTGCTTCAGCTCCTCATAAAGCCTGTCCGCCACCTCGCGCGCGGGCTCGCCCTCCTTGCCCAGGCCGACCAGCTCCACGTCAAAGGGCGAGAGCGAGCGCGGCCAGGAGATGCCGGCCTCGTCCCCGTACTGCTCCACCGCCGCCGCCACGATGCGCGCGGGTCCGATGCCGTAGGAGCCCATCCAGATCGGGTGCTCGGTGCCCCGCTCGTCGAGGTAGTTGGCGCCGAGCGGCACCGAGTAACGGGTGCCGAGCTTGAAGATGTTGCCGATCTCGATCGCGGGCTCGATGCGGATCTCCGCGCCGCTCGGGTCGGTGTCCCCCGCCTCGACGGTACGGACGTCCGCCCAGGTGGGCTCGAAGTCGCGCCCCGGCTCCACCCCGCGCAGGTGGATGTCCGGCTCGTTGCCGCCGGTCACGAGGCCGTGGAGGCCCCTGAGCGCCTCGTCGGCCACCACCTCCACGCGCGCGCCCACCGGCCCGATGAAGCCGCCGACGGCGCCGAAGACGTCCCGCACCTCCTCCTCGTCGGCTGGCCCCGCCGGGGCGCCGAGCGCGTTCTGCAGCTTGATCTCGCTGAGGCGGTGGTCGCCGCGCGTGAGCACGAGCACGGGGCCCCTGCCCTGGACCATCATCGGGAACGCCTTGATCAGCGCGCCCGGTGGCACGCCCAGCATGCTCGACACCGCCTCGATGGTTGTGGCGCCCGGTGTCTCCACCGGCTCCGGCTTGTCGAGCGGCCCGGGCAGGCCCTCCACCGGCTTGGGCGTGGCGCTCGCGATCTGCACGTTGGCCGCGTAGCCCGCGTCCGAGAGCGCGATGTCGTCCTCACCCGCCGCGCAGGGCGCCATGTACTCGTGGGCGCCGATGCCGCCCATCATCCCCACATCCGAGTCCACCCTGTACCACTTGAGGCCCGCGCGGTCGAAGATGCGGTCGTACGCCTGGATGTGCAGGTCGTAGGAGCGCTGCAACCCCTCCTCGTCACGGTCGAACGAGTAGGAGTCCTTCATGATGAACTCGCGCGTGCGCAGGATGCCGGCGCGCGGCCGCGGCTCGTCCCGCTCCTTGGTCTGGAAGTGGTAGAGGATCTTCGGCAGGTCCCGGTAGGAGCGCACGTCGCGCGCCATGTGCCAGGTGAGCACCTCCTCGGAGGTCAGGCCCAGCACGAGGTCAGCGTCGCGCCGGTCCTTGAGCTTGAACAGCTCGTCGATGTCGTAGCGCCCGCTTGTGCGCCAGAGCTCCGCCGGCTGGAGCACCGGCATCAGCATCTCCATGGCCCCGATCGCGTCCAGTTCCTCGCGCACGATCTGCTCGGCCCTGCGGTGCGCACGCCAGCCGGCCGGCAGGAAGGTCCAGATGCCAGAGCCGAGCTGCCGCACGAGCCCCGCTCGCACGAGCAGCTTGTGCGAACGAGCCTCCGCGTCGGCGGGCGCCTCCTTGAGCGTGGGCAGGAAATAATTGCTGAGCCGGGTCACTCGGCGCCGAGTCTATTTATCGACCCGCGATACTGGTCGCTGGCCCATGGCACTCGCAGTCAGCCTGTTTCCGATAGGCCGCATGTACGACGACGTGGTCGCCGATCACGGGCGCCAACGTGCCTTCATCTGCCTGGCGGCGTTCCTGATCGCGTTCCTGCTGATCCGCACGAGCGCGCGGATGACGCGGCGCTTCACGTGGTGGCCTGGCGGCGTCGAGACCGAGGGCGGCGTGCACCTGCACCACCTCGTGTGGGGAATCTGCCTGATGCTGGCGTCGGGCTTCATCGGCGTGAGCCTCGACTTCGACTATCCCTGGGGCGGCATCGTGGCCGGGGCCTTCGGGGTGGGCGCCGGCCTCACCATGGACGAGTTCGCGCTCTGGACGCACCTCAGCGACGTCTACTGGACCGAGGAGGGGCGCTCGTCGCTCGAGGCGATCGGGTTCGTGACCGTGCTCGGGGCGCTCGTGGTGGTGGGCGTGCAGCCGTTCACGCTCGACGACCCGGGCTCGGCCGTGGCCGTGAGCACCGCCATTGCGCTCACGCTGGCCGTCGCGGTGGCTGCGTTCCTCAAACGGCGGATCCTGCTCGGCGTGGTCGGGCTGTTCATCTTCCCCGTGGGAGTGGTGGGCGCGGTGCGGCTCGCCCATCCCAGCTCGCCCTGGGCGCGTTGGTTCTACGGCAAGGACTCGCGGCGCCTCCGCCGCGCCCAGGAGCGCTTCGACGACCCGTCACGCTGGAGCGCCCGCACGCGCCGCCGGCTCGAAGACGCGGTCGGCGGCCGGCCTAGTGGTCCCTGACGCTCGCCGCGCGGCTCAGGTGCTCCACGCCGTCCGAGCCCGCCCACGCGATGCGCCAGCGGCCGCTCGTGCCGTGCTCGCTGACGGTGGCGAACCCGCGCGAGTTCGTGGTCACCTGGTCCACGTCGAGGAAGCCGCCGCCCGCGTCGTGCTGGATCAGCACTGTCTGGGGCTTGCCTCCGGTGGGCCGCACCCACAGCCACAGCGAGGTGCGCGAGCCCTTGCGCGAGGCCCATACCGGCAGCCGATAGGCGTCGTAGCTCGGCTTGGGCTGGCCGCTGTGGAAGATCAGGCCGGTGGTGAAGATCGAGGTGTCGGTGCCGTCGAACAGCTCGTACTGAGCCACGCTGCGCACCGAGCGGTTCCGGTAGGCAAGGTAGTCGGCCTGGTTCAGCCACATCGCCTGCTTCGACACCGGCACGCCGTACTTGCGGTTGGGCGGATGGGTCTGGATCCCGTACTCGGTGATGTAGATCGGCAGCCCGGACCGGATCGCGCGGGCGTGCGCGCCCAGGCGCAGCACCTTGTTCAGCCGGCCCATCGTCTTCAGCGTGATGTCGCCCTTGCCTCGTGGTGGCCGTAGCGCTGGTCCGGTGGCGCTCGTGTTATACGGGTGGTGGGCGAAGCCCGTGATGCCGCTGAAGCGCTTGAAGTGCGTGCAGCCCTGCGCCCTCGCCGTCTTCCCACGCAGGCGGTGACCATGGGCGTCCACGCAGAACAGGTTGAGCAGGAAGGTGGTGGGGTCGGTGCTGCGGCCGCGGCCCACTGGTGCGGTCTCGCCTAGCAGCACCTGGTCGTGCCCGTGCCCGGTGTGCTTGAGCGCCGCGAGCCCCGCGTACACGAGGTCGCGGTAGAGCTTGGCCGCCTGCTTCTGCGGGTTGAGCCAGCCCACCTGGTCCGGCTCGTTCCAGAGTGACCAGCGCTTGACGCGCGGCAGCAGGTCGCCGTTCGAGTCCTTGTCGGAACCCGAGTAGCGGCGGCCCAGCGCGCTCACGAACTGGCCGTAGAGGCGCGCGTTGGGCTTGCAGTTGCGCCCACCCCGGCACTCCGCCCATCTGGGCGCGAAGCCCGTGGGCGAGAGCAGCAGCCCCATGCCGCGCGCCGTGGTCTCCCGCACGAGCTCGTCGTAGGGCGCCCAGGCGGCGTCGGAGTAGGTGGCCGGATCGGACAGGTTGCCGGACGGCCGCCTGCTCGAGTTCGGCCGTGGCGCGAGCCTGTTCCAGAACGCCAGCGAATGGATCGTGGTGGCGCCCACCGCCTGCATCAGGTCGAGCGACTGGCCTGGATGCCCGCTGAGGAGCACCGAGTCGTCCTGGAAGATCGACTCCTGGCTGGTGTTCGCCTCCGAGGCGGGCGCCGCAAGCAGGGCGGCGGCGAGCAGCGCTATGAGAACCGAGGCGAGGCGAGGCATGGGAGTTGTGGGCGGCTCAGGACCGCGTGAAGCGCCGCCCCGCGGTAGGGGAGAGATCCTCGTCGAGCTTGATGCGCTTGTAGCCCGCCCCCACTCCCATCGCGGGCTTGATCTCGCCGCCCGAGTTCTCGCCGTCGGCGTTGGCGGCCTCGAGCGCCGCCAGGCGCTCCGGCGTGAGATCGTCGGCGTTCTCCTCCTCGATCTTGGCCAGCCACTCGGCGCCCTCGGCCGACTTGTCGGCGTCCACCTCGGTGCGGCCGAGGTCGAGCGACTTGTCGATCTCCACGAACAGCTCGTCCACCAGCTGCTCGGTGCGCACCTTTCGGATCGGCTTGCCACCGGCGAAGATCAGGCCCTCGTTCTTGGCGCCGGTGATGCCGAAGTCCGCGTGCGAGGCCTCGCCGATTCCGTTCACCGCGCAGCCGAGCACCGCCACCTCGATCGGCTGTTCGTAGCCCTCGAGGCGCTGCTCGATCTCCGCCACCACCGTGTCCATGTCGAACTGCAGCCGGCCGCAGGTAGGGCAGGCGATCAGCACCGGGCCGCGCTCGCGAAGCTTGAGCGCCTTGAGGATCTCCCAGGCCACCTTCACCTCCTCCTCCGCGTGGAAGGTGGAGAGCGAGATGCGGATCGTGTCGCCGATGCCGTCGGCGAGCAGGGTGCCGAGGCCGACCGAAGACTTGAGCGAGCCGGACCACTTGGTGCCCGCCTCGGTGATGCCGAGGTGGAGCGGGTAGTCGATCTTCTCCGACAGCAGCCGGTTGGACGCGATCGTGTTGGGCACGCTCGTGGACTTGATCGACACCTTGAAGTTCTCGAACTCGAGCCGCTCCATCAGCTCCACGAACTCCACGGCCGCCTGCACCAGCGCCTCCACGGAGTTCTCGCGCTCGAGCTCGTGCAGGTGCTTGGGCAGCGAGCCGGAGTTCACGCCGATGCGCATCGGGGTGCCAGCGGCCTTGGCCTTCTCGGCCACCTGCGCGACCTTGTCGGGGCCGCCGATGTTGCCCGGGTTGAGCCGGATGCAGTGCGCGCCCGCGTCGATCGCCTTGAGCGCCAGCGTGTAGTTGAAGTGGATGTCGGCGATCACCGGGATCGGCGACTCGACCACGATGCGCTTGAGCGCATCGACGTCCTTCTCGCGCGGCACGGCGCAGCGCACGAGATCGCCACCGGCGTCCGCGATGTCGCGGATCTGGCGCATGGTGGCGTCGAAGTCGGCCGTCTCGGTCTTCGTCATCGACTGCACCGCGACAGGCGCGCCGCCACCGATCGGCACGCCGCCGACCCAGATCTGGCGTCTAGAGGCCATCGGCTCTCATCCTAGCGGCGGAAGGCTCAGGTGCCGGGCGCCGCCGGGAGCTTGATCGGGCCCGGATTCGGCGCCACACGGCCGTTCTTGGTGTTGCTCTTCGCCCAGTCCGAGAGCGCCGTGAAGGGCAGCGTGGCCTTGCCGTCCTCGTTGATCAGGCTTGTGTTGAAGCGCACTCCCGCGGGCGGCGCGATGAGGATGTACTGGAGCATTTCCTTCACACGGTGGTTGCGTGCGGCGATTGCAAATGCCGTCTTGAGGTAGTCGGCCCGCTTGGATGGCGGCACGGCCACCGGGCCGGTGGCGAAGTAGCCGAACTCGGTGAGGTAGACGTCGAGCGGCTTGCCGTCGGGCGTGATCAGCGCCTTGGCCTGGGCCAGCCTGTCGAGGGCGCTCGTGAGCCTGCCGAGGCTGCCCACGGTCACGTTGTCGGCGCCGGGATACGGTGCCTGGGGCGGGTTGGCGAACTCGTAGGGGTGGTGCGCGTAGCCGTCTGCGTGCAGCGGGGCGCAGTGCCTGGCGGGAGCGTAGATCTGGGTGCGGCACGCGACCTTGCGCAGGAACTCGAGCGGCGCCACCGCACGGTCCTTCTCAGCGTAAGGGGCCGTCTCCCCGATCAGCACCTGCGCCTCGGGGTCGGCCTTGTTGATCGCGTCGTAGGCGTGGGTGTAGAGCGCGCGGTAGAGGGCCGGCTCCTCGCTCTGAGGGGCGAGCCAGCTCACATAGTTGGGCTCGTTCCAGACGCTGTAGCGCTCCACGCGGCCTTTGAAGTGCTTGGCGGCGTCGAGCGCGAAGTCTCCGAACTTGCTCGCGTCCGGGCGCACGATGCCCTGCTTGTGATCGCCCGTGGCCCAGGCCGGCGCTGGGCCGGAGAGGTCGAGCTGCACGCGGATGCCGTGCGCTGCCGCGTCGTCGATCAGGCCGTCGTAGGCCGCCCAGTCGTACCCCGGCTTCGAGGGCGCCGACTTGTCGTCCGGCTGCGCACCGGGCACGCGCGCCCACACCACGAGCACGCGCAGCCAGGTGACGCCCATCTGCTGCGCCTGCGCAAGGGCGCGGTCGCGGTCGTAGTAGGACCGGTTGAGGAAGACGGCGTCGTCCTGAAGCGCGATCTCGAGCTTGTCGCTCTTGCCACTGCCGGAGCTTCCGCACCCGGCGGCGACAAGGCTCACAACAACCACGAGGAACGCTCCCAGAGCAGCACGTACCAAGCCGCTGAAAGCCATGGATTCAGTAGTTACCCGCTGCTGGGGTATTCCAAGCGGGGACAACTAAAGGCGTGTGCCCGGCCTGCCGAACAGACTAGGGATGCGTCTCCGCCGCCTAGCCGGGGCTCTCGTGCTGTCCATCGCCGCCCTCGGCGCCTCCGCCGCCCACGCCGATCCCTTCCTGCCGCCCGCCGGCAAGGTGTTCGCCGGCGTGTCCGGCAGCATCACGTCGGAGGACTCCGAGGTGCCCGGCTTCAGCGCCCGCGCCGGCAAGCACGCGGCCGTGATCCAGACCTTCACGGCGTGGGACTACAACTACACGCGCTACCTGCGGAACGCGGCGCGCCACCAGGCCCGCGTGATGGTGCACATCTCCACCAAGGGCGGCAGCGGCCGCGAGGCGATCACCCCCCGCGCGATCGCGATGGGCCACGGGGACTCCCACCTCGTCCACCTCACGCGCGCCTTCGCCGACAGCGGCGAGGTGGTGTACGTGCGGATCATGGCCGAGATGAACGGCTCCTGGAACCCGTACAGCGCCTACGGTCCCGGCTACAAGGGCGGCGCCCACTCCACGCACAACTTCAAGCAGGCCTGGCGGCGCATGGTGCTGATCATGCGCGGCGGCCGGGTCGACGAGATCGACGCCAGCCTTCACCGGCTGCACCTGCCGCCCGTGCGCGGCGCAAGTGGCGTCCTGCCAACGCCCAAGGTGGCGTTCCTGTTCGTGCCCGAGGTGTCCGGCGATCCGCCGGTGGCGGGGAACTCGCCGCGCTCGTACTACCCCGGCGGCCACTACGTGGACTGGGTGGGCACCGACTTCTACTCCAAGTTCCCCAACTACTCGGGCCTGAACGCCTTCTACAAGCAGTTCCCGCACAAGCCGTTCGTGTTCGGCGAGTGGGCGCTCTGGGGGCGTGACGACCCCGGCTTCGTGCATGGCCTGTTCCGCTGGATCAAGTCGCACCGGCGGGTGCACATGGTGATGTACAACCAGGGCAGCCACCCGTCCGAGAGCCCGTTCGAGCTCTCGCGCTATCCGAGCAGCGCGGCCGTGCTGCGGCACGAGCTCTCAAGCCCGCTGTTCGCGCCGCTCGCGCCCGAGTTCAGCTGAGCTGAGACGCCGGCTGCGTGCGCAGCCCGCGGCGCCGGAGCGCCACCACGGTGGCCAGGCAGAGCGCGGCCAGCAGCGCGTACGGAACAGCGTCGGAGGTGGCCTGGGCGAGGCCCGCGCTTCCCGCCTCGCCGATCACCTGGCCCGACGCCCAGGCGATGTTGAAGAGCGCGAACGCATAGCCCTGGTCGAGCCCCACGCGCTCCGCCCCGTGCGAGATCATCGCTCCGGCAGGCGGGTACGCGAGCCCGAAGAACGGGTCGGCCACCACGATCAGCACGAACAGGATCGCGACGCTCGAGGGCAACGGCAGCAGCACGACCCACACGGCCGAGGCGCACAGACCGAACAGCACCGGGCGCTGCCAGCCGCTGCGGTCCGAGAGCCGGCCAATCACCGGGCTCGTGGCCGCAGCGCAGGCCGCCGACACCAGGAAGGCCGCGCCGATCGCCACGCTGCTCGCTCCGAGGTGGTCCATGCGCAGCGGGGCCAGCACGCCCAGGGTTCCGAACAGCAGCGCCCCCAGCGTCGTGAGCCACATGCCGGCCTGCACGCGCTGGCTGCGCAGCGCCGGGGCGAACGCCTCGAAGCTATGCCCGCCAGTGGGTGCCGGAGCCGGCTCGGTGAGCGTCCAGGCGCACAGCCCGATCCCCACAACTCCAACCAGCGAGAACACGAGCTTGGGGCTTGTCTGGCTTGCCAGCGTGCCAAGCACCGGACCGAGCAGGCCGCCGGCGATAGCCGCTGCCAGCGCGGTCCCGATCATCTCGGCGCGCCGGGTGGCGGGTGCGCGCGCTATCAGCCACGCCAGGCCGGCGGCCCACGATGCCGCGCCGCCCACGCCCTGCACAAAGCGGGCCACGTCCAGAGCCGCAATCGACTGCGCGAAGCCGAAGGCCACGCTCGACACGATCATCATGCCGAGCCCGGCCAGCACGGCCTTGCGCGCGCCGATCCGCGCGGCCAGCCATCCGGCCGGGATCGACCCGAGCAGCGTGCCGGCCGCATAGGAGGCCGCGAGCACGCCGGCAGCAGACTTCGACAGATCGAAGCGGTGCGAGTAGTACGGCAGCAGCGGCACGACGGCCGCGTAGAACATCGTGTCCACGAGGACGATCGCCGCCACCAGGATCACGAGCCTGCGCATGGCTGGCGATGCTAGTGGGGCGCGCTCAGCGGGCCCGGACGATCCGGAATGCCACCCGCCGGACCTTCGAGCGGTTGCGGCTCGGGTCCGTGGCGCTCAACACCAGGTGGTAGGCGCCCGGCTTGAGCGCCCGGCGCCTTCGCATGCGAGCGAGCCTAACCGTCGGTCGCGCGCCAGTGAAGGGCTCGCTCTGGCATCAGCCTGAGCAGCGGCCCCGGCGGCGGCTCGGCGCGGTACTGCTCGTACTTGGCGGCGAGCGCCGCCATTGCCTGGGGGTGGTCCGCGCTGTCGAGCAGCTCCACGCGCCCCAGCAGCTGCACCCAGGCAAGCTGAGTCCAGTCGTCCTCGTAGTGGTCCACCGTGAGCGCCGCCTCTGGGCGGCGGCGCAGGTAGCGCACGCGCGCGGGCTCGCCGGGGCGCTTGGGCTTCCGGTCCACCGCGCTGTAGACCGCGGCGCCGCACAGCGCGAAGGTCACGGGCAGCACACGCGGTCGGTCGCGATCGTCCACCAACCCCAGTCGCCCGACGCGGGCGCTGTCTAGCATCACCTGAGCCCAGGCTGGCAGCTCGTCGAGCACCACAGGCGCCAGCTTACGAGTCGAACTCCAGGAGGCGCAGTGGAAATCGGAATCGGTCTGCCTGCAACGATCCCGGGAGTGACCGGCGACGAGCTCACCGAGTGGGCGCGCCGGGCCGACCGGACTCCTCTCTCGAGCCTGGGAACGATCGACCGCGTGGTGTACGGCAACTACGAGCCGCTGGTGGCGCTGGCCGCGGCGGCGGCCGTGACCGAGCGCATCAAGCTGCTCACGAGCGTGCTGCTGATGCCGCTGCGCCTCAACACGGCGCAGTTCGCCAAGCAGGCTGCCACCCTCCACCACCTCTCCGGCGGGCGGCTCGTGCTCGGCATGGGCGTCGGCGGCCGCGAGGACGACTTCGACGTGAGCGGCGCCGACATGAGCACCCGCGGCCGGCTGTTCGACGGGCAGCTCGAGGAGATCAAGCGCATCTGGGCGGGCGAGGAGAAGGGCCTGGCCGGCCCGATCGGCCCGAACCTCGACACTCCGCCCGAGATCGTGATCGGCGGCTCCGCGGACGCCTCGTTCCGCCGCGCGGCCGAGCATGGCGCCGGCTGGATCATGGGCGGCGGCACGCCCGACCAGTTCCGCGAGGGCGTGACGAAACTCAACGAGAATTGGCAACTTGCCGGCCGCTCAGGGGAGCCTCGCAAGATGGCCCTCTCGTACTTCTCGCTCGGCAGCGAGGCGGAGCGCAACGCCGACGCCTACCTGCGTGACTACTACGCGTTTCTCGGCGAGGACCTCGCGGGCATGATCGCCGGCAGCGCCGCGAAGGACGCGGACACGGTCAAGCAGTACATCGCCGCGTTCGAACAGTCAGGCGCCGACGAGCTCATCTTCTTCCCGAGCTCGACCGACCCCGAGCAGGTCGACCTCCTGGTCGAAGCCGCCGGGATCTAAGGCTCGAAGCTACGAGCCGTAAAGCGCGTCGATCTCCGCCGCGTACTTCGCCGAAATCGGCTTGCGCTTGAGCTTCATCGTGGGCGTCAGCTCGTCGCCACCCGGCTCCCAGTCGGCGGGCAGCAGCTTGAACTTCTTGATCTGCTCAACCCGCGCCAGCGACTGGTTGGCGGCGTCCACGCCCTTCTGCACCTCGTCGAGCACCACCTGCTGCGTGGCGAGGTTCTCGAACGAGGTGTCCTCGATGCCATGCTGGCCCGCGAAGGCGGGAGCGACGTCGGGATCGAGCGTGATCAGCGCCACGTTGTAGGGCCTGCCGTCTCCGATGGCGATCGCCTGGCCGATAAGCGGGTGCGAGGCCTTCACCTTGGCCTCGATGTTGGCCGGTGACATGTTCTTGCCGCCCGCGTTGATGATCAGCTCCTTCTTGCGGTCCACGAGCTTGAGGTAGCGGTCGTCGTCGAACTCGCCGATGTCGCCGGTGTGCAGCCAGCCGTCGGAGTCGATCGCCTCGGCGGTCTTGTCCGGCGCGTTGCGGTAGCCGGGCATCACCACCGGGCCGCGGATCAGCACCTCGCCGTCCTCGGCCAGCCTGATCTCGATCCCCGGCGCGGCGGGCCCCACCGTGCCGATCTTCACGTGGCCGGGCGGGTTGCAGGCGCCGGCGCCGGTGGTCTCGGACATGCCCCACAGCTCGGCCAGCGGCAGCCCGAGCGCATGGAAGAACTCGATCACCTCGCGCGGAGTGGGCGCCGCGCCCACGTTGAGCGACTCGAGCTCGTCGAGCCCGAGCATCGAGCGGATCTTCGACAGCACCTGCTCGTCGGCCTTGGCGTACTCGTCGGCGAGCGCCTGGGGGATCTCCTCCCCCGCCTGCTCGGCGCGCACCTTGCGCAGCCCGACGTCCAGCGCCCACAGGGTCGCTTTCTTGCGCTCCTCGTCCTGCTCGGCCTGCATCCCCGCCTCCATGGCCGCCTTGAGCTTCTCCCAGATGCGCGGCACCGCGAAGAACCACGTGGGCCGAACCTCGGGTAGGTAGCCGATCACCTCGCGCGGGTTGGGGCAGCAGGTGACCGTGAAGCCGAGCATCAGCGGCAGGTAGTGGGAGCAATTGCGCTCCGCGATGTGCGCCATCGGCAGGTAAGACACCACCCGCCCGTTGTCGGGGAAGGCGATGATCTGATCGAACGAGCGCACGGCCTGGATCAGGTTGTCGTGCGTGAGCTGAACGCCCTTGGGCGGCCCGGTGGTGCCCGAGGTGTAGATCAGCGTGAGGATGTCGTCGGGCTTGGCCGCGCGCCACGACGCGTCGAAGTCGAAGCCCGCCTCCCCACGCTCCATCACGTCGTCGAGCGTGAGCACGCCGTCGGGCGCGTCGCCGTCCACCACCACCACGTGCTTCAGCGAATTGGCGGCCTTCTGCACCTCCAGCACGCGCTCGAGGAACGCCTGCTCGGTGACGAGGACGGGGTTGGCGGCGTCGCCCACGAGGTACTCGATCTGCTCGGCCGAGTAGGTGTTGTAGACCGAGAACGGAGTCGCGCCGATGTGCATGGCGGCGGTGTCCGCGAAGTGGAACTCGGGGCGGTTGGTGAGCATGATCCCGAGCGTGGTGTCGGGGCCCAGCCCGAGCGCCGCGAAGCCGGCCGCGAGGCGCTTGACCTTGTCCGCGTAGTCACCCCAGGTGAGCTCGAACTCGCCGTCCTTCAGGCGCAGCGCCACGCGGTCCGGGTAGGCCGCCGCCGTGAGCTGGAACGCCTCGCAGAGCGTCGATGCGTCGAGCCCCACCGGCCTATCCGAGCGCGTGGCCTCGATTGTCGCCATCCCTCTCCCTCCTCAGTTGCTACGCGGAATATCGCAGGTCAGAAGCCGCCGCTGTTGATCCGGCCGATGTCGTTGGTCAGACCGATGAAGAACAGCATGATCACGAGCATGAAGCCGACGACCCCAGCGCGCTCCATCACGCTGTAGGAGACGGGGCGCCGCCTCACCAGCTCGACGACCGCCCAGAAGATGTGGCCGCCGTCGAGCGGCAGGAACGGGAACAGGTTCACGATCGCGAGCGACAGCGACACGATCGCCAGCAGCCGTACCGCCAGCGCGGCGTCCGTATTGATGGTGGTGTGGGCCACGTCGCTGACGCCCACCACGCCGCTTATCTGCTTGCGCTCGTGGGAGTTGAGGATGCGCGCGGGCAGGCTCGCCGTCTGCTTGGCCACGGACCAGAAGTCGTCCACGCTGTCGCCGACCGCCTTGCCGAACGACTCGCGCTGGTGCTCGATCCCGTAGGTGAACCCCACGAGCATGCGCTTGAAGGCCGGGTCGTACCTGGGCCGGACAGTGACTTCGATGATCTTGCCGTCGCGCTTCACGAGCAGGTGGGCCGGGTCCTTGGCGAGGCAGCCCTTCACCTGCTTGCCGGCGCACTTGTGCGACGAGATCAGCTTCGACAGCTGGTCCGCCTCGCCGCTCTGACCGTCCACCGCTATCAGCTGGTCGCCCTTCTGCAGGACCGCCTGCGCCGGGTAACCCTTCTGGAACCCGCCCACGCTCGTGCTGAGCGACGGCTGCCCGACCATCCCGAAGTAGATGAGCAACACCACGAACGCGAGCACCAGGTTCACGAACGGTCCGGCGGCGATCACCACGATCCGCTTCCACACCGGCTGCGAGTAGTAGGCCCGGGTGCGCACCTCGTCCGGCAGGTCCTCCGCCGGGCTCATGCCGCTGATCTTCACGTAGCCGCCGAGCGGCAGGGCGCCGATGGCGTACTCCGTCTCGCCGATCGTCTTGCGCACGAGCAGCGGCGGGAAGAAGAGCGAGAAGCGCTCCACCCGCATGCCCACCGCCTTCGCCGCGGTGAAGTGCCCGAGCTCGTGGAGGATCACGAGCGTGATGAAGCCGAGGACGACGATGACCCAACTCATGCCGCCACGCCCTGGATCAGCTCATCCGCGCGCGCCCGTGCCGCCGCGTCCGCGCGGTAGAGGTCGGAGAAGTGGCGCACCGGCTCGGACGGCAGATCGGCCAGCGAGCGCTCGATCACCTCTGCGATGCCCGTGAACGAGAGCTGGCCGTCGAGGAACGCGCCCACCGCCACCTCGTTGGCCGCGTTGAGCACGCAGGGAGCGGTGCCGCCCGCCACGGCGGCCTCGCGCGCGAGCCGCAGGCAGGGGAACGCCTCGAGGTCCGGCTCCTCGAATGTGAGCTGCCCGAGCTCCGGCAGGTCGAGCGCCTTCACGGGCACGTCCACGCGCTCCGGCCAGTGCAGCGCGTAGGAGATCGGCACGCGCATGTCGGGGTAGCCCATGTGCGCCAGTGCTGCGCCGTCGTTCAGCTGGATCAGCGAGTGGATGATCGACTGCGGATGCACCACCACGTCGATCCGCTCATAGCCCACGCCGAAGAGGTGGTGCGCCTCGATCAGCTCGAGGCCCTTGTTCATCAGCGTGGCCGAGTCGATCGTGATCTTGCCGCCCATCGCCCAGGTGGGATGCGCCAACGCCTCCTCGATGGTCACGTCCGCGAGCTCGGAAGCCGAGCGCCCGCGGAACGGGCCCCCGGACGCGGTCAGCACGAGGCGATCCACCGTCCCGGGCCGCTCGGACGCGATCAGCTGGTGCAGGGCGGAGTGCTCGGAGTCGACGGGGATGATGCGCGCGCCGGTGGCCTCGGCCAGCGCCATCACCAGCTCGCCGCCCACCACGAGGCTCTCCTTGTTGGCCAGCGCGAGGTCGATGCCCTCGCCGAGCGTCGCCACGGTTGGGCCGAGACCGGCGGAGCCCACGAGGCCGTTCAGCACGAGGTCGCAGTCAGTGTCCGTGATCAGCTCCATCAGGCCGCTGTCGCCGGTAAGCACCTCGCCAGAGGTCCACCGCTCGGCCGCGCGCGCGGCCGCGGCTTCGTCGGCGAGCGCGATCCTCTCCACGCCGAAGCGCTCGGCCTGCTGCACCACATCATCGGCGCGCGTCGACGCCGACAGCCCCACCACCTGGAGCTCGTCGCTGCGCCCCACCACGTCGAGCGCCTGCGTGCCTATGGACCCCGTCGAGCCGAGGATGATCACCCTTCGCACGACTCAGAGGATAGGCCCGGCCCACGTGGTCGATCTAACGGCCTCCTGAAGGCCGCTAGATCGACCAGGTCCTTCTAGTCCAGCGGAATCGAGGCTCGGACGAAGGCCATGCCGCCGCCCGAACCGCCCTCGATGCGGCCGTCCAGCCCCGCCACGCGGTGGTGCAGGCGTGCGAGCTGCTCGCCATCGGCTGAGGCACCGCGCACCTCCACCACGAACGAGCCCTCGTTCACGCTCGCGTTCACGAACGCCTCACCGCTCGCATCGAGTTCCCGCAGCGCCTCCGACACCACGAGATACGCCGTCAGCTCCACCGCCTCCGGCAGCCGCTCCTCCGGCACCGCCTCCACCTCCACCAAGCCCGGCGCCCGCCGCGCCAGGTCGTTGAGCGCCGACGGCAGCCCGCGCTCGGACAGGACCGTTGGGTAGATGTCGCGCGCGAGGTCGCGCAGGTCCTCGATGCACCGGCGCGCCTCCTCCGCCGCCTGCTCGAGCAGCTCGCCGGCGCCGTCCTCCCCCGCCTCGAGGCGCCTGATCGCGAGCCCAAGCGTGGTTGTGGCTGCCACGAGCCGCTGCTGGGCGCCGTCATGCAATGCGCGCTCGAGACGCTTGCGCTCAGCGTCACTTGTAACAAGCACTCGGCGCGCGAGGCTCCCCATCAAGGCGACGTTAACCGCGGCGGGTCCGCTAGCCCATACGGCTAGCCCTACGATGGGGCCGATGCGCTTCGGGATCTTCTACGAGCATCAGCTCCCTCGCCCGTGGGAGAACGGCGCCGAGCACAGGCTGCTGAAGGACGCGCTCGAGCAGGTGGAGATCGCCGACCGCGCCGGCTTCGACTGCGTGTGGGCGGTCGAGCACCACTTCCTCGAGGAGTACTCGCACAGCTCGGCGCCCGAGGTGTTCCTGGCGGCGGCCTCTCAGAGGACCGAGCGCATCCGCCTCGGACACGGCATCGTGCAGCTCCCGCCGCAGGTGAACCATCCGGCGCGCGTGGCGGAGCGGATCGCCACGCTCGACCTGATCTCCGACGGGCGGCTCGAGTTTGGCACTGGCGAGTCGAGCTCACAGGCGGAGCTCGGCGGCTTCCTCGTGGAGCGGGATCAGAAGCGCGAGATGTGGGATGAGGCGCTCGACGCGATCACGCGCATGTTCGTGGAGGAGCCGTTCGCGGGCTGGGACTCGGAGCACATCCGCATGCCGCCTCGCAACGTGATCCCCAAGCCGCTGCAGAAGCCCCACCCGCCGCTGTGGGTGGCCTGCAGCCGGCGCGAGACGATCCACCTGGCCGCCCGCAAGGGGATCGGCGCGCTGTCGTTCTCCTTCGTCGAGCCGGAGGACGCCGGCAAGTGGGTGGAGGAGTACTACGCACTGATCGAGTCCGACGAGTGCGTGCCGGCTGGCTTCGCCGTGAACCCCAACGTCACGGTCGTGCTGCCGATGATGTGCCACGAGGACGAGGAGCAGGCGATCGAGCGCGGCGCGGACGGCGGCAACTTCTTCGGCTACTCGCTCGTGCACTACTACGGCATCTCGCCGCACCAGCCCGGCATCACGAACATCTGGGACGAGTTCCACGAGCGCCGCGACGAGACCGGCTTCTCGCGCAAGGGAATCAACGCCGACAACCTGCCGCTCGGGGTGAAGCTGCTGCAGGAAGGCGTGGGCTCCCTGCGCGGCGCGGTCGGCACGCCCGACCAGATCGCCGAGCTGTGCCGCCGCTACGAAGCGCAGGGCGTCGACCAGATCGTGTTCGTGCTCCAGGCCGGCAACAACCGCCACGAGGACATCTGCCACAGCCTGGAGCTGTTCGGCGAGAAGGTGATCCCGGAGTTCGCCGAGCACGCCGAGGAGCGAGAGCGGGCGAAGATGGAGCGCCTCGGCCCCGCGATCGAGCGTGCGCTGGCGCGGCGCGAACCGGCCCGGCAGGCGCCCGCGGCCTACCAGGTGGACGAGCAGGCCGAGCTCGCCCGCGAGCGCCGCCGCAGCGCGGGCATCGACCTCGGCCGCCTGCCCTCACTCGCCGCCGGCGAGCTGCGCGGGGCGCTGCAGCGCGGCGGCCAGGCAGCGCTCGCCAGGCTCGTGGCCGGCCGCTCCGACGCCGAGATCGAGAAGCGCTTCGGCCGCTCGGTCACGCAGAAGGCGATCTTCGGCGCGATGGCCCGCGCGTACGTGCCCGAGGTGTCCGCCGGCTTCGAGGGTGAGATCGTCTACGAGCTCACCCACGTGGCAAACGGCCGCCGCCCACCCGACATCTGGACGCTGCGGGTGGAGGACGGCAAGGCCAGCGCCGTTCAGGGCAGCGGCGGCAACCCCACCGTGCTGCTGCGGATGCCGCTGCCGGACTTCGCCCGCATCGTGGGCGGCGTGCTCCACCCGGCCGCCGCGATGATGCAGGGCAGGATCGAGCTGGAGGGCGACCTGCGGGTCGCGGCCCGGCTCGGCGAGATGTTCGGCGGCCCCTCGCCGTACTAACTAGAGCGCCTTTTCGGCCTTCTCGAAATCGTCCACGCCGAACACGAGCCGGCCGCGCACGCCGTAGAGGAAGTCGATGTTCACGCCGGACCCCGCGATCCGGTGCGCCACGCCCGCCAGCGCCCCCGGGCGGTCGTCGGTGTCGAGCACGAGCACGTCGCGCTCGTCGCGGATCTCGAGGCCGGCGTCCTCCATGATCTTGCGCACCGAGCGCGGGTCCTCCACCAGCAGGTGAAGCACGGCGGCGCCCTCGATGTTGTCGCCGGAGAACCCCTCGATGTTGATCCCCGCCTTGCCGATCTCCTCAGCCAGATGCGCGAGGGTGCCCGGGCGGTCCGGCACTACCACGGTGAGGTCTTTCAGCACGGCAAGGAGCGTATCGCTCGGCAGTCTCGCGCAGGCGTCTCACAGGTGACAGGACTCGACCCCACGCGCCCTGTCACCTGTGAGACGCCACCGCTTATTCGACCGGGATCGGGGCCGCGTGTCAACCCTGCGGTTGCGCGATCTAGAGCAGGGCCAGCGCCACGTAGTAGCCCGTCACGGCCGTGAAGAACACGGCGTCCAGCCTGTCGAGCGCCCCGCCGTGGGGGCCGAACACGTGGCCGGTGTCCTTCACGTCGCAGATCGCGCTTGATCAACGACTCGAACAGGTCGCCCACGGGCGCGGCCAGCGCCACCGCAAAGCCGATTCCCAGCGCATGCAGGCCCTGTGTGTAGTTCTGATAGGCCACCTCGAAGCCCCAAAAGGCCAGCGTGCCGCCGATGATCCCCACCACGAGTCCCTCCACCGTCTTGTTCGGCGAGATGCGCGGGGCGAGCGGCCGCTGCCCCCATGCGCGCCCGCCGATGTACGCGCAGGTGTCGCCGACGAAGGTCCCGATCAGCACGTCCACCACCAGCGCGCCGCCATGCGGAAGTTGGCGCAGCAGCACCGCATGGCTTAGCGCCAGGCCGATCCAGACGATCCCGAACAGGGTCGCGGCGATGCCCCAGGACACGTTCTCCCGCTGCGGTCGCGCGATCGCGAGGAAGAACGTGAGCGGCACGGACGCCACGAACACGAGCAGGATCTGGAACTGGTCCCCGTAGTGGGCTGCGAGGAGCAAACCCAGCAGCGCCAGGTAGCCCGCGAGCGGCAGCGGCCGGGCGCGCGCCGTGAGCTTGTAGAGCTCAGCCATGCAGACCGTGCCCACGATGAACAGGCCGGCGACGAACACGAGCCCGCCCTCGACCGTGATCAGGATGACGAAGGCGATCGCGGGCAGCGCCGCGATGATGCGCGCGCCCAGGTCCGAGCGTCCCCTGCGCCTCCGTCTCCGCGGTGGCGGGCGGCGCTGAGGCGGCGGCCGGCGGCGCGGCTCCGAGGCCATCGCCCTAGCGCGCCCCGAAGCGGCGACCCCGCTGCTCGAACTCCTCGAGGGCGGCCTCGAGGTCCGACGCGGTCGAAGTCGGGCCACAGCGCGTCGGAGAACACCAGCTCCGAGTACGCGCACTGCCAGAGCAGGAAATTCGAGATGCGGCGCTCGCCGCTCGTGCGGATCAGGAGGTCGGGATCGGTCATCTCGGGCGCGTACAGATGGCGGGCGAACTCTTCCTCGCCGCCCCCGGCATACCTCTCCGCCGCATCGAGGATCTCAGCGCGGCCGCCGTAGTTGAAGGCCACGATACAGCGTCATCCGGTCGTTGGCCGCGGTCTCGCGCTCGGCCCAGTCCATCTGGGCCAGCAGCTCGCCGGAGACGCCCTCGCGCCGCCCCATGAACTTCATCCGCACGCCCTCCTCGTCGAGGTCTGGCGTCTGGCTCTGGATCATCTCTCCGAACAGCTCCATGATCGCCTCCACCTCGGGCGTCGGACGCGTCCAGTTCTCGGTCGAGAACGCGTAGGCGGTGAGCTCGAGGATGCCGAGGTCCACCGCGTTCTCCACCGTGCGCCGCAGGGCACGGGCTCCCTCCCGGTGCCCCTCGTTCACGTCCAGCCCGCGCTGCTGCGCCCAGCGGCCGTTGCCGTCCATGATGATGGCGACGTAGCGCGCTGGCATGCCTCGCGGCGGCAGCGCGGGCCCCGGCTAGACCTCGAGGATCTCTTCTTCCTTGCCGGACAGGAAGCTGTCGATCTCGCCGATGCGCTTGTCCGTGAGCTTCTGCAGCTCGGACTCCGCGCGGCGCTCCTCGTCCTCCCCCACCTCGCCCTCCTTCTTGAGCTCGCGGAGGTCATGCATGATGTCCCGGCGCACGTTGCGGATCGCCACCCGGCCCTCCTCGGCGATCCCGTGCACGACCTTCACGAGCTCCTTGCGGCGCTCCTCCGTGAGCTCCGGGATGGTGAGGCGGATCACGCTGCCGTCGTTCGACGGCGTGAGCCCGATGTCGGACTCCATGATCGACTTCTCGATCGCCTTGATCGACGACTTGTCGTAGGGCGTGACGGTGAGCAGGCGCGCCTCGCTGGCGGAGATGTTGGCGAGCTGGCGCAGCGGCGTGACCGCCCCGTAGTAGTCCACTTCGATGCGGTCGAGCAGGTGCGGTGAGGCGCGCCCGGTGCGCACGGTCGAGAACTCGTTGCGCGTGGCCTCGACGGATTTCTGCATGCGCTCTCCGGCGTCCGCCAGCAGCTCGTCGATCAGCTCGCTCATGTCGATACCACCGTCCCCACTCGCTCGCCGGACACTATCCGGTCGATGTTCCGCTCGTCATCGACGTTGAACACGTAGATCGGGAGCATGTTGTCCATGCAGAGCGACAGCGCCGTCGAGTCCATCACCTGCAGCCGCCGCTCGATCGCCTCGTGGTGGGTGATCTCGGGGATGAAGTTGGCGTCGGGCGTGGTGCGCGGGTCCGCGTCGTAGACGCCCTCCACGCTGTTCTTGGCCATCAGGATCGCCTCGGCGTGGATCTCGAGCGCGCGCAGGGCCGCCGCCGTGTCCGTGGTGAAGAACGGGTTGCCCGTGCCGGCGGCGAAGATCACGATCCGGCCCTTCTCGAGGTGGCGCATCGCGCGGCGGCGGATGTAGGGCTCGGCCACCTCGCTGATCGTGATCGCCGACTGCACGCGCGTGTGCGCCCCGCGCTTCTCGAGCGCGTCCTGGAGCGCCAGCGCGTTCAGCACCGTGGCGAGCATGCCCATGTAGTCGCCGGTGGCGCGGTCCATGCCCTCGGCCGCGCCCTTGAGGCCGCGATAGATGTTGCCACCGCCCACCACGATCGCCACCTCCACGCCGCGCTCGGCCACGCGGTGGATCTGCTCGGCGATGGCGGCGATGCGCTCGGGATCGGCGCCGTAGTCGAGCGATCCCATCAGGGACTCGCCCGAGAGCTTGAGGAGAATCCGGCGGAAGGCGGGTCTTCCGTCTTCCACGGGAGTGGCTACTCCTCCCCCACCACGTAGCGGGTGAAGCGCCGGATCACGACGTTCTCGCCGGTCTTGGAGGCGGTCTCGGCGCGCAGCTCCTCGATCGTCTTACCGTCGTGCTTGTCGCTGTTCACGTGCTGCCTGGTTGAGCAGGACGACCTCTTCGAGCCACTTCCTGATCCGGCCCTCGACGATCTTCGGGCGCACGTTGTCGGGCTTGTCCATCGACTGCTCCTCGAAGATCTTGGCCTCGGCGGCCTTCACGTCCTCGGGCACGTCGTCCTCGGAGACGAACTCGGGCGCCGCGGCCGCGATGTGGAGAGCCACGTCGCGCACGAACTCCTGGAAGTCCTCGTTACGCGCCACGAAGTCGGTCTCGCAGTTCACCTCCACGAGCACGCCGATCTTCCCGCCCGCATGGATGTAACTGGCCACCGCTCCTTCCGACGCCACTCTTCCGCTCCTCTTGGCCGCCGACGCCTGACCCTTCACGCGCAGGATCTCGACGGCCTTATCCATGTCGCCGCCGGCCTCGGTGAGGGCTGCCTTGCAGTCCATCATCCCGGCGCCCGTGCGCTCCCGCAGGGCCTTGACGTCTTTGGCGCTGATTTCCATGGTGCTCACTGGCTCACTCCCTGCTCTGCTGCGTTCTCCGGTTGTTCCTGTGTCTGCTCAGGCGACGGAGCCTCACCTTCTGCGGACTGCGGACCTGCGGACTGCGGACCCTCGGCAGCAGCTTGCTGCTGCTGCTGCTCCTCGAGCGCCTGTGCCTGGGCGCGGGCCTTCTCGTCGGCCTCGCGCTGGGCGGCCTCACGCTTCGCGGCCTCCTCGGCCTCACGCTTGGCGCGCTCCTCGGCCTCGCGGCGCTCCTGTTCCTCGCGCTCGCGGCGCGCTGCCTCCTCCTCGGCGCGGAACACCTGCGCGCGCTCGGCCACCACGTCTCCGATCGCGTCCACGATCAGCTTGCAGGAGCGGATGGCGTCGTCGTTGCCGGGGATCGGATAGGTCACGGGGTCCGGGTCCACGTTCGTGTCCACGAGCCCGATGATCGGGATGCGCAGGCGCTCGGCCTCCCGCACGGCGATCGCCTCGGTCTTAAGGTCGACGATGAACACCGCGTCCGGGGTGCGCTGCATGTCGCGCACGCCGCCGAGGTTCATCTCGAGCTTCTCGCGCTCGTTGATGGCCGTGATGCGCTCCCGCGTAGGCAGCAGCTCGAGCGTTCCGTCCTCGGTCCACTCGCTGAGCTGGTGCAGACGGCGGATGCGCCGGTTGATGGTCTGGAAGTTGGTGAGCAGGCCGCCGAGCCAGCGCTGGTTCACGTACGGCATGCCGCCCTTGCTGGCCGCGTCCCTGACGGCGTCGCGTGCCTGCTTCTTGGTGCCGACGAACAGCACGGTGCCGCCACGGCTCGCCACCTCGGCGGCGAAGTCCTGGGCCTGCTTCAGCAGCTTGTCGGTCTGCTGAAGATCGATGATGTGGATCCCGCCGCGCTCGCCGAAGATGAAGCGGCGCATCTTGGGATTCCAGCGGCGCGTCTGGTGGCCGAAGTGAACACCGGCCTCCAGCAGCTCTTTGATGCCAACTGAAGCCACGATTCTCCCTTGGTTGGTTGCGATGCAGCCCACCAACCTCCTGATCACGGACCCGACTAAGCGGGCAGGGCGTGGGTCGGTTGGCGGGGTAGTTGGTTGCTTTGCCGACAGTGAAGCATAGAAGAGGTCCGCCGTTGGCCGGTGACGGTCAACGGTCAAAGCGAAGCTACTTCAAAAGAAGACGAGGCGGTCCGAAGACCGCCCCGCTCCGTTCTTATGTTCAGTCCCCGTCTGGCCCTTCGGAGACTGGCTCCCGTCGGGCTAAGCCGAGCGTGCGACTTAGGTCGACGGGTAGTTTGGACTCGCAGGCGATTAATGCCCCCGTAACAGGGTGCCGAAACCTCAGATTTCGCGAATGCAAGAATTGGCGCGTTAACCCAAGTCTCTGCCCCGATTTTTGGCCTCCGTAAGCGGAATCTCCGCAAACTGGGTGACCGATCGCGGCCATATGGGCGCGGATCTGGTGGGTGCGGCCAGTCTCGAGCGTGACCCGCAAAAGCGAGGTTTGCGGCAGCTCCTCCTCGATCTCGAAGTGTGTGCGAGCCTCGCGCGGGGCGTCGGTGCGTGTGGAGATTAGCTTCCGCGAGACGCGGTCGCGGCCCACCGGGGCGTCGATCGTGCCGCTGCGAGCGGGCCGCCCCTCCACGAGCGCCACGTACTCGCGCTCCAGCTCGCGCCGGCGGATCAGCTCCTGCAGCGCCCGATGCACGGGCTCAGACTTCGCCACCACCAGCAGGCCGGAGGTGTCGCGGTCGAGCCGGTGGACGATCCCCGGCCGCAGCGGGTCCCCGCCCGCGGCGCCGCGCGCGGCCAGCGCCTGCGAGAGCGTGCCGGTGGCATGGCCCGCGGCTGGGTGCACCACCACGCCCGCCGGCTTGTCCACCACGAGCAGGTGGTCGTCCTCGTAGACCACCTCGAACGGCACGCCTTCCCCAGCGGCCGGATCGGCGGGGTCCGGCGGGGGCTCCATACGCGCCGCCACGCGTTCGCCCGCCGCCAGCGGATGCGACTTCGGGCGCCCGCGGCCATCCACGGTCACGAGGCCGGCGTCGATCAGTCGCTGCGCCTTCGCCCGCGACCCCACCGACGGCTCGGCGGCCAGTCGCACGTCCAGGCGCTTGCCCTCGTCCTCTGACGCGGCGGTGAAGCTGACGTCAGCCATCGCTGGTCGCGGCGCCCTCGATCACCCACAGCAGGATCAGCACGCCGCAGACCACGCAGGCGTCCGCCACGTTGAACGCGGGCCACAGCCGAGGGTCGATGAAGTCGGTGACCGAGCCCATGCAGGCGCGGTCCGCGAGGTTGCCGAGGGCGCCGCCCAGCAGTAGCCCCACTGGCAGCCACAGGTGCGGCGTGTTGGCACGCAGCACGAAGTAGACCAGGAGCGCCCCCAGCGCCAGCCCGGTGAGCGCCGCCACCACCGCGCCACCCCCCGCCAACGCCCCGAACGCCACGCCCTTGTTACGCGTGTTGGTGATGTCGAGGATGCCGGCCAGCACCTGGCGGCTCTCACCAGGAAACAGCGAGCTGCGCACGATCGACTTGGTGAGCTGGTCGGCCACCATCACGAGGCCGGTGACGATCAGCGCCTTCTGCCACGCCGAAGTCATGGCAGCCGCTCCGCCACGTCGGCCGCCCTGGCTCCCTCGAGCCGCACCAGCTTGTCCCGCGCCGAGGCGCCCTTCACCACGCTGGCGCGCCCGGGTGCCACGCGGCGGCCTTGGCCAGCACGCGGCAGAGCGCCTCGTTGGCGCGGCCCTCGAGCGGTGGTGCGCTCACGCGCACGAGCAGCGACCCTGAGCGCTCCCCCACGATCTCGTCGCGGCGGGCTCGCGGCTGCAGCCGCACGCGCACGAGGGCGTCCCCCTCGCGCTCGGAGAGGTACGGGCGTTCGCTCACCGGCCTATCCGTGAACAGCTCTGACGATCAGCCCGCCGACCAGGAACAGGACGAGGATGGCGACCATCGGGCTGAGGTCGAGCCCGCCCCCGCCGACGCGCAGGGTCGGCACGAAGCGGCGGAAGAGGTTGAGATACGGGTCGGTGACGTCGCGGACGAAGCCGAGCACGATGTCGAGCCAGCGCGAGTAGGGCAGCCTGGGTAGCCAGCTCATCAGGATGCGGGCGAAGATCAGCACGAAGTAGACGACGATCAGCGTGTTCAGGTAATGGGCGATGTCCACGCGGTCGATGGCCAGCGGCAAGATCATCGCTTGCCCCCCTCCACCACGGCGCGCACGGCGTCGTAGAAGGCCGCCCTGAGGCCGCCGCGCTCGAGTGCCTCGAGGCCGCGCGCGGTGGAGCCGCCGGGGGAGGTGACCCTGCGTCGCAGACCGCCGGTGTCGTACTCGGTGGCCCGCAGCATCGACGCGCTGCCGGCCATCGTCTCCACCGCCATCAGCGCGGCGTCGGCCGGCTGGAGGCCGTGCCGCACGCCCGCATCCACCATCGCCTCGGCCACCAGGGCCAGGAACGCCGGTCCGCAGCTCATCAGCGCCATTGCCGGCTCGATCAGCGGCTCGTCCACGCGCACCACCGCACCCACGCGCTCGAACAGCTCCACCACCTCCTGCTCGGGCCCCTCAGCGGCGTGGTGGCCGGGCGCGTAGCAGGACACCCCCTGGCGCACCTCTGCCGGGATGCTCGGCAGGAAGCGATACACGGGCACGTGGCGGTAGGCGCGCTCGAGGTCGTCGAGCCTCACGCCGCCGAGGATCGACACGATCGCCCTGGCCTTGCCCTCGGTGGACTGCGCCACCTGCTCGAGCTGGGCGGGCTTGTGGCAGAGGAAGACCACGTCGGCGAGCTCGGCCACCTTCGCGTTCGTGCCCACCGCCTCGCCGCCGAGCTCGGTGGCGAGCGCCTCCGCCTTGCCCTGTACGACGTCCGTGACGATCGCGGGCTCGCCGAACCCGCGTGCGAGCGCGCTCGCCATGTTTCCCGCCCCGATCAGCCCGATCTGCATTGGCGCCGAAGGATAGGGGCGCGCGGAGCGACCGCTAGGACTGGTTGAAGAAACCCTTCTCGATCAGCCGGGCACGCTCCTCTGCCGATACCTCGACATTGCGAGGCGTGAGCAGGAACACCTTGTCGGCGATCCGCTGCATGCCGCCGTCGAGCGCATAGGTGAGGCCGGAGGCGAAGTCGATCAGCCGCTTCGAGAGATCGGTGTCGCTGCTCTGGAGGTTGAGGATCACCGGGATCGAGTCCTTGAACTGGTCGGCGATCTGCTGGGCGTCGTTGAAGTTCTTGGGGATCACGAGGTGCACCTGCACCCCGCTGCCGCCCCGGCCGCCGTTCTCGACGGGGCGCAGAACGCGGGTCCGCCCGCCCGAGCGAGGCGGCGCATCATCCTCGGAGAAGATGTCGTCGATCTCGTCCCGGCGGCGGCGTGAAGAGAGCCGGCGGACGTTCGGGCGCTCGCGGTAGCGGTCCTCGAGCTCGGCCTCGGGCTCGACGTCCTCCTCGTAGTAGCCGTCGTCCTCTTCGGCGAGGCCGAAGTAAACGAGCGCGCGGTGCCAGGTGTCGCGTAGCGCCATGATGCGGTCTTTCGCCCGCCGTGCGGGAAATCCTGCGATTTACACGTTACAGCGTTCTCTAGCCTCAGACCACACATGCCCGGCACCGAAAATCCCCAGCAATTCGAGCTGAACAGCGACTCGACGACCCTGCGCGGCGAGCAGGCGGGCGACGGCAATCCGCTGCTCCTGCTGCACGGACTGACCGCCACGCGCCGCTACGTGGTGATGGGCTCGCGCTACTTGCCGAGCAACGGACGGCGGATCGTGCCCTACGACGCGCGCGGGCACGGCGAGTCCGATCCGGCCCCGGAGCGAGGGGCCTACGAGTACTCGGACCTGGTCGCTGACCTCGAGGCGGTGCTCGATGGACTGGGGATCGAGCGCGCCGCGCTGGCGGGCGCGTCGATGGGCGCACATACGGCGCTCGCCTTCGCGCTGTCGCGCCCCGGGCGGGTCTCGGCCCTCGCGCTGATCACGCCCGCGTTCCACGGGCGCGTGCGCGAGGAGGAGCTCGGCTCGTGGGACGCGCTTGCCGACGGGCTCGAGAGCGGCGGCGTGGATGGCTTCCTCGAGGCCTGGACTCCGCCCGCCGACGAGCGCTGGCGTGAGACCGCCACGCTTGTGGTGCGCCAGCGGCTCGCGCGGCACCGGCACCCGGGCGCCGTGGCCGACGCCCTGCGCGTGGTTCCACGCTCACGTCCGTTCGAGGCGCTGGACGAGCTAGATGCGATCGAGGCCCCCGCGCTTGTGGTGGGCAGCCGCGACGAAGCCGACCCCGGCCACCCGCTCGCCGTGGCCGAGGAATACGCCCGGCGGCTGCCGCGCGGCCGGCTACTCGTCGAGGAGCCGGGGAAGTCGCCGCTCGCTTGGCAGGGCGCTCAGCTCTCGCGGGCGATCGACGACTTCCTCACGGGAAACGAGTAGGCCGTGGAGCGCCGAGCCGCGTTCCCGGCGCTCCGCAGTTTGAGGGCGTTAGGAGCCCGACTGGACCACCCGGCGCTGCAGCCGCGTGGTGCGGATCAGGGCGTAGCCGCTGCCGCAGAGAGCGATGCCGAGAGCGGCGGAGGCCAGCACGATGGCGAGCGTGTGGTCGCTGCCGTTCGTCACGGAGTGGATCTCGCGAACCACGACGCTCGGGGTGCCGGTGGCAATGGTCGCGGGGGTTGCGGACTGGGTGTCGGTCGAGAAGCCGTCGGGCAGCGTGTACGCGGCGGCGCTGCCGGCGTAGGCGGCTGGACGGCCGTGCGGGTGATAGCTGGCGGAGGGGGTGAGTGCCGAATGAGCGAGCGGGGGGTCGGCGATCGGCCTCGCGCCCGCGGCTGCAGGCAGCGCTAACGCGCAGATGCAGCCGACGATCGTGAGCGCGCTGAGCGCTCGTTTGGGTGGGGTTTGGGCCTTCATGAGGTGGAACCTCCGGGGCGTTCTCCCGGCGCGTGAGGGGCGGGCGACGGGATGGTGGGTGGCGGTTGCCTGCGACCGTACGCCGCCTGGGGATCCGCTTCCGCGCATTCGTGCGCGCCCGAGTGAGCATTCGTACACAGTTGACGCGCCAGACCGCTCGACGCGCTGGGCCGGGCCTGGGATGCTGCGTCTGCCGGTCCATGGCCCCGCCGGACACAGCCCTCCCCCCGACCTTCCTGGCGTCGCTCAGCGACGAGGAGGCCGCCGGGCTGCGATCGCGCGCCGTCACCCGACGCTTCCGCCGCGGCGCCACGCTGATGCACCAGGGCGAGGCGCCCGGGCGGGTGCTCGTGATCGAGGAGGGCCGGGCCAAGGTCACGGCCGTTACCGAGGATGGGCGCGAGCTCGTGCTCGCCTTCAGCGGCCCCGGAGACCTGCTCGGAGAGCTGTCGGCGATGGGCGGCTCTCCGCGCGTGGCCACCGTGAGGGCGCTCGAGCCGCTCAGCGCGCTGGCGATCGCCAGCGGCGAGTTCGAGGCGTTCCTCGACGCCAACCCGCGGGTGGCGCTCGTGATCCTGCGGGTGGTGATCGCTCGGCTGCGGGCGGCCGACCGCCAGCACGTGGAGTTCGCCGCCTACCAGACCGTCACCCGCGTGGCCCGCCGGCTCGTGGAGCTGGCCGAGCGCTACGGGGAGGAGGTGCCCGAGGGCGTGCGCATCACGCTGCCGATCTCGCAGGAGGAGCTGGCCGGCTGGGCGGGCGCCTCGCGCGAGGCGATCACGAAGGCGCTGCGCGACCTGCGGGCGGTGGGCCTGATCGAGACCCGCCGCCGCCACATCGTCGTGCTCGACCCCGAGGAACTCGGCCAGATGGCCGGGCTGGCTACGACGCGGGCACCGTCTTGAAGCTGCGCCAATCCGGCTGTCTCTACTCGTACAGCACGCTGCCGAGCCGGACGATGGTCGCGCCCTCCTCCACCGCCACGGCGTAGTCCTGGCTGGTGCCCATGGAGAGGCGCTCGAGGTTGTGCTCGGCGGCCAGCTCGGCCAGGCGCGCGAAGTGGCGGCGGCTGTCCTCCGGGTTCTCGGTGAACGGCGGCATGCACATCAGGCCCGTCGCCGGCACCGGGCAGGCCTCGATGTAGTGCGCCAGCTCGGCCGGATCGATCCCGGCCTTGCTCTCCTCGCCCGCCACGTTCACCTCGATCAGCACCTCCGGCGCCGGATGCTTCTCGAGCTGCCGCAGAGCCGACTCCGAGGCCACCGAGTGGATCAGCCGCACCACCGGGGCGATGTCCTTGACCTTGCGGCTCTGGAGCGCGCCGATGAAGTCCCAGGTGAAGTCGCCGGCATGGTGCTCGCGCTTGGCCAAGAGGTCCTGCGCGCGGTTCTCCCCCACCAGCTCAATGCCGCCCTCCGCCAGCGCGGGAAGCTCGTCGGCGGATACGTACTTGATGGCGGCGAGGATCTCCACCTGCGCGGGGTCGCGGCCGGTGGCGGCGATGCGCTCGCGCACCCGCTCGAGGTTGTCCCTGATGCGCTCGGGGCGCAGGCCTGTGAACTCGCGCGTCATGTGAGCCACACGAGGCCGGCCTGCCGGCCGGTGACGCCGGCGTCGCGGCGGTGGGAGAAGAACAGGTCCGGGCGGCAGCTCGTGCAGAGCGGGAACGAGTCGATCTTCGTGACGCCGCGAGCGAGGAGCTTGTGCTGAGCCACCGCGTTCAGCGACAGCATCCGCCCGCTGGCCACGCCGCGCAGGTCCGCGAACTCGGCCAGCACCTCGTCGCCCACCTCGTAGCAGCAGGCGCCGATCGCGGGACCGAGCACGGCGTGCGGCGGCTCGGGGAAGAGGTCGAGCGCCCGCTCGACGATTCCGGCGGCGAGACCGCGCCAGCCGCAGTGCAGCATCGTCGCGCGGCTCTCCGACACGAGCGCCAGCGGCAGGCAGTCGGCCACGAGCACCATCAGCGGCACTTCGCGCGCGGTGGTGGTGTGGCCATCCACCTTGGGCAGCTCGGCGCCCTCGTGGGCGAAGCCGCCGTGGTCCGGCGGACCGTCCCAATCGAGGATGTCCGTACCGTGCACCTGCCAGCCCATGGCCACGCGCTCGGGGTCGCAGTCGAGCGCGGCCGTCAGGCGACGGCGGTTCTCGGACACGTTCTGCCTGGTCGTCCTCGGTGAGGATGCCGAGGTTGAGCGACTCGTAGGGGCCCGCACTCACGCCGCCGCGGCGGTCCGTGAAGGCCACCTTCGCGCCCTGCAGCTCCAGCTCGATCACCGCTTCTCCCCCCGTGCCAGCGCCAGAGCCAGCTCCAGCTCCTGCTCGCGGCCCGACACCTCGCCGTCGAGCTTGCGCCGCAGCGTCTCATCCAGTGCGCGGCCCAGCTCCGGGGACTCCGGCACGCCGGCCTCCACCAGGTCGTGGCCCGTGATCTCGAGCTGCACGCCGCTCAGGTCGGCTAGGTAGTGCAGCACCCGATCGCCCGGCGCGCCGCGGGCGAGCGCCATCGCCAGCGCCTCGCGCGGCTCGCAGCTCAGCACCGCGTGCACGGCCGAGGGAGTCAGCTCGTTGCGCAGTGTCGAGGCGAGCTGCGGTCCCTTGGTGGCGGCCCTCATCACGGCGTCCGCCTGCTGGCGGCCCAGATGCAGGTCCTCCACCCACAGGCGCAGCCACTCGGGCGCGCTGCTCACGAGCGCGGCCAGGCCCGCCAGCACACGGTCCGCACCGGTCTCGGCGCAGGCCAGCAGCGTGCTCGCCACCAGCTCGGGATCCGCCTCGAGCGACGGGTGCAGCGCGCGGTCAAGTCCCAGCTCGCGCATGCGGGCCACCGCGGCGGGTGCCTCGTCCTCGCTCAGCAGGTCGAGCAGCTCGTCCCGCACACGGGCGCCCGACACGGTCGAGAAGCCCGCGCCCGCAGCGGCCTCGCGCACGAGACGTTCGGTCTGCTCTTCCAACCGGAAGCCGAAGCGCGCCTCGTAGCGCAGCGCGCGCAGGAGGCGGGTGGGGTCGTCGATGAAGCTGCCGCCGTGGAGCACCCGGATCAGTCCCGCGTCGATGTCCTCGCGCCCACGGTGCGGATCTTCGAGGTGGCCCACCGCCCCGCCGTTCAGGTCGATCGCCATCGCGTTGATCGTGAAGTCGCGCCGTCCGAGGTCCTCGGCCAGGCCGGCGGGGTGCACGTCCGGCAGCGCTCCTGGCTCCCGGTAGGTCTCACGCCGGGTGGCGGCCAGATCCACCGACAGGTCGCCCGCCGTCACTGTGGCGGTGCCGAAGCGCTCGTGCTCCTTCGCCTCCCCGCCCAGCCGCTCGGCGAGCTCGCGCGCCACGGCGCGCGCGTCCCCCTCGATCGCCACGTCCAGGTCCACGGTCGCGCGTCCGAGGAGGAGGTCGCGCACGGCACCGCCCACGAGGAACGCCGGCGCCAAGCCCTCGAGCGCGGGAAGCAGCCGATCCATGCCGGGGATGTCTCTGAACTCCATGGCGCCAGGGACTTTATGGTGCGATCCGAGCGACCATGGTCCAGATCCAGCGGCGCCGTCGCGGCGGGAACCTAGAGCCGCACCGGGATCCCGGCCGAGCGCATCCGCTCCTTGGCCTCGCGCACCGTGTGCTGGCCGTAGTGGAAGATCGACGCGCAGAGCACGGCGTCGGCACCGCCCTCCTCGACCGCATCCACCAGATGATCGAGGTTGCCGGCGCCACCGCTCGCGATCACCGGTACGTCCACGGCGTCCGACGCCGCGCGCGTGAGCGCCAGCTCGTAGCCGTCCTCGGTGCCGTCGCGGTCCATGCTCGTCAGCAGGATCTCCCCCGCGCCCAGCTCCACGCCGCGGCGGATCCACTCCACCGCGTCGAGCCCGGTGGGGGTGCGACCGCCGTTCACGAACACCTCCCAGCCGTCGCCGTTCTCGCTCGCCCGGGCGTCCACCGCGAGCACCACACACTGCGCACCGAACACCTCGGCCAGCTCGCTCAGCAGCTCGGGCCGCGCCACCGCGGCCGAGTTCACGGACACCTTGTCCGAGCCCGCGTCGAGCACCGCCTGGGCGTCCTCCACCGAGCGCACTCCCCCGCCGATCGTGAACGGGATGAACACGTCGTCGGCGGTCCGGCGCGCGAGCTCGACGATCGTCTCGCGCTGCTCGTGCGAGGCCGTGATGTCGAGGAAGACGATCTCGTCAGCGCCCTCGTCCTGGTAGCGGATGGCCAGCTCCACCGGATCGCCGGCGTCGCGGATGTTCACGAAGTTGGTGCCCTTGACGACACGGCCTTTGTCGACGTCGAGGCAGGGGATGACACGCTTCAGCAGCACGCGTGTGAGGTTAGGGCCTGCGGCCCCAGACACTCACCATCAGCGGCGCGAAGCTCACCGTGTCGCCGTCGTGCCAGAGGCCGTGGAACGCGGCGATGTCGTCCTCGTCGAGCAGCCCGGCGGCGATCATGCCGGGGGCGAGCTGAGCCACGAGCAGCTCCCACTGCGGCACGCCGTGCTCGTGGTGGGCCTGCACCTGGATCGACACGGTGTCGGCGGCCACGTGCTCGAGCCCAGCGGCTTGCAGCAGCCGCGGCAGCCTGCGGCCCAGGTGCGGCGTCGTAGCCGTGCATCGAGAAGAACGCCTTCAGCGCGCCCACCACCTTCGCGTGAACCTCGCTGGGCGGATCGACCGCGGCCGCGGTGGACCAGTCGAAGTCCTCCACCAGCACCCAGCCGCCCGGCCGCGTGGCGCTCACCATCGCGTCGAGCACGGCCTCGCGCTCGGGCAGGTGCTCGAGCACCAGCCGCGCGTGCACGAGGTCGAAGCCGTCCGGCAGCTTGTCGCTGCGGACATCGGCGCGCAGCACCTCGAGCGCGTCGGTCGCGAGCGGCTCGAGGAAGCGCACGTCGATGTCCACCGCCAGCACACGGCCGTTCTCGCCCACGCGCTCGGCCAGGAGCTCCGCCACGCTACCGGTGCCCGCGCCGATGTCGAGGCAGCGCCAGCCCTCCCCGAGGCCGAGGCGCGAGCACGCCTGGAGGGTCTGCGGGTCATAGAGGCTCGTGATCGAGTTGAGCCGGTCGCGCTCGGCGTGCCAGGCGGGATCGAGCGTGTAACCGCGGTCGGCGGTGGCAGTCATGCGTTCTCCAAGAGTCGGGACCAGTTGCCGCTCAAGTCCCGTTCGCGCGCGGCGCGTTACGTGCTACTCGTCACGCAGGGCCGCCTGCGCCGCGGGCACGGAGAACTTGCCCTCGTAGAGCGCCTTGCCCGAGACCACGCCGGCGAGGTTCACGAGCCGCAGCTCCTTGAGCGCCTTGAGGTCGTCCAGCGCGGCGATCCCGCCCGAGTAGAGGAAGCGGCCGCGCACGGCGTCCGAGATGCGCCGCACCTCGTCGAGGTCCGGCCCCTCGAGCGTGCCGTCGCGGTCCACGTTCGTGTACATGAACTGCTTCACGCCGCGGCGCTGGAGGCGGCCGATGATGTCCTCGGGAAGCATCTGCGTGGCCTTCGTCCAGCCCGCCACGGACACGTGACCGCCGCGCACGTCCACCGCCACCACCACGCGGGTGTCCCAGGTGGCGATCAGCTCGTCCACGAACTCGACGTTCGAGTACGCGGCCGTGCCCACCACCACGCGCTCGGCGCCGGCCTGCAGCGCCGAACGCACCGCGCCCAGGTCGCGCAGGCCGCCTCCGTACTGCACCGCCACGCCCAGCTCGCTCGTGATCCGCCGCAGGTGCTCGAGGTTCACCGGCTTGCCCTCGCGCGCGCCGTCCAGGTCCACCACGTGCAGAAAGCGCGCTCCGGCGTCCACGAACGAGCGCGCGGCCTCGAGGGGATCGTCCACGTACACGGTCTCCTTGTCGAAGTCGCCGCGCTGGAGCCGCACCGCCCTGCCGCCGCGGATGTCGATCGCCGGCAGGAGGATCATGCTGCGCGGCGCACGGCGCCGCCCACCCCGCAGATGGCCGCGAAGTTGCCGAGCAGCCGCAGCCCGTGCGGGCCGGACTTCTCCGGGTGGAACTGCACGCCGTACACCGGCTCGCGCTCCACCGCAGTCACGAACTCGACCCCGTACTCCGCGGTGGCCAGCACGTCGGCGGCGTCGCCGGGACGCGGGGCGAACGAGTGCACGTGGTAGAAGGCGCACGGGTCGGGCAGTCCGGAGCAGAGGCGCGACGCGCGCTTCCACGAGATCGCGTTCCAGCCGATCTGCGGGATCTTGAGCCCGGGAGCGTCGAGCGGCCCCACCTCGCCGGCGAGGAAGCCGAGGCCGTCGGCGCCGCCCAGCTCGCTGCTGCGCTCGAACAGGAGCTGCATGCCGAGGCAGATGCCGAGCGTGGGAACCCCGGCGGCCAGCTTCTCGGCCATCAGCTCGTCGAGGCCCAGCTCGCGGATCGCCTGCATCGCCTTGGGGAACGCGCCCACGCCCGGCAGCACCACGCCCTGGGCCGCGCGGACCTCCGCATGGTCGCGCGTGATCACCGCCGTCGCGCCCACATGCTCGAACGCCTTCTCCACCGACCGCAGGTTGCCCATGCCGTAATCGAGGATCGCGATCACAGGAGCCCCTTGGTCGAGGGAATGCCGGTGGCGCTTGGGTCGAATGCCACCGCCTGGCGCAGCGCGCGCGCGAACGCCTTGAACGCCGCCTCCACCATGTGGTGCGCGTTCGTCCCGGTCTCCACGCGCACGTGGAGTGTGAGCTTGGCGTTGTTTGCCACCGCGCGGAAGAACTCCTCGGCCAGGTCGCTGTCGAAGTCGGCGATCGCCACCGGCGGCAGCTCCGCCTCGAACAGCGTGAACGGGCGCCCGCTGATGTCGATCGCCGCGCTCGCGCGCGCCTCGTCCATCGGCACCACCGCGCTGCCGAAGCGCGTGATCCCGGCGCGGTCTCCCAGCGCCTGGTCGATCGCCTGCCCGAGCGCGATGCCCGTGTCCTCCACGGTGTGGTGCGGCCCGGTCTCGAGGTCGCCCTGCACGTTCACGTCGAGGTCGAGTCCGCCGTGACGCGCCACAGCGTCGAGGAGGTGGTCGAAGAAGCCGACGCCCGTGGTGCGCGTGCCCTGTCCCGTACCGTCGAGCGACAGCGACAGGCGGATATCCGTCTCGTTTGTCTTGCGGGAGATGTCGGCGGTGCGAGTCACGCGCGTCGCTCCATGGACTCGGCGTGTTTCGGGAAGCCCTCGGCTCGCGCGAGCGCGGCACCCGCGGGCGCCAGGCGCGCGGCCGCGCCGGGCGGCAAGGATACCCGCGACATGCGGCGCCGGAAGGTGCTCACGCCGAGCGCGCTGGCGAAGCGCGCGGCGCCGCCTGTGGGCAGCACGTGGTTCGAGCCCGCCACGTAGTCGCCGAACGCGGTGCCCGCGTCCCGGCCCACGAACAGGCAGCCCGCGAAGCGCACGGCGTCGGCCAACGCCTCCGCCTCCGCGCCGATCAGCTCGAGGTGCTCGGGCGCCAGCTCCTCGGCCAGCGCGACCGCCGCCGGCACGTCGCGGGCCTGTACAAGCGCCGCTTCCACGCCGCCAAGCGCGGACTCGATCTCGTCGAGGAGCCCGGCCTGGGGCGAGAGCGCCGCCACCATGCTGTCCGGCCCGTGCTCGGCCTGCGCGAGCAGGTCCGCGGCCACGAGTCCGGGCTCGGCGCCCTCGCTCGCCACCACCACCAGCTCGCTCGGACCCGCCACGCTGTCGATGCCGATCATCCCCGCGAGCTGGCGCTTGGCCTCCTGCACATATCGGTTGCCGGGCCCGACGATCACGTCCACGGGTGGCACGGACTCGGTGCCGTAGGCCAGCGCGGCCACGGCCTGGGCGCCGCCCATGCCGTACACCTCGCTCACGCCGCAGAGCGAGCAGGCGGCGAGGATCGCCGGGTGCACGGCGCCGTCCGCCCCGGGGGGAGCGCACAGGGCCAGTTCCTCGACGCCGGCGGCGCGCGCCGTGACGGCACACATCACCACCGTGGAGGGGTACGCGGCACGCCCGCCGGGCACGTACGCCGCCGCCCGCCGCACCGGCAGCTCCGCGATCTCCACGCGCTGGCCCTGCGGAAGCTCCACGGTCACGGCGTCGCGCAGCTGGGCGTCGGCCACGGCGCCCACGTTGGCGATCGCCATGCCCAGCGCGTCGAGGACGGCGGGCTCAAGCGCTCCCGGCGCCGCCTCGAGCTGCTCGGACGGCACCCGCAGCTCAGCCGGCGCCGCGCCGTCGAAGCGGAGCGTGAGCTCGCGCACCGCCGCGTCGCCGCGCTCACGCACCTCCTCGAGGATCGCCCGCACGTCCGCCTCAACGTCGGCCGGCGCGGGCACGAGCGCGCGCAGCTCGGCTGCCGTGGTGTCCGGCCCGAAGCGGGTCACGAGCCCACCGCGCCGCGGATGCGCTCGATCAGGTCGTCGATCTCCACTGCTTTGAGCTTGTGCGCCACCGGGTTGGCAATCAGCCGCGCCGTGCACTCGCAGATCTCCTCGCGCTCCACGAGGTGGTTCTCGGCCAGCGTCGTGCCGGTGGCGGTGAGGTCCACGATGCCGTCAACCAGCCCGGTGAGAGGCCCGATCTCCACGGACCCCTTCACCTCCACGATCTCCACCTGCCGCCCCGTCTCGGCGAAGTGCTGCGCGGCGATGCGCGGGTACTTGGTGGCCAGCCGCACGGCGCCGAGCCGCCGCAGGGACTCCGCCATCGCGTCCGAGCCCTCGCGCTCGGCCACCACCATGCGGCAGTAGCCGTAGCCGAGGTCGAGCAGCTCATACACCTCGCGACCCACGGCCTCGAGCAGCACGTCCTTGCCAGTGATGCCGATGTCGGCGGCGCCATGCTCAACGTAGGTGGGCACATCGGAGGGCCGCATCGTCACGAGTCCCTGCTCGGGGAACACGAGCTTGCGGTCGTTGGAGCGCACCTCCGAGGTGTCGATGCCGAGCGTGTCGAGCAGGTCGAGCGTCTCCTCGAACAGCGCGCCGCGCGGCACCGCGATCTTGAGCCCGCCCGTCGCGCTCACAAACCCTGCCTCTCCTCGGCGGTCAGTGCCACGTGCACCCGCTGCACGTCGAGCGCCATCCCGCAGGCCGGCAGGTCGCGGCCGAAGCTCGCGATCAGGTCGTCGTAGCGCCCTCCCCCACCGATCGCGAAGCCCACCGCGGGGTCGTACACCTCGAACACCGCGCCCGTGTAGTAGCCGAGCTCGCGCACCAGGCCGAGGTCGAAGATCACGCGATCCGCCACCCCGCGCTCGGCCAGCAGCTCGTAGCACGCGCGCAGGTTCTCCACCGCCGGGGACACCGGCTCGTCCTTGCCCAGCTCGAGCACCTCGGGACCGCCGCGCAGCGTGGGCAGCCGGGTGAGGAGATCGCTGGCCGAGCTGGCGAGGCCGAGGCGGTCGACGCCCGCCTCCACGGCCACCAGATCGCGGCGCGAGAGCGCCTCGAGCAGCGGCATCCGCTCGTCCTCGTCCACCTCCAGTTCGGCGAGCAACGTGCGGTAGAGAGAGCCGTCACCGAGCCCGAGCCGGTGGCGCGTGAGCCCGGCGTCTGTGAGGGCCTCGATCACCAGCGCCACCACCTCGGCGTCACCCTGCGGCTCCGGCATACCGATCAGCTCGACCCCTGTCTGGAAGAACTCGTGCGCCTGGCCACTGCGGCGGTCCACCTCCCGGAACGCGTTGCCGAAGTAGCAGAGCCGGAACGGCGGCTCCGCGTGCTCGTAGCGCGAGGCCACCACGCGCGCGATCGGGATCGTCATGTCCGGCCGCAGCACAAGCACCTGGCCGTGCTCGTCGAACAGCCGGTAGCCGGCGCCCGCCGCGCGCTCGTCGCCGCGGCGCAGCACGTCCTCGTACTCCATCGTCGGCGTGGAGATCTCGCCGTAGCCCGCGGCCTCGAAGCGCGCCCGCAGCCGCTCCGTGAGCGCGCGCAGCTCGCGCATCTCGTCCGGCAGCACGTCGCGCGTGCCGGGCGGAATCGGATGGATCATGCTGCGGCCCCGGTGCTCAGGCGCCGCAGACTACGCGGGCACGCGTTCTGTGGCCACGCGCTCGATGCGCGCGCCAAGCGCCCGCAGGCGCTCGTCGATCCGCTCGTAGCCGCGGTCGATCTGGCGGATGTTGCCGATCTCTGACGTGCCCTCGGCGCACAGCGCCGCGATGAGCAGCGCCATGCCGGCGCGGATGTCGGGGCTCTCCATGCGCTCGCCGTGAAGACGCCTCGGGCCAGCTACGACCGCGCGGTGCGGGTCGCACAGGATCACCCGAGCCCCCATGTTGATCAGCTTGTCCACGAAGAACAGGCGGTTCTCGAACATCTTCTCGTGAATCATCACCATGCCGTCCGACTGGGTGGCCAGAGCCAGCGCGATGCTCGTGAGGTCGGCCGGGAACGCGGGCCACGGGCCGTCCTCGATCTTGGCGGTGGCATCGCCCACGTCGTCGCGGATGCGGAGCTTCTGGCCGGGCGGGATCACCAGATCGCCGCCGTCGTACTCGAGCTTGCAGCCCAGCCGCTCGAACACCATCGCCGTCATGCGCAGGTCCTCGCGCACCACGTCCTTGATGCGCAGCTCGCCGCCGGTCACGGCCGCCAGCGCGGCGAAGCTCGCCACCTCGATGTAGTCGGGGCCGATCGTGTAGTCGGCGCCGCCGAGGCGGTCGCGCCCGTGCACGATCATCACGTTCGAGCCGATGCCTTCCACGCGTGCCCCCATCTGGAGCAGGATGCGCGCCAGATCCTGCACGTGCGGCTCCGAGGCGGCGTTGTGAATCACCGTGGAGCCCGGGGTGAGAGCTGCCGCCATCAGCGCGTTCTCGGTGGCCATCACGGACGGCTCGTCGAGGAAGAAGTCGCAGGGCTTGAGCCCGCCAGGGGCGCGCAGACGGTAGCTACCGCGCAAGAGCTCGATGTCGGCGCCGAGCGAGAGGAACGCGTCGAGGTGCGGGTCGAGGCGGCGGCGGCCGATCACGTCACCGCCGGGCGGCGGCATGTCGGCGTTTCCGAAGCGGGCGAGCAGCGGACCGGCGAGCAGGAACGAGGCCCGGATCAGCTCCGCCAGCTCGGCGTCCACCTCGCCGGGCCGCGCGTCGACGGCGTTGAGCGCCACCACGTTCTCGTCGCGCCACTCGGCCCGCACGCCCATGCCCTCGAGCAGGCCCACCATCGCCTCCACGTCCTTGATGCGCGGAATGTTGCGCAGCACCACGTCCTCCTCGGTGAGGAGGCAGGCGGCGAGCGCGGGCAGCGCGGCGTTCTTGTTACCGGCCGGCACCACCGTGCCTGACAGCGGGTAGCCGCCTTCGATTACGAATTTCTCCATGGGGAAAACCGCCCGTTTCGGGGTCGCGGACGGAGGGGCAAGGGTATCCAATGCCATTCGACCTGAGTCTTCGCGCCTTTGAGGTAGTTTCCTCGCCCATGGACGTCTCTCGTGACGAGGCCTGGGAGCTGTTCTGCGAGTGGACCGAGTCCGACTCGCTTCGTAAGCACGTGCTCGGCGTGGAGGCCGCGATGGTGGCCTACGCGCGGGAGTTCGGCGAGGACGAGGAGCTGTGGGCGGCCACCGGCATCCTGCACGACCTCGACTACGAGCGCTATCCGGACCTCGACACGGGCCATCCGCGGATCGCGCTCGAGGAGCTGGAGAAGCTCGGCTACCCCGAGATCCTCGTGACCGCGGTGGCCGGGCACGCCACCTTCCTGGGCGTGCCTCGCGAGACCCGGCTGGCGAAGACGCTGTTCGCCGTCGACGAACTGTCCGGCTTCATCGCCGCCTGCGCGATGGTGCGCCCCACCGGCATCGTGGGCCTCGCGCCCAAGTCGGTGAAGAAGAAGCTCAAACAGCCGTCGTTCGCCGCCGGCGTGAACCGCGACGAGGTGCGCCAGGGCGCCGAGGAGCTGGGCGTGGACTTCGACGAGCACATCTCCAAGGTGATCGCGGCGATGGAGTCGCGTGCCGACGAACTCGGGCTGGGCCCGCGCGAGGACGCGGCCGCATGAGCGCAAGCGAAAAGCTGCGCGAGCTCGGCGACCGCTCGTGGCCCGTCCTGCGCCGGGTGATGGCGGGGCACACGTTCATCTACCGCGCAAGCGGCGGCCTGATCGGCCATCGCGTGCCGTTCGCTCCCCCCACGCTGCTGCTCACGCACGTGGGCGCGAAGAGCGGCCAGAAGCGCATCAGCCCGCTCACCTACACCAGGGGAGACGGCGACGACCTCGTGCTCGTGGCCTCCAAGGGCGGCTACCCGAAGAACCCGGCCTGGTTCCACAACCTCAAGGCCCACCCCGACACGACCGTGCAGGTGGGTCGCGAGCACCGTCCCGTGCACGCCCGCGTGGCCACCCCGGCGGAGCGCGAGCGCCTCTGGCCGCGCGTGATCGACAACTACGGCGGCTACGCCGAGTACCAGCAGCGCACCGACCGCGTGATCCCGCTCGTGATCCTCGAGCCGCGCTAGCGCCGGCTGCGCCTGAAGACTCCGATCGTCTCCCCGGAGTTGAAGTCGTCCGAGATCACGTAGACGTAGCGGCCGTTCGGCGTCACGGCGGTCGCGCTGGGCGCGATCACGTGCCGCGCCTTACGGCAGCCGCGCGCGTCATGGCCGATGCAGCCGGCGTGCGCGAGCGCGCCCGTGGCCGGGTTCCGCGAGAACAGGCTGAGCACGTTGCCGAAGTTGCCTGTGGCCGCGTACAGGCTCTTGCCGTCCGGGCTCATTTCCGGGTTGAGACCGCACGAGCGAATGTCCTGCGCAAGCGCCCCGAGCGAGCCGCTGCCGGAGTCGCGCGGGAAGGCCGCGACGGAGTTGTCGGTGCCGCTGCATGCGTTGGTCTCGAAGTCGGTTGCCGCCGAGGTGTGCGAGAGGTACACGTTGTGCCCGTCGGGGCTGAGCACCACGCCGCTGGCCTCGTTCACCGGCAGCGCGCCGCCGAACGCCGCGCTCGCGCAGCCGTCGCTGCCGTCGCGGTTCACGCAGCCCGCCGTGGCCGCCAGCTGGGCGAGCACGCCGCCCGAGTCGCGCGCAAACGAGGCGAGCGCCAAGCTGCCCGAGCCAGCCTGGAGCGTGCCGGGCTCGAGGACGCGCCTGGACGAGCTCACGTACACGTTGCCAGAGTTCGGGCTCAACGCGAGTCCGCAGCACTCGGGCAGCAGCCCGCGGGGCTGCGCGCAGCCCTCCGACCCGTCGCTGCTCAGGCAGCCCGCGGTCCCAGCGAGTTGCGTCAGGGTGCCGCCGGCGCCGCGCGCGAAGATCGCCACGGCGCCCCTGCTCGCGGCGCCCGGGTTCGCGTTGTTCGAGCCGGCGTAGACGCTGCGCCCATCGCGGCTCACCACGATCTTCTCCACCCCCGCGAGCAGCGCGCGCGCAGGCGCGCAACCGGGGGCGCCGTTCTCACCGACGCAACCGGATCGGTGGAGCGCACCCGTCCTGCGATTGCGCTGGATCACCACCACGCCGCCAAAGCCCGTGCCCGGGACCGTGGAGCCAACGTAGACGTTGCGCCTGTCGGGACTGACGGCGAGCGTGCGGGATCCGCTGAGCTGAGGGACTCGGGTGCAGCCGAACCTGCGCGTCCGCGACACGCAGCCAGCCTTGCCCGCCGGCTGTGACAACCGGCCGTGCTTGTCGATGCGGAGCACCGACACGGCGCCGCCGCGGGAGGCCACGTACAGGTTCCGCCCGTCCGGACTCACAGCCGCGTCCCACATCTGGTTTCCGCCGAAGCGCCCGACCTTGCAGTCGTGCCTGACCTTCTTCGGAGCGTTCTGCTGCGCGAAGCAGCCGGCCTTGCCGTGCAGCTGCGTGAGCGCGCCCACGCGTGCGCCGGCTGGCGCGGCCGCCGCGAGCAGGAGCGCCGCGATCACAAGGGGATACGCGCGTGTGCGGCACACGTTTGCTTGAACCTTGTTCAGCGAAAGTAGTTGCGGTTTTGTTTCATGGGCGCCACCGCCCTCCCGCCTTGGCCCACTCCGCCGCGTGCCCGACGGCGCAGAACGCATCCGGAATGCGGTGCTCGCCGCGGTGGCGGACGAGCAGCACGCGCGTGTCGTCGAGCGGCGCCTCACAGTGGGCGCAGCGGGTGAGGGAGTCGCCGATGTACACCAGCTCGGCGAGCTCCCCCGCCTCCCACCTTGGCCCCTGCATCGCCCACGGCACGACGTGCTCGAGCCGGCAGAATGCCGCTCGCCGCTCCGCGGCGGGTTCGCTCAGCCGGTAGCCGTCATCGGCCGGCACCGCCTTCCCGCACCAGCTGCACGTTTGTTCGCTCATCAGTTGCGCTGGGTAGAGTCCTGGGCCGATGGCAGACGCACGAATTATCGTGCTCGAGGGCGACGAGACCGGCCAGGAGCTGCTCGACCAGGCGATCCGCGTGCTGGACACGAGCGTGACCCAGGTCGAGGTCGAGCTCGAGCACTACGACCTGTCGCTCGACAACCGCCGCGCCACGAACAACGACGTGGTGCATGCGGCCGCGCGCGCGATGCGCGATGCCGGCTACGGCATCAAGGCCGCCACGATCACCCCCGAGGGCAAGGACGACGTGGGCAGCCCCAACCGCATCCTGCGCGAGGAGATCGACGGGAAGGTCATCATCCGCACCGGTCGGCGGATCCCGGGTGTCACACCGATCGCGGGCGTGCACTACCCGATCTCCGTGGTGCGCATGGCGGTGGGCGACGCCTACGGCGCCGAGCAGTGGCGCACGCAGGAAGACGGCGACGAGATCGCCTTCCGCACAGAGCGCATCTCGCGCAGCGTCTGCCGCGCCGTGGCCGAGTACAGCTTCCGCACCGCCAAGAAGATCCACGGCCGCGTGTACGGCGGGCCGAAATGGACGGTGTCGCCCGTCTACGAGGGTCTCTTGAAGGAGGAGCTCGACGACGCCTCCGAGCGCCACCCCGAGATTCCCTACCAGCCGGTTCTGATCGACGCCACCTACGCGGGCCTCGTGTCAGGCGCCGCGGACGCTCCGCTCGTGATCCCTGCCTTGAACCGCGACGGCGACTGCCTGTCCGACTTCGTCCTGCCGCTGTTCGGCTCGATCGCCGGCGCGGAGTCCGTGCTCCTGTCCTTCGACAGCGAGTACGACGTGCGCGTGGTCATGTCGGAGGCGCCGCACGGCACGGCGCCCGCTCTGATGGGCAAGAACATCGCCAACCCGATGGGCATGATCATGGCGAGCGCGGCCGTGCTGCACTACGTCGGCCAGGCCGGCAACCGCGCCGCCGACCTCGCCTCGCGCGCCATCTACGAGTCGGTGCTGGAGGCCACCGCCACCGGCATCCGCACGCCCGATCTCGGCGGCAGCGCCACCACCTCGGAGTTCACCGACGAGGTCATCGCGCGCACGCGCACGAAGATCGACATCTGGACCTCGCTCGGCTCGACCGTCTAGTCCACATAGGGCTCGAGCCGTTTGCGGTAGTCGTCCGGGATCGGCCGCTTGGCGCTCGTGCCCGCGTCCACGAAAACGTGGCGCATCTCGCCCTCCACGAGCAGCTCGTCGCCGCGCATCACGTCGATGCGGGTGCTCATCGAGGTGTTTCCGAGCTTGGTGACCCGCCAGACCACTCGATCTCCTCATCGAAGCGGGCGGGAGCCCTGAAGCGCGCCCTCGCCTCGGCCACGACGACATCGACTCCGCCGTCCACCATCGCCTTGTAGGGCTCGAGCACGTCGCGCCAGACCTCGGTCAGGACGTCGTCGAAGTAGGCGAAGTAGTGGGCGTTGAAGACGACTCCCTGCTGGTCGCACTCGCTGTAGCGGACCCGCAGGCGATGGGTGTAGCGCTGGGCCATGGTCGGGGGCGCAGAGTACCGGCGGGTCGCCCGGCAACTTTTCCGTCCGACCCCCTCCGTACCTTTCCGAACACATGTTCCCCACCTCCCGCATCCCCCGTCCCCTGCTCCGCGCGCTTGATGTCGCGGTGGAGTTCGCCACTCTCGGAGAGGTTCGGCTAGATCCAGGCTGGGAGGAACTTGCCTCGTACGAGGACGAGGAACTGCGGAGTGAATGGTTCCGTGAGGCCACGCCTCCCGCCACGGGCTCGCAGCTCCCCCGCGCGCGAGCCCCGTTCAAGCCCGCCACCCCCGCGGGCCGACTGGCGCTGGAGGCCGCAACGGCCGCGGAGCTCGCGTCGAGGCCGCCCGTGTGCTCTGGTTCTAGGAGCGCACGGGCAGCCAGAGACGCAGGCGGCCCGCCGAGGGTCCGAGTGCGCGGAGGCGCTGTGCCGGCGCCACGGCAGCCGTGCCTCTGGGACGCCGGCTAGACCGCCGGCTTCTCGTCGAGCTGCCAGATATGCAGCAACAGGCCGTTGGCCACGGCCACGACGGCCAGGATCAGGCCCAGCAGCGGCTCGTCTGCCGCCAGTAGCGCCGCCACCGCCACCGCGAGCACCGCGAGCTCGAGCAGCGTGCGAGCCGGAGGGTGCAGCCGCTTGCCGGCATTCGGCGCGAGCCAGAGGCCCCAGACCGTGGCCACCGCCAGCGGAGCGGCCACCGCCACGACCACGTTCAGCGCGGTGGACGAGCTCACCCGGGAGCCCCAGTAGGCCACCGCCGCCAGGGCGCACAGCTCGAGCAGGAATCGCAGCGCGAGGCTCGCGCCCTTGAGCGCGCTCACGAGGCGGCGGATGCCCCTTCCCCGGTCTCGGCCGGCGCCGTGGCGGGGTCGTAGGTGCCGAAGCTCCAGAGGTTGCCCTCCGGGTCCCGCGCGGAGTAGTCGCGCGAGCCGTAGTCCTGGTCCTCCAACTCGCGGATGATCGTCCGCGCCCGCGGCCTTGGCCCGCTGGAAGTGGGCGTCCGCGTCCTCGACCACCACGTAGAGCCAGCCCTGGCCGGCGTGCTTGCCCCAGCCGTGATCGTCCTCGTCGCGCTCGGTGCTCACCATCACCATGCCGCTGCCGTGAGCGAGCTGAGCGTGCTCCACAGCTCCGTCATCGCTCTCGTACACCGCATGGCGCTCGAAGCCGAAGGCCTCGCAGATGAAGTCGATCGCGGCGTGCGCGTCCCTGTAGCGCAGCACGGGATAGATGTTCTGGGCGGCGTGGTCCATCGTGGCCCCTTTCGTTCGCTTAGGCGAGATGCTACGCCGCGGTCGCGGTCGCGTCTTGGACGAATGGGACCTCTTCAGAGGCAGCCACGCCGCCGCCGTGCGGTAGCAGACGGCCCACGTAGCTGCTAGGTGAAGTGCCTGCAAACTCACGGAAATCGCGGTTGAGGTGCGCCTGGTCGTAGTAGCCGCAATCCTGCGCTATCTCCGCGAAGCGGGCGCCGTTATCGCGGCCGAGCCGAGCCACCGCGCGCTCGAAGCGGAGCACGCGGGCGAAGGTCTTCGGCGGCAGTCCGAGCTCATCGGCGAAGCGCGCGCTGAGCCGCCGCCGGCTGTAGCCGAGCTCGCGCGCCAATGCGCCGATCTCCGCACGACCGTGACTCTCGCGCAGCTGCTCCCACGCGGCCATCACCGGCGGCGGGACGGCGCGAGCTGTCTCCAGCCTGCGCCCGAGCTCGCGGTCGAGGACGCGAAAGCGGGCGGCCCAGGTCGGCTCATCGTGGAGCCGCTCCACGAGCCGGCGCGCGCCCGGCCCGAGCACCTCCTCGAGCGCCACAACGCGATTGGTCAGCTCCCGCAGGGGCAGCCCGAGGAGTGCCCTGGCCGCGGGCGGCGTCAGCTCCACCTGCATGCCGTGTTGAACGCCGGCGTGCTCCGTGTAGGTCGGACCATCGGAGAGCCCGCCGGTGAACGATGTGTGCACCTCGTCGCGTCCGCCGGCGTCCACGAGCCGGAGCTGGTCGTCGAAGCTGAGAATCAGCACGACGCCTTGAAAGGGCGCCTCGAGCCGCCGCAGCGGCACTTTGGTCCGCTCGACGTAGCCGGCGTAGCGGAGCACCTGCCCGGCAAGCAGCGGATGTGGCTCGCGGGTCGCGATCTCCCACCAGCCGAGCTCCGACTCGTGCCGCTTGGTCTGCACCGAAAGCGGGCTCACGCAGCGAGCCTACCGGGAGTCCGGCCGGCCTAAGCGGCGTTGCGCCACTCCCGAAGGTGCTCCTTGAACCAGCGCAGCGGCTCTGGCCTCTTGCCCTCCGTGGAGCCGTCCAGCTCGACGAAGCGCAGGAACAGGTCGGGGTCGGGCAGCCGGCTCATCATCTGCTCCAGCGCGCGGCGGTCGAAGTAGCCGGTGCGCCGCATCTTGCGCCAGATTCCGTACGGGCGGTCGTGCAGCTCGATCGTCGTCAGTACGCGGTCGTCGCCCGTGTAGCGCTCGGCGAACCGCCTCGCCCGCATCGCGTGGTGGTTCTCGCCCTTGCGCGGCCTCCACTCCTGCACCTTGTTCTTGAACGTGTCGTGCACGAGCGTGATGAAGCGCAGCCGCTCGCGCTCCTCGTCCTCGATCCCCTCGGCATCGATTCGCCTCAGCAGATCCGCCACATGGGCCCCGATACTGCCCTCGGGATGGGCCTTCCGCGGCTTGCCCCAGGCGAGCCCCTCGAGCAGCTCCGGATCCTCGGAGAGCCGCCGTTCCAGCTCGTTTTCCGGCTTGAAACCGGGGATCAGGTCTTCCGCGCGCACACCCCGGGAAGCTAGCGCGGAACCCGACGCAGGTGCGGACTACTCCACGCGCTCGAGGGCCCAGCCGGAGTCGCGGCGGGCGAGCACCACCCGAGCCTCGCCGCTGTCGCCCGAGGCCATGAAGTGGGCGCGATCCTCGGCGGTGCCCGGCTTGTCGTCCACGAGCACGAGGACGAGCTCGCGGTACTGCCACCCCGGGCGCTCGCCAGCCAGCGCGTCACGGGCGGCGGTCTCGAGCAGGGAGCGGTCCCAGCCCTTATCGCTGGCGCGCGCCTGCTCCAGAGCGCGATCGGCCTCGGCGAGGTTGTGGTCGTACTGAGACTCTTCGCGCCCGCGCCGGCGCGCCGCACCCGCGAAGCCGCCCGCGAGGAGCAGCAGCAGGACGGCGCCGATTGCGATCAGGATGATCCCGAGCGTGGACACCCGGCAAGCATACGTGCGGAGCCGGTTCCGCCCATGGGTGGCGGCCCCCCAAATCCAGGGCAAGCAACAACCCCAGAACGAGAACAAGCCGCCCCGAAGGACGGCTCGTTCTCAATTAACTCGGCGGCGACCTACTCTCCCAGGCCCGCGAGGGCCAAGTACCATCGGCGCTGAGGGGCTTAACTACTCTGTTCGGAATGGGAAGAGGTGTTTCCCCCTCGCTATGACCACCGAAAACTGGCGAGACCAGTCCTCGGCGGACCCTCAAAACTGCACAGTTGCAACCAACCAAACGGGTATCAAAAATCCGTCAAGCCCTCGAAGCATTAGTACCGATCAGCTAAACGCATTACTGCGATTACACCGTCGGCCTATCAACGTGGTGGTCTACCACGGCTCTTACTCTCTCTAGGAGATGGGAGAACTCATCTCGAGGTGGGCTTCCCGCTTAGATGCCTTCAGCGGTTATCCCGTCCGGACGTAGCTAACCTGCAGTGCCCTTGGCAGGACAACAGGTACACCAGAGGTCCGTTCATCCCGGTCCTCTCGTACTAGGGACGACTCCTCTCAATTCTCCAACGCCCACGGCAGATAGGGACCGAACTGTCTCACGACGTTCTGAACCCAGCTCGCGTACCGCTTTAATGGGCGAACAGCCCAACCCTTGGGACCTACTTCAGCCCCAGGATGCGACGAGCCGACATCGAGGTGCCAAACCGGGCCGTCGATGTGGACTCTTGGGCCCGATAAGCCTGTTATCCCCGGAGTACCTTTTATCCGTTGAGCGACGGCGCTTCCACTTGCTACCGCCGGATCACTAAAGCCTGCTTTCGCACCTGCTCGACCTGTCAGTCTCGCAGTCAAGCTCCCTTGTTGCTTTTGCACTCTACGCACGATTTCCAACCGTGCTGAGGGAACCTTTGCGCGCCTCCGTTACATTTTGGGAGGCGACCGCCCCAGTCAAACTACCCGCCTGACACTGTCTACCGCCCGGATTCACGGCGCGGTGTTAGAAGCCCAGAACACCAAGGGTGGTATCTCAAGGTTGGCTCCACAGCAGCCGAAGCCACTGCTTCACAGCCTCCCACCTATCCTGAGCGAGATGTCCCAGACTCCAATATCAGGGTGTAGTAAAGGTTCACGGGGTCTTTCCGTCTGGCCGCGGGTACTCGGCATCTTCACCGAGACTGCAATTTCACCGAGCCCCTCGTTGAGACAGCGTCCAAGTCGTTACGCCATTCGTGCAGGTCGGAACTTACCCGACAAGGAATTTCGCTACCTTAGGACCGTTATAGTTACGGCCGCCGTTTACCGGGGCTTAGGTTCGGTGCTTTGCTGACCGAAGTCAGCTAACACCTCCCCGTAACCTTCCGGCACCGGGCAGGCGTCAGCCCCTATACATCGTCTTTCGACTTAGCAGAGACCTGTGTTTTTGGTAAACAGTCGCTTGGACCAATTCACTGCGGCCCCCTCGGGCTCCCCACGCGAAGTGGTTCACCCTACCGGGGCGTCCCTTCTCCCGAAGTTACGGGACGATTTTGCCGAGTTCCTTAACGAGGGTTATCTCGATCACCTTAGTATTCTCTACTTGTCCACCTGTGTCGGTTTTGGTACGGGCACGCGTATCCTGCCTAGAGGCTTTTCTCGGAGGCATGGCGTCGGGGACTCGCCGGCCCTGAGGCCAGCTGGCATCGCACCTCGCATCAACACGCTCCCGGATTTACCTTGGAGCGCTAGCTACATGCTTACCCCTGGACGACCTTCGCCAGGGATCCCTTAGCCTTCCTCGTCCCCCCATCGGTCATAACGGACACGACGTGGTACGGGAATATCAACCCGTTGGCCATCGACTACGCCTTTCGGCCTCGCCTTAGGTCCCGACTAACCCTGAGCAGACGAACTTTACTCAGGAAACCTTGGACAATCGGCGGAGGGGATTCTCACCCCTCTTTCGTTACTCATGCCGACATTCTCACTTCCCGTCCGTCCACGGCTGGCTTACGCCGCCGCTTCACTCGGTACGGGAACGCTCTCCTACCGCGTACAGAACCCGAAGGATCCGTACACCCGCAGCTTCGGTGACTAGCTTGAGCCCCGTTACATTTTCCGCGCTCGAACACTTGACCAGTGAGCTGTTACGCACTCTTTCAAGGGTGGCTGCCTCTAAGCCAACCTCCTGGTTGTCTGTGCATCCGAACATCGTTTCCCACTTAGCTAGTACTTGGGGACCTTAGCTGGCGGTCTGGGCTGTTCCCCTTTTGCCTACGAAGTTTATCCCCCGCAGACTGACTCCCAGGGTAAACGTAATGGTCTTCGGAGTTTGCCTGAAGTCGGTAACCTGGTGGGGCCCCTAGTCCAAGCAGTGCTCTACGGCCACAACGCAATTCACCTGAGGCTATACCTAAATATATTTCGGAGAGAACCAGATATCTCCGAGCTTGATTAGCCTTTCACTCCGACCCACAGGTCATCCGCCCAGTTTTCAACCTAGGTCGGTTCGGTCCTTCACGGGGTCTTACCCCCGCTTCAACCTGCCCATGGGTAGCTCGCTCGGTTTCGGGTCTACCGCCACTGACTGAGTCGCCCTATTCGGACTCGCTTTCGCTGCGGCTCCGCTCATCGCTTAACCTTGCCAGTGACGAGTAACTCGTCGGCTCGTTATGCAAAAAGCACGCCGTCACACCCGAAGGTGCTCCGACCGCTTGTAGGCACGCGGTTTCAGGTACTATTTCACTCCCCTTCCGGGGTACTTTTCACCTTTCCCTCACGGTACTAGTCCGCTATCGGTCACCAGGGAGTACTTAGCCTTGGAGGGTGGTCCCCCCAGATTCGGACCGCGTTTCACGGGTGCGGTCCTACTCAGGAACGTCTATCGAGAGGCCGTGCGTTTTCGCATACGGGACGATTGCCCTCTGTGGTGCGCGGTTCCACGCGCTTCCGCTAACACACGACTTTGTAACTCTCGCCGGGACACGCACATCCCGGACAAGACGCCCTACAACCCCCAACAGGCAACGCGTGCGCGCTTACACCTGCCAGGTTTGGGCTGGTCCCCTTTCGCTCGCCACTACTCGGGGAGTCTCGGTTGATTTACTTTCCTCGGGGTACTTAGATGTTTCAGTTCCCCCGCTTGCCTTCCCGAGGTTATGTGTTCACCTCGGGATAACGCCGCATTACCAGCGCTGGGTTTCCCCATTCGGAAATCCACGGGTCACAGGCTGTTAGGCGCCTAACCGTGGCTTATCGCAGCCGCCCACGTCCTTCATCGACTCCTGGTGCCAAGGCATCCACCGTGTGCCCTTCCTATCTTGACGGTGATCGACCTCCCGAAGGAGGCCGGTGATACCCAATTTGTTTGGCCAACTGTGCAGTTTTCAAGGTCCGACGAGGCGCGCGCCGGGGGGACTCCCCGGCGTGGTCTCTCAAAACTCAACAGCGTGTTACGCGATCTGGGGCAGCTGTATTGCTGCTCGAGTTCGCGCGTGTCGTCCTAATGGCTCGGTCGACATTCCTAGGACCGCCGGCGCACTGAAGCGCCAGGCGGGCTCTAAGAGAAGAGCTCCCTAGAAAGGAGGTGATCCAGCCGCACCTTCCGGTACGGCTACCTTGTTACGACTTCACCCCAATCACGAGCCCCACCTTCGACGGCTCCCTCCCGTAAGGGTTAGGCCACCGGCTTCGGGTGTTGCCCGCTTTCGTGGTGTGACGGGCGGTGTGTACAAGGCCCGGGAACGTATTCACCCCGGCGTTGCTGATCCGGGATTACTAGCAACTCCGCCTTCATGGAGGCGAGTTTCAGCCTCCAATCCGAACCGAGACGCACTTTTTGGGATTCGCTCCACCTCGCGGTATCGCTGCCCTTTGTATGCGCCAATGTAGCACGTGTGTAGCCCTGAACATAAGGGGCATGATGACTTGACGTCATCCCCACCTTCCTCCGGTTTGTCACCGGCAGTCTCGCATGAGTCCCCAACTAAATGCTGGCAACATGCGACGGGGGTTGCGCTCGTTGCGGGACTTAACCCAACATCTCACGACACGAGCTGACGACAGCCATGCACCACCTGTGAAAGTGCCCCGAAGGGAGAGTGTGTTTCCACACCTGTCACTCACATGTCAAGCCCAGGTAAGGTTCTTCGCGTTGCGTCGAATTAAACCACATGCTCCGCTGCTTGTGCGGGCCCCCGTCAATTCCTTTGAGTTTTAGCCTTGCGGCCGTACTCCCCAGGCGGGGCACTTAATGCGTTAGCTGCGGCACGGGAGGAGTCGACACCTCCCACACCTAGTGCCCATCGTTTACGGCGTGGACTACCAGGGTATCTAATCCTGTTTGCTCCCCACGCTTTCGCGCCTCAGCGTCAGTACCGTCCCAGCGAGCTGCCTTCGCCATCGGTGTTCCTCCTGATATCTGCGCATTTCACCGCTACACCAGGAATTCCACTCGCCTCTTCCGGACTCTAGCCCGGCAGTATCCGCCCGCCTCCCGGGGTTGAGCCCCGGACTTTCAGAGCGGACTTACCGGACCGCCTACGCGCTCTTTACGCCCAATGATTCCGGACAACGCTTGCCCCCTACGTATTACCGCGGCTGCTGGCACGTAGTTAGCCGGGGCTTCTTGTGAAGGTACCGTCAGTCCGGACCGCTATTAACGACCGAACCTTCGTCCCTCCTGAAAGGGCTTTACAACCCGAAGGCCTTCTTCACCCACGCGGCGTTGCTGCGTCACGCTTTCGCGCATTGCGCAAGATTCCCCACTGCTGCCTCCCGTAGGAGTCTGGGCCGTGTCTCAGTCCCAGTGTGGCTGATCGTCCTCTCAGACCAGCTACCCATCGCGGCCTTGGTGAGCCGTTACCTCACCAACAAGCTAATGGGCCGCGGGCCCATCCCGATGCGGAGGCCGAAGCTACCTTTACTCACTTCACTGATGTGAAGGGAGCACATCCGGTATTAGCCCGAGTTTCCTCGGGTTGTCCCAGTCATCGGGGCAGGTTACCCACGTGTTACTCACCCGTTCGCGGCTTTGCCCCGGGCCGAAGCCCGGTTCGTCGCTCCACTTGCATGTGTTAAGCACGCCGCCAGCGTTCGTCCTGAGCCAGGATCAAACTCTCCGTAAAAGCGATTCGTGGCAGTTGGCAGACCGCAAGCGGCCGGCCGGTCGCCACAAGTCTTTAAACAGAGTTGTCATGTCCGTACAGACGGGCGCCGCCGTACACGTGGCGGCATCCCTCGGACTTGACGAGGTTTTGTATCTGGCCGTCGCCCCTGCCGAAGATCGGCAGAGCGACGGGTCGAACCTGGACGCGACCAGTAAGGCTCGAGGATCGAGCCTCGTGATCGCACGCTGTTGAGTTTTCAAAGACCGCCGCGCCTCAGTTGGCGGGGATTCCGCCGGAAGTCTAGACGCTTCGTCCCTCCGGCCGTAAAGGAGGCCTCCCCGGGGAGGCCTCCGCGCATCAGGATCCGCCAATGTCGCGGAGCCTAAACGGAGCCTTCCTCCAAGGTGGTCTGATTGACGGCCATCTGGGGACCGAGAAGTGTAGCGCTTCGGCGAGAGACGGGTCAAACGTCGGTCGAGGTGCGGAAGCGCTTGAACCGCCGCTTCCCGAGCTGCAGCACAGCGCCGTCCAGGCGAGCGGCGGGAACGTCGAGCTCGCCGCCGTCGAGCACCTCCCCGTCGAGCTTCACTCCGCCCTGGGCGAGCAGCCGCCGCGCCTCGGAGCCCGATACCCCGAAGTTGTCGCGAATCAGGGCCGGCAAGTGGATCGGATCGTCGCCCGGAAGGGGCGCCTCCTCCACCTCGTCTGGCAGCCCGCGTTCCACGTGCAGGCGGTCGAAATGCGCCTCAGCCTCGTGCGCGGCCTCCTCGCCGTGGTAGCGGGCACATATTTCACGCGCGAGGGCGCGTTTTGACTCCACCGCGGCCTTATCGGGGTCGAGCGGGCGGTTCAGCAGCAGGTCGTAGTAGACCGGCATCGCGTAGTCGGGGATGCGCATCAGCTTGCCGAAGATCTCCTCCGGCGGATCCGTGATCCCGACGTAGTTGCCGGTGGACTTCGACATCCGCTGCACGCCGTCGATCCCTGGCAGGATCGGCATCGTGAGGATCGACTGCGGTTTGACTCCGTACGCGGTCTGAACGTCACGGCCGAGCAGCAGGTTGAACTTCTGGTCGGTGCCGCCGAGCTCCACGTCGGCCTCGATCGCGACGCTGTCGTAACCCTGGAGCAGCGGGTAGAGCATCTCGAGCACGGAGATCGGCTCGCGCGCTTCCCAGCGCTTCGAGAAGTCGTCGCGCTCGAGGATCTGCGCCACCGTGGCGGTGCGTGCCAGGCGGAAGAGGTCCTCGGCCGGCATGTCGAGCCACTCGCCGTTGTGGCGGACCTCAGTGCGCTCCGGGTCGAGGATCTTCATCGCCTGCCGCTGGTAGGTCTCGGCGTTCTGGTCGATCTCCGAGCCCTCGAGCTGCGGCCGCGTGGCGGAGCGCCCGCTCGGGTCGCCGACCCGGCCTGTGTAATCCCCGATGATGAGCACCACAGTGTGGCCACGGTCCTGGAACTCGCGCAGCTTGTTGAGTACCACGGTGTGCCCGAGGTGGATGTCCGGCGCCGTGGGGTCGATGCCCAGCTTCACTCGGAGCGGGCGGCCCTCCGCCAACTGGCGCTCCAGAGCCCCTTCGGGCAGCGCATCCACGGCGTTCCGGAGCAGGAAATCGGCTTCGGGGACCTCCGGTTCCGTCACGGTCGCAATGCTAGACTCCCGCCCTCGTCGGACGGAGCTCATGGGCCGCCGCCCCCACCATCCCAAACGGGACGAGGGCCGTCCCTCTATCGCATGCCGGACTCGACGCCGACATTAACGGGGCCAACGTCTGCTGCCGCGGAGCCCACCGCTCTCCCCGAGCACAACGGGCGCAACGGCGGGACGGGCGGTGTGAAGCCGCCGAAGCGCAAGATCAAGAAGCTCCGCCTGTTCCTGGTGCTGCTCGGCTTGGCTCTCCTGGCGTTCATCTCGACGGTGTTCGGGATGATGATGGCGGTGGCGAGCGAGATTCCCTCGCTCGAGAACAGCGCTGAGTTCAAGGCCGCCCGCAACTCCAACCTGCTGGCCGACGACAGCTCGCCGCTCGCGCGCCTCACCGGCAATCAGAACCGGATCCTCATCGATCCGAACGACATCTCGCCGAACATCAAGAACGCGGTCATCGCGATCGAGGACAAGCGCTTCTACACGCACAAGGGCGTGGACTGGAAGGGCATGATCCGCGCGGGATTCGCCGACTTCACCCATCACGGCGCGGTGCAGGGCGGTTCGACGATCACGGAGCAGTTCGTGAAGAACGCGCTGGCCGCCCAGAACAACCGCACGATCTTCGAGAAGCTGCGCGAGGCCGCGCTCGCCTATCACCTGGAGAAGCAGTGGTCGAAGCAGAAGATCCTCGGCGAGTACCTGAACACCGTCTACTTCGGCAACGGGGCCTACGGGATCGAGTCCGCGATGCGCACCTACTTCGGGGGCACACAGACCTCCTACGACCCGAACGAGCGCGCCGCGCGCAACGCCACGCCTGACCAGGCGGCGCTGCTGGCGGGGATCATCGCCTCGCCGAGCGCATTCAACCCCGTGACCAACCGGCGCGCGGCGCTGGCCCGCAGGAACCTTGTGCTCAAGCTGATGCTGGATCAGCGCATGATCAGCCTCGGTCAGTACCAGCAGGCGATCATCCAGGCACTGCCGTCGACGGAGACGGTGCACCCGCCGCGACCGGACTCCAAGCAGCCCTACTTCTCGACCTGGGTCACCCAGCAGCTCGTGGACCGGCTCGGCTCCGGCCGGGTGTTCGGCGGCGGCCTCAAGATCAAGACGACCCTCGACCCGGACTTGCAGGCGGCGGCGGAGCAGGCGATCAACGGCCGCCTGGCGGGCGTGGGGCCGAGCGCGTCACTGGTGGCGATCGACAACCGGACCGGCGAGGTGCGGGCGATGGTGGGCGGCAACGACTATGACCAGCGCCCATTCAACATCGCCACCGACGGCCACAGGCAGCCCGGCTCGGCGTTCAAGCCGTTCACGCTTGTGGAGGCTTTACTCCGGGGCATCTCCCCCGGCAGCGTTTGGCCGTCCGCCCCGGTGACCTTCCACGTGTCGAAGCACGAGCTGTTCCCTGTGCACAACTTCGAGGACTCCTACCTCGGCTCTGTATCGCTCGCGAACGCGCTCACCTACTCCGACAACTCGGTGTTCGCGCGCGTGGGTGTGCAGGTGGGGACGAAGCGGATCGCGCGGCTGGCGAACAAGATGGGCCTTCACACCCCCGTGTCGACCAACCTCGCGATCACCCTCGGCGCCCTGAAGGAGGGCGTGAACCCGCTGGAGATGGCGTATGCCTACGCGACGATCGCCAACGACGGCAAGCGGATCACGAGCAACCTGCCGGCGTGGAAGAACGGGCCGGTGGCCGTCGAGGACGTGCGGGCGGCGAACGGGCACCACCTCGTGAAGTACAAGCGCAAGACGATCCAGGTGATCCCGGAGAACATCGCCGCGGAGGCCAAACAGGTAATGACCGGGCCTGTGACCCACGGCACCGCCACGGCCGCCCAGCTGCCCAACGAGGTCGTGGGCGGCAAGACCGGCACCACCGAGAACTACGGCGACGCCTGGTTCGTCGGCTTCGACTCGCACTACACGGTGGCCGTCTGGGTGGGCTACCCGGACAAGCTCATCCCGATGAAGACGGAGTACCGCGGCGGTCCGGTGGAGGGCGGCACGTATCCCGCCGAGATCTGGCACGACTTCATGGTGCAGGCGCTGAACATCCTCAACGCGCGCAACCCGAAGAAGAACGACGCGGTGCCGCAGACGGGCACTTCCACTCCGGTGACGCCCGCCCCGGCCACCACCACGCCGAGCGCCGGAGGCGGGGGGACGACCACGCCCACGCAGACCCCGCAGACGAAGAAGCAGCCCGCGCAGCAGACGCCGCAGCAGCAAACCCCGCCTGCCCAGCAGACGCCCCCGGCGCAAACGCCGGGCAACAACGGGGGTACCGGCGGGGCTGCGCCGGGCACTGGCTAGTCCGCGGTCATCGCCTTAGGCCACGGCCGCGAAACGCTGCGACTCCGCGGATCGCAGAAGCGCCACGGCAGCTCCACCGCCTTCGTGATCCCGATGCGCTCGCCGATGGCCAGCTCGGCCGGCCGGTCGCCGTTCTGCGGCGGAAGGATCTCGATCGGGCCGTCACCGAGCAGTGAGGTGTCGTTGAGGGACAGCTCGATGCCGAGCGCCTGCGTTAGCTTGCCGGGGCCGTTGCAGAGCTGGTTCACGTCCTCGATGCCGCGCCGCTCGCGCATGAGGTCGATGCCGTCGACGGGCTCGAGCGCACGGATGAGCACGGCGGCGCCCACCCCCTCGTCCTCACAGACGGCGTTGAGGAGCGCGTGGATGCCGTAGGAGCGGTACACGTAGGCTCGACCGGGCGGGCCGAAGAGCACGCGCGTGCGCTCGGTGAGCCCCGCGAAGGCGTGGCAGGCCGGCTCCTCCTCGTGGTAGCTCTCCACCTCCACGATCCGCCCGGCGGTGGCGCCGTGGCGGACCGTGCAGCCCACGAGGTCGCGCGCCACGTCGTGGACAGAGCGCGCGTAGAAGTCCCGCGTCACGCGCTGGGCGGCCTCGAGCAGCGTCGCGCGAGCGCGCTCGAGCTGCTCGCGCACGCGCGGCAGCGAAGTGCCGCCCTCGGATACCTTCGACTCGAGCCAGGCACCCTCGGACAGGAGCTCGTGGTAACCGGGCACGAGCTCCTCCGCATGCTCGCGAACCTCGTCCTCTGAAAGCTCGGACAGCCTGCGGCCCGAGTCGATGGCAGTGCGTACCAGGCCGGCCACCACGCCGTGTGCCTGGCGGAAGGGCATGCCGCGCTTCACAAGCAGGTCGGCGACGTCGGTGGCGGCGGGGAACTCGTCGGCCGCCGCGGCGGCCATCCGCTCGCGGTTGAAGCTGATCCCCGCGAGCATGCCCGCCGCCGCGGCGATCGTGAGCTCGAGCGTGTCCACGGCGTCGAACAGGCGCTCCTTGTCCTCCTGCAGGTCCTTGTTGTAGGTGAGCGGCAGGCCGTGCAGTACCCCGTGGAGCCCGCTCAGGTGCGCCACCACCCGCGGCGCCTTGGCGCGGAGGAGCTCCGCGGCGTCCGGGTTCTTCTTCTGGGGCATGATGCTCGAGCCGGAAGCGAACGAGTCGGACACCTCGCAGAAGCCGAACTCCTCGCTCGACCACAGCACGATCTCCGCGCCGAGTTGCGACAGGTGCGTGGCGCAGACCGATGCGGCGGCGAGGTAGTCGAGCACGAAGTCGCGGCTCGACACGGCGTCGAGGGAGTTCTGAGCCACGGCCGGGAAGCCGAGCTGCTCGGCCACGAAGCCGCGGTCGGTGTCGAAGTTCACGCCGGCGAGCGCACCGGCCCCCAGCGGCAGGTCAGCGGTGAGGTCCACCACGAGGCCGAAGCGGCGCGAGTCGCGCTCGAGCTTCCAGAACCACGCGAGCAGGTGGTGCGAGAGGTACACGGGCTGGGCTCGCTGGAGGTGCGTGTAGCCGGGCAGCGGCCAGTCTAGGTGGTGCTCGGCGAGGTCCACCACCACGTCGAGCACGTCGAGCAGCGCGCGGCGGTCGCGGTCCGCGTGGGCGCGCACGAACATCGCGACGTCGGTGGCCACCTGGTCGTTGCGGGAGCGCGCGGTGTGGAGCTTGCCGCCGACCGGCCCGACGATCTCCGTGAGCCGGCGCTCGATCGGCCATGTGGATGTCCTCGTCCTCGGGGTGGATCTCGAACCGGTTCTCCTCGATCTCCGTGCGCACCTCCGTCAGGCCGCGCTCGAGCTCGGCCAGATCCGCCGGCGAGATGATCTTCTGGCGCGCGAGCATGCGCGCGTGCGCGAACGACTGCTCGATGTCGAACGGGGCCAGCCGGTAGTCGAAGCCGACTGAGGTGTTGAGGGCGCGGAAGAGCGGGTCCTGCGGCTCGGAGAAGCGGGACATGGGGTGCCATCCTAGGATGCGGGCCGTGAGGGTGCTTGTGACGGGAGCCACCGGCAAGGTGGGGCACGCGCTGGCGGCGAAGCTGCTGGAGCGCGGCGACGAGGTGCGCGCCCTGGTCCGCGATCCCGCAATGGCCGAGATCCCCGACGGCGCTGAGCCGCTGCGCGGGGACGTACGCGACACCGAATCGCTCGTGGAAGCGGTGCGTGGGTGCGAGCTGGTGTTCAACGCGATGGGCTTGCCAGAGCAGTGGCTGCCGGACGAGGGCACCTTCCACGAGGTGAACGCGGTGGGCAGCGAGAACGTGACGCGCGCGGCGCGCGCGGCGGGCGTGCGGCGGCTCATTCACACGAGCACGATCGATGTATTCCACGCGCCCCGCGGAGCCCGCTTCGACGAGTCCGAACTGGCCGGCTACCCGAAGGGCACGGCCTACGAGCGCTCGAAGCAGGCGGCGGAGCGGCTCGTGCTGGACGCCGGCGGCGGAATCGAGATCGTGATGGTCAACCCGGCGGGCGTGTACGGCCCGGTCCCAATGCGGCCGGGCGGCCTCGAGGAGGACTTCTTCCGCCCGCTGGTGCGCGGGCGGCTGCCCGCCGTGCCGCCCGGCGGCATGGGCGTGTGCTTCAGCGAGGGCGTGGCGACCGGCCACCTGCTCGCCGCCGAACACGGGAAGCCTGGCGAGCGCTACATCCTCTGCGACCGTCACGTGAGCATGCGCGAGCTGGCCGAGACCGTGGTGCGGGTGGCCGGACGGGGCCGAGTGCCGCCGCGCCTGTCACCGACCGTCGCCCGGGTGCTGTCCGGTGTCGGAGAGCTCGTGTCGCGCGCGATCCACAAGCCGCCGCTCCAGCCGAGCGGCCAGCTCACCTTCCTGATGTGGGACGCGGCGCCCGACTCCTCGAAGGCGCAGGACGTGCTTGGCTGGGAGCCCACCGCGCTCGAGGACGGGCTGCGGCGCACGCTCGAGGCCATGGCGCTTGTCTGAGCGACCGCTCATCCGCCCGGCGGACGACGGGGACGCCGAGGCAGTGGCCAAGCTGATCTACCTCACATCGCCGGGCGGCTTCAACCTGTTCGGCGGCGGCCATGGCCGGGGCCTGCGGCTGATCGAAGCCGCATTCGCCACCCCCGGCACCGACTGCTCGCGGCAGGTGATCACGCTGGCGGAGCTGGATGGGCAGATCGCCGGTGCGATGGCGTCGTTCCCGGCGGCCGAGGGCGACGAGCGGCGCCGCCAGTTCGTGCGCGTTGCGATGCGGCGGCGGCCGCCCTGGCGCTGGCCGCGCATCCTGCGCGTGGCGCGCCACGGGGCGCGGCACTCCCCCACGCCGCCCGCCGGCTCGCTCTACATCGACTCGCTCGCCACAGCCGAGGGCTTTCGCCGACGTGGCGTGGCTGCAGCGTTGCTCGAGGCCGCCGAGCGCGACGCGCGCGGGCGTGGCTTCCCGGCCGTGGCCCTCGACACCCGCGCAAGCAACGACGGCGCCCGAGCGCTCTATGAGCGGCACGGCTTCGAGGTGAGCGTCGAGGTGCCGGCGTCGCGTCCGATCCCCGCGCTGGTGGGCTACGTCAAGACGCTCGGCTGAGGCGAGCCGCGGCCAGCACCTCGGCGAGCGCCTCCGCCACGCGCGCCACCTGACCTTCGGTGATCTGCGGGAAGAACGGCAGCGCAAGCGACCGGCGGGCCACGTCCTCGCACACCGGGAACTCGCCCTCCCGGTGGCCGAAGCGCTCGCGGTAGAAGCTCATCAGGTGGATCGCGGGCAGGTAGGGCTTGGAATCGATGCCACGCTCGCGCAGGGCCAGCATCGTCTCGTCGCGGTCCACTTCGCGGGGCAGCTTGACCACGTAGACGAACCACGAGCGGCGGTCGCCATCCGTGTCCGGGTAAGGCAGCTCGAGGTCCTCAATCCCGGCCAGCGCCTGCCCGTACAGCGCCGCCGCGCGGTCGCGGCCGGCCAGCAGCTCTTCCAAGCGCTCGAGCTGGGCCACACCAAGCGCGCATGCCACGTCGGAGAGGCGGTAGTTGAACCCGAGCCGGTCGTGGTCGAGCCAGCTCATGTCGGGCGCGCGCCCCTGGTTGCGCTCGCTGTCGATGCGCTCCTTCAGCTCGGGCGTCGGGCAGATCACCACGCCGCCCTCCCCCGTGGTCATCTGCTTGTTGGGGTAGAAGGCGAACACCGACAGGTGGCCGCGCGCGCCCACCGCCGTGCCCTCCCCGTGGACCGCGCCGAGCGCCTCGCAGGCGTCCTCCACGATGAAGAGGTCCTGCCGCGTGGCCAGCTCCTCGAACGCAGGCAGGTCGGCCGGGTAGCCGAAGATGTGCACGGGCATGATGCCGCTCGTGCGATCCGTGACCGCTGCCGCGGCAGCTGCCGGATCGAGATTGAGCGTGCGTTCGTCGATGTCGCAGAACACGGGCGTTGCCCGCTCGTAGAGGATCGAGTTGGCGGACGCCACGAAGCTGAAGGGAGTGGTGATCACCTCGTCGCCCTCAGCGATGCCGGCGGCGCGCAGGGCCAGATGGAGGCCCGCCGTGCCGGACGACACAGCGGAGGCGTGCGGGACTCCCACGCGCTCGGCGAACATCGACTCGAAGCGGGTGAGCATCGGGCCGAGCGAGAGTCGCCCGGAGCGCAGCGTCTCCAGCACGAGCTGCTCCTCCCGCTCGCCGATGACCGGCTGAGAGAGTGGGATCACGAGCCGGCGGGCGTGGTCGGCCGGCGCGAGTGCTCAGCGCGCGCCGGGAGCATGCCCGCCTCGAGCGAGTCCACGAGCGCTTCCCAGCTCGCCTCGATGATGTTCTCGGAGACGCCGATCGAGCCCCAGGTGTCGGTGCCGTCGCTGGCGTCGAGCAACACGCGCGTGATCGCGCCCGTGCCCTTCGTCTCGTCGAGGATGCGCACCTTGAAGTTGACGAGCTCGATGTCCCGCAGGTGGGGGTACGTCTCCCCGATCGCCGACCGCAGCGCGCGGTCGAGCGCGTTCACGGGACCGTTGCCCTCCGCCGTGCGGATGTAGCGCTCTCCTTCCACCCAGATCTTGATAGTGGCCTCCGTGACCACGCGGCCGTCCTCGCGCTTCTCCACGATCGCGCGCCAGGACTCGAGCCGGAACAGCGGCTCGTAGTCGCCCGTCTCCTTCTTGATCAGGAGGTCGAACGAGCCGTCGGCGGCCTCGAACTGGAAGCCGCTGTGCTCGAGCTCCTTCACGCGGTCCACCACACGCGCTGCCGCGGCCTCGTCGAGCTGCACGCCGCGCTGCTCGGCTCGGGCCTGCACAGTGCCCTTGCCGGACAGCTCGGAGATGAGCAGATCGCGGTCGTTGCCCACCGCCGCCGGATCCATGTGCTCGAAGGTGCGCGCGTCGCGCACGATGCCGGCCACGTGCATCCCGCCCTTGTGGGCGAAGGCGTTCTTGCCCACGTAAGGCTGGTTGGCGTTCGGCGACACGTTGCAGATCTCGTCCACGAGGTGCGAAGTCTCGGTGAGGCGGGCGAGCTGGTCCTCGCTCACGCACTCGTAGCCAAGCTTGAGCTGGAGCGCGGGCAGGATAGTGACGAGGTTGGCGTTGCCGCAGCGCTCGCCATAGCCGTTCATCGTGCCCTGGACGAGGCGCGCGCCGCGCTCGATCGCAACGATCGAGTTGGCCACGCCGCAGCCCGCGTCGTCGTGCGTGTGGATGCCCACGGTCACGGCGTCGCCGCCGAGCGCGCGCACCACGTGCTCGGTGGCATCCGCGATCTGGTTCGGCAGCGAGGAGCCGTTGGTGTCGCAGAGCGTGACGTTCTCGGCGCCGCCGCCGACTGCCGCGCGCAGGCAGCGCAGCGCGTACTCGGGGTCCTGGCGGTAGCCGTCGAAGAAGTGCTCGGCGTCGTAGATCACCCGCTTGCCCTGCGAGCGCAGGAACGCGACCGATTCCTCGATCATCGCCAGGTTCTCGGCCGGATCCACCTTCGTGACCTTCTCGAGGTGGAGCGCCCAGGTCTTGCCCACCAGCGTGCACACGGGCGCGAAGCAGTCGGCCAGCAGGCGCAGCGCCTCGTCGTCCGAAGCCGCCATGCCGCGCCGGCGCGTCATGCCGAACGCCGCCACGTCCGCGTGCTCGAACGACTCGTTCGCGAGCAGCGCGAACAGCGCCTCCTCCTTGGGGTTCGAGCTGGGGAAGCCGGCCTCGATCAGGTGCACGCCGAGCGAGTCGAGCGCGTGCGCGACGCGCACCTTCTCGTCGACCGAGAGCGACATGCCCTCTCCCTGCATGCCATCCCGCAGGGTGGTGTCGTAGAGGAGAACCCGCTCGCTCACGCTTTGGACGGTACCTGCACCAGGTCGAGCCACTCGGCGTACTGCGGAGCGCGACCGGTGAGGGCGTCGTCGAACATCCCCTGGATCTCGCGGGTGATCGCACCCGGAGGCCCGAGCGGGATGTCGTCGATCTCGCGCACGGGCGTGAGCTCCGCCGCGGTGCCCGTCATGAACACCTCGTCGGCGTTGATCAGCTCGCCGCGCGCGATGTCGCGCTCGACGAGCTTGTAGCCGAGGTCGGTGGCGATCTGGATCACCGACTTGCGGTTGATCCCGTCGAGGATGCTGGCCGTCTGCGGCGGCGTGCAGATCACGCCGTCGCGCACCATGAAGATGTTCTCCCCGCTGCCCTCGCAGACGTTGCCGAGGTGGTCGAGGAGGATCGCCTCCTGGTAGCCGGCCTTGGTGGCCTCGATCTTCGCCAGCACGGAGTTGAGGTACTGGCCGGTGGCCTTCGCGTGCGGGTAGAGCGACAGCGGCGAGATGCGCTGCCAGCTCGACACCTTCGCGCGCACACCGTCGCGCTTGCCCTCCTCGCCGAGGTAGGCGCCCCACTCCCACACCGCGATCGTCACGTCGACCGGGTTGTCGAGCGGGTTGAGGCCCATCGGGCCGTGCCCGCGGAACACGAGCGGGCGGATGTAGCAGCTGCGGAAGCCGTTGCGCACGATCAGCTCGTGCGTGACCTCGCGCAGCTTCTCGAGCTGGTACGGGATGTCCATGTAGTACATCGTGGCCGAGCGCCGCAGCCGGTCGAGGTGCTCTTGGTGGCGGAAGATCGCGGTGCCGCGCTCGGTCTCGTAGGCGCGGATGCCCTCGAAGACGCCCGTGCCGTAGTGGAGGGAGTGCGTGAGTACGTGTACCTTCGCGTCCTCCCAGGAGACGAACTCGCCGTTCATCCAGATGAGGTCCGCGGTGTTCACGTTCTCCCTCCTTTCCTAGAGGTAGGAGAGGACCGCCTTGGTGGCGTCCTCCGTAGTGGCGTCGCCGCCGAGGTCCGGGGTACGGAGGCCCGCCTCGAGGGCTTTGTCGATGGCCGATTCTATCCCGGCCGCCTCGCTCTCCCCACCGAGTCCGTAGCGGAGCATCATCGCCACCGAGCCGAACATCGCGAGCGGGTTGGCCTTGCCGGTGCCGGCGATGTCGGGCGCCGAGCCGTGGACGGGCTCGAACAGCCCGGGCCCGTCGGAGCCGACCGAAGCGCTCGGCAGCATGCCGATCGAGCCCGTCAGCATCGCGGCCTCGTCGCTCAGGATGTCGCCGAACATGTTCTCGGTGAGGATCACGTCGAAATCCGTGGGGCGCGAGACGAGCTGCATCGCGGCGTTGTCCACGAGCAGGTGCTCGAACTCGAAGTCGTAGTTCGACGCCATGCCGCTCACCACCTCGCGCCAGAGCCGCGAGGTCTCGAGGATGTTCGCCTTGTCCACGCTCGTGACCTTGCGGCGCGCGAAGCGGAAGGCCACCTCCGCGATGCGCTCGATCTCCTCCACCGTGTAGACGCAGGTGTCGAACGCGCGACCGTTCTCGCGGCCCTTGTCGCCGAAATAGATGCCGCCGGTGAGCTCGCGCACCACGAGCAGATCGGTGCCCTCGATGCGCTCACGGCGGAGCGGGCTCGCGTCGAGCAGCGCGGTGCTGGGCCGGACCGGGCGCAGGTTGGCGAACAGGCCGAGGCCCTTGCGCAGGCCGAGCAGGCCCTGCTCGGGCCGCGGCGCGCCGGGATCGGTGCTGTCCCACTTCGGGCCGCCCACCGCGGCCAGCAGAACGGCGTCGGAGGCCTTGCAGGCGTCGAGCACCTCGTCGGTGAGCGCCGTGCCGTGTACGTCGATCGACGCGCCGCCGATCGGCTGCTCGTCCAGCTCGAAGTCGCCTACTTGCTCGAGCAGCCGGCGCGCGGCGGCCATGATCTCCGGGCCGATGCCGTCGCCGGGCAGCGCCACGATGCGGGCGCGAGGGCTCATCCAGGTCTCCTTGCGTCGATGTTCAGGCGGACGTAGTGAAGCGTGAGCGGTTTGGGCAGGCGCTCCGCCATCCGCTCGATGAGCCGCGGGCGCAGCTCCTGCGGCAGGCGGTCGAGATGGTGTCCGAGGCAGACCGTGCGCATGAACTCCTCGGGCTCGTTCGGCTGCACCGGGCGGTCCTCCAGCCAGCACTCGGCGTCCACGAAGCCGGCGGCGGCCAGGCGCGCCCCGGTCTCGGCGGGCGTCGCGAAGTTCCACGGACCGCTCCAGCCGCCGATGTGCTCGTCGAACGGTGGCTCCGCCGCCAGCTCGTGGAGTACCTCGTGAAAGGCCTCCACGTTGCCGGCGCCGCCGCACTGGGCCACGAGCCGGCCGCCCGGCTTGAGCGCCTCGTGCATGCGCTTGAAGAGCTGGTCGTGGTCGGGGATCCAGTGGAAGACGGCGTTGCTGAACACCGCGTCAGCCACCTCGTGGAGATCGATCTCGGTGAGGTCGGACACGAACACCTCGGCATCCGGGCGGAGCGCCTCGCGCGCCTTCTCCGCCATCGACGCGGATCCGTCCACCGCGATCACCTTGCCGTCCGGCAGGCGCTCCTCGAGCAGCTGGGTCACGCGTCCGCTGCCGCAGCCCGCGTCGAGCACGGTCTCGTCGCCCTTGAGAGGCAGCCGGTCGAGCACCTCAAGCGCCCAGCGCACCTGAGGCGTGGAGACGCGATCGTATGTCGCGGCGTCCCAGTCGCGCGCGCTCACAACGTCGTGGTCACCGGCCCCTCGCGCTCGCGCTCGCGTTCGTACGCGTCGATCTCGTCCCCGCTCTGCAGCGTGATGCCGATCTCGTCGAGCCCGTTGAGCAACCGGTAGCGGGCGTCTTCGTGGATGTGGAACTCGACCTCGCGGCCGCCGAACGACACCACCTTGCGCTCGAGGTCGACGGTGGCCTCGCCCGCCTCCATCACAGCCCTCACGTCCTCCTCCGGCAACACCACCGGAAGCAGTCCGATCTTGGTGCAGTTGTTGTAGAAGATGTCCGCGAAGCTCGAGGCGATGACGGCCTTGAAGCCGTAGTCCTGGAGCCCCCAGGGCGCGTGCTCGCGCGACGAGCCACAGCCGAAGTTGGCGCCCGCGGCGAGGATCGGATTGGACGGCAGGTCCCAGCCGGGCTCGTTGCGCCAGTCGTAGAAGAGGAACTCGCCGAAGCCCGTCCGCTCGACGCGCTTGAGGAACTGCTTGGGCATGATCTGATCGGTGTCGACATCGGCGCGGTCGAGGACTGACACGCCGCCGCTGACGGTCTTGATCGGCTCCATTAGACGGCCACCTCCTCGCGGTCCCAGTCGCGGATGTCCACGAAGTGCCCCTCGATCGCCGCGGCAGCGGCCATCTCCGGCGACACAAGGTGCGTACGTCCGCCTCTTCCCTGCCGGCCCTCGAAATTCCTGTTCGAGGTGCTCGCGCAGCGCTCGCCCGGCTGGAGGATGTCCGGGTTCATGCCAAGGCACATCGAGCAGCCGGCGCTGCGCCAGTCGAAGCCGGCCGCGCGGAACACCTCGTCGAGGCCCTCGGCCTCGGCCTGTGCCTTCACCTGCTGCGAGCCGGGCACGACCATCGCGTCCACGTCTGGGTGCACCTGACGGCCCTTCACCACCGCTGCTGCCGCGCGCAGGTCCCCGATGCGCGAGTTCGTGCACGAGCCGATGAACACGCGGTCGAGGCGAATCTCCTCCATGCCGATTCCGGGCGCGAGGTCCATGTAGCGCAGCGCGCGCTCGTCGGTCTCGGTCTGGGGCTCGGGCACCGCGCCCGTCACCGACACGACCATCCCGGGCGTCGTGCCCCACGTGACCTGCGGGGCGAGCGCGGACGCGTCCACCTCGACGACCTTGTCGAACTCGGCGCCGTCGTCGGTGTGGAGGTCGCGCCACGAGTCCGGAACCTGGGTGGGTGCGGCTGGGCGGCCGAGCACCCACTCGAACGTCGTGTCGTCGGGCGCGACCATGCCCGCGCGGCCGCCGCCCTCGATCGTCATGTTGCAGATAGTCATGCGGCCCTCCATCGAGATCGACTCGATCGGCCCACCGGCGTACTCGATCACGTAGCCCTGGCCGCCGGCCGTGCCCATCTGGCCGATCGTGCCGAGGATCAGGTCCTTGGGCGTGACGCCAAAGCCGAGCTCGCCCTCGTAGCGGACGAGCATCGACCTGGGCTTGGGCTGGCGCAGCGTCTGGGTGGCGAGCACGTGCTCGACCTCGCTCGTGCCGATGCCGAAGGCGAGTGCGCCGAAGGCGCCGTGGGTGGCGGTGTGGGAGTCGCCGCAGACGATGGTCATGCCGGGCTGGCTTACGCCCAGCTCCGGCCCGATCACGTGCACGATGCCCTGGCGGGCCGACCCGATCGAGTAGATCGGCACGCCGAACTCCTCGCAGTTGCGCTCGAGCGTCTCCACCTGGACGCGACTCAGCTCGTCAGCGATCTGGGCGGCGACGGTGGACCCGTCGGTGGGCACGTTGTGATCGGCGGTGGCGAGCGTTCGATCCGGGCGCCGCACCTTGCGGCCGGTGAGCCGGAGGCCGTCGAACGCCTGCGGCGAGGTGACCTCGTGCACGAGATGCAGGTCGATGTAGAGCAGACCTGGCGCTACCTCGTGGGCTTCCCAGATCTTGTCGAACAGGGTCTTGGGCATCGTTGTTGGCTCCTAGCTGCGTCTGAGTCCGGCTGAAACGACTGCGTAGAAACGGGCGTCCGTGTCGCCCGGGTTCTCGAAGTGGTGCGGGAGGTCGGCGTCGAAGGTCACGCAGTCGCCCTCCTCAAGGTCGTACGGGGCGCCGTCGCAGTAGAGGCGCAGCTTGCCCTCGGTGACCACGGCGGTCTCGCGGCTGCCGGCCTCGTGAATCGGCGGGTCGCCGCGCTGGCCGGTGGCGCCGCCTGGGGCGAGGAAGTGCTCGGAGAGCTCGAGCCGCTGTCCGGGCAGGGCGGGAGTCAGAACCTCGAAGCGGTGGCCGTAGGCGGCGACGCCGCCGTCGCGCCGCTCAGCCACGCGGACGACGTTGACGCCGTCCCCCTCGTCGAGTCTCAGAAGCTGGGAGAGCGTGAGGTCGAGGCCGGCGGCTATGCGCTCGGCCACGGCGATGGTAGGGCTCGTCTCGCCGCGCTCGACTTGGCTGAGCATCTGGGCCGAGACGCCGCTGCGCTCGGCCAGGTCGCGCAGGGAGAGGTTCAGCCCCTCCCGCAGAAGCCTGATCCGTGGGCCCACCGAAGGCACGTTACTCGTCGCCGCCATGGCGTGTACGTTATCACGGACGGTTGTCCGCTGGCTAGGCCTGGGCCTCTTGGGCCTCGGTGGGCGCGTGCTCCTCGCCCGCGAAGCGGGCGCGCAGGACTTTCTTGTCGAACTTGCCCACGGAGGTCTTGGGCACCTCGTCGATGAACTCGACGCGGTCGGGGAGCCACCACTTGGCCACGCGGGGCTTCAGGTGCTCGAGCACGCCGTCGGCGTCGAGCGAGCAGCCCTCGCGCTTGACCACGCACGCGCAGGGGCGCTCGCTCCAGCGCTCGTCCGGCACCGCGATCACCGCCGCCTCGAGCACGTCCGGGTGGGCCATGATCTCGTTCTCGAGCTCCACCGACGAGATCCACTCGCCGCCGGACTTGACGAGGTCCTTGGTGCGGTCCACGAGCTTGATGTAGGAGCCGTGCACCAGCTCGGCGACGTCCCCGGTGCGGAGCCAGCCGTCCTCGGTGAACTTCTCCGACGAGGTGTCGTCGTTGTAGTAGGCCCGTGCCACCCACGGGCCGCGGACCTGGAGCTCGCCGCCGGCCTCCTCGTCGATGCGGTAGTCGACCAAAGGCAGTGTGCGGCCCTGCACTGCACGCACCCTGTACTGCTCGTCCTCGGAGAGCTCCTCCTCCCCGGGCACGCGCGAGGTTGATGCCAGCGGGCTTGTCTCGGTCATGCCCCAGCCCTGGAGCACCGGCACGCCAAAACGCTCGTCGTACGCGCGGATCAGGGCCTCCGGCACTGCCGAGCCACCGCACATGATCTCGCGCACGCTGGACAGGTCCGGCTGCTCGTCAAGCTGGAGCACGCCTTGCCAGATGGTGGGAACGCCAGCGGCCATCGTCACCTTCTCGGCCGCGATCAGCTCGGCGATGTCCACGGGGGTCATGCGGGGCCCCGGGAAGATGAGCGAGGCGCCGGACATGCTGGCGGTGTACGGAATGCCCCACGCGTTGGCGTGGAACATCGGCACGACGGGCATGACGCGATCGCGCTGGCGGATGCCCATCGCGTCCGCGTGCCCGGCGCCCATCGAGTGCAGCACGGTGGAGCGGTGCGAGTACACCACGCCCTTCGGCCGCCCGGTGGTGCCGCTCGTGTAGCACATGGCGGCGGCCGCGTTCTCGTCGAGATCGGGGAACTGGAAGCCGGGATCGCCGTCGGCGACGAGCTGCTCGTAGTCGAGCGCTCCCTCGCGCTCGCCGTCGGCGTCCGGCATCAGCACTTCGTGCTCGACGCTTTCGAACCGCGGCATAACCCCGGCAAGGGAGGCGTCGACGAAGATCACCCTGTCCTCGGCGTGGCCGACGATGTAGTGCAGGTCCTCCTCGAACAGGCGGATGTTGAGCGTGTGCAGCACCGCGCCCATGCTCGGCACAGCGAGATAGAGCTCGAGGTGGCGCATCGAGTTCCACCCGAACGTGGCCACGCGCTCGCCCCGCTTCACCCCCAAGCGCTCGAGCGAGCTGGCAAGCCGCCGGGCTCGCTCCACCACCTCCCCGTACGTCGTTCGCTCGACGCCGTCCTTAGTCCGGCTGACGATCTCCCTGTCCGGGAACACGGTCTCCGCCCGCTCGGCGACGTGGCGGACCAGCAGTGGGTAGTCCTGCATCAGGCCGTCCATGCGGGCCAGCGTACAGAGGTTGGACGGCCTACGAGACGGGCAATAACGTGGTCGCCGTGCTCAAGCAGGTGCTCATGTTCACCGTGCGCTACGGAGTGGCCGGCGCGCTGATGCTTGCCGGCCAGGTGGTGCTGGTGGCCGATAGCGGCCCGCGCGGCGCGGGCTGGGAAGGCTGGGCCCTATTCACGGGCGCGGGCCTCGCCGTGCTGCTCCTCAACCTCTTGTTCCGGATGGGGGTCGAAGGCGACCGGGACAGAGAGGGTGAAGAAGCAGCACGGCGCTATTTCGATGAGCATGGGCGCTGGCCCGACTGAGCCCGATTAGGTCAGTACGAAGCGGGGCGCCTGAAGTGCGTCAGGAACGCGACCAGCGCCAGGATTGCAAGCACGAACAGAATCGGGTGAATGATCGCTCCGCCCGCGATTGCGATTACGAGCAGCACGATCCCTACGATCAACCAGAGCATCGAACCTCCCTGTCCTCCATTGGGTACAACCCGAGGGGTACCCGGATTTCCGGGGTATAGACCTAAGAACACGCTCAGTAGGCGCGTTCCAGCAGTTCGCGGAGCTCTCGTTTTCCAGGCGGTTCGGGCGTGTTGCGCAGCTCGCGGCGCCCGAGCGCGACACTGACGATCTCGTCGAACGACTGCTGCTTGACGTCGATCTCCTGGAGGCGGCTGACGCCCGAGAGCGCGGCCAGCTCGCCGGCCAGAGGCGCGGCCTGTTCCGGGTCCTCCGACTCGGCGCCGAGGGCCTTGGCCAGCCGCCCCATCGCCACCGGTGCGCGGCCAGCCATGAAGCGCAGCACGTGCGGCAGCAGCACCGAGTAGACCTTGGCGTGAGGGGCGCCCGTCTCCCTCACCATGGTCTGCGAGAGCACGTGCAGCAGCGCGAGACCGGCGGACCCGATCGCGTACCCGCTTCGACGACCCCACCGTCTACACGACTGCGAAGAACGCCGTCGCGGGCGCGCTCCTGCTGCTGCTCGCGGTGCCGCTGCTCGCCCGCCCGCGCCGGCCGGCGGGTCGCACGTCCTGGCCGAAGACGGGGCGCGAGCGGGTCGGGCTGGTCGCGGTTGCCTGTATCGGCGGCAGCATCCCCTTCGTTCTCTTCTTCGAGGGCCTCTCGCGTGCGAGCGCGACGCAGGCCGCGTTCGTCCACAAGACCCTCGTCGTGTGGGTCGCCGTGCTCGCGGTCGTGCTGCTGAGGGAGCGCCTGGGACCGCTCCATCTGGTCGCGATCGGCCTGCTGATGGCCGGCCAGGTCCTGCTCGTGCCGAGGGTCGGCGTCGTGACGTTCGGCACGGGCGAAGTCATGATCCTCACGGCGACGATCCTCTGGGCCGTCGAGGTGATCGTCGTCAAGCGGCTCGTCGCGGGGCTCGAGCCGCGGACGCTCGCCGCCGGGCGGATGGTGCTCGGGACGGTCGTCCTCCTCGCCTGGCTCGGCGTGTCGGGCCGCGGCTCGGCGCTGCTCGGCCTCGGCGCGGGCCAGTGGGGCTGGGCGCTCCTCACGGGCGCGGTGCTCGCCGCCTACGTCGCGACGTGGTACGCGGCGCTCGCCCGCGCGCCGGCGATCGACGTCACCGCCGTGCTCGTATTCGGCGCGGTGATCACGGCCGTGCTCTCGGGCGCCGCCGACGGCGTGCCGGTCGACGGGCTCGGGCTCGTCGTGATCTCCCTCGGCGCCGTGGTCGCAGCGACGGCAGCGCTCCGGGGACGCCGGTCGCCGCTGGCGGGGACATGACCGCGGGGCCGCTCCTCTTCGCCCGCTACGCGTACCCGCCGAACGCGCTCGGCTACTGCGGCGCGGACGAGAGTGGGGCGCTCCTCGAGTACGGCGCGGCGGGCGCGTCGGACGGCGGGCTTGCCGAGCTCGCTCGGACGTTCGAGGGCGCGTGGCCGTACCTCTCGCTGATCGCAGCCGCGAACAGGATCGACGACCCGCTCGACCCCCGGGTCGTCGAGGCCTACTGGGTCGGGAACGAGCTGCTCGACCGGGTACGGGCCGACGATCTCGCTCGACACGTCGAGGACCGGTTCCGCGGCCGCATCGGGCGGACCTGGCGACGGGTGCTCGACACGGTGGCGGCCGGAGCGGTCCCGCACCACTCGTTCCACGTCCTCGCCGTGTACCCCTGGCTCGGACTCCTGCGGACCGGGATCGTCGAGCAGCCGCTCCACGTCCTCGACCAGTGCCGGACGACAGCCGCGCTCGTCGAGTCGACGAACGGCGACGCTGCGCGCGTGCTCGCCCGCGGGCTCGTCTGGGACGGGCGGACGCTGGCGCTCGGAGCATGGGCGCCGCGCGACGTCCGGTGGCGCGACGACGGCCGTGCCCTCGTCTCCGGCCTTCGCCGTGGCGACTGGGTGTCGCTCCACTGGGACGTCGTCTGCGACCGGCTCACGCCGGGGTCCGCCGCGAGGCTCGAGCACGTGACGCGCCGGATGTTGGCCGCCGTCGCCGCGACGCCCGCCACGACCGCGGCGCTCGGCTGAGTAGAAGCCGGAGCCCGAGCGCGACGGCGACCCCCGACCGACTCCGACAGGTGGATGGGAGCCGTCGAGCCACGCGACGCGAATGGCATCGTGCGGGCGATGGCAAGCGCGCCGCACGCGCCGCGGGCGGTCGCCGTCATATGATCTCCCCGTGGGCGCCGACCGCCCGCGCGCACCAGCGTCGTTGCAGGATCGGCGGGCTGCACAGGTCGCGCCGAGGACGCCGAACCCGGAGGTGCCCGATGACGAGCATGTCGACGCCTCACCTGTCGGAGGAGACCGTCGCGCGCGCACTCGACGCGTTCGGATCCGCGCTCGGCTCCGGCGCCGTGATCACGGGCGAGAGCGAGCTGCGCGAGTTTCGCGACCCCTTCGCGTACGCGAGCTGGGACGACTACAGCGCGTCGGCGGTGCTCATGCCGGAGACGGTGGAGCAAATCCAGCAGATCGTGCGGATCGCGAACGAGCACAGTGTTCCGCTCTGGACGCACGGGACCGGGATGAACAACGGCTACGGCGGGCCGGCGCCGCGTCTGAAGGGATCGGTGATCGTCAGCCTGCGGCGGATGAACCGGGTGCTCGAGATCAACGAGGACAGCGCGTACGCGGTCGTCGAGCCGGGCGTCCGCTGGTTCGACCTGTACGAGGCGCTCCAGGCCGGCGGGCACAGGCTCATGGTCGCCGTCCCCGACCTGGGTTGGGGCAGCGTCGTCGGCAACACGCTCGAGAACGGGGCGACGTACCTCCCGACCGGTGCGGACATGGCCGCCGCCTGCGGCATGGAGGTCGTGCTCGCGAACGGCGAGGTCCTGCGCACCGGCATGGGCGCGATGCCGGGCAACCAGGCCTGGCACGTCTACAAGCGCAGCCTCGGCCCGGGGCTCGATCCGCTCTTCATGCAGTCGAACTTCGGGATCGTCACGAAGATGGGCCTCTGGCTCATGCCGTACCCGGAGTGCTACATGCCGCTCTGGCTGCGGGTCTGGAACGAGGACGACCTCGCGGCGGTGATCGAGACCCTGCGGGTGCTCATGCTCGAGCGCACGATCGAGAACGTGCCGCAGCTCTGGAACACGATCGCGTTCGCGTCGGTGATGTCGTCGCGCTCGCTCTGGTACGAGGGCGACGACCCGATCCCCGACGACGTGATCGACCGGATGGCCCGCGAGCTGGAGGTCGGGCGCTGGATGATGCGCTTCGCCCTCTACGGCGACGAGGCGGTGGTCGACCACCGCTTCCGCAAGGTGAAGGAGGCGTTCGAGCGGATCCCGGGCGCCGAGGTGTGGGGCCAGAAGCACGCGCCGGAGGACGTCGCCGGGCTCGAGAACCCGCACGAGCGGGTCCAGGCCGGCGTCCCGAACCTCGAGCTCAACCAGATGACCGGGTGGTACGGGGGCGAGGAGGGCGGGCACATCGGCTTCTCGCCCGTCGCGCGGCTCACCGGGCCGGATGCGGTCGCGCTCCGCGACCTGATCCGCGGGCTCGTCGAGCGGGAGGCGCGCCTCGACTACGCAGCCGTCCTCATCCCCACGAACGCGCGGAGCTTCATCCACGTGACGCTCGTCATCTTCGACACGAAGAACGAGGCTGAGGCGCGGCGCGCGTACGACACGAGCCGGCTGCTCGTCGAGGAGGCCGCGAAACACGGGTACGGCGAGTACCGCGCCCATCTCGACTTCATGGACCTCGCCCAGGAGCAGTACTCGTTCGGCGACCACGCGTACCGCCGGTTCGCGGAGACGATCAAGGACGCCGTCGACCCGAGCGGGATTCTCTCGCCCGGCAAGCAGGGGATCTGGCCGAGGGCGCTGCGCGAGGCGAACGCACGGCCGTAGACGCCCACGCACTGCCGGTGGCTGCGGGGATCGCGCACCGAGCCGTCGCGCCGACTGCCGACGCGCCGTTCGGCCGCAACCGGCACGGGCCCACGGTCAGCGCACCGCGAGAACGAGCCCCGGCCGGCGGATCACCGGTCGCCAGCGCTCGGGGACGTCGACGCGGGCCCCGGGTCGCACCGCAGCGGCGACCAGGAGCTTCCCTCCGCGGGTAAACGCGCAGACGCCCGGGCCGAGGTCGCAGGGCGCGTACGCGCCGGCGAAGACGTCGGGCAGCTCCGCCCGCAGGCTCAGGGTCTTCCAGACGAGGAAGAGCTTCAGCGTCTCGTCGGTCGGGCGCGCGCCGGTGACGAGCGCGTCGAGGTGCCGTCGGCGGGCGACCCAGTCGACGGGCCGCCGGTTGTCGGGATCCACCAGCGAGAGGTCTTCGAGCTCGTCGCCCTGGTAGAGGTCCGGCACGCCCGGTGCCGTGAGCTTCACCAGCAGCTGGGCGGCCGCGATGTGGCGCCCGACCGAGCGGACCTCTGCGAGGAAAGGGTCGCGCTCCACGAGCGCGGCGGCGCGGGCGGCGTAGGCGTGCACGTCCGCCTCGTGTGCCTCGTCGGGTGCGAGCCAGCTCGACGTGACCTTGCCTTCGCGCAGGGCCTTCGTGAGGTATCCGTCCAGGCGCCCGCGATCGATCGGCGCCGCCCCGGCGAGCGTCTGCAGCACGAGCAGCTCCTCCCGCGGATCCTCGAGCCCGCCGAGCTGCGTGCGCCACGTCTCGAGGCGCTCCAGCCAGCGGTCGGCCAGCCAGGTGAGCGCCACGATGCGGGCCCGGACGTCCGGCGACCGCTTCGTGTCGTGGGTGTACGTGGTCAGGAGGTGGAGCGGGAAGCGCTCGCCGCGACGCGCGTTGGCAGCGTGGAACGCGTCGATCCCGATCCCGAACCGAGCCGGGTCTCCGCCGACCTCGTTCAGCGCGGCAAGCCGGAAGTACCGGTAGAACGCGGTGTCCTCGACGCCCTTCGCCATCACGGGGCCGGTCGTCTGCTGGAAGCGGACGACGAAGTCGTCGTGTCCGCGCTCGCGGAGCAGGAGGATGTCCCGCAGACGTCCGGTCAGTCCGGCGCGCTCGACCTCTTCCCGGTCCGCGTCCGAGACGGCGCCGTCCGTCGGCCGGACGTACGTCCTGTACACGTGGAACGCCGCGAGCGCGGCGGCGAGATCCGGCTCGTCCACGGCCTGCCGGAGCCGGCGGAGCTCCGGGCCGAACATGCTCGCGACGGCTTCGCGCTTCGAGACCGCCGCGATCTCCCCGAACGCCCGCCCGTCGCCGGTGATCTCCTCGTAGGCGGCGGTCAGCGGCTCGTCGGCGGACGGCTCGACGCAGACGGCCATCACGTCGTTCAGGAACTCGTATCCCGTCGTCCCCTCGACGGGCCAGTCGCGGAGCTCCTCGCCCGGCTCGAGGATCTTCTCCGCCCACACGTGCCCGACGCCGGCTTCCGCCAGCCAGCCGAAGTAGCCGGCCGGATCGGCGAAGCCGTCGGGATGGTCGACACGGACACCGTCGATCAGCCCGTCGCGTGCCAGCTCGAGCACCTTCGCGTGCGTCGCGTCGAACACCGCGCGCTCCTCCTGCCGCACGCCCCAGAGGTCGTCGATGTCGAAGAACCGCCGGTGGAAGCCGGTGTGCGGGTCGACGTCGAAGAATCGGACGCGGAGGCCCTCGTCGCGCCAGAACGGGTTCTCGTCGCTCGCGAGCATGTGGTTCGGGACGATGTCGAGGATCACCCCCAGCCCGGCGGACGCGAGGCGCCTGAACTCGTCCTCCCCACCGAGGTCGCTCGAGATGCGGCGCGGGTCGGTGACGTCGTATCCGTGCTCCGAGCCGGTCCGAGCCCGGAGCACGGGCGACAGGTACAGGTGGGAGACTCCGAGGCGGCGCAGGTACGGCACGAGCGCCCGCGCCTGCGCGAAGCCGAAGCTCGGGGTCAGCTGGAGCCGGTAGGCGGCCCGGAGGTCACGCACCGTGCGGCTCCACCGTGGCGGGGCCGGCGCGCGGCCCCGGGGGACTGCGCCGCGGCGGCGGCACGAGGCCGTCGTCGCGGACGTCCGGGGTTCGGGGCAGCTCGCGAGGCAATCGCAGGAGCCGACGATAGAGCGGATCCGCCTTCGGGATCGACCTGGACGCGACGCCCGTCCGGCTCGGCGGGTGAGGGGCGCGCTCCCGCAGCATGGTGTTCCGCCTCGGTACGAAACGCGACGCATCCGAGGCGGAGCGGCAGTCGTTCGGGCGGCGGCGGGGTAGACCGGCCGCAGATGACGAGAGCAGCCTCGTCATCCGGGCTGCTCTCGCGAGTCGATTCCGCTTGCGCTCAGCCGAGCGGGCGCTTCATCAGGACGACGGGCCACGCCATGAGATCGCCGTACTTCAGCGAGATTCCCACCGCCTCCCAGCCCTCCCTGCCGAGCTCGTTGAGGCGCTCGGGGTCCCAGGGATCGTCGGACTTCTTGAGTCCCTTCGCCTCTTGGAGCGGAACGACGACGTACTCCCACTGCGTCTCGGTGAGGGTCGTCATACGCGCCTCCTTTCCCACCGAGCATCACGCGGAGCCTCGTTCCCGCATCCGTGAAAACCCCGTTCGTACGAGGAGCGGAGGTACTCACCTCAGGCGTTCGGGGCACTACTGGGCCACGACCGCCGAGCGAAGACGCTCACCCCACGCACAAAACCACTGCGTTTCCAGGGACTTCGAAGACGGGAGCGACGGGACTCGAACCCGCGACCTCCGGCGTGACAGGACTGCGACGGGAACCAACGGCAAGAACCAGTGGCTCGAGAACGCGCTTAGCTATCCGAATAAGACCGTTTCGAGCTTCGGAATGCCCGTTGGTTCGGGTGAGTACTTGCCAAAGACTTGCCAGTGGAGCGGCCTCGTGAGCAGATGAGGATCCTGGGCAGTCATGGGAGAGGGGCGGCACGCAGGTGGGTCAGCACAGCGAGGACTCGGCGGTGATCATCTTCGCTCTCGGGAATGCCGAGTTTCATGAGCACATGGCGCACGTGCGCCTCGATCGTGCGCTCGCTCAGGTGGAGCCGCCTGGCGATGCCTGCGTTGGTCAGTCCCTCTGCCACCAGTTCGAGCACCTCGCGTTCGCGCTCGGTGAGCTCGGCGAGTGGGTCGTTTCCGCCGCCCGCTCCGACAAGTCTTCCGACGAGGTGAGGATCGAGCGCTGAACCTCCGTTGGCGACACGTTCTGCAGCGGCGAGGAACTCGCCGACGTCGAGTACGCGGTCCTTGAGCAGGTAGCCGAAGCCGCCGAGCGTGACCAGCTCGACGGCGTGCGTCGTCTCGATGTGCTGGGAGAGCATGAGCACACCCAGCTCTGGATGGACCTGCTTGAGCGCCATGGCTGCATGCGCGCCCTCATCCGTGAAGGTTGGTGGCATCCGGATGTCCAGGACGACGAGATCGGGATGGTGCTCGGCGACCGCGAGCTGCAGCCCGTCTGTGTCCCCCAGGGAAGCGACGACCGCGTGTCCGGCGTCCTCGAAGAGTCGCGCGAGTCCCTCGCGGAGCAGTACCTGATCCTCGGCGATCATGACCCGCACGGCAACTCCGCGGTCAGCGTCGTGCCCGCGCCCTGGTCGCTCTCGATGCGAAGCGTGCCGCCGTGAGCGGCTACGCGGTCGGAGAGGCCGCTCAGGCCGGAGCCGGGAATTCGTGTGGCGCCGCCGATGCCGTCGTCTGCAATCGAGACGACGAGCCGTCCGTTCTCCCGTCCCGTGCTGAGCTCGATCCTGGTCGCGTTGGCGTGCTTGACGGCGTTGGTGAGGCCCTCGCAGGCGATGAAGTAGGCAGCGGCCTCGAGGCCGCGGTTGAAGCGCTCGCCTGTCACCTCCACCTCGACCGGCAGCGGCGTGCGGTGTGCGAGCTCGCGGAGCGCCGGCCCCAGTCCGGCGTCGAGCTGGGCGGGAGGAAGGCCGTGCGCGAGCTCGCGCAGCTCGTCGATCGCGGCCGCGACCTCGGCGAGCGCGCCATCGAGCGTGTGGCTGGCGCGCTGGGGAGAGGATGTGCCGAGCTCGTGTTGTGCGTGGTGCAGCGCCAGCCCGATCGAGACGAGCCGCTGCTGGGCGCCATCGTGGAGGTCACGCTCGATCCGCCGCCGCTCCTCGTTCGCGGCGGTGACGATCCGAGCCCGCGAAGCATCCACCTCGCCGAGTTGGCGGCGCAGCTCGACCCGCAGCCGCGCGATCTCGACCGCGAGGCCGCCGGCTTCGACGACCCTTCGCAGCAGGGTGGGATCTTCCTCGCTCGCGGGATCGTGGAGCACCATCCCGAGCGGCTGGCCGCCACGCTCGATCGGGACACGCTCCCGCCCATCGTCTGCAAGGTCGGAGACGGGCATCCCACGCGCGTCGACGTAGAGCTCACTCTCCGGTAGGAAGAAGAGAAGCTCCAGGTGCGTGTCCGACAGCACCTCCCGAAGGACTTCCTCCACCTCCTCCGGCACGGTCTGCCCGGCGCGCAGGCTCTCGAGGAAGTCGGTCATCCGCCGCAACGCGTCGTAGCGTGCACGGTCGAAGCGGCGATCGACCCCGTCCTGCACCCGCGCACGCAGCGGCCGGAAGGCGACCGCCACGACGAGCGTGGCCGCTGCAGTTGCCCACCCGGACCCCCGCCCGAGCGCGGTCCCGAGCAGCACGACCGTCACCGCGAACGCCAGGGCCAGAATCAGCGTGACCGCGGCGTAGACGAGTGTGCGGTTGAGGGCGACGTCGATCTCGTACAGGCGGTAGCGGAGAATCGCAACTCCGGCGACGAGCGGTACGCTGGCGAAGCAGACGCCGAGCAGGGCAATCCGCGCCTGCAGATGCCCCTCCGGCCAGACCAGCCACGTCGCCATGACCAGCGCGGCGACGGTCGTCGCGACCGCGCCGACCTCGAGCACGAGCCTGAGCTGCTGACGCTCGAGGCCGCGCGCGCGTCGCAGGCGGGCGACCATCGCCCCCGCGCCGAGCCCGATCCCAGCCACGACGAACAGCCAGCCGGCGAGGTCGACCGCGTCCATCGCTCCACGCGCACCCGCGAGCCCGAACGGGTTCGACACCTGCGCGAACGGCTCGGCGTACGGCCCGGGTCGCAGCGTCCCTGCAAGCACGAGCAGCGCCATCCCGACGAAGAGGCTCCCGAGCGCCGGTCGCCAGCGCCGGGAGGGAAGCCGCCCGTCGGGGAACAGAAGTAGCGAGAGGCCGAGGAGTCCCGCGGTCGCCTCTCCCGTCATGGTGTTGAGCACCGCCGCCCCGTGTGCGCCTGGGAGGCGGTGGCTTGCGTGAAGGCCGACGTCGGCGTACTGCCAGCTGAGGAGCTGGATGCTGTTGGCAAGACCGGTGAACAGGAAGATCCAGCCAATCCCGTTCTCCGGCACGCGGCGCGCGACGAGCGCCCCCACGGACGCGAACGTGAGCGCGAGGATCAGGAACGAGGCGCCGCCCACCCCGGAGAAGATGTCGCTCGGCAGCCCGCGACCCGGCCCGATCACCAGCAAGACGAGCGTCGCGACTGCGAGCACGACGCACAGGCCCCACACGAGCGCGGCGATTCGGCGCGCGGTCGCGTAGCTGCCTCCTGAGGCCGGGCCGGCTCCCGAAGGAGCCGTGCGCCCTGGGCGATTGGCGGGCCTAGCCGGAGCCGGCGACGCAAGCTCGTCCATCACATGGATTGTCGCGCAGAGGTCTCGGCCTCGCCAGAGCGGTGGTACTGCCGCGCGAATACGTACTAGCGCTGAGGCAAGCCGAGCGCTGCTGCCGATGACGCCCCCGCGGCTCGTTCGTAGGTTCGTGGCAAGAGGAGCGCCACGACTACCTCGGGAGCGGAGACGACATGGCGAACACGAACATCGATTCTCTCCGACGAGCGGCCATCGCCGGCTGTGTCGGAGCCACGGCGACCGCTATCGGCGGGCTGCTGGTTCAAGCCGTCATTCAGCCTTCGACGACGGTCTCGGACGAGAAGTGGAGCTACCCGTGGTCGAGTACCTCGCTCGTCCCCGTCTCGATCCTGTGGGCGTCCTTGCACGTGCTCGTCTTCGTCGGCGTCCTCGGGTTCGCGCGCAGCGGCCTCGCCGGCCAGAGCCGCAGCGCACGCTTCGGCGTCTCTCTGGCGCTGGCGGGCACCGCCCTCCTCTTCGTCGGCGAGCTCGCGTCGATCGCCGTCCGCGACAAGCAAGTCGACGACACAGGCGCGGAGATCGTGGGCGCGATCTTCGCCATCGCGATCGTGCTCTCGGCGCTCGGGTTCCTCTCCTCCGGTATCGCCACAGTGCGGGCTCGTCTCTGGCGTGGATGGCGCCGCTATGCGCCACTCAGCGTCGGCATCTGCACGACCGCGCTGCTCGGTTTGAACCTGACAAAGGCCTTGCCAACGGCCGTCGCCGTCTACGGCCTCTGCCTGCTCGCGCTGAGCGTCGCCCTCTATACGGAGCCGGCCCCGTCCTCGTTGACCGAGCTGCCGCTTCGGCCCCAGGAGCAGGGCACATGAGCGACACCTCCTCGCCGAGCGTCGCTCCGGCCGAACAGCACGGCGCGGCGCCACCGATCGACCTCGCGCCGCGACACCAGCGACACTCGAACCGAGTCCACACGTTCGTCCGAGGCGCCGCCGACTGGCTCCACCTCACGTTCGCGGCCGCGATCGTCGTGGGCGTCTTCCTGCAGGTCTACCTGATCGGCTCCTACATTTTCGGCGCCGGCCCAGGAGCACTCGACGCACACCGAACCGTCGGCTTTGCCCTACAGGGCCCCGAGCTGTTTGTCCTTCTCACCGCGCTCATCGCCTGGCTACCTCGGATCGATCTGCTGCTCTCGTTCCTGGTCGCGATCGTCGGCTTCGTTCAGGCATTTCTCGCAGGTGCACACCAATGGGTCGGCGGCTTGCACCCGCTGCTCGCGCTCGTCGTGCTCAGCCTCGCGACGGCGCTCGCGCTGCGCGGAGTGCGTCGGCAGCGCGAGAGACGTCTAGTGCGGACGACGTGATCCGGGCGCTCCTCGTCGGAGGTTGCCTCGGCAGCGCCACAGGGGTCATCGGCGCGTCGATCTCGGACCCAGAAGTCGGCTTCCCAGCATGGGTAGACCTCACAGGGGTCGTCGCCGGATTCGGCCTCGGGGCCCTGGTCACCGGACTCGTCCTACTTGGTCACGCCACGTGGTCGTGGCGGCGCGAGCAGCATCGAAATGAGGAGCGCCATGAAGAACTGCGACCGTGACTGTGAGCAAGGACGAGAAGATGTCGGACGACAACACGACTCTCGTCAAGCGTCTGTTCGACGCGGTCTCCGGCACCGAGAACCTCGCTGCCGCGGACGAATTGCGTTGCGGTAGAGGCACCGGTGTTCATGGAGCAGTTGGGTCGTCGAGCAGCTTGGCCCAGCGCCGCTGGAGTTCGTCGTGCTCGGTCGACGCTTCTCGCGTCACGCTCTACTTGCCAAGCCGCGCTTTCCGGGAACCCGCTGACGACCTCGGGAACGAGGATCCCGCTCCAGGAGCGGGTTTCCGGGACGGGAGCGACGGGACTCGAACCCGCGACCTCCGGCGTGACAGGCCGGCGTTCTAACCAACTGAACTACGCCCCCAGGGCCGCGTGATTGTAGCCGTGCCGCGATCGGGCGAGGACACGGGCTCCGCGATGTGCATGCTTTGCAAGATGAATCTCGTCGACTGGATCGCGCTCGCGGTCATCGTCCTCACCGGGGTCGCGGGCGTGCGCCGCGGTCTGATGACCGGCGTCCTGTCCCTCGGAGGGCTCGTCGCGGGCGCCATCGCCGGGTCGCGGCTCGCACCCGGGTTCCTGGGCGGGCTCGGCGGATGGACGCCGCTCGTCGCCCTCGCCGGCGCGGCCGTCGGCGGGATTCTCGGGCAGTACGTCGGGCTGTTCGTGGGCCACACCGCTCGGCGCTCGCTGCTCCCGGTGCCGCCGCTGCGGATCATCGACTCGGCCGGCGGGGTGCTGCTCGGCGCCGTCACGGGGATCGCGCTCTGCTGGGTCGTCGGCGCCGCTCTCCTCTACATGCCCGGTCAGAGCAACCTGCGGCGGCTCGCGCAGGAGTCGTCGATCCTCTCGGGGCTCACCGAGGCGCTCCCGCCGGAGCGCGTGATGGACGCGCTCGACAAGATCGACACCTTCTCCGCGATCGTCGGCCCAGCCTCGGGCGTCTCGGAGCCCGATCCCGCGATCGCCCGCGACGCCGAGGTCAGGTCGGCGCGGAGCTCGGTCGTCCGCGTGCGGGGGTTCGCGTGCGGCCTCGGGATCGAGGGCTCGGGATGGATCGTGCGACGCGGGTTCGTCGTGACGAACGCGCACGTCGTCGCGGGCATCCGGTCGCCGGTCGTCGACCGCGGCGACGGTCGCGGCACCCCCGGCGTGGTGGTCGCGTTCGACGCCTCGAACGACGTCGCGATCCTGAAGGTCCCCGGCCTCGAGGGCAGGCCGCTGTCGCTCGCCGATCCCGAGCGGGGCGACCCGGCGGCGCTGCTCGGCTACCCCCTCGACGGGCCGTACGTCGTGACGCCCGTCCGCCTCGGACGCACGTCGCGCGTCGCCGCGCGCGATGCGTACGGGCGCCTGAAGCTCGGACGCTCGGTGGTCGGCTTCCGCGGCGGGGTGCGGAGCGGGAACTCCGGTGGGCCGATCGTCGATCGCCTGGGCAACGTCGTCGCGACCGCGTTCGCGCGGCGCGAGAGCTCGGACGACGGGTTCGCCGTGCCGAATGCAGCAGTGCGCGGGGCACTCGGGAACGTCGCGTCGCGCGGGCTGAGCACCGCCTGCGTCGAGCGCTAGCGCCGGAGCTCAGTCCGGTGGAACGATCCGGGCGACCGGCTCCGGACGTGGGGCGCCGCGCGCGGCGTCGCCCGGCCCGCCCCCCGCGAGCGCGCCCGCCTCGGCGAGCAAAGCGGCCAGCGACCGCACGAGCGCACGCTGCTCCTCCGACGCGAGGCGGTACCCGGCGGGGCCGACGTCGTCGGGCCGGTCGACGAGCTCCGGGTACGAGCGCTCGCCGTCCACATGCGACTGCCAGGCGTGCGCGAATTGCTCGAGCTGCGTCGCGAGCGCGGCGACCGCGCTGCGATAGCGCACCCAGCGGTGGTTGTCCCACGAGAGGCCGGGCGCGGTGCCGGGCGTCTCGGCGAACCGCTCGACCAGCGCGCGGCCCGCCGCGCGGCCGCGGGACGTGAGCGCCTCGATCACGGCGGCCGGCATCGTGAGGTTCATGCCCCCCTCGTCCGGTGCGGTGTGGACGTGGACGATCCGGTCGCGATAGCCGGGCTGGTGCGTCAGCGCCGCGTCGACGTGGTTCTGCATGGTGCGGACGATCCCGCCGAGGAAGCCGGTGAGGCTGCCCAGCCCCGGCTTGGGATCGAGGCGGTGCCACGTGTCGAGCAGGCCGCCGACGTTGGTCGACGGCAGGTAGACGTTCTCGGCCTGGTCGTCGCTGCGCGCGAAGTCGGGGTGGAAGCCGTCGAGGTCGATCGCGAAGGTCGGTCGGGTCGGGAGCGGCGTGTCGAAGAAGTGGACGGGGAAGTTGCTGGTGATGCCGCCGTCCGAGAACCAGCACACGTCGGCTTCCAGGGGCGTGGCGGGCACGCGACCGGCCTCGACCGCCGCGAGCGCCTCGCGCGTGCGCGCACGCGTGAGGTCGAGCGCGTGGAGCGGCACTGCGCTGATCAGCAGCGGGAAGCTGAGGCTCATGCGCGCGGCCACGACGACGGGGAGGTCGTCGGGGTCCGGGAACGGCCGGAGCGGCGCCAGCGCGTCCAGCGTCCTCCGTCTCCGCTCGCCTTCCTCGCCGTCCCCGGCCGCGGGAGGATGCGCCTCCATCCAGGCGACGACGCGCTCGGGGAACAGCCGTCTCAGCTCGGTGGGGTCGAAGAGCAGCTGGTGGTGATCCCACGGCATGCGCTGCGGCCGCCTGTGGGTCACGTTCGTCGTCATCACCTCCAGGCGGATGCCCTTCGCTCGCAGGTCGCCGAAGGTGAGCGGGTCGTCGCCGTCCTTGCCCGCGAGGTCGTCGATCAGGCCCGCGAGCCACGGCGTGAGGGCGGGAGTATCGCTCCCCTCGGGTGAGTTCCCCGTGCAGAGACCGAGGTCGTTCCGACCCACCGCCCGCGGCAGCCCGAGGGCGAGGCGGAGCGCGAGGGCGAGGCCGAGGCCTAGCACCGCGAGCACCGCGCCCGCCAGGATCGCGCAGACCGCCAGGGCGCCCGAGCCCGTCCACGCAGCGAGCACCGCGAGTGCGACCCCCGGGGCGAGCCCCGCGAGCACCGTGAGCGGAAAGCCCCGTACGGCCGACCAGCCCAGCCGGAGCCACTTCCCCGCGCCCGTGCTCCCGAGCCCGGCGGTGAAGAGCCGGAAGTACGGGCGCGTGCTCCGCTGAGGCTGGAACAGTCCCAGGAGGTTCCCGCCGGCGCCGATCCAAGCGGGCAGCGCGGCAAGCCACTCGAAGCCTCCCCGGTCGCGACCGTGCTCCGCCGCGGCCGCCCCCGCCGCCGCGATCGCGCCGGCCGACGTCCCGCCGACGTTGACGAACCGGTACGTCCGCGCCAGCTCGCAGATCGCGTGCGGGTACACGACGCCGCTGGTGATGCCCCCCTTCATCACCACGTCGCAGGTCAGGGTCGGGTGCGAGTAGTCGTAGGTGCGCGGATCGTCGCTCACGACGTCAGCTCCTCGAGCACGGGCTCGATCAGGGCTCGAGCGGTGGCGCTGTACTCGTGCTCGGGGTCGATGAAGCGGGCCAGCGCCTGGAGCTCGAGGGCGAGCAGCGCCTCGAGATCGGCGTCGGGGCCGTCCTGCTCGAGCTTCTGCGCGAGCCCCCGCGCGATCGAGATGTGCGTGAGGACCTCGATCTGCAGCGCGCGGCGCGCCTGAACGAGCCCGCGACGCAGGAGTGCATAGACCCGGATCGACTCCTTGCCCTTGCGCGAGCGCCAGCTCACGATCCCGTCGGGCTCGAAGGTGAAGTGCGTCTCCGGGCGGTCGAGGCACGGGTGCACGAGCAGGCGGGACTCGACCTTCTCGTCTCCCTCCTTCGCCGCGCGCACGTCCTCAGAGGAGACCGGGAACTGGTTCGCCTTGCCCTGGGTCTGCTCGCTGCCGTCGGGCAGCGACTGCTTTCGCGGCCGGTTGCAGTCGGTGCACGAGGGCAGGAGGTTGCCCCAGCTCGCCGCGAGCCAGTAGTAGACGCCCCACACGAGCTTCGTCCCGACGAGCACCCCGCTCTTCGGGCGGAAGTGCTCGACGTCGAGCGGCTGCGTCGCGCCGAAGTAGCTCTCGCAGTAGGCGCACTTGAAGCGGAACGTCTCGTTGAGCGCGCTCTTCACCGCGGGGAGCTTGTAGACGCCGAACGCGAACGGCGTGCCGTCGTTCGCCGGATCGCCGAAGTGCGCGCGCGCCTTGCCCAGCTCGACGGCGCCCTTGTCGACGAGCTCCTGCGGCGCCCCCGGCAGGCGGACCCTGATCACCGGACCGCTTTGCCCGCGCTCGCCTGCTCCCAGATCTTCGCGATCCTGCGCTTGGTCGACTGCCTGAGCGCGAGCCGCGCGTCCGGGTCCGCAAGGGCGCCCGCCTGGGCGAGGTAGTCGTCGGCCGCCTCGAGCACGATCCGCTCGCGTCTCGTCGAGCCGAGTGCCTCCAAGCCGTCGAGCCGGGCGTGGAGCTCCTGCGTACGCCGCCGGTCGGCCGCGGTGGGATGCGGCTTCGCCTTCAGCAGGTAGTACTCCGCGAAGAGCGCGTCGAGCTCGGGGTCGATCGTGCTGTTGAGGCCGAAGTGCTCCGACGTCAGCAGCTGGTCGACCCTGAGTCCCGCCACCGGAGGGAGGTCGGTCACGGCGACGATCGCCCCCACCTCGTCGCGTTTCACGACGACGACCTCGCCGTCGCCGAGGCCGCGGAGGCAGAGCGGATCGTGCGTCGAGCAGATGAACTGCACCCGCGGGAACACCTGGCGCAGGCTCGTCACGATCCGCATCCGCCACCTCGGATGCAGGTGGGCGCCCAGCTCGTCGATCAGGACGGTGCCTTCGGCGGCGTCGACGGTGGGCCACTGCTGGAGGAGCGAGATCATCAGGTCCGTCGAGAGCGCGACGACCGATTGGTAGCCGTCGCTCAGATGCTCCAGCGGCACCCGGAGCCCGAACGCCTCGACGTCGACGCGGCCGGCCCTCCGGTTGCGGATCAGCCTGTCGCCGCTCTCGAGCTCGAGCAGGACCTTGAGCGCCCGCGCGATCGCCCCGAACGTGTCGTCGTCGAGCGAGAGCAGCCAGTCGGTCGAGTTGCCGATCGGCGAGAACGGGTCGAACAGGTTCCGGACGCGGGCGCGGGCCGAGGCCGGCGGCGGGGCCTGGTCGCCCGCGCGCGGGAGCAGCCGCGTCGCACCGTACGCGAGCAGGATCACCTTCGGGTCGTCTCCGCCCGCGAACGTCCGCTGCCCGCGCGAGAACCTCAGCTCGATCGGCTCCGGGCTGCCGGCGAGGTGCACGCGGACATGCCCGCTTCTCGTGCCGTTGCGAACGCAGGTGGACGCGTCCAGTCCGAGCGCGTCCCGCTCCTCGGCCCCCATGAGCGCGAGCGCGACGGCCTGCAGGAGCGAGCTCTTGCCGCAGCCGTTCTCACCGAGGAACATCAGCCACGGTGCGGTGGCCGTGGATGAGGCGAGGCTCGCCGGGGTCAGCTCGAGCCGGGCAATCACCTTGAAGTTCCGCACCTCGATCCGCTCGATCCTCCTCGTCCGGCGGAAGTAGTCCTCGCTCGCGTTCGTCTCGCCCGCGAGCGAGTACGCGTCCTGTGCGACCTGCGCCTGGACGAACGCGCCCTTCACCCGCGTCCGCTCCGCGCCGGTCACGACCGGCAGGTCGCCCGCGACCTCGGCGACGGACGACGGCCCCTCGGGGGCGGCCCCCAGCGCGCGGTCGAGCTCCGGCCGCCGGGCGTTGGCCCACGTGTTGAGGAACTGGCGACGCAGGCCGGAGAACGGGAGGCGGCGGTCGAAGAGCGCGTCGAACGAGACCGGGTCGATCCCGGCCTTCTTCGCCACGCCCGAGGCGGTGGACTCCCACTCGCGCCGTACGTCGGCGAGTGCCGCGACCCGGTCGGCGACCAGCTGGGCCCGGTTCAGCCCGAGCACGTCGATCGTGGTGCGCCCCTCCTCGCTGCTCGACGCGACCGTCCCGTCCTCGGCGTACACGAGGTGCTGCTCGGGGTCGTCGTGGCGCGGCTCGAGCAGCAGCGGCCGCTCGGCCCGGAGGGACTCGCCGGTCGTGCCGGGCGCGGCCCGCGCCTCGCGCACGGGGAAGCGCGAGCCCTTGAAGCTCAGGCACTCGACGCAGCTCGGATAGAGGTTCTCCCACGTGTACGCGAGCCACCAGTAGTGATCGGGGCTCAGCGTCCCGTCGAGTGCGAGCGCGTCGCTCGGCGGCCGGAAGCGGTCGACGTACATCGCCTGCTCGGCCAGGGGCGTCTCGCAGTACGCGCACTTCCCCGCGTACGCCTCCCTCAGGGCCGACCGCACCTCGGCGTCGGCCAGCGGCCCGTCGGCGAACGCGAAGCTCTCCTGCGCACGCTCCTTCGCGGGCCGTTCGAAGAACGCCTGCGCCCGCTCGTGGAGCGCCCGCGTCTCCGTTGAGGCGAGCGCCCGCGGCGCGTCGGGCTCGCTCGTCGCGGCGATCACGCGGGGCCCTCCCGGGCGGGGCGCCGTGCCGCAGCGTCAGCGGGTCGGTGCATCTGCTCCCTCCGAGCGCTGGTGAGCAGCGTTACACAGGCGTGCCCGGACGCCAAGGGCGCCGCGCAGGCGGCGCGCCCTCAGCCGAGGAGATCGAGCGCGGCGAGCGGCTGCTTGAAGGGCGGGATGACGTAGATCCCTGACGCGCGCGTGCGGGATCCGGCGACGAGCTCCCGCGCGAGGTCCAGCCCGACGGACGGCGCATCCGCGCCCGCAGCCTCGAGCGCGTCGAGGACCGTGGGCGGCACCGAGATCCCGGGAACCTCGTTGTGGAGCCGCAGCGCCATCGCGTGGCTGCGCAGCGGCCAGATTCCCACGAGCAGCGGGACCGGCCAGCCGCCCAGGCGCTCGGCGAACCGGTCGAGCAGCGCGATGTCGAAGATCGCCTGTGTCATCGCGAAGTGCGCGCCGGCCTCCACCTTGAGTCGGAAGCGCTCCAGCTCGAGCTCGAGCTCGTCCGCCGACGGGTTCACCGCCACGCCGACGAAGAACGAGGTCGGGGCGTCGAGCCCCTTGCCGACGTAGTCCTCCCCGCGGTTCAGCGACGAGACGAGCTGCACGAGCCCGATCGCGTCCACCTCGTAGACGCCGCGCGCGCCGGGATAGTCGCCGACGTGGGGCGGGTCGCCGGTCACCGCGAGCACGTTCCGCACGCCCTCGGCGTGCGCGCCGAGGAGCATGCCCTCGAGGCCCATCACGGTCGTGTCGCGCGGGGTCACGTGCGGGATCGTCTCGATGCCGACCTCGCGCTGGAGCGTGGCGGAGGTCATCAGGGCATTCATCCGCGCACGCGCCATCGGGTTGTCGTTGACGTCGACGAACCCGACCCTTCCCGACGCGTGGAGCTCCCGCGCCGTCTCGACGAGCCCGTGCAGGGAACCGCCCTTCGGCGGGTCGAGCTCGACGCAGACGACCCACTCGCCCTCGCGAAACGCGCGCGCGAGGCCCGTCTCTGCCGCGTCGGCGGCGGGGGCGACGGGCAGCACCGGCTCGTCGACCAGCAGCGTCGCGGCGGGGGTGCGCCCCGCGTCGAAGGCCCTGCGGATCGCCTCGATCTGGGCGGGAGTGGTGCCGCAGCAGCCCCCGACGATCCGCGCGCCGAGGGCGACGGCCTGCACGGCGAACTCGGCGAAGTAGTCGGGCGTCGAGTGTGGATACACGATCTGCCGCCCCGTGAGGCTCGCGAGCCCGACGTTCGGGAGCGCGGCGAGCGGCAGCCCCGCGTCGCCCATCTCCCGCAGCGCACGGAGCGCGACCGTCGGCCCAGCCCCGTGGTTCGTGCCGATCGCGGCGACGTCCAGCGCGGCGAGGCGCGCTGCCGCCGCGCTCGCTCCCACGCCTCCCGTCACCTCCGCCTCGTCGTCGAACGTGAGCAGCGCCACGATCGGCAGGGACGAGACCGAGCGCACCGCGTCGACCGCGACGACCAGCTCGTCGAGGTCGAAGAACGTCTCCACGGTGAACAGATCGACGCCGCGGCCCTCCAGCACCCTCGCCTGCTCGGCGTACAGCGGCCCGTGCTCCGCCGGCTCGAAGACCTCGAGCTCGCCCAGAGGCCCGATCGAGCCCGCGACGAAGACGTCCCGCCCCGAGACCTCACGCGCCTCGCGCGCGAGGCGGACGCCCGCCGAGTTCAGCTCCTCGAACGCGTCGTCGAGCATCACGCGGGCGAGCTTCCGGCGGTTCGCGCCGAACGTGTTCGTCTCGATCAGCTCCGCGCCCGCGGCGATGAAGCCGGCGTGGACCGCGACGACGCTCTCCGGCGCCCGCAGGTTCGCCTCCTCGGGGCAGCGGAGACCGTGGACGGCCCCGGACACGAGCGCGCCCATCCCGCCGTCTGCGACGAGCGGCGGGCCCGTGCGGAGTCGGTCGAGGAAGCGGCTCACCGGACGGCCACTGTAGACGCGCGCCCGCCAGGCGGGTCCAGACGGACGAGGCAGGGATGCCGCCGTTCCCTGCTCGGTCCGCTGCAGGCTCCCGTCGGAGGGGAACCGGGCCCGCCCTCGCGCCTCGCGCGGCGGGCGAGCCTCCCGACCATCGGCGCGGTGCCCGGGGCGGTCGATCACCCTTGCGGGTAGGGCCCTGGAGGTTTCGCGGGCAGCGAGAAGGGGCGGCCAGCGCCGCCCCTGTCTCGAACTCCGCGGCCGCGGAA
>CAWEQJ010000008.1:0-102065 GCA_963811205.1 uncultured Thermoleophilaceae bacterium
GCGCTGAAGCTCGCCTTTCCGGGGGCGTGGCGCCTCGCAGCCACGCAGGTCCTCTGCGGGTAAGAGGCTACGACGCCCGTTCCTCGGCAGTCTCGCGCTCGTCGGCGGCCGCGGTCTCCTCGACAGGCTCTGCGGGCTCTTCCCCGGCCTCAGGCTCCTCGACGGGCTCAGGCTCATCCGGAGCAGCAGTCTCGTCGGCGGCCACCGGCTCCTCAGCCGGAGTCGGCTCCTCAGCGGGAACCTCCTCCTGCACCTCTGCCTCCTGCACCTCTGCCACCTCGGCCGGCTCCGGGGGAATCGGCAGCGTCCCCGCCCACCTGATCCGAACCGGTGCCCTCGAGCGCCTGGTGCGCCGGCAGGCCGCAGTAGCGCGAGCCCGGCAGCGCGGCGTTCGGGCAGCGGCGGCCGGTGGACATGATCGCGGCGCAGCGGCCCGGCGACCTCCTCCTCCTCGAAGCCCAGCTCCGCCTCTTCCTCGGCGAACTCGGTCTCGGAGCGGATGTCCACGCGCCAGCCGGTGAGCCGCGCGGCGAGGCGGGCGTTCTGGCCCTCCTTGCCGATCGCGAGCGACAGCTGGTCGTCCGGGACGATCACGGTGGCCTGCTTGTTCTCGTCGTCCACGAGCACCTCGCGCACGCGCGCGGGCGAGAGCGCCTTGGCCACGAAGCGGGCGGGCTCCTCGTTGAAGGGGATGATGTCGATCTTCTCGCCGCGCAGCTCGGACACGACCATGCGCACGCGCGAGCCGCGCGGGCCCACGCAGGCGCCGACCGGGTCCACGCCGCCGGCGTGCGACACCACCGCGATCTTCGAGCGGTAGCCCGGCTCGCGCGCGACGTTCTGGATCTCGACGAGGCCGTCGGCGATCTCCGGCACCTCGAGCTCGAACAGCTTGCGGATCAGCTCGGGCGAGCGGCGCGAGACGATGATGCTCGGGCCCTTGGCCTGCGCTCGAGACGTCGGTGATGATCGCCTTGATGCGCTGGCCGTGGTCGTAGCGCTCGTTGTCGACCTGCTCGGACTTGGGCAGCAGCGCCTCGACGCGCTCGCGCAGCTGCACGAGCGTGTAGCGGGAGTCGGACTGCTGGACGATGCCGGTGATCAGCTCGCCGACGCGGTCCTGGTACTCCTCGAACATCATGTCGCGCTCGGCCTCGCGGATCCGCTGGAGGATCACCTGCTTGGCGGTCTGCGCGGCGATGCGGCCGAAGTCCTCGGGCGTCACGTCGCGCTCGTCGATCTGATCGCTGTACTGGGCGAGCAGCTCGGGGTCGAGCTCGGGCTCGGCGGGCTCGCGCATCTCCCCCGTCTCGGGGTCGACCGCGGCCTCCTCCTGCTCCACCTCGGCGAGCAGCCGCTCCTCGAGCTCGGCGGGGATGATCAGCTCGAAGACGATGAAGTCGCCGCTGTCGCGGTCCATGTCCACGCGCGCGTACTTGGCGGCGCCGGGGGTCTTCTTGTAGGCGGAGAGCAGGGCGTCCTCGAGCGCCGCCATCAGGCGCTCGGAGGAGATGCCCTTCTCGCGCTCGAGGACCCGTACGGCCTCCAGGATCTCTCTACTCATGCGCTCAGCCCTCCAGCAGGTTGCTTCGGTTGATTTCCGAGTACGGGATCGAGACGACTCCCGTGTCGGCCGCCACTGTCACCTCGACGTCGCTCGCGCCGACCAGCTCGCCCGTGAAGGTCTTGCGTCCGCCGTGGTCGTCGCGCGTGCGCACGCGCGCGCGGCGTCCGACGTAGCGGCGGAAGTGCTCCGGCTTGGTAAGCGGCCGCTCGGGCCCGGGCGACGACACCTCGAGCGCGTAGTCGGCGAGCAACTCGCGCAGGTGGTCGGTGACCCGCTCGCAGAGGCCAGGTCGACCCCGCTCGGATGGTCCACGAAGAGCCTGACCTTGCCGCCGGGCGACCTGCTCCACGAGCAGCACCTCGACATCGGGCTCGACGCTTGCGAGCCGCTCCTCGATGTACTGCTGCGTGGGTTCCAACGATCTCCCTCCGGGCGAAAAAAAGGTGGGCCTCCGAAGCCCACCCCAGGTGCGGCACACGGCCGCAGATGAAGTTCCAACGAAGTCGAGTATAGCCCTGGTTTTTGTCGGAGCGGCCTGATCAGGAGTCGATCACGAGCGTCACCGGCCCGTCGTTGACCAGCTCGAGCGCCATGCGCGCGCCGAAGCGCCCGCCCTGCGCGCCCGAGCCCCTCGCGCACGCGTCTCGTACAGCGGCTCGGCCTCCTCGGGCGGGGCGGCGTCGACGAAGCTCGGGCGGTTGCCCTTGCGCGTGTCGGCGCAGAGGGTGAAGTTGCTGACGCAGAGGATCTCGCCGCCGGCGTCCGCGAGCGCGAGGTTCATGCGGCCCTCGCCGTCCTCGAAGATGCGCAGCGCGAGCAGCTTGCGGACGAGCCTGTCGGCGTCGTCAGCGGTGTCGCCCGTTCGCACGCCGAGCAGCACGAGCAGGCCGGGCCCGATGCGCGCCAGCTCCTCGCCCGCGGCGCTCACCGACGCCCGGCTCACGCGCTGCACGACCGCTCGCATGCGCGGCACCCGGATACCCTCCGTGGCCATGGCGGCCGTGGACGTCGTGGACGCAGTACGTGAGCGCACTGCCGGGCGAGACCCGGCGGCTCGCGCACGGCGAGTGGGGCATCACGATGGCCGCCGAGCAGGCGCGCGGCTGGCCGCTCGAGATCGGGCGTGCGCGTGGCGGACGGGCTGCTGCGCGTCCAGGCGTTCGCGCTCGCTGCATCCGAGGACTTGAACCCGTGGAACTTCCTGCACTGGAACCGCCAGACGCGCTACGCGCGCTTCGCCTGCACGAGCTCCGGCGACATCTGGGTGCAGGGCGACCTGCCCGTGGCCGGGCTCGACGAGCAGGCGGTGGACCGCCTGCTCGGGCTCGTGGTGGAGGGCGCGCTGATCGCGCGCGACTATGCGGCCAGCCTCGCGGGCGGCGGCGGTGCGCCGCCCGCGAGCTGGCTTCCTCAGCGGTGACGCCGCCCGTGCGGGCGGTCACCCGGCGGTAGAACGAAGGGCCGCAGGAACACCGGCGGCGTGAACCGCGTGAACGCGGGCGCGGCCGGAGCGCCGCCCAACCGTGTTGTACGAGGACCCGAGCGCTGTGCTCTGGGCATTCAGCGCCGCCGGGTCGAGGCTCGGCCAGCCGTGGCCGTCGAGCCGCCCGATCAGCGCGCCCAGGGCGGTGATCATCTCGGCGTCCGAGAACTCGCAGTGCCCCGCGCGGTGAACGAACAGCTGCCGCAGGAGCGCGGAGTTGCCGGCGTTGCTCACGGCCTGCTGGTAAGACTGCTCGTGCGGAACCGGCACGAGCCAGTCGGAGGTCGTGTGCATCGTCAGCACCGGCACGTCGATGCGGCCGTTGAACACAACGTTGCGCACCATGTACTTGACCGCAGGGCGGTCGGCGCTGATGCGCGGTGCCGCGTTGATCCGCCGCAGGTCGCCGCGCAGGTCGAGCCCGGCGGCGGCATAGAGCGCCCTGGCCTCCTCCCTGTCGGACGAGCGCCTGAACAGGCGGCCATAGTCCACGCCGGTGTTCCACGTGGGGTTGCCCCCGGCACGTCCCTCGAGCTCCGCGCGGAAGCCGAACACGAACGCCACCTGCACCTGAAGCGCCTGGAACTGGTTCATCTCCTGTGACGCGTAGTCGGTGGGGGCCGGCTCCGGCGCGCCGGCGTCGAACCACGTCGGCAGGTTGAACAGCGCCGATGCGAGCGCCAGCCGGGCGCGGCCCTCCGGCGTGGTCTGCGCCCCCGCTAGGGCGGCCTCCGCAGCGCCGGTGTTGGCCTGCGGGTTCTGCACGTGGACGAGCTGGAGCGCAGACGCGGGCCCGGACACCGCCGGGTTGGGGTCCTGCTCCATCAGCGTCTTGAACGCGGTCTCGAGGTCGAGGTTCTGGTTCCAGAGCCCGACTCCGCCGCCAAGAATGCCGCACATCGGCAGCGCTCCGTCGAACAGGTGCGGATAGGTCTGCACCAGATCGGCCGTGATCATGCCTCCCATCGAGTGGCCCCAGGCGATCGTGCGCGCGGGCCCGCCGAAGTCGCGGCGGAACTCCTTGAGCACGCCGATCTGGTCGGGCACCGCCTCCTTCACCGCCCAGCCGACGTTCGGATAGGAAGACCCCGCGAGCGCGTAGCCGTGCGCGAGCAGGTAGTCGGCGGTCTGGCGGTCCTGGAAGTCGTCGGCCGGCGGGTTGGTGGCCGGCTGGCCGGCCGGCGTGGTGGGCGGCACGTAACCGTGGCTGTACAGGAGCAGGGTGCCGTTCCAGGAGTCCGGCACCTCGATCTTCCAGGTCGAGCCGTCGCTCGTGGACCCGACCTTGCAGGTGACCGTCGAGTTGGTGCAGCTGGGCAGGACGGGTGATGCGGCTCCCGCCGTCGCACCGGTGGCCACGGCGGTGAGCACTGCCGCCGCTGCGAACGTTGCTGCCAGGCGTCTGTTCATCGCTTCTCTCCTCCCAAAGAAAGACGCTATGTCAGCCCGGCTTATACCACTTCTGGCTACTTGACGATCGAGAAGCGAAGGTGCCTGGGCTTGGAGGTCTGCCCCGCAGCGTTGCGGGCCGTGATCGTCAGCCTGTAGACGCCCGGCTTGAGCCGCCTGTGCCGCGACACGCGACCCTGGAACCTCAGCTTGTTCAGCCCGGCGTGGCCGCCGAAGGACAGCGTGCCCGCGGCCGTCAGTCGCCGGCACTTGCCGTGCCGGTGCCGCTTCTTGCAGCTGTGCGACTTCTGGAATGCGAAGCGCAGCTTGGCTGGCTGATCGACGGTCAGGCTGAAGGTCGTGCCGACCGGAGGCCTGTGCCTGCGGCGGCTGAACCGCGGGAGCTTGCGACCCACGCGCCAGCGCTTGGCCGACTGGCGCGCGCCGCTGATCACGGGCGCGGCGGACGGGGTCGTGAAGTCCACGAACGCGCCCGCGCTGCTGCCTGTGGGGTTGGTGACGACGACGCGTGCCTGGTAGCCCGTGCTGGGGCTCAGTCCGCCGAGCGTCGCCGAGACCGGCGTGGCTCCGCTCGTCACGCCGAGCGTCTGCTCGGGCGTCGAGCTCAGCGCCCCGCCGACCGGGCCGTAGTCGACGTGGAACGAGGTGGCCTGCGCATGCCCGTTGGCCGTCCCCGCGATCGTCGCCGACCTGGCCTTGACATCGCCCGCGCCGGTGGTGGCCGCGATGGGCGGCGTGGTGATGCGCGCGATCCTATGCCCGGCGAACTCCGCGAACCACATGTTGCCGTCCGGACCCTGGACGATCTGATACGGGGCGCTGACCTCCGTGGGTGTCGCGAACTCCTCGACGCTGCCGGTGGCGGGGTCGAGGCGGCCGACCTTGCCCTGCCCGGAGGGCTGATGGAACTCCGTGAACCAGACGGCGCCGTCGGGCCCTTCTGCGATCCCATCGGGGTTCATGTCCGGGCTGAAGCCCGGGGTGACGCCGCCCGTGGCCGCCTCGGTGATCGTCCCGTCGCTCGCGGCCTTCCCGATCCGCCCGGGGGACGCAAACTGAGCGAACCAGACGTTGCCGTGCGGTCCGGGCACGATGTCGCGGATGTCGCCGGATGCCTCGAGCCCGGTCGAGAACTCGGTGATCGCCCCGCTGCCCGGCGCGACGCGCCCGATCTTGTTCGCCCCGTTCCGGATCTCGGTGAACCAGAGGTTGCCGTCGGCCGCCGCAGTGGGGGTGATCGAGCTCGGCTCGCCGTTGGCGGTGAGACCGCTCATGAACTCGGTGACGGTGCCCGAGGGGGTGATGCGGGCGATCGCCGCCGCGGGGTTGCCCAGCTCGGCGAACCAGACGTTGCCGTCCGGTCCGGCTGCGATCTCCTCCGGCCCGGCGTTCACCGTGAACCCGGGGGTCACGCCACCGGTGGCCATCTCCTGCACGGACCCCGTGGACGGGTCGATACGGCCGATCCGGCCGGGGTCAGTGCCCTCCGTGAACCAGAGCTGGCCGTCGGCCCCCGGCACGATCCCCGCAATGTGGGGGTTCGAGCTGAAGCCGGGCGTGACCCCGCCCGTGGCCACCTCGGTAATCGCGCCCTGCGGAGTGACCTTGCCGATCCGGCCGGCCTGGTACTCGACGAACCAGAGGTTGCCGTCCGGCCCGACCGTGATCGAGGTCGGATCGCCGAGGGCGGTGATCCCGTTCGAGAACTCGGTGATCGTTGGCGTGATCGCCAGAGCCGGGCCGCTGAGTGCCGCGGCCAACGCGAGCCCGAGCAGGATGCAGAGGGACCATCTCCGCACGTGGCGATCTTCCCACAGCTGCCGGCAGCTGGCCAGCCCTTTCTTGGCGCTTACAGCTGTAGCTCGCCGTTCGCGACGATCACGGCCTCGCCGCCCACCTCGACGCTGTCGATCTTGTCCGGCGTGCCCGTCACGCGCACGTGCAGCGTCGAGGGACGCTTGATCTCGACGCCCTGGGTCAGCTCGATCTCCTGCCCCGACTCGATCAGCCCGTGGCGCAGCAGGTGCACGCCGAGCGGCCCGGCGGCGCTGCCCGTGGCGGGGTCCTCGGCCACGCCCAGGCCCGGCCCGAACATGCGCGTCTTCCAGCGCGCGCCCTCGCCGGCAAAGGCCATGAAGCCGAGCGTGCCAAGCTTCTTGAGGCGCGCCATGTCCGGATCGAGCTCGGCCACGGCCTGCTCTGAGTCCAGCATGACCGGCACGAATTGCGGGCCGTTGTCGTATTTCTCCACCGGCAGGCCGGAGCGCTCGAGGCCGAGCGCCGCCAGCGCCTCGGCTTCGTCCGCGTAGGTCTCCCAGCGCGGTACCGGCTGTGACATCCAGCCGAACGCGATGCGCGCGCCCTCACGTTCCACCTGCACGGGCACCACGCCCACCCCGGTCTCGAGCCTGATCTCGGTGAGCTGAAGCGGACCCGCGAGCACGAAGGCGGAGCCGAGCGTCGGGTGGCCGGCGAACGGCAGCTCGACCGACGGCGTGAAGATCCGGATGCGCACGTGGCCGTCGCCGTCCGGCGGCAGCACGAACACGGTCTCCGAGAAGTTCATCTCGCGCGCGACGTCCTGCATGCGCTCCTCAGGAATGTTGCGCGCGTCCGTGAAGACGGCCAGCTGGTTGCCCGTGAGCGGCGTACCGGTGAACACGTCGGCGATGACGTAGCGGAAGCGAGCCACGCCCCGGACTCTAATCAGCGATGCACTGCGGCGAGCAGTGCCGCGTAGGAGCGCACCAGCAGCGCGCGCTCCTTGGCGAGCAGCGGATCCTCCGGGTCGCTGCCGGCGCTCACCCAGCGGTCCGACAGGTGCATCGCGTCGGCCCGCAGCTGGGCCGCGGGGCGCAGCTCGTCCTGCTCCTGCCCGTAGGTGTAGGCGTACAGGTGCGCGAGCGCGCCCACCAGCTCATCCTGGGAGCCGCCGCGCTCAGGGTGCTGGGCGTCGCGGTGGGCTCGCCACCACTCCACCTCCAGCTCGGCCGCTCGCGGCGGCTCGAAGCTCGCGCCCTCGCTCTTGCGGAGCAGGCGGTAGAAGCGCGTCATGAACTCGCGCGCGGCCGCAGGGTCGTTGTCCGGAAACGGCGCCCACTTCTGGTTGGCCCGCAGCACAAGCCAGGCGCCGAGCAGCGTGCGCGGCCAGCTCATGCGGAAGGCCGAGCGCACGAGCGTGATCGAGGCGACGAGGAAGGCGCCCCACTTGCGCCGGTAGTACGTCTCCCAAGCGCGGCACTCCCAGCGCCCGACGGAGTGTGGGTCGAAGGAGCGCATGGGGCTCGTGCCCATGACCTTCTTTACGCGCGGGCCGCGCGGGTGGATCAGGCGGCTTCGAGCCGGGCGCGGTAGTGGCGGTAGTCCGCGCGGTCGGGCCGCAGGCTGGTGGCGAGCGCCAGGTGGCGCTTGGCCTCACGCAGGCGGCCCGTCTTCTCGAGTGAACGGCCGAGACAGAAGTGCGCGAAGTCGTTGACCGGATAGCGCTCCACCACCGCGGCGAACTCGTCGCGCGCCTGCGCGTAGCGACCGCTGTGCCAGTAGGCGCGGCCCAGCGCCTCGCGGATCGAGCTCTTGTCGGGCTCGAGCTCGCGCGCCTTTTCGAGCGGGATCTGGGCGGCGTTGAAGTCCTTCGCCTCGAGCAGTGCGGTGCCGCGCTGGAAGAGGTCGTACACGTGCTCTGCCCGCTCCTCGGGGGTACGCTCCGGCTCGGTCACGACGTCTTCACCTCCTCCGCGTGCAGCTGCTCTACAACCTCGATGATCGCCCTTGCGACCTCCGCCTTTAGAGCTTTGGGTACCTCGTGCGTGCCCGCCCGGGTGACGATCGAGACCTCGTTCTCCGGCGTGTCGAAGCCGATTCCGGGCTGCGACACGTCGTTGAGGACGATAGCGTCGACCCCCTTGCGCTCCAGCTTGTCGCGGGCGCGCTCGGCGGCGCCCTCACCGGTCTCGGCGGCGAAGCCGATCACCGTCTGGCCCGGGCGGCGCTCGGCCGCCAGCGCGGCCAGCACGTCGGTGGTGGGCTCGAGCTCGACGGTGAGTCCGTCGCGTCCGGTCTTCGAGATCTTGGAGTGCTCCGGTGACGCCGGCCGGAAGTCCGCTACCGCGGCGGCCATCAGCAGCACATCGGCATCCGGGAAGGCCGCGCGGGCGGCCTCCTCGAGCTGAGCGGCGGTCTCGACGCCGACGTACTCGACGCCGTCGGTACGCGGCAGCGAGACGTTGGCTGCGATCACCGTGACCTCGGCGCCGCGGCGAGCCGCCTCGTCCGCCAGCGCGAAGCCCATGCGGCCGGACGAGCGGTTGCCGACGTAGCGGACGGCGTCGATCGGCTCGCGGGTGCCGCCGGCGGTGACGAGCACCTTGAGGCCGTCGAGCGAGCGCGGCGCGAAGCCGGCGCCGCCGATCGCTGCCTCGATCGCCTGCAGGATCTGCGGTGGGTCGGCGAGGCGGCCGACCCCGAACTCGCCCTTGGATGCCAGCTCGCCCACCCCCGGCGGGACGATGCGCGCGCCGCGCGCGGCGAGCGTGTCCAGGTTGGCCTGGGTGGCGGCGTGCTCGTACATCTTGTCGTTCATCGCCGGAGCGATCACGAGCGGCGCCGTGCTCGCGAGCGCGGCGCTCAGTGAGCAGGTTGTCGGCCATCCCGTGGGCGAGCTTGGCGATCGTGTTGGCCGAAGCCGGCACGATCGCGTACACGTCGGCGCGGCGCACCAGCTCGAGGTGAGAGATGGCGGTGTGGTCCGGCGCCGGGTCGCCGGGAAAGGCGCCGCGAGCCGGATCAGGCTCGAACTCGTCGACGAGCACGGGGGCGCCGGTGATGCCCTCGAACGTTGGCTTGCCGACGAAGTTCAGGCTTGCGGGCGTCTGAACGACTCGCACCGAATGGCCCGCCTTGATGGCGAGCCGGACAAGCTCAACCGCCTTATAGGCAGAGATCCCGCCCGTGACCCCAATGAGTATCCGCGCCACTCCCTAAGGATGACGCGAAAGATCGGAAACGGCGAAAGCTGCAACCGAGCTTTCGCTCAAACTGGGAACTGAGAACCAGGAACTGAGAACTCGGCCCGTTAGGTCCGGTACCGGTACTTGAGCTTGCCCGCGGCAACCTCTTCCAGCGCGATCTTGAGGTAGTTCTTCGAGCCCGTCTCCACCATCGGCGGCGGGTACTCGTCGAACGTTCCCTCACCGAGGTTGTGGTAGTACGAGTTGATCTGGCGAGCCCGCTTGGCGGCCACCAGCACGCACGCGTAATGGGAGTCGACGCGCTCGAGAAGCGTGTCGAGACGAGGCTTGATCACGAAGAGTCTCCTAGGGGTTGCTCTTCCCAAAGGGTAGCGACGAGACGCGCGAGCTCGTCCACCGCGTCCTCGAGGCGGTCGTTGACGATCACGTGCCGCCACTCGGATTCGGCGGCCAGCTCGCGCTCGGCGACGTCCAGGCGGCGCGCGATCTGGTCCTCATCCTCCGCCCCGCGGCCCACGAGGCGCGTGCGCAGGGCGTCGAGCGAGGGCGGCTTGATGAACACCTGAACGGCCTCCGGAAGCGCCTCCCGAACCTGCCGCGCGCCCTGCAGCTCGATCTCGAGCACGAGACCGTCGGCGGCGCGATCGAGCTCCGAGCGGAGCGTGCCGTAGCGGTTGCCGGCGTACTCGGCGTACTCCAGAAAGTCGCCGTTTTGCAGGCGTTCCTCGAACTCGTCCGGTGTGAGGAAGTGATAGTCCACGCCTTGCGTCTCCCCCGGCCGCGGTTGGCGCGTGGTGGCGGACACAGACAGCTGGAGCTGCGGAAAGCGCTCCATCAGGGCGCGGATCAGCGTGCCCTTGCCGACGCCCGAAGGACCGGTGATGACTAGGACCCGCGCCGGCTTGATGGCTAGCGGCGGAGGTACGAGACCAGCTCGTTGCGCTGGCGCTCGGAGAGCCCGCCGATGGTCTTGCTCGGCGAGATCCGGCACTGCGTGAGGATGCGATTGACCTTCACGCGGCCGTACTTCGGGACCGCCAGGAGCAGGTCGAAGACCTTCGCAGTTTGCAGATATTCCGGGGGATCCAGGAGCAGTCCGTGGATCTGCGTGCGACCCGCCTTGAGATCGCGCTTGAGGCGCGCCCGCCTCGTCCGGATCTCGTTCGCTCGCTTAAGAGCATCCATCCGCTGGGTGAGCGAACGTTCGGGTGCGACCCCCGAGGGAGCTTTCGGGGGCGACTGCGCGGCGGGCGACATGGGCGGCGATGTTACACAGAAATGAAGGGGGCGCGAGGCCGAATCGGCGATTTTTTCCCGAATTCAGCTCGACCTCTACTTGAGCTTGACTGGCCTTCGGGTTAGTTGAGCGTTTTGTCTCTTTTTGCAGGGGCTTTATGACCGATTGTGCGCGTAGCGCACAGCCCCCGGAGGAAAACTCCCGCTCTTTGCGAGAAACGAGGTCCAGCTCGGCCGCGATCCGGGCGCCGGCGGCGGGGTCGCGGAAGCTCTCGGTGCCCACCGCGATACATGTTGCGCCCAGCGCTGAGGAAATCGGCGGCGTCGCGGCCGCTGGCGATGCCGCCCATGCCGATCGACGGGAATCCGGACCGCCCGCGACACCGAGTGCACCTGCTCGAGCGCCACGGCCCGGACGGCCGCGCCGGAAACTCCGCCGGTGATGCCGCCGAGCCACGGCTCGCGGGTACGCGGGTGGAGCGCCATGCCCTTGAGCGTGTTGATGAGCGACACGGCGTCCGCGCCGGCCGCCTCGGCCGCCGTGGCGACCGCCGCAGGGTCGGTGGCGTTGGGAGTGAGCTTGACGATCAGTGGCTTGCCGGTGAGCGGCCGCAGCGCGTCCACCGCGCTCGCGGTCTCCGAGGGGTCGGCGCCCATGATCAGGCCGGTCTCGACGTTGGGGCAGGAGAAGTTCAGCTCGATCAGCGCCACCTCGTCGCGCGCGCCCACCTCGGTCACCAGCTTGCGCAGTTCGTCGTGGTCGAAGCCCATCACCGACACGCACAGCGGCACCGGCAGCTCGGCCAGCTTGGGCAGGTCCTCGGCCAGGAAGCCGTCAAGCCCCTTGTTGGGCAGGCCGATCGAGTTGATCAGGCCTGCCGGCGTCTCCCACAGGCGCGGCGGCGGGTTGCCCTGGCGGGGGGCGATCGTGATCGTCTTCGACACGAAGCAGTCGAACGGGAAGCGCTCCAGCAGCTCGTCGCCGAACGTGCGGCGCGCGGCGATGGCGTCATAGGTGCCCGAGCCGTTGAGCACCGGGCCGCGCAACTGGACTCCGCAGAGGTCGACCATCAGCGCGGGGCCAGGGCGGTCGTGAGCTGGTCGGCATCGAGGACTGGACCATCCACGCACAGCCGCACGTAGCCGTTCTTGGTGGGGACCACGCAGCCGAAGCACGCTCCGAAGCCGCAGGCCATGCCTGACTCGAGAGCAAGCTGGGCGGCGGTGTCGTGCTCGCTGCACAGCGCGCGGACCCCTTCCAGCATCTGAGGCGGGCCGCAGGCGTAGACCACGTCGCCGGGCCGCAGCTCTTCTCGCAGCAGCTCTGTAACCAGACCGGGGCGTCCGGTTGAGCCGTCGTCTGTGGCCACCTGTGGGTGGCCCGCGAACAGGCGTGCGGCTTCGGCGTGTTCGGCGGTCGCGGAAGCCCAGCAGCACCGGCGCGTCTGCGCCTAGCTCGTCCTGGAGGCAGAGCAGCGGCGCGGCGCCTATGCCGCCGCCCACGAGCAGCGGGCGCGCGCCCTCCGCGGGCGCCTCGAAGCCGATGCCGAGCGGGCCCGTGAGCCAGAGGCCGTCGCCCTCCCGCAGCGCCGCGAGGCGGTGGGTGCCCGGGCCGACGTCCTCGAGCAGGAACGCGAGCCGTCCCTCGCGCGCGCGCGCGAAGGAGAAGGCGCGCGGCAGGTAGGGCCGCTCGCCTTCTCCCGCTCCCCAGCCCTCCTCGGCGGCGAGCATGTAGAACTGGCCGGGGCGCGGGTGGGCCGGGCCGTCGGGATCGCTCGCCGTGATCAGCCGGTAGGCGCCGACCTGTTCGTTGGCGGCGACGGCGGCGAGGCGCCGCCCGAACGGCGCGAGCGTCCGCCGGGCAACCGTCACGCGGTGGTCCTCCCGGCCTCCCGCCGGTCGGCGTGCAGCTCCTGGAGCGAGCGCACCTCCGGCTCGCCGCTTCGCAGCGCGCGGATTGCCCGCTGGGCGGCTGTGGCGCCGGTCATCGTGGTGATGCACGGGATGCCGCGGGCAACGGCCGCGCGACGGATCTCGTAGCCGTCGCTGCGCGCGCCCGAGCCGGTGGGCGTGTTGATCACGAGGTCGACGTCGCCGGACTCGATCCGGTCGACCACGTTGGGCGAGCCCTCGGAGATCTTCTTGAGCCGCTCCACCGGCACGCCCATTCGGCGGATGGCCTGAGCGGTGCCGCCGGTGGCCACGATCTCGAAGCCGAGGTCGTGCAGCGAGGCTGCAAGCTGGGTGGCTGCCGGCTTGTCGCTGTCGGTGACCGTGATGAACACCGTGCCCTCGGTGGGCAGCTCGGCGCCCGCGGCGGCCTGCGCCTTGCCAAACGCCGTCGGGTAGTCGGCGGCGATGCCCATCACCTCGCCGGTGGACTTCATCTCCGGGCCGAGCAGGGCATCGGCGCCCGGGAAGCGGTCGAACGGCAGGACGGCCTCCTTGACGGACACATGGCCGGCCGACGAGTCGCCGGGCGGGGGCAGCTGGAGGTCGAGGTCGCGCAGCTTCTCGCCGAGCATCAGCCGGCAGGCCATCTTGGCGAGCGGCACCCCCACGGCCTTCGACACGAACGGGACGGTGCGCGAGGCGCGCGGGTTGGCCTCGATCACGTACAGCTCCTCGTCGCCGTGGACGGCGTACTGGATGTTGATCAGCCCCACCACGCCGAGCGAGAGCGCGAGCTTCTCGGTGGCCTCTTCGATCTGGTGGAGCATCTCGGGGCCGAGCGACAGCGCCGGGATTACGCACGCGGAGTCGCCCGAGTGAATGCCGGCCTCCTCGACGTGCTGCATCACGCCGCCGATCGCCACCTCTTCGCCGTCGCAGAGGGCGTCGACGTCGATCTCGATCGCGTTCTCCAGGAAGCGGTCGAGGTAGATGGTGCCGTCGCCGTTGCGCTCGGTGCGCTCGAGGTAGTCCGTGAGCTGGTCGGGCGAGTAACAGATCTCCATTGCGCGGCCGCCGAGCACGTACGACGGGCGCACGAGCAGCGGGTAGCCCACCTGCTCGGCGGCCTCGAGCGCGCCGTGCTCGTCGCGCGCGGTTGCGTACGGCGGGCTCTTCAGACCCAGCTCCTGCATCAGCGCGCCGAAGCTCGGGCGGTCCTCGGCGAGGTCGATCGAGTCGACGGGGGTGCCGAGCAGCGGAACGCCGGCGTCCACCAGCCCTCGCGCGAGCTTGAGCGGCGTCTGGCCGCCGAACTGCACGATCACGCCCTCGGGCTTCTCGATCTCGATCACGCCGAGCACGTCCTCGAGCGTGAGCGGCTCGAAGTAGAGGCGGTCGCTGGTGTCGTAGTCGGTGGAGACTGTCTCGGGGTTGCAGTTGATCATCACGGCGTCGCGGCCCAGCTCGCGCACCGTCATGGCGGCGTGCACGCAGCAGTAGTCGAACTCGATGCCCTGGCCGATGCGGTTGGGCCCCGCGCCGAGGATGACCACCGAGCGGCGGTCGCCGCGGCGCACCTCGTGGCGGGCGCTGCCGTCCGGCGCCGGGCGCTCATAGCCCGAGTAGTAGTAGGGCGTGGCGGCCGCGAACTCGGCGGCGCACGTGTCCACCGACTTGAAGTTGCGCGCGAGCCCCGCCTCCGGATCCTCGCCTGCGGCGAGCGCGCTGAGCTCCGCCACGAACCAGGGGTCGATCATCGTGCGCTTCTCGATCTCCTCGGTGCTCACCTCGCGCCGTACGGCCTCGAACAGCAGCTCGAAGCGGTCGTGCGAGGGGACCTCGAGGCGGGCGAGCAGCTCGTCGGTGTCGTCGGGCATGCGCACCCGGACGTCGGTCTCGCGCGAGCGCATCGCCTTCATGAACGACTGCTTGAAGGTGCGGCCGATCGCCATCGCCTCGCCCACCGACTGCATGTGGGTCGAGAGGCGGCCGCTCGTGCCCGGGAACTTCTCGAAGGCAAAGCGCGGCCACTTGACCACCACGTAGTCGATCGTGGGCTCGAAGCTCGCGGGCGTGACGCGGGTGATGTCGTTGTCGATCTCCTCGAGCGCGTAGCCCACCGCAAGCCGAGCGGCAATCTTCGCGATCGGGAAGCCCGTGGCCTTGGAGGCCAGCGCCGACGAGCGCGACACGCGCGGGTTCATCTCGATCACCACGATCTCGTCGGTCTGCGGGTTGACGGCGAACTGGATGTTCGAGCCGCCCGTCTCGACGCCCACGGCGCGGATCACCTGGATGGCCTGGTCGCGCAGCGCCTGGTACTGCTTGTCGCTGAGCGTCTGCTGCGGCGCGACGGTGACGGAGTCGCCTGTGTGGACTCCCATCGGGTCGATGTTCTCGATCGAGCAGACGATGACCACGTTGTCGCGGTAGTCGCGCATCACCTCGAGCTCGAACTCGCCCCAGCCGATCACGGACTCCTCCACGAGCACCTGGCCGATCGGGCTCGCTGCGAGCCCCTCGCCGACGCGCTGGCGGAACTCCGATTCGGTGCGGGCGATGCCGCCGCCCTGGCCGCCCATGGTGAAGCCGGGCCGCAGGATCGCCGGCAGACCGATCTCGGGCAGGGCGCGCTCGGCCTCCGCCATGTTCGACACGATCGCCGAGCGGGGCACGCGCAGCCCGGCGCCCTCGATCGTCTCGCGGAACAGCTCGCGGTCCTCCGCGCGGCGGATGGCGTCGTAGTTCGCGCCGACCAGCTCGACGTCGTAGCGGCCGAGGGTGCCGTCCTCGCTGAGAGAGCGCGCGAGATTGAGGGCGGTGCCGCCGCCGAGCGTGGGCAGCAGCGCGTCCGGACGCTCGCGCTCGATCACGCGAGCCACGGACGGGGGCGTGAGCGGCTCGATGTAGGTGGCCGTGGCGAACTCCGGGTCGGTCATGATCGTGGCCGGGTTGGAGTTGACGAGGATCACCTCGTAGCCCTCCTCGAGCAACACCTTGCAGGCCTGCGCGCCGGAGTAGTCGAACTCGGCGGCCTGGCCGATGACGATCGGCCCGCTGCCCAGGACGAGGATGCGTTCTATGTCGTCGCGACGTGGCACTAGGTGACTGGTGACTGGTGACTGGTGACTGGTCTTGTCATCCGACTCGCTCCAGGAACCTGTCGAAGAGGTAGAGGCTGTCGTGGGGGCCTGGGCCTGCTTCGGGGTGGTACTGCACTGTGCTGCCTGGGACGTCCAGGAGGTTCAGGCCCTCGACGGTTCTGTCGTAGAGGTTCAGGAGGCTCAGCTCGGCGGCGCCGAAGTCGGTGTCCCAGCGGATCGCCTCGTCGGTGTCGATCGTCTGCTCCCCCTCCGGGCCGAGCACCGCGAAGCCGTGGTTCTGGCTCGTGATGTCGATGCGGCCGGTCTCGAGGTCCTTCACCGGGTGGTTGGCGCCGCGGTGGCCGAACGGGAGCTTGAAGGTCTCGAGCCCCACCGCCCGGCACAGCAGCTGGTGACCGAGGCAGATCCCCCACACCGGCGTCTGCCCGACGAGCTGACGGACGGTCTCGACGATGTGGTCGAGCGCCGCGGGGTCGCCGGGACCGTTGGCGAGGAATACGGCGTCTGGCTCGCGCGCGAGCAGCTCCTCGGCGGTCGAACCGCAGGGGTGCAGCTCCACGCGCGCGCCGCGCTCGCGCAGATTGCGCACGATCGAGGTCTTGATGCCGGTGTCGATCGCGACGATGCGCGGGCCCGGGTTGTCGGGGTCGAGGATCACCGGTTCCGCCGGCGTGACGTCGCGCGCGAGGTCCTGGCCGGCCATCGGCGGCTCGGCCATCACGCGCTCGCGCGCCTCGGACTCGGCCAGATCGCCGGAGAACACGCCGCCGCGCATGGCGCCCTTGTCGCGGATGTGGAGCACGAGCGCGCGCGTGTCCACGCCGGAGATCGCCGGAATGCCGCAGTCCGATAGCCAGGTGAGCCAGCCGCCCTCGGCACCAGGCGCGTCCTCGCGGTCGATGCCCTCGCGCATCACCACCGCGCGCGCGTGGATCGAGTCGGACTCCATGGCGTCGCCCGAGACGCCGTAGTTGCCGATCAGCGGATAGGTGAAGACGATGATCTGGCCGCGGTAGCTCGGGTCGCTGACCGACTCCTGGTAGCCGGACATCGACGTGTTGAAGACGACCTCGCCGGTGGCCGGAACCGGCGCGCCGACCGAGTCGCCATCAAAACGAGTGCCGTCTTCGAGGAGCAGATAGGCCGGCGGCGCTCATACCGCCCCGATCGCGAACGAGCGCTCGCGGTAGGCAACCGAGCCGCCCGCCACGGTCATCCGCACCCGGCCGGTGAGGGTCCTGCCCGCGAAGCAGCAGTTGCTGGAGCGGCTCTCGTAGCCGGCCTCCCCCACCTCCCACTCCGCGCCGAGGTCCACGAGCACGACGTTGGCCGCGGCGCCGGCGGCGAGCACGGGCGCGGGGATGCCGAACGGCTCGCCGCCCGAGGTCATCCGCTCGGCCAGCAGCTCGAGCCCGATCAGGCCCGGCAGCACGAGATCGGTGTGCAGCGCGGCGAAGGCGGTCTCGAGGCCGGTCACGCCCATGGGCGCCGCCTCGAACGGCTGCTCCTTCTCCTCGCGCGCGTGAGGGGCATGGTCGGTGGCGATGCAGTCGAGCACGCCGGAGCGCACCGCGTCGATCAGCGCCTGGCGGTCGTCCTCGGAGCGCAGCGGCGGGTTCATCTTGAAGTTGCTGTCGAGCGGCAGCACCGCCTGGTCGGTGAGCGTGAGGTGATGTGGCGTGGCCTCGGCGGTGATCTGCACGCCGGCCGCCTTGGCCCGCTCGATCACCTCCACCGTCTGGCGGGCGGACACGTGCTGGATGTGGATGCGCGCGCCCTCGTAGCCGGCGAGCGCGGCGTCGCGGGCCACCATCGTGGACTCGCTCACCGCCGGGATGCCCGCCAGGCCGAGCTGGCCGACACGGCGCCCTCGTGCATCACCCCGCCGCCTGACAGCGACGGGTCCTCCTCGTGCAGCGCGATCGTCCGGCCCGCGAGCTTCTGGTACTGGAGCGCCTGGCGCAGAACCCCGGCCGAGCGCACCGGCAGACCGTCGTCGGTGAAGGCGGCCGCGCCCTCGCTTGCGAGCTCGGCCATCTCGGTGAGCTGCTCGCCGGCCTGGCCGCGCGTGATCGCGGCCGTGAAGCCCACCGGCACGCGGGCCTCCTCGCGCGCGCGGCGCCGCAGCGAGCTGAGCACGGAGGCGGTGTCCACCACAGGGTCGGTGTTGGGCATGGCGAGGATCGCGCAGAAGCCGCCGGCGGCCGCGGCGCGCGTGCCCGAGTCGATGTCCTCCTCGTCCTCGCGGCCGGGCGTGCGCAGGTGCACGTGGGGGTCGACGAACGCGGGCAGCGCGTGGAGGCCCTCGGCGTCCACCACCTCGGCGCCCTCGGGAGCGCCCAGCGCGCCCGCCTCGCCGATCTCGGCGATCTCGCCGTCGCGCACCGAGCAGGTCGCCGGTCTTGTCGAGCCCCGAGCGCGGGTCGATGAGGTGCGCGCCGCGAATCAGCAGGTTGCCTGGCGGCACCGGTGCGCGGTCGAGTGCGGCGCTCACGCGGGCTGCGGCTCCGTCTCGGCGCCCGCGGGCGTGGGCGCGCCGGCCGCCGCGCGGCCGGGGCCGCCAGCCAGCAGCTCGTAGAGGACCGCCATGCGCACGACCACTCCCGATTCCACCTGGTCGACGATCAGCGCCTGAGGCGAGTCGATCACCTCGGACGAGAGCTCGACCCCGCGGTTGACCGGGCCGGGTGCATCAGCAGCTGGTGCGGCGACGAGCCGCCGCGAGTCGATCTGGTAGCGCGCGGCGTACTCGCGCAGCGAGGGCACGAACGAGCCGGTCATGCGCTCGTGCTGCATGCGCAGCGCGTAGACAACGTCGGCCTGCTCGAGCCCCTCGAGCGTGTAACGCACCTCGCAGCCGAGCGACTCGATCTCGCGCGGGATCAGCGTGGGCGGGCCGCAGAGCGTGACGTCGCAGCCCATGCGCGTGAAGGCGAGGATGTTCGAGCGGGCCACGCGGCTATGCAGCACGTCACCCACGATCCAGACCTTGAGGCCGTCGAGCGATCCGCGGCGGCGGCTGAGCGTGTAGAGGTCGAGCAGCGCCTGCGTGGGGTGCTCGTGCTTGCCGTCGCCCGCGTTGATCACCGACGCTGTGGTCCAGCGAGCCACGAGGTTGGCCGCGCCCGCGTGCGGCGAGCGGATGACGATCGCAGCCGGGTCGTAGGCGGAGAGCGTCTGGATGGTGTCCTTGAGCGACTCGCCCTTGTCCACCGAGGAGCCCGCCGACTTGATGTTCACGAGGTCGGCGCTCAGCCGCTTGGCGGCGAGCTCGAACGACGAGCTCGTGCGCGTGGATGATTCGTAGAAGAGGTTGATCACCGTGCGGCCGCGGAGCGTGGGCACCTTCTTGATCTCGCGGCCCGAGACCTCGGCGAAGCTGCGCGCCCGCCCGATGATGCGCTCGATGTCGTCGCGCGAAAGGTCGTCGATCGACAAGAGGTTTCTGTTCACGCCGGGACCTCCGCGTGCTGGCTGATGGTTACCTCGTCCACACCGTCCACCTCGTCGACGCGCACGTTCACCCGCTCGTCGCGGGCGGTGGGGAGGTTCTTGCCCACGTAGTCAGGGCGGATGGGAAGCTCGCGATGGCCGCGGTCGGCGAGCACGGCAAGCTGGACCCGCTCCGGGCGGCCGTAGTCGAAGAGCGCGTCGATGGCGGCGCGGACGGTGCGGCCGGTGTAGAGCACGTCGTCCACCAGGACGACCGTGCAGCCCTGAAGCGCGAAGTCGATGTGCGAGGCGAGCACCACCGGCTGGCGGTCGGGACCGCGGGTAGCGACGTCGTCCCTATAGAAGGAGATGTCAAGGTCGCCGAGCGGGACCGGGGCTCCGATCAGCTCCTCCACTTGCTCGTGCACACGTGCCGCGATGACCGCTCCCCGCCGGTGAATCCCGACGATTGCGATCCGATCCCCGCCCGTCTTCTCGACGATCTCGTGCGCGATCCGCACGAGGGTGCGGCGAATGTCCTCGCGGTCGAGTACGACCTTCTCGCTCAAACTGCCTGTCCTTCCTGGTCTCGCGGGACCCGGTTAAAGGAGTGCAGCGCGCAATCTAGCAGTGGGCTCCGACGAGTCCGCGGTCCGCAGGGCGGTCGCTCAGGCGGTCACCAGATCCTGCGACCTGCCACCTGCGACCTGCGACCTCTTGCTCGGCACGAGCAACGCCACAAGCGCCCCGGCGAAGAGGACCGCCGCTCCGACCCACACCGCAGGCACAAGTCCGTCGACGAAGTTCTGCGGGGAGAGGTAGCCGCCCCGTCCGGAGAAGACGGTGGCGAGCACACTCACGCCGAGCACGCCGCCCAGCTCGCGGATGGCGTTGGTGGCACCGGAGGCCTGGCCGGCCTGCTTCGGTCGCACCGCGCCGAGCACGGTGTTGGCTGCCGGCGCGAACACGAGCGCCATGCCGGCTCCCGCCATCACAAACGCCGGGACGAAGTGGATGTAGGTGACCGTGGGACCGGTGACCGCGGCGAGCCATGCCAGGCCGCCCCCCTGGAGGGCGAGTCCGGCTGCCATCAGCGGACGCCCACCGATGCGGTCGGACAGGATGCCCGCGATCGGCGCGATGAAGATCGGCATCACCGTCCAGGGCAGGATGCGCAGGCCGGACTGCAGCGCCGTGTAGTGCTGCGCCACCTGGAAGAACTGGGCGAGCAGGAACACCGAGCCGAAGGTGCCGAAGTACATCGCGATCGACACGCCGTTGGTGGCGCTGAACGCACGGGAGCGGAAGAAGCTCATCGGGAGCATGGGCTCGGGCGCGCGCAACTCCCAGGCCACGAAGATCGCGAGGCAGCACGGCGCCGATCGCCATCGGCGCGAGCACGGTGGAGTCTGTCCAGCCGGCGGACGAGGCGTGCACGATGCCGTAGACGACGCCGAGCAGACCGGTGCTCGCCAGACCGAGGCCGGGCAGGTCGAGGCCGCGCGATTCGCCGTGGCTCTCGGTGAGGCGGCTCATCGCGAGCGGAACGGTGACGAGGCCGATCGGGACGTTGAGCCAGAAGATCCAGTGCCAGGAGATGCCGGTGACCACCGCGCCGCCCACCACCGGGCCGAGCGCTACGGCCAGGCCGCTGATGCCGGACCAGGCGCCGATCGCCAGGCCGCGCTGGCCATCCGGCACGGCCTCGCTGAGCAGGGTGAGCGTGAGCGGCGTGACGATCGCCGCGCCGAGGCCCTGCACCGCGCGGGCCGCGATCAGCGCACTCGTGGTGGGGGACAGCGCCGCCGCGGCGGACGCGAGCGTGAAGATCGTGAGCCCGAACGAGAACATCCGCCGGCGCCCGAAGCGGTCGCCGAGCGCGGCGCCCGTGAGCAGCAGCACCGCGTAGCTGAGCGTGTAGGCGTTGACGGTCCACTCGAGCTGCTGGATCGTGGCGCCGAGGTCGCTGCGGATCGCCGGCAGCGCGTTCGTGACCACGAGGTTGTCGAGCACGACCATGAAGAGCGCGACCGAGACGATCGCGAAGGTCCATCCGGTGCTTGCGCGGGACTTCATCGGAGCTTCTCCTTCTCTGGCTGTAAGTGTGTGCTTACTCACTTTGTTGGCGAAAAAAGGGGGTCAGGACTTGGCCTTGCCCGCCTGAAGCAGGCGCTCGGCCTTGTGGGGGTTGTCGGCGGGCACGAGGCGCTCGACCCACTTGGGATCCACCGAGAAGAGGTCCACGGCCGCCGCCACCGTGAGCAGCATGCCCGTGGCGAAGAAGGCGCGCACGTCCTCGCCCTCCGCCCCGGACTCGCGCTCCACGTAGCCGTAGAGGTCCTCCCAGCCGCGCTGCACGGTCTTGCGGACCTTCGGGTCGTCGCACGCGGCGTATGCCTGGAGCTGTCCGAGGAGGCGGCTGCGGTCGGCGAGCAGGTCGACGTAGGCGCCGCCCATCGCGCGGAGCCGCTCCTCCCCCGGCTCGGCGTCCGCCGCGGAGTTGGCGAACGCCTCGCGGACGCGCTGGAAGCAGCGCTCGGTGACGGCGATGAAGAGGTCGGACTTGGTCGGGAAGAGCCGGAACAGATACGCGTGCGAGATGCCGGCCCGGTTGGCGATGTCCTGCGTGGGAGTGCCGTGGAGGCCGCGCTTTGCGAACTCCTCGATGGCCACCTCGAGCACCAGTTCGCGGCGCTCGTCCGCACTGATGCGGGGGCCGCGCTCGCGCTTCTTGGTCTTGGTTGCGGTAGCCATCGGAAAGTAAGTTAGCACTCACTTTCTTCGCTGTCAACCGTTGTTTCCGCTGGCACCTGCGACCTGCGACCTGCGACCTGCTCCTTGATGTGAACCGGCTCCCCACGCTCGGGGAACGGCAACTCCACCCGGTCGAAATCCCGCGGCACGATCGTGTTCTCGAACACCTCGCGCGCCTCGTCGCGCAGCTCGCGGCCCGCGTAGCGCTGCGAGATGTGGTTGAGGGCGAGCAGCTTCACCTCAGCCGCCGCGGCCAGCTCGGCCGCGCCACGCGCGGTGGAATGGCCCGTCTCCCGCGCGCGCTCGGCCTCCTCCACCGAGAAGGTGGCCTCGTGGACCAGCAGGTCGGCGCCGTGGGCCACGGCCGCGGTCATGTTGCAGGGCGCGGTGTCGCCGGTGATCACGACCTTGCGCCCGGCGCGTGGGTCGCCGAGCACCTGGTCGGGGTCACGTCACCCACCGCCTCGCCGTGCTGGAGCTTGCCGAAGTCGGGCCCCGGCTCCACCCCCAGCTCGCGCGCGCGTGATTCGTCGAAGCGGCCGGGCCGCTCCTCCTCGATCAGCGCGTAGCCGTACGCGGTCACCCCGTGGGCCACCTGAAAAGCCGCGATCAGGTAGCCGTCGCGCACGAGCTGATCGTTGGGCTCGAGCTCGTGGATCCGCACCTCGAAGCCGGTCCTCCCCATCACCGGGCTGAGCGCCTGGTAGATGCCGCGCAGGCCCGGCGGGCCGTAGATCGAGAGCGGCTGCTCACGACCCCGCAACCCGAAGGTCTTGAGCATCCCCGGCAGGCCGAGGAAGTGGTCCGCGTGGAAGTGGCTGATGAATATCTCCTCGAGCTCGAGCAATCCGACGGAGCGCAGCAGCTGGCGCTGCGTGCCCTCGCCGCAGTCGAACAACAGGCGCTCGCCGCCGCGGCGGACGAGCGTGGCGGGCAGGCCGCGGCGCGCCGTGGGCGCCGAGCCGGCGGTGCCGACGAAGAGCACGTCGAGGTCCATGGTGCGGCAGGTTATGTGGAGGGTCAGTCGAGCGCGATCAGCTCGAACGAGACGCGTCCATCATCCACGCGCGCGAGGCCCATCGTGTGGCGCGGCTGCCTGCGCCGGTCCGTAGGGCTGCCCGGGTTGAAGAGCTGGAAGCCGTCCGACTCCTCGTGCAGCGGGATGTGCGAGTGCCCGTAGACGACAGCCGCCGCGTCGGGAAAGCGCTGCCGCATGCGCTCGATCCGGCCGCGGCTCGGCCCGGCGTCGTGGACCATCCCGATCTTCAGCCCCGCCGCGTCGACGGTGCGCTCGGCGGGCAGGCGCTGGCGCACCTTCGCCGCATCCACGTTGCCGTATACGGCGGCCAGCGGCGGGCCGATCGCCTCGATCTGGTCGAGCGCCTCGATCGAGACGAAGTCCCCGGCGTGCAGGATCAGGTCGGCGCCGGCCAGCCGCTCGAGGCAGGTGTCAGGGATGCGACGCGCGCCGCGCGGCAGGTGGGTGTCGGAAATCACGGCTATCAGCACGCCTCGCATCGTTTCCGAATTGCCGCAGTTTCATGCCATACACTCGGCTGAGCCGGCGCCCGTAGCTCAGTGGATAGAGCGCTGCCCTCCGGAGGCAGAAGTCGCAGGTTCGAATCCTGCCGGGCGCGCTGCTACTCGCTCCCTTGCGGCGCGGGCAGCTTGCCGGGGTCCGCGACCAGGTCGATCTCGACGATGCGGCCGTGCCGCGTTGTGAAGCCGACGACGGCAATCGGCCTGCCGCGAGGCGCGATCACCAAGCCGGCGGCGCCATTGACGAGCGCGTGCTGCGCGGTGCTCGCCAGCTGGCGATAGCCGCTCGTGACCACCTCGCGCGCCACCGCCTCGGCTCCGACGACGGGCTCCCGCGCGCGCGGCGGAACACCGCCGACATCGAGACGGAAGACGACCTCCGGGTCGAGCACCGCCACGAGCGCGTCGAAATCGCCGGTTCGCGCCGCGGCGAGGAAGGCGTCGACAAGCTTGCGCTGCCCTGACAGGTCAGCATCGGGCTCCGGCTTGGCTCCCCGAACGCGCCGGCGGGCGCGGCTTGCGAGCTGGCGGGCCGCGGCCGGGGTGCGATCCACTATCGGGGCGATCTCGTCGAACGACACGGCGAACATGTCGTGCAGGACGAACGCGAGCCGCTCGGCGGGTGACAGGGACTCCAGCACGACGAGAAGTGCCAGGCCGACCGAGTCGGCGAGCAGAGCCTGCTGCTCCGGATCGCTCTCGTCGTCGCTGGCCACGACGGGCTCTGGCAGCCAGCTCCCCGCGTACTCCTCGCGACGCGATCGGCGCGCGCGCAGCATGTCGAGGCTCACACGCGCCACGACCGTCGTGAGCCAGCCGCTGAGGTTCGACACCTCATCTGTGTCGGAACGATTCAGACGCAGCCAGGCCTCCTGGACCGCGTCGTCCGCGTCGCTCAACGAGCCGAGCATCCGGTAGGCGACCGCGCGCAGGTGCGGCCGCTGCCGTTCGAACTCTTCGCCTACGGGGTCACGCTCGGGCATCTGTCACATCCATTCGTTCGGGTCCGTCATAGGGGTTGACGAAGCGAACACGGCAAGTGTGACCGGCCCCGAGCTTCAGAAGCCAGAGCACTCAGGAAGGAGACCCCAGATGACCGCCACCGAGATCGGCAGAAACCACGCCCGCCCGGCATACGACGCCGAGAGTGACGTCGTGGCTCTGGCAGCCGGGAGCGGGATCCTCCTGACGCAGGCGTTCGCGCTCTTCCCTGGGCTGCTGCCCTGCCTGATCCTGTTGCTGCCGTTCCTGCTCCCGCTGGTCGTCCTCGGCGCGGCCGCCGCGCTGCTGATCGGGCTCCCTGTGGGCCTCTGGCGCCTCGCTTCCCGGGGCCTCCGGTCACATTCGCCCACCGGGATCCGTCAACTGAGTGACACCCCGCAAAGCGGCTGACTTCACCGCCCCCGAAAGGTTCGTGCCATGGCGACCACCACCCCACCGTCCTCGGCTACTCGGCGATTCAAACAGGCCTCGCGTACCTGCCTCTCACGTTCGCCATCGGCACCGCCGCTGGTATCTCATCCCAGCTCGTGACCCGCATCGGCACGCGACCAGTGATCGTCGCGGGGCCCTGATCGCCAGACGTGTCGCTCGAAGCCGCCGCGCCATGAGCTCCTGACGAGCGCTCCCCTCCGCGCGTCATCCGATCGGGGTGACGCCCCCGCAGCGCCTCGCCGGAATGATCGGCCGTGGAGCTCGCGAGCTCCCCGTGCAGCCAATGGCCACCGTAGAAGCGCAACAGTCGATGACCGCCAGCACGCTCCTCACCCCGGAGGAGCGTGCTGCGCACGGCAGGGCCGTGCGCGGCGAGGTGCCGCGCTCGAGTCAGGCCGGCTGGACCAGCCCGCCCGGACGCGCGGATCCGATCGGCCTGCTCGAGGAGCAGGCGGCCACCCGGGTGCCCGAGCTGGTTCCGATCCGTCACGGCCGGATGCTCGTGTCGCCGTTCACCTTCCTCCGGGGCGCGGCGTACGTGATGGCCGCCGATCTCGCCCCCACGCCGCGCTCGGGAATACGCGTCCAGCTGTGCGGTGACGCTCATCTCGGCAACTTCCGCGGCCTCGCCTCGCCCGAGCGGAGGCTGCTGTTCGACATCAACGACTTCGACGAGACGCTGCCCGGGCCCTGGGAATGGGACCTCAAGCGCCGGGCCGCGAGCCTCGTCATCGCGGGGCGCGACCGCGGCTTCAGGCCGGACCAGTCGCGCGAGCTGGCGCGGGTGGCGGCCGAGCGCTACCGCTGGGCGATGCGCGAGTTCGCTCAGATGAGCGAGCTGGACATCTGGTACTCGCGAACCGACGAGCGCGACGTGCTCGGCGCGGTGAAGGCGAAGGGCAAGGCGAAGCAAGTGAAGCGCGCCCGCAAGGCGATCGCGAAGGCGCGCCGCAAGGACCGCACACGCGCGTTCGAGAGGCTCGCCTGCCGTAGCGGGCCAAGCCCGCGCATCCTCGCCGACCCGCCGCTGATCGTGCCGCTCGAGGACCTACTGCCGGACGCCGAGGCCGAGCAGGTGGACTCCTGGGTACACGGGCTGGTGGACACCTACCGCTCGACCCTCCACGGTGGCCGCCGCCACCTGCTCGACCGCTACCGCTACGCGCACGTGGCACGCAAGGTGGTTGGCGTGGGGAGCGTCGGCACCCGTGCGTGGGTGGTGCTCATGGTCGGACGCGACGACGATGACGTGCTGTTCCTCCAGTGCAAGCAGGCGGAGCGGTCGGTGCTCGAACCCTTCGTCGGGAAGAGCAGCTACGGCAACATGGGCCAGCGCGTGGCGGAGGGCCAGTGGCTGATCCAGGCGGCGAGCGACGTGTTCCTGGGCTGGCTGCGGATGATCGGGCTCGACGGCCAGACGCACGACTTCTACGTCCGGCAGCTATGGGATTGGAAGTACAAGGCGGACTTCAACACGATGCTGCCGTCCAACTTCCCGATCTTCGCGGGGCTCTGCGGTCGGACGCTTGCGCGGGCGCACGCGCGCTCGGGAGATCCAATCGCGATCGCGGCCTACCTCGGGGCGGGGGATTCGTTCGACAATGCGATCGAGCGCTTCGCGGACGGCTACGCGGACCAGACCGAGCGCGACTACGAGGCGCTTCAGGCGGCCGTGAAGAGCGGCCGGCTCGCGGCCGAGACGGGGCTCTGACCAGTCCCGGACCGCACTGCACACAACTACTGACGCGGGGCAGTGATTGGGGCCGATGTGCCGCCGCGGCCCTCCGGCATACGGTGCGGGGAGAGCATGAACGTTCAGCATCCCTCCCCCCTGCGCTCGGCCGAGCGCTACGCCGAGACGATGGACGGTGCCTATGGCTGAGCAGGCGGTAACGAGCGCTCGCAAGCCTCCGCGCTGGCCCGAGCGGGTCACGCTCCGAGACGGGTCGGAGGTGGCGATTCGCCCGATCCAGCGCAGGGACAAGAAGCGGCTTCTGGAGGGCTTCGAGCGGCTCAGCCCGGAGTCGCGCTACCGGCGCTTCCTCGTACCGATGCCGAGCCTGAGCCCGCGTCTCGTGCGCTACTTCACCGAGGTCGACCACCATGACCACGAGGCACTCGTGGCGGTGGGCGCCGGCAACGGTGAGCCGATCGGCGTGGCCCGCTACGTGCGTTCGGAAGACGAACCGGAGGCCGCTGAGGTGGCGGTGGCGGTGGTGGACGACTGGCAGGGGCGCGGGGTTGCCGCAGAGCTGCTCAGGCGGCTTGCGGACAGGGCTCGCGAGGAGGGGATCCTGCGCTTCACTGCCACCTGTCTGGCCGACAATCGAGAGGTCATCGAACTCTTGAACGAGCTTGGCAGGACGAGTGCGGTGAGCGCCGACTCCGGCCTGGTTGAGGCCCAGATCGACCTGCCCGCCGACGAGCGCAGCCTGCGCGAGGTGCTCCGCGCCGCGGCAACCCGGCACCTCGTCTTCCGGCCCATCGCGGCCCGCTTGGACGATGGCACGGACACCGAGCTCGACTGGCCGCCCAAAGACCGCTAGCGCGAAGCCGACACCCCGGACTCGCGCGCCACGGCCTGGAGCTCGGCGATCGACGTCTCCAGGCCGCGTGAGAGCACCTCGACGTCGTGCACCGAGGCCGCGTCCGCATTGACGCCGAAGCAGACCCTGCCCGCGTAGCTCACAACGGCGATGCCAACCGCGTGCCGGGCGAACACCGGCACGAGCGGCAGAACCTCGCGCATCGGTGCGCCGAACGCGTAGAGGGTTAGGGGAGGACCCGGCACGTTCGTGATCGTGATGTTGAACAGCCGGGGCGAGAACATCGTCCGCACGGCCAGGGCGTGCAGAGCGGGCGGCACGAGCCCGGCGGCCTGCACGACCGAATCGCTGCCCATGGCCTGGGAGCCGGCCTTGAGCGACTCGGCCGCCTCCACCACTCGCGCATACCTGCGGGCCGGCTCGGCAATCGCCACCGGGAGGTCGACGAACAGTGAGCTGACGCGGTTGCCGAGCGCGGCCGCCTCGCCCGTCCCGCGCACGCTCACCGGCACCATTGCTCTGAGCCCGCGCGGCGGAAGCGGCTCGCCGCGTGCCATCAGGAAGCCGCGGAGGGCGCCCGTGGCCGCCGCCAGCACCACATCGTTCAGCGTGCCGCCCAGCTCGCGCTTGATCGCCTTCATCTCGTCCAGGTCGGCCCGGGCGACCGCGAACCGGCGGCTGCCGCCTATCGCCACGTTGAGGCTCGTCGGCGGAGCGCCGATCAGCTCGTCGCGCACGAGCAGCCCAGCCACGGCACGCGTACGCCGGACAAGCTCGCCCGCCACGCGCGGATGCGTGATCGCCCCGGCAGCGGCACGCGCGCCCTTTAGGGCGACGTCCACCGGCAGCCGGAGCGTTGCGCCCGCCGCACGGGCCACGCGGGAGCGCTGCGACGGCTCGCTGCTCTGGGTGCTCGCCGGCGTCGTCTCATCGCGCGCGCCGGCTGGAGGCGGCGACTCCGGGGTCTCGTCGAGCAGGAGGGCGGTCACGTCGACACCGCTCATGCCGTCGACCAGGCAGTGATGAGTCTTCGTGACGAGGGCCCAGCGGCCATCCGCGAGCCCATCGAGCAGCACCAGCTCCCACAGCGGCCGCGAGCGGTCGAGCCGGTGGGACCAGAAGTCCGCCAGCCAATCGAGCAGCTCGCGCTGGCCGCCGGGAGCGGGCAGCGCCGCCTGCCGCACGTGGCCGGCGACGTCGAAGCTCTCGTCGGCGATCCAGCGCGGCCAGGACAGGCCACCCGTGCGCGGCTCGGACAGCCGGGCGCCGAACCGCGGCAGCGCCGCCAGGCGCGGCTCGAGCTGCTCTCTGACCCGTTCGACGCTCGGTGCGCCTCCTTCCGGAAGGGACTCGAACACCATCGCCCACCCGATGTGCATATGGGACGCCTCATCCTGCTCCTCGATCTCGAGGAACGAGGTGTCAAGTGGCGTCAGCTGATCCGTCATCCGGTGGAATCCGCTATCCGGGGCCTGGTCCGGCCGCCGCGGCGTGGGCAGCGGGTGCGGCGTCAGCCACCACCGGGATCAGGGCCTCGAGCTCGGCGAGCGACTCGCGGATGCCGTCCGCGAGGACGTCGAGGTCGGGCACCGTGCCCCGGTCCGCGTTCAGCCCGAAAATGAGCTGCCCCGCGTAGCTCACGGCCGCGATCCCGACAGCGTGGGACGCGAACAACGGAACCAGCGGCAGGACCTCCCGCAGGGGGGAGCCAAACGCGTAGAGGGTCTGCTGCGGACCGGGCACGTTGGTGATCGTCACGTTGAACAGGCGCACGTCGAACAGGGTCTGCGCCAGGGCCTCGTGCAGCACCGGCGGGGCGAGGTTCGTGATGTCCACGATCGTCCTGCCGCCGAGCGCCTGCGTGCCCTCCTTGCGGTGCTTCGCCTCGTGGAGCACCCGCTGGTAGCGGCGCATGGGATCGCTCTCCGCCACCGGGAGGTGCACATACAGGGATGTCAGGCGATTGCCGAGCGTCAGGTTCTCGCCGGCTTCGCGGATGTTCACCGGCACCTGACCCCGCAGGCCATCCGGCGGCGCCTCGCCGCGTGCGAGCAGGAGTCGCCGCAGGCCGCCGGCCGCAAGCGCCAGCACGACGTCGTTGATCGTGCCGCCGAGCTCGCGCTTGATCATCTTCAGCTCGTCGAGCGGGACCCGCACGGTCGCGTAGCGCCGGGTGCCGCCAATGGGCCGGTTCAGGCTGCTCGACGGCGCGGGGATGAGCTCGTCGCGGACGAGCATCTCGATCGCCGCCCGCGCCCGCGCGAGCACATCTCCGGGGTGCCGGGCAGCCGACAGGCCCACCCGCGCACCGCGCAGGACCACTCCGGGTGGCCACCACCAGCTCGCTTCGTCGTCGTCCGCTGCCTGAGGCGGTGAAGCGGGATGCTGGCCGTGGATGGCTGGAGCTGGCGACTCCTCGACGTCGAGAAGCACGTAGCCGACGTCGACAGAGCTGATGCCGTCGACCAGGCAATGATGGCTTTTCGACGCCAGCGCCCAGCGCCCGTGCTCGAGTCCGTCCAGCAGGACCATCTCCCACAGGGGGCGGCTGCGATCGAGCCGATGCGAGTAGAAGTCCGCCACCCAGTCCACCAGTTCGGCGTCGCCACCCGGCTTTGGCAGCGTGGCGTGGCGGACGTGGTCGGCGATGTCAAAGTTCCCGTCCGGCTCCCAGGTGGGCCAGTGCAAACCGCCCGTGCGAGCCGTCGAAAGCCGCTGACGGAAGCGCGGCAAAGCGTCGAGTCTGTCGACGAGCAGCTTCCTCAGGTCCCCCAGGGTGGGAGCTCTGCCGTCGCGGGCCGCGTCGAAGATCATCACCGCGCCGATGTGCATGTGCGCGCTTTCGTCGGCCTGCTCCAGCTCGAGGAACATCGCGTCGAGCGGGCTCATGTGCTCGGACATGCCACTCGCCTCCTTCAGCTCTGGTCAATGCACGCTAGAGCCCTGGTGCCGCGAGCGCATCGGGGAAAAGCACGACCGAGGCGCGCGGGAAAGCACGCGGTTATGCGGCCGGCGGAGAGAGCACCTCGCCGAGCCGCTCGAGCATCTGCTGCTCGCCCTCGCTCACGCGCTCGGCGTGGAAGCCCATGAAGCCGCCCTCCTTGGCCGCATCCGCCGCCCTCTGGGCCGCGGTGAGCAGCCACGCGCGGAAGGCCGCGGCCTCCTCAGGGGTGGCCTTCTCGGTGACCAGGAGGTTCACCGCCCGCAGCTCCTCGAGGATCGTCTCGCCGGCGTGCGCGCCCTTGGGCTTGAAATCGCCGAGCGGGTTCTCGCGACGCTGCGCCTTCTCGGCCGCACTCTTCGCGACCGCGTCCACGAGCTCGCCCTGCCCTTCCCCCTGCGCCGCCTCGACGATCGTCTTGACGGAAGCCATCGTCTCCTTCACAGCCTCGATGGGACCGCCCGGGTCCGCGAGCGAGATTGCCATGCCTGCCACGAGCGGCGCGCGCTCGAGACGCGCCCACTCCTCGTCGGTGAAGTCGCCTCTTCCTGTCATGCGGGGCCAGCCTCTCGATCGTGGCCCGCTGCTCGGGCCGTTCGAGCCAAAGCTATCGCCGTGTGGTAGGCGCCGGGGTCCGTCGGCCCCTCGGTGGCGATCAGCACCACGCGGCTGGCTGGACCGAGGCCGATCGCGGCACGCAGATCGCGGCAGCCGTCCTCGGTAGCGAGCGCGCGGAGCGCGGCCACTGGCGCCGCGCCGCACTCGCCAATCGTGAGGCCCGCCGACGCCAGCTCGCACATCGCGGCCCGGGCCTCAGGGTCGCTGACGGTCACGGTCCCGTGGATGCCCGCGCGCAGGCTCGGCCAGGCGCCGCTCGACACCTCGGCGCAGTCGAGGCCCGCCATGGCCGTACCGGGCGTGTCGACCGCCGTCGGCTCCCCCGCCGCGAGCGATGCGGTGAGGCATGAAGCCGTGGTGGGCTCGACCCCGACCACCTCGACCTGCGCCTGCGCTCCGAAACGCGCCGCCGCGGCCCCCAGCGAGCCCACGCCAATGGGCACGACGATGACGTCGAACTCTCCCTGGGTCGCCAGCTCGGCAAACAGCGTGGCGTAGCCGTCGATGACCCACTCCGCGGTGCCGGTGTCGCCCACGTCGGCTACCACGAGGAAGCCGTCTTCCTCGCCGTCGGCCGCGGCGCGGCTCACCGCCTCCTCGTAGGTGCCGTCCACCACCACGACCTCCGCGCCCTCGCCGGCGATGGCGTCGCGGCGCGCCTGCGCGGAGCGGGCTGGCAGGTAGACCCGCGCGGCCAGGCCGCGGAGCGCCGCCACGCGCGCCACGGCACGACCATGGTTGCCGGCGCTGGCCGCCACCAGCGTGTGGATGCCGGGGCGCTCGCGCACTGCCCGCTCCACCGCCCACGAAGCGCCGAGCACCTTGAACGAGGGCAGACCGAGCCGGTTGGACTCGTCCTTCAGCCAGAACCCCTCCAGCTCGCGCAGAGGCGTCGGCTCGTAGCCGTGGAGCGAGCGGTGGAAGGCGAGCGCCGCGTCGCTCGGCGCGGGCACCGCCGCCCGGTCGAACGCCCGGTTGACGAGTGCTCGCGGCGGGCTCACCCGCAGATCCTGGACGCCACTCCCACCAGCGTGCGGGCCACCGTCTCGGTGTCGGCGATGCTCACCCACTCGACCTGTGCGTGCGCTCCCTCGCCGCTCGGGCCGTAGAGCACCGTGGGGATTCCGGCTGCCGAGATGAACGCGGAGTCCGCCCAGTAGCTCGCGCCGCCGACCGGGCTCCCGTCGCCCGCCTCAGCAGTGACCGCCTGAACGATCTCAGCGTCCCGGTCCACCTCGAACGGCTCGCGCACGAGCCCCATCCGCTTCTCCACCACGAGCTGCGGATCGGCGGCGCGGGCGCGCTCGAGCAGCGCCTCGAGCTCGGCCTCGATGTCCGCGGCGGTCTCGCCGGGGATGGTGCGGCGCTCGAGTCCGATCACGCAGCGCTCGGGGTAGCTCGACATCTCCACGCCGCCGGAGATCACCGACGCGTGCACCGAGCCGCGGCCCACCAGCGGGTGCTCCCGCTCGCCGAGTGCGACGTCCAGCTCGCCGATCGCAGTAAGGACAGGGCCCGCCTTGACGATCGCGTCCACGCCGAGATGCGGGCGCGAACCGTGCGCCGCCTTGCCGGTCACCTCGATCTGCGCCCAGACGAAGCCCTTGTGGGCGATCGCGATCTCGAGCTCGGTGGGCTCGGTGACCACCGCGGCGTCGGCGCTCACGGCGCGCAGCACCTCCTGCACGCCGAAGCTCGCGTGCTCCTCGTCGGCCACCGCGGCCACCACCACATCGCCGGCGAGACCTAGTCCCGCCGCCTCGCGGCATGCGATCAGCGCCGCCGCCACGCCCGCCTTCATGTCGTAAGAGCCGCGGCCGTAGAGCCGGTCGCCGTCGATGCGCGGCAGGTGGGCATCGGCGATGCCCTCGACGTTGACCGTGTCGATGTGGCCGCAGAGCATCAGCGTCTGGCCGCCTCCGCTGCCGCGCGCCCGCACGAGCGCGTTCGGCCGCCCCGCCGTCCCCTCGAGCAGCTCGGCGTCGAGCCCGGCGGCGCGCGCCCACTCGACGATGAACCCGCCGACCTCCGCCTCCCCCGCCCCACCCGGAACGAGCGACGGGTTGACGGAATCGATCGCGACCAGCTCCGAGAGCAGCTCCACGACGTCGTCACGCATCGCTGGATCCTCGCCGGGACTCCACGTGGCGCGCAAGCTCCTCGAGAGCGTCGACGATGCCCGCGCGCGCATCCGTGTCCGCCACCAGACCGTCCCCGCCCACCATGCCGCGTTCGATCGGCACCCGGATGCACGCGGCATCCACGATGTCCGCGTGGGCGTAGCCCAGCACTTTGCGCAGCGAATCGTGGGCGTCCGCGCCGCCGGACGGCGAAGCCGGACCCGACACGTTGATCCACGCGACCGGCTTGTCGTAGGTGCCGGCGTCGCCGATGGTCCACTCGAGCAGGTTCTTGAGCGCACCGGGCAGGGCGCCCGCGTACTCCGGGGTGCAGATCAGGAGGGCGTCGGCGGCGGCCACCGCGGCCCTCATCTCCGCCACCGCTAGTGTTGGAGTGGCCCCCTCGGCATCGTCATCGGGGTTGAAGTGCGGCAGTGCCCCCATCCCGTCGTAGAGCACGGCGTGTATACCGTCGCCCGCCAGCGCCACCGCGGTGCGCAGCGCGGCGCTGTTGGTCGATCCGGCCCGCAGACTTCCACTGACGAGCAGCAAGTTCACGCTCACGCATTGCACTTTGGCAACTAAGGGGTCGTGAGCGCCAAGATGCTCCATTTGCCCGATGTCGCCGAGGGGTTCTTAGTCCAAACTCAATGCAGACCCGAAGGAGGACCCTCATGCACGAACCGATCTCCGCATTTCTCGCCACAGACAGGGCGCAGAGCCTGGCCACCTCGGCACTGCCGAATGCGCCGGTGCTGCCGGATGCCGAGGCGCGGCGCCGCCGCGTGCTGCCGCGCCTGAGGCTGCGTCCCGCATAGGGCGCTGCTCGCGCGAAGCCGGTGCTATCACCAGGCTTCGCGTGAGCTTCGCCCCCTCGCACCGCTGCGGCTCAGGGCCGCCACTCGTGTGCCTTCACGGGTTCATGGACACCTGGCGCACGTGGGAGCTGGTGCTGCCGATGCTGGAGCGCCAGCACGACGTTCTCGCCCCCACTCTCGCTGGGCATGCCGGCGGGCCGCCGCTTGGCGCCGACCTGTCAGACACCGCGCTGGCCGACGCCGTGGAGCAGGCGATGGACGAGGCTGGCTTTGCGCGGGCGCACATTGTGGGCAACTCGCTTGGGGGCTATGTGGCGCTTCAGCTCGCGGCGCGCGGGCGCGCCGACAGCGTGGTGGCGCTCGCGCCCGCCGGCGGCTGGGCGGCCGGCGACGACTCCTACCGGGAGCTGCTCACGCTCCAGGGGACGATCCACCAAGGGGCGAGGGCTGCCGCGCCGCACGCCGATGCGATCGTGTCGACCCCAGCCGGCCGGCGCCGGGCCACGCAGTACATCACCGCCGCCTGCGAGCACATCCCGCAGGAGCTGCTCGCCCATCAGCTGCTCGGCGTAGCGGCCTGCGACGGCGTGGAGCCGCTGATCGACCACGCGCTCGACCATGGATGGAGCCTCGACGGCGCAAAGATCGCCTGCCCGGTGCGGGTGGTCTGGGGCACGGCCGACGCGCTGCTGCCCTGGCCCTCCGCGGCCGCGCGCTATCGCGAGGACTGGCTGCCGCAGGCCGACTGGGTCGAGCTCGACGGCGTGGGCCATTGCCCGCAGCTCGACGTGCCGCTCGAGACCGCGCAGCTCGTGCTGGGCTTCACTTCGTGAGAAAATCTTCAGCATGCGCTGGCCAGTGGGGCTTGTGCTGGTAGCCGGGCTTGCCGCCGCCGGTTGCGGTGGTGGCGGCCACCACGCCAGCCAGGCGCCGACCACCGCACCGGCATCGGCCACCCCGGTGGCACAGCAGCTCCGCACCGTGCTCCAGGGCGCGCTCCACCCAAGGGCCGGGCTCGAGACCTACACGCCTCCGCGCGCGCCGCTGCACGCCAACGTGCGCGCCTGCTCAGGGCCGCAGGGAGGCGGCGCCGGCACCTACACCTGCACGCTGGCGCCCACCGGCCACGGCTTCGCGCCGCACTCGATCAGCGTGGTGGTGAAGCCGGACGGCACATGGAGTGTCAACGTCCCGCACAACCCGCGTGAGCACATTCGCTCGATGCGGATGATGTACGGGACGGGACTCCACATGCCGTCCCGCTGACGAGCTAACGGGCCCGGCAGGGGTTATGTGTCCAAATTCGTCCAAATATGCGCTTTGTTCGCTCAGATTGTGGGTATCTGCAATTTGGCGACGAACGCCCTGCCCCGACCCGCCTTTCGCCGCAGTCCTGATGTACGGCCACTTGCACGACCCCCAGTTCCGCCACGCCGCGCTCTTCTATGCGGGCGAGCACGGCTACGTGGACCAGCTCCTGCCCTTCATCACGGGCGGTCTGGAGGCTGACGAACCCGTGCTCGTGATGGTGCCGGGGCACAACACCGGCCTGCTGCGCGAGGCTCTCGGACGCGACGCCGCTGACGTGCACTTCGCCGACATGACCGAGGTGGGCGCCAACCCGGCCCGCATCATTCCCGCCTGGCGCGAGTTCGTCGAGGACCGCTCGGTACCGGGCGTGCGCCTGCGCGGCATCGGCGAGCCGATCTGGGCCGACCGTACGCCCGCGGAGCTGGTTGAGAGCCAGCACCACGAGGCGCTGCTCAACGTCGCCTTCGACGGCGCCGCGCCGATGGACCTTCTCTGCCCCTACGACGAGCGGACGCTCGACACACCCGTGATCGAGGAGGCGCTGCGCAGCCACCCGATCGTGCTCGAGGACGGCAGCTTCCGCTACTGCGCCGAGTACGAGGGCGCAGAGGCGGCCGCGGCTCCGTTCGCCAAGCCGCTGAGCGATCCGCCGGCGAACGCCCCGCAGCTCGCCTTCGACGTGTCGACGCTCGATGCCGTGCGCGGCTTCGTGGCGGTGTGCGCCGCCGAGGCTGGCCTCAGCCGCTCGCGCCGCGACGACGTCGTACTGGCGGTGAACGAGCTGGCGGCCAACAGCATCCTCCACGGTGGAGGCGGAGGCGTGCTGCGCGCCTGGTCCGAGCCCGGCTCGTTCGTGGCGGAGATCCGCGACCACGGCAGGATCGACGCGCCGCTGGCTGGCCGGGAGGCGCCCGTTTCCGGGCAGATCGGCGGTCACGGCCTGTGGCTCGTGAACGGGCTTTGTGACCTCCTGCAGATGCGCACCTTCGACACCGGCAGCGTGGTGCGGGTGCACATGTACCGCGACTAGCGGGACTGCCGGCTAGGGCGTCGACACCCCGTGGCGCTCGCCCAGGATGCGCCCCGAGGGCAGCTGCACGTAGACCTCTGAGATGTTGTTGTTCTCCCGCGCCTCGACGATGCGGTTGAACGGATCCGCCACCTGCACATAGGCGAAGCGGCCGCGCAGGCCGGTGACGTCGATGTACTGCTCGGGATAGGTGTACGGGTAGATGTCGGACCAGCCCACCGAGGTGCCGAGCGTGACCCGGCGCTGCCTGGGGTTCTGGCTGCAGGCCGGGTAGCGGGCCTTCGACGGGCTGCGGCGAGACGGGTGGGTGCGCTCGAGGTCGCGGAAGCAGTAGAAGAGCTTGGGGCCGAAGCGCACCAGCTTGACCGGCTTGTCCTCGCTGTCGAGCGACCAGAGCTGGAAGCGGGCTGCGCCGCGGAACTTCCAGTAGCGGAAGTTCGGATAGGTGAAGCCGTAGCGCTCGCCCGACACGAACTTGAAGCCGAGCAGCGCCTTGCTCGGAAAGAACGCGCGCGTGTGGTTGGCGCGATACACGATCTGGGTGACGCGCATCGAGCGATAGCCGCGGCGGTGGCCGCGCAGCTCGAGCGGGCCGGTGCCGTGGTTGTTGATCGAGCTGGACGCGCGCAGGAGCACGCGGCCGCGCTCGGTGTGCCTGTCGAGCACGAGGTGGAACGGCACCGACATCACGAGGTCCGGGCAGCGGAGATCCTCGAGCGGGTTGTCGCAGGGATTGGGCGGCGGCGTGGGTGCCGGTGCGGGAGTGGGTGGCGGCGGCTGGGTCTGACGACCGGCTGGGGCGGCCGACCCGGCCGTGGCACCGAGCAGAAGCGCAAGCAGCGCCGCCGCGGCGGCGAGTCCAGAGATCCGTCTCATCGAGCGCGGGATCGTAGTAACGCCGAGCGGCCGGGCCTAGCCGACCAGGTCGCTGGCGGCGCCCACGATGGTGTCTGAGTCGATGCCGAACGCCCGGTAGAGATCGGGCACGTCGCCCGACTGGCCGAAGTCGTCCACGCCCAGACAGGCGATCGGAACGCAGCGGATGCGCCGACAGGAAGCTGAGCGTGTGCGGGTGGCCGTCGAGCACCGTCACGATCGGCGCTGCGCGCTCGGGCGGGAGCAGCTGGTCGAGGATCTGGTGGTCGCCCTCGCCGAGCCCCTGCCGCGCCTGGAGCGCGCGGAACACCAGGTCCGCGGAGGTGAGGCACACCACGTCGCAGGCCACGCCCGCGGCGGTGAGCTCGTCGGCCGCCGCCAGCACCTCCGGCATGATCGCGCCGGCGCCCGCGATTACCACATCGGGCTTCTCGGCGGCGGCCGTGCGGAGCGGGTAGCCGCCCGCCAGCGCGAGGGCGCGCCGCCGCTCCCTTTCCGCTTGGCCCTCCGGGACCGCGGCAAGCTGCTGGTCGACCGGGCGGGTGCTGAGGCGGAAGTAGGACGAGCTGCCGCCGGGCCTCCCGAGCTGCGAGAGGGCGTGCAGCAGCGTCCACTCGAGGTCCTGGCCGAACGCCGGCTCCCAGGCGATGCAGCGCGGCTGCTCGAGCCCCACCGACGGCGTGATGATCGATTGGTGCGCGCCGCCCTCGGGCGCCAGCGTGACACCGGACGGCGTGCCGATCAGGATCGACTGCGCGCCCGCGTACATCCCGAATGACCACGGCTCGAGCGCACGGGTGACGAACGGGTCGTAGATCGTGCCGATCGGGAGCAGCGCCTGGCCGTCGCGCGACCAGGTGAGCCCCAGCTCGCCGAGCAGGCCCACGAGGTTGCCCTCGGCGATGCCCAGCTCGATGTGCTGCCCGTGGCCCGACTCGCGCCAGCGCACGAGCGTGTCCGTGTCGTCGGCGAACCAGTCGATGCGCTCGCCGAGCTGCCACACGCCCACGCGGTTGATCCAGCCGCCGAGGTTGGTGGACGAGGCCACGTCCGGGCTCACGGTGACCACGTGCGCGGCCACCTCCGGCGCCTCATGGGCGAGATCCACGAAGAAGCGCCCGAAAGCCTGCTGGGTGGACGCGCTTCCGGCGTGCTTTCGCCCCACCTCCGGCGGCACCGCCGGCGCCTTGGCCAGCTCCACGCGCGGCCGCTCGAGCCGCTCGGCGGCGGCGCTGCACAGCTCGCGCTCCGGTGTGCCGGGCTCGAACGCGGCCCACGGGTCGGCGGGGTCGGCCCCGAGCTCGTCGGCGAGCTGCTCCCACTGCTCCACGGTGAGCAGGGCGGAGTGGTTGCCGGGATGGCCCTCGGTGGCCAGGCGCCAGGCCTTGATCGTGTAGGCGAAGATCACCGACGGGCGATCGGTGACGGCGTCCGCCTCGGCGAAGGCGGCGAGCAGCTCGGCGATGTCGTGGCCTCCGAGGTCGCGGATCGCGCGCTTCAGCTCGGAGTCCTCGAGGTCGGCGATCAGGGCGGCCACCTCGCGGGCGCCGTGGCCGCTACCCGGCAGGCGCTCGCGCAGCTCGCCGGCGTCGGAGCGCAGGAGGCGCTGGTACTCCTCGTTCGGCATCGAGTCGATGCGCTCGCGGAGCGCGGCGCCGCCGTCGCGCTCGAACAGCGCCTGCAGGCGGCGGCCGTACTTGACGGTGATCGTGTGCCAGCCCGCGGCCTCGAACATCGAGGCGATGCGCCCGGCGGCGATGTCCGGCACGATGCGGTCGAGCGACTGGCGGTTGAGGTCCACGATCCAGAGCACCTCGCCCGAGGTGCGGCACCACCGGGTCCACGATCGCCTCCCAGCAGGCGCCCTCGTCCAGCTCGGCGTCGCCCATCAGCGCGATCTGGCGGCCACCACGCGGCACCTCGAAGTGCCCCGCCACGTAGCGGTGCGCGATCGCGCTCCACACCGGCGCGGTGGCGCCGATACCCACTGAGCCTGTCGAGAAGTCCGCCGGCAGCGGGATCCTTGAGGCGGCTCGGGTAGCTCTGCAGGCCGCCGAACGCGCGCAGCGTGGTGAGGTAGTCGCGGTCGAGCTTGCCGAGCAGGTACTCGATCGCGTGCAGCACCGGCGAGGCGTGTGGCTTCACCGACACGCGGTCGGGCGCGCGCAGGTGCTCGAACCAGAGCGCCGACATGATGCTCACCATCGAGGCCGAGGAGGCCTGGTGGCCGCCCACCTTGACGCCCGACGGGCGTCTTCCTCACGCGGTTGGCGTGGTGGACGATGCTCGTGGCGAGCCAGAGCACGCGGTCCTGCACCGCTTCGAGCAGCGGAGGTTGGTGGTGGCGGTCTGGCTGCCGATTGCATGACACTTGACTAACGCCCGTGACAGGTTAGTCTCCTGTCCAGCCTGTGAGCGATGGGGACCCGGTGCAGAGCGCAGCTCTTCGCCCGGCCGCAGGGTGACCCTGGAGCGTCGTCCGAAGATGGATCGCTGCTGCTGCGCTCCGAGGAGCCAGCTCGGCGAGCATGAGCGCAGCATCGCGCATGTGCTGCGGCGGCGGGCCGAGCAGCACCCGGAGCGCGTGCTGGCCACGCAGCCGGCACGGGGACGGTGGCACGGCGCGCGATCAGCTTCGGCGAGGCACGCGCGCAGGCGGACGCGCTGGCGCAGTCGTTCCTCGACCTGGGGCTGAACGCTCAGCGCCCGGTGATGGTGCTGTCCGGCAACTCGATCGAGCACCTGGTGGTGATGCTTGCCTGCTTCACCGCCGGGATTCCCGTGATGCCGGTGAGCGTGGCCTACTCGCTGATGTCGAAGGACCACGAGCGCATCCGCTCGCTCGCCAAGCTTTGCTCCCCCGGGCTCGTGTTCGCCGACGATCCGGAGCGCTTCGGCCCCGCCCTCAAGGCGCTGAGCGGGATCGTGCCCGCCGCGCCGTCGTTCGCCGACCTCGCGGCGGCGAGATCCGCCGGGCCCGACGTGGAGCGCGCGCTCTATACCGTCGGCCCGGACACGGTGGCCAAGCTGCTCTTCACCTCGGGCTCCACGGGCGCGCCCAAGGCCGTGATCAACACGCACCGGATGCTCTGCTCAAACCAGCAGATGCTGCTTCAGATCTGGCCGTTCCTCGGGCAAGAGCCGCCCGTGCTGGTGGACTGGCTGCCGTGGAGCCACACGTTCGGCGGCAACCACAACTTGGGTCAGGTGCTGGTGCACGGCGGCACCATCCACATCGACGACGGCAAGCCGGTGCCGCCCCTGTTCGGCAAGACGCTCGCCGCTCTGCGCGAGAACCCGCCCACCGTCTACTACAACGTGCCCGCCGGCTACGCCCTGCTCACGCCCGAGCTGGAGCGCGACCCGGAGTTCGCGGCCACGTTCTTCTCGCGGCTGCGCTTCGTGTTCTACGCCGCTGCTGCGCTGCCGCAGGCGCTATGGGACCGGTTGCGCGCGGTCACGCCGGACCACATCCCGCTGACGGCCTCCTGGGGCACCACGGAGACCGCGCCGGCGGCCACCAGCGCGCACTTCGCGTTGGCCCGCTGCGGCTGCATCGGCGTGCCGGTGCCGGGCGTGGAGCTGAAGCTCGCGTTCGTGGAAGAGAGCTTCGAGATGCGCGTGTCTGGGCCCAACATCACGCCCGGCTACCTCGGCGACCCCCAGGCCACCGCCGCCGCGTTCGACCGTGAGGGCTTCTACCGCACGGGCGATGCCGGCAGGCTCGTGGACGAGAGGGACCCGAACCACGGGCTGATGTTCGACGGCCGCCTGGCGGAGGACTTCAAGCTGTCGAGCGGCACGTTCGTGCGCGTGGGCGCTGTGAGAGGAGCCCTGGTGTCGGCGGGCGGCGGCGTGCTCTCGGACGCGGTGATCGCCGGGCACGACGAGGCGTTCGCCGGCGCGCTGGCGTGGGTGAACAGGGACGAGGCGGCGCGCGTGTGCGGCGGCGATCCCGATGCGCTGCGCGCCCACCTCGCGCAGGCGCTGGCTCGCATGAACGCGGACGTGGGCTCCGCCCGCCGCATCGAGCGCCTGCTGCTGATGGACGAGCCCGCCAACATGGATGCCGGTGAGATCACCGACAAGGGCTACGTGAACCAGCGCGCGGTGCTCGCTCGGCGGGCCGAGCTGGTGGCGCGGCTGTACGCCGAGCCGGTCCCCCCGGACGTGATCCGGCCCGCCTAGCCCGTTCGGCCGGGATCCTCGATCGGGCGCTCGTCCTGGCCCGGAGCCAGCACGATGTCGTTCTCCACCGACACCCAGTCGGTATCCACCCCATCCGGGGTGTCCGGGTCATCAGCGGAGTGCGTCACGAAGTCGCGCAGCAGGGACGGCTTGACGGCGAACACCGCGTCCGAGTCGAGGTACTCGCTCTCGCGGTCGAAGATGTGCGTGGTGACGGAGCGATAGCCGGGCGCGCGCACGATCATGTGGATGTGGGCGGGGCGCCAGGGGTGGCGACCGGTGGCCTCGAGCATCTTCCCCACCGGGCCGTCGTAGGGGATCGGGTAGGGAACCGGGCGCACGGCCAGGAACGCGTAGCTGCCGTCCTCGCGCGTGGTGTAGCGGCCGCGCAGGTGGTCCTCCGGGGCCTCGGGGCGCTGGACCGCGTAGAGCTGGTCCTCCCCGTTCTGCCACACGTCGAGCTCCGCGCCGGCGATCGGCGAGCCGTCCACGGAGAGCACCCGTCCGTGCACCCAGGCGGGCGTGCCGGCGGGCTCCTCGTCCATCCGCTCGCCGTACTCGCGCGCGGGTGAGCCGGGCACGTAGAACGGGCCGAGCACCGTGGACTCGGTGGCGCCCTCCGGCAGCGGGTTGGCCAGCGCGTCCACGAGCATCGACAGCCCGAGCGAGTCGGACCACAGGATGAACTCCTGGCGGCGCTCGTCGGTGATGTGGCCGGTGGCGGTGAGCGTGTCGATCGCCTGCTTCCACTCCTGCTCGGTCAGGCCCACCTCGCTGGCGAACGCGTGCAGGTGCCGCGCCAGCGCCTGCATGATCTCGCGCAGGCGCGCGTCGCCCGCGCCCTCGAAGCTCCCTACGACGGCGGCGGTGATGTCCGCCGGGCTGGTCCGGCTGTCGGTGGTGTCGGCCATGGCTCAGCGTCCAAGTATGGACTGAACGATGGCCTGAGCGCCAGGGATGAAGTCGTCCTCGAGCGGTGGGCTGTAAGGAATCGGATGGTCCGGGGTGGCCAGCCGCCAGGCGTCGTCGATGTCCTCGAGGCCGCCCTCGAGGATCTGCGCGAGCACCTCGCCGGCCCAGCCACCGGTGCGCGGGCCCTCCTCCACGACCACTACGCGGTTGGTCTTCGCCACGGACTTCAGGATCGTGTTCGTGTCGAGCGGACGCAGGGTACGCAGGTCGATCACCTCCGCGTCCATCCCGCTCCCGTTCAGCTCCTCTGCCGCCGCGAGGCTCTCGTGCACCCCTTTCATCGCGCTGACGATCGTCACGTCGCCGCCCTCGCGGACCACCCTCGCCTCGCCGATCTTGCCGACGTCGCCGTTCGCCTCGCCCTTGGTCGCGTACAGGCGCTTGTGCTCCACGAACAGCACCGGGTTGTCGTCGCGGATCGCGGCCTTGAGCAGCGCCTTGGCGTCGCCCGGCGTCGAGGGGCAGACGATCTTGAGACCCGGCACGCCCTGGAACCAGCTCACCGGCATCTGCGAGTGCACGGCGCCGAAGCGGCCGCCCGCGCCGGCGGCGGTGCGCACCACCAGCGGCACGCTGGCCTGCTCGTTGGACAGGTACCAGTACTTGGCCGACTGGTTCACGAGGCTGTCCATCACGAGCGGCAGGAAGTCCGCGAACATGATCTCGATCACCGGGCGCAGGCCGCCCACCGCGCTGCCGAACGCGGCACCGGCGATGGCCAGCTCGGAGATCGGCGTGTCGAACACGCGCTCCGGCCCGTGCTTCTCCATCAGCCCGCCGGTGGTGGCGAACACGCCGCCCGCCGCGGCCACGTCCTCCCCGAAGAAGATCACGCGTCTCGTCGCGCGCGAGCTCCTCGTCGAGGGCGTCGCGGATGGCGTCGCGGAAGTCGACCTCAGCCACCCTTGAACTCCCGCGCCGCCTCGGGCTCCGGGAACGGCGCGTTCGACGCCGCCTCCACCACCGCCGCCATCTCCTGCTCCACGGACTCGTCGATCTCGTCGAGCGCCTCGGCGGTGACGCCGTAGCGGTCGCCGAGGGCCATGCGCGTGACGGTGAGCGGGTCGCGCTCCCGCCACTCGTCGAGCTCGCCGGGCGCGCGGTAGGCGCCGGGGTCGCTGCGCGAATGCCCGACGAAGCGGTAGGTGAGCGACTCGATGAACTGCGGGCCCTCCCCCGCCCGCGCCCGCTCCACGGCGGCCGCAGCCGCCTCGCGCACGGTCCAGATGTCGTTGCCGTCGATCGTCTCCGCCTGGATGCCGAGCGTGCGCGGCCGGTCGAGGATCTTGCCGCCCGTGACCTGCTCGAACGGCGTGAACTCGCCGTAGCGGTTGTTCTCGCACACGTAGACCACCGGCAGGTCGAACACGCGAGCGAAGTTGAGGCACTCCGGGAAGTAGCCCTGGTTGGCCGTGCCGTCGCCGAAGAACGCCACCGCCACAGCCCCCTTGCGCTTGAGCGCGAGCGCCATGCCCGTGGCCGCGGCGATGCTGCCGCCCACGATGCTGAAGCAGCCCATCAGCCGGTGCTCGAGGTCGATCACGTTCATCGACCCGGAGCGGCCCTGGCAAACGCCCGTGGCGCGGCCCAGCAGCTCCGCCATCAGCGCCTCGGGCTCGACGCCGAGCGCGAGCGCCGCGCCGTGGCCGCGGTAGGTGGCGGCCACGCGGTCGTCGTCGCCGAGCACGCTGCACACACCCACCGCGCCGGCCTCCTGGCCCGAGTAGAGGTGCGTGGTGCCGTGCACGAGCCCGCGCTGGAAGAGCGACTGCACCTCGTCCTCGAAGCGGCGGATGAGCCGCATGCGGCGGTACAGCTCGGTGTAGAGCCCGGACTCCGAGTCCCGCGAGGCGGACGCGGCGGCAGGCGTCTCGCGCGCCACCCTCCTAGTCCCCTGCGTAGACGGTCTCGGAATCGCTGACGAGGTCGGCCCCGCGCACGTAGGTCTTGCCGGTGACGAGCAGGTCCTCGGCGGGGAAGCGCGTGAGGATCTCGTGGCCGTCGGCGGTCACCAGCACCTCCTCCTCGATGCGCGCGGCCGAGCGGCCGTCGGTGGCGGGGCAGTAGGTCTCGAGCGCGAACACCATGCCCTGCTGGATCTCCACCGGATGCTCGAGCGAGTGCAGGCGCGAGATCATCGGGGACTCGTACAGGCCCACGCCCAGGCCGTGGCCGAACTGGAGGCCGAAGCAGGACTCCTCGTCCGGGAAGCCGAGCTCCTCGGCGGTGGGCCACACGCTCGCGATCTGGTCCGTGGTCATGCCGGGGCGGACGAGGTCGATGGCGGCGTCGAGCCACTCGCGGCACTGCTTGTAGGCGTCGAGCTGCGACTGGCTCACGCCGCCCACGTTGAACGTGCGGTAGTAGCACGTCCGGTAGCCCATGAACGAGTGGATGATGTCGAAGAAGGCCTGGTCGCCCGGGCGCAGAAGGCGGTCGGAGAACACGTGCGGGTGCGGGTTGCAGCGGTCGCCCGATACGGCGTTGATCGCCTCCACCTGCTCGGAGCCGAGCTCGAACAGGAGCCGCTGCGCGTTCGCCACGATCTCGTGCTCGCGCACGCCCGGCCGCAGCTGCTCGTAGATCTGCTCGTACACCGCGTCCACGATGCGCGGCGGCGTGGTCGAGCAGCGCGATCTCGTCGGCGGTCTTGATCTTGCGGGCGCTCGAGCATCACCGGCGCTGCCGTCGGTGGTGTGCACGCCCGCGCGGTGGAGCGCCTCGAGCGTCGACCATGTCCGTCAGTGTCGATGCCGAGCTTCTCGCCCTCGAGCCCGTGCTCGCGCAGCTCATGCGCGATGCGGCCGGCCGAGCGCGTCCGGCACGCCGGTGTCCTCCGGCATCGCGCCGCGCATCGGCGTTACGCCGGCGCGGAAGCTGTCCTCCGGGCAGCCAGGGCGCGTACATCTTGTGGTGCTTGGCGGCCGAGCCGAAGTCCCACAGGATCGGGTCGGCGCCGCCGCGGCAGAGCAGCACGTAGCGGGCGTTCTTGTCACGCGCCCACTCGCCGATGTGGGTGCTCGTGACGTAGCGGATGTTGTTCGGGTCGAACAGCAGCAGCGCGCCCAGGTCGGACGCCTCGAGCGCCTCCTTGGCGCGGCGCAGCCGCTCTCCGCGCAGCCGGGTGAAGTCGACTCGCTGCTCCCAGTCCACCCCCATCGTCGCGCCGCGGGATGCGATGTTCATGCCGTTCGCCTTCTCGTTCGGGGTAGCTGGTCCGACCGTTCAGTCATCGTAAACACAGGGCTAGGAGGTCACGCGTGGGGCCGAAACAGGCGGGCCGTTCGCCATAGCTTAACGCGCCGGCACGGCGGGCGCGAGAACTTCTTCCTCGAGTGCCTCGAAGTAATCGCGCGCGGCGCCCGCCCAGCGGTCGTGGCAGTCGAGGAAGAGATCGTGGGCGCGGCGCCGGCCACTGCCCCGCTGGAGCAGGTCGGCGGGCAGGTCCGGATCGAGGAACGGGAAGCTGCCGCCATTCGTGCACGAGCTCGGTCTGAGCCGGAAGCAGGTCTCGGGCGACGAGGGTCGCGCGCGGCTGAAGCGCGCGATGAAGCGCTCGTAATGCTCCACCACGGCGTCGAGGTCCCACGCCTCCTCGGCCACCTTGCGCGGCTCCCCCAGGCTGCCGATCCGCCCGTGGAAGGACACCGCCTCGGCAGCCGGCTCGGCTCGCACGAGCGCCTCGAGCTCGGCCTCGCGATCCACGTGTGGGGTGAGCCACACGCCGCCGCCGAGCGAGCCGAGGCCGGCCCAGGCGAGCTGCGTGCGCAGCTGGTGGCGCACCTCGCGCCGCGCCTCGGGAACGCGCAGCACAAGCATCAGCCACTGACCGTTCCACTCCCAGGGCTCCCCGAAGCTGTAGATGCGTTCCGCGCCGCTTTGCAGCAGCTGCGCCGTGGAGGGCGAGAGCTTCACGCGCGCGCGGCGGCCGTGGCGCTCGGACTCGAGCCAGCCCTCGCGGACACTGCGGGCCAGGGCCTGGCGGGCCGCCTGCGCGCTGCTCCCCATCGCGCCGAGCGCCGCCACCAGCGTTTCCTGCCAGACGCCGTCGCCGCGTGGAAGGACGTACTCGCCGAGTACGGTGAGCAGCACCGAGCGCGCCGCGGGCGCGCCCAGCGTGCGGCGCCTGAGCTGGTCGTTCACGCGCGAGACCCTATAAACGGGGGGCGATGCGCTTTCTGGAGACCCAGCTTCTGGAGGGGGAGGAGCCCGCACTCGTGCTGCTGCACGAGGGGCTCGGCTCGCTCGGGCTCTGGCGCGGGCTGCCGGAGAAGCTGCACGCGTTGACCGGGCGCGCGCGTGCTCGCCTTCTCCCGCCACGGGCACGGGCGCTCCGACCCTCCGCCGCGGCCGCGCACGCCCAGCTTCATGCACGAGGAGGCGCTGCGAGGTGCTGCCGGAGGTGCTGCGCTCGGCGGGGATCGAGCGGCCCGTGCTGGTGGGCCACAGCGACGGCGCCTCGATCGCGCTGATTCACGCTTCCGAGCATCCCGGTGAGCGGGCTCGCGCTGATGGCGCCGCACGTGTTCGTGGAGGACATCTGCGTGCGAGGCGATCAGCGAGCACGCGCGAGACCTTCGAGCGCGGTGGGCTGCGCGAGCGCATGGCCCGGCACCACGACGACCCCGAGGTGACCTTCTCCGGCTGGAGCGACGTCTGGCTCGACCCCGAGTTCCGCAGCTGGAACCTCGAGCCGCTGCTCGCCGGGATCGACGCGCCCGCGCTGCTGATCCAGGGCGCCGACGACGAGTACGGCACGCTCGCGCAGATCGAGGCCGTCGAGCGCGGCCTGAGCGGACCTGTCGCGCGCCTGGTGCTGCAGCGGCGGCCACTCGCCTCACCTCGACCACCCCGACGACGTGCCCGCCGCCATCGCCGCGTTCACCGAGCGGCTTCGCGCTCGCGCAGCTTGAAGCGCTGCACCTTGCCGGTGACCGTGCGCGGCAGCTCGTCCACGAACTCCACGAGGTGCGGGTACTCGTAGCGGCGCAGCCGCTCCTTGCACCAGCCGCGCAGCGCGTCCGCCAGCTCGTCGCCGCGCTCCTCGCCCTCGGCGGCGATCACCACCGCCTTGATGCGGCTCACCTCCTCCACCTCCACGCCGATCACCACGGCCTCACTCACGCCGGGGTGCTGCATCAATGCGGTCTCCATGTCGGTGGGCGACACCCACAGCCCGCCGACCTTGAGCATGTCGTCCATGCGGCCCTCGTAGACGTAGTAGCCATCCTCGTCCACGCGGTAGCGGTCGCCGCGTGGCGAACCACTCGCCCACCATGCAGCGCTTGGTCTTCTCGTGCTGGTGCCAGTAGTAGGCGGCGCAGCTGTCGCCGCGCACGAACAGCTGGCCCGGCTCGCCGTCCGGCACCGGAGCGCCGTCGAGGTCGAGCAGCTTCAGCTCGTAGCCGCGCACCGGGCGGCCCGCTCGTGCCGCGGCGCACGTCGCCGAAGCGATTGGAGCAGTAGATGTGGAGCATCTCGGTGGAGCCGATGCCGTCCACGATCGGCACGCCGTAGCGCTCCTCCCAGCGCTCCTCGATGCCGGGATGAAGCGGCTCGGCGGCGGAAACGCACATACGCACCGAGGACAGGTCGGCCGCGGGCTGGTCGAGCATCGCGCGATAGAGGGCGGGCACGGAGAAGAAGAGCGTGGGCTTGAAGCGCTCCGCAAGCTCGAGCGCGCGCGCCGGGTTGCTGCGCCCGCTTGCGAGCACGGTGGTGGCGCCCACCGAGTACGGGAACGAGAGGCTGTTGCCGAGCCCGTAGGCGTGGAACAGCTTGGTGGTGGAGTAGGTGACGTCCGCCTCCGAGATCTGGAGGATCTCGCGCGCGTACGTGTCGCAGGTGTAGGGGATGTCGTGGTGCAGGTGCACCACGCCCTTGGGCAGGCCGGTGGAGCCGGAGCTGTAGAGCCAGAACGCGGGATCGTCGCGGTGGCTGTCCACCGGATCGAGCTCGGCGGGCAGCTCGGCCATCGCCTCCTCGAGCGGCAGCGCGCCTTCGGCCTCGCCGTTCGCCGCGATCAGCAGCGCCTTGCCGTCGCCGCGTGCCTCCACGATCGCGGGCATCAGCGACGCGTCCGCGATCGCCACCTTCGCCTCGGAGTCGCGCAGGTAGTGGCGGAAGTGCTCCGCCTTGTCGAGCGGGTTCACCGGCACCGGCACGGCGCCGATGCGCATAGCGCCCAGGAAGGCGGCGGGGAACGCCGGCGTGTCGTCGAGCACGAGCAGCACGCGCTGCTCCGGCTGCACGCCCAGGTCCTTCAGCAGGTTGCCCACGCGCGCCACGCGCTCTAGCGAGCTGCGCGTAGGTGAGGTCCTCGCCCTCGGCGGTGCGGATGGCAAGCTTGCCGCCGCGGCCGGCCGCCAGGTTCTGGTCGAGGATGAGGCTCGCGTTGTAGCGCTCAGCCGCCCCTGAGGACGACCGACTTGCTGTCCGTGTAGTAGTCAAACGCTTCCTCTCCGTGCTCCTTGCCGAAGCCGCTCGACTTGATGCCGCCGAACGGCAGCTCGTCGTAGACCTTGGTGGGCGAGTTGATCCACGTATAGCCGCACTCGAGCCGCTCCGCCGCCTCGCGGGCGCGGCCGAGATCGGCGGTCCAGACGGATGAGCCGAGCCCGTACTGCGACGCGTTCGAGCGCTCGATGGCCTCGTCCAGGTCGCGCACGCGCCAGATCGGCAGCGCGGGGCCGAACACCTCCTCGGTGGCCATCGGCGAGTCGTGCGGCGGGTCGAGGATCACCGTGGGCGAGTAGAAGAAGCCGTCGGCCAGCTCGGGATCCTCCGGCGGCCCGCCGCCGCAGAGCAGCTCGCCGCCCTGGGCCAGGGTGCGCTCCACCTGGTCCGCCACGAGATCGCGCTGGCGCGCGGTGTGCAGCGGCCCGATCTGGGAGCCCTCGGCGTCGCCTGGCCCGAGGCGCAGCTTCTTCGCCTTGGCCACGATCGCATCGACCACCTCATCCGCCACCGGCTCCATCACGTACACGCGCTTCACCGCCAGGCAGGCCTGTCCGCAGTTGTAGAAGCGGCCCATCGACGCCGCGCTCGCGGCCTTGGCCAGGTCGGCGTCCTCGCACACGATCAGCGGGTCGCTGCCGCCCAGCTCGAGCGTCAGCCGCTTGGTGCCGCTCGCGGCGAGCGCCATGATCCGCTCGCCCGTCTTGGTCGATCCCGTGAACGCGACCTTGCGAACGTCCGGGTGCGTGACGAGCGCCTCGCCGGCCTCGGGCCCGCTGCCCGTGATCACGTTCACCACACCGGGCGGCAGCCCGGCTTGGCTGAGCAGCTCGACGAAGCGGAGCGTGGTGAGCGGCGTGGTGTCGGCCGGCTTGGCCACCACGGTGTTGCCGGCGATCAGCGCCGGGCCGAGCTTGTTGCACAGCAGCGTGGTGGGGAAGTTCCAGGGCACGATCGCTCCCACCACGCCCGAGCGGGCGGCGCAGCACGAGGCCGTCGGTGCCCGGATCGAGGTGCGGCGCGAAGCTGCCGCGGAGCGCCTTCGACAGACCGACGTAGTGCTCCAGCGTCTCCACCGCGCGGTTCAGCTCGATGCGCGAGTCGCGCAGCGTCTTGCCCTGCTCGTGGGTGAGCAACTCCACCAGCTCGTCCACGTGCTGGTGCACGTTGGCCGCCGCGCCCCAGAGGATCTCCCCCCGCTTGGACACCGCCAGCGCGCGACCACTCCTCGAACGCCTCGCGGGCGGAGCGCACGGCGGCGTCCACGTCCGCCGCCGTGGCCGACGCCACCTCGGTGAACACCTGGCCGTCCGCCGGGTTGGTGACGGGCAGCGGCGCGCCCCCGCACCGGTGCGCCGCGCCGTGGATGAACGCGCCGGCCTCGGCTGTGGCCTGCGTGCTCATGAGCCGGTGAACGCCGGGGCCCGCTTCTCGGTGAAAGCCGACAGCCCCTCGCGCGAGTCGCTCGAGCGGAACAGCTGCTCGATCAGATCGCGCTCGAGCGCCAGCCCTTCCTCGAGCGACAGCTGGCTGCCCTCGTGCGCCGCGCGCTTGATCGCGGCGATCGCGAGCGGCGGTCCCGCGGCGAGCCTGGCGATGTGCTGCGTCGAAGTCGCTCTCGCTCCCGAAGAGCCCGGTGAGCACCCCGAGCTGCTGCGCCTCCTCCGGCTCGAGCTGGCGGCCGGTGAGCAGCAGGTCGAGCGCCGGGCCGAGCCCGATCAGGCGCGGCAGCCGCTGCGTGCCGCCGTTGCCGGGCAGCAGCCCGAGGGTGACCTCCGGCGTGCCCACGCGGTAGCCCTCGTAAGCGCCGTAGCGAAGGTCGCAGGCCAGCGCGATCTCCAGGCCGCCGCCCAGCGCGTGGCCCTCGATCCAGGCCACGAAGAGCTTGTCCGATGCGGCCATGCGCGCCGAGCGAGTCGTGCGCCACGCGGATCATCTCCATGTTGGCCTCGACGTCGTTGGCCAGGAAGGTCTTGATGTCCGCGCCCGCGGAGAAGAACTTCTCGCTGGCGCTCGACACCACCACCACGCGCGCATCCGGGTCCGCGCTCGCGGCGTCCACCGCGTCCCCCAGCTCGCGCATGAACTCGATGTCGTAGGAGTTGGCGGGCGGCTTGTCGAGCACGATCCGCCCGCTCTCGTACCGGACCGCCATCAGCCCAGTCCTCCGACCACCACGGACTTGAGCTCCACGTAGCTGTCGAGTGCCTCGAGCCCGTGCTCCTTGCCGAAGCCCGAGTCCTTCACCCCGCCGAATGGCAGCTCGTCGTAGCCGTAGTGGATCTGGTTGACCCAGGTCATGCCCGACGTCGATGTCCTGCGCCGCGCGGTGGATCTTGCGCACGTCGTGCGTCCAGATCGAGGAGCCGAGGCCGTAGCGCGTGTCGTTGGCGCGCCGGATCGCGTCGTCGAAGTCGCTGTAGCGGAACACCGGCAGCACCGGGCCGAACACCTCCTCGCGCACGAGCCGCGAGTCCTCGCGCGGCTCGGCGATCACGGCGGGCTCGAGGAACCAGCCCCGCTCGTGGCCGCCCGTGCCCCCGCCGATCAGCACCTCGCCGCCGCCAGTCCTCGATCTGCTCGAGCAGCTCGTCGCGCGCGCTGCGCTTGTGGATCGGGCCCATGCGCAGCGCGCGGCTTCTCGGCCTTCACGGTGCCGTCGCCCGGCTCGTAGCGGCCCACGCGCTCCACGAGCTGCGCCGACGAAGTCGTCGTACACCGACTCGTGCACGTACACGCGCTTGCAGCCGAGGCAGGCCTGACCCGCGTTCCAGTAGCGGCCGATGATCACGGCCTTCACCGCCGCCTCCACGTCCGCGTCCTCGCACACGATCACCGGATCGGAGCCGCCCAGCTCGAGCGTCACGCGCTTCAGGTCCGGGCCGGCGATCGACATGATGTGGCGGCCCGGTGCCGGTCTCGCCGGTGAACGCCACGCGGCGGACGTCGGGGTGGCCCACCAGCACGTCGCCGATCTCCGAGCCGCGCCCGGTGACCACGTTGAGCACGCCGTCCGGCACGCCCGCCTCGGCGAACAGCTCGGCCACCCGCAGCGTGGCCAGCGGCGTGGTGGACGCCGGCTTGGCCACCACCGTGTTGCCGCTCGCCAGCGCCGGCGCGACCTTGGTGCCGAGCAGCGTGAGCGGGAAGTTGTAGGGCGTGATCGCCGCGCAGACGCCGAGCGGCCGGCGGATGACCATGCCGTACGCGGGCCCGAAGGCCGACGGCAGCTCCTGCTGCACGCCCCGCACCTTGGTGGCGGCCTCGGCGTAGTAGTGCACGCCGTGCACGAGGTGCGTGACCTCGCCCATCGCCTCGGCCACCGGCTTGCCCTGCTCGGAGGTGAGCACGCCGGCCAGCTCCTTGGCGTTCTCGGAGATCAGGTGTGCCGCCTTGGCGAGGATTGCGGCGCGCTTCTCCACGTCGGTCTTCGACCACTCGGGGAACGCGCGCTTCGCCGCCTCCACGGCGCTGTTCACGTCCTCGGCCGACCCGGCGGGAACGCTGTCCACCACCTCCTCGGTGGCGGGGTTGACGACTTCGAGCTCAGCTGGCTGCGGCTCGCTGCTCTCCGCCGATCAGCATCTGTGGCACTGGCTTCCTCCAGGTTGTCGATGTAGCGGGCGCGAAGCCCCTGGTACTCGGCCGCGGCGTGCTCGGTCCAGCCCTTCGCCGAGCCGGACAGCTCCTTCTTCTCGCGCGCGGGCACGCCCGCGGCGAGCATCCCGGCCGCGATCTCCGTGCGCTCGGACAGCACGGCGCCCGCGGCGGTCATCGCTCCCGACCCGAGCCGCGAGCGCTGGCAGAGGATCGAGCCCATGCCCACGAGCGCACCGTCCTCCACCACGCAGCCCTCGAGGATCGAGCCGTGGCCCACGGTCACGTCGCGGCCAACGATCGTGGGCAGCTCGTCCGCGCAGTGGATCACGGCGTTGTCCTGGATCGAGGAGCCCGCGCCGATCTCGATGTGCGAGAAGTCGCCGCGCAGCACGGCGCCGAACCAGATGTTGGCGCGGTCGCCCACGCGCACGTCACCGATCAGCACGGCGGTGGGCGCGATGAAGACGTCGCGGCCAATGGTCGGGCGCACGCCATCCAGCTCGACGAGCAGAGGGAATGCCTTGACGGCACGGTGGAAGACTATAAACTCACGCTCGTAAGTCAAGTGTCATACGTCGAGCCCGACATCGAAGAGCTGGCGCCAGCGCACCGAGGACGAGGTCCGCGAGCATCTCGCGGCGGGGAAGCTCGTCGAGGGGCTCGAGCACATGTCGCCCGAGTACCTGCGCGGCATCCGCCGCATCCTCACCGTCTCCGCCGACACCGAGTGGGTCAGCGCGCCGTCCTACCTGCGCGCGGCGCAGCACGCGCCCGCGCTCAACAACTTCGGCTCCGCGATGTCGATCATCCAGGACGAGCTGGCGCACGCGCACATCGCCTTCCGCCTGCTCGGCGACTGCGGCGTGGACATGGACTGGCTCATGTACGAGCGCCCGGCGGAGGAGTTCAAGTACCCGTACGCGTTCGACGTGCCGCTCAACTCGTGGGTCGAGCTCGTCTGCGCCAACGCGCTGTACGACCAGGCCGGCTTCGTGCTGCTTTCGGACATCCACCAGTCGTCCACGTTCGGCCCCTGGAAGCGCGCGCTGAAGAAGGTGGACAAGGAGGAGACCTTCCACCTGCGCCACGGCCGCACCTGGATCAAGAAGCTCGTGGCGGACCCGGCCGGCCGCGCCGAGGTGCAGGCCGCCGTGGACTGGATGTTCATCCTCACGCTCGAGTGGTTCGGGCTGCCGGACACGCGCAAGCGCCACGGCATCCAGCTCGAGTACGGCTTCAAGGGCAAGACGAACGACGAGCTGCGCCAGGACTGGATGCGCGAGGTGGTGCCGTTCATGGAGGAGGTGGGCATCCGGGTGCCCGCCCACCGCGACGAGGACACGGACACCTACGTGATCGACTGCCCCTTCCCCGCGCGCTTCGACCCCGAGAAGCGCGAGTGGGACCTGGCCGCGGGCCCCGTGTCGTGGGACGAGGTGCTCGAGCGCTGGAAGGGCCGCGGCGAGATGAACGAGGTGTACGTGCGCACGATGCAGCGCGGCTACCAGTCGATGAGGGCCGCCGCGTGAGCAGGGCGGGAGCAGCCCGCCCGGTTACGGGCGACCGGACGGAGCCCTTGGCATCAGGACGCGGGGCCGGATGCCCGGCGGAGGTAGAACGCCGGATCTGGGAGGCGCTGCGCCACGTCGAGGATCCGGAGATCCCGGTGTCCGTGCTTGGGATGGGGCTGATCGTGTCGGTGGCGTATGACGCGGGCGCGCGGCGCGCGGACCTCGAGATCACCTACACGGCCATGGGCTGCCCCGCGATGGACTTCATCCAGGACGACATCCGCGAGGCGCTGCTGGCCGACCCGGACATCGACACCGTGGAGATCGAGGTGGTGTGGGACCCGGTGTGGACCAAGGACCGCATCCGCAGCGAGGCGCGCGAGACCATGCGCGAACTGGGGATCGCCGTATGACGGCGGGCGAAGCCAGCCCGGTTACGGGCGGCCGGAGGGAGCCCATCGCATCGAGACGCCGGGCTGGAGGCCCCGCGGAAGTACCGTATGGGAGGTGTTCGCGCGGCAGACGTATGAGGAGCCGCTCCACCACGTGGGCGCGGTGCGCGAGGACGACGAGGACCTGGCGCTCGTGTCCGCCCGCTCGATCTACGACGAGCAGCCCTGGATCGAGATGGTCATCGTGCCGCGCGACGCGGTGCGGGAGGCAATCTCGGCATGACCGCCTCCCCCACCGCGCTCGACATCGGCGCGCCTGAGCGCCTGGCGCTCGGCCACCTGATCGCATCGCTGGCGGACAGCAAGGCCGCGCTCGGCCGCCGCTACGGCGAGTGGGCCGTGAGCGCGCCCACGCTCGAGTCCGCGGTGGCCGCCGCCGCGATGGCGCAGGACGAGCTGGGTCACGCGCGGGCGACGCTACCCGCTGCTCAAGCAGCTCGGCGTCGAGGCGAGCGGGGCCTCGATGCCCGTGCTGGACGGCGAGTTGCCTTCGTGGGCGTCGTTCGTAGCGGTGAACCTGGCTGTGGACGGGATGCTCACCGCGCTCGTGCGCGCCTGCGAGGACAGCGCCTTCGCCGGTCTCGCTCAGCGGGCGCGGAAGATCCTCCAGGAGGAGCAGTCGCACGCCCTGCACGCGCGCGCGTGGGCGCGCAGGCTCGCGCGTGATGAGTCGCAGCGGGACAACTTCGCCGCCGCTCTCAGCGATTGCTGGTGGCAGGCGGCGCAATGGGTGGACACGCTGGAGCTCGCGCCGCTCGTCAGTGGCGGCTTCGTGGCGGACGGGCGCGAGTGGCTTCGTGCGTCGTTGCGCGACACCATCGGGGAAGCGCTGGCCGGTACTGGCCTCGAGCCCCTCGAGCTGCCTGACTCCACCCCCACCTGCCCCAACTGCGACAGTGCCGACAGCGTGGTGCTGGTGTCCGCGTTCGGCGGCCAGATCATCACCGCGCAGTGGCACTGCGACGCCTGCCGCACGCACTTCGAGGCCGTCCGCCTTTAGAAGAACCCCTTATCTTGGGGCCGTGCGGTCTCGCGCGGGAATCTGCCTGGCAGGCATCTTGCTGGCGTTCGTGCTCGCCTCCCCGGCGCGCGCGCTGAGCCCTACCGTGACCGAGTTCTCGAGCGCTTTCTCGAGCGCGGACGACCTGCTCGGGATAACCAGCGGGTCTGACGGCAACCTTTGGTTCGCCGACGCGGTGGCGGGCGGCGCGCTCGGCCGGATCACCACGGGCGGCGACGCCGTCAAGTTCACGAGTGGACTCGGTGCCGGCAGCTCCCCTCAGCACGTGGCCGTCGGTCCGTACGGGAACGTGTGGTTCACCGACGCCGCCGCCGGTGGGCCGGCGATCGGCCGCGTCAACGGTGGCGGCCAGATCGACGAGTTCGCGCTCGCCGCGGGCAGCGTGCCCGCCGGCATCGCGCCCGGGCCGGACGGCAACCTCTGGTTCACCGACCACGGCGGCACCCCGGCGATCGGCCGCATCACGCCGACCGGGGCCATCCACGAGTTCACCGGCCCCGGCCTCAACGCGGGCGCAAGCCCGCAGGACATCGTGGCCGGCGCCGACGGCAACCTTTGGTTCACCGACCAGGGCACGACGTCGGCAATCGGCCGCATCAGCCCCACGGGCTCGATTCACGAGTTCACGAGCGGCCTTCATGTGGGCAGCGCGCCCGAGTCGATCACGGCGGGACCGGACGGCAACCTCTGGTTCACGGACCAGGGCAGCACGAAGGCGATCGGCCGCATCACCACGGCGGGCGCCATCAGCGAGTTCACCGTCGGGCTCAACCCGGGCGCCCAGCCGGAGGGGATCACCGCTGGACCTGACGGCGCGCTGTGGTTCGCGGATGGTGGCAGCCCGGCGGCGATCGGCCGCGTGTTCCCGGACGGCGGGATCACGGAGCTCACCGCCGGCCTGCCCCTGGGCAGCCAGCCGTTCGGCATCACGTCGGGGCCCGACGGCAACGTGTGGTTCACCGACAACTCCAGCACCAAGCCCGCGGTGGGCCAGATCACCACGCCGCCCACGGCCATCACCGTGGCTGCCACCGCCACCGGCTCTACCACGGCGGCGATCCTCGGCATCGTGGACGGCCACACGCAGCCCACCACGTTCCACGTGGAGTACGGCGTGGCGGGCGGATCGCTCAGCTCCACGCACGGGCATAACCTCGGCACCACCAGCGGCCCCACCCGCGTTTCGGCTGGGCTCACTCACCTGCGGCCGAGCACCACGTACCAGGCGCGCGTGCTGGGCGTGAATCCCACGGAGACCGTCGCCGCCGACTTCGTCACCTTCACCACGGGACCGCCCGCCGACCGGATCTCGCGCATGCGGCTGCGCCCCAAGGTGATCATCGCCGCGTCACACGGCGGATCCGTGCACGCGGCCCGGGCGCCGGGCGCGCTCATCACCTACACGGGCAGCCAGCCCGCCACCACCACCTTCACAGTGGAGCGCGCCGTGCTGGGCCGCCGGGCTGGAAAGAACTGCGTGAAGCGCAACCGCCGCAACCGGCGGCACAGGACCTGCACGCTGTACGTGAAGGTGGGGAGCTTCAAGCACAAGGACCCCGTGGGGCGCGTGCGCTTCCGCTTCACCGGGCGGCTGCACCACCGCCAGCTTCACCCCGGCAAGTACCGCCTCGACGCCGAGCCGCACAGCGCGGGCGGCATCGGGCACGTGGTGCGCAAGCACTTCGGCGTGAAGGCCGCGCCGCGCAAGCACCACAAGAAGCGCAGCAGGACGTAAGTCACACAGCGGGCCCCTTACTCCGGGTTAGTCTCGGCTAATGCCCGATGTGATCGTCATAGGAGCGCGCGCCGCAGGCGCCAGCACGGCGCTGCTGCTCGCCCGCCGGGGCTACGACGTCCTGCTGGTGGACCGCGCCAGCTTCCCGACCGACATCCCCAAGGGCCACCTGATCCACATGCAGGGCCCGGGGCTGCTCGACAAGTGGGGCCTGCTCGACCGCGTGATCGCCACTGGCGCCCCGCCGATCACCAAGCAGACAATCGACCTCGGCGACTTCCCTCTCAGCGCGGACGGCCTGTCCGTGGACGGCGTTCCGTTCGCCATCGCACCCCGGCGCACGGCGCTCGACGAGCTGCTCGCCAACGCGGCCGCGACGGCCGGCGCCGAACTGCGCGAAGGGTTCGCCGTCCACGACTTCCTGGAGGACGGCGGCCGGATCACCGGCATCCTCGGCCGGCAGGGCAACAGGGGCCGGCTGGTGAAGGAGCGCGCCGCGGTCGTGGTCGGGGCGGACGGGCGCAACTCCACGCTCGCGCGCCGCACGGGCCCCCCGATCAGCGAGTTCGCCCCCGCGCTCACCTGCTGGTACTTCACCTACTGGTCCGGCGTCCCGGGCGACGCGCTCGAAGTGCACGTCCGCGACCGGCGCGCCACCTACGGCTTCCCCACCAACGATGGCCTCTACGCGCTGTTCGTGGCCTGGCCGATCGAGGAGCTGCCGCGCGTGAGGGCGGACATCGAGGGCGAGTACATGGCCGTCGTGAACAGCCAGCCGGAGCTCGCCGGGCGCGTGGCCGGCGGCAAGCGCGAGGAGCGCTTCTACGGCGCCACCCAGCTCATCAACTTCCTGCGCCGGCCGTACGGCGCAGGCTGGGCGCTCGTGGGCGACGCCGGCGCCCACAAGGACCCGCTGCTCGGGCTCGGCATCTGCGACGCGCTGCGCGACGCCGAGTTCCTGGTCGAGGCGATCGACGGCGGCCTCTCCCGCCGCGTTCCCATGCGCGACGCGATGGAGGAATACGAGCGCCGCCGCAACGAGGCCACGCTGCCGGACTACCACCGCAACCTGGCGGCGGCGCGCTTCGGGCCGCTGCCGGCCCGCGAGCTCGCGCTGCGCGCCGCGCTGCGTGCCAACCCCGACGAGACGCGGCGCTTCTACATGGCGCGCGAGGGCATGATCCCGTCCGGGCCGTTCTTCGCCGAGGAGAACATCGCGCGCATCCTGGCCGCCGCGCAGGCGCCGGCGCGCAAAGCCGCTTAGTGGCGCTTCACGTAGCTGCGCTCGCTCCGCACCACGAGGGCCCGCTCGGTGCGATACAGCCGGGCGAGGTCGCCGGAGTCCACGCTCCCATGCACCCACGGGCTGGTGCCCGCCTGCAGTACAAACACGCGGGTATGCCGCGGATGCACGCGCGCAAGCTCGCGCGCCTGGCCGAGCGGAACCAGACGGTCGTTGGTGGCACCTACGAGCAGCAGCGGCGCGCGGATACGGTCCGCGTAGGTGACCGGACTCCAGCGCGCGAGCCCGCCGTGGTCAGCGAAGAGGAAGTTGCTGCCCGGGAGCAGGGTGGTATCCGTGGTGAGGTCGGTGGGACCCGCCTCAGACATCACACAGGCCACGTCACGCCGGCGCGTGGCGATCATCAGCGCCAGCTGCCCACCGGCGGAACCGCCCCACAGGCAGATCGGGGCGCGCCTTCCGAGCAGCGTCCGTGCGGCGGCGCGCGCGCCCGCCCGCGCGAGCCGCGACAGCTCGCCGGAGCGGATCAGCTCCGCCACCGCGCGGATGTCCTCGTCCATGCGGCGGTCGCCGTCCATGAACGGCACGCGCGAGCGGACCAGGTCGTGCGCCGCGCGCGTGACGGGCGCTGCGCCTTCTCGGGGCCACGCAGGTCGAGCGCCTGCGTGGCCGCGAGGAGGTGGATGGCCGCGACGTTCTGGGCCAGCTCGACGATCGAGCGCGCGTCGCGCGCCGCGATCGTGCGCCATGCGACACCTTGTCCTGGTTGTGGGCCTCGGTGGAGCGCGAGTGGATGGTCGCGGGGTTGGAGAGCTTGAGCGCCTCGGCGGTCATCGCCGAGCAGCAGAGCTGCATGCCCTTGAAGCCGTGGTGCAGGCCCGCCTCGGGATGCTCGGGCCCGAACGGACGGGATCAGGTTGGGCGTGAGGCCGGCGTTGAACTTCTCGTCCACCACCAGCTCGAGCTGGCGGTCCATCAGGTCGCAGAGGTTGGCCAGCGCGACCTTGAGCGAGTCCATCGCCTGGCCCATGTGCCCGCCGTAGAAGTTGCCGCCGCTCTGCACGCGGCCGCTGTCCGTGTCGAAGAGCGGGTTGTCGTCGGAGGAGTTCATCTCGATCTCCACCCAGCGCGCGGCCCAGTCGAGCGTGTCGCGCAGCATGCCGCCGACGTGCGGCGCGCAGCGGATCGAGTACTTGTCCTGCACCTGGCGGTGGAGCTCGAGGTACTCGCGGCCGGCGAGGTCCTCGCCGGCGAAGATCTCCTCGCTGTCGAGCGCCAGCTGCGAGCCCTCGAGCAGGCCGCGGATCACGCGCGCCGACTCGATCATGCCCGGGTGCGCCTTGGCCTCGAAGAGGAAGGCGTTGAAGTGCCCGCGGTTGCCGAGCAGCGCCTCGGATGCCATGGCCGTGCAGAGATCGGACACGTCGGCGAGGTCGCGAGCGTCGGCAACCGCAAGTGCGGAGAAGGCAGTGATGAAGGAGGTGCCGTTCACGAGGCCGAGCCCCTCCTTGGCCTCGAGCTCGAACGGCTCGAGCCCGAGCTCGGCGAGCACCTCGGCGGCGGGGCGGACCTCGCCCTCGGCCAGCACGTCGACCTCGCCCACCACGGCGGAGCCGATGTAGGAGAGCGGCACGAGGTCGCCGCTCGCGCCGCAGGAGCCGCGCTCGGGGATGAGCGGGAGCACGTCGCGGTTGAGCAGGGCGAGCAGGCGCTCGATCAGCTCCGGCGCGCACGCCGGAGTTGCCCTTGGCGAGGCAGTTGGCGCGCAGCAGCATCGTCGCGCGCGTCACGTCGGGCGCGGCGGTGGGGCCGGTGCCGCAGCCGAGGTCGCGCAGGAGGTTGTGCTGGAGCGCGGCGGTCTTGGCGGGAGCGATCTGGCGGTGGGCGCTGTCGCCGAAGCCGGTGGTGACGCCGTAGATCGGCACCTCGCCGCTCGATCAGGTCGCGCTTGAGCTCGCGCGCGGCCTCGATGCGGCCGATGGCGTCCTCGGACGAGCCCTGCGAACACTCCGCCGCGCGCCACGGCCACCACATCCTCGATCGTCAGCGAGCCCCCGTCGATCTCGAGCTGCACTTCCGTGCGCGGCAGGACGCTCGTCATGTGGCTACCTCTCCCTTGGCTTCGACTTCTCCCTGTGGCGGACGGTACGTAGCGAAGCGCCTTGACACAACCAAAGAGCAACATTTAGCCTTCTCGGCACAACAAATGCGCCCTCTGGACGACACAGACCACAAGATTCTTGCGTTGCTGCGTGAAAATTCCCGGCGCACGCTGGCGGACATCGGCGAGCACGTGTCGCTGTCGGTGGCGGCGGTGAAGCGGCGCGTGGAGCGGCTCGAGCGCGACGGCGTGATCCTCGGCTACACCGCGCGCATCGACAGCTCGATGCTCGGCGACGCGATCGAGGTGGTGATGGAGGTGTACTGCGCCGACCGCACCTCCCCCGGCGACATCCGCCCCTCGTTCGAGCACCTCGACGAGGTGGTGACCGGCTTCACGGTGTCCGGCGAGCCGGACGTGCTGCTGCGGCTGCGCGTGGACAGCGTCGCCCACCTGGAGGAAGTGGTCGAGCGGATCCGCCGCGACCCGAACGTGGTGCGCACGCGCACGATGCTCGTGCTGTCCACGTTCCTGGACCGCTCCGCCGAGCTGAGTTAGCCTTCCTGATAATGGGGACGCCGCGACAGGGCGATGTGCTGTGGACGCCGCCGCCGGACGCACGCACAACCACCCGGCTCGGCCGCTACATGGACTTCCTGCGCGACGAGCGCGGGCACGACTTCGCGGACTACCAGCAGCTCTGGAACTGGTCGGTCGAGGACCTCGAGGGCTTCTGGGGCTCGATCTGGGACTTCTTCGAGATCCGCGCGCACACGCCGCCCGAGCGGGTGCTCGGCTCGCGTACGATGCCAGGCGCGGAATGGTTCCCGGGCGCGACGCTCAACTACGCCGAGCACATGATCGGGCTCGACGAGGACCTCGACCGCGTGGCTCTCGTCAGTCACTCGCAGACGCGCGGGCGGCGCGAGCTGACCTTCGGCGAGCTGCGCGAGCTGGTCGCGCGCGTGCGCGCGGGGTTGGTGAGGCTCGGCGTGCAGCGAGGCGACCGCGTGGTGGCCTACATGCCCAACATCCCGGAGACGCTCGCCGCCATGCTCGCCACCACCAGCCTCGGCGCGGTGTGGGCGAGCTGCGCGCCGGAGTTCGGCGCCCGCAGCGTGGTGTCGCGCTTCAGCCAGATCGAGCCGAAGGTGCTGCTCACGATCTCCGGCTACATGTACGGCGGCAAGCCGGTGGACCGGCTCGAAGAGGTGGCGGCGGTGCGCGAGCAGTTGTGCACGCTCGAGCACGTGGTGCACCTGCCCTACGGTGAGGGCGAGCTGCCGGACGCGCTGTCGTGGGAGTCGCTCGTGGCGGAGCCTGGGCCGCTCGAGTTCGAGCCGGTGCCGTTCGCCCATCCCGTGTACGTGCTGTTCTCGTCCGGCACCACGGGGCTGCCCAAGGCGATCGTCCACTGCCACGGCGGGATCCTGATCGAGCACCTGAAGAACCTCGTGCTGTCGTGGGACATGGGCCCGGAGGACCGGATCTTCTGGTTCTCCACCACCGCCTGGATGATCTGGAACGCGCTGATGTCCGGGCTGCTGGCGCGCTCGTCGGTGGTGATGATCGACGGCAACCCTCTTTATCCGGATCTGCGCGAGCAGTGGCGGATCGTCGAGCAGGAGCAGGCCACGATCATGGGCATGGCGCCCGCCTATGCGATGGCCTGCCGCAAGGAGGGCCTCGAGCCCGGCTCCGAGTTCGACCTCTCACGGGTGAAGCAGATCGAGGTGGCGGGCTCCCCCATGCCCACCGAGGGCTTCGGCTGGATCTACGAGAAGGTGAAGCCGGACGTGATGCTCAACGTGGGCAGCGGCGGCACCGACGTGTGCAGCGGCTACGTGGCCGGCATGCCCCTCGCAGCCCGTGTACGCGGGCGAGATGACGGGCTGTCTGCTCGGCGTGGACGTGAAGGCGTTCAACGAGGACGGCGAGCCCGTGGTGGGCGAGCTGGGCGAGATGGTGATCCGCAAGCCGATGCCGTCGATGCCGGTGGGCCTCTGGAACGACCCGGGCGGCAAGCGCTTCCGCGACACTTACTTCGACATGTTCCCGGACGTGTGGCGCCAGGGCGACTGGATCATGTTCACCGAGCGCGGCTCGTGCGTGATCACTGGGCGCTCGGACGCGACTCTCAACCGCGGCGGCGTGCGGCTCGGCACCGGCGAGCTGTACGCGGTGATCGAGGACATGGACCAGGTGCTCGACTCGCTGATCGTGCACCTCGAGGACTCCGAGGGCGGAGCGGGCGAGCTGGTGCTGTTCGTGCAGCTGGCGGAGGGCGTGTCGCTCGACGACGAGCTGCGCACGCGCGATCGCGCGCTCGCTGCAGAAGGCGCTGTCGCCCCGCCACGTGCCCGACACGATCGAGGCCGTCCCCGCGATCCCGCGCACCCTCACCGGCAAGAAGCTCGAGCTGCCGGTGAAGAGGATCCTCCAGGGCGCGGAGCGCGACGACGTGGTGCGGCTGGATGCGCTGTCGGATCCGCGCTCGATCAACGCGTTCGTGGCGTACGCGAGCACGCGCGCGCCCGCCTGAGCCGGATGGCCGAGCGCGCGGACATCGACTTCACCTACACGCTGACCGACCGCATCTTCAGGCTCAGCCTCGGGGAGCTGGCCGACTTCAGCGGCGCCAAGTACGACGGCGACTTCTCGCTCAGCCTCGAGGAGGCCCAGGCCCGCAAGCACGACTACGTGGCCGAGCAGATAGGAATCGACGCCGGCCGGCGGGTGCTCGACCTCGGCTGCGGCTGGGGCCCGCTGCTCGACTACGTGCGCAGGCGCGGCGGCAGGGGCGTAGGCGTGACGCTGTCGTCGGCGCAGCTGGAGGCCTGCCGCCGGCACGGCCTCGACGTGCACCTCCAGGACGCGCGGCAGGTCACGCGCGACACCTTCGGCCCCTTCGACGCTGTCGCGAGCCTCGGCGCGTTCGAGCACTTCTGCTCGCCGGAGGATCACCTCGCCGGGCGCCAGGAGGAGCTCTACCAGGGCTTCTTCGAGCGCGTGGCCACCACGCTCCCCGAGGGCGGCCGCCTCTACCTCCAGACGATGGTGTTCGGCCGCAACATGATCCCGCTGGAGCAGGTGGACATCGACGCGCCGCGCGACTCGGACGCCTGGTACCTCGCCCTGCTGGGGCGCCAGTTCCCTGGATCGTGGCTTCCGCTCAGCGATCAACAGGTGGTGGATTGCGCCGCGCCGCGCTTCCGCCTGGTGTCGAGCGTGAGCGGCCGGCTCGACTACATCGAGACGATCCGCCAGTGGGGCCTGCGCACCGGCGCGCGCAGCCTGCGCAAGACGCTTCTCAAAGCCCGGCTCGTCCCCCGCTGGCTCACCGACCGCGACTTCCGGCTCGCCTTCACCTCAGGCGTGAGTGCCAACAAGGTCTGCTTCGAGCGCGAGCTGCTCGACCACTACCGGTTCGTGTTCGAGAAGCTCCCCGCCGCCTGAGCCGGCGGCGACGGCGCCACCGCGCGAGCCTGCGCGAATGTGACGAGCCGCCCCTCGCTCTCGTCCCAGAGCTTGAACCGCACCGCGCGCAGACCGTCCCAGAGCGAGAGCGTGGGCACCTGGTCGAAGACCGGGTTCTCGTCGTGCGCGCGCTGGAGGTTGTAGTTGGGGATGCGCGCGTTGAGGTGGTGCACGTGGTGAAGGCCGATGTTGCCGGTGAAGAACTGGAGCACCTTCGGCAGGCGCAGGTACGAGCTGCCGCGCAGCGCGGCCTCCGCGTAGGTCCAGTCCTCGGCTCCCTCCCAGTACGCCTCCTCGAACTGGTGCTGCACGTAGAAGAGCCAGATGCCCACAGAGCCGGCCAGCAGGGCGGTGGGCACCTCGACCATGAGGAACTGCTCCCAGCCGATCGCGAAGCAGAGCCCGCCGATCAGGAGCGCGAGCGCGAGGTCGGTGCCCAGCACGCTGCGGCGCATGCGTGGCCGGGCGTCGCGCGCTACGAGGCGCGGGCCAACCACCATCGCCACGATCGGCCCGAGCCCGAACATCACGAGCGGGTTGCGAAGCACGCGGTAGCCCACCCGGCCCCGGGTGGGGAGCGCCCGGTACTCGCTCACCGTGAGCGTGCGCACGTCGCCGGTGCCGCGGCGGTCGAGGTCACCCGAGGTGGCGTGGTGGACGGCATGGTCGTGCTTCCAGCGAACGAACGGGGCGAACACCAGCACCCCGAGCACCGCGCCGAGCCAGACGTTCGCCCGCTTGGCGGGCAGCAGCGAGCCGTGCGAGCAGTCGTGGAACATGATGAAGACGCGCACCAGGAAGCCGGCCGTCGGCACCGCGAGCACGAGCACGAGCAGGTACGAAACGTCCAGCAGCAGGTACATCAGCACCGACAGCGCCAGGTACGGCACCAGCGAGGTCGCGATGTCGAGGAGGCTGCGCCCGAGCCGTGGGCGGGCGTACGGGGCGAGCAGGTCCCGCCACGCGGTGCCCTCCGTCCCGGTGGTCGAGCACCCAGCGACCGACGTAGGCATTTGCACCACTCCTTTGTCCCCGACCGCGGTTCACGGGGTGTGCCCCGGTCCGAGTCCCTTTAGCTGAGGAGACTTTACCCGCCGTGGCCGTGAGCACGCGCCCGCCGGCCTGATCAAGGCCCTGTGCGAAAAGCAGCAACCAGGATCGCCACAGGCACGGCCGCGAGGCCGATACCGATGAACCTCACGCCGTCGAGCCCGGCGAACTGGGCAAGCGCGACGAGGATCAACACGATGGCGGTCAGCACACGCCTGATCCGCTTGCTGCGGTCCGCGACTCGCTCGACGGGGCTCTTGCCCTCCCCGTGAGCGCCGGATGACAGGCTGACAGTGCTCACCGCTAGCTCAATCCGTTGACCCCGACCTGCACGAACACGTAGATCCCGGCGATCAATCCCGGGAGGAAACCGATCGCAAGGCCGAGGCCCGCCGCATCGGCGGTCTCTGCCATGGACATGCCCTGGCGGTCGGCGAGCCAGGCGAGCATGGCGCTCGCGACGGTGAGGTACGCGGCGAAGACGGCGAACCCCTGGATGATCGCGTCGAGCGACTTGGCGTTGAAGACTGCGTCTGCGAACACGTGACAGGACGTCGAACGGGAAAGGTTCGATCCTCTTTCGCCGACCGACGAAAGAGTCCTTGACCTTCCGGGGCCGCAGGGCGCGCTTAGTGCCGGATCGGCAGGTCCGGCTTCTCGGTGGAGCAGCTGGCCTCGCCCGGCAGCAGGCTGCCCGGCTGGGTGAGCTCGGGCGGCTCGAAGAAGTGCGCCCGTCGCCGGTCGAGGAAGTCGGCCATCGTGGCGGCGTTGGCGTCGCGGTAGGTCATCGCCGGCAGGTTCCACTTGGACTCGATCGTGGCCAGCACCGAGGTGTGGTCGTGCACCACGTTGGTCACCGCGTGCGGGCGCGAGTAGGGCGACACCACCACGGCGGGCACGCGCGGCCCGTAGACGTCGTAGCCGCCGGGCACGTCGTTCGGGCCGAGCTGTGGTGGGATCGAGTCGGGCTTGATCGCCTTCGGCGGCGGCACGTGGTCGTAGTAGCCGCCGTGCTCGTCGTAGGTCCAGACGAGCAGGGTGCGCGCCCACGCGGGTGAGCTCAACACCGCGTTGACGATCTTCGCGGCCGTGGCTTGGCCGATCTGGATGTCCTGCGGGTTCTCCTCGCTTCCCCCCTGTGCGCCCACGAACCCGCCCGCCTTCGCCGTGCCGGGGAGCCCGAGCGACGCGAGCGGCCCGCCCACCTCGCCGGCCACGCCGTACTCCGGGTCCACCAGGCTCACGGCGGGCAGCGAGCCCGCGGCGCAGTCGCTGAAGAACTCCGCGATCGGCCGCAGGTTGGACGGGTACTTCTTCGGAACCGACGAGATGATCCCCGACGACGGCAGGTCGGTGAAGTAGTTGCGCCAGCTCAGGCCGTAGGCCGACAGCCGGTCGAAGATCGTGCCGTTGGGCGGCGGCGGTTCGAACAGGCTGTTCGTGTCCGTGGAGATGTTGCCGTAGGCCGTGCCCGCCATCAGGAAGCGCCGGTTCGGGTAGGTCTGGCACGGAGCGGAGCCGAACCAGCGGTTGGCCAGCGTGAAGGTGTTCGCGAGCGAGTAGTAGAAGGGCAGGTCCGCGTCGGTCCAGTAGACCATCGACTGCGTGGAGGTCTCGGCGAAGCCGTCCATCTTCCCGCCGTCGATCTGCTTGTGCGTGCTGTTCCAGTTCTGCGTGACCGAGCCCTGGCACACGCTCGTGGCGCGGTACGGCACCACGTAGCCGCCGTCGAGCGGGTTGCGGTTGGAGGGTTGGCCTTGTGTGTCGAAGGAGAAGCCGTCCGCGGCCGGCTGGCCAAGCTTGGGGAGCATGCCGAAGTAGCAGTCGAACGAGTGGTTCTCCATCATCAGGATCACCAGGTGGTCGAACGGCAGCGCGCCCGACGGCTCGCCCGCGGGGCGCCAGGGGTCGGGCAGCGAGTCGGGCTGGCGCAGGCGAGGTCCGGGCTTAGCGAGCGCCTTGCCGAGCGGACCGAGCGCGCCGAGTGCGAGCGCGCCGCCGCCACCGGCGCGCAGAAGCTGCCGGCGCGTGTAACTCGGTGTAGCCCCCTGCCACATCGATAACCCCGCCGCGCGGCAAGATACGCATACCCGCGCGGGCGCGCGTCACTCAGTTGTGAACGAGCCGCCCGGCGGCCGGCTCAGCTCAGTTCCAGGGGTTGACGCCGTGCTGCGAGAAGCAGGCGTTGTTGAAGGCGACGCCGTCGAAGACGTAGCCGTGCGGCTCGAGGATCGCGCGCAGGCCGTCGGTGCCGATCTGGCCGTGCTCGATGCAGAACACCTTGGGCCAGACCTGGCGCTCGAGCAGCGTGTCGTAGGGGATGGTCTCGACCTCGAAGGTCTCGAACGTGCAGCCGCTGCCGACGAGCTCGTCGATGTGCGCCTGCGTGTGGCCGAGCGAGCCGTTGCCGAAGCGGTCGCCGTGCTCGGGATGCAGGGCGTTGGTGAAGGTGGCGGTGCCGTTCTCCTCCGAGAGGGCGCCGTTGAAGTTGATGGCGTCCGGGCGGTTGACGACGAGGCGCTCGTAGCTCGCCGTCGAGGGCTCGACGTTGATGCCCTCCAGCCGGCGCCGGCCTCGATGAACACGCCATCACGGATGTTGGTGAAGTACGTGTCGTAGAGGATCTTGTCGACGGGCGGATCGAACTGGCCGTAGAAGCGCATGGGTGCGTACTTGGCAGGGACGAACCGGACTTGATCCCTCAGGTGTGGGGTGCTCGCGCCTTGCGCGGCGGGCAAGCGTGGACGTCTCGCTCAGGCGCGGTTGCGCGGCGTCAGGCGCGCAGTGAGCAGTTCCGCCAAGCGGTTCACGTCGGCCACGGTAAGCGTCAGCTCGGGATGGCGGAGCAGCCCGAGCGGGTCAAGGCCGCGGACGGGTGTGGCGAAGGTGATCAAAACGCCACGATCGCCGTTGGTGGCGAAGGTCAGGCCACGGTCGGTGATGGCAAGCCGCGCCGGGCCTGCGGTCTTCACGAACGCATAAGGGCCGGTGATGGCCACCGCGGTGATGTTGCTCAGCGGGGTAGAGACGCGCCACGGGCCGAAGCGCGCATCGAATTGCTCCGCGCTGACGTCAGCCCAGGCGGTGGTGGGCGTGATGCCGAAGACCCGGGCGAGACGACGGTAGCCAGGTGCAAAGGAGAATGCGAAGCGCTCGGAATCGTCCATCGGACTGATCAGGGTTGGGAGCCGATAGGGCATTCGGGGCGCGTCTCACCCCAGGGCCCGTGCAGCTCAGGAAAGACCCGTCCTTGCAGGCCATCTGCCAGCTCGACCAGCAGTTCGGCGCCGCGAGCGTCAACCCTAGCGGGGATGGGCGTGAGCCAGCGCTCGTGGAGCGCCGCTCGGCTTCGTCGACCAGGCCGCTGACCTTCACCGGCCGCTGGGTTGGCGCCTCGCCGCCTCGATGACCGAGCGTGGTCAGGGCGACGATCTCATGATGCGGCTCGAGCAATCCCCGCACGCGGTCCCATACTCGCGGCGACATCCCGAGCGGATGCAGTAGGACGAGCGGTTCGTTGCCGGCCACGGGATCTTCGCACCGCGCGGTAGTGCCTCAGCGGCGGGTGATCGAGTCGAGCGGCACGGTCGAAGCCCGTCCCTGCCTAAGCCAGAGCACCGTGGCCGTGCCCGCCCTGGAGTCGACCGCCTGTACCTTGCCGATCTCTCCGGTGGCCTTCTTGCGCACGTGGCCGGGCGGCAAGGCCGTGGAGGTCTTCGTCGGCGGCTTGCGCTTCTTCGGCTTGGCTGACTCGCCGCCCAGCCGGACGGTCTTGAGCGGCGCCTCGCGCTCCGGCTGAACCGCCTCGTCCAGCGGCGCCACGCTGGCCCCCGTGCCCTTGGTGAAGTGATCGAGCTTGTAAATCCTACTCATGTACTAGGAATTCTACTCGGTCACCTACGGCGAGCGGCGCGGCGAACCCGCAACGGACCCGCCGCGCCGCGCCTGTGACCGTCCGAAGCGCTCCGCCGCGTGCTGCAGCGCCTCCACCATCGGCGGCACCGCCGGCAGCTGCCGGTTGGAGGGGCGCACGCACCAGATGTCGCGGCCGGGAGGAGTCTGGGACAGCTGGCGCACCGTCACGCCGGGGTAGGGATGCGCGAGGTTGAGCGCCGGAAGCAGGGCGACGGCGAGCCCGGCGGCGATCAGCGGCTGCACCATCGCGACGTCGTCGGTGGAGTACTCCGCTCGGGGCTCGAAGCCACCGTGCTCGCGGCAGAACTGCTCCAAGAGAGCGGTGGCGCGGCTGCCGGGTGGCGCTGTACACCAGCTTGCGTCCGCCAGGTCGGCCACCTCGAGCCGCCCCTTGCGCGCAAGCGGGCTCGTGGCCGGCACGGCGAGGGCGAACGGGTCGTGCGCGAGATGGGTGCTGATCAGCTGGTCGCCCGGGTCCTCCGCCGGATCGCCCGGCTCGAACCGGTAGATCACAGCGAGGTCGATCTCGCCCGCGCGCAGCCGCCGCAGCGCCGCGGGCGGGTCGAGCTGCTCGACCTCGACGCGCACGTGCGGACGGGAGCGGGCGAAATCTGCGACCGCGGACGGAAGGAACGTGGACCACGCCGTGTAGAAGCCGGCGAGCCGCAACTCGCCGGCGTCGCCGCTCGCCAGCGCGGCGAGCTCCTCCTCAATCGCCGCCGCCTGGCCGAGCAGCGTCTCGGCGTGGGCGAGCACCAGCTCGCCGGCCGGTGTGACGCGAACCGGACGGCTCGAGCGGTCGAGCAGCGTGACCCCGAGCTCCCGCTCCAGCGCGGCCACGCCCTCCGAGATGCTCGACTGCGTGTACGACAGCTCGAGCGCCGCAGCCGAGAACGACTGGCGGGCGGCGACGGCCTTGAACATCTGAAGGCGGCGGAGATCGAGCATCGGTGCCGCCGATTTTATCTTTGCTACTTCCAGTTGCGCCGATATTCGGGCCTGGGGAACATGCGAGCCATGCAAACCACCACACCAACATCCCCCTCCGCCGCCGAGCTTCTGTTCCTCGGCGCGCGCTGCCGCATCCTCGCCGACTCCGCCGGCACGGGCGGCCGTTACGGGCTGATCGACATGATCGAGGTGCCGGCGGGCGACATGCCGCCACTGCACGTCCATCGAGCGGAGGACGAAGGCTTCCTGCTGCTCGACGGGGAGCTGTCGCTGTTCCTCCCGGGCCGCGAGATCGCACTTGAGCCCGGTGAGTTCGTGCTGGCGCCGCGCGGCGTCCCGCACACCTACCAGGTGGGTAACGCTCCCGCGCGCTTTCTCGTCCTGTCAATACCCGGCGGCTTCGAGGAGTTCGTGCGCGACGTCGCGGGGCTTGAGGAGCTCACGCCGGAAACGCTCGGTGCCTCGGCCGCCAAGCGCAATATCGACATCCTCGGACCACCCGGCACGCTGCCGTAGGCGCCGCCCCGCGGAAGCGGTGCGGTCGGCCGCGCCGTCGTTCTTGCACGGGCTCTGCGGCCGGAGCCCCTATGCCGTTTCTTGGCCGGGCACGAACCGCTCGACAAACGATGAGCGGGGAGTACCCTGTCTGCCGCCGTCGCGAGGCCGCTGCGCGCGCGACCCCACCTGGCGCCGCGGTGCCCCGGTTTCGCCTGATCCCAGGGAGAGGAGAGATCAGTGAAACGCTTCCGCCGCGCCACCTTCGGGGTGGCCGCTACCGCGTTCGCAATTGCGCTCACGGTTCCGGCGAGCTCGGCCTTCGGTGCCGGCTCGCGCTCCATGTTCAAGGGGTACGAGGAGCCGGTCTGCCAGAGCCGCGCGTCGCTCTGCGCCGACGCCTACGACAACCCGGAGGGCGAGTACGTCGGACACGACGAGCCGTCACTCGAGTTCAAGTCCGGAATCCCCGGCTCCGGCAACGACATCACCTACACGATCACGCTGCCCACCGAGCCGAGCACGTTCCCGACGGCGAGCGGCGCGGACGGGTCGACGTGGAACTTCCAGCTGCGGCCCACCTTCTGGTTCGGCCTCACGCTCTGTGACACCGAGTCGGCGCCCGAGTTCACGAACAAGTGCAGGCCGGACTCGGACTCCAACGACCTCGTCGGCACCAACCCTCACGCGCGCGACTACATAGGCAAGCACCCCGGCAACGCCTACATGGAGTTGCAGTTCTACGGGCCGGGCTACGTGGAGCAGTTCGAGGGCTTCGGCTGCACCGCGCACCAGTACTGCGCCGCGATGACGATCGACAGCCGCACGCTCAACCAGAACAACGGCGTGGAGAACACGGCCGCCTGCGACAACTACATCCTCGGCGGCGCGGAGCCGATCAACTGGGCCTACATCACGCGCAACGGCCAGTCCCAGGCGCCGGCCAACCCGCTGTTCACCGGCACCTTCGACAACCCCAACCTGACCGCGGTCACTCCCGACCCGAACAAGGACCTGTTCATGAACCCGGGCGACCGCGTGCGCATTCACATGCACGACACGCAGGCCGGCCTGCGCATCGACCTGTTCGACCTCACCACGGGTCAGAACGGCTCGATGACGGCGTCCACGGGCAACGGCTTCGGCCACATCCTCTACAAGCCGCACTCGCACAGCTGCAAGATGAAGCCGTACGCGTTCCACCCGGAGTACTCCACCGGCAACCCGCGCGGGAACACGTGGTCGGCGCACACCTACAACGTGGCGATGTCGGATGAGATCGGGCACTTCGAGAACTGCCTGGCGATCGACGCGGAGTTCAACTGCACGCAGCCGGGCGCCCAGGAGGCGGACGGCCAGCTCGACGAGGACGACGACAACAACTTCTGCGTCCCCGGAGAGGACTCCACGCTGGTGAAGATCAATGGCTGCTTCAGCAACGACGCGGACTGGGACGGACAGTCGTACAGGCTCGACTGGCCCGGCACCGATCCCAACCCGGTCACCGACCAGCAGCTGCACCCGAGCCCGCTGCTGTTCACGAGTCCGCTGATCAACGGCAGATGGGACTACTCGACGATCGCGTTCGAGACCGACCTCCCGCGGATCGAGGCCGAGGACGCCCAGGACAACGCGCCGTTCTGCAACCGGACCACCGGCGCGAACTGCGTGAACCCGCCGAACGGCGCCCAGTTCTACCCGTTCTTCACCACCGGCACGGCCAACGGCACGTGCGTGTGGCAGGAAGGCGGCAACTACATCCCGGGCACCACGAACCACTTCGGCGGCAGCTCGACGGCGGAATACGGGCCGCTGCTGAAGACCGTGTATCCGGAGGCCGGGTTCACGACCACGCAGCTGTTCAACAACTTCAACAGCGGCGACAAGTCGAACCCCTGCAGGGGCTAGGGAGGGGATTGCCCGGGGGGCCCGAGCGAGCGACTACGCGTCGCTCGGGCCTTACCTGGCGCTCACTGCTCCTGACATCGCGGCGACCCGCGCCGCGGTGTACCAGGCGGGAGTGAAGCCGTGCGCCGCGGCGCCATGGTCACGTGCGGCGCTGACTAACTCCATGGGGTTCGCTGAGGCCCACGTCACATCGCAGCGGACGGGGTGCACCTCGGCACACCGCAATTCGAACCGTTGCGGGGAAACCGACAACAGCTCAAAGGACCTACCTTCGACGGTGGCGGCCATGAAGACCCGCCTTCCTGGTCATCTCCCGACCGTTCCGACCGGGACATTCCCAATTGAGACTCCCGACTCTCCTCCCTTAGTGCCCGGGTGTCAAGGGCGGGCTACTTGGTTGGCGGGAGCGGCTCCAGCACGAACACCTCGACGGCGAGGTCGGGGTCGATGTGGTTGTCGCTCATGAAGCCGACCACCTTGCGGCCGGTCAGCTCCTCGATCTCGTGGCTCAGTTGCGTCTTCATGACCTGTTGCCAGCGTCTGCGCAGATCGAGCACGGCCATCTCTTGGCCCGCCGCGGTGAGCGACTGCTCGCCACGCGTGAGGCTGTCCTGGAGCACCACGAACACACCGTTCTCGCCGAAGGTTGTCTTCGCCTTCGTTGGCCCGCGGCCGGTCGTGCGCGCGAGCGCCCGGACCACGGTGTTCGAGATCTCCGCTCCTAGCTCGCCATCGAACGGACGGCCTTCGGTCCTCATCGTCGTGCTCCCATGAGTCGTAGTGTTGCGGCCTTGACCACGGTCCCATCTGACGCTACCGCGACGATGTGCAGCGAGCATCAGCAGCGGCTACTGCGTGCGGCAGCGTAGTTTCCCCGCATTCGCGCGCGCAGCGGGAAAGGTGACCGCGCTCACCCTGGCGAAACCAGTGGGGTGCCCTGCGTCTATCTGCTGCGCTGCGCTGACGGCACGCTCTACTGCGGCTGGACCACCGACATCGAACGCCGCGTGGCCGAGCACCAGGCGGGGAGCGCCAGCCGCTACACGCGGAGTCGCCGACCGGTCGCCTTAGCGCTCGTGATCCCGGTGGCCGACCGCTCGTCCGCGTTACGTGAAGAGGCGCGGATCAAGCGTCTTTCGCGCGAGGCGAAGATGGAGCTGATCGGAGCGCGCCCGCGCGCTGGTTCGTAGAGGAGGCGACCCCGTTTCGTCCACCATCGGACGGCAGTCATCACGAGTTCGCCACCGGGACCAGTAGCCGCCGTGCCTCACCCGTACAGCGAGCGGCCGGCGCCGGACCTTGCGTTCGCCGGGTACGGCTCGACGTCGTTCATGTAGCCGGCCTGCGAGGCCACGCGCGCGAGCCAGCTCTGGATGTTCGGGTAGGCCGACATGTCGTACCCGGCCTCGTCTGCCACGTGGACGTAGCCGTAGATGGCGATGTCGGCGACGGTGTAGCGGTTCGCGACGAGGAACGACCGACTCGTGAGGTGATCGTCGAGCAGTGAGAGCGCGTCCTCGCCGAGCGCGCGCCGCTGGCAGGCATCGGGATCGTCGGGGTGAAGCCGCCCGGTGACGAGGCGGAAGCGGAGACCGCCGGTGGCCGGAATCACATCGGTCTGCTCGTAGACGAGCCAGCGCAGCACCTGCGCGCGGTCGAACGGATCGTCCGGCCAGAGCGGGCTGCCCTCAGCGAGGTAGATGAGGATCGCCGCCGACTCGGGCAGGAAGCGGCCGTCCGGCAGCTGGAGCACCGGGGTGGTGCGCGCGGGATTCATGCGCGCGTACTCGTCCGTCAGCGTGCCGCCGTCGAAGATGTCGACGGGCACCCGCTCGTAGGGCAGACCCAGGTTCGACAGCAGAATCCGGACCTTGTAGCAGTTGCAGGAGGCGGCGTAGTCGTACAGCCGGAATTCGCTCATAAGGGCCAAACGCCGTCGAGCGTCAAATCGTGAGCGCCGGGCAGGAGGGGCCGTGCCGGGCGCGAAGGCAGGCGCATGGCGCGCAGGGGAGCCATCTTTGTCGTGCTCGCGTGGTGCTGCGCAATGCGGCCGGGGTGTCCACCTGGTACGCGCACCTCTCCCACATCGCGGTACGCCGGGGCGAATCGGTTGGGGCCGGCGCACTCGTTGGGCGGGTGGGCGCGAGCGGCGACGCCACCGGCCCGCATCTCCACTTCGAGGTGCGCCTGCGCGGAGCGGCCGTGAATCCGCTCAGCGCGCTCGGTTGAGTGCCCACCTTCCTGACTTAGCCGTCTCCTGGCCGGAAAAGTCAGGAATGTGGAGGTGGTTATCGATTAGCCGGGCTCCTCCACCGGCGGCGTGCCGTAGGTGTGGAAGGCCTCGATGGTCTTCACGCCCCAGGCCTGGCCCTTCGCGCGCTCGGCCTCGGTCCACACCACCACCGGCTCGTCGGGCGCGTAGACGAGGCGGCCGCCGCTCGTGACCTCCACCCGGTTCCCGCCCGGCTCGTAGCCGTACAGGAACATGCCCTGGGCGATCGTGTGCTTGGACGGCGCGGCCTCGATGAAGATGTCGTTGTCGAGCCAGATGTCGGCCGCGCGGAGGCACTCCTCGCGCGTGTCCACCCAGAAGGCCACGTGGTGCAGCCGCCCGCGCGCGCCGTAGAAGTCGGCCGTGTAGATCAGCTCGTGCGCCGCGATCGACAGCGCTCATCCAGGCGCCGCTCTCCACCCCGTTGTCGAGGATGATCTGCTCGTAGAGCCGGTAGCCGAGAGTGTCGACGCAGAACTTGCGACTTGGCGGTGACGTCGGCGGCCAGGAGGTTGATGTGGTCGAGCCGCTTGATCGCGCAGCCGCGCCCCGTGTAGCGCCCCGGCACGTTCTTGTGGGCGGGGCGCCGCTCCGGCGGCGGGTCGTAGCGCTCCACCTCGTGGTAGAGCTCGAACACGTGGCCGTCCGGGTCGCGGAAGCGGTACGAAGGCCCGCGGCCGAGGTCGCCGTCGTTCCAGCCCTCTCCGAGCCCGGTGGCCTCCACGGCGGCCACGCGCCGCTCGAGCGCCTCGGGCGACCACGCGCGCAGGCCGAGGCAGGCCATGCCGGACGTGTCCGACTCCGTGAGCTTCATCGACCAGCGCTGGTAGTCGCCCCAGCCGCGCAGGTAGTACGACTGCCCCTCCTGCGCCTCGATCTCCATGCCCATCACGTCGACGAAGAAGCGCAGGCTCTCCTCGCCCTTGGGCGTGAGCAGCTCCACCGGGCCGAGGTGCGCTAGCTCCGCTCATCCCTCCACGATCTCGCGCAGGCCGTCGAGGTCGTACGAAAGCTCGCCGGCCTGGAGCTTCTCGCGCTTCACGCGCTCCTTCTCCTCGCGCTCCAGCGAGGCTGCGAGCACCTCGTCCACCCGCTCGGCCTCCACCACGGCGACGCCGTCGGCATCGAGCACCACCACGTCGCCGGTGCGAATCACAGCGCCGCCCACGGTCACCGGCTCGTCCAGCGAGCCCGCCACCTTCTTGTCCGCCCCGTGCACGCGCACCCAGCGCGCCCAGATCGGCAGCCCGAGCTCGGCCAGCTCCTCGACGTCGCGCACCGCGCCGTCCACCAGCACCGCCGCCGCGCCGCGCGCCTTGGCCTGCGTGGCCAGCAGGTCGCCCACCAGCGCCACCGGCTCGGGGTCCGGCATGGTGAGAACGAGTACCTCGCCCGGCTGGAGCCTCGACATCGCCGCGTGCACCATCAGGTTGTCCGACTGCGCGCAGCAGCGCCGTGCGCGCCGGCCCGGCCACGCGCGAGCCCGGCACCACCTGGGTCAAGGGGAAGTCCACGAAGCCGCCGCGCCCGCCGGCCTCGTACACCGTCGCGCTGCCCAGCCGCGCCAGCTCCGAGAGCGCGTCGCTCACAGCTCCGTCACCACCTGCGGGATCATCCGCTGGAAGGCCTCGGCGAAGCGCACGTCCTGGTTGCCCGACGCCCGCCGGGCGTGGTTGCCCCGCTGCTCCGCGCGCTGGGCGTAGTAGGTCTGGAGGTACTGCTGCGCCTTCATTTCGGCCATCGCCGCGCGCTTCTTCTCGATCACGGGCGTGATGTCCACGAACACGGTCGGCGTGAAGTTGCACAGCTCGGGCTGGTGCGGCTCGAAGAGGAAGAGCGCGGGCGGCTTGACCGTGGGGAACGCGCTGGACACGCCCGCGCCGGCGGCGAGCCCGCGCGCGCGATCGACGGCCGCGTAGGCCACCGGGTGGTCCGGGTTGAAGGGATCGGTGTCGGTGTGGGTGATCAGCACGTCCGGCGCGAACTCGCGGATGCACTCCGCGATGCGCATCAGCGCGTCGTAGTCGATCTGCAGGGGGTAGTCGCCGAGGTCGAGCGCGCGGAAGCTGGCGCCGAGCGCGTTCGCGGCCCGCTCAGCCTCGCCGTGGCGGATCTCCTTCACGTTCTCGATCGTCTGGCCCTCCTCCTTCCAGAGCTCGCCGGACTCGCCGCGCTCGCCGTACGACAGGGCGATCACCTCGGCCTCTCCCCCGGCCTCCACGGCCATCGCCACCGCGCCGCCGGCGCGCCAGACGAAGTCGGCGGAGTGCGCGCCGATCACCTGCACCCGCTTACCCATGACCCGCAACCCTCCGCGTGTTCTCGACCGCCATAACTCGAACCTCCTCCTCCGAGAATCCCGCGGCGAGGAACTGGTCCGCCATCAGCGCGAGACCATCCTCCACCGGCGGGTTGAATACCTGGCCCAGGTCGGTGGCCCACACGGTGTGCTCCGCGCCCACCGCACGCGTGGCCTCGAAGATCTGCTCCCACGTGCACTTGCCCGTATACGGAGTGGTGAACGCGCGCTCCATCAGCGCGCCCTTGCCCGCGAGCTGCGACCTGGTCCTCGGGCGAGATGCGCTGCGAGGGGAACTCCGGGTGGGTGACCACGATGGTGCGAACACCCGCCTCAACGGCGCCGTCCACGAGCGTGAAGATCTCGTCGCGCGCGAGGTGGCCGGTGGCGAGCACCAGGTCGTTGCGCGCGATCACCTCGAGCACCGCACGCGCCTCCGGCAGCAGCTCGCCCGACCCGTTCACCACTGCTACCGGCTCGGGGGTGATGCCGGCCTCTCGGATCGAGAGCTCGAACTTCACCCACACAGGCACCTTGCCGTCCGGGTCTGCGGCGAGCACCTCGTGCTGCTCGTTCTCCGAGCTGACCGTGGGGAACCAGACGATGCGCCCGCCCGAGCGCGCGTGTATCTCCACCGCCGTGGGGTTGAGCCCTCCCACCGAGCGGTTGAGGGTGATCGCGCCGATCACGCTGATGCCGGGCACCGCCTCGGACACCACACGCGCGCGCTCCGCCGTGGATGTGTAGTGCGATTTGAGCCCGAAGCCGAGCAGCCCGAGCTCCTTGAAGCGCTTGGCGAGCTCGACATCGGTGATCCGCCGCTCCACCACGTCGGGCGCGATGTGGATGTGCGTGTCGTAGCCCCCGCGCACAAGCTCGCGGGCACGCTCTGAGGGAGTCGGGTGGATGTCAGACATTTTCTCGAGTCACGATGCCGGGCCTGATCGTATGCGCCGGTCTTACAACGCTTCCGGCGAGTTGGCATCCCCTGCACTGGCGTCCAAGGAAGCCGTCGCGCGTTCACCAAAGTAGCTGGCCATCAGCAGCTCGCGGTTGCCGCGCAGGGCCGCCGCGCGGTCGTGCAGCACGATGCGCTCCATGCGACAGCACGTAGCCGCGGTCGGCGATCGCCAGCGCGAGCTGGACGTGCTGCTCGACGAGCAGCACGCCGCAGCCGCTGTCCGTCGCGTACTCGCGCACGACCGGCAGCAGCCGCTCCACGATCAGCGGCGCCAGGCCCAGGCTCAGCTCGTCCAGCAGCAGCAGCCGCGGGCGCCGGGCCAGCGCGCGCGCCACGGCGAGCATCTGCTGCTCGCCGCCCGACAGCAGGCCGCAGCGGCGGTCCTGCAGCTCGGCGAGCGCCGGGAAGTAGCTGGTAGGCGGCGTCGGCGTCGAGGTGCTCGCCGCGGTGGCCGAGGCGGAAGTGCTCGGCCACGGTGAGCCCGAAGAACACGCCGCGCGTTCTCGGGCACGTGCGCGATGCCCATCTGGGCCCGGCCGCTGATCGACACTCCCGCGCAGGTCCTGGCCGGCGAAGCCGATGCTGCCCGTTCATCGGGTGCACGATCCCGGAGATCGCGCGCAGCGTGGTGGTCTTGCCGGCGCCGTTGGCGCCCAGCAGCGCGACCACCTCGCCCGCGCCGACGGTGAGGTCGAGGTCGCGCAGCACGGTGGCGTCCTCGTAGCCGGCGTCGACGCGCCTCGATGGCCGAGCACCGGCGTCGCTCATGCCGGCCCGCGTGAGCTCCGCCGGCCGCCGCGCTGCCGAGGTAGGCCTCGACCACCTGTCGGGTTGCGGCGCACCTCGTCGGGCGGGCCGGCGGCGATCAGCTTGCCGAACTCGAGCACGAAGATCTGGTCGCAGATGCTCGAGCACGAGGCCCATGTCGTGGTCGATCAGCAGCATGGAGTTGCCCTGCGTCGGCCAGGCGCGCGCAGCCGCTCGCCCGAGCTCCTCGCTCTCGCCGGTGTCGAGACCGGCGGCGGGCTCGTCGAGGCACAGCAGGCGCGGGCTCCATCGCGATCGCGCGCGCGACGCCCACGAGCTTGCGCTGGCCCTGCGAGAGGTCCGCCGGCATCAGGCCTCGGCGGCCCACTCGAGCTCGACGCAGGCTCGAGCGCCTCGGTCCACCGACGCGTCGCTGGGCGACGTCGGGCTGCGAACAGCTCCCGCAGCACCTGCCACGCGGATGGCCGGCGCGACGGCGACGTTGAGGTTCTCGCGCACGCGTCAGGTCGTCGAACAGCTCGCGGCTCTGCCACGTGCGGGCGAGACCGCGGCGCGCGCGCTCGTGGGGCGAGAGGCCCCGGCGAGGTCGCGGCCGTCGAGCTCGCATCCGGCCCGTGTAGCGGACGAAGCCGCGTGAGCGCGTCCACGAACGTCGTCTTGCCCGCGCCGTTGGGCCCGATCAGGCCGACGAGCTCGCCCTCGCCGACGTCGAGGTCGACGCCGCTCGAGCGCGTGCACGCCGCCGAAGCTGCACCGACACGCCCGTGGCCTGCAGAACCGCGCTCATCGCTCCACCGGTGCCGCGGCGTGCCGCCGGCGCCGAGGCGGTCGCGCTGGCCGCTGGCCGCCGGACTTACGCGGGCGGTGCAGCCGCTTGTAGAACGCGCCGGCGACGCCCTCGGGATGCTGGATCAGCGTGAAGATCAGGATCACGCCGCCGAACAGCAGGAACCAGTTGCCGTTGATCCCGAGCCACTTGTCCATGCGCGTGCGGGCACGAGCGCCCTCGGTGGAGATCAGGCCCGCGAACACCGCGCCGGACACGAGCGTGATGCCGCCCGCGTAGGCGAACGCGATCAGCGCCAGCGCCGTGAGCGCGTCGAAGCGGTTGGCGCTGACCGAGCCGAAGTTGTACGCATACAGCGAGCCGGCCACGCCCGCGATGAACGCGCTGATCGCCGAACGCGATCAGCTTGACGGTGCGCACGTCGACCGCCGCGGCCGCCGCCGCGCGCTCGTTGGAGCGCACCGCGAGCATCCGCTGCCCGAGGTTGCCGCGCCGCGATGGCGGCGACCAGCAGGCACAGCGCCACCGTCACGGCCAGCGCCACCCAGCCGAACACCGGGCTCGGCAGCCCGCCGTCCAGCCCGCGGAAGGCCGAGCGCGGGCCCAGGTCGAGCCCGAACAGGTGCGGCTCGGGCACCGGCGAGCCCGTGTCGCCGCCGCCCCACGTGGCGTTGATGAAGCCGAACTTGACGATCGCCACCGCCGCGCCGAGCGTGACCACCGCCAGGCTGACGCCTCGCACGCGCAGCGCCGACACCGCGGTGAGCGAGCCCGAGGAGCACCGCGGCGGTGGCGCCGAGTAAGGGGGCTAACGGGAAGCCGATGCCCGCGTCCACGGCGAGGTGGGAAACGGTGAATCCCGCCACGCCCGCGAGCGCCAGCTGGACGACGGAGATCTGGCCCACGAAGCCGGTGATCACCACCAGCGAGAGCGCCATCACGGTGCCGATCAGCGAGTTGATCAGCGCCTGGCGGAAGTCGAACGGGAGCACGATCAGCGCCGACCGCGCACACGAGCGCGAAGCCGATCGCCGGCAGCGGCCAGCCGGCTCGGGCCGCGGCACCTCGGGCAGCCGCTGCTCGACCAGCTCGCCGCGGCCGGGCAGCGCGGCGCCGCGCAGGAACATCGCCGTGATGATGATCAGGAAGGCGACCAGCTCCTTGACGCCCGGCAGCGGGACGCCGTTGTCGGTGGGGAACCAGCGGCTTGGTCGAGAAGTAGTCGATCAGCGAGTTGATGATCGCCGATGCCGAGCCCCGCCGCGCAGGCGATGCCGAACGACGTGAGCCGCGCCAGCAGCGCGGCAGCCAGCGCCGGCACCACCTGCAGCGGCAGCGACGTGGCATCGAGCTGCGTGACCGAGGCCGCGAGCACGCCGACCGTGCCGGCGACCACGCTGGCCAGCAGCGTGTTGACCGAGCGACAGCCCGTTGGCCGACAGCCCGCCGAGCATGGCGGACAGCTCGTTCTCCGACGCGGCGCGCGTGGCCAGGCCGAAGCGGCTGAAGCGGTAGAGGGCGGCAAGCGCGACGCGATCACGACGACGATCCCGGCGAGCAGGAAGCGGTCGACCGGCACCGTCGTTCGCCGAACACCTTGACGGTGTCGCTCGGCAGGATCGCCGGCTGCGGCTTCTGCGTCGTGCCGAACGCGAGCAGCATCGACGCCTGCGCCACGAGCAGCACGCCCAGCGAGGACACGAGCTTGGCCAGCGGCGCGGCGTTGCGCAGCGGCCGGAACGCGACGAACTCGATCAGCGCGCCGATCACGCAGCGTGATACACCAGCGTGAGGACGAGCGCGGGCGCGGTGCCGAAGTGCGTCCCCGATACTCGCCCGTCTTCAGCGCCCAGTAGGAGTAGCCGGACAGCATCGCAATGCCGCCGGTGGCGAGGTTGATGATGCCTGAGCCGCGGTAGGTCAGCACGACCGCGAGCGCGATGCCGGCGATCAGCGCTCCCGAACCGAGGCCCAGCAGTACGAATAGCAGTAGCTGTTGCATCGATCTCCCGCGTTAAGTCAACCGGGCGGGGCCTCTTGATGCGGCCCCGCCCGGGTTGTGGCTTTACATCCGGTTTGCGGCCCGCCTCACTGCGGCGACTGCAGCCACGAGGCGGCCTTCTTGAAGTCGTTCTTCCCGTGGTAGGTGAAGAACTGCGTGCGGTCGTTGCAGACCGCCGGCGCGTCCGGGTACTTGCCGCACTGCAGCTCCGGCGCGCCCAGAGCGACCGGTCCCGTGAACGACCTCGCCTTCGTCCACGATCGCGTCGGACGTGAGGTTGTCCGGACCCACCTCGTTCAGGAACTTGACCGTGGTGAGGACGTCCGAGAAGGACACGATCACCCACGGGTCGGGCGCGGTCTTGACCTTGTACTGCTTGGTCACCTTCATGTACGGGGCCATGCCGGGATCGGTCGGGATCGCCGAACAGCGAGCTGGCGATCGCGTAGGTCCAAATCGGGTAGTCGCCGCCCAGGCCCGCCGAGACCGTCGGGGTTCAGGCAGAGCGGCGCCGACACGATCTTCTTCGCGTCGGTGATGCCGAGCTGCTTGAGCGCCTTGGCCTGGTTCACGCAGCCCGAGGCGTCGCTGTACGGGATCACCATGTCCGCGCTCTGCGCGCCCGGCGGCGGTGAGCGGCCCGATCAGGTCGGTCTGACCCTGCGAGTAGCCCACCTTCTTCACCTTCACGCCGGCCGCCGTCAGGCCCTTGGCGATGGCCGCCGCGCCGTCGCGTGATGCCCGCGATGTTCGGATACACCAGCGCCGCGGTCTTCGCGTGCAGGACGTCCTTGGCGTAGGTGCCGAACGGGCCCAGCACCTTGGTCACGTCGCCGAACAGGATCGTCGCGTTCTTCTGCACCGAGTCCACCGGCGTGACCGCCACGCCGGTGATCACCGGCTTCTTGCCGGCGATCGTCGAGTAGAACGGCTGGATGCCGATCGCCACGCCGCCCATGTCGATGGCGCGAGACGGTCTTGTCGTTGCCGAGCTTCTGGGCGCACGAGGTGCCCTCCTCCTCGGCCGACTTGATGAAGCACTTCTTCAGCACGACCGGGTGCCCGTCGATGCCGCCGAGCTGGTCGTTGACGAGCTTCACGGCGAGGTCTGCGCCGTCGGTGGCGGCGGCGCCGATCACCTGCTGGCCGCCCTGCTGGTTGACCCAGCCGATGTAGATCGGAGACTTGGAAGAGTCGGCCTTGCCGGCCTTGCCGCCGATGTAGGCCTGGTAGTCCGTCACCGACTTGCCGCCTGCACCGCCGGTCTGAGCGCCGGTCGCGCCAGAGGCGCCCGTTGCGCCCGTGGCACCCGCAGACGTCGATGCCGATGTCGAGGACGAGCTGGAGCCGCTACTTCCGCATCCAGCCGCCACCAGCGCCAAGCTCACGACCGCGACTGCGCCTAGCCCAGTGCGTCGAGCTTTCGAAATCACTTCGCCTCCAATCCCTCGCGTCCAACCTCGAACCGGGACGCGAAGCGCAAGCCGTCCCCGCTCAACCCGCGCCGATTTAACCGTATCGTCGGCTATCTTGTCAACAATATTTTCCACCTTTCGGGGAGACGGCAGAATAGGCACGCCGGTGCGAACTCAAACTGACCTAGAAGACTCCGCGGCGCGACGCCGCTCTCGCGACGACGAGGGCTACCTGCGGCTCCGCGATGCGATCGTCAAGGGTGAGCTGGCCCCCAACCAGCGCCTCGTCGAAGCCGACATGAGCAGCGCCTTCCGGATGCCCCGGGCGGCGGTGCGCACCGCTCTGGTCCGGCTGGAGCACGAGGGGCTGGTGGTGCGCGAGCCGCACCGCGGCGCTCGCGTCAGATTCGTATCCGAGCACGAGGCGGTGGAGATCCTCCAGGCGCGGGCGTCGCTCGAGGGACTTGCCGCCCGCGAGGCCGCGCTGCAGATCACCAAGGCCACGGCCGCAGAGGTCCGCGAGGTGCTGGCGCGGCAGAAGGCGGCGCTGGGCGGCCAGGACCTGCTCGGCGCCTCGGACGTCAACGCCGAGCTGCACGCGAAGATCGTGGACCTCTCGGGCCATGCCACTGCGCAGCGGCTGATCCGCTCGCTCAACTCCCAGATGGTGCGCTTCCAGTTCCGCACGATCCTTATCCCGGGCCGCCCGGCGCAATCGCTCGAGGAGCACTCGGCGATCGTCGAGGCCGTGGCCTCCGGCGACGCGGACAAGGCGGAGCGCGCGATGAGGCGCCACCTGACCAACGTGGCCAAGGCGCTCGAGCTCTCCCATCGCCAGGGCGGCTAGACCGCGCGCCGTCGCGCCCCAGAGCTCGCGCGTGGCGATGCGCGCCCCCTGCGCGAGCGCGTCGAGCTTGGCCCACATGATCGTCGGGTGCACGCGCTGGATGAACGGGCCCTGCGCGAACCCGCAGTCGGTGCCGCCCATCAGGTTCTCGCGCCCCACCAGCCGCGCCAGCCGCACCAGGCGCTCGGCCACCAGCTCCGGGTGCTCCACCACGTTGGTGGAGTGGCTGATCACGCCCGGCACCAGCACCTTGCCCTCCGGCAGCGCGAGGTTCTCCCACACACGCCACTCGTGCTCGTGGCGCGGGTTGGCCATCTCCACCAGGTAGTAGCCGGCGTTCACCTCGAGCACGATGTCGAGCACGTGCTCCGCCCCCACGTCGCCCACGTGGGGCGCGTTGAAGCTGCCCCAGCAGATGTGGTACCGGATGCGCTCCGCGGGCAGCCCGCGAAGGGCGTGATTGAGGATCTCCACCCGCGACCTGGCCCAGGCGCGATAGTCCTCCAGCGTGCCGGGCGGAACCATGATGTCGTACATCCACGGGATGAACGCGTCGTCCACCTGCAGGAACAGCCCCGCGTCGAGGATCAGCTTGTACTCCTCCCGCAGCGCGTCCGCGACCGCGTAGAGGAACTCCTCCTCCGACGCGTACACGTCCTCCCAGCGGATGCCGGACACACTGGCCGGCGCCACCACGGGCAGGAACGCGTGCGGCGCGCCCGCCCGCAGGAGGTTGTCGATGTCGCGGCGCATCGCCTCGTGGCCGGTGTAGGACAAGGGGGCCGTGCAGGTGTAGCCGAGCGTGTCGGCCGGGTCGAAGCCCTGTGAGCCCACGTAGTCGGCCCAGAACTCCGGGAACAGGCGCGCGTCGTTGGTGGGCGGGAACTCGGCGGGCGGCCGCGTCTCGTCGCGCTCGACTCCCGCCAGGCGCTCGTTGATATAGGAGTTCCAGAGGATCGGCTTGCCGAACTCGCCGTCGTCCGGAATGTCGATCCCGACCTCGAGCTGCCGGCGCACCACCTCCGCCACCGAGTCCCGCAGGCAGGCCTCATACGCCGCCTCGTCGTACGGCTGCCCGCCGTGCTGGAGCTCGAGGAAGCGCCGCAGCTCAGGCGGTCGTATGAGGCTGCCCGCGTGGGTGCAGAGGATGCGCTCGTCGCTGCGCAGCACGACGAGCCTCTACGCCGCGGCCTTGGCGCCCCAGAGCTCAGTTGTGGCTATGCGCGCCCCCTCGGCCAGAGCGGCCAGCTTGGCCCACTGGATCTCGGGGTGCACGCGCCGCACGAACGCACCCTGGGCGAAGCCGCAGTCGGTGCCGCCCATCACGTGCTCGCGCCCGACGAGCTTGGCCAGCCGGGTGAGCCGCTGGGCCACCAGGTCGGGATGCTCGACCACGTTCGTGTGGTGGGTGACCACGCCGGGGATCAGCGTCTTGCCCTCCGGGAACTTCACGTCCTCCCAGATCTGCCATTCGTGCTCGTGCCGCGGGTTGGCCTGCTCCATCAGGTAGTAGCCGGCGTTCACCCGCAGGATCATGTCCACCACGTCCTTCAGCGGCGGGTCGTACACGTGCGGCCCATGCCAGCTGCCCCAGCACACGTGGTAGCGGACCCGATCCTCGGGCAGGCCGCGAAGCGCGTGGTTGAGCGCCTCCACCCGCAGCTCCGCCCACTTGCGGTAGTCCTCCCACGAGCCGCCGAGTGAGAGGATCGAGTCGGCCTCGTGCATCAGCACGGCGTCGTCCACCTGCAGCAGCAGGCCGGAGTCGACGATCGTCTTGTACTCCTCGTGCATGGCGTCGGCGAGCGCGAAGACGAACTCCTCCTCGGTGTCGTAGTGCTCGTTCTGCAGCCAGTACGCGCTCGCGGGAGCGACGACCGGCAGGAAGAGGTCCGTCGTACTCGAGCCCCTCGGCGGCCGCCTTGAGGTTCGCGATGTCGCGCTCGAGCGAGGTCGTGTCGTACTCGATCGGAGCGGTGCAGACCCAGACCTTGGCCTCCGCCGCAGCCGCCTCCTCGTCGTCCGCCGAGCCGACGCTCGCGCGGTTGGCCTTGTCGAACTCCGCGTCGTGCTCCTCGTAGAAGCCGGGGAACGCCTGGCGGTCGCGGCTCGGCGGGAGGATGCTCGTGCTCTCGAGCGGCACGTTGCGGGCCTCGAGGCCGCTCACGCGCTCGTACAGGTAGGTGATCCAGGTCGACTTGCCCATCTCGCCGTCCGTGATCACGTCGATGCCGGCGTCCACCTGGCGGCGCACCGTGTCGTTCACCGCTTCCTTCAGCGTCTTGGCGTAAGCGTCCTCGTCGATCGCCTCGCCACGCTCCTTGGCGGCAAGGAACGCAAGCAGCTCCGGTGGCCGGATCAGGCTCCCCGCGTGCGTGCTGAGAATCCTCTCCACCTCTCCTCCCTTCGATCAAGACCAGACGGCCGCGAGCCGCGCCCGAACGGCAGCGGCGGCGGGGGCGCGACTGTTTCACGTGTCGCCGATTTTGTCAACAATCTCGGCAGCGAAGTACTGGGCTAGGCCTGACTCGATGCCAGCTCGGCTCCCTCCGCCAGCGAGTGGAGCTTGAGCCACGCCACCTTCGGGTCCACCAGCGAGAAGCGGATGAAGGTGTCGAAGCCGCAGTCGGTGCCGCCCATCACGCGCTCCTTGCCGACGATCCGCGCGAGCCTCACCAGCCGGTCCGCCACCACCTGCGGATGCTCCACGTAGTTGGACTTCACGTCGATCGCGCCGAGGATGATGGTCTTGTCGTCCGGCAGCGCGACCTCCTCGAACACGCGCCACTCGTGCTCGTGCCGCGGGTTCGCGCCCTCGGGGTAGATCGCGCCGGCGTTCACCTTGTAGACCTGCTCGATGATGTCGCGCAGCGGCACGTCCTTGTGGTGCGGGCCGCCGTAGTTGCCCCAGCAGACGTGGAAGCGCACCTTCTCGGGCGGGATGCCCTCGAGCGCCGTGTTCAGCGCCTCGACGGCGAGGGGCAGGTGCGTGTGCCAGTCCCCCACGCTGCTGCCCACCGAGCGGCAGTGCGCGGCCATCGCCATGTCGGGGGAGTCGATCTGGAGGTTGAGGCCGGCGTCGACGATCGCGTTGTACTCGTAGGACAGCGCGTCCGCCAGCGCGCCGAGATAGCTCTCGTGCGAGCCGTAGTGCTGGTCCGGGTAGTTGAAGGCGATCTGCCCCGGGCTAACCGCGCCCATGAACGCGCCCGAGGGGTCGCCGTCCCCGAGCGCGCTCTTCAGGCGCTCGATGTCCTTGTGCACCGCCTCCTTGTCCTTGAGCTCCACCGGGCCGACGCAGTTCGAGAACACCACGTGCGCCATCGACGCCGTGGCGAACAGCCGCATTGCGAGCTCCGGGAAGTCGGCCACGTCGTCGGCCTGGAACTCGGACCGGCCCTCGAAGCCGGAGAAGCGGTCGCCCACGTAGGTGCTGAAGCCGGTCTTCGACAGCTCGCCGTCGCTCACCACGTCGATGCTCGCCTCGCGCTGCTTCGCCACCACCTCGGCCACGGCCGAGTCGAGCCGCGCCTCGAGCGCCGCCTCGTCCACCTCCTCCCCGTCCATCCGCTTCCAGATCATGTCCGCCAGGTCGTCCGGTCGCGGGAGGCTCCCCGCGTGGGTCGTGCGAATGTGTCCGTTGCTGCCAGCCATTTAGCCTCCAATCACCAGCCATATCGCCCTCGCCGGCTGGTCGCCGATCGTCTCCAGCCGGTGGGGCGCCATCGAGTCGAAGCAGATCGAATCGCCGGGGCCAAGCTCGTGGTCCCGGCCACCACGGTGACCTTGAGCGCGCCGCGCGCTGCACCATCCGCGAACGGCAGCCCGAGCTCGTTCACGCACGCTCTACGCGATCGTGACGGGCGCCGATGCAGTCGTCGGTCGAGCCGTTATGCCGCGTGGACGCCATCGAGCTAGGTGGCACGCTGGCGGGCCCAGGCGTCGATGCCCACCGCCAGGAGCATGATCGCGCCGAGCGTGATCTGCTCGTACAGCGGGTTCAGGCCGAGCAGGTCGTAGCCGTTGCCGATCAGGGCGATGAACAGCACGCCCACGACGGTGCGCCACACCGCCCCTCGCCACCCAGGATGCTCGTACCGCCCACCACGATGCCGGCCAGGACGGTGAACGTGAGCGACTCGCCGGAGGCGGACTGCGCGCTGAGCACGCGCGAGGCGTCGATCACGCCGGCCAGGCCTGCGGCGCCGCCGCTGAGCATGAAGCTGACGACGCGCACGCGGTTCACGTTCACGCCCGCGATCCGGGCCGCCTCGGCGTTGCCACCCGCCGCGTACATGTAGCGGCCGACGGTGGTGCGGGCCAGGAAGAAGCCCAGCGCCACCAGCGCGGCGAGCATGATCCAGATCGAGGTCTTCACGGTGAGGAACTGGGTGTGCGTGAGGTCGCCGAAGCCCGGGTGGCTGAACAGCACCACGAGGTTGCCGTGCGTGATCAGGCTGCCGATGCCGCTGATCACGAACGACATCGCGAGCGTGGCGATCAGCGCGTTGATGCGGAAATAGGTGGCCACGATCCCGTTGACCCCGCCCACCGCGAAGCCCACCAGGATGCCGAGGAGGATCGCCGGTGCGGGCGCCATGTGCTGGGCGAGCTCCGCCGCCGTCACGCCTGCGAGCGCGTAGACCGCGCCCACCGACAGGTCGATGCCGCCCGCCACAAGCACGAGCGTCCCGGCCGCGGCGATGATCAGCACGGCCGACTGCTGGTCGAGGATGTTCAGCAGGTTGGCCTTGGTTGCGAACGACGAGCTCGAGATCGTCAGCGTGATGAACAGCGCCACGAACGGGATCACGATCCCGGCGCCGCGCAGGCGCTCGCTCGGCCCACGGCGGAAGCTGGCGCCCGCCGAGCCGGCTCAGCCCGAGGTCGCGACGTGCCCGCCGCTCCGCCGTCCGGGCTCGCCATCAGGCCGCCTCCGCGCTCGCGCAAAGGCCGCGGCCAGGATCGCCGACTCGCTCATCTCGCCCTCGCCCAGCTCGCTGACCACCCGCCCAGCGCGCATCACGAGCACGCGGTGCGCGAGCCCGAGGAGCTCCTCGATCTCGGAGGAGATCAGCAGCACGCCCATGCCGCGCCCGGCAAGCGAGACGAGCAGCTCGTAGATCGCGCGCTTGGCGCCCACGTCAACGCCGCGCGTGGGCTCGTCGGCGATCAGCACGCCGCGGACTGCACATGAGCATCCGTGCGAACAGCACCTTCTGCTGGTTGCCTCCCGACAGCGACGCCACCGGCTGCGTCGGCGCCCGCCTTGAGCGCCCAGCCCTCGAGGATCTCGCGCCGCGGCCGCGCGCTCGGCGCGCCGGTTCACCACGCCCGCCGCGGCTCACGCTCGCCAGGCTCGACAGGCTCACGTTCTCCACCACCGAGCGCCCGAACACGAGACCCTGCTCCTTGCGCGACTCGGGCAGCATCGCCAGGCCGCTGCGGAGGCTCGCGGACGGCCCACCGCTCAGCGAGCGGCCGCCCGATAGCTCGACGCTCCCCGGCACTGCGGCGGTCGGCCCCGAAGATCGCCCGCGCCAGCTCGGTGCGGCCGGCGCCCGACCAGCCCGGCCACGCCGAGGATCTCGCCCGCGTGAAGCTCCAGCGACACGCCGCTCACGCCCGGGGCGTGCAGGTCGCGCACGGCGAGCGCCACCGGCTGGTCTTCGCCTGCGCCCCGGCTTCGTCCGGGAAGGCGGCGCCGAGCGGCCGCCCGAGCATGCCCTGGATCAGGGAGTCCTCGCGTCTCCTCCCGCGGCCGGGCGCGTGCGCACGAGCTGGCCGTCGCGCAGGATCGTCACGCGTGTCCGCGAGCTCGAGCACCTCGCGCAGGAAGTGGGACACGAGCAGGATCGTCTTGCCCGAGCGCGCCAGCGAGCGGATGATCTCGTGGAGCCGCTCGACGTCCGGGCCCGCCGAGCGCAGCGGACGGCTCGTCCATCACGATCAGCTCCGCGTCGCGCGACAGCGCCCGCAGGATCTCCACCTGCTGCTGCTCGGCGGTGCGCAGCCGCCCGGCTGGGCGGTCGGCCGGCAGCTCGAAGCCCGGCCGCCTCGGCGAGCTGCTCGTAGCGCTTGCGGAGCGCGCGCCTGGCTCACCCAGCCGGCGCGCCGCGGCTCCGCGCCGAGGAACACGTTCTCCTGCCACCGACAGCTGCGGGACGATCGACAGCTCCTGCGCGATCGTCGCGATCCCGTGGCCGAGCGCCTCCTGCGGGGACCGGAACGAGACCGGCTCGCCCCGCAGCACGAGCCGGCCCTCGTCGGCCTGCAGGGCACCCGCCACGATCTTGCCGAGCGTCGACTTGCCCGCGCCGTTCTCGCCCACGAGCGCGTGGATCGAGCCCGCCTCGATCTTCAGCGAGATGCCGTCGAGCGCGAGAACGCCCCCAAAGCGCTTGGAGACGCCCTCGAGCTCTACGTGCGTTTGGCTGTCTAGCCCGGCCACTCGGCCGTGAACTGCTTGACGTTGTCCTTGGTCACGACGCCGCCGGCGGGCAGGTCCGCGACCGGATCGACGCCGCCGGTGTTCTTCCCGTCTGGACCGCCTCGACCGCCGCCTTGGCCGCCAAGCGGCCCTCGGTGGCGGGCAGCTGGGCCACGTCACCGAACCAGGCGCCCGAAGCCACGCCCGCCATCGCAGCGGCGCTGCCGCCGTAGCCCACGAGCGTGATCTTCTTCTTGCCGATCGCCCTGCACCGCGCCCTCGATGCCCTGGTCGGAACCGACGATCAGGTTGATCTCCGGATGCGCCTGGAGCATGTTCTGCACGGCGGCCAGGCCCTTCGCCGGGGTGAAGAAGCTCTCGCCCTGGGCAACGACCTTGATCTTGCCGCTCGTGGCCTGGTCGAAGGCCTGCTTGATCGCGACGTCGAGTGCCGACGCCTTGATGTCGTACAGGTAGCCGACGTTGCAGGGATTGAGATTGTTGGCCTGGCAGGCCTGAACCACGAGGTTGCCGAGCTTCTTGCCGATTTCCGTCGGCACGAACACGACGTTGCCGGACAGGCCGTCCACCTGCGGCTGGTCCGTGCTGAGGTCCTTGCCGAGGATCTGGTCCAGGTTCACGACCTTGATCCCCTTGCCGATCGCGTCCTGGACCCCCGTGATCAGCCCGGTGCCGAAGATCGGCTGGACGATGATCGCGTTGTACTTGCCGGAGGTCGTCGCGTTCTGGAGCTGCGCGAACTGCGCCTTCGGATCGTTGTTGGCATCCAGCACCGTGAGCGAGGCGCCCGCGTCCTTGGCCACCGTCTGCGCCGCGGCGAGCATCGGGGCGTCGTAGCTATTGGCCACCGCGAACGACAGATAGGCGATCTTCGCCTGCTTCTTCGCCGCGGTAGTACTCGCGCTGGAGCTCGTGCTGCTCGACGAGGAGCCGCAGGCCGCGATCAAGACAGCCGTGACCGCTGCGGCCGAAGCCGCCAGCAAGGTCCGTTTCACTTGAACCACTCCCTCCTTCCGCGGACGGCGTGCGTGCCGCGGGGCCAGCCATGGCGACTCCGAGTTGTTCACCATGTGCGTTCACGGAAGGTAAACAATCCTGGCCACAATAGTCAAGTGGCACTTAATACGTTAACCGAGACTTGACGACCGGGCTGATCAGCGGCTAGCCGGACATGTCCACCGCGTACACGCCCGCCGGCTCGATCGTGACCACCACGCGCGCCTCCCCCGGGTTGTCGCGCTCGCGCAGGTTGACTCCTCCGTACTTGGCGCCGAGCCGGTCGGCGAAGGCGTAGTCGTCATCGGGCTCCACCCGTGCGTGCCCGCGCACCGCGAGGTAGCGGTAGGGGTTGGAGAGGTCGAGCAGGAACAGGCCGCACTGTGGCCGCGCGAGCAGGTTCTTCGTCTTCAGGCGCGCCGTGTTCAGCGACAGCCTCAGCTCGCCATCGGCGTGCAGGAACCAGACCGCCGTCATCTGCGGCAGGCCGCCGGATCCGATCGTCACCAGCGTCGCCACCTGCCCGTTGAGCAGGTCGCTGTGTGATGCGGGAAATCTGTCACCTGTCTCTCAGCTCCCTCAGCCAACCTGCCGATGCGTCCGAAACACGCGGCTCGACCCCCAACTCACGCAGCAGCGCCGACGCATCCTCCACCTCATGCACGCGCCGCGCCGCGTGCTTGCGGCTGCCCGTCTCGAGGCGCTCGAGCAGCGCGCCGTCCGCCGAGGCGAGCGCCGCCGGCGATCTCCTCGCGCAGCCAGTCCTCGCAGCCGGCGGCGGCCGCCGCTGCTGAGCGCCTCGATCGCCGCGGCGGCAAGTCCCTTCATGAACACGCTGCGCAACAGCTTGCGAACGGCGGCCTGACCGGGCTCGGGGCCCACCACCTCGACGGGCATCCCCGCGCCGCCGATTCGCTCGGCGAACAGCTCGGCGCCCGGTCCCGACACGAGTGCCGGCGTGCGCAACCCGCGGCCCGGCACCGGCGCCATCAGCGCGACGTCCGCGAACAGCGCGCCCGTGGGCTCGACGAGCGCCGCCACCTCACGCTTGAGCGGCGCGCCCGCGGAGTTCATGTCCGCGAACACCTGTCCTGCCGCGAGCGAGTCCGCGACCGAGCGCGCGGCGACCATCGCCGCCTCCGCCGAGTTGAGGCTGAGCACCACGTCCGCGCCGCCCACGGCGTCGCTGCGGCGAGCCGACTCGTGGCACCGAGTCGCTCGCGTCCGCGCGCGGGATCGAAGCCGGCTACGCGCGCGCCGGCCTCGGCGAGGTCGCCGGCGATCGCCGCGCCGGCCTCGCCGAGCCCGAGCACGGCAACCGACAGCACCTGCGTCATCGAGCGGGAAAGCTACCCGCCCCAGACCTCCTGGGCGGTCTCCACCACGAGGCGGAGCTTGGCCGCCTGGTCGTCGCGCGTGAGCTTGTTGCCCTCGACGGTGGAAGAGAAGCCACACTGCGGCGAGATGCAGAGCTGGTCGAGGTCCACGTACTGCGACGCCTGCTCGATCCGGCGCTTGAGCATGTCCTTGTCCTCGAGCTCCGGCCGCTTGGTGGTCACGAGCCCGAGCACCACCATCTTGCCCTTGGGCACGAAGCGCAGCGGCTCGAAGGTGCCGGAGCGCTCGTCGTCGTACTCGAGGAAGAAGCCGTCCACCTCGAGGTTGTTGAAGAGCGCCTCGGCCACGAAGTCGTAGCCGCCCTCCGCCACCCACATCGACTGGTTGTTGCCGCGGCACATGTGCGTGGTGATGGCAAGGTCGTCGGGCCGGTCGCCGATCGCGCGGTTGATGTTCGCGATGTACTGCTCGTGCAGGTGGTCCGGGTCGCCGCCGATCTTGAGGATGTGCTCGCGCTGTGCCGGGTCGTTGATGTAGGCGAGGCTCGTGTCGTCGAGCTGGAGGTAGCGGCAGCCGAGGTCGTACAGCCGGTGCATCTCGTCGTTGTACGCGGCGGTGAGGTCGGTCCAGAACTCGTCGAGGTCCGGATACACGTCGTGGTCGATCGCGGAGTTGCCGCCGCGGTAGTGCACCATGCTCGGCGAGGGGATCGTGAGCTTGGGCGTGACGCCGTTCGCTGTGTCGCGCAGGAACGTGAACGCGTCGCCGAAGATCGTGTCCTTCAGCTCGACCTTGCCGTCCACGCACATGGCGGGCGGCGCGTAGTCGTACTCGCCCTTCTCGTCGCGGAATGCCACGTGGATGCTCTCGCCCTCAACCTGGGACACGCCGCCCAGCGAGTAGATGAAGTCCATGTGCCACGACGTGCGGCGGAACTCGCCGTCGGTGGCGTCGCTGAGGCCGACGTCCCCCTGCATCTGGACGACTTCGCGGATCGCCGCGTCCTCGACGCCCCTTCAGTTCGGCGTCGTCGATCTTGCCGGCGGCATGGTCGTCGCGCGCCTTCAGCAGCTCAGGCGGGCGCAGCAGGCTGCCTACGTGGTCGGCTCTGAACGGTGGCTTGGTACGTGCTGACATCGACCTTCTCCCCCTCGCGAGTCTCGTTCTTGCATACAGAATGGCCTTGAGTCCAGTGTCAGCACGCCTTAGATACGCGCGCCGACGCTGCATTTTTAGCGCATCTGCATACAACACGCGGCATCTCGGGCTCTGATTTCGTCCAAATGGCGCTCTCGCGCGCGGCGCTCGGGCGCCACGAGCTCCCGAACGCGGAGGCGGGACCGTCTACCGGGGGGCGGTCCCGCCCTGTCCGCGCTCGGGCTCCGGTTCGCGCAGTACATAGCCCACGCCCCGAAGTGTGTGAAGTAGCCGGCGCTCGCCGCTGGCCTCGAGCTTGCGCCTCAGGTAGCCCACGTACACGCGCAGGGCATTGCCGCGCGGGCCGAAGTCGTAGCCCCACACACGGTCGTAGATCAGCTCGGGCTCGAGAACGCGCCGCGGGTTGAGCATGAACAGCTCGAGCAGCTGGTACTCGGTGCGCGTGAGACGCACGCTGCGCTCGCCGATCCGGGCCACGTGCTCGTCGCCGTCGAGCTCGAGCTCCTCGAAGCGCAGCAGCGAGCCCCACGAGCCGTTGCCGTTGCGACGCACCAGCGAGCGCAGCCGGGCGTGCAGCTCGCGCATGTCGTAGGGCTTGGCGATGAAATCGTCGGCGCCGGCATTGAGGCAGGCGAGGCGGTCGGCGGTCTGCTCGCTGCCCGTGAGCATCAGCAGCGGCGTGTGGTGCCCGCGCGGCGCAGCAGGCGGCAGAGCTGCAAGGACGTCGGTGTCCGGCGAGTCGGCGTCGAGCACGATCACATCCGGGCTCTCGGTCTGGGCGCGGCGCATGCCGCCGGCCTCGCCCTCGGCCTGCGATCACGTCCCAGCCCTCGAGCACGAGCTCTCGGCGGAGCCGTCCCGGCCGGGCGTGTGGTCTGCGATCACGAGAGTTCGCACCCGAGACAGGGTCCGCCCGCGCGTTGAGAGCGCCCTGTGACGATCCTGGGAGAACCCTGAGAGCGGGCCGCGCGCATCTCTCAGGCCGCTCCCAGCGTGCCGGCCAGCGTCACGGTGGCCGGCGAGAAGGTGCGCCACGACATCACCGAGGGCAAGGCCGGCACCCCGCTATCGCTCCACCTGGATGTGCTCAACGCCTCCACAAGCGCGGCAGCCGGGACACGCGCAACGGCTCGGACTCGATCTACCGCAAAGGGAAGAAGGGGCTACACAGGACACTTCGCTCAGCACTCCAGGAAGTTCGCCTGGATCGGCACACTGGGAGTCATGAGCGTGGCCCCCGACCTGAAGAGGTGCGCATCCTCGTCGTCGACGACGAGCCGAACATCCTCGACGTGATCTCGATGGCACTGCGCTTCCAGGGCTTCGAGGTGGAGACCGCTGAGAACGGGCGCGAGGCGCTCGCCGCGGTGCGCTCGTTCCAGCCGCACCTGATGCTGCTCGACATCATGCTGCCGGACATGGAGGGCTTCGAGGTCGCGCGGCGGCTCGGCGCCGAGCGCGCCGGCATCCCGATCGTCTTCCTCACCGCGCGCGACACCACCGAGGACAAGGTGCGCGGCCTCACGATGGGCGGCGACGACTACGTGACCAAGCCGTTCAGCCTCGAGGAGCTGGTGGCGCGCATCCGCGCGATCCTGCGCCGCGCGGGCCTGGCCGAGGAGCGTGTCGAGCCGGCTCGCGTTCGACGACCTCGAGCTCGACGACGACACCCGCGAGGTCTCGCGCGGCGGCCGCCACATCGAGCTGACCGACACCGAGTACCGCCTGCTCCGCTACCTGATGAGCAACCCGCGCCGCGTGCTCACCCGCGCGCAGCTGCTCGACCACGTGTGGAGCTACGACTTCGGCGGCGACGCCCGCGTGCTCGAGACCTACATCAGCTACCTGCGCAAGAAGGTCGACGCCGAGGGCGCCGCCGCTGATCCACACCGTGCGCGGCGTCGGCTACTCGCTGCGGCTGCCGAGGTCCTAGCCATGTCGCTGCGCGCCCGGCTGATGGTCGGGCTGCTGGTGCTCGCGGCGGCGGGCCTGATCACGCTCGCGGCGGTGACGTACGCCGAGCAGCGCTCGTTCCTCTACGACCGCGCGGACCAGCAGCTCAAGGCCGCGTCCGACCAGGTGTCGCACGAGCTGGCCGACCAGAACGGCGGCGGACCAGCGGGCGGCGGCTTCGGCGCGCTCGGCGCCGGCGGCGGGCGGCGGCGACCGGCGGCCACGGCGGCAGGTCCGCCCGCCGCAGGTGCAGCTGCCGCCCGGCACCTACGGCCAGCGCCGCGACGCGAACGGCAAGCCGGTCGGCGCGCCGGTCACGTTCGTCCTACGACCGTCGAGCGACGCTGCCCGCGCCCCGAGCTGCCCGCGAACATGCCGCGTCGGCAAGCCCGATCACGGTCGGCGCCGTGAGCGGCTCGGGCCTGAAGTACCGCGTGGAGGCCTTCGCCGACGAGCGACCAGCCGGCGGCAGCACCGTCGTCGCCGTGCCGCTGCGCGACGTCACGTCCACCCTCCACCGCCTGCGAGCGCGTCGAGGCGCTCGTGATCGCCGCGCGTGCTGATCGCGCTCGGCGGCGCTGGCCTGGTGGCTCGTGCGCCTCGGCCTGCGGCCGCTCGACCGCATGGGCGACACGGCGGGCGCGATCGCCGCGGGCGACCTGTCCCAGCGCGTGGAGCCCGCGAACTCGCGCACCGAGGTCGGCCGGCTCGGGCCTCGCGCTGAACGAGATGCTCGGCCAGATCGAGACGCGCCTTCGCCGAGCGCACCGCCAGCGAGAACCGGCTGCGCCGGTTCCTCGCCGACGCCTCGCACGAGCTGCGCACGCCGCTCGTGTCGATCCGCGGCTACGCGGAGCTGTTCCGCATCGGCGCCGCCCGCGAGCCGGATGAGACCGAGAAGGCGATGCGCCGGATCGAGGAGGAGGCGCGCCGGATGGGCGTGCTCGTGGAGGACATGCTCACGCTGGCGCGCCTGGACGAGTTGCGCGAGCCGGTGCGCGAGCCCGTCGACCTCGAGCGCGTCGCCGCCGACGCCGTGGAGGACGCGCGCGCCGTGGCGCCCGAGCGCTCGATCGAGCTCGCGGCCGAAGCGCCCGGCAGACCGTGCTCGGCGACCCTCACCAGCTGCGCCAGGTGGTGGCCAACCTGATGCGCAACGCGCTGACGCACACGCCGGCCGGCACGCCGGTCGAGGTGCGCGTGGCAGGCGACGGCGACGACGCCGTGCTCGAGGTGCGCGACCACGGCCGCGGCCTCCCGCCCGGCGATCCCGCCGAGCTGTTCGAGCGCTTCTGGCGCGCGGAGCCGGGGCGCGAACGCGCGGCCGGCGGCGGCGCGGGCCTCGGCCTCGCGATCGTGGCCGCGATCGTGGACGCCCACGGCGGCAGCGTGGCCGCCTCGAACGCCGACGGGCGGCGGCGCCTCGTTCGTGATCAGGCTGCCGGCGCACCGGCCCGCGGCTGTCGCGAGCCCGTAGCCGCTCGCACCAGCCAGCAGCACGAGCGCCGGCACGGTGGCGATGGCGGTCATCGCCAGGAACCAGCCGCGTGCCCGCGTCGGTGCCCTCGCCCAGCGAGTGGATCAGGCCGAGGATCCAGGCGAGCGCGGTGTAGCGATGCAGGCGCCGCCAGCGTGCGGCGCCGATCCTGTCGCGCACGTAGTAGGAGAGGCCGAGCGCAACGATCGCCCAGCCGGCGATGATGCCCGTGCTCGTCCAGAAGGTCTTGTAGCCGCTGACGAACGGCATCGGTCACGTCGATCAGCGACGGGGTGCAGGAAGTGTCGCCGAGCAGCGACAGCGCGTGCACGGCGATGGCCACCATCGTCGCGAGCGAGAGCGCCTCGTGCAGCACGCGCAGGTCGTATGTGCGGCGCTTGGCCAAGCGTCCGCCCATCAGCAGCCCCAGGCACACGCCCGCGCTCGACAGGAGCAGCGCGGCGCTGCCCGCGGCACGGCTCGTGATCCAGAAGAGGTGCGGCCCGGCGCTCGTGGCGAGGGTGCTCATCGCTGCGCCTCGATCAGCTTCGTGCGTGCCGTCCTCGAGGACGAGTACGCCGCCATGCGGCAGCCAGCGGCGTGCCGCGTCCGGCCCGCTCAGCACGGCCGCCTTGGCAAGCGTCTCCGCGGCCACAGCGTCGGGCGCCAGCGCGGTGGCCTGCACCATGCCGGTGAACGCGGGCCGCCCACTGCCGGGGTCCAGCAGGTGGTGCGCGGGCGCGCCGTTCGGGTCGATCCAGCTGCGCCTGCCGATGCCGCTCGTGGCGACGCCGCCGTCGGCGAGCTCGTAGCGATGAAGCACGCGGTCGCCGAACGGGCTCGCCACGTCCACGAGGCGCGGAACGCCGGACGCTGCCGCCGAGCCGGATGTCGCCGCCGCAGTCGATGGCGAAGCTGTGGTGGTTCGCGAGCAGGTCGGCCGCGAGGTCGGCGAACAGGCCCTTGGCCAGGCCGCCGCTGTCGAGCCGCAGGCCGGGCGGGCGCTCGAGCGCGAGCAGCGCGCGGTCCACGCGCACGTCGCGCCACCACTCGTCGCCGCTCGGCGTGGCCGGGCGGCGCAGGGGCGCCAGCCTGAAGGCCTGCGCCAGCGGCAGCGGCGCGCCGAGGTCGGACACGTAGCCGGCGCGACTCGATCTCGCTGACCAGCGTGGAATCCACGAGCCCGCCTGTCTGCTCCGCGGCCCATACCGCCGCCTCGGCGAGGCGCGCCATCGTGCCGGTCACCCTCATACGCGCGCGCGGGTCGGCGTTGACGCGCGAGAGCTCGCTGTCTGGCAGGAAGCGCGAGAAGCGCTCGTGCCAGCGCAGCAGGCGGCGCCTGCACCTGCCGCGCCGCCTGCTGAGCTGTGCCCGCGCCGCCGCTGCCGCGTCACGAGCACCGCGCAGCGCGAGCCGTAGCAGTCGAAGCGCTCGACCGCCTCGGTCACGACTGGCTGGTGGTGACCGGAGACGGGCTGGAGCTGGAGCTGCTTGACGAGTTGCCGCTGCTGGACGAGTTGCCGCTGCTGGACGAGCTCGCCGAGTTGGTGGACGTGCTCGACGTCGAGGTCGACGTCGCCGGCTGCGCGGCCACGTGCTGCACGGACGACGCCGGAAGCGCCGGGTCCTTGCCGTCGACCAGCTGCACGTAGACGCGCCAGCCACACCGCGATGAACGCGGCCGCGGCGAACGCCACGACCTTGCGCCGCATCCGCCGCGCCTTGTCGCGCCGCGCGCGCAGGCGAGCACGCGCAAGCGCCTTTCCAGTGGGTTGGGGAGGATCGCTGTATCCATGGCCGGGAGTGTCGGCGGCGGCCACTGAAGCAGCCCTGAGCCGCTTGCTGAGAGTCGCCTGAGCGCGCACTCTCAGCGTCTTCCCAGCACTTCTACAGCCCGGTGCTCACGGCCGCGCCCGACTTAGTGCTCCATGAACATCGAGGTGGTCATCCCGGTGCACAACGAGGAGCACGTGCTGGAGGCGAGCGTGCGCCGCCTCTACTCGCACCTCACCCACGAGTTCCCCTTCAGCGCGCGCATCACGATCGCCGACAGCGCCAGCACCGACGGCACGCTCGCAGTCGCGCGCGCGCTCGCCGCCGAGCTGCCCGGCGTCCGCGTGATGCACCTCGAGGAGAAGGGCCGCGGCCGCGCGCTGCGCGCCGCCTGGTCGCTCGAGCCGACGCGGACGTCGCTCGCCTACATGGACGTCGACCTCTCGACCGACCTGAACGCGCTGCTCCCGCTCGTCGCGCCGCTGCTCAGCGGGCACAGCGACGTCGCGGTCGGCTCGCGCCTCATGCACGGCGCGCGCGTGGAGCGCTCCCTCAAGCGCGAGCTGATCTCGCGCGCCTACAACTTCCTCCTGCGCCTGTCGCTCGGCGGCCGCGTGAGCGACGCCCAGTGCGGCTTCAAGGCCGGCCGCCGCGAGGCGATCCAGGCGCTGCTTCCCGCCGTCGAGAACGAGTGCTGGTTCTTCGACTCGGAGCTTCTCCATCTTGCGGAGCAGGCCGGCCTGCGCATCCACGAGGTGCCGGTGGACTGGACGGAGGACCCGGACTCGCGCGTGCAACTGATGGCCACGGCGATCGAGGACCTCCGGGGGATCGCCCGTCTGCGGCGCGCAGGCCGCGCGGCGGCGAGCGGTCCCGCTCCGCAGCAACTTGACGAGCGCATCCAGCCCACGACACGAACGGAGACACCTGCATGACCACGTCCTCGGTAAGAAGCATCCGCATCGCCCGGTCCACCGAGCTGTGGAGCTTCCTGGTGATCGGCGCGCTGTGCACGGCTGCCTACGCGATCCTCTACACGCTGCTGCGCCACGGCGGCGTCGCCCCGGGCGCGGCCAACGCGCTCTCGCTGGCGGCCACGATGGGTGCGAACTTCGCGGCCAACAGGCGCTTCACGTTCCGCGCCGCGGGCGAGCCGCTCGGCCGCCAGCTCGCCGTCCTATGCCGTGGCCTACGCGATCGGTCTCGCCGTGTCGAGCGTCGCGCTCGCGATCCTGCTGTCCGCGCTCGGGCATCCTGATCGGTGCGCTCGATACCGCCGCCGGCGTCGCCGCCGGCCTCGGCGCCACCGCGCTGCGCTACGCGCTGATGCGCTCGTGGGTCTTCAGGTCCTCGGTGCGGACGCTCCAGCGGCACGGTTGCCGAGCCGCGCATGTCGCCCCCGCGCAAGGTGGAGCGCGCGCGTACGCGCGACTGGTCGCTGCATGCGCCTCGGCCCGAGCTGATCTTGCTGCTCGTGCTCGCCGCCGTGCTCAACCTGTGGGCGCTCGACCAGAACGGCTGGGCCAACGAGTACTACAGCGCCGCCGTGCGCTCGATGAGCACGAGCTGGCACAACTTCCTCTACGGCTCGTTCGACCCGAGCGGCGTGATGACGGTGGACAAGCCGCCGCTCGCGCTGTGGGTGCAGGCGCTGTCGGCGCGCGCCTTCGGCTACCACTCGCTGAGCATCCTCGTGCCCCAGGCGCTGATGGGCGTCGGCCACCGTGGGCGCTCGTCTACGACCTGGTGCGCCGGCGCTTCGGCCGCGTGGCGGGCTTCGTCGGCGGCCTCGTGCTCGCGCTCACGCCGATCGCCGTCGCGATGTCGCGCCACAACAACCCGGACGCGCTGCTCGTGCTCTGCTGCACCGCCGCGCTGTGGTTCATGGTGCGCGCGCTCGAGGACGGCCGCACGCGCTGGCTCGTGCTGGGCGGGCGTGATGCGTCGGGCCTCGGCTTCGAGGCGAAGATGGGCGCGGCGCTGCTGGTCGTGCCGGGCATCGCCGCCGCGTGGCTGTGGGTCGCGCCGCGCGGGCGGCTCGCCGCCGCTGCGCCAGCTGCTCGCCGGCGGCGCGGCGATGGTCGTGGTCGGCGGCGCCTGGCCGCTGCTCATGGCGCTCACGCCGGCCGCCGACCGGCCCTGGATCTCGGGCACGCGCGACAACAGCATCTGGTCGCTGATCTTCGGCTACAACGGCTTCGGCCGGCTCGACGGCCAGGCCGGCGGTCCCGCCGGCGCCGGCGGGCCCGGCGGAGGCGGGGCGGCGGCTTCTTCGGCGGCTCCACCGGCGTCGTTCCGGCTGTTCAACGACGCGCTCGGCGGCCAGGCGGGCTGGCTGCTCGGCGTCGGCGCTCGTGGGCGGCGCCGGCATCCTCGCGGCATCGCGGCTGCGGCGCGGCGACGCGCGCACCGGCTGGCTGATCGCCACCGGCGGCGCGTTCCTCACCACCGCGGTCGCGTTCAGCTTCGCCAAGGGCATCTTCCACCCCTACTACGTCTCGCTGCTGGCGCCGTTCGCGGCCGCGCTGGTCGGCGCCACGGCCGGGCACGTGCTGTCGCGGCGAGCGCGGCGCGCGGATCGTCGGCGCCGCTGGCGATCGCCGGCGGCGTGGTCACCGAGCTGATGGTGCTGCACAACCTGCCCGGCGAGCTGGGCTGGCTGCGCCCGCTGCTCGTGGTGGGCACGCTGATCGGCGCGGCGCTGCTCGCTGATGGCCACGCCAGCCCGCGTGCGCGCGGCGATCGCTCGCCGCGGCGCTGTTCCTGCTGCTGATCGCGCCCGCGAGCTGGGCGGTGCAGACGCTCGGCCACGCCACCAGCGGCACGTTCCCGGCGGGCGGCCCGCGCGGCGCGATGGCGCGGGCCGCGGCGGCGGGCCCGGTGGCGGCGGCGCGGGCCGCGCGCGGCGGTGGCTTCGGCGCCGCCCGGCGCGCGCCGGCGGCCCGCGCAGCGGCGCTCGGCCCCCGGGCCGGCGGCCGGCGCCACCGCGCGGCTCCTCGGCGCGGCGGCTGCGCCCGGCGGGGCGGGCGGCGGCGGCCGTCGGCTCGACAGCTCGTCGATCAGCGCCATCGCCTACGCGCAGGCGCACGGCGGCGGCACGATCGCCGTCTCGAGCCAGCCGGGCGCGTCGGCCTCGATCATCGCCTCGGACGCGAACGTGGCCGGCATCGGCGGCTTCTCCGGCCGCGAGAGCGAGGTGAGCGTCGAGTGGCTGGCCGAGGCGGTGCGCGACGGAAACATCCGCTGGGTGCTCAGCGACGGCGGCGGCGGGCGGCTTGGGCCGCGACGGCCGCGTGGGCACCAGCAAGCTGATGGCCGCGGTGGCGAAGACGTGCAAGAAGGTGACCGCTCGGCACCACGAGCGGCACGCTCTACGACTGCGCCGGTCAGGCCGGCGCTCTGCTGGCGCTCGCG
>CAWEQJ010000009.1:0-13293 GCA_963811205.1 uncultured Thermoleophilaceae bacterium
CCGGGGGGAGACCAGCAGGTCCACGCGGCCCCCGCGCAGCTCGTCGACCAGCGCTGATCGCGTCCTGGTGGAGCTGGAACGCGGCCCCGGGTGCTCCGCGCGGAACGCCGACACGAGCGCGGGCACGAGCCAGACGCTGAGCGTGGGCGCGTAGCCGAGCGACACCAGCCCTCGCTCGGTCGCCGGCCATCTCCTCGAGGGCGCGGCGTCCGCCATCCAGCTCGGCCAGCGCTCGCCGCGCGTGCTCGAGAAACAGCTCTCCGTAGCGGTTGAGGCGCAGGTTGCGCCCGTCGCGGTCGAACAGATCGACACCCAGTTGCCGCTGCATCCGCCCAAGCGCGCGCGAGAGCGCCGGCTGGCTGATGTGGAGGTCCGCCGCAACCTTGGTGACCTGGCCGGCATCCGCAACCGCGGCGAACCAGCGCAGCTCGTCGACGTTCACGGCGTCACATGCCTCTCACGCATGGATGCAGTTTAAATGATGCATTTGATCCATCGGTGTTACAAGCCCTATAGTGCCGCGCAGTGATCGACCCGCCCGGCCATCTCGCCGGTGACCTCGAACACTCCTCTCCCCCTCCCTCCGAAGTACCCCGCTTTCCGGCCCAGAGCCGGCAAGCGGGTATGCGCCGAAAGTACGGTTTGCCCTGGGAGACTCCGGTAACCCTGTGGACATCGAACCCAAGGGACCAAAGCCGATCTGCGAACCCGCTCTTGGCTCGGCGTGCTCAAGCGCACGGGCAAGGAGTTCCAGGCCGACAACCTCACCGACTGGGCGGCCGCGCTCACCTACTACGGCGTGCTCGCGATCTTCCCGGCGCTGATCGCGCTCATGTCGATCCTCGGCCTGATCGGCAAGTCGGCCACGCAAGCCGCTGATCGACAACCTCAACACGGTCGGCGCCCGGGCCGGCGAAGGACATCGTCACGAGCGCGATCAAGAACCTCCAGCACAGCCAGGGCGCCGCGGGCGTGCTGTTTGTCGTCGGCGTCGCCGCCGCGATCTGGTCGGCGTCCGGCTACATCGGCGCCTTCATGCGCGCCTCCAACGCGATCTACGAGGTCGAGGAGGGCCGGCCCTTCTACGTGAAGCGCCCGGTGCAGCTGGCCGTGACGGTCGTGATGCTGGTCCTGGTCGCGGCCAGCGCCCTCGCCATCGTGGTCACGGGCGGGCTCGCGAAGCAGGTCGGCAAGCTGGTCGGCGTGGGGAGCACCGCCGTGACGGTCTGGGACATCGCCAAGTGGCCCGTGCTGCTGCTGATCGTGGCGTTCATGTTCTCGATCCTCTACTGGGCCGCGCCCAACGTGAAGCAGCCCGGCTTCCGCTGGCTCACGCCGGGCGGGTTCTGGCGGTGCTGGTGTGGATCGTCGCGTCCGCCGCTGTTCGCGCTCTACGTCGCCAACTTCGGCTCCTACAACAAGACCTACGGCACCCTGGGCGGCGTGATCGCGTTCCTCGTTTGGCTCTGGATCTCCAACCTCGCGGTGCTCTCGGTGCGGAGTTCAACGCCGAGCTCGAGCGCGGGCGCCAGCTGGAGCAGGGCCGTCCCGCGCACGACAACATCCTGGTCGAGCCGCGCATGGCCCCCAAGACCTGAGCGCGGCTGGTCGCTAAGGCTCGATCAGGCCGCGCCGGATCGCGTAGCGGGTGAGCTCCACCCGGTCGCGCATGCCCAGCTTGTCGAGGATGTTCGACCGGTGCCGCTCGACCGTCTTCTCGCTGATCACGAGCGCCTCGGCGATCTCGCGGCCGGTGTGGCCCTCCGCGATGAGCTTGACGATCTCGGTCTCGCGCGGGCTGAGCGGATCGCTCACGTCCTCGCCCGCGCGGGCGCGCGGTCGAGGAAGTCCTTGATCAGCGCGTTGATGGCGCCCGGGTAGAGGAACGGCTCGCCGCGCATCGTCGCCCGGCAGGCCTCCACCAGGTCACGGTCTGCCACCGACTTGAGCACGTAGCCCGGAGGCGCCCGCCTTGAGCGCCTCGAACAGGTACTGCTCGTTGTCGTGCATGGACAGGATCAGCACGCGCAGGTCCGGGCCGCCGGCGGTGCAGCTCGGACGCGGCATGCAGGCCGGTCATGCGCGGCATCGTCACGTCGAGGATCGCCAGGTCCACGTCGTCGTCGATCGCCCGGCTCGACGGCCTCGGCGCCGTCGCCCACCTCGGCCACCACCTCAGGTCGGGCTCGGACTCGAGCACGAGCCGCAGGCCGCGGCGCACCACGGCGTGGTCGTCGGCGAGCAGGATGCGCGTCTTCAGCGGGGTCACTCGCCCGTCTCCGGCGAGCGGCACGCTCGAGCCGTACCTCGGTGCCGCCCGTCGCGACGACGGCCACGGTCAGCTGCGCGCCCACGAGCACCGCCCGCTCGCGCATGCCGCGCATGCCGCCGCCCTCGGCGGCGCCTGCGGGTCGATGCCGCGGCCGTCGTCGGCCACGCGCAGTGTGAGCCACGTGGCCGTTGCTCGTCAGCTCAGCTCCGCCTGGTCGGTTCCCGCATGGCGCGCCACGTTGGTCAGCGCCTCCTGGGCGACCCGGTAGATCACGAGCTCCGCCTCCTCGCTGAGCGCCGGCAGCTCGCGGTCGATCTCGCGGTCGCACGTCAGAGCCGGCGCTCTGGCCGAAGCGCTCGGTGAGCGCCACCAGCGCGCTTGCCAGGCCGAGGTCGTCGAGCGCCTCCGGGCGCAGCTCACGCGAGATGCGACGCACGTCCTCGAGCGAGGCGCGCGCCGTCTCCTGCGTCTCGAGCAGCTCGGCCTCGAGCGCCGGATCGGCATGCCGCGCGCTTCGCCCGAGCTGGAGCAGCACCGCCGTGAGCGTCTGCCCCACCTCGTCGTGCAGCTCCTGCGCGATCCGCAGCCGCTCGCCCTCCTGCGCGGCGAGCACGCGGCGCGTGGCGTCGCGGCGCTCGCTTCTCGAGGCGCGCGAGCATCTCGTTGAAGGTGGTGGCCAGCTCGCTCACCTCGGACTCGTAGTGACCCACGGGCACGCGCTGCCCCGGCCGCGTGAGGTCGACGCGCCGCGCCAGCGCGGTGAGCGCCTCGAGCGGGCCGAGCGCACGCCGCAGCAGCACCAGGTTGATCACCACCACGAGCAGCGAGCGCCGCCGCCAGCACGATCGCCTCGCTGGCGGCGAACGAGTGCAGCTTGCCCGGCGAGAGCACGAGGATCGTGACCACGCACGCGCCGATCACCACGGCCGCGTTCAGCGCCGCGACGCGCTTGAACAGCGGCGTGTACTGGCCGACGCCTGCGCGCGGCTCCGGGCCAGCTGCCGTTGGCTTCCGCCGGCGCGGGACGGCGACTCATACGCATTTGTCAGCTTAGGCCCGCAGCGCGCTCTCCGGCCAGTCCGGATCGTCCCGGCCGGTCGCGGCGTCGCGGCGGGTGGGCAGCCTGCGCAGGCGCTCGAGCATCGCCCAGCGGCGGGCCGCCAGCCAGCGCGGGGCGCATGCCGAGCACGCGCGCGATCTCGTCGGGCGCCGTGCCGTCGAGCAGCATGGCGAGGATCGGCAGGTCCTCGGGATCGAGCCGGGCCGCCACCACCGCACGCGCGCCCGGCGCGGCGCGGCGGGATCGCGGTGCCACCCGCGGCCACGGTGCGTACCGTGTCGCAGAGCTCGCCGGCCAAAGCCGACTTGTGCACCACGCCGTCAGCGCCCGCGATCACCCCCGCGAGCGCCAGCGGACCGTCCGCATAGGCGCTGTAGAGCACCACTCCCGCGGGCTCAGGGAGCTCCTTCAGCTGCCGGCACAGCGTCAGCCCGTCGCGATCACCGAGCTGGAAGTCGACGATGGCTACGTCCGGCCGCCGCTCCCGCGCCAGCGCGAGCGCCTCGACCGCCCCGCAGGCGGTGCCGACCGGGCTCCAGGTCCGGCTCGCCCGCGAGCAGCGCTTCGATGCCCGAACGAACCGCGGAGTGGTCGTCAACCACCAGCACGCGAGCGGTCTGCGACGCGACGCGGCCATTTACCCCCATGCGCCCGCGGGCTCGAGTGACGACGATCCAGGAACGATGGTCGTCAGCGCCCGCAGCATGGCCGTCCGCCGCGACTCGAGCCGAGACGGGCTGACTCCCAGCACGTCCGCGATCTCGGCGGGGGCGATGCCCTGAAGGAGCATCCCGAGGATCGCCTGGTCGGTCGGCTCGAGTCGCGCACGGAGCGACCGCTGGACGGCGCGGGGAATGGGAGGGATCGCACGCCGGCCATGCGCAAGGACCCTGATGGTCCTGACGACTTCCTCGCCCAGGCTGCCCTTGCTGACAACGGCATGGGCGCCCGCCACCACAGCCGCGGCCGTGAGCGAGCCGTCGGCGTAGGCGCTGTAGACGAGAACGCGTGGCGGACGCGGGAGGCGCCTTAAGGCGCGACACAACGTGAGGCCGTCACCGTCGCCGAGGTGGTAGTCCACCACGGCGACTTCCGGGGCGACCCGTGTCGCGTCGGCCAGCGCCTCCCGCGCGCTCGCAGCGGTGGCGACCACCTCCACGTCCGCGTGGTCCTCCAAGAGCCCACCGAGGCCCATTCGGACAGCGGCATGGTCATCCACCACCAACACGCGGATCGCTCCGCCCAAGGCCTGACCGTCGTCCGCTCGACGACTCGCGCGTATGTCGAACGGCCGTATGGTCATTCAGGCCCACTGGTCCGGGGGAGCATCCGAGGTGAAGACTCGCGGCGCCGGGGCCGTTGCGCCCATGCGGGTAAGGCTCCATTCGGTGCCCGGTGGCGACCCCCATCTAGGCTTCCCGCGCGTGATCTCGCCCGCTCCACCCACCTCGCGGCGCCGGCGGCTGCTGTTCGTGTTGGTGCTCGGGTCCCTCACCGCGTTCGGCCCGCTGTCGATCGACATGTACCTGCCGGGGCTGCCCGACGATGGCGCGCAGCTTCGACGCGAGCGCCTCCGAGGCGCAGCTCACGCTCACCGCCTGCCTGATCGGCCTCGCGGTGGGGCAGCTGCTCGCCGGCCCGCTCAGCGACCGGCTCGGCCGCCGCCGCCCGGTGCTGCTCGGCGTGGCCGCGTACTCGGTGGCGTCGCTCCTGTGCGCGGTGGCGCCGTCGGTGCACGTGTTTACCGGCCTGCGGCTCGATCCAGGGCCTGGCCGGCGCGGCCGGCATCGTGATCTCGCGTGCCGCGGTGCGCGACATGTACTCGGGGGTGGAGGCGGCGCGCTTCTTCTCGATCCTGATGCTGGTGAACGGACTGGCGCCGATCCTCGCGCCGGTGATCGGCGGCCAGCTGCTGAAGGTCACCTCTTGGCGAGGCGTGTTCGTCACGCTGGCGATCATCGGCGGGGTCCTGCTGCTCGGCGCCGCGGGCGCGTTCCACGAGACGCTGGCCCCCGAGCGCCGCCGCGACGACGGCCTGCGCGCCACGCTCGCCACCATGCGCGCGCTCTGCCGCGACACCGTGTTCGTGGGCTACGCGCTCACCTGCGGGCTCTCGTTCGCCGCGATGTTCTCCTACATCGCCGGCTCGCCGTTCGTGCTCGAGGACATCTACGGGATCTCGCCGCAGGTGTTCAGCGCGGTGTTCGCCGCAAACGCCTGCGGGATCGTCGCGGCGAGCCAGCTCAACCACCGGCTGCTCGCGCGCTTCACGCCACTGGCGCTGCTGCGGGTGGCGCTGCTCGCGGGCGCGGGCGCGGGCGTGGTGTTGCTCAGTCTCGTGCTCGTGGGCGGGCTGGGCGTGTGGGCGGTTCTTGTTCCGCTATTCGTGGTCGTCTCGTCGGTGGGCATCGTGATGCCCAACTCCACCGCGCTGGCGCTCACCGACCACCCGGACACGGCGGGCAGCGCATCTGCGCTCCTCGGCATGCTCCAGTTCATGGTGGGCGCCGCGGCCGCTCCGCTCGTGGGCGTAGCCGGCAAGCACACCGCCGTGCCGATGGCGGCCATGATCGCCGCGCTCGGCGTGGGCGCGCTGGCGGCGATGGGCGCCCTCACCCGGCGGCGAGCCACCCCCGCACCTGCTCATACACCGCTGGGTGGTTGAGCAGGTGGAAGTGCGTCACGCCGCCCACGTGTAGGCCCTTGTCGAGCTCGAACGGGATGCGCCGGCGGCGGCCGTTGCCGGACGCGCTCGGGTAGCGCACGAGCAGGTCGCCCATCACGTGGCCGAGCATCCCCCTCTCCCCCCGCGAGAGCGTGGCGCCGACGAAGTAGTAGGTGGCCGTCTCGACGAACGGCACGTCCTGGCAGCGATCCTGCAGGAACTCGTCGGGGTCGCAGTCACACCAGTCGGCCTCCGCGCACGAGCCGAAGCGCAGGTCCTTGATGCCCACGCTGCGCCCGTTCACGAGCTTTGCGAATGCGCGCGTCTCGGGCAGCCGGCCGAAGGCCCAGCCCGCCGCGTTGGCGGCCTTCTCGAGCGGCGCGCCCAGGTGCGGTGTGCCGAGGCAGAACACGTGGCGGAGCGGCTCGATCCAACCCGCGTCGCTTGAGTGCCCCTGGTGACAGGCGCTGCGACACACGAGCCCGCCCATCGAATGGCCCACGAGCACGATCTCGCTGACCGGCTGCGGCCACTCGGCCACCAGGCCGTCGATCAGCTCGGACAGGTGCCGGCCGTTGTCCGAGATGTGGAGGCCGGTGTTGTAGCGCACGTACACAGGCGTGTAGCCGAGGTCCTCCGCCAGGCGGTCGCCGTAGCTCGGGCGGTCGCCGAACAGGCTCCACGCGTCATCCGTCTCGCACAGGCCGTGCACGAACACCGCGAGCTTGGGCGTGGCGGCGTCGTGTCCCGCGTGGCGGGCGGTCATCGTCAGCGCCAGCTCGCTGCCGCCGCGGTGAAGAGCGTCGCCGATCGCGCCGTTGAGCGCGCCGAGCGCCAAGCTTCCCCCGAGCGAGGCGGAGGCGGGCAGGGCGTCCGCCGGCGCGCGCCGCGCCAGGGCATGCGCGCCCGCTTGCGGACCGGCGGCCAGAGTCCTCCGGACCGCCGGGTAGACCGCGGCGGTGGCCTTCTCGTGCACGAGCCGGGTGGGCAGCCCCAGCGGGCCGAGCGACTTGAACACGCGCGAGGCGATGCCCTCGTGCATGTCCCCCACGAACGAGGCGAAGCCTCCAACGGCGTCGCCCGCCAGACGACCGAACTCACGCATCTCCGCTGCTCGCATTCCCGCCTCCTTTGACGTGGTGCGGGCAAGGTACCGCCGCGACCGGCGGCAATGCAACGTCTAACTCAGATGTTGCAGATACCAGCGGTGGGTCTCGGCCAGGCCCTCGTCGAGCGCCCACTTCGGCTCCCAGCCGAGCTCTGTGCGGATCGCCGTCGAGTCGAGCCACTGCCGGTCGATCTCGCCGGCGGGCTTGCCCTCCCCCTGGATGTCCGGCTCGGCGTCGCTGCCCGCCACCGCGATCAGGCGACGGACGATCTCCCTCACCGCGATCGGCTCCCCGTGCCCCGCGTTCCACGCGCGCCCGTGCAGCTCCTCGCGCTCGAGCGAGTCCGCCACCGCGAGATACGCGTCCACGGCGTCCGCCACGTACAGGTAGTCGCGCTCGGGCGTGCCGTCCGAGCGGATCACCGGGCGCTCCCCCCTGATCAGCGCACGGATCGTGTCCGGCACGATGCGCGAGAAGTTGAAGTCGCCGCCGCCGTACACGTTCGCCAGCCGCGTGACGGCCACCGGCAGCCCGAAGCCGTGCGCGTACGAGCGCGCGATCAGGTCCGCGCATGCCTTCGACACGTCGTACGGATAGCGGGGCTGGAGCGCGAAGTCCTCCGTGTAGGGCAGCCGGTCGTGCTCTCCGTAGGCCTTGTCGGACGAGGCCACCACCACTGCCTGCACCGGGTTCCCCACCACGCCGGTGGCACGGCAAGCCTCGAGCAGCGTGTACGTGCCCCTCACGTTGGTGTCGAAGGTGGAGAGCGGCGAGCGGTTGGCCGTGCCGACGATCGTCTGTGCGGCGAGGTGGAACACGGTGCTCACCTCGTACTCGTTGATGATCCGCAGCAGCGACTCGTAGTCGTCGAGCGCGCCCTGCGCGACGTCGCAGCGCTCCTCGAGCCCGTCGAGCTTGAAGCGGCTGAGCGCCGGCACGTCCCGCCGCAGGGCCACCACACGCGCGCCCTCGTCGAGCAGCCGCTCGCTGAGCCACGACCCGATGAAGCCCTGCGCCCCTGTGACGAGCGCTGTCCTGTCCTCGTAGCGCCCGCTCATGCCTCGACGAGCGGACGCCAGGGCGCCTCGCCGCGGTGCCAGAGCTCGTTCAGCAGCAGCGTGTCCTTGTAGGTGTCCATGCAGTCCCAGAAGCCCTCGTGGCGGAAGGCCCGAGAGCTCATCGGCGGCGGCGAGCCGCTCGAGCGGACCGCGTTCGAGCACGTCGTCGGGGCCGATCGCGTCGAGCGCCCGCGGCTCCATCACCATGAAGCCGCCGTTCACCCAGCTGTCGAGCCGCGGCTTCTCCTGGAAGCCCGTCACGCTGTCGGCCGTCCAGTTCCGCCACCCCCCACGGGTTGGCGGGCTGGACCACCGTGATCGTGGCCGCGCGGCCCTGCTCGCGATGGAAGTCGAGCAGCGCGCGCAGGTCGATGTCGGCCAAGCCGTCGGCGTAGGTGAGGCAGAAGGTGTCGTCCTCGAGCTGCTCGCGCGCTTGGTGCACGCGCCCGCCGGTGGGAGTTTCCGCGCCGGTGTCGATGGAGGTGACGTCCCAGGGCAGGTCCGCGGCGAACTCCTCCACCTTCCCCGCGCCGTTGCCCGTGAGCAGCAGGAAACGCTCGAAGCCCTGCCCCGCATAGAGCGACATCACGTGCCACAGGATCGGCCTGCCGCCGATCTCCACGAGCGGCTTGGGCAGGGTCTCGCCGCCCTCGCGCATGCGGGTGCCCTTGCCGCCGCAGAGGATGGCCACCGGTGGGAACACCGGCGGGAGCGTACTCAGCCCACGCCGGCGGGGGTGGCGATCGCGGCCACCACGTTGTCCACCACCGCGCGAGCGAAGCGCTCGTTCACCGGCGCGTGACCGTGCAGCATGCGGTGGTAGAGCGGGCCGTAGAGCATGTCGAGCGCCACCTCGAGATCGGCGTCGGGGCGGACCTGGCCCCGCTCACGCGCGCGTGTGAGGATTTGCTTGGCCTGGTCGCGCCGCGGCTTCACGAAGCGCTCCCGGTAGACCTTGCCGAACTCCGGATCGCTGTGGGCCTTCGTGATCAGCGAGGCGATGATGCCGCCGTAGTCCTCGGCCGTGAGCTGGCGCACCCAGGGGCGCAGGGTGGCCAGCAGGTCCTCGCGCAGCGAGCCGGTGTCCGGCATCACGGGCCGCGCCCTCCCCCACTCGCTGAACAGCGCGTCGAGGGCCAGCAGCTCCTTGGACGGCCACCAGCGGTAGATCGTGGCCTTGCCCGCGCCGGCTCGCTCCGCGACGGCGTCCATGCTGATGGCGCCGAGGCCGCGGTCGAGCAGGAGGTCGGAAGCGGCGCGCAGGATCGCCGCCTTGGTCTTCTCGCTGCGCGGGCGCCCCGGACGCGGCGCCGCCGCCTCGGTGGCGGGCTGGTGCGCCATCAGTTCGTGGCTCCCACGCGGCCGGACATGTCCGCAAGCACATCGAAGAGGGCGGACATGTCCTGCTCGCCATAGCCGAGCGCCCGCGCGGCGGTGAGCAGCTGGCCGGCGAGCGCCGCGCTCGGCAGCGGCAGCTCGAGGCGGCGCGCCTCATCGAGCACGAGGGCGATGTCCTTGTCCATCAGGTCGACGTCGAACCAGGCCTCGTCGGGGCGCCCGAGCACGAGCGGCCCACGCGACTTGAGCATCGGCGAGCCGATCGCGCTCGAGGTGAGCACATCCACCGCCAGCTCGGGCTCGATGCCCGCGGCCTCGGCCAGCAGCACGCCCTCGGCGTAGCCGATCATCTGCACGGCCAGGCTGATGTTGATCGCGAGCTTGAGCATCAGCGCCCGGCCGTTCCCGCCCACGTAGGTCACGGTCTGGCCCAGCTCGCGCAGCAGGGGCTCCACGCGCTCGAAGGTGGCGTGGTCGCCGCCAACCATGATCGTCAGCAGACCCTGCTCGGCGGCGGGCGTCGAGCCCGACACCGGGGCATCGAGCATCGCGGCACCCATCTCCGCCACCCGCGCCGCAAGGTCGGCGCTCGCGGCCGGGCTCACCGTGCTCATGTCCACGTACACGCTGCCGAGGTCGAGCCCCGCCAGCACCCCGTCGGGGCCGTTCGTGACCGCCTGCAGCGCGCGATCGTCGGTGACCATGCTGAACACCACGGTGGCCGCCTCGGCCACCTCCCGCGGCGTGTCGCGCCACCGAAGGCCGCGCTCGATCAGGTCGCCGGCACGCTCCCTGGTGCGGTTCCAGCCGTACACCCCGTGCCCGGCGGCGAGGAGGCGGCCGGCAAGCCGGCCGCCCATCGCCCCGAGGCCCACAAAGCCAAGCGTGGCCATTGCTAGCTCCCTTCCAGCTCGGCGGCGTCGCCGTCACTGAGCTGGAGGTCGGCGCCCGCCAGCAGCTCGTCCACCTGATCCGGCCGGCGCATGCCCACGATCGCGCCGTCAACTGCCGGATTGCGCAGCGTCCAGGCGATCGCCGCCGCACCGGGCGACACGCCGTGGCGCTCGGCCACGTTCTCCACGCGCTCCGCGATCGCCAGGTGACGGCTCAGCAGCGGCTCGGTGAAGCGCTCGTCGTCGCGGCGCCAGTCGTCGCTGGGCAGACCTTCGATGCGCTCGCGCGTCATCTTGCCGGTGAGCAGTCCGGAGCCCATCGGCGAGTACACGATCACACCGGTGCCCTCGCGCTCCGCGTGCGGCAAGACCTCCTGCTCGACGTCGCGCGCGATCAGCGAGTACGGCGGCTGAAGCGTCTCAACCGGCGCGATCTGGGCGATGCGCTGCATCTGCGCCGCGTCGAAGTTCGACACGCCGATGTGGCGCACGAGCCCCTCGTCCTTCAGCTCCTTGAGCGCCGACCAGCCCTCCTCGATGTCCTGCTCGGGATCGGGCCAGTGGATCTGGTAGAGGTCGATCGCGTCCACGCCCAGGCGCTTGAGGCTCGCCTCCGCCTCGCGGCGGATCGAGTCGCGCTTCAGGTTGTGCACCACCTGGCGGCCCTCGCCCTCAACGAGCGAGCACTTGGTGAAGACGTACGGGCGCTCGACGAGGCCCTCGAGCGCGCGGCCCACGACCTCCTCCGAGTGGCCGAAGCCGTAGGCGGCCGCGGTGTCGATCCAGTTCACGCCCAGCTCGAGCGCCCTGTGGATCGCGGCGATCGACTCGTCGTCGTCCTGCTGGCCCCAGCCGAACTGCCAGCCGCCGCCTCCGATTGCCCAGGCGCCGAAGCCCACCCGCGTGATCTCGAGGCCGGTCGAGCCGAGCTCTGTGGTTGCAAGTTGTGCCTGCCGCATCTGCTGCTCCTTCATCGGGCGGGTTCTCCGTGCACGCCGGATATTACCAAAACGAGTCGTCTCGTTTTGTTATCCAGTTATGTCACGAGGCGACACCGGACTACGATCGATCCATGCCCGACCGACTCCACTTCACGGACTCCGACGAGGCCAACGCGCTGATCGCCTCGGATCCCATGGCCCTGCTCGTGGGCTTCGCACTCGATCAGCAGGTGACCGTGCAGAAGGCGTTCGCCGGCCCGCTCGCCTTGAAGGAGCGGCTCGGATCGATCGACGCCGACACCCTCGCCTCAGCCGACCTCGAGCCGGTGTTCCGCGAGAAGCCGGCAATCCACCGCTTCCCCGGCTCGATGGCGAAGCGCGTGCACGAGCTGGCTGTGCACGTTCGGGACACCTACGACGGGCACGCCGAGCGCGTCTGGACCGAGGCCGCCGACTCTGACGAGCTACGCACCAACCTCGCCGCCCTACCCGGCTTTGGCGAGATGAAGATCAAAGCGCTCGGCTCTGTCCTGGCCAAGCACTTCGGCGTTGCGGCGGCGCAGGAGCTCGTGCCCTGGCACCCCACGCTCGGCGACGTGGACTCGGCGCAGGCGCTGGCGGACTATCAGGCCGCCAAGCGCCAGCACAAGGCCGAGTGGTCGAAGGCCAGAGCGAAGGCCTAGGCCCCTAGCGAAGCATCCGGAGCGGCGGGCCGAGCACGGCGCCGCCGTGGCGACCCACGATCTCGCCGAGATTCGGCGGCACCACGACCTCGTCCGGCATCCGGAGCTCTGCGGCCGGCTCGCCGCACTCGGCGAAGAACTGCCACAGCCCGGCGGGCGTGGTGATGTTGAGCATCCGGGCAGGCCCACCTCCGACCTCGAAGGTGTGCGGGGTCGAGCGCGGCACGCGCACGAAGTCGCCCGGGCCGGCCGGGATCTCGGTGCCGTCGAGATAGAACACGGCGGTGCCTTCCATCACGTAGAAGGACTCGGTACCGAAATCGTGCCGGTGGAGTGGGGGGCTGACGCCCGGCCGTACGAGCGCCTCCACCACCTCGATCTCGGGCGAGCTCTCCTTCAAGATCATCAGGCCGCCCAGCGACCAGAGGGCGGTTGGCAATTGGTCTGCGGAAGTCATGGCGGGCTCTGCGGTCATGGTGGGTCTCCTTGGGCCGGATGACGAGTCATGAGATTGCTGTCTCATCATGAGATAGGTGTATCATTCTGTCAAATGCCCCGTGATCGGCAGACCCGCCGCACCAGGCGCGCCCTCGTGGCCGCGGCCGACGAGCTGTTCGCCGAGGGGCGCGTGCCCACCATCGCGGAGGTGGCAGAGCGCGCGGACGTCGGGCGCGCCACGGCCTACCGCTACTTCCCCACCCAGGAGGCTCTGCTGCTCGAGACCACCTTCCTCGGCGACAGCGAGCCGCTGCGCGGGCTGCCTGAGCTGGCCACGACGATCGACAATCCGGCCGAGCGCGTGGCCGAAGCGGTGAGGACCGGCGCCGAGTGGACGCTCAGCCGTGAGGCGCGGCTGCGGATGATCCTGCGGGCCTCGCTCGATCCGGCCGGCCATACCAAGCGCCCCGCCCGCCGCCGCAAGTACATCGCGGACCTGCTCGCCTCGGTCAGGGACGAGCTGCCCAAAGAGACCTACGAGCGGCTCACCGGATCGCTGACCCTGCTGTTCGGGATCGACCCGATCGTCGCGCTCACCGACAACAGCGACCTGAAGCGCGAGGACATCCCCGAGCTGCTCGCTTGGACCGCTGGGCAGCTCGTGCGGGCAGCCTTGGCCGAAGCCGCGGCTTAGCCGCCGGCCACCGCGGGGAGGATGGTGACCTCGTCGCCATCCTCCACCGGCGTCTCGAGGCCATCCAGGAAGCGGATGTCCTCGCCCTCCACGTAGACGTTCACGAAGCGCCGCAGGTCGCCGTCCTCGGCGATGCGCTCGC
>CAWEQJ010000010.1:0-82834 GCA_963811205.1 uncultured Thermoleophilaceae bacterium
AGCGCGGACAGCCGGAGCTTCAAGTACTTCGAGCCGCAGCGGTTGAAAGCGACGGTGTACGAGGACGTGACGGTCGACGTCCAGCCGGATCCCGCGCGCTACCTCATCCAGGGCTTATTCGTACGGGCTTCGCAGATCGTCCCGGCGGCTATCCACCCGAGCGCACGGCTGCGAGGTCCTCGGACTGGCACTGGTTCCCGGGATCCCAACCAGGAGTGGGAGCAGACGATCTACAGGAACAACGCTCGAGCTCGTGCGGCTGGTCGAGCAGTGCATCGCGAACGCGCGCAGCGAAGGCGCGTTTGAGCACTGGTCGCAGAGCTGGTCACGGATAGTCGAGCGGCACGTCGGCGCGTGGATGCACGCCGAGCATGGGCTGGGGATGCGCGTGTTTCCTCCCCGCGCAGCGGACGCGCCTCCAACATGATCAATAACGCGATTGCGGTGAACTCGATCCACAAGCTGCGTACCGGGCAAGACCTCGGCGCTTCAACCTCGAGCTCAGTGAGGCCCGCCGCGGGTTCGCCGGAAGGGCTCACCTCGCGGCCTGGGACGGAGCGCCCCGATCTGGCAGCCCGTGCGCGAGAACGTCGAACGCCTGACGGCAATCCGCGACTGGTGCGAGGGCGTTGATGGTTGCGAACCTCGCGTTGGAGCCGCTGGTTGGGGAGCTGTTCCGAAGCGGCTTCGTGATGAGCGCGGCGGCAGGCGAACGGCGACTTCGTCACGCCGACCATCATGGGCGTAGCCGAGAGCGACTTCGAACCGGGACCTCGCCTACACCAAGGAGCTGATCGGCGGGCTTGCCGACGAGGCGAGCAGCACGCCGCGAGGAGAACCGCGAGGCTGTTCAGCCGCTGGCTGGCCGGAAGCCGATTGCCGTGAGCCTTCGGGGCGGCGCGCGCGCTCGCACCCATCTGGGACGGAGGCCGAGCAGTGGGCCACGCAGACTTCGAGGACGCACTCGCGAGCGCTCGCGAGCGCCTGCGCGACGGTCTCGCGCAGCTCGCGATCCCCGCGCCCCAGGAGCTCGATTTGTGACGCCGGCCTCCCCGCTCGAGTTTCAGCGCGAGCCCTCGCACCGGTGCGGAGTCACCTTGATGGCGAACCAGGCAGGGTATGCCGTGGCCGCCGCGATGGAGGGCAAGCCCGGCGTCACCGTCACCCAACTTCCGTCGATGGTCCGGATCGACGCAGAGGGACGGCTCGAGTTCGATTACGGCGAGCTAAGCGACGCCGTCGGTGAGGAGTTCGACCAGAACGCGTCGAGGAGGTCATCTCAACGCACTATGGACGACTGGTCGCCCTCGATGACCGGATGGTGCTATTCGCGGACCCCGAGGACGCCGCCGATCACCTGGGCTTCAATCCGCAGTTGGGGGTCTGACCCGCATGGCGAAAATGTTGCGCTACCACGACGAGGCGCGGCGCTGCATTGAGGCAGGCGTTAACAAGCTTGCCGACGCGGTGAGGGTGACGCTCGGTCCGAAGGGACGCAACGTGGTCCTCGAGAAGATGAGCGGCGCCCCGCTGATCACCAATGACGGGGTGAGCATCGCGCGGGACATTCACCTCTCAGACCCATTCGAGAACATGGGCGCCCATCTTCTCCGGGAGGTCGCGAGTCAGACCAGTGACGCGGTGGGTGACGGCACCACCACCGCCACCGTGCTCGCCCAAGCGATGGTCCGTGAGGGGATATCCCGGATCGCCGAGGGCGCGAACCCGATGCTGCTTCGGCAGGGCATCGAGGACGCCTCCGCGCGAGTGCTCGAGGAGCTGGCACAGATGGCGAGGCCGGTTGGCTCCAGTGAGGAGCTCTGCCGCGTCGCCGCGATTGCCGCCGGCAACGATCCGAAGATCGGCGCGGTCATCGCGGACGCACTCGATACGGTCGGCCGGGAGGGTGTCGTGACGGTCGAGGAGTCGCCTGGGCTCGGGCTCGAATTGCAGTTCGTCGAAGGCTTTCGGTGGGATCACGGCTATCTGTCCCCGTACTTCGCCACCGACGTCGAGCGCATGGCGGCGGTCCTCGAGGACCCTCTGATACTCCTCACCAACCTGACGATCTCGAAGATCCAGGTCCTCATGCCCGTGCTCGAGGAGGTGATGCGCGCGGAACACGCGCTCGTCGTCGTCGCGGAGAACGTCGACGGGCCGGCGCTCGGCGCTCTGGTCACGAACGCGCGCCACGGAACGTTCCGCTCCGTTGCAGTCAGGGCGCCAGGATTCGGCCATCGCCGCCTGAACAGCCTCGAGGACATTGCGGTTCTGACCGGTGGCGAGGTGATCGACAAGGACAGCGGGATGAGGCTGGAGGCCACGACGCGCGAGCGCCTCGGGCAGGCGCGGAAGGTGATCGTGACCGAGGACGAAACGACGATCCTCGGCGGCGCCGGGGAAGAATCAGGCATCGGCGCGCGCACCGCTCAGATCAGAGCGGAACTCGATCGTGCCGAGAACGAACGAGACGTCGAGCATCTGAGAGAGCGCCTAGCCAGGCTTGCGGGGCGCGTTGCGGTGATCCACGTCGGAGCCGCTACAGCGATCGAGCTCAAAGATAAGAACCGGCGCACCGAAGGTGCACTCGCAGCCACACGTGCGGCGGTCGAGGACGGAATACTGCCGGGCGGTGGGATCGCGCTCGCGAACGCCGGGCATGTGCTCGACCATTCGGACGGCAGCGTCGGCGAGCAGGCGATTGGGGCACAGATCGTGCACGCGGCGCTCTCGGAGCCCATGCGTTGGATAGCCGTTAACGCAGGGCACGATGGCGACGCCGTCTCCCGGCGGGTCAGCAGGCTGCCAGCTGGCTGGGGTCTCGACGTGCTGACCGGCGAGTACTGCGAGATGATGTCCGCGGGCGTGATTGACGCCGCCAAGGTCACGTGCTCGGCGTTGCGGAACGCGGTATCGATCGCGGCGCTCATGCTGACGACCGAAGCCCTGGTGGCCGAGGAGCTCCTGGCACAACCGGGAGCCCTGATCGAATCGCGTTTCGGAGATCTCGCCGAAGGCATCCCGCGACCGTCTCCACCGGCGGGCTCGCCGGCGCCATGACCGCGGGCCGCTACACCAGCGCGGAAAGCGCCTTTGCGGCGCACCGCGCACCGGCGATCATCCGCTTTACCTCCTCGCCCGGACTCTGTGCGATGGTCGCGAGCCCGATCGCTCCGACAACCGTCTGGCTCTCGTCCCTAACGGGCGCCGCGACCGAGCAAAGACCGCGCGCAAATTCCTCGAAGTCGGTCGCGTAACCGCGGGTCTTGACCTCCTTCAGATGAACCTCGAGCCTCGCAGGGTCCGTGATGGTGCGATCGGTGAACGCCCACAGCTCATGCCGCTCGATGTAGCGGTTGATAGCTGCGATACCGCCGGCGGCGATCAGCGCCTTGCCGAGCGCGAGCGCGTGCGCGGGACCAGAGAACCCTTGCGGCAAGCCGACCGGCGGACTGCTCGGTGGGGCGCAGACATGGATAACGAGAACCTCGTCACGCTCCGAGAGGACCGCGAAGTAGGCAGTGCGGCGCGCCCTGTGCGCAAGCTCGTGAAGTGCTGGTTCTACGACGCCCGCCAGTCCCGACGTGCGCGCTCGCTCGAACAGCACACCGATTGTCGGCCCGAGGCGGTACCCGGCGTGATGCGAGAGCCTCTCGATGTAGCCCTCATCGATGAGGATCGACATGAGCTGGTAGCACGTCGAGGCGCTGATCCCGAGATCACGCGCAAGACCCTTGACGGTCAGCCCGTCCCCCGAGCGGCTTACGCGATCGATAATTCGAAACACCCGCCGGGTGCTCGCGTAGCTCAGATGACGCGCGAACCGATAATGGGTGGGCTCAACACTGTGGGTCGCGACCGTCGTGGGCGCACCCTGCCAGTACTGAGGCGCGGTGCCAACCAGGTTCGTCAGGCATCTGACGGGATTTGCACCCTACGCGTCGAGGAGCGCGCCCCGGGGGGTTCGCCCGAGAGCACCCAGCCGTCCTTCTGCGCGTGCACGAGCTCATCCTTGGCGAGCCGTGCGAGCGCGGTGGAAACTGTTGGGCGCCTGGCGGCAACGAGTTCGGCAAGCACTTCGTGGGTTAGAGGCAGCGGCAGGATGGTTCCCTCGGGGCGTGCATAACCCCAGCGGTCTGCTAGGTGCCACAGCAGCATGTGGATGCGCACGTCCACGCGGGCGTGGCCCACGATCGCCATGTTGATTGCGAGACTCCTCGAGCGCTCGACCTCCCGCGCGACAAGCCGGCCCGTCAGCCCCGGGTATCGTGCGAGGCGGCGCGCCGCCTCGCGATCGAGCACCGCCGCGCGAACCGCCTGAAGCACTCGCCACCCGACGGCGTGCGGCAATATTGGTTTGTCCGGTTCCTGCCACGGGCGAAGAAGATCTCCCTGGCCAAGGAGTTCCGCTCCGAAGCTACCGCTTATGCCGACGTGCCGGATCAGCAGTCCCTCGAGCACGAGGAGCCCGATGCCGTCCGGAAGACTGTTCGTCCGGTGGCCGGCCCAGGCGCCACGCGGGATCCGCACGACTGTCGCGATGCATTCCTCCACCGCTTGAGCGCGACTTGGAGCCGGAATCGCCTCAGCCAGATACACGTCCTCGCGAAGTACGTGGCAAATCATTCCCGTGCGAAGTCGTCTGGAGGCCATGCGTCGACCGCAATATGCGCTCCTGCAGGATCTCACGCGGGTGGCCGCCCGCGCCACCTGATCGATCCGGCCTATCGCGCGGTCGCACAACGCTGTTGCGAGCCGCCGCCGCACGCTGGATCGTTACCGCGATGCCGCAGCCCGCGCCTACCGCCGACCCGCAGCTGGGCCGGGGCGGTATGCCCGGCCTGAGGGGAAAGAACGTCCTGGTGACCGGTGGCTCGTCGGGGATCGGGCAGGCGATCGCGGTGCGTTTCGCCGAGCACGGCGCCAACGTCGCCATCAACTACCTGACCACGCCCGATGAGGCGGCCGCGACCGAGGACCAGGTGCATGCCTGCGTACGGAAAGTCCGCCAGCAGGGGGTCCGCGACGTCCTCGTCCAGGGTGACATCTCCTCCGAGGACGAGGTCGTGCGGATGGTGGGCGAGGCGACCGAGCGCCTGGGACCTCTCGACATTCTGGTCAACAACGCCGGCATCCAAACCTCGCGACCGTCCGAGGAGCTTCCGAGCGCGGACTTCGACAAGGTCCTTGCGGTCAACCTGCGCGGCGCGTTCCTGTGCGCGCGGGAGGCGATCAAGAAATTCCTGGCCGATGAGACGCCGGGCGTCGTGATCAACGTCTCGAGCGTCCATCAGATCGTCCCCAAGCCGAGCTATCTCGCGTACAGCGTCAGCAAGGGCGGTATGCAGAGCCTGACCCGGACACTTGCGCTCGAGTACAGCGGCCGCGGCATCCGGGTAAACGCCGTCGGCCCCGGCGCCACCATCACCCCGATCAACCGCGCTTGGGTCGACGACCCTGCCAAGGCAGAGATGGTCATCAGCCACATCCCACTGGGCCGAGCCGGCACGGCGGACGAGATGGCTGGTGTCTGCGCGTTCCTGGCCTCCGACGACGGCGCTTACATCACCGGACAGACGATCTTCGTCGACGGCGGCCTGACCCTCTACGCGGACTTCCGCGAGCCGTGGTCGTCTGAGTGAGCGACGAGCCGAGCGCCCGTTTTCGTCTTGCAGGCAAGCGAACCGACGCAATCCTCCAAGGATGAAACCGACCGCGAAGCGTCACGAGTCCGGGCAGAGCCTCTGGCTGGACAACATCAGCCGGGAGATGCTCGACTCAGGCCAGGGCGAGTATGCGCTCATCGATCTGCACGACCTCTCGGTGCAGCCGCGGACGCTGGCCGGTCAGGCCTCGCTCTGACGAGTGGGCAAGCTTCCGCGCTTGGCCGATTGGGGGGTGGGTCGGGTGGCGATCGTGTGGCGTGGTGCGGGGGTGGTTGGTGTGATCGACGAGGCCGCGCGGGCCAGGACGATCGTGCTCGAGGTGCCGGGCTGGCCGGGGCACTGCGCCGGTCAGCACGTCGACGTGCGCCTCACTGCCGGGGACGGCTATCAGACGCAGCGCTCGTATTCGATCGCCTCAGCGCCGGAGGACGCGCGACTGGCGTTGACGGTGGAGCGCATCGACGACGGGGAGGTCTCGCCGTATCTGACCGGCGAGCTTGCGGTCGGCGACGAGCTGGAGCTGCGCGGCCCGATCGGCGGCTATTTCAGCTGGCGCGTGCGCGACGGCGGGCCGCTGCTGCTCATCGCCGGCGGGTCGGGCCTGGTGCCGCTGATGGCCATGCTGCGCCATCGCGCCGCCAACGCAAGCACCGTCGACGCGCGACTGCTGGTCTCCTCACGCTCCCCAGCAGACGTCCTCTTCCGCGACGAACTCGCAACCCTGGTCACCGCCACCGGGCTCACCAGCCACCACACGACCGGCTGGAGAGGACTTGCCCGACCCATCGACGCGGGGATGCTGCGCACGGTCGGCCCCGCTCCAATACGCCGCCCACGGATCTTCGTCTCCGGACCCACGGCGTTCGTCGGCACGGCCGCCGACCTTCTCGTAGGACTTGGCTACGGCCGGCACGCGATCCGGGTGGAGGACTTCGGCCCCACCGGCGGGCTAGTCGCTGGCGCGGGCGAGGACGGCTTCGTAGGTAAGCAGCGTCATGGGCGGGCCCCGTGAGCCAGCGTCGTGTATCGACCGTCGAATCGCGTCCCCAGGCCCAGCTCGGTGAAGCTCAGCCCGACGATCTCATCGCTCTCGACGATCCAGAGCAGGCCGTAACAAGCTCGATAGGTCGGCGGCCAGAACGAGCAGAAGCGTCCATCCTCGTCGACGTACCACTTGCCCTGCGTGGGACGACCGTCCGCCTCGACGTAGCTCGTGTCCCCGTTTACATCGAACGTCTGCGTCGCCCCGTCGTCGAAGAGCAGCTCGCCGGCCGTTACTGCTCGCGGGATAAGGGAGGCCGCAACCGGCTCGCCGTCAACGACCTTGACATCCTCCAAGCCTCGCACAGGATCAGCCTACTTCCTGGATCCGGGCTGGTTCGAACGCAATCGGTATCGCTCAATCGCTTCGTCTTGTTGCCCGGGCCGACGCGTCGGACGACCTCATTCTCCGGAGCGGCGAGCGCCTCATTCATTGCAGTCCAAAGCGCCGCGTTAGGCGGCGGTCTCGCGGTGTGGCAGCTTCCAGCCCGGCCGCGGGAAGTGACAGGTGTAGCCGTTCGGGTAGTGCTGGAGGTAGTCCTGGTGCTCGGGCTCGGCCTCCCAGAAGGGGACGGCCTCGCTGACCTTCGTCACCACCTTGCCGGGCCACAGGCCCGAGGCGTCGACGTCGGCGATCGTGTTCTGGGCGACCTGGCGCTGCTCGTCGCTCGTGTAGAAGATCTCGGAGCGGTAGCTGGAGCCGATGTCGTTGCCCTGGCGGTCCTTGGTCGTCGGGTCGTGGATCTGGAAGAAGAACTCGAGGATGTCTCGGTAGGAGATGCGCTCGGGGTCGAAGACGATCTCGACCGCCTCGGCGTGACCAGGATGGTTGCTGTAGGTCGGGTTGTCGTTGTCCCCACCGGTGTATCCGACCGTGGTTGAGATGACTCCGTCGCGATGGCGCAGCAGCTCCTGTACGCCCCAGAAGCAGCCCGCGGCAAGGATGGCGGTCTCGGTGTTTTCGTTCATGGTGTCGTCCTTCCTCCGATGTTCTGTTGCGGCCCAGCCGGGATAGGCACCCCTTCAGAAGCTGAGCTCATGATGATCTCCTTTCGCGAGACCTGACCTTCGGCGCCCGGAGCCGGACGACGCGCATCGTGACCTGCCGCCCCTCAGCCACGGTTATAGACCGTCGCGCGCTCACGGTCGCCGAGCACGAAGAACGCGATCAGGCTCGCCGGTACGTCCTCGCTGGCGTTCCGCGAGACCGAGTGCAGCGCGTTCGGGGGCTCGTAGAACGACTCGCCGGCCTTCAGCACGATCGGCTCGCCATCCTCGACCGCGAACTTCACGCTGCCGTCGATGACGTACACGTACGCGCCGGCCAGGTGCCGGTGGGTGCCGCGCGTGAAGCCGCCCGGCTCGTAGTCGACGCGGATCGCTTGCACAGACAGCCCGTCGCGTGACGGGAAGTCGAGCACGGGAGTGACGCGCTCGCCGGTGCCGGACTCGGGCATCGGGACCTCCTGAATCGATGGCTCCCCGACGGTACGTCTGCGCGCAGCCGAGCGCGATACATTCTGCCGAAGGCGCGATCACGAATGGGACGCGTCGCTCGGAGCGTCGCATGGGATCGTGAAGATCCATCCAGGCGTGGAGCATGACTCGCACCCCGCCGCAGTCGGCGATGAGCTCGCCCGCCCCGCGTACGTCGCAGCGCAGGCGTCGGAACACCGGCGGCGAGCGCCGCCACCTGGACTGCGGCGCGCTCGAGCAGTTCGGCGAGGTCCTCGTCGGAGATATCGCCGAAGATCCAAGCACAGCACCTGATTCTGCTGCGAACGATCTCGAGCCGCTCGTTCGCGAGGTCGCGGTCTTCTGAGGCTCACTGCGCGCGCGGAAAGCTGCGAACTACGCGGCTTTCGGGCCTCATTGACGAGCAGACAAGAAGCTTGCAGACGCGTGACCACGAAACGCATCGTGTGCTCCTCGGCTCGTGGCATCAGTGCCGGCGGAACGTTTGGCGCCCAACCACCGACCGCGAAAAAGGACCACCGGCCCTTTCCGGCCTTTTCGCGTCGGGCATTTGCGATCACCAACCTGCAGGTTTGCAGGGATCTCTGATGGCGAGGGCCGGAATCGAACCGGCGACACCACGATTTTCAGTCGTGTGCTCTACCAACTGAGCTACCTCGCCGCGCTCGCGGATGGTAGCGGGGGCGTTGCGGTTAGTCTGAGCCGCATGAGCGAGCTAATCCATACCTGCTACCGAATCGGCGAGATCGACCGGTCGGTCGAGTTCTACAAAGCGCTGGGCTTCGAGGAGGTCGGCCGCATGCCGATCCGCGACGAGGCCATCAACGTGTTCATGGGCCTGCCCGGCGACGGCGCGCGGCTCGAGCTGACCTACAACCACGGCGTCGACTCCTACGAGCTCGGCACGGGCTACAACCACATCGCCGTCACGACCGACGACCTCGACGGCAAGCTGGCCAACCTGTCCGAGCAGGGCATCGAGCCGGAGAAGCCTCCGTACACCGTCCACGAGGGCGGCAGCCGGATCTGCTTCGTCCGCGATCCCGATGGGTACCGCATCGAGCTGATCGAGCGTTCCTGACCGATGCGCCGCCTCCTCGTCACACTCCTCTGTGTCGTACCTCTCGTCGGCAGCCGGCTGCGGCAGCAGCGGCTCCGGCGACAGCGGCAAGAGCCCGCTCGACAACGCGCTCGGTTACATCCCGAAGAGCGCGCCGATCGTGTTCGCCCTCGACACCGACCAAAGCGACTCCCAGTGGACGTCGCTGACGGCGAACATGAAGAAGTTTCCGTTCGCAAACCAGGTCACGGACTCGCTGAAGAGCTCGATCAACCAGTCCGGCCTCGACTACGACAAGGACATCAAGCCTCTCCTCGGCAACGACTTCGTGATCAGCCTGCCCACGGTGCAGGGGACGGTGGGCGGGAACACGCAGGCGGTCGGGGCGGTGCAGGTGAAGGACAAGGGCAAGCTCTCCGACCTCCTCTCCCACGCGAAGGACCTGACGAAGGACGGCTCATCCGGCGGCGCGACCCTTTACAAGGGCAACGGCTCCGAGGTGGCGCAGGACGGCGACGTGCTCGTGGTGGCCAACACCAAGCAGCAGGTGACGGCTGCCATCGAGCAGCGCGGCCGCGACGACCGCCTCACCGAGGACACCTTCAACAACAACCTCTCGGGCCTGCCGACCGACGCGCTTGTGCGGGTGTATGTGGACGCCCAGGGGCTCATCAACGGCTCACCCGAGCACCGAGACCGCGCGCAAGGTCAAGTGGGTGGCCGCGCTGCGCACGGTCGGCTTCACGTTGTCGAGCCAGAGCGACGGGCTCTCGATCGACTTCAACGCCAAGACAGATTCGTCGCAGCTCTCGGACTCCGACCTCCCGATCGCATCCGGCGATGAGTCGCCACCCGTCTCCACCAAGGCCGGCGAGATCGGCCTGGGCATCCGCGGGCTCGACCAGACCGAGCGCTTCGGCGAGAGCGTGGCCCAGGCGGTGAGCCCGTCGAGCTACAGGACTTCCGCCGACAAGGAGAAGATCAGCTCGCAGCTCAGCCTGGACATCGACAAGGACCTGATCTCGCAGCTGTCGGGCAATGCCTCGATCTCGTTCGACATCCAGGGCCACTATGCCGTGCGCGTCGAGCCGAAGGACCCCGCGGCGCTGTCGAAGACGCTCGACAAGTTCGCGAAGGTCGCGCCCAAGTTCGCCCAGGGCGCGGGCCTTCCGGGCGCCAGGCTCACTCGCGTGCGCGGGCTCTACAAGCTCAGCGGTTCCGAACGGCAAGACGCTCTACTACGGCATGGTCGGCAAGGTGTTCGCGGCTTCCAACAGTCCGGTCTCGCTCGCGCAGATAGCGAGCGACGCGCCGCAGCCCGTCCCGGACGCAAAGGGCGCGCTGGCGATCGATGCCGACATCGGCAAGATCGCCTCCGAGCTGATCGCCCGCGCCTCGGGCGGCGGCCTGGGCGGCGCCTTCGGCGGCTCACTGGCCACGGCCCCGCTGGGTGCCGTCACCGGCTCGATGAGCTCGAGCACGAGCGGGCTGAGCGGCCACTTCAAGCTGGCGATCAAGTAGCGCCGCTGCGACCTAACTCCACCCATCCCACCGCCGCAGGAAGGGGAGCGGGTCGATCGGCTCGCCGCCCATCGCCCAGGGGCCCTTCCAGATCTCGAAGTGGAGGTGGGGGCCGGTGGACTCGCCGGTGCTGCCCACCTCGGCGATCTGTTCGCCGGTGTGCACGGTGTCTCCCTGGCGGACGCGAATCGAGCCGTCGCGCAGGTGCATGAACACGAAGTCGAGGTTCTCGCCCTCGCCGCGCAGGACGATGTAGTTGCCGGCGCCGCTGCGCTGGAACGAGACGAACTTCACGAGCCCGCCGCGCGGCGCCACCACCGGCGTGCCCGTGGGCGCGGGGATGTCCTGGCCCTGATGGGTGTGGCCGGGCCGCGAGGCGCCGAAGCGGCCGTCCGCTCCGATCCCGTAGGTGAACTGGCCGAGCAGCGGGAACACGTGCCAGTGGAAGCTCAGCCGGCCCGTGACCGACGCCTTGGTGGCGCCATGCAGCCCGCGCGCCGTCAGGTGCAGCTCGAACGTCCCCTCCGGGAGCGGCCCGCCCTCGAGCCCCGTGAGCAGATAGCGCTGGCGCCTGCCGGTGGGGCGGTTGCCGAGGTCGATCCGGCGCACCACCCTGTTGCCGTGCTTCACCACGAGCGACAGGTGGATCGTCCGGGAGCGGCCCTTTACCTCGAAATGCACCTGTGCCCGCCGGCCGTAGATGAACGTGCTGCTCGGGCTGACCGAGAACGACTCCACGATCGGGCCGCGGGGCAGCTTCACGCTCCGGGCGTGAGATGCCCCCGCTCGGCGCGGTCGGCGTCACGCCCCCGCTCGCGGCGAAAGTGCTCGCGGGCAGAACGAGGACGAGCAGCGTCGTTGCGAGGAGGGATCGCACCCTATTGGTGTCGGCACGTAACCCAGAATGGCTTGAAGCTGCAGCGGATCCTGCGCTACGAGCCCTGCATTCGGGTCATCAACTCGAGCGCGCCGTTCTTGTTCAGCGGCTCGTTGAGGTTGCCGCACTTGGGCGACTGCACGCACGACGGGCAGCCGGCCCGGCAGGGGCACTCGTCGATCAGCCGCCGCGCGTCGGCCACCAGCGTCTCGAACAGCGTGAAGCCGATCCGGGTGATGCCCACGCCGCCCGGGTGGCCGTCGTAGATGAAGATCGTCGGCCGCCCGGTCTGCGCGTGGTAGGCGGTGGAGAGGCCGCCGATGTCCCAGCGGTCGCACATCGCGATCAGCGGCAGCACCGCGATCTGCCCGTGCTCGGCCGCATGGATCGAGCCCTGCAGCACATCCAGCGGGAACTCCTCGCGCAGCAGCGGCTCCGGCAGCTCGTACCAGAGCGCCTGGGTGATGAACTGCTGCTCGGGCAAATCGACGGGCAGCAGGTCGAGCACCTCGTGGTCGGCCACGCGCTTCTTCTGGAACGCGATCACCTCCTCGGTCACCGACACGATCCCGAACGACAGCTCGACGCCGAGCGCCGAGCGCGTGTCGCGCACCTGCTCGATCCAGGTGTCGGTCTCCTTCTTCGGCTGCGTGTACCAGTCGCCCGAGAACCGGTTGACGATCGCGCGGCGGCCGCGCGAGGTCCAGCTCCTCCACCTCGTAGGCCTGCCCGAGGTGGAGATAGACCGCGCCGGGGTGCACGGTGGAGTGCGCGCGCGCCGCCTCCACGGTGCCGATGATCTGCCCATCGGCCGCGTCCACCACGGCAAACGAGTCCATCCCCGCCGAGCGCAGCGACACCCGCCCGGCCGGGAAGCCCTCGCCGCGCGGCATGTAGCTTCCCGTCGCGTTCGCGCAGCTCGCCGCGCTGTACGAGCCGGTCGGCGTAGGCCTGCCAGCGCGGACCGAGCGTCTCGGCGTCGTGAGCCGTCAGCGGCATCTCGTAGGCGGCGGGCACAAGGTGCTGCATGTAGATCACCTCGGACTCGTGGTCGAGGATCGCCGACTCCACCGGGCGGTCGAGGAACTCTTCGGGGTGGCGGCAGAAGAACTGGTCGAGCGCATCGTCGCCCGCCACGTACAGCGCGAGCCCGGGGTTGCGCCGTCCCGCGCGACCCCACATCTGGCGCAGGCTCGCCACCGTGCCGGGGAACGTGACGCAGATGGCGGCGTCGAGGTCGCCCACGTCGATGCCGAGCTCGAGCGCGTCGGTGGCCACCACCGCCAGCAGGTCGCCCTCGGCGAGGCGCCGCTCGATCTCGCGCCGCTGCATCGGCGTGTAGCCGGCGCGGTAGGGGGCGATGCGCTCCGCGAGGTCGCCGAAACCCGCGTCCTCGAGCCGCAGCTTGGTGAACTTCTGGATCAGCTCCACGCCGCGGCGCGACTTGAGGAAGCAGATCGTCCGCACCTCGCGCTCCATCAGCGCGGCGAGCAGCGCGGCCGCCTCCGACAGCGCGGACGCCCGCACGCCCTTGTCCTCGTCCACGAGCGGCGGGTTCCACATCGCGATCTGGCGCTCGGCGTGCGGCGCGCCGTCGCGCTCCACGAGCCGGAACTCGAGCCCCGTCAGCTCCTCGGCCAGCTCGAGCGGGTTGGCGATCGTCGCGCTCGTGAGGATGAAGCGCGGCTCGGTGCCATAGGCGTTGGCCATGCGCCGCAGCCGCCGCAGCACGTTGGCCACCTGGGAGCCGAACACGCCGCGGTACACGTGCGCCTCGTCCACCACCACCCACGCGAGGTTGGCCAGCACGTCGCCCCAGTTGCGATGGTGAGGGCAGCACGCCCACATGCAGCATGTCCGGGTTGGTGAGGATCAGGTTGGAGCGGCCGCGGATGGCGCGGCGCTCCTCGCGCGGCGTGTCGCCGTCGTAGATCGCGTGGCGGAGGAAGGGCGCGCGCAGCTCGGACAGCTTGCGCGCCTGGTCCTGCGCCAGCGCCTTGGCGGGATAGAGGTAGAGCGCGCGGGCGCGGGCGTCGGTGGCGAGCGTGTCGAGCACCGGCATGTTGAACGCCAGCGACTTGCCGGACGCCGTGCCGGTGGTGACGATCGTGTGTCCCTCGCGCGCGGCCGCCAGCGCCTCCGCCTGGTGCGAGTAGAGCTGCTCCACGCCGCCCGTGCGCAGCGCTTCGAGCAGCCCCGGATGGAGGTCGTCGGGCAGCGGAACGAGCTCCGCCGCCTTAGCCGCCAGCCGGCTGGTTGTGACAAGCTGCTCGCCCGTCAGAACGCTGGCCCACGGCCGTTCTTCGCTCACGATCGCCACGGAGCCAGACTGGACGTAGATGAGTTGGGACTGAACTTGCTCGCTGCGTTTACACAGACCTGGATGGCACCCTGCTCGGCCGGGGCGCGTCGCTGTTCCGCGACGCCGAGGGCGCCTTCACGCTGCTGCCCGCCCGCGCACTCGAGGCCTGCTTCCGTGCGAACGTCGAGGTGGTGCTGAAGTCCGGCCGGCGCCAGGCGCAGGTGATGGAGGACGCGCGGCTCCTGGGCCAGACCGCCTACATCTACGAGATGGGCTGCGGCCTGGTGATCGATGGCGAGGAGACGCTCCTCACCGGCGAACTCCAGCCGCAGGACGGCAAGCACGATCCACGACCAGATCGAGGACTCCGGCGCGCCCAAGCTGCTTCTCGACGAGCTACGCCAGCCGGCTCGAGTACCACTCGCCGTGGCACCTGCAACCGCGAGATCTCGCACCTCTTCCGCGGCCTCGTGGACGCGCCGAGGCGGACGCGCTGCTCGAGCAGCACGGCCACGGCAAGCTGCGGCTGGTGGACAACGGCGCGATCTCCCACAAGGCATCGCTGCCTGACCTCGAAGGACCGCCGCACGCGTACCACCTGATCCCACGCCAGGCCTCGAAGGCGGACGCCGTGGCGCGCCACATGCGCGCCCGCGGCTACGCGCCCGAGGAGTGCATCGCACTGGGCGACTCGCGCGAGGACATGGGCGTGGCGCCGGTGGTGGGCCGCTTCTTCCTCGTCGGCAACGGGCTGGAGAAGGACCCGGACATCCTGCGCGGCGCCCCGCCCAACGTGGAGGTCACCGAGGGGCGCAACGGCGAGGGCTTCTACGAGGCCGTGATCAGGACGCTGGCGGAGCGCTAGCGCGGTCCTTGCGCGTCAGCAGCGCGCGGTCGGCGGCGGCCACCAGGTCATCGCCGGACATCCAGTCGAGCAGCGTGGCGTGGCCGCAGGTCACGCTGCAGCGGCGTCTCGTCGGGCCGCGCGCAGGAACTCGCCACGAGCCGCTCGAGCCGCGCCACCACGTCGAGCGCCTCCGAGCTCGCGGGTGTCGGCGAGCACCACCACGAACTCGTCGCCGCCCCAGCGGAAGCACACGTCCGCGCCGCGCAACTCGCCGCGCAGCGCGTCCGCCACCTGGCGCAGGCAGTTGTCGCCGGCGAGGTGCCCGTAGCACGTCGTTGATGGCCTTGAAGCGGTCGAGGTCGCACACGAGCAGGCTCAGCTGCGCGTCGGTCGCGGCGCGAGCGCGCGATCTCCCTGACCATCGCCTCCTCGAAGGCGCGGCGGTTGCCGAGGCCGGTGAGCGGGTCCACGCGCGCGAGCTCGTTTGCCCGCGCCTCGTTCTCCCGCATGTCGGCGCGGTGCTGGCGGAGCTGCCACATGATGCCGAGCGATGAAGGTCGCGGCAAGCGACCAGAGCGCCAGCTCGGTGAGCAGGTCGCCGAGCATGTGCGGCGTGGCGTGGCCAAGCTCGGGCAGCACCGCCATCCCGGCGAGCAGGCCGAGGAAGACGGTGAAGCGGAACGGCGTGTGCACCGCCGCGGCCGTGCAGATCATGAACGGGTAGAGCTCGTGGTAGGGCGCGGGCAGTCCGCCGGCGAGCCACTGCGCCGCGGCAACGTTCACGAGCCCGAGGTAGGCGGTGATGAGCAGGGTGTCGCGGCGTGACCCGCTCGGGCCGTGCGCATCAGGAAGTAGATCCAGATCCCGGTGAGCAGCGGCGAGGGCCCCGATCACGAACCAGCCCGCGTCCCCGATGCGTGCGGTCGGCGGGTAGAAGGGCTCGAGCCCGAAGCCCACGAGGGCGCCCAGCAGCCAGCCGCCCTTCGACGCCTTGATCGCGCAAGCGTCGATGTCGAAACCGCGCGCGGCCTTCTCCTTTGAGAACAGATCGCGCAGGATGCGCCAGGCGATGTTCGCTCCCGTTTTGATCATCAACGGGGAAATCGACCCCCAGCAGGGGGTCTTGAGCTAATCTCAGGCGGGTGACGGCTGCTCCGAGCGCAGGAACTCGAGCACTGCGGCGTTGAAATCGTCGGCGCGCTCGAGGTTGAGGCCGTGGGTGGCCCCTCGATGATCGTTAGCCTGGCGCCCGGGATCAGCTCGGCCAGCTCCTTCGATTTCCAGGCCGGCACGAGGATGTCGTGCTCCGCGCCGATCACGTGCACCGGCATCTTCAGCGAGGGCAGCCGCTCGCGCGCCTCGTGGCGGCCCGGTGGCCTCGGCCTGCCGCGCGAAGCCCTCGGGCTTCTGGGGGTGCGGGTTGGCGAGCATCTGCTGGCGCAGGAACGTGATCCGCTCGGTCTGGTCGAACAGATCCTCGGAGAAGCAGAGCAGCATCATCTGGTCGATCTGCTCCTCGTAGGTGCGGCGCTGCACGTCGGCCGCCATCATGCGCCCGATCTTGCGGCCGTAGGCGCCAGCGCCGCCGAAGGTGATCGCGAGCGTCAGCGTGCGGACGCGCTCCGGCCAGCCGAGCGCGATCTCCTGCGCGATCGCGCCGCCCATCGACGCGCCCACCAGGTGGAAGCTGTCGAGCTCGAGCTGGTCGGCGAGCGCGATCGCGTCCGCGGCCAGGTCCGTGATCTCGTACGGACCTGCGGCGTAGGACGACTGCCCGCAGTCGCGGTTGTCGAAGGTCACCACCTTGAAGTGCTCGGCGCAGCGGGCCCACCTGCATCGCCCAGGCCAGGTGGTCCGCGCCCAGGCCCATCACCATCAGCAGCGGCTCGCCCTCGCCCGCCACCTCGTAGTAGAGGCGCTGGCCGTTTGCGTCGGCTGACCGGCATCGAGTCGCGGGAGCCTACCCGGCCAGCGCCGGCTTGAACGCAGCCTCCGCCTCGGCGCCGTGCACGGCGAACACCACGCGCTCGAGCGATGCCGGCTCGTGCGCGCGCGCGGCCCCCACCATGATGCGCGCCGCCTCGTCGAGCGGGAAGCCGCCCACGCCGGTGCCGAAGGCGACCAGCGCGAGCGAGCGGCAGCCCAGCTCGTCGGCCTTCTGCAGCGTGGACTCGGTCGCGCGGCCGATGATCTCGGCCGACGTCGGGCCGCCCAGCTCCATCGTGGCCGCGTGGATCACGTAGCGCGCGGGCATGTCGCCGGCGGTCGTCTCCACCGCGTCGCCGAGGTCGATCGGCGCCTTCTCGTTCGACTCGCTCCTGCACCGCCGGCCCGCCCGCGCGGCGGATCGCGCCCGCCACGCCGCCGCCGTGCGCGAGCTGCGTGTTGGCCGCGTTGGCGATCGCGTCCACCTCGAGCTTGGTCACATCGGCTTGAAGGACCTCGAGCTCCATCGCCATATCCTCCCAGCATGGCCGCCAGCGAAGCCACGGTGATCGACGCGGGCGGCCGCGACCTGCGCGTGACGAGCGCGGACCGCGTGATCTTCCCGAGCACCGAGCGCACGCCGGAGATCACCAAGCTCGACATGGTCAAGTACTACCTCTCCGTCGCGGAGGGGATCATGCGCGCGGTCGAGCGCCGCCCGACCACACTCGAGCGCTGGCCGAAGGGCGTGCATCCGGGGATCGTCCTCTCCACGCGCGAGAGGGGCGGCGGCGACGCCTTCTACCAGAAGCGCATCCCCAAGGGCGCGCCCGACTACGTGGAGACGGCCCGGATCCAGTTCCCCTCGGGCCGGCACGCGGACGAGATCTGCCCGACCGAGGTGGCCGTGGTGGGCTGGGCGGCGCAGATGGGCACGATCACCTTTCACCCGTGGCCGGTCCGCAGCCACGACGTCGACCACCCTGACGAGCTGCGCCTCGACCTGGACCCCCAGCCAGGCACCGATTTCGCCGACGCCGTGCGCGTGGCGGGCGAGGCGCGCGCGCTGCTCGGCGAGCTCGGCTACGCCGCCTTCCCCAAGACCTCGGGCGGCCGGGGCGTGCACATCTACGTCCGCATCGAGCCGCGCTGGACATTCACCGATGTGCGCCACGCGGCGATTGCCTTCGGGCGCGAGCTCGAGCGGCGTCTGCCGGGCGAGGTGACCACCAGCTGGTGGAAGGAGGAGCGCGGCGAGCGCATCTTCGTGGACTACAACCAGAACGCCCGCGACCGCACCATCGCCTCCGCCTACAGCGTGCGGCCCAAGCCGGGCGCTCCGGTCTCAGCGCCGGTCACCTGGGACGAGCTGACGGAGGTGGCACCCGAGGACTTCACGGTTTCCACGATGCCCGCGCGCTTCGCCGCGGTGGGCGACCGCCACGCGGGGATCAACGACGTTGCGCACTCGCTGCAACCGCTGCTCGACATGTACGAGCGCGACCAGGCCGAGGGCCAGGGCGACATGCCGTACCCGCCGGACTATCCGAAGATGCCGGGGGAGCCAAAGCGCGTTCAGCCCTCTCGGGCTAGACGCAAGTAGGGGGTAGGGGCTGTGCTCCTGAGGGGGCGGCGATGTCATTTGCGATACATCGCCGTTTGTTGAGTCGACCCGGGCGGTAGTAGAGACAGGCGGTGCGAAACCGGGCTTGGCCACGGGCGCGCCTGTTCGCATGCCCTGTCGCCCGACCCGGAAGGACCCTTTGCCAGTCAAGTCCGCTGAAGAACTCGTCGTGCGCTTCCCGCGCGTGGACGGCGCCGCCCCCGATCAGGACCGCGAGTGGTGCCAGGTCCTCATCGACGGCGAGTTTCGCCGCATCCGCTTCCACGACTACGGCGAGATCTATGAGGTGCCAGGCCTCTACGAGGCGATCTTCTACGAGCACCTCCAGTGCACGTCCCCGCGCGTGGTCGCGCGCCTGCTCGACCGCGAGTTGCGCCGCGCGGACGTGGATCCCGGCAGCCTGCGCGGCCTCGACGTCGGCGCCGGCAACGGCATGGTCGGAGAGGAGCTGGCCAAGCTGGGCGTCGCGTCGCACGTGGGCGTGGACCTGCTCCAGGAGGCCGCCGACGCGGCTGAGCGCGACCGGCCCGGCCTGTACGTGGACTACCTGGCGTGCGACCTGACCGACCTCGATCCCACCGAGCGCCGGCGGCTCGAGGCTCCGGCGCCCAACCTGCTCACCACGGTCGCCGCGCTGGGGTTCGACGACATCCCCTGCGAGGCGTTCGTCACCGCCTACGACATGATCGCCGACGGCGGCTGGATCGCGTTCAACATCAAGGACGACTTCCTGGATCACAGGGACGCCAGCGGCTTCGCCCGGCTCGTCCGGGGCATGCTCGCGGACGGCGTGCTCGAGGAGCGCGCGCGCCTGACCTACGACCACCGCCTCTCGATCGGCGGGGAGGCGCTCAAGTACGTCGCGATCGTCGGCGTCAAGCGCGCGGACGCGACCATCGAGCGCTGCTGAGAGCCGCGCGCTACCTCCGGACGTCCACAGTCCGGCCCGCCGGGCGGCGGAAGTTTTCGGAAACCGGACGGTGCTCCTGCAGGTCCAGCGCTATCTGCGTGAGTGGTGCTTCCTGGCCGCGTGGGGCTATCAGGCTGACGCCCACGTTCCATTTGGCCGGCAGCGTGACCACTGGCATTCCGGTCATGTCCCAGAGGGCGGTTAGGGCGATCATCGGGTCGCCTGGGCCGCCGGCGTGGCCGCGGTCGTAGCCGGGGCCGCGCTCGTAGGGCACGATCGGCAGCGTCGGCTCGAGCACGGCATCCACGCCGTTCGCCGCGAACCAGTCCTCCCACAGCGCTGTGCCCTCGGCGCGCCGCTGCTGCGCGCCCATGTATGCCTGGGCGTCGGTGAACGTCTTGGCGATCTCCACGAACTCGGCGATCGCGGGGCGGTAGAGCTCGTGCTTGTCCGCGAACTGGGAGTGCAGGGACCAGGCGTCGGCCATCAGGATCACCAGCAGGTCGTCCCAGTCGAAGGTCCAGGGCGAGGCGAGCTCCACCACGCGCGCGCCCAGCTGCTCGCAGGCGCGGCGAGCCTCCTCGAAGGCGACGGCCACTTCGTCCTGCACCTCGGTGCGGCTGGGACGGTCGGTGAGCGCCAGCGTGATCCCCTCGAGCGGTCGCGGCCCGGGGCGCGCCCACAGCGGCAGCTCGCCCATCGGCTGGGGCGGCGGCATCAGGGCGCTCGTCTCCGGGCCGCCCTCGGCCAGCGCCGCCAGCAGGGCCGAGCAGTCCGCCACGGTGCGCGCCATCGGCCCCACGTGGTCGAGTGACGCCGCCAGCGGCAGCACGCCGCCGATCGGCACGCGCCCGTGCGTGGGCTTGATCGAGCTCACGCCGCAGCAGGCGGCCGGTATCCGCAGCGAGCCGCAGGTGTCGCTGCCGAGTGCGGCGGGGATCATCCGGGCCGCCAGCGCGGCCGCGCTGCCGCCGCTCGAGCCACCGGCCACCACGCCGAGGTCCCACGGGTTGCCCACCTGATCGGTGGTGCCGCCGGCGGCGAACTCGTGCGTGTGCGTGTGCCCGAGCGGCACCATCCCCGCGTCGCGCAGACGCTGCCAGGCCACCGCGTCCTCGCTCGCCACGTTGCCGTCGAGCACCCGGCTCGAGGCGGTCAGGGGCAGGCCCTTGATGCCGTAGAGGTCCTTCAGCCCCAGCGGCACGCCGCACACGAGCGGCGCGTCCTCGCCCTCGCGGTCGAGCCTCTCGTCCGCCGCGCGCGCGTGCTCACGCGCGAGATCGGGGTAGAGGCGCACCCACGCGTTGATCGCGTCCGGCGCGCCGTCGAAGCTCGGCTCGCCGCCGTTCAGCTCCTCGATACGCGCAAGGCACGCCTCCGCCAGTTCAAGCGACGACAGCTTTCGCGCGCGCAGCAGCGCGGCTGACTCAAGCAGGCCGAGGTCGGCGGGATCGGACATGCGGAGGAACCTATCCTGCGCGAGGTCAGTGCACCAGGCGCACCGTCAGCCGCCTGGTGCGCTTGTTGCCCGAGCTGTCCCGCGCCGTCACCGTCACGTGCGCGATACGCGAGCGATGGTGGCGCATCGCGCGGCGCAGCTTGCGCAGCGTGCGCTTGGTGAGCCGCAGCTTGAGCGTCACGTGCTTGCCGCCGGCCACGTTCTTGCGCGTGGCGCGCTTGAAGCGCAGCGTTGCCGCGGTCTTGCCCACCCGCACGGTGGCTGTGGCGGTGAAGGTGGCCAGCTCGTTGGACACCGCGCCCACTCGGATCGAATGAGTGCGCAGCACGCGCTGGCGCTTGCGGCGCCTGACCGAGAGCGAGGGCGCCGTGGTGTCCTTGGCCGGTGCGGTGCCCGGCGCGCTGTTGCCGCAGGGACCCGGCGTGGGATCGGTGTCAGGCGCGAGGCGGTACACGTAGCCGCCGCCACCCACCGACGCCGCGTACACGCAGCCGGCCGCGTCCTCGCCGAAGGTCGACAGGACGGGCACGTTCACCGGCACGGACTGGTCGTCGTTCGCCGCCGGCAGCGTGATCGAGCGCAGCCCCTTGGAGCCGCTCGAGCTGAGATCGCCGTACAGGTAGCGCCCGTACAGGTCCGTGAGCGACGGGTCGCGCACCACGTAGCCGCCGATGATCCCGGCGCCGGTGAAGGGCGTACCGGAGTGCCCGTAGTCGAACACCGGCGCGGTCTCCGCCGGGAGGGTCGGCGAGCACTCCGGATAGCTCGGCACGGAGCCGTCGTTGTTCACCTCACTGCCCTCGTAGCACGGCCAGCCGTAGTTGGCCTGGGCGTTCGCGCCCGGGTGCGCGAAGTCGATCTCCTCGCGAGAGCCCTGCCCCACGTCGCCGATGATCATGTCGCCGGTCAGCCGATCGAACGAAAACCGCCATGGGTTGCGCAGCCCGTAGTTGTAGATGAGCGTGTTCGGGATGTTGCCGGGCACCGAGGCCATCGGGTCGGCTGGGTTGATGCGCAGGATCTTGCCGAGCAGGTGGCCGTTGTCCGGGAACTGGGCGTTGTGCTCAGTGTCGTCCTGGTCGCCGCCGTCGCCGGTGGAGATGTAGAGGTAGCCGTCGGGGCCGAATTGGAGCTGGCCGCCGTTGTGGTTGGAGTTCGTCGGGTGCGGGATATTGAGCAGCGGCACCTCGGAGCTGGGATCGGCCACGTTGGGGTTCGAGGCCGAGCGCGTGAACTGGCTCACGTGCTCGGTGCAGCCGGGCGACGAGGGGCAGTCGCGGCTCGTGTAATACACGTAGAACTTCCCGCTCGTGGCGTAGTCCGGCGCGAACGCCATCGACAGGAGGCCCTGCTCGCCACCATTCGGTGGCCTCACCTCGCTCGCGATGTCCAGGAACGGCGTGGCCTGCTTGGCGTCGTCCACCATCAGCTGGATGCGGCCCGCCTGCTCCACCACCATCAGCCGGTGCGTGTCGCCGGGAGGCGCCGTGACGTAGACCGGCGAGCTGAAGCTGCCCACCTTCACGAGCTGGACCGCCGCGTGCGCGGACGCGGGAGCGAGGGCCGCTGCCAGCAGCCCTAGGAGGACGGTACGGCGAAGCACTCGCCCGAAACTACCGCGACCCGTACGAATTCGCCATCCGAATTTAGGTAACCATGGTTACGATCACCAGGTGGCTCTCTCCTACACGCACGGGGCGTCCGGCACGCCCCTCCTGGGCGAGACGATCGGAGCCAACTTCGAGCGCACGGTGGCGCGCTTCCCGGACGCCGACGCCGTCGTGTCGCGCCATCAGGGCATCCACTTCACCTACGCCGAGCTGAACGAGGGCGTCGACCGCCTGGCCCGCGCGCTCATGGCCGCCGGCCTCGGGCCCGGCGACCGCCTCGGCATCTGGAGCCCCAACTGTGTCGAGTGGCTGATGCTCCAGTACGCCACCGCCAAGGCCGGCGTGATCCTCGTGAACATCAACCCGGCCTACCGCACCACCGAGCTCGAGTACGCGCTGGAGCAGTCCGGCTGCCGGGTGCTCATAGCTGCCAGCTCGTTCAAGACCTCGGACTACGAGGCCATGGTCGAGGAGGTGCGCGGCAACCTGCCCGCGCTCGAGCGCACGATCTTCCTCGGCACCACCGGCTGGGACGAGCTGCTCGCCGAGGCGGGCGAGGTGGCGGAGGACGAGCTGCGTGCGCGCGCGGACGCGCTTCAGTTCGACGACCCGATCAACATCCAGTACACGAGCGGCACCACGGGCTTCCCCAAGGGCGCCACGCTCAGCCACCACAACATCCTCAACAACGGCTTTTTCATCGGCGAGTTCTGCCGCTACACGGAAGCCGACCGCGTGTGCATCCCGGTGCCGTTCTACCACTGCTTCGGCATGGTGCTGGGCAACCTCGCCTGCACCACGCACGGCGCCTGCATCGTGCTGCCGGACGCCGCGTTCGAGCCGCGCTCGGTGCTCGAGGCGGTGGAGGCGGAGCGCTGCACGAGCCTCTACGGCGTGCCCACGATGTTCATCGCGGAGCTCGACCATCCGGACTTCGACAAGTTCGACTACTCCACCCTGCGCACCGGGATCATGGCCGGCTCGCCATGCCCGGTGGAGGTGATGCGCAAGGTGATCGAGCGCATGCACATGGACGAGGTGACCATCTGTTACGGCATGACGGAGACCTCGCCGGTGTCCACGCAGACCGGCGCCGACGATCCGCTCGACCGGCGCGTGTCAACCGTCGGGCGCGTGCACCCGCACGTGGAGATCAAGATCGTCGATCCGAACGACGACCGCGTGCTGCCGCGCGGCGAGCCGGGCGAGCTGCTCACGCGCGGCTACTCGGTGATGCTCGGCTACTGGAACGACCCGGAGCTCACCGCCGGAGCCGTGGACGGCGCGGGCTGGATGCACACCGGCGACCTCGCCACGATGGACGACGAGGGCTACCTGAACATCGTCGGCCGCTCGAAGGACATGATCATCCGCGGCGGCGAGAACATCTACCCGCGTGAGATCGAGGAATACCTCCACACGCATCCGGACGTGGCGGATGTGTCCATAGTCGGCGTGCCGGACCAGAAGTACGGCGAGGAGATCATGGCCTGGGTGCAGCTCCGCGAAGGCGCCGGCGCCTCAGAGGACGACCTGCGCGAGTTCTGCAAGGGCAAGATCGCCCACTACAAGGTGCCGCGCTACGTGAAGCTCGTGGATGAGTTCCCGATGACGATCACCGGCAAGGTGCAGAAGTACAAGATGCGCGAAATCGCGATCGAGGAGCTCGGGCTCGAGGAGGTCGTGACCGCCTAGCGCAATCCGCCCAGCCCTAAGCGCGCAACTGCTCCATCAGGCACTCGCCGGGCTCCTTGTCCTCGCGCCAGCGCTGGAACTTCGCGCCGTGGCGGATGCGGTGGCCGGTGATGTGGTCGAACGCGATCTCGCACACCAGCTCCGGCCGCAGCCCCTCCCACACGAGCTCCTCGTCGGACTTCCAGCGCGAGGGTTCGCCCGAGCCGCGCTCGTAGGTGCGGTAGGGCTCGAGCTTGTCGATCAGCTCGCGCTTCTGTTTGGCGGTGAAGCCGGAGGTGTGGCCCACCACGTGCAGCTGGCCGTCGTCGTCGTAGAGGCCGAGGATCAGCGAGCCCACCGTGCCCTCCTCCTTGCCGAAGCGGAAGGCCATCACCACGGTGTCGGCTGTGCGCACGCGCTTGATCTTGAGCATGCCGGTGCGCTCGCCGGGCTTGTAGGGCGCGTCGGCCTGCTTGGCGATCACGCCCTCGGAGCGTCCCTCGAACCACTGCTGGGCGCCGTCCGGGTCGGGCGCGCAGGGCGTGAGGCGGACGGGATCCGCGATCACCTTCTCGAGCCGCTTGCGGCGCTCGGTGTAGGGCAGCTCCATCAGCACCTCGTCGCCCTCGGCCAGGAGGTCGAACGCCACCAGCTCGGCCGGCGTCTCCTTCGACAGCATCTCCACGCGCGAGGCCGCGGGGTGGATGCGCTGGCTGAGGAGATCGAACTCCTGGATGCCGTCCACCTCCACGATCACCTCGCCGTCGAGCACGAGGCGCTCGCCCGGCAGCGCCAGCACCTGTTCCACCACCTCGGGGAAGTAGCGGTTCATCGGCCTGCCGTTGCGCGACTGCAGCTGCACGTCGTCGCCGTCGCGGAACACGATCATGCGGAAGCCGTCCCACTTGGGCTCGAAGCGCCAGCCGCCCGAGTCGGGAAGCTCCTTGGCGGGGCGGGCGAGCTGTGGCTTGACGGGACTCTTCAGTGGCAGCGGCACGGCTAGGATCCTCTCATGGCCCCGCACGAGGCGACTGTCGCCGAAGAGGAGTACCTGCAGACGATCTACTGGCTGCAGGAGGCCAAGCTTCCGATCACCGGCGCCAACATCGCCCGCGCGATGCAGCTCTCGGCGCCCACGGTGCACGAGATGGTGGGCCGCCTCGAGAACGACGGCTACGTGCGTCGCAACGAGGACAAGTCGCTCGAGTTCACCGAGTCCGGGCACGATCACGCCTCCGCCGTTGTCCGGCGCCACCGGCTGATCGAGCGCTTTCTCACCGACGTTCTGGGCATCCCCTGGCACGAAGTGCACGAGGAGGCCGAGCGGCTCGAGCACGCGATGTCGCCGGTGCTCGAGGAGCGCATGCTCGCCGCCATCGGTGACGCCAAGACCTGCCCGCACGGCCACCCGATCGTGGAGGGCGTGCGCGAGGAGGGCGTGCCGCTGGCCGACGTCGAGCTGGGCGCGAGCGTCCGCATCCTGCGCTTCGAGAACGAAGCCGAGGATCTGCTCCTCTACCTCAAGGAGGCCGGGCTCTACCCAGGGCTCGAGGGCAAGCTAGCCACCTCAGATGACGAAGAAGTCGCCGTCGACGCCGACGGCGGCGAGCGCCTAGCCGTCACCCGCAGCGTGGCCGAGACGGTGTCGGTGATTGCGGACCCCTCGCCGCCGCCGCGCACTGTGCTGCCGGACAAGCTCGTCCTCACCAAAGACCGCTTCGGGCGCTAGTCGGCCGCCAGCTGGTCCGCCAGCGGAGCGATGCTCAGCTGCATGAGGAACTCGAGCTCCTGCGTGGGCAGGTACTCGCGCATGCGCGTGACGACCGCTGCGTTCGCGGCGGCGGCATCCGACCAGTCCGCCGAGCGCACGGCCTCGAGCAGCGTCTCGATATAGCGCTCCTGCCAGTCCAGCACCTCGAGGCCGCAAGGCTCGCCGTGCCCGGGATGCAGCGTCGTGCCCGGCGGTAGCTCGCTGCGCAGGCGGGCGATGTTGCCGAGCCACTCTTTGTGGAAGCCGTCGGCCAGGTAGCAGTGCCGGCGGTCGTAGGCGACATCGGCCGAGAACACCGTTCGACCGTCGCCCGCGAGCGTCCAGATGCTGTCGTGGGGCGACTCGCCTGGCCCCAGGTCGGTGACCCTGAGCGCGATCCCGTCGAGCGTCACGGTCTCGCCGTCGGCCACGGTCGTGTTGGGGAAGGCCCGTTGGACGGCCCACTCGTCCCCGAACATCGGTCTCAGGATCTGCTCCTTCGCGGAGTCGTCGTGGCGGATCACCGCGTCCACGCCAGCCGTGGCGAACACGGGCACGTCGGCACCCCGGATCAGCTCGGCGAGCCCGCCGTAGTGATCCGGGTGCGCGTGTGTGATCGCCACCCCGAGCAGTGGCTTCTCGCGGGCGGCCACGCGTTCGCGCAGGGCCGCGCCGTCCGACACCGTGAGCGTCGAGTCGACCACCACGACGCCAGACGGGGATTCCACGATGTACGCGTTGACGGGGGTTCCGGCGCCCGTCGCGCCGTATCTGTGAACGAGGGGTGGGGTCATGCCGGTCACAGTAGATAGCTAGGCACCAAATGACAAGTAGGTACTTTTAGGTGCCTGCGGTATCTGATAGAAACCACCCCAATGGACGAGGCGCTCACCGCACAGCCCAACGTGCTCGACCAGAACTGCGAGTCGCGCCAGGCGCTTGACCGCATCGCCGACAAGTGGACCTGCCTCGTGGTCTACGCGCTGGCCGACGGCCCGCTGCGCCACGGCGAGCTGCGCCGCACCATCCAGGGCATCTCGCAGAAGATGCTCACCCAAACGCTGCGCAGCATGGAACGCGACGGCCTCGTGGAGCGCACGGTGATCGCCACGATCCCGCCGCACGTCGAGTACAAGCTCACGCCACTGGGCGACACGCTAAAGAAGCCGCTCGCAGCCATCTGCCGCTGGGCGATGGACCACCTGCCCGAGCTTCAGGAAGCCCGCGCCCGGACCGCGGCCGGCGAGCCGGCGTCGCCTTTCTGACAAGACCGCTCAGGCGGTCGCTCGATTGGGCGAGTACGCAAGGCGATGACTACTTCGCCTGAGACTCTCCCCACCACCGACCGCCTCAACCTCACCGAGCCCGAAGCCGTACTGGCCGTCCAGTACACGGGCCTCACGAGCGAGGACCTCGCCGCCACCGAGCACGCACAGCAGGTGGCCGACATCGACGTGCTGGCCGTGGCCAAGCGCTTCTACGACCACGTGCTCGCCCAGCCCGAGCTGCGCCGCATCATCGAGACCAACTCGAGCGTCGAGAAGCACACCGGCGCCCTCGCCAAGTACTTCGCCTCGATCTGGGCCGGCCACTACGACGACGCCGTCGCCAAGGGACGCGTGCACGTCGGCAAGATCCACGACCGCATCGACCTGCCGCTGGGCGCATTCCTCGGCGGCATCGTGACGGTGGACGACGTCGTGCTGCGCGGGCTCATCGACGCGTTCTCCCACGACCCGGACGCGCTTCACGCGGCAGTGATGGGCTACCGCCGCCTGACGCAGACCGACACCGTGCTCATCACCGAAAGCTTCATCGAGGCCCGCGAGATCGAGCGCACCCGGCTTCACGAGCAAATCGCCAGCGCGTCCAAGGAGGTGGCCGAGCAGAGCGACGCCGCCACCCAGTCGGTCGTCCAGTGCGTGGAGGCCACGCAGGCCGGCGCCGCGAGCGTCGACGAGGGCGCCCGTGCCGTCCAGACGATGCGCGACTCGATGACGCGGGTGAACGAGAGCATGGTCGAGCTCACCGCCCGCATCCGCGAGAACGACGGCGTGGTGGAGCAGATCTACGACATCAGCGAGCAGACCCGGCTGCTGTCCCTGAACGCGCGCATCGAGGCTGCCCACGCGGGCGAGCACGGGCGCGGGTTTGCCGTTGTGGCAGACGAGGTGGGCAAGCTCGCCGAGCGCACGCGCGAGAGCCTCGCCTCGATCTCAGACCTCAACCACCGGGCGCACGACGCGATCAAGGCGGTGGCCGAGGCGCTGCAGCAGGCGTCCACCGAAGCCGAGGCGGTGGAGCACCAGGCAGTGGACACGAGCGCGAGCCTCGAGCGCGCGGCGCAGGCGGTGAACGTCGTGGCCGAGCAACTCGGGCAGATCGACGCCGGCATGCGCGAGCTGCTCGAGTCGACGAGCTCGCACGACTAGCGGGCGCTGGCGGCTAGCGCGGCGGCTGCACCGGCGGCACCATCGCCGGCAGGCTGCGCCGCGCAAGCAGGTCGAAGTAGAGGAGCGTGAGCATCAGCGCCTCGAAGGGGGCGGTGAGCGTGGACGCGATGGTCGTACCTGCCAGCCATATCGCGGAGCTGTCCGCCGATTTGGCGAGAGCCACGAACGGCGCCTGGATCACCGTGCCCGCGATCCCCGTGGCGACGACGATGAACACGAGCACGCCGAACACTCGCCACCACGACCCGGTCACGAGCTCCGCGCTTCGCTCCAGCGCGTTCACCCCGCGACGGCTGTCCACCACCACGGCCTGCGGCGCGAACACCCAGCGCACCCATAGCCAGAGCCCGGGCACGATGAAGAGGAACAGTCCGAGCAGCACCCCCGCCGCGCCGATCAGCACGGCCAGGAAGACCGCCCGGAAGGCCTCGAGGCCGCTCATGATCGCGGGGCCGGTCTGAGGCCTGCGACCGTCGGCCACCGCGAGCAACGCGTGGATCACCATCGCGGCGATGAGCGGGCCTATCAGGAGATAGGTCTCGGCGAACACGATGCCGAGGCCCGCCGTAGTGGCCTTACTGTCGAAGCCGCCGCTGAGCTGCCCCAGTCCGATGCCGGACACCACCAGCTCCACCGGCACCACCACCGCTGCGCCGATCGCGAGGAACGACGGGAAGTAGCGGAAGTAGGCCCTCAGGGAATCGCCGAAGAGGGCGCCAATGTCGCGAGGGCGCAGTAGCTCGAGCCGGGGAGCCTCGGTCACGCGGCGGCGTCCGCCAGGCCCCGGTAGGCCTCGGCAAGGCGCGCGACGCCCTCGTCTATCTCCGCGGGTGTGACGCCGGAGTAGGCGATGCGCAGGGTGTTCTGACCGCCCTCGATCAGGAAGTCGGTGCCCTTCACGAACACGAGACCGCGGTCGCGCGCGCTCTCGAACAGCACGTCCACGTCGCTGCCCTCGGGCAGCTCCACCCACATGAAGTAGCCGCCGCCCGGCTCCACGAAGCGCGCCTCGGGCAGCTCGCGCCGCAGGGCGTCGGCGAGCGTGTCGCGCCGCTCCCGCAGCGCCGCCTTCACGGTCTCGATCGACCGGTCGATGGCGCCCGAGCGGCAGAACTCGTTGACGATTGCCTGGGCCACCATGCTCGGCGAGATGTACGTCTCGGTGGCGATCTTCACGATCGAGGCGATCACCGGTTCGGGACCCACCAGATAGCCCACGCGGATGCCGGGGCAGACCGTCTTCGAGAACGAGGACGCGTACACGACCTTGTCCGCGCGGTCCATCGAGAGCATCGTCGGGAGCTTGTCGCCCTCGAACGCGAGCTCCACGTAGGGGTCGTCCTCGAAGATCACGAAGTCGTACTGCTCCGCCAGCTCGAGGAGGCGCCGGCGCTTGTCGAGCGACAGCGTGTAGCCCGCCGGGTTCTGAAAGTTCGGAATCACGTGCGCGAGCCTGGGGCGCGCGCCTTCCTCGAGCGCCTTGGCGAGAGCCTCCACGTCGATGCCGTCGGGCTGCAGCGGGATCGCGAGGATCTCCGCGCCAAGCTTGCGCAGCGCAAGCAGCGTGCGGTCGTAGGTGGGCGCCTCGACAACCACGACGTCGCCGGGCTCCACCATCAGCTCGAACAGGAAAGCGTCCGCCTGCATGGAGCCGTTGGTGGTCACCACCTGCTCGACGGCCACCGCCTGCTTCTCGGCGATCCACTCGCGCAGCGGCGGATAGCCGACGGCGGTGCCGTACGCGAAGGCCCCGCCCGGATCGCTCCGCAGCGCCCGCTCGGCGCACTGCGCCAGCTCGTCGGCGGCGATGATGTCGAGGGACGGCGCTCCTCGCGCGAACGAGATCGGCTTCGGCTCGGTGGTCATGGAGCCGTCCAAGATAACGACACACGGCAGGCGACGGCCGGCCGCTCATCACGGCCGGCCGTCGCGAACGGCTATGTCGTTACCGGCGTCAGCCCGTGAAGCGCGGCGCCGACTTGCGGCGCGGCTTCTTGACTGCGCAGCGCGCGATCGTCCGCTTGGTGGTGGTCACCCGCCCGAGGGCGTCGGTGGTCACGATCTTCAGCTGCGTGCGGCGCCGGAGCTTCTTCGGGTTGATCTTCAGGGTGAAGGACGTCTTCGTCGTCGTCAGCACCCGCTTCTTCCCGAGGAAAACGCGCACGCTCTTCGGCTTGGCGCTGGTGGACACCCGCACCCGGACCCTGAACGTCTTCGACACGCACGCGCGGCGGACGCCGGCCACCGAGGTCTTCGCCGGCGTCAGGCACTGGTTCACCGTGTCGACCGTCAGGGAGCCCGTGTGGTGCTGGGCCTCCTGGTAGCCGGCGCCGTCGGCGGCCCAGTACTCGACCGTGTGAGCGCCGTTCGACAGCGCAACCGTCACGTTGCCTGCGCCATCCGCAGCCACCACCTGCTCAGGCCCGCCATCCACCTTGTAGTGAAGGCTCAGCGGCGAGATGAAGCCGGTCGGGTCGGCTGCGTGCACCACTGCGCCGGCGGTGGCCGTGCAGCCCGAGAGCGAGGCGCTCGAGGCCGGTGAGCCCACGGGCTGCCAGTCCGGCACGTAGTCCCCGTAGCCTGAATCTGGCGTGGTCACCTGGTGGTCGTTCGACCCGTCGGCGTTTACCACCCAGATCTGCTGCGAGGGGACGGGTAGCTTCCGTGCGCGCTCCTGCTTCTGATAGGCGATCTGCGTTCCGTCGGGTGACCAGGCCGCGGCCTCATCCTGGCTGTCGTTCGATGCGACGACCACGTGCGGAGACGACCCGTCGGCGTTCATGACCCAGATCTGGTAGTTGCTCTGGTTCACGATCGACTTGTCGAACGCGATCTTGGTGCCATCGGGTGACCAGTTGGGATCCTCGTCGTCGTCGGAGTTGTTGCTCAAATTGACCGCGACGCCGCTGCCATCAGCGTTCGCCACGTACACCTGACCCAAGTCGGCCTCGGTGTCATAGCGGGTGAACGCGATCTTCGTGCCATCGGGTGACCAGTTGGGATTCCCATCCGAGGTGGTGGGAGTCGGAGGAACCAGCAGGTGCTGGTTGCTGCCGTCGGCGTTCATCACCCAGATCTCGTCGTTCGACGTGACCGTGTTGTATTGCACGTAGGCCACCCTCGTGCCGTCGGGCGACCACGCGGCCCACGAGGTGTACTGGTCCGTGTTTCCGATCAGGTTGGTCTGGGCGCTGCCGTCGCCATTCATGGACCAGATCTGATCGTTCTCGCCTGCCCAGTCGTCGAAGACGAGCTTGGTGCCGTCGGCGCTCCAGTTGGCGTACTCGTCCAGGCGGCTGCTGTTGCTGACGTTGGCGGCGCCGCTGCCATCAGGGTTCGTGGTCCAGATCTGGTCGATCTGTCCGCTGAGCCCCCGCGAATTGGGGGCGCGGCCCACGGGCTTGGCCCGGTAGGCGGCAAAGCCTGTGATGCCGTTCGTGTAGCGGTCGAAGCTGATCTTTCCGTTGGCGCCGGGGAACGCGGCATGCGCAGCCTGCGCGCCGGCAAGAATCCAGAGTGTGGCCGAGGCGACGATGAGCGCGAGCCGCCGATCGATGCCACGGGACAGGAGCAAGTCGCTCAAGGGGCCTCCCGGTGGGTAGAGGAATGCGAGTTCTGTGCATCCCTACCACGGTTACGTGCATTACCGCAAGCGGGGGACGAGTCACGGCCGGCCGCAGCATCGCGGCCGGCCGTGCCGAGCGGCTGGATCGCCGCCGGTGTCAGCCCGTGAAGCGCGGCGCCGACTTGTGACGCGGCTTCTTGACCGCGCAGCGCACGATCGTCCGGGAGATCGTCGTCTTCTTCCCGGCCGCATCCGTGGCCACGATCCGTAGCTTGGTGCGCCGGCCGAGCTTCTTCGGGTTGATCTTCAGGGTGAACGACGTCCGCGTCGTGGACTTGATGCGCTTCTTGCCCAGGTACACGCGCACGCTCTTGGCCCCGGTGGCGGCAGAGATCCTGACCCGGACGTGGAACGCCTTGCTCACGCAAGCGCGCCGCACTCCAGCCACGGACACCTTCGGCAAGCACCCGTTCTTCGTATCGAAGGTGGTGCTGCCGGTGTGGTGCTGCGCCTCCTGGTAGCCAGCCGCGTCGCCGGCCCAGAACTCCACGCTGTGCTTGCCGTCGGCGGCCGCGAGGACGGCGTTGCCTGACGCATCCACGGGCACCACCTGCTCGGCGCCGCCATCCACCTTGTAATGGAGGTTGAGCGCCGACTTGAAGCCGGTCGCATCCGCCACCTGCACGGTCACGCTGCCGGTGGCTGCGCACGCGGGAAGCGTGGCGGCGGACGCCGGCGTGCCCACCGGCTGCCAGTCGGGGAGGTAGTCCGCCGAGCTGTCATCCGGACTGCTCACCTGATGCGGGTTAGAGGCATCCGCGCCGATCTCCCAGACCGTGAACTGGAACGGCACCGGCGCGAGGTTTCCTTCCTCACGCGCGTAGGTAACGAATGCGCCATCGGGCGAGAATGCCGGGGCGTCATCGAAGTGCGCGCCTGGAACGTTCGCGTCCGTGTTGGGCGTGGTGAGCGCATGCGGCGACGATCCGTCCGCGTTCATCACCCAGATCTGGCTGTCGCCGAAGGGACCCACCACCTTTGCGAAGGTGAGCCTGGTGCCGTCGGGTGACCAGTTGGGCTCGGAGTCGTCGTCCGCGTTGTTGCTCACGTTCTGCGGCGTGCCGCTGGCGTCGGCATTGGCGACGTAGATCTGCAGCTGGTCGTCGACCGAGCTGTCGAACGCGATCTTCGTGCCGTCGGGCGACCAGACGGCGTCGTCGTCCTCGCCGACCAGAGGGACGAGCGGCTGCTTGCCGCTGCCGTCGGCGTTCATCACCCAGATCTGGAAATCGCCGGTGCCGAGATCCTCGTGCGTGTATGCGATCTTCGTGCCGTCCGGCGACCAGGCTGGGTTGAAGTCGTTGGCGCTGTTCGGGTCGTTGGTGAGATCCACCTGGCCGCTGCCGTCAGCGTTCATCACCCAGACTTCCGCACCGCCGGGGGTATCGATGGCATACGCGATCTTCGTCCCGTCCGCGTTCCAAGCGGCTCCGAAGTCCGGCACGGCGTTGTTGCTGATGTTCACCGCGGCGCTGCCGTCGGGGTTCATCGTCCAGATCTGGTCCGTGAAGTTGAGGCGGCCGCGTAGGGTGAGTTCCCCTCGCGCGCCCCAGCCTTGAGAGCGACGTTTGTCCGCGATTTTCGTCGGCGCGAGCGTGGCGCGATCGAAAGCGATCTTGCCGTTGGCGCCGGGGAACGCCGCCTGCGCCGCGTGAGCGCCGACGAGAAGCCATGTAGCGAGTAAGACTCCGATCGACGCGAGCAGCCGGGCGGAAAGTCGGGGCGCGAGCGAGTTCCTCAAGGGACCCTCCCTGGTTCATGAAAGTTGCGGGCCAGCCTTTCCCTATCACGGGGACACGGCCTACCGCAAGTAGGGGAACTACGGCTTTTCTCTCAGCTGACCGCGGCTTGCGCGAGCTCGGTGGCGATATCCGCCACCTCGGTGGGCGTCCGCCCGACCTTCACGCCACAGGCCTCGAGCGCATCGGCCTTGGCGGCCGCCGTGCCCTTCGAGCCACTCACGATCGCGCCGGCGTGGCCCATCGTCTTGCCGGGCGGCGCCGTGAAGCCCGCGATATAGCCCACCACCGGCTTCGAGACGTTCTCGGAGATGAACTTGGCGGTGAGCTCCTCCTCCTCGCCGCCGATCTCGCCGCACATCACGATCACGTCCGTCTCCGGGTCCTGCTCGAACAGGGTGATCACGTCGATGAACGAGGAGCCCGGCACAGGGTCGCCGCCGATGCCGACGATCGACGAGTTGCCGAGGCCGCGCTGGGCCAGCTCGTTGCCGATCTGGTAGGTGAGCGTGCCCGAGCGGGACACGAGCCCGACGTTGCCCTCGGAGAAGAAGTGCGCGGGGATGATGCCCACGTTGGCCTTGCCGGGCGAGAGCACGCCCGGGCAGTTGGGGCCGATCAGGCGGGAGGCCTCGCTGCGCTTGATGTGCGTGTACACGCGCAGCATGTCGTGCACCGGGATGCCCTCCGTGATGCAGATGATCAGCGCGATGCCCGCCTCCGCGGCTTCGAGGATCGAGTCGGCGGCGAACCGCGGCGGCACGAAGATCATCGCCGTGTTGGCGCCGGCCTGCTCGACGGAGTCGCCGATCGTGTTGAACACCGGGATGCCCTCGACGTCGAGCCCGCCCTTGCCGGGCGTCACGCCCGCCACCACGTCGGTGCCGTAGCGCTTGTTGTTGAGGCCGTGGAAGCTGCCCTCGCGGCCGGTCAAACCGGTCACGACGAGCTTCGTCCCCTTGTCGACGAGGATGCTCATCCCCGCCAGCTCCACTACCCGATCCGCCGCGCCAAGCATCGTCTCTTCCACGTACACATTCGGAAGGTTGGCATCCGCGAGGATCTTGCGCCCCTGTTCGTCGTTGGTGCCATCGAGGCGAACCACGAACGGCACGTCCGGCTTGAGCTGCTGGAAAGCCGTCACGAGCCCGTTCGCCACCTCGTCGCAGCGCGTGATCCCGCCGAAGATGTTGAACAGCACGGCGGTGACCTTCTCGTTGGAGAGGATCACCTCAACGGCGTCCACGATCGCCTCGGCCTTTGAGCCGCCGCCGGCGTCGAGGAAGTTGGCGGGCTCGCCGCCGGCCTGCGCCACCACGTCGAGCGTGGACATCACCAGGCCGGCGCCGTTGCCGAGGATGCCGATGTTGCCGTCGAGCTTCACGTACGTGAGACCGCGCTCGTGGGCCATCTGCTCCTGCGGGTCCTCGGCGGCGGGGTTGCGGAACTCCGCGGTGTCGGGATGGCGGAACATCGCGTTGCCGTCGATCGTGACCTTGGAGTCGAGCGCGACCACCTGGCGGTCCTTTGTGATCAGCAGCGGGTTGACCTCCACGAGCGTGGCGTCCTCCTCGACGAACGCCTCGTACAGCTTGCCGAGCATCGCGCCCACCGGCGCCACGACGTCATCGGCGATCTGCGCCTCGAAACGCCAGCTTGCGCCCGTAGAAGTCGCGGAAGCCGAGCAGCGGATCGATGTGGGCGATGGCGATCGCGCTCGGGTCCTCGTCGGCCACGGCCTCGATGTCCATACCGCCCTTGCGCGAGAGCATCGCCATCGGCTTGCGGGCCGTGCGGTCGAGCAGGATCGCCGCGTAGTACTCCTCGTCGATGTCGGATGCCTTCTCGATGTAGAGCTCGTGGACGGTGAAGCCCTTGATGTCCATGCCGAGGATCGCGTTCGCGTGCTCCTCGAGCTCGGCCCGGTCCTTGGCCAGCTTGACCCCGCCGGCCTTGCCCCGGCCCCCGATCAGCACCTGGGCCTTGACCACCACGGGGTAGCCGAGCTCCTCGCCCGCGGCGACGGCCTCTTCGACGGTCGACGGCCGGCTTGCCCTCGGGCACCGGCACGCCGTGCTTGGCGAAGAGCTGTTTCCCCTGATATTCGAGAAGGTCCATTACTTCCTAGAATGTCCCGCCCGCCGCCCTGGCGGGGCGCGAGACCCTATCGCAAGCTTCTCGGCAAGGAGATCAGTGCCACTACCCAAAGACGTCCGCTTCGTCAGCTTCGACTGCTACGGAACCCTGATCGACTGGGAGTCCGGGGCCTACGACGCCTACCAGAAGGAGGCCGACCGCGACGGTTTCACCATCGACCGCAACGTGCTGATCCCGCTGTTCATCGGACATCCAGCACGAGATCCAGAGCGGCTCGTACGAGCTGTACGCCGAGGTGCTGCGCCGCACGGCCGTGCGCTCGGCCAAGGAGATGGGCTGGGACCTCGAGCCGTCGCGCTCGAACTTCCTGCCCAACAGCGTGCCCGCCTGGCCGGCCTTCCGCGAGACCAACGCCCAGCTCGAGCGCTTCGCCAAGAAGTTCGAGATCGGGATCCTGTCGAACATCGACGACAAGCTGCTCGGCGCGACTCGGCGCCACTTCCGCGTGGACTTCGACCTCGTGGTCACCGCCCAGCAGGTGCGCAGCTACAAGCCCGACCCGGCGCACTTCAAGGAGTGCCAGCGCCGGATCGAGGGCAAGAAGGGCTGGGTGCACATCGCGAGCGGCTACTCCACCGACGTCGAGCACTGCGTGAAGGCGAAGATCCCGGTGATCTGGGTCAACCGCCGCGGCGAGACGCTCGAGGGCGAACCAGAAGAAGCCGGACGCGGAGGTCAAGACGCTCCGCGACGCCGCCAAGCTGCTCGGCGTGGCGTAGGGGGTGGCGTGAGGGCTGTCGCGGTCCACCCGGACGCGATCGTCGTCACGAGCCGGATCTGGCAGACCAACGCCACGGCGCTGCGCGCCGGCGGCGAGGTGGTGCTGATCGACTCGCCGTACTTCCCGGACGAGCTCGAGGCGCTGCCGAGCCTGCTGCGGCCAGGCGGGCTTCGAGCCGAACGCGCTGTTCGCCACCCACGCGGACTACGACCACGTGCTGGGCCGCGTCGCGTTCCCGGACCTGGCGCTGGGCGTGGGGGACCCGACGATGGAGCGCATCCGTGCCGAGCCCGGGTGCGGTGCAGCGTGAGCTGCGCGAGGAGGACGCGCGCAACTACGTCGTGCGCGGCCCGCGCCGCTGGCGCTCGGCAGCATGCAGTCGCTGCCCGTGCCCGGCTACGTCGAGCTGGGGGAGCAGGAGACTCGAGCTGCACCCGGCCGACGGTCACACGAGCGACGGCACGGCGTCCTGCTCGCAGGTTCGCCGGGCTGCTCGTGTGCGGGCGACTACCTCTCGGCGGTGGAGATCCCGTGGATCTCAGCCGGCGGGTCGCTGGACGACTACCGCGCCACGCTCGCGCGGCTCGCTCCCCTGGTGGAGAGCGGTGGACACGGTGGTGCCGGGCCACGGGCCCACTCATACACGCGAAGTCGCGCTGCGCATCCTCGACGAGGATGCCGACTACCTGGACGCCCTCGAGCGCGGCGAAGAGCGTCCGGCGCTCCCGAGGGAGCGGGACACGCCGCGCCAGCGCGAGATCCACGTCGAGAATCTGACGCGCCTGGGATAAATCGTCCAGACAGGGCTCAAGGGATGGCGCTGAGGAGCCGATACGGGAGGCGATGAGTCGTCGTTCCCTCCTGGCCCTCCTCGCCATTCCGGTCTTTTTCCTGGCCGCGGTGCCCGCCTTCGCGAAGAAGCACACGAAGAAGGTCCCCGCGCCGGTCGTCAGGTCGATTCATCCGCTGAAGCTGAAGATCGGCGAGAAGCTCACGATCCACGGCAAGTACTTCCTCAAGGGCCGGCACAAGGACACCATCGTGTTCCTGGGCGCCGGCAAGCGCGTCGTCTGGGTCAAGGCCGACAAGGCCAGCACCAGCACGATCACCGTCAAGCTGCCGACCAAGCTCGCCGTGCTCCTGGCCAACAAGGGCGGCGCCCAGAAGGCCACCCGCCTGCGCGATGCGCGTCATCGCGAGGAAGTCGGGTCGCTCCTTCACCGCGCGGCGCAAGTCGCCCATCGTGTCCCCGAGCGTCACCGTCGGCGGCACGGGGGCGGCCGAGGCCTGCCCGGGCGTCGAGCGTCGCGGCGGGCGACAGTGACGGCGACATGCTGAGCAACGGCCTCGAGGTCGCGCTCGGCACCGACCCCTGCAAGGCCGACTCGGACGGCGACGGCGTCAGCGACGGTTACGAGTACCAGTCGGCTCTCGACCTCAACCGCACCGCCGGCAGCTCGACGATTCCGTGGCCCTACCCCGGCAAGCGCCCGTACCCGAACCCGCTCGACGCAAGCGATCCCAATGTGGACTTCGACGGCGACAGCCTCACGCTGATCGAGGAGTACCTCGGCTCGGTGCACATCGGCTTCGCCTCTCTTGCGCAGATCCACTACAGCGACGGCAAGCAGACCACCGTGGTCACCCCGGCGCCCGCCGCCGACGGCTACGAGGACGACGACGCGACCCCAGGTCCGAGCGGTGCGTGACATCCCGCGCTACCACAATGACTACAACGGCGACGGCTACCTGAGCGACGACGAGCAGGACGCCGACGGCGACGGCATCAGCAACTGGGCCGAGACCCATGGCTACGAGACGGAGAAGTGGTGGACCTCCTGGGACGGCACCAAGAAGCCCACCGCCGAGCATCCCTACACGCTCCGCCCGTTCGGCGTGCTCGACTGGCTGAACCCTGACACCGACGGCGACGGCATCGTCGACGGCCAGGACGACCAGGACCAGGATGGCCTCACCAACCTGCAGGAGCAGGCGCGCAACTTCGTCTTCTACAGCGGCACGCCCTATGACCGGCGGCTCGCGGTGAACCCGTTCAACCCGTGCCTCCCGAACCCGTCTTCGCCCTCCTGCACCAAGTACATCCCCTTCGGCAGCTCGCTCACTCCGTTCGAGGCCGACACGCCGCCGCTGCCGGACGCGCTCTTCCCGGACTTCCCGGCTCCGTACAGCTGGCCCCAGTGGTGGGTCTCACAGAGCTAGCCCACTAGCGGACCGGGCACCGGTTCGCCAGCCCGCCGGAGGCCGGGCAGAAAGGGCGCAGCGCCGAGGATCGCGTTGGGCGCATAACGTTTCGCCTTGCGACGAAATGTTCCGGGGCTATCCTGTCCCGGGTGAAGGGCGACGCAGACATCGCCAAGGTCGCGGCCCTGATGGCGGACCCCGCCCGCGCCAGGATCCTGCTGGCGCTCGGCGACAACCGCGCGCTCGCCGCGAGCGTGCTGGCCGATGAGGCCGGCATGGCCGCATCCACCACCAGCTCGCACCTCAAGAAGCTCGTGGACGGCGGCTTCCTGTGCGTGGAGCAGCACGGCCGCCACCGCTACTTCCGGCTGGCCGGTCCGCACGTGGGGCAGCTGCTCGAGGCGCTGGCGCGGGTGGCCCCGCCGGCGCCGGTGACGTCGCTCAAGGAGGGCACGCGCGCTCAGGCCGTGCGCTTCGCCCGCACCTGTTACGACCACCTGGCCGGCAGGCTCGGCACCGAGCTGATGGCGGCGATGCTCGAGCGCGGCCTGCTCGAGGGCGGGGACGGCCACTTCGACCCCGACGCGCGCCGCCCAGGACCGGCTGTCGGCGCCCGGCTGGGACGTGGACTATCGGCTCACGCGGGCGCGGCGTGCAGGAGCTGCGGCGCTTCGGTATCGACCTGAGCGAGCTGCCGAAACGCCGCCGCGCTGATCCGCTACTGCATCGACTGGTCAGAGCAGCGCCACCACCTGGCGGGCGCGCTGGGGGCGGCGATAGCCGACCGCACCGAGGAGCTCGGCTGGATCAGCGAGCGAAGAACACCCGCGCCGTCCAGCTGACCGACGAGGGCGCCAAAGGGCTGAAGCGCACCGTTCGGAGTGGAACTGAGCTAGAACTGAGAACTGAGAACTACTTGATGACGGCGATCGTGTCCCCGGTGGACACCGAGCCACCGGCCGACACGTTCAGCTCCTCGACCGTTCCGCGAAGCGGGCGCCGTGATCTCGTTCTCCATCTTCATGGCCTCGATCACGCAGATCAGCGCGCCCTCCTCCACCTCGGCGCCCTTCTCCACCTCGACCTTGAGCACGGTCCCCTGGATCGGGGAGCACGAGCTCGCCGGGCGCGCCGCCGCCGCCCTTCGAGCGCTCGCGGCGCTTCGGCGGCTTGGGCGCCGGCGCCCGCGCCGCGGGCGCCGCGCCGTTGGGCGCGAAGGCCGGCGCCGATCACCTTCACGTCGAAGCGCTTGCCGGACACCTCCACGGCGTAGCTGCGCTCGACCTTCGGCTCCTCCTCTTCCTCCTCGCGCCGGGGCGGGCGGCTTGTCGAACGCAAGCTCCTTGAGCCACTTCTTGTCCTCCACGAGGTCGCGGCAGGTCTCGCCGGCGCGCCACTGGTCGGTGTCGAGCAGCGCCAGGTGGAACGGGATCAGCGTCTTCAGCCCGCCGATCTCGTACTCGTGGAGCGCGCGGATCATGCGCCGGGTGGACGCCTCGCGGTCCACGTCCCAGACGATCAGCTTGGCGATCATCGGGTCGTACAGCGGCAGCACCTCGTAGCCCTCCTCGGCGCCCGAGTCCACGCGCACGCCCGGCCCGCTCGGCTCGATGTAGGAGCCGATCTTGCCGGGCGCGGGGGCGAAGTTCTTGGAGGCGTCCTCGGCGTTGATGCGGCACTCGATCGCGTGCCCGCGGATCTCGATGTCCTCCTGCTTGAACGCCAGCGGCTCGCCCGCGGCGATCTTGATCTGCTCGCGCACGATGTCGATGCCGGTGACCATCTCGGTCACGCAGTGCTCCACCTGCACGCGCGTGTTCATCTCGAGGAAGAAGTACTCGTCGCCCTGGAGCAGGCCCTCGATCGTGCCGGCCGAGCGGTAGCCCACGGCGCGCGCGGCCTCGGTGCCGATCTTGCCGATGCGCTCGCGCAGCTCGGGCGACACGGCCGGCGCCGGGCTCTCCTCGATCACCTTCTGGTGGCGGCGCTGCACCGAGCAGTCGCGCTCGAACAGGTGCACGACGTTGCCGTGCGAGTCCGCCAGCACCTGCACCTCCACGTGCCGCGGGTCGGGCAGGTAGCGCTCGATGTAAACGGTGGCGTCGGAGAAGAACTTCTCGCCCTCGCGCGAGGCGCCCTCGAACGCCTTCTCGAGCTCGTCCTCGGACTCGGCCACGCGGAAGCCCTTGCCGCCGCCGCCGCCCGCGGCCTTGATCGCCACCGGGTAGCCGACGGTCTCGTCGATGATCTTGGCGGCGTCCTCCACGGTCTCCACCGGGTCGGTGGTGCCGGGCACGATCGGCACGCCGGCGCCGCTCATCAGCTCGCGGGCCTTGGTCTTCGAGCCCATCGCGTCGATCGCGTCCGGCGGCGGGCCGATGAACACGATCCCCGCCTCGTCGCACGCGCGCGCGAAGGCGGCGTTCTCGGCCAGGAAGCCGTAGCCCGGGTGGATCGCCTCCGCGCCCGACTTCTGGGCCACCTCGATGATCTTCTCCACCACGAGGTAGCTCTCGTTGGCCGGGCCGGGGCCGATCAGGAACGCCTCGTCTGCGCGGCGCGCATGGGGCGCGTCGCGGTCGGGCTCGGAGTAGACGGCCACGCTGCCGATGCCGAGCTCCTCGAGCGTCCGCATCACGCGAATGGCGATCTCGCCCCGGTTTGCAACCAGGACCTTGCCGAACATCGGCGCGGAAGGTTATGGGACCAGCCCGTGAAGGGGCTCAATGCCCGGTTTCCAAGGCCGATTACCGGGACGATGTCCGGAAAAAGCGCACGCTCCGGCTGCCTCGAATCGGCCTACTTGGCCGCTTCACGCTGCTCAGCCTGCTCGCGACGGCGGCCCTCGGCGTGGTGCTGGGCCAACGCTGGAGCCACAGATCCGCAGCCGCGCGATCAACAACGCCGCGGATTCCGCGCAGCTCGTCGCGCGCTTCGGCATCCAGCCGCAGCTCTCGTGCGAGGACAAGAAGGGCGGGCTCACGAGGCGTCACGGCGGCCTCGACAAGCTGCTGCGCGCGGGCTACACGAGCAGCTCGATCGTCTCGATCGAGGTGAAGAACACGCACGGCAAGGTCGTCTACTCGAACCACCGCGAGCAGATCGGCCAGACGCACGCGCACGACGCCTTTCGGGCAGCGCTCGTGGGGCGCACCACGGCCCTGGTCGTGGACCAGATGGACGAGGTGCCGAGTGCGCGAGACGCTGATCGAGACGCACGCCCCGCTGCGCCTCGACGGCCCGGGCACGGCGCGCCCGACGGCGTGTTCGAGATCTACACGCGCTACGCGCCCGTGGCGGCCGACGATCAAGCGCGACACCAGCCGCTTCTACCTGCGTGCTCGTGCTCGGGCTTCGTGCTTCTACGTGCTGCTCTTCCGGATCGTCCTGGCAGCGTCGCGCCGGCATGCGCCGGCAGGCCAGCGAGAACCAGCACCAGGCGCGCCACGACTCGCTCACCGGCCTGCCCAACCGCGCCTGGTTCTACGAGCAGACACAGCAGCTGTTGAGCGGCGGCCGGGCGGGAGTCGAGCGCCGTGATGGTGATGGACCTCGACCGCTTCAAGGAGGTCAACGACACGCTCGGCCACCACAGCGGCGACCTGCTGCTGCGCGCCGCCGCCGGCCGCATCCGGCGCGCGGTGCGCGAGTCCGACGTGGTGTCGCGCCTCGGCGGCGACGAGTTCGCGGTGGTGCTGCCAGGCGCCTCGCGCGAGCGGGCCCGGCAGGTGGCGGAGCGGGTGCAGCGAGACGCTCGAGGAGCGCTTCAGCGTGAGCGGCGCGACGTGGACGTCGAGGCGAGCATCGGCATCGCGCTCTTCCCCGAGCACGCCGGGGACGTGGCGACGCTGCTGCAGCGCGCCGACCTCGCGATGTACAAGGCAAAGGAGACGCACGTCGGCCACACCTTCTACTCGGAGGAGCTCGACCACGGGCACCCGAGCCAGCTGTCGCTGGTGGGCGAGCTGCGCCGCGCGATCGAGCGCGAGGAGCTGGTGCTGCACTACCAGCCCAAGGCCGCGCTCGGCAGCGGCGCGGTGACGCACGTGGAGGCGCTCGTGCGCTGGCAGCGGCCGGAGCACGGCATGGTGCCGCCGAACGACTTCATCCCGCTGGCCGAGCACACCGGTCTGATCAAGCAGCTCAGCGCGCTACGTGCTCGACGCCGCCCTGCGCCAGCTGCCGCGCCTGGCTCGACGTCGGGCTCGACCTCGGCGTGGCCGTGAACCTGTCGGCCCGCAACCTGCTCGAGGCCGACCTGCCGGACCAGATCGCCGAGCTGCTGCTGCTGCGCGGCGTGCCGGCGGAGCGCCTTGTCCTGGAGATCACCGAGAGCACGATCATGGCCGACCCGGAGCGCGCCCTCGGCGTGCTCGTCTCGCCTCAGCGAGATGGGCATCCGGCTGTCGATCGACGACTTCGGAGTGGGCTACTCGTCGCTCTCCTACCTCAAGCGCCTGCCGGTCGACGAGATCAAGATCGACCGCTCCTTCGTGGCCAGATGGACGACGACGAGGACGACGCCTTCATCGTCCGCTCGACGATCGACCTCGGCCGCAACCTCGGGCTTGAGCGTGGTGGCCGAGGGCGTGGAGACGGAGGCGGTGTGGGACGAGCTTGGCGCGCTGGGCTGCGACTACGCGCAGGGCTGGTACCTCGGCGCGCCCGATGCCGGCCGCCGACCTCGCGCAGTGGCTGCGATCCAACGCCGCTCAAGCCGCAGGTGAGCGATGAAGGCCAGGGGTGCTGCCACTCGTGCTGCTCGCCGTGGTGGTTGCGGGCTGTGGCTCCTCGAGCGACGTCGACACGGCGCCCGCGCCCCGGCCGCGCCCGGGGGCCCGGCGCAGGCGGCGCCGAAGCCGAGCGTGAAGCTGAAGGTCGTGAACACCGGCTCCGGGTTCAAGGTGTCCGTTGCCCTCGGCCACTTCCAGATCGCGCCGAACCTCGTGGGCCACGCGCCGGTGCCCGGCAAGGGCCACCTGCACTTCATGCTCGACGGTGGGAAGTTCGACTACCCGCGCTACTCGGGCCGCAACGGCGCGCTCGCGAAGAAGGTGGGCGTGGCCGGCGCCTACTCGCCCTCGCTGACGCCCAGCATCAGCTACTCGCACCTCCCGCCCGGCCGCTACACGCTCGTCTGCATGCTCGCCAACAACAACCACACCCCCACGGGCGTGGAGACGAAGCAGACGATCATCGTGCGCTAAGCCGTAGGCGCTCGCATAGCCGCTAGGGCTCGGGGCGCGCCACGGGCGCGGGAAGCGACGGCTCCCGGCTGGCCAGCCGCTTGGCCCGCTCGGCGAGCTGATGCCAGCCCACCACCACGGCGAGCAGCACCGGCACCGCCGCCAGCGCATAGCCGGGGATGCCCGCGCCGGCCTTGCTGAGCAGCCCAAGTCCGGAGCCGATCATCACGATCGCCAGTCCCAGGCGCAACGAGCTCGTCGGCACGCGCACGGCCAGGTGACTGCCGATCCAGACGCCCGGCAGCGAGCCGATCAGGATCGTGCCCATCAGGCCGTAGTTCACGTTGCCGGCCACCACGTGGGCGAGCGCCGCGGCCCACAGCAGCACGGCTGCGTGGAACACGTCGGTGCCGACCACGCGCGTGGGGACGAGCCGGAAGACCGTGATCAGGCCGACCGCGATCAGCGTGCCGCTGCCGGCCGAGGTCACGCCGAGCACGAAGCCGACGAACAGGCCAAGCACAACCGCGCACACCTTGTCGCGCCTGGTCATCTCGAAGTGACTCGCGCTCCTGCTCGAGCAGCTTGGGCATGAACAGCGCGCGGCTCAGCACCGCGACGCCGGTGAGCATCACGGCCGCGGCCACCGCGATCAGCATCGCGTTGTCGAACGACTTGCCGTACTTGTCCTCGAGCAGGTGCAGCACGTAGACGCCGCCCACCGCGGCAGGCACGGAGCCCACGCCCATCCAGAGCGGCGAGCGGGAAGAACACCGTTGCGCTGGCGGAAGTGGCGCCAGCCTCCGACGGTCTTGGTCACGGCGCCGTAGGCGAGGTCGGTGCCCACGGCGGTCACCGGGTTGTAGCCGAACACGATGATCAGGATCGGCGTCATCAGCGAGCCGCCGCCCATGCCGGTGAGGCCGACGAGGATGCCGATGCCGAGGCCGAAGACGATGACCAGCGGGTCCATGGAATCGGTCAGGAGAGCGCGTGCCCGTCTATGAAGGCGAGCACCTTGTCCGCGGCATCCGCGGCGGTTTCCTTAGCCGTGTCGATCACTGAGCTGGTCCCATTCTCCACTAAACCGGTGGATTCGAGGGACTAGTCTAGAACATCGAGTCTTTGGCCGCGACGAACGTCAGGCGTGAAGCCCGCACTCGATCTTGTCGGTGCCGGCCCAGCGTCCGGCCCGTCCCGAGCCGGGGAGTGTGCAGTGCGTGCACCCGACAGAGGCGTAGCCGCGGTCGTGCAGCTCGTTGTAGGGCACGTCGTTCTCAGCGATGTAGTTCCAGACGTCCTTCTCGCTCCAGTCGGCGAGCGGATTGGCCTTCCACAGCTCGTGCTTGTCGTCCCAGTGGAACTTGGGCGTGAGCCGGCGGCTCGGCGACTGGTCGCGGCGCATGCCGGACACCCAGGCGTCCACCTGCGACAGCGCCTCCTTGAGCGGCTCGACCTTGCGGATGCCGCAGCAGGCGTCCGGGTCCGAGTTCCACAGCTCGTCGCCATGCTCGTTCGGACTGCCGGGCGAGGCTCATGCCCTGGTAGACCTCGACCTTCACGCCGTAGCGCTGCTCGAGCTGGCGCCAGGTCTCGTAGGTCTCGGGGAAGAGCAGCCCGGTGTCGAGCGTGAAGAAGCGCGCCTCGGGCTCGATCTTGAGCAGCATGTCCATGATCACCGAGGCCTCCTTCTGGAAGGAGCAGGCCACGTACAGCCGCGGGTGGAACTGCTCGACGAGGTGCTCGAGCACCTCCTGCGGCGTCGCGCTCTCGAGGTCGGGAGCGAGGTCGTCGGCTGGCGCTAGACCGCGCACTCGCCCTCCCCTCGCACGACCTTGTAGGGCTCGTGGCGGTTCCAGTCGATGAACTGGTTCATGGTGTCGAGGCTGAACTCCACCGGCAGCGCGAGCTCCTTCACCTCGGCCTCGAGCGTCTCGTAGCCGACGCGCTCGGCGAAGGCGTTGAACTCCTCGCCGTCCTCGCGGTCGCGCTCGTAGAGGCGCAGCCAGCGCTCCACGGCGTCGGGCACGCGCTTGGCGGGGAGGCGCACCTTGAGCCGGTGGCCCATCACCACCTCGCCGCCCTCGTAGTGGCCGCCGATGTGCGCCACGTACGCGGGCATCGTGCCGCTCGCCGACCTTGATCGACGCGCCGTAGAAGCCGATGTTCGCGATGTGGTGCTGTGAGCAGCCGTTCGGGCAGCCGCTCATCTTGATGTGGATGCGCTTGGTGAGCGGGTCGTCGATCTCCATCTCCTCGACGCGCTGCTGCACGGCGCGGTTGAGCCCCATCGAGGCGGTGATGCCCAGCTTGCAGCTGTCCGTGCCGGGGCAGCTCACCACGTCCACGATCTCGTCAGCGCCCGGCTCGCCCAGCCCCAGCTCGCCGAGCCGCTGCCACACCTCGTAGGCCGACTCGTCGCGGACCCAGCGCAGCACGAAGTTCTGCTGGACGGTCGTGCGCGCGTAGCCGCCCGAGTAGTCGCGCATGATCTGCGCGAGCCCGCGGAGCTGCTCGGGCGTGAGGTCGCCGCGGACGACCCGCACCTGCACCGTGGAGAAGCCCTCCTGCCGCTGCGGCTGCACGTTCGACCTGCGGAAGCGCTCGAAGGCCGAATGGTCGCCGTTCGGCTCCGCGTAGTTGATCTGCGGCGCGGGGCGCGTTCGCCTCCTCGTCGTGGAGTGAGGAGGTAGGGGCGTGGGGTCGAAGTCGCGCTCGTCCACCCAGTCGCCCTGCGAGCTCCTCCTCGACCATCTCGCGGAAGGCGTCGATGCCCGATCTTGTCGATCAGCACCTTGATGCCGGGCGCGGGCGCGGTTGACGCGCAGGAAGTCCTGGCGGTCGAAGATGCGGAACACCGCCTCGGACGACCTTGAGGTAGTCGCCGTTGTCGAGCTCGACGAAGTCGTAGAGCGTCGGCGCGACGCGCGGCATGATCGACGTGCCGCCGCCTACGCGCATCTCCACGCCGCTGCACGCCGTCGCGCACGCGCGGGATGAAGCGCGATGTCGTGGATGCCGGTGATCGCGCGGTCCTCGTCGCGTGGCGGTGAAGGCGGTCTTGACCTTGCGCGGCATCAGCTGGGTGGTCGGGTGGCGCACGAAGTAGCGCACGTAGGCGCCCGCGTACGGAGTGATGTCGAACAGCTCGCCCTCAGACGACGCCGGCCCACGGGTCGCCGGTGACGTTGCGGACGGTGTTGCCGCAGCCCTCGCGGGACGAGAGCCCGGCGTCCGAGACCCTGCGGATGAACTTGGCCGCGTCGCCGCAGCGGAACGTGGTGGATCTGGATGTTCTGGCGCGTGGTGATGTGGCCCTTGCGCAGCGGGGCGCACTCCTCGATCGACGTCGGCGAAGGCGTCGAGCTGGTCGGGGGTGACGCCGCCGATCGGCAGCTTCACGCGGATCATCTGGACGTCGCGCCTGGCGCTGGCCGTAGACGCCCTGCTTGAGCCGGAAGCCGATGAACTGGTCCTCGGCGATCTCGCCGCCCAGGAACCTCTCGCGCCTCCTGGTCGAAGTCGTCGAACTCGCGCTCGAGGATCGGGATGACGTGGCCCGGGACGTTCTCGTAGACCTCGGGGCTCTCCAGCGACCCCGGCCGCCGGTCTTCGTGAGCTCGCCGGACTCGCTTGCCGTGACTGGCTCCATCGGCTCTCGGTTCTCCTGAATCGGGTGGCGTCAAGCGCCGGAATCGGCCGGCGGCGAGGAATACTACAAAACCCGGCCGGGATTTGGCAAATTAGGTCGCGGCCTGGTGTCGCTTACCGGGGCGACTATTGACGACGGAGCGCCCGGTGCGGCACGCGCGTCCACTTTCCCCACCCGTACGGGGGTAAAAGGACGCGCGTCGAAATTGGCCGAGCCGAGCCGCCCTCGTTGCTGCTGTAAACGCCCGGCCGGTGCGCTAGGGCAACGGAAGGCCGCTGTGATGGGCGACCTCGGCGCCTTCGCGGCTCGAGCGGAAGGCCGTTGTCGGCCCAAGCCGACGAGGCCGCCGGCGATGCCGTAGGCGTCCCAGCCGGAGGCCCGGAAGGCGTCCACGGCCATCAGCGAGCGGTCGCCGCTGCGGCAGTAGAAGACGACCGGCCTGGCGCTGGTCGAGCTCGTCCGGCGGCGGCCTGGAGCTCGTCGAGCGGGACGTGGCGCGCGCCGTCGATGTGGCTCGCCTCGTACTCCTCGGCGGTGCGGACGTCCACGAGCTGGGCGTCCGCCATCTCGGCAACGTGCTCGGGCACGAGCGTCGTGCTCGGTGGCCTGGTCAGCCATGGCGGCGCAAGGTAGCAGCAGGGCTGCAGGGCCGTTTTTCTCGCTCGTTGCACGGGTACCGCCGCAGGGCTACCCGAACCGGGGGATGTTTGCCGCCGGAGCCGCACTTAACATCGCCGCAAGATGGCTGTCGCCGCACTTCGTCATGCGCGCCCGCGCGCGCAGGTAAGCCTATGATCGATCAGGCACTGCTCGCCGAGTCGCTCGGCAAGCTCGACGCGGGCACGCGCGCGCTGCTCGACCTGTCGTTGCGGCGCGCGATCCCGGACGACCAGGTGGCCAAGGTGCTCGGCGTGGATCCGGGCTCGATCCCGCCGCGGCGGGCGCGGGGCATCGCCCAGCTCGCGGACATGATGGAGGTGCCGGGCCCGAGCGAGCTCGCGGCGCTGCTGATCGCGATCCCCGATCTGCCCGAGGAGGCGTGGGGCGTGCCCACGCCGGAGCCGTTCAGCGGCGGTGTCACCTCCGCCCGGCGCGCCAAGGCATTCCGCCGCGTGGCGGTGGCGGCCAGCCCGCTCGTCGCGCTCGGCGCCGTGATGGCGGCCGTGGTGGTCGCCTCGTCTTCAGATCATTCGGGCTCACACGCTGGCGTCCAGCGTGGCACGGCGGCAGCGGAGCGGCGGCAGGCGGCGCCGCCGTCACGGCCCCGGCGCCCGACGCTCGTCATGGGCTGCCCGACGGGGTGCAGCTCATCGCGTGCGCACCGGCCCGCGCGGCGCGCCGCACCACGCGCCACCATGGCGCGCGCCACCACGCTCCGGGCTCGGCCCAGCCGGCCGCCCTCGCCCGCGAGCCTGCCGCCACCGTCGAGCACAGCGTGCCGGTGGCCTACCACCCGCCGGCGCCCGTCCAGGAGACAGCCCGACACGTAACCCACCACCACACGCCCGCGAAGCCCAAGGTCCCGACCTCCACGCCAGCTCCGGTCCAGACCCCCTCCCCGCCGGTCTCCACTCCCGCGCCCACCCAGACCAGACCACGCCCGCCGTGCAGGTCACCCCGCCTCAGGAGAGCGTCACCGTGCACAGCGGCCCCACGCCCACGTCAGGCAAGCCGTACAAGACCCCGCCGCCGCCGGTCAACCTCGAGCCGCCGAACGGCCTCACCGGCCAGCGCCACGCGCGCGAGCGGCATGGCGGGGGCAACTGCGGCTCAGGCCAAGGCGAGTCGTCGCACCACGACTGGGGCGGCGGCGAGTCCGAGGGCCACAGCAGCAGCGGCCGCTCGTTTAGCCCTCCCGGGCTCTTCCGCAAGCACCACGGGCACTGACGCGTCCATGTCTGCGCTGGGCTGCGTCCTCGGGTCTCGCTTTGCCACCTGCAAAGCCTCGACCCTGCGTCCTTGCCCAGCTTGACCTGGACGCGTCAGTCTCTGCTCTAGCGGCCCCAGGGCTCGGCGTCGCCCCAGGGCGAACCCCGGCTGGGTCGCGGCCCACGCCCTCGAACAGGGCGGCGCGTAGCCAGGGGCTGACCGTGGGGCCGCCCGCGGCCGGCGGCGGGGCGGTGTCGCGCAGGAACTGCTCGATCGCCGCGGCGATGGCCGCTGCCTCCTCGGGACTCGCGCTCGACTGGCGAACCTCGATGCGCGGGCGCGCCGGAGCTGTGCTTGCCGTTGCGGGACACGCCGGGAGGGTATCGTCGGCGCGCTCATGCCGGAGATACCCGTCTTCAACCACGACGCGGTGCTGTCGGCGGTCGCCGCCGGAGGAGGCGATCGAGCGCGTGCGGAACGCGTTCGTGGAGTACGCGAGCGGCGAGTGGACGATGCCGCCCAAGGTCTACCTCGACGCCTATCCCGCCGGCGACTTCCGCGCGATGCCCGCCAAGGGCGCGGGGGTGGCGATCCTCAAGTGGGTCACGTCCTTCCCCGGCAACGCCGCGCAAGGGCCTGCCGGTGGTGATGGGGGTGATCTGCGTGTCGAGCGCCTCGGACGGGGAGCCCCTGGCCCTGATCGATGCGCGCGCGATCACCGCGCTGCGCACCGGCGCGGTGTCGGCTGTGGCGGCCCAGGAGCTCGGCCCGGAGGACGCTGCGCAGCGTGGGCATCGTGGGCTGCGGCTTCAACGGCGCCTGGTCGGCGCGCTGCCTGGCGGCGGCCGAGTTCGGGCCCGGCGTGTGCTTCGACCTGGACGCCGAGGCCGCCGGCTCGCTGGCGGGCGAGCTGGGCTGGGAGGCGGGCAGCCGCGAGGACGCGCTGGCGTGCGACGTCGTCACCTGCGTCACCCCGGGCGACGAGCCGGTGGTGCGGGCGGCCGACCTCCACCCGCGCATGCACCTCAACATGCTCGGCGCGGACGGTCCCGGCAAGGCCGAGGCCGAGATCGAGGCCGTGGCCAGGTGCCGCCTGTTCTGCGACGAGTGGCGGCAGGCGTCGCACGGCGGCGAGCTGACCGGCGCGGTCGAGGCGGGCGCGATCACGCGCGAGCAGGTGACGGAGCTGGGCGCGGTGCTCACCGGCGCGGCGCCGGGCCGCGCATCGGCGGACGAGATCACGCTGTTCGACTCCACCGGGCTGGCGATCCAGGACCTGGCGCTGTCGATCGCCGTGCTCGAGGCGCACCGCGCCGGCGCGGTGAAGGCGCAGTCGGTACGGATCTGAGCGGGCGCGGCTAGATGCCGTGCGCGACGGCCACGATCAGGATGACCAGGGCCACCAGCGCCACGAGGGCCAGCAGCCCCGCGTTGAGCATCAGCGCGCGGTTGAGACCGGGACGGCTGCTGCGCTCGCCGTGAAGGATGCCGTCGGCACGCGACTGGATCCAGCGCGCGTTGGTCTCGGCCGGCTCCGGCCGCCAGTGGATCACGCCCGCGAGCGCGATCGTCACGAGCTGCTCCACCGTCAGGCCTTCGCGGATAGCGGCGTGCGTGAGCGCCTCGTGGAGGGACTGCGGGATCTCCAGGGCCAGCCGCCCGTCGGGTGTGCCGGGCTCGGTGCGGGGGCGCGGAATCGAATCGCCGCGCTCGAGCGAGTCCGCGATCCAGGCTGCCATCTCCTCGCGGAGCCCCTGAGTGGCTTCCTCGGGCGTGTCGCCACGCGCCTCGCAACCCGGCAGCTCCTCAACCAGAGCAAGCCAGGCGTTCATACCCTTGCGCTTCTCCTTGGTCAGGATGATGCGGTAGGGCAGGTCAAGGTAGCGAGAGCCCGCGAGCGACGACGTTTCCAAGTACCCAATGCTACGGCGCGGCGCATGGGCGAGCAAACCTCGCGCCACTTTGCGCCTACTACCTAGGTTGGGCTATGCAAACGCGCGCTCTCGGTGTACGGTCGCAACAGGCACCGAAAGGTGAACTGAAAGTGCTGGCCCTATGACGGTTCGACCCTTCCCTCCAGGTCGGCCGGCCGCGGCAGATACCCGTTCCCACGCGGCCGGACACAGAGCGCGCCTCGCGTTGATATGTGCGGCCGCGATCTTCGCCTGCGCAGGTGCTCCCGCCCTGGCCGGCTCCCCATCGCCGGATCCTGTGCCGAACGGTCCCTCCCCGGACCCGGCGCCGGTCCAGCCCAAGCCCAAGCCGCGCAAGCCCGTCTCTCAGCCGGCGCCGGCGCCGGTGGTGCACATCCCGCCCCCAGCTCCTGTGGTCACCCCGGCTCCCGCGCCGGCGCCGGTCACGGCCCCGCCGCCCGCCCCGGTCACTCACGCCGTTCACCACCGCGCCGTCCACCATCGCCGCCACCGTGTGGTTCATCAACGGCACCCTGTGACGCATCACGCCCCGAAGCCGGCCACGGTGGCGGCCGACCCGGTGTCGGTGGAGACGGCGCCCGAGACTCAGGTGGCCGCGGTGCGCACCGCGGCGATCACGCCGATCAGAGTCGTGCGCGACGACGGCTCGAGCTCGGGCACGCTGCTCCTCCTCGCGGCGTTCGCGCTGGTGCTCGTGGTGGTGGCGAGCGCGTCGATGCTGCGATTGCTGTTGGAACTCGGTAATCCCCGGCGCGGCTGGTAGCCCATGAGGCGGCTCGGGCTGCTCCTCGTGGTCACAGCCGCATTTGCGGTGGTGGTGGCGGCCACGGCTCAGGCCACACCATCGGCCGCTTGTTCGCCGCTGGGCTGTGGCGTATGGCAGCCGGGCCCCGTGACCATCACGTGGACGCCGCAGAATGGTGGCGATACCTCGGCGTGTCTCACGTCGGTCTCCGGCGATAGCCCGACCACGGCCGGCACGCCGGTGGACTGCGACGAGGGAGACGGCAACGGGCCGACGACGATCCACGTGAAGCTCGACGGCACGCCGCCGTCGTTGGCGGCGGGGCTCGCACGGCCTCCCGACAGCGCCGGCTGGTACAACCACCCCGTTGCGCTCAACCTCTTGGGAAGTACGGACAATCTCTCGGGCGTCGCTACGTGTGATTCGCCGGAGTACTCCGGTCCGGACACAAACGCGGCGTCGCTGAGCGGCACGTGCACCGACGTGGCGGGCAACACCGACTCCTCGCCTGCGGGAGTGAGCTTCCAGTACGACGCCACGGCCCCCACGGTCGACTCGGCTTCGCTGGACCGTCCGCCCGATCAGAACGGCTGGTACAACCACCCCGTCGGCCTCCTCCTGCAGGGCAGCGACGGTATGTCCGGGCTGAGCGGGTGCACCGCCCCGGTCTACTCGGGCCCCAACGGAGCGGCGGCTCAGCTGGACGGCACGTGCACCGACCAGGCCGGCAACTCGGCCGCAGGAAGCGCCCCGCTCTCGTACGACGACAGCGCGCCCGAGGTCGTGGTGGCGCCGGACCGACCTCCGGACCATGACGGCTGGTACAACCACCCGGTGGGGTTCACGGTCGGCGGGGTGGACGGCGCCTCACGTATCGCATCGTGCGCCGGCAACACCAGCTACTCAGGCCCCGAGAACGCGCGCGCCTCGGTGGGGGGTTCGTGCACCGATGTGGCCGGCAACACAGGCACCGGCAGGAGACAGTTCAGCTACGATGCCACACGTCCCGCCGCGGCATCCATCCAGCAGACGCCCGGCAACCGCAGGGTCGACCTCAGCTGGTCGCTTCCCCCGGACGCCAACAGCGTGCTGGTGGTGCGCGCGCAACAGGGCAGCAGCGCCGCTCCCAAGCTCGTCTACGCCGGCACCCGCAGGTCGTTCGTCGACAAGAAGCTCGTCAACGGCGCCAAGTACGGCTACACCATCACGGACTTCGATCAGGCCGGCAACCAAACCTCGACGACGCTGAGGGCCATTCCCACGGCATCGAGTCTGCGGCCCTTCGTGGGCAGCGTGGTGGGCTCGCCGCCGCTGCTCACCTGGAAGAAGGTCAAGCGCGCCCGCTACTACAACGTGCAGCTCTACCTGGGCAGGCACAAGGTGCTGAGCACCTGGCCGCGTACCAACGCGCTCCAGCTCAAGCAGTCCTGGCACTTTCGCGGCAAGACCTTCACGTTCGTGCCCGGCCATTACCGCTGGTACGTGTGGCCCGGGCTCGGGCGACGCTCGGCGCACCGCTACGGGCACCGGATCGGCCGCAGCAGCTTCCGCGCGCGGTAGGCACCGCCGCAGCGCTAGAGCGGGCTTACAGCGGAATATTCCCGTGCTTGCGCTTGGGCTGGTCGACGCGCTTGGTCTGCAGCGCCTCGAGCGCCTGGATCAGCCGCGGGCGCGTCTCGTGCGGGATGAGCACGTCATCGATGTAGCCGCGCTCGGCCGCCGAGTACGGGTTGGCGAAGCGCGCCTTGTAGTCGGAGATCAGCTTCTCGCGCCGCTCATCGGGCGTCGGTGAGGCCGCGATGTCGCGCCGGTGGATGATGTTCACCGCGCCGTCCGGACCCATCACCGCCACCTCGGCCGTGGGCCAGGCGAAGTTGAAGTCGGCCAGCATGTGCTTGGAGTTCATGACGTCGTAGGCCCCGCCGTACGCCTTGCGGGTGATCACCGTGAGCTTGGGCACCGTGGCCTCGGTGTAGGCGTAGAGCAGCTTGGCGCCGTGGCGGATGATGCCGCCCCACTCCTGGCTCGTTCCGGGCAGGAAGCCGGGCACGTCGGTGAAGGTCAGGATCGGGATGTTGAAGGCGTCGCAGAAGCGGACGAAGCGCGCGCCCTTCACCGACGCGTCGATGTCGAGCACGCCAGCCAGCTGCGCGGGCTGGTTGCCCACCACGCCGATCGCGTGACCGCTCAGCCGCGAGAAGCCGCAGATGATGTTGCGCGCGTAGTGCTCGTGCACCTCGAAGAACTCGCCGTCGTCGACGATCAGGTGCACCACGTCGCGCATGTCGTACGGCTTGTTGGGGTTGTCGGGCACCACGCTGTCGAGCGCCTCGTCCATGCGGTCGGGGTCGTCGCCCGTGTCGAGCCGCGGGGGCTTCTCGAGGTTGTTCTGGGGCAGGAACGACATGAGGTAGCGCACGTCCTCGAGGCAGCTCTCCTCGTCCTCGGCGGCGAAGTGCGCGACGCCCGACTTGGTGTTGTGCGACATCGCGCCGCCCAGATCCTCGAACGTGGCCTCCTCGCCCGTCACCGTCTTGATCACGTCGGGCCCCGTGATGAACATGTGCGAGGTCTCCTTGACCATGAAGATGAAGTCCGTCATGGCCGGGGAGTAGACGGCGCCGCCCGCGCACGGGCCCATGATCACGCTGATCTGCGGGATCACCCCCGAGCACTGCACGTTGCGGACGAACACATCGCCGTACGCACCGAGTGAGACGACGCCTTCCTGGATCCGCGCGCCGCCCGAGTCGTTGAGGCCGATCACGGGGCAGCCGATCTTGGCGGCCAGGTCCATGACCTTGCACATCTTCTCGGCCATCACCTCGCCGAGCGAGCCGCCGAACACGGTGAAGTCCTGGGAGAAGACGCAGACGTCGCGGCCGTCGATCTTGCCGTGGCCGGTGACCACCGCGTCGCCCCAGGGCCGGTTCTTGAGCATGTCGAAGTCGAACGTTCGGTGCCGAACGAACGTGTCCAGCTCCTGGAAAGAGCCTGGATCAAGCAGCTTTTCGACGCGCTCCCGAGCGGTGAGCTTGCCCTTCTCGTGCTGCTTCTCCACCGCCTTCTCCGAGGCGGAGTGGATCGCCGCCTCGCGCAGCTCCTGGAGCTGGGCGAGCTTCTCCTCGTATGTCTCCGGCACCTTCTGACGGCTCATTGGGGCCGGGGAGTTTACGTGGCGGGCGTCGACGGGACGCCTAAGGGATCCCCACCGCGCTCACCTCACTGGCCTCGGTGCGCTCGGCCAGCCATTCCGGGAGCTGGCCGAGCGCGATGCGCTCGTCGCTTGCCTCCACCACCCAGAAGATGCGATGGTCGCCGCGCGCACATGAGGCGTAGGGCCGCGAGCGCCGAAGGGGACTGTCGAATCCCTTCCACGCCGCGTATGCCGTGCGGCACTCATGCGGGCCGTGACGGTGCACGAGCACATAGGTCGGCATGGGGGCAAGCTACGTCCGGGCCAGCGCACGAGCATCGGGGAAGCTCCCCCATCTTCATGAGAATGCGTTGACTGGCCGCCCCGGCTGGCAGATATTTGGGACATGGCGGAAGGGCGCCATCTGGTTGGTCGCCACTCCGAGCTCGCCCTGCTCGAGGACGCGGTCGGAGCCCTCGCCCGGGGCGCGCAGCGCACGGTGGTGGTGGCGGGGGAGCCGGGCATCGGCAAGTCGCGCCTGCTGGCCGAGGCCGGGGGCCTCGCGGCGGCGGGCGGGGCCGTGGTGCTGGAGGGCTCGGCGGCGGAGTTCGAGCGCGACCTGCCGTTCGGCGTGTTCGTCGACGCCCTTGATCCCTACCTGGGGTCGTTGCCCGAGGCGCGCTTGCGCGGTCTCGGCGATGAGCAGCGAGCACGAGTCGCCGCGGTGTTCCCGTCCCTGGCGGACCTGGCGCCGCCGCTCGGCGGGCTCGGGGAGGAGCGCTACCGCTCGCACCACGCGGTGCGGGTTCTGATCGAGCAGCTGGCCGCTCGTGGACCGTGCGTCCTCGCCCTCGATGACCTGCACTGGGCCGACCAGGGCTCGCTCGAGCTCGTGGGCCATCTGCTGCGCCGGCCCCCGGCGGGTCCGGTGCTGCTGATGCTGGCACTGCGGCCGCGGCGGGCGCCGCGCCTGCTCGCGGCGGCGCTCGACAGCGCCGAGCGGGCGGAGCGCTGTTTGCGGCTGGAGCTCGCCCCGCTGTCGCGCGAGGAGGCGGACGGGCTGCTGCCAGACGCGCTTCCGGCCGCCGATCGCGAGCGCATCTACCGCGCGAGCGGCGGTAACCCCTTCTACCTCGAGCAGCTCGCGCGCGGCGCGAAGGAGGGCGGCGTGCCGCGGACCGTGCGCGACGCCGTGGCGCGCGACCTCGCAGCGCTCTCCCCGGTGGCCCGCCTGGTGGTGGATGCGGCGGCGATCACCGGCGAGCGCTTCACGCCCGATGTGGTGGCGGCGGTGGCGGAGACCGACGAGAGCACCGTCTCGGCCGCGATCGCCGAGGCAGGCCGGCTCGCCCTCGTGCGCCCTGCGGACACGCCGCGCGAGCTGCGCTTCCGCCATCCGATCGTGCGGGCGGCCGTGTACGAATCGGCTGCCGCGGGCTGGCGCGCGGGCGCGCACGCGCGCGCGGCTGCCGCGCTGGCATCACAGGGCGCGCCGGCGGCGGCGCGGGCGGAGCACGTGGCGCGCTCGGCCCGGGTCGGCGACGAAGAGGCCGTCGCCACCCTCGCGGAGGCCGGGCACGCCACCGCGGCCCTCGCGCCCGACACCTCGGCACGCTGGTTCAAGCTGGCGCTCGAGCTGGTGCCCGAGGACCGGCCCGAGCGCCGCCTCGAGCTGCTCGTGCCCCTCACGCGAGCACTGGGTTCCGCCGGCCGCCTGGAGGAGAGCCGTGAGGCGCTCGCCGAGCTGCTCGCGCTGCTGCCGCCCGAGCTCGCGTCACTGCGCCCGCGCATCGTGGGCTTCATGGCCCTGATCGACCGCCTGCTGGGCAGGCCGGGCGCGGCGCGCGCGCTGCTCGAGAGTGCGCTCGCCGAGCTGTCCGACCGCTCGTCGGGCGCGGCGGTGTCGCTGCAGATGGAGCTGGCGTCCGACCGCTTCTTCGTCGGCGACTGGACAGGTATGCGCGACTGGGCCGCGCCCGCCCATGAGCTGGCGCTCAGCCTCGGCAACCAGGGCCTGCTCGCCACCGCAAAGGCGCAGCTCGCGCTGGCCGAGTACAGCGTGGACAACGTGGCGGAGGCGGCGCGCCTGATGGACGAAGCCGAGCGGCTCGTGGACGACGGAACCGGACCCGACGCGTCGCTGCGCCTCGACGCGTTCGACTGGCTCTCCTGGTGCGAGCTGAGCATGGAGCGCTACGACGAGGCGCTCGGCCACCTGGAGGAGGGCCTGCGCCTCGGCCGCGAGACCGGGCAGGGCCATCTGCTGATGACGATGCGCTTCGGCACACAGTTCGCGAAGACATGGCAGGGGCGACTCGAGGAGGCCCGTGAGGACTCGGACGCCGCAGTGGAGCTGGCGCGGCTGGGTGGCAGCCCGCAGTTGATGTCCTGGGCGCTCGCGCTGCGCTCGTGGCTGACACTGCGCTCGGGCGACGTCGAGGGAGCGCTCGAGGAAGGGGAGGAGTCGCGCCGCCTGGCCAGCTCCGTCACGCCCAACCCGTTCTCGCTCGTGGGCGCGGGCTGGCTGGCCGAGGCCAGGGTGGAGGCGGGAGCGCCGGCCGCGGGAAGGGATGCGCTACTCGAGGCCCTCGGCGGTTCCGACCTGCCCATGATCGAGCGAGCTTTCCGTCCCTATCTGTACGACGTGCTCGTGTCCGCCGAGCTGGCGCTGGGGCGGCAGAGCGCGGCGGCGGGCTGGGCCGAGCGCGCGCTCGCATCGCTAGAGGGAATCGAGCTGGCCGGCAGGCGCGCCTTCGCCCTGCGCGCGGCGGCCGCGGTGGCGCTGGCCGAGGGCCGCGCCCACGCGGCCGCCGAGCTGGCGCTCGAGGCAGCGGAGCTGGCGGGCAGCGCCCACCGCATCGACGCCGCGCGCTGTCAGGCGCTGGCGGGACGCGCGCTGGCCGAGGCGGGAGATGTGGACGGCGGCTAGGCTCTGTTGCACGGCGCGCGCGAGCAGCTAGACGCCTGCGGCGCCCGGCGCTACCGCGATCTCGCGATCCGCGACCTGCGCCGGCTCGGGGAGCACGTGAGCCGCTCCGGGGCCCGCCGCGGCGGTAAGAACGGCCATGGTCTCGACAGCCTCAGCGCGCGCGAGCTGGAGGTGGCGCGCCTCGTCACGGACCGCCTCACCAACCGCCAGATCGCCGAGCGCCTCGTGCTGAGCCAGAAGACGGTGGAGCGTCACATGGAGCACATCTTCCGCAAGCTCGGAGTGGCGTCGCGCGTGGAGGTGGCCCGCGCGGTTGAGGCCGCCGAGCAGCCCGTCTAGGGTCGCAACTTCCGATCCCGCCGGTAGTTCTTTCACCACCATGCGGGCCGCCCTCTTCGTCGCCTTCACGGCAGTCGCGCTGACGCCAGCGGCGGCAGCGCACGCCTACACGCCCAGCCAGCGCGCGCTCTACCAGGACGGCCCGAGCGGCCGCTACCTGCTCGACAAGGGCTGGAGCACGGCCAGGAGCCGTGGCGGACCGTGGCACGCGGTGAGGATCCCCAACGCCTTCAACGCCCGGCACTTCTCGAAGCGCAGCGAGCTATCCCGCGTCCAGTGGTACCGGGAGCGCTTCACGCTCCCATCCGAGGGCGGCGCGACGGGCTGGCGCATCCGCTTCGAGTCCGTGAACACGAGCGCCACGGTCTGGCTCAACGGGAAGAAGATCGGCTCCCACACGGGTGCTCACCTGGCCTTCGAGCTGCCGGCGCGCGGCATCCGCAGCGGCGCCAACACGCTGCTCGTCCGGGTGCAGGGTCATGCCAGCCGCAACGACATCCCGCCGGCGGGCCGCGAGCGCGGCTGGTGGAACTTCGGCGGGATCCTGCGCGAGGTGTACCTGCGCAAGGTCGGCCAGCTCGACCTGGGCGCCCCGCAGATCACGACCACCCCGGGCAACCCCGCGCAGGTGAGCTTCAGCGCACAGGTGCGAAACACAGGCGCGACGGCGACACCTGTGGACCTCGCGCTGACGGCGACCGGGCCCGGCGGGTTCAGCTCCTCGGTGCCCGTAGTTGGAGGCGACCTCCAGCCCGGAGAGCTGGGGAGGGTGAGCAGCCAGTTCACTGTCCCGAACCCAGCCCTGTGGAGCCCGGAGAGCCCCAACCTCTACGAGCTCAAGGCGACCGCCGGTGGCCAGACGACGACCATCCACTTCGGCGTGCGCCAGTGGAGCAAGGCGGCCGACGGCCACCCGCTGCTGAACGGCCAGCCGCTCGAGCTCAGAGGCGCGAGCTTCCAGGAGGAGAACCTCGCCCGCGGCGCCGGACTCACGGCCGGCGGCGAGGACGTGCTCGCCGACCAGCTCACCGCGCTCGGCGCCAACTTCACCCGCGCCCACTATCCACCCAGCGAGCGGCTGCTGGAGGCATGCGACCGGCTCGGAATCGTGTTCTGGGAGCAGATTCCCGTCTGGCGGCTGAAGGGCAAGGACCTGGCGCGCGCCCATCTGCGCAGGACGATTCTCGACCGCCTGCGCAAGACGGTCCTCAGGGATCGCAACCACGCCTCCGTGATGACTTGGGGAGTGGCCAACGAGATCGTCCGCGGCGGCAGCGCAGAGACGCGCTACCTGACGCAGGCCAAGGCGCTGGTGCGCAGGCTCGACCCCACCCGCTTCTTCGCGGTGGACCAGACGCTGAGCCCGCACGTGCACCTGCCCGCCGTGTTCAGGAAGCTGGATGCGCTCGGTATCAGCGAGTACATCGGCTGGTACGGCGACGACTCGCTGTCGAAGGTCAGGCCGCTGCTCGACTCGGTGCGCCGGCAGCTTCCCGGCGTGGCGCTGTTCGCCACCGAGTTCGGGGCCGAGGCCAACCGCTCCGGCCCGGCGTCCCGCAAGGGCACCTACGCGTTCCAGTCGCACTGGCTCGACCGCCAGCTCACCACGATCGACCGGACGCCCTACCTCGGCGGCGCGATCGTCTGGCTGCTGCGCGACTACGCCGTGCGGCCGGGCTGGGGCGGCGGCAACCCGCGGCCGTCGCCGCCCTTCAGCACCAAGGGACTGATCGACCGCCACGGCAGGCGCAAGCCCGCGTGGAGCGTCGTCAAGCGGCACTTCGCGGCTACTCGCGCACGAACGGCTTGCGGTGGGCCGACCCCAGGCTGTCGAGCAGCTCCGTGAGGCGCTGCTCCATGTCCGGGTGACGCGGCACGGGGTCCACCTTGGTCCCGCGCATGCGCGCCCAGAAGCCGAGATCGGCCACAAGCTCCTCCACCTCGGCTGTGAGGGTGAGCTTGGTGCCCCATCCGGCCGGCTCGAGAACCGCGGTGCCGCTCGCCCCATCGGCCTCCCAGGCCAGCGCGCGCTCGGGTTCTGTCGGTCGGATGGTCACCTCGCCGACTGCCTTCGAGAGGCAGTCGCCTTCGAGCTCAGCCCACAGCTCCGGCGGGGACTTGACGAGTGTTCGAGACACCTCGACGGTCATCGGTTGAGGGTTCGGGCACTGCGAAGCGAATCCTTCGTTGGCCGTTGGCCGTTGACCGTTCGCTTGCAGCGGCGGCTCGCTACGCCTCGTTGTATTCGCCGAACTCGTCGCGCATCACGCCGGAGACCTCGCCGATCGTGCCCTTCGCGGCCAGCGCGGCGCGGATCGGGTGGAGCAGGTTCCCCTCGCCGCGGGCCACCTCGCGCAGCTCCTCGAGCCGCTTGTCCACCTCGGCCTGGTCGCGGTCGGCCTTGAACTTCTTCAGCCGCTCGACCTGCTGGCGCTCTGACTCCGGGTCCACACGCAGGATCTCGACGTCGTCGACCTGGTCGGTGACGTACTCGTTCACCCCCACCACGATGTCCTGCTTGATCTCGTAGCGCTGGTCGTAGCCCCAGGCGGATTCCTCCACCTCGGAGCGGATGAACGGGATCGCCCGCACCGAGCCGCCCTGCGACTCCACTTTGTCGATCAGCTCCTGGGCGCGCTCCTCGATCTCGTCGGTGAGCGACTCGATGAAGTAGGAGCCCGCGAACGGGTCGACGGTGTCGGTGGCGCCGGATTCGTGGGCGATGATCTGCTGCGTGCGCAGGGCGATGCGAGCGGCGCGCTCGGTGGGCAGCGCCAGCGCCTCGTCGAAGCCGTTGGTGTGGAGCGACTGGGTGCCGCCGCACACCGCGGCGAAGCCCTGGAGCGCCACCCGCACGATGTTGTTCTCCGGCTGCTGGGCCGCGAGCGTGACACCGCCGGTCTGGGTGTGGAAGCGCATGGTCTGCGAGCGCGGGTTCTCTGAGCCGAAGCGCTCGCGCATGATGCGTGCCCACATGCGCCGCGCGGCGCGGAACTTGGCCACCTCCTGGAACACGTTGTTGTGGCCGTTGAAGAAGAACGCGAGCCGCGGTCCGAACTCGTCCACCTCGAGCCCGGCGTCGAGCGCCGCCTGCACGTAGGCGATGCCGTTGGCGAGCGTGAAGCCCACCTCCTGCACCGCCGAGCAGCCCTTCTCGCGCATGTGGTAGCCGGAGATCGAGATCGTGTTCCACTTGGGCACGCGCTCGCGGCAGTAGGCGAACAGGTCGGTGGTCAGGCGCATCGCGGGCTCGGGCGGGTAGATGAAGTTCCCGCGCGCGATGTACTCCTTGAGGATGTCGTTCTGCGTCGTGCCGCGCAGCTGCTCCGCCGGCACGCCCTGCTCCTCGCCGACCAGCTCGTAGAGCAGCAGCAGCACCGCCGCGGGCGCGTTGATCGTCATCGAGGTCGACACCTGGTCGAGCGGGATGCCGTCGAACACGCGGCGCATGTCGTCGATCGAGTCGATCGCCACCCCGGTGCGCCCCACCTCGCCCATGCAGAGCGGGTCGTCCGAGTCGCGGCCGAGCTGGGTTGGCAGGTCGAACGCCATCGACAGACCGGTGGAGCCGTGCTCGATCAGGTAATGGAAGCGCTGGTTGGTCTCCTGGGCGGTGGCGTAGCCCGCGTACTGGCGCATCGTCCACTGGCGCGAGCGGTACATCTCCGGGTGGATGCCGCGCGTGAACGGGTACTCGCCAGGCTCGCCGAGGCGCTCGGGCAATCCGTCGCGGACGTCCTCCTCCGTGTAGAGGGCCTCGATCTCGATCCCGGAGTCGGTGAAGTGACGAGGGTCGTCGGGACCGACGATCGGGGCGATGGTGGGCTTGTCGGGGCGGGTGGCCACGAGGCTACGAAGGATATGGATCTGGGCGCACCGAGATCTTCACACCCGCTCGCAGCGCTTGGAGTATCAATGTCGACCTGGCCCACATCGCCACACCGGAAGCGCTCAGCAGCACCGAGCGTGTCTACGACTTGCTCGCCGAGTTGCGCGCCGAAGTGGCCGGCCAGGGCGCGCGAATCCTCGCCGGCTGGCGGCCCAGCATCGAGCGGCCGCAGTTCCTGCCCAGCGCGCGCAACCTCGCGCACTACATCGCCTTCCGCCGCTACGACCTGAGGGAGCTCCAGGAGCAGCTGATGCCGCTCGGCCTGTCCTCCCTCGGCCGCTGCGAAGCGCGCGTGATGGAGAACCTGGACGCCGTGCTCGCGACGCTCGGGCAGCTGCTTTCGGCTCCGGAGGCGCCCAGCCACCCGACGCCGTTGAGCTACTTCCTCGGCCACCGGCTTCTCCGCGAGCACACGGACGCCGCGCTGGGCCCAGCGCCGCCCGGTCGCCAGGTGCGGATCATGGTCACGCTGCCGGGCACGGCCGCCGGCGACTACGAGCTGGTGCGCGGCCTCGTGGCCTGCGGCATGGACATCGCCCGCATCAACTGCGGGCACGACGACCCTGACACCTGGCGGGCGATGGCCGCGCATACGCGCCGGGCCGCCGACCAGACCGGGAGGCCGTGCAGGGTGTGCATGGACATCAGCGGTCCCCGCGCGCGGACCTCGAACGTGGAGCTGCCCGACCGGGGCTACCGCGCGCGGAACGGCGACCGCATCGTGATGACCGCGCGCGAGGGCGCATGCGACGAGTCCGGCGCCGCGCGCTTCCAGTGCTCGCTGCCGGAGGTGCTCGAGCAGCTCGAGCCGGGCCATGAGGTGTGGCTCGACGAGGGCTCGCTCGGCGCGGTGGTGGAGGAGGCCTCACCCGAGGCGGCGGTGCTCCGGGTGACGCGAGCCCGGGACAAAGGCGAGCGGCTGCGTGAGGGCAAGGGGCTCAACTTCCCGCGCACGGACCTGCGCATCGACCCGCTCACGCCGCAGGATCTGGTGGCCCTTGACACGATCGCCACGACGGCGGACGCGGTGGGCTACTCGTTCGTACAGCGACCGGAGGACATCGAGCGGCTGCAGGGCGAGCTCGCCGAGCGCGCGCCGGACTGGCGGGAGATAGCGCTTGTGGCGAAGATCGAGACCGGCCTCGCGGTTCACAACCTGCCGGCCCTGATCGTGCAGGGTGCCGGCGTGCAGCCGATGGCCGTGATGATCGCCCGCGGCGACCTCGCGGTGGAGATCGGCCCCGAGCGCCTTGCCGAGATGCAGGAGGAGATGCTCTGGCTCTGCGAGGCTGCCCACGTGCCGGTGATCTGGGCCACCCAGGTGCTCGACCGCTTCGTGCACAAGGGCGGCGCGAGCCGGGCCGAGCTGACCGATGCCGCAATGGCCGAGCGGGCCGAGTGCGTGATGTTGAACAAGGGCCCGTACGTGACGGACGCCGTCGCGCTGCTCGACCGTGTGCTCGGCGTGATGGAGGGTCACCAGTTCAAGAAGGCCTCGCGCCTCAGGGCGCTGCGCGCCTGGTAGGCACCGTCCGCGCCCGCTCCCGCCAAAGGTCCCAATCCCGACCGGCTTACGGTAAATTAGCTCGCTCGGTCCGCTCCCAATCGAAAGGACGACCCCATGTCCGTTACGGACGAGCTGATCCAGGCCAACGAGAGCTACGCGTCTGGCTTCACGAAGGGCGATCTGCCAGTGCCGCCGGCGAGGTCCACGATCGTCGTCACCTGCATGGACGCGCGCCTCATCCCGAGTCGCTTCCTCGGCCTCGAGGAGGGCGACGCCCACGTGATCCGCAACGCCGGCGGCCGCGTGCAGGACGCGCTGCGGTCGATCGTGATCTCGCAGCGGCTGCTCGGGACCAACGAGGTGCTGGTGATCCATCACACGGATTGCGGCATGCTCACGTTCAAGAACGAGGACCTATACGCCAAGGTGAAAGAGGACCTCGGGGCGGATGCGAGCGACATCGACTTCCTGCCGTTCGCCGACCTTGAACAGAGCGTGCGCGACGACGTAGAGTTCCTCAAGAGCTCACCGTTAGTGCCGGACGAGGTCTCGGTCCGCGGCTTCGTCTACGACGTCAAGTCAGGAAAGGTCAGTGAGGTGAGTTAGACATGTACGCATCGCCGCAGGAGGCTCTCCAGCAGGCGCCCGAGGAGTTCGTCTACGTCGCCTGCCTGTACCAGGGCACCGGCATCGACGAGCCTGACTTCATCGCGGTCGTGGACGTGAACCCCGAGTCGGACACCTACGGGCAGATAGTCCACCGCACCTCGATGCCGAACGTCGGGGACGAGCTCCACCACTTCGGCTGGAACGTGTGCTCATCCGCATGCCACTCGTCGCTCTCCGCGGGACACGCTGGTGGTGCCTGGTATGCGCTCCTCGCGCATCCACATCCTGGATGTGAGCGACCCGCGGAAGCCGGAGATCGCCAAGGTGATCGAGGCGGAGGAGATCAAGGCGAAGGCGGGCTACACCGCTCCGCACACCGTGCACTGCATGCCCGGCGACATCGTCACGATCTCGATGCTCGGCGACTCCGAGGGCAACCTGCCCGGCGGGTTCGCCGTGCTCGACTCGAAGGACTTCTCGGTGCTCGGGCGCTGGGAGCTCGACAAGGGCGACCAGGAGTTCATGTACGACTTCTGGTACTCGCCCCGCCACAACACGCTGATCTCCTCGGAGTGGGGTGCGCCGAACACGTTCCAGCCCGGCTTCAACCCCGAGGACGTGGGGGCCGGCAAGTACGGCAAGCAGCTGCATTTCTGGGACCTGGAGCGCAAGGCCAAGGTGCAGACGATCGACCTCGGCGCCGACGGCCTGATCCCGCTCGAGATCCGCTGGCAGCACGACCCGGAGTCCACCCAGGGCTTCGTCGGCGCCACGCTGTCGAGCAACATCATCCGCTTCTCTAAGAACGGGGAGTGGGGCGTCGACAAGGTGATCGACGTCGGGAACGAGGAGCTCGAGGGCTGGCCGCTCGAGGGCGGCGTGCCCGGGCTGATCACGGACCTCGTGTTGACGATGGACGACCGCGACCTGTTCTTCTCGAACTGGCTCCACGGCGACCTGCGCCACTACGACGTGAGCGACCCGGAGAACCCGCAGCTGAAGTCACAGGTGTGGCTCGGCGGGATCCTCGGCCGCGACGGCGGGCACCCGCTGGCCTCCGGTCCGCTGAACGGCGGGCCGCAGATGTTGCAGGCGTCGCTCGACGGCAACCGGGTCTACGTCACCAACTCGCTGTACTCGACGTGGGACAACCAGTTCTATCCGGAGATCCGCGGCTGGATGACGCGGCTGGTGCGCCAGGACAACGGCTCGTTCGCACTCGACCCGACGTTCTTCGTGGACTTCACGAAGCTCGACACCGGGCCGGCGCGCCCGCACGAGATCCATCTCCCGGCGGGCGACTGCACGACGGAGATCTTCCCCTAGGCGGCCGTTAGGTCCACGAAGGGGCGGGCCCGGAACGGGAGGATCCGCGCTGTGCGCTCGCCCGGGTGATAGGCGCCGATTCGGCCGCGCGCAGCGTGGAAGTACAGCCAGCCGCTGTGGGCCCAGGTGATGAGCGGGTAGTCCGTAGCCAAGCTCGCGCCGGGAAGCAGCCGCGCAGTGCGCCGTTGGATGTCGACCACAGCGACGCGGCTGCGCCCGCCCTGCGTCCTGGCGGGTACGGCGAGCTGCCCGCCGTCCGGGGAGAAGGCCTCGTGCGCGTAGGTCGCCACAAAGCGCACTCCGGCCGGAGGTCTCACGTTCAGTGGCGTGCGCGCTTTGGTGTCGGTCACGTGAAGAACCGGGCAGGGGTCGTCACAGCTCGCGATCACCGAGCCGCGAGCTCCCATCGGGAACACGCCGGGCAGCGGGCGGATCGTGCCGGAGTGGGGGTTCCACAACTCGAGCGTCTTTCGCTGGATCACCAAGCCCGTGTTGAGCGCCGCGATCGGCCATGCGGGCGGCTTGGGCGTGCGGGCGACGGTGGTGGTTCCTCGCACCGTCACCTCGCGCAGACTGCGGAGCGTGAGCGTCCTCGGGTTGGCGAGCAGCGCCAGCCAGACCCGGCCGGGCGTGGCCGAGGGGACGAAGAACCAGGACTCGCCCAGCGAGCGGCCCGGCTCCCGACCGGCAGGACCGAACGAGTAGGTGTGGTCGTGCCCGTAGGCGACGAGCCGCCCGCCCGTGGCGGTGAGGAAGTAGAGCGGGTCCCCGGGAGAGAGCTCGCGCAGGTGCCTCGTCATGGCTCGCTGGCCGCGCAGATTCACGACCGTGAGCGTGCCGGGCCGGCTGCCGGCCAGGTACAGGGTGTCTGTGGGGCGTTGAGGCTCGTGCCTGTGAGCGGCGCAGCCGGCGAGTGTGAGCATCGCCAGCGTCGCTGCCAGGCGGAGCGTTGACTGCATCAATGAGGGTTACGTCTGCGCTGTGTGACGGGTCCCGGGACAAGGCGCTCAGGCGTCGATCGGCGCGGGCGTGCGGGCGCCGCGCGTCGCGCCCGCGCTGGCGGTGACCACCAGCGCGATGGCCACCACGTCCACCACGCTCAGATCCTGTCCGATCACCACGAAGCCGGCGAGCGCGGCCATCGCGGGCTCGATGCTCATCAGTACTCCGAACACGTGCGGGCGGATTCGCCGCAGCGCCTCCAGCTCGAGCGAGTAGGGCACCACCGAGCTGAGCATCGCGACCCCGAAGCCGATGGCCAGCAGGTTCGGGTGGAGCAGGCTCGAGCCGGCGTCCACGATCCCGAACGGAATCAGCGGGAGCACCCCGATGGCCATCGCCATCGCCAGTCCGCCGCCGCCCGCGAAGCGCTGCCCCACGCGCGCGTTGATGAGGATGTAGGCCGCCCAGAAGCCGCCGGCCACGAGGGCGAAGATCATTCCCGTGACGTCCGGCGTGCCCACGCCGCCGAGCAGCACCACACCGCCGGCGGCCAGCGCCGCCCACAGCACGTCGAGCCGCGTGCGCGACCCGGCGAGCGCGATGCCCAGCGGACCCACGAACTCGAGCGTGACGGCGATGCCGAGATGGATGCGGTCGAGCGCCTCGTAGAAGCTCAGGTTCATGAACGCCAGGCAGAGGCCGAAAAGCGCGGCGAGGCGCAGGTCGCTGCCGCTGTGGTCGCGCGGTCGCGGCCGCCAGATCGCCAGCAGCACGACGGCGGCGAACAGCACGCGCAGCAGCACGGTGCCCGCCGGTCCGAGGTCGTCGAACAGCTTGGTGGCGAACGCAGCGCCCACCTGCACGGAGGCGATCCCCACCAGCACGAGCCCCGGCGCGGGCGCGTGATCGAAGATCGACTGACGCTGTGGCGTGGTGGCCTGGGCCCGCGCTTGCATGCCCGGCTCACGCTAGCCGTTCGGCACTAGCATCAGGCGAATGGAGGTCACCGTGCGGCTGTTCGCCATGTTGCGCGAGCGCGCGGGCGCGCGCGAGGTGACGCTGTCGCTCCCCGATGGCGCGAAGGTGAGCGACGCTCTGGCGGAGCTCGGAACGATCGCCGAGGGCCTGCCGCTCGTGATGGCGGTGAACCGCGAGTACGCCGACGAGGACCAGGTGCTCGACGCCGGCGACGAGCTGGCGCTGATCCCGCCGGTGAGCGGTGGCGAGGCCGCGCTGCAGCACGTGCGGGTAACGGGCGAGCCGCTGTCGCTCGACTCGCTGGTGCAGCGCGTGCGCGATCCCCGCGCCGGCGCGGTGGTGACGTTCGAGGGCGTGACGCGCGAGGTGGAGAAGCTCGAGTACGAGGCCTACGTGGAGATGGCGGAGGCGAAGATGGCGGCGATCGTGGCCGAGGCCGTGGAGCGCCACGGGCTGTGCGCGGCGGCCGCCGAGCATCGCGTGGGCGACGTGCCGCTGTCCGAGCCGAGCGTGGCGGTGGCGGTGTCGGCGCCGCACCGCGGCGAGGCGTTCGCGGGCGCGCGCGAGATCATCGACCGGCTGAAGGCCGAGGCTCCGATCTGGAAGAAGGAGGTGGATGGTGGCGAAGGGCGCTGGGTCGAGGGAACGCGGCCCTGAGCTGAACGCGCTGCTGCGTGAGCTGCCGTCCGTGGACGAGCTGGCGGCGCGGCTCGAGGGCGTGCCCCATGCGCGCGCGGTGGCAGCGGCGCGGGCGGCTATCGCGGCGCGGCGTACCGCCCTGGCCGCCGGGGATGCGCAGTCCGGCGAGATCGAGGACGACGCCCGCCAGTGGCTCGCGCGCGCCGAGCGGCCGAGCCTGCGCGGTGTGCTCAACGCCACCGGCGTGATCGTCCACACCAACCTCGGCCGTGCCCCGCTCGCGCCCGCGGCTGCCGAGGCCGCGGCTCGGGCAGGCCACGGCTACTCCAACCTCGAGTACGACCTCGAGCGCGGCGAGCGCGGCTCGCGTCAGGTGCACGCCGAGGCGCTGCTGCGCGAGCTGACGGGCGCCGAGGCCGCACTCGTGGTGAACAACTGCGCGGCCGCCGTGCTGCTTGCGGCGGCGGCACTGGCCGGCGGGCGGGAGCTGGTGGTGTCGCGCGGCCAGCTTGTGGAGATCGGCGGCTCCTTCCGGGTGCCCGACGTGGTGTCGCAGTCCGGCGCGCGCCTCGTGGAGGTGGGCACCACCAATCGCACCCGCCTCGCCGACTACGAGCAGGCGATCGGGCCGGACACCGGCGCGCTCATGCGCGCGCACCAGTCCAACTTCCGCACCGTCGGCTTCGTGGAGGACGTGGAGATCGAGGAGCTGTGCGGCCTCGGCGTGCCGGTGATCGACGACGTGGGCTCCGGCGCTCTCGCCGAGCGCGTGCCTGAGCTGGCCGACGAGCCGCCCGTGCGCCGCTCCGTGGCGGCGGGCTGCGCGGTCACGTGCTTCTCCGGCGACAAGCTGCTCGGCGGACCGCAGGCGGGCCTGATGGTGGGGACGGGGGACGCGATCGAGCGCTGCCGCAAGCACCCGCTCGCGCGGGCGCTGCGCATCGACAAGCTCTCGCTGGCCGCACTCGAGGCCACGCTGCGCCTCTACCGCGACCCCGCGGGCGCGCTGCGCGAGGTGCCGGTGCTGCGCATGCTCACCGCGGGCGAGGACGAGCTGGGGGCGCGCGCCGAGCTGATGCGCGCGGCGCTGGCGGGTGCCGGCTTGGACGCCCAGGTGATCAGGGCCGAGGCCAGGGTGGGAGGCGGCGCGCTGCCGCTGCTCGAGCTGGCCGGTCCGGTGTGCGCGGTGGATCCGGCGTCGCTGTCGCTCCACGAGCTGGCGCGCAGGTTGCGGGCGGGCGATCCGCCGCTCGTGGGCCGCGCGCGCCAGGGCTGGCTGCTGCTCGACCCGCGCACGCTCGACGACGCCGAGGCAGAGGCGGCGGCGAGCGGCGTGATCGCTGCGCTGCGGTAGCCCTCATCCCGATGGCTACATCTCCACGTCGCGACCAGCCGCTCACACTCGGTACCGCCGGTCACATCGACCACGGCAAGACAGCCTTGATCGATGCGCTTACCGGTAAGAACACCGACCGTCTGCCAGAAGAGCGGTCGAGGGGTATCTCGATCGAGCTCGGCTACGCGCCACTTTCGCTGCCGAGCGGCCGGCGGCTCTCCGTGGTGGATGTGCCCGGCCACGAGCGCTTCGTGCGCACGATGGTGGCGGGCGCCTCTGGAATCGACATCTTCCTGCTGTGCGTGGCCGCCGACGACGGCGTGATGCCGCAGACCCGGGAGCACCTGGCGGTGCTGCGCCAACTTGGCGTGACGGCCGGTGTGGTGGCGGTGACGAAGGCCGACATCGGCGAGCCGGAGCTGGCGGCCGAGGAGGTGGGCGAGCTCTTGCCCGGCATCGAGGTGGTGGCGGTGTCCGCGCTCGCACGCACCGGGCTCGACGAGCTGCTGGCCGCGCTCGACCGCGCAGCCTCCGGCCTGCACAGCCGCGCGGAAGCCGGCGGCCCGGCTCGCCTGCACCTCGACCGCTCGTTCACGCTCAGGGGCATCGGCACCGTGGTCACCGGCACCCTCTGGTCCGGCTCGATCGCCCAGGGGGACAGCGTCCGCGTGCTGCCACGGGGGCTGAGCGCCCGGGTGCGCTCCGTGCAGGTGCACGACCAGCCGGTCGAACGCGCGGCCGCCGGCCAGCGCGTGGCGCTCAACCTCGCCGGCGTGGGCTGGCGCGAGCTGGGCCGCGGGGACGTGGTCACCTCGCCCGAGGCCGATGACGTGGCGCCCACCTACCTGATCGACGCTGGGCTGTCGCTCGAGCCTGGAGCGCGGCCGCTCAAGCGCGGCAACCGCGTGCATGTCCATCACGGCACGCGCGAGGCGCCCGCGCGCGTGTGGCCGCTCGAGGGAGACGAGCTGAGTCCGGGTGCGCCGGGCTACGTGCAGCTGAGGCTCGAGGCTCCACTCGTACCACTGCCTGGCGACCGCCTGATCGTGCGCCAGCTCGCGCCGCCGGACACGGTGGGCGGCGGTGTGGTGGTGGACGCGCACCCGCGCAAGCACGGACCGTCGGACGAGGTGGTGGAGCGGCTGCGTGCGCTCGAGCGTGGCGAGCAGCCGCCGTCCGAGCCGCCGCGCGCGGCGCCCGCACCCGCACCCGACCTTCAGCCGCCGCCGCTCGACGACGCCGCGCTGCAGATTGCCTCGCTGCTTCGCTCGGACGGTCGCGAGCCGCGCACGGACAACGAGTTGGCGGAGGCCACCGGGCTCTCAGCCAAGGAGACGGGCGAGCGCCTGCGCAGACTCGCCGCGGCGGGCCAGGCCGTGCGCGTGGGGCGCAACCTGCATTTCCATCCCGAGCCACTCGCCGAGCAGGTGGCGCGCGTGGTGGCGCTCTGCGAGCGCGACGGCAGCGCGACGATCGCGTCGGTGCGCGACGAGCTCGGCACCTCGCGCAAGTACGCGCAGGCGCTGCTCGAGCACCTCGACGGCGAGAAGGCGACCCGCCGGGTGGGCGACGCCCACACCCTGCGCGCGCGCCGCGACGGCTAGCGCTGGTAGAGCACGGCCGCCTCGCGCGGGTCCAGGCGGTTGAACAGCAGGGCGGGCGGGAGGATCTGCGTGGGCGTGTCGGAGCGGAAGCGGATGAAGGTGTAGCTGGGGGTCTGGCGCTGCTCGACGATGCGGAAGCCCGGCGCCGGCGCCTGGTGTGGAGTGGGCGGCAGCTTGACCGCCCGGGCGCCCGAGAACAGGCTGCTGCGCTCCGGCAGCGCCACCAGGTCGATCTCCTTCACCGGGAACGGCAGCGTCCGGAACGGCTGCATGTAGATGCCGAGCGGCACCCGCGCCGACACCGGCGTGATCACGAGCGCCCGCGGTTCGGTGACGGGGCCGAGCGCGTGGGCCACGCCCCGGTTGTTGTCGCGCTGGTAGGCCGGGTTGGCCCACACCGTGATGGACACGAACAGTCCGATGGCGCACAGCCCGCCCGCCGCGGCGACACCCGTCCGCCCGCCGTGCCGCGCGCCGAGACCCGCCGCCAGCACGAGCATCAGCGGCAGCCAGGCGGCGAGCACGTTGCGGGTGTTGAGGTAGTCCGCCCCGGCGATCGCGAGCACCACCGGTATCGCCACGCCGGTGACGCCGATCACCGCCGCCACGCGGGCGGCGGAGCGCTCGCGCTCGACCACGCGGGCGTAGACGAGCCACAGCGCCACCACCACGAGGCACGCCGCCAGCACCACCACCACGACCTGGGCCGGCGAGCTGTAGCCCACCACGAACTGCTTCGGCACCAGCACCAGGCGCCTGACGATCGACGACTGGGTGATGAACGAGGTGAGGTCGAGCTCGCGCTGGCGTAGCAGCAGCGGCAGCAGCGCCCCGCCCAGCGCGAGCAGGGCGGCGACGCCGAGCGCCGGGCGGCGCCGGTCGCGCGCCACGAGCAGCAGCCACAGCGCCTCGGGCGCCACGACGAAGGCGGCGAAGTAGTGCGTGGCGATTGCGAGCGCGGAGGCGAGCGTCCAGATCACGTAATCGCGGTCGTCCGGCTCGCGCAGCAGGCGCGCGAAGTAGAGGAACGAGACGCAGGCGAACAGCACGAGCAGCGCGTACGAGCGCGCCTCCTGCGAGTACCAGATCAGCAGCGGGTTGAACGCGGCGAGCGCGGCGATCACGAGTGCGATCCGGCGCGAGGCCAGCTCCTTGCCCGCTGCGTACGCCACCGGTACGAACAGCGTGCCCGCCAGCGCCGAGAGGGAGCGCAGCCCAACCTCGCCATGGCCGAACACGCGCGACCACACCCACGCCAGCGCGTAGTAGAGCGGGGGCGTGGACTCGCTGCCGCCGATGCTCGACAGCATGTGGCCGAAGCTGCCGCGCAACAGGCGCACCGTGACCGCCTCGTCGAACCAGAAGCTCTGGACGTGGAGCGTGGAGAAGCGAAGGATCGCCGCCAGCGCCGTCAGGGCCGCGAGCAACTGGCCGGAACGGGCCCGCATGGGCGGGCAGCTTACGGGGCGAGCACCCGCCCGAGGGTTAGCATCGCCTCACACGCCTGCGACCCCAGGGAGGAACGAGATGCCGAGGAAAGTCACCGACACCATCCTGCCGACGACGATGGTTGGCTCGTACCCGCGTCCGCATTGGTTCGACTATCAGTTGCTGGGGCGCGACGTGCGGGTGGCGTTCAAGCACGTGGACCACCAGGAGGCCTACGAGGACGCCACCGAGGTGGTGATCCACGACCAGGAGGCAGCGGGGCTCGACTGGGTCACCGACGGCCAGATGTATTACGACGACTACGTGGGCGTGATCGGGTCGTTCTGCTGGTACATGTACGAGCGCATCCCGGGCTTCGAGCACGCCAAGGAGGAGCACCCGGCGGCGGTGGGCACCTCGGAGCGCGGCGTGGGGCTGACGCTGCTGTCCGACTGGGGCGGCGTGATCAACAGCGGCCCGGTGGAGCACGGCCCGATCCGGCTGGTCGACCTCTACAAGATCGCCAAGAAGTACGCCACCAAGCCGATGAAGGTGTCGGTGGGCGCCGGGCCGGTGAACCTCGCCTGGCACGTCTACTTCGAGCACTACAAGGACGCGAAGGAGCTGAGCTACGCGCTGGCGCCGATCTTCAACGCGGAGATGAAGGCGCTGGTGGAGGAGGGCGCCGAGTTCCTGCAGCTCGAGGACCTGGGCGCGTGGCTGCCGCTGTTCACCGAGGACGAGGGCGATTACGAGTGGATCGCCGACGTGGTCGCACAGTGCGTGGATGGCGTGGACGCCAAGATCGCCTGGCACTTCTGTTACGGCAACGCCTGGGGCAACCGGCTGGCCGATCTCTACCCGGCCGGCTACGAGGCGGTGCTGCCGCACTTCTACGACGTGCCGGTGGACCAGTTCGTGCTCGATTTCGCCAACCGCGAGATGATCGACATCGACGCGCTCAAGGGCCTGCCGGAGGACAAGGAGGTCGGCATCGGCGTGGTCGACATCCGCACGATGATGGTCGAGACGCCCGAGGTGGTCGCCGAGCGCATCCGCAAGGTGATCGACGTGGTACCGCCCGAGCGCGTGTGGCTGACCACCGACTGCGGCCTCAAGCCGCTGCCCCGCACGGTGGCGAAGCTGAAGCTGAAGGCGCTCACCGAGGGCGCGGCGATCGTGCGGGACGAGCTGTCGTAGCACCTTGACTGGCTGACGCCCGCTGCGTCAGACTCGCGGCACTCATGAACGGCTCGCGCGCCGAGGGAGGGCCCACCCCTCGATGGCGCAGGACCCTGCGCCTCGCCGGCGCCGGGGCTGCGACGTCGCTGCTCGTTGCCGCGCTGTCGCTGCCGGTGACGGCAGCGGCAAGCGCACCGGGCGACGTGTTCGCCTTCGGCGCGAACTCATCCGGCCAGCTCGGCAGCACGGCGAATGGGACTGCCAACCCGACGCCGCTGCTCGTGAGCCTGCCGGGTCAGATCGGCCCGGTGACCCAGGTGAGCATGGGGGAAGCGCACACCCTGGTGGTGACGGCGGGCGGCCAGCTCTACAGCTTCGGTGACAACGACTACGGCGAGCTTGGGCGGACCGACAACAGCGGCAGCTTCAATCCCAACCCCACACCCACCCTTGTCAGCCTGCCCGGAGCCACCGGCCCGGTGACCGCGGCGGCCGCGGGCGCCACGCACAGCCTCGTGGTGACGGCCACGGGACAGCTGTATGCCTTCGGCGACAACGGGTTCGGCCAGCTCGGCAACACCACCAACGACACCAATCACGACCCCAACCCCACCCCGGCCTTGGTCAGCCTGCCGAGCGGCAGCGGCCCAGTGACGCAGGTGGCCGCCGGCGACAGCGACAGCTACGCCCTGACCTCGGCGGGGCAGCTGTACGCGTTCGGCGACAACATCTACGGACAGCGGGGCAGCGCCGCCAACACGGTCGCCAACCCCGCCCCGGCGCTGGTGAGCCTGCCGAGCGGCAGCGGCCCGGTGACGCAGGTGGCCGCCGGCGCCTACCACGCGCTCGTGCTCACGACGAGCGGGCAGATCTACGGCTTCGGCGACAACCACTGGGGCGACCTCGGCAACGACACGAACGTGGGCACCGACACTCCCAACCCAACCCCGCTGCTCGTCAGCCTGCCGGCCGGCAGCGGTGCCGTTGCCCGGGTGGCCGCGGGCTCCTACCACAGCCTGGTGCTGACGGCGGGCGGCCAGCTGTACGCCTTCGGCGACAACTACGAGGGGGAGCTCGGCAACGCGACGGGCAATCACACGAGCAATGTGACGACCACACCCACGCCGGTCACGCTCCCGGGCGCGAGCGGTGGCGTGGTGGACGTGGGCGGGCTCGAATACGGAACGCTCGCCGTCACCGCCACCGGGCAGCTCTTTGCATTCGGCAACAACGCCACAGGCCAGCTCGGCAACACCACCAACGCCGGACTCGGCGGCACCGCCAATCCCACTCCCACGCAGCCGGACCTGCCGGCCGACACCACCATCGAGAGCGTCGGGACAGGTGTCTTCGGGGACCACTCGCTGGTGATAGCGAGCGACCTTGCTGTGGCGAGCGCCACGCTGCCAGGGGCGGGCCTCGGTGCGACCTACAACGACATTGTCCACGCCGCCGGCGGCGTGGCTCCCTACAGCTGGATCGCCAGCGGGCTGCCGCCCGGCCTGTCGTTGACCGCCGATGGCGTGATCTCAGGCACCCCCAGCGTGGCGGGCAACTTCTCCGCCACGATCGCCGTCAGGGACGTCCATGGCATCGTCGCCTCGCGGGTGCTTGGCCTGGCGGTGGCGCCGGCGGCCAGGGCGTCGCTGGGGAGGCCGCACGTGTCGGGCAACAGGCTCACCTTTGCCCTCACCTGCGCTGGGCTGGCGGGTCAGACGTGTCGCGTGAAGGCCAGGCTCAGCACGGTGGAGAAGCGCCGCGCCAAGCGCATCCTTTCCCTCGCCGCTCGCAAGCGGCCCAAGGTCAAGCGTAAGACGGTGACCGTGGCCAGCAGGGTCTTCACGATCCCCGCCGGCAAGAGGGTGACCGCGCGGCTCACGCTCAACCGCGCCGGCAAGCGGCTGCTGAAGCGCTTCCACCGCCTGCCGGCCAAGCTCACGCTGAAGCCGGCCGGCACGCCGCGCTCGCGCAGCGTCAAGTTCGTGGCGAAGAAGAAGCACATGCACCGCTGATCCGCAGGCGCTCAACGCCTCTGCGCCCGAGGTGTCATCCGAATCCGTTCATATAGGGCCGCTTTCGGATGACACCTGAGTTCAGGGGCCGAACTCGGACCCGCTGGCGCCGGTGTGGGCGGGTGCCGGCTTCGGAGCCGCGGCGGGGGCCGGGCCAGTCGCGGGCGGCGGCGAGGACGGCGCCGACGTAACGGGGCCCGGCTGCTTCGCCGCTGGGTGCTTTCTGTGAACGACGGGATGCCGCGGCCGCGCATGTGCGATGTGCGCAACCGGCCGCGGACGGGGCAGGGCCTGCGACCGCGGATGCGGCACCGGCGCAGGCCCATTACCGATGCCGTGAACGATCGCGGTGCCACCGCCGACGAGGCTTCCGGCCACCGCAATCACGGTCGCGGTCTTTGTGAAGCCCAGATGCGACAGCCACCGCCCAACCCGGCGCAGCACCCCCGGTGCCACGAGCAGCGGCGCGAACGCCGCCGCCCGCGCGGGCACCTCGCGGAAGTTCCGCAGCGTGGCCCGGCAGGCCAGGCAGCCCCGCAGGTGCGGGCGCAGCAGGGCCATGTCCTCCGCGCTGGCCTCGCCGTCCACGAGCCGCGACAGCAGCGGCGCGAGGCGCGAGCACTCCGCACCTGACTCGATGCCCGCCACGCGGTCGAGGAACGAGCGCCGTCCCTCCGCGATGCAGCGGTTCACCTTCGTATAGGTGAAGCCGGTCTCGTCGCAGATCTGCGTCTGTGACGAATTGTTGACCATCCCGCCGATTCCGATTGCCAATGTACGAACTTAACGGGGAGTCTCAAGTTCTCCGTAAGCCACCCGATACGCACCATGTAGGCCACGCAATCGAAAGGGAACCCACATCGATCACTTGGACGAGTCCGAGCTAGTCGCGCTCATCACTCAAGGGCTTCAGGACGACTACAGGGGTGCTACGACGCGCTGGAGCAGTTTTCGCAAAGACCCCGTGCCCCATCTAAGGCGACCCCCTGAAGCTACGGCGCCTGTACGAATCTTCTACGGCCATCCGTTCAGCACTACGAACCTTGCGGACCGCGACAAGTGGGACGACTACCGAGCCGAACTCACGGCATCCGTTTGGAGGGTCACGGGGATGGAGGGCGAGGCGCCCCCGCTACTCAAGGACGTTGCTTATCCGATCAGTTATCCGCGACGGCTGCCGAGCGCATATCGGGAGATCAAGTCGCACGCGGCGCTCGGAGCCGAATGGCTGAATCGTCACGGGTTTGACGAGTTGGCGGTAAGGCGTGCCCTCGGGAAAGGGAATGTGCCAGGACGCGCAGTCGCCCGCCATCGGCTCGGCTTACTACTGGCCGAGCTGGGCCTAATGGGAGCCAAATGGGAGCCCCTCGGCCAGTACTACGGCGTGAGGGGCGAGACGCTTTCTGTTCGCGCTCGCGAAGCTCTGCGCGACGAATGGGTTTTCGGGGCTGCCGGCGTGGCTGACGGCGAGCGATTCCGACCAGCGAAAGTAATCGGGAAGTCTGCCGTCTCCATGGGTAGGCGCTCAGCGGCCAACTGAGTGCCGCGCTGTAGGAGTGGGTTGATAAGGGCGGGCCGGACCTTCGCGTGGGAGTCCGGCCCGCCTGCTTACCGCTCCCCAGTCCGCCCACGTCAACAAGAACCGAAAGGCTCCTACTTGCGTTCCGTAGTCGTTCTAGCCGCTTGTTGTCTGTTCGCCCTGTCCGGCGTTCTCTCTGCGATTCAGGGCCAGCCCAAGATCGGCGCCGCTCAGATTCTCGTTGCGGTCGCCAACCTCCTTTTCTCGTGAAGAGCCTTCCGTTTACACGGCACTTGACCACGGACCTAGTTCCGCGCATCGAGTACCGCGTACACACCCCTAGCGGCGAAAAGCTGTTCTACCTACCGGAGCAGCGTTCGCACGTAGCAACCGCTCCCGTGACCTTCCACGAGCGGGCTACCGACGACACGCCAGCGGGCATCTCAGGCACCGGAATCGTGTTCGATTCCGACTCGGGCGATATGGGCGCTTACGGGCTTCGCATCGTTGAGCGCATCGACCGAGGCGCGGTGCGCAGGGCGCTGGCCGAGCATCCGGACATCGTTGTGAGTTACAACCACGATCTTTCGCGGGTGCTCGGACGCACGAGCGCCGGCACGGCGCGGGTCTGGACTACCCCTAAGGGCGTCCACTATCACGCCACCCCGCCGCAGAGTGAGTACGCGCGAGATGCGGAGCGCAGTATCAAGCGCGGGGACGTGCGCGGCAGCTCGTTCATGTTCATCCCGGCCCGAGAGAGGATCGACCAACGCTCGGATGGGACGTTGGTCGTCACGGTGCTCGACATCGAGCGCATCGCCGAGATGGGGCCGACGAGTCTTCCCGCCTATGCCGCAACGGACGCCTACAGCCGGACGCTGGCCGAAGCCGAATTACGCGAGCAGAAGGTCAACGATCACCGCGAGCTCGTGGCCGGGGCGCGTCGTGAGTTCATTGAGGCAGGCAAGGTTGCTTGAGATGCCGCTGGCCCCACCCCGCGACGGTAGCGAGGCCCAACAGCTACACGCCGGCAAGATCCTCACGGAGGCGGTGCGCCTGCTCGGGCCGGGGTGGTGGCAGACCCACAACTTTGGGCTGGATGGCTGGCAGTGGACAGCCGCGATTGAGAATCCGGATCGCCCCTGCTTGCTTCACAAGCCCTCCAACGTTTCGGTTGGGCTGCTACTAGACGGCGTGCTCGCACTGGTCTACATCGGCCCTGACGGCCTGGCCCGCACGGTCGCGGTGACCGAGGACGCCTACTACCAGGCGGCACCTATGCCGCTTCTCAACTTGAACTGAATCTTCGGGGCAGCCACGCCCCGATTTGTCGCCTCCTCGGACGTGTGACGCAGCTTGGCCCTGACGAGGGCCACGGGCTCACCGGGGAGCCGACACATGGAGCCGACTTCGGCACCGGCATTTGATCCCGCCGGCACGAGCGAGTTGGGCTCGACGGATCGCTTCCGATAAGCGATTCCAAAGGAAAACAGTGGACCCACAGATTGTCCGGCTGCGTGAACGAGTGGCGCAGTCCTACGAAACGATGTCGCGTGCGCTGACGGCGGCTGAAGAGGCCGACCCACACGCACCCGGATATGACGGTGAGGCGCTTACTCGCGCTTTCACCGACGCCCGTTCCGCCCACGCCAAGGCGTGTGAGGCGCTTGAGAACAGAGAGGCCGTCCTTGAGGCTCGGGCAAACCTCCCGGTTAACCCGCTACCCGATGGGCCGTACGAGTTCGGCGGCTCGCTCAGTGTTGGCGATACCCGCGATCTCGAATACCGCGAGGGCGGACGCCACAACTATTTCGCGGACCTTGCAGCGCGCAAGGAGGGCGACAGCGCGGCGGCTGAGCGGCTGACAGCCCACGGGCGCCAGGTGAACGACCTACGCCACCCCGAGGTAGCCAAGCGGCTCGCTAAGGGCGGGATGGAGTCCCGTGCGATCAACACCACGGACGGGACCGGTGGAGAACTGGTCCCGCCTCTCTGGCTGACTGATCGCTGGGTGCCGCTTCAGCGTGCAGGGCGTCCGATCGCCAACACGTTAAACATGCTCCCGCTGCCGCCGGAGACGGACAACATCAACCTCCCGGCTGTGGCGACGGGTGCGACCGTGGCTATCCAGACGGACGGTGGTTCGGTCAGTTCGACCGATATCACCACGGGCGCCGTCACGGCAGCCGTGCAGACCATCGCAGGCCAGCAGGACACGAGCATCCAGCTTCGTGACCTTTCGGCCCCGGGTGTCGATGTAGTCATTTTCGATGACCTGGCGCGGGCGTATGCGGCGCTGCTGGATCAGAAGGTGATCAGCGGCTCGGCTACGAACGCCAAGGGGCTGGACGCAGTGTCGGGCATCAACGGGGTGACCTATACGCAGGCGACCCCGACTACCGCGACCCTGTACCCGAAGCTCGCGGACGGCTACAACCAGGTCTGCACGGGACGGTTCCTGCCGCCGAGCGTGATCGGTCTGCATCCGCGTCGATGGGCGTCGATTCTCGCGTCCCTTGACACGGCCAACAGGCCGCTCGTGGTCCCCCGCGATTCGGCAGCGTTCAATCCGGTGGGCACCTTCGAGGACGTGGCCGCAGAGGCCATCGTCGGCACGATGTTCGGAGTTCCGATTGTCATTGACAGTCAGATCCCGACCACGCTGGGCGCCGGCACAAATCAGGACGAGATCATCCTGTACCGCGCAGAGGATGTGTACCTCTGGGAATCGGCGCCACGGCTGCGCGTCTTTGAGGACGTGCTCTCGGGGACGTTGGAGGTGCGTTTCCAGATATATGGCTACTACGCGATAGCAGCCGGTAGGTACGTCTCGGCTATCAGCCTGATTACGGGCACGGGCCTAGTCGCGCCGACGTTCTAACCACTTGCGGCGAGAGTCGCGAGAACGACGCGCACGCCCCCCCGGGTTCCCTTTCGGCTCGGGGGGGCGTGCCGTCTTTACGAAAGGAAGTCTCACCCGATGCCCAACCCAGCAGTCTGGACCTTCGATCTTGTAGACAACACCGGGGCTCGGCTCTGCGAGCTAACCACGGCGCAGGGCAAAACGTTGGCCTTCAAGCGGAACGATGTTCCCGAAGTCACGCTGACGATTTCCCATGAGGACGATGCCGCGCAGTTGCTCATGGATTGCATCGCCAATAGCGGTTGGCCCCGGCTGAAGGCTTACAGGCGTGGGCCGAACGACGCTAGCGCGGTGCTGCGGTTTTACGGCTACCTGGCGCCCTCTGGGGGCGACTTAGAGGAGACGGCGCTGCTCTCCCTTGTGTTTCGCGGCCCGTTCGGGCAGCTCGTGGGAGACGGTGAGAACCGAGGCCGCTACACAGACGATGTGATCGGCACGGCGAGCGCGAATATCGGGCTGATCGCGCAGAGCCTTGTGGATATCTACGCGGGGAATCACGAGGGGTCGGTGATCGCGAGATCGGCGTTTCCAGCGATCACGGCCAAGGGCAAGCCGATTGGTCTATTCGATGCGCTGTCCAACGTGCTGCCCGATGGCCTCCCCTCGCAGCAGATCACCTACCAGTACCACAACGTGGGGCAGGCGATCCAAGACCTCTCCAACCTTCTGGACGGGTTCGATTTCGAGGTAGTCCCGGACGACGGCTCTGCCGATTTCGTGTTGCCTCAGATCGTCAACCCGTCGCTAGATGACGACCTCACCGGGTGGAGCACCACTAGCGGCACCCTTACGCGGGACACGTCAGTCTTTGACTCCACCCCCGCATCGGCCAAACTCGTCAGTTCCCTCGGGCGCCTGTCCGCCAGCTTCCACGGTGAACCGTTCCGGGCGGGTGTGCAATACACCCTGACGTTCGCCTACAAGGTCGCAAGCGGAGCATTCAATCTCTTCTTTGAGTTCGGCGCCGGGGCTTTCGGGGTTGGGGATGCAGCCGAGGTTTCGGTTCCGTCGATTACGTCTTTCGGCCAGCAGTCGATTACGTGGACTCCCCGCACAGATCAAGCGGCGGATTCAGTGGCTTTTACGGCCAGATGCAACGCGGATACAGGCACGCTCTGGGCGGATAGCCTCACGCTAAGCGGGCATCCCCCGAACGGGGTGATGGGTAATTTAGTTCTCTACTTCCCGCAGGGGCAGGACCGCCCATCGGCCAGATTCGAGTACGGCGAAAAGACCCTCTCCAACGTCTCGGCGGTGCAGCACACAATCGAGCCGCCGGTCAACCATGTTCGGGTGCTGGGGACGGCATTACCTCCGAAGTCTCTGACGCGGCGAGCATCGCCAAGTACGGCGAGTGGATGACTCAAGACTCCCAAACGGACGTGCAGAGCCAACCGCTCCTCACGCAGAAAGCCAATGGCCTCCTGCGCCCCAATCCGATCAAGACCATTTCGTTTACGCCGGACCTCGGGTTGGACAACTGCCCCAAGCCATACGACGATTTTTGGCTCGGAGATACGGTCCACTTTTACGGCAGGCGCGGGGCGTTCAGCGAGGACCATGCGGTGAGGGTGAACGCGATCACGGTGGTGGTGGACGAGAACGGCCTAGAGACGGCAGAGGTTCCCGACCCCACCACGCCCTACCAAGACGCCACGTTGCGCGCATCGCTCTCCACCGAGGCATCGGGCGACTCGTGAGCGTCCAATTCAACCGGGTAGCTAAGACCTTCTGGCCTGACCGAAAGGTCCGCGAGCTGTCCGACGATGGGCGTCTACTCGCGCTCTACTGTTGACCTGCGAAGCCCGGGTATCTGAGGGCTTCTACAGGCTCTCTCCCGCCCTTGCGGTGGATGAATTGGGCTGGGACAAGGGACGACTAGAAGCGGCGGCAGAGGCGCTTAGAAATGCAGACTTCGCCACCTTCGACCTGGCGGCGCACATCGTCTTGATTCATCGCGGGCTCAAGTACAACGCCCCGAATCGCAGCGATCGACAGATCGTCGGCGCGCTGAAGCAACTGGACCGGACACATGGCGCGCCGGAGCTATTCGCAGCCTTGCCTCGCGGCGGCAGATCAGTACGCGCGCCACTTGGCAAGCTCGATCAGAGGGCATTACGGCATTCCCGAGGGAGCCGCATCGAAGCCCCATCGAAGGGACAGAGACGGTGACGGCTACGAGATGGTGTACGGTGCGTGATACGGCTACGGAATAACGCGACAAGAGGAAGAGTTGGAGACGGCGACGGTGACGGCTACGGAGAGGATGGGATTGCACCAGCGTGACTTTGCCCGACGTGCCCATGCGGCACCCGGTTTCTTGTGACGGAGGATCATCGCGGCCCGCTCTGCCGCCAGTGTCGATATGCCGCTCGAGCGGCGCAAGCGGGCATCGGTGCGGACAGCCGAGATGACTGGTCGGGTGGCGATGGCCGATGCCATCCCGAGGTAGGCCGCTCGTGTCGAAAGCGCTGTGTGACTGTTGCGAAGAGGAAAGGGCGTCCGTGTCG
>CAWEQJ010000011.1:0-33688 GCA_963811205.1 uncultured Thermoleophilaceae bacterium
GCAGGCCGTCGTAACGCTCATACAGCCCGTCGAGCACCTCGCCGACGGTGGTGGCGTCCTCGACGAGGTCTCTGCCTCGCCGCCGGTGACGCTGCGCAGCTGCGTCGGGATCTTGACTGTGACCGCCATCGGGGCGTAGGCAGTCGGGTGAAGTGGGACAACCGATCGCTAGGCGCCGGCTAGCGCGCCGACGCACCCGCTCCGAGCAGCGACTCGAACGCGTCAGTCCGACGGGTCGATCTCGTGCGCGACGAACGTGTCGCGCACCGCGTCGAGAGTCTTGAGCCCCTCGCCGGTGATCACGAGCACCACGCGCTCGTCACGGGTCGATGTCGCCGCGCTCGGCGAGCTTGCGCAGCACCGCGGTGGTGGCGCCGCCCGCCGTCTCCGTGAACACGCCGGTGGTCTCCGCCAGCAGGCGGATGCCCTCGCGGATCTCGTCGTCGGTGACCGAGTCCACGCGCCGCCGCTGCTTGCGCGCCAGCTCGAGCGCGTACGGGCCGTCGGCCGGATTGCCGATCGCGAGCGACTTGGCGATGCCCGACGGCTTGACCGGCTTGCAGATGTCCCAGCCCTCGCTGAAGGCCGTGGCCACGGGCGCGCAGCCCGCGCCCTGGGCGCCGTTGAACACCGGCTGCTTGTCGTCGGCGATGAGCCCTACCTCCTGCCACTCCTCGAAGCCGCGCGCGATCTTGGTGAACAGCGAGCCGGAGGCGATCGGCACGACCACCCGGTCGGGCAGCGTGAACGCCAGCTGCTCGGCGATCTCGTAGCCGAGGGTCTTCGAGCCCTCCGCGTAGTACGGACGCACGTTCACGTTCACGAACGCCCAGTTCTCGCGCTCGGCGGCAAGCTCCATGCAGAGCCGGTTGACGTCGTCGTAGGAGCCGTGCACCTTCACGAGCGTCGTGCCGTACACGCCCGGTGGCGAGCATCTTCTGCTCCTCGAGGTCAGACGGGATGAACACGTACGACTTGAGCCCGTTCGCGGCCGCGTGCGCGGCGACGGCGTTGGCGAGGTTGCCCGTGGACGGGCAGGCCACCACCTCGAAGCCCAGCTCGCGTGCCTTGGCAAGCGCGACCGACACCACGCGGTCCTTGAACGAATGCGTGGGGTTGGCCGCGTCGTTCTTCACGTAGACCTCGCGCAGGCCGAGGCGCTCGGCCAGGCGGTCGGCCTTGAGCAGCGGCGTGGTGCCGGTGGTGAGCGGCGCGGGCGGCCGCTTCTCGAACGGCAGGAAGTCCGAATAGCGCCAGATCGAGCGCGGGCCGGCCTGGATCTTGCGGCGCGCGCCGGCCGGGTCGAGCCCCGAGAAGTCGTACTTCACCTCGAGCGGGCCGAAGCAGCGGTCGCACACGTAGCGTGCGTCAAGCGGGTACTGCTCGTGACATTCCTTGCACTGGAGCGCCTCAACGGGCATTGCAACTGCTCCCTTCTATGTCGAAAACCTCCGCCGCTTTCGCTGTGACGGAGGCTTCTTGGGAGCGCCCCAGTCACATCTCCCGGACCTCTTGGATGGAGTCCGATGGAATTGGCACCGTTCTTGTCGCGACCAAGGCCGGTTCAAGTGGTTGCCGGGGTTTCATAGGGCCATATCCCTCCACCCCTCTAGATGCGAACGGCTATGTCTGAGCCGCAAAGAATAACGGCTCCCGCGGATGTACGTCGAACGCTGGGCGGAATCGCCCGTTCTCCCGAGGTGATCGGCCGCGAAAGTAGAATCAGCAGCGAGGTGAGTACGAACGTGCCCGACGACCCGCTCAGACGCAATGCCGAACCTTCCGAAGCCACGCCTGCGCCGCGGAGCCCGATCACGGGTCGATTCGTACGCCTCCACCGCCGCTCCGCCTGAGCCCAACGTCGAGATCGTCGAGCACGACGGTCTGCGCTGGATCAACATCGAGCGCCCGGGAGCGCTGGATCGCGCGTGGCTCGAGGAGCACTTCGAGTTCCACCCGCTCGACTACGAGGACGTCCTCTCCCGCAACCAGCGGCCGAAGATCGACGAGTACGAGAACTACCTGTTCATCGTGCTCCACTTCCCCGTGTTCGACAAGAGCGTGGGCCGGCTCAACGCGGGTGAGCTCGACATGTTCGTCGGACCGGACTTCCTGATCACGATCCCGAACGTGCCGCTGCAGCCGGTGGAGTACCTGTTCGAGAGCTGCCGCTCCTCGGAGGACCTGCGCGAGCAGCTCTTCTCGAACGGGCCGGGCTACCTGCTCTACAAGGTCGTCGACGACAGCTTCGACTACTGCTTCCCGATGCTCCGCAAGGTGGGCAACAAGCTCGACCGGCTCGAGGAGGACATCTTCGAGGGCGGCGCCGAGGAGGTGGTGCGCGACATCTCGAACGCGAAGCAGGAGATCATCAACTTCCGCAAGATCATCCGGCCGCAGCGAAGCGTGCTGCGGGATCTGGAGCGCACCAAGCAGCGCTACCTCGCGGCCGACCTCGAGATCTACTTCGACGACATCGTCGACGCGTCCGAGCGCATCTGGGACATGCTCGAGAACTACAAGGAAGTGGTGGAGGCGCTCGAGGACACCAACGAATCGGTGATCTCCCACCGCCTGAACAACGTGCTGCGGGTGCTCACCTCGGTGTCCGTGATCCTGCTGCCGCTCACCCTCATCGCCTCGATCTGGGGCATGAACGTACGCGTGCCGGGCGAGGGCTCGATCCACGCCTTCTGGGCGATCCTCGGCTTCATGCTCGTGGTGCTGGTGGGGCTGGTGGCGTACTTCCGCCGGCGCGGCTGGCTGTAGCTGCGGCGGCGCCGCGGCGGTACCGAGCGGCTACTCGCCTGACCAACTGCAAGTTTGTTTCGCATAGCGAGACCAGATTGCAGTTCGTGGAGGGAGCAACGCCGGGGCGGACGGGGAACTCGGCGGGGCAAAGCCAAACCCCGCTAGCCTCCGCGCCGGATGGCGGAGCAGCGACTGTGGGCGCCCTGGCGCCTCGAGTACATAAAGGGGCCGAAGGACGGCGAGTGCATCTTCTGCGCGGCGGAGAAGCTGGGCGATGACGAGAGCGCGTACATCGTCCACCGCGGCGAGCACTGCTTCGTGATTCTCAACGCCTACCCGTACAACAACGGCCATGTGATGGTGGCGCCGTACGCGCACGAGTCCTCGATCGAGGCACTTGACGAGCCCGCGCTGACGGAGATGATGGTGCTGGCAAAGCGCTCGATCGGCGTCCTGCGCGACGAGTACGGTCCGGAGGGCTTCAACATCGGTATCAACCAGGGCAAGATCGCGGGCGCGGGTGTGGAGGATCACGCGCACCTGCATGTCGTGCCGCGCTGGGGAGCCGACACCAACTTCATGCCTGTGGTGGGCGGCACGCGCGTGCTCCCCCAGCTGCTCTCCGACAGCTGGAAGGCTCTCAGCGCGAGGTTCGAGAACGGATGACCACGGTGGACGCAGCCATCTTCAAGGCCTACGACGTTCGCGGGCTCTACGGCGACCAGCTCGGGCCCGACGTGGCCTATGAGATCGGCCGCGCCTTCGCGCGTGTAATAGCCGACATGGAGAACGCCCAGCCGAGGGATCTCCAGCTCGCGGTGGGAAGAGACATGCGCCTCACCGCGCCCGAGATGGCCGCCCGTTACATCGACGGCATCCGCGACGAGGGCGCGGCCGTGCTCGACGTGGGCCAGGTGGGCACCGAGATGCTCTATTTCACGGTCGGCTCGCGTGAGCTCCCGGGCGGGTTGATGTGCACCGCCTCGCACAACCCCAAGGCCTATACGGGCGCGAAGATGGTCAAGCGCGGAGCGATCGCGCTGTCCGGCGACTCCGGCATCGGCGAGATTCGCGACATGGTGAGCGCGGGCGACTTCGGGGAGGCGGCCGAACGCGGCGAGCTGACCGAGCTCGACATCGCCGTCGCCTTCCGCGAGGCGGCAATGAAGTTCATCGATCCCTCGCGCGTGCGCGCGATGAAGGTGGTGCTCGACGGCGGCAACGGCATGGCCGGCCCGATGGTGGGCCCGCTGCTCGACCAGCTGCCGATCGACCAGGTGCAGACCTACTGGACCCCCGATGGCAACTTCCCGGACCACGAGCCCAACCCGCTGCTGCCCGAGAACCGCACATTCATCATCAAGAAGGTCCTGTCCGAGGGCGCCGAGCTGGGCATCGCGTGGGACGGCGACGCCGACCGATGCTTCTTCATCGACGACACCGGCGAGTTCGTGGACGGCGACTTTCTCACCGCGCTGCTGGCGCAGTCGATCCTCGAGAAGGACCCGGGCGCGACGATCCTCTACGACGTGCGGGCCAGCCGCGCGGTGCGCCACATCGTGGAGGCGGCCGGCGGCAGCGCGGACGTGAACCGCGTGGGCCACGCCTTCTTCAAGACGCGCATGCGCGACGAGGGCGCGGCCTTCGGCGGCGAGGTGTCCGGCCACTACTACTTCCGCGACTTCTACAACGCGGACTCCGGCACGATCCCGGCTCTGCTCATCCTCGAGCTGCTCTCGATGAAGGGGAAGCGGATGAGCGAGCTGCTCGCCCCGCTGCGCGCGAAGTACTTCATCTCCGGCGAGATCAACTCCGAGGTGGCCGACCAGGACGCGAAGATGAACGAGATCGCCGAGCGCTACTCGGACGGCGAGGTGAGCTGGCTCGACGGCGTGTCCGTGGATTACGACGACTGGCACTTCAACGTGCGCCCCTCCAACACCGAGCCGCTGCTTCGCCTCAACCTCGAGTCGCTCGTCTCGCCCGAGCACATGGAGGAGAAGCGCGACGAGGTCCTGGCGCTGATCCGGTCGTGATCCGGCGCGCCGCGCTCGTGGCCGCCGCGGCGGTGGTTCTCGCGCTGAGCGCCGCGCCCGCCCGCGCCGCCACCTTGGGCAGCGGCTACTACGGCGTCAACGCCCAGTGGCTGTTCAGCACCGACCCGAGCACGTGGCCGGCCCAGTTCCAGTCGATGGTCGGCGGCGGTCTCACGACGGTTCGCACCGACGCGCGCTGGTCGGTGGCCGAGCCGGACGCCCCGAGCGGCGCCCAGCACAGCTACGACTGGAGCTTCTTCGACACGATCGTGGGCAACCTCGCGAAGTACGGCATCCGCTGGATGCCGACGCTCGACTACCCGCCGATGTGGGCGCAGGAGGATCCGAGCGACATCGGCTCGGAGATGAACGCGAGCAAGGTGCCGGACTTCATCGCATACGCCACCGCGCTCGTGCGCCGCTACGGGAACGGCGGTGCGTTCTGGCACGACCATCCCGAGCTGCAGCCGGTGCCCGTCCGCGAGTGGGAGATCTGGAACGAGCCGAACGTCACCTACTACTGGAACCCGCAGACAAACGCGCCTGAGCGCTACGCCGACCTCTATCTCGCCACCCGCACCGCGATCAAGGCGGTGAACCCGAAGGCGGTTGTCATGGCCGGCGGCCTCGCGCTCGTGAACCCGCCGATCGCAAGCGACGAGATCGAGTTCATCAAGCGCATGTTCGCCCACCGGCCCGCGGTGCGGACGGACGTGGACGTGTGGGGCCTCCATCCCTACCAGGAGACGATCTACTGGACCTTCCGGCGCTTCGCCATCTGGCGTCAGGCGCTTGACCTCCTCGCGGGCAGGCGCGAGCCGATCGCGATCAACGAGCTGGGCTACACGACCACCAAGGTCACGGACGCGCTACGCGGCCAGGAGCTCACCGAGCTGACCCAGGAGCTGCCGCGCTCGGGTTGCGAGATCTACGACTTCCTCCCCTACGCCTGGCTCTCGCCGGAGGTGGACGGCTCGGACCCCGAGCAGTGGTTCGGGATCTGGAACCACGACGGCACCCCCAAGTCCTCGGGGCAGCAGTTCGTGGACGCCGTGCTGCAGATGCGCGGCCTCTCCTCCACCCCGCCGCCCACGGACGAGCTGAACCTCTGCGACTCGCAGTATCCGGTGCCGGCCGACCCGCAGCCGCCGCTCTCGCCGCACGCGCTGGTGGTGCCGCCGCACCCCAGCCCGGACACCGGCAAGCCGGTGAAGCCGCGCGCGCCCGGACTGCGCGTGAGCGTACGGCGCGACCGCCGCCACGGGCGCTTCGTGGTGACCGCGCGCTGCGCGAGCGCGTGCAAGCTCGGCGCATTCCTGATGACCCGGCGCGCCGGCAAGCGCAAGTTCCACACGCAGTCGCACACGCAGACGCGGAGGTTCAGGAGCGGCGGCCAGCGGCTGCGTCTCAAGCTGCCGGCCCACACTGCCCGGCTGCGCTCGCGCGCGGAGCTGATCGTGGTGGCCACGGACCGCTCCGGGGCAAGCACCCGCGTGACGCGACAGGTGCGTCTGCACTAACCCGTTTAGCGGGTCCAAGCAGCGGAAAAATGCCGGTTTGAGGTAATTACCTGCTCATTGGCGGTAGCGATGTTTGGACCTCGCTCCGGATGTCAAGAAACCGGGTGTGGTTCAGCGGGAAGAACCGCGCCACCGCACCCCAACCCGCCACTGGATCTCCCTCGTCGGAGCCCTCGTGGCGGTGGCGGTAGGTCTTTGTGCGGGAAGCGCAAACGCCGCAAGCCTGGATGGCTTCTACGGAGTAAACGTGCAGCAAGTTTTCTCCGGCTCCTCGGCGTCCTGGCAACCGCAGCTTGCCGCGATGTCTTCCGGTGGTCTCCAGCTCGCGCGCATCGACGCGCGCTGGAACAACATCGAGCCCAACGCGCCCAGCGGCAGCGGCACCCACAGCTACAACTGGTCGATGTACGACGCCATGGTGTCGGCGATGGCCCAGCACGGCCTGCGCTGGTACCCGATCGTCGGCTACTCCACGGGCTGGTCGAGCACTGTCCCCGGCGACCCGACGTGGCCGGTGGCCCCCGCACACTTCGGCGACTTCGCCAGCTACGCGGCCGCGCTCGCGCACCGCTACGGGCGCGGCGGCACGTTCTGGGCCTCTCACGCATCGCTGCCGCAGCTGCCGGTGACTGACTACGAGATCTGGAACGAGGAGAACTCGAGCGCGTTCTGGCACACCCAGGACACGGCGCCCGAGGCTTACGCCGACCTCTACATGGCCGCCCGCGGCGCGATCAAGTCGGTGGATCCGCAGGCGGGCGTGGTGGTGGGCGGCCTGGCGCTCGGCATGCTCGGCGTGACCGACGAGATCCAGTTCCTCCAGCGTATGTACGCGCACCGGCCCGATCTCCGCGGCAACGTGGACGGCGTGGGGCTCCACCCGTACCAGCACACCGTCGCGGACACGCACATGCGCCTCGCCCGCTTCCGCCAGGCGCTCGACCAGGTGGCCGGTCCCGCCGTGCCGATCGAGATCACCGAGTTCGGCTGGGCCACCACGGCGGTGTCCGAGAGCGAGCGCGCCAGCGACCTGAGCCAGCTTGCCGAGCAGCTCCCCCACTCCGACTGCAACATCAACCGCCTGCTCCCCTACACCTGGCTGACCAGGGAGAGCAACCCCGGCGACCCTGAGGACTGGTTCGGCATCTGGAATCACGACGGCTCGGGCAAGCCGTCGGGCATCGCGTTCCTCAACGCCGTGAAGCTGATGCGCGGCCTCACCTCCACGGCGCCGCCCACGAAGACATTCTCCATCTGCCACCCCAGGTCGGCCACGGCCGCGGAGCGGGGCCCGAAGCTGCGCCTGCGGGTGCTCCGCGTGCGACGCAGGCACTGGGTGAGGGTGGCGGTGAGCTGCCGTCCCGCCTGCCTGGTCCGCGTGGTGCTCTACGGCCGCGCGAAGAGCGGGCGCAAGCGCGTGTCCACGCGAAGAGCCGGGCTGCACACGCGGCGCAAGGTGCTGAAGCTCCGGATCCGCCGGGCCGGCTCGCTGAGGGCACGCGCGCGCCTGCATGCCACCGCGGCAGCAGGCGGGGGCGTCACGCACCGCTCCCGCAGCGTCCGTATCCGCTGATCCGGCGCGCGGCCACTCGACAAAAACGCCATCGAACATTCGTCCAGATCACCCTGGACGGGCCTGAGCGCTCAAACGGGGCGCCGATGCAGATTGTGTGCAAACGCGGGCAGGCAGACGCCTAGCACGTGTTCGCGTCCGTCCCCGGCTGCTGACGCTGCTAGGAATCGCGATCACCCTCATCGCGGGTGGCGTAGGAGCCACAACGGCGCAAGCCGATGCGCCGGCCGGGTTCTACGGCGTGAACGTGCAACAGGTCTTCGATGGGCCCAGCTCGGGCTGGACAACGGACCTGTCCGCGATGGCGAGCGGCGGCCTGCAGCTCGCGCGCATCGACGCCCGCTGGAACAACGTGGAGCCCAACCCGCCGAGCGGCGGCACCCACAGCTACGACTGGTCGATGTACGACGGCATCGTGCAGGGCCTCGCGCAGCGGGGACTGCGCTGGCTGCCGATCGTCGACTACTCCACCACCTGGTCCGGCGTCAGCCCGGGCGACACCTACTCCGCCGTCACGCCCGCCCACATTCCGGACTTCGCCGCCTACGCGGCCGCGCTCGCGCAGCGCTACGGCCCCGGTGGGAGCTTCTGGGACTCGCACCCCTCACTTACGCCGGTGCCGGTGACCGAGTACGAGATCTGGAACGAGGAGAACTCGGCCGTCTTCTGGCACCAGCAGGCGGGCAACGCTGAGCTGTACGCCGATCTCTACGCGGCCGCGCGCGCGGCGATCAAGGGCGCGGACCCGCAGGCGCGCGTGTTCGTCGGCGGCCTGGCGCTGGGGAACCCGCCCCTGGTGAGCGACGAGATCGACTTCGTGCGCCGCATGTACGCGCACCGGCCCGACCTGGCCGGGAACGTCGACGGCATCGGCCTCCACCCCTACCAGGCGACCGTGGGGGACACCTACATGCGCCTGGCCAAGTTCCGTCAGGGGATCAACCCGATCGCGGGCGCGTCGGTGCCGATCGAGATCACCGAGGTGGGCTGGGCCACCACCGCCGTGTCCGACGCCGAGCGCGGCGCCGACCTGAGCGCGCTGGCCGAGACGCTGCCCCGCTCCGACTGCAACGTGGACCGCTTCCTGCCCTACACGTGGCGTACCGAGGAGAGCGACCCGAACGACTCCGAGTCCTGGTTCGGGATCTGGAACCGGGATGGCTCCGCAAAGCCCTCCGGCCAGGCCTACCTGAACGCGGTCGAGCTGATGCGCGGCATGACCTCCACCCCGGCCCCCAGCTCGCCCGTGGCGATCTGCAGCCTGGACTACAGCGCCAAGCCGAAGGCGCCGCCGGTGCTCACGCCCACGAGCCGTCGCGGGCCGCGCCTGATCCTGCGCGTGCGCCGCCACAAGCATCGCCGGAGCAGAATGCTCGTCGTGGCCGGCCAGTGCCACGCGGGCTGCAAGCTCAGCGTGTCGCTGCTCGCCAAGTCGCGGCGCAAGGCCCGAGCGGCCACGCACGCGGCCGGCCCGGCCAGGCGCATGACCACGCGCCAGACCCACTTCACCTCACACCGCCAGGTCCTCCACTTCCGCATCTCGCGCCGGGTGCTCAAGCGCTTCCGGCACGCGCAGGTGCTGGTGGTGGCGGTGGGCCGCAACGGCGGCACCACCACCGCCTCCCGGCGTGTGCGGCTGCCCCGCTAGCTAGAGGCCGCGGCGCCCGATCACCACCGGCACGGTGCGCGCGAGGATCTTCAGGTCTCGCCACACCGACCAGTTGGCGCCGTAGAGGTAGTCGATCTTCACCATCTCGTGCATCGGAATGCGCGAGGCGCCGAAGATCTGCCACATCCCGGTCATGCCCGGCCGGAAGCCCGCCCGGCGGCGCTGCCAGCCCTCGATCTTGCGGTCCTCGTCCGGCACGAGCGGACGCGGGCCGACCAGGCTCATGTCGCCCTTGAGCACGTTGAAGAGCTGTGGCAGCTCATCGATCGAGGCCTTGCGCAGCAGGCTGCCCACGCGCGTGATGCGCGGGTCGTCCTCGATCTTGAACAGGCCGCCGTCAGCCTCGTTCTGGGCGCGCAGCTCGTCCTTGGCCTCCTCGGCGTCGGCCACCATCGAGCGGAACTTGAACATGTCGAAGCTCTCGCTGCAGCGGCCGATGCGCCGCTGGCGGAAGAACACCGGGCCGTGGCTGTCGAGCTTGACCGCGATCGCGATCAGCGCGAACAGCGGCGCGAGCACGAGCAGGATCAGCGAGGCGCCGACGAGGTCGAGCGCGCGTTTGAGCAGGTCCGAGCTGCGGCTCAGCCCGTAGCGCCGCACGCCGAGGAGCGGCAGCCCGTCGATGTCGTCGTAGGTGGCCGCGGAGCCCACCACCTCGAGCAGGCGCGGCAGCACGCTCACCTTCACGCCCAGCGCCTTCACGAGCCGGATCGTGTGCAGCAGGTCCTCGGAGTCGGGACCCTCGAAGGCGATGATCGCGCGCTCGATGTCCTCGCCGCCCAGCACCATGCCGAGCGTGCTCATGTCGCCCAGCACCGGCACCCGCGAGCGGGCGCCCGCGTCCAGGTAGTCCGGCTCGAGCGGCACGCGGCCCAGGAGCTCTGCCTTCACGCCCTGCACGGCGTCGAGCTTCTCGGCCAGGCGGTCGGCGGCCGCGGCGCTGCCGATCACGATGCAGCGCTCCGGCTGGGTGCGCGCGATTGCGATCACCCGCGCCGCCGCGCGCCCGATCATCAGCGTCACGAACGACAGCAGCGCCAGGCCCACCACCGGACCGCGGCCGAGGTGGCCGGCCACGAGCAGCGGTCCGCCGAGCCACACGCAGAACGCGTAGAAGGCGCCGACGGCGAAGACGCCCGGCGCCTCGTCGAGGGTGGTCTTGCGCAGCAGGTTCTCGTCCCGGTCATAGAGGCCGATCGCCTTCGCCACGAGAGTGAGCAGCGGGATGCAGGCCAGCGCCGGAAGGAAGTTGAGCGATTCGCCGGCGATCACCACAAGGGCGAGCACGAGCGCGATCGCGGCGGCCACGAGGTCGACGCCGGCGAGCACCCGCCGGAAGCGCGTGTCGCGGTCGGTGCCGAAGGAGTCGGCGGGCTCCTCCGGGAAGCCGGTGGTCTCCTCGACGGCGGGGACCCGGCGCGCCTGCGGACGGCCGCTGCGCGGCCTCTCGCTACGCCAGGGGGAACGCTCGGGCCGCGTCTTCGTGCCGCTGCCCGCACGCCGCTCGAAGCGAGGGCTCATCTCCTGGGTGTCGTGCTCGTTCAGGGTCATGGGGATGCCTTGGTCGGGTCCTTAGCAACGCAACAGCGGCCGGAGTTCCGGCCGCTTCGATAGGTCCGTCTATGTGGATGCGACCCCTGCCCGGGCCGACTAGCACTCCTACGAGCCTTCCATGTCGCCTTCATTCCCAAACACGCCTTTTGGGTATTCGAAGCGGGTGGGCGCGGGCGAACTCGGCGAACTCCCCCACATGAGGGACGGCAGGTTAGGGCGGCACCAACTCTGGGAAGGCGGACGGGGTGTCCATCTCTCCCATAGCCACGCCGGATGCGGCGCCCGCGGGCCGCGATCCCGTCGCCCTCGTGCACGATTACTTGCTCGTTCTGCGCGGCGCTGAGCGCACCTTCGCGGCGATGGCGGACGTGTGGCCGAGCGCGCCGATCTACACGCTGCTCTACGACGGCGACGCCACCAGGGGACGCTTCGGCCAGCATGAGGTGACGACCTCCCCGCTCCAGCGGATTGGCGCTCGCCAGGCGGGTTTCCGGCGTCTCCTGCCGCTGCTGCCCATGGCCGCGCGGCGCCTGCCGCTCGACGACGCGCAGCTGGTGGTGTCGAGCAGCAGCGCGTTCGCGCACGGCGTGCGTCCGCGGCCCGACGCGGTGCACGTGTGCTACTGCCACTCGCCCTTCCGTTACGCGTGGCACGAGCGGGAGCGCGCCCGGGAGGAGGCGCCCGCGCCGCTCCGCCCCGCCGTGGACGGGCTGCTGGGAGCGATCCGCCGCTGGGACCGCAAGTCCACCCAGGGCGTGACGCACTACATCGCGAACTCGAATATCACCCGCGAGCGCATTAGAGATTTCTGGGACCGGGACGCGAGCGTGGTGCATCCGCCGGTGGCGGTGGAGCGCTTCCACCGCGAGCGGCCCGAGGACTTCTTCCTGTTCGTGGGCGAGGTGGTGCGGCACAAGCGCCTCGAGCTGGCGCTGAAGGCCGCGCGCAAGGCGCAGGTGCCGATGAAGGTGGTCGGCACCGGGCCGGACCTCGACCGGCTCGAGGCCGAGTACGGCGAGTCCACGGACTTCGTGGGCCGCGCTGACGACGGCAAGCTCGAGTCCCTGTACGCGCGCGCCCGGGCGCTCGTGGTTCCGAACGTCGAGGAGTTCGGTATCACGGCGGTGGAGGCCCAGGCCGCGGGGCGGCCGGTGGTGGCGGCCGCGGCGGGCGGCGCGCTCGAGACCGTGGTGGACGGCGAGACCGGCGTGCACTTCCCGCCGGGCGACGTCGACGCGCTCGCGGAGATCATGCGCTACTCGGACTTCGAGAGCTTCGAGCCGGAGCGCATCGTCAAGCGCGCCCATCGCTTCTCCGTGTCGCGCTTCCAGCAGCGCCTAAGCCAGGCCGTGCGCAACGTGGCGCACTCGGCCGGCGTCGACTCGTCGCTCGCAGCGGCGGCGTAGGGACGCGGCGATGGACCGAACGCTGCTGGTGCTCGAGCACACGGCGCAGATCAGCGGCGCCGAGATGGTGACGATGGAGCTGCTGCGCGAACAGCCGCGGCGCTTCCGCTACCTGTGGGCATGTCCCGAGGGGCCGCTGGCAGAGCAGGCGACGGAGCTGGGGGCGAGCCACGTCCCCGTGACCGGCACGGCCGGCAGCCTCCGTCTTCACCCCACCCACACGCCGCTGGCCGTGGCGCAGCTCCTGCGCACCGGCATCGAGACGCGGCGCCTGGCCACGCGCCACGGCGTCGACCTGATCCACGCGGTGTCGATGCGCGCCGGCATCGCCGCCGCCGTGAGCCGCCGCCTGGGCGGCCCGCCGTTCGTGGTCTGGCAGCACGACGTGCTGCCACGGAAGGCGGTCACGCGCGCGATCCGCGCGCTCGTGGATCCGGCCTGCTCGCTGCTCATGGCGGTGTCGCCGCACGTGGAGTCGAACCTCCGCGAGCTCGGCTTCCGGACCGAGAAGCGGGTGGTGTTCCCACCCGTGCGGATGGAGCGGTTCGATCCGGACCGCGTGAGCCGCAACGGGCTGCGCGAGGCGCTCGCCCCGGGCGACGGCCCGCTCCTCGGCATGGTCGGGCAGATCAGCCCCTGGAAGGGGCACGACACCGCCATCCGCGCGCTCGCCGAGCTGCGCCGCGACGTGCCGGACGCCCGGCTCGTGATCGCGGGCGGCATCACGTTCGACGAGCCGGCCACACGCTTCGACAACGCCGGCTACCTGGCCGAGCTGCACCAGCTCGTGGCCGAGCTGGACCTGGCGGACGCGGTGAGCTTCGCGGGCCAGCGCAAGGACGTGCCCGAGCTGCTCGCCTCGCTCGACGCGCTGCTGCTGCCGTCCTGGGACGAGCCGTTCGGCACGATCGTGTGGGAGGCGATGGCGATGCGCGTGCCCGTGGTGGTCTCCTCTGTGGGCGGGCCGGGCGACGAGGTCACGGACGGCCACGACGGCCTGGTGGCGCCGCCGCGCGAGCCGTCGGCCTGGGCGGCCGCGATGGCGCGCATCCTTGACGACCCCGAGGAGGCGCGCCGCATCGGCTGCGAGGCGCGCGCCACCGCGGAGCGCTACAGCCACCCCGAGACGAGCCTCGAGGCGCTGGGCGAGGCTCACCTCGCTGCGCTTGGCGCAGTCACGTCCTCGTAGACCGACTCGAGCTCGTCCACGACGGCGTCCCATGAGTAGCGCCGCTCCACCAGCGCGCGGTTGAAACTGCCCATCTGGCGCCGCAGCGCCTCGTCGCCGAGCAGCTCGGCGATGGCGGTGGCCAGCGCCGCGGAGTCGCCCGGCGGCACCGTGCGGCCGCCCTCGGGCTGGATCAGGTGGCCGAGACCGCCCACGTTCGTGGCCACCACCGGCCGCCCACAGGCCATCGCCTCGAGGGCGCTGATGCCGAACGGCTCTGAGAAAGAGGGCAGGCAGTAGACGTCGGCGGCGCGCATGGCTTCCGCGGCCGCGCGGCGGTCCAGGCGGCCGAGCAGCACGATTCGGTCGCGCTGAGGGGAGGCGTCCACCGTGCGCCGGACATCCGCCTCGTTCTGCCCATCGCCCGCCACCAGCAGGCGCGCCGCCGGCAGCTCGGCGGCCACACGCTCGAACGCCTCGAGCAGCACGAAGATCCCCTTCCGGCGCTGGAGGTTGGCGAGGAACAGCACGCTCGGGAAGTGCCCCGGCTCGGCCGGCACCGGCGCGGGGCTGAAGAAGTCCGCGTCCACGCCGTAGCCCAGCTCCCGCACGACCGCGCGCGGCGGCCCGATCGAGCGCAGGCGCGACCTCGCGGCCGCAGTGGATACGAGCAGCACAGCGGCACGGCGCTGCTGCTGCCACTGCACGGCGCTCTTGAGACCGTCCGAGACAGCGTGGCTCACACGCGCGAAGGCGCCGGGGCGCTCGCCGCTGATCGCGTGCCCCCGCGGCCAGCTCGGCACGTATGGCCCGAGCACGACGGGCGGCGCGTCACGCGGCAGCAGCGACGTGAAGCCGATGTCCACCGGGTTGAGCTGGTGCACCACGTCCACGCGCTCCGTCGCTCGCACCCGCTCGAACAGCTCGCGGATTCGCCAGGCCACGCGCGCCTGGTCGAGCGCGTGCCCGCGCCTGCGTGGCGGCAGCCGGTGGATTGTGACCATGTCGGGCAGCGGCTCGCTCAGCTCCACGTTCTCCGCCACCACGTTGAGGCGGTGCCCGCACGCGGCGAGGCGCGAGATGAAGTTGAACGCCGCCAGCCCGTCGCCGTGCGGCAGGTGGTCGGTGAGCATCACCGACGCGTGAGCTATGAAGATCGACCTGGGCGCGATCGGCGCGATGCTATTCAGCGCGCGGCCGGTCGTGTGATCAAAGCGTGATCGCGACGACCTTGGGCATGCCGGTGAGCCGCAGCTTCACGCCGGCGCCGGACGCCGGCACGGGCTTGTGGCGGCGCAGGTCCCGCACGGCCGCGGCGTGCGCGCCGCCGCCGAGCTTCACCTTCACCGTCCTGGGCCTCACCCGCCTCGTGCGGAGCGCATCGGTGTTCCACACGGACACGTTGCGCCAGAGCACGAGGGAGTAGGTGCGCGGCCCGGTCTGCAGGAGCAGCTGCCGGAGGTCCCGCGGCGCACCCGGGGCGAACCCGTAGTCGAGCGGCACGAGCGGGAACGCCGGCGAGCTTGGCGGCCCGAGCGAATGCAGCAGCGCCTTGAGCGTGCGGAAGGCCGGCTTCTCGCTGAAGTTGTGGCGGAGGAGGCCGTAGTGCTTCTGCGCGTTCGAGCGCGACGGGTTGGCGTTCTCGTCGAGCAGCTCGTAGACGTAGGTGCGGCTGACGCCGGAGCGGAAGAAGTCGAGGAACAGGCGCGGCACGTACTCGGCCTGCGCCCGCTCGGACACGGGCCGGTTGCCGTCGCGCGAGTACCTGGCGTTGTGAAAGCCAGCCTCGCTGGCCACCAGGGGCCGCCGCGGCGCCACCAGCTTCTCCTTGCGGCGGTTGAAGCCGAGGTTGGCGGCGGGCACCTTCCCGCCCGAGTACGGGTGGACGTTTCCGAAGTCCGTGTAGCGCGCAAGGCTGCCGAGCCTGCGGAAGTCGCCGCCGAACACGAGCGTCGGGCCGAACACCGGCACGCCCGCCAGGCTGGGCGCGCTCCGCACGGCGCGGTAGAGGCGGTGCTGGTAGCGCCGCAGCCGCCTGACCCACGCGTGCGGGCTGCCGCGGTCGAACTCGTTCGGGCCCTCCAGCGCATCGACGGTGGAGCGCATGGGCCCGGCCACCATGGCCACGAGCTTGCGGATCGAAGGGGAGTCGCCCGGGCGGCCCATGATGTAGTCGGTGCGGATGCCCGCGGCCGCGAGCGCCTGGAGCCGCTGGCGCTGCTCGGCGCAGCCGGGGCAGGCGCCGTCGCGGACGTGCCGCACGCCCAGCTCCACCAGCTTGGCGCGCACCCTCTCCCAGTGGCGGTACGCGGTGTCGAAGTAGCTCATGTGGACGTTCACGCCCACCGAGTCGAGGAAGCTCGTGGCGCGCCTCGGTAGCTGCGGCTTGGCGCCGGCCGGCGCCGCGCAGGCAAGCACGAGCGCCGCCGTCAGGAGAACAGCCGGCAGCACGCGTCGGAAGGTCACGGCGCCCACCAGCCTCTCAGACGCGCTCGTAGGCCTCTTCGGTGTCCAGCTCCCTGAGCGGCTTGGCCGGATTGCCGCCCACGAGCTGGCCCGCCGGCACGTCGCGGGTGACCACGGCGCCCGCGGCCACCACGCTGTGGTCGCCGATCGTCACGCCCGGCAACACGATCGCCGCGCGGCCGATCCAGACGTTGCGCCCGATCCGCACCTGGGCGACCTTCACGCCGCTGCCCGGCTCGAGCTCGTGGAAGTTCGAGTCGTAGATCGCCGAGAGGTCGCCGATGAACGCGTTGTCGCCGATCGTCACGCGCTCGGAGGCGTGGATCGCCACGCCGCGGTTCACGAACACGCGGTCGCCGATCTCGAGCACGCCGTCGCGGCCGGTGCTCAGGTGGCTGCGGAACTGGAGGCCGTCCATGTGGAAGTCGTCCCCCACCACCATGCGGCCACCGTTGGTCACGAGCGGGAGCATGCCACGGAGGTACGGCAGGGAGCCGTGCTCGACGCCCCTGGCCCGGAGGAACGCGATCGCCCGCGCCACCCGCAGTCCCTTTGTCACGATCTCCTTCGGAGCGCGGCCGGCCAACCTGTCAGGCAGCGCGCTCACGCGCTCGGCGGGATCACCACCAGCACCGGCTCGCGGCCGAGCTTGATCTTGGCGTCGGTGCTCGAGGGAAGGTCGGCCTGCGCACGCCGGCTGAGCGCCGGACGGTAGACCTGCACCGGGGCGCCTTCGTCCAGCGTGAGCTCGACCGGGTGCACCTTGCCGTCCGGCGAGGTGAGCCAGATCGCGAGCACCTGCGAGCCGTCCCCGCGCTGCATCGTGAGCGTGTGGATCGGCGCGCCGTCGAGCGTGGTGGCGGCCGCGCTCGGGTCGTCCATCTGCCCGCGGGCAGGACCACCGGCCGAGAGCAGCGAGATCAGGTTGTGGAGGGCGTGGTACGCCGGCTTCGGCTTGAGGTTGGCGTGCAGCAGGCCGAAGTGCTGCTGCGGGTCCCTGTTGCGCGGGTCGTGCCGCTCGTCCGCCAGCTCGTACAGGTATGAGCGCGGGATGCCCGCCCGGTAGTACTCGAGCACGAGCGTGGTGAGGTAGGCGGCGGCCACGTCAGAGCTCACTGGCTTGTTGCCCGGCTGTGGCGGCCCGCCGGTGCGGTAGCCCGTCTCTGTGGCGAACGCCGGCTTGCGCGGCGCGAACGCGGCGGCGCGGCGCAGCTCGCGGTCGATGTTGCTGGCGGGCGGCGCACCGTTAGGCGGATACGGGTGCAGGTTGGCGGCGTCCATGCTCTTCGTGAGGTCGCCCACCTGGCGGAAGCTGTCCGGCTCGACGAACGACGGGCCGACCACCTTCACGCCGCGCAGCTTGTCGTCGTCCCGCACGGCCTTGTACAGCTGCTGCTGGTAGCTGCGCAGGTGCGCGGCCCACTGACGGTCGCCCTGGTTGTCGTACTCGTTCGGGCCCTCGACGCTCGTCAGGAAGGGCGCGAACTGGTGCGCCAGCGACACGAGCTGCGGCAGCTTGCCGGTGGTGCCCTTCGGGTCGCCCATGATCAGGTCGATGCCGAATCCGGCCTGCCCGAGCTTACGCAGGCGCTGGTTCTCCTGCACGCAGCCGGCGCAAGCGCCGTCGCGGATGTTGTGCACGCCGAGCGCCTCGAGCCTCGCCGCGATCACCGGGAAGTTCTTGTACGTCGTATTGAGGTACGAGAGGTGCACGTTCACGCCGATCGAGCCGACCACGTTCTGGGCCGGCACGGCGGCGGCGCGCGGCGGTCCGGACTTGCCGCCGCTCAGCACGATGAGGAGCACGATCGCGAGCACAAGCGCGGCGATCGGAACCCCTGCGGCGATGGCGATCAGGTGCTTCGGACGCTTGGTGATCGTCGCTAGGCCCACGGCCAAACCGATACCCACGCCCACCGGCAGCTGAACCCGGTTGGGCTAGGTCTGGAGCGTGATAACGGCAGGCATACCCATCAGGGCTACCTCCGGGGTGGTACCGCTCAGCGCCTCGGGCGAATCCGCCCGGTCGAGATAGCTCAGCTCGGCGTGCGTGACCTCCGGCCCGAACGCCACCTGCGCGTCGGTCGGCGCCACGTCGATCGGCTGCCGCGCGGACTGGTCCCACACCTTCACGTCGCGCCAGAGCACGAGCGCGTAGGAGCGTGGGCCGGTCTGCAGCAGGAGGTGGCGCGTGTCGGAGGAGCCGTCCACCGTGAGGTGCAGCCCGGTGGCGTCGAAGCTCGCGACGGGCGCGGCGAGGTGGAGCAGCGCGGCGAGGTCGCGGAAGGCCGGCTTCTCGCTGAAGTCGTTGCGCAGCAGGCCGAAGCTGCTCTCGGGGTTGGTGGCGGCGGCGTCCGGCTTCTCGTCGAGCAGCTCGTAGATGTAGGTGCGCGGCACGCCGGCCTGGAACATGTCGAGCACGAGGCGCGGGATGTAGGCGCCCCCGGCCTCCTCGGACACAGGCGGCTGGCCGCTCATGGCGCTGAGGGCGTTGTGGTAGCCGGCCTCCGTGGCCACGGAGCGCTTTGACGCCGCCACGGCACCCTCCGAGGTGGCGTTGAACGAGAGGTTGATGGCCGGCACCTGGCCGCCCGCGTACGGATGCATGTTGCCCCAGTCGATCGAGCTGGACAGGTCTCCCAGGGTGGCGAACGACGTGCTCCTGACGAGCGACGGCCCGATCACCGGCACGGTGGCGAGGTTGGCCGTGCTCTTCATCAACCCGTAGAGCTGCTGCTGGTAGGCGCGCAGGTTGGTGGCCCAGTCGGGGTCCCCGGACTGGTCGTACTCGTTGGGCCCCTCCACCGCGTCGACGGCGGAACGCATCGGGCCGGACAGCATGCTCACGAGGTCCGGCAGCGAGCCCGTGGTGCCGCCCGGCCTGCCCATCATGAAGTCCACGCCGATCCCGCTGGCGGCGAGCGACAGCAGGCGCTGGCGCTGGGCGGTGCAGCCCACGCAGCCAGCGTCGCGCACGTGGTGCACGCCGAGCTCCACGAGCTTGTCGCGCACCTGCTGCCAGTCGTTGTAGGGGGTGCTGAAGTAGCTCATGTGGACGTTCACTCCCACCGAGTCCACGAACTCGCTGGCGCTGGCCGGCGCCGCGAGCGGCAGCGAGGACTCCACCGGCGCGGCCGGGAGCGGCTGGCTGGGGTTGGGAGCAGGCGTGGGGTTCTTGGGCACGGGCGTGGCCACCGGCGGCGGAGCCACGTTCTGCGCCGCGGGCGGCACGGCCGCGGCGGCCGGGCCCACCGGGCTCACGGGCGTGCTGAGCGCCGGCTGGCGGGTGGCCACCCTCACCGTCCGGGCGCGCAGCCAGCGGCCGTCGCGGCGGCGAAGCGCGTGCTTGCGGAGGCGCACCAGCGTGACCGGGGAGCTGACGGTGAAGCGCTGCACCCGCCTGTAGCCGTGCGTGAGCAGCCGCCGGTGGACCCGGTGCGAGCGCGAGTCGAGGAACACGACGCGGCGGCGGTTCTTCACCTTCGCGGGGACCTTGGAGCGCACGCTCACCACCCGCTCGCTGACTGTGACGCTGGGCGAGCGATGCCGCGCAGCGGCGGCATCCGCGGGGCCGAAGAAGTTCGAGCCAACCGTCACAAAGATCACGATTAGCAGGGAGATTTGTAGAGCTTTGGCACGCACCCACTCTCGTTAGTCGCCTGGAAGGCGCAGGCCTTAACTCACTCATCGGTGGGGTGTTGGCGGTTCGCGCGCGCCCTGTTTGGGAATGCCTCCACGAGGTGCCAATCGCAGAAAGACAGCGGTCCCGCGGCCGCCAGATGTCCACCGCGGGCGCCGTCGTGCGCCTCGCGGTGTCCAATCTCGCCATTCCCGCATCGGCGGTGCTCACCGGTCCGATCCTCGCGAGATCGCTCGGCCCTGCCGGGCGCGGCGCGCTCGCCGCTGTGCTCAACCCGATCGCGCTGTCCACCTTCGTGCTCAATCTCGGCGTCCCCCAGGCGCTCACCTATGTGGTCGCCAAGGGGCGTGTCACCACGGCGCGCGCCAACCGGCTCGGGCTCGTCCTCGGCGCGCTCATCGGCCTGGCCTGCGCCGGCGGGCTGATCGCGCTCACGCCGATCCTGCTCAAGAAGTACCCCCACCAGCAGACGCTGTTCATCGTCCTCACGCTGCTGCTGCCGTTGCAGATGTCGGTGGGGATGCTCCGCTACGTGGCGCAGGCGCGCGGCCGCTACGAGCTGATGACTCGCGAGCGCTGGTTCTCGGTGATCTCGCGCCTCCTGCTGATCGCCGGCGTGGCGCTGGCCGGCACGCTCACCGTCGCGGCGGCGGCCTGGTTCACGCACGGCACGGCCGTGCTCGCCACCCTCCTGCTCCTGCCGATCCTCTGGGCGCGGGAGAGCGAGAAGGCGGACGAGCGCGAGCCGCCGTCGGCGATCACGCGCTTCGTGATGCGCTACGGGCTCACCACCTGGGTGGGCACCGTCGGCGGCGTGCTCGTGATGAGGCTCGACCAGGTGCTGCTCACACCGCTCGCCGGGCCCAAGGAACTCGGCTACTACGCGGTGGCGGTGTCGGTGGCGGAGGTGCCGCTGCTCGGCCTGCTCGCCGTGCGCGACGTGATCTTCTCCGCCTCCACCGACCGGGAGGACCCCGCGCTGGTGGCCCGTGCCAGCCGCGCGACGCTGCTCGTGGCCGTGCCGCTCTGCCTGATCGGCATCCTGCTCGCCCCGCTGGTGCTGCCGCCCGTGTTCGGGGCGGGCTTCGGCCCGTCGGTGCGGATGACGCAGGTGCTCTTCCTCGCCACCATTCCCAACGGCGTGGCGATGGTGCTGAGCGCCGGCCTGCTCGCATCGGGCCGCCCCGCGCTCGCCTCGCGCGCGCAGCTTTCGGCCGCCGCGGTGACGGTCGTGGCGCTGTTTGCGCTGGTACCCCCGCTGGGGGCGATCGGGGCCGCGTACGCCAGCCTGATCGCCTATCTCCTGTCCGCCGTGCTGGTTTCCGTGAGCCTCACACGGGTATCGGGACTGAAGCCGCGCGAACTACTCGTGCCTCGACATGCCGACCTCGTGGACATCGTCACACGCGTCCGAGGCCGGCTTTCCGCGTTCTAGACACGACCTCGACGAGGACATCGATGGCCACAGTCACCACAAGAGGCGGGCCAGCTCAGAGCTGGAACCCGCGACAGGGGCTCTCCACGCTTTCGGCGCTGGCTCTGGGCATCGCCCTGAGCGCCTGCGTGGCGTACCTCACGCTGCTCTCGCTGCAGGCCGCCGCAACCCTGTGCATCTGCCTGCTGATCGCGGGAACCTACGCCCGCTCGCGCTCGGCCGGCATGACCCTGCTGTGGACGTTCTGGCTGGCCGCGCCGTTCATCCGCCGGGTGTTCGGCCTCGAGAGCGGCTACCTCAGCGCTGACCCGCTGGCGCTCGCGCCGTTCCTGGCCACCGCCGGGTGCGTGGCGCTCGAGCTGGCCGCCGGCGGTGTCAGCCGGCGCGCGCTCACCGTCATGGCCGTGGCCCTCGGCGGCTACGTGCTCGGCGTGCCCGCCGGCCTGCACCAGCCCTCCTCGATGATCTTCAGCCTGTTCGCGTACGGCAGCGCCGTGGGCGCGCTCGTGCTCGGCTACCGCGAAGCGGCCGGCGGCTCTCTGATCTCCGGCCGCCCCGGCAGCAGCTTCTCGATCCGTACCACGCTGATCGCGCTCGCTCCGCTGCTTGCCGTGTACGCGGTGATCCAGTACTTCGGTCCGCTCCCGCGCTGGGACGAGGTGTGGCTCCAGAGCGTGAACTTCACCACCACCGGCTCGCCGCTGCTCGGTCACATCCGGGTTTGGAGCACGCTCAACTCGCCCGGCACCTTCGGTGCCATGGCCGGTGTGGCGGTGCTCTGCTTCCTCGCCTCCAAGCGCTTCTCGATCTTCACGGCGATCGGCCTCGGCATCGTGCTCGTGGCGCTCGCGCTGTCGTTCGTGCGCGCGGCCTGGGTGGCGGTGGTGATCGGCCTGATCGTGCTCGCCCTCGCCTCGCGGGGGCGCGCCAGCGGGCGCGTGCTCGGCGCCACCGCGGCCGTGGTGGGCATCGTGCTCGCCCTGGCTGCCAGCAGCCCCACGGTGGGCGCCGTGCTCAACCGCGCCAACACGCTCGGCTCCACCGGCGGCGACACCTCCGCCAAGGCGCGTATCAGCCGCCCGCAGACCGTGATCCCTCTGGCGGCCAAGCGTCCGGGCGGTTTCGGACTCGGCTCCGCTGGGGAGTCCTCAAGACTGAGTCCTTCGTCGAATGACGCGATCCGTGCGTCGGACAACGGCTATCTCGCCCTGATCTACCAGCTGGGGCTCGTCGGGTCCGTACTCGTACTTGGAGCGCTCATCTACAGCACGCGATCGGCCGTGCGGGGAGTGCTGCGATGGAGGCGAGACCCCGCCGCCGCCCTCCGATTGGCCTTACTTGGATTCCTTTTCACGATGATGTTTTTCGGAGACATGCTTTACGGGATCACGGGAGTGGTCTTCTGGTACGTCCTCGGCTCGGCGATGGCCAGCGAGGAGATTCGAACCGCTAGAAGGTGGGTTGCCGCGTGATTCTGCTGCGCAGGTCCCTCATTGTCGTTGTCATCACACTGATCGCCGCCGGCCTGGCTGCCGCGTTCTCGAACGCGCAGGCGAGCCACAAGGTGGCCACCGCGTCGCTCGTGTTCGGCCAGCCGCGCCCGGACATGCAGGTGGTCGCTTCCGGGTTCTCCGCGGGCGACCAGAGCAGCCAGCTGGTGCCGTCCACGAACGCGGGCCTCGTGTCCGCGGACGACGTCGCCCGCGCCACCGCCGGCAAGCTCAACATGAGCGCGTCGCAGGTGCGCAGCAGCGTGAAGGTGAGCTCGGTCCAGAGCTCGCAGATCGTGGAGGTGAAGGCCAGCCGGCCCACCGCCGCCGAGGCTGCACAGCTCGCCAACACGTACGTGAATGTGTATGTCGACCGCGCCCGCGCCGAGCAGCGCGGCCGCGCCCTGGGCGTGCTCAAGTCGCTCCACGCGCAGCTGGCAAGCGCACGCAGGGTCACCACCACGCGCAACTCGTTCGGTTCCAAGTCGGCGGCCGCCGCGGACCAGCTCCGCAGCCAGATCGCGGCCGAGACGGCGCTCGCCCGCGTGGGCAGCGGGTCGCCCGCGGTTGCGGAGACGGCGTCGCCCACCGACACCGCGAGTGCGCCGCAGACCGGCCGCAACGTGCTCTTCGGCGCGCTGTTCGGGCTCGTGCTGGGCATCGGCATCGCCGGTCTCGCCGGTGGACGCCGTGAGCACGACGGCTACGACGACGGCATGGGCGCCCGCAACGGCGACCGCCACCGCACGCCGGTCGGCGTCTAGCCGGGCGGTTCGCACATGAGCCGCTCGCGACGGCTCCTCAAATACGCGCACGGAGTGGCGCGGGGCCTGCTCGTGAGAGCGCTCCGCGCCGCTGCGCGGCCGCTTCGCGTGTCGCTCGAGCGCAAGCCGCGCCTGCTGCTCGAACGGCCCGAGCTGGAGCTCCAGCCCACGCTCGAGCAGGTGGCCGCCGAGCACATGCTCGCCGCGGGCCGCGAGCTCTTCTTCGTCCAGGTGGGGGCCTTCGACGGCCAGACCAATGACCCGATCCACGACCTCGTGGTGGAGCACGGCTGGCGCGGCATCCTCGCCGAGCCGCAGCGCCGCCACTTCGAGGCGCTGGAACGCACGTACGCGGGCAACGAGCGGGTGAGCCTGCGCAACGTCGCGCTCGCGCACGAAAGCGGCACGCGCGCCTTCTACCGCGTGGGGGAGGACCCAGGCGCGCCGCCGTGGGTGCCTCAGCTCGCCTCGTTCGACGTGGAGACGATCCTCAGGCACGAGTTCGCCTATCCACGGCTGCGCGAGCTGATCGTGGCCGACGAAGTGCAGACGCTGAGCCTCGAGGATCTGCTGGCCGGGGCCGAGGTGAGCCGCGTCGACGTGTTCCAGATCGACGCGGAGGGCTACGACGCCGAGATCGTGCGGATGATCGACCTCGAGCGCTGGCAGCCGGCGATCGTGCACTTCGAGCACGACCACCTCTCCCCCGCCGACCACGAGGCCGCGATGCGCCACCTCACCGACAGCGGCTACCGGCTCGCCATCAAGCGCTACGACACGCTCGCCTACCGGCGCTGGCCGGCGGGCTCGGCCGCCCCGGAGCGCGAGCTTGCCGCCCCGGCCTCCTCGCGCCGCTCGGCGTAGGCGATCAGCTCGTCGACGTTCTCGCTGCTGAGGATGTCGACGATCGACACGAGCTCCTCCTCCGGCCACTCCCACCAGCGGGCGGCGAGCAGGGCATCCACACGCGCGTCGTCGAAGCGGCGCCTGAGCTCGCGCGCCGGGTTGCCGCCGACGATCGCGTAGGGGCGCACATCCTTCGTCACCAGCGCGCCGGCCGCCACCACGGCGCCGTCGCCGACCGTGACCCCCGAAAGGATCAGCGCGCTTCCACCCTTCGGGTGGAGTCCGCAGTGTGCAGGTCGAGTGCGTCCATCACTTCCCCGTGGGCTTCGATGTCGAACTTGCGCGCGAACAGCTTGGGCGAGCCGAGCAGCGCCGGCAGGTCGCCCATCGTCAGCGGGCGCGGATGCCACTCGTCCCACTCCAGGTAGCGCAGGTCCTCGTTCACGAGCCCGCTGGCGAGCTGCGACGCGAGCAGCACCATCTGGAAGTAGTTCTCGTCGGACGCCAGCACCGGCCCGAAGAAGCGCACCACGTCCGGGCGCCTGCGCGCGTAGTCGACGCTGTAGGCCACCGCCTCGCGCGACAGGCACCAGTAGGCGAGCCCCTGCGCGGGCACGAGCCCGTCGGGCAGCGAGCGCGTGGGTACCCATGGCATCAGCCGGTTGGGCACCGACAGCGGCCGCTTGCGGCGCGGCAGCTTGAAGTAGCGCTTCACCAGCCGGTCGAGCCGGCCATGCCAGTGCCAGCGCTCATTGCCGGCCCGCTCTGAGTCGGGCACCTCGCGCCCTTCGCCGAGTGACCAGGAGATGAAGGACTCCCCGTCGTGGGCGGCGAGGAAGGCGCGGATCTCGTCGCGTGGCTTGATCGGATAGTCCTGACCGGTGAGCAGAACGAGGTGACTGAACTCGTGCCCGGATTCGAGCGCCTTCGCTGCCGCCGCCAGCGTGGCCGTGAGGTGGCCCGGCCCGCCCCAGTGGCAGCGCACGCGCCGATCGGCGAACTGCGTGCCCCCGCTGGCGAGAAACGGCTCGAGGGCACGCCCGAACGGCGCGATGTCCTTCTTGGCGTCCACGTGCACCAGCGCGAGGTCGTCGGGATGGTCGAGGCGCCCGAGCAGGCGCGCCACCTGGTGTGGCAGCTTGTGGGCGAGGACGACGTAGGCGAGCGCCACGGCGCTCAGACTCCGAAGACGGTCTCGACTGTCCTCGCGGCGGCGCGCCCGTCGTCGAACTCCGTGTAGCGCTCCACGAAGCGTTCCTGCGCCTCGCGGTGCGTCTCTGCGAGCCCGTTGTCGAGCCCCTTCAGCGCGTCCATCAGCTCGGACGTCGTCCGCAGCATGGGTCCGGGCGCCTCCTGCTCGAGGTCGATGCAGAGGCCGCGCAGCTCGTCGCGGTAGTGCTCGATGTCGTGGGTGAAGAGCAGGATCGGGCGGCGGGTGATCGCGAAGTCGAAGATGATCGACGAGTAGTCGGAGATCATCGCGTCGGCCGCCAGCAGCAGCTCCCGCGGATCCGGAATGCTCGAGACATTCCACACGCGCGGGTGCGATTGCGCGGCCACGGTCTTCGCCACATGGTTGTGCCCCCGCAGAAGGAACACGGTGCCCGGCCCCAGCTCGTCGGCGAGCGTGCCGAGGTCGAGGTCCATGTTGAAGGTGAAGCTGTCGCGCCAGGTGGGCGCGTACAGGATCGCGCGCACGCCGTCCTCGAGCCCGAGCCGCTTGCGCGTCTCCGCCCGCACGCGGTCGGAGTCGGGCGACAGCAGCGGATCGTTGCGCGGATAGCCGGAGTCGAGGATCGGTCCCTGGTAGCGGAACGCTCGCCGCAGCACGTCGCTCGCGAACTGGCTCTGTGACAGCAGCAGGTCCCAGCTCGACACGTCGTGCGAGAAGTGCCGCAGGTAGCGCTTGGCGCGCGCCCACTGCGGGCGCTCGATGTCGTAGGCGAACTTCTTCAGCGGCGACCCATGCCACGTCTGCAGGTAGAACTGGCCGGGCTTCTTCCGGAAGTAGATGGGCATGCCGCCGTTCGACACCACGTACTGGGCTTTACCCATCCACGCGAGATGCTCCCAAGAGCATGGCGCCACCGGCTCCACGTGGTCCGGCAGCAGCGGATCCGGCTGGTCGAGCACCCAGATCTGCCGGAACGACTGGTCACGCCGGTGCAGCTCTTCCGACACCGCACGCGGGTTGTCCGCGTACTTGCCGCGCCAGGAGTCGAACAGCACCGTGCGCGGCTCGATGCCGCACACGCGCGCCGGGATCCGCCGGATCCCGGGGATGCGTCCGGGCGGGCGCATCAGGTCCTCCCCAGCCGGGCACGCAGGCCGGCGAGCGCGCCTGCGAGCCGTGCCCTCAGGGTGCCGCCCATCTCGGCCGCCGCCGCGCGCGGGCCGCCCAGCGCGCCCGCGCGGGCGAGCGCGAGTCCCGGCCCGGGTGCCACGCTCGATCCCATGGTCACGGCGAACAGCACGTGCGCGAGCGCGCGCCGCGCCGGCAGGTAACGGACGGCGATGTAGGTCTCGTTGAAGGCGCGCTGCCGGGCCACCCGGCGCTGGTCTGCGGCGCGCGCCACGCCGCCAACGCTGCGGGCGGCGCCGTTCTCGCGCGCACCCTCGTAGTGGTCGATCGCCACGGCCGGGTCGTAGACCACTTTCCATCCCTCACGTTTGACCGCGAGCGTGAAGGCCCAGTCGTTCAGGTACTCGGCGCCGTTGCCGCGCAGGCGGCCATCGAAGCGAAGCCTCTCGATCGCCTCGCGCCGGAAGCTCATGTTCGCGCCCTTGAGGAAATCCACCTCGCGCGGGGGGCCGGTGCCGAGGTGGTGGAAGCTCAGGAAGCGCCCGTACCAGGCCACGCGGCCCACCTCGGGCTCCGCGCCATCCTGAAGGTCGCGCCCGTGGTAGACCCAGTCGCGCCCGCCGAGCGCGCCGAGCCGGCGGTCGCGCACGAACCAGCTCTCGATCTGCTCGAGCCAGTCCGGCCGCGGCGCGGCATCGTCGTCGGTGATCGCCACCAGGTCCTCGGTCACGGCGTCGAGCCCCGCGTTGAGCGCCGCCACCTGGCCCGGCTCATCCACCAGCACCTCGTGCAGCGGCAGCTCGGCCTGGGCGGCCAGCACCCTCCCGCTGTCCTCGTCCTCGGGCCGGCGCACCACGAGCACGCGGTCCGGCCCGCGGCGCTGGAGCCGCAGCGTGTGGAGACAGCGCGCCAGGTCCGCCGGGCGGCGCCAGGTGGGCACGAGCACGGCGACGCTGGTCACGCGACCACCTCGGAGTAGGCGGCGGTGACACGCTCGATCCAGCGGTCGAGCCGGAAGCGGCTGCGCGCCAGCAGGGCCCCGCGCTCGCCCATCGAGGCCCGCTCGGCGGGGTCGAGCAGCAGCCTCTCGGCGGCCTCCACCCAGGCGCCGGGGTCGTCCGGCGGCAGTGTGAGCCCACCGCCGTCGCGCAGGATCAGGGCCGGCCCGCCGCGCGTGGTGGCGAGCACCGGCACGCCCATCGCCATCGACTCGACCACGATGCGCCCGAACGGCTCCTCCCAGGACGGCACGAGCGTCAGGTCGCTGCCCGCGAGCACGGACGGCACGTCTTCGCGCTCGCCCAGGAAGTGCGCGCGGCCGGCCAGCCGCAGCGTCTGCTGAAGCTCCATCAGGGAGTCGTGGTAGGCGAGGTTGTCGTGCCGAGTGAGCCTGCTCGTGAACACGGCGGCGCCCACCACGAGCAGGTGCGCGTCGAGCGCGCGCTCGAGCAGCCCGGCCAGCACGCGCAGGGCCGCGTCCTGCCCCTTCCACGGCGTGATCTGCCCCACCACCGTGATCACGTGAGCGTCGGGCGAGATGCCGAGCTCCTCGCGCACGGCGGTGGCGGACGCGCGCACCGGGTCGAAGCTGTCGAGGTCCACCGGGTTGTCCACCACCGTCACCGGCGCGCGCCACTTGCCGCGCGGCAGGCGGTCGGCAACGAAGGGAGACGCAGCGAGGATCAGGCGCGAGCGGCGGCTGATCACCTCGGCCACGCCGCGCGACGCGGGACCCGATCCGAGCGCGTCGTGCGCGTGCACCACGAGTGGCGCGTCCGAGGCCAGGCCGCAGCCGAGGCCGGAGCGAATCGAGAAGGCGTGCACGAAGCGCGCGCCCACGCGCCGGGCCGCCCTGCCCGCCTCACTGCCCGCGCGCAGCAGTTGCACCAGCGCGCGCGAGGTCGCTCGCGGCTCTAGCTTCAGGCTCACGTCGCACTCCGGCAACGGCAGGTGCTCGACGCCGAGCGCCCGCACCTCGTCACCCAGACGCCCCTCGGGCGACGCCACCGCGGGCGTCACGTCCGCCGGCAGCGCCCGCAACAGGTCGAGCAGGGTCCGCTCGGCGCCGCTAACGCGGGCCGTGTGGTTGACGTACAGGACCCGGGTCATACCCCCGCGGCATTTCTCCCCTGCCGTTCGCGGCCCGCCGCGCGGACCGAGCCCGCGAAGAGCACCGTGGCGTGCAGCAGGTGCAGGGCCGCCGCGAGCGCGAAGCCTTCGAGTGTGAGGCCGCTGAGCGGTCCGAGCGTGAGGGCCACGGCCTCGGCGTCGACGGTGGTGCCGGGCTTGGTGGCACGGCGCGGCGCCAGCCTCAGCACCTCGAGCGGCAGCGGCGCCACCAGCATTCCCCCGCGACCGCCGCCCTCTGGCCGCGCCTCAGCCATGCCGAGCAGGCCGAAGCGCGCGCACGGGTAGAGCAGCGCCGGCAAGAGGTGAAGGGCGTCGAAGTGCCCGTGCAGGCTCACGAGCGCGAGCGCGACGAAGCAGACGACGAAGCGCACGGTGTCTCCCGCCACGTCGAAGAAGCCGCCCCAGCTCGACTTCGTCCCGCGCATCGACGCCACCTTTCCGTCCATGCAGTCCACGAGGAAGCTGAGCTGGTAGACGAGCGCGCCGAGCACCAGATGCTCCGTGGCGAACAGCGCGGCCGCGCCAAGCGCGACGAGCGCCGACAGCGAAGTTAGCCGGTTTGGTGTAACCGCTTTGAAGCGCGCGGCGAACGCGGACAGGGGAACAGCCAGAGGGTCTATGGCGGTGACGGTCCAGCATGCATCGCGATCCTTGATCCTCACCTGAGGCCCAGAATCCGCTTTACCAGGCCGAAAATGGCGCCCCCGACGGCCTGATTCCCTCTTCGTGGCTGTGCCCGCTGACCGAGAAACTCGGGCAGTTGACATGGCCTTTTCCCTACCCAGCGCGCGGCACGCTCACACCGTGCGCCAACCCCCGGCAGTAGGGTCACGCACGTGACAGCGGACCCCTTCGCTCCCGCCGCCGCCGCGGGGATCCACCGGCTCGCGATCCCCACGCCGTTCGCGGTGGGGCGCGTGAACGTCTACCTGATCGAGGACGAGCCGCTGACGCTCGTGGACGCCGGGCCCAACTCGGGCAGCTCGCTCGACGAGCTGCAGCGCCAGGTGGAGGCGCACGGCCACCGGATCGAGGACATCGGCCTCGTGATCCTCACCCATCAGCACATCGACCACCTCGGCCTAGTGGGCATCGTGGCGGCGCGCTCCAGTGCGGACGTGGCGGCGATCGACGTGGCCGTGCCGTTCGTGGAGAACTACAGCCAGGAGGCGAGCGCCGACGACGAGTTCTCCGACGCGATCATGCGCCGCCACGGCATCCCGGGCGACGTGGTGGACGCGCTCAAGGCGGTGAGCGCGGCGTTCCGGGCCTGGGGTGCGAAGGCGCACGTGTCCCGCGTGCTGCGCGACGGCGAGACGATCGAGCTGCGCGATCGCAAGCTCCAGGTGAGCCATCGCCCCGGCCACAGCCCCACGGACACGATCTTCCTCGACCCGGAGCGGAAGACTCTGCTCGCCGCCGACCACCTGCTCAAGCACATCTCGTCCAACCCGCTGATCTCACGCCTGCCCGGCCAGAACGAGCGCCCGCAGTCGCTCGTGATCTATCTGGAGTCGCTGCGCAAGACGCGCGAGATGGACGTGGAGCTGGTGCTGCCGGGGCACGGCGACGCCTTCGGCGAGCACCGCGATCTGATCGACCAGCGCTTCGCCCTCCACGAGCGCCGCGCGGAGAAGTTGCACGGCCTCGTGGGCGAGCGGCCGCGCACCGCGTACGAGCTGGCTCAGGCCATGTGGGGAAACGTCGCGGTCACTCAGGCGTATCTCACGCTGTCAGAGGTGCTCGGACACATGGACATCCTGTTGAACGACGGCCGCGTGCGCGAGGTGGAGGAGAACGGCGTGGTGCACTTCGAGGCGGCCGCGTGACCGCTGCAACCGAAAGCGCGCTCCAGCGCGCCGAGGAGCTGGCCGAGCGCATCCTGCCCGACCGCCGGGCGAAGAAGCGCATGCTCGTGATCGTCAACCCGTACGCCACCACGGTGTCGGACCGCCTCAAGAACCTGGTGATCTACGCGCTCCAGGGCCGCTACGACGTGGAGGCGATCGACACCAAGGCGCAGGGCCACGCCACCGAGCTCTGTCACGAGGCCGCCGAGGCGGGCTACGACGTGGTGGTGGCCTTTGGCGGCGACGGCACCGTGAACGAGGTGGCCAACGGCCTGGCCGGCACCGACACCCCGCTCACCTGCCTGCCGGGCGGCGCCACCAACGTGTTCGGCCGCACGCTCGGCATCCCGGGCGACGTGGTGGACGCCACCGAGCACCTGCTGCTGATGGCGGACGACTTCCGCCCCCGGCGCGTGGACACCGGCCTCGTCAACGGCCGCCACTTCGTGTTCGCGTCGGGTGTCGGACTGGACGCGAGCGTGGTCGAGCGCGTGGACGCGCACCCCTACCGCAAGGCGCGCTTCGGCGAGTACTACTTCACCTGGGCGGCGATCGCGAGCTTCAACAAGACCTACCTGGTCCGGCCGCCGCGCGTGCATGTCGAGGTGGAGGGCAAGACGGTGGACGCCGTCACGGTGATCGTGCAGAACTCGGACCCGTTCACCTACTTCGGCAACCGTCCGATCCGCGTCTGCGAGGGCGCCGGTCTCGACACCGGAAAGCTGGGCCTCACCGTCCTGCGCCGCGCGACACTGCTCGAGATGCCCACGCTGATCCCGCGCATCTTCACGGGTCGCGCACGCAGCGTGACGGGACACCGCCAGGTCACGGGCTTCGATCCCGTGGAGCGGTTCAGCGTGACGAGCGCCGACGGGCGCCCGTTCCCGCTCGAGGCCGACGGCGACTTCCTGGGGAACTTCGAGCGCGTGGACTACGGCATCGCGCCGCGGTCACTGGCCGTGGTGGCCTGAGCCCCGTTCGCCGAGGCGGCTCCCGCAGCCGCGCCGGCGGCCTGCTCCTCGCGCGAGCGCACAAAGGCGCGGCCGGCCAGCAGCTCCTCGTACAGCAGCTCGTGGCGCTGGGCCGCCGTGTCCCACGCGAACGCGTGGCGCGCGTGGTTGCGCACCGCCTCCCCCGCCGCGGCCCACGCCTCAGGGTCCGACACGAGCGACTGAAGCTCACGGGCGATCATCGCCGGCGCCTGCGGCACGAAGCGCACGCCCAGCCCGGCGCCGTCCAGGTGCGGCGCGTAGCTCGGGTCATCGCTCATCACCACCGGCAGGCCGCTGGCCATCGCCTCCTGCACCGCCACCGGGAAGCCCTCGCCACGCGAAGGCAGGAGCAGGGCATCCGCCGCGCGATACAGCTCGGCCACGCGCTCGGACGGGATCGGGCCGAGCACGTCAACCCCCGGCACGCCCTGCGGCTGGAGCGGGCCCGGGCCCGCCACCACGAGGCGGAAGCTGCCGTCCGACGCGGCCGTGGCGGCCAGCGCCGCCTCGATGCCCTTCTTGGCCACCAGCCGGCCCACGAACAGCACGCGCGGCGTGTCGTCCCAGCCCAGCTCGCGCCGGAGCGCCTCGCGCTCGCCGTCGAGCGGCGGCCGGAAAGTCTTCGTGTCCACGCCGTTCGGCATCACCAGGATCGGCTCGCGCGGGCGCAGCTCCTCCACCTCGGCGCCCACCTTGTGGTTGAGCACCACCACAGCGTCGGCGGAGCGCACGGCCAGCCGCCCCACGCTCGAGATCGCCATGCTCTCCACGCGGTTGAGCAGCGCGGATTCGTACGGCACGTGGCCCACGTGCTCGGTGAGCACGAGCGCCGGGCCGCCCGGACCGCGGTGGCGCATGCGCGCCCACAGGAGCGCGAGCACCGAGCTCATGTAGAGGAAGCCGTGCGCGTGCACCACGTCCGCCTGCGCGATCTCGCGGGCGAGGACGCGGCCGAGCCGCGGCGAGAAGATCGGGTAGGGAACGCCGAGCCGGTTCTCGAGCACGTTGAGTGCCCGCACCCGGATCACGCCCTCGTCGTCGTAGCCGAGCGCCTCGTTGGAAAGGTGGCTCGCGTTCGAGGCCACGTGGCGCACCTCATGGCCGCGCCGGCGCAGCTCGCGACGCAGCGAGCGGATCACCGTTTCCACTCCGCCAATGTGCGGAGTCGCGTAGTGGGATACGAACAGGATTCGCATCGTGCTCAGATCAGAATGCGGCCTCTCGCCTCCAAAATCCAATGCTGCACGCGCAGAACCGCCAGCGCGTCGTCCGCGTCAATGCCCTGAGGAGGCTCTCCAGAGCCAATTGCCGCGTGAAATCGGCGGAAAACTTCGTCGTTCCCGTAACGCAGTGTTCCAAGCATGTGGCGGGGCCCGGAGCGCACATATCCGAGCCAGTGGTGCCAGGTGGCGGAGGCCGAGGTGCGCAGCACCTGGGGCGCGTGGTGGTCGCCGTCGTTCGGGATGAACACGGCGATGTCGCGGAACAGGTCAACCACCCCCATGCCGCGCTCGCCCATCACCGCCACGTGCCACTCGGACACCGGCGCCTCGAAGTTCATCTGGATCGACACCGGCACGTCGCCCGCGCGCATCTGGGCGTCCACCTGGGCCGGGGTGTTTTCGAGCCCGCGCGTGCTCGGGTGCACGGTCACGCTCACCGGGTCGAGGTCGCCGCCCGCGAGCGCCCGCGCCGTGTAGATCAGGTGCGGCGACTCGTCGTAGAAGAGCCCTCCTGGAAGCTCGTCGAACCAGGTGGGCAGTCGGCGCGCCGGGTTCGAGAGCTGTGTGGCCCAGACGGCACGCACCCGGCCGATCCGCCCGCGATCGAGCCAGCGCCGAAGCCGCAGCACCGAGGGCGCGAACTGGAAGTTGTGGACCACCGCCAGCACCAGCTCCCGCTCCCTGGCGAGAGCGGCCAGCTCCTCGCCCTCCTGCAGCGTCATCGTGAACGGCTTCTCGGTGAGCACGTGCTTGCCGGCCTCGAGCGCACTGCGGATCACGCGCTCGTGCGCGAACGGAGCCGTGCCGCAGGTCACCGCCCGGATGCTGTCGCGCACGGACAGCTCGTCCACGCCCTCGGCCTGCTCGTGGTGC